>NZ_AZMV01000012.1 GCF_000522505.1 Bifidobacterium moukalabense DSM 27321 | reverse complement strand
CATATGATGTTCATCGCACAGTGCGATCAACTCGTCACAAGTCGTGAAAGGATACGGCACCGCGGTGGCATCGATGGAGGAATCGCCGTCCTGATCCGAAAAGGCGCTTCCCACCGGCGGCCGATCGTGAATGCCGATCATCGGATCCTCCACGGATCCCTGACGGACGAATCCCCCTCCGATGGAATACCAGACCTGTTCCCCGATCAGATTGTCATATGGGTCGAAAGCCTGGAACCGCATGCCATTGGGATGAGCCGCCATCCGGTGCCATACGTCCAACACCACATCATGCGCATAGTCGAACGGGATGCGATGCGTGCCGTTCAGCATCAGTTCACCCGAACGCTCGCATTCCTGACGAATGGTGTTTACGTGATCGGTATCGACGCTTTGCGGCACGTTGCCTTCCAGCCCGGCCACCGCGGCCCTGTCGGTACCATGCCCCAATCCGGTAAGCGCCAGGGAACCATATAGCACGGTCCGCACGCGATTCACCCGTTCAAGCGAGCCGTCACGTTCCAGCGAGGCCACGAACCGACGAGCCGCGACCATGGGTCCGACGGTATGGGAGGAACTTGGACCGACACCGATCTTGAACATTTCAAGAATGCTGAACACGGACACCCTGCCTTCCTGGACGGACGCCGTACGAATACGGATATTCAGTACAGCACGGAGAACATGCGAATCATGATAAGCAGCCCGACAATGCCGATCACGACTTCCGCAATGAGCATAGCGATGGCCATGCCCTTGCGATTGGCGAGTTTTACATCAAGCAGCTTCGCCAACAGAAACGCGATGAAGCCCAGCGCCGCGCCATTCAACGCAATGGCACCGACCTGCCCATTGGTGAGCACGGATTCGCCCACGTTGGTCAACACCGAATTGATGGTCGTGGTGAAGACCAGCAGGCTCCATACACCATAACCGATAAGACCCACGGCGGCGTACCCGAAAGGACGGAATCCCTCGCGTAGCCTGAAAGTGAACGATTCGGAGCACCACAGCAACGCGAAGCCGACGACATAGGTGAAAGCCACCGCCATGAAACAGGCCTCCAGAGCCCATGGCAGCAAGGCCAGAGAGCTTT
>NZ_AZMV01000011.1 GCF_000522505.1 Bifidobacterium moukalabense DSM 27321 | reverse complement strand
CTATCTGAACTGAAAACGGCGAACGGCGCACCGTACGGATAGGGTTAATATACAACCCTCATCAACGAAAAACAAGCAATGCGGCAATCCCTCCAGTTCCGCCATATCCGAGAGGATATCCCCGCAAAGGACTTGTCTCCCCTGACCCCTTATAATTCCCCCTTAGCAGCAAAAAGAGAGGACCACAGATGCAGAGCATCTGCAAAGAGGGGCGCGCCGTGATTCAGACCAAAACTGACTTGCAGCGATTCCTATCCCTGGAAAAAACCGCGTACCTATATGGCGACCGCCGCGACACGCTCATCGCATACCTCACCAACGACCCAAGAGTTCAGATCTGGCGATACCAGAAATAACTGCGTGTATCCATTCAATGAAAGGGCGATACATCAATGGCATGTAGTGCACCAATGGCATCATCAGCTTCATCACTGAACCGTATCCGCATGGCACCGTGTGCGATTCCGATTGTGGTGAACTCTGTATTCACCGCAATGCTGATTACACTCACGGATCTTCTCTCACCCATCTATCCTCAAGTCCTCGAGGCGTATTCCGACCAGTACATTTTTGAGCTTACCGGCAAAATCTGGGCCGAGGGCGGTGTGCCATACGTGGATTTCTGGGACCAAAAAGGCCCTATGATCTTCTTGTTTAATATGGTCGGATGGAAACTCACGGGCTCAGCGTTGGGCATCTTCTTGCTCATCATCATCTGGGCCGCCATCACGGTGAATATGTTGTACCTGATTGCCAAGGAATTTGTTCCCAAACGATACGGCACAGTAGCAGCAATGATAATCGCATGGATATCCGCCATATGGATTGGCATTCTATGCGCCCCCTCTTGGGACATGACTGAGCCTCTTTGCTTTCCTTTCCTCGCTCTGTCCCTACTGATTGCCGTCCGGTGGTTTAAACAGACGAACCATGATTCTGTAGCCATCGTGCCATGGTGGCATCCTTTCGTATATGGAATATCGTTCAGCGTCTGCCTGCTTTCCCGCTTGACTAACGCATTATCCGTATGTGTTAGCGTACTGGTCATCGCCATGGTGCTCCTCCGGTGGAAACAATGGGCGGCATTGTTCAAGTGCGCTCTGACGTTTATCGCTGGTGTGGCCCTGCCACTGGTGCCATTCTGTATCTATTTTGCGGTGCACCATGCACTCTACGATTTCATATATGGCACAGTACTATTCAATATCAACTATGCGGAGAATTCTGGCGGCCTGCTATCCGAGAAGCCCAGCACCATCGTACTCATTCTGTTAGTACCATGTGCCATGGTGCTAACCTCCCTAGCGCACATGCTGCTCGAACGTCATTTCAATCTCACCGATTGCACCATAGCGATATCCGGCATCCTATTTGTGGCCCTGTTCCTCAACATCAATCCATACCATCATTATGCCGCGATAGCTGCGATCTTCCTACCAATTCTTCTGGGCATTGCCTGCCAATATGCCGGCATGCGCTGGCAGACACTGGCAGTATTGGGACTGATTATGGCCTTGCTATGCGGATGCCATGCCGTACAAGATAACAAGTTTATCTGGTCCCAACCGGTGTATGACGAGCCCGAGTTGGAACAGGTTATCCAAAAGGCCAACGGCAGCGTGGTGCTGTATAACATGAAGCCCAACGCATATCTGCAATATAATTTGACGCCAATATATCGATTCGCTTGGCTTCAAGATTGGGAAGCATCATGCAGCGACAGCTACACGCAACTGTTGCGTGATGAATTCGCCACCGCTCAAGCGGAGTATATCGTAGTGCAACACACAACGAAACCAACTATCGACAACATCTTGCGTCGACAGTATCGGCCCGTACAAACCATCACCATTAAAGGAACGGATGCCGTTGTTTACAAACGCCGATAGTGATGCTCATAACGACATTCATCACATATTCGCATTGATACCGACACAACGTATTACAGCGCTATAAGTTGCAAGCTTGAACCTATCTCCTTACCAGTAGCGTGTACCCGCTGACTTCGCTGTATGAGGATCCGCCATATTCAATGGTCGAATCATTGTGTACCGGAGTATAGACCGTGGTGGTGGGTTTTCCCCTGATGCCGTTCGTGGCACCTATCTCGACAGGTTCACATCGGCATGCATGCTTGACAGCGTACAGCAAAGCTATCTGAACTGAAACGGCGAACGGCGCACCGTACGGATAGGGTTAATATACAACCCTCATCAACGAAAACAAGCAATGCGGCAATCCCTCCAGTTCCGCCATATCCGAGAGGATATCCCCGCAAAGGACTTGTCTCCCCTGACCCCTTATAATTCCCCTTAGCAGCAAAAAGAGAGGACCACAGATGCAGAGCATCTGCAAAGAGGGGCGCGCCGTGATTCAGACCAAAACTGACTTGCAGCGATTCCTATCCCTGGAAAAAA
>NZ_AZMV01000010.1 GCF_000522505.1 Bifidobacterium moukalabense DSM 27321 | reverse complement strand
TGWTCGTWTCGGAGCCGGGAGATTGCCTACTTGTTGAGGGCTTTCTTGAGCAGGTCGGAGGAGGCCTTGGGCGAGGGCGAACTGGGCCGGAAGCGGGGTCGATGGAGGCGAGGTTGGCGTTGATGATCTGGTCGAAGGTGCTGTTCTTCATGGTGTCTTCCTTTCGTCGCGGCCGCCGTCGCTGGTTCCTGTCGTCTTGCCGTTCCCGCCGGCCGCGGGGTGATTGTTCCGTTGTCTTTTTTCCGTCTCGTTGTTCTGTTGTGCCTTCATCATAGGCCGGCCGGCCCGTGCCGGTCATGCGATGATCGTTGATTTCTTGGCATGATCGTCGGCTCATCTTGAAGAAAACGTAACAGCAGGCTGCAAAAAACCAAAGAACATGTGCTCCGCGTCAACCAGCATGAGTGATTCGTCCCCGTCGGCTTGGTCGCGGAGCGTTGCGTTCACGGGGTGCTTGGTGAACAGCATGAACCGTTTGGCGTAGTGGCTTTTGACGAGGCCGGCCCGCGCCTTCAGCGTCGCGATCGCCTCGGTCTCGTTCACGCTGTTGCGCCACTTGCATTCGCCCAGCAGCATGCGCTCGTTGATTGAATCGGCCATGACGATGTCGATGTCCGTCTGCTCGCGCGCCACCGGGTCGTTGCCCCACCATTTGCCGATTTCGGTTGGCAGGAAGTCCATCCGTCCGGCACGGCATTGACGGACGATCCACTGCATGCACATCTCTTCGAACTGCTGGCCGACGAATGTGGTGAAGGCCCCGCCCTGCGTGCCGTGCGTCGCCGCGGATCGCGACAGTCCTCGCTCGATCAGTCCCGTCGTCGGCCCGACGAAGCGGTACCAATATGCGAAGAACGGGTCCTTGAACCGCCACAGTCCTTTTTTGGAGGTCGAGGGGTTCTGCCCGAAGGGGACCTTGCGCTCCACGATTCCCAGGGATTCCAACGTTCTCAGGTACCCGCTCACGGAAGTGCGCTCGATGCCGACCTGATCGCCGATCAGCGTCGGTGTGTTCCTGCCCGCTCCGATCGCATTGAGCAGACTGTTGTACATCGCCGGCTCGCGCAGCTCCTGCCGCATGAGCATTTCCGGTTCGGAGTAGAGGATGCCCGAAGTGGTGTAGCACAGTCGCTCCAGGTTCTGCGCGTAGGTATCGCCGTCGTTGAGTTGCAGCAGATAATACGGTGTGCCTCCCAAAGCCGCGTAATAGTTGATCCTGTCTTCCCACGAGGCGTTGCCTGGCATGAGTTGGACCGCATCGAACAGGTCGAAGGGCTGCAGCTGGATCTGCGCGTTGCGGCGGCCGTATAGCGGGCTTTTGCTGCCGAGGACCTCGCTTTCCATAAAACCTTCGTTGCTGCCGCACAAGATCATGGTCACGTTGGTGTCGGCGAATTGGTGGTCGATGGCGATCTGCAGGGTGGACGGTAGCGATTTTTGTGATTGCGCCGCGTATGGAAACTCGTCGAATACGAAAACGAACGGTTGTGTGCGATCGAGCTTCGCCTGGTGTGCGACGAAGTCCAATGCGTCCTGCCAGTTGCCGAAGATGCCTGTGGTCTGGGGAAAGTTGAAGAACGAATAGACGATTTGCGAAAAGTCGCGCAGGTTTTCCGTGTCGCTCTGCTCCCGCGCGGTGAACATCAGAGCCCGTTTGCCTTCGCAAAAGCGTGAGATGAGCGCGGTTTTGCCGACCCGTCGGCGGCCATAGATCACGGCCAGCTGGAACCTGTCCTTTGCATACAGCCCCTCGAGGGCTTTCAGCTCGTCTGTTCTGCCTACGAATTGCACGGTCGCCACCCATCCTCCCGACAGCATGTTTGTATGTATATGATTATATTAATCGTATACATACAAACAATCGAGATATGAAACGTACATGGTGCGGTTCCAACGCAAGGTGCCCTGCGATCCGTTGGGGGTCGCAGGGCACCTTGTTCGTATCGGGCCTTAGGGCTGGCTTTACTTGTTGAGGGCTTTCTTGAGCAGGTCGGAGGAGGCCTTGGCGAGGGCGAACTGGCCGAAGCCGGGGTCGATGGAGGCGAGGTTGGCGTTGATGATCTGGTCGAAGGTGCTGTTCTTCATGGTGTCTTCCTTTCGTCGCGGCCGCCGTCGCTGGTTCCTGTCGTCTTGCCGTTCCCGCCGGCCGCGGGGTGATTGTTCCGTTGTCTTTTTTCCGTCTCGTTGTTCTGTTGTGCCTTCATCATAGGCCGGCCGGCCCGTGCCGGTCATGCGATGATCGTTGATT
>NZ_AZMV01000009.1 GCF_000522505.1 Bifidobacterium moukalabense DSM 27321 | reverse complement strand
GGATGGGGTCGCGTCCTATCAGGTAGTCGGCGGGGTGACGGCCCACCGAGCCTACGACGGGTAGCCGGCCTGAGAGGGCGACCGGCCACATTGGGACTGAGATACGGCCCAGACTCCTACGGGAGGCAGCAGTGGGGAATATTGCACAATGGGCGCAAGCCTGATGCAGCGACGCCGCGTGCGGGATGGAGGCCTTCGGGTTGTAAACCGCTTTTGATCGGGAGCAAGCCGGCTTGTCCGGTGAGTGTACCCTTCGAATAAGCACCGGCTAACTACGTGCCAGCAGCCGCGGTAATACGTAGGGTGCAAGCGTTATCCGGAATTATTGGGCGTAAAGGGCTCGTAGGCGGTTCGTCGCGTCCGGTGTGAAAGCCCATCGCTTAACGGTGGGTCTGCGCCGGGTACGGGCGGGCTGGAGTGCGGTAGGGGAGACTGGAATTCCCGGTGTAACGGTGGAATGTGTAGATATCGGGAAGAACACCAATGGCGAAGGCAGGTCTCTGGGCCGTCACTGACGCTGAGGAGCGAAAGCGTGGGGAGCGAACAGGATTAGATACCCTGGTAGTCCACGCCGTAAACGGTGGATGCTGGATGTGGGGCCCGTTCCACGGGTTCCGTGTCGGAGCTAACGCGTTAAGCATCCCGCCTGGGGAGTACGGCCGCAAGGCTAAAACTCAAAGAAATTGACGGGGGCCCGCACAAGCGGCGGAGCATGCGGATTAATTCGATGCAACGCGAAGAACCTTACCTGGGCTTGACATGTTCCCGACCGATCCGGAGACGGGTCTTCCCTTCGGGGCGGGTTCACAGGTGGTGCATGGTCGTCGTCAGCTCGTGTCGTGAGATGTTGGGTTAAGTCCCGCAACGAGCGCAACCCTCGCCCTGTGTTGCCAGCACGTCGTGGTGGGAACTCACGGGGGACCGCCGGGGTCAACTCGGAGGAAGGTGGGGATGACGTCAGATCATCATGCCCCTTACGTCCAGGGCTTCACGCATGCTACAATGGCCGGTACAGCGGGATGCGACATGGCGACATGGAGCGGATCCCTGAAAACCGGTCTCAGTTCGGATTGGAGTCTGCAACCCGACTCCATGAAGGCGGAGTCGCTAGTAATCGCGGATCAGCAACGCCGCGGTGAATGCGTTCCCGGGCCTTGTACACACCGCCCGTCAAGTCATGAAAGTGGGCAGCACCCGAAGCCGGTGGCCTAACCCCTTTTGGGGGTGGAGCCGTCTAAGGTGAGGCTCGTGATTGGGACTAAGTCGTAACAAGGTAGCCGTACCGGAAGGTGCGGCTGGATCACCTCCTTTCTACGGAGAATTCAGGGCACGGTTCGTGTCCGGTGTGTGCCCCATGCGCGTGGAATGGTTCCACGGTTTCGTGTGGGGATGCTGGTGTGGAAGAGATCGTCTGGCCTGCCGTCCCCCTGCGGGGTGGCGGGGGTGGTATGGGTGTGCTTTTGGGTTCCCGGACCGCCACCCCACAGTCTTGGATTGTGGTGCGGTTCGATGCCCATCATGGGTGGCCTGGACGTCGTTCGGACGTCGGGTGACAGTGGTGGCGCGTGGTGGTTTGAGAACTGGATAGTGGACGCGAGCAAGGGAAACCTGGTGTTTCTCTTTGCTTATCGCGATTTCGCCAAACTCTTCTTTTTCGAGTTTGGTTTCGAGATCGATCGTTTTGTGATCATTTTGAGTGTGATGATTTGTCGTCTGGCGATCCTGCTATCAGGAGACCCGCGGGCGGGGCGATGGCCGTGGTGCCGTTGTGTCGCTTGCAAGGGCGTATGGTGGATGCCTTGGCAGACAGTACCGACGAAGGACGTTTGAGGATGCGATAAGCCTCGGGGAGCCTCCAGCATGGCTTCGATCCGAGGATTTCCGAATGGGGCAACCCGCCGGCCGTCATGGGCCGGCACCGCATTTGTTGCGGGGGGTACGCAGGGAAGTGAAACATCTCAGTACCTGCAGGAAGGGATACTCCGTGAGTAGTGGCGAGCGAAAGCGGATCAGACCAAACCGGCCGCGCGCGATACCCGTCGGGGGTTGCGTGGCCGGGGTTGCGGGAGCGTGTGTCCCGGCCCCGACGGGCCGGGCGGGAGTCATAAAGCGGCTAGCCAGGGGAACAGGCTTGAAGGCCTGGCCGTAGAGGGTGCCAGCCCCGTACCTGGACGCTTGCCGTCTCCCGATCGCGTGTCCCAAGTAGCGCGGGCCTCGTGGAATCCCGCGTGAATCGGCGCCGACCGTGGCGTAAGTCTAAGCATACCTGTCTGACCGATAGCGTACCAGTACCGTGAGGGAAAGGTGAAAAGCACCCCGGGAGGGGAGTGAAAGAGTTCCTGAAACCGTGCGCCTACAATCCGTCGGAGCCCTTTTGTGGGGTGACGGCGTGCCTATCGAAAAATGAGTCTGCGAGTCAGTGGTGCGTGGCGAGGCTAACCCGTGGTGGGGCAGCCGTAGCGAAGGCGAGTCCGAATAGGGCGTTTTTCAGTCGCGTGTCCTGGACCCGAAGCGGGATGATCTAGCCCTGGGCAGGTTGAAGCGCGGGTAAGACCGCGTGGAGGACCGAACCCACCTGGGTTGAAAACCGGGGGGATGACCTGGGGCTAGGGGTGAAAGGCCAATCAAATTCCGTGATAGCTGGTTCTCTCCGAAATGCATTTGGGTGCAGCGTCGGCTTATTGCATCGCGGGGGTAGAGCTACCGGATGCTTGCGGGCCCTTGTGGGGTACCAACAGCAGCCGAACTCCGAATACCGTCGATGTGTATGCCGGCAGTGAGTCGGCGGGGGATAAGCTCCGTCGTCGAGAGGGAGACAGCCCAGACCGTCGTCCAAGGTCCCGAAGCGTGTGCTAAGTGGGAAAGGATGTGGGGCCGCATAGACAGCCAGGAGGTTGGCTCAGAAGCAGCCATCCTTGAAAGAGTGCGTAACAGCTCACTGGTCTAGTGGTCCCGCGCCGACAATGTAGCGGGGCTCAAGCACACCACCGAAGACGCGGCGGCACGCGTTTGCGCGTGCCGGGTAGGAGAGCGTCCCCTGAGGGGCGAAGCGGCCGGGTGACCGTGCCGTGGACTTCAGGGGAGTGAGAATGCAGACATGAGTAGCGGAAGACGGGTGAGGATCCCGTCCGCCGGATGACCAAGGGTTCCGGGGCCACGTTCGTCGTCCCCGGGTGAGTCGGGTCCTAAGGCGAGGCCGACAGGCGTAGTCGAATGGATGAACGGGTGGATATTCCCGTACCGGCAGCGAACCGACAGGACCGAGACGGTGGGTGCCGACCTCCGGGTTTCCGGGCGTGCGTTCCTTCGGGGGCGCGTGCCGGGGTTCCCGTTGGGGGCGCAGCCGCAGTAGGTGAGCGCAGGGGTGACACGGAATGGGAGCCGGCCGCGGAGGTGGTTTTCCGTGGTCAAGCACGCAGCGCGCATCATAGGCAAATCCGTGGTGCATGGGCGCGAGGTGCGATGATGGGGCCCGTTGCGGGCCGATATCCGGTGGTCCAGGCCGTCGAGAAAAGCCTCGGCGTCAGGCGCGTTGCCGCCCGTACCCCAAACCGACACTGGTGGTCAGGTAGAGAATACCAAGGCGATCGAGCGAATCCTGGTCAAGGAACTCGGCAAACCGCTCCCGTGCCTTCGGCATAAGGGAGACCCCCGCGGGTGAACGGACATGCTCCGGGAGCGTGTGGGGGTGGCACAGACCAGGGGGTAGCGACTGTTTACCAAAAACACAGGTGCATGCGAAGGCGTAAGCCGCTGTATATGCACTGACGCCTGCCCGGTGCCGGAAGGTTAAGAGGATCCGTCAGCCCCCTTGGGGGTGAAGCGGTGAATTCAAGCCCCGGTAAACGGCGGTGGTAACTATAACCATCCTAAGGTAGCGAAATTCCTTGTCGGGTAAGTTCCGACCTGCACGAATGGCGTAACGACTTCCCCGCTGTCTCGACCAGGAGCTCGGCGAAATTGCAGTACGAGTAAAGATGCTCGTTAAGCGCAGAAGGACGAAAAGACCCCGGGACCTTTACTATACCTTGGTATTGGCGTCAGTCGCGGATTGTGTAGCATAGGCGGGAGGCTTCGAAGCGCGGGCGCCAGCCCGTGTGGAGCCGCAAGGTGAAATACCGCTCTGTTCTCGTTTGACGTCTCACCTCGAACGGTCATCCCGTTCAGGGACAGTGCCTGGCGGGTAGTTTAACTGGGGCGGTTGCCTCCCAAAGAGTAACGGAGGCGCTCAAAGGTCCGCTCAGCCCGGTTGGCAATCGGGTGTCGAGTGCAATCGCACAAGCGGGCTTGACTGCGAGGACGACGGTCCGGGCAGGGACGAAAGTCGGAGATAGTGATCCGGTGCCGGCGCACGGGCGCGGCATCGCTCAACGGATAAAAGGTACCCCGGGGATAACAGGCTGATCATTCCCAAGAGTCCATATCGACGGGATGGTTTGGCACCTCGATGTCGGCTCGTCGCATCCTGGGGCTGGAGCAGGTCCCAAGGGTTCGGCTGTTCGCCGATTAAAGCGGCACGCGAGCTGGGTTCAGAACGTCGTGAGACAGTTTGGTCTCTATCCTCTGCGCTCGTTGGAATCCTGGGGAGGCCTGCCCATAGTACGAGAGGACCTGGGTGGACGAACCTCTGGTTTGCCGGTTGTCGCGCCAGCGGCACGGCCGGTTGGCCACGTTCGGGAGGGATAACCGCTGAAAGCATCTAAGCGGGAAGCCTGCTCCGAGATTAGGATTCCTTACAGTCCTGAACTGTTGTAGCCCGCATGTGGAACACGTGTTTGATAGGCCGGAGGTGGAAGCCCCGCGAGGGGTGGAGCCGACCGGTACTAACGGGCGATGGCGACATAACGTCCCGACCCCTGTGGTTGGGTCGGGTCCGCGTCTTTCCTGCTGCGGGATCGTTCCAGGCGACAAGGAGCGCCGGAATGGTCGCATTACGATTCACACGATAGGCTCCTCGCGTCCGCTAGCCGGTTCCCAAACCGCCACGGTCATAAATGCCGGAACGGTTCCCGTTCCGTTGTTTTTGGTCTTGCGGTGGCCATGGCCCAGGTGTGACGCCCGGTCCCTTTCCGAACCCGGAAGCTAAGGCCTGGCACGGTGATGGTACTGCACCCGGGAGGGTGTGGGAGAGTAACGCGCCGCCGCATCCAACCGTTGGGACCCCTTCCCCGGTCGAGCCTGTCGGGCTCCCGGGGAAGGGGTCCCTTTTCGTTGTCGGCGGCCCCTTGCCCTCCGGCCCCGGGGCCTTCGGCGGGCTCCCGGGGAGGGGGTCTTGTGCGTGTTTGCGTGGCCTTTTGCCCTCCTTCCTTTCCGGTGTCCCGCACGACCCCACCCGCCGATGGCCCGGGGGTGCCGTCGGCGTGTTGTTCCGGGAGGCCGGGCGGGGTTCCGAGCCGCGGCGCGTCCACGGATCCAAAGCCCAGACACATCAGCAATCTGCTGACGGTTTGTCCTCGTAACATCATTGTTCAGTTATCTCAAGGTGTAAGTTGACATCGGACGCCTTCCCCTCATGTTGAGCATCGTCGGCTGTCTTAGGGCCTGTACACGCTGAATTTTCCCATGGTTTGGTTATTCGGCTGGCAGGATGCGTGTACGGGCGTTGAGTCTCTCCATGTTTGATTTATGCGATGCTGAAGTTGCTAGCAAGTGCATCGTCCTGTTTGGCTGTTCACTCTCTACGCGGCGCGACACGCCGATTTTGAGGTTACGGCATTGCGTTGTATCCTAGTCAAGTTGCGTTTTGCAAGTGACCATTGTGGAACGTTGCATAATTGGAGAATTCGCCTAGTGGTCTATGGCGCACGCTTGGAAAGCGTGTTGGTGTAACAGCCTCACGAGTTCGAATCTCGTATTCTCCGCCAGCAGGGCTTTCGGAGTATTCCGAAAGCCTTTTTTCATGCCCGAAAACGGCTTTCTTTCAACGATTCCGAACGGCTTGGACTGTCGGAGCGGTTTCCTTGTAGTTTCTTGGGCCTATGCCAAGTGGCACGATTTGCCGAAGCATTATTCGAGACGATTCGATGCCAACTACACCGCGATGGCGGAGGCCTGACTCGCTGACGTTGAACGGCATATAAGACTCGGCGACTGGAAGCCGCCCAGAATAACGGTGAGCAAGACGAGGGCGACCGACGTCACCTTTCGGGAATATGCCGCGATTTCATCGAAACACGTAGGAAACCCGACGGGGAGCGGGTCGCCCGACCACGCGCGAGAAGTATCTCCAGTATCTGGATGACTATCTGCTGCCTAAAAGACGACGGTTAAAAACACTCCGGGAATAATCCCGTGCCCTATATCCCATAGTCGTCCAAATGAGATAATGCGACCCTTCCTACCCATCAGGGCACACGGGGCTACGGATAAGTCTTGAGGACACGCACCATATGCGTTCACTCGGACTATTTCCATCAACAACATGGATACGTTGGGAACTTTTGCATGAAATAGTGGAGTTTATGGAAAATATGCCAGCTAAAGGCGTATGATCTGACTGTGGGTTCTGTTGCAAGCCTCGGCAAGCTGATCGGCATAATGGGCACATTCCCTTTCCAACACATGGACGGGCGATTCGATTTCCAAGATGGACTGTTGCGGACGGAATCGGATTGAAAGGCATGCTTCTTCATGCCGTGAAGGTCGGGGACTCCGCGTTTTCATTTTGGAATGCGCTGGCGTCACAGGAAACAACCCACGAGGGACGGCGGAGACTCCATAATGTGCGCAGACCTCATGATGCGACGGACACACCTGTTCGGGCCACTGCTTGCCTCCGGCTGCGAGGTATCGGTCTCGGGGGAGGGGACACGTCATGTGCGATTGTTCGACAGTGAGCGGGCATTGGTCGGGAACGCCACTGCCAAACGAAGCAAGGAATTCACGGAGACGCGCCTTTTAGCCCACGAAGCCTTACGACGTATCGGCCGTGACGGTCCGATCCTCCGGGGTCGGGATGGTGAACCGCTCTGGCCGTCAGGCATTGTGGGATCACTGTCGCATTGTCCGTCATTGTGCGTCGCCGCCGTGGCACCGTCGGAAAGAATCCGTGCCGTGGGAGTGGACGTGGATGATTCGGACGAATTATCCGATACGGTCATGCGGTTTGTGTTCTCTCCTGAAGAGCTCGCATCCTTACGGATGGTTTCCTCGGTGGAACGTAGGGCGGCTTTCTGTGCGAAGGAGGCCGCCTCGAAGGCATTGTCCGCATTGGACGGGACGGGGGACTTCCGTAAGGTGTCCGTGCGTCCGAAGGCGGATGGAACGTTTACGGCGGTGAGACGGGATGCAACGTTGCGCGGCCAATGGCGATCTTACGATCGGCTGGTATCCGCGATGGTCGTCGTTCCTTCGGAGGCCGCTTGAGAGGAGCGAACCCCTCGAATGAGCAGTCGGAGCAGAAAGGAATAGGCCGCATCGTCATCGTCGACGGGCGTATCATGTTCGGGTCGCGTCTCGAATTGGACGAACCCATGCACGGCGGACCATATGGACCATGCGATGAGGTGTGGGTCATCCCTCCGGATCTTTCCCGCGGCCTGCCCGTAGCGCACCAGTTCCGTCATGGCGGCAAGACAGGCTTCCGATGCATCGCCGGCGTGCCACCGCCACAACAGGGCGTAGATGCCGGGCGACGCCTTGGCGTGCTCACGGTATACGATTCCCGCATCATAAAGTCTCTGTAGAGGGTCTTCGGTGGTGACACGCAGGAGCTTTTCCCGTAGCGTTCGGAAACTGTCGTCGATGAGGGTGTCGATGACGGCCTGCTTGTCGCCGATATGCCGGTAGATACTCGCGGGAGAAACCTCCGCCCTTTCCGAGAGAAGCCGGATGGTGAAGGCGTCGTACCCATCCTCCTCGATAATCCGCTTCGAGGCGTCGAGTATGAGCCCCCTGATCTCAGCGGTGGGCGTCCGCTGGCTTTTTGTCGCCTTCTGAACAGTCTTCATATGCTTCTCCGCATCATCCGCCGTTACGGATGAAGAATCATCCTCCGGCCCATAGGTCCCTGCACCGCATCATGATGGGTGGGATCGGAAAGTCCATCACACTCCGGATCATTCCCCGATAGGGCAATGATGGTTGAATCCGCCGCATTGAGGTTGCCACCCGGCCGGGACATGTCGGGAACGGTGATTGACACGGGTATGCCCTCCATCTCCCAGCCTCATGTCGGGACATCGCGCATATGGCATGTCGATGTGCGGGGCGTCGGATTCGCGAATCGCCCCGCACATCGACCGCACTCGTCGGCTATCGGTGGCGCCGCAGGGCGTCTCTCAGAATGCGGAGCTCCCGTATCTTGCTCTCCCTCTCCGCAGGGGAATCAAAGGGGACGATGATGCGGATGGGTGTGTCCTGACCGTCCGGCTGGACCGTCCCATCGAGCAGCATGGCCAGGCAGTCGGGAACCGTGGGGCCCTGTATGCCAATCCACGTGTCATGTACCGTGACGCCATTGGACGGCCCGCGGCCCGCATCCGTCCCGGGATGCTCCTGAAGCCCGTCCGGTAGGCGTTCGATTCGTTCGGATGTCACAGCGTCAAGGTCCATCACATCGACCAGCATGCTTCCCGCCTGCAGTCGGGAAGCATGACGTCCACGCTCGGTCACGGCCTGGGCCAGTCGGGCCGCATCCAGAAAAACCTGAGGGTCCGTTCCCGGCTGGTCTGCGTGGCTGATTCTGATGACGGCCTGGACCTGCTCCCGATGGGCCTTCACCCAATCCAGTGGACGCAGCATGATCAGAGTTGCGGTCGCCAGCCTGGCCGCATCCTGGTCGACGAGATGACTCGGATTGGCGAACGATGATCCGACGATCATGCCATCCGCTTCATGCTCGGCCAGTACGAGGGAAGCCATTTCAATGGACCGGGCGAAGGAAAGGCGGCCGCCGTCGATGACGCAGTTAGGGCCCCGGTAGTTGAACATGTTGGCTATCCTCCCCGAAACTATGTTGTCCATGTAACCGGGCAGCGCGGCCTCGACCGTTGCGCCTATCGACGTCGTGACACGATCGCCGAACCAGTGCTGCAGCTCACGGCGACGCTCATCCGGAATTTCGGCATGGGCGATGGCATCAAGGATTTCGGGAAGCCGTATGCGCAATTCCCTACGGGCCCCCACCGCCAATCCCGATGGCTGCCCGAGGAAGGCGCCGACGGTTTCCTTCTGGTCGGATTCCATCATAGGCTGCAGATTCCCCGCCGCCAGGACCGCCAGACGCTGGGCGATGTCCATGTGCGGCAGCAGCACCGGGGGAGTATGAAAAACCCGCCAGTCGGCCGTCATCGGATCATCAAGCAGCGTGCGTGGTTTTTCGCAGTTCGCCTGGGCGACGCATTGCACCGCCAGATACATGGCGTCCCGGGTTTCGGCGGCCGCATGCGCCGGCCCGGCTGACCGGCCGTCATCATACTGTTCGACGATGACCGATGAGTTGATGCCTCCGAAACCGAAGGCGTTGATCAGCGCCCTGCGTGGACGATTTTCGGGTTCGGGCCATGGGTCGGGGTTGGCGTGCAGCTGCAGGAGCTCCGGATGCTTCGCGATTAGCGGGTGGGGCGTCGTCACGCCGTGGGTCGGCAGATACCGTTCATGGCTGAATGATTCCAGTACCGACAGCAGGTTCGACGTGCCGGCCGTCGGGAAGCCGTGGCCGATGAGATTCTTGATGGACCCGATGGATACGGGGCCATTGCGACGTTCGGACAGCATGCCCATGATCGCCGTCAACTCGGAATTATCACCGGCTGGCGTACCCGTCGCGTGAGTCTCGATGTAGTCGATGCCGTCAGGGTCGATTCCTGCCTGTGCCAAGGCGCCCCGCATCGTGCGCTGCTGGCCTTCGGGATTGGGGGCGTAGATCGCCTTGCCATGTCCGTCGCTCGTCGAATACGAGCCTATGATGACCCCGCTGATGGGGTAGCCATGCCGTTTCGCATATGAAAGCGTGCACAGCAGGACCGCCGCCGCACCCTCGGCGGGCACCAGACCATTCGCGTTCGCATCGAGCGGCCTGGCGGGCTTGTCGCTCAGGCCCCCGATTTTAGCGAAACTCACGTTTCCCGTGATGGACATGTTCGCCATCGCCCCGACCGCCATGACCAACGGTTTCGCGTGGGTATGCAGATAGCGGGCCGCAAGATCCACGATGAGCAATCCCGAGGCGCATGCTCCGTCAATGACGATGTGTTCATCGGGCATTCCCAACAGTTCCGCGGGGATCCGCGCCAGATCGGATGGGGCGTTCGCCGTTTCCGACGCATTGTTGCGTGACAGGATGACGTCATCGATGGCACGACGCGCGGCATCCCGCGCATCCGTGCCGAAGGCGTTCACGCATTCGGCGAGAAGTTCCCCGCTGATTTCCGACAATGATTGGTCTCCGAAGGCCTCGTCCGCCAGCATGTTGCCTACGAACAGCCGGCATCGTGCACGCTCGGAATCGTCGATGCCCGATTCGCTGATCGCCTGGGACGCGCTGTCGACGATCATCCGCTGCGTACGGTTCAACCGCATCCGTTCCGAGGAGGCCGCCCGATCATCCTGATCGTAATCGGTGACGAATCCGCCGATGCCGCAATAGGTTCTGTCGACGGCGTTGCGGTCGGGATCGACATAGTCGACTTGTGTGCCCCAACGTCCGGATGTCGGGGGATGGATGCCGCTTCGGCCTTCGACTATGGCATCCCAGAGTTCTTCGGGCGAGCACGAATGCGGGGGAAGGATGCAGCCGCGTCCGATGATAGCGATTGGTTCGAAATGATCCATCATCATTGCTCCTTTGCGGGTACGACGGTGTCGGGGGATGCCATGATGTCATGCTTGTGTTCCACCGGACCCAGGATGGTGAGCCGCACGTCATCCGCCTGGCAGAGCAGGTATCCGTTGACGTCGATGATTTCGATATGAACGTCGATCCCCTGCTCGTCTTCGGTGAGGAAATCCATCTTTCCGTAACACAGTTCTCCTGCCGCGGGGCAGCGGAACTGGCGGGCTCCATGGATCTCGATCGGCACCACGTGCCGTCCCCTGAGTTGGAATTCGCGCATCAACGCCATCCTGCCGACATTATCGATCAGCAGCGGACAGCAAAGGAACTGCGGATTGCGTACGTCGCTGAACAGTCCGGGCACGGATGGCACCATGAATTCACCCACCGCGCAGTCATCGCCAATCAGCCGTGCCCTGCGCATGTACCGGAAGGTCGGTCCGAAACTGATGAAATGTTCGGTATCGGCATGATAACGATCGATGTCGATGGGCACTCCCTGTTCGAGCAGGCGTTCCGGATGCCAATCCGCCCGACATGGTTCGGGGGCCTTGTCCAGCAGTCTGATGACGGCCGTCGAATGGGTGCGGTGGGGGATGAGGATCCTGCCGTCCGGCGTTTTGAATGTCGAGTACAGTTCCGTCGCGATGACCTGGCTGCCCGTACGGTCCGTACGATGGGCATTGACCGTGATCGGGACCTCGTCATTGTCGCGGCATTTGAGGAACGTGTTCAGTTTGAGTTCCTCGAGTTCGACGCCGAACCGTTTCACGTTGGACAGGCATGAGGCGGCTTCTATCTGCGTTTCCAGGTGAAGCACCCCGGGGAAGGTCGTGACGCCCTTCACCCGGTGGTCGGGCAGGTACAGGTCACGGTCATATCGGAGCATCCGATGTGCGAGGATCGTGTCCGCATCCTGCTTGTCGATGCTGTCGAGCATCGGATAGTGGGGCTTGTCCACGACGGTTCCCGTGGTTTCGATGGGTGAGATCAGTTCCAGTCCGTCATCTAGGGAATCCAGTTGTCCTTGTGGCCTGTTGGAACCCAATGATCCCATGATCAGTACCTCGGGGTCCGCCGTGCCGAGCGCGAGCTCGTCGAGGAAGAATGCCGAACCGGTCTTGACGGGAATGTATTCCATCCCACGGTCCTGTTCCTGCACAGCGATCACCTGCGGATGGACGGCCATGCCGACCTGCCCCCATGCCGACCATTCCATCGTCACGAATGGGATTTTCCGATTGGCGGGCATGTTCATCGGGATCGTGTGGGAGAGCGCGGAAAGCGTGGCTGCGGCGGCAGTGTAGTCGACCTGCCCGTCCATGCCGAAACGTCCGGAGACCGATCCGAAGGAGACGAAGGCGGTCAGTGACGGTTCGTCCTTGGTGGCGTGATACAGGTTGATGAACCCGCCAAGTTTGACCGCGATGCTTCTCATGGTACGGTCCAACGTCTTGCCGGGCAGCCTGCCGAATGATTCCAGGCCGGCGGCATGGACCACCAGCGAAAGGTCCCCCCATTGCCTGCGGGCCTTATGGACCGCGTTCTCCGTGGATTGTGCGTCTGCTATGTCGCAGGGAATATAGTGCAGGTTACGTCGTGCGGATACTGCGGTCCTGAGGTTCCTTGCAAGGACACGAATATGACTAATCCGGTCGTATTCCTCCGACAGTGCAATCGCTCCGAGCGAGGGATCCTTCCGTTTGGTTTCGCGGATGAAGTCGGGTTTCGCCTGCGCCCATTCCTCCTCGCTCAGGTGAAGCCAGCGTTGTGCCCGGGGATCATCGACATCGGATCGTCCCGTGATCACGACGTTGATCTGCGGCTGTTCGTCCGCAAGGGCTTTGGCGCATTCCAACGCGATGCCGCGTGAACCTCCGGAGAAGAAGGCCACGGTTCCCTCCGGCAGCTGCCTGCGAATCGCGTGCTCCCGGCTCATCTCCATGGGAATCACGCGAACCACATGACGGCGTCCATGCAGGTATCCCATCTCGCAGTCCTGATCCTGCCGGTAGTGGCGCACCTCGTTCAGGATGGCGCCGGGCACGTCGTCAGGGGAATCCACGTCCATGGTCTTGACCTGCAGATTGCGCAGTTCCTTGCCGAGACTCTTATAGAATCCCGTGTCCAATGCGTCCAGCGGATCGCCCGCTCCCTTGCTTCCCGCTCCCGAGACGCCTCCCGTCCTGGTGACCGACAGCCATGCCATGCCGTCTTCCGTATGTTCGATTAGCGGATACAGGATCCGGGACAATTGGAATACACGCGCGTATCGTTCGCGGACGATGCGCATCCACGCTTCGTTCCGCCGTTCGAACGATGGGACGTCGTCATGGAACGAGTGGCAGTCCAGGATCATCCTGATGGGCGTTCCGGACTCCACCGTGGGATAGGTTCCCGCATCGATGATCGCATCCGCGGTGGTGGCATGCACTTCGCGGAAAACCGATTGGAGCGTTTGCCGGATGGACGCATCCAGTTCGTGGTCGCCGGATTGAATGAACAGGCAGGTAGAATCGGACCAGTCGGTCAGGTCGGGATCATCGGCAAGTGGTTTGTCGATGATTTGCGGGACGAATCGTTTTACGCTGGAGACATTCTTGATGGCATCGGAATCCCCGGCAAGTGGTTGTTCATCCTGCTGCTGTGCGGAGGTCGGCTCGGCGTGTTCGAGGCATTCGACGATCTGGCGTAGGGTCCGGGCCTGGGACAGGTCGAGGGATTCAGGCTGTATGCCGATTCGTTCGGCCACCGTTCCCAGGGCTTGCATCTGCTTGACCGAATCGATGCCGAGGTCGGCCTCGAGGTCCATGTCCGGGTCGATGACTTCCGCGGGATAGCCGGTGACCTCGCACAGGCTCCGCAGTAGAAGATCATCGAGATCGGTGCCGTCTTTACGGGTATCGTCATCGTTTGCCGGGGGAACATGGTCGATGGTCTTGGCCTGCGTCGCCCGCTCGTCATGGCGGGATCCCTCATCCGACTGCAGGGACGAGAGTTCTCGGGACAGGTCGTTCAAGGTGCGGGCTTGGGAAAGGTCGACCTGTTGGCTGTCGATATGCCGGGTTTCGGCCACCGTTCCCAGGGCTTGCATCTGCTTGACCGAATCGATGCCGAGATCGGCCTCGAGGTCCATGTCCGGGTCGATGACCTCCGCGGGATAGCCGGTGACTTCGCACAATGCGTCCAGAAGCGCCGTGCGCACGTCATCCGCCGTTGGCCGTGGTGTCGTGACGGCGGGCTTCGATGGTTCGGACTTGGCCTTCCGCCCGTTCCCCTGTGTGTCGCAGAGCCATTGCAAGGCCTGGATCCGTTCGGCGGTTTTGGCTCCGCCGTTTGGCCCGCAGTCAAGCTTGAGCACCGTCGCCCCGCCGTCGTGCAGCTGATGCTCGATCAGGGTGCCGATGATGTGTTTGGGTCCCATGTCGACGAACACCTTCGCGCCCGCGGACCGGCAGGATGCGATGCAGTCACGGAAATCGAAGGGGGTGACCAGCTGTCCGGCGAGCAGTTGCGGCAGATGCTCCACATCACCGGATTGCAGGGGTCCCTGGGTGATTGTCGAGATGACGGGGATGTCGGGCCTGTTCCAATGGTATCGTTCCAGCCTATGCTCGAACTCCATCACGACGGGCGAAAGCACCGGACTGTGGAAGCCTACGGGGATGGGAAGCACAAAGCTTTCGATCGACTCCGCCGCCAAACGTTCCGTCACGTTCGCGACCAAGGCCCTGGCACCCGAAATAACAAGTTGCTCGTCAGAGTTGACGATTCCGATGGATAACGGTCCCTGACAGGACAGTGCGGCCACGACGGCCCTGACCCTATGCATGTCATGGATGCTACGCGGCAATGCGACCGCCATCGCGCCACGCATGGCGTAGGGGATGGATTCGATGGTCTCCGCACGGTCCATGACCGCCGCGAACCCGTCCTCGAACGATACCGCCCGCGAGGCAATCAGCGCGCTGTATTCGCCCAGACTGTGCCCCATGAGCATCGAGACGGGTATTCCTGCGGCCTTGAGAACGGCGAACATCGCCAGAGAGGCCGTTACGATGGCGGGCTGCATGACCGTCGGCATGGTCAGACGGTCGTCCTTGCCGGAATCGACCGTCGTGGAAAGACGTTCGCCATACCGTTCCTTGTACAGTTCATCGGCTTGGGCGATAATCTGTCGGGCTTCGGGGAAGTCGGACAGGCAGCCGTGGAACATGCCGACGCTTTGGCTGCCGTGACCGGGGAAGCATACCGCGATGTCACTGATGGGGTTGCGTGTGTCCTCCGCCAGCGCGCCGGCCGTCAGGAGACGGTCCGTCATATCCGTGTCCGTGATCCGTGGAATCCGTCTATCGTCTTTCATGATGGATGTTCCTTTCTATTGGGGTCTATTGGGGGAGATTGCCTGAATCGTGTTTGGGAAGGGTGATCCAGCAGAGCAGCGCGAACGCCAGCGCGAGGGCGCAGGCGATCCAGCATGCCGCGTGCGTGGCGCTCATGAAACTGGTCGAGACGGACTGCTCCACGGTCTGTCGGATGCTTGCCGGCAGGTGTGGAAGGATCGATTTCGCCGCCATCACCGAATCCTCCGCGGCTTTCGCGATGGAAGACGGGATCTGCAGTCCGGACAATGAGTCCGAGAGCTCGTTGGGGTAGACGGAGGAGATCGCGGACCCCATGACGGCGACGCCCAACGTGCCGCCGATCTCGCGAATCGTGTCATTGACGGCCGATGCGGCGCCGGTCGAGCTTTCCGGAACGGTGCTCATCAGGGCATCCGTGGCGGGCCCCTGGATCAAGGCGATGCCGGCCGCCATCAGGGCCATGGTGGGTACGACCACGAACCAGTAGCTGCAATGGGCGTCGACACGCGTGACCACGAACATGCTCGCCGACAGGAACAGCAGTCCCGTCGAGACGACCGACCGGTATCCGAAGCGTTTCGCCAGTTGCGTGGCAAGCGGGGCGACAGCGGCCATGACCACCGCGAAGGGCAGCGTCGCGACCGCCGTCTGCAGTGCGGTGTATCCACGCAATGCCTGGAACCATTGGGTGGTGATGAAGATGAAGCCGAACAGGCAGAAGAACGCGACGCAGATCGCGCAGGTGCTGCTCGTGAATGTGGCCCTTCGGAACAGGCCGACATCGATGAGCGGGGCATGCGTATGCCCCTCGACCGCCGCGAATACCGCAAGTATGATCAAGGCCGCGCAGATGCCGCCTATGACCTGCCAGGAGAGCCAGCCGTAAGTCGGGCGTTCGATGATCGCCCACACCAGCAGGCCCACGCCGGCCACCGATAACACGGTGCCGAGGAAATCGAATCTCTCGGAACGGTACGCCCGTACCTCGGGCACCGCCACCGCGATGCAGACCAGTGCCACCACGCCGATGATGGAGCACACCCAGAAAATGGAATTCCACGCATAGTGCTCCAGCAGGACGCCGCCGATGATCGGGCCCAAGGCGATGCCGACCCCTGATGTCGCCGCCCACAGGCCGACGGCCAGGCTACGATACTTGGAACCTTCGAAGATGACGATGATTGACGACAATGTTGCCGGATAGATCATCGCGGCGCAGACCCCCAACACCACACGTAGCGTCACCAGCTGCCACAGGGTCCAGGAAAAGGCCGTGGCGGCAGAGACCACGGCGAATCCCGCCAATCCGATGAGCAGCATCCGCCTTCTTCCCCATCGGTCGCTGAGCTTCCCGGCGGGCAGAAGCAGTGCCGCGAAAGACAGCGTGTAGGCGTCCACCACCCATTGCAGGTCCGTGGACGAGGCGTTCAACGCGTCGCTCATCGTGGGAATCGCGACGTTGACGATGGTGTTGTCCATCACGACCAGCAATACCGCCAGACATAGGGCGGTGAGGGCTATCCCTCTGTTCCTGGACAGTGCGTGCCTCCGATTCGACGTGGGGGCGGGGATCAACGAGCGTGTAGATTGCATATCAATGTTCTCCTACTGTGTAACAATGTTATCTACAAATGAAACGATACTCCTCTCCGTGAGGGATTGCCACCATCCCCTGCGACCCGTCCGCATGGGTCCCATCCAGATGGATGGCCACCTTCACCACGTCGTGCAGCCGACGGGACTATGATCCGTTGAACTTCAATGAAGAAAGCGCTGGCTGACTCTTTGTTGGAAATGTGAACTGCCGGCATGCTCCGCTGAAGCAACGTTGCTGATGGTTTCGGATGGTGGGTTTCCGATTGCCTGATTCTTCCCAATCCGTCAGCCGGCAATTGCCGAATGTCCGTGGTGGCTCACGATGGTTGCGGGGCTATATACCCATCCAGGGTGTTGGCTGCACCTTGCGAAAACCGAGCCCATCGTATGCCCGAACAGGTGAATTTCCATACGCCGGAGCGAAATCCCGCATGGGCGGGATATTCGTCGGGGAGATTCCACTGACAGCGTGACCGGTTGATCATGTGCTGGCGGGAGACGCTACCATGAAGACGCAAATCATGTGAATCATCACGCAAAGGAGCATGGCGTGAACTATCTGGAAATCATCAACCGTCGCCGTAGCGTCTATACCCTCACCGACCGTCTGCCCATCAGCGAAAACGAACTCGTCGGAATCGTCGAAGAGACCGTCGTCGCCACGCCGTCCCCTTTCAACGTGCAGAGCGGCCGTGCCGTGATTCTGTTGGGGGAGCAGCACAAGCTTCTATGGGACGGTATCGTATACGACACACTTAAGGCCATCGTGCCGGAAGGCGCCTTCGAGAATACGGCCGCCAAACTGTCTGGTTTTGCCGCCGGCGCCGGCACCATACTCTTCCTTGAGGACCAGGACGCGGTTGACGGCCTTAAGGAACGGTTCCCGACCTACGCCGCCGCGTTCGATGGGTTTGCCGCGCATGCCCTTGGCATGATCGAGGTCAACGTCTGGAATGCGCTCGCCGAACAGGGTATTGGCGCCAATCTGCAACATTACAATCCGCTTATCGATGACATGGTGAAATCCCGTTGGGGCATCCCGGCTTCCTGGACGCTCGCGTCCGAAATGGTTTTCGGCGGCATCGCCCGTCCCGCCGGTCCGATTGAGAAGTTGCCGGCCAGCGAACGTGTTCGCGTGATTCGGTGATTATGGGCGATTCGTACCTGTCCATGCCCATCCGGACCCGGCATGGGTGACGATTTTCGCGGAATGCGCATGTATTGGGTATTTGTGCGAGGATGAGATGGATTATCTCATTCTCTTAAGCGTTTTTGGTGTAATTCTTCTTGAAGAAGTACCATATCGATGTCATATTTTCAGTCTTAGTACGTGTGACTACGATATGGGAGGGCCTGATGGATTTGTTCGTTCATACGCTCGTTTCCGGGCTTGTTCAGTTTACGTTGGCCGTGCTCATCGCTTTCGTCTGGTGGTGGTTCGGCGCACGCCGTCAGCGGCGATTCACTCAATGGATTGGTCTCACGAAGATCCAGGGCGGGACGAAGACCTTCTCGTTCATGCTCCTTACGCTTCTGATCCTGTTCGGGTGTGGCTGGCTTGTCATTCAGGTGGTACCGGGTACATATACCGCGTCCACGCAATTCGGAGGTCTGGGATGGACGGCTCTGCCATCCGTTCTCGTACATGCGTTGCTGAACACGTCGGGATGGGAGGAGATCTTCTTCCGGGGACTCCTGTTGAAGCGCCTGATGGGCAAGTGCGGACTACTTGTCGCCAATACCCTTCAAGCCGCTCTGTTCGGTCTCATGCATGGTGTCCCTCTGTTTCTCATGACGGGAATGAGTGTCGTTCAGGCCGCCGTCATCACCCTGTTCACCGGATTGGCGGGCTGGTGTTTGGGGTATATGAACGAAAAATATGCGCAAGGGTCCATCTTCCCGAGTTGGACGGTGCATATGCTGTCCAATGTGGCGTCGGGAACGCTATCCGCCTTCAACATGCTCTAAAGCATGAGCATGATGCAAAGGCAGGGAAGAATCGGTGCGCGGATACGTGGCGGCGTTCATCTCATACAGGTGCTGCAGCGCCGCCAGCGTCTGCTCCGCGGTCAGTCCGTGACGTGAATTCATGACCTTCTGCAGACCGGTCGGATAGAACAGGGTGGGCGGACTCCAGGTCGTTCACATACAATGCAATATGTTCGATTCTCATACCCACCTCCATGAATTCCGGATTCAATCAGCCTTTTGATGATGGCCTACCGTCGTGGTGGCAATGGTGGCTGTTGGTCCGGCGGGACGGCGGACGGCGGATACCGCACCGGCGGGACCCCGGACGGATACGCCGGCCCGCCACCCACAGCGGCGACAGGCCCTTGGGGCGGCCGGCGCCGGCCACGGGCGCGACGCCGCGCCACCACGGCCGCCACGATCCCGCCGACCACCACCACCACGGCCACGCCGGCCACCGGCACCACCCACCCCGGCAACGCCGGCGAACCCGCAGCATCCGCGTCCGCGTCCGCCCGTCCGGCGGTGGCGGTCGCCGACCAGCGCATGCAATCCGAACCGCCGTCCCTGCGGCACTGC
>NZ_AZMV01000008.1 GCF_000522505.1 Bifidobacterium moukalabense DSM 27321 | reverse complement strand
CGGACGCGAGGAGCCTATCGTGTGAATCGTAATGCGACCATTCCGGCGCTCCTTGTCGCCTGGAACGATCCCGCAGCAGGAAAGACGCGGACCCGACCCAACCACAGGGGTCGGGACGTTATGTCGCCATCGCCCGTTAGTACCGGTCGGCTCCACCCCTCGCGGGGCTTCCACCTCCGGCCTATCAAACACGTGTTCCACATGCGGGCTACAACAGTTCAGGACTGTAAGGAATCCTAATCTCGGAGCAGGCTTCCCGCTTAGATGCTTTCAGCGGTTATCCCTCCCGAACGTGGCCAACCGGCCGTGCCGCTGGCGCGACAACCGGCAAACCAGAGGTTCGTCCACCCAGGTCCTCTCGTACTATGGGCAGGCCTCCCCAAGATTCCAACGAGCGCAGAGGATAGAGACCAAACTGTCTCACGACGTTCTGAACCCAGCTCGCGTGCCGCTTTAATCGGCGAACAGCCGAACCCTTGGGACCTGCTCCAGCCCCAGGATGCGACGAGCCGACATCGAGGTGCCAAACCATCCCGTCGATATGGACTCTTGGGAATGATCAGCCTGTTATCCCCGGGGTACCTTTTATCCGTTGAGCGATGCCGCGCCCGTGCGCCGGCACCGGATCACTATCTCCGACTTTCGTCCCTGCCCGGACCGTCGTCCTCGCAGTCAAGCCCGCTTGTGCGATTGCACTCGACACCCGATTGCCAACCGGGCTGAGCGGACCTTTGAGCGCCTCCGTTACTCTTTGGGAGGCAACCGCCCCAGTTAAACTACCCGCCAGGCACTGTCCCTGAACGGGATGACCGTTCGAGGTGAGACGTCAAACGAGAACAGAGCGGTATTTCACCTTGCGGCTCCACACGGGCTGGCGCCCGCGCTTCGAAGCCTCCCGCCTATGCTACACAATCCGCGACTGACGCCAATACCAAGGTATAGTAAAGGTCCCGGGGTCTTTTCGTCCTTCTGCGCTTAACGAGCATCTTTACTCGTACTGCAATTTCGCCGAGCTCCTGGTCGAGACAGCGGGGAAGTCGTTACGCCATTCGTGCAGGTCGGAACTTACCCGACAAGGAATTTCGCTACCTTAGGATGGTTATAGTTACCACCGCCGTTTACCGGGGCTTGAATTCACCGCTTCACCCCCAAGGGGGCTGACGGATCCTCTTAACCTTCCGGCACCGGGCAGGCGTCAGTGCATATACAGCGGCTTACGCCTTCGCATGCACCTGTGTTTTTGGTAAACAGTCGCTACCCCCTGGTCTGTGCCACCCCCACACGCTCCCGGAGCATGTCCGTTCACCCGCGGGGGTCTCCCTTATGCCGAAGGCACGGGAGCGGTTTGCCGAGTTCCTTGACCAGGATTCGCTCGATCGCCTTGGTATTCTCTACCTGACCACCAGTGTCGGTTTGGGGTACGGGCGGCAACGCGCCTGACGCCGAGGCTTTTCTCGACGGCCTGGACCACCGGATATCGGCCCGCAACGGGCCCCATCATCGCACCTCGCGCCCATGCACCACGGATTTGCCTATGATGCGCGCTGCGTGCTTGACCACGGAAAACCACCTCCGCGGCCGGCTCCCATTCCGTGTCACCCCTGCGCTCACCTACTGCGGCTGCGCCCCCAACGGGAACCCCGGCACGCGCCCCCGAAGGAACGCACGCCCGGAAACCCGGAGGTCGGCACCCACCGTCTCGGTCCTGTCGGTTCGCTGCCGGTACGGGAATATCCACCCGTTCATCCATTCGACTACGCCTGTCGGCCTCGCCTTAGGACCCGACTCACCCGGGGACGACGAACGTGGCCCCGGAACCCTTGGTCATCCGGCGGACGGGATCCTCACCCGTCTTCCGCTACTCATGTCTGCATTCTCACTCCCCTGAAGTCCACGGCACGGTCACCCGGCCGCTTCGCCCCTCAGGGGACGCTCTCCTACCCGGCACGCGCAAACGCGTGCCGCCGCGTCTTCGGTGGTGTG
Source organism: Bifidobacterium moukalabense DSM 27321 (assembly GCF_000522505.1). GTDB lineage: Bacteria > Actinomycetota > Actinomycetes > Actinomycetales > Bifidobacteriaceae > Bifidobacterium > Bifidobacterium moukalabense. The sequence goes on along the minus strand of NZ_AZMV01000008.1, from coordinate 53,626 downwards.
CTTGAGCCCCGCTACATTGTCGGCGCGGGACCACTAGACCAGTGAGCTGTTACGCACTCTTTCAAGGATGGCTGCTTCTGAGCCAACCTCCTGGCTGTCTATGCGGCCCCACATCCTTTCCCACTTAGCACACGCTTCGGGACCTTGGACGACGGTCTGGGCTGTCTCCCTCTCGACGACGGAGCTTATCCCCCGCCGACTCACTGCCGGCATACACATCGACGGTATTCGGAGTTCGGCTGCTGTTGGTACCCCACAAGGGCCCGCAAGCATCCGGTAGCTCTACCCCCGCGATGCAATAAGCCGACGCTGCACCCAAATGCATTTCGGAGAGAACCAGCTATCACGGAATTTGATTGGCCTTTCACCCCTAGCCCCAGGTCATCCCCCCGGTTTTCAACCCAGGTGGGTTCGGTCCTCCACGCGGTCTTACCCGCGCTTCAACCTGCCCAGGGCTAGATCATCCCGCTTCGGGTCCAGGACACGCGACTGAAAAACGCCCTATTCGGACTCGCCTTCGCTACGGCTGCCCCACCACGGGTTAGCCTCGCCACGCACCACTGACTCGCAGACTCATTTTTCGATAGGCACGCCGTCACCCCACAAAAGGGCTCCGACGGATTGTAGGCGCACGGTTTCAGGAACTCTTTCACTCCCCTCCCGGGGTGCTTTTCACCTTTCCCTCACGGTACTGGTACGCTATCGGTCAGACAGGTATGCTTAGACTTACGCCACGGTCGGCGCCGATTCACGCGGGATTCCACGAGGCCCGCGCTACTTGGGACACGCGATCGGGAGACGGCAAGCGTCCAGGTACGGGGCTGGCACCCTCTACGGCCAGGCCTTCAAGCCTGTTCCCCTGGCTAGCCGCTTTATGACTCCCGCCCGGCCCGTCGGGGCCGGGACACACGCTCCCGCAACCCCGGCCACGCAACCCCCGACGGGTATCGCGCGCGGCCGGTTTGGTCTGATCCGCTTTCGCTCGCCACTACTCACGGAGTATCCCTTCCTGCAGGTACTGAGATGTTTCACTTCCCTGCGTACCCCCCGCAACAAATGCGGTGCCGGCCCATGACGGCCGGCGGGTTGCCCCATTCGGAAATCCTCGGATCGAAGCCATGCTGGAGGCTCCCCGAGGCTTATCGCATCCTCAAACGTCCTTCGTCGGTACTGTCTGCCAAGGCATCCACCATACGCCCTTGCAAGCGACACAACGGCACCACGGCCATCGCCCCGCCCGCGGGTCTCCTGATAGCAGGATCGCCAGACGACAAATCATCACACTCAAAATGATCACAAAACGATCGATCTCGAAACCAAACTCGAAAAAGAAGAGTTTGGCGAAATCGCGATAAGCAAAGAGAAACACCAGGTTTCCCTTGCTCGCGTCCACTATCCAGTTCTCAAACCACCACGCGCCACCACTGTCACCCGACGTCCGAACGACGTCCAGGCCACCCATGATGGGCATCGAACCGCACCACAATCCAAGACTGTGGGGTGGCGGTCCGGGAACCCAAAAGCACACCCATACCACCCCCGCCACCCCGCAGGGGGACGGCAGGCCAGACGATCTCTTCCACACCAGCATCCCCACACGAAACCGTGGAACCATTCCACGCGCATGGGGCACACACCGGACACGAACCGTGCCCTGAATTCTCCGTAGAAAGGAGGTGATCCAGCCGCACCTTCCGGTACGGCTACCTTGTTACGACTTAGTCCCAATCACGAGCCTCACCTTAGACGGCTCCACCCCCAAAAGGGGTTAGGCCACCGGCTTCGGGTGCTGCCCACTTTCATGACTTGACGGGCGGTGTGTACAAGGCCCGGGAACGCATTCACCGCGGCGTTGCTGATCCGCGATTACTAGCGACTCCGCCTTCATGGAGTCGGGTTGCAGACTCCAATCCGAACTGAGACCGGTTTTCAGGGATCCGCTCCATGTCGCCATGTCGCATCCCGCTGTACCGGCCATTGTAGCATGCGTGAAGCCCTGGACGTAAGGGGCATGATGATCTGACGTCATCCCCACCTTCCTCCGAGTTGACCCCGGCGGTCCCCCGTGAGTTCCCACCACGACGTGCTGGCAACACAGGGCGAGGGTTGCGCTCGTTGCGGGACTTAACCCAACATCTCACGACACGAGCTGACGACGACCATGCACCACCTGTGAACCCGCCCCGAAGGGAAGACCCGTCTCCGGATCGGTCGGGAACATGTCAAGCCCAGGTAAGGTTCTTCGCGTTGCATCGAATTAATCCGCATGCTCCGCCGCTTGTGCGGGCCCCCGTCAATTTCTTTGAGTTTTAGCCTTGCGGCCGTACTCCCCAGGCGGGATGCTTAACGCGTTAGCTCCGACACGGAACCCGTGGAACGGGCCCCACATCCAGCATCCACCGTTTACGGCGTGGACTACCAGGGTATCTAATCCTGTTCGCTCCCCACGCTTTCGCTCCTCAGCGTCAGTGACGGCCCAGAGACCTGCCTTCGCCATTGGTGTTCTTCCCGATATCTACACATTCCACCGTTACACCGGGAATTCCAGTCTCCCCTACCGCACTCCAGCCCGCCCGTACCCGGCGCAGACCCACCGTTAAGCGATGGGCTTTCACACCGGACGCGACGAACCGCCTACGAGCCCTTTACGCCCAATAATTCCGGATAACGCTTGCACCCTACGTATTACCGCGGCTGCTGGCACGTAGTTAGCCGGTGCTTATTCGAAGGGTACACTCACCGGACAAGCCGGCTTGCTCCCGATCAAAAGCGGTTTACAACCCGAAGGCCTCCATCCCGCACGCGGCGTCGCTGCATCAGGCTTGCGCCCATTGTGCAATATTCCCCACTGCTGCCTCCCGTAGGAGTCTGGGCCGTATCTCAGTCCCAATGTGGCCGGTCGCCCTCTCAGGCCGGCTACCCGTCGTAGGCTCGGTGGGCCGTCACCCCGCCGACTACCTGATAGGACGCGACCCCATCCCATACCGATGAAATCTTTCCCGGCCCACCATGCGATGGGCCGGAGCATCCGGCATTACCACCCGTTTCCAGGAGCTATTCCGGTGTATGGGGCAGGTCGGTCACGCATTACTCACCCGTTCGCCACTCTCACCCGGGAGCGAACCCCCGGGATCCCGTTCGACTTGCATGTGTTAAGCACGCCGCCAGCGTTCATCCTGAGCCAGAATCGAACCCTCCACAAAAAACCTTCATGAAGAGAACCAAACAATGACCCTCAAAAACAAAGAAAATCGACATCGCCTTATCAGGAAAGGCGCATCGCACGAAAACCCCGTCCCGTTCGACCGGTCTCCCGGCACCCGCGCAACGCGCGGGCCGTAGGACGGACTGGCAATCATTTGACCATAAAGAAGTAGTACAGATACGCTCTTGAGTTCTCAAACCACCACCGCACGCCCCGCGCGCACCCGGAAGGAACCCTCCCGGACCGCCCGCCGAGCGGCAGCAAGGGATAAACATACACGACCCGGCCGCCCCACGCAACCCCGCCCCACACCGACCGGGCCAAAACCATTGCGAACACACGCCTCAACCGGCGTGTCGCACACACGGGCAAACCCCACCCAAAACCCGCCGGAGCCGACCGGAACCCGCCACGGTACCCGCCACGGCCACCACCCGGCCGGCGTGTCGGAATCATGACAGGGAGTGACTGCGACACACATGAAAGTGGTATGTATTGGGTATGAGCAAGAAAATCGCAGTACTGACAGGCGCGGGTATCTCCACATCCGCAGGCATTCCCGACTTTCGCGGTCCAGACGGTGTTTGGACCAAACATCCCGAGCAGATGAACGTCTACGACATCGACGCATTCCTTGCCAATAAGGAGGATCGCGAATACTCCTGGCGTTGGCAGAAGGAATCTCCGGTATGGAACGCGCAACCGGGCACGGCGCATAAGGCGTTGGTCAAGCTGGAACAGGCAGGCATGCTGACGCTCCTGGCCACGCAAAACTTTGATGCGTTGCATGAGAAGGCCGGCAATAGCGATAACGTCATCGTGAATCTGCACGGCACCATCGGCACATCGCACTGCATGAAATGCCATGCCAAGTACGATACCGCCGACATCATGGCGAATCTCGACAATGAACCTGACCCGCACTGCCATCGCAAGCTACCGTACAGCGGCAATATGCCTTGCAACGGTCTTATCAAAACCGACGTGGTCTACTTTGGCGAGGCGTTGCCGGACGGGGCCATGGAAAAGTCATATCGCCTGGCCACGCAGGCGGATGAGCTGTGGGTCATCGGCTCCACTCTGGAAGTGATGCCCGCGGCGAGTATCGTGCCGGTAGCAGCACAGGCAGGCGTGCCGATCACCATCATGAACATGGGACGCACCCAGTACGACCGCCTGGCCGATCGCCTGATCCGTGACGACATCGCGGTGGCATTGCCTCGGCTTGTCGATGAGACCATCGCGGAAGAACGGAACAGTCAGATGGCAAGTTAGACACTCATTGAGTGTCATTACGCTGATGGCCCCGATTCGTTTCCTCGAATCGGGGCCATCAGCGTAACACCCGACGATTCCGCCGAGCTACGGAATCAATGATCAGTAGATGCGCTTGGGCTGGAAGCCGGCTTCCTTCAGCGCCTCGAGAATGCGGTCGATATGGTCGGGACCGTTGGTCTCGACGGTCACGCCCAATGACACCGCATTGGTGTAGTGGCCGGACGCCTTGAACTGGTCGTGGTCCAACGCGATAACGTTGGCACGTTCCTTGGCAAGCAGCGTAGCCACCTTGACGAGCTGACCCGGAGTATCCGGCAGCTCGACTTCGAAATTCATGATGCGGCCACGGGCGATCATGCCCTTCTGAATCACGGCGCCCATGGTCACCGTGTCGATATTGCCGCCCGACATAATCGGCACGACCACATGCGGCCCTTCGGCAGAAGCGAATTTGCGCGAACGTAGATTCAAGTGTTCCAATGCAGCCAACGACACAGCGCCGGCGGCCTCGACGACGAGCTTGTGCTTTTCGAGCATCAGCAGAATCATCTCATTGATGTCACGTTCGGAAACGGTGACGATATCGTCAAGGAACTCGTTGAGCAGCGCAAACGGCAAATCACCCGGACGCTTTACCGCGACGCCTTCCGCAGAGGTAACCACCCGGTCGGCAGACACCACATGACCCGCGGCCAACGAATTCTTGTACGCCGGGGACCCTTCCGGAATGGCGCCGATCACACGCACTTCCGGTTTGAAGGTCTTGACGGCGAGCGCAACGCCCGCACCCAGACCGCCGCCGCCAAGCGGTACGACGATGTCGGTGACGTTCGGCACGTCTTCAAGAATCTCGAGAGCGATGGTGCCCTGGCCGCAGATCACCTCGTAATCGTCGAACGGCGGCACAAAAATCATGCCCTGTTCTTCGGATAGCATGGTGGCGTAGGCCGCCGCCTCATCGAACACATCGCCGTGCAGCACCACGTCGGCGCCGTACGCCTTGGTGGCATCGACCTTCAGCGGCGGAGTGATGGTCGGCATGCAGATGGTCGCCTTGGCCCCACGCTCGCGGGCCGCGTAGGCCACGCCTTGCGCATGGTTGCCCGCGGATGCGGTGACGATGCCGCGGGCCAGCTCCTCGTCGGTCAGTGAGGCGATCTTGTTGTAGGCGCCGCGAATCTTGAACGATCCGGTGACCTGAAGATTCTCAGGCTTCAGCAGAATCTCATGTCCGGTCATTTCGGACAGCGTCGGGGACGGAATGATTTCCGTATGACGTGCGGTGCCCGCAAGTCGTTCGGCGGCCAGTTTCAGTTCAGCTGCGTGATCGCGCTGCAATGCTTTGAGAACCTCTTTTTGTTCCATGAGCGTAATTGTAAGCGGACGTCTGCCGAAGACGTGGTATGCGACCGGCATATGGGTGGGTATCGCGCCGTAACCCCTTCAGCGGATGCCGGATGAACAGGAACACCCGGCAGATTCCGTGATGAATCTGCCGGGTGACTGTGCAGAGAGTTATAGGGAAAGATCGATCAGAGCTGAATCACGACTCCCTCCCAACGAGCGAGCTCGCCGCGAGCGATCGACTTCACACTATGCATAGCATCATAAGTGCTCAGCAGTATCTGCGATTCATCTACGCCGTCTGCGAGCAGGTCGGCTATTCGTGCCGGAACGTCGGCCGACTTGTCGGAGACATTGACGATAACGAGAATCGTATCGTCGCCGCCGGTACGGGTGAAGGCATACACCTGTTCGTCCTCGGCATCCAGCAGATTCCATTCGCCGGTTGCGATGGTCGCGTTGTTATGGCGCATGGCGATGAGCTTCTTGTAGAAGCTGTATACGGACTCCGGGTCGTCGAACTCCTCGACCGCATTGATCTCCACATGGTTCGGGTTGACGCTGATCCACGGTTCGACGGCCGTGTCGGCTGCGGTGAAACCGGCATATTTGGACGCGTCCCACTGCATCGGCGTGCGCGCATTATCGCGGCCGATCAGTGCAAGCGCCGCCATCATGGATTCAGGCGACTGGCACTTGGCTTCCTCCACGCGCTGGCGGTAGGCATTGATCGCCTCCAGATCGCGGTACTGGCCGAGTTCGGTGAAGTGGGCGTTGGTCATGCCCAGCTCCTCACCCTCATAGATGTACGGGGTTCCACGATGCATGTGCAGCAGCATGCCGAACGCCTTGGCGCTCAGTTCGCGTGATTCCCGGTCGGAGTCGTTGCCCCAACGGGATACGACACGCGGCTGGTCGTGGTTGCAGAAGAACAGGCTGGCCCATCCGGCGTTTTTGACGGCGGCCTGCTGGTCGGCCATGCGGGCTCGCAGGTTCCTGACTTCGAACGGCACGACGTCCCACTTGGAGGCCGCCTGATCGACACCGACGTGGTCGAACAGGAACAGCATGTCGAGCTCACCGTTTTTCGGGTCGGTGATGTGCTCGTTACGGTCCGGGGTGACGCCCGGAGCCTCGCCCACGTTCATGAAGCCTTCACGGCCTTCGAAGACCTCGCGGCGCATCTCGGCCAGGAACTCGTCGACGCGTGGACCGTCGGAGCAGAACGGGAACGGGCTGGAGTAGCCCTCCTCGCCGACCGGATTATCGGCGATTTCTGAGCCTTCCTCACCCGGCAGCCTGCCATTGGCGTCGATGGTCTTGGAGATCTGTGTGATCACATCCATACGGAAGCCGTCGATGCCACGGTCCATCCACCAGTTCATCATCCGGTAGACGGCCCTGCGCACCTCCGGGTTCTCCCAGTTGAGATCGGGCTGCTTCTTGGAATACTGGTGGAGGAAGTATTCTCCACGTTTCGGGTCGTACTGCCATGCCGAGCCGCCGAAGTAGGAGCCCCAACGGTTCGGTTCGGCACCCGGCGTTCCCGGCTCGTGGCCCGGCCTGGCGGGGCGCCACCAGTACCAGTCGGCATGCGGGTCATCCTTGTCACGCGAGGCTTGGAACCAGGCGTGTTCGTCGGAGGTGTGGTTGACCACCAAGTCCATCACGATTCTCAGACCGCGCTTGTGTGCCTCGGCAAGAAGCTCGTCCATGTCCTCGAGCGTGCCGAACAGCGGGTCGATGTCCTGATAGTCGGAGATGTCATAGCCGTTGTCGTCCTGCGGGGACTTGTAGACGGGGCTGAGCCACAGCACGTCCACGCCGAGATCCGACAGATAGTCGAGACGGCTGGTGATGCCCTTCAGATCGCCGATGCCGTCGCCATTGGTGTCCTGAAAGGAACGCGGGTAGATCTGGTAGACCACCGCATTGGCCCACCACGGATTCGGGGTCGCGCCGTTCGAACGAACGTCATCGGGCAAGACGGAACGATTGAAGTCAGTCATGTTCGTAAGCTCCTTTGCTACTTTGCAGGGGTGAATTCCTAACTACTCCATGGTAAGTAAGTCGTTTTTTTCTTTCTTGCCTGCGGCGCGTTCCGCAATCCAGGAAATGAATTTGCGTGGACGATAGAGGCGAAGCGAGCATCCCCGACAGGGGGCAACCGAGAATCCACCCGCTCTTTGGCAAAGGAGCACGATCAGAGATACCAGACAGTGGATTCCGGGGGCACTTGTGTTGCGGCGGCATCCGCACCATAATCGGCGCAGGAGCTCAATAGCACATGCGCGTCTTCCGGCAATGCGATCGCGCATGTTGTGGAGAAGTTCGTCAGCACCGTCATACCGGATGGCAGTTTCCAGCCGAACCCGTCGTCCCCGCACAGACCGGGGTCCAGCCATGCGAGCGTGACATCGCCGCCCCGTTCGACCATGCGTTTGCGCAGGGCGATGGCTTTGCGGTACAGGTTCAGGCTGGAATCGGCGTCATTGTCCTGTGAACGGACGGCGTAACCGGCGAACCATGCCGGTTGAGGCAGCCATGCGTTACCGGAATCGTTGAAGCCAAACGCCTTATCGCGCACGTCCGTCCAAGGCAGCGGCACGCGGCAGCCGTCCCGCCCTTTGAACGTATGCAGCGTGCGTTCCCATATCGGGTCCTGCAACTCATCCGACCGCAAATCAAAATCCTCCGGCAATCCCAATTCCTCGCCTTGGTAGACGAAGGCGGTGCCGGGCAGTCCCAGCATGACCAGAGCCGCGGCGCGCGCACGCCGCGCGGCGACCACCGGTTCGATGGCGGGTTCAGTGCCATTGGATGTGACCCAAGCCTCGATATCGGTACCGGACGGTACGCCCAGTCGGGATGCGATACGTGGCACGTCATGGTTGCCGAGCACCCAAGTGGGCGCGGTGCCGGCCATGATGGCGTAGCGTCGTGTGCGCTCGATGGTGGCGCGGTATTCATCACGATTCCATGCGGCCTTTTCGAGGGAGAAGTCAAAAATCGCACCAAGTTCGTCTTGACGTGCGTATTGGAATACACGCTCACTGAATGGCGTCCAAGACTCCCCCACCGCATATTTCGCAGGATGATAACGGCCGAAGAGTTTGCGCCATTCACGATAGATGTCGTGAACGGCGTCCCGATCCCACATCGGATCGGATCCGTCGGCGGCCTGTGGGTACATTTTGGTCGGATCCGGCCGATCACGCAATGGCTCGCGCAGATCCTTGGCCAAGCCATGAGAGACGTCTATGCGGAAGCCGTCCACGCCCTTGTCGCACCAGAATCGCAGAATATCGAGGAATTCCTGGTGCACTTCGGGATTATCCCAGTTGAGGTCGGGCTGTTCCTTGGCGAAGGTGTGCAGATAGTACCAGCCGTCGCCGCACGGCTCCCACGCGGAGCCGCCGAAGTTGCTCAACCAGTTGGTAGGTGGCAGTTCGCCATGCTCGCCTTTGCCACGGCGGAACACGTAACGGGCACGTTCCGGAGACTCGGGAGCCGCCGCCAGTGCCGCTTGGAACCATGCGTGCCGGTCGGAAGTGTGATTCGGTACAATGTCGATGATGATTCTGAGGCCACGCCCATGTGCGCGTGCGATTAGTTCATCGAACTGCGCCATGGTGCCGAAGCGCGGGTCGATTGCACGATAGTCCGCCACATCATAGCCTCCGTCCGCCAATGGCGACGGATAGAACGGCGACAGCCAGATCGCATCCACTCCGAGACCCTGCAGATAGTCGAGTCGGTCGATTACGCCGGCCAGATCACCGTCACCGTCACCGTTCGCGTCGGCGAAAGACCGTGGATAGATCTGATAGATGACCGCGTCACGCCACCAATCGTCGGTCGTACCGGCGATTGTCGTGCCTGCGGATACTCCTTCGGCCATGTTGCCCATTGTGTTGGCCGGGAAGATGGTGGAAGAGGAAGAGATGGCCATCGCAATCACCCCTTGACGGAACCGGCCAGCATGGCGCGGATGAAGTAGCGTTGCAGGAAGATGAACAGCAGCATGGTCGGCGCCATGATCAGCAGCGCGCCTGCGTTGAGCAGCACCACATCGGTCTGGTACTGGCCGACGAACGCTTGCAGGGCACCCGCCATCGTGCGCTTGTTCGGATCGTTCTCCAGCACCACAGCCAGCAGGAATTGATTCCAGGTGGCAAGGAACGTCAGGATGCCCAGCGAGGAAATCGCCGGCAACGCAAGCGGCAGCTGGATTGAACGGAAGGTACGGAAGTGTCCGGCACCGTCGATGCTGGCTGCCTCCATCAGATCTCGCGGCATCTGTTCGAAGCAGGAGCGCATCCACACAATGCCGAATGGAATGTTCAGTCCTATCAACGGCAGAATCAGTGCAAGGCGGGTGTTGAGAATCCCCATGTCGCTGATCTCGTAGTACAGCGGGGTCACCATCGTCTCGAACGGGATCGTCAGACCAACCAGGAACAATGCGTAGATGAGTCCCTTGAAAGGCACCTTCAGCTGCGCGAACGCGTAGCCTCCAAGCGAGCAGAAGATCACCACACACGGCACCACCGTAACCACCAGGATGATGCTGTTGAGCAGCAACGGCGTGATGTTGGCGACATTCCAGGCATCGATGAAGTTCTCCCAGTGTGGATGCGCCGTAAACTGGATGCCTTCCGGCATGGAGCCTTGCGGCTGCAGTGCCGCGGAGAACATGCTGAGGAACGGCAGCACGCAGAAGAGCACGGTCAGTGCGAGCATCACACCGCCGGCGATGCGGGTCGTTTTCGATTGCTGCATGGTAATCACTTCTTTCCGTTGACAAGTCGCTGCAGAGGGCCGACGACCAGCAGCACGAGCACCATCAGGGCCACGGCCAGCGCGGAGGCGAGTCCGACGCTTTGCTGGGTGAATGCGAGTCGGTACACCTGTACGCCGGGAACCATGGTGGAGGTACCGGGACCTCCCTGGGTGGACATGTAGACCACGTCGAAGCTGGCGAGCGCGGAGATGATGGTCATGGTCAGGCATACGCCGATCTGCCCACGCAGGCCGGGCAGGGTGATGTGGAAGAGTTGCCGCCACCAGCCGGCACCGTCAAGACTGGCCGCTTCGTAAAGCGACTGATCGATGCCGCCGATGCCGGATAGCAGCAACACCACGCAGAAGCCAAGCTGCAGCCAGAAGCCGATCACTCCGACGGCGTTCAATGAGGTGGATTGGTCTCCGAGCCATACGTGCGCGGCATCGCCGAGACCGATTGCGCGCAGCAACTGGTTGACAGTGCCCTTGTCGGCAAGCATCCAGGTCCAGGCCACGCCTGCCGCGGCACCGGGGATGACACGGGGCAGGAACAGGCAGACCTGTGCGAAACCGCGGCCCATCTTGGATTTCATGTCTTTGATGAGCACGGCAATGATCAGGCCGAGCACGATCGGGATGATGGAGAAGAAAATGATCAGATAGAACGAATGCAGGATCGAGCCGTACAGATCGGGGTCGGTGAATACCGTCCCGTAGTTGTCGAGTCCGACGAAAGTGCTTTCGTCGATGCCATTCCAGTCGTACAGGGAGTACCAGATGGTCTGCGCGATTGGCCAGAGTTCGAATACCGCATAGAACAACAATGCCGGCAGAAGGAACAGCAGGCTGATCGCGCCGAGCGGCAGCGGGCGTTTCGGCTTGGTGGAATTGCGGGTGGTCATGATTGCCTCAACTTGGGTTGGCGCGGTTTGCCGCGTATGTGATTACGTTGCGATGCGGAGGGGATTCGGGCGGGAGCGAAAAGGGATTGAAAACGTCCCGCCCGAAGTTGTGTGGCTGCGGCTATTTGGTTTCCTTCTCGTATTGCTTTTGGATGGAGTCGACGAACTGCTTCGACGTCATGGTGCCGTCGAGCAGCGATTGGAAACCGGGGATGATGGCACTGGACTGGATGCCAGCGGTCGCATTGTTGATGAAGTCGGTGGTGTTGCCGGTCTTCACCAGGTTTTCGTAGGACATAAGCACCTGCATCAGCAGCTGGTTGTCCGTGCTGGGCACGTCACCCTCACCCACCGGCGGATAGCCGTTATCGACCGCGATCTGACGGGCCTCCTCGGACTGCAGGAAGTTGAGGAACGCGGCCGCCGCGTTCTTATGCTTGGCATTGGCCGGAATGCCGAATGCGGTCACGGCATTTGCCGCGGCGGATTCCTTGCCCGTGCTTTCACCGGGGAACGCCACCCATCCGGCATCATCGCCGAGGGCATCGTTGATGGATGCGGAATACCAGCTGCCGGAGGGGAAGAACAGCGCCTCACCATTGCAGAAACGGCTCAATGCGGTGGATCCATCAAGCGCGAGGGCGTCCTTGGAGAAGTAGCCAGCATCCTGCCAGCTCTTAATCTGCTTGGCCGCCTTGACGGCACCTTCGGTAGCGAACGTGGCGCCGCTCTTCTGCAGAATCCAATCCTGCACGGCGTCGCGGCCTTCATAGTTGGTGAGCAACGCCTGATAGATGTACGACGTGCCGCCTTCCTTGGCCGGCATCATCATCGCCAGCACACCGGCGTCGGAGGCCTTTTTCATGTCGGCCTCGAGCTGCTCGACGGTGGTCGGCGCCTCGGTGATGCCGAGCTCCTTCGCCACTTTCCTGTTCCAGTACAGGCCGGTCATCGATACGCCGTCCGGCACCGCGTAAAGGCTGCCGGAGCCGATTTTGCCGCTGGAATCGACCTGGTATACCTCGGTTTGGGATTCGGGCAGGTTCCACTTGTAGGCTTTGGCATAGTCATCAAGATTGACCAGATGCTTGCCACGCACGGCGGAATTGATGTCGGTGATGCGCGCGATATCCGGAGTATCGGCGGCGGAGATGATGCGCGGACCGTTTTGCGCGGAGGTGTTGTCGGGATCGTAGGTGGCCTTGATGGTGATGTTCGGATACTTCTTTTGGAAGGCTTCGATGAGCTGGTCGTCGAAGGTTTTGAGACCGGCGCCGTCCCATAGCTTCAGTTCGATGTTCTCGTTGCCGAGGTCGGTGCTCACCGGTTCGGAGGTCGCATTGGATTGGGAGGATGACGATCCGGGACCGCAGGCGGCCATGGATGCGAGACAGGCCATGGCCATGGCCCCGGCGACGATGGTTTTGATGGATTTTCCGATCTTCATTGATGTTCCTTTCCTCGCGGAAATCGATACATGTCGTCATGATTCGGTTTCCTGGCACTCGCCTTTTTGCTAAGCGCTTAGCTATAGGATATGAGAAAAGAAACGTATTTGTCAAATCCAGCCACACACCTTTCCTATCGGCGCGTCAAACTGGTTTTACATTGATTTTCCAATATCCTCTAACCCGAAACCCGTCAATGCAGACCCTTGATCCCATTCTGTCACCTCAACGCTTAGTACAGCTCATCGCAAAAAATCGAGAAAGAAATATATAATCGTTTAGTAGACATGGTTCGAATATTCGACAACGGCGGGAGCGGCTCATGGCGCAGACGACCATCGAAGACGTGGCGAAGGCCGCGGGGGTCTCCACCTTCACCGTCTCACGGGCGCTACGCGGCATGGATCATGTGGCGCCTCGCACGCGAGAGAAGGTATTGAAGGCGGCGAAGGAGCTTAACTACACCGTCTCGAAGGCGGCCTCCGCATTGGCAAGCGGGCAGACCAACCGCATCGCGCTGCTATCCCGCGACCGCATCGCAGGCTGGTTCATGGGTGAACTGCTGGACGGACTGTACGACGTACTCAATCCAGCGCACTACGACCTGATGATCTACCGTGCGGGCAGCACCGAAGAGCGTTCCGGGTTCTTCACCAACCTGCCGGCCAACCGCAACGCCGACGCATTGATCATCACCGGTTTCTCCGCCACCGAACAGGAAGACAAGGCACTGGAACAGTTGGATATGCCCATCGTGTCCGTCAACTCGCCTGACGACAACTTCTGCCAAGGGTCCGTCGCCATCGACGACCAGGTGTCGGAAAGCATGCTCGTACGATACCTGGCCGCCATCGGTCATCGAAAATTCTGTTATATCGGGCGTAAAGAGCCGCTACCGGGCAGCGAGTGGGGCCACGACGACCGCACCACCGGCTACCGCAATACCATCGCCGACCTCAATCTCACCGACTGCGGCATCCGCTATATCGACGTTACGGAACCGCGATCCGTCAGGCAGACCGTCGCTGAGATCCTCGCATTGCCGGAACGCCCAACCGCATTGTGCGTATGGTCCGACCACTATGCGCTGGCCGTCATGCACGAGCTGCGTTGCAACGGCGTGCGTGTACCGGAAGACATATCCGTGGCCGGTCATGACGGATCGGATGTGGCGACGAGCATCGATCTGACCACAATGGCGCAGCCGGCACGCGAGATCGGACGGATTACCGCGCACAAGGCGCTCGACCTTATCTCGAAGAAGACACTGGACGAGCCGCGTACGATTATTCAGACCATACTGACGCCGGGTGGCACGACCCGGCCGATCGCCGAGACATAGTTCCCTCCCAGGCAATGGGAAACGCAAAGCGGGAGCCCCACGTATGCCGTGGGGCTCCCGCTTTTTCTCCCTCTGCCGAGGGGTCCAAGGGACCGTTTACTTCACAGCGCCTCTCATCACACCGCCGACGACCCACTTCTGGGCGAAGATGTAGACGATGAGCACCGGGGCCATGGCCATCAGGTAGGAGGCGAAGGCCATGGGATAGTTCGAGGTGAACTGGCTCTGGAACACGTACTGCGCGAGCGGGATGGTCTGGTTGCTCTGATCGGTCAGGGTGATCAGCGGCAGCAGGAAGTCGTTCCAAGCCCACAGTGCGGTCAGAATCGCGATGGTGGCGTTGATCGGGCCCATCAACGGGAAGATGATCGTCCAGAAGATGCGCCAGGTCGAGGCGCCGTCGATGCGTGCCGCCTCTTCCAACGACACCGGAATCGAGCGGATGAAGCCGATCGCGATGAACAGGTTGGTGCCGATGCCGAGAATCGTGTACAGGATGATCAGGCCGAGCTGATTGTCGAGATGCAGGGTGCCCATCTCCTTGGCGATCGGCAGCATGATCACGGTGAACGGCACGAACATCATCGCCAGGAAGAAGTAGTACAGGAAGCGGAAGAATCGCTTGTCCATATTCCTTGCGACCGCGTACGCCACGAAGGTGTTGGTCAGCAGCGTCAGAACCACCGCGCACACGGTGATGATCGCGGAGTTGAGCGCGGCCTTCGGATAGTTCACCTTGGTCCACGCGTCAGCGAAGTTATGCCATTCCCAAGAGGTCGGCAGACTGAACGTGCCCGCCTCGCCCGGGGTCTTCAACGCGGTGACCACGGTGAAGTACAGCGGCACCAGCACGGTGAGGCTGAGCACGGCCACGGCCGCGGTGAGCCACCAGTTGATGTTGCGGTCCTTGCGGATTTTCTCCGGCTTGCCGGAACCCGCGGCAGCGGTCTTCGATGCAACAGTTGCGCTAGTCATGATTTCTTCCCCTTACTCTCAGACCTTTTCCCTGCCGCTGAAGAACTTCAGCTGCACGAATGCGAGGATTGCCAGCACGATGAAGAACGTGACCGCGTTCGCCATCTGGTAGGAGTATTCACCGTTGCCCAGGCCGTTCTGGAAGATCAGATACGACACGGTCTCGGTCTTGGAATCCGGACCACCCTTGGTCAATGCCATGATCTGGTCGAACGCACCGAGCGAATTCTTGAGGCTCAGGACCATGTTGATCGTGAAGAACGGTCCGATCAGAGGGAAGGTGATCTGCCAGAAGTTCTGCCAGGCATTCACGCCATCGATGGACGCCGCCTCGTAGATCTCGTTGTCGATGGTCTGCAGACCCGCCAGGTACAGCAGGGTGGAGTAGGCCACACCCTGCCAGATCGACAGGAACACGATCGGGAACCATGCCAGGTCGGGGTTGGAGATCATCGACGTGGACAGCCAATCGATGTGCAGCGCCTGGCCGAGTGCCGGCAACGGGGTCATGAAGATGTACTTGAACACATAGCCGATGACCAGCACCGACAAGGTGTACGGAATGAAGAAGATCGCACGGAAGCCGTTCTTGAAGGCGATCCTGGAATTCAGGAGCACCGCGAGGAACATGCCGATGAAGTTCGTGCCGATCGTGATCAGCACCGCGATGAAGATCGTGAACATGTAGGCGTTGCCCACACGCGCATCCTGGAACATCGCGATGTAGTTCTTGAAACCGATGAACTTGAAGTCGCCGTAGCCTTGGGAGTTGGTAAACGAGTACGCCGCACCCTGCAGGAACGGCCAGTACAGGAAGATCGCCACCAGAATCGCGGCCGGCACGGTCATCCAATAGAACGCCGGATCGACCTTGCGCTTGGAGAATTTCGAAACCTTTTTCTTCGCAGGCTTCGTTGCAGTATTGCCAGTCATGTCCGCGCCTCCTCTCACCTGAAGTTCCTAGCTTCGATCTTGTCGTATTCGGACTGCATGCTGTTCAGGAATTTGTCTTTGTCGCCCGTCTGTATCAGCGTCTGCAGGAAGCCCGCGATGTTGATGCTGGCCGGCACGTAGTGGTCGCAGAAGTCGGTCAGCTTGCCGGCCTTGTAGAAGCTCAGCACGCCGTTCAACGCATCATCGCCCACGTAGGTGTTCTTGTAGGGGGTGAATGCGGACTGCTGCTCGGAGTAGTCCTTCACGTTCTCCTCGCTCATGAGGAAGTCCACGAATTGGCGGGCCTCCTTCTCATGCTTGGTATGCGCGCCCATGGTCAGCATCACGTCATCGCCGGCGGTGAGCTGCTGCTCCTTGGCATTGTCGGTGGCCGGCATCTGCGCGAAGCGCAGGTTGGCGTTCTTGTTGATCAGACGCACCTGCGGAATCGCATACGTACCCAGCGGCAGGATCGCGGCCTTCCCGGCCGCCAGATCCTGCGTCGCCTGCTGGTAGGTGACGGCCGGATTCTTCTGCGTGTAGTTCTGGTAGATTTCGACCAACTCGTCGCTGACCGTGCCCCACAGGTCGGAGAACGTCTTGGAGCCGTCCTTGAGCTTGCTGTATTCCGATTCCGGCACCAGCGTGGAGTTGAGGGACGATAGCGGAGCCTGCAGCGTCCACGGATCGGCGGTGCTCGCCTCGATGGGTGTGATGCCCTTCTCCTTGAAACGCTTAAGCAGCGCTATGAATTCGCTCCAGGTCTGCGGAGGATTGTCGGGATCCTCGCCTGCCGCCTCCCACACATCGGCATTGATGATGTAGCCGCTTGCGTTGCCGGCGTACGGAATGGCGTACAGACGCTTCTTGGACTGGTCCTCCGTCTGCACCAGGTTCTTGGCGATCTTCACCATGCCCGGATTGAGCTTGTCGACGATTTCGTCGTCGGTGAAGTCATGGAACACGCCCGCTTCGGCCAGCATGCCGTAGTTGATGTCGCCATTGATGGTGATGATGTCGGGTTCACGGTTTTTCACCAGACGCGTACGCAGATCGGTGGTCGCGTCGGAGGAGTTGTTGATGTTGATCTTGATGTTGGGATGGGTCTTCTCGAATTCTCGGGCCTTCGCCGTGAACCAATCCGCAGCCTCGGACTTGTACTGGAAGAAATCCAACGTGACGGTTCCCGCGGTGCTGTCGCCGCAGCCGGCGAGGCCGGCCGCAATCGCGACCGCACATGCAGCGGTAAGCGCACGGTATGCAATCCTCCTGATCTTGCCTGCACTGGTTGTGGAATCAGGTTTCATTCTCGACTCCTTGCTACTTCTTTGTCTGCGGCGGTCACGGCACCTTCACCACGCCACCGTTATTCAGGATGCTAGATGGAGACGGTTTTCATTCCCAGCGCCTGCGCGCCTACGCCCTGCGGAAACTAAACGTCGAGATTTTGTTATTCTGGGAAAGTAAATCGGCGTAAAGGAACGTATACATGGCAGATTCTCCTCTTCCACAGTGGTTCGACGGCTCGAGCTACACCCATAAAGTGGCGGCCAGCATCATGAAATACGGGCCGATCGCACGCATTACGCTGGCGCAGATCCTCGGTCTTTCGCAGGGTGCGATCTCACGCATCACCAGCGATCTGATCTATGCCGGCGTTGTCGAGGAGACCCCGATGACCGCCGACCAGACGGGCAGATTGCCAAAAGGGTTCACGGTGAAGGACAGCGGCGAACGTCGCGGTCGGCCACAGACGGGACTGCGCATCATCACGGATGCGCGCACGTTCGTCGGCATCAAATTGAACGCCTCGCTCGCTTCCGCCGTGGCCGTGAATGCGGGCGGGCATATCATCACCGGTTGCCACGAGCAGGTGATCGACGATACTTCGCCGGAGGTCGTGGTGCGGATCATCAGCCGCCTGGTGACGGATTGCTCCAGCGAAGCGGCAATGGCCGGATGGCCGAAACCATGTGCGGTCGGCATCTCCATCGGCGGCCATGTGGTGAACGATTCGTTGGTGACGTTCGCGCCGTTCATGCACTGGTCGCAGCCGGTGAACCTTTCACGGATGGTGCGTGCGGCCACCGGACTGCCGGCAGGCATCTACAACGACATCGATTCGCTGCTGGTGGATGCCTGCCTGTTCGGCTCGGGGGTGGGATTGAACAGTTTCGCCGTGCTTACGATTGGAGTGGGCGTGGGGTATTCGCTGGCGCTGAACGGCGAACTGGTGAACTGCCCGGACAAATCCTACGGTCTGGTGGGGCACATTCCGGTCGATCCGGAAGGTCCACGCTGCGTATCAGGCCACAAGGGATGCGCGCAATGCCTGAGTGACGATTCCATCGTGGAGGAATACTCGCATGCGATCGGCCGCGTGGTCACGTTCGACGATTTCACGCGCGACGCCAAGGCGAATGTACCGCAGGCCACGAAACTCGTGAATCGTACATGCTTCCGATTGGGAACGCTGGTGGCGACGATCGCGAACATCGCCATGCCGGAGAAGATCATGATCGCCGGCGAATCGTCGTTCATCGCCAAACTTGGCATCGATGACCTGCGCAATGGCATCAACAGCTACCGCCACAGCCAGGCCGCGCCGGTGGATTTCGAGATACCGGACCACGATTGGGCGCTATGGGCCAAGGCCGCGGCCTCCCAAGCCATCCGCCAGTATGTGGGCTGACCCAGCTCCTTGCGTATACCGCTCCGCCGGATCGAACCGCACCCTCATCGATCATCAGGATCCGAATGCTCGGTTCGATCCGGAAGAAGCCGTTTACCGGCACTTAGGCAATCAGATTTCCACGACCTTGAACAGGACGGCCTGGGCGGGGTGAAGCGACGGCGGGCGGATGCCGTAGGTTTCGAGCGCACGCCCGGTCATCTTCACACCTTCCGGATTCCACCAGCCGAGCGGACTCTGCCCATTGGTGATGTCTTGCTTGACCAGGTCAAGGCTCACGTCGAGTGGTGACACCGTATACACCTTATCCGGATCGAGGCCGGGCAGACGCACCGGCGCGGCCGGATAGGTCTGCGAGGTGGTCAGCTGCGTGAAGCGGTAGATTGCGGCGGCCTTGTTCGGCATGACGCAGCCGTCCACACGCACGGCCGGATCGGCGGCATCAGAGTGCACCACCGTGTCGACGGCGAACCATTCACGATGCTTCTTGAACTCGGCGACCCATTTGGCGAGCTTGTCGATGTCGGCCTGCGGCTCCTTGAGCAGATTCCATTCGATGCCCATATGCCCGAAGAACGCCATGGCCATACGCAGCTCCTGCGAGGTGGCGCGATGCGTGGAGTGCGCCGGCGAGGCGCCCACATGCTCACCGATCATCTCCGGCGGCACGAGCAGCGAGGTATAGCGCTGGATATCGGCACGCTCCACCGGATCGACGCAGTCGGAGCCCCAGATGCGATCGGCCACTTCAAGGATGCCAAGATCCACGCGGCCGCCACCGGAGGAGCAGCTTTCGATTTCAAGTCCCGGGTGTGCGGCCTTCAAATCGGTGAAGATCCTATAGACCGCAAGCGTCTGCCCATGCACCGCCGGACGGCCGGAATACGGCGAAACGGCTTCGGTGACGAGCTTGTTGTGATCCCACTTGATGTAGTCGATGCCAAGCTCGCCCACGAGCTTGTCCATTGCGCCGTACACGTAGGCGTAGGCGTCCGGATTGGTCAGGTCGACGACCTGCTGGGTGCGCCCCTGCATCGGCAGGCGGCCGGGAGTGGGCTTCAGGACCCAATCCGGATGCGTCCGGAACATGTCGGAATCGGGGTTGACCATTTCCGGTTCGAACCACAGGCCGAACTCGAGGCCCTTGCCGTGCACGTAATCGGCGAGCGCCTTCAGCGACTTGTCGCCGTCAGGCCATACGTCCTGCGAAATCTCCCAGTCACCAAGGCCGGAGGTATCGTCACGGCGGGAGCCGAACCAGCCGTCATCCACCACGAAACGTTCGACGCCGCTTTCCACGGCCTTGTCGGCCAGTGCGGTGAGGGTGTCGTAGTCATGGTTGAAGTAGACGGCCTCCCAGGTGTTGAGGATGACCGGCCGCGGTTTGAGGGCGATGCCGTACTCGGCGTTCCAGTCGCGATGCGTGTTGCGGATGAACGAGTGGAAACGGGAGGCCACTTCGTTAAGGCCTTCACCGAAGGATCCGCATACCCACGGGGTTGTGTATTCCTCGCCGTCGGCCAGCGTGATTTCGCCGCCGAAGAGCATCTCGCCGCCGCCGAGCATGCCGGTGGTATAGGGCAGTCGTTCCGCGGAGAGCACGCTGTTGCCGCTCCATGCGACATGTGCGGAGTAGACATTGCCGCGGGTGAATCCGAAGCCGGTTTCACCGAGGGACAGCAGCAGGGTTGCGTCGAAATCAGGACGGCCGGTCATCGAGACCTTTTCGAAACGGCCGATGGTCAGCGGTTGGCGTTGCGGCGAACGTTCGTGCAGGTGATGGCCGGTGGTGGTAAGGATTTCGGTGGCGTCGGCCGGCACGGGGAAGCCGAGTTCCACCTTGCCGACTTCCAGCCGTCCCTCGCCGGTGTTGATCACGGTGGCCCGCTGGCGTACGAGACCGCTCACGTCGACTTCGCAGGTCCAGATGAGTTTCACACCTTGTTCCACGTCTTCGGCGGTGGCGGTGATGGTCGGTGTCCGTTTCGGTTCCGCGGCCACGTTCCACTGCGGATAGCCGTCCTTTATGGTCATTTCATAGGCGTTGCCGCCTTCCACGGTCTCGGCCTTGATGTCGGTGACGGCGAACTTGCAGAACAGCTCACGTCCGTCGCGGCGGATTTCGAAACGTTTGGCACCGATCCAGGATTCAGATTGGGTCGGCAGTACGCTCGGCCATGCGGTGTAGTCGAGCGCGCCGGAGACGCGCTGCGGACGTAGGGCATCGTACAGGCCGACCACGGTTTCGGGAGCGGATAGCGGGCGGCCCCAATACACCAGTCGCGGCAGCTCGGTGCCGGGGAATACCATGGCGAGGGCCACGCTGGAGGCTGGCTGCTCGGCATAGACGGCGGTCAGCGCGGTGCCGTCGGAGGCAGATCCTTGAAACGATTGAATGAGCGTCATTGCAACATCCTTTGATATGCGAATATTTCCTGAGTATGACGTTTTCGATGCTACGGCAACCGGTTTTCCTTGACCCGTCGCAGCGTGTTTCTTATTTTCGGAAAGTAATTCCGGATTGTCGTCGCGCCTCCACTCGTCACTTCCGTCGGAGCGGATCGTCGGCGCCTCGTTTCCCGATGAAGAAATCCGTGAGGACCTGCGCACATTCCGATTCCCGTACGCCGCCGATGACTTCCGGAATGCTGCCGATATGCGGATCACGGGGAATGTCCCAGACCGAACCGCACGCACCAAGCTTGGCGTCCCACGCGCCGAAGACGATGCGGCCGACATGCGTCTGCAGGCAGGCGCCGGCGCACATCGGGCAGGGCTCAAGTGTGACGACAAGCGTGCAGTCGGCAAGATTCCAAGTGCCGAGTGCATGCGCGGCTTCGGCCATGGCCTTGACCTCGGCATGGGCAAGTGGATCGCGGTCGGCCTCTCGCAGATTGCGTCCATAACCGATCACCTGGCGGGAGGAGTCCAGCACCACGGCCCCGACCGGCACCTCCCCTTCGACCGCCGCCTCACGTGCCAGTCGAAGCGCGACTTCCATACTTTCATTCCACGCCATGCCTCCAGTGTACGAAACACGCGCATAAATGCCTCTTGGTAGTCTGGAACAGGCGGGGGCAATCACGCGCAAAGGAGGCACGTTGGCGGTATTCGAACTGATTCTATGCATTATTGCTGCCGTCGTATTATCTTCATTCCTCAGTCGCTTCATTCCCAAGGTCTCCACCCCGCTCGTGCAGATCGCATTGGGTGCACTGGTCACGCAGCTGCCGTTCTTTCCGGATGTCACACTCGACCCGGAACTGTTCATGGTGTTGTTCATCGCGCCGTTGCTGTACCTTGAGGCGCACGAGATCGACAAACGCGAACTGCTGCGCTCGGTCAAACTATCGTTGTCGCTGGCCATCGGCCTGGCCATCGCCACCATGGTGGCGGTCGGCTTCATACTTCATTCCATATGGCCGTCGATCACTCTTGCCGCGGCCCTTGCACTCGGCGCCTCGCTTGGGCCCACCGACGCGGTGGCGGTATCATCCCTCGGCAAGGAGGCCGCGCTGACGCAGCGTCAGACGGGCGTGCTGAAGGGCGAGTCCCTCTTCAATGACGCCTCCGGCATCGTCGGCTTCCAGTTCGCCATAGCGGCTGCCGTCAGCGGAGTTTTCGAGATCGGCCAGTCGGCAACGCAATTCGTCGTATCGTTCTTCGGCGGAGCCATCTTCGGCCTGGCCGTAGGCATGATCGCCGACATCCTGTTCGAATCGCTACGTTCCATCGGCTGGGAGACGACCACCAGCAGAATCCTTATGGAACTGTTCCTGCCGTTCCTGCTGTATCTGGGCGCGGAGGCGGCGCATGTCTCCGGCATTCTCGCAGTCGTCGCGGCCGGCCTGACCATCCGCTTCGACCATACCGGCATCGGACCGAATGTGGCACGCACGAACATCGTATCGTCAAGCGTGTGGGGCGTGCTGTCGTTCACGCTGAACGGCACCGTGTTCATTCTGCTTGGCATGCTGCTGCCGGACGCGATGAGCGCCAGCTGGGACGACCCGGAAATCAGCAACTGGCGACTGTTGCTGGCCATTCTGGCCGTTTCCGCGGTGGTGATCGTCATGCGATTCCTGTGGATTTCGCTCATGCTGCGCCTCGCCCGCGACACGACCACGCACAAGCGCCGCAAGATGACGCCGCAGCGTTGGCGTTCGGCCGCCGTCATGACGTTCGGCGGACCGAAAGGCACCATCACCCTGTCATTGATGTTCACCATCCCCTATACCGTCAGCAGCGGTGAATGGTTCCCGATGCGTGACGAGCTGATCTTCATCGCAGGCGGCGTGATCGTAGTGACGCTGCTGCTTGCCAACTTCCTGCTGCCGCTGCTCGCGCCGAACCACGATAAGGACGCTTCCATGGAGATGAGCGAAATCACCATCGAAGTGCTGCGCCGAACCGTGGAGGAGCTGTCGGGACGGGTCACGTCCGATAACCGCAAGGCCGTGCTCATGATCATCGACTCCTATACGAAGCGCATCACACGGCTCAAGCAGCGCATCGGGGAAACCGATCCGCAGGGCTACATGCAGCTGCAGATCGACGCACTCAATTGGGAGAAGGAGTATGTGAAGGCGCGACTGGCCGACGCAAAGGCTCATCCGAGCGAGAACAAGGCGGCCAACGATCTGGAGGCCGAAGCCTGCGAGCGCCTGCTCGACCAGATCATGAATTCGTTGCGTCATATCGAGACCGCCCATGATTCCGGACGCACGATCTGGCAGCTGAAGGGCCGGTTCAGGGCGTTGCAACGCCGTACGGGCATGCTGGTGCGCCGCGTGAACAGCAAGATCCGTCGCACCACGCCGCTGTTCAGCGACGACGAACTGTTCGCCCATACCCGTGCCGTGCAGGTGGACGCGATCGAGCACGTGATCGATCGGCTGTACGAGGAGATGGGCAAGGATACGTACAACACCGAGCATTGTTCCGGTCTGCTGCTGGATTACCGTCGAGGCGAGGCCACGCTGCGTGCGCGCCCGAATGTGGGCGACAACGCCGAAGCGCAGGCGCAGGCCGAAGAGGTCAAGCGTGAGAGCTACGGCATCGAGCTTGGTGTGATTCAGGACATGTATGAGGCGGGCGACATCACGCGTGCGCAATCCAAGCAGCTGCGCCGCAACGTCTACGTGATGAGCGTCGATGCCGACGCCCAGATCTGAGTTCCGCATCACATCGGGCAAGCCAATACCGAGTCGAGGAAGCCGGGATGTCATGCCGGGATGCATGATTCCCAGAAAGTTCACAGAAAATATCAGACATGCACTCAGAAAGGACTGTTTATATAAGAGCTATCAGCAAACAGCAGCTGATCAGGAGCCACAGCAGTTCCCGAAAACTGAACCCTTTCTTCTTCTCTCTCCTTTCTCTCCCCGGTGGCAATCCCACCGGGGTCTTCTTTTTTTGTCCTCTCCTCCGTCGATGACATTCGCCATCGCAGCGCGCCATGTCGAAAGGGCTATATTGAAAGACATGAGCGATGCAATCGAAGGCAATCTGATCGGACGCGAATCGAATGTGGTACCGGGTCGCTTCGGCGATCCTTTGTGGGTAACGCATGCGCAGTATTCGCGCGGCGGCGGCAATGCCGCCCCGCGCCGTCCGCTGTTCCTTTGCCTGCACGGCTGGGGTTCGAATGAGGCCGACCTCGCCGATATGATGCGCTACGTCGCCCCATATAACGATTTCGCCTCACTGCGGGCGCCGCTCGTGTTGCAGGAGGCCGGTTCGGGTGAATTCGGCTTCGGGCAGGGCGCCTATTCCTGGTTCCATGATTGCGTACCGTCCGGCGACGATCTGGACCGTGATGCGTTCGCCGCGGCGAATGCGATCGATGCCTGGGTCGCCGCGAACGTTCCCGAAGACCGCACCGTCGTACCGATCGGTTTCTCGCAGGGCGGACTTCTGGCGATTCATCTGCTGCGCGTTCATCCGGAACGCTATCTCGCGTCGGTCGCGCTGTCGGGATTCCTCGCACCGGGACATGTCGCCGACACCGCGCCTGCCGACGATCGTCTGGCCGCGCTGAACATTCCCGTCTTCTACGGTTACGGCGACAGCGATACCGTGATTCCCAAGCCGGAAATCTTCGCCACCGCCGCATGGCTGGACGAACACACGTTCCTGACTTCGAGAGGCTACCGCGGCCTCGACCACGCCGTCAGTCTCGACGAGTTCAGCGACCTGCGTGACTGGCTGGCCATCCACGACATCGCACCGGGCGTGCTGTAGGCCGGCTAGGCGGCAGAGCTGCAACGGCCTGCCTTGGCGATTGGTACGGTACAGGTGCCGGCCATCACGTAGCGATGGCGCGCTAGACTGGTAGGCAGTGTGGTTTCGCGCGCGAAGAGTGCGTACGGTTACGACTTGAAGGAGTTTTGATGCTGCTGTCCGATCGCGACATTCTCGCCGCCCAGGCCGACGGTCATATCTCACTCGATCCGTGGACCCCGGAAATGGTGCAGCCGGCTTCGATCGACGTGCGTTTGGACCGCTTCTTCCGCCTATTCAACAATCATGCGTACACCTATGTCGATCCGGCGGAGAATCAGGGCGAGCTGACCGAACAGTTCGAGGTCGCCGCGAACGAACCGTGGATTCTGCATCCGGGCGAATTTGCGCTGGGATCCACATGGGAGTATGTGAAGCTGGATTCGACCGTCGCGGCACGCTTGGAGGGCAAGAGTTCGCTGGGCCGCCTGGGTATTCTGACGCATTCCACCGCGGGCTTCATCGACCCGGGTTTCGAAGGGCATATCACGCTAGAACTGTCCAACGTGTCCACGTTGCCGGTGAAGCTGTGGCCGGGCATGAAAATCGGCCAGATGTGCTTCTTCCGGCTGAGCTCGCCGGCCGAGCATCCGTACGGCTCGAAGGGCACCGGCTCGCATTATCAGGGTCAGCGCGGGCCAACGCCGAGCCGTTCGTACGTGAATTTCTACAAGGCCGAGATTCAGGACTGATTGGGCCTTGAGTCGTTCGGCTTCCTAACGTAAGGGCGCTCGTCGGAATACCCGGCGAGCGCCTTGTGTTATCTGCTTCGGCCGTCGTCCCTCATCGCAGTGAGCACTGCGTGCATCCGGCATTACCTGTGCATGGCACGTAGCACGCACTTGCGCAGTTCGGAGGCGATGAGCACGATCAGCGCCAGTCCGACGCACTCGAGCCATGCTCCGGCGCTCAGCGGCACGGTGCCGAACGCGGTATTGAGGAACGGCACGTAGATCACCGCCAACTGCAATGCCACGGAAACGCCGATCGCGCCCCATAGCCATTTGTTGGCGAACAGTCCGACGAACACCGACTGCAGATGCGAGCGTGAGGCGAGCGCATTGAACATCTGCGCGAATACGAGAATCGTGAAGCCCATCGTGCGTGCTTCGACCATCTGCGCCTCATGCCCGACGGCCGCGACGGAACGGTCGGTGAACAGGCCGCCGGCGAGATGCATGTCCATGCCGACCAACGTCACTGCGGCCATGATCACGCCGATGAAGATGATGTCGCCCCACATCTCGCCGTCAATCACACGGTCGGTCAGGCGGCGCGGTCTGCGGGCCATCACATCGTCGGTGGATGGGTCGACGCCCATGGCGAGCGCCGGGGCCGCATCGGTGAGTAGGTTGATCCACAGCAGCTGCGTGGCGAGCAGCGGCACGGTCACGCCCTGCGTGCCGGGTTGGGTGATGCCGAGGAATCCGGCGAAGATCACGCCGCCGAACACGGTGAATACCTCACCCACGTTGGAACTGAGCAGGTAGCGCAGGAACTTCCTGATGTTGTCGAAGATGCCACGACCTTCACGCACGGCGGCGACGATGGTGCTGAAGTTGTCGTCGGCAAGGATCATCTTCGCGCTCTGCTTGGTCACTTCGGTGCCGGTGATGCCCATGGCGACGCCGATGTCGGCGGTTTTCACGGCCGGGGCATCGTTCACGCCGTCGCCGGTCATGGCCACGATGTTGCCTTGGCGCTGCAGGGATTTCACGATCTTCAACTTGTGTTCCGGAGCCACGCGAGCGTAGACGGAGACTTCCGACGTCACTGCGTCGAGCGCATCGTCGTCGGGCAAGGCGTCCAGTTGGTCGCCGGTCAACGCCTTGCCATTCTGTTCGATGATGCCCAGATCGGTGGCGATGCGTGCCGCGGTGAGCGGATGGTCGCCGGTGATCATGACGGTACGGATGCCGGCACGATGCGCTTCGGCGACGGAGGCACGCACTTCGGTGCGCGGAGGATCGATGATGCCGACCATGCCCACCCAGATCAAGTCGGATTCCAGTATGTCGCTTTGTTCTGCGATATCGGCGACATGGCCCGCGGCGTTGAGGATCACGCCGGGCACGTCGGCAAGCGATGCCGTGCCGAGCGGGCGGTAGGCCTGCCCCAGCGTACGGTACGCTTCGCCGGAGAGTCGTTCGACGGTCGCCAGAATCTGCTGACGGTCGCCTTCCGTAAGCGGGCGGACGGCACCGTCGACGGCGATTCTGTTGCAATAGCCGAGCAGCACATCCGGCGCGCCTTTCGAGAAGACCGTCAGCCTGCCGGCATCCGCGTTATCCTGCGCAACGATCGACATGCGCTTGCGTTCGGAGGTGAACGGAATCTCGCCGACGCGACTGTAGTGCGCATATCTCCGGTCGGCCTTCACCTTGTGCGCACCGACGATCAGCGAGACTTCCGTGGGATCGCCGATGGCCTCCCATATGCCGGACTGCGTGTTTTCCCGCAGGTCGCCGTCATTGGCCAGCGCGCCGACGCCCAATGTCGCCACCGCCTCCATCTCGGTCGCGGCACGCTCCGGGGTCCGTTGGTCCACTATCACCATGCGGCCTTCAGGCGCGTAGCCGGTACCGGTGATCTGCACTTCGCCGCTGGGCGTGACTACGCGTTCCACGGTCATCTCGTTGCGGGTGAGCGTACCGGTCTTATCGGAGCAGATCACCGATGCGGAGCCGAGCGTCTCCACGGAATGCAGCTTCTTGACGATCGCGTTGTGCATGGCCATGCGCTGTACGCCGAGGGCGAGCACCACCGTCAGAATCGCGGCAAGGCCTTCCGGCACGGCCGCGACGGCCAGCGAGACGGCCAGCAGCAGCGAGTCGATCACGTCGTGAATGTCGTTGAATCCTTCGGTGATCGCAAGCGCTACAAGCACGACGACGGCGATGATGCACACCGCGATGCCCAGGACCTTGGAAACATAGTTCATTTCCTTCTGCAGCGGGCTTTCGTCATCTTCGGTGGCCTGCAGCAGGTCGGCGATCTTGCCGACCTGGGTGTTCATGCCGGTGCCGGTCACGATGGCACGTCCGGTGCCTTGCGTTACGGAGGTGCCGTTGAACACCATGTTGGCGCGGTCACCGAGGGCTTTCGCGTGTTCGAGCGTATCCGCCTTCTTACCGACCGCCACGCTTTCGCCGGTCAGGCTGGCTTCCGCGATTCTCAGGGATGCGGCGACGCACAGTCGGCCGTCGGCGGAGACGGAGTCGCCCTCGCCGAGCACGATGATGTCGCCCGGCACCACGTCAACGGTGTTGATGCGGGTGATTCTGCCGTCGCGCAGCACATTGGTCTGCGGTGCGGTCATTTGCGAGAGTGCCTCGACCGCCTGTTCCGCCTTGGATTCCTGGATGTAGCCGAGCACGGCGTTGACGATGAGGATGAGCACGATGACGATGGCGTCGAACGGCAGCGCCTCACCGCCTTCCGCCCCGGGCACCGCGTTGGCCTTTTCAATGAACCACGCGACCAGTGAGATGGCGGTCGCGGCGAGCAACAGATAGACGAGCGGGTCCTTGAATTGCGCCAGGAACTTCTTCCATTTCGGCACGGGAGGCGCGGAGGCGAGCTCGTTCGGGCCGAACTTCGCAAGCCTGCGTTCGGCTTCCGCTTGGCTTAGGCCCACGTTCGGATCGACGTTGAGCGCATCCGCCACGGCCTGCGCATCGGTCAACGATGGGTCGGCATCGTGGGGCAGAACACCCTGCGCGGAGTCGACGACCATTGGATTTTCGGTCCCGCTTGCGGCAGAGTGATGGGAATGAATGGCTTGATCGTTCTCGTGATCAACCATGGTGATCTCCTTGAGAGCGCCGCGGAGTAGTCAACTTCGCCCTATGCGGCGGAGCTGCGCGGTTGTGGGCGTTGTGGCGATTGCCAAACAACGCATTCATGCCATTATTACACACCGTGCCTGTTTTGCAATGAGGCGACGCACCTGCAATTGTCAAGATTCCGCAAATTCGTGAAACATGCCGTGAAACAGCTTCGTGGTTTTTTTGCAGCCTGCTGTTACGTTTTCTTCAAGATGAGCCGACGATCATGCCAAGAAATCAACGATCATCGCATGACCGGCACGGGCCGGCCGGCCTATGATGAAGGCACAACAGAACAACGAGACGGAAAAAAGACAACGGAACAATCACCCCGCGGCCGGCGGGAACGGCAAGACGACAGGAACCAGCGACGGCGGCCGCGACGAAAGGAAGACACCATGAAGAACAGCACCTTCGACCAGATCATCAACGCCAACCTCGCCTCCATCGACCCCGGCTTCGGCCAGTTCGCCCTCGCCAAGGCCTCCTCCGACCTGCTCAAGAAAGCCCTCAACAAGTAGGCAATCTCCCGGCTCAAACGATTTCGACAGCTTAAGCCGATGCACGATTCCCGGAATCACAGCCAAACTCCGAATCGTGTCGCATGAATCCCGACTGCCGACCCCGGACGATTCCATCGGCCCAATGTCATGCGATCGACGCCAACCGTGCGTGGCGATTTCATTCGGCCCGATCACGGATCCTTGATGCCGACGCATTTCCCGGGGTGCTGGGACAATAGGCAACTATGGCAATGAAAAAAGGACCGACCAAGGGGTCGGGTGGAAAGCATCGTAACGCGCTGAGAGGCAAGGGGCCGACTCCCAAGGCCGAAAATCGCGTATATCACAAGGCATATAAGGCCAAGAAGGCGGCGGATCGTCGCAAAATGGCCGATCCGCGACTGGCTGCACGCCGTCGCGTGGCGAAGTTCACTTCGGAATCCGATGATCTGGTCATCGGCCGCAATGCGGTGCTCGAGGCATTGCGATGCGGCGTTCCGGCTTCGACGCTGTATATCGCGGCACGTATCGAACATGACGACCGCACACGCGAAATCGTGCGCCTCGCCGGCATCCACGGTCTGAACCTGCTTGAGGCGGATCGCTTGGAAATGGACCGCATCGCGCGCTCCTCCAATCATCAGGGCGTGGTGATGAAGGCCCAGCCGTTCCAGTATTCGTCACTGGCCGAGCTCGTGGAACGCGCCGATAAGAAGTCGCGCGCCATGGAAGCCGCCAATTCCGAAGCCGCCCGTATCGCGGCCCGGCCGCTGTTCATCGCCTTGGACGGCGTGACCGACCCGCAGAATCTGGGCGCGGTCATCCGTTCCGCCGCGGCGTTCGGCGCCAATGGTGTGATTCTGCCGGAACGTCGTTCCGCTTCGGTTACCGCCGCCGCCTGGAAGGTTTCCGCCGGCGCGGCCGCGCATATGCCGGTCGCCCGCGTGGTGAATCTGACCAAGGCCATCGAAGGCCTGAAGGAACACGGCTACTACAGCATCGGTCTTGACGGTGGCGGCGATGCGCTCGTCGGCGAAACCGGCTTCGAAACCGATCCGCTCGTGGTTGTGCTTGGATCCGAAGGCAATGGCCTGAGCCGTTTGGTACGCACCACCTGCGATGTCATCGCCGGCATTCCGATGTCAAGCATGGTCGAGTCGCTCAACGCGTCCGTCGCCGCCGGCATCACGCTGTATGCGGTGGCCCGCGCCCGTCGCGAAGCCGCGAAGAACTAAACACGGCCTATAACAAACTGCGAACTGCAATGCCAGTTCGGCCACGTTTCGTTATAGGTGCATGGGTGTTTAATGGCTCCACACCGCGGCATCCGGATCGTCATCCGGATTATAGCCGTCATCATCGGGATTGTTGTAGGTGTATTCGTCGTCGATCACACCGGAGTCGGCTTCGGCGTTCAGCGCGTCCACATCCTTCGAATCAAGCTTGTACTGCGGCAGTACATTCTCCACATAGCTCTGCACCGCTTCGGCCATCGGCACGTCATGACCGGCCTTTTCAGCCAGGAACCAGCGGTGGTCCAGCACCTCATGGAAAAACTGCGCCGGCTCGATCTGCGACCGGTATTCGCGCGGAATCATGCGCACGGTGGGTTCGAACACCTCGCGCATCCAATCGGTCGCCACAATTTCGAGATCCTCACCCTCACGCCATGTGGAGGCACGGTAGGCATCCAAGTCGTTGAGCAGGCGGCGGGCCTGGTTCTCCTGCACGTCCAGACCGGTCAAACGCAGCAGCTTGCGATTGGCGTAGCCGGCATCGACCACGCGCGGGCGCACCAGCACACGCTTGCCGTCGGCGGCGGTCTTCATTTCCAGCTCGTCCACGTCAAAACCAAGCTTATTGAGCTTGTTGACACGCTTCTCGATCTTCCACATCTCATCCGGACCGAAATCATCGGTGTCGGTCAGGGCGCTCCACAGCGAATGATAGCGGTCTACCAGCCGGTTGCCGACCTCAATTTCGTCCACATCACCCGGCAGCAGCGCGCCGGAGGAGAGATCCATCAGTTCGCCGATGATGTTCGTACGCGCCAGATCCACATCGTATTCGCGCTGTCCCTCGGTCAGATTCACCTGCAGATCACCGGTTTCGGCATCCACCAGGAAAGCCGAGAACGCATCGGCATCACGCAGGAACAGCACGTTCGACAATGACACGTCGCCCCAGTAGAAGCCGGCCAGATGCAAGCGCACCATTAGCACAGCCAAGGCATCGATCAGCCGTTCGGCGGTGTCGGGACGCAGGTTGCGCGCGAACAGCGCACGATACGGCAGTGAGAACTTCAGGTGCTTGGTGACCAGGATGGCTTCCAACGGCTCGCCATCATGGCTATGACGGCCCGTCACCACAGCGATCGGCTGCACGGTCGGCAGCTCCAGCTTCTGCAGTCGACGCAACAGCTCGTATTCCCGTTCGGCGACATTGCGGGTGATTTCCTTCATGGCATAGACTTCGTCGCCCACATGCACGAAACGTACCACGTGCCTGGAGATGCCTCGCGGCAGATTGGCCAGCAGATCTTCGGGCCAGGTCGCCAACGGTTTTTCCCATGGTAGGGTGAACATCTTCGGATTCGAGCTTGCGGCGGTGATTTTCAGCGCCTGCGGTTCCGGAGATTGTGCAGTTGGATCTTCGGCCTTCACGGAAGTGGCCTTAAGCACACGGGGATCCAGCTGGGGCAGTTCAATAGATTCCATAACTCACCAATCTACCCTTTGACCTACCCACGGGAAAGGGGCGTTCTGCCATGTCGGTCGGCCACCCCTCCCCCAACCTTTATCGGGAGTACTCCATCTGCAGAGGCAGCGGCAAAAAAGAAGCCCCGCACCTACGCGGGGCTTCTCCAACGAGACAATAAGAGAGGAAGAGAATGTCTCGTTTAATGGTTGACGGAAGCGGAAGCCTCCGTCAAGTTTATTCAGCCACCCGCCGGGATGCCCTATGGAAGGATTCCCGACGGTTGGTTACTCGTATATCCACTTAGTTCAGACGCAGCTCGGTCGACGGGGCGAACAGGTGCATCTTGGACGGGTCGATCTTGATCTTGACGGTATCGCCGACCTTCGGCAGAGCACGCGGGTTCACGCGAATCGTGGTGAGCTTGTTCTGATCGGACATCATGGTGGACGCCTCAGCAGAGGAACCATCGGTGATGATGTTGCCGTAGATGTAGCCGTCGGAGCCCAGATCCTCAACGTTCATGACCTTGAGGGAGAAGGCGTTGGCATCATCCGGGGCAGCCAGGGAAGCGTCTTCCGGACGGAAGCCGACGACGATCTGGTTGTTGTCCTCGGCGGTCAGCTTGTTGACGGCCTCAGCCGGCAGATCCACAGTGTCCTCGCCGATCTTCGCCTTGCCGTTGACCACCGGGTGGGTGTTGATGTTCATCGACGGGGAGCCGATGAAGCCGGCGACGAAGACATTGGCCGGGCGATCGTACAGCTCGGTCGGAGCGCCGACCTGCTGCAGAAGGCCGAGCTTGATGACGGCGATGCGGTCACCCATGGTCAGCGCTTCGGTCTGATCGTGGGTCACGTACAGGGTGGTGACACCCAGCTGACGCTGCAGGGCGGCAATCTGGGTACGGGTCTGCACGCGGAGCTTGGCGTCAAGGTTGGACAGCGGCTCATCCATGAGGAAGACCTTCGGCTCACGGACGATTGCACGGCCCATGGCCACACGCTGACGCTGACCACCGGACAGGGCCTTCGGCTTACGATCGAGGTACTCGGTCAGGTCGAGGATCTCGGCGGCCTTCTCGACGCGCTTGCGGATCTCTTCCTTCGGGGTGCCTGCGATCTTCAGAGCGAAGCCCATGTTGTCCGCAACGGTCATGTGCGGGTACAGAGCGTAGTTCTGGAACACCATTGCAATGTCGCGGTCCTTCGGCTGCATCGTGGTGACATCCTTGCCACCGATGAGGATACGGCCCTTGTTGACCTCTTCGAGGCCTGCGAGCATACGCAGGGTAGTGGACTTGCCGCAGCCAGACGGGCCAACCAGCACAAGGAACTCGCCGTCCTTGATATCCAGGTTCAGATCATCCACCGACGGCTTATCGTTGCCCGGGTAGATACGAGTAACATGGTCGAATACGACTTCTGCCATGATTTGTCATCCTTTCAGAGGCAGGTACGTGCCTCACGATCCGTTGTAAAGGGATTTCTTTCCTGTGCCTCGCCTTGCAGCTTACGACTTCGACAAAGCCACAATTCAAAGCGTTAATTTATGTACTTGGTTTAGCGAAGATCTCTTCGTTGAGCCACGTTCCATAATACACATTTCACCCGATTAGGCAACGCGTGTCGCGCATCCGGCACGGTCCAGAAAGAGAATTTGTCGTTGAATCGCAGATGAATCGTAGTTTTTATCATACGGACGCGAGACAATGGATAGGGAGTCACGGAAGGGAAGGTTCTCAGGCATGCGCAACATACGAATCGGAGTGGTCGAAGACGACCCCGCAAGCTGCCAGCGAGTACTCGACTATCTCAACCGCTACCAAAGCGAGAATAACGAGCGATTCACCGTCTCCGTATTCGACGACGGCGCACGAATCGTCGAGAGATACACCCCTGTCTACGACATCCTGCTGCTCGATATCGAGATGAAGGAAATGGACGGCATGGAGGCGGCCCGGCGCATACGCGAACGGGACGACCACGTGGTGATCGTATTCATCACCGCGGCCCCGCAGTATGCCATCAGCGGCTACGAGGTGCGCGCGCTGTCGTATCTGCTGAAGCCCGTGCCATGGTTCGCGTTTTCGCAGGAGCTCAAACGTTCCATCGACGCGGTGCGCCGCAACAACAACGATTCGATGCTGATCGAAACCAGCAATGGCCAGATGCGCCTCGAATTGACGGACATCGTATATATCGAGTCGATCCGGCATACGATCGTAATCCACACGCTTGATGGCAAGCTGTCGATCAACGGTACGCTCAAAGACATGGAGGCGAAGCTCGCCGACTGTCACTTCTTCCGCTCGAATTCCTGCTATCTGGTGAATCTCCGACACGTCATCGGCGTGGCCGACCAGGATTGCGTGATGTCGAACGGCGAGCACCTGCGCGTAAGCCGACCACGCAAAAAGGCGTTTCTGGCGGCATTGACCGACTTCATGGGAGGAGGAAGGTGACTGGCTCCGACATGCTCGCCATGCCCGCGATGACCGGCATCACCAACGCCTTGCCCGACATTCCCCGTGTGTATACGGGAATCTGCGAATGGCTGGCCTGCATGGTCTACATCGCCGTACTGTACCGCCGTGCCCCGCAGCACCGCACGGCGTTCGCGGCCGTGGCCGGCCTTGCACTGCTGATTGCGGTGCAGTATCTCGATGGCATGCTGCCAATCTGGTTTTGGATCGTCGGCATGATGCTGGCGTTCGGCTGCATGTATGCGACGATTCTGTTCGGTGCCGGCGCCGGCAAGCGTGAAAGCCTGTATATCACGGCCCGCGCCTTCGTGCTGGGCGAGCTGGTCGCATCGCTGCACTGGCAGATCGTGACCTTCGCCAACATGCGGGATGACACTTTGGGTTTCGATTGGCGGTCGGTCCTTTCGCTCATCGGCATCTACGCAATCTGCTTCGGATTGGCCTGGCTGGTGGAACGCGGCAATTTCAGTCAGACCGCACCCACATTGCCGACGACGCCCGCCGCGATTGCGACGGTGGCCATCACGGTGGTCACGTTCGCCATGAGCAACCTGAGTTTCGTCTCGA
Organism: Bifidobacterium moukalabense DSM 27321; assembly: GCF_000522505.1. Classification (GTDB taxonomy): domain Bacteria; phylum Actinomycetota; class Actinomycetes; order Actinomycetales; family Bifidobacteriaceae; genus Bifidobacterium; species Bifidobacterium moukalabense. Next base: position 18,361 of record NZ_AZMV01000008.1, on the reverse strand, counting down.
CGAATACGCCGTTCTCCGGCTCCGTAGGCCAGGAGGTCTTCTATATCCGCACGTTGGTGGATTTCTGCGGTTTCGCGATTCTTTATGCGCAGCAGGAGCAGGCGCGGCGTATCGAGGCGAACACGGAACTCGCGTCGATCAACGCACAGTTGGAAAGCCAGCATCAGGAGTATCTGCAGTCCAAGGAGAACATCGAGTCATTGGGCCGTCTGGCGCATGATCTGAAGCATCAGATCACGGCACTGCGCGCGCAGGTTGATCCGGAACATGCGGCGGCCGGCTTCGAGCAGTTGGAAAAGTCGGTGCAACGCTACAGTGCGCAGCAGCATACCGGCAATCCCGTGCTGGACGTCATCCTGACCACGAAGGAACGCACCTGCGCCGACCGCGGCATCACGTTCACCGCCGTAGCCGATGGTTCACTGCTGAACAACATGTCGTCGATGGATATCGCATCACTGTTCGGCAATGCGCTTGACAATGCGATCGAGGCGACATCGAAGCTGCCGGACGCCGACCAGCGGCTCATCAAACTGGCGTTGTATGAGCAGAACCGGTTCACTGTGGTGCGCGTCGAGAATTATTACGATTCCCGGCTCAACAAAGACGCGGACGGCAACCTGCGCACCACGAAACGCGACGATCGGCATCGGCATGGTTTCGGCGTGAAATCAATCCGGCATATCGCGCAGCAGTACGGCGGCGAGGTGACGATCCGCACCGAGAACCACTGGTTCGTACTGACCGTGCTGATTCCACGCCAAACCGGTCTCATGGCCATGTAACAACGCTGCAGGCAAGCGGAATCTCGATCCAAACCTGATGCGAGGAAGATTGGGATGCGTCAGGAGACCATCGGAATCCCCTACCGATCCATGCGTCACACTGATGCGTCACGATTACGAGAGAATCCGCATGCTCGGCAACCGTCCGGCAGTTTCGGAACGGCAATTCGAAACCTTGCAAGCGGCCTGTTAAGACAGAAGGAGGTAAAGGCACTGACGGCGACGGCGAAGCCGATCGGCACGAACAGGTTGATCGGAGCGTTCACCAGCTCCATCGCCAGGCAGATGGCCATTAACGGAGCCTGCTGTGAGGCCGACAGCAATGCGCATGCACCCAACAACGCATACATGGCGATTGAATTCGTGTGGAATATCTGCATCCACAGGACACCGAGCGCAGCACCGCCGGCGGCACCCAGCGCGATGCCCGGTTGCAGTACGCCACCGGACGCGCCGGAACGGATCGTCAGCAACGTGACGATCGCTTTGGCGGCGAAAGACAGCAGCAGAACCGGGATGACGGCCAGATCGGCCTTGCTGGAGAAGCTCAACTGTGCGGTGGCACGGCCGTTGCCCATGACCTGCGGCACCCAAATCGCCACGATTGCGGTCAGTACACCGGCCAAAGGCATCATCCAAAGAATTCCGTTGCCGGCTGGCTTGTTCTGCTCCGCCCACTGCGAACCACGGCGGAACAATGCACCAGCCACGCCAAGAATCAGGCCGGCGACCAGTGCGAACGCCATATAATCCGGCGTGAACAGACCTTCGGCCTCATCAAGCGAATAAAACGGGTGGGTACCTTTGATGAGCGACGCCACCCATGCGGCGAGCGCGGAGCAGGAGAAAGCGATTATGACCGATTCGAGCGTCACATCGGCGAGCAGGATCTCCACGGCGAAGAACGTGCCGGCAAGCGGCGCGTTGTAGACGCCGGCCAGACCTGCCGCCGCAGTGGCGGCGACCAGCGTACGCGTATCTTTTGCATCAAGGTGCACCCAACGGGCGAAACGCTGGCCGAACATGGCACCAAGCTCACGCGGGGCCGTCTCTCGGCCGACCGACATGCCCATACCGACGATGAAAATCTGCAGCACTACGTGCACGACGGTCTGCCAGACCGGCATTTCGTTACCGTTCACCGCTTTTTTGACGGACGGCACCTTTGTGCTGCGGGTGCGCAGCAGCCACCAGATTATGGCGGCGATGGTGGCGCCGACAAACACGGAAATCGCACGGCGCAAAGGCGGCACATGGAATGGTCCGGATTCATGCGTGCTCTCCACATAGCCGAGCCCAAGCTGTTCGATACCGTACAGCATCAACGTCAGCAGGCCTGCGGCCGCGCCGATGGCCACGCTGACGATGGCCACCGCCGCGACCAATGCCGGGATACGCCCTAGTTTCGGTTGTTGCGATTGGCCGGCCTTGTTCGGCCGTTCCTGCGATTCCGTTACTTCCGCACCTAGCTCCTGCCTCTTATCGGATGCCCGCCGCACTTGTTTCCTCCGTTCGTTTCACTTCCGCAATCGTCCCACCGCCGTCGAACTTTTCGCAAGTCCATGAACGTTCTCACTCCCGAAGCCGAATCACCATGTCATTATGCGATCGCTCGGATCACTTCCTTCGTTCAGGATAGTCCCGAAACATACTTAAGCCATTTCGAATGGCGGTGGAGGAACCCAGCAGGAAACTCCATTCGTCCGAATGGCCGAACATGCGGCAAAATAACAAGCATAGGAGTGACGCAAAGCAGCAAGGAGAGCACCATGACCGTGCCACAACAGGTGTTGGACATCATGAATTCCGGTGAAGTGTACGCCTTCGACGATCCGGAGATTCTGCAGGCGCAAGCCGATCAGATGGAACTGTTGTACGAGTTCAACGCCAGCCGTCCCAGCGAGCTGGAACGGCGTCGAGCAATCGCGGAAAAACTGCTCGGCGGGTACGAGGAAGGCGCGTGGATCGAGCCGCCGCTGCATGCCAACTGGGGCTGCAACACGTATTTCGGCAAAGGATCCTATGCGAACTTCAATCTCACGCTCGTCGACGACGGCGAGGTGCACATCGGAGAGAAGGTGATGATCGGACCGAACGTGACCATCACCACCACCGGCCACCCGATTCGTCCGGACCTGCGCGAGCGAGCGACGCAGTATTCGTTGCCGGTTACCATCGGCCGCAACGTGTGGATCGGCGCGAACGTAACCATATTGCCGGGCGTGACGATCGGAGAGAATTCGGTGATCGGCGCTTGTTCGCTCGTCACCAAGGACATCCCCGCGAACGTGGTGGCATATGGGCAGCCGTGCAAGGTGGTGCGTGAAATCGGCGAACATGACAACGTCTTTTATTGGCATGACCGCAGGATCAATCCGCCGTTCGACGTACTGCCGGAGTAGCCGGGGCGACGACGGGTCCGCACATACCGGGCAACCTTTACGCAACGAAATTACTTGAATCGGAAACCATTTCGTCATATTCGGATTTTCCCGTTAGCAATTCGGTGATAGCTCTTTTGTATCAGTGTTTTCCCGATGCAAAAGAGAGGTGTTTCATGGGAGACGATACGATGATGCCGATTTCGCCGAACGTGCGGGCTGTGCCGCGTTCTGGAATCCGCGATGTGTTCGACCGTGTGATTGGAATCGACGACGTAATCTCGTTGTGCGTAGGCGAACCCAGCAGAACGGCCGCCCCTCATGTCGTGGAGGCTGCGGCCAAGGCGGCTCGGGAGGGCAAGACCCGTTACAGCAATATCCTTGGCATTTCAGAATTCCGTAAGGCTGCAGCGGATTATTCCCGCCGTGTGAAGGGCCTTGATTACGATCCGGAAACCGAGATCCAAGCCGTGGACGGCGCCACCATCGGCCTGTTTCTGGCCATCAACACGGTGGTGGCTCCCGGCGACGAAGTGGTCGTGCCATCACCGTATTTCGCATCGTATAAATCGTCCATCATGATGTGCGGGGGCATAACCGTTCCCGTCGCGCTGCGCCCGGAAAACGGCATGCATCTCAGCGCTGCGGACATTGAGGCGGCCGTGACCGACCGAACGCGCGCCATCATCATCAACTCGCCCGGCAATCCGAGCGGCGCCGTCACCACAGCCGAAGAACTGGCGCAAGTGGCTGAAGTCTGCAGGAAACACAATATCTGGGCGATTTCCGACGAGGTCTACCATTCGATCGTCTACGGAGAGGGCGTGGATGGCCGGCCGGCTACCGCGCCATCCATCGCGGCGGTGCCGGGTATGAAGGAACGCACCATCGTCGTCGAGAGCCTGTCCAAGACGTACGCCATGACCGGGTGGCGCATCGGCTATCTTCTGGCACCGACATGCATCATCGAACAGACCAGTAAAATCGCGGAAATGGTGCATTCCTCCGTCAATTCGGTATCCCAGTACGCCGGCGTGGCCGCAATGACCGGTCCGCAGGAACTGGTCGAAGACATGCGTCAGGAGTATCTCGCCAAACGACAGATCGTCGTCGATGAGCTGGCCGGTTGTTCCAAACTCAGTCTGATTGAACCGGAGGGCGCATTCTACGCGTTCGTCGATGTGCGCGCCACGGGCCTGGACTCCGACGACTTCTCCCGCAGACTGTTGCAGGAGAAGCACGTCGCCGTGGTGCCCGGCGAGGCATTTGGCGAGGAGGGACGCGGTTTCCTGCGATTGTCGTACGCCGGCGATGCGGACGAGTTGCGCGAAGGCGTCCGACGCATGCTCGATTTGGCGGAAGGGTTGTGAAGAACCGTCACATGATTGGCCGACCGTACGCCGATTCCCATCATGTGTGTGCAGTTCGTCGTCTTCCATCTGTGTCAGGCCCATGCCGGGAATGAAGATGGCGATCCACATCACCACTCAACGGGCGATGTCGGAGTGGCCGGAATAATCACACTGATACAGAATAATTCCCCGTCGGATTCCAACGTCATGTGTCCGCCATATTTTTCAGCCACCATACGAATACTCCGTAGCCCAAAGCCATGGGACGAGACATCGGATTTCGTGGTGTCCGGTAATTCGCCTTCTCGCAGATTCAGTGGCGAAGCGGTCGGGTTCTCGCAACGGATCACCACCATGCCACCCGACCGCATACCGTTCAGCACCACCACCCGTTGGCGGGAATCCGCAATCCTCATAACCTCTTCGAAAGCGTTGTCCAACATATTGCCGAACAGCGCGTAGAGGTCGATTGTCTCCATGAAAGTGAACTCTCGGCCATCGACCAAATGCGTCATGGAAATACCATTACGTTTGGCATATATGAGCTTGTCCGTAAGAATCACATCAAGGTTCGCGTTACCCGATTTGGCCATCACGTCATATTGGCTGACTGCCGATTCAATGGAGTCCAATGCTCGTCCGGTCTCGTTGTTCAAGTATGCGTTGCGCAGTAAACCTATCTGTTTCTTCAAATCATGACTGCGCACGTTGATGGTTTCGATAGTGGTTTTACTCAGCTCATATTGATGTCTGTTCATATTCCACATCTGCTGAACCAGTAATGCCTGATCCTTCCAACGGTTTTGCGTCAGCAAGCCTGATTGCAATGCGAGTGCCAGTATGCAGCTGACAGCGGCGTACATACCGCATATGGATTTCTCCAATGAATCCTCCCGCTCCAGATACAGCACGGGAATGTAGCTCATCACCAGTGTGATCAACAGAATCGTCACCGTTATACCGAGCAGCTGACCGTCCGCAAGCACCTGACGGCCGTTCTCGTCAAAAAATCTTTCTGAAGATTAAACCAAGCACAACACAGACCGCGCTTTGCGTAATCATCCATAACCCACCATGAGCCGGAATGAAAAATACGGCTACCGTCGTGACACTGACGGAGCAATGCTGTATCGCATATGCTGCAACAGCCAAGAAAAGCACAGTTTGGATCGCTTCGTCCAGACAAACCAGCAGCGCCGCAATCGAGGCCGCGAATATCAGCAGATACCGAAGCAGGCCCAGCCATCCTGATAAGTACGTTGCGGAAATCGCGTATAAGCCATAGACAATCGCAGCATACGCAATCACAGCACATGCCAATCGCACGGCGAATGAAGATCTGCGCTCCCGTGAGGCAAACAACAGGGTTTCGGCAATTGCTAGGACAATCGCGAATTCGAAGGCGTCATAAAACTCAAACTGATTCATTCGCTCCCCTTGCTCACTCACGCGATTGATAGATATGCGGCCAAGCCATCAAGGAACGACTTACGTTTGGCGCGGCTGATCGGCAATTCGGCATCAACGAGATGAACCATGCAATCCTCCACGCACACCACTGCCTGCAGATTCACCAAGTAACAGTGATTGCACCGAAGAAAGTGATGGGGGCTCAACGTCTCCTCCAGTTTCTTCATGGTTCCGCGAGAAACGAAGGTTCCCTGCTCGGTATGGAAGATCAGGTTGTGCCCGGCCACTTCGACATAGTGAATGGACGAAGCCGCGATTCGCGCGATGCCATGTTTGGTTGGGATAGTGACGGTGAAGCTGCGTTTCGATTCGATATTTTTCACGAATCGTTTCATCTTGAGGTCAAATGCGATTTCGTTGACCGGCTTGATCATGTAGTCAAGTGCGTTCACTTCATACCCATTGACGGCAAGACTGGCGATACGCGTCAAAAATACCAACGTGACGCTCTCATCCAAATCGCGCAGTGCGTGCGCGGCCCGCATCCCAGACAATCCCGGAAGTTCGACATCCATGAATACCAGGTCGTAGTCGGACCGATAGCCGTCAAGGAAGGATTCGGCATCAACGAACCGACTGATGCGGAACGGCGTTCCATGAGACCGCGTGAACTCATCGATCTGTTTGCGAAGCCGTTCATAATCCGACTCGGTGTCTTCGATGATGGCAATCGACAGCATCGTTGACTCTCCTGTCTCTCATAGAACATTTTATCAACCATCGCATTGCCGGCAAACTTTTTTACTCCCACTTGTGCCAAAACGCATACGACTTATTACAAAGCCCATCATCTCCGCCGTTTTCTGTTGGAGTATGGAAGCATCGGGATTCAAAGTGGATTCCCAAGCTGCCCATGCAGTCGTGCGGATGTTCGCACTATTCGAAGAAGGAGCAATCATGGCAGAGAAGAAACGGAGCGCAGGACTCTGGAGAAGAATCCTCATCGTGTTCCTCGCAATCATCGCGGTCATCGCGGTCATTGCGGATGTGCTGGCATTCAGCGTATTCAGCCTGTCCCTCGATAAGGCTTTCCCGGGTAAGGTCGATGCCTCCTCGTCAGCGGTGACCGAGGCACGCCGGAATGCACTGAATGTCGCCCAAACTGAGGAAAACGAGGGCGTCGTACTACTCAAGAACGACGGCGTACTGCCGACTGATATCGGCAAGGTCAATCTGCTCGGATACGGCGCATACAATCCGGTTTACGGTGGTTCCGGTTCCGGAGGCAGTTCATATACCGCCAATCGCACTGATTTCGTCACCGCATTCGAACAGGCTGGCATCAAGGTCAACCCGGATATCAAGTCGGTGTATGCCAACAACGACAGCGGCAAGAATACTTTCGAGGTGGACTTCTCCATTCCGGAAGCAGGACTTTCCTCATACACCGGAAACGCCTCCTTTGAAAGAATGCGAGATTATTCCGACACCGCGGTCGTGGTCATTTCCCGCAAGGGCGGAGAGGGCAACGATTTGCCGACGGATATGTCACAGTACAGCAAGACGGATAACGACAAGAAGCGCCACTATCTCGAACTCAGCGAGGCTGAGGAAGCGCTGATGAACAAAACCAAGGAGACCTTCAAACGTGTGATTGTGCTCATCAACGCCGGCAACGCGATGGAGCTGGGTTTTCTGGATGATGCTGATGGCACAAACGCCAAACCGGATTCCACGGGAGACATCGATGCCGCACTGTGGATCGGAGATCCGGGCGATGTCGGCACCAAATCCGTGGTCAATATCCTCAAAGGCGAAATCAATCCGTCCGGGCGCCTTGCAGATATATATCCGTATGCCGTGGAGACCACGCCATCGTATTACAACTTCGGCGAATACCGATACACGAATTCGAATGACTGCTTCAAGGACTTCGATTCCCACCCGGCATATCTGGTGAATTATCAGGAAGGCGTGTATATCGGCTACCGGTATTATGAGACGCGCACCAGCTATGATTACACCACTCGAGAAGGTGAGAAGCGCACTGGTCTGACATATGACGATGTTGTGCAGTTCCCATTCGGATACGGCCTGTCATATACGACTTTCGACTGGAAAGTCACCGACGTGACCGAGCAAGGCACCATCGATCAGCATTCGAAGATTTCGGTAACCATCGATGTGACGAATACCGGTAAGGTTGCCGGTAAGGATGTCGTCGAACTGTATTACGGCGCTCCCTATCACAAGGACGGCAGCCATATTCAGAAACCCGGCGCAGTGCTTGGCGGTTTCGCCAAAACCGAAGAGATTCAGCCCGGCGAGACCAAAAGCGTTTCGATCGACATTGAGGCTTCCGACATGGCCTCCTACGATAGCTTGAAATACTATTCATCCACCGGATCGTATGTGATGGAGCAGGGCGATTACACCATCTCCCTACGTCACGATTCGCACACTGCCGCCAAGAACGCCACCTTCACCTACCATGTGCCGACGGCAATCGTGTTCAACGACGCCAAGGCATCCACCGGCAAGGATCCCTCGGCCAAATATGTCGGAAAGCGCGATTCGGATAAGCAGACCGCCGAAAATCATTTTGACGACGCTGCCGGAGATGTGACCTACATGTCCCGCGATGACTGGGCGATCGTCCCCGGCTCGGACGCTGAAGCCACCGATGAGCAACTGGCTGCTTTCAAGAGCGCGCTTACCGTTGGCACCGACTATATTGACGATTCCGACAAGGCACCGACCTTCGGCGCGAAGAACGGCGTGAAGCTGGCCGATATGTCCGGTAAGTCATATGATGACGAGGATTGGGACAAGTTGCTTGATGAACTCACCTTGGATGATATGAACACTTTCCTGTCGAAAAACGGCTGGGGAGCCCCGGCAATCAAGTCAATCGGCAAACCACAGACGTACGATATGGATGGCCCGGCGGCGCTGTCCTACGTGTTCGACGCCTTCATGGGAACCACCACTTACAAGACATTGTCCTATCCTGCCGAAGTGGTTCTTGCCGCCACTTGGAACACCGACGTGGCCAAGGATTTCGCTGAATCCATAGCAAAGGAAGCCAGGGCCTGGCATATTTCCGGATGGTACGCGCCAGGCGCCAACATCCATCGCAATGCCTTTGCCGGACGCAATTTCGAATACTATAGCGAAGACCCGCTACTGTCGGGCGCAATGGCCGCAACCGTGACGAGCAACGTCACCAAGAACGGCATCTACGCCTACCTGAAGCATTTCGCACTTAATGAACAGGAAACCCAGCGTCACTACGGTCTGTGCACTTGGGCCAGCGAACAGGCGATGCGCGAGATCTACTTCAAGCCATTCGAGATGTCGGTGAAGCAGGGCAGCGCAACCGCCATCATGAGCTCATACAACAACATCGGCACAACGTGGGCCGGCGCAAGCTCCGCACTGCTAACCGCCACATTACGCAACGAATGGGGTTTTGCCGGAACCGTACTGACCGACAATCTCGAGCTGCATGGATTCATGAACACGCAGAAGGCGCTGCTTGCGGGAGGAACCTCCACACTATCGAACGGTATGGGAGGAATCAGCGATTGCACTGACCTGATGAAGACCGCCTCTGGTCAGAAGATTATGCGGGAGGCGGCCCATCAATACCTGTACACCGTAGCGAATAGCTACATCGTCGGTGAACCCGATCTCACTCCGGTGTGGCGAATGCCGGCAATCATCGGCAGCGTGGCGGTGTATGTACTCTGCACGGCCGGCATCTTCGCATTGGTCGTTACGGGAAGGAGGAAAAGAACCACGGTCTCCGTCAAATGATGGCACTGCCCCGACTGGCTGAACGCCATTCACGCCATCCCTCACCTCTATAACCAAGATGGGTGCCTGCGCTCCACTAGAGCGCAGGCACCCATCTTCCGTTTATGCCAGCCCACATAAGGCATGTGACACAGCTTTCGGTCGTATCCAGCGAATCGACGACAGTTCCGACTTTTCAGGCCGCTCTTCCGACCGGTTTCGATCCTATGCCTTGAGATTCAGTTTCCGAATTCGCCGCATATCCAGGAACCAGTAGTTCTCTGGATCTCCCTGCAGCACGGTGAACGGTGGCAGCTCAATGCCCTCGGCGTCCGCTTTTTCGATGAGATAGTTGCGCAGCACCCAACCGTCTTCGATATGGCGTACGTTATGCAGTTTCAGCAGTTCGGCGATCCGGCTTTCCGGCATGTCGAAATCGTCGGCGACCTGCATTGTCGTCAGTCCGAGCCGCTTCATGGCCGCAGCGAACTCCGCGGCGGCCGTCTCCTTTTGTTGCACAGTCAACGACATGATCTCACCCAACCGTTCATATCAAACTTCCGTTCTCTGGTACCTCCGACGGAATTCCGTTGAGGATTGTAGCGCCACTTACTTCGCGTAGTCATGACCCTACGCGTACAACGAACACCATGTCCGTCACGGCACTGGCCGACGTTCGACAGGCGGCTTATCCGGCACGGAAAAACCCGCCCGGAAGAAGGGAAGGAACCGGGCGGGCAAAGGAAAGGAAGAAAAGAAGGTGAAGTTCAGAAATTCATCGATCTACTTGGCAGCCTCCTTGGAATCCTTGTTCTTCGGCATGACCCAGAACTTGAGCAGCGGGTAGCTCACGATCACGGCCAGCAGGGTGTTGACCACGGAGGCGATGGTGCCCGCGACGCCGGCGTTCATACCCCAACCCTGGCACAGGCCGGTTATGTAGCCCGGCAGCACGAGATTCACGACCACGATGATCACGGCGAGAATCACATACTTCCAGGCGGCGTCCTTGAAGCTGGAGTCGGACTTGAACACCCACTTCATCTGCACGAAGAAGTTCACCACCTGCGCGAGCACCTCGGCGAGCAGGAAGGTCAGGAAGCCGCCCAGACCGTTGCCCTTGGTGTCGTAATTGAAGATCAGGAAGTGAAACGGTTGCGTCAGTCCCATACCGGAAATGAAGATGGCGGTACCGATCCACGTCACCACGAAACGGGTGATGGTGGAGATGTTCGACAGCACGTTGAACAGGATGAACTCCCAGATGTTCGGATGATTCCTGATCCATTGGCGAATCGGGCCGACCTTTTCGTTGGGCTGCATCGCGTTGTTGTCAGTCATTGTTCAGCTCCTTTGCGGTGCGCTTGTTTGCGGATTGGTTGCGGAAGTAGCCGGCGATCACGCCACCCAATCCGCGGAAAGTACGGCCGTTGGCGATTTTGACGATGGCATCGACCATCGCCGAGTCGATCCTGCCTTGGGTCATCTTGCTCATGGCACGAGGCGGCATGTTCAGCACGAACAGGGTGTTGAGGTCCGGAGAACCGGTCTTCTGGCGGATCTTTGCCTCCTGCCGGGTGAGTGTCCTGGCGATGGTGCGCGCGACGAAGCCCTTGGAGCCCGCCCACGACATGATCGGATCATTCACGCCGAAAGTCACCGGTTTGCCCGGGGCGATCACCTCATGTCCGAACAGCGCGGCCATCTCCACGTCGGTCACTTCCTTGACGCGGCCGGTCAGATAATTGCCGAGCGCCGGATTGGCCGGATTGACGCCTACGTCGCCTACAACGGCATACGTGATGGACAACGGCAGATGTTCGGCATTGTCGCCTACCAGCAGCGTCCATATGCCGGATTCCGTTCTCCATGCGTCGGCCGCGACATCGAAATGACGGAAGGTGTAACGGTCGAACGGAATGGCGATCTCCTTGCTTTCATGGGCGCCGAGCCACACCTTGACGAAGCCTTTGAGTTCGCGATCGGGGTGCAATGTGCCTCCCTGCGGTCCGCGCACGTAAAACTGCGCGACGGTCGCACCGGCGATATCGGAATCGTTGGTGACGGTGAACGTCACGCCGTCATCGTCCGCCGCGAGATCGGAGAAGGTGAAATCGCTGTAGCTGAGACCGTAACCGAACGGGAAACGCACCGGAACGTCGGCGGTCTCGTAATACCGATATCCGACGAACGGACCCTCACGATAGATTGCGTCACGGCCGATTGCCGGATACCAGCCGGAGCTCGGGCAGTCCCCATACACGAGCGGCCATGTCTCGGCCAGATGGCCGGAAGGATTGACTTTGCCGGTAAGCACGCGCACGGTTGCGGAGGCACCGGCCTGTCCGGAAAGACCGACATACAGTATGGCGTCAACGTCGTCGATCCACGGCAATTCAACCGGTGAGCCGGCTACGAGCACCACTACGATCGGCTTGCCTGTGCCCTTCAGGGCGGAGATCAAGTCGTTCTGTGCCTGCGGTATCGCCATGGTGGAACGGTCGAGACCTTCGGATTCGCTGCGCTCATCGAGACCGATCACGGCAAGCACCACATCCACATCGTCTTTGCCGGCGAGCGCGATGGCATCTTCGATGAGTCCGCGATTGGCCGCTCCCTGGCGATCATAGCCTGGCTCGTAGCCGGCAAGATGCAGGTCTTCGGCATTCCTGACCTCTTCGAGAATGTTTTCTTCCTTGGTGGCGTTCACTTTGGAGGAGCCGGAGCCCTGGTAGCGCGCGGTGGCGGCCATGTCGCCGATAACGGCCACGCGGGTGCCCGGCTTGAATGGAAGGGTCGCATTGTCGTTCTTGAGCAGCACGCTTGCGTTTTCGGCGACTTTGCGGGCCACTTCGTGGTGCGCGGCGGCGATGTCGTCCGTGAGCAGATCGTTGCGGCCGACGCCGACCAGTTTGGTGGCCGCCGCGATTTTGGCGACCTCCGCAGCGCGGGCGTTGAGATCCGCTTCAGACAATGTTCCGGCCCTGACGGCGCTTTCCAGTTCACGTACGGAAGTGAAGCCCGGGGATGGCATTTCCAGCGATCCACCGGCCTTGACCGCTGCGACAGCGGAGTTGGAACCTCCCCAGTCGGAGACGACCATACCGTCGAAGCCCCATTCGTCACGCAGAATCTCCTGCAGCAGATGCTTGTTTTCGTGTGCGTAGACGCCGTTGATCTCGTTGTAGGAGGTCATGATGGTCATCGGCTTGGCTTCGCGCACCGCGATTTCGAAGCCGGTCAGATACAGTTCACGCATGGTACGCTCGTCAACCACGGAATTACTGGCCTGACGGCGTAGTTCCTGGCTGTTGACGGCGAAGTGTTTCGGGCATGCGGAAACGCCGTTGCTTTGGATGCCGCGAATCAGGCCTGCCGCCATACGGCCGGCGACGATCGGATCTTCGGAGTAGTACTCGAAGTTACGGCCGCACAGCGGATTGCGCTTGATGTTCATGCCCGGGCCAAGCAGCACGTTTACGTCAAGATCGTGCGCTTCCTTGCCGAGCGCCTCGCCCATCTCCTCGGCGAGCGCCGGGTCCCAGGAATTGGCCACGGTACCGGCGGTCGGAAAGCAGGTGGCGGGCTTGGAGGCCCCGATACCGAGATGATCGCCCTCACCGAGCTGACGCCGCACGCCGTGGGGGCCGTCGCTCATCACAAAGCTGGGGATGCCGGCCCTGCTGTTGCCTCGTGAATCCCATTCCGATCCACCGGAAAGCATCGCAGCCTTTTCGACAACCGAAAGTTCTTCGAGTTCCATTGGTTCTCCCTTGCACTAACTCTTATGCGAACCCGCTTGACTCTCCCCGAGCCGCGCTGTCCCCGCGAATCTTTTCCCTGCCGCATCGCATGCAAAGATCCGCCGCTAGTTTGATTGAACCAGTCACCGATGGCCCACAAAGCCCGTATTACACAACCTGTCGTTTTACCCGCACAATCGGTTTCCTCCGGACAGTTGTCCCGGCGGACCACCGTAATCAAGGGCACATCCTTTCGTAAGCAATCACATGGCGACGCCCACGTTTGCCGTGAAGCGTCGCCATAGGAGGGGTGCGGTTACGCGCTGGGATGCCGCTTACTGGGCCTCCGCCACCTTGCGTCGGTTCAGGAATCGCTTGACGGCAAGCGCCTCGAGACCGGCCAGGACCACGCCCAGTACCACATCGGCCACGATCAATGTCACCTTCCAGCTTGGCATCGGGTCGTCCGGCTCACCATCCGCGTAACGCCAGCTGTTGACCGCCGTGTAGAGGATGTTGTGCGTGGCCGCGCGCATCGCCTTGACGGAGGTGGCGCTGTGATCGGTGATGTGGTTGGTGGTTTCGGTGGTGGCGAGCATGGCGTCGGTGCCGCCACGGATTGCCTGGTCGCCGGTCTGGTAGGAGTAGTTGGTGCCGGAGAAGTAGTCGGTTTCCACGAAGCCCTTGAAACCCCACTCGCCGCGCAGCACGGTCTGGTTGAGGCCGGTGTGGGCGCTGGAATACGTGTTGCCGATGTAGTTGAACGACCCCATCACGGCCTGGGCGTCGCCATCGGCCTTGATTACGGTTTCGAACGGCTTCAGATACAGTTCGCGGATGGACTGCTCGTTGGCCCAGGTGCACAGCTGGCCGTTACGTTGGGTCTCCTGCTCATTCAGGGCGAAGTGCTTGATGAACGCATACACGCCACGGTCGGCGGCGCCAAGCACCTGTTCGCTGGATAGGTCCCCGCTCAGGGTCGGATCCTCGGAGAAATATTCGAAGTTGCGACCTGCGAACGGTGAGCGATGCAGGTTCACGGACGGTGCATACCAACCGGAGACCTGCATTTCATGGGCCATGTCTCCGATGGTCTCTCCATATTCATGGGCCAGATCCTTGTTCCAGGAGCAGGCGAGCACGATGTTGGAGGGAAGGCCGATGGAGCTTACACCGGTGAAGTTATCCTTCAGTGCGGCCGGACCGTCTACATCGGACAGACGCACCTTGCCGATTGACTTGATGGCCGCATTCTGGTAGCCGGCGTTGGCGATGATATTGTCCATCTCGTCGAACGTAAGCTGGTCGAGCAATTGGTCCCACTTGGCGTCGCTGTAATCGGCGCCGCGCAGCTCGGCCAGACGAAGGCCGTTCTTCGCGCCGGTGGTCGGCATCTCGTCGGAATCGTTGTCGAACTTGGTCGGATCGTAATTGCCGACATTGTAGAAGGTGGACTTGTCCTTGTCCGACATGGAATAGTCGGTCGGACCGGCCAGCGCCTCATCCGCATTGGTGAAGTGGTCGGCGCGGCTCAGATAGTCGAGTCCGCCATTCGCGTCATCGAACACGTTGGTGGCCACGGCGGCGTCACCATTGTGGGTGTTGTCTTCGCTGTCGTAGGTGATGGTATCGGCGACGATGATTTCCCGTTCGTCAATGGTGCGGTGCGAGTCGGAACGGATGGAGATGGCGTAGTCGCCCTTTTCCAGCACGTAGGATTTCGCGTTCTTGTAGTCGTATGAGGCCATGTCGTCGTCATCGAATTCGACTTTGACGGTTTCGGATTCACCCGGCTTGAGTTCCTTCGTCTTCTCGAAGTCGACCAGGTTGGCGGTCGCCTTTTCTATGCCGCCGTTGGTGTATGGCGGGTTGTAGTAGGTCTCGACCACATCCTTGCCGGCGGTGTCGCCGGTGTTGGTGACGGTCACATCGAAGGTGATCTTGCCGGTTTCGGCATCGTAGGTCACCTCGCCCATCTTCTGTTCGAAGGTGGTGTAGCTCAGGCCGTAGCCGAATGGATACTGCACGGTGGCGTCGTAGTCGATCAGGCCCTCGTTGGCGGCGGTTTCGTAGTACCGGTAGCCGACGTAAATGCCTTCGTTGTAGTTCACGAAGTGCGGGAAGCGCACGCCGCGAGCGGAGTCGACCTCGAATTCCTTGACGTTGTCGTATTCGAAGTTGCCGAAGTTGTTCCATGTCGGATTGGCGGTCAGATCGGTCAGGAAGGTGTCAGCGGTTCGGCCGGACGGATTGGTCTTGCCGGAAAGCACTTCACCGAGCGCTTCAAAGCCGGCCTGGCCCGGATGCGGCGCCCAAAGCACCGACTTGATCTGCGGATAATCTTTTACAAAACTCATTTCGAACGCGTTCGCACCGTTGTAGACGAGCACGATCTTGCTGAAGTTCTTGGCGACCAGATCGATCATGTCCTTCTCGGACTGGCTGAGCTCCAGATAATGCGTGCCTTTCGGGAAGTCCTCATAATCCTTGGAATTGTCGTTGTAGGTCACGTCATCGGCCTTCATGTCGGTCGGCAGATCGAGCCCTTCGCCGCCTACACGGCCGATCACGACCATGGCGGTGTCGGAGAAGTCCTTCGCATTGTCGATGAGTGTGTCGGCATAGGTGTCGGCGGCCGGCTCGGGAAGGGTCCAGTCGGCCGAGGTCACGGCGATGGTTCCGCGTGTGGTGGAGTAGTCGGTATAGAACTTGGTCAGGTCTTCGTTGGTTTTGAAACCGGCGTCGTGCAGACCGTCGAGCAGCGACGTGGTGTCGTAGGCATCGGACAGCGCACCGGAACCCGTACCACCGTAGATGGGATTGGTGGACGCCCAGCCGAATACGTTGATGTTGCCGGTGTCGCCCATCGGCAGCATGCGGTCATTGTTCTGCAGCAGGGTGATGCCTTCACGCTCGATGTCCACGGCAAGCTTGTTGGTGGTATCGATGGTTTCCTGCGTCAATTCATGCTTGGTGGCGGTGGCCATGGTCAGCATGCTGTCAAGCGGACCTGTAAGGGCCATGGTGATCGATACGATCGCCGCAATCGCCACGACGACCCAACTGGTCGAATGCGCCAATTTGCGTACGCCTTGGCTCGCCACGGTTCTCTTGTTGATTGCGACGGTTGTGATGATGCCGAGCACCAATGCCACGGCAATGACTATCAGCTGCGGTCTGATGGATTGGATCACTGCAATGACGTCATCCATGTTGATTTCCAGCATGACGATTCCTTCCTTGGTTTCTCTGTTCCCGCGCCTTTCGCCACTGTGCGAACGGCTTACTGGCTCCATTGTCCGGAAAACGGAAATCGCGAACCAATCAGAAAAACATACGGATCATCATGCAAAATTCAAATATGATTCCGGTCGAACACTCGAACCTCAATGTTTTCAAGCGTCATCAGCATCCTTGAAATCGAAAGAGCCACCGGGCAATCCGGCAATGCCCCGATAATCTGTCGTTAACCGAACATAATCTGCGTCGTCCTGCGACACCGCCATTTTCGTAGCGGATATGGGAATCCTCACCCCGTCATGCTGAATGGCAGGTCGGAAAGCAAATCCCGTTGACCAGCCTCGAATGGCTTTCGGGATCCTTCAGCTCGCTTCGCTCATCCTGCAATGCCGACCATCCGAAAATGGCGGATCGTCCGCCTCACTTACCCGACGACGTGGCGACGTTCCACACGCACCAGACGGCATAGGAGATGAGCGGGCAGACAGTGGCCGATGTCAGTACGTCAGTCGGGAAATGCAGTCCCAGCAGTAGGCGCGAGCAGGCGACCGTGATGACGATTGCCACACCGCCGATCACCGCTCTGCGTAGAAGTATCCGTTTCCGATCGGTTTCGCCGTCTGGGAAGCGTTTACGGGCCAAATTGCGTACCGTCAGAATCATCATGACGGAGACGATGACGGCCGCCGCGGTGTGTCCGCTCGGAAAGCTTGGATCGCCCGGCAGCAGGCCCGAACCGACGGAAGTGATCGGTCGTGGGCGTTCGACCAACCATTTGATGCCGTTCACATACAGTATCGGCGTCGCCGATACAATGACATCGCGGACTACGATCTTCCTGTCTTTGGTGATGCGCAAGTCGATGCCCGCCAGGATGACGAGCAACGCTATGCATCCGATGGTCGAGAACATGAACGCGAGCACCGCCGAACAATCACGCAGCCCTTCCGGCAACCTTGCCAGATTTTGCAGAATATTGGTTTCACGGCTGGTGATGGCTACGGAATTACGTAAGCTGATGCCGATCATCGGTACGATGGCGCACAACAGCGCAGTGGCTACCACCACGGCAATGGTTCGGGTTCTTGTGTGCATGGACTCAAGTTAACCACGCGTTCGCCTCGAATACACTTGTTCGTGTTGGGCATATAACAGGATCTTCCGGTTTGTTTTGGACCGATCCCGTGGGGTCACCGCGTGAAACTCGTGGAAACCGTGGGTTTTGGTGGTGTTCCGTGTCCGGGACGGCCGGACCACGGACGCACGGAAAGTGACCTCCGACGGATTGCTGATGTGTCTGGGCTTTGGATCCGTGGACGCGCCGCGGCTCGGAACCCCGCCCGGCCTCCCGGAACAACACGCCGACGGCACCCCCGGGCCATCGGCGGGTGGGGTCGTGCGGGACACCGGAAAGGAAGGAGGGCAAAAGGCCACGCAAACACGCACAAGACCCCCTCCCCGGGAGCCCGCCGAAGGCCCCGGGGCCGGAGGGCAAGGGGCCGCCGACAACGAAAAGGGACCCCTTCCCCGGGAGCCCGACAGGCTCGACCGGGGAAGGGGTCCCAACGGTTGGATGCGGCGGCGCGTTACTCTCCCACACCCTCCCGGGTGCAGTACCATCACCGTGCCAGGCCTTAGCTTCCGGGTTCGGA
>NZ_AZMV01000007.1 GCF_000522505.1 Bifidobacterium moukalabense DSM 27321 | reverse complement strand
GCGCGTCTGGCCGTCTTTGTGTCGGCTACGGCGGCGATCAGCCGTCCGGGCTGCTCCTCGTCGAGGATGCGCGGCATGGCGCGTTCGACGCGTGGCGGCTTGACGCGCCGGCATGGGTCGATGGGGATGAGCTCCTCGAGCTCCGCCTGGTCGAGCACCATCTTGAGGCTCACGTAATGGTCCTTGAGGGTGCTGGACGCGAGCCGCTCCCCCAGGACGCGCATGCAATGGCGGATGTGCTCTGGTGTGAGGTCCTTGAGTCGCACGTGGCCGATCACGTCGGTGCAGGCCTTGATCCTGCCTGCGCGGGTGCGGTATGTGGTCGGTTTGACGCGGGTCCGGTAGTCGGCGAGCCAGCGGCTCGCGTAGTCGACGAGGTAGGGGCTTTTGCTGCCGGGCAGGAGGCCTGTGCGTTCCATTTCGGCCAGCTTCGCTTCGTAGCGTTCTCGTGCCTCGGCCTTGGTATGCCCCTTTGCCTGGATGATGCGTCGCCTGCCGGTGGCGGGATCCTTGCCCAGTTCCTTGCGGAAATGCCAGACGCCGTTCTTGTCCTTGAACACGCTGCCTGATCCGGGTGTCCTCTTTCTCGTGGCCATGATTCCTCCCTTTTGTTGAGGGAGTGCCTTCACATGCCCCCGCAAGGGTACTCTAAAGGTACTCTAACGCTGGCAACAGCCGCCCGAAACGTGGCAGGAACCGCCATTCCAAGCGCATTCAAAAACGGCTTGTTTCCAACGGTTGGAAAGCCCGAAACCGTTGGAAACAAGCCGTTTCCGAAGCACTGGAATCAGTGCTTGGACACGTTGAACTTGAATTCCACGATATCGCCGTCCTGCATGACGTAGTCACGGCCCTCCTGACGGAGTTTGCCTTCCTCCTTGATTTTCGCCATGGAGCCCTCGGCGGCCACGAAATCGTCATAGGAAACGATATCGGCCTTGATGAAGCCCTTTTCGAAGTCGGTGTGGATCACGCCGGCGGCCTGCGGCGCGGTGTAGCCCTTGTGAATCTGCCAGGCGCGCACTTCCTTCTCACCTGCGGTCAGGAAGGTGGACAGGCCGAGGGTGTCGTAGCCCACGCGTGCCAGCTGGTCGAGGCCGGATTCCTCCAAACCAGCGTCGGCGAGCATCTCGCGGGCGTCGTCCTCATCCAGCTCGGTCAGATCGGCCTCGAACTGCGCATTGAGGAAGATGGCCGGGGCCGGGGCCACGGAAGCGGCGAGCTTGGCCTGCAGCTCCTTGTTCTGCAGTTCGGAATCGTCCACATTGAACACATAGATGAACGGCTTGGCGCTCATCAGGTGCAGGTCGTAGACGGATTCCTTGTCGAAACGGCCCTCACGAGCGGCCTTGTCGATGGTCTCGCCGGTTTCGAGGATGGTCTTGGCCTCCTTGACGGCATCCATGTAGGCCGGCTCGATCTTCCTGCCGCGCAGATCCTTCTCGAGTTTCGGCAACGCGTTCTCGATGGTCTGCAGGTCGGCGAGGATCAGCTCGGTGTTGATGGTGTCGATGTCGTCGGCCGGATCGACCTTGCCGTTGACGTGCACGATGTCATCGTCCTCGAAGGCGCGTACGACCTCGCAGATCGCGTCGGCTTCCCGAATGTTGGCGAGGAACTTGTTGCCCAGGCCTTCACCTTCGGAGGCGCCCTTGACGATGCCCGCGATGTCGACGAAGGTGACGGTGGCCGGCACGATCTTCTCGGTGTGCACGAGCTTGGCCAGGATCGGCAGGCGATCGTCCGGCAGCGGCACGATGCCGGTGTTCGGCTCGATGGTGGCGAACGGATAGTTCTCGGCCAGCACGTTGTTGCGGGTCAGTGCATTGAACATGGTGGACTTGCCGACGTTCGGCAGTCCGACGATTCCGATAGTAAGAGACATGGTTCCCTAGCTTAGCCTTAGGCTTCGATGGCGTCGACGGCCCTGATGACGGCCCCCCGGAAGGCGCTTTCCTCCAAAGATGCCACACCCTTGATGGTGGTGCCGCCCGGCGAGCAGACGGCATCCTTCATGGCCCCCGGATGGGTTTCGCTGGCCATGTAGAGCGCACCCACGCCTTCGACCATCTTGGCGGCCAGCCGGTACGCGGTGGCACGTTGCAGACCGTACTTCACGCCGGCATCGCCAAGCGCCTCGATATACATATCGGTGAAGGCCGGAGCGCAGCCCGCGATGCACATGGCGATGCCCATGTGCGCGCTGTCGACGCGCTCGATCAGGCTGATCGGCGCGAACAGCCGCTCGAAGGTTTCGGTCTGCGCTTCGGTGAGCGTGTTGGCGGTTTCGGCGACAAGCACACCCTTGCCCACGGCCATCGGCGTGTTCGGGATGGTGCACTGGATGTGCGCCGCTGCAAAGTCGGGACCGAACAGTTCGCGGAACCTGTCCAGTTCCCATCCCGCTGCGATGGATACGATGATCGTGCCAGACTTGGCCAGTTCGCCTGCGATCGGTCCGATGACGTCTTCGATCTGGTACGGTTTGATGGCGATGACGACCACGTCGGCGGCCTTGGCCACCTCCTCCGCGGTATGCATCGGCCGCGCACCCAGCTTGGCCGTGGTCCTTGCGAGCTTGTCATAGTGTGCGGCGCATGCCACGATGTCGCCGCCGTTCACCACGCCTGCGTCGACCATGCCCGAGGCGATGGCCTGGGCCATATTGCCGTATCCGATGAATCCGATGGTTGGATTGGTCATTGCTTCTCCTTCTCTAGAACAGTTCTTCCAAGTCACCGCGGTTCAGCGCCTCGTTGAAGATGCGCCTGAACACCGCGGAGCCGTGCACGCCGTCATGTTCGAATTCATTGGTGGTCCAGTAATGTGACCGGGCCACGCGAGACAATGTGTCCAATTGCAGTCCGGAATCGACGTACATGTCGTCGAAATAGACGGCGGCCTGCAGCGGCACCTCGTTGCGTTTCAGTTGTTCGGCGTCATAGATCGCGCCGAACCGGGTGTCCTCCATAAGCACGTCCATGGCCGGTTTGAACGGTCGCAAGGCGCTCTCCCGCTCGAACATCCACGGGAACATGGCCTCGCCGGTGAAGTTCAACGGGCGCGCGTCCGTGTTGAATTCCGGATGCTCGTCGCGCACGCGCTGCGCCGCCCACCGAATCGGTTCGTCGAGCTCGCCGTCGGCATAGATGAATTCCTGCAGCGGCCAGTACAACGGACGTGATGACGTGGCGTCCATAACGCTGTGCAGAAATTCATCGGACAGCTCGGAGCCAATGGATGCGGAACCGTCGCCTCCGAGGAACGCTTGGTCAAGAATCCAATGCACGCGCTCGAAACTGGGCTTCATACCGAAGTCGGCGCCAAGGCATTGCAGACGTTCCACGGTCAACGGATCGCCATTGGGTAGAGCGATCTCGCGCGAGTCCAGAATATCGGCGAGCGCGGCGACGCGTTCCTCATCAATCGGATAGCGCTCGTAGAACTGTCTCGTCTTCGCCGACATACGTGGGAAGGTGTGGCGGTACACGTCGGTGGCATCGGCGGGCACATGCGGAATGCCGCCGGTGGTGAAGCTGGCGATCACACCCTTCGGGAACAGCGACAGGTAGGTCAGCGTCAGGAATCCGCCATAGCTCTGTCCCAGGGTGACCCAACGTGCGCCGCCGAATTCGGTGCGGCGCAGGTGCTCGAAATCGCGGATGATCGAATCGGCGAGGAAATGCTTCAGGAAAGCGGCTCCCGCTTCACCATCCATGGTCTTCATGATGTGCGTATCGACGCGGGACGAGCGTCCGGTGCCGCGCTGGTCGGGCAGCACCACCCGGAAATGTTTGACGGCCTCTTCGATCCAACCGTCGGACTGCGGGCTGAGTGGGCGTGGTCCGCATCCGCCGGGCCCTCCCTGCAGGAAAATCAGCAGCGGAAGCTCGTCGTGCACGTGTTCGGGGGCGGTGACGACACGGTAGAACAGGCTGATCGCTTCGCCGCCGAACCCGTGGCCGGGCTCGTGTCCCGACCAGTCCAACGGCACTGTGATCGAACGGTCCTCAACATGCAATCCGGGTACGTAATATTCGGTCAGCAGCGTCATCGCACATCCACCTTTCCTCATATTCCTTCTCCGGCACGGAGCATGGCGGGCACGCCGTAGCCAGTCGCCCCTTTTGCCGGAGAGAGTCGCTAGGTCTTCCACCATACACTGCGGGTCCGTCTCATACCTGCGCATGATGCCGTGATGGCCGGACGCGCGTTACGCTTAAGTCACTATGACTAGACTGCAGCGCCTGTTTTCGTGGATTCGCGGCCATGTGATCGTCGCAGACAGCACCATCACCGCATTACTCGCCTTGTTCACGTTCGGACTCGGCGGCAATATCCTGTTCAATCCCGGCCTGCTGTATGACTTTCCGGCGCCGGTGCAGACGGCCTGGTCGATCGCGCTACTCGTTCCATTCGTCACACGCCGACGGTGGCCTCAGGTCAGCGCCTTGGCGTTCGTGGCATTGGTGCTGCTGCATCTGCTGTTCGGCCCCTGCCTGCTGATGACCGATTTCCTCGCACCGTTCATGCTGTATTCGGTGATGCTGTATGGCAACCCACGTAATTCGAAGGCGTTCATCGTGCTGGCATTCGCCGTAGGCGGCCTGACCTCGATCATCGAGACCTGGACGATGACGGTCGGTCCGATCCTGACCGGCGGCAGCGAGCAGATCCTTCTTGCCGACGGAATGGTGCTGAACAGCTCCCCTTCCTGCAGCACCGTCTATTCCGGTCAGGGATTGTCGCAGAAGTGCACCGACACATTGATGCAGTACCTGGTCATGATATTCGCCGTCATTGCGCTATTCCTCGTTTCGACGGTCATCATCGCCTACTGGCAACGCGCTCGACTGATGACGGTGCGGATGATGCGGGAACGCAATGACGCGATAGCCGCACGCGAGGCCGAGGAGCGCAATATCGCGGCGTTGGCGGAACGTGCGCGCATCGCACGGGATATGCACGATGTGGTGGCGCATACGTTGTCGATCATCATCGTGCAGTCCGACGGCGGCCGGTACGCCGGCGCAAACGATCCTGCCGTGGCGCGTGCCACCATGGAGACGATCAGACATGAATCCGAACGTGCGCTGCATGACATGACCAGACTCCTTGGCGTATTCGGCGGCTCCCCCCATGCCGACTACGCCGATATCGACGCATTGGTCGCACAGGCGCGTGCCGTGGCGCCCGACGCCGTCATCACGCGGGAGATCATCGGGGATGCGCGGCCAGACGCATTGGGGAATCAGACAAGCGTGTCCGTCTATCATGTGGTGCAGGAGTCGCTGACGAACATCCGCAAATACGCGGGACCGAAGGTAACCGTGCATATCACGGAGACATGGGGCGGGAGCACATTGACCGTGTCCATCACGGATAACGGACGCGGTGCTTCGGCCGGGCTGGACGGGCATACGCCCGGCTATGGATTGACGGGCATGCGCGAACGCATCGAAACCGTAGGAGGGTCGGTGACCTTCGGCCCGAAGATGGGAGGCGGGTTCGCCGTATGCGCGACGGTGCCGTTTGCAGCGAATAGTGACGGACTATCCGCACGCGACCCGTCCGAAGACGCCCATGCGTCGGCATCGCCGGCGGCAATCGCCGGATGGACGGACGGCTCCGCGACCATGCGGCCGCCTGAATACGGCAGGTCCGGCGGAACCAGAACGATCATCTCACCGAAGCTGCCGACCCTGCCGACGATGCAGATGGTACGGGACAATCTGCGATCCAGGCCAATAGCCCAGGCCATCGATATCTCCGGGCAACGGTTCAATTGGGTGGAACGGCTTTCGCAGTGGACGCAACGGCATTACGTACTGGTCGACACCGTCATCACGATATTGCTTGTCATGATGTTCGGTTCGGCGTCGATCAGCCTGTTCTCTTACGGGACGGGTCCGCAGGATATCCTCTTTCGTACGATGATCGTCCTGGAGCTGATGCCGCTATGCATGCGAAGACGATTCCCGGAAAGCTGCGCGCTGATCATAGCCATCCTCTCCACACTGCAACTGGTCATCTTCGAGCCGATCGATCTCGCCAATGCCGTGTCCTCGATGTGTGCACTGCATGCCGCGGTGCTGTACGGAAGGGAAAAAGCGTGGCGTTGGACGGGGCTCGTCTCCATTCTCGACGTGCTGCTGATAGGCGTGAAGGTCATGCTGTCGCAGTTCGGATACCCGAGCATACTGGTGTTTCTGATGCGCGACATCATCGGATACGTTCCGGCACAGACCGACTGGCCCGCGTCCGGGGCGATGTTTACCGGCATGGCCTACACCCTGGCGGTGCTGGCCCTATGCGCAGGTGTCATCGCCATGGCTCGATGGACCCGCTCCAGCTGTTCGAATGCGCTCGTCCTGCAGGCGAGGGAGGAGGCCCTGATCGCCGAACAGAACAAGCAGAGGATTCTCGCGGCGAATCTGGAACGGGATCGCATCAGCATGAACATCCAGTCGGAGGTCACCGCCACGCTCAACAGCGTCATCGATCGGACCGTTTCCGGATTGCGCACGCTTGATGAAGCCGAGGCACGCGGTGAGAAGCCTACGGCGGAATCGATCTCATCGGCGTTCGAGGCCATCGGTCGTCAGGGGCGCGAGGCGTTGGCGCATATGCGCCAGTTGCTGGGCATATTGCGCGAGACGGGATTCAGTGATGAGGATCACGCCGAAGAGCGCGAAGGGATGCGGCTCAGACCCGCCGCCTCATTGGACGAGCAGATGAAATCAGGGTTTTTTCGGGGTATGTTCCAACGTTGATGTCGCGATGACGCCGATAAGGTGGAAGGCATGAGTGCAGAACAGAGAATTCATGTGATCATTGCCGACGATCAGGAACTGGTACGTGCCGGTTTCGCCATGGTGATCGGCTCACAACCCGACATGGTGGTCGCCGGTCAGGCTCGCGACGGAGCGGAAGCGGTGACCTTGGCCGAGACGCTGCATCCCGATGTGGTCCTGATGGACGTGCGCATGCCCGGCATGGACGGCATCGAAGCGACACGGCGGATCAGTTCATTGCAGCATCGCTTCGCCGCATCGGGGGCGCACACCGGTCTGCGGCAGACTCACGTGATCATTCTGACGACGTTCGACCTGGACGAATACGTGATGGCCGCCATCAACGCCGGCGCATCCGGATTCCTGCTCAAAGATACCGAACCGGAAACGTTGCTCAATTCGATTCGCACCGTATTCCAAGGCAATGCGATCATCGCGCCTTCCGCAACGAAACGGCTGATCGAAAAAATGATGCAGGGCAGGCTGACCGGTCAGGGCTCCCCCTCCGCAGATCCTGCCATGGCAGGCGAGGCACCACACCAGTCGGTGTATACCGATCCGGAGCTGGATGAACTGACCGACCGCGAGCGCGAGGTCCTCATCGAAATCGCGCATGGCCTGTCGAATCAGGAAATCGCCGACCGGCTGTTCATCAGCCTGCCGACGGTGAAAACGCATGTGGCGCATATTCTGTCGAAGATTAACGCCCGCGATCGCGTCCAGGCGGTGGTCTTCGCCTACGAAAACCATCTGGTCTGATTGATGAACGGTGCTCCCCATTATGGGGAGCACCGTTTTTCCTTAGGCTTCGGCAAGCGCCTCGACCGGCGGGGTCTTCACCGCACGTCGTGCCGGGAACACGCTGGCGAGCAGCGCGGCCACGGCGGCCACGCCCAACACGATGCCGTTGATGCCCCATTCGAATGGGAACACCACGCTGCCATACGTGCTGAACACCACATACGAACCAAGCCAGCCGAACAGGGTGCCGAGCACCACGCCGACCACGCCGGAGACCAGCGAGATGAGCAATGCCTCCACGCCAAGCGAGCGCCTGAGTTGCCCCCGGGTCATGCCGATGGCGCGCAAGGTGGCGGATTCGCGGGTACGTTCGATCACGGACAGTGACAATGTGTTGGCCACGCCGACCAACGCGATGAGTACGGCCACGGCGATCAGACCCACCATGAGCATCATCATGGAGTCGATCATCTTCCCCCACTGCACACGTTCGGCGATCGGGCCGGATACGGCTACGTCGGGGCTTTTCGAGAGTGCGGATTGGATGCTGTCGAATACGCTGCCGAGCGTGGAGCCGGTTTCGTTGATCCTTACCAGCAGCGTATGGGAGTTCGTGTGAAGGTCGCCATTCGTGAAGTGGCTCTCGTCCACGAATCCCACCGCTCCGTATGCGCTGGATATGCGTCGGTAGTCGGCCTGCCTGACCTTGAGCTCGAGCGTGCGTTTCGTGTCGCCGTTCTCGTCCCATGCGGTACCGAAAGTGGCGTCTCCCTGACCGAATGTCATCCGTTCGCCGCTCTGCGCGTTGTACTGCGGCATGAGCACGGTATCGGCATTGATGGTGGAATCGCCCAGGTCCACCCGCATCACCTTTTTCAGCTCGTCGATGTTCTTCACACCGATGAGCAGCGTACTGGCGGAGACGTTGCCATCCGAATCCTTCAACTGCACGTTGGCCGACGGGGCATACACGACATCCGTCACGCCTTTGATCCCCCTGATGGCGTTGGCCATCTGACGGCTGATGTCACTGCCCGTGGCCACGACATCGACGCTGTAACGGGTGGCGAGCGCGTTGTTCATGGTCTCCTTGGCGCTGGTGGCACCGGTGGCGATGGTGGAGACGAGTGTCACGCCGATGAGCAATGCGGCTCCGGTTGCGGCGATGCGACGTGGATTCTTCTGGATATTGGCATGGGCGACCTTGGCGGAGGGACCGGACAGCGACACGAGCGCACCGACCCCCTTCATAAGTACCGGCAACCAGAAGACGGCGGTGAGCACGAGTCCTAGGAACACGAGCCCGGCACCGGCGATGGCGGCGAGCAGAATCATGACGAATCGGCTGCCGTTGAGCATATCGGCATCGCCAATGGTCTGCATCTGCCACACCGAGAACGCCGCAAGCGCGATGCCGACCACGGTGAACAGCATGCCGATGATGGCACGTGCGCGGCCGGATCGGCGGTCATCGGTCAGTTCAAGCGGACGCAACGCCTCCAGAGGGGTCACCGACGTTGCGGAACGGGCGGAGCCTAGGGAGGCGAGCACGGTCATGATGACGCCGAATACGATCGGCACCACGAACACCTGCCAGGAGAAGATCAGATGCATGCCCTGCCTCATGATGCCGCTGGCACACGCCGCTCCCATAAGTGCGCTGCCGAGCGCCACGCCCAGTATGGATGCGATCAGTCCGAGCAGGCAGGATTCGAGCAGGACGGAGGCATACAGCTGTCCCTTCTTCGCGCCGATGGTGCGCAGCAGGGCGAGCGTGCGGCGACGCTGGGCCACAAGCACCTGGAAGGTGTTGGCGATGACGAGCGCCGCCACAAGCATGGCGAGCACGCCGAAGCACAGCAGGAAGATGGTGACGATGCTGGTCTCGCCGACGCCGACGCCCTTTATGTAGGCATCGCCGACCTCCTGGCGCGACATGAGGTTGAAGTGCTTGGGCAGAAGCCTGTTCACCTCCCTGATGGTTTTCGCGGATACCGTATTGCCGTCCTTGGCGAGGTCGAGATAGACCGTGGTGGCCTCTGCGGAATTGAAATCGTCCGCCCCTTGCATCCGTGCGATGAGGTCGTCGGAGGCTACGACCGCACCTCCGTAGTATGAGTAGGTGCCATTGGGATCGGAGGTGATGCCGACCACCCGTACGTCCGTTGCCTGGGCCTTGCCGCCTTCGTCGTCGGTGGCATAGCGTGAGGTCAGGGTCACGGTATCGCCGATGTTCACGCCCAGCTGCTTCATGACGCTGCCCGGCAATGCGACTTCGTTGTTGTCGATGGGCTGGTTGCCTTCGGTGATGTCGACCGGCAGCAACCTGCCGTTCCGCGCGGTGGTGATGGCCTCGCCGCTGACGTGGTTGTCGCCTTTGGAGACGGTCACGCCGCTTTCCATGGCGACCCGCACGCCGTTGACGCCTTCGATGCCGTTCATCCGGTCGAGGTGGAAGTCGCCGACGGTCGTGGAGTACACGTCATTCAGTTCGTTCTCGTCCAACCCGTCGGTGGCGGGGCTTATCGCATAGTTCGCCCCGCCGAACATGGAGGTTGCCTGGCGGGAAAGCGAATCGTTCATGGCATTGCCGAACAGAAAGGTGCTGGCGATGAACGCCGTGCCGATCACGATGGCGATGCCGGCCGGAATAAGCATGCGCATGGTCTTGCGCATGAGTTTCATAGTGATGGACCACATGGTTGCCGTTGTTCCTTCTTCGGATCTCTGAGTCGTTGTATGCGCCGTCAGCGGGCGTGGCGTGCGTTGACCGCGTTTTGCGTGGCGAGTTCCCGTTCCCGCATCAGCAGGTCGCTCATCTGGTCGGCGGCGGGATCGTCGACATCGGCCACGATGCGACCGTCCGCGAACACGATGGCGCGGTCGGCATAGGAGGCCGCAACAGGGTCGTGCGTGACCATGATGATGGTCTGCCCAAGCTCGTTGACGGAGCGTTTCAGGAAGCTGAGGACCTCCGCGCTGGATACGGAGTCGAGATTGCCGGTCGGTTCGTCGGCGAACACCAGCTGCGGCTTGGTGATCAGGGCACGCGCGATGGCGACACGCTGCTGCTGGCCTCCCGACAACTCGTTCGGCCGATGGTCCAGACGTTCCTTCAATCCAAGCGTTTCGACCAGCAGGGCCAGCCATTGCCGGTCCGGCTTCTCGCCGGCCAGGGTAAGCGGCATGAGGATGTTCTGTTCCGCGGTGAACATCGGCAGCAGGTTGAAGCTTTGGAAGATGAAACCGATCTTATGGCGGCGTAGCAGGGTGAGCTGGTTGTCGTTCAGTTGCGTCAGATCGTCGCCGTCGAACACGATGTGGCCGGCGGTGGCCGAATCCAATCCCGCCAGCGTATGCATCAACGTGGATTTGCCGGAACCGGACGGCCCCATGATCGCAGTGAACCTGCCGCGCTCGAAGCGCACGTTCACGTCCCGCAGCGCATGCACGACGCTTTCGCCACGTCCGTAATCCTTGACGAGGTTCACGGCCTCGATGGCCGTATCGTTGGCCTGCAGTACATCCCTGATATCCATATCGTCGTTCCTTTCTTTGGATATATCTCCAAAGGTAGGCAATGACGCCGTTCCCCGACATCATGCGTCGGTCTGACTTTGCCCCTCATCCTTGAGTATGAGGACCCCTAGGGGTGGGTCAGTCATCAAGCAGCACGCCGTCCTTCGGCGGTTCCAGCCAGTAGGATTCCTTCTCCACGCTGACCGTGGACGCCCACCAGGTCTGTTCGACGCCGGGTAGGGAGCGGATGGATTCGTCGACCACGCGCCACAGGTCCTCATCGTCGTCGGCGATGATCTCGATGAGGTAGTCGGCTCCGTTGAGGCCGACCCCGCTCATCGCATAGGTGACCTCGTCGATGGCGAGCAGCTGTTCGGCGTCGAGACGATACGGGGGCTTGACGCCGATGCCGAGGAACGCCTGGCGGAATCCTCCGAGCCGCATGGGGCTGACGGTGGCCATGATGCGCATCACCCCGGAATCCTCCAGTTTCTTGACACGTCCGCGAATGGCGGTGTGCGTCACGCCAAGGCTCTCCCCCAACGCCGCGTAGCTGGCCCTGCCATCCTTCTGCAGTTCGTTGAAGGTGTGCACGAAACGCGCATCCAGTCGATGCACCGGTATATCGGTGCCGACGCTCGCCTCGCGTTTCGTCATGAATCCGGATTCCCCCCATGACGCCAGCAGACGGTTGACCACGCTGACGTTATGGTCGTCAAGAACCAATCGTCCGCAGGAAAACACCTGGATACGCGTCAGTCCCGGCAGTGAGCGCAGCTCATGCTTCAAAAAGCGATCCATGCCTTCGGCCGAATACACCACCGCCTCGGCGATGATGTCGGCGTCCCCCAGCGCGCAGACCACGTAGGTGACCTGCGGCAACGACTTCAGCGCGGCCAACGCCTCGTCGCGGTGGCCGTTGACGCGCAATCCCACCAATATCTGGCAGTAGTTGGCCAGGCTGAGCGGGTTGGTCACCGGAACGATGGTCATGATGTTCGACTCGGTCAGGCGCCGATAGCTTTCCGTGGCCGCATACACGGAGATGCCGATGTTGTCGGCGAGTGCCTGCATGGTCATGCGTCCGTTGCGTTGCAGGGCGGAAACCACTTTGAGATCACGCGCGCTGATTGCCGTACGGTTGGCCCCCTGCATCATCGCGTACCCCCTATAAAAGCCATACCATCAACCATACACTGCACACGATCGCAATCACGGTAATGAGCAGTATCATCCAATCCTGCGCACGCATGCGCAGCTTCACATGATAGGTGCGACGGGCTCCCAGGTTGAGGCCACGCGACTCCATGGCCCAGCCCACGCTTTGGCTCATCTTGTAGGCACGGATGAGTACGGCGATGATGATCGGCAGATACGATTTGAAACGGTCCACGATGCGTACGAACACATTGCGTTTTCTGCCGGTCGCGGTGACCTTGCCGTTAAGATCGAGCCCTCGGGCGCGCTGCGCGGCCGAAACCGACTGGAAGATGGAGAAGAACACCGGAATGTAGCGCAGTGCGGTGGCGAGGGTGAGACCCGCCTTGTACGGTATGCCCAGTGCGACAAGCCCACGGATCAGTCTGGGCTGGCTGGTGGTGAACAACGTGATGAAGCAGGCGAAGCCGAGCGCCGGGATGCGAAGTCCCATCACCGCGGCCATGAGCAGGTTCTCCCGGGTGAGCCTCAACCACCCCCACCGCAGCAGCACATGCGTGCCGGAGGTGTCGAAAATCGGCCATAGCACAACGATGAGCACTATGATCAGGGCGAGGATCTTCCATACCCAGGCGATACGCTCCATCGGCACACGGTCGGTGATGAGCATGACGTGCTCGATGACGAGCATCACGGCGATGAACGCCCAATTGCGCCAGATCAGGCACAGCACCAGCATGGCGACGGATATGAGGAATTTCACACGCGGATCGGCACGATGCAGCCAACCATCGCCGGGAACATACAGATCGGAGTCCATCAGCGCTTCCCCCTTGCCTTGTTATGATGTTTGGAAATCTTCCTGAACCCATGCGTGTTCGTGGTCGGCTCATGCCGCCTTTGCGGTTCGGCTTGCGGATGCTGCGCCGATTCGGATTTGTCTATCAGACCGAATTGCTCGACATGTCCATCCCGCAACCGCAGCACATGGGAGCAGTATCGGTAGATGGCACGCATATCATGGCTAATCATCACCACGGTGGTGCCTTGTTCGTTCAGACGCTTGACCGTGCCGAGAAAACGTTGTGCAAGCCTGTGGTCAAGGCCTGCCGTGGGCTCGTCCAGCACCAGAATCGGCGTGCGCATGGCAAGCACCGAAGCCAACGCCACCGCACGTCGTTCGCCGTAGCCGAGTGTGGCCGGCGACACCTCCTCATAGCGGTGCAGGTCGAACAGCGTCATCATCTCGTCCGCCCGCCTGAATACGGTTCCTCCATCCAACCCGAGTGCCGCGGGGCCGAACGAGATCTCCTCGCGCGTGCTGGAGCAGAAGATCTGATGGTCGGGGTTCTGGAACACGAATCCGACATGCGCGGCCATTTCGCCCACACTGTGCCACGCCACGTCAAGGCCGTCCACCGTGACGGTGCCACGGTCGGGTTTGAGCAGACCGTTGAGGTGTTTGGCCAGCGTGGTCTTGCCGGAACCGTTTCGGCCGATGAGCCCGACGAATGATCCCGGCATGATGCGGACGCTCACGTCGTCAAGCGCCGCGGAGGCGTTGCCTCCCTGCGCATAACGGTGCGTCACATGCTCCATGGCGATGACGGGTTCGCCATCGAAGGTATCCGGTATCGCGACGATCCTCGGCATCGGATCGGCCGATACCTCGACGCCGGCGGATTCAAGCATGGCGCGTTCACGGGTGAACATGTGCGTATCGCCGTTGCGTACAAGCTCTCCGTTGACCAGAAAAAGCACTTGGTCGGCCCAACGAGCGATATGCTCGGTGTCCTGCTCGGCCATGACCACGGTCAGTTGGCGGGTCCGGCGAATGCGTTCGAGCGCATCAAACACCTCCTGCTTGCCTTCCGGATCGAGCGCCGCGGTCGGCTCGTCGAGAATCAGCACATCAGGTTCGGCCGCCAAGGCCGCGGCGATGGCCACCCGCTGCATCTGGCCGCCCGATAGGCTGGTGGGCACGCGTTTGCGGTAGCCGGTCATGCCGACCAGTTCGAGCATGTCATCGATGCGACGGTCCATGGCGTCAGGGTCGACACCTCGATTCTCCAGCGGGAAGGCGATTTCATCCTCCACGGAGGCGCAGAACAGCTGGGATTCCGGGTCCTGCTGCACATACCCGACATGTTCGGAGATCCGTGAGACCGAGTATCGGGCGGTGTTCATGCCGTCGATCACGACGGTGCCGCTCATCGTGCCGTCCGCAAGATTGGGGATGATACCGGCCAATGCCATGCACAACGTAGATTTTCCGGCTCCCGTCGGGCCGATGATGCCGACGAACGAGCCGGAAGGAATATCGAAATCGATATGCTTCAGACTTTCGACGGCCTTGCCGCCGTCGGTCAACGGCGCATACTTCCACCCCAGATCGCGAACCGTGATCATGCCACTCACCCCATGCTCCTACAGACATGCCTCATTCAGATCCTGACATGCAAAACCCGTGGGCTCCCCTTTCAACGGTGAATCCCACGGGTTTGGCGTCTTTCTCAGAATAATAATGTATCACTCACTGGTCTTGATGCCGAGATTGCCCATTCGCGCCAACGGCGGATACGCTTTGCGAACAGCGGAAAACAGCGCCAATCCCACAATCAGGCCAACCACCATCTGGAAGGAATTCCCCAAAATCTCCCCAAGTGCCGGCCCGAAGCCGGACAGGATGCAGCCCGCGACGAAGTAGCCGAATACCTTCCACACTCCTGCCGCCAGAGAGCCGGCGATGATGTTGAACGGCTTGAATTCCCTGATGATCAGTCCTGCGATGACCGCCTGCAACCCGTCGATGACGAAAGTGAAGACGGCCCATTGCGGATATCCGGAAATCAGATCGGCCAACGCCGGACCGAGACCCCCGATGATGCCGCCGATCCACGGTCCGAATGCGTAGGCGCCGAAGAAGATCATGGTGTCGGACAGGTTCAGGTAGCCGCGGGTCGGGGTCGGAATCTTCACGAACATGGTCAGCACGGTGGTGACGGCCGTCATGATGGCGACCAGCGGAATGGCATTGGCCTGCAGCTTCTTCTTGACTCCTGTGGCCATGAGCACCTTCTTTCACTCTTTCATAGATCATCAA
The DNA here is from genome assembly GCF_000522505.1 of Bifidobacterium moukalabense DSM 27321. Taxonomy (GTDB): domain Bacteria; phylum Actinomycetota; class Actinomycetes; order Actinomycetales; family Bifidobacteriaceae; genus Bifidobacterium; species Bifidobacterium moukalabense. The sequence continues at coordinate 936,432 of NZ_AZMV01000007.1, read as the reverse complement.
TATTTCCATCTATATCATATTTTTTGAAATAGATATTAACTGTTTTTATTCAAAAGTTAAGAAAATAATATTGATTTTCGCAACAATCGTGATGATATACCACCCATGCTACAAAAACGCCGCGTCCACTTCACCGACGTCATGAGGACGACATGGGGTCCCGCACTTCCTGTGAAATGCGGGACCCCATGCTCGCGGCCTCACGGCCATATGCGGAGCCGCCCCTTCACTCGGCTCCGCAAGTCGGTCACTTGGCCAGTCCGGAGGTACGCAGGGCCTCGAAGCCGCCCTTCAGGTCGTCGAGAATGTCGTCGATGTTCTCGATGCCGATGGACAGGCGGATGGTGCCCTGGTGGATGCCTTGGTCCTCAAGCTCCTCGAGGGTCTCCTGGGAGTGGGTGGTGGAGGCCGGGTGGATCACCAGGCTCTTGGCATCGGCCACGTTGGCCAGCAGGCTGAACAGGTGCAGGTTGTCGATGAACACGCGCGCCGCGTCCTTGCCGCCCTTGATATCGAAGGTGAAGATGGAGCCGCCGCCGTTCGGGAAATACTTCTTGTACAGATCGTTGTCCTTGCGTCCCTCGATGGACGGATGGGAGATGGATTCGACCTCCGGAACGGTCTTCAGGTAGTCGATGACCTTGAGGGCGTTCTCAACGTGGCGCTCGACGCGCAGGGACAGGGTCTCGGTGCCCTGCAGCAGCAGGAAGGCCGCGAACGGGGACAGGGTGGCGCCGGTGTCGCGCAGCAGAATGGCGCGCACGCGGGTCACGAAGGCGGCGCCGCCGAGGGCCTCATAGAAGTTCAGGCCATGGTAGGACGGATCCGGCTCGGTCAGGGTCGGGAACTTGCCCGGCACCTCGGCCCAGTTGAAGTTGCCGCCTTCCACGATGACACCGCCGAGGGTGGTGCCGTGGCCGCCGATGAACTTGGTGGCCGACTCCACCACGACGTCTGCGCCGTGCTCCAGCGGGCGGAACAGATAGGGCGTGGCGAAGGTATTGTCGACGATCACCGGCAGATGGTGCTTGTGCGCGATGGCGGTGATGGCCTCGAAGTCCGGCAGGTCGGCGTTCGGGTTGCCGAAGGTCTCGAAGTAGACGAGCTTGGTGTTCTCCTGGATGGCGTCCTCGAACTCCTGCGGGTTCTCGGCGGAGACGAAGGTGGTGGTGATGCCGTCGCGCGGCAGGGTGTGGCGCAGCAGGTTGAAGGTGCCGCCATAGATGTTCTTGGCCGCCACGATATGGTCGCCGCTCTGCGTGATGTTGCGCACCGCATATTCCACGGCTGCCGCACCGGAAGCGACGGCCAGACCGGCGGTGCCGCCTTCGAGGGCGGCGATGCGGTCCTCGAACACGCCCTGGGTGGAGTTGGTCAGACGGCCGTAGATATTGCCCGGATCGGACAGCCCGAAGCGAGCCTCGGCATGATCGAAGTTATGGAAGACGTAGCTGGTGGTCTGGTAGATCGGCACCGCGCGGGAATCGGTGGCCGGGTCGGCCTGCTCCTGCCCGACATGCAGCTGAAGCGTTTCAAAGCGGTAGTTCTTGTCTGCCATGGTGTGACTCCTTAGGACTGTGGATTCGTAGCCGTTCCCCAAACCGTCCGAACCGTCGTATGGCTGGCGGCCGGTCGGGTGTTGGTAGCGACGATAGACCGGAGGGGAAGCCCGACACAAGCCGAACGTTATCGCACTTGCCTATACCCCTTTATAAACCGTTGGAATCATTGAGCTTCTGACATGCCGCCCACCTCGACGATCCACCCCGGAAACCTCCGACACGCCGATGGCGGGGCAAACCGGATTCGCGCTGTCGGAACAGTCCCCCGCCCAAGGTCAACGTACCGGCTAAAGTCATTCAACAGATACGAGCAATGGAAGAGGTTCCAACATGAGTGACGAGATTCTGTACGGCCGCGATCCGCAGTACATTCCCCGCGTGGCCGCGGTGCATGACATGTGCGGCTACGGCAAATGTTCGCTGACCGCCGCGATCCCGATTCTGTCGGCCGCCGGTTGCGACGTATGCCCGGTACCGACAGCGCTGTTCTCCGCGCACACCCGCTATGAGACGTTCACCTTCCACGACACCACCGACATCCTGTCCGGCTATCTGGATGCCTGGCGCAAGGAGGGCGTCGAGCTGGACGGCGTGTATTCCGGCTTCCTCGGTTCCGCTGAACAAGTGGGCATCATCCAGCGCCTGTACCGCGAATACCCGCATGCCCTGCGTCTGGTCGATCCGGTGATGGGCGATGGCGGCCGGATCTACGCCACCTACACGCCCGAACTGTGCGAGGCGATGGGGTCGCTGGTCGACGGAGCGGATGTGCTGATGCCGAACCTGACCGAAGCGTCCATACTGACGGGCCGCGCATATCCCGGACAGGATCTGTCGGACGCGCAGGTGGACCGCATCATCGATGCGCTGCTGTCACTGGGCACGAAGAACGTGGTGCTCAAGGGCATCGATCGGAGCGATGGCAAAATCCGCAACTATGTGGCCTCCGCAACCGACGGCGTGGCGGGCAAGCACGAACTGGCGCACGACAAGCTGCCGTTCATGACGCATGGCACCGGCGACGCGTTCGCTTCGGCGTTGTGCGGCGCCGTGATGGCCGGCCGTTCACTCGCCGAAGCCGCGCATATCGCCGGCGAGTTCGTACGTCACGCCATGGAGAGCACGCAGTATCAGCCGCATCATGACGAGCGCGGCGTGAGCTTTGAACTCAATCTCAACGAGCTGACCTCGTTGGTGCGCCGCTAGGACGGCCCGGCGGCGCACCCCGCGTATTGTGGATTGCTGTGGATTTCACCAAGCAATCCACATGCCGTCCACAACACGCCCGAAGACGCTTGACTTATCCACATTCGCCGCTCCTCCTTGCCCCGGGGCATCCGTTTCTGCTGCACTGGAACCATGAACGGCAGCATCACACCCGAGGTTCCGGTCGCAACGTCGTCATCGGAACACCTTCTTGATTCTCTTGCACGGCGGCTGCATGACGGCACGCTATCCGGTCGCCAGGTCGGCGCGCTCGGCGAACGATACGCCGCCGCATGGCTCCAAGGCCATGGCTGGCACATTCTTGACCGTAATTGGCATTGCCGCTACGGCGAGCTCGATATCGTGGCCCGCACCGAAGCAGGCTGCATCGCGTTCGTCGAGGTCAAGACCAGGCGCACCTTGCGCTACGGCACCCCGCAGGAGGCGGTGACGACCGCAAAGCAGATCAACCTGCGACATGCGGCGGTGCAGTGGCTGATGGAGCCCGATCATCGGGTTCCCCATAACGGGGTGCGTTTCGATGTCATCACCGTCATCGTGCGCGGGGGCGGACCATTGGTGCACCATATCGAAGGAGCGTTCTGATGGCCATCGGCAGCGCATTATCGGTGGGATTGATCGGTCTGAAGGCCTTCATCATTCAAATTCAGGCCTTCGTTTCCCCCGGCTTGCCCTATTTCTCCATCATCGGACTGCCCGACACCTCGCTTTCCGAAGCAAGGGAGCGGGTCAAGTCGGCATGTCAGGCAAGCGGATTCAAATGGCCCGAAACCCGGGTCACGGTCAACCTCTCCCCCGCCTCCATGCCGAAAAAGGGCTCCTCACACGATTTGGCCATCGCGGCAAGCGTGCTCAGCGCCTCCGGAATCATCGGGCATGACTGTCTGGCCGACACCATCGTACTGGGCGAGGTCAATCTCGACGGCACCGTACTGCCCGTCAACGGCCTGCTGCCGATCATGCTGCATGCCCGGGAACAGGGCATACGGCAGGTCATCGTGCCTCATGCCAATGCCGACGAGGCAAGGCTCATCGGCGATATCGACGTAATCAGCGTACGCCACGTGGGCGAGCTCATCGAACTGATGGGAGGCCATGCCAGCTACCGCATACCAGACACCCAACGCGACATCGAAACCGGTATGAACGTCACCCCGTACCCCTCACCCGGGGACATGTGCGAGGTGGTCGGGCAGGAATCGACCAAATGGGCCTTGGAGGTGGCGGCGGCCGGCGGCCACCATCTGCTCATGACCGGTCCTCCCGGTACCGGCAAGACCATGCTCGCCTCCCGCATGCCCGGCATCATGAGCCCGTTGAACGAGGCGGAGCAATTGGAGGTCGCATCGATTCGCTCATTATGCGGCACGTTGCCCAACTACGGCATATCCGATGTCCCGCCGTTCGAAGCGCCGCACCATACCGCTTCCATGGCATCTCTGGTGGGAGGCGGAGCGGGGTTGGCCCAGCCCGGAGCCATCACCAGGGCGCATCGGGGCATCCTGTTCATGGATGAGGCCCCGGAATTCTCCGCACGCGCGTTGCAGACGCTGCGCGAACCGCTGGAATCGGGCTACGTGGCGATCTCCCGTTCGAAAGGCACCACATACTATCCGGCGCGCTTCCAGCTCATCATGGCCTCCAATCCATGCCCCTGCGGATTCTCCTACGGCAATGGCGAGCGTTGCTCCTGCAAGGAGAAGGACCGTATCAAATACTTCAATCGTCTTTCCGGCCCGATTCTCGATCGGATCGACATACAGGTCGAAGTGCCGCCGGTCGACCGTATCGATTCAGGGAACCGACAAGTCGGCGAATCCAGCCACACGATCCGATTGCGGATCATGGTGGCTCGGCAGATGGCCCAGGAACGGTTCCGTGAATATGGATGGTCATGCAACGCGCAAGCTACCGGCACGTGGTTGCGTGCCAACACATCGCACAAAGCCATCGAACTGGTCAATCGGGCTTTGGCAAGTGAACGGCTCAGCCTGCGTGGAGCCGACCGGGCCATGCGTCTCGCCTGGACGCTTGCCGATCTGGCCGGCAAATCCTCGCCCGGGCCAGCGGAGATGATGCAGGGGATTTCCATGCGAACGAGGATGTCATGAATGTGCCATCCCGCTCGCTTGACGAAGAAACCCTGGCAAGGGCCGTGCTGACGTACTGCCTGGATAGCGCGGACGCCATGATGTACGCACTGCTGAAAGGCACGGGCAGCGCCGCCGGCGCTCTGCGCCTGATCGCCGACGGTGGTCCAGGTAAACATGAGGGGGTCGTCACCGCAGCATGCAAGGCATTGGATGCTGCCTTCATCAACGGCATCACCCGCTGGGGCCGCACCATCAACGCTCGCGGCATGTCTTCATTCCACGGTTCGCTCGCCTCATGGCAGCAGCGTCTGGCCACGCTGCCTTCACACGACCCGCAGCAGTTGGAACGCTGGTTCACGGCCGAAGGCACACAATGGATCATCGCCCCTCACAGCCCTTATTGGCCAGCCCAACTCGCCGATCTGTCATTACGCACCGATTGGGCCGCCCCGCTATGCCTATGGGGGCGGGGCGATCCCGAAACGCTGGTCTCCTGCTCCAAACCGGTGGGCATAGTCGGTTCGCGTGGCGTCAGCGACTATGGTCGCCGGTGCGCGTACGAACTCGCCCGTCAGGCGGCCCGATCCGGGCATGTGGTCGTATCCGGCGGCGCACTGGGCACGGATGCCGCGGCCCACTGGGGAGCGTTGGCCGCCATGGATGAGGTTGGCGCAGGCATCAGCGGCAGGACCGTGGCGGTTTTCGCCGGAGGGCTTAACCATATCGGGCCGAAGAGCAACGCGCGTCTGTTCGAACGAATCGTCGAAGGCAAAGGTGCTCTGGTATCCGAACTATGCCCTGCGACCATTCCGGAGGCACGGCGTTTTCTGCTGCGCAACCGGCTCATCGCCGCATTATCGTCAACGGTGATCGTGGCACAGGCCCGTGCCAGATCGGGAGCGCTGAACACCGCCGGTTGGGCGGGAGAGCTCAATCGTGAACTCTATGCCGTGCCTGGAGACGTCACCATGCCCCACAACACCGGATGCAACCGACTCATCCAGGAGGGCAAGGCCTCGATCGTCTGCTCGCTGAGCGACATAGGCGAGCTGTGCCACGAAGCGCACCGGCCGCATACCACCACACCATCGCAAGACGAGGACAATCCGCCATCCGATGACTCGGGCCACTGCGAGGAAGATGGTGGCACGAACACAACCGGCAACGACATCCTGCATGCCATCCGCGCATGCCGCAGCCGTTTCGGCGACGCATCGGCCGACGGCATCCTCAGCATACTGAACGAATCGCATCCGGGCGAATACTCCATCGCGACAATCATGCAGGAGCTCGGCGCTATGGAGCTCTCCGGCATCATCACCATGGGGGCGGGGCGGATCAGCATCGCGCCTGGCGGCGCGTAAAGACCCGATCCGCATGATCGGTCATGCCGTTTCGTCGCACCTTGTGCGAGAATCGTTGGTATGAGTCCGAAGCATGTTGAAGATCTATATGATGCGGTAATCGTCGGCGCCGGCGCAGCGGGCCTGTCGGCGGCGTTGGGAATGCTGCGCAGCGAACGGATGCGCACCCTGAAGGCCAGCGGCATCAGGCCGAACATCCTGGTGATTTCCAAGCTCCAGCCGTTGCGTTCGCACACCGGTTCCGCCGAAGGCGGCATCGCCGCCAGCCTGGGCAATGTCGAAAAGGACGACTGGCACTGGCATTATTTCGACACCGTCAAGGGCGGCGACTGGCTAGTCGATCAGGATGCCGCCAAGCTGCTCGCCCAGGAGGCCCCGGCCACGGTGATTGCGCTTGAACATGCCGGCGTGGCATTCTCCCGCACCGACGACGGTCATATCGCCCAGCGTCGCTTCGGAGGCCATACCAGGGATTTCGGTAAGGCGCCCGTGCGGCGCGCCGCCTATGCGGCCGATCGCATCGGCCATCAGATCCTGTTCTCGCTGTGGCAGCAATGCGTGGCCGAAGACATCGAATTCGCCGAGGAATGGTACGTGACCGATCTGGTCATCTCCGAAGACGGTTCGAAGGTCGAGGGTGTGGTGGCATTCGACACGCATAAGGGTGTGGCGCATGCCATTCATGCGCGCAACGTGCTCATCGCCACCGGAGGCGCGGGACGACTGTTCCACACCACCTCGAATTCCTGGGATCTGACCGGCGACGGTATGGCCTTGGCGCTGACCGCCGGTCTGCAGCTTGAAGATGCCGAATTCGTGCAGTTCCATCCGACCGGGCTTGCGCACACGGGCATTCTGCTGTCCGAGGCGGCCCGTGCCGAAGGCGGCGTGCTGCGCAATGCCGATGGCGAGGCGTTCATGGAGCATTATGCGCCAGGGCATGCCGATCTGGCCGCCCGAGACGTGGTGAGCCGTTCCATCATGGCCGAAATCGACGCGGGACGTGGAATCCCCGATCCGAAGGATCCGGATGGCCCGAAGGATTGCGTATGGCTCGACATGACCGGCATCGAGACCCGGCATATGCACGAGGTGCTGCCTCAGGTGGTCGAGACCATTGAAAAATACGCCGATCTCGACCCGACCGTGAGCTATGTGCCGGTCAAACCGACCGCGCATTACACGATGGGCGGCATTCCCGTAAGCACCGATGGCGAGGTCTACCGTTGGCACGATGGTGAACGCCGTACGGTCGAAGGACTGTTCGCCGCCGGTGAATGCTCCTGCGTATCCGTACATGGCGCGAACCGCTTGGGAGGCAACTCCCTGTTGGACGCCTGCCTGTTCGGCACCCGTTCCGGACAGACGATGGCGGCACGCATCACCGATGATCCGGTGAACGACCTGATGTCCGAAGAACCACCGGAAGGCAACGACGCCGACGCCGTCAGGCAGGCGGCCTCGGCACGTACCGCCGAAATCAAGGATCTGCTGGTGCGGCTGCCGGAGGATGACGAGGCCGGTCGGGATAATCCGTACCAACTGATGGCCGATCTGGGATCGGTGATGGAGCGCGCCGTCGCCGTGCGCTGCGACGAAACCGGTATCGAACAGGCGCTCGCCATACTGCATGACGAGCTTGGACCACGGGCCGAACGGTTGCATGCGCATTCCGATGCGCCGACCTTCAATCAGGAAATCACCGCCATCTGGGAGGTACGTCACCTCATCGAGCTTGGCGGAGCCGTACTGAAGGCCTCCGATGCGCGCCATGAATCCCGTGGCTCTCTGAAGCGTCTTGACTTCCCCGAACGCGACGACGACCATTTCCTTTCCCATTCCATGGTCGACGCGCAGGGGCAGGTCTCCTGGCAACCCGTGCATATTGTGGATATGCCGCCAAAAACCCGTGAATATTAGTGTTTCTGGGCACAGCATATGGCAAACTGGTTGACGGTTTTCATTGGAAAGGCGGGTATATGAGCGATATGGGAAACGTCGTGAACACGGTGACGTTGCGGGTGAATCGATTCGCTCCACGCCCGGAACGCGACCGTGACCGCAGTCGTGGCGGCAGCCCGTTCGCGAAGAAAAGCTCACCCTTCGGCGGCTCGGGTGCTTCGGCGCGTCGTCGTCCTCGCGGCAAGCAGTGGGTGCAGGATTATACGTTGAGCGCGCGTCCGGAAGATACGGTGCTTGATTGTCTGCTGAGCATCAAGCGCACCATCGATCCGACACTCGCCTTCCGCTATTCATGCGGCCATGGCATGTGCGGATCCGATGCCGTGTCCATCAACGGCACCCCCACTCTGCTATGCACGGCGACCGTCAAGGACTGGGCCAAACAGCCGAGCGTCTCCATGGTCGACGACGAGGGCTTTCGACATACGGGAGACACCGCCGTAATCGAGACCGATGACGGCGATGATTCCGGCAACCTAGGCATCATCGAGCTGGCGCCGTTGCCGGGTTTTCCGGTGCAGCGTGATCTGATCGCCGACATCGATCAGATGCTCGATCAGATCAGAAGGCTCAAGCCCTATCTGCAGGCAAACGACGAGCTGGCCACCACCGACGAAGGCAAAATCGACGTATTCGAATATCTGCAACGCCCCGAGCAACTCGCCAAATACGAACAACTGAGCAACTGCATCGCGTGCGGCACCTGCGAGGGCAGCTGTCCGGTATATGCCGGCGGCGAGGCCTTCATCGGCCCGGCTGCACTCATCACCGCCTCCCGCTTCATTAACGATTCGCGTGATGTGCAGGCAGCCGCACGCATGGATGCCATCGATTCGGCCGACGGCATCGCCGCATGCCAGTCGGTGCGCGCCTGCAGTCGCGAATGCCCCCGCGGTATTGACGTCGGTGAGGAAATCTGGCAGTTGATCGCCCAAATCAAGGAACGCTGAAAAGTCATGGATAGAACGTCGTATACCAATCTCGCCAAGGCCTGGGAGTTTGTTGAGGATCATGCGTTCTCACGTCAGTCCATCGAACTGAACGCGGTACGCACACATGCCGAGGAGTCCGGTATCGGGCAAGGCTCCGCCGCGCAGGCCGAACTGTTGCGCGTACTGGTGCATATGATCGGCGCATCATCGGTCATCGCCGTCGGCACCGGTTCCGTAGTGGAGACGCTGCAGCTGGTCAATGGCCTGGAAAACGGCGGACAACTGACCGCCGTCGACTCCTCCTCCCAGGGCATTGCGCTGATTCGCGCCCTGTTCAATCATCTATCCGATGAGATTCAGACCACGCTTCGTGCGGTGAACGCTCCGGCGGGAGTGTTCCTGCCGCGACTGAATGCCGAGACCTATGATCTGATTGTTGTCGCCGGCGATCCGGGCAATTACGAGGCTTCCTTTGAACAGGCGCCTCGCCTGCTCAAATCCCATGGCATCATCGCATTCACCGACATGCTGGCCTTCGAATCGGCGGAATCCGCGGGAGGCGTGCTGAACCCGGCCAATCGTGACGCCAAATCCGTGGCCATGCGCGCACTGCTGGAGACCGTGGAGTCCGATGAGCGTTTCATCACCACGCTCACCCCAACCGGCACCGGTCTCCTTATCGCCGTCAAGCGATGACATCCGTGTAGGAGGCGCCCACCGACGGGCGCCTGCCGTTATTTCGTCCTGGTCTTCGTGCCGATCATCTGGCTGACGGCGATGGTGCCGTCTTCGAGCACGGTTTCGACCTCCTCATCGGCATCGTCATGCTGATCGGACGCCTCGGAGGATTGCCGCTGTGCGATCTCGAACCGCTTGGACTGACGGCTCAGCAGAATGCCGGAAATCACCGCCGCTATCAATGAGGCTATCAGTACGCCGAAACGGCTTTCCGCCGACAGTTCCGCATCCTCATAGGCCAACGAGGCGATGAGGAACGACACGGTGAATCCGATACCGCAGGCGCAGGCGGCCGGAAACATGTCACGTACTCGAAGCCCCTTGGCCATCTTGAGGCCGGCCAGATGCGTGGACAGCCATGCGGTGATCATAATGCCCAAGGGTTTGCCGATCACAAGCGCCACTATCACGGCGATCACGACCGGTGAAACGAACAGCGCCCAGGTCAGCGATTCGAAATGCACGCCGGTGGCGAACAGAGCGAAGATCGGCAGGGCCAACAGCGCGGAAAACGGCTGCAGCTTCTCCGCATAGCGTTCCGCACGCGGACTCTTCTCGCCGAATCGCTCACGGGCCGGAGTGAGCAGTCCCACCAACACGCCGGCAAGCGTGGGATGAATGCCCGCTTCGAACATCATGACCCATGCAAGAACGCCCACGATGACCACGGCAAGCCACGGCACCTTCTGCATACGCACCAGGAAGAACCAGACGACCGCGCACGCGGCGATGCCAATGAACCAGTACCAGGCATTCACCGAAGAGAAGAACACGGCGATCAGAATGATGGCCAACAGATCGTCCACCGTGGCGAGGGTCATCAGGAACGCGCGGATGGAACCCGGCAACGCCCTGGCGAACAGGGCGAGCACCGCCAATGAGAAGGCGATGTCGGTGGCGGTGGGCACCGCCCATCCCTGCGACATCTCACTGAAGGAAAAACTGGTGCCGGAAGCGATGACCAGCTCCCCCGCCCCGCCAGGCCCGAAATGCGCGAACAATGAAATGACCGCGATGAACAGTGCCGGCGGAACAAGCATGCCTCCCACCGCGCACAGCATTGGTACGGCCGCGGCCTTCGGATTGGACAGCGAACCCGTGGTGAGTTCCTGTTTGAGTTCAAGGCCCACGGTCAGGAAGAACACGGTCAGCAGGCCGTCCTGCACCCAATGGCCCAGTCCCATATCAATGTTGGTATGGGGGATTGCGATGCGGAACTCCTCAAGCCGTTCGAAAGCGTGTGCGGTGAACGGCAGGTTGGCGAGCAGCAGACCGGCAAGGGCGAAGCCGAGCATGATAAGGCCGGATATGCGGTCGGAGGCGGCGATGCGCCGTATGGTTGCCCAGAGTCCTTGCTTTTTTGTGGTCATCATGCTCCTTGTCTACGGCCTCGATACGGCCGTATTGCACGTAAAAACGCCGTATACCAGTGTACCGAACACCCTTGGCGTTGACTGCAAGCATGTCTTTCAGAAAAAAGAAAGCCTCCAACGCATTCGCGAAGGAGGTCCTTTGTGCGCGAGACAGGATTCGAACCTGCGACCTGCTGATCCGTAGTCAGCTGCTCTAATCCGCTGGGCTACTCGCGCAACATCATCTCATTTATCCATACCGCCTGATGACCGGCGGCTTGGTGCGCGAGACAGGATTCGAACCTGCGACCTGCTGATCCGTAGTCAGCTGCTCTAATCCGCTGGGCTACTCGCGCAACGTTGCTTGTTTTTGGCAACTCGAATAAGATACACCCAAACACCCTTGAGTCAAAATTTCGGCGTGTCGCTAGGAATCATAAGATTCAGGCCGTTTTGCGCCGGGGAATCTCCTGGGTCGGAGCGCGCAGGAGTTTCGGAGTGCCGGTGCCATTCACCGAGGCCGCGTCGACGATCACCTCCGCCACATCATCCATGCTGGGCAATTGGAACATTGTATCTTCCAAGGTCTTTTCGATGATGGAACGCAATCCTCGCGCACCGGTGCCGCGACGGATCGACGTGGCCGCAATCTGCCGCACCGCCTCCTCGGTGAACGTGAGCTTCACACCGTCCACGGCGAACAGCTTCTGATACTGCTTGACCAGCGCATTCTCGGGTTGGGTGAGGATGCTGGCCAGATCGTCTTCGGTAAGCTCCTCCAGTACACTCACCACCGGCAGGCGGCCGATGAATTCGGGCAACAGGCCGAAGTCGGCCAGATCGTCGGCGCTGGCTTGGGCCAGCAGCTCACGCCTGGGCACCTCATGGTCATGCCAGGCCGCACCGAAACCGCTTTCCCTGGCGCCGAGACGCTGGGCCACGATATCGGCCAGCCCTACGAAGGCGCCGCCGCAGATGAACAGGATGTCACGGGTGTCGATCTGGACGGTCTCCAGTTCGCGGTGCTTGCGCGTCCCCTCCACCGGCACCGACGCCACGGTGCCCTCCAGGATCTTGAGCAGCGCCTGCTGCACGCCCTCGCCCGATACATCACGGGTTATCGATGTGTTCTCACCGCTTTTGCGTGCGATCTTGTCGATCTCGTCGATATAGATGATGCCTCTCTGTGCACGTGCCACATCACCGTCCGCGGCCTGAATGAGGCGCTGCAGCACCGTTTCCACGTCGTCCCCCACATATCCGGCTTCGGTGAGCGTGGTGGCATCGGCTATGACGAACGGCACGTTCATCACCTTCGCCAGCGTCTGTGCAAGGTATGTCTTGCCCACGCCGGTCGGCCCCAGCAGCAGGATGTTCGATTTGGAGACCTGCACATCCGCCAGGGGATCGGATTGGCCGCCCCGCTTGGCGGCATCGGTCGACTCCGCGGATTCGCGCATCTCCATATTGACACGCTTGTAGTGATTGTATACGGCCACCGCCAACGTGCGTTTGGCGGCCTCCTGCCCCACTACGTAGCTGTCGAGGTAGGCACTGATCTGTATCGGCTTGGGTAGCTGCAATGCGTTGATCCGGGCGTCTTTGACACGTTCTTCGGAGATGATGTCCACGCACAGTTCGATGCATTCGTCGCAGATGGCCGCACCCGAACCGGTGACCAGCTTACGTACCTGATTCTCGGACTTGCCACAGAACGTGCATCTCGGTACCGCATCGTTGTAGTCGACCACGCGTCCCATTCGCGCCCCTTTTCGAAATCCTTGTGTTGAGAAAACACAATACCCCTGCCGATAGAGAGCAGGGGCATTGATTTGTGAAGATATGTTCAGTCCGGTGCGGGCCGTCAGGAGCGATGCTCGAGCACTTCGTCCACGATGCCGTATTCCTTGGCTTCAGCCGCGGTCAGGAAGGTGTCGACCTCGATGTCCCTGCGGATCTTCTCCACGTCCTGGCCGGTATGCTTGGCCAGCGTGATCTCGAGCCACTCGCGCATGCGCAGCATCTCCTTGGCCTGGATCTCGATTTCCGTGGCCTTGCCGAAGCCCTGGTCGATGGCCGGCTGGTGGATGAGCACGCGGGCGTTCGGCAGCATCAGGCGCTTGCCCTTGGTGCCGGCGGCCAGCAGGATGGCCGCGGCTGAGGCCGCCTGGCCAAGGCACACGGTCTGCACGTCCGGCTTGATGTACTGCATGGTGTCGTAGATGGCGGTCATGGCCGTCATCGAACCGCCCGGGGAGTTGATATACATCATCACGTCACGGTTCGGATCCTGGCTCTCCAACACCAGCAGCTGGGCCATGATGTCGTCGGCGGAGGTGTCATCCACCTGCACACCCATGAAGATGATGCGGTCCTCGAACAGTCGGGTGTACGGGTCCTGCCTTTTGAAGCCGTATGGGGTCTTCTCTTCGAACTGTGGTAGCACGTAGCGGTTCTGCGGGGCGAATGCGGCCTCGCGCGCGGCATGCGCCTGGAATCCGACCACACCGGTCGGGCCGGCGAGACGTTCGGCGCGGGCTACGAACTGTGCTTCTTCGCTTGCCATGGTCACTCTCCCTTGGTTGCGTTCATCGTGTCGTGCGTGGAGACGAGCTTATCGACGAAGCCGTATTCCAGCGCCTCCTGCGCGGTGAACCAGTGGTCGTATTCGTTGTCGCGGTAGATTTCCTCGACGGTATGGCCGGTCTGCTCGGCGGTCAGCTCGCTCATGGTCTTTTTCATATCCATGATGAGCTCGGCGTTGATGCGCACATCGGTGGCGGTGCCACCGATGCCGCCGGACGGCTGGTGCATCAGCACACGGGCATGGGAGGTCAGGAACCGCTTGCCCTTGGTGCCGGAGCTCAGCAGGAACTGCCCCATGGATGCGCACATGCCCAGGCCCACGGTCGCCACGTCGGGCTCGATGAGCTGCATGGTATCGTAAATGGCCATGCCGGCGGTGATGGAGCCGCCCGGGGAGTTGATATACAGCCAGATGTCCTTCTTCGGATCCTCAGCGGCCAGCATCAGCATCTGCGCGCAGATGCGGTTGGCCATTTCGTCCTTGACTTCCTCTCCCATCCAGATGATGCGATCCTTCAGCAGACGGTTGAAAATCGGATCGGTGGGTCCCGCCGGCATGTCGTCGCCGGCCATAACGGGCAGGGGTGCACTTAGGTTGCTCACCTTGTCTCCTTTTTCAGTGTTTTCTATAGTTCTTCAGCCTACCGCTTCGAAGCGACGGGTGTGTGATTTGCGCCTACAGTGGAGTCTTCGCCACCGTGCGGCAAAGCGTTACTTGACGATGGTGTTGTACTCCGGAACGCCCATATAGTTGTAATCCACCTGTACGCCCTTGACCGCCGCCGCGGTGACGTTGGTATACCACAGCGGAATCACCGGCAGGTCGTCCAGCAGCACGCGTTCGCTCTGCCGATACAGGCTCACCGCCTTGTCCAGATCGGTTTCGGCCGCGGCCTGGTCGATTAGGGCATCGAACCGATCGCTTTTGTAATCGCCATTGTTCAGACCCTTGCCGTCTGCCGCCGACGAATCATACGCCTGCACCAGATAGCCTTCCGGATGCGGGTAGTCGGACTGCATGCCCGACTTGAACGCCGCGTTGACGGTGCGCTCCTGAATCGCGCTCCTCAATTCCTTGGATGTGGCGAACGGGTAGCTTTCGGCGTTGATGCCGAGCGTGTTGCGGATGGAGTTGGCCGCGGCCTCCACCCATTCCCTGTCGGTACCGTCGGCGCTGTAGGCGATGCGGAAGGTACCGTCCCATGGCGAGATGGCGTCCGCCTTGGCCCACAGCTCCTTGGCTTTCGCCTTATCATACGAAAGCACGCCATCGGTGTCGAGATCGGTGTCGTACCCCTTGATCACCGGCGCAAGGAAGTCCGTGGCCGGGGTCACGGTGCCTCCGAAGATCGCCTTGGCGATATCTTCGCGGTTGATGGCATGCGCGATGGCCTGCCGGCGGTACTTGCCTTCCTCCCCCTGGAAATGCTTGAGGTTCTGGGCGATGGTGAATGCGGAGAATGCCGGGCCCGGCTTGCTGACCGCGGTGATGGACGTCTCGTTCCGATAGGTTTTCAACGCCGAAGTCGGAATGGAGTCGAGTACGTCGAGATTGCCGGCCAGCAAATCCGAATAGGCCGCGTCGAGACTCTGGTACACCTTGAAGTCGATGCCCGCATTGCTGGTCTTGCGTGGGCCGGCGTATGAGTCATCACGTTCGAGGATGATCTCCTCGCCGCTTTTGTACGCCTTAAGCTTGTATGGGCCGTTGCCTATCGGTTTCTGCCCGTATTCCTTGGGGTTCTTGATCACTTCGGACGGCATCGGCAGGAAGGCGATGTCCCCGATCTTGTACAGGAACGCCGAGTTGGGCGCCTTGAGCGTAACCTTCAGTGTGGTGTCGTCCACCACATCGAGACCGGACAGCTGAGCGGTTTTGGAGCCTTTCTCGTCCTGCAACTCGTCATAGCCCTGGATGTCTTCGAAAATGGAGGCTCCCACCTGCCCGTTGGCCGCGTTGGCCGCGAACGACCAGCTTCGCGCATAGGTTTTGGCGGTAATCTTCTCACCATTGGAGAAGGTCAGGTTCGGCTTGATGACGATGGTGTATTCGGACGCGTCATCGTTCGGGGTGATCGATTCGGCCTCGACGAACGTCTCGTTGCCTGACGCGTCGAAGGTGACCAGTCCGTCGTACAGCTGACTGACGATCTTCCATCCCGACATATCGCTGGTATCGCTGGGCAGCAAACCGTTGGACGGTTCGGTGATATTGACGCTGACCACCTTGTCGGTGCTGGCGATCTCGGTTTTGGAATCCTTCGCTTCCACGGAACACCCCGTCAGCAACGCAACGATGGAAAGCACCGCCACAATCGGCTTGAGCGGTCCTGTGGCGATGCCGTTGTACGGGTGCTGAGGTTTCATGTTCTGTCCTCTCAATTAGGCGGTAGAGACAGATTAGCAAGCCGGCATTCCCCCGTGAAGCGCCCTTTTCGCATTACGCTACAGGCGTTTTCTATAACCTGTTATCGACGCTTCGAACCGATGCGGAACGCTGCGGCCAGACAGCAGATGGCGACGGCGACGATGGCGATCATCGTGGCGAAGGTCCAGCCGCCACCCACCGCCGTGGCATGGCGGAAGGTCTCGCTCCCCTCTTCTCCCGCACCGGACTGCGCCATGGACAGAATCGTGGAGAACAGCGCGGTTCCGGCTGCGCCTCCGAATTGCAGTCCGGTATTGAACACGGCGTTGCCGTCCGGCATGAACACGGGATCGATGTGCTTCAATGCGTTGGTCATGATGTTCGATAGTCCCAGCGAATAGCCGAGTCCGAAAATGAAGTAGAAGCCCGCCAGCGTCACCGGAGTCAACCGCATCGAGAACGCCAACAGCAGAATCGGACCGCAGATGGCCGCGCAGAAGGCGCCGAGAATCGGACGGACCGCACCGAATCGGTCATACAGCATGCCGCCGGCCGGAGCGAAGAAGGCGCCGACCAATGCTCCCGGCAACACCAGCGCACCGGCGACGAAGGCGCTCGTACCAAGCGAAAGCTGCGCCAGATTAGTGATGACATAGCCGAATCCGATGCCGACGATCGGCAGGATCATGTAGGCGATCAGATGCAGCAGCACCATCGGGTCACGCAGCCAGCCGAGACGGATGAGCGGCGAGAACGAACGATGCGAGGACCAGCCGAAGAACGCCAGCGAGCCCAGACCGACGACCAGACTGATCGCCGCGACGATGGCGGACGATACCGCATTGCCGCCGGCGACCGCGGCACTGATGGCCACGCCGGTCTGATTGAGGAACATCACCAGACCGCACAGCGACAGCACGATCGCCACGAACTGCAGTGGATTCAAGTGCGCCTCCTCGGTCGGACGTCGCTGTTCGATGCATGTAAGGCCGACCGGCAACGAAATCAGCAGAATGACCGGAATGACGATGACGAAAATCGCGCGCCACGGCAGAATGCTGGAGATGGCACCGCCAACGGTGGGGCCGATGGCCGGGGCCACGGTGATGACGAGCGAGCCTACGCCCATCAGGCGCCCGACTTTGGTGCGTGGAGCCTGTTCGAGGATGATGTTGATCATCAAAGGCGTCGCCACGCCGGATCCGATGCCCTGAATCACACGTGCGACGAGGATCACTGGAAACGCATGGCCGAATATCATGACCAGCGATCCCAGAACCGCGAGCGCCACCGCGGCTACGAACAGCTGACGGTGCCTGAACTTGCGGTTGAGATAGGAAGACAACGGCATGGTGGAGGCCACCACCAGCAAGTAGATGGTGGTGATCCATTGCACGGTGGCGGTATCGATGCCGAATTCCCGCATGAGTTGGGGGAAGAGCACGGTCATCACCGTTTCGGTGAGGATGCCGATGAACGCCAACGACCCTACGGCCACAATGGCTCCGATGAGTTTGCCGGGGATATGTTCGTCCGGGATGGGATTGGCCGCCGCCGTGTTATGCGTTATTCCGTTGCTTGGTGGTTCGTTGCTCTTTACGATGTTCTGTACTTCCATATTTCCTTGTCCGCGCACTTTTTCCTACGGCCATGTGCGATGCCGTCGCCAAAAAGCCACCTAGCAGTGTAACGGGAGCCCCGGTCCGTTCGTATATTTCGCCGACGGATTCACTCACGCCCCTTCTACCGCTCCGACGTGTCCTCCCCGCGCAGGATCCGGCGGATCTTTTCAAGCCGCGGCTTGACTTCATGCTCGTAGCCGCGGTCGTTCGGATGGTAGTATTCCCGCCCCCGCAGCTCGTCGGGCATGTACTGCTGCGGGGCCACCGCGCCCGGCCAGTCGTGCGCGTAGCGGTACCCCTCGTGGTTACCCCAGCTCTTCATCAGGGCGGTCGGTGCGTTGCGCAGATGCAATGGTACCTGTCCGATCAATCCCGCGTCCACGTCGGCGAGCGCCGAGTTGATGGCATTGTAGCTGGCGTTGGATTTCGGCGCGGTCGCCACGGCGAGCGCCGCCTCGGCCAGAATGATGCGCGCCTCCGGCATGCCGATCATGGCCACGGCCTGCGCGGCGGCCACGGTGACCTGCAGAATCTGCGGGGCGGCCATGCCGACCTCTTCCGAGGCTGCGATCATGATGCGGCGGGCGATGAAGCGTGGATCCTCACCCGCACGCAGCATACGTGCCAGGTAGTGCATGGTGGCATCAGGGTCGGAGCCGCGCATGGATTTGATGAACGCGGAGATGACGTCGTAATGGTCGTCTCCGTCTTTGTCGTAACGCACGGTGCTACGTCCATGACCTTCGCCACCACCTCAGGAGTGATGATCGGCCGTTTCGCACCCTTCTTACGTTCTTTGTCCCCTGTGAGCGCACCGGCAGCGGCTTCGAGAATCGTCAGCGTCTTGCGCGCGTCGCCACCGGCCATACGGATTATCTCATCCGAGGCCTCGTCGCTGATTCGCACCTCATCTTTAAGCCCACGATTGTCTTTCACGGCCCGTTCGATGAGGATTTTGAGATCATCCGGTTCCAGCGATTCGAGCTTGACGATAACCGACCGGCTCAGCAGCGGCTTGATGACGGAGAAGCTCGGGTTTTCGGTGGTCGCCGCGATGAAGGTCACATCACGGTTTTCCACGCTTGGCAGCAACGCATCCTGCTGCGATTTGGAGAAACGGTGCACCTCGTCGATGAACAGCACCGTCTCCCTGCCTTCGGTGACCAGTCGATCATGTGCGCGCCCGAGCACATCCCGTACGTCTTTGACGCCCGAGGTCACGGCCGACAGCTCCTCGAACACGCGGCCGGACTGTTTGGCGACGATGTAGGCGAGTGTGGTCTTGCCCACCCCTGGAGGACCGAACAGGATGATGGAGCTCGGCGCAGTGAGGGACCCCTTGGACGCCGGATTCGCAAGCCTGCGCAATGGCGAGCCCTCCCCCAGCACGCGATCCTGCCCGACGACCTCATCAACCGTTGACGGGCGCATACGTACGGCCAGCGGTCTCGTCATCTCCTCCGGCGCCTCCATCGCACCGAACAAATCCTCAGTCATGATGCCAATTCTACTCCACCGTGACACGAAATTCGAACACACGTTCGACACGCGCGTTCGCAACCCGTCGGTAGACTGGCAGCTATGGCAGACGACACGAACTATGGCTCGCTGGGCGCGTTGGCGCCGCGTTGGGACGACGGCGGGCGCAACATCGACACGGATGAGATCTACGAGCGTTTCTTCGGTTGGGTGGCTGACGTCAAAGGCGTCGAGCCATGGCCGCATCAGGAGGAGGCGATCATGGATCTTCTGGCGGGCGACCATGTGATCCTCAACACTCCGACCGGTTCCGGCAAGTCGCTGGTGGCGCTCGGCATGCATTTCGCCGCCCTGTGCACGGGGCGGCGTTCCTACTACACGGCACCGATCAAGGCGCTGGTCTCCGAGAAGTTCTTCGATCTGGTCGAGGTGTTCGGCCGTGAGTACGTCGGCATGATCACCGGCGACACCCATATCAATGCGGATGCGCCGATCATCTGCTGCACCGCCGAGATCCTCGCCAACCAGGCGTTGCGCGAGGGTCGGCATGCCGATGTCGGATGCGTGGCGATGGACGAGTTCCACTACTATGGCGATCCCGAACGTGGTTGGGCCTGGCAGGTGCCGTTGCTGACCCTGCCTGATACGCAGTTTCTGCTGATGAGCGCCACGCTTGGCAATGTCGATGCGATCGCCGACAAGCTGGAAGACATGACCGGCACGGATGTCGATATCATCGCCGATGCGCCCCGCCCGGTGCCGTTGACCTACGAGTACACGCTCGACCCGTTGGAGAAGACGGTGGAACTGGCGTTCGGCAAAGGCGAGACGCCGATCTATGTCGTGCATTTTTCCCAGGATGCGGCGCTGGAGACCGCCAACGCGCTGTCGAGCACGGGCGTGTCCAGCAAGGAGCAGCGCAATGCCATCGCCGAGGCGATCAAGGGTACGAGGTTCACCACCGCGTTCGGCAAGATCCTGCAACGTCTGCTGCGCACGGGTGTCGGCATCCATCATGCCGGCATGCTCCCCCGCTACCGCCGCTTGGTCGAACAGCTTGCCCAGCAGGGCCTGTTGCCGGTGATCTGCGGCACGGATACGCTGGGAGTCGGCATCAACGTGCCGATCCATTCCGTGGTATTGACGGCATTGACCAAATTCGACGGCACGAAGATGCGCAGGCTGCGCGCCCGCGAATTCCATCAGATCGCAGGTCGTGCGGGCCGTATGGGTTTTGACACGGAAGGCCTGGTCATCGCCGAGGGGCCTGAATTCGAGATCGAGAACGCCAAGGCGTTGGCCAAGGCCGGCAACGATCCGAAGAAGCTCAAGAAAGTCAAGCGCAAGAAGGCCCCGGAAGGTTTCGTGACATGGAATGAGCACACGTTCGACAGGCTGATCGACGCCGCACCGGAAACATTGGTGCCGCATATGAAGATCACGCATTCGATGGTGCTGAACGAAGTGGAGCAAGGCGGCGACGCACGCCACCGCGTGGACCGTCTTATCGACGACTCCGCGCAGAACCAGGAGCAGAAGGAACGTCTGCATGCGCGCGCCGACGAGATCTTCCAGACCCTGTTCGATACGAACGTGATCGAGACGGAGGATCGTGACGACGGCGGCAGGGATTATTTCATGACCGTCGATGTGCCGGACGATTTCGCACTCGACCAGCCGTTGAGCCCGTTCCTGCTGGCCGCCCTGGAACTGCTCGACCCGGAGTCTGAAACGTATGCGCTGGATGTGATCTCCATGGTGGAGGCCACATTGGAAGACCCCAAGCAGGTGCTGCGTGCGCAGGAGCGTCAGGCACGAGACGAGGCGATGGCCCGCATGAAGGAGGACGGTCTCGACTATGACGAACGCATGGACCGTCTGCAGGAGATCACCTACCCCAAGCCGCTGGAGGACATGCTGCAGGCCGCGTTCGACGAATACCGCCATGATGTACCGTGGGCGA
The DNA here is from genome assembly GCF_000522505.1 of Bifidobacterium moukalabense DSM 27321. Taxonomy (GTDB): domain Bacteria; phylum Actinomycetota; class Actinomycetes; order Actinomycetales; family Bifidobacteriaceae; genus Bifidobacterium; species Bifidobacterium moukalabense. The sequence continues at coordinate 915,184 of NZ_AZMV01000007.1, read as the reverse complement.
ATGACTACTGGCTGAGCCCGAAGTCGGTGGTGCGCGACATGGTCGAGACGGCCTCCGATTTCACCGGCTACATCGCCCGCTATGCCATCGCCCGTTCCGAGGGCACGTTGTTGCGCTACCTGTCCGATGCCTACCGTGCGCTGGCCCGCACCGTGCCGGTGGAGAAACGCGATGAGCAGTTGCGCGACATCATCTCATGGCTGCGCGTGGTGGTGCGTTCCATCGATTCGAGTCTGGTCGACGAATGGGAGAATGCGGGTGCCGATGCCGCAACCTCCGAAGCCGCCGCGAATCTGGCGGCCCCCGGCGCGAAGAACGCCGTGGTCGAGGATCGTCGCGGTCTTACCGTGCTCATACGCAACGCCATGTTCCGACGAGTGCAGCTTATGGATCTCGACAAGCCCGAGGAATTGGGGGCCCTCGACAAGGATTGGGGCTATGGCGTGCACGAGTGGGAGGACGTGCTTGACGACTTCTACGACGAACACGAGTATGTGAACATCGACGCGAAGGCACGCAGCGGCGAACTGTTCATCCTTGACGAGAGCAAGGAGAACAGCGAACACAGCTGGAAAGTGCGCCAGATCATCGACGATTCCGACGGCGACCACGATTGGGCCATCACCGGCGTGGTCGATCTGGACGCCACGCAATCCAGCGGCGAGGTCGTGTTCTTCGACTATTCCGTCACCAACTGACCGCCATGCGATTCACATGTCATTGAGTCGACGTCGCATCGCGTCGGCGTCGACTTCAAGCGGCGGCCAGATCATGTTCATGTTCTTAAGCGTATTGCGCAGCAGTTCGGAGACCACAGCCCTGGAATACCAGCGATTATCGGCGGGCACCAGATACCAGGGCGCCTGTTCGGTGCTGGTCTTCACGAACACCTCCTGCCAGGCTTCCATATAGTCGTCCCAACGTTCGCGCGCTTCAAGGTCGCTGGGATCGAACTTCCAATATTTGGTCGGATCGTCCAGCCGGCTCAGGAAGTGCCGTTTCTGCTCCTCTTTGCTGACCACGAGGAAAATCTTGATGATGGCGCAGCCGTCGGCCACCAGCTGTGATTCGAAACGGTTGATTTCGTCGTACCGGGCCCGCCATACCTCCTCCGGATAGGTGCGGTAGATGCGCGGCATGACGATATCCTCATATTGGGATCGATCGAAGATGGAGATCCAACCGTTCTTCGGCAGTTCACGTTTGACGCGCCACAGATAGTCGTGATCAAGCTCCTCGCCTTTGGGAGCCCCGAAACCGTGATAGTGCATGCCCATCGGATCGCCTTGGTTGAACACATGCCGCACGATGCCGCCCTTACCTGAGGCATCCATGCCCTGCAACACGATGAGCAGGCGCCTGCGCGAGCCCTTCACGCCATTGGCATACATCAATCGTTGGTATCGTGCGATTTCCGAGGAACTGATGTCGATGAACCGTTCCGCATCCTCCTTGTTGCCGTCGAATCCCGGCGTGGAATCGCCATCGAGGTCGGCCACCTCCGTATCGTGATGGAATCGCAGCAGTTGCCCGGGTGGCAACGTCCATACCGAGCTCAGCAGTTCGCTCGCCTTGGCCACATTCGCCAGGCCTTCCGCCACCGAATCGGAGCGCTCGCCCAAGTCGAGCCGTTCCTCCACCTTGTTCAGTGTTTTCGCGATCGCGGAGGTCTTCGCCTCGCCCTTTTTCGCATCCTTATCCGCCATCCCAAGCCTCCCTGCCTGACGATTGACGGTTCCCATGGTAGGCGCAAATGGCCGATTCTCGGGGATACCCCCAAAGAATCGGCCATGGCGTGTTACTTGCTGCCCTTCGGCTTGTCTCCCTTTGGCTTGCCTTCCTTGCGTAGGTCACCGAACGGGTTCTCGCGAAGCGGCCTGCCGTTCTTGTCGAACTTGATCTGGCTTTCCGGATGCGTCTCGTCATAGCCTTGGTCGTACCGTGTCTGACGCCAATGGCGAATCGACGCGTTCGTGCCACGATGATGCACGTGGTACAGACGCTGCGCACCGCCCAGCGGCACACCCTCCTTGGCCACGGCGATCTGGTTCACGTTCGACGGATCCATGATGGCGATCGGGGCGACCGGCTCAGGCTCGGCGGGAGCGGCGGTATGCCTCTGCATGCGTTCCGGCAGCCATTCGGCCAGTCGGCTCAGCAACCAGCATGCGATGAAATACACGACGGCGGCCACCACGAGAGTCTGCAGGATGTTGAAGTACATCGAGCCGAGTCGACGGGATTCCTGCAGCAGGTCGGTGTACATGATGATCGAGCCGAGGGCGGTATCCTTCAGTACCACGACCAGCTGGGTCACGGCGGCCGGCAGCATGGCATAGATGGCCTGCGGCACTTCGATCTGCATAAGCGACTGCGTGCGGGTCAGGCCCAGCGCAAGGGATGCCTCACGCTGACCGTTCGGCAGGTTGCCGACACCGGAACGTACCAGCTCGGCCACGACGGAGCCGTTGTAGATCACCAGCGCGAGCACCACCGCCCAGTAGGCCGGGCTTGGCAGGCCCGCGAAGGCGAACCAGCGCCAGAAGAAGATCATGAGCAGCAGCACCGGCACGGCGCGGGCGAATTCCACGATGGCGCCGGAGACGGTACGGATGATCAGGCTTGGCAGGAGTCGTCCGATGCCGAAGACCAGACCGAACGCCACCGCCCCGATCACCGCGAGTATGGTGGCGCGAACCGTGGCCCACAGACCCGGCAGGTAGAAATCGGTCCATGCCTCACCGTCGAGGGCCGGCTTCCACAGTTCCCAGCTCAGCTGGTTCTCGCCGTCCGGCGGATTATGCAAACGCATGAGGATCAGCACGAGCACGATTGCGAAGACGATGCCCGCGACCCAATTGACGATACGGATGGTCTTGCGGCCCTTCGGGCCCGGCTGGTCGAACAGTACGGCGCTTTCATTGCTTGCCATGGTGCGTCACCTCCTCACCGCGAGCTTGTTGGACAGGTACGTCGTGAGCATGCCGATCGGAATGATCAGAATCACGTAGCCGAAGGCGAAGATCAGGAAGATCGGAACGATCACGTCGGAACGGTACTCGATCATCTCGCTCATCAGGGATGAGGTTTCGGTGGCCACGGAAGCGGCGGCCGCGACGGTGGAGTTCTTCAGCAATGCGATCAGCGTGTTGCCGAGAGGCGCCACAGAGCCACGGAACGCCTGCGGAAGGATGATCTGCGTGGCGGATTGCATGAAGCTCAGGCCCAGCGCACGGGATGCTTCGGCCTGCCCGAGCGGCACGGTGTTGATGCCCGAGCGCAGCGATTCGCATACGAAGGCCGCGGTGTACAGGCTCAGACCCGTAACGGCCAGCCAGAAGAAGTTTGTGGCGAAGGTGTCGGAGAAGCTGAGTTTCAGCTGTGCGTAGGCGCCCAGCACCATAAACACCATGATGATGGTCAACGGCAGGTTCTTGAACAGTTCCACGTAGGCCCCCGCCACGGCACGCAGCGAGGAGACCGGCGAGATGCGCATCATGACCAGGATTACACCGAGAATCGTGGAGAACAGAGCCGACCACAGGGTCAGCTCGATGTTGACCAGGAAGGCGGCCGGTACGTTGTACTGGCTGAATAGCGAAATGAACGCTTCCATTGCTACTTCTCCCCCTCAGTCGGCTCCGGCGGATTGTATTTGGCATTCGGCGTATAGGAGGTGCCCTTCGTGTTATCGGCGATGGCACGCTTCCAGGAGCCGTCCTGAATCATGTCGGCGATGGCGTTGTTGATCTTGGTGGCCAGTTGGGTGTCTCCCTTCTTGATGCCGACACCGTAATATTCCTGGGTGAACGGCTTGCCGACCACACGCAGCCGGCCGCGTGAGGCGGAGGCCAGACCTGCGAGAATGATGTCGTCGGTGGTCACCGCGTCGACGATGCCGGAGAACAACGCGGTCGCGCATTCGGCGTAACCGGGCTGCTCCATGAGCTGCACCTCGTTGGCGAACTTCTCCTTGACGGTCACGGCGGAGGTGGAGCCGGTCACGGAGCACAGCCGCTTGCCGTTGAGGTCTTCAGGCCCCTTGATGGAGGTTTCGTCCTTGCGAACGAGCAGATCCTGACCGGCCACGAAATACGGTCCGGCGAAGGAGACGACCTTCTTGCGTTCGTCGGTGATGGAGTAGGTGGCCACGATGAAGTCGACGTCACCGTTCTGCAGCATGGCCTCACGCTGCTTGGAAGGCGCCTCCTTCCATACGATCTGGTCTTCGGAGTAACCGAGTTTCTTGGCGATGTACTTGGCCACGTCCACGTCGAAGCCGACGTAGGTGCCGTTCTTCTTGAAGCCCAGGCCGGGCTGATCGAATTTGATGCCTATGCGGACCTTACCATCCGCATCGTCCGCTCCGCAGGCGGAGACGGCGAACACACATGCGAGCGCGCAGATGGCCGCGGCGGCCCTGCGCAGCATACGCTTCGCCCTGGTTGAAAGTGATGTCATTGAAAAATCCCTCTTCTGCGTGTCCGGGTCGCTCAGTGGGTGAGGATCTTCGACAGGAAGTCCTTGGCACGGTCGGTCTTCGGATTTTCGAAGAAATCGTCCGGCGTGCTCTGTTCGAGAATCTGGCCGTCGGCCATGAATACGACCTTGTCGGCCACCTTGCGCGCGAAGCCCATCTCGTGGGTCACGCACAGCATGGTCATGCCTTCATGGGCAAGTTCGACCATGACATCGAGCACTTCGTTGACCATTTCCGGGTCGAGCGCGGAGGTCGGCTCGTCGAACAGCATGACCTTCGGCCGCATGGCGAGCGCCCGTGCGATGGCTACGCGCTGCTGCTGACCGCCGGACAGCTGGGAGGGCATCTTGGATGCCTGGGAGGCCACACCCACTCGGCCGAGCAGGTCCATGGCGAGGTCCTCGGCGGCCTTCTTGTCCATGTGCCGCACCTTGATCGGCGCAAGCGTCACGTTTTCGAGGATTGTCTTGTTGGCGAACAGGTTGAACGACTGGAACACCATGCCGACCTCGGCACGAAGATTGGCGAGTTCCTTGCCCTCCTGAGGCAGCGGTTTGCCGTCGATGCGGATATCGCCCGAATCGATGGTCTCCAGGCGGTTGATGGTGCGGCACATCGTGGACTTGCCGGAACCGGACGGTCCGACGATGACGAGCACCTCACCCTTCCTGACAGTGAGATTGATGTCTTTCAGGACATGCAGGTCACCATAGTGCTTTTCGACATGGGTCAGCTCGACGAGCGGACGATCGTCGTTTCCGGTCCCCGGCATCAGTGGATGCCTCGTTGTGGTTTCATTCATATCAGACATAGCCGGCAAGTATAGGGAACCTTTGTTTCCCCCACCGTTTCCTTACGGGATCGCGCCCGCATTGTGAGATGACGCTGCCTCACCATAGCCGAGGCAGCTCGATGGCGAGTACCGCCACGACCACCAAAACGACCATCACCCCATAAGTCACCCGTGCCGGTACCCTACTGGTGAACGCTTCGATACAGCGCCGGCAGATCTCACCGATGTTCATACCGGCAAGGCTATTGTCCCAAGGCAACGGCCAGGGGTGAGCCAAGCGAACGCAGGATGAATTCTCGTGGGCGCTCGCCTGACTTCCGCGTGCAGATTACCTGCCGCTACAGCACTTTGGAAAGGAAGGCCTTCAATCTCTCGCTCCTGGGATGGTTGAAGATCTGATCGGGGGTGCCTTCCTCCTCGATCACACCGGCGTCGGTGAAGATGACGCGCGTGGCGACCTCACGGGCGAAGCCCATCTCATGCGTCACCAGCACCATGGTCATGCCCTCCCTGGCGAGTTCACGTATGACCTCAAGCACGTCACCGACCATTTCCGGGTCGAGTGCGGAGGTCGCCTCGTCGAACAGCATCACCATCGGATGCATGGCCAGCGAGCGTGCGATGGCCACGCGCTGCTTCTGACCGCCGGACAGCGAGCGTGGCATGGCGTCAGCCTTTTCGGCCAATCCTACGGTTTCGAGCAACTGCATGGCATGTTCGCGTGCCTGGGTCTCGGATTCCTTATGCACCAGCCTGGGCGCAAGTGTGATGTTGTCGATCACGCTCATGTTGTTGAACAGGTTGAAGTGCTGGAACACCATGCCGACCTGTTCGCGCACCTTATCGATGTTCACCTTCGGATCGTTCAGGTCGTGACCGTTGACCACGATATGGCCGCTGGTGGCGCGTTCCAACCCGTTAAGGCAGCGCAGCAACGTGGACTTGCCGGCGCCGGAGGGCCCGATGATGCAGATCACTTCGCCACGGTGCACGGTCAGGTCCACACCCTTGATGACTTCGGCGTTGCCGTAGCTCTTATGGAGATTCTTGACCTCGATCACCACATCATCGGCACCGGCTCCACCGGCCATGTCGTCATCGAGCATCATGCGCTTGACGTTGTTCTCGCTCATCGGTTCACCTTCCTATCGACGATATTGGCCAGCCATGTCAGAATGGTGATGGCCACGAAGTAGATCACGCCGACCAGGAGCAGGGTTTCGGTGACGCGGAAGTTCGCCGCGTACAATTGCTGGGCCTGGTAGAGCAGTTCGCCGAAGCCGATGGCCAGCAGCAGCGAGGAATCCTTGATCATGATGACCAGCTGGTTGATGACCGATGGCATGGCGATCTTGCTGGCCTGCGGCAGGATTACACGCGCCATGGATTGACGGCGGTTGAGACCGAGGGAACGGGCGCCCTCCATCTGCCCCGGATCGACGGCCTGGATGGCACCACGCACGATTTCCGCCAGATAGGCGCCGGAATTGAGCGACAGCGTCAACGCGCCGGCGACCCAGATGTTCACGCTGTGCCCTATCAGCTGCGGTACGCCGAAGTAGAAGAAGAACGCCCACACCAGAATCGGCGTGCCACGGAAGATGGCGACGTACACCTTGGAGATGCCGGAGACGATCCTGTTCTCCCCTACGCGCATCAGGCCGAAGGCCACGCCCAGGATCAGGGCGATGACGAACGAGATGACGGTGATGAGCAGCGTGTTCTTCAAGCCGATCATCAACGCGGGCAACGACTGCCTGGCCAGTCCCAGGAACCCGACCTTGACCTTGGCGGTTTCGGTGGCGCCGTTGTCGGTGACCATGCCGGAAATGGCCTTGACCTGTTCCTTGGCGCCATCGGCGCCGAGATACTTCGCGATGATCGTCTCGTATTCTCCCGAGGAGATCAGTTGGGAAAGACCATCGTCGATGGCCGCCAGCAGGTCGGCGTTCCTGCCTTTGTTCACGGCCATGCCATATTCGCCGTGGGGCACCTTCGGGGTGACGATCTTCAGGCCGTTGTTCTGCGAGACACCGTAGGCGAGCACCGGATAGTCGTCGAACACGGCGACGGCGTTGCCGGATTTGACCATCTCGTACATGGTCGAGGATTGGTCGACGGATGTGACGGTGTAGCCATATTCCTTGGCGTGTTCCTTGGCGTAGGTTTCACCTTCGGAACCGGTCTTCGCCACGACGGTTCTGCCCTTGAGGTCCTTGTAACTCTTGATATCGTCATTGTTGGCGGCGACGGCCATCTGAATGCCCGATTGGAAATACGGGTTGGAAAAATCGTAGGTCGCCTTGCGTTCATCGGTGATCGACATGCCCGCGATGACCACGTCCACCTGATTCGAGCTCAACGCCTGCAGCGCGGCATTGAAACCGAGGGACTGGATCTCAATCTTGAAGCCTTCCTTCTTGGCGATGGATCGGATCAGCTCCATGTCGATGCCGACCATTCTGCCCTTCTCCTGATATTCGAACGGGGCGAAGGTGGTGTCGGTACCGATCTTGTATGTCTTGCCCTTGGTCGCCGCCGGATCGCCGACCTCGGCGGCATGGGCGGCAGGGGCGGTGGCCGCGAGGCCCGTAGCCGTGACTGCGACGATCATCAGCATCGCACACAGACGGACCCATGTGTTGCGCAACAGTGTCTTTATATCGGAAATCATCCTGTGAAATTAACTCTTTCTTGGTAATCCTTAACTTTCCCAATCTTTTCCACTTTAGCGAACGCATACGAAAACAGATACCCAACCATGGCAAAAGGGCTGTTCATGCCTGAAACCATGCATGAACAGCCCTTATCCAATCGTTAGACGGAAACGTCAGTCCTCATCGTCATCCGGATCGTAGTCGACGCCGGTCTCGGCGCGCTGCTCGGCGGAGATCGGAGCCGGAGCGCCGGTCAGCGGATCGCGACCGCCACCTGCCTTCGGGAAGGCAATGACGTCGCGGATGGAGTCGGCACCGGCCAGAATGGCGGCGGTGCGGTCCCATCCGAGGGCGATGCCGGCATGCGGCGGAGCGCCGTACTTGAAGGCCTCGAGCAGGAAGCCGAACTTGTCGGAGGCCTCTTCCGGAGTGATGCCAAGTACGTCGAGCACACGGTCCTGGATGTCGTCGCGGTGGATACGCACCGAACCGCCGCCCATCTCATTGCCGTTGCAGACGATGTCGTAGGAATCGGACATGGCATGTTCCGGGTCCTTGTCGAAGGTGTCGATCCAATCCTTCGACGGCATGGTAAACGGATGGTGCATGGAGGTCCACTTGGAGTGGCCGACGGCCACGTCGTCGTCATCCGGATCGTCGGTCGGCTTGAACAGCGGGAAGTCCACGACCCAAGTGAAGGCGAAATCATCCGGCTTGAGCAGGCCTGCGCGATCGGCAAGCTCCACGCGCACGGCGCCCAGCAGTTCCTGGGCGGAAGTGCGGCGGCCCGCGGCGAAGAACACGGCATCGCCGTCTTCGGCGCCAACGGCCTTCTTGAGACCATTGCGTTCCTCTTCAGACAGGTTCTTGGCGACGGGGCCCTTAAGCTCACCGTTCTCGGCGAAGACCACATAGGCAAGGCCCTTGGCGCCACGCTGCTTGGCCCAATCCTGCCATGCGTCGAACTGACGGCGAGGCGTGGCCGCACCACCCTTGAAGAGCACGGCGCCGACATACGGAGCCTGGAACACGCGGAACGGAGTGTTCCTGAAATAGTCGGTCAGCTCGACCAGCGGGTTGCCGAAACGCAGATCCGGCTTGTCGGAGCCGTACTTGTCCATGGCTTCCTGCCAGGTGATGCGCTGAATCGGCAGCTGAATCTCGTAGCCTGCCGACTTCCAGATGGCGGCGATGACCTTCTCGGCCATGGCCATCACATCTTCCTGGTCCACGAAGGCCATCTCCATGTCGAGCTGGGTGAATTCCGGCTGCCGGTCGGCGCGGAAATCCTCATCGCGATAGCAGCGGGCCAGCTGATAGTAGCGTTCCACGCCGGAGACCATGAGCAACTGCTTCAGCAGCTGCGGAGACTGCGGCAGGGCATACCAGGAGCCCGGAACGAGACGGGCCGGCACCACGAAGTCGCGAGCGCCTTCCGGCGTGGACTTGATCATGGTCGGGGTCTCGACCTCTTCGAAGCCCATCTCCTCGAGAGCGTGGCGAGCGGCCTTCGACATCTGGGAACGCAGCTTCAGATTGCGTTGCATGGACGGACGGCGCAGATCGAGGTAGCGGTACTTCAGACGCACATCCTCGCCCGGCAGCTTGTTCTCGGACTCGTTCTCAAGGGCCGTGGAGACCTGGAAGGGCAGGGCGTCGGACTTGGCGAGCACCTCGATGGTCTCGGCCACGACCTCGATCTTGCCGGTGGCCAGGTGGTCGTTCTCGTTGCCGTCCGGGCGCAGACGCACCTCGCCGACGACCTGGATCACGAATTCGGAGCGCAGCGGACGCGCCATCTCCTCGTCGTAGATCACGACCTGCACCAGACCGGTGTTGTCGCGAAGATCGATGAAGGCCACACCGCCGTGGTCGCGACGACGATCCACCCAACCGGAGAGCGTCACCTTCCGGCCAACGAGTTCCTCGGTCACCTCGGTGGCATGATGTGTTCTATAAGCCGTCTGGCTCATGCTTCCTCTATTCTTTGTTCCTTATGTTCGATGAACGAAACAATACCGCATGCCCTGATGTTCAGGCTTCGACGGTAACGGTTTGCCGGGCATACACAGTATCCGGCTCCCAAGACCTCGCATCGGCCGCCTGCTGGTCGCCGGTGACGATGTTCTTGACCTCATCGCCGGCACCGTCTTCGGCGGCATCGGCGGGGAACCACACGTACGGGATGCCAAGCTTGTCGGCGTACTTGATCTGCTTGCCGAGCTTGGCTGCGGTCGGGGCCACATCGGCCGCGATGCCGCGGGCACGGAGTTGATTGGCGATTACGTTGCAGGCGGAACGGTCGGCTTCGTTCCACACGGCCACCAGCACGCTTGCCGGGGACACACGGTTGGCGTGGGCGCCGGCGGTATGCAGCATGTAGGACACCAGACGGGACAGGCCGATCGACAGGCCGACGCCCGGATATTTCCTGCTGCCCTGAGAGGCGAGATTGTCGTAACGCCCTCCGGAACAAATGGATCCGAGGGCTGCGGCACCGTCAAGGAAGGTCTCATATACGGAACCGGTGTAGTAGTCCAGGCCGCGGGCGATCTTCAGATCGGCGATCACGGAACCCGGGCGAATGCGCGCGGCCTCGTCGACGATCATCGCCAGGGTGTCGAGCCCCTGACGGGCCAGCGCATAGGCGTCGGAATCGGTTGTGATGGCGTGCTTCGCACACAGCGCATCGAACTTCTCGGCCAACTCGGCGCCATCGGCGGCGGTCAGCTCGGCCAGCTCAAGGCAGGCGAACGCCTGATGTTCGTTCGCGCCGCAGCCTTCAACAAGCAGCCTGGCCACTTCGTCGGCGCCGATCTTGTCAAGCTTGTCGATCTCGCGCAGCACCCCTTCGATATCAGTCAGTCCCAAGCCACGGTAGAAGCCTTCGGAGAGCTTACGGTTGTTGGCGTGCACGGTGGCCTTCGGCAGACCGAACTCACGCAGGCGTTCGAGTGCCGACACCATGACCAGAGGCAATTCGACCTCATAATGGTCAGGTAGATCGCCATTGCCGATTACGTCGATATCAGCCTGCACGAACTCGCGGAAACGACCTTCCTGCGGACGTTCGCCACGCCATACTTTCTGAATCTGCCAACGCTTGAACGGAAAGGCGAGATCGCCAGAATGCTCGACCACATACCGACTCAGCGGAACGGTCAGGTCGAAATGCAGTCCCAAACGGTCCTCAATCGGAGTGTCGGACTCATGGCCGACTTCCTGCAGGCGGCTCAGCAGGTAGATCTCCTTGCTGGTCTCACCCTTCTTCAGCAGGCTCGAGCCCTGCTCAACAGCACGGGTTTCAATGCCGATGAAGCCATTGAGCTCAAATACACTACGGAGCGTGTCGATAACACGCTGCTCCACAACACGTTCAGAGGGGAGCCACTCTGGAAATCCTGAAATAGATGCGCCTTTTGCCACGGTTCCCTATAATAAATGAGGTTGCGGAAAATGCCGCATGATTTTCCAGGCTTTCCTGGATCGATCTGTGTCATGCCGCTTCCCTGCACTACATGAAGCTTACTTAAAGGAGCTGGCCATGGCCGACGAGAATGTCACCGCGTCCGAGAACACCAACGAAACCACCGAGCAGGCGACGACGCCCGCAGCCCAGGCCAGCAAACCGGCCGTCCCGAGCCCGGCAGCAATGAAGCCGCATGCCCCATCCCCCGCCGCATTCGCCAGGAAGGCACCGGCCCGCCCGGCTCCGGCGGCTTCCGGCACCGGCTTCTCCGAAACCGATGTCAAGGCCGCCGAGGCCTTCGGCCGTGTCACCGACGACGGCACCGTATTCGTCAAGGAAGGAGATGGCGAGCGCGAAGTCGGCCAGTTCCCGGATGCCTCCAAGGAAGAGGCTCTGGCGCTGTATGCGCGCCGTTATCTCGACCTCAAGGCCAAGCTCGATCTGTTTGCGAACAGGCTCAAGTCCAGCAACGTCAAATCCCGCGAGATCGACGAATCGCTGAAGACCCTGTCCGAGGAGACCGAGCAGCCGTCCGTCGTCGGCGATCTGGCCGCGCTCAAGGCACAGTTCGAGGCGCTGAAGGAGGAGGGCGAAGCCAGAAAGACCCAGATTTCCGAGGCCCGCAAGGCGGCGGTCGCCAAGGCCGTGGCCGAGCGCACCGTCATCGTGGAGAAAGCCGAAGCCCTTGCCGCCGGTCTTGACGGCAACACCAACTGGCGTTCCACCTCCGACAAGTTCCGCTCGCTCTTCCAGCAGTGGCAGGAGCATCAGCGCAACAACGTGCGTATCGACAAGGCCGATGCCGATGCACTGTGGTCCCGCTTCTCCACGGCACGCACCACCTTCAACGTGGCACGCCGCAAGTGGGCCCAGACCCGTGATGCCGAACGCAACGAGGCCAAGGCGGCCAAGGAGGCCATCATCGCCGAGGCCGAGGCGCTGAAGGACTCCACCTCTTGGGCGGAAACCTCCCGCAAGTTCAGCGAGCTGATGGATCGCTGGAAGAAGGCCGGCCGTGCGGGTCGCCGCGAGGATGACGCCATGTGGGTCCAGTTCCGGGCCGCCGCCGACACCTTCTTCAACGCACGGCAGGCGGACCGCGATCAGATCAGTTCCTCCGAGAAGGAGAATCTGGCCAAGAAGGAGGAGCTGCTGGTCAAGGCCGAGGCCCTGGTTCCGGTCAAGGACGAGGAGGCCGCCAAGCAGGCGCGTCAGGCCCTTGCCTCCATTCAGGAGGAGTGGGATCAGATCGGCTATGTGCCACGCGAGGAGGTCCGCCGTATCGAGGGACGTCTTGACGCCGTCGACAAGCAGATCAAGGCCGTTGAGGATGCCGCCTGGAAGCAGTCCGATCCGGAGGCCGACGCCCGCAAGTCCTCCTTCGAGGAACAGCTCAACGCCCAGCTGGCCGAGCTTGACGCGAAGATCGCCGCCGAATCCGATCCGAAGAGGAAGGCCAAGCTCGAGGCCGAAAAGGCCACCAAGGAGCAGTGGCTCAACGCCATCAGGTAACCTTGTCCGTCTGCGTGGGCATGTCAGTGCACACGGACATAACCGAAGGGGGTGATGCGTAGCTTTACCGGCTACGCACCACCCCCTTCGCCATATGATGTCACCTCATGCCATGTCGCTGAATTCAGTGGAGCAGATGTCGGTCACGGCGTCAAGACAGGCGTCGACAATCAGCTTGCCACGCTCGGCGCTGGAACCGGCAGGAGTAGCCAGTCCGCCATAATCCGGTACATCCCCCTTACGTACCGGGTAGCGTACATAGGCTTTCGGAGTGACGTTGCCTTCGTCAACCACACGGTCCATATGTACCAGTTCCGGCTCGTAGTACAGCATCAATGAGGTTTCGGTCACAGCGGCGTGCTCAAGCGCCCAACCCGGGAACACAAGCCCGTCGAACACCTGCCTCACCACATCCTCCGGCAGCGGGTCCCACCAGTTGGTTTCAACGATGGTGGCCACTCCTCCGGTTTCACGGGTGATCAGATCGATCGCCTCGACGATGAACGCCTCGTTCTCGAAATGCGCGTTCATCACGACGATTTTGGTGAAGCCATCGGCGATGAGCTCACCCAGCACGTCATGCATCTGGTTGATGATGGTCACACCGTTCATGTCGATGGTGCCGGCGAATAGCGGACCACCGCCGGATAGCGGCTTCGATTTATAGCCGTAGCTGATGGTCGGCGCCACGATACCGTCGATGCGCTCGGCCAGGTCCTCGGACACATGAACGGCAATCATGGCATCCACTCCCAGCGGCAGATGTTGACTGTGCTGTTCGGTGGAACCAATCGGCACGATGACCGGCTTGGACTTCGACGCTTCGATTTCAGGCCAGGTCATGTGATCCATGCGACGGTTGCTGCTCATTACTGCTCCTTTTGTATCGGTTTCCCCTTCCATCACGGCCTTGCCATGACAGCTCCTTCGTCACAAGGAGGCAGGGAGGGAATGTTTGAAGTTGTTGACCAAGGCCGTCCCGTCTGTTTTGCGGACGGGACGGCAAGCGTTTGTCAGGGCTGATGCGCAGGTCTAGATGCGGTTCAGGTCCTTATCGGTGTTCTCATGGGAAAGAATCATCGCCACGAGCGCCACGGCAGCCACGGCCACCATGTACCACGCCGGCGCGATGCTCGAACCGGTGGAGTAGATCAGCCAGGTGGCGATGAACGGTGCAGTGCCACCGAAGATGGCATTGGCGAGGTTGAAGCTGAACGCGAATCCAGTGAAGCGCACGGAGGTCGGGAAGGTTTCGGTCAGGTAGCTCGACAGGGTGCCGTCGTTTGCGGTCAGGGTGGCGCACATGGCCAGCTCGACGACCAGAACCGGCCAGAACTGCGCGGTGTTCAGCACCATGAAGGCCGGAACGGTAAGTACGATAAAGGCCATGCAGGCTCCGATGAGCACCTTCTTACGGCCGAAGATGTCGGAGATATGCCCCATGCCGAACACTAACGCGACATATAGCACCAGGCAGATGGTGGTGATGGTGGAGGACTGTGCCGCGGCCATGCCGACGGTGTCGCTCAGGTAGGTCGGCAAGTAGGTCAGCACGGTATAGAAACCGACGGCATTGAGCACACATGCGCCGAAGCTGATGACCAAGGCCTTGAAATGATGCTGGAAGAGTTCACGTAGCGGAGAAACGGAGGTTCCCTTGGCCGTGGTCTTCCGCTTATCGTCAAGAGCGGCGGTCATGGAAGCGTAGACCGGGGAATCGGCAAGTTTCGTACGGATGTAATGTACGATCAGGCCGAGTGGACCGGCCATCAGGAACGGTACTCGCCAACCCCAGGAGGTCAGGGCGTCGGAGCTCATGGAGGCGGTCATGATGGTGGCGAGCGTGGATCCGGCCAGCAGACCGATGGCGGTCGAAGCCGGAATCAGGGAGCAGTAGATACCGCGCTTGCTGGTCGGTGCGTACTCGCCAAGGAAGGTGGCCGCGCCGGCGTACTCGCCGGATGCCGAGAAGCCCTGCACCATACGCAGCAGCAGCAACAGGGCCGGAGCTAGGATGCCGACCATCGCGTAGGACGGCAGGCACCCAATCAGGAAGGATGCTCCTGACATGAACATGATGGAAATCGCGAGCGCGCCCTTGCGGCCCTTTTTATCGCCGAAGTTGCCCCAAAACAGTGCACCTATCGGACGAAGCACGAACGAAAGGGCGAATACGCCGAACGTCTGCAGCATGGCCACGGTATGGTTGCCTGACGGAAAGAACACAAGGGCGATGGTGGTTGCGAAATAGGAATAGGAGGCATAGTCGAACCATTCGATGAAATTGCCGAGGAAGGATGAGACGGCCACCTTCCTGACCATGTCCTGCTCCTCGGACTGCGGAGACACGGAAGACGTCTTGGCGGTTGCGATTGTTGCACTGGCACTCATGATGACACCGACCTTTCTTCTATTGATCTGTCCGTCCGCCATCTCGTTCCTCTTGCGGACGTCGTGCCTCCGACTATCGTTCGTTGTATTTGCACTCAGGTGAACTGCCGGTTAAACCGAAACCGTGCGATTTTGACGATTTGCCCAGCACCCCTACACCAGTGCCACCGTGGCGGACGGCATACGATTTCGCTGGGATTGCACCAGTTTCGCACCGAGCAGCAGCATGGACCAGCTCATTTTGTCCGATGATGAGATTCCGACGATCTGCGTCACTTTGTCAAGTCGGTTATACAGCGTCTGCCGTTGGATGCCGAGTTGCTCACATGCCCCGGTCTTATTGTCAAGGTTGTCGAAACAAGCGCAGAGAGTGTCGATCAGCGTGGAATTGTGGAGTAGTTCGTATCCCACCGTCTGTGTGACGACCATACGGACGGCATCGTCGGTACGCTCCACGTCCTGCATGCGTTCAAGCAGTGTGGCGTCAGTGCAGGCAAGGGTCCCGTATGGGTTTTCATCGTTACCATCGCTGTCCCCACGGAGATTCAGCATGGTACGCAATGCACCGAACGCATCCACTAGGGAAATGGTATCGAGCGCCGCATGGCTGTGTACCGTGTATATGCGATCGTCGGCGGATGCCTGATCCAAAGCCTTCAGACAATGTCCCGAAAATCGGACCACGTCTCCCCCACTGTCTTTCGCCGCGAAAAATCCGATCAGCAGATCGCCTTCCAGCAGACACACCGATTCGTATCCCTCATGCGATTCAAAAGCCTCGATCATAGCGCAGATCGCCGGCATCGCGCCTGCGACCGATTTGAGCCGCATGCCGAACGGCATGTAGACGCTGGCCGCGGCGAATCCCAGTGCCTCCAACATGGCATGCCCCTCACGCGCCTCCATGGAGGTGACATGTACGCCGTCTGCCGGCCCCGCCACCAAGTGGGCGACCATGCCGACGCGGGCCCCGCCGTCAAGATAAAGCGCCAGAACAGGAGAAACGATCTGTCCGATTCTTCTGCGCATCGGCTCGTCAAACGTCGTGTTACGCTGGGAGATTTCCAATGCGCCGAGTGGACGTATCTGGTCGGACAACGCCAGTACGGCGTTCCCGCCCGCATCATCCCCGACATGCTGTCCGACACGTGCGACCTCCAAACCGTCCATGTCGAAGATGGCGACGCTCTCATCGAACAGTCGTGCGATCACATCGGCGATGGACCGCACATCGCTCGTCTGGGCAAGCTCAGCGCGCAATGAGGTGGACATAACGTCCACCTGCATCTGCATACGCATCTGTCCGCGCACGATCATGGTGTTGACGTTCTGACAGATATCCACAAACGGAATGCGACGATGCAGGCCGATGACGGTCAGCCCCTCGTCCCGTGCGGCCGACATCAGTCCGGCAGGCAGATCGGTCACCTCCTCGACCAACTCCACCACCAAAGCCGCGACGCCCGCCTTCACCAGGCTTTTTACATAAGCACCAAGCCTTGGCTCACGCCCATCGGCAACCAGTGATCTGCCTTCGACCACCAGCAGCTCGCCGCCGGCAAGAAAGGAGGCGACATCCTCACGCTCATTGGTGAACACCCACCGCACCGACTCATCCAAATCGCCGACCGCCACTTCCACGCACGGCGAAGCGGTTGAGAACAGGGCATCACCAAGCACATCCCTCACCGTAACGACCATACAAACCGTCCATTCCTAGGTAATACACACGTCACATCAGGTAACGTCCCTGCAAAGCGATACGCCGACAATAACCGCCAACGATTACGTCAACGGTTCCCTCCGTAACCGGATGGACACATGACAAAACGTCTGTATGGGCCCGTAATGAAGGAGCGCACCATGAGCACGCAGCTGTTTACCAATGCACATATCGCCACCGGCATGCCGGGCAGCACCGCCGACGAAACCGCCCCTGTCCAGGACATTCTCGTCGAGGACGGCAGGTTCGTCGAAATCGCACCGGATCTCACGGACAGACTCTCCATCCAGGGTAAGGACATGTCCACCGTGGAGGTCACCGATCTGGAAGGCAAACTGGTGTGCCCTCCGTTCTGCGACACGCATCTGCATCTCGACTACGTGTTCACCGCACGCAAACCGGGAGCCGTAAACGAGTCGGGCACGCTTTTCGAGGGCATCCAACGCTGGAGTGAGACGAAATCCGACCTGACCGTCGAGGAGATCAAGGAACGTGCGAAAATCGGCATTGCCAAGGAGATGCGCCATGGCGTGCAGTTCATTCGTTCGCACGCTGATGTGACCGATCCGAACCTCACCTCACTGAAGGCTTTGCTGGAACTCAAGGAGGAGCTGAAAGACACCGTCACCCTGCAGATTGTCTCCTTCCCGCAGGAAGGCATGTACTCCTATGAAGGTCCCAAGGGTGAATCCGGCGCCGATCTGGTCGAGGAAGGCCTGAAAATGGGTGCCGACTGCGTGGGCGGCATCCCGCATTTCGAGCAGTGCCGCGAATTCGGCGAGCGATCCATGCACACGGTGGTCGAATTGGCTTCGAAATACGACAAGCTCATCGACGTGCATTGCGATGAGACCGACGATCCGAACTCACGGTATCTGGAGTTGCTGTCCGCGCTCGCCTACCGTGCTGGCATCGGCGCAAGGACTACGGCCAGCCACACCTGTTCGCTGGGCTCCGCCGATAATGCCTATTTCTTCCATCTGACCAAACTGCTCAGGGCCGCGCATATCAACTTCGCCTGCGCTCCGACGGAGAACCTATACCTGCAGGGTCGTCAGGACACGTTCCCGAAACGTCGTGGCATCACTCGCGTCAAGGAACTCACCGAAGCCGGCGTGAACGTGTCGCTCGGGCAGGATTCCATGCAGGACCCGTGGTATCCGCTCGGTAACGGCAATATGATGCTCATTCTCGACTATATGCTGCATCTGGCGCAGATGATGAGTTTCGGGGAGATCGACGACGCGCTGAAATTCCTGACCGTCAATGGCGCCACCACGCTGGGAATGCACGACGCCTACGGTCTGGAAGCCGGCAGGCCGGCGAACTTCATTGTTCTGGACGCCTCGTCGGTATTCGATGCCGTATACGAGCGATGCTCCGTACTGCGCTCCGTACGCGACGGACGCACATTGTTCATCCGAAACGAATCGATTGACACCGATCTGGCGCTACTCAAGCGCTGAACGCTCCGTCGACAACGCAGAATCCACGACAAAGCGGCTTTCCATGACACCAATTCGTCATGGAAAGCCGCTTTGTCGTGGATCTCAGTCGTCTATCGCCGTATGCACGAACCGTCACTCGGCTTCGGAGGATTCCGCTGCCGGACCGGCGGTTCCGGCCGAAACGCCAACGGGCTCAGTGGAGTCGGCTGATTCAGCTTGCTCGGCCGTTGCCTCGTCCGGCTGTTCGAACGCCTCACCGGAGAAGGTGAATTCGCCCAGAATGCCTTCGCCTTCGGCATCGACCTTCACGCACTGACCGTCTTCGAGGTCGCCCATCAGGATCTTCTCCGAGATGGCGTCCTCGATATCACGCTGAATCACGCGACGCAACGGACGGGCGCCGAGCAGCGGGTCGAAGCCCTTCTGTGCGAGTAGATCCTTGGCCGCATCGGTGAGCTCAAGCGACATGTGGCGATCGAACAGACGGTCGTTGAGCTGCTTGACGTCGAGATCGACGATCTGGCGCACCTGCGGCTCGGTGAGCTGCCTGAACACGATGATGTCATCCAGGCGGTTCAGGAACTCCGGACGGAACTGCTGCTTCAATTCCGAAGAGACCTGATCCTTCATGCGCTGGTAGCTGGACTCGTTGTTCGTACCAAGGTTGAAGCCGGTGTTGGCGGCCTTCGCGATGTCGCGGGTGCCGAGATTGGTGGTCAGGATGATGATGGTGTTCTTGAAGTCCACCTTGCGGCCTTGGCCATCGGTCAAGTGACCATCGTCAAGCACCTGCAGCAAGGTGTTGAAGATATCCGGATGCGCCTTCTCGATCTCATCGAACAGCACCACGGAGAACGGCTTGCGGCGCACCTTCTCGGTGAGCTCGCCGCCCTCTTCGTAACCCACATATCCCGGAGGGGCGCCAAACAGACGTGATGCGGCGTACTTCTCGGAGAACTCCGACATATCCACGCGAATCAGCGCATCCTCATCGTCGAACAGGAACTCCGCCAATGTCTTGGCCAGCTCGGTCTTACCCACACCGGTCGGGCCTGCGAAGATGAACGAGCCAGACGGACGCTTCGGGTCCTTCAGACCTACGCGCGCGCGACGGATGGAACGGGACAACGCCGATACGGCCTCATCCTGACCGATGATGCGCTTGTGCAGCTCGGCTTCCATGTTCATGAGCTTCTTGGACTCGGCTTGCGTGAGCTTGACCACCGGAATGCCCGTGGACTGCGAAATCACTTCGGCGATCACGTCCTCGTCCACGACCATCTTCACGTCGGATTCGCCTTCGCGCCAGGAGGATTCCTTCTCCTTGCGCTCGGCTTCTAGCTTCTCCTGCTTGTCACGTAGCTCGGCGGCCTTTTCGAAGTCCTGGTCCTTGATGGCCTGATCCTTCTCCTCAGCCAGCTTGGCCACCTTCGCGTCAAGTTCCTTAAGCTCGGGCGGTGCGGTCAGGCGACGGATGCGCAGGCGTGCGCCGGCCTCATCGATCAGATCGATGGCCTTGTCGGGCAGGTGCCGGTCCTGAATGTAGCGTGCAGACAGTTCCGCCGCGGACTGCAGCGCACCGTCGGTGATCGTCACATGATGATGGTTCTCGTAGCGTTCGCGCAGACCCTTCAGAATCTCGATGGTCTCCGCGATGGTCGGCTCGTGTACCTGGATCGGCTGGAAACGACGTTCCAGCGCCGCATCCTTTTCGATGTACTTGCGGTACTCGTCGGTGGTGGTGGCACCGATGGTCTGCAGCTCGCCACGTGCCAGCATGGGCTTGAGCATATCGGAAGCGCCCAGAGCGCCATCCGCGGAGCCTGCGCCCACGATGGTATGGATCTCATCGATGAACAGCACGATGTCGCCACGGGTCTTGATTTCCTTCAGGACCTTCTTCAGGCGTTCCTCGAAATCACCGCGGTAGCGGGATCCGGCCACCATGGAGCCTAGATCCAGCGAATAGACCTGCTTGCCCTTCAAGGTCTCCGGCACATCTCCGGCATTGATCTTCTGGGCCAGGCCCTCGACCACTGCGGTCTTGCCGACGCCGGGTTCGCCGATCAGCACGGGATTGTTCTTGGTACGGCGGCTCAGCACCACCATCACGCGTTCGATCTCACTCGAGCGGCCAATCACCGGGTCGAGCTTGCCGGAAGCGGCCTCGGCGGTCAGATTGCGACCAAACTGGTCGAGAATGGCCGAACCGCTCTGGTTGTGCCTGTCCTGCACGCCACCGGCATTGGCGAGATCGCCCTTGCCGTCGCCCTGGCCAGCACCTGAATTGCCACGAATCAAATCGATGGTCGCACTGCGCAGCTCGCCGAGATTGACGTCCATCTTGATCAGTACCTGGGTGCCGACGCCTTCGCCCTCATGAATCAGGCCGAGCAGGATATGCTCGGTGCCGATATAGCTGTGCCCCAGCTGCAGCGCCTCACGCAACGACAGCTCCAACACCTGCCTGGCATGCGGGGTGAAGGGGATGTGGCCGTTCGGCGATGCATTCCCCTTACCGATCATCTCTTCGACCTGCTTGCGGGTGTCGTCCAACGACACACCCTTCGAGGCCAGCGCCTTCGCGGCGATGCCCTCACCCTCACGAATCAGGCCGAGTAGCAGATGCTCGGTGCCGATGTAGTTGTGCTGGAGGGTACGAGCTTCTTCCTGAGCCAGCACGATCACGCGCCGGGCACGGTCTGTAAACCGTTCGAACATGCTTGTCCTTCCACTCTTATTAGTTCTTCAACACTCTACCGATTCACGATGACGTTTATTCCACGCGCCTGTAAATTGCGCTCTCAACGCAACCAAACCGATATGCTTGATGTAAAGCAACGACCAAGGAGGTCATCATGAGCAGCGATACCACCCTAAATGCCACCGAAGCCGGTGCCGACACGGACATTCGTCAACGTGACATCGTAGTCGGTGTCGACGGTTCCGACGAATCCTTCGCCGCGTTGCGCTGGGCGCTGCAAGAGGCATCCCTCACCGGCCAGCAGGTCAATGCGGTGTATGGCTGGACGCATTCGTGGGATATGGGCTCCGAGCCGGATTCCGAGGAGCAGTGGGCGGCCATGCGCCACGACATCGCGAAACGTCTGCGCAGTTGGGTGGCCCAGGCCAGTTCCGGCATGGCCATCAATGAGGATCGTGTCAAGCTTACGTCCGTGCAGGCTTCCGGCACCGCCGCCCTGCTGGAGATCGGCAAGGATGCGCAGCAGATCGTGGTGGGACGCCGATCGCTCGGGCGCGTGGCCCGCTGGTTCCTGGGCTCGCTGTCGGCATCCTTGGCGGAAGAGGCGAAGGTGCCGGTCACCGTGGTTCGCATTCTCGACGACGAGGAGGCCAGCGTGCAGGATGCCATCGCCAATGCGCTGACCCCGGGCGAGCGTGAGGTGCGCTTCGATATGCCCGGCTCGCCGCTGCCGAAAAGCCAGCGTCCGATCGTGGTCGGGGTGGACGGCTCGGAGACGTCGAAACGCGCATTGCGGTTCGCCATCGAACTGGCATCCATCCATCACGCGCCCTTGCAGGTCATGTTCTGCTGGCAATTGAAGGACCTCGGCGTAATTGAGGGATATGAGAACGCCGTCGCGCCGATTTCGGTCGGTCAGGAGCAAGCCGAGCATCTGCTTGATGAGATGATTGACTCCATCGAGATTCCCGCGCGAGACATTCCCGATGATTTCGACATCGAGTCGCATGCCTTCCATATTTCCGCCGCGAAGGGCCTTATTGCGGCCTCACGCTTCGCCCGCCACCTTGTGGTCGGCTCACGTGGATTGTCAGGCATGGATGCGCATTTCCTTGGCTCGGTGTCCAAGCAGATCGTGAATTTCGCGGATTGCACCGTCACCGTCGTGCATTGAGTGGCCCGCATCCGCCATACTAAACGCACACAGCGAGCCGAAGAACCTCAATCGGCATCCGCATTGCGCGGGTGCCGGGATTCTTCGGCTCGCTGTGTATGCCCATAACATATCGGGAGTCGGCTACTGCTCGGCCGGCCCCTCGGGCTTCGGACCGACCGAGTCCTCCGCTTCCGTCGACTCGGAGGACTCCCCCGGCTCGGTGGAACCTTCAGTCTCTTCGCTCTCCTGTTTCACGGACTGTTCCCCGGTCTCAGCGGATTGCCCGCTGTCAGAGGATTCCTCGTCCTCACTAAGATCAAGCGTGGTCTCCACCTCAGGACTGTTCGCAGGCTCGGCATGTTCCTGCACGTCCTCCTGCGACGCCTCATCATCGATGGTGTGAGCTTCGATGTCCTCCTCCGAAGCCTCCTCTTCATCGTTCGGATTGGGGCTATCGCCTTCCAACTGCTCGATCAGCTCGACGGAACCGCGTTCTTCGCGTGGCGCCTGGGCGATGATGTCGATGTGCAGGTCGTCAAAGGCCGGCTTGGACTGCACCCACAGATGTGACGGCTCCGGCGGCTCGATTTCGGAATGCTCGCCACAGCCATGATCGATGGAAACCACACGACCGTCATCGGGACTCCATTTGTTGGCGCACACGCCGAACAACAGGTTCAGCTCGCCCTTCAGTGGAATGAAGAAGCCGCAGGTGGAGCAGGGATTGCCGTCGGCCGTCTTCGTGGACAGCGATTTCGGGCCACGCGGACCCTCATACCAGCGCTTGGCGGTCTGCGCACGCCCCAGCGGCGTCAGCACATGTCTGCGGGACAGCTCGAATTCCTCAACCGCATCCTCGACATCCTCCTCGGATGTTTCGGATGCCTCAGTCGGAGCGGCACCCCCGTCGGCGTGCGTCGCATGGAAGCCCTCCTCCAGACGAGGATCGTCCGGATCGGTACCGATGGAATCGGTCACGGCCAGATCGGTGGGTTCGAGACGATCCTTCCAAGGAATCCATTCCGGCGGACGCAATGCGTTGTCCGTCGGCACCAACGACGATTCGTTGACCGTCCAATGGTCGAGTTCCGCATCGTGGTACAACGTCACCGACCACTGCCAGCCCTCATAGCCGCGCACATGCGTCTCGAAACGGAAATCGGTGACGTCGTCACCCAGATCGATGGCCTCTACGAAGTCGCCGACCTGGTTATCCTCGTCGGCGACTTCGATGGCCACCGCCTTGGCGATCGCCTTGGGATCCAAAGTGGTATCGGGCATAAATCAGTCCTGTACGTCAAAATTATCGGCCACGGCACGCATCAGCGTGGCCAGCTTCTTACTCTCGGCCGGTGAAGGGTAGCGATGGCGACGCAGCTGGTTCCCCGCGGAATCCAGCAACTTGATCAGATCCTCGACGATGGCGGCCATGTCGTCCGGTTTCGGTCGGGTGGCCTTGACCAATGACGGGGCCGATGCGACCAACGTCACATTCATCGCCTGTGGGCCCCTGCGTCCCTCGATTACGGAATACTCGACTTTTGCGCCCTTACGTAACGTCTTCACGCCTTCAGGCAGCGCAACGGCAGGTAAGAACACATCGGCTCCCTGCTCGCCCTGAATGAATCCATAGCCTTTGTTCGCATCAAACCAACGAACACGTCCGCTAGGCATTGTCACCTCACTACTTTTCACATACCTGCTTGCGGATGCTCGCCATCCGCCTATTGCAAACCAAAGATATAGTCTAGCGCAAGAGGTGGGATGATGACCAATGCCGGCCCTCCAGGGAAGATGGGAATACGGCCATGCCCGTCGTCGTTTCCGTCTGTCAGCCCTGTTTCTTCGTCTTCCGGCTCTTCTTGTCCGCCTTGCGTGTTTCCACGAGCGGCACAGGCTGCGGTTCGACCGGTGCGACCGGTAGCACCACCGTCAGTGTCAGGCCGCCCCCATCACTGCCGGAGGCACAGATGAAACCATGATGCGCCTTGACCACCGACTGCGCAATGGCCATGCCAAGCCCGGTGCCGCCCTTCTGGCGTGCGCGGGAGGGATCTGCGGTATAGAAGCGTTCGAATATCTTCGAACGGGCCTCAGGCGGCACTCCCGGGCCATGATCGGAGAACCGCACGATGGCGTAGTTCATGCCCACCTGCATGGACTGGCCCACTTCGATGGCCTCGACCAAATGATGCATGGACTGCTCGTTGGCGGGCATTCGGGACAACGATTCCGGACTGATCGACGCCGGCAACACGCCCATAGAGATCTCCACCGGCGAATCGGCCGGTGTATACCGATGAATGTTGCCCACGATATTGGTGACCACCTGACGAAGTCGTGAGGCGTCGCCGGTCAACGTTATCGCCGGCATGTCACCATCCTGGAAGGCGAAATCGGATGGATGTTCCAGATCGGTTCCGGGATTGAGCGTTACCCGACCGCAGCTGATGCCACGGTCAGGATCAAGAGCGTGCAGATCATCGGCCGCGTCCCGCACCACCGAGGTGAGCGGAACCTGCTGTGTGATATCGATGCCACGGCCCTCGTCAAGCCTCGCCAGCGATAGCAGATCCTCCACCAGCACCGTCATACGCGAGCTGGAGGCTTCGATATGCTCGATGGACTCGTCGGCACGTTCAAGCGCCCCCGGCATGTCACGTTGCATCTTGTAGAGCTCCGCATATCCATGGATGGCGGCCAATGGCGTACGCAACTCGTGACTGGCGTCGGAGACGAATTGCTTCATCTTCTCCGTCGTCTCCTCCTGCGCATGGAAGCTTTCCTCGATGCGGGTCAGCATGCTGTTGAGCGATACCGACAGCGAACCGACCTCCGTATTCTCCGGCATATCGGGAACACGCTGGCTCAGGTCTCCGGCTGCGATCTTCGCGGCCGTCTTCTCGATGCGCTTGAGCGGGGTGAGCGTGCTCTGCACCACGATGGTGCCCAGAATCGCACCGAGCAGCACGACGGCAATGCCCACCATCGCGCAGTATCTGGTCAGTGTATTCGCGGTATCGATCTGATCGCTCAAAGACAGGCCGATATACACGATGCCGCTGCTTTTGACCTGCCCGTCCTTGCCGCGCTCGCTCCATGGCAGTGCCACGACGCGCCACGGCCACTGGGCCGCCTGCATGGTGGAGTGGTCCGGCGTGTGGTTACCGGTGACATGCACCACGGCCTGGGTGGTGAAGGGCTGTCCCAACGTCACGCCATCGCTGCTGCCATCCGCCGGCAGGCTCGGTTCGGAGACCACACCGTCTTTGAGCACCGGCACCAGTCCGGTTCCGGTGATCTTGCTGTCGCTGGTACGTACTTCCACGTAGTAGGTGTTCATCAGGCTGTTTCGGCTGTTCTCGCTGTCGGTGGTATCGCCCAGTGAATCCATGTTGTTGAATACCAACTGCGCCTGATTGATCAGCTGCGTGTCGGTCTTCTGCAACAGGTAGTTGCCGACCAGCGTTCGGATGGAAAACGAGATGCCGATGGTGCCGATGGTCAGCAGCACGATGATGCAGGTGACCAGTTTCGTGCTCAGAGGAATCGCATCGACCCGTCTGCCGATCCGTCGAAACAACGACGGACGATGCGCAGGCGGCGTTTGAGTCGTGCCCTGCGCCTCGGGCTTGCTCTGGCCGCCCGCGTCATCAACTTGCGTCCGCTTGGTGTCCCGGCTCATCGATTAGACCATTTCAGTTCTTGGGCGCACGAATCATGTACCCGATGCCGCGTTTGGTTTCGATCAGAGGAGCCACCTTATGCTTCTCGCCATCGGCATCCTCGACCACGATACCGTCGACCTTCTTACGCAGATAGGAGATGTAGGATTCCACGATTGCGGCGTCGCCGCCCCAGTCGTACTGCCACACATGGTCAAGGATCTGCGCCTTGGAAAGCACCCTGCCCTCGTTATCCATCAGATAGCGGAGCAGCTTGTATTCGGTGGGGCTCAGATCAATCGGCTGGCCGGCGCGGGACACGTCATGCGAATCCTCATTGATCTCCAGATCACCGACCCGGATAATCGGATCATCCTCCACCTGTTCCTGGGTGCGGCGCAAAATGGCGCGGATGCGCGCCACCACCTCCTCCAGGCTGAAGGGCTTGGTCACGTAGTCATCGCCGCCGACGGTCAAGCCCATGACCTTGTCCTGGGTGTCGTCACGTGCCGTCAGATACAGCACCGGCGTGGCGATGCCTTCCTGACGGATGCGTCGGGTCACCGTGAAACCATCGATATCCGGAAGCATCACATCCAGCACGATCAAATCAGGTTGCGTTTTCTCAATGACCTCGATGGCCTCGGAACCGGAGGCCGCGGTATTCACCTCGAATCCTGCGAAATGCAGGGAGGCCACCAGCAGTTCACGAATGGACGGTTCGTCATCGACAACGACAATGGATGCTTCAATAGGCTTACTCATGCCCTAAGCTTCACTCGATTCACTGGATGTTTCCTGAACGATATCTGAGTCTTCCGTTGAAGGCTCGGGATTCCACGCCTTCGCGGGTTCCGCTTTCTCCTCGACCTCAGGATACGTCTCGAATTCGCCGTCCTTGGACTTGCGGTGGCTGCCATGCCTTTTCCTGCGCCGCTTCGGATGCTTCTTGCGATAGACATGGAACACGACGATGATGACGATCAGCAATACCAGTACGCCCACCATGACGCCCACACCGATCATGGTGATGTTCGACGACGTGGAGGTCTTTTTCGCCAGCACAATCTGATCCATCATCGCGGTGGCCGATTTCGCCCAGTCGGGCGTGGACTCCATCAGTGGCTTTTGCGCCGCGTCCGACAGTGCGTTCACCGTGGACTTCTTCTTCAGCCATTCATCGGAGTTCGACGAGACCACCACCACCAGATTGCCGTCGTTCGACGCCACGGCGAGCAGCACGGTATTCGGCTGGGGCTTCAGGGATTCCAGCAGATCGCTTGCCCACTGGGACGGCTTCTTCTTGCCCGTATCGAACGTCGACAGATACAGCAGCCGAACGGTGACCCCCGTCTCCTTTTTGGTGTTCTTGATGGCGTCGGTGATCTCGGACACATTCGATCCAAGCAGGTTCTCGGTATCGGTGATGTTATCCGTCGCGGTGATGCCGGTTTGCGTATCGGTCGTCTGCGCGTCATCGGCCCATCCGACGGGAGTTATGCACAATGTCATGCAACAGCACAACACGGCTGCCAACAGTATGGAAAGCGCATGAATCCAACGATGTTCGCCTTGGGCATATCGGCATGACACGCCGATGCATCCGTTTGGGGACCATCCTCCGACCACAGCCTTCGATTGCGTATTGGTTCCACTCACTTTTGCCATACGCTCCACCTTACCGTTCGGATGCGCCAATCGGTGAGCGAACGGCGGATATATACACATTCAACGAGGAAAAGGAACACACCATGCCACAGTTTCAGGTCGATTCGGAGCAGATTCAGTCATCCAGCGCCGCAGTGAACGCCTCGATCCAATCGATTCGGCAGGCGGTGCAAGGCATGTACGGCAACCTCAACAACCTGCAGAGCGTTTGGAGAGGGGGTGCGGCCACGCAGTTCAACGCCGTGGCCGAACAATGGCGTGCGGCGCAGCAACAGATGGAAGAGTCCCTGGAATCCATCCAACGCGCACTCATGCAGGCCTCCTCCCTATATGCGGACACGGAGATGCAGGCGTCCCGCCTGTTCGCCCAGTAGAAGAAGCTCGCTTCACAGACCCGGCAAACGCAAGGAACCCGCCTTCCCAGCGGGAAGCGGGTTCCTATAATGCCATTCGCTCGATCAGCGATCGGAGCGGTCGGCCCTACATGCGGCCTATCAGTAGCCCATGTCGGCGCCGGCGGCCGGAGCGGCTGCCGGCGGTTCCGGCTTGTTGGCGACCACGGCTTCAGTGGTCAGGAACAGTCCGGCGATGGAGGCTGCATTCTGCAGGGCGGAACGGGTGACCTTGACCGGGTCGGTGACACCGGCGGCCAGCAGATCCTCGTATACGTTGGTGGCGGCGTTCAGGCCCTGACCGTCGGGCAGGGAACGAACCTTGTCGATCACCACGTCGCCGGACAGGCCGGCGTTCTCGGCGATCTGCTTGATCGGGGATTCGATGGCGCGGAACACGATCGCGGCGCCGGTGGCCTCGTCACCTTCGAGCTGAACGTCCTTCTGGGCCTTGGCCGCAGCCTGGACCAGCGCGACACCGCCGCCCGGCAGCAGACCTTCCTCAATGGCGGCCTTGGCGTTGCGCACGGCATCCTCGATGCGGTGCTTACGCTCCTTGGCCTCGACCTCGGTCGCGGCACCCACCTTGATGACAGCGACGCCGCCGGCCAGCTTGGCCAGACGTTCCTGCAGCTTTTCACGATCGTAGTCGGAGTCGGTGTTGGCGATTTCGGCACGGATCTGGGCCACACGAGCGGCCACGTCTTCCTTGGAGCCGCCACCGGACACGATGGTGGTCTCATCCTTGGAAACGATGATCTTCTTGGCGGTACCGAGCACGGACATGTCGATGGAGTCGAGCTTCAAGCCCAGCTCGTCGGACACGACCTGCGCGCCGGTCAGGATGGCCATGTCCTGTAGCATGGCCTTGCGACGGTCGCCGAAGCCCGGAGCCTTGACGGCGCAGGACTTGAAGGTGCCACGGATGGTGTTCAGAATCAGGGTCGGCAGAGCCTCGCCGTCAACGTCCTCGGCGATGATCATCAGCGGCTTGCCAGTCTTCATGACCAGTTCGGCCACATGCACGACATCCTGCTGGGAGCTCAGCTTGCCGGAGGTCAGGAGGATATACGGATCCTCGAGCACTGCGGTCTGATCCTCTGCGTTGGTGACGAAGTACGGGGCGATGTAGCCCTTGTCGAAGCGCATGCCCTCGGTGAAGTCGAGGTCCAGGCCGAAACGATTGTTGTCCTCGACGGTCACGACGCCGTCCTGACCGACCTTGTCCAGAGCCTCGGCGATCTTCTCGCCGACTTCCGGGTCGGCGGCGGAAATCGTCGCGGTGGCGGCAATCTGATCCTTGGTCTCAACATCCTTGGCGGCTGCGACAAGTTCCTTGACGATGGCCTCGGAGGCCTTCTCGATGCCGCGACGCAAGGCGATCGGGTTAGAGCCGGCGGTGACGTTCTTCAGACCCTCGTGCACCAGGGACTGGGCCAGCACGGTTGCGGTGGTGGTACCGTCGCCTGCGACGTCGTCGGTCTTCTTGGCGACTTCCTTGACCAGTTCGGCGCCAATGCGCTCGTACGGGTCATCGAGGTCGATCTCCTTGGCGATGGATACGCCGTCGTTGGTGATGGTCGGAGCGCCGTAGGTCTTGTCCAGAACCACGTTGCGGCCTTTCGGCCCAAGGGTGACCTTAACGGTGTCGGCGAGCTTGTCGAGGCCCGCGAGCATTCCCTGGCGAGCTTCGTCGTCGTATGCAATGATCTTTGCCATTGTTCCTCCACATATGGCTACATGGTATTGTTCCCACTTTCGGCGCGAGTTCGCGACGCCGACCGTCAGCTGCCGGTTATCACTCTCGCACCTCGAGTGCTAATTGTGCAGATTAGCACTCTCAGGCTTCGAGTGCCAAACCGGGGTGTGCGCTTTGCGCTATCGGCAAGAACACCGGTTCCTATGCAGCCACGGCGCAGGCCCGCGATTCCGGTATTCCCGACAAAGAGACGCCTGCCCACAACGGACAGGGGTCCCCGGCGTTTTTCCACTGCGCGCTCTCAGTTCAGCAGCACCACCACGATTGGGGTGACCAATCCGTCACCTTGTTCGACATTGGTGATGCCCAGCGTCTGGGCGACGTTTTCGGCGGTCGCCTTGTCTGTTTCGTTCTGATACCAGACCACGGTCTGCGCGGGAACCGTACCGGTCGGGTTGCTGGGGGTCACATCCGTATATCCGGCATTGGTCAGCACATCCGCCTTGCTCTGTGCATAGCCGGTGACGTTCGTGGCGTTGATCACACGAATCTGGGTGTCCTTATTCACGATCTGCTCCGGCGTTGCGGATTCGGTCGGCGATGCCGTGTCGCTCGATTCCTCCGTAGCCTCCGGAGTCGTCGTGGCGGTAGCCGTATCGCTGGACTGCGCCTCGGCCGTAGTTGTCTTCTTGGCCGATGCGGTCTGCGACGAACTTGCCTGCGACGATGACCACGGCATCCTCAGTTTGCCGATCTCACCGGAATAGATTCCCCAGAACAGCAGACCGGCGAGCAATGCCACCACGACCACCACAATGTATGGCATGGCACGGGATGTGGCCGATCGCGCACCCCTATGGACACCCATCGGTCCTGCCGGCGGATTGTCGAATGCATCCTTGGCATAGGAATCATAGGTTTCCTTGTCCTGTTGAGCCATCTTGCGACCTCATTTCTTGCACACTTACACTGAAAGTGTACTGACCACTGCAGTCAGCGGCCAATTCGCGTTGCGCGCCCACGTCAGGGGCCCACGCCACGGCATGCGAGGTCGCACCATGGGTCGTACAGTGATACCCATGACTCAAGCTCATATCAAGCCGCTATCCGAACTCATCGAACCCGGTTGGGCCGCAGCGTTGTCCGATGTGGAACCACAGGTGCACCGCATGGGGGACTTCCTCAGAGGCGAGATCGCCGCCGGCCGCCCCTACCTGCCCGCCAGCAGGAACATCCTGCGCGCGTTCACCATTCCATTCGACGACATCAAGGTACTGATCGTCGGACAGGATCCCTACCCCACGCCGGGCCATCCGGTCGGCCTGAGCTTCTGCGTGGCACCCGACGTCAGGCCGATTCCCCGAAGCCTCACCAACATCTACAGGGAGCTGACCGACGATCTCGGCGTTCCCATGCCGGCCAACGGCGACCTGACGCCGTGGACCAGGCAGGGCGTCATGCTGCTCAACAGGTGCCTGACCGTGGGGGTCGGTCATCCGAACAGCCATCAGGGCAAGGGTTGGGAGCCCATCACCGAGGCCGCGATCCGTGCGTTGAATGCACGGACGAATGCGGATGGCACCCCCAAGCCCCTCGTCGCCATACTCTGGGGACGCAACGCACAGACTCTGGAACCACTGCTCACGAACGCCTTCATCATCAAATCCCCTCATCCAAGCCCGATGTCGGCACGCTATGGATTCTTCGGTTCGAAGCCGTTCTCCCGCGCCAACGCGGCACTGGCCTCAATGGGGGTCTCGCCTGTCGATTGGTCCTTGCCGTCAGCTTAACCCGTTACAGTAGATGGCATGGCTTTATTCCCTCCAAAACCGCAGGTTCCCCAGTCGGCACCGGTTCCGGTGCCGACCGCAACGCCTGCAGGCGCACTATCCGCAGAAGACATCAACCGTGCGAAGAAGCTGGGCTCGCAGATTCGCGCCCGATTCGCCCAGACCCTGGTGGGCCAGGAGAACCTGCGCGAGTCCCTGATCACCACGCTGGTGGCCGGTGGGCATATTCTCATCGAATCGGTACCGGGTCTCGCCAAGACCACAGCCGCGCAGACCCTGGCCACCTCCGTGTCGGGCACGTTCAAACGCGTGCAGTGCACGCCCGATCTGATGCCATCCGATTTGGTCGGCACACAGGTGTTCGATTTCTCAACGCAGAAATTCGCCACGCAGATCGGCCCCATCCACGCGAATTTCGTGCTGCTGGACGAAATCAACCGTTCCAATGCAAAGACCCAGTCGGCAATGCTGGAAGCCATGGCCGAAGGCGCCACCACCATCGGCGGCCAGCGCATCGCGTTGCCGAAACCGTTCATGGTCATCGCCACCCAGAATCCCATTGAGGAGGAGGGCACGTTCAACCTTCCCGAAGCCCAGATGGATCGTTTCATGATGAAGGCCGTCATGACCTATCCGAGTGCGCAGGAGGAACAGCGTATGCTCGCCATGCTCACTCGCCGCGGGTCCGATACCTTCGATCCGAAGGCCATCACCTCCGAGGTCATCTCCATCGGCGACGCCGAGTTCCTGCGTTCATGCGCCCGTCGTGTGCATGTGTCCGACGCGATCATGCAGTATGCCGTCGATATCGCGGCGACTTCCCGTGGCGCCGGATCGCATCCGGTGCAGGGATTGTCCTCGCTGGTGCGTCTCGGCGCCTCGCCGCGTGCCTCCATCGCCCTGACCCGCATAGGTCAGGCCAATGCGTTGCTGCAGGGTCGCGACTATGTGATCCCGGAAGATGTGAAGGCCTTCGCCCACGAGGTGCTTCGCCACCGCATCATTCTCACATTCGAGGCTCTGGCCGACGGCGTGGACAGCGACCAGGTCGTCGATTCGATCGTGCAGGCGGTTCCCGTTCCATGATCGATCAGAACCGTTCCGAAGATCCGATCCGCAGAAAGATCGAGGCTCTCGGAACCACGTTGAGTCTGCCCACCGTCCGCAAGGCGCTGGGCGTGCTGGAGGGCGCCCACGCCTCGGGCAAACGCTCCGGTTCGGATGATGTGATGGATATTCGCGTCTATGAGGCCGGCGATGAGGCTCGACAAATCGATTGGAAGACAAGTGCCCGTGTTGGCCGCCCGATGGTGGTGCTCAGGGAACGCCCGTCGACTTCCCGCGCATGGCTGTTGCTGGACGTCGGTCGGGAGATGACCGCCACTTGCCCTTCGGGGGAACGGGCGTATCAGATCGCAGCCAATGCGTTGTGCATGTTCGCCGCATTGAGTCTGCGCCGGGGCGATGAGGTGTCCGTAGTGTTCGCGGACTCCGCGTCGATTACACGGATGCCTTTCAACGGAGGCTTTGCACAGTTCGAGCGGACGCTGGATCAGGCGTTGGAACGTGATTGGTCCAATCCACGCAATATCGATGCGCTACTGGAATACGCACGTCGCATCCGCGACCGTGAGGCGTTGGTGGTGCTCGCCACCGATGAGCATGCCCTGCAGGAACGTCATATCGAAGCCATAAGGCGCATCGCGCGCACACATCCCATGGTGCTCATCGACGTGGCCACCATCAATCCGTTCGGAGACGAACGGTTCACTCATGTACGCGATGGCAATGGCCCTCGCCGCGTCCCCGCATTCCTTCGCAATCGCACAACGGCGGAAGAGGTGCGCACGCATCGTGAGTATGTTGCCGCAGCCATGCGTCGCGAGCTGAACCGTTGCGGCTCAACGATGATTCGTTCAGGCTCCAGCGAGCGGATGTTCGGTGAGTTCGTGCACATGGTCTCCATGGCCTTGGCCCGTTCCTCGCGCAACCGGCTTCCCTCCCCCGCGCACACATCGTTGGGAGGCAGGCCATGACGCTCCATTTGTCGGAAACCGACTTGCATCCGATGGGTCTGCTCGACCTGCAGACGCCACTGATCGCGGTGCTGGCCATTGGCCTCGTCCTGGCCACGGTGCTGGTGACCGTGGCCATATGGTTGTCCCGACCTGGTGGGAGACCCGTACGTCAGCGATCTTACGGTCGGCATGAGGCGTTGACCGACAAGGCATTGTGGAGAAAACGGATCGACGAAATCGTGGCGCGCCATGACGAAGGCGAAATCAGTCGTGAGGATGCGTTCGCCGAACTGGCGACCTTGGCACGAGACTACGTTTCGACGGTAACGGGTACCGATATCCGCAATCGTACGCTTGCCGATATCAACGCCATCCCCCGCACCACCGGCAATCAGGACGGCATCACGTTGCTTCGCCAAACCATCGAGGCGCTGTATCCGCCGGAATTCGCCGATGCCGCGAACAACGGCCTCGCACGCGAGACAACGGTGGAACAGGCCGGTGAATGGGTGGCCAATCTTGTGGAAAGGTGGCGATAGATGGAACTGTCATGGCATTGGCCTTGGGCCGCCGCCGCAGGCGTCATCGGCGCCATGGCCATTATCGCCATCATGCTATTGGTGGCTTCGCATACGAAGAGGCCTGATACCGATGACGCACGTTCGTTCAGTCTGGATGACGATCTCAATACGGAGACCGCCTCACGCCTTTTCCGCCTGTGGCGCACGTTGTCGCGTCTGGCCGTGGTGCTG
The DNA here is from genome assembly GCF_000522505.1 of Bifidobacterium moukalabense DSM 27321. Lineage (GTDB taxonomy): Bacteria > Actinomycetota > Actinomycetes > Actinomycetales > Bifidobacteriaceae > Bifidobacterium > Bifidobacterium moukalabense. The sequence goes on along the minus strand of NZ_AZMV01000007.1, from coordinate 880,867 downwards.
TTGGCGCTGGCTCTGGCCGTTTCCGTGGCCTTGATCGCTCGTCCGAGTCAGGTCGATGAAGGTGAGGAGCGCGCCAGCAGTCGCGACATCGTGCTGTGTCTTGACGTATCCGGCTCCACGCTTCCCTACGACCGCGAAGTGATCGACACCTACCGCAAGCTGGTCAGCAATTTCAAAGGCGAGCGTATAGGTCTGAGCATTTTCAATTCGACGTCGAGGACCGTGTTCCCGCTGACCGATGACTATGAACTGGTTTCCGAGCAGCTCGCCAAGGCCAGCAGGATCCTCAAGGGCGTCGAGTCACAGGACGATATCGACAAGATGAAGGATAGCGATTATCAGAAGATCTCCGATTGGCTGGAAGGGACGCAGAACCGTAAGGAGGCCACGTCGCTGATAGGCGATGGCGTGGTCAGCTGCGCCGCGATGCTGCCGGGCTTCGCCTATGGTCAGGCCAATACGGACAACACGGCTCGTCAACGCGCGGCCTCCATCGTGCTGGCCACCGATAACGTCGTATCCGGAACTCCTACGTATACTTTGAAGGAGGCCCTGCAGCTGACTTCCGAAGCGTCAATTACGGTGGACGGCCTGTTCTCCGGTCCGAAACAAAGCGAAGGCGACGAGACGACCTCCGAATTCAAATCCGAAATCGAATCGCATGGCGGCGCGTTCCTCACACAATCCAACGGTTCATCCGTAGCCGAGCTGGTCAGGCAGATCGATTCGCGTCAGGATCACGAGAGCGAGGCGAACAGCAAGGCCTCGCTTGTCGACGCCCCTGGCTGGTGGACGTTGGCCTTGGCCGTATTGACGGTTGTCTGGCTTGCACTGGCATGGAGGTTGAGACGATGAGCGATCTGACTTTCTCACCGGCGCTGGGATGGCCGGCAGGCGGCACACTGGCCGCCGTCATGGTGGTGGCCGCCATGGTCGAGGTCGTGCTGCACATAAGACGGCGTGCCGATAGTGACGAAACCACGTGGGCTTGCACACGACGCACCCTGATTTGTCTGTTGATCGCGGTCATGGCCCTGACGCCCAGCATCGTGTCGTCCACGCATAATCGCGCGATCAACGCCACCGATGTGGTGATCGCCGTCGATGTAACCGGCTCAATGGCGGTCAAGGATGCCCAATATGGCTCCGAAGAGCAGCAGGCCCGGTTGGATGTGGCCAAACAGGCGGTAAAGGACATCACCGGCCTATACCCGAATTCCAGTTTCGCCGCGGTGCGTTTCGGCGCCAGCGGTACGTTGGACGTCCCGTTGACCCCTGATTCCAAGGCGATCGACAATTGGGCCGACACCCTGGCCCCGGAGGCGACCTCCGTCTCCGCCGGCTCCACACTTGACGCTCCGATCGACCAACTGCTGCTGACCTGCAAGTCGATTCATGAGCAGCATCCCGATGACGCGATCGTAATGTATCTGATATCCGATGGAGAGCAGACCTCCGCGAAAACCCGCCGCACCTTCTCCTCGTTGCGCAGATATCTCAATGATGCGTTCACCGTGGCGGTCGGCAGCGAACAGGGAGGCCAGATTCCCATCACGGTCGATGGTGTGGGTGATGCCGATGAACAATGGGTCACCGATCCGGAAACCGGTCAGCCGGGCATCTCCCGCATGAATGCGGAAGCCATGAAGACCATCGCCGACGAGTTGAGCGGTACGGCACTGCAACTGGACGCTTCAAACACCATGAGCTCCGGCATGTCGAAGGAGGCCTCGAACAAGTGGCGTGTCACGCAGACCACCAAACAGCGGACACGTGTCACGCCTCTGGTTTGGCCGTTCGCCATTGCGGTGGCGTTCCTGCTGGCCTGTGAGTTCGGCGCATGGCTGGCGTCGTCAAGGAGGCTTCTATGAACACACCGTCCTCGCGCAGGGCACGTGCCTCATTGCCGGTACGTGTCACGCTGATCGCCGCCGCCGTGGTGATGATCGTCATCGCCGCACTGGCCGTCGTGAATCTCATAGCCGCGAATCAGTACAATCAGGCCACGCAAAGTCTGACCGAAAACATCAAGGCGAGTCAGTCGCAGACTCCCGACCTTGACAAACTGGGCACACAGCAGCAGCAGACCGACGCGCAATTCCAGGATGCCGCGTCTGCCGGGGCGCTGCTGCTTCCGCAGCTTCGTGAAGCGATCGCACATAACAGTGCGGTGTCCGAACGGCTGACCAAGCGTATATCCAAGAAAATCAAAGCAGCACAAGATCCGCAGGATTCCAGCGCGGGCACCCAGGACGAATCCTCGCAGAACAGTACCGGCAAGCAAAAAAGCGGCGGTAGCCTGACTGAGGAGCAACGTAGGAAGGTGGAGGAGCTTCTTCAGCAGAATACGCAATCCACTACGCCTGAGTCGAATACCGAATCGTCCAAGGGATCGACGGCCGATCAGGATTCGGACTCATCCTCAGCTCAGACCAAACCGTGGTGACCAAACTCGGCCCGAGCCGACTTATCCACCGCATCGCCGGCGCGTTTTCGTTGGTTTTCCAACAATGACACGCCGGCGTTGTGTTTTTTCGCGCATCCTTCGACCACCGACCTTGTTTTTCCGCACTTCCCGCCACACACGCATGTTCAATGGCACCATGAACACATTACTTGCATGCGGCACATCCAATATGATTGCGACCCCTCTGAGACCGGTGGGTCTTACTGCCCTGCCAGGTACGACATGCCAATGCCGTGCCGGCATACGAATCAGCCAGAACCTTGTCGATATGCGGATCAGATCGTGCCTTGCAGGGCTTGACCAGCTTGATGCCACGATCGTGCGCAGCGAACTGACGGATTGGACCGGCACGGCGGCGGAATCCTTTCGCAGCCGGCTCGTGGAGATGCGACGCCAGTCCGCTTCGCTGAGGGAGGCGTTGCGTGTCACCTCGCACATACTGTGGTCGGTAGGCGCGGCATGAGTTGGCAGGTCACCTCCACCATCAGCGGCGGTCATAGATATTCGACCGCCGACTACAACCAGTATCTCGGTGTCGCAACCGCCCTGTCAGACGCCTCCAGAACATACGCATCCTTGTCGGACATATGGAATGCGACGGTTCTGCAGCTTCAGGCCCAGCGGTACGGCACACCGTTAGTCAACGCACTCGGTGGCGGTGCCATCCTCTGCAGTGGCAGCGATCACATATCGTTCCCCTATGACCGACTCATTCAGCGCTGTTCCGATCATGCAGGCGCCTGTCATATCATGGCGAAGCGGCTCGCGCAGCTCGCCGATCTGGTCATCAGGGCGCATTCCCTGTATTCCCAGGCGGATGACCGCAACCGACGCATACTCAATGAACTGCTGCAGGCCACGGTCACCGCGTTTCCGAAGGAGTCGCTTGCGATGGCCGGAATCCTCTCGTTCGGAGGATTCATCCTCGGCTCGGCGAAAGAAGGCAGGACCAACGGCATCCACGCATTGGATTCGCTGGATTGGGCTCAGGAAGGACTGATGAGTGGCGCCGGATCCGCCATCGCAGGTCTGGGCGGATTGCGGGGACTGTTCCATACCGATGAGGTCAACATCGCGGCAAAACGCATCGCCAAGATCACGGCTCCCGGATACGACCTTGTTCAGGGCAACGAACTCAGCGTCACGCAGGTTCATGCCAACACCGCCGTGGTGCGCGAATCGCACGGCGTGGCCGACTCCATGGAGGATCTGCGCCGTCTTGCCGAAGAGCGTCTCGGCAAAATCGATCTGGGTAGCGGTTTGGATTATGGTACCATCGCCATCTCCAGGTATCGCAGAGAAGATGGGTCAAACGCCTGGCTGGTCACGATTCCCGGCACCGACGGGGAACCGGATTCGCCGTTCGGGTGGCCTCAGAATGTGGAGCTCATGAGTTCGGATTCCAAGCAGCGCATGCAGGCCGATAGCGCCCGCATGGTGGCCGAGGCCATGAGACAGGCCGGTATCGGTTCAGATGAGCCGGTGGCAATGATCGGACATTCCCAGGGCGGCATAGTCGCGGCCACGCTCGCCTCTGATCTGAAGGATGAATATGACATCGAGCATGTGGTGACCGCCGGGTCGCCTGTGGCCAACCATCCGATTCCCGAAAGCACATGGGTCACCAGCGTGGAAATGGACGACGAGCTGGTCGCGGCGCTGGACGGCGCGGCCAATCCGAATACCGAGAATTGGCTCACCGTGCGGGGAACTGTCGGTCAGACCCCCGATGACGACTCCATCTTCACCGGCACCGAAGTACAGGACGCGCCTGACGCCAAAGAAATCACGCATTGGCTCAAATACCATCAGGCCGCCTACCGTAATGCCACCGACATGGGATCGGCCGCACTTGAAGCCCATGAGCGGCATTTCCAAAACGTCATCGACGGTGATCTGGAAGAAGTCACCTACTGGCAAGGCCGCATGAGTAAATGAGCCATCATGAACGCGGTACCGGCAGTCGATGGACGGACATCGCCGAAATCTCGTTTACGGCTAAAAGTATGCTGTACAACATGAATCTTACTGACATCTCCCCCTGCAATTGCCCTGACCCCCCCTCGATGGCCGCTATCATAAGCAGACCGCCCCCCTTGTGGAGTATCTGAGCGAACCGGCGCTCAACCGCGAGCGCATGCGCGTGGAAGTCGAGTGGATGATTCTGCTCGCCAACGGTTTCGAAGGCAATGGTTTCACAACCATCGTTCCCGGCGTCAAACCGCTTACCGATGAGGAGCAGGCTTTTCTACGCTCCATTCCGGAGGATTTCGGTGCCGAAGGCATTGCGCAGCATGCCGCCCATGAGGCCGTGACCCACCATGACGTGAAGGCCGTCGAGTACTACATCGACGATCAGCTCGACAAGGCGGCCGAAGTGCTCGGCCACGAGACGCAGCTCACCGAGCTGAAGACCTTGGTGCACTTTGCCTGCACGTCCGAGGACATCAACAACCTGTCCATCGCCCGTTGCGTGAAGAACGGCATCGAGCACGTGTGGCTACCGGGCGCGCAGTCCATCGTCGACCATCTGGCGGAAAAGGCCGAGGAATATCGGGACAAGGCCATGCTGTCGCTAACCCATGGGCAGCCCGCCACGCCGACCACGCTGGGCAAGGAACTCGCGGTGTACGTGTACCGTCTGAACCGTCAGCTCGGCAAGGTCAGGGCGCAGGAATACCTCGGCAAGATCAACGGCGCGACCGGCACCTTCGGCGCCCATCTGGCGGCTTGCCCGGAGGTGGATTGGATTGCCGTGTCCCGCGAGTTCGTGACCAACCGTATGGGCCTGACGTGGAATCCGCTGACCACTCAGATCGAATCCCACGACTGGCAGGCGGAGTTGTATGGCACCATCAGCCACACCAACCGTATCCTGCATAATCTGTGCGTGGACGTATGGATGTACATCTCCCGTGGCGTGTTCGCCCAGGTGCCGGTCAAGGGTGCCACCGGTTCCTCCACCATGCCGCATAAGGTCAACCCGATTCGTTTCGAGAACGCCGAAGCCAATCTGGAGATTTCCTGCTCGCTGCTTGACACCCTGTCCGCAACGCTGGTCGAATCCCGTTGGCAGCGCGATCTGACCGATTCCACCACGCAGCGTAACATCGGCTCGGCTCTGGGTTACTCCGTACTGGCGTTGAACAATCTTATGGGTGGTCTGAACTCCATCCATCCGAACGATATCGCCATTCAGGCCGAGCTCGATGCCAATTGGGAGGTGTTGGGCGAGCCGATCCAGACCGCCATGCGCGCCTGCGAGCTGGCTGGCCTGCCAGGTATGGACAAGCCGTATGAGAAGGTCAAGGAACTGATGCGCGGCCATGAGATCTCTCAGGAAGCCGTTGAGACGTTCATCGACGAGCAGTCCTTCGATGAGGCCACCGCGGAGCGATTGAAAGCCCTGACGCCGGCCACCTACACCGGCGTGGCCTCCCGGCTGGTCAATTTCGCCCGCTGATCCGGTTCGCATATAGCCGTATATGTCGTCCCTGGGGCGGCTGTCGTTTTTTCGCAGCGCCCCAAGTTGTATCATCGAAAGCGATGACGGCAGCAGTCACCGTCTTTGTCTAAACCGTATGTATGGAGCATGTCATAGTGTCTCACGCCCCCGCCGCCAGCAAGTACGAAGTACGCATCGACGATATTCCGCCGCGTCGCAGCCGGGATTTCGCGGATCTGTTACACGCCGGATTCGCCTTGATCGTCGGCGTGGCCGTCATCCTGTTTTCAATCTATCTGCATGGCACGGCCTCCGGCGTCGAGTCCGACGTGCATTCGGCCAGTCATGCGGTGAGTTGGCTCATGGACGTGCCCTCCTCCCTGCTGCAGCAACTGGCCATCGTATTCATTTCCGTCAGCGTGTTGCTGCAACTGCTGATCGCCAAGGAATGGCTGCAAAGCGTGACCTCGGCCATTGCGCTGATTCTTGGATTTGCCACGGTCTGGGGCGTGTCGGCGCTGGTTACCGGCACCCAGAACACGGTGTTGATCGCATCCCTGTTCTCCAACGGCACTTCCGACGGCACCGGTCTGCTTCCCGATTTCTACGCGGCCATGGCCGCGTTCCTCACCGCCGCAGGCCCAAGACGTATGCGTTCCGCCGTGAAATGGGGATGGAACATCCTTTATATCGTGGCGGTGCTGCTGGTGGTGTTGTCGTGGAACTCCGTAGCCGGGGTGCTGGTCTCGTTCGCGGTCGGCCGTATCGTCGGCATGCTGATCCGTTTCGCCATCGGCACGCAAACCAACGGCGCATGGGGCTCACAGGTGGTGCAGTCGCTACGTGCCATCGGCATTGATGTCGTCTCCCTGTCGCGACGGATCGGCACCGGTGCCGATTCGGGTATGCTGCAGGCCATGCTGGATGACGACCTCATCGAGAATTCCCGTATCTACGATGCAGTCGATGCCGACGGCGGCCGTTTCATCGTATCCGTACTCGACAATCAGGTGCACGTCGCCGGTTACCTCAACCAGCTGTGGCAATGGATTCGACTGACCGGCGTATCCATGCGCCGGGACCGTTCCTCCATCGACGCCATCCACCATCATTACGCCATGCTGCTGGGACTGCGTAACGCCGGTCTCGTCACACCGGGGGTATACGGCGTGGCCGACAACGGCGAATCCTCGATTCTGGTGTTCCACTCCGGCCACATGCCCTTGGAATGCAATCTCAACACCATGAGCGACAGCGACATGGAACGGTTCATGTCATATCTGGACAAGGCCCATCGTCATGGTTTTACCCACCGCCGCATCACGCCGGACACGCTTTCCCGCATGGAAGACGGCACTCCGGTAATCGCCGGATGGCAGAACGGCGATTACGGCAGCAACGCACCGAACTTCGCGCTCGACAAGGTGCAACTGTTGATTCTGCTGAGTGCGCTGAACGGCGTGGACCGTGCCATGGCCTGTGCCCGCAGGACCTGGGGCGATGACCGGCTCATCGATCTGGCCCCGTTCGTGCAGAAGGCCGCCGCCCCGGCCGCTACCCGAGCCCTACCCGGATGGGATAAGCAGCTGCTGGTGCGTCTGCGTAACCGCATTTCCGCCCTCGCACCGCAGGAAGTGGCCGATTCCATGGAAAAGGTCACGCTCTCGAGATTTAGTTTCCGTTCGTTCATCGCCATCGCACTGCTGGTGGTGGCCGTATACGTGGTGTTCACGCAGATTCAGCCGGGTGAGATGATCAAGGCCGTCAAGGAGGCGAATCTCGCCATGGCGCTGGTCTGCGTGGCGCTCGGGTTCGTGGCCTGGTTCGGTTCCGCCATGACGCTGGGCGGATTCATGGATGCCGGCAAGCGTGATCCGCTCGGCCTGATGTGCTCGCAGATGGCTGCGGGATTCACTGCGGTCTCCATGCCTGCCGGCGTGGGCCCGGCCTTCGTGAATCTGCAGTTCCTGCGCAAGAGCGGCTATCGTAACACCAAGGCGACTGCCATCATGAGCGCCGTCTGGGCGGTACAGGGCGCCACCACGATAGTGCTGCTGTTGGTCATCGGCGTGTTTACCGGCCGCAACACGCTATCCGGCATGATTCCCACCAATACGTTGATCATGGTGATCGCCGTCGTCGCGTTGGTCATATCCGCGGCCATGGCGATTCCGCCGGTACGTCATCTGGTCACGGACAAATATCTGCCGATCGTCATGTCGTATGCACGCAATCTGGTGGACGTGCTTACCAGACCAAAGGAGCTGCTCCTCGGCATTGCGGGTGCACTGATTCTCAACATCAGCACCGGCTTGGGTTTCTGGGTGGCGCTGCTCGCCTTTGGATACCACACGAATCCCGTGGAAACGACCTTTATTTTTCTCTTGGCGAACACGCTTGGTTCCGCGGTGCCGACGCCAGGCGGCCTAGGTGCGGTGGAGGCGGCTTTGTCCGTGGCGTTCGCCGCGGTAGGGGTTCCTTCCACGATCGCCGTCTCCGCTACTCTCGTCTACCGAATCGCCTTCTATTGGCTACGAATCCCGGTCGGTGCGTTGGCCATGAAGTGGCTTGACGGGCATAATCTGATCTGAATTCGATTCACGGCCGGTCGTTTTGGTCCCATTTTCCAAAAAAACTCGCTAAAACCCTTATAAAATGCGGTTTTCGGCGATAAGGTGCGCTAATATCGTAATGAACGTGGACATCAGAGTAATCAGGATGTCCCCTGACCCAAGAAGGATGCTTTATGGCATACAACAAGTCTGATCTCGTCTCGAAGATCGCTCAGAAGTCCAACCTGACCAAGGCACAGGCTGAGGCGGCTGTGAACGCTTTCCAGGACGTGTTCGTCGAGGCAATGCAGTCCGGCGAAGGCCTGAAGCTGACCGGTCTGTTCTCCGCCGAGCGCGTCAAGCGTGCCGCCCGTACCGGCCGCAATCCGCGTACCGGCGAAACCATCGAGATCCCGGCAACCTATGGTGTTCGCATCTCTGCCGGCTCCCTGCTGAAGAAGGCCGTCACCAAGTGAGTCTCTGACTCCACTGGTAGCAAAAGCCCTGACCACGACGGTCAGGGCTTTTGTCGTTTCACGTCGCCTCGACGGCAGGTTGCGTTTCGCATTTTTCCCGATAGACTTTACATATTAGACAACGTGTCCATATAGACAGGAATCGCCATGGCCGACCAGAGGAAAATCGTAATCAATCAGCTCCACGAGCTCAACATCCTGCTGTTGCATTCCAAGCTCAAGGCGACCCGGGCCAGAACGGCCCGTCGTGCCGCGGCAACGGTCAGGAACGTCGACGCGGCACGACGAGGAAGGCCTCTCATGCGACCCAGCAAGGAGCAGACCGAATCGGCCCTGCACATGTTCGACTGCCTGAGCCCAAGCGAGCTTTCCACTCTCAGCGAATATCTGCAGCGTATCATCGACAACACCGATACCAGACTTCTGGACGAGGAGATCACCGAACGGCGCAAAGCCATCCACGAGTTTCTCATGCTCGATCATTCAGGTACGGAGGCACAGGAATGAGCATCGATCAGGCAGGCACTCCGGAACCGAATGATCAGGCCCCTCTTCATATCGGCAAACGTTCGTTGTTCACGCCGAGCGCGAACGTTGCCGTGGAGCAGCATTCCGCCACACCATATGTGTCCCGAACCACGTACGGCACCGCCATCGTCGAGGGACGGCTGACCTCTCCGGGCGCACGCGTGCCGGAAATCATCGCACAGCGTTGCGGCGGCATCACGGTGAAAGGGCATACGCTCAGATCTTTCGCCTATACCACTGATGCGGTGATCATTCGCAATACCAACGCCAACGCCATTCTGGCAGTGTATCCGTTCACCGGCGAGCCGGTGATCACACAGGCATTGCTGACCGTGGCCCAGATGCCGTTATTCGTGGGCGTGGGCGGCGGGACCACCACCGGTCCGCGCGTTGCCGAACTGGCCATGGTGGCGGAGATGCAGGGTGCGGCGGGCGTGGTCATCAACGCCCCGGCTCCGGCGGAGACCATCGAGACCACCATGTCCATGGTCGATATCCCGGTCATCGCCACCGTTACCGAAGATGACGAAGTCACCGAATGCAAGATCCTTGCGGGCGCCGCCATCATCAACGTCGCGGCGGGTGCGCGAACCGCGCAGGTGGTCTCCAGCATTCGGGAGCATCATCCGGAGATCCCGATCCTGGCTTCCGGAGGCGGCTCCGAGGAGCGTATCCTCGCCACCATCGACGCCGGAGCCGATGCCATCACCTGGACACCGCCTAGCGCCCAGCAGATGCAGTCGCAGATGATGGCGAAATATCGCGGCGAAGTCTGATCCGCCCGCCTTCGACCATCGGTCAGGATATCCGTTCAGCGGTCCGATCCGGCTTGCAGGCCCCGGTTCAAGGTCAGTCCAAGGAGCCCAACATCCGCCGGAATCGTTCCGACTCCTCGAAGTCAAAGGGATCGAGCAGCACCATTTCCGAATGTTGGGGCGCCATCAGCGTGAGTCTGGTCCAATCACAGGAATACCGGGCCCCTCTCGCCTTCGCCTCTCGCACGAATCTGCCCCGTAAGACCGCACGGGTATCGGATGGAGGGGTACGGAGGGCATGATCGGCCGCATCCGGCCCCAACATCGTACGCATACCGCCACGGCGGCACAGCGAGGCATATACCGTACCGTTGGCCACATCATGATAGTCCATGTCCAACTGTTCGAGCCTGCTCGTCGAGAGGCGACCGGTACGAGCCTGCAGGGCATCGAACAGACGCCTCTTGCATATCCAATCCACCCTGTCGGCCAAAACGTCGGCATCGCCGGAACCGAACGTTTCCAGCACCGTGCGCCACTGGCGAATCACATCATGCACATCGGTTCGAGGCAGGGACGCGACGACCTCGGGATGATCCTCGACGAAACGCTCCACCGCCACCAGATACCGTTCCTGCATGGCGACCGCACCGCCGGAGATCACACCACCATCGGCCATATCGAAGGTCGCACCGACACCGCTCACATCACGGCTGACGGCATGATTCGCCGCACCGGGATCGACGAAGGCCAATCGCGCGAAGCCGGACTCGCGGCCTTCGCGACCCGCCTGCTCGATGACGCACAATACCAGATGCGTGGTGGCGAGCTTCATCATCGTGGCCCACTGGGAACGGTTGGAATCGCCGATGATCACATGCAGTCGGCGAAACGCATCCGGGTCGGCATGCGGTTCGTCCCGCGTGTTCACCATCGGCCGCGAACGCGTGGTGGCCGAAGACACGGCCTCATCCAAAAAGTCGGCACGCTGCGTGACCTGGAAGCCCCGCTCCCCCACGCGTCCGGCTCCGGTGAATATCTGACGGGTGATCAGAAACGGCAACAGCTCATGCTCGATGACAGTCAGCGGTACGAAACGACGCACCAGATAATTCTCATGGCAACCGAAGGAATGGCCGGCGGAATCGGCGTTATTCTTGAATACATGCACCATGGTGCGCTTGCCATGGCTTGCCCGTAGCCTACGCTGGGCATCCATGGCAAGATCGTGCATCACCAGTTCGCCGGCCATGTCAAGGGCCAGCGCGTCCATGGGGTCGCGGGCCTCCGCCGTGGCGTACTCCGGGTGCGAGCCGACATCAAGATACAGTCTCGAACCGTTTTCGATATAGGTGTTCGTCGACCTGGACCGGGCCACGATCGGCTGGAACATCATCATGGCCGTCTGCCCCGAATTGCAAGGCGCATCGGCCCCGGTCACGCTGACGCCATACTCGGTTTCGATGCCGAAGATGCGGGTGAACGCATCGACTTCACTGCGGGTCCGACCGTCAAGCGGGGCCGTCGAATGATTGCCGCTGTCGCGCAGCTGCGGCATCACTCACCGCCTTTTTGCACAAAACTGCCGACATATTCTTCGGCATTGGTCTCCAGCACGGATTCGATGTCATCCAGCACGGCATCCAGGGCGTCCGCGGCATCGCCCGTCCGCACGCCGGCGACCGCCGTGCTTTCCTCGTTCTCCTGAGGCTGGTCCGCAGTCCGGATCTGTTCGAATTCCTGAGGCATGGCTTCCCTTTCGATACGTTCGGCATCCACCCGCGATACGGCATCGCATCGATACCGACTGCGCCACACATTAGGCCATGACTTGCATGCCCTATGACGCTATACCAAATACTGACGCAAATCGTTGTTGATGAGCCCGTTGGTGGCCACCACATCGTTTTCCTGACGCCAATGAATGCCGTCGCCATTCCATTGGCTCAGGTGGCCTTGGGCTTCCCAGACCATCATGGCGCCCGCCGACACCGCGGGAACATCCCATTTATGCAGATGCGGCTCGAAATAGGCGTCATACGTGCCGTCCGCCACCTTGCACAGATCCAACGACACCGGCCCCACACGCTTGATGTCGGCCGGACGACCGGCAATGCGCGCCACCACGTCGAGGGATCGCTTGGATTCCGACGGCACATACGACATGCCGAAGCTCACCACCGCCCCGTCCAACGACGGCGTGGTGGAGGGAATGATCTTCTCGCGCTTGTCACCCAACGGAGTACGGCGGATGCGGATGGCACCCGATCCCCGGACCGCAAGATACGTCAACCCCAACGCCGGGGCGTGCACCACCGCAAGAATCGGCTGCGCGGAGCATTGCTCGTTGAATTCGAACAAGGTTACGGTGATGGCCCACTCCGGCATGTCGTGGGCGAAGTTGATCACACCGTCGATGCCGCCGACGCACCAATACCGCTCCCCCGGATGGCACTCATCCGGACGGAACTGCCAGAATCCGTCGAATACATCGACATAGGTGATACGGTTGCTGATGAACTGCGCAAGACGCTTGTCGAGATCCGACGTGAAATGCAGATGGTCATCAGACAGCTCAAGGCTTTTCATATCACGCGGATTGGTCTGATCGTTCAACGCATGTTTGCCTGCATCCTGCAGAATACGGGCCACTTCGAGGGCCGCCTGCCTCAATTCCATAGATTATGCCTTTTCGTTCGTCATACTGCTCGCCCGATACGTTCTCTCCCGAATATCAGGGCATGTTCCTGTGTTCCAGTTGCTTTGCATGGTTATACCATCATCACGAATAGTACGCGACCGGCGTGATGTTCAGCGCAAACGGCCTATGACCGCCCGTGCGTCCGATACCCCCTCGAAGGCTCGCGAACACTGGGATTCACCAAAGGCCAAGGGATCTGACATGTCCAATGACAGCATGGTATTCTCCACGGATTTATCACCACTCGTCTCACAACGAACCGTCAGACGAGACCATGATACTGCCACCACCTGCTCAGGGAACCGCCGAATCATCTGTGCACGCAACCAAGCGCGCGTATCGCTTGGCGGCTCCACGCTCGCCTGTTCCAGCTGCGCATCGCCAATCAACCGTTCCGTCTGGGACGCCAGTTTCGCGAAGATCGAATCCTTGGGATCAAGTGCGGCCCATTGCAGATCCACGGCGGCCAGACGCGGATCGGCCCAATCGGAGTTGATTTTGCGACGTAGCTTTTCCAACAGTCTCCACTTGAGCAGCCACTCAATGCGGCCGGCCTGTTCACTCATGCCCAGACGCCGATCGTCATCGGCATGGCGGATGGCGGCCACGTCGGCGAGCGCCTGGCCCCACATCGCCATGATGTTGCGCGTGGAACGGTCCGGCCAGGCCGGCTCCCCCGCCGTGTCGCTGCCGTGGATCATCGCGGCCGCCGCATACACCATGCCCCGCAGGGTGACCTGCATCTGCCATGCCGTGGTCGTGCCGCCGTTTTCCAACGGCAGCTCGGCATTCAGCGTCAGGTCGTGCGAAACGGTGTGCATCGCCTCCACCGGATCGGCGAGCGTCAGCGCATCCATCATCGCGTTCAGGTCAAGACCTGCCTCGCCGGCATGTTCGAGCAGCCATAGCAGCATGCTGGTAGTGCCGAGTTTCAACGCCTGCGGCACATCCATACGGTTGGCGTCGCCCACGATCACGTGCAATCGACGGTATTCGTCGGTACTGTGCGATTCGTCGCGGGTGTTGATGATGGGCCTGTCGAAAGTGGTCTGCAGACCCACTTTCATATGGAAATAGTCGGCGCGTTGGCTGAGCTGGTAGCCGGCGCGTTCACTGCGCTCCCCCAAGCCGACGCGACCGGAGCCCGTATAGATCTGCCTCGATACGAAATGCGCGGTCATCAGTCGCGTCACTTCCTCGAACGGTACCGCACGCAGCAGCGTATAGTTTTCGTGCGTGCCCCAGCTGGCGCCTTTGCCATCCACGTTGTTGCGATGCAGCACGATGGCATGCCCCGTGATGTCGCTCGCCTTCGACGCGGCCCACCGCATGATAAGGTCGCCGGCATGGTCGTATCGCACCGCTTCGAAGGGGTCGGTGGTTTCCGGAGCGGAATATTCCGGATGCGCATGGTCAACATACACGCGTCCGCCATTGGCCGCGATCACGTTGGTGATGTTGAGCTGCGGTGCATCGGTGAGCAGGTCGGGGTGCGCGCATGCACGTTCCAGACGGGTGCCGCGGGCGTCGTTGACGGGGTCTTCCTGCCGGTAATCCCATCGGATATGCTTCGTACGCTCGTCCGAAGCCGCGCCGACCACGTCGAACGATAGTTGCACCGGATTGTACCGACCTGCGCCACGGCTGGAGACCGCGTACTCGGTTTCAGTTCCCATCACCCGACGAACACTCATCTGCAGATTCCTTTCCCGCCTGATATCGTCCAATCCGTTCCGGTTATTGCGCCGCAGGCCTGATACGCGTCACATGCCCTGCGTCAAACCCGTTGATCCGGCTCCATTGCACCGGATCGGCATCCAGTATGGCGTCTCGGGTCTCCTCGAATTCCTCCTGCACGGCCTTTGCCAGCAGATCTACGCCTATCGCCGCCGGTTCCGCCGATTCGATGGATATCTTGACGGCTTTCGTCTTAGCACGATCCACGACGTTCTTCAGCACCGCTCCGGAGACCACGTCGGCCAGGTAGACCGGCGACCACTGCCCATGCTCGTCGCATACGTCGCATAGATGGCGGTGCTCGCTGATCGCATAGATGTCGGCAACGAGCACGCTGGTCAGCGCCTTCGCTTCGATACCCGGCGTAAGCGGCAGATCATCGGTCAGATAATGCCGGATGATCTGCCCGGCCTGCCTCGCCTTCGGACGATCCACCCGGATCTTCACGTCCAGGCGGCCCGGTCGCAGCACGGCCGGATCGATCATATCGATGCGATTGGATGCCCCGATCACCATCACGTTATCGAGGCTTTCCACGCCGTCCAGTTCGGAGAGGAACTGCGGCACGATGGTGGTCTCCACATCCGAGGACACACCGGATCCGCGAGTGCGCAGCAACGAATCCATCTCGTCGATGAACACGATGACCGGTCTGCCGTCGGCGGCACGTTCACGCGCACGCTTGAAGATCATGCGAATCAGACGTTCCGACTCACCCACGAACTTATTGAGCAGCTCCGGCCCCTTCACGGAAAGGAATACGCCGGAGCCCGCGCCGCATCCTTCGGCGAGCGCGTTCGCCACGGCCTTGGCGATCAGCGTCTTGCCATTGCCTGGAGGACCATACAGCAGCACCCCTTTCGGCGGTTTCAGATCGTAGCGTTCGAACAGCTCACGATGCAGGAACGGCATTTGCACGGCATCACGGATGCGTTCGATCTGCTCGTCCAAACCGCCGATGTCATCGAAGGTGACGTCCGGGGTCTCCTCAAGCACCAGCTCGGCATCATCTTCGGCGGGAATCAGGGTCAGTGCAAGGCGGATGGAGGAGTCCACGCCCACCCGATCCCCGGTGTTGATGCTCTCCTTGGCAAGTATGCCGGCGCGGCGTACCAAGGTGGCGTTGCCCCCACTATCGGTCACCAATAGACGACCATCGTCGAAAACCTGTTTGACGGCACGCACCGCGCCCAGCGTATCGGTGTCATGCTGGCTCACAATCACCATGTTCTCGTTGAGCAGCACCGTACGCCCCGCTTCCAAACGGGATGCCGGCACGCTCGCGGCCACCGGCACGATCATGCGCCGTGCGCCCGAGATCACTTCGGCGCTGGCATGCTGCACGCCCTGTTCATCGGTGTTCGCCGCATGCACGCGCACCATGGTGGCGAAGGTCAGAGGAGGCCCGGCCAGCTGATTCAACTGCGCCTTGGCCTTGGCAAGCTCCTTCGTGGCACGGGTCAGCGCCTTCGCCAACGCGTGGTTCTTGGCCATCAGCTGGTCGTTGGCCTCACTGAGGGATTGCATCGTCTCGCCCTGCTGCTCCATGCCGGCCCTCGCTTTCTTCAACTCACCGTCAAGAATACCCATTGTCCTAATGATTTCCGACAATCGAAACCATGCTTGAGAAAGAAACGTCGAATACCACCGTCTTGCCCACATTGTCCCGTCCGGGACTGCTGGTGATGGATGTGGATTCCACGTTGATCGACGAAGAGGTCATCGACGAGCTTGGCACCGCCGCCGGTGTCGGAGAGCGGATCGCATCCGTCACCGCCCGTGCGATGAACGGTGAATTGGATTTCCGCGATGCGTTGCGTGCCCGCGTCGCGCTGCTGGAGGGACTGCCGGTTTCGATTTTCGATGATGTCTACCGTGCCGTTCACTTCACCAACGGCGCGCTTGCCCTGATCGACGCCCTGCATGGTCACGGTTGGAAGGTCGGCGTCGTTTCCGGCGGGTTCCATGAGGTGGTGGACCGTCTCGCCGTGGACGCAGGCATCGATTACTGGATCGCGAATCGTCTCGAAGCCGCCGACGGCAGGCTGACGGGCCGTATCCTTGGCGACATCGTCACCAAGGACGTCAAGCTGGAGTCATTGCGCACATGGGCCGACCGGATGGGTATCGACATGAACCAGACCATGGCCGTAGGCGACGGTGCCAACGATCTGCCGATGATTCACGCGGCAGGCCTGGGCGTAGCGTTCTGCGCCAAACCGAAGGTACAACAGGAGGCCCCGTACCGCCTGAACGACCGCAACCTCGTCAGAATCCTCGATTTTCTCGAGTGATTCCCCTCCTCTGCACGCACTGCCGAGGCTGCGTGGCTTACGGAACAACGGAACGTCTGCGCCCGCAGACACCGCTGCCACAAGCTTTTACCTGCAGCAAGCCATCCCGTCGAGACGGGCTCCGCGGGCCCAGTCGGCGGCGCGCATGGCCTTCTTGCCCTGAGCCTTGACTTCAACCATCTCCAACGGCTGGGTTGCGGTACCGATCCACACGTTCTTCTTGCCGGCCACGATATGCCCCGGTTCAAGCGTGGTGGGAACGTTCGGATTGTCCATGTCAGCCGGCTGCGCACGCAGTACATGCAGAATGGTCGGTTCGGAGCCGGCACAGGCATGCAGTTCGCACCAGGCACCCGGGTTCGGCGTGCAGGCGCGAATCTGCCTATCTACGGCGAACACGGGCACGTCGAAGCGGATACGCGCGTCTTCGACGGAAATCTTCCGGGCGATCTCGTAGGCTCCGGTCGGTTGTTCGACCGGAGCGATCTGATCGTCGGCCAGGGCCTGCAACGAGGCGGCCAGCAGTCGGGAACCATCTTCAGCCAAACGGTTCAGCAGCTCGCCGGCGGTCTCGTGCGCGCCGATCTCCACGGTGGATTGCGCCAGGATCGGGCCCGCGTCCATTTTCCTGACGATGCGGAACACCGTGGCTCCGGTCAGGGTGTCTCCCGCCCAGATGGAACGCTGCACCGGAGCGGCGCCACGCCATTGCGGCAACAGCGAGAAATGCAGGTTGTACCACCCCATGGGCAGGGCATCCAGTACCTCCTGCTTGAGGATCTTGCCGTAGGCCACCACGGCGGCGACCTGTGCGCCGGTGGCCGCAAGTTCATTGACGAAAGTCTCCTCGCTCGGATCGGATTCGATGACAGGCAGATCCAATTCCAATGCGGCCTGTTTGACCGGATTCGGTACGAGCTTGCGTCCACGGCCTGTCGGCGCATCCGGGCGGGTGAGCACGGCCACCACTTCAAAGTGCTCGGTATCCTCGGCAAGCATCCTCAGCGACGGCACGGCGACTTCCGGGGAACCGGCGAAAAGCACCTTCAACATGAATCAGACTCCTTTTTCCACATCTCGATCACAAGCCATCGGCGGCATCATAGGGCGACGATGATGAATGTCATGCCTGCCGCACGGCGGGAACATCGACGCCGTTGGCGATCAGCAGATTCCGCAAGGCGCGCGAATCCCCGAACCGCACCCCACGAATGCCCGCTTCGTTCGCCCCGACGATGTTCATCGCCTTGTCGTCCACGAATATCGCGCCCGCGGCGTCGATGCCGAATTGGTCCAACGCATGCTCGTAGATGTCTTTGTGCGGCTTGCGCAGTTCGACGTAACCGGAGACCACGCGATCGTTCAGCATCCGTAGAATATCGTAGTGCTCCAGCGCGATCGGGAACAGATCCTTCTGCCAATTGCTCAATCCCCAGACGCCGATGCCGGCAGCCTTCAAATCGTTGATCAGCACGCGAGCTCCGGGTACGACGCCGGTGAGTGAATCGACGAAATTGTCAAGATAGTACTGCAGCATGTCGGCCCACTGGTCGCCGCTGGTCTTACGCATCAGCGCCACGCCTTCGTCGTTGGACATGCCACCGTCCAACAGATTGTTGATATCGTAAAAACCGGAGATGTCGTTGTCGAGGAACCGTTCGATGAGCTCGTCGCCGTATCGCGGCGTCATCGCCGCGGCCGGATCCCAGTACACCAGCACGTTGCCGAAATCGAAGATCACATCGGTGATCGGCTTGCCCGCGTTGGCGGCGGCCTCATCGTCGGCCATCAGCACGCCGTATTCCATGTCGGGCTCTCCCGGCCAGCCTTTCATGTGCTTCCTCCATTCATATCCGGTGGATTCCTCAGGTCTTCCATAGTGTTTCATGGCGAGGGGACGTACCTTCGCAGACGGTTCGACCAGGAACCTCCGATATGTTCAGATACGTTCCTTCGGATCGAGTTGGAAGCGCAGCTCCCCCGCCTCCCGAGCGGCCACATGCCGTGCGCTGGCGTTGCGCAGACGCAGGGCCAGTTCGGCACGTCCGCTTTGCGGAACACGAACGATCGCCTTGACCCGATCGGCGGTCACCTCCAATTCGCGGGTGTCGATGGTGCGCGGTTGCGGAATCGGCACGGGACCCAGCACCGAAGGCATGACGCCTTCCACGGTATCGATGGTGGCCATGTCCCCACCCGGCAAGGCGCCGATTCGCTCCAACGCGGTTTTCACCGCACTCCGACGGCCCCATACGCATGCCGCAGCGAACACCGGAGGCAGGGCCGTCTGCGCGCGTTCCTCGAGCTCCGTCTGCGCCAGATGCGGCGAATTCCACAACATCAATGATTGAGCGAGCACCGGATCGGTCTCGCCAAGCAGCAACGCCTGCCCATTCCTACTTCGTGGAGCGCATAACGACACCGCACGCATCCAAGCGGTGAGCGTGTCCACGCCCGCATCGATGCCGAACGCATACAGGCTGGTCCATGCATCCAGAATGGCGACCGCACGATATTCGCATTCATACGGGCTGGCCCCTCGCACACGCGGCTCGGCGCCCGGGGTGGCGATGACCAGCTGCGGCGCGAAGGCGATATCGGGTACGATGCCTCGCGGCTGGCTTGGCGTGGAGATCACAATCGGCACGCCACGGAACAGTCTGCCCAGCTCTTGGGCGGTGCCGGCCGCACCGACCCGTACCACGCGCATCCGCTCATTATGGCAGGCCGGGCATGACCATTGCACGGTGGCGGCACCGCACCAACGGCATCGAATCGAGCCGTCCCGCAGACGTTCCAATGGTCCGGTGCATTGCGCGCATCGCGCCTGACGATGGCATTGCGAACAGCTGAGCGCCTCGGTTATACCGTCCTGCGGAATGGACAACAGCACCGGACCGCTTTCCAATGCCTTGGACAGCACACGTACGGCCGTGTGCGGTACGCGGGCGCCGATGGTCGGATCGGCGACGCGAGCCAACTCGTCACGGTTGAGCCAACGGATCCATGGGCTCGTCTCCTTCGTCACCGCCGGAAGCGCGTGAATCGGTGTGCTGAAGCCGCTGACCGGTGTCTCCCCCACATGCGTGGCGTCGGTTTCCCACTGGCTTTGCACGCTTCGGGAATTCGCCATCGCCACGAATACGCCGCCATGGGCCTTGGCCCGTAGACGCAGCACCCCTCTGGCATTGGCGTAGGGCATCATGCCGTCCGCATCCTGATAGCATACGTCGTCCACGATCAGGAACAAGGCCCGGCCTTCCACCGGTGCATACATGGCGGCCCGAGTTCCGATGATGCACGGAACCCGCCCGTTACTCGCAGCCAGATAGGCGCGGTACCGTTCCGCAGGTGACATCTGTGCATTCAGCACGGCTATATCGCCGTCATAGCCGCCGCTGGAGGCATTGGTACGGGCGAACATACGCAGACCGATGGATTGCAGGGTCTCGACCATGTCGCTGACCTCGCGCATGGTGGGCAGTACGATCACCGCCGGCCTGTTGTGCGAGAGCGCGGTGGCGACCATCCATGCCACGCACCGCCGCCAATGGTCGGATCCGGGCAGGGTATCGAATACGAAGGATTGGAAGCGCGAGCCGCCCAAGGCGTCACGCAGCAGGCTGATACCGCCGTATTGGGTCTTCAGCTGGTCGAAGAACTCCTGTTCCACGGCAATCAGACGTTCCCTTTTCGCCCTGCTCTCACGTTCCGTGGATCCGCCTCGTCGCTGTTCCTGTTCCACGCGGGCCACGCGCGGTGGCACGGCAAGGCGCAGGATGTTGGCGCGGGTACCGCCAAAGGCGTCGGCAATCAACGTGATGTCCTCACGCATGGTCCGTGGCACCAGCACGCCGTCGGTGACCACGCGTTCAATGAAACGCAGCGCGGACGCCGGAGTATCGCTGGTATCCGCGCGACTCCAGATGATGCCGTTGACGCGCTGTCCCCCGAATCGCACGCGCACCATCACGCCGGGTCGAGCGGCATCGGAGTATTGCTCTTCGACGTAGTAGTCGAAGGTCTGCCCCAAATGCGTGGCCTGTACATCCAACACCACTTGGGCTATGGGATGCTCGGCCGCCGGCGTTTTGGCTACGGGTGTGCGTTTGCGTCGCTTACGCGGGGCGAGCCCGTCAAGCGCCAGCTGCTCGGCATCCTCATAGGTCATTCCTTCAGATTAACGCATCACGCCAGCCACTAGTGCAGTGGCCACCAAGGACGTAACGGATACGTGTCGGTGCCGTCACGGTTCGGCTTGATGCACAGATATTGGTGAATCTGGATATTGTTCATCTCGAAGTTGTAGGCGCAGCCGGCCATGTACAGTCCCCACAGGCGGGCCTTCGGCTCACCCACCATCTTCACGGCCTCACCCCAATGCTCCACGAGATTGTCGTTCCAGTGGTGCAGGGTCAACGCGTAATGCTGACGCAGGTTCTCCTCATGAATCACCTCGAAGCCGGCATCATGCACCTTGGTTTCGATCTCGCCGGGAGAGGCCAACTGGCCGTCGGGGAAGATATAGCGGTCGATGAACGGACCGGCGGATTTACCCGCATATGAGCAGGTTCTGGTGATCTGATGGTTGAGCAGCATCGCCCCCGGCTTGAGCTTGTCGTAGATCTCCTTGAAGTAGGCCGGATAATGCTTGACGCCCACATGCTCCATCATACCCAACGAGCAGATGCCATCGAAGTCCGCCTCCGGCACGTCGCGGTAGTCCATCAACCGGATCTCGGCCAAGTCTTCCAAGCCTTCGCGCCTAATCCATTCCTGACCCCACTTGACCTGTTCCTCGGCCAAGGTCACGCCGATCACATGAATGCCGCGCCTGGCGGCCTCGATCTCCATCGAGCCCCAACCGCAGCCGATGTCGAGCAGGCGGTCGCCGGCCTTCAGATTCAACTTGTCGAGCACCAGATCAAGCTTGGCCTTCTGCGCATCCTCCAACGTGGTTTCCGGCGTATCGAACACCGCACAGGTGTAGGTCATGGAAGGACCGAGGAACATGGCATAGAAGTCGTTCGATTGGTCATAGTGGTAGCTCACTGTGGCGGCATCCCCGGCTTTGGAATGCGGGAACAGGCCTTCGCTGATGCGTTTGAGTCTGCTCGGCCCCTCGATGCTCGGCGCGGCCGGACGTCGTATGCCGTGCGAGGCGATCGTGGCCAACGCCTGTGCCAGAGCGGACGGATTGGGTTTGTGCACGTACGGTTTCAATTCGGCAAGTCGCTTGAATACGGCATATGGGTTACCCGGCACCAATTGTGGCGAATCGATATCACCCTGCAGATAGGCACGTGCCAGACCAAGCTCTCCGGGATTGTTCACCATGTAGTACACGGCTCTGGAATTCTTCACCTGAATGCACAACGGCGCATCGTCCGGCCCCATGGATGAACCATCGAACGCTTCGACGCGCAACGGTGCGTCAGGCCTGACGAACAACCGCACCATATCGGCTACCTTCATCCGCATATTGCCTCCTTAGCAATCATGATGCTCCCCAACCATACAACCCTCAATCAGCAGATTGTAGTCTCGCGGGAATCACACGGAACCGACGATTCCTCACAGAACGAAAAAAACGTGTTGCGGAGCATTCGTTTCCGAAGTCGTTCCGCAACACGTTGGGTGGTGGGCGCCGTCAGTCCTTGGTTACAATCCCGGCGCCATGATCATCCGGCGATCGCCGCCTTGAGCTCGTCGACCCTGTTGGTCGCCTCCCATGTGAAGTCGACGTCATTGCGGCCAAAATGGCCATATGCCGCGGTCTTGGCGTAAATCGGTCGTTTCAGGTCGAGCTCGTCGATGATGGCGGCCGGACGCAGATCGAACACCTTGCGTACCGCCTGCTGAATCCGCTCACGGGTCACGCCGATTTCGGTGCCGTAGGTTTCCACGTTGATGGATACCGGATCGGCTACACCGATGGCGTACGCCACCTGCACCTCGACCTTGTGTGCCAGACCCGCGGCCACGATGTTCTTGGCCACCCAACGGGCCGCATAGGCCGCGGAGCGGTCCACTTTGCTCGGATCCTTGCCGGAGAAGGCGCCGCCGCCGTGATGTGCCGCACCACCGTAGGTGTCGACGATGATCTTGCGTCCGGTCAGACCGGCATCGGCCGCCGGACCACCGAGAATGAACGACCCTGTCGGGTTCACAAGCAGACGGTATTCATCGTGCGCCACGCGATCGGCGAGCACGTCGTCAAGCACCGGGCGAATCACATGCTCGGCCAACTGCTCCTTAAGCCAGACCTGATCCACCTCAGGGTCATGCTGGGTGGAGACCAGTACGGTGTCGAGACGGATCGGATTGTCGTTCTCGTCGTATTCGATGGTCACCTGAGTCTTGCCGTCCGGGCGCAGATGCGCCACTTCGCCGCTTTTACGCACTTCAGCCAAGCGATGGGCCAGACGATGGGCCAAATGGATCGGCAACGGCATGAGCGCCTCGGTCTCATCGCAGGCATAGCCGAACATCACGCCCTGATCGCCGGCTCCCTGCGCCTCGTAGCGTTGCTCACGGGAAGCCACGGATTCCTCATCGCGATTCAGACGGGCCACGCCCTGGTTGATTTCGGCGCTCTGGCCGGTCAGCGACACCACCACCCCACAGGAGTCGGCGTCAAGACCGACCTGAGAGCTGGTGTATCCGATGTTACGGACCACGGAGCGCACAATATTCTGAATGTCGCTGTAACCCTCGCTGGTCACTTCGCCGAACACGAAGAACTGTCCGGTGGTGGCGCAGGTCTCCACGGCCACGTGTGATTGCGGATCCTGACGCAGCATATCGTCGAGAATCGCATCGGAGATCTGGTCACAAACCTTGTCCGGATGCCCTTCCGTCACCGATTCGGCGGAAATCAATTTCAATTCAGCCATGTCGGCTGCTCCTTTCTTGGGGCGGCCATCCCAACACCGCCCGGATACTTGTCATCGTGAATGGTAGATAAGAAAACGCCCCGACCTCCACAGACGCAATCAACAGTATGAACAACTACCATCTCATGCACTCCGCTCAGGTATCGGGGCGAAAGAAAGTAAAATCAGGTGCGATTCCTTGGGAATCAGTTGCCTTCGGTCAGGTCGTCCTCGCCGAGGGTCTCCTCGAGCAGGCCCTCATCGATTTCGCGGAAAGCGATGGACAACGGCTTCTCCTGGTTCTGGTACTCCACCAGCGGGCCGACGTTCTGCAGCAGGCCCTCGTTGAGCTGGGTGAAGTAGGAATTGATCTGGCGAGCACGCTTGGCGGCGAAGATAGCCAAGGCGTACTTGGAGTCCGCATGCTCCATCAGATCATCGATCGGCGGATCCGCAAGTCCGGTCGGGGTTGGCTGAGTGCCGAATGCCATAATTGATTATCTCCCAATCATCAGGTAAACGCGAAGCTTCTTTTCCAATCTCGTAAGTATAGAGGCGCAGCTGGACGGATTCAACCTTTGCATAGGATGTTCGGGGCCTTCTTCGCCGCCTGGGAAATGTAACGCTTCTGAAAATTCCACATAGTGACTCTTGACAAAACGCGTGTCCTGTTCAGCTATCAGAATAGAGAACATGGAAATGCGATCTGCAAAACTAATGAATGGACGTGTATTCGCGGGCGCACGCGCGCTCTATCGTGCCGCCGGCGTGGACGGCAAGGACTTCGGCAAGCCGATCATCGCCATTGCCAACTCCTTCGACGAGTTCCTACCGGGCCATGTGCACCTGAACAAGGTGGGCCGACTGATCTCCGAGGCCATCAAGGAGGCCGGCGGCATCCCGCGCGAGTTCAACACGATGGCCGTTGACGACGGCATCGCCATGGGCCACACCGGCATGCTGTACTCCCTGCCGAGCCGCGATATCATCGCCGATACCGTGGAATATCAGGTGAACGCCCACTGCGCCGACGCCCTGATCTGCATCCCGAACTGCGACAAGGTCGTGCCGGGAATGCTCATGGCCGCACTGCGCCTGAACATTCCGACCGTATTCGTCTCCGGCGGCCCGATGGAGGCCGGCACCACCGTGCTGCCCGACGGCACCGTGAAGAAGAACACCGATCTGATCGACGTAATGTACGCCTCCGCCGATGACAGTCTGAACGAAGAGGACCTGCTCGCCTACGAGAAGACCGTCTGCCCGACCTGCGGTTCCTGCGCCGGCATGTTCACCGCCAACTCGATGAACTGCCTGACCGAAGCCATCGGTCTGGCCCTTCCGGGCAATGGCACCATTCTCGCCTCCCATTCCTATCGTAAGGATTTGTTCAAGCACGCCGCCGAACAGATCGTCAAAATCGCCAAGCAGTACTACGACGAGGACGACGAAACCGTGCTGCCGCGTTCCATCGCCACCAAGGAGGCCTTCGAGAACGCCATGACCATGGACGTGGCCATGGGCGGCTCCACCAACACCGTGCTGCACATTCTCGCCATGGCCCAGTCCGCCGACGTGGACTTCACCTTGGATGACATCGAGCGCATCTCACACACCGTGCCGTGCATCTGCAAGGCCTCGCCATCCGGCGAATGGGAGATCTCCGACGTGCACCGTGCAGGCGGCATCACCGGTATCCTCGGCGAGCTCGACCGTGCGGGCAAGCTGCATCGCAATGTGCATTCCGTCGACTACAAGACCCTGGAAGACAAGCTCAACGACTGGGACATCATGCGCGACACATGCACCGAGGAGGCACAGCGGATGTACAAGGCCGCTCCGGGCCATATTGTCTCCCCTGATCCGTGGACGCACACCACGCTGTTCGATTCGCTCGACCGAGACCGCGTCAACGGCGCCATCCACGACATCGACCATCCCGCCGTCACCGAAGGCGGTCTGGCCGTGCTGCGCGGCAACCTCGCCCCTGACGGCTGTGTGGTGAAGACCGCCGGCGTGCCGAAGGAAATCTGGACGTTCCGCGGACCGGCTTTGGTCGTGGAATCACAGGAAGAGGCCATCGAGGTCATCCTCAACGACACACTCAAGCCCGGCATGGCCCTGGTGATTCGCTATGAGGGACCGAAGGGCGGCCCGGGCATGCAGGAGATGCTGTACCCGACCTCCTTTGTCAAGGGTAAGGGCATCGGCAAGGAAGTCGCGTTGCTGACCGATGGCCGTTACTCCGGTGGCTCCTCAGGCCTGTCCATCGGCCATATCGCGCCTGAGGCCGCAAACAAGGGTCCGATTGCGCTGATCAGGAATGGCGACACCATCGCCATCGACATTCCGAATCGTACCGTGAACGTCGAGCTTACCGATGATGAGCTGGCCCAGCGTCGCGCCGAGATCGAAGCCGGAGACGGCTATGTGGCACACCGTGACCGCAAGGTGTCTCAGGCCCTCAAGGCCTACGCCGCCTTCGCTCGCTCCGCGGACAAGGGCGCGACCCGTGACCCGGAGCTGATCGACAAGCTTTCCGGCCTTGCCTGAGATCCCCGTAAAACTCCAAGGGGCCACGCGGAAAAACCCGCGTGGCCCCTTTTGCATTCCCGCAACTGCGGGCGTCACACCAACCTGAAACTACAGTCCGAATTCCATGGCGATAACGTTCCACAGTTTCGCAGCCGCATCTTCGACTACTTCGTTGACAATCACCACGTCGAATTCCGACTCGGCCGCCAGCTCGACCTTCGCCGTTTCAAGTCTTTTAGCCTGCTGCTCCGCGGTCTCGGTACCGCGTCCGATCAGGCGCCTCTTGAGTTCCTCAAACGATGGCGGCGCGATGAACACGGTCATCACGTCAAGTCCAAGTTCCTCCGCCCGTTCCTTGACGTGTCGCGCGCCCTGGATATCGATTTCCAGCACGGTTGGAATATTCCGTTCCAGATGTTCCACGACCGGCCGGATCGGCGTGCCATAATGTGCCAGCCCGAACACGTCGGCGGTTTCCAGAAACTCGCCCTGGGCCTCCTTGTCGAGGAACTCCTGTTCACTCATGAAGTAGTAGTTCACGCCATCCACCTCACCGGGGCGGGGTCGACGCGTCGTCGCGGACACGGACAGCCAGATTTCCGGATGCTCCGCACGCACTCGGCCGAGCACGGTGCCCTTGCCTACTCCTGCCGGTCCGCACAATACGATCAGTCTCCCGTGACGGTGGGTACGTCTTCATTATGTGCACAAGTCATGAATACAAGATCCTTGATTGATATCGTCTGCGTATGCAAAGCCGGGCCTGGTGGCAGCCCTAGTCGGCTTCGTCGGTTTCCTCGCCTTCCGTGGAGGCCTCCAGCAATGCCTGTCGAATGTCGAGAGCCACGGATTCAGTGGCCTCGGTCAGGGCGGAGATGCTGGGACCGTGTGCCGCGATGAAGCGGGAGACGGTGACCAGCACATTGCCTTTGGTCCCCTTGAACACGGTTTTGAGATCGCCTTTTTCGGCGCCCTGCCATCCGTAGCCCGGAGACAGGATCGGACCGGTGAATTTCGACGGATCCACACCGCTGTCGTTAATCCACTGGCCGATGGTGGCGCCGATGATCAGGCCAACGGAGCCCATGCCGTTGATGCCGTTGTTGAATTTCTGCGCGGTGCTGGCGATGCCGAAGGCCACGGTCTTGCCCTTGTATTCGCCGGCCTGCCGAATGGCGGTCTGCAGGCTGGCTCCCTCTTGGTTGGAGGTCAGTGACGCGATGAATACGCCTCGCCCGTTGTTGAGGGCGTCATTGATGACGCCACCAAGTGATCGTGCACCGTAGTACGGCAGCAAGGTGATGGCATCCGCCAGCAACGGAGCCCCCGGCTTGAAATAGGCGTCCGCAAATGCCGAAATGGTGGTGGGCAACCCGCCATGCAGGCAGTCCACGATGGTGATGGTACCCATCTGGCGCGCCGCATAGAGCACACGCTCGAGCGCCGCGATGCCTTTGGACCCGTAGCGCTCGAACATGGAGGATTGGAATTTCACGGCCGCCGCACGGCCGTTAGCGGCTTGGAGCATACGCATGGCGTACAGCTCCGCGCCCAGGGCGTCCACGTTGTAGCCCCAATCAGTGAGGAGTTGGCGGTGTGGGTCGATGCCCACGCACAACGGGCCATACTTGGCCATGGAGTTGCTCAGCCGCAGACCGAAATCGGAACGCTGGGCATGTATCTCTTCACTGCTGAGGCTACTCATCATTACTCACGGCTTTCCAGTTCGAACAGCTGTTTGGAATGATCCTGAATGCTCATGATCTGATAATCATTATTCTTCACGGCCTCGATCGCCATCAACACGGCGGAGAATTCCGTCATGGTGGTGAACTGGGGCAGATCGGCTGCAATCGCGGCCGAACGGATGGCATAGCCGTCGGAACGTGAGCCGCGGGAATTCGGCGTGTTGAGGATAAGGTCGATCTGCCCTTCCTCAATCAACTGAACCACGTTTTTGCCGACGCTGCCTTCAGCGTGATAGGTGGTGACAGGATCCTCCGGATCGGAGTCCATGCGCACGCTGATCTTGTCGACGATCTTGGAGTCGATGCCATAACGGCGCAGCACGGAAGCGGTGCCCTCGGTGGCCCAGATGTTGAATCCAAGTTCCACCAGACGCGCGGCGAACAGCGGCAGCTGACGTTTGTCGGTGTCGTTCACGGAGATGAACACGTTGCCGCTGGTCGGCAGGCCTCCATCGTAGGCAGCGAGCTGGCTCTTGGCGAAGGCGTGCGGGAAGTCACGGTCGAAGCCCATGACCTCACCGGTGGAGCGCATCTCCGGTCCGAGCAGTACATCGACGGTTTTGCCGAGCGGTGTACGGAAACGCTTGAACGGCAGCACGGACTCCTTGATGGCCACCTGCTGGCCGCGGCGGATATCGCCACCGTCACCATGGGGCAGAAGCAGGCCGTTATCGCGCTGCTGCTGGATGGTTTCCCCGGCCATGATGCGGGCGGCGGCCTTGGCCAATGCCACTCCGGTGGCCTTGGAGGCGAACGGCACGGTACGGGAGGCACGCGGATTGGCTTCAATCACGTACAGCGTGTTGGCCATGAAGGCATACTGCACGTTGATCAGACCTTGTACGCCGCAGCCCTTGGCGATGGCATAGGTGCCTTCACGCAGGCGGCGGATCTGGTCGTCGGACAGCGTGCTTGGAGGCAAGGTGCAGGCGGCGTCGCCGGAATGCACACCGGCCTCCTCGACATGCTCCATGATGCCGCCGATGTAGAGCTCCTCGCCGTCAAACAGCGCGTCGACGTCAATCTCCACGGCATCCTGCAGGAACTTGTCGATGAGCAACGGCGAAGGCAGACGGCCGGAGACCACGGTATCGGCCCGGGCTTGCCTCAACGCACGATCGACGTACTTACGCAGCTGGGCATCGTCATAGACGATCTCCATACCGCGGCCGCCAAGCACGTAGCTCGGACGCACCAGCACCGGATATCCAATGCCATGTGCGGCCTCGCGGGCCTCTTCCAAGCTCAGTGCGGTGCCGTAGCGCGGCGCGTTCATATCGGCCTTCTTGAGCACCTCACCGAACAGCTCGCGATTCTCGGCCAGATCGATGGATTCCGGCGTAGTGCCAAGGATCGGCACACCGGCGGCCTTGAGACGTGCGGCAAGCGACAACGGGGTCTGGCCGCCGAGCTGTACGATGACGCCCTTGACCGGGCCCATCTTCTTTTCGGCCTCATAGATCTCGAGCACGTCTTCGAAGGTGAGCGGCTCGAAGTACAGGCGGTCGGACATGTCATAGTCGGTCGACACGGTTTCCGGGTTGCAGTTGACCATGATGGTGTCATAGTCCTTGCCCAGTTCCTGCACGGCGTGCACGCAGGTGTAGTCGAACTCGATGCCTTGTCCGATGCGGTTCGGACCTGAGCCGAGGATGATCACGGCCTCGCGATCGCGCGGGCGCAGCTCGGTCTCGTCGGCATAGCAGGAATAGTAGTATGGCGTGACCGCATCGAATTCGGCGGCGCAGGTGTCGACGGTCTTGAACACCGGACGCAGATCGTAAGTCCAGCGCAGTTCACGGATGGTGTTCTCGCCCTCATCGCCAAGGCGGCGCAGATGGGCGATCTGCAGATCGGACAGACCTGCGAGCTTGGCCTTCTTAAGAAGCCTTCTGGTGAGCTTCTCGGCGTTCTTGATCTCCAGTGCGGTCTCGTTGATGAGTTCGAACTGACGGATGAACCACGGGTCGATCTTGGTGGCCGCGAAGATCTGCTCTTCGGTGGCACCACCCCACAGAGCGCGTTGGATCTGCAGATAGCGATGTTCGGTCGGCACCTTGATGGCCTCAAGCAGCTGCTCGACCTCCTCGGCCGAAGGCGTTTCGCCATCCCAGTTGAAGCCCATGTGACGCTTGTCGATGGAACGCATGGCCTTGCCGAGGGATTCCTGGAAGTTGCCGGCCAGGGCCATGGCCTCGCCAACGGACTTCATGGAGGTGGTCAGGGTCGGGTCGGCGCCCGGGAACTTCTCGAAAGCGAAACGCGGCACCTTGGTGACCACGTAATCGATGGTCGGCTCGAAGCTGGCCGGGGTGGACTGTGTGATGTCGTTCTGAATTTCGTCGAGCGTGTAGCCGAGAGCCAGCTTGGTCGCGATCTTGGCGATCGGGAAACCGGTGGCCTTGGAGGCCAGCGCGGATGAACGGGACACGCGTGGGTTCATTTCGATCACGATGATGCGACCGGTATCGGGATGGATGGCGAACTGGATGTTGCAGCCACCGGTGTCGACTCCCACGCCACGGATGATGGCGATGCCGATGTCGCGAAGCTTCTGGTATTCGCGGTCGGTCAGGGTGAAGACCGGTGCCACGGTGATGGAATCGCCGGTATGCACGCCGACCGGATCAACGTTCTCGATCGGGCAGACGACCACGACATTGTCCTTCTTGTCGCGCATCAGCTCGAGCTCGTATTCCTTCCAACCCTCGATGCCTTCTTCGATCAGGACCTCGTCGGTCGGCGAATAATGGATGCCGGCACCGGCGATGCGGTGCAGCTCCTCCTCGTCATGCGCGATGCCGGAGCCGAGACCGCCCATGGTGAAGCTCGGGCGGACGACCAGCGGATAGCCAAACTTCTCGGCGATCCTATCGACTTCCTCGATGGAGTGTGCGATGTCGGAACGTGCGGATTCGGCGCCGGCCTCTTCCACGACCTTCTTGAACAGCTCACGATCCTCACCGCGGTCGATGGCTTCGAGGGACGCGCCGATCAGCTCGACGCCGTATTTCTTCAGCACGCCGGCTTCGCCGAGAGCCATGGCGGCGTTCAAGGCGGTCTGGCCGCCAAGGGTCGGTAGCAGTGCGTCCGGGCGTTCTTTGGCGATGATCTGTTCAAGGATCGGGGTGGCGATCGGTTCGATGTAGGTGGCATCGGCCATTTCCGGATCGGTCATGATGGTGGCCGGATTCGAATTGACCAGGATGACGCGAATGCCTTCTTCACGAAGCACTCGGCAGGCCTGGGTACCCGAATAATCGAATTCCGCGGCCTGGCCGATCACAATCGGGCCGGAGCCGATGACCATCACGGACTTGATGTCTGTGCGCTTAGGCATTGCGGTTTCCCTCCTTGGCGGAACGCATGAGATCCACAAAACGGTCGAACAGGTATGCGGCATCGTGCGGACCGGCTGCGGCCTCCGGATGGTATTGCACGGAGAATGCCGGGATATCGACGCATTGCAGGCCCTCGACCACATTGTCGTTCAGATCGATATGGCTGACGAACACCTTGCCGTATTTGCCGTTCTCAAACGGGGCTTCCACAGTCTCGCCGATGGGGGCGTCCACGGCGAAACCGTGGTTGTGCGCGGTGATTTCGATCTTGCCGGTGGTCATGTCCTTGACCGGCTGATTAATGCCACGATGGCCGAATTTGAGCTTATAGGTGCCGAAGCCAAGTGCGCGGCCGAGCAACTGGTTGCCGAAACAGATGCCGAAGAACGGATATCCCGCATCAAGCACCTGGCGCAGCAGGTTCACTTCCGGATCGGCCTGCTCGGGATCGCCAGGGCCGTTGGAGAAGAACACGCCATCGGGATTCAGGGCCTCAAGCTCATCGAAGGTGATGGTGGACGGCACCACATGTACGCGGCAGCCACGCTCGGCCATACGGTGAGGCGTCATGGCCTTGATGCCGAGATCGACCGCGGCGACGGTGAACAGCGGTTCCTTGCCTTCGAACCCGCCGCACGGCTCGATGGTGTAGGCCTTGCCGGTGCTGACCTCGTCGTAGAGGCTCATGCCTTTCATCTGCGGGATGGCCTTGACCTCGTCAAGCATGGATTCGACGGTGCGCAGCTTGCCGGACTCGTCAAGCAGGGCATCGCCGGAGAAGATGGCGGCGCGCATTACGCCTGCGGAACGCAGGTGACGCACCAACTTGCGGGTGTCGATATGACTGATGCCGACGATGCGGTTCGATTCCAGATCATCGTCAAGGCTGCCCGTGGCACGCCAGTTGCTCACGTTCGGGCTGGGGTCACGCACGACATATCCGGCGACCCAGATTCTGGAGGATTCCGGATCCTCCTCGTTGATTCCCGTGTCCCCGATATGCGGGAACGTCTGTACCACGATCTGACGATCGTAGCTGGGGTCCGTAAGCGTTTCCTGATAGCCGGTCATGCCGGTCGCGAAAACGATCTCCCCGCTGGTCGTACCGATCGCGCCGTAAGGTTCACCCACGTACACTTGTCCGTCTTCGAGAACGAGAACGGCATCCTGAGGGGCAAAAGTCACGGCTTCGGAATCATACTGGTTCACCAAAACCCCCTTATAGTCAAGGTATTCGTACCAAGGATAGCGGCCGGTTAGGACTCGCGACCCGGCCGAATCGCTTGCCTTTCAGCTTCTATTGAACTGAATTTTCGGTCGGGTGGTCATCCATCTGAACGTCACCCGCGTCGGCGCTCACCGCGCTGAGCAGGCCATGGATGAATGCCGGGGAATCGTCATCGCACAACGTCTTGGCAAGGCCTAGGGCCTCATCGATCGCCACCATGTTGGGTACATCATCATTGAACATGATCTCCCAAACGGCGATACGCAGAATGTTACGGTCGACAACGCCCATGCGCTTGACCTTCCAACCCGTGGAATGCGCGTCAAGTACGGAATCGATCTGGTGAAGATTCTCTGCAACGCCACGAACGATTTCGATGGCGTAATCAGGCAGCGGTGTCTGAGCGCCGGGCTGCTCGATGCGCTCAGCAAGAAGGGACAGGATGTCCTGTCCCTTCTCATCCGCTTCATACAACGTATTCAGAGCCCTTTTGCGAGCGGTGGAACGTGCCATGGAAGCTTCTTTCGCCCTTCTACTCTCAGTTCTCGCGGCCGAGGTAGGAACCGTCGGTGGTGTTCACCTTGACCTTCTCGCCTTCGCCGATGAACAGCGGCACCTGAATCTCGGCACCGGTCTCGACGGTGGCCGGCTTGGTGCCCGCGTTGGAGCGGTTGCCCTGCAGACCCGGCTCGGTGTGGGTCACGGTCAGGATCACGGAAGCCGGCAGCTCCACGGACAGAGGGGTGCCATCATGGAAGGAGACGACGCAGTCAGTGCCCTCGAGCAGGTACTTGGCCTGATCGCCGACCAGGGTCTTCGGGATGTAGATCTGATCGTAGGTGGTCATATCCATGAACACGAAGTTGTCGCCGTCCTCATAGGAGTACTGGAGGTTACGGTTGTCAACGGTTTCGAATTCCATCTTCATGCCGGCGTTGAAGGTCTTGTCGACGATCTTGCCGGAAAGCACGTTCTTGATGGTGGTGCGCACGAAGGCGGGGCCCTTGCCCGGCTTGACGTGCTGGAACTTGATGACGGACCACAGCTGGCCGTCGAGGTTCAGGACGGAACCGTTCTTGATGTCATTGGTAGTCTGTGCCAAATTAACTCACCTATTTCTTCGACTAACAGGGAAAGCTTAAAAATAGCCTTGCCCATTATGCCACGGCGTGCATACTTTGATTGCTCGCCTTCCATATATACGGAAAAACCTCCCAAGACATGAATCCTGGGAGGTTTTTCCTTAGAACGCTAGTTCAAGCGTGCCTTGTGATATCGGGTGAAACTACTCGATGATCTTGGTGACACGGCCCGAGCCGACGGTGTGGCCGCCTTCACGCACTGCGAAGGTCAGGCCCTCTTCCATAGCGATCGGCTGGATCAGCTCAACGCCGAAGGTGGCGTGATCGCCCGGCTGCACCATCTCGACGCCTTCCGGCAGGGTGATGACGCCGGTGACGTCGGTGGTACGGAAGTAGAACTGCGGACGGTAGTTGGAGAAGAACGGCGAGTGACGGCCGCCTTCGTCCTTGGTCAGCACGTAGACTTCGCCCTCGAACTTGGTGTGCGGGGTCACGGAGCCCGGAGCAGCCAGGACCTGGCCACGCTCGACCTGATCACGGTTGATGCCGCGGAGCAGCAGACCGGTGTTATCGCCAGCCTCGCACTCGTCCATCTGCTTGTGGAAGGTCTCGATGGAGGTGACGGTGGTGGTCTGGGTCGGGCGGATGCCGACGATCTCGACGTTGGAGTTGACCGGGAGCTTACCACGCTCGACACGGCCGGTAACCACGGTGCCGCGGCCGGAGATGGTGAACACATCTTCGATCGGCATCAGGAACGGCTTGTCCAGATCGTGGGTCGGGGTCGGAATGTACTCGTCGACTGCCTTCATGAGTTCCTTGACGGACTCAACCCACTTGTCGTGGTCCGGAGCATCGTCATGCAGTGCGCCGTAGGCGGAGGTGTGGATGACCGGGCAATCGCGATCGAAGCCGTTCTCGTCGAGGAGGTCACGGACCTCTTCCTCAACGAGCTCGATGAGCTCTTCATCGTCGACCATATCGCACTTGTTCAGGGCGACGAGGATACGCGGCACGCCCACCTGACGGGCGAGCAGCACGTGCTCACGGGTCTGAGCCATCGGGCCATCGGTGGCGGCCACAACGAGGATAGCGCCATCCATCTGGGCAGCGCCGGTGATCATGTTCTTCACGAAGTCGGCGTGGCCCGGGCAGTCGACGTGAGCGTAGTGACGCTCAGCGGTCTGGTACTCGATGTGGGCGATGTTGATGGTGATACCACGCTGCTGCTCTTCCGGAGCGGCGTCGATCTGGTTGAAGTCGTAGGCCGGGTTGATGTCCGGGTACTCTTCGTGCAGAACCTTGGAGATGGCTGCGGTCAGGGTAGTCTTACCGTGATCGACGTGGCCGATGGTACCAATGTTAACGTGCGGCTTAGTACGCTCGTACTTTTCCTTTGCCATGTGTTTTGTCCTCCTGGACGTCTCGTAGTAAACAGCCTTGAACTCGGTTCAAGGCACTCGCTACATTTTACTGGGTTTGACGGGTTTGTGCCACTTTGGAGCCCGAACCCAGTCAGCGCTACAAAATACTAACGCTGACTGGAGACAGCTTCCAATGAGGCGGCGGCGCGTGTCACTCGCCGCGCTGGGCCTTGATGATCTCCTCGGAGACGTTCTTCGGAACCTCTGCATAGGAGTCCATCTGCATGGTGAACATTGCACGGCCCTGGGTCTTGGAACGCAGGTCACCGATGTAGCCGAACATTTCGGACAGCGGAACCTTGGCATCGATGACCTTGACACCGGTGGAGTCGGTCATGGACTGGATGGAACCACGACGGGCGTTCAGATCGCCCATCACATCGCCCATGTACTCTTCCGGGGTACGCACTTCCACGGCCATGATCGGCTCGAGGATGACCGGCTTGGCCTTCGGGGCGGCTTCCTTGAAGCACATGGAGCCCGCGATCTTGAAGGCCATCTCGGAGGAATCGACGTCGTGGACCTGGCCGTCGGTGACGGTCGCCTTGACGCCAACCACCGGGAAGCCGGCGAGAATGCCGGATTCCATGGCTTCCTGCACGCCAGCATCGATGGAAGGAATGAATTCCTTGGTGATGTGGCCGCCGGTAACCTCGTTGACGAACTCGTAGGTTTCGCCTTCCTCGGTGTTGAGCGGCTCGAAGTTCATCAGGACCTTTGCGAACTGGCCGGAACCACCGGTCTGCTTCTTGTGCGTGTATTCCTGGTTCATGACGGCCTTGCGAATCGTCTCGCGGTATGCAACCTGCGGATTGCCGACGTTGCATTCCACCTTGAATTCACGACGCATACGGTCGACGATGATGTCGAGCTGCAGCTCGCCCATGCCGGAGATCAGGGTCTGGCCGGACTCTTCGTCGGTCTTCACCTGGAAGGTCGGGTCTTCGTCGGACAGCTTCGCCAGAGCGATGCTCATCTTCTCCTGGTCGGCCTTGGTCTTCGGCTCCACGGCCACCTCGATCACCGGATCGGGGAAGGTCATGGACTCGAGGGAGATCGGAGCCTTCTCGTCGCACAGGGTATCACCGGTGGTGACGTTCTTCAGGCCCACGAAGGTGTAGATGTTGCCGGCTTCGGCGGCATCCACCGGGTTCTCCTTGTCGGCGTGCATCTGGAAGATCTTGCCGACACGTTCCTTCTTCTCCTTGGTGGAGTCAAGCACGGTATCGCCCGGCTTGACGGCACCGGAGTACACACGCACGAAGACGAGCTTGCCGTAGAACGGGTGGGTGGAGATCTTGAAGACCAGAGCGGCGAACGGGTCATCGGTCGTCGGGTGACGATCGATCTCGTGGGACTCGTCCTTCGGGTCGAAGCCGACGATGGACGGCACGTCCTCCGGGCTCGGCAGGTAGTCGACGACGGCATCCAGCATCGGCTGAACACCCTTGTCCTTGAAGGCGGAGCCGCACAGCACCGGGTAGGCCTCACGGTTGATGGTGAGCTTACGGATGCCTGCACGAATCTCTTCCTCGGTCAGTTCGCCGGACTCGAGGTACTTCTCGAGCAGCTCCTCATCGGACTCGGCGACCTGGTCGAGCAACTCTGCATGATACTGCTCAGCCTTGTCCTGCAGATCGGCCGGGATGTCGGTGGTGTCGTAGTGGGCACCCATATCATCCTTGACGTCGTTCCAGACGTAGGCCTTCATGCGAATCAGGTCGACGACGCCGGCGAAGTCGTTCTCAGCGCCGATCGGCAGCTGAACGACGAGCGGGGTCGCGCCCAGCTTGGTCTTAATGGTGTCGACGGAGTAGTAGAAATCGGCGCCGAGCTTATCCATCTTGTTGATGAAGCAGATACGCGGAACACCGTACTTGTCGGCCTGACGCCACACGGTCTCGGACTGCGGCTCCACACCTTCCTTGCCATCGAACACGGCGACGGCGCCATCAAGCACTCGCAGGGAGCGCTCCACCTCGGCCGTGAAGTCCACGTGGCCCGGGGTATCGATGATGTTGATCTGGAACTTCTGCTTCTCGTCATGGGTCTGACGGTTCCAGAAGCAGGTGGTGGCGGCGGACTGGATGGTGATGCCGCGCTCCTGCTCCTGAGCCATGAAGTCCATCGTCGAGGCGCCATCATGGGTCTCGCCGATCTTGTAGTTCTTGCCGGTGTAGTACAGGATACGCTCGGTGGTGGTGGTCTTACCGGCATCAATGTGAGCCATGATGCCGATGTTACGGATCTGGTTGAGATCAGTAAGCACGTCTAGTGCCATGAGTATTCCTTAACTCTCGTTACTCGACTAATTACCAGCGGTAATGAGCGAATGCCTTGTTGGCTTCCGCCATCTTATGAGTATCCTCGCGGCGCTTGACAGAAGCACCGAGACCGTTGGAGGCATCGAGGATTTCGTTGGCCAGACGCTCGGCCATGGTCTTCTCGCGACGAGCGCGGGAGAAGTCCGTCAGCCAGCGCAGGGACAGGGTGTTGGCACGAGCCGGCTTCACCTCGACCGGAACCTGGTAGGTGGCGCCACCGACACGGCGGGAGCGAACCTCGAGGGACGGGCGGATGTTGTCGAGAGCGCGCTTCAGAACGGCCACCGGCTCCTGATCGGTCTTCTCCTTGACCATATCGAGAGCGGAGTAGACGATGTCTTCGGCGATCGACTTCTTGCCGTCGAGCAGAATCTTGTTGATGAGCTGTGCCACAACGGTGGAACCGTAAATCGGATCCGGCAGCAGCTGATGCTTCTTGGAAGGTCCTTTACGTGACATATCTCTTACTTCGCCTTCTTTGCTCCGTACAGGGAACGACCCTGCTTGCGATCCTTAACGCCCTGGGTATCGAGGGCGCCACGCACGATGTGGTAACGAACACCCGGCAGATCCTTGACACGGCCGCCGCGCACGAGCACGATGGAGTGCTCCTGCAGGTTGTGGCCTTCGCCCGGGATGTAAGCGGTGACTTCCACACCGGAGCTCAGGCGCACACGAGCGACCTTACGCAGTGCCGAGTTCGGCTTCTTCGGGGTGGTGGTGTAAACACGGGTGCACACGCCGCGGCGCAGCGGGCTTCCCTTCAGTGCCAAAGTCTTGGACTTCTTCGGCTTTGCCTGACGTCCCTTACGGACGAGCTGTTCAATAGTAGGCAACTTGAATTCTCCGATTCAGTGGTTTCTCTTGTCTTCGTGTGACCGCCGCACTGCGCACACACCCCACGACACCGAATCGTAAAGATAGCCACAGTCCACCGGCCCGATGGCCCATCCCTCTCTCACCGCCGCATTGCTGCGCGTGATCCGTTCGAGTTCCGGGATATCCCAACCCGTACACCTGTCACATAAGGCATACCGTTGGCACACACAAGTTATAAGTATACGCTCACGTCGGACAATGGCCTTCCGCCGTGTCACGGCGCAAAGAATGGCCCCGGTGCCTACCGGCCACCGGGGCCATTCACTCGGGGAAGGAGGTTCCCTTACTCAGTTCTCACGCGCCACCTTGCGCGTCCTAATAACCCAAATACTATGTCTGCTGTCTGTTTGCCGCGGCCCGGCTTCCGCGCCGTACTACCCCTTGCCGCCATCTTGAATCGCTATATTCAATTATTTTTCAGTTATTGTTCAATTATCTTGAAGGCGTTGCGCATGAACCTCGCGGCCGTGGACGCTTCGTTGCGACCTGACGAATTCTCGACCGATCCACAACTCCGGCCTTCATGTATCAGTATACCCCAAATCGCACACGAAACACGGACATGAACACCATCAAATCCCAATAATTCCAATGTCTTTCATCTTCTCTGAGGAGATGTGACAAAATCGAACAAGCAACAGGAAATTATCATCGAAAACGAACAACCCCTGAGCCGTTCTGAGCGGTTCAGGGGTGTCATGCCCATATTGCCTCAGACGACCGGGAAGTCGGATCGGGCGTCCGTCGGCTCAACGATCTTCCGTTCGGCTTCGGAGTCCGCGATCCTGGTTGCGGAACCCTTTTCGCCGTTGTCGGAATCCGGGTGGATCCGTTGCCTGTCATCATGTTCGCGCCACCAGCTGGAAAGCACCGAACCGGAGATGTTGTGCCACACGCTGAAGAAGGTGGACGGAACGGCGGCCAGCGGGTTGGAGGCGAAGGAGGTCAGGGCCAAGGTGGCACCCAATGCGGAATCCTGCATGCCGACCTCGAAGGTGATGGCCTTCTGCTGCGCATAGCGGAAACCTTTCGGGTACACCTTGTACATGAGCTTGGAGAAACCGAAGCCCAACGCATAACCGCACAGATTGTGCAGGATGACCACCGGGATGGCCAGCAGGGAGGAGGCCACGAACAGTTTCGGCCCGTTGGCGGCGACCACCACGCCGATGATAAGCAGGATGGCGACCTGGGAGACAATCGGCAACGCCACCGTAATCCTCTCGATCTTCTCTTTGAAGATGGCATGGCAGATCACACCGAGGGCGATCGGGAACAGCACCACCTTGATGGCGTTGAGGAACAACGATTCGACCGGCACGCTCACATACTGGGAGGCCAGCCACTGCATCAGCAGCGGAATCATGAACGGGGCGCACAATGTGGACAGGATGCCGATGGACACGTCCAGAGCCACGTCACCGCGGCTCAGGTAGCTCATCACGTTGGATGAGGTGCCGGACGGGCAGCAACCGACCAGGATCACGCCGACGGCAAGCGCACCGTCAAGACGGAAGATCCAGCACAGCAGCACGGCGACGAGCGGCATGATCACGAAGTGCGCCACGGTGCCGACGATCACCATCAGCGGCTGGGTGAGGATGCGCTTGAAATCATCAAGCGTCAACGTCAGCCCCATGCCGAACAGCACGATGCCCAGGAAGTAGCCGGTGTAGGATTTGCCCCACAGGCTGGCCTGCGGCACGAAATAGTTGAACACGGCCCACACGATCACGATTGCGGTGAACCATTTGGTGAGCCACTCACCAAAGGCCTTGACTTTCTGCATTTCTCTCTCGATTCAGCAATGTCATTATTGATACGTCAACATCATCTTTTGGATTGCGCGATACAACCTATGCCAACGTGCGCCGCACATGTGACACCGCGCTCATATGCTGAACTACAGACGCCGCCCACCCAACGCAACACGCCGGAACATTCATCCCTGAAAAATCGTGTATAGTATTCACCTGTTGCGCTTCCTTAGGGGAGTAAAAACATGGTGGCTATAGCTCAGTTGGTAGAGCATCTGATTGTGGTTCAGAAGGTCGCGCGTTCGAGCCGCGTTAGCCACCCCGGTAAACCTCGGAAGACATTCCGAGGTTTTTTTGTTATTCTCAGGAACATATGACCGACGGCAATCATCCAAGGAGGGCCATGCTGTCTTTTGAAAACGATTATTCCTGCACCGCCACACCGGAAATCATCGAAGGCATCCGGCAGACCGTCGCAAAGCAGTATCCGGGCTATGGCAGCGACGAAATCTGCGAATCCGCCAAGGCGAAAATCCGCGCGGCCTGCGAAAGTCCGAAGGCCGAAATCTTCTTTCTGGTCGGAGGTACGCAGACCAACCAGATCGTCATCGACTCCATCACCCCGCAATATGCCGGCGTGGTGGCCGCCGGCACCGGCCATGTGAACGTTCATGAGGCAGGCGCCATCGAATCCACCGGGCATAAGGTGCTGACGCTCCCCCACCATGACGGCAAGATCGACGCGCGCGAGCTTGACGAGTACTGCGCGGACTTCTATGCGGATGGCAACCACGCACATATGGTGTTCCCGGGCTGTGTCTACATTTCTCAGGCCACCGAATATGGCACGCTGTACACGCTGCCCGAGCTGAAGGCGATCCGTAAGGTCTGTGACGGATATGAACTGCCGCTGTTCATCGATGGCGCGCGCCTCGGCTACGCGTTGACCGCCACCGGCAATGACGTGACGCTTCAGGACATCGCGAGGCTCTCCGATGTGTTCTATATCGGTGGCACCAAGGTGGGCGCGATGTTCGGCGAGGCCGTGGTGTTCACGCATGGCAACATGCCGGAACATTTCGTCACGCTTGTCAAGCGGCACGGTGCGCTGCTGGCCAAGGGATGGCTGCTCGGATTGCAATTCGACACG
Source organism: Bifidobacterium moukalabense DSM 27321 (assembly GCF_000522505.1). GTDB lineage: Bacteria > Actinomycetota > Actinomycetes > Actinomycetales > Bifidobacteriaceae > Bifidobacterium > Bifidobacterium moukalabense. The sequence continues at coordinate 839,569 of NZ_AZMV01000007.1, read as the reverse complement.
CTGTTCACCGACGATCTATACCGTCGCATCGCGCATCGCGCCAATACCGCGGCCGATCGCATCCGTGAAGCACTCTCGGAACGTGGATATACGTTGACTTTCGATGCGCCGACCAATCAGATTTTCGTCACGCTCGACAATGAGACGTCGAACCGTCTGCAGCGACATGTGCGCTTGGGCTTCATGGAAAAGGCCGACGACGCACACACCGTGATGCGCATCTGCACCAGCTGGGCCACCACCGACGAGCAGGTCGAAAAGCTTATCGCACTGCTGTAGCGTTGTCGGCGATGGCCTCGTGCTCCATGGCCACGAACTGGCGTACGGAGGCCTCGACCGAATAATGCTTCCGGGTATGTTCGGCGTAGATGGCACCCCACTCGTTGAGTTCCGCCGGATGGTCGATCCACCAATCAATACGCCGAGCCAGCGCGTCCACATCGTCAACGGGGAACAGCGATTCGTCGCGCAGCGCAAACTGTCCGGCCGCGCTCAACGGTGACGAGGCGATCACCGGCACCAGACCGGCCGCCATACCCTCGATCACACTCACCGATTCCAAATCGGCGATCGATGGGTGTACCAGCAGGTCGCCGGAACGCAGCAACGCCGGCATTTCGGTGTTCTTATGAAATCCGATCGAAGCGGGACGGGCCAGCAGACGATCGGCCATCTTCCGCAGTTTCCTCTTCAGCGGACCGGTGCCGGCGATCGTCAATTCGATGTCTTGCGCGTGGCGGCATCGCGCGATGGCACGAATCAACATGGCATGATTCTTCTCGTGTGTCAGGCGGCCAGACGCGACGATGCGAAACGGCGTTGCCGCCGATTCGTTCCCCTCCCGCTGCTTTTTCGGCGTGAAGCGAGTCTCGTAGCCATTGGAGATCACATGCAGCTTCGCCTTATAGCCATGCGAGCGCAGCAGACTGGCACCCAGTTCGGTAGGTACATGCACATGATCGATTCTGCGATACAGCCACATATCGAACAGCCAATATATAAATGAGTCGATGCCGGGTACGTACTTAAGCGGTCCCGCGGAGTAGGTGATGTTCTCCGGCTGCACATGATAGCCGGCGGTGACCGTGACACCCATCTGTTTGGCCACCTTGCAGGCATGTTGGCCGAAACGGAACGGTGTGTAGATGTGCACCGCGTCCACACCCAGGAACGCCGCACGGAATAGCGTGTCACTTGGTTCGGCGAACTGCATCTGCTGCTGCTTCGCCACCCAGCTCACCAGTGGCACATGGTTTACGCGCGCCGGAAAATCAGGCGCCCCGATGCCGACCAGACGCACATGGTGCCCTTGCCGTTCCAGCTCCTGCGCCCATTGCAGGGCGGAGTTCGAAGTGCCGTTGCCTCGGTTGCCCGACGTATCGACCACCATGGCGATGGTCAGCGGGCGGTCGGCCTCCTTCTTTTCGTTCTCAAGCATGCGCCCCATCCTACGCCGATGGCACAATAAGAATCATGACTGAAGAGAATCGTGCCTTGGGCACCCCGCTTGGCAAACATCCGACCCGTATTCTGTTTCTCGGCTCCGGCGAGCTGGGCAAGGAGGTCACCCTCGAACTGATGAGGCTCGGCGCATGGGTATGCGCGGCCGATTCGTACGCCGGCGCCCCCGCCCAGCAGGTCGCCCATGAATATCGTGTGCTCGATATGGCGAACGCCGAACGGTTGCGTACGTTGTTCGACGAGATCAAGCCGGACATCATCGTGCCGGAGGTCGAGGCGATTGCCACTGCCGAGCTGGCCGAGGCCGCCGACCGTGGCGTACAGGTGGTGCCGAGCGCAGAGATCGCGGCGATCTGCATGGATCGCGAACGACTGCGCGTACTTGCACATGAGGACCTGAAATTGCCGACCACGCCATACCGTTTCGCCGGTTCGCTCGAAGAACTGCGCGCCGGTGCCGAAACCGTAGGATACCCATGTGTGGTCAAACCGATTATGAGCTCATCCGGTCACGGACAGTCCGTGGTACGTTCCGCCGATGCGATCGACGCGGCCTGGACCGAGGCGCAGGAAGGTCGACGCGCACATGGCGAGGGAGACGTATCCCGGGTGATCGTCGAGGCTCTGGCACCGCTTGACTATGAGCTGACCGTACTGACCGTAAGCTCTTCGGCGGGCATCGTGACCTGCGCTCCGATTGGTCAGCGTCAGGAAAGCGGCGATTACCGTGAATCCTGGCAACCCGCCACCTTTACCGCAAAGGTGCTTGAACAGGCGAAGCATATCGCGCACGCTGCGGTGAAGGGACTTGTGGCAAAGGCGCAGGCCTCCGGAGAGAAGGGTTGGGGCGTGTTCGGCGTGGAACTGTTCGTGCTGACCGACGGTTCCGTGCTGTTCAATGAGGTCTCCCCCCGCCCGCACGATACCGGCATGGTGACCATGGCCTCACAGCGGCTGAGCGAGTTCGCACTGCATGCCCGTGCGATTCTCGGCATGCCGATCACGGAAGGCCATGTGGCGCTTTCCATTCCGGCGGGATCGGTCGCGGCCAGCCGTGCCATCGTGGTGGAGGGCGACGGTGAGGTCGAATTCACGAATGTCGCCGACGCATTGGCTGAGCCGGGGACCGATCTGCGCATCTTCGCCAAGCCCGAGGTGCATGGCCATCGCCGTATGGCGGTCGCGCTGGCTATCGGAACCGACGAATCCGCCGCTCGGGCCAAGGCCGCGCATGTGGCCGAAACGATTGGAGTCGGCATCGTCTGACCACCCCTTCGGGGCGCCCTGTGAAACGCACCGAAAATGCCCCGATTGTAGCCTCCAGTTGGTATCTTGTTAACCGTCAAGTTCACCAAACTATCTACCTACCATTCCAGGAAAGGCGAGTAATGGAGAAGCTGGAAAAGCTCTACGAGGGCAAGGCCAAGCAACTGTACGCAACTGACGATCCGGAAGTGCTTTGGGTCGAATACAAGAACTCCGCTACCGCAGGTGACGGCGAGAAGAAGGAAGACTTCGCCGGCAAGGGCAGGTTGAACAACCTCATCACCACGCTGATCTTCGATCTTCTGAAGAAGCGCAGCATCGAAAGCCACCTTGTGGCCCGCGTCGGTGACACCTCCCAGCTGGTCAGGAAGGTCACCATGTTCCCGCTGGAGATCGTGCTGCGCAACACCGCCGCCGGCCATTTCTGCTCCCGCCTGGGCGTTGAGGAGGGTATGGCCCTCAAGGAGCCGGTGCTCGAATACTTCCTGAAGAACGACGATCTGCATGATCCGTTCGTGAATGACGACGATCTGGTGGCCTTGGGCACTTGCACCCGTGAGGATCTCGCCGAAATCGCACCGCTCGCCCGCCGCATCAACGAGGCCCTGATCGAGATCTTCGCCAAGATCGACGTCAAGCTCGTGGATTTCAAGATCGAGATGGGACGCACCAGCGACGGCACGCTGCTGCTGGCCGATGAGATCACCCCGGATTCCTGCCGCCTGTGGGACCAGCGCGACCATTCCGGCAAGGTCGAACATCTCGACAAGGATCTGTTCCGCCGCGACCTGGGCGACATCATTCCGGCATATGAGGAGATCGAAAGCCGATTGGCCGAACTCGCCAAGTCCGAAGGCATCGAAGTAGCCGAATAATACGTGTGCAGCCCGCATCCGGAGCGCAAGCCGGATGCGGGCTCAATTTGTTTTCATCATTCTTTGAAATCCCGAAACTCTTGTGAGAAGGAGATGACACACATGGTTTTCCGCGTGTATGTGGAGAAGAAGCATGGCTTTGACGTCGAGGCGCGGCAGCTTGCCAACGAGCTCAGAACCATTCTCGGCATCAAGGCACTGAAGAACGTGCGTCTCGTCAACCGTTACGACGTGGAAGGCATCAGCGAAGAGCTGTTCGCCCAAGCCACGCCGACCGTGTTCAGCGAGCCGCAGGTGGATGATGTCTGCACCGAGCTACCGGATTTTGGCGCCGATACCGTGTTCGCCGTGGAATATCTGCCGGGTCAGTTCGACCAACGTGCCGATTCCGCCAGTGAATGCATCCAGCTGATTTCGCAGGGTGAGCGCCCTACCGTGCGCTCCGCCAAGGTGTATGCGTTGGAGGGCGAACTGTCCGCCGATGACGTTGATGCCATCAAGCATTATGTGATCAACCCGGTCGAGGCCCGTGAAGCCTCCCTCAAGCCGAAGACCACGCTCAAGACCCAGGTGCCGGTCCCGGGCAAGGTGGAGGTCATCGAAGGCTTCCGCACCATGAGCGACGCCGATCTCGAGCAGTTCATCGCCGACCGTGGTCTCGCCATGGATCTGGCCGACCTGCAGTTCTGCCGTACGCACTTCATCGAGGAGCAGCGTGATCCGACCATCACCGAGATCAAGGTGATCGACACCTACTGGTCGGATCATTGCCGACATACCACATTCGGCACGCAGCTCGATGAGGTCACGATCGACGATGCCGCCGTCAAGGCCGCGTTCGACAAGTACCTTGAGATGCGCCACGAACTGGGCCGTGATGCCAAGCCGGTATGCCTGATGGATATGGGCACGATCGGCGCGAAGTGGCTCAAGAAGAACGGCATTCTGAAGAACCTTGACGAGTCCGAGGAGATCAACGCCTGCACCGTCAAGGTGAAGGTGGATGTGAACGGCCAGGATGAGGATTGGCTGTTCCTGTTCAAGAACGAAACCCACAACCACCCGACCGAAATCGAGCCGTTCGGTGGCGCGGCCACCTGCATCGGCGGCTGCATCCGCGATCCGCTGTCCGGCCGTTCCTACGTGTATCAGGCCATGCGCGTGACCGGCGCCGCCGATCCGACCGTTCCGGTTTCCGAGACGCTCGAAGGCAAGCTCCCCCAGCGCAAGCTCGTCACTACCGCCGCAGCCGGCTACTCCTCCTACGGCAATCAGATCGGTCTGGCCACCGGCCAGGTCGACGAGATCTACCACCCGGGCTATGTGGCCAAGCGCATGGAGGTCGGTGCGGTCGTGGCTGCGACCCCGGCCGATCATGTGCGCCGTGAGACCCCGGCCCCCGGCGACAAGATCATCCTGCTCGGCGGGCGTACCGGACGTGACGGCATCGGTGGCGCGACCGGCGCTTCCAAGGCCCACAACGTCGAATCGCTGGAACTCGACGGTGCCGAGGTGCAGAAGGGCAACGCGCCGGTCGAACGCAAGTTGCAGCGTCTGTTCCGCCGTGGCGACGCATGCCGTCTAATCAAGCGCTGCAACGATTTCGGTGCGGGCGGCGTATCCGTGGCGGTCGGTGAGCTGGCTGACGGCCTGTATGTGGATCTCAACAAGGTGTCCAAGAAATACGAGGGTCTGGACGGCACCGAGCTTGCGATTTCCGAATCGCAGGAACGTATGGCCGTGGATGTGTCTGCGGAGGATGTGGACGAATTCCTCGGTTATGCCAGGGAAGAGAACCTCGAGGCCGAGGTCATCGCGACGGTGACCGAGGAACCGCGTATGACGATGACGTGGAACGGAGACACGATCGTGGACCTGTCCCGCGAATTCCTCGCCTCCAATGGCGCTCCGAAGCATCAGGTGGTGCATGTCGAGGCGCAGCATGATTACGCCACGCCGTGGGCTTCCGGCTCGCTATCCGAGCGTATGCACACCATGCTTACCGACCTGAACGTGGCCTCCAACAAGGGGTTGAGTGAGCGTTTCGACTCCACTATCGGCGCGGGTACCGTGCTCATGCCGTTCGGTGGCAGAAAGCAGCTGACCCCGAACATGGCCATGGTCGCCAAGCTTCCGGTGTTCGGCGAGACCACCACCGCCTCCGCGATGGCCTGGGGCTTCAACCCGTACATCATGGAGAAGAACCAGTTCACGGGCGCATACCTGTCCGTGGTCGAATCCCTGTCGAAGCTGGTCGCCGCCGGTTTCGAGCACGAGAAAGCGTACCTGAGCTTCCAGGAGTATTTCGAGAAACTGCGCGATGAACCGGAGCGCTGGGGCAAGCCGATGGCCGCCGTACTGGGCGCCCTGATGGCTCAAGTGGACCTTGGAGCCGGTGCGATCGGTGGCAAGGACTCCATGTCCGGCACCTTCGAGCAGCTTGACGTTCCGCCGACCCTGATCTCATTCGCCGTGGCCGTAGGCAACATGAAGCGTGCCACCTCCCCCGAATTCAAGGGCGCCGGCCACCGCGTGGTCCGTATCGCCCCACGCTACCTTGAAGACGGCCTGACGCCGAACAAGGATGCACTGCTGGAGGCGTTCTTGCTCGTTGAATCCCTGACCGATTTCGGTGACGCTCTGGCCGTGTCCACTCCAGGCTACGGCGCTACCGCCGAAGCCCTCTTCAAGATGACCGTCGGCAACCAGATCGGCGTGAAGCTCGTCTCCGATATTTCCGTGGATGACCTGTTCGCTCCGGCGTACGGCTCCTTCATCATGGAGCTGGCCGATGACACGAAGATTCCGGCTGTGTCCAACCTCGTCGAGGTCGGTGAGATCGGTGAGACCATCGAGGACTACTCGTTTGTCGCCGCCGGCGAGATACTGGATCTGGCCGAGCTGCAGGACGCATGGGAAGGCGGCATCGAATCCGTGTTCCCGTATCGTTCCAAGGATGAGGAGAAGGGCAAGACGGCTGAGACCATCTCCTTCGAGGCACCGAAGAAGACCGTGTATGCCGGCACCGGCATCGCCAAGCCGCATGTGGTGATTCCGGTGTTCCCCGGCAACAACTGCGAGTATGATTCCGCAGCCGCCTTCGAGCGTGCAGGCGCCGATGTGAGTACGTTGATCGTGAACAATCTCACCCCAGCCGCCGTGGCCGAATCCACCGCCGCGCTGGTCGAGGAGATCCGGAAGAGCCAGATCATCATGATTCCCGGCGGCTTCTCCGGTGGCGACGAGCCGGACGGTTCCGCCAAGTTCATCACCGCGTTCTTCCGTGCCCCGGCCGTGACCGAAGCCGTGCGCGACCTGTTGAACAATCGTGATGGTCTGATGCTCGGCATCTGCAACGGCTTCCAGGCGCTCATCAAGCTCGGCCTGGTACCGTACGGCGACATCGTGCCGATGACCGCCGAATGCCCGACGCTGACGTTCAACACCATCGGCCGCCATCAGAGCCGTCTGGTGCGCACCCGTGTGGCGTCGAACCTCTCCCCGTGGCTCGCCAAGACCGAGGTGGGCGACATGCACACCATCGCCATCTCCCACGGCGAAGGCCGCTTCGTGGCCTCCGACGACGTGCTCGCTCAGCTCAAGGCCAATGGCCAGATCGCCACGCAGTACGTGGACGAGGCCGGCGTGCCGGGTATGGACCTCGACGTGAACCCGAACGGCTCGCTACTGGCCATCGAAGGCATCACCAGCCCGGACGGTCGCGTGTTCGGCAAGATGGGCCACTCCGAGCGCTACAGCAACGGCACGTTCAAGAACGTGCCGGGCGAGAAGGACCAGCCGTTGTTCGCGGCCGGCGTGGAGTACTTCGCCGACTGATGCGCGATGCCGGTCCAGGACACGTAGAGCAACCTACATAACCCGAGCGGCATCCGAGCGAAAGGCCGAGGGGCTGTGTTTCAAGGTTCATTCTGAGACACAGCCCCTCGGTCTTCGGTTGCGAACAATGTCCCGCTTTTTATCGCGATACCGGGATGGACATGACGTTTTTGTTTACACCAGTCGTTTTAGGATCTAAGCTAACGCCATAGCCAGATGCATTAGAGGCCTGATAATGGCTATCGCAATATACACGAAGACTCTTCCGCCAACTTTGCCATCCTTGCGAGTCGCATAGAACGACAATCCAGAAAAGAGAACCGGCGGAGAAGCACAGAATACAATCAGACCTGTCGAAAGCGTACTGCCGCCACTAATTAATAGACGCCAAAAAGGAAAGCGAAGCGAAGATAATGGCAAATACAGCCAAGACTGATTGCCTCTTCTTTATCTCCGGCACCTGCGACATCTATCCGACACCTGAACGGATGGAGTGAGCATTCCTCCTTTAATATGCAACAGGTGTCTCTGAATCAAAATAAGATTCAAGCATACTCAACCGGCGCCGATACCATTCCAGAGAGCACCAGTCAGGCACAGAACTCAGGCGGAAAAGTATCCGTCCTCAAGGCCCACAGGCGTATTGGCCCGTTCGACGGCCGCGTTGCTGGATTCAGCGGTCTGTCTGATGATGTCCTCATAACCGGTCAGGGCGGCGAACGGCATGAATTGGGCGGCACGATTGTGCGCGCTCATGTGCGCATGCGTGCGCGACCGGTAATGCGGCAGATCGATGATGTCGTCATAGCGATGGGTCTCCTGCAGGCTCATGCGGCATGGCCTCCGATCTGGTTGTTGCGCTGCTGACCGGTAGCGTCGTCAAAGAGGTCCATGCCTTTGATGACCGCGTTTTTACCGAACTTACGCTTGATGTCAAGGATGGTTTGCTGCACGTGATGCTCGGTCATTCCCGGTTCCGGCTGAGCACCGCAAGCCGCAACATCCTGTGATGGCGCAACTCCATCGGCAGTGTCGAACAGATCAGGCTGGGTATAGTCGGAAGCAGCCCTATGTGCGACCAGCTCCTCCTCGGTCATGAGATCCGCCGCGACCACATTCAGCCGCCGCACCAGCAACCGCCTGTCCGCAATCGCGCAAAACAGCTCATCCACGGCGTCACGAATACGGGCCGACGAGGAACTGCACTCTCCCAGACCAATCGATCCGGTTGCGGGTTTGGGCACACGGCGGCCATACCGGTCAATCGCGACCGGTCCGTCATACCCAGCGGCCGCACGACCGGCAATCATCCTCAACTCCGGCGTACCGCATTCCCCCAATCGTTTCGGGTCCAGACTGGCGGTATCATATCCGACCATCAGTCCCATACGGCCGGCCTTCACGCCCTTGGCCACCAGATCCAACGACAGTGTGTCCGCCATCTCCTTGGCGATCAGTCGTGCGGTCTCAAAACCAACGGCACCCGTGAGCACTTGCCCGGAACTCATGCTGTGGCCGGCCGGCTTGTATGCCCTGATATCCGCAATGGTGCAGGGTTCCCAACCCCAGGCATGATCGATGAGCAGCTCCGCGTTCACGCCGAACATCCTGTACAGCAGATCCTCGTTGTAGTATTCGGAGGCCTTGCCCAGCGAGCATCGTGCGATATCACCCATGGTCATCAGTCCCTGGGCTTCAAGTTTTTTCGCATATCCACGGCCCACGCGCCAGAAATCCGTCAACGGCCGGTGGTTCCACAGCAGACGCCGGTACGACATCTCATCCAGTTGCGCGATGCGCACGCCGTCCGCATCCGCCGGAATATGCTTCGCCACAATGTCCATGGCCACTTTTGCAAGATACATGTTCGTGCCGATGCCAGCCGTCGCGGTGATTTTGGTTTCGTCGAAGATCCGTTGGATGATCTCCTTCGCCAGATTGTGCACGCCCTTGCCGTAGGCGCGCAGGTACCCGGTGACATCCATGAACACCTCGTCGATGGAATAGACATGAATGTCTTGCGCAGACACAAACTGCAGATAGATGCCGTAGATTTTCGCACTGACGGCGAGATAGTGCGACATGCGGGGTTTGGCGATATACACGCCTGCGGCAAGATTCGGATCGGCCTCCAGCTCATCCACCTGGTACGATTCGCCGACGAGCACGCCTCCCGGCGCCGCCCTGCGCCGAACCGCATTGACCTCCTTGAGCTTCGCCTTGACTTCGAACAGCCGCGCACGACCAGGAAGCCCATATTCCTTCAGCGATGGGGACACCGCCAGGCAAATGGTCTTGTCGGTCCTCGACTGGTCCGCCACCACCAGATGCGTACGCAGCGCATCGAAACCAAGTTCCGCGCATTCGGACGAGGCGTAGAAGGACTTCAGATCGATGGCGATATACGTACGTTCGGCCATGACTCCTTCTTCCACCCCTCCGACAATGGACGATTCACCCTTTCATCATAGCAAAAGCTTCGAACATCTGTTCGACATACCGCGCGTTCCGGCATTCCATGCGAACCCGCCGGTTGTAGCCGGCGGTTGGTAGGGTTGAACGGTAGCGAACCCCTTGTCTCCATGGTTTTGGAAGGAGCTTTGGCTTGTCAGCTGAACTCGAAGACATCCACGAGGAATGCGGTATTTTCGGCGTTTGGGGCCACCCTGACGCCGCCCGACTCACCTACTTCGGTCTGCATGCGCTGCAGCATCGCGGTCAGGAAGGCGCCGGCATTGTCTCGAACGATAATGGTCATCTCATCGGTCATCGCGGAACGGGTCTGCTGACCCAGGTGTTCAGCGACGAACGCGAAATCGAACGTCTGAAGGGAGACAGGGCGATCGGCCATGTGCGCTACGCCACTGCCGGTTCGGGCGGTACCGACAACATCCAACCGTTCATCTTCCGCTTCCATGACGGCGATATGGCCCTGTGCCACAACGGCAATCTGACGAACTGCCCGTCCCTGCGCCGCAAGCTGGAAGACGAAGGCGCGATCTTCCACTCCAACTCCGACACCGAAGTGCTGATGCACCTGCTGCGTCGCTCCACGCAACGCACGTTCATGGACAAGCTCAAGGAAGCGCTCAACACCGTACACGGCGGCTTCGCCTATCTGATCATGACCGAAGACGCCATGATCGGCGCGCTCGACCCGAACGGCTTTCGCCCGCTGTCCCTCGGCAAGATGAAGAACGGCGCCTATGTGCTCGCCTCCGAGACCTGCGCGCTCGACATCGTCGGCGCCGAACTGGTACGCAACATCCGCCCGGGCGAAATCGTGGTCGTCAACGACCATGGCTACAGGATCGTGCAGTACACCAACCAGACGCAACTGGCCATCTGCTCGATGGAATTCATCTACTTCGCCCGCCCCGATTCCGACATCTACGGCGTGAACGTGCACTCCGCCCGCAAGCGCATGGGCGCACGACTGGCACAGGAATCCCCGGTGGACGCCGACATGGTCATCGGCGTGCCGAACTCCTCGCTATCCGCGGCTTCGGGCTATGCGGAAGCCGCCGGATTGCCCAACGAAATGGGCCTGATCAAGAACCAGTATGTGGCTCGCACATTCATCCAGCCGACGCAGGAGCTACGTGAACAGGGTGTGCGCATGAAGCTTTCCGCCGTGCGCGGCGTAGTCAAGGGCAAGCGCGTGATCGTCATTGACGATTCCATCGTGCGCGGCACCACCTCCAAGCGTATCGTGCAGTTGCTCAAGGAGGCCGGTGCGGCCGAAGTGCACATGCGCATCAGCTCGCCGCCACTGAAATACCCCTGCTTCTACGGCATCGACATCTCCACTACCAAGGAGCTTATCGCCGCAAAGAAATCGGTTGAGGAGATCCGTGACTTCATCGGCGCCGATTCCCTGGCATTCTTATCGCTCGATGGCCTGGTCGAATCCATCGGCCTGGGTGCCGACGCGCCCTACGGAGGCCTGTGCGTGGCCTACTTCAACGGCGACTACCCCACCGCCCTCGACGATTATGAGGCCGATTTCCTTAAATCCCTCACCCCCGAAGACCGTGTGCGCCTGCCCGAATTCGCCCTGTACAAGAGCAAGTATGAGGGCAACGAGTATAAGGTGCAGCCTGCAGGAGCGGCACAGGCACGGGAATAGCCGTTGCGGGTTCCGTGTGGCGGTCAGGCCGTCCGGAACCCGACTCCATTGCACGTCCACAACCACAAAGAAGAACACTGAAACCCTAGAAAGGTTTGATATGCCAAAAGCATATGAAGAGGCCGGCGTAAGCGTCGAAGCCGGTTACGAAGTCGTCAAGCGCATCAAGTCCCATGTGGCACGCACCAACCGTCCGGGCGTGGTCGGCGGCATCGGAGGCTTTGGCGGCTTGTTCGATCTGGCTTCCCTCGGTTACCAGGAGCCCGTACTGATCTCGGGCACCGACGGCGTCGGCACCAAGCTGGTCGTGGCCAAGATGGCAAACAAGCACGACACCATCGGCATCGACTGTGTGGCCATGTGCGTCAACGACATCGCCGCCCAAGGCGCCGAACCGCTCTTTTTCCTGGACTATATCGCCTGCGGCAAGAACGATCCCGCCCTGCTCGAACAGGTCGTTTCCGGCGTGGCCGACGGTTGCGTACAGGCGGGATCCGGCCTGATCGGCGGCGAAACCGCCGAAATGCCGGGCATGTACGATGAAGACGAGTATGATCTGGCTGGTTTTGCAGTCGGCGTGGCCGAAAAATCAGCGATCGTCGACGGTTCCACCATCTGCGAAAGCGACGTGCTCATCGGTCTGCCGTCCACCGGCGTTCATTCCAATGGATTCTCCCTGGTGCGCAAGGCCCTGTTCGAGCAGGCCGGCTACACCGTGGACACCGTACTGGACGAACTGGGTGGGGAAAAACTCGGCGACGTGCTGCTCACCCCGACCAAAATCTACGTCAAGGCCCTTTCCCCACTGTTCAAGGCAGGCGTGGTCAAGGGCGTTGCCCACATCACCGGCGGAGGCTTCATCGAGAATGTCCCGCGTATGATTCCGGACGGTCTTGCCGCCCGCATCGACCTTAGTTCCTGGCCTGTCCTGCCGATTTTCGATGTGCTTGAGAAGGCCGGAGAAATCGATCATATGGAGATGTTCAACATCTTCAACATGGGCATCGGCATGGTACTGGCAGTCAGTGCCGAGGATGCCGACAAAACCATGGAACTGCTCAAGAGCAACGGTGAGACCGGCTACGTGCTGGGCAGCATCGTGAAGAAGACCAACGACGACGTCGAACTTCGGTAATAGCAATTAAGGGGTGGCCCGATTATGGGCCACCCCGGTCACTTCACGGCAGCCCTCGCCGGCGGGGGCCAGTAATAGGAGGAAAAATGAAGGTTCTGGTTATCGGTTCCGGCGCGCGCGAGCACGCCATCGCACACGCATTGATGCGTGGCGGCAGCGTCAGCGAGGTCACCGTGGCTCCGGGCAATCCGGGCATGGAGCTGGACGGCATCCGCATCACGCAACTCAATCCATCCAACCATGCCGCGCTGGTCGAATTCGTGAAGAACAACGACTACGACTGGGTGTTCGTGGGCCCGGAGGTACCGCTGATCGAAGGTATCGTCGACGATTTCGCCGCGGCCGGCATCAAGGCGTTCGGTCCGAACAAGGCCGCCGCCCAGATCGAAGGTTCCAAGGACTTCGCCAAGCAGCTTATGGAACGTCATGACATTCCGACCGCGAAGTATCGGACCTTCGATGAGCTGGACCGTTCCGTCGCCTACGTGCGGGAGCATGGCGCCCCGATTGTGATCAAGGCCGATGGTCTGGCCGCAGGCAAGGGTGTGACCGTCGCGATGGACGAGGATGCCGCCATCGCCGCCTTGGAAGATATTTTCGTCGATCATCGTTTCGGCAACGCCGGCGCCAAAGTGGTCATCGAGGACTTCCTCGAAGGTCAGGAATTCTCGTTGATGAGCTTCGTAAACGGCACCGACTTCTGGCCGATGCCGATTTCGCAGGATCACAAGCGTGCCTATGATGGAGACAAGGGCCCGAACACCGGCGGCATGGGCGCCTACAGCCCGGTTCCTCAGATCAGCCAGAGCGTGGTCGATACCGCCATTGAGACCATCGTCAGGCCGACCGTCGAGGCCATGGCCGACGAGGGCACGCCGTTCACCGGCATTCTGTATGCGGGTCTAATCGCCACCGCCGAAGGCCCGAAGGTCATCGAGTTCAACGCCCGCTTCGGCGATCCGGAAACCGAAGTGGTGCTGCCGAAGCTCACCTCCGACCTCGGTGCCGGCATCAACGCCATCCTCAATGGCGAGACCCCGGAATTCACCTGGGACGATGAGAACGCCACCCTCGGTGTGGTACTCGCAGCCGAAGGATATCCGGTCAACGTGGTCAAGGGTGCCGCAATCCCCGAAATTCCGGTCGATGCCAATTCCCACGTCTACTATGCCGGCGTGTCCAACGGCGCACACGGCCTGGTGGCCAGTTCCGGCCGTGTGCTGCTCGTGGAGGCCTCCGCCTCCGATATCAAGACCGCACAAGACAAAGTCTATGAGATCATCGACCAGCTCGACACCACAGGCATGTTCTATCGCCACGATATCGGGGCCAAGGCCCTGAACGCGTAGCAGCGTATGAACATACGAAGCGAACCCTCGGATCGAATGGACTCCTGACTTTTCCGGCCATTCGATCCGCGGGTTCGCTTATTCCACGACCGCAATCAGCCGATGGTGCGGATGGCGTCTTCGACCAACGCCCAGAACCTGCCGAAGTCCAGCTTGGTGGCCACCTGGGTGCGGCACTCCTCCTCGCTCGGTTCCAGGCCGTTCAGGTCGGCGACGGTCATGCCGACGGTCAGCTCGCCGCGCAGCTCAACGTCTATCGGGCAACGGCGGGTGGTGATGATGCCCGGATCGATCAGGTATGCAATCGTGCAGGGATCGTGCACCGGCGGATCGACAAAACTTTGGTCATTCCGGTACGCCTTGCGGAAGAAATCCATCAATCCGGAGACGAACCATGCGAGATCGGTGCCGATACCCTCGATGCGCCGTTGCACTTCAGGCGTGCACAATGCCTGATGGGTCAGATCAAGGCCAATCATGGTCAGGCGATGCCATGGCGCGTTGAACACGATATGTGCGGCTTCCGGATCGGTGAAGATATTGAATTCCGCCACGGGACCGCAGTTGCCCACATGATAGCCGCCGCCCATCAGCACGACTTCCTTGACGCGTTCCACGATACGCGGCTCCAGACGTACGGCCATGGCTATGTTGGTCAGGGGACCCGTCGGCACCAGCGTGATGCTTCCGGACTCGCTGTTCATGATGGTATCGATGATCCAGTTGACGGCATGTCCCTCGTCAAGCGGTCGGCTTGGCACAGGCAGTTCGACACCGTCCAGACCGGTCTCGCCGTGAATGTCGGCCGCATCCTTGAGCGGACGGATCAATGGCCGTCCGCAGCCGGCACGTACCGGAACTTCGGCGGCATGTGCCTTTCCCAGTACGGCACGCGCATTGTAGGTGACCTTGTCGAGGCTCTGGTTGCCACCGACGGTGGTGACACCGACCAGTTCGATATCGGGATTGCCCACTGCGAGCAGCAACGCGACCGCATCGTCATGGCCGGGATCGCAATCCAGAATGATTTTGGTGACCATATTATTCTCCTTTGATGACTGTTTGATACTGATAATGACACGGCTATCCGTCGTCCATACCGGACCGGCCGTCACCAGCAGAACAGGCCGACCATTGCGGCGGACAGCAGGGAGACGAGGATGCCAGCGACCAGCATGCGCCCGACCTGCTTGGAGATGGCATCGTTCTTCTCCTTGGCCACCATGCCCTTGAAGCAACCGATGACCATGCCCAGCGTGGAAAAGTTCGCGAAAGAGGTGATGAACACGGTCAGCACGGCCTTGTAATGGGTCGCATAGGTGGCGATGTCACCGGTGATCTGCCCCATGACCACGAATTCGTTGGTCACGAGTTTCAGCCCCATAAGCTGTGACATATCCCACGCGGTTCCCGGATCAAGGCCGAGCAGCAGCGACGGAACATACATGATCACACCGAGGATGGATTCCAACGACAGCTGGTTCCAGAACAGGGCGAGCACCTTGTCGATCAGTCCCGCAAGCGCCACGAATGCGATGACGTTGGCGGTGATGATCAGAATCAGCCTGCCACCGGAGAGAATGGAGTCACCTAGGAACGAGAAGAAGGGCTCTTTGGCCGGCTGAGCGGGATCGCGCCTGTACACCTTCCTATACCACGGCAATGCGTTGTAGTCGGCAATCGCCTTCTCGCGCTTGGCACGTTCCTCTTCCGGCAGACCTTCGAGCACGTCGACGTCCATGGCCGTGGAATAGATGACGTCCTCCTCCGCGGTGACGCTGACCGGGTACAGCATGTGGCTGACGATCAGTGCGTTGATGCAGTTCAGCGGAATGGCGGTGATGACGAATTCGCCAGGGACCATCTGAATATAGGATCCGACGATGGCCGCGGTGATGCAGCTCATCGACATCATGGCGAGGGTCACGTTGCGGCCGGCCTTCATGCGCCGCAGCTGCACCTTGGAGACGGCGAGGGCCTCGGTGTTGCCGAGGAACATCATTTCGACGGCGAAGAAGGTCTCGAATTTCGGGCGTCGTGTGATGAAGCTCAGGCCACGACCGATCCACTTGATGACCCATGGCAGGAAGCCGATGTAGGTCAGAATATCGAACAGGGGAACGATAAGCAGGATCGGCAGCAGTGCGCTGGCGATGAAGTTCACCGGGGTCGGATTGGTGCCGTCGGCGCCGACCCAGTTTGCCAAGGCGAAGTTGATGCCCTGATATGAGATGTTCACGATCCAGGCGAAACCGTCGGCCGCGGCCTTCACGACGACACGGCCGCCTTCGAAGCTCGTCAGCAGCCACGCGATGATAAGGTTCAGCGCCACCATGCAGCCGACCGACTTCCACTGGATGCCTTTTCGGTCGTTCGAGAAGACCCAGCCCAGGGCCAGAAACACCACGAGCCCCAGGATATTGATTGCGAGATACATGATCTCTCCTTTTCTTGTTACTGTTCTCCGGACACTCCGCAGGAGTCCACAAAGGCCTTGCTATGCAATTACGCGGTGGATCAGGGTAAGCGGTTCGGCATGGTCGCCGATGACGATCGCCTCACGCAGCAGTCGCTCCACGTCCGATACGTCATCACGATTGGCGTGAATGGTCAGGATCCGATCGCCCTGCGTGACCGGATCGCCGATCTTCCTGTCGAGCGTCAGTCCGACCGCGTAGTCCAGTCGATCGTCCTTGGTGGAGCGTCCGCCACCCAAAAGCATGGATGCGATTCCCAGATCATCGGCCTTCATTGAGGCGATGACGCCGCTCCTATCGGCAACGAACTCGATATGACGGGAGGCCTGCGGCATGATGGTCGGGTCGTCGATCACGCGGCCGTCACCGCCTTGGGCTTCGATCATCATGCGGAAGCGTTCCAAGGCCGACCCGTCCGAGATCTTGGCTTCAAGCATGCCCCTGGCCTCATCAAGACTTGTCGCCTTACCTGCCATAACCACCATCTGGGAGCCGATGGTAAGCGTGAGATCAAGCAGATCGTCGGGCCCTTCGCCTCGAAGAAGTCTGATGGATTCCTCGATTTCCAAGGCATTGCCGATGGCCTTGCCCAGCGGCTGATTCATATCGGAGATGACCGCCATGGCGTTCATGCCCACGCCTTTGCCGATGGCGACCAATGCCTCCGCAAGCGCGATCGCATCCTCCTCACGCTTCATGAACGCACCCGAGCCGGTCTTGACATCCATGACCAGCGCGTCCGTGCCGGAAGCGATCTTCTTGCTCATGATCGAGCCGGCGATCAGAGGAATGGAATCGACGGTATCGGTCACATCGCGCAACGCATAGATCTTCTTGTCGGCAGGCGCGATGTTGCCGGTGGTTCCGGCGATGATGCAGCCGACATTGCGAAGTTGCTCCTTGAATGCGTCCTCTTCGATTTCCACGGTATAACCCGGAATCGCCTCGAGTTTGTCGAGCGTGCCACCGGTATAGCCCAATCCTCTGCCGGAGATCATCGGCACGACTATGCCGAGGGATGCCACCAATGGTGCGAGCGGAATGCTCACCTTGTCGCCGACGCCGCCCGTGGAATGCTTATCGACCTTGATGCCAGGTATATCGCCCAGGTCCAGCCGATCGCCGGATTCCAGCATCGCCATGGTCAGCTCACGGGTCTCTTCGGAATTCATGCCGTTGAACCAGATGGCCATGAGCAGCGCGCTGGCCTGATAGTCGGGGATGTCACCGGCGGTATAGCCGTCCACAAAGAACCTGATCTGCTCCTCGGAAAGTGCGTCGCCGCCGCGCTTGGCGTCGATGATGTCTAGCATGCGCATATCCATAGACTCCTTCGTCTGTGTGTGATTATGTATATCAACTCTGATAAAGCGCTTTATCTATTATCAGTAGAATAAAGCAAAATCGGAAATTTTACAAATGTGCGTGTCGTAAACTACTACAAATGTTCATAAGAGTAGGAAATCACGCATAAAAAAATACACCAACCGTCATCAGTTGGAATATTTTCGGTCAGATCGTCTTCGATCGGGCCATCGGAATATATGCCGAAGGCGGATCAGCCCTCGAAATCAAGCAGCTGCCGGGCACTGTCGGCATCCGCTATCAGCGTGTTCGCATACCCGGCCACGATCGCGGCATGCGCGGCGCACACCTTGGCCCCGGACGCGACGGTCAGCACGGAATGTTCGACCTTCTTCAGATCATCCAACTGGATGCCGATGGTACGTCGGTCGATATCCTCATCCGCGATTCGGCCCTCCGCATCGATGAAGCGGGAGACCACGTCCCCCACCGCGATGCGTTTGAGCCGTTCCTGCTCCTGCGCGGTAAGGTACCCCAGATTGAACAGCATCGCCGTGTCGCGCACGGTTCCGACGGTGAACACCACGATATCGGCCCGCCTGCCCATATCCGCTATACGCCGGATATAGGTTTCACGCTCCACCAGTTCCTTGGTCTGCGCATTCTCGAAGATCACCGGCAATGGCAGGTACTGCGGCACCGTACGAAAGGCGTTCGCAAAGGCATTCGCGCTTTCAAACGCATAATTGTTGCTTTCCGTATTCGACGCACTGCCCTTGACCTGCACCACGGTGACGCCGCGAACATCCTTCGGGGCCAGGTGCTCGCCAATGGCATATACGGTCCGCCCCCAGCCGATGCCGATGACGTCATCATCGCGCACGATGCCCTCGATGTACCGGGCCGCCTCCTGCCCGACCGCATCAAGCCGGTTGGACGGCGCCACGACATCCGTGGGCACCGCGATCACACGTTTGAGATCGTATCGACGTTCCAGATCGCGGGCGAGCTGGTTCATGTCATCGGCCGGATCGCCGATTTCGATGCGGACCAACCCGCTGTCGAGTGCGAAGCTCAACAGTCGGGAAACCGTCGGACGGGAGATGGACATGCTCTCGGCGATGTCGTTCTGGCTGAGCCCTTCCCGGTAGTACAGTTTCGCCACCTTCAGGGCCTCCGCCACACGTTCTTCCTTCGAGACCATGTCGCATTCCTTCCGCATCGATTCCGATCAATACCCACTGAACAGCCAACCTAGCTGATGGCCTCGAGGAAACTCGTGCCATTGCCGTTGCCGGAAACACCGAAGTTGTCCAGTATGGTGGCGCCCATATCGCTCGCCATGGCCCGTACGCCCAGCGACGTGCCGGGATGCGACATCGACGGCGAGTAGGCGAGGATCGGCACGAATTCGCGGGTATGATCGGTGCCCTTGTACGTCGGATCGTTGCCATGGTCCGCCGTGATAAGCAGCAGATCGTCATCATGCATGGTCTCCATGACCAGACCCAGGCGCTCGTCGAAGGCCATCAGCGCCTCCCCGTCCCCTTGGGCGTCACGACGATGGCCGTACATGGCGTCAAAATCCACGAGGTTCACGAAGCACAGGCCCGTGAAATCCTCTCGCATGGCTTCGTCCACATGGTCCATGCCGTCCATGTTGCTCATGTTGCGCCAGCCTTTGTCGATGCCATGGCCGGAGAAGATGTCGTTGATCTTGCCTACCGCCAGCACGTCCACGCCATCGTCATGCAGAAGATCGAGTGCGGTTTTTTTCGATCGGCTCCAGCCCATAGTCATGACGATTCGAAGTCCGGACGAAGTGATCCCTGTCCGGACCGACATACGGACGTGCGATGACACGACCCATCACCACTTCGGGACCGTTGATCAGCGTGCGCGCATATGCACAGATGCGATACAGCTCGTCGACCGGAATCACATCCTCGTGTGCGGCGATCTGCAGCACGGAATCTCCGGACGTATACAGGATGAGGTCCCCGGTCCTCATCTGATGCTCGCCGTAGTCGCGGATCACCTCCGTCCCCGAATACGGCCTGTTGACGATGACCCTGCGGCCCGAAAACGCCTCCAGCCCGTCGACGATCCATTGCGGGAAGCCGTCGGGGAAGGTGGCCATCTCGAAACGCACCGGCAGGCACATCATCTCCCAATGGCCATCCAACGAATCATTGCCATGCGAGGTGATGGTCATCTTACCGAAACAGCCGACCGGGGATTGGGTCGCCGGCACACCCGCAATCGGATTGTCGGGACGAATGTTGCCCAGCCCCAGACGTGCCATGTTCGGCACATGAAGTCCGCCATCGAGGAACTCACCGATATGGCCGAGGGTATCGGCTCCCAGATCATCGAAACGGGCCGCGTCCGGAGCCTGTCCGATGCCGATGGAATCCAGCGCGATGGCCAGTATGCGTTTGTATCTCGTGAAGACGTGTTCCGTCATAACGTTCCTTTCGTCATTGAAAGTCGAATATTTTCCGATTATCGAATTCCGACCTCTTCCAGAATGGCCACGGATGCGGAGACGCCGAGGCGATCGGCCCCCGCTTCGATCATGGCGTAGGCATCGGCGAGATCATGGATGCCGCCGGCCGCCTTCACACCGAAATCGGCGCCCACCGTTTTGCGCATCAGCCTGACATCGGAGGCCGTGGCCCCTGCCGAAGCGAAGCCGGTGGAAGTCTTCACGAAATCGGCCCCTCCCTCAACGGTGAGCCTGCTGGCCCGGACCTTCTCCTCGTCGGTCAGCAGAGCCGTCTCGACGATGACCTTGAGCAGCCCGCCGTTTTCGTGAACGGCATCCGCAACGGCCTTGATGTCCGCACGGACCGCATCGTCATCGCCCGCCTTAAGCTCGCCGATGTTGATGACCATGTCGACCTCATCCGCACCTTGTGCAATGGCGTCACGGGCTTCGAACACCTTGGCGGCGGTCGTGGCGGCCCCCAGAGGGAAACCGATCACCGTGCAGGTGGCGATGTCGGTGCCCTGCAACGCGGCATGCACCCGCGCCACCCAATAAGGGTTGATGCACACCGAGGCCGTGCCATATCCAATGGCTTCGACCACCACCGCATCGATCTGCGCAGCGGTGGCATCCGCCTTGAGCAGGGTATGGTCCATGTATTTGGCGAGCTGCGACTGGGTGAGCTTCATGATTTCGACGACCTTTCATGCAACGTGAACTATTTGGAGGACCAACCCTCCTTGGTTGGTAATACGTTTCACCGTAGCACTGTATTTTACATTTGTCCACTTTTTTAGATGAACAAATGTAAAGTTTCTGCACGTCGCCAAGACAACAAGAGGATGGCCGCATATCATCGGCCATCCTCGATCATGTCAATCGCATCGACTGCGGTTCGCCGCCGCCATCACTCCGGCAGATCCATGAAGCCTGTGGATTTCAGGTAGTTCTTACCCGCCGTGATGTCGTATTGAATCAACTTGTAGTCGGCCAGCAGCTGCTTGGTTTCGGCATCGAGGTCCTTCTCGGCCATCGGCTTGCCATCCTGGTCAAGATAGATGTTCTGGCCTTCGGGGATGCGGTCCCAGCCCTGGATGTTGTTGACGACCGGCGGCTCCATGGCGGCGATCTTGGAGTGCATCTGCGTAAGGAACGCCAGATACGGCGATACCTTGGCATCCATATGCTCGGCCGCCTCGGCCACGAAGAAGTTCGGCGAGGAATAGTTGTCGTCGGAAATCTTGGTATTGGCCGAAGACGAGGCCTTGTTGGACCAGATGAAATAGTCGGTCAGGTGCAGGTCGAGCGAGTTGTCTTCGTCCTCACTGGCGGAGGAGTAGATGCCCGGCAGATGGTCGCCGTAGAAGACCACGGTGATCGGCTTGTCGATTTCGTCAAGCTGGTCAAGGAAGTCCTTGGTGGCGGTGTCGGTCAGCTCCATGCCCTTGGCATAGGTTTCGATCGATTCGGTCTCGCCCTCCCCCAGCGGTGTGCCGGTAGTCGACTCCACCTTGAACTCGTTGTTCTTGTACCAGTTCTTGTACGGCATGTGGTTCTGCATGGTGATGAGTTGCAGGAACTGGCCGCTCTTGCTCTTCTTCACCTCTTCGATGGTGCTCTTGTAGGCGGCCTCGTCACTGACGTACGGAGAATCGTCGATCTTGTCTTGATGAGAGATGATGTCGTCGCCCTCAAGCGTGTAGAAATGCGAGAAACCGAACTTCTTATAGTTCGTGGCACGCGAGTACATGGACGGCTCATACGGATGCAGGCCGATGGAGTTCCTGGCCGAGCCCCACATCTGGTTGATGGTCGGCGTCCAATGCTCGGTCGGCACCAGCTGCTGGTAGGGACTGGTCAGCGATGAATCGAAATTCGCCATGCTCAGGCCGGTCAGCCCCATATACTCGAGGTTGGCGGTGCCGCCGCCGTATCCGGAAGACAGCATCAGGCCGGAGGTGGTGTTCTTCTTGATGGAACGGATGTTCGGCATCGCATCCTTGTTGACCTTCAGGCCCGGCACACGCGAGGGGTCGGAGAAGGATTCGGACAGCACATAGATCACGGTGCTGTCGGTCATGTTCGCGGAACGGTTCGCGTTGATCTTCTTCGCGGCCTTTTCATAGCGTGCGGCCACGGCCTTCATGGTCTCCTCGCTATAGTCGGAAGGCGTGTCCATGACTTTCGGATTGAGCTGGCGCACGAAGGAGACGACCGGGCCGTTGCGCTGCGCGTCGTAGACGGAATCCCACATGGAAGGCGTGTCCCCCATGCCGCGGGACAGGTTGTACGCCCATGAATCAACGGTGCCGACCTGCGCGATGTACAGACCGAACCCGAGACCCGGCACCGCAATCAGCAGCAGACGGGAGACCGCGGCAAGACCGGGATTGGAGCCGCGGATCATACGACCGCGGCGTCCGTCGATATGGTTGAGGAACACGATCAGCGCCACGAACACGGCGAATGCGGCCACTGCCACGCCGATCACCAACGGTGCGTTCGATGGCATGAAACTCATGAGATTGCCGGTATTCGAGCCAAGGAAGTTCAGATCGGACGGCAGAATCGCCTCATATCGAATCTCGACCTTGAACCGTTCGATCACCGCGATGACCGTGGCGATCGCGATCAGCACCGGCGTGGCTATCCAGAATCGGTTGAACAGCATGAGCAACACCAGGTAGATGATGCCGACCATGATCATATTCAACAGGAACACGAAGTTGAACTTCAGCCACATCTTCGAGATCATATCGCCCAAACCGTTGAGCGGGCTGGACAGCGTCACTCGGGTGCTGGTCAGCGTAACGCCCCACTGCAGAATCGCAATCGCGAGAAAATCGAATACCAGAAACAGCACGGCATAGAGCCAACCTGGAAATTCCTTGCGCCTCTTGACGGGAGCGGACGGGTCGAGCGTTGCGATGCTCAGTTCTTCAATCGGTTTGTTCACGGATGTTTTGGTCACGCGTTTCCCCACTTTTGTTCACGTTTTGCCATGCTCATTGTGATATACATTCCTGAAAGGAGCGGCATGCGAACATATTTCTTTACGATTCTCGCTACTCGGGAAGCGATGGCATTACGCTTCCTCGTGAGACCGCCGTTCGCGTTGGCAGTCGGGGCACAGTCCGAACACCTCGACGGTGTGTGATTCGATGATGAAGCCATGCTTCTTCGCTATGCCACGCAGCCAATCCTCGCTGGGAGGGTCGATCTCCACGGTTTTACCGCATGATGTGCATACCAGGTGATGATGGTGTCCGTCATCACCGCACAGACGGTACAGCTGCTGGCCATCGAGTCGGACCGTGTCGGCACTGCCCGACTCGACCAGCGCATTGAGCTGGCGGTACACCGTCGCCAAGCCGATATGCACACCCTCATCCTCCAGCTTGCGGTGCAGGTCCTGCGCGGAGATGAATTCGTCATTGCCGCTCAACGCCTCCCGAATCGCATCCTTCTGACGGGTCTGGCGCACGATGTGTTCACTCATTGGTTCGGATTTCAGGCTTTCTTCAAGTCGTTCCAGCAGCCGGTCGATTCCAGACCGGCCACGGTTTCGGCAGTATCGTCGGTCAGCACGGTGATGTGCCCCATCTTGCGATCGTGGCGCACCTCGGCCTTGCAGTAGTCATGCACGTTCCATTCAGGGTGGTCGGCGATCAGGGCGCGGGTCGGCGCCACATGCTGGCCGAGCACGTTCACCATCACGGCCGGCTTCAACAGCTGCGGCTGCTCGAGCGGCCATCCGGCGATGCCCCGAATGTGCGCGTCGAACTGGTCGAAGGAGCAGGCCTCGATGGTGTAGTGGCCGGAATTGTGCGGACGCGGGGCCAGCTCATTGACCACCACCCTGCCGTCCTTGGTGACGAACAGTTCGATGGCCAGAATACCAGCCAGTCTGAAGCCTTCGGCCAAGCGCAAGGCGAGTGCATGCGCCTCGTGCGCCACCTCATCGCTCACTTCGGCCGGTGCGATGGTCATATGCAGGATGTTGTTGCGATGCTCGTTGCGCACGATCGGGAAGGTCACGTAATCCTCACCGTTGCCGGCGACAAGGATGCTCGCTTCAAAGGCGAAATCGACGAATCCCTCAAGAATGCTGGGAGGGAAACCGCCGCCGCGGTCCCCACGGGCACGCACCCTCTCCAGATCCGCGTCGGAACGCAGCACGGTCTGACCGTGACCGTCGTAGCCGCCGGAGCGAGTCTTCAGCACGGCCGGGTAATGAATCTCATCCAGCGCCGCGTCGAGCTCCTCGAAGCTGTTCACGGCCTTCCACGGAGCGGTTTCGGTGCCATGATCGTTGATGAAACGCTTTTCGTTGACACGATCCTGCGTGACCCGCAGAAGATCGGTGCCTTGCGGCGCCGCCGCAAGGGCACGCACCTGATCGATGGCATCGGCGTCCACATTCTCGAACTCATAGGTGAGCACATCGGATCGCTCCGCCAGTTCACGGATGGCGTTGATGTCATCGTACTCGGCGGTGATCTGGAAATCGGCCACCTGTGCGGTCGGGCAGTCGGGAGTAGGGTCGAGCACGCCGATTCTAAAGCCCATGTACCGTGCGGACAATGCCATCATGCGGCCGAGCTGGCCACCGCCGATGATACCGATGGTGGCTCCCGGCATCAGGCGTTCAACGCGGCCGCCGGTTTCCTCAGACAAGCTGGGCATTGGATTCAGCCACCTTTTCCTTCAACGAGTCACGGTATTCCTGCAAGGCGTCGGCCAAACGTTCGTCAGTGGTGCTCAGCATGCTCACGGCCAGCAGGCCGGCATTGGTGGCACCGGAATTGCCCACCGCGGTGGTGGCCACCGGAATGCCGCCCGGCATCTGCACGATGGACAGCAGCGAATCCCAACCGGACAGGGCATGGGAACGCACCGGAACGCCGATGACCGGCAGTGTGGTCTGGGCTGCGACCATGCCCGGCAGATGGGCCGCGCCGCCCGCGCCGGCGATGATGACCTTCAGACCGTTGGCACGTGCGTTGTGCGCGAATTCGCCCATGAGTTCCGGAGTGCGGTGTGCGGAAATCACCTGCTTCATGTACGGCACCCCGAACCTGTCAAGCATCTCGCATGCATGCTTCATGGTCTCCCAGTCGCTCGCCGAGCCCATGATCACCGCCACTTCGGGCTTATTGTCTGCCATGAAAACCTCCGTAGAGAATAGCCAAGAATACCTTTGCTACTTTACGCAATCGGCTAGATGTGCAGCACGACCTTTCCGAAAACGTCGCCATCGATCATCCTGGCGAATGCCCGGCGTGCGTCGGCGAGCGCGAATGCGGCGTCGATCACCGGATGCAGGTCGGCGTGTTCCACGAAGCGAAGCAGTCTTGCGAAATCCTCGCGCGTTCCCATGGTGTTGCCCTGTATGCGGATATCTTGGAAGAACACACGGGTCAGTTCGGCTCCGGGTTGGTCTCCGGTGGTGGCGCCGCAGATGGCGATGGTGCCGCCGGGTCGCACCGACCTGACCGAATGGCTCCAGGTGGCCGCGCCCACCGATTCGATGACCGCGTCGACCTTACGCGGCAGGCGTGCACCCGGTTCGAAGGCCGCGTCGGCTCCGATTTCCACGGCCCGGACGCGTTTGGATTCGTTGCGTGAGGTGACGAACACCTCCAGACCGGCCGCGTGCGCAAGCTGTATGGCTGCGGTGGATACGCCGCCGCCCGCACCCTGAACCAGAATCGTATCCCCGGGTTTCACGTTCGCCGAGGTGAACACCAGCGAATAGGCGGTCAGCCAGCTGGTACCGAGTGCCGCCGCCTCATCGAGGTTCAGGTTGGCCGGTTTGGCGAACACGTTCGCGCTGGGCACCTGCGTCAGTTCGGCCATGGTTCCGGCATATTTCTCGGACAGGATGGTACGCCGCTCCCCCGGCATCACCCCCGCGCCGTCGGTGCCGATGAACGTGTAGAGCACCACTTCGCTGCCGGCCTTGAGCCCTTTACGTACGGGAATGTCCTCTTCGAGCACTCCCGCCGCGTCGGTGCCGAGAATCATCGGCGTCACCTCGGCGCTCAGCCCCACGCCCTGCAGGCTCCAGACATCATGGTGGTTCACGGTGGCGGCATGCACACGGATGGTCGACCAGAACGGTTTGGCCTGCGGCTCCGGCCGTTCGCCGATCCCAAGTACGGACAACGGGTCGTCGTAGTCTACTCCTGCAGCATATACGGCCTTCATCGGCCCTCCTTTACGGATACTGTGTTGAACGTCTCGTAGACTCCATTGTGCCGTAGTTGAGAAGACTTTGCAGGCATTTGCCCGCGAATCCCTCCGCGGGGGCATATGGTGGGATAGGATTTCGCCTTTGGAAGGTAAGGGAAAGGATTGTTGCGCAAGATGACCGCTGGCATGTTGAATTCGATACACTCTCCGGCCGACGTGCATGCCCTTTCCTCCTCGCAGCTTGTCGATCTATGCGCCGAGATTCGCACAACCCTGTTGGAGTATGGCCGAAAGCATGGCGGTCATATCGGTTCGAATCTGGGTGTCGTGGAATTGACGGTGGCCTTGCATCACGTATTCGATTCGCCGCATGACCGTTTTATCTTCGACGTCTCCCACCAAAGCTATGTGCATAAGATGCTGACCGGCCGCGCCGCCGCCTATACCGATCCGGAACGGTTCGGGTCGGTGACCGGCTTCACGAATCCGTGCGAAAGCGAGCACGACTCCTTCGTGCTGGGCCATACCGGCACGTCCATTTCATTGGCCTGCGGTCTTGCGAAGGCGCGCGATATGCAGGTCTCCGCATCCGGTCGCAGCGGTATCGGCAATGTGATCGCCGTGATCGGCGACGGCGCGTTGAGCTCGGCGATCGCCTTCGAAGGATTGAACAACGCCGCCGAACAGGGCGGCAATCTCATCATCATCGTCAATGACAACGAGATGTCGATAGCCGAGGATTTCGGCGGCATGTACGGCTCGCTGTCGGCCTTGCGACAGTCGGGCGGCACGGCCGCATCGAATCCGTTCAGGGCATTCGGTCTGGATTACCGGTACGTGGAGCAAGGCAACAATGTGCATACGCTGGTGGAGACGTTGCGCGAGGTCAGGGACATCGACCATCCGATCGTGGTACATGTGCACACCGTCAAGGGTCTCGGCTTCGACGAGGCGCCCGGCGACGCCGAGAACGGTTCGGATGGCTGCAACCAGACGAACGCCGAACCGCATGCCGGCCAGTGCGAGGCCAATCATTGGAGGAATCCCGATTCCGTATCCGACGGAATGCCTGACGCACGCAAATATTACGGTGCCATGGCGATGGCCTCGCTTGAATCCCGTTTTGCGAACGAACCCGGATTGGTGGTCATCTCCCCCGCGACACCCGGTTCGAATGGCATCACCCGCGATTTTCGCGAACGTGCGGGTTCGCACTATGTCGACACCGGCATCGCCGAGGAGCATGCCGCGGCCTTCGCGGCCGGCATCGCCAAAGCTGGAGGCCGCCCGGTGCTGGCGACCTCCGCAACGTTTTTCCAGCGTACGTTCGATCAGCTGCAGCAGGAGCTGTCACTGAACCGCGTTCCGGCGACGCTGCTGATTTTCGGTGCCGGCATTTCCGGTACGGACAATACGCATTCCGGCGCCTTCGACATTGCGATGTTCGCGAATGTCCCGAATCTGACCTGCCTCGCGCCGACCAGCGGCGAGCAGATGCTCGACATGCTGGCGTGGGCCACCGGTCCGTCCGAGCATGGTGCGGTGGCGATCCGCATGCCCGGTGAGCAGATTCTCGAACTGGAACGTGCCGCGGATGTGGCGTTCGATCCGATCGAGCGCGCCGAAGGCCACGAACCGGTCGTTCCGGCTGTCGACCGTGCCGGAGACTGCCCTTTCAAGAGGTATCAGATTCTTCGGCCGGGGCGGGATGTCGCGGTTCTGGGGCTGGGCAACACCGTCGCGTTGGCCTCTCATGTGGTCGATCGTCTGTCGGGCGGCGACACGGATGATGATTCGATCGGCATGCCGGTTCCTCCGGTGACCGCCACGCTGATCGCGGCACCGCAGTATTCCTCATTGGACGAGGAGATGCTGTCCATGCTGGCGGACGGCCACCGGATCGTGGTGACCCTTGAAGACGGCCAGCTGGAAGGCGGCTGGGGGGAGAAGATTACTGCTTTCTACGCAAACTCACGCGACGCGAAGGCCAATGCCGTGCACGTGCTCAACTTCGGAGCCATTAAGGAGTTCACCGATCGCGTACCACGCGAAAGGCTCAACGAGCGCTACGGTCTGACCGCCGATCAGGTCATCTCCCGCATCCGCATGGCCTACTGATCGTTTTTGATGGCGTCGAGGGCCGGAATCCTCACGGCCTTGTTGGCCGGCCCGAAGCCGGCGATCACGCCGACGGCGATCGAGAACACGATGGCGGACGCAAACAGCCACCATGGAATCACGGAACTTCTGCTGACATCATCGCCGCCCACAATGGCCTTGACGATGTTCTCCCAACTGAACCCCTGCAATGCAACCAGATTGATGGCCAACGAGCCCAACGCGGAAATCAGGCAGCCTATCACGCCGCCGATCAGACCGATCGCACCGGCTTCGCACAGGAAGGTCACGCGAATGTCGCGTACATAGCAGCCAAGAGCCTTCATTATGCCGATCTCACGTGTTCGTTCCGATACCGACATGATCATCGTATTGGCGATGCCGATGGCGGCCACCAGGAACGCAACGCCGCCGATGCCGCCCAATGCCAGCTGAATGCCCTGCGTCTGCTTCTCAAGCTCCTTGCGCGTCTGCTCGAAGGACGAGGTCTGGTATCCCATCGATTTGATCTGGGATTCGACGTTCGGCACATCCTTGATGTTTTCGGCCCGCACCACGATCTGATCGTAGGTGAAGTTGCGGGAAACGTTTGCGACGCTGGTATTGGTGGCCTTGGCCATCAGACTTTTCATATCGTCCATGGTCATGACCACACCGCTGCCCAGCGCATCGTAGTCGTTGCCGCTTGACTTGACCACGCCTACCGGCGTGTACTCGTTGGAGATGGTCGAGGTCTGCTGGCCGGCGCCGCCATCCGTGTCGGAACCGCTTGCAGCCCCGCTGCCGACATTACGGTAATCGTCCGGGCTTTGGTAATTTGCTCCGGTGATCAGCGTCATTTTCGTGGTAAGCATGTCGAAGAACGGTTCCTCGCCTTCGCTTTCCCGACACTCACCGTTCTCATCGCAGACGTAACCGCCCGGCGCGGTCCGCTGATTGTCCGCACCGGACCGGTATTTGTCGAGGAAGTTATAGACGGTTTTTTCGCCGACGAGCACCTCACCGCTTCGCGATGGCAACCGGCCGCTTCTGAGCGTATAGCCGGATGCTTCCAGCTGTGCGGTGTTGACGCCCATGACCTGCAGGTATTGCGTCACGTATCGGTTGCCGACACCGGCTGTGGCGTCCACGGTGTATTGCAGGGTCTTTTCCGACAGCACACCGCTCACGCCTGCGATATTGCGAAAGGACTGCACGGCATCATCGTTCAGTTTCGCCTCGGACGAGGATGCGGAGCCCATGCCTTCGGCGTATCCGCCCCCTCCCTGGGAGCCGCTGCCGGCGTATACGGTGATGACGTTGAGGCTGCCCATGCTTTTGAGCATCTGCTCGTTCCGTTCGTTGATGCCCTGCCCTATCGAGATCATGAGCACGATCGAACAGCAGCCGACGATCACGCCGAGCACCGTCAGAATCGTACGCGACTTTCGTCGGAACAGATTCTGGCCGCAGGTATGCAGGATGTCGGAGAATCTCATGCCTGCCCCTTGGCGGAGTCGGCGGATGCGGAATCGGCAGGCGCAATCATCTGCGTCGGCGCCTCGTCGGTCGCCACGGAAGCCGCCGCAGCCGCATCCTTCGCAACGGAGTCGGCAGGGCTGCCGGCTTCCCAATCGTCCCAATCCTCATCGATACCATGTTTCTTGGTCTTCTTATGACGACGGACCAGTACAACGGTCAGTATGATCGCCACAATGACGACGATGGCGACGACCACCCACACCCACACCGGAACACCCTGCTGATTCTGCCCGTCATCCGGCGTCATCCCGTCGTTAATGTCGGGCCTGGCGGCTTCCTGCGCGGTGAACGTCACCGGGAATTCCCTGGTCTGCGACTGTCCGTCGGAGTCCTCGTAGGTCACGCGCAGCTTGGCCTCGGTCTCCGCCGCTTCGTTCGGCGTGAATGCGAAGCCGATGGATCCGGACGCGCCGGATGCCACGTTGCCGATATATTGCGTGGCCTGGGTGCTGGTGATGCCGTCGCCCTCGATGGATGCCTCGACGTTGGAGATATCGCCTTTGCCCTTGTTCACATACGCCATGGTGATGGTGGTTTCCTCGCCCGCGTTGATGGTGTCGGGCAGCACGGGGTCGCTCAGCTGGAAACGGTCCGGCTGCGAGACCGGCACCGAGATCTTGATGTCGGAGCTGCTGGAGCTGCGTACATTATTATCGACGTACTCGTATTTGAAGCTTACGGTAATGCCCTGGGCGCCGCTTTTCGCGCCGGACAGCGCCTGCATCGGCACGCTTTGCGTGAGCGAATAGCCGGCCCACAGCGAATCGAAATAGAAGGTGTTCGTACCTCCGGAGATGGCGAAGTTTTCTCCGCCGTCGACGGTCACGACCATGTTCTGCACGGCCACCTTGCCCATGTTCTGGAAGGTGAAGTCGAGATTGAAGTTGCTGCCGACCGAAACCGAGCCATCGCCATAGGTGAAGTTGGTGATGATGATGTTCGGTACGGGGCCGGCGAGCTGCTCGCTCCCGCCGCCATTGCCGTCGGAGCTTTCATTCACCGGATTGACGGCACCGTTCGATCCTATGCCCCCATCGACGCTGGTATCGGCGAGCTGACCGGCCGTGGCCTGTGCCGTCTCGTATTCCGCGCCTCCGGCCATGGCGAACGCGTGCGGCACCATGCAGGTCAGCATGATGACCACTGCCGCCACCGTGGCGATCAACAGGTTGACGAATCGTGTCTTGCGGTTGGTGTTGGTCATGGAAACGGTCCTTCTTCTCTGTGTCGATCTGTGTCAGGCCCTGTTGCGGCTGTCATGTACGGGTCGGTCGTCGACGATGCGTCCGTCAAGTAGGGTGACGATGCGGTCGGCGTATTGCGCCATGTTGTCATCGTGTGTGACGAGCACGATGGTCTGATTGAAATCGTGCGCGAATGCGCAAATCATATCCATCACGTCGGTTTTGGTTTTGGAGTCGAGATTGCCGGTCGGCTCGTCGGCAAACACGACTTCCGGCCGGGCCACGAAGGCCCTTGCTATGCCGACGCGTTGCTGCTGGCCACCCGACATCTGCGTCGGATAATGCCTCATGCGCTTGCCGAGGCCCACGCGCCGGAGCATGGTCCTGGCGACGGCCTCACGCCTCTGCCTGGGAATGCCCCGGAACATCAGCGGCATCGCCACGTTTTCGATGGCGTTGAGATTTGGCAGCAGGTTGTAGGACTGGAACACGAATCCGAGATGTTTCTGCCGGAATTCCGCCAGTTGCCGTTCGTCGAGGCGGGAGATCGGCACGCCACCGATGCGCACGCCGCCCCTTGTGGGCTTTTCCATACCCGCCAGCTGGTTGAGCAGCGTCGATTTGCCGGAACCGGATTCGCCGTAGATACAGCAGATCTGACCGCGTGGAATATTGAGGTTGATGCGTTCCAGCGCCACAACGGTCTCGTCAAGCACCGGGTATTCCTTACGCAGGTTCCTCACTTCGATGATTGGTCTGGCAGCTGTGCCGGCAGCTGCCGTCGCATCTGTTCGCTCAGCCGATATCGGATGCAATGACACAGTCCCTCCCACAAGCCCTCTTCGCCTTCCCTTAGGTTTCTGGCCTCGAGTCTATACCTTTTTCGTTTTCCCTGCATCCCCTAGGGGAACACCCTGACCCACTTGATTTCAACGGTTCATCGTCGTATTCGTCGCATCTTGGGGATACGACAACCCCCTCGTTTCGTGCCAAAAGCACCCCGTTTCGTGCCAGAACCCATTCACCCGATAAACCACGAAAATAGAATGGAACCATCAACATCGACATTCAGAACAGCTTGAAAGTCGGAGCTGGCCATTAGGAAAAGGGGATTATCATGCGTCGTCGTTTCACTCAGGCCGAAGTATACTACCTGAACACCCTACCCGCGGTCGAGCGAGCTTCCGCTGACCGCATTACCTACTCCCACGACTTCCAAGTGCGTTGCATGGCACAGTATTTGCGCGGCAATGGTCCGACCAGCATCTTCGCCAGTGCCGGGCTTGATCCGAAAATCATCGGCGGCAAGCGTATCGAACGTGCCATCGCCCGTTGGAAGGCCGATCCGCAGATCATGCTCGAAGCACAGGATTTCGCCAATGAATCCAGCTCCAATCAGCGTGATCTGTTGGTGCTCACCCAATCCATGACCATCAAATGGCTGGAAAAGAAGGTCATCGATCTGCAGAGCCGCATCAACGCCCTTGAAGCCGTCAACGATACCGGTGCCATGCCGATGATGCCGGTAAAGGAGCTGGTCGGAAGCGCCGCCTGACACGCGCCCTCCCACCGCTATATAACAAGACGTGCACCGTTCGATACACGGTGCGCCCAAATACAACAGATCCCTCCTTCCGACTAGAGCCGCACTCTCCGTCACACTTCATGCGGTTCAGCCGAAAGGAGGGATTCTTTCATATCCGCTTCTCGCTTCCCTCAGACGAAGGAAGCGAGAAGAAAGGATGCGTCATTTCGTCTCGCTGGCGGTAAGCATGGCCTTGGTGACCTGCTCATATAGATCCTGATAACCGCCTGGCGTCGACGCCGGCAACACTACGGTCTTGGTGTTGTCGGACTCGCTCAGCGAACGCATCACGTCAAGATACTGGTTGAACAGCACCACGTTATTCACATCGTTGATGTTCATGCCGACGGCCTGCAGGCTCTTGATCTGGTCGACGATGCCGTTGGCTATCTCACGACGGTAGTTGGCCTGGCCTTCGCCCTGCAGTCGAGTCTTCTCGGCCTCTGCGGCGGCCTGGGTTTCAATCTGGATACGTTGCGCCTCGGCACGCTGACGGGTGGCCTCCTTCTCTCGCTGGGCGGCGTTGATGGAATCCATGGCATTCTTGACCTGCGGGCTCGGGTCGATGGCCGTGATCAGCGTCTTGACCACGGTAAAGCCGAAACGGGCCATTTCGTTGCCGACGGTCTTCTGCACGTCGAAGGCCACGTCATCCTTACGGGCGAACGCATCATCGAGGGTCAATGCCGGAATCGCGGAACGCAGGGCGTCCTCCATATAGGATCGCAGCTGGCCTGCCGGATCGCGCAGCTCATAGTAGGCGGTGGCCACGTTCTCCGGATTCACACGGAACTGGGTGGAGGCCACGACGGTAACGAACACGTTGTCAAGCGTCTTGGTCTCCAGCTGCACGTTGAGCTGGTTGACACGCATGTTGGTCTTCATGGCTATGCGGTCGACGAACGGAATGCGGATATGGATGCCGGCGAACTGCACCTTGTTGAACTTGCCGAACCGTTCGATGATGTAGGCCTGCTGCTGCGGCACGATGAACAGTGTGGACAGGAACAGGATGGCGATGATCACCGCAACGATAAGGAGAACATATAGAAAGCCCATGTCGTCACTTCCTCCTCTGGCTTCTCTGATGTATTGAGTCGTCGCAACCATTGCGACACCTAGCCGTCAACCATATCAGCAGATTGCATTCGTTTGCATAGTTTGTCCGGGAACTGAACCACGATATGGTGTGGGCGATACGCGGGCTCGGCCGATCAGTATGCCCCCGCTATCGCAACTTCTCGACCTATTTCATCACATCCTCCTCAGACGGTACCTGCTGATGCCCTTTGCGGCATCCAATCCACCGACGTAGCGCTCCGGCCCGCTTCGTACATCGTCATGAATATACGAGCTCATTTCAGACCCTCCCCTTGTAGCGGCATCCCGTTCCGGCGATATCAGTACTGTGCGCTTCCTTCAGGAGTCTTTTCACCTGCCGTCACCGCGAATGGAAGATGATTCCTTCGGGAGGGAATCGGGCACGTGCAATATGGCGAAAATGCACACGGATAGTTGAAGGCGTAGTTGAAGTCGACGGCATCAAGCGAATCGAGCTTCAATGGATCAAGATGCAGCACCCGGCCGATGTCATAGGTTTCCTTGCCGGTCGTTTCATCCGAGAAGAACACCGTGACATGACCGAATACGTTCGAAACCACCAAGGAATGACGTTCATCCTCGTAATCGAATTCCACGAAACCAAGTACCGGATAGGATTGCAGAACCGTCTTGACAACGGAATCATGGATGTCCAGTTCGTCATCATTCGCTCGACGGAAGGTTGCGGGCAATCTCCACTTGCGATCAATCGGAAAATGCTCGATGCCTTTGAACGCTCTACGACGCTCCGCATCGGGATCCTTGACACGAATCCAGAACAAATGGCGATCCTGATCATTGAGATTGGTTTGCGCATTGACCTCAACCCGGATGTCACCATAGTCGAGATAGCCCAGCGCCTCCTCTCCGAAGACCGATGGCACAAAGGCGAATGGCCGTTCGACGAGCGTTCCCGCGTTGTGCACTTGTGCACCCTCATCCGGAGTGTAAATCAACACGTCGTTTTCGGATGACCAGGTTCCGGGAACGCCATCGATGGTTGTACTCTGGCCGTCATTGATCCAATTGATGGACACCGGGGCGAGATATCCATGCGGCGAGGTTAGTTCCTCGATACGCTGTGCATGCCAGATATGCCATTGCTGGGCATATGGGTCCGTCCTATGCACGTTTTGAGAGGCAACGCGATTTGTCATATCTGTTTTCCTTTCCTCGCTGTTCGCCGGTTGTTCAGTACTTGAACACCGGCACCGCAGCGCCTTTGTAGTTCTTGGTGATGGCTTTCGCCACAGCCTTGGTATGGTAGGCATCCACGATTTTCTTGTAGGCGGCGTTGTTCTTCTGGTCATCGCGAGCCACGATGATGTTGATGTATGGCTTGAAACTCTTGTTATTGGCATCAACCGGTGCCTGATAGACGGCGTCCTCAGTGCTCATGCCGGCATCGATGATGAAGTTGGTGTTGGTAATGCCGCCTGCGTAATCCGGAAGCAGATTGATGATGGCCGCGGCATCATTCAGTTCGATGTCGATGCCACTAGGATTCTCCGCAATGTCATCAACAGTCGGATTCGCCTTGGTGTTATCCTTCAGTTTGATCAAGCCGGCGGAATCCAGAACCTTCAGCGCGCGGCCGGTGTTCGTCGCATTGTTGGGAATGGCGATCTTATCTCCGGCCTTGAAATCCTTCACACTTTTGTATTTCTTGGAGTACAGATTCAGCGGTGAGACGTAGGTCTCACCAATCGCCGTAAGTTTGTACCCTTTCTGTTCTTTCTCCTGATTCAGGAACGCATAATGTTGGAATGCCGTCAGGTCGAGCTCACCATTCGCCTGGGCTTGATTGGCATAGATACCATCTTGAAAAGCCTTGGTCTGGATTGTGATGCCGGATTTCTCGTTATCAAGCTCTTTCTGCACCGCTTCCCAGATAACGTCATCGGAATTGCCCACCACGCCGACCGTCACGACGGTACCGCCGTTGTTCTGTATGTTGCGATATACCGAATATCCAACGATTCCCGAAATTACGACCGCCAACACGAACAGTATGACGATTAGGTTCTTTTTGGCTTTTGTTCTCTTCGAAGTCGTCATATTTCCCTTCCTTCTTTATTGTTGTTGTAGAATCAGTGCTCGGTCAATGCGACCAACTGTCTGCCGATGAATTCAATCACGCCGATGAGTATGACCAAGACGATGATGGTCGCATATGTGGCATCAAGCATGTACCGCTGATAGCCATAACGGATGGCGAAATCACCCAAGCCGCCACCTCCGACAATGCCGACGATTGCAGTAAGGCCAATCAGGCTTACGATTGCGATAACACTCATGCGGATAATGGATGGGACGGATTCCCTCAGATAGATGCGATATACGATCTTTGACGTGCTCATGCCCATGGATTCCGCAGCCTCGATGAGGCCCGGGTCAACTCCCGCAAGTGCGGATTGAATCTGTCTGGTGAAAAACGGCGTAATGCCGACAACTAGCGGGAAGATCGCCCCCTTCGTTCCGATTGCCGTACCGGCCAACGCTCTTGTGAATGGCACCAAAGCCGCCGCGAGGATGATGAACGGAATGGACCGGAACAGATTGATCAGCTTGTCCAAGACATTGAAGATTACGGATTGTTGGACGAGGCCACCTCGCTGAGTCAGTGTCAGAATGACGGCAAAGATGGTGGCCAGTATAAAGGAAATCACTCCGGTGACCACGACCATGATAAGCGTTTGGATAAAGCTGTCGATGAACTCGGTCAATCGATGGGCCACATTGGGGAACCATTGAACAAGGATATTCATTGTGTAAGTACCTCGATTCCGATATTGCGACTCTTCAGATAGCCGATTGCGGTCTCAATACGGTCGGCGGGACCATCCAAAATCGCTACCAGACCACCC
The DNA here is from genome assembly GCF_000522505.1 of Bifidobacterium moukalabense DSM 27321. Lineage (GTDB taxonomy): Bacteria > Actinomycetota > Actinomycetes > Actinomycetales > Bifidobacteriaceae > Bifidobacterium > Bifidobacterium moukalabense. The sequence continues at coordinate 802,673 of NZ_AZMV01000007.1, read as the reverse complement.
AACGGCGCATCATCGATGATGTCGATGTCGCCGAAAATGATATTGACGTCGATATCAAAGGAGCGTGAGATATGCGAGACGAGCGCTTCGGACACTTCCTTCGATATATATTTCATGCGCAACAACACCTGGCCCGAGTGGAGATTCACCAGATCCGAGCCGTCTTCGAGCAAGTCGTTGATTTTTCCGAGATTTGAGGTCGTCGCTACGAAGGCCTGCGTCAAAGGGGCCTTCGGATTGGCGAAGATATCGAACACCCTGCCTTCCTCCACAATGGTGCCACGGTCAATCACCGCGACGCGGTTGCATATCTGCTTAATCACCGACATCTGGTGCGTGATGATGACGATCGTCAGCCCCAAGGTGTCATGCAAATGCTTGAGTAGTTTCAGAATGGACTTTGTAGTGTTGGGGTCGAGCGCACTGGTAGCCTCATCGCTGAGTAAAACGCTGGGATTGTTGGCCAGTGCCCGAGCAATGGCAACGCGTTGTTTCTGGCCACCGGATAGTTCGTTCGGATAGTTGTCGGCCTTTTCGGACAGGTCCACCAATTTGAGCAGTTCCTTGACGCGGGATTTCCGCCTGTTCTTATCAAGACCTGAATCAAGCAATGCCAGTTCAACATTGCCTGCCACCGTCCTGGACGGCATGAGATTGAATGACTGGAAAATCATACCGATGGAGCGGCGCACCGTTCTGAGGTCATGTTTGGGCAGAACAGCGATTTCACGCCCATCAACAATCACGGAGCCGCCATCATATTGCTCCAGGCCATTGATGCACCGTACCAGTGTGGATTTTCCCGCACCACTCAGGCCTATGATGCCGTAGATATCACATTTGGCAATATCGAGATTCACATCGTGCAGTGCCACTTTCTCGCCGTCTTCGGTGCGGTAGGTTTTCTTGAGGTCCCGTATCGCCACCAGATTGCGCTGATGTGATGCTGCTGTCTTGTCGGTCATATCCGTTCCTTACGGGTTTTGCGATAATTCAAAATCGTGTTCAGTAGGCGAGGCGAAGTACCGCCATGACATCATCACGGTCGAGCGGTGCATAGTTACCGATGGTCTTGCTGCCGTGGATGGTCAATTGGTCGGCCACATGTTCGATGGAGCTTTCCGCGATCCCTAGTTCATGCAGACTCGTGGCAAGTCCAAAAGATTTGAAATGCTCTTCAAGCTGATCGGCAAAGTAGTTCGCGAGCTGCTCCTCATCATTGTCATAAGGATCGGCATCGAATACCCGAACGGCGAGTTGCGCATATCGCTTCGGCTGGCGCTTGGCCACGTAGCGTATGATCGACGGCAAAATGGCCGAGATTCCCTCACCATGAATGACATCGAATTCACCTCCCAGCTCATGCTCGACCCGATGGGTGGTCCAGTCGTTCTCCGAACCAGTGGCCAAGAAACAGTGATTGAACATGGTGGCGGACAGCCAGTGTAGTTCGGTACGATTCTTCAGACTCTGGGGATCCTTCACGAATCGCCTGCCGGCCACCAGTGCTGCTTTCAAACCTCCTTCGAGCAATCTGTCCGCGGAGTCCAGATGATCCTTCGTCGTGAAGTATGGTTCCAGGAAACCGACTGCGAGGTCCGCCACGGCAGCCGCCTGGTACCGATAAGGAGCAGTACGGGAATATTCCGGATTGACTATGGCGAATTTTGGAATCACGATGCGGTTCTCCAATGCGCGCTTGTCGTGCCCCTGCTGAAGCACCGCACAATCCGACACTTCGGAACCACTTCCCGGAATCGTGGAAATCACGCCGACCGGAACACTGCTTTGCGGTTCAGCGACTCCGGTGAACAAATCCCAAACATCTCCGTCATATTTAAGACCGACGCCTACCGCCTTGGCCGTATCGAATGAGCTTGCACCACCTACCGCCAGAACGAAATCAACGTTTGCCGTCCGAGCCTGGTCAATCAGATCTCTGACGAGATCGATGCGCGGATTCGGCACGACATCGCCGTTCTCGATCACATGCGCCCCTATGTTGCGTGCAGCCTGATCGATGACATCATGAATGCCGAGATCAAACACATAATCACCGCTATATACCAGCAAAATGGAGGTCACCGCATGTTCCCGCAACAATGTCTCTAATTGATTTTGAGAGCCAACGCCAAAGACTAATTTGCTTTGCGTGAAGTAGGTAAAAGACATAGTATATTTCCTTTTATTATTTGAAAGAAGATTAATTGATCTTTACACTAAATCACAGTAAAGCACACAAAATGGCTCTCCACACTGTGTGTGATATATGCATAATCTATAGCTTTCCAGCCACGCAAAGAATAATATTACCTTAATAAAGAATCATAAATATCATTAATAACACTATGCAAAACCAATGTTTTGCTGATATTCACTCCTTTGAGTATCAGCAAAATACATCAACTTTTTAAAAATATCAGCAATACAGCCACATCGATGTTGACTGTTCAAAAGGTGCGAGTGGAGACAACCGATCCTGATCAAGCGGCTTCATGATCCATCTCAGCGAGATGTCGCCTCAAACCAATTCGGAAACATAGGTAGATGAGTTATGGATCGGCGGGTTTACGGCTCCAGTGGTGTTGTCGTTAATCGGCAGTCCGTGGGCGAGCCGAGTGTTGAGTCTAATCATGTGTGCACCCCTCGGATTTATTAGGCCGTGTGACTTTCATGCGGCGCCAATCGTCATTGAACACCGCCTGAAGCCGCAAAACACGGCCTCCCATCCAAAAGCTTTGCTTGTGGTCTTTTGCTCGCCCGCCGCAGCACAGCTGGCGGTCCGGTTCTACAGCACGGCGGCGATGCGACGTACCGCCTCGCGCAGCTGGTCCTCGGACTTGAGCAGGCTGAACCGCACATAGTCGACGCCGACCTTGCCGAAGCAGGTGCCTGGCAAAGCGGCGACGGCCGCACGTTCCAGCAACAGGTCGGCGAACCGCTCGCCGGTCAGGCCCTCCGGAGCATGCACCCAGGCGTAGATGCCACCTTCCGAATCGAACACATCCAAACCGGCGTCACGCAAACCGCCAGCGACGATCCGCCGGCGAACCGCATAGCGCGAAGCCAACTCGTCGACGCAGCCCTGGTCGGATTCCAACGCGGCCGTGCCGGCATCCTGAATGCTGGCCGTCACCATGGAGCCCATCTGATAGTGGTATTGCTTCACATGGCTGACGATGTCGTCGTTGCCGGCGACGAATCCGGCTCGCCACCCTGCCATCGCATACATCTTCGACAGGGAGCACACCTCCACCGCCACTTCCAACGCGCCCGGGACCGACAGCAGGCTGATCTGCTGGCCGTTCACGCCAAGACCCGCATAGGCGAAATCCTGAATGATGGCGAAATGATGCTCGTGCGCCAATTCGACGGCACGTTCGAAAAATTCACGCGGGGCCTGCGCACCGGTCGGATTGTTCGGATAGTTCAGAATCAGCACTTTGATGCGATCCCAGGTCTCTTCCGCCACCGCATCCAAATCGGGCAGGAAACCGCGTTCGGCAAGCGACGGCAGCAGAATCTCCTCGGCCCGGCCCATCACCGTCATGCAGTGGTACGACGGGTAGTACGGATCCGCATAGGCGACGGCATCGCCCGGAGCGACCAGCACGGCGAACAGCGCGGCCAGACCGTCGACGGCGCCCTCCACTGCGAACAGTTGCGTCTTCCAATCCAGATCGACATCGTACACATTGCGATACCAGCGTTCGGCCGCCCGCAGGAAGCTCGGCTTGCCGTCGAACGGCGAATAGCGGGCGTTGGCCGGATCGTCCACGGCCCGTTTGGCCACGTCACGGATGAAATCCGCCGGAAACGCGTCCGGGTTGCCTTTCGCCAGGTCAATCACGTCGGCACCGCCCGCCACGGCCGCGGCGACCTTACGATCCATGTCGGCGAAGACATTCGGGGGAATCGACTGCGCCACTGTGGTGAACGAAACGGGGGAAACATATGTGGTCATGTCACAAACCTGCCTTCTACCAGTCTTATGCGCTCATGCGTATGGCGCGCGGGTAAGCCGCCCGAATCGGGTCAAGTTTGCCACGTACGCCGCCCATTGTTGTTACACGTTGTCGCACGTGATTCACCACGTGCGGTCACCGATCAGTGCGTCACCTTGCGCGCGATGAAGTCGCCGATCCATTGGATGATCTGCACGATGACGATCAGGATGATCACGATCGCCACGAGCACGCCGGTTTCGTACCGGTTATAGCCGTACTGGATGGCCATGTCGCCGATGCCGCCCGCGCCGATGGTGCCGACCATGGCGGAGTAGCCGATCAGCGAGATGATGGTGAGCACCACGCCGCGGATGAACGACGGCAACGCCTGCGGGAACACCGCTTCGCAGATGATCTGCCTGGTGGTGGCACCGGTGGAGATGGCCGCCTCCAAAAGGCCCGGATCGACTTCGGAAAACGCGCTTTCCGCGATTCGGGCGAAGAACGGCACCGCGGCGATCGACAGGGAGATCGCGCCGCCGGTCGGCGTATACGGATCACCGAGCAGCAGCTGCGCGACCGGGATGAGCACGACCATGAGGATCAGGAACGGCAACGATCGGATGGCATTGACGATGAAGCCGACGATGACGTTGACCACATGGTTCGGTCTGAACAGGCGATTCTCAGTCAAATACAGCAACAGCGCGATCAAAGTGCCGAGCACCACGCCGATGACGGCGGAAACGGCGACCATGTAGGCCGTGTCAAGCAACGCCTGGCCAAGGTTCTCCCGAAGGATTTCAAGGGTTTCATTCATGTCACGCCTCCTCGTTTCCGGCGGTTTCAGTGCCTTGCCCGGCTTCGGCCGCCACGGACAACATTCCGCGGTCGAGCTCACGATAGCCGAACACGTGCGTCTTCAACCGATGCAACGCCTGCACCAGCGGCTCACCCGCTCCCGTAACGAGCACGATGAGAATGCCGATGGCCTGCGAACCGAAATATTCCACGTTGGCATGCAGCACGTTGATGCTCACACCGTAATCCTGCGCCACCTGGCTGATGATCGGCTCGAGTGCCGTACTCCCCTTGTATCTGAGCTCAACGATGGTGCCCGCAGGAAGCGACGGGACAAGCTGTGGAGGCACCGCAATGCCGAGATACCGTTCCACCAACGCCTTGGTGGTGGCATGCTTCGGCGTGCTGAACACGTCGAAGGTGGCACCCTGTTCCACCACCACACCGTTTTCCATCACGGCCACACGGTCGAAGATTCGCTTGGCCACGTCAAGCTGGTGCGTGATGAACACGATGGTGATGCCCAGCTCGCTGTTGATGCGTTGCAGCAGCGCCAAAATGCCTTCCGTGGTTTCGAGATCCAACGCGCTGGTGGCCTCGTCGCACAGCAGGATCTCCGGCTTGTTGGCGAGCGCGCGTGCGATGGACACGCGCTGCTTCTGCCCACCCGACAGGCTGGATGGATAGCTGTCGATCTTGTTTTCGAGCCCGACGAGTGCAAGCAGTTCGCGGATGCGTTCCCGCCATTGCGCTTTCGGACAGCCGCCCGCCTTCAGCGCGAATTCGATGTTCTTGCCGACGGTGACGTTGGTGATCAGGTTGAATCCCTGGAAGATGAAGCCGATCTTTTTACGCAACGCACGCAGGTCGGCGCCTTTGAGTCCGGTGATGTCCATGCCGTCGATCACGACCCGGCCGCCGGTGGGGCGTTCCAGCAGGTTGATGGTGCGCACCAGCGTGGATTTGCCCGCACCGGAGAATCCGACGATGCCGAAGATCTCGCCTTTGTCGACGTTCAGGCTTACATTCCTGACCGCTTCGACGGTCCGCCCGCCTTCATGAAAGGTGACGGACACGTCCTTCAGTTCAATAACGCTCATGACTGATGCCTCCTGACGTTTTCGAGGAAGGGACAACGATTTCACCAGGTGGTCGGCTTGCCGAAGTCCTTGAATTCGCTCTTGGCGATGGCATCCTTGAATTCCTGGCTGCCGAGCAGCTTCTTGACGGCCTTGCCGAAGTCGGAATCGACGTCCTTGGTGTTGACCACGAACACGTTGATCACGCCTTCATCCTGCTTTTCGGTGGCGAGCGCCTCGGCGGGCTTGAGCCCTGCGGCCCATGCGAAGTTGCCCGGGACGAGCGCCACATCCACCGTATCGACGGAGCGGGCCAGCTGGGCTGCGTCAAGCGTCTTGATCTTGAGGTTCTTCGGGTTGTCCTTGATGTCGTTGACGGAGGCCTTGGTCGAATCGACATCGCCCTTGAGCGTCACAAGACCCTGCTGTTCGAGCACGCCGAGGGAACGGGCCAGGTTGGAACCGTCGGCCGCGATGGACACGGTGGAACCGTCTTCGATATCGTCGATGGACTTGTATTTCTTGGAGTAGATGCCAAGGCCCAGCGTCGGCACCTGGCCCAGCGAGGTCAGGTCGAGGTTGTTGTCTTTCTTGAACTTGTTCAGATAATTGATGTGCTGCATCAGATTGGCCTGGATGGAACCGGAGGCGAGCGCCTTGTCCGGCTGCACGTAGTCGTTGAACAGTTTGGTCTTGAGCTCGAATCCGTCATCCTTGAGCAACGGGGCGATGACCTTTTCGACCATGTCGCCGTACGGCCCCGGGCACACGCCGACGGTAATCGTCGTGGTCTTGCCGTCGGTGGCGTTGAGGCTTTCGGAGGAACTGGAGCCGGTTCCGCAGGCAGCCACGGAGACGAGCGTGAAGACGGCTGCCAGCGCGGCGATGGCACGCTTGAGCACGCCGGACTTGGTGATGTTGGTGGTGATGGTCATGTCGGTTTCCTCTCTTGTATGCACGTTTGGTCGCGTATGATTCCGTCTGTCGGTTCAGGCTTCGGCCTGCGCCGCCGCTACGATTTCCGGATTGTGGATGGCGAAGGCCCGTTCCGCCAGATGCACTTCGCGGGTCAGGAACTCATGTAACTTGCAGCGATACCCGTGTTCCGCGCCGATTCTGGCGATGTAGCCGTTGATGTAGTCGACTTCCGTCGGCCGGCCTTTGGTGAGGTCCTGATACATGGACGGATAGTGCAATGGATGCGCCACGCCGGCGGTATGCAGGATGGTCGCGACCTCCGTCTCACGGGTGCCGAGCAGTTGATATCCGGCCGCCTCGGCGGCGCCATAGGCTTCGTCGACCAACTGTTCGGTGAGCCAGCGGGAGTCGGGATGCGCCTCGAACTCGCCGAATCGGATCTGATACATGGTGCATAGCGTGTTCAGCACGGAGTTGAACACGATCTTCGCCATGCACATGCCGATGAAGTTGTCGACGATGGTCGGGTTGAGAGTGGCGGCCCTGAAGTCTTCAAACAGCGCCTGTTCGGCGGCTTTCACCCCTTCGGTGGCCTCGTCGGCGTAGGAGCACAGATTCATGGCCTTGGCGTGGGCGCCGCCGGTGAAGTTGAAATCGCCCGGCCCATACACATAGGCGCCGATCAGCGCGGTGCCGCCGTAGATGCGGTCCTTGGGGAAGTATTCGTTGAGTTTTTCGAAATGACCGTAGCCGTTCATGGCGGAGAACACCACCTGCCTGTCGTTGAACAGGTGGGCGCAACGCTTAAGCACGCCGTCGAGCTGCATCTGCTTCAGGAACACGATCCATACGTCCGGATCGCCCGTGTACTCCTCCGGATAGTAGACGTCGATCGGCACCAGGTGGCGGTCTTCGCCGTCCTGCGACACGTACGCACCGCCCTGCTCGCGGATCCTCTCGACGTTCGGCTTCCACGTATCGATGAAATCGACGTCCTTGTGGGCGAACTCCTGTAGCAGAACACCATACTGAATGCCCATTCCGCCGGCACCGATCACTGCGTACCTCATGTCCCGATCTCCTCTCTCGTGAACGTTTCCCGCATCGCTTTTCTGCGGACAATCACAAGGTATCGGAAAAGATCGGACCGAATGACGGCGTGGCTATATGCGCTTCTTATGGAAGGCACGAATCGTCATAGCCATTGGTTATGGGCCGTTATCATGCATTCTCGGGCACCATGAAAAGGACCCGGCCGTTTGCACGGTCGGGTCCTGGCGAGCCCATGGGCAGCCGTCAGTCGACGACACCCTTCTCCACGACGATGTCATCCGGGTCGACGTCGGTGCCGTACACCGGTTTCAGCGTCTCCTCGTAGTCCTTGTGGAAGAAGTTCTCGTCGCCGAGCTTGTCGATCTCCTCGTTGATCCAGTCGAGCAGCTCCTTGTTGCCCTTCTGCACGGCCGGAGCGATGGTGTCTTCGTCACCGATCTTGGTGATGCCGACCTTGAAGCCCTTGTTGGACTTGGCCCAGGCGAGCACCTCGGTGTTGTCGGTGGAGAAAGCGTCGCCACGGCCGTCGAGCAGCGCATTGTAGGCGTCGGCATACTGGTCGTACTTCTGCAGCTTGACGTCGGGCTCGTTCTTCTCGAAGTAGGTTTCGGCGGTGGTGCCCTTGGCCACAATCAGGGTCTTGCCCTTGAGCTGGCTTACGTCGGTGATTTCGGCGCCTTCCGGCGAGACCACGCCGAGCGAGACCTTCATGTATGGCTTGGCGAAGTCGACCTTTTCCTTGCGTTCGTCGGTCACGGTGAAGTTGGCGAGGGTGATGTCGACCTTGTTGGAGGTGAGCACATCCACGCGGGCGGCCGGGTCGACGGAGGTGTAGGCCACCTTCACGCCGAGGTCCTTGGCAAGACGCTCGGCGAAGTACACGTCGTAGCCGGCGTAGTTGCCATCCTTGTCGACATAGCCGAACGGGGCCTTGTCGGAGAACACGGCCACTTTGAGCTCGCCCGACTTCTTGATTTCGTCCAGGGTGCGGGCGGTGGTCTTGCTTGAGCCGGAACCGCTCGCGGTGGAGCCTTCGTCGCTCGGCGTCGCGGCGGACGGACCGCATGCGGCCACCGAGGCCGCCATGATCAGCGCGGCCGATGCGGCCACGATGCTCTTTACGGTTTTGCTGATGATTGATGCGGTCATGGTTTCTCCTCTCTTCAAGATGACTGCCATCACAATCTATTGCCCGATGGCATCGCCTGACGCGCGATGTCTGTCGAATTCGAACGTACGCAGGAACTGCCGCGCACGTTCGGTCCGTGGATGGGTGAAGAACCTCTCGGCATCATCGGACTGTTCCACAATGCCGCCGTCCTCGAGCAGAATCACCTGATCGGCGATGGCCCGCGCGAATTGCATCTCATGCGTAACGATGAGCATGGTCTGACCCTGATCGGCAAGTTCGAGCATCACATCGAGCACTTCACGCACCATTTCCGGGTCAAGCGCCGCGGTGACCTCATCGAACAGCAGTACTTCCGGATGCAGGATCAGCGCACGGCAGATCGCCACACGCTGGCGTTGGCCACCGGAAAGCTCATGCGGCCAGGAATCCTTGCGATCGACCAGTCCGACACGCTCCAGCAGCGCGACGGCCTCCTTCTCGACTTCGGTCTTGTCGCGCTTTTGCACAAGGGTCGGTGCAAGCGTGATGTTGCCAAGCACGGTTTTGTTCGGGAAGAGGTCATAGCTTTGGAAGACCATGCCGACCCGTGTGCGCAATGCACTGCTGCGCTTGCTGCGACCCGCGGATTCGGTGCCCGGCCTACCGGTTTCGATGACCTCGCCGTTCAGCGAGATGGTGCCGCCCTGGATCGGTTCAAGTCCTGCGATGGTGCGCAGCAACGTCGACTTTCCCGAGCCGGAGGGCCCGACGATTACGAACACCTTGCCGTGCGGCACCTCGAAGGAGATATCGTTGAGCACCGGCTTATCGGCGTTGGCGTACTGCTTGACCAGATGTGCAACCCGAAGGCTTGGCTGCTGCATGTCAGTCATGCGACCACCTCTTTTCCAGTCGGCGGGCCACGATGGACAGCGGCCAGCACACAATGAAGTACATGAAGAAGATCACCCCGTAGATCCACAGGGTTCCGGTCGGGTATTGGAAACGATTCGCATCGATGATCTGCTGACCCACCTTGATCACCTCGACCACACCCAGCAGCACGGCCAGCGAAGTGGTTTTGACGATTCGGGTGGCAAGGTTCACTGAAGCCGGCAAAAGCCTGCGCAGCGCCTGCGGCAGGATCACCCGGGTGAAGGTCTGCCAAGGGCCCAGTCCCAGCACATAGGCGGACTCGTACTGCGCGTTGGAAATCGATTCGAGCGCACCGCGTACGAGGTCACCCAGCTCGGCGCCGCCCCATAGCACGAACACGAACACGCAGGCGCCGGTCGCGTCCAGATTCCAGTTCCAGGCGCGGGCGAAACCATAGAACGCGATGAACAGCAACGCAAGCTGCGGCATGATGCGGATGAAATCAAGATAGACACGGGTCAGCAGCCGGATGACGGGATTCCTCATCGTCATCAGCCAGCCGACGATCAGTCCGACCGGCACGGAAAGCGCGACGGAGACGCCGGCGATCCACACCGTAACCCACAATCCCTGCAACAATCGGGGAAAGACTCCCGGTTGGAGCAGAATTTCAGCGCCGTTCATAGTCGAACCTCCGCTCCAGCCACGTGCCGAACAGCGAAATCGGCAACAGAATGATCAGGTATGCGACCACCAGCATGAACAGCGACTCGTAGGTGCTGTAGTACATGCCGATCAGATCCTTGGCCATATACATCACGTCGGCGAGTGCGATGGCGGAAACCACGGACGATTCCTTGATCAGAAAGATCACATTGGCCACAATGCCCGGAATGGATGTGCTGACGGCCTGCGGAATCACCACACGGCTCAGGGTCTGCCATGTGTTGAATCCCAGCACATAGGCGGATTCGCGTTGTACGTTCGGAATGGTCTCGAGTCCGCCGCGCATCGCCTCTGCCATATAGGAACCGCCAAGGAAGCCAAGTCCCACGATGGCGCATTGCTCGGCCGACCAGACCACGCCGAGCTTCGGCAGACCGAAATACAGGAAATACAGCTGCACCAGCAGTGGGGTGTTGCGGCTGAGCTCGATATAGACGCGTACGATCTGCCGTAACACGGGAATACGTGCGATTTCAACGCCCGCGCAGACCAGACCGACGGCAATGGCGAGGATGATGCCGAATGCCGAGATGAATAACGTCATTTCGGAACCTCTGACGAAGAACGGCGCATAATGCGTGATGAACGTCCAGTCGAGCATATGTCACCTCCTCGTCTCTCATCGTCATTCGCGTTTTCGTTTCCGATGCACCTTACCATGCAACCCGTTCGGCGCAGGCGCGGCCAATCGTAGCGCGGAACGGATCGGCAACAGGCCCATGGCGTTATCGGATTTTCATATAGGGATTTATCAGGAACCCGCGAATCGGCCTCTCTGCAATCCATTCACACTATCGCACAGTACTGGTTTCCGCTGTAAGCCGATGTCCAAATGTGAAGATTGGGTACACCTCGCGAGAGAGTATGCACATGCTCATTCGACATGCAACCATGGATGACCTTGACGCGATTGCGGCGGTTGAGGCCGCGTGCTTCCCGCCGGCGGAGGCGGCGAGCAGCGAAAGCCTCGCCGCCCGTGTGGCCACGTATCCCGACCATTTCTGGCTGTTGGTCAACACCGAAAGCGACGATGACGTCTGCTTCCCCGCTTCCGTTCAGGACGGTACGCTCGTCGGCTTCGTCAACGGCATGACCACCGACGAGCCGGATCTCAGCGATGCCATGTATGACGATGCCTCCATGCATGACGAGAACGGTGCATGGCAGATGATCTTCGGCGTGGACACGGCTCCCCTATACCAGCACCGTGGTTGCGCCAGCTACCTGTTGCGTCGCGTGATATTGGACTCGGTGCTTGCCGGTCGTAGCGGTATCGTGCTCACCTGCAAGGAGCGTCTGATCGGTTTCTATGCCCGTTTGGGGTTTACGGACGAAGGCGTTTGCGAATCCACCCACGGCAATGCGGTCTGGCATCAGATGCGCTTGACGCTCACGCATGCCGCGGCCGAACAGGCCTGACGTTCCGCCGCACACCCTACGACACGCCGATGATTTGCTTTTCGCTGATTATCCACGTAAGTTAGCACTCGCTTCGGGCGGTTGGCGCAGAGGTAGCGCACTTCCCTGACACGGAAGGGGTCACAAGTTCGAATCTTGTATCGCCCACGCGAAGCGGATGACGAAGCCGGGAGACCGGCGGAGACATCCACGGGTGATTGGCGCAGCGGCTAGCGCACTTCCTTCACACGGAAGGGGTCATAGGTTCGATTCCTATATCACCCACTGAATTTCTGCTTCTCACGGCAGGAATTCTTTGCGGACATAGCTTAGTTGGTAAAGCGCAACCTTGCCAAGGTTGAGACCGCGGGTTCGAGTCCCGTTGTCCGCTCCAGTAAATCTCATTCGGTAAAACCTCAGCATCGTTCGATGTTGAGGTTTTTCTTTTCACCGCATCAGACTGCCGTCGGGTCGTCTCCATCATGCGCCGACGATAATCGGGACAACCCGACGATGCTTCTTACTCCCCCATGCCACTCCATGCATAGCCGAGATGCATGAATTCCGGCACCTTGTACCATTTGACCGGATAGCCCGCACCATGCGCGCAAAACACCGAATCCGGCGTGTTTTCCAGATCGGCTTCCGGATCGTATGCCGCGTCCTCAATCACCTCATCGGCATTATGGCAGGGACGGTATCCGGCGAAGACGCAGCTTAAATGTCCGCGGCCATGCGTGTAGGCGTTCACATCCATCGCGTAGTCCTGCATTTCGGCCACCGGAGCGGTGCCATCCAATACCATGTACTCACCATCGGGAATCGGAGTCTCGAATGTGCCGCCCATCCGCTGCACGTCGGCCATGGCATGACCGACCATGTCCTGCGGTACTTCCAGACGGAAGCCATACCACGGTTCCAACAGACGGCAATCGCCCTGCCTCTTCGTTTCCATCAGGCCCTGCCTGATCGCACGATATGTGGCCTGACGGAAATCGCCGCCCTCCGTATGTTTCAGATGCGCACGGCCGACCAACAATGTAATCCTCATATCGGTGATAGGCGAGCCGGTAAGCACACCCAGATGTTCACGCTCCTGACAATGCTGCAAAATCAGTCTCTGCCAGTTACGGTCAAGCACGTCCTCGCTGCATATGGTCGCGTACCGCATGCCGCTTCCGGCCGGCAACGGCTCAAGCAGCACATGGGTCTCCGCATAGTGACGTAACGGTTCGAAATGGCCCACGCCTTCAATCGGTTTGGCAATCGTCTCCTTGTAGAGAATGCTGCCCGGACCGAACGAAACGTCCAATCCGAAACGGTCGTGCATCATCTGCTGGATAATCTCCAGCTGCACGGCACCCATCAACTGCAAGTGCACTTCTTCGAGACGCGTCTGCCACACTACATGCAGCAGCGGATCCTCATCCTCCAACTCGCGCAACGCCACAAGGCATTTGTGGATGTCACACTCCCCTGGCAGCAGCGTGTAGGTGAGCACCGGCTGCAGTATCGGACTCTCACCGTTGCGTTCAAAGCCCAGGCCTGCGCCGGGGAATGTCCGTGTTAAGCCCGTCACCGCACATACGGTGCCTGCGGGAACCGAATCGACCGTGGTGAATTTCGCGCCGGAGTAGACGCGCACCTGATCGGCCTTTTCATGCCATAGTGCGACGGAATCGACGGGCGCATCATCGTCAGCCACACTCCTTTGAACGGTCGATCCGTCACCATCGGAGCCGGTAATGGCTCCGTTTTCGACTCCGCCGCGCGTTATGCCGCTCAGCAATGTCTTGGCTTTGAGATCGCCGCCCGTCACCTTCATCCAGGTCAGGCGATTGCCTTGCGCATCATGTGACACCTTATATATACGCACTCCGAATTCGTTGCCGTAGCGAGGCTCTTCAACGTATCGTTCGAAGCCTGACATGAATGCTTCGACGCCTTCCATTTTCAGAGCCGAACCGAAGAAGCAAGGGAAGATCTCGCGATGCACGATCATGGTGCGGATGGTTCCATCCGGAACGGTTCCGGCTTCGAGGTAGGCGTTCATGGCGGATTCGTCCTGCATGGCGATTGCTTCCATGGCATCCGCAAACACGGGATTGTCTGCGCCCCGCTCCCCTGCACCGGTGAAACCCGTAAAGTCGATGCAACCATCGGAAAAACGTTGCTTGAGTTGGTTCAGCAATGTCGCCTTATCGGCACCGGACGCATCCATCTTATTGATGAAGACGAAAGTGGGCACTTGGTAACGTGCCAGCAATCGCCACAGCGTCTCGGTATGGCCCTGAATGCCGTCGGTGCCGGAGATCACCAGAATCGCGTAGTCGAGTACACGCAGGGTGCGTTCCGTTTCAGCGGAGAAATCGACGTGGCCTGGAGTGTCAAGCAGGGTCAGCGTAAGACCGTCCGCTTTGATGATGGCCGGTTCGGTGAAGATGGTGATGCCGCGCTGGCGCTCCATCGCATTCGTGTCGAGAAACGCATCGCCATGATCCACACGGCCAAGCCTGCGCACCTGACCGGTGGCATAGAGCAACGCCTCCGACAATGTGGTCTTGCCCGCATCCACATGTGCCAGAATGCCGGTGACGATTCGTTTCATAATCCCTCCCACAGGCCGACTAATCTATCAACAACATACACACCGCCCCCCGTCTCAGCAATCGCAATCGCCGCCGCGAAGGGCACGTGCATTGCCGCCATTCTTGGCCATGCGCCGACGATCTCGGATGGCTCGGCGTCCAAATTATTCCAGCTTGTGAGTGAATCACCTCGCTCACAAGCCACTCAGAGTCCCGAAATATCCAGCCACTGGAACAATCACCCCTGCATATGGCTTCTCAATGTCCCGATTTCTCCAGTGACTGGCGCAATCATCCCGCTGCAGGGTTTGTGAATGGATACATCATCCACCCACTGGATTATTTATCCCCGCAACCAATCAAACAGGATGTTAGCATCATTACGGGAACCCCGCATCGTCGCATCGACCGAACACACGCGAAAGGGTTTGCACCATGCAAACTCATAGCCACGGTGTTCACAAGGCTTTGAGAACAATACCCATTGCGGCGAGAATCACCCCGACGTATTGGGTGGCTCGTACATGTTTGCGAGGTACTCCCAACAGGCCGAATCGGTCGACCACAAGGCCTCCGCCAACCTGCCCGAGCAATATGAGCATGACCGTCATACCGGTGCCGATTTCCGAGGAAAGATATGCATTGCACATCACCAGAGTCGCCCCCAGCAATCCGCCGACCCACATCCACCATGGGTTGCCTTTTTCCAGCGCATCGCCGAGGCTGTAGGTATGGTCGACCAGACCCACCACAATCGTCAGGGCGGCCAGCCCGACGACAAAGGAGGCCAACGAAGCCTTGGCGGGAGATCCCAACGAGACGCCAAGCCTGCCGAGCAAGGCCGTTTGAACAGCCGAACACATGCCGAAGGATACCCCTGCCAAACTCCATAGCACCACCGCAAGCACATCGTGCGAAGCTCCCAGATCGACATGTCGTCTCACTCCTGCATCATCCGCCGCATCTCGATGACCCAGCTGTAGACCGGCCCCCATGACGGCAAGCAGGAAACCCGCCATTGCAAGAACCGTGCCGCATACACGCAACGGTGAAATCGCCCGCTGTTGTGCGCCGAACCAGCCAAAAGCGTCGATCAGCAATCCCATGACGATCTGCCCCGTAACCGGCATGATCACGGTCCTCAAACTACCTAATTTCGGCAATAGCAGCACGTTGCCGGTCAGGAACGTCACGCCGAACACACCGGCGAGCCACATCCACCATGGGCCGCCCGCCGCCGTAGCAGACAACAACGGATAAGGCCCCGTCGCCAACACAATGGTCAGCATCGACAGCAGCCCTACACTGAACGACACCATTGAGGCACGCAAGGGCGAACCGACAGAACGACCCAGACGCGCGTTCACCGCTGTTTGCACCGGTGTAATGGAACCCGAAAAAACACCCAACAGCAACTGCAGCATGCCTTGACTCCTTCTTCCTCCAGCACGTCACTATAGTAGGATGCAATTTCCAAACTACCGACGGTGGGACGCATCTTGGTATCGGCAGATTGGGGAAAGTATGGAAAAGTCCCCGCTCCGTATGAGGCGAGGACTTGATCGTGACCCCGGGGAGACTCGAACTCCCGACCTTGAGATTAGAAGTCACATGCTCTATCCAGCTGAGCTACAGGGCCAAACCAGATTCAGTATAGTCATTCCATGCATTCTTGCCAACTCGAATGCGTGAACCATTTTTCCGAACTCCCGACCTTGAGATTAGAAGTCACATCCAAGGTGGGCAACATCACGGCTCGATAATCCAGCTCAATCCCACAAGCACAACGAGGAACAGCACGTTCACCGCGGAGTAGACGGCCAGATAGCGGCCCTTCTTGTTCGGATACTTGCGTACCACGTTCTTGTAGCCAATCAGCGACGCCATGGATGCGATCAGCGTGCCCATGCCACCCAGATTGGTGCCGATGATCAGCTCGCGCCACTGGTCGCAGAAGCCGGAGAGCAGCAGTGTGGTCGGCACGTTGGAGATGAACTGGCTGGAGACCACGGACACCTCCAGCGGATGCGCTCCCACCAGCGAGGCCGCCAGTTCGTAGAATTCCGGCACGCGTTTCATGTTGCCGATGAAAATGAAGAACATGCAGAACGTGAGCGGCAGCCCCCAGTCAACGTTGCGGAATACGCGGCGATCGCACAGCAGGAAGGCCACCACCACAATCACGCACATGACCCACAGCGGAATGAAATCGCTTACCGCAAGCAGACACACGATGAACAACGCGCAATAGACCAGCGTGCGCCAGCCGCCGTAACCGGCGCCATAGCCGGTCACACGGATCTCATCCGGTTGCGGCTGGTCGGCGCGCGGGGCGAGCACGTTCTGTTCGATGCCCGCACCGTCGATCGAGGAGAATTCGGAAACCGGCTTCTTGCCGAACACCACGCAGGTGATGATCACCAGCAATACCGCGGCGGTCGCCGAATACGGGGCCATGATGCCGATCATTTCCGATGACGGCATGCCGGTAAGTGCCTTCAGATACAGATTGTGCGCATTGCCGATCGGGGTGAGCATGCTGCCGACGTTCGCGCCGACCGTCATCAGCGTACCGACGAGTACCGCATGCTCCTCCATATGCGCCATGGTGAGCACAGCTAGGGCGAACGGGATGAACGTGACCAACGCCACGTCGTTGGTAATCAGCATGCCGGAGAAATAGGTAAGTGCGATCAGCGTGATCACCAGTCCGCGTGCGGTGCTGACATGCTGCAGCAGACGCGAGCCGATAATGCGGAACACACCGATACGCTGGAATCCGCAGACCACCAGCATCAGGCAGATCAACTGCGAGATGGTGCTGGCATGGATGTAACCGGCATACTCCTTATCCGGCGGCACGATGAAGCACGAAATAACCGCAAGTATGGAAGCCACCACGAGAATGGTCTCGTTCTTCAGGACCTTGACCACCAACTGTCGCATCCATTCCTCCAGGAATCCCCACTTGCAACGTCATCTGCAACGGTGAGCTATGTTCATCAAATGCCGTACCCACTTTACCCGAAACTCCGCCTACCATAAGGTCTCGGCGTGCTGAAATTCCGACCATTCCAACGTTTTTCAGCCACTCCGCCCTACTGCTTTGTGCCATTGCAAACCGGCAAACCATGCAAAAAAAATTTTCATAGGTCCGCTATTGATAGAGTCTTCAACAAAGATTTCGGCAAGTATTCGGATGCCGTTCGGCATCGGTTCGTTTTCGTCACCTCCCGTTCACCGAAAGACACGCCGCTATGCACGGAAGACGCCCGCCATGGGCATCTTCCGTGCATCCTTGCGGATGCATGACTTGGATTCGGAAGGTCTTCGTCAGGCAACGTTGTTGCCATATACCTTCGCCTGCAGGTCCTTGCGCAGGGCTTCCATGTTCGTGACCTGACCGAGCAGCTCGATCTTCTCGCCGCCGTCCGGCAGCTGCGCCATACGCCGCTTGGCCGCACCGATCTTACGCATGAGGCCTATGTCAAGCAGTCGTGCCAACAGTTCGGAGGCGTAGCGCCGTTCGGCATCCGTCGGTTTGCGCAATTGCACGGCGCCCTCCTGCTCCTGTGGTGCACGACCGGCGTTCATGTCGGCTTCGCTCGGCGGCAACGGCAACGGCATGACCGCCAGTTCGTTGATCACCGATTCGAGCATCGGCCCGCCGGCCTTGGTCAGATTATGCATCCACAAACCCTGCGGCGTATCCTCGCTCGGCAGGCCGCCGGCAGCGGCCACGGCCTGGAACAACGAACGAAATACCGGCGTGATGAAGTTCGACAGCGTGAGTCCTGCGAACATGCTCGGTTCCACGGCACGCGGCACCTGAATCAACGTGGCCATGAACTGCTGCTCGCAGATGAACACGGCATCATCGATGTGATAGTAGGTCTGTTCGGCGGCGTCGCGATGTTCCAATGCCTTACGTACGGAGCGATTTTCATACGGATTCGAACCTTGTTCCACGCGTTGTTCCACGGCATTGCCGCTGCCGTACCGCCGCTTCGGCGCATAAGCGTCATCGTCGCGCACGTTAAGCTTGCGACGGGCGTCCCGCACCTCGCGTTGCATGATGTCCAGATCGATGCCGATGCGGCGAACCGCCTTACGGGTATACAGATCCAACAGCGAACGATCCCGGATCTGCGCGATCAACGGCGCGACCGCCTTGACAGCACCCATCTGCCCGGTCGTGTATGTGGTGTCGAACCGGCCGATCGCCGCTTCGATCACAAAGTCGTACAGCGGTTTCGCATGCTCGATCAGCGAGCGCACCGCCTCGTTGCCACGCTTGATGCGCAGGTCGCACGGGTCGAGATTGTCGTCGGCGACGGCCACGAAGGTCTGTGACAGGAACGCCGAGTCCAGGCCGAATGCGTGGATGGCGGCCTTCTGCCCTGCCGCATCGCCGTCGAAGGTGAATACGATGCGAGAGCTCAGCGCCTGGCCCTCGACCTTCAACGGACCGATCAGCTGTACGGCGCCCAGCGAATCGTCGGCGATCAGACGACGCACGATTTTGGCGTGTTCCGCGCCGAACGCCGTGCCGCATGTGGCGATGGCGGTGTCGATGCCGGCCAGATGCATGGCCATCACATCGGTATAGCCTTCGACGATCACCACCTGGCGCTTCTTCACGATTGCGGACTTCGCCATATCGATGCCGTACAGCACCTGGTTCTTTCGGTACAGCTGCGTGTCGGGAGTGTTGATGTACTTCGCGTTGATCGCGTCGTCCTCATACAGTTTGCGCGCACCGAAGCCGAGCGTACGGCCGGTCGAGTCGCGGATCGGCCAGGTCACGCGCCCGCGGAAGTAGTCGTAGACACCGCGCTGTCCCTGGCGCGCAAGACCCGCGTCGAGCATCTCCTTCTGGGTGAAGCCCCTGCCCGCCAGATGGCGTACGAGATTGTCCCAGCCCTGCGGCGCATATCCGCAGCCGAATCGTTGGCAGTCGGCCTGGCTGAAGTTGCGGCCGTCAAGCAGCTTGCGGGCGGCGAGCGCCTCCTTGGTCATCAGTTGCGATACGAAGAACTCCTGTGCGGCCTCGTTCGCCTCAAGCAGGCGGGCACGCTTCGAACCGGCATGCTCGGGCTTGGCGTTCGCCTGGTCGTAGTGCAGTTCGATGTGGTACCTATCGGCCAGCAGTTCCACCGCATCACGAAAGTCGATGTTCTCCTGCTGCTCCACATACCCGAACACGTCACCGCCAAGGCCACAGCCGAAGCAGTGCCATACGCCAAGTGCGGGACGCACGGAAAAGCTCGGGGTCTTCTCGTCGTGGAAGGGGCATAGGCCCACGTAGGTGCCGGTCCCGGAGGGTTTGAGCGTGACGGTCGCAGACACGATGTCATACAAATCGGCTGCGGCGCGCACCTTTTCGACGTCTTCCTTCAGAATCATTCCCGGCATGCGTTCCAGATTACCAGCGTGCCCCTAGGTTATGACCACACGGCATATGCAGCGCACGACACGCTCCGGGCCGTTCTGCCAAGCCTACGGCGCGTTGCATGCGCCGCCCCACCGGGAATCGGGAAGGAACCATGCTCGTCCAGGGCTCGTCCGCACGTCAGCACAGCAAGGAGTGAAGGGCCAGGGCGGAGGTGTCCGTCAGACTCGCCACCTGATCGATGGCCACACGCAATCGCGCGTCGTCGCCGTCCGCCTGCCGCCAGTCGTCAAGGAACACGCTTTCGAGCGCGCCGGACGGCTTGGGATTGTCGTCCATGAACACGCCGACCAGATCGTTGACGATTCGTCGTTCCGCGTCATGCAGTGGTTCACGTTCACCCGGAGCCATCACGAAATGCACGGCGATGCCTTTCAACGCCACGATCTCGTAACTGGTCTCCTCGGGAATGATCACGTTGCCGTTATAGCGGGTCAGCGGGTCGCCGCCATAGGTGTCGCGGGTCGCAGCCTCCACGGAACCCGCGAAACGGCCGATCAGATCGCTGGTCATGTTCTTCAGCGCTGCCAGCGATCGACGGGATCCGTCAAAGTATCCGGGAAAAGTGTCGCGATGATGCATGCGATGGAACGCCGCCACCAGTTTGTCGGGGTCCCACTGCCGTCCGTACCAGCTTCGTGAGTCCTCGATGACGGCATCGATCACACCGCTCTCGTGCAATACGACCGGATCGAAGGAACCGGTCGCGATGGCGTCCTCCACATCGTGCACGCTGTAGGCGATGTCGTCGGACAGATCCATGACCTGGCACTCCACCGGTCGCGCATTGCCCGACGTGCCCTGCTTGAGCCACCGGAAGACATCCTCGTCATCCGGATAGACGCAGAATTTCGCACTGCGCTCCCCTTTCGGATGGTCGGCGGCCTCGGCCAACGTCCACGGATATTTGACGGTGGCGTCGAGTGCCGCACGTGTCAGGTTCACGCCGGCGGAACGGCCGTCGGGAAACATGATTTTCGGCTCGAGCCGCGTCAGCAATCGCAGGGTCTGCGCATTGCCTTCGAATCCGCCGATATCCCGTGCGATTTCAGCGAGCGCACGCTCCCCGTTATGCCCGAACGGCGGATGACCGAGGTCGTGCGCAAGGCAGGCGCAGTCGACCACATCCGGATCGCAGCCAAGGGAGGCGCCGATCTGACGTCCGATCTGCGCGACCTCCAGCGTGTGCGTAAGCCGTGTGCGTACGAAATCATCGGTGCCGGCCACCAGTATCTGGCTTTTCGCGCCAAGCCTGCGCAGGGCGGAGGAATGGATCAGGCGGGCGCGATCACGCTGGAAGGCGGTGCGTGTGCTGGATTTCGGCGGTTCCGGAGCCCACCGCTCCTCGTCGGAAGACACATAGCCGACCGTCATGGGTTGCCTCCGCTCAGAACGCCCTCGGGCGGCCTTCACAACGACCGCTCTCGCCGGCGGGCCCCTGGCTGACGCCCATCGCTCCGACGAATCGGGTACTTACAGCATACTTGCCGGATCCAGTTTGGCGAGGTCCTCGGCGGACAGCACATCGGACGCGTGCTCGTACAGTCGAGGAATGCGGTTGCGCAGGCAGGTGAAGATCTCGTAGCTGATGGTGTCGGCGGCGCGGCCCCAATCGTCGGCGGTCGGCTCGGCGTAGTCCTCGCCGCGGCCGGGACCGAACAGCTCCACGGTGTCTCCCTCATGCACGCCGAGTTCGGCGGCCGAACCATGCAGGTCAAGAATGAACTGGTCCATGCACACGCGGCCGGACACCCGATACAGGCGCGGCCCCTCGGCGGTCATCACACGCACCGGGCCGCCGTCCTTGATCACATGCTTGGCGCCTTCCATATCGAAGCCGGAAGCGGACCGGTGGATGCCATCCGCATACCCGATCGGCACGATTGCGGTGGAGGTGTCGCTCGGAGTCAGATAGGTGCGGCCGTAGGAGACGCCATGCCCCGCCTCGACATCCTTGACGGTGCCGAGCTGCGCCTGCAAGGTCATGGCGGGCTTGAGCCCATATGTGGCCGGCGCACCCATGGCCGGATCGGCCTCATAGCCATACAGACCGATGCCCGGGCGGGTCAGTTCGAAATGGATCTCCGGACGGCTCAGCGTGGCGGCGGTGTTGGCCAGATGACGAATCTCCGGCGCGATCCCGGCGGACTCCATACGGCGGGTGAAATCCTTGAAGCATTCGATCTGTCGGTCGGTGGAGGCCACGAATTCCGGTACATCCGGCGCATCGGCGACGGCCAGATGGCTCCACTGGCCGACGACATGCAGCACGCCTTCCCTGGCAAGCGGTACCAGCTTGGCAAGTGCCGCATCGAATCCGGCGGGAGTGAAGCCGTTACGGCCGAAACCGGAATCGACCTTCACATGTACACGGGCGGTTTTGCCGAGACGTCGTGCGGCCTCGGCGACGCCGTCAATGCCGGACAGCGAGCCGACGGAGACGTCGATGTCGTTGGCGATCAGTTCGTCGAACGGCACCGCGGTACCGTTGTAGACCCACGTCAGAATATGGCAGCGCTCCGGACCGATGCCGGCCTTGCGAAGCAACAGCGCCTCGTGCGACTGCGCGGTGCCAAGCCAGGTTGCGCCACCCGCCAAAGCGGCCAGTGCGGAGGGGATCAGGCCATGGCCATAGGCGTCGGCCTTGACCACGCCCATGACGGCGGTGCCGGAGGCCGGACCGCCCACCATGCCCACCAGACGGCGCATATTGTCACGCAGTGCGGCCAGGTCGACGATCGCCTGTGCCGGATATCGCCGACGGGCCGCGTCATAGTTCGCCCTGCCCCGTTCGGATGAGAATTGCCATTCACGTGTAGCGCTCAAAGTCATGGCTCCTATTGTTACGCCGCTATGTGACGTGTCATGTTGCACACGCATGGATTATGAGACGTTTCGCGCGGTTTCCACGATTTTGTCCGCGGCCAGTCTTTACACTCTCCATACATAAGGTCTTTCGATGCTGTCAGAGGGACCTATCTGATTTCTGGCGTTGAGGCGTGCCAGAGTCCCGGAAATCCGTCCGGTCCAGCCCATGAAGAATCCATTTAAAGGGAAAAGAAGACCATGGATCTATTTCGCAAAAAATCCGTGGATCAACTCGTCTCCGAGTCGACCCCGCTGAAGCGAACAATGAAAACCTTCGACCTTACCATGCTGGGCATCGGCGCCATCATCGGCACCGGCATCTTCGTGCTCACCGGCAAGGGCGCCCTCACCGCAGGCCCGGCACTGTGCATCTCCTTTCTGCTGGCGGCCATCTGCTGCGGTTTCGCCGGCCTGTGCTATGCGGAATTCGCCGCTATGGCACCGGTCTCCGGTTCCGCCTATTCGTACGCGTATCTCGCGTTCGGCGAGCTGATCGCCTTCGTGATCGGCTGGGATCTGATTCTGGAATATGCGTTGCAGGCGGCCACCGTCTCCGCCGGTTGGTCCGGGTATTTCAACAAACTGCTGGAAGGCTTCGGCCTGCATCTGCCGGTCGAGCTGACCGCCGCCTACGGCACCACGCCGGGTGTGACCACCTACTTCAATCTGCCGGGCTTCGTCATCGTGCTCGTCATCACATGGCTGCTGTCGATCGGCATCAATCAGACGAAGAAGGCCAACGATATCATGGTGATGATCAAACTGGCCATCATCATACTGTTCATCGTGTGCACCGTCTGGTATGTGAACCCCGCCAACTGGAAGCCGTTCTCCCCGTACGGCATCTACACGTTCCAGCCCGGATCCACGCAACCGTACGGCATTGTGCCGGCCGCATCGATCGTGTTCTTCAGCTTCATCGGCTTCGACGCGGTGTCATCCTCCGCCGAGGAGACCATCAATCCGAACAAGACGCTGCCGCGTGGCATTCTCATCTCGCTGGCGCTGTCGACCGTGCTGTACATCATCATGACGCTGATCATGACCGGCGTGGTGCCATACAAGGAGTTCGCGAATTTCATCGACGCCCCGGTCGCAGGCGTGATCCTCGAAACCGGTCTCAACTGGCTGGCGTTCATCGTGAATCTGGGCGCGCTGCTCGGCATGACCACCGTGATGCTGGTACAGCTGTACGGCCAGTCCCGTATCTGCTATGCCATGAGCCGCGACGGCCTGTTCCCGAAGTTCTTCGGCGAAGTGCATCCGAAGTACCGCACTCCGTTCAAGGGCACGTGGTTCTTCGGCATCCTCACGGCCATCGCCGGTGGTTTCATCAACATCAACGTGCTGTTCGAGCTGGTGAACATCGGCACGTTGTCCGCATTCATCATCGTGTCCGCCGGCATTCTATGGATGCGCAGAACCCAGCCCGATGCGCATCGCGGATTCAGGGCCCCGGGCGTGCCGTTCACGCCGATTCTGGCCATCGTGTTCTGCTTCGTGCTGATCCTTGGCCTCAACTGGGAGACCTGGGTGCGCTTCGCCGTATGGTTCGGGCTCGGCCTGATCGTGTACTTCTCATACAGCCGCAAGCGTTCCAAACTGAACGAACCCGCACTGTTCTAGAACATATGCGAAGGGTGCCCCCATATGATGCGGGGCACCCTTTTGCTATGAGTCACCATTCGTGGCGCTGGTAGGCGATTCGTGTGGTGTCGGTGGGGCGATCCAGCAGTTGGATCAGTCCGCAGCGTGCGAACCCATTGGATTCGAGCACATGCTGCATGGCCTTGTTGTTCGGGTGCGTATCCGCACGCACGTTGCCGTAGTGCTCGATGGCCCAGTTGATGCAGTCCCTGGCTGCGCCACGCGCCAAGCCGGATGAGGCGATGCGGTGAATGGTCACGTACGGGTCGTCGTCCAGCCAAGCGCCATCGATGTTCGCATAGGTCGGGTCGGCACCTGGGCACAGGGCGAATTGGGCGAGCACACGTTCCTCGCCGTCAACGGTGTCGACCAGCAGCATGGTGCGCCGTTGCTCGATATCCTCCCGCACCATCTCCTCACGCGGGAACGTGCTGCCCCATTGGGTCGGATTGCCGTTCCTGGCCATTAGCTCACGGGCATGCCCATAGATTTTCAGTATCGCCGGAAGATCGGCCATCGTGGCGCGACGGAACCGCCGTGCAGGAGTGACTTCGCTCACCGCTCACCTCAATTCGCTTTCTTGTATTCCGAGCGTCCAAGGTATCACGTTCGCTGCACAGCGGACTCACCGAAACCGGCGGTTCGGCTTACCGGTGGAACACGGCCGGCCTACACCAGCTTGCGCTCGAACGGATCGGAGCTGATGCCCTTGGCGAGAATATCCCTGCACCATTCCTTTGCCGTGAACAGGCTGTGGTCGCGATAATTGCCGCAACTTTCGATGGTCGTGGCGGGCACATCGTCCCAAGTGGCCTCAAAGGCGATGAATTCCAATGCCTCCTTCAGCGCTTTGGCCACGTCTTCGGTGGAGTGCTCGCCCCAGGTCAGCAGATGGAAGCCGGTACGGCATCCGAATGGCGAGCAGTCGATATAGCCCGGAATGCGTTCGCGCAGCAGCACCGCGATGGTGTGTTCGATGGTGTGCAGCCCGCCGGTGGGGATGGCGTTCTCGTTCGGTTGTACCAAGCGCAGGTCATAGTTGGACACCACGTCGCCGTGCGGTCCCCTTTCGGTGTCGATGTAGCGTACGTACGGCGCCTTCACCTTGGTATGATCCAGCTGGAAGCTTTCCACGACGGGCTTTTCATCAGCCATTGTCCTTGTCCTTTCCTGCGGAACAGCGGTATCCGCCCCTATTGTTGTCGTTCTCTACTGTTGTCGTTTCGCGGGGCGCAGTCAACCGAATCGTCATGCGTTTTGCCGATAGCGCGTTGCAATCCGGCGGAGGATCCCACTTATTCGGCATCAATCGAACGGATCAGATTCATGAATCGTTCGCCGTACAGCTTGAGCTTGTTGTCGCCCACGCCATTGACCGCCAGAAACTGCGCATTGGTGACCGGTCGGATCCGCGCCATGTCGCGAAGCGTCTTGTCGGAGAACACGATGTACGGCGGCTTGCCGATTTCCCGTGCGATGTCGAGCCGCAATCCGCGCAGTCGCTGGAACAACGCTTCGGCATCATCGTCCGGGATGTAGGATCCCGCCGCCGCGGAACCCGCCGCATCACCCGCCCCATATGGCGCTCCACTCGCCGCTCCCCCACGTTTCGCAGGGCTTTTGCGCTCGATCTTCTTGATTTCGTAATGGAAGTCCGGGGCGACCGTTTCCACCGCCCGCGTACCGAATTTCACAATCGGCAGACGTCCCTCCGAGATGAACAGGAATCCATCGGTCGCCATCTGACTGAGCACATCGCGCACACGTGCCTCCGGAACGCTTTCGAGCATGCCGAACGTAGGCATGCCTTCCGGGTTGAGATAGCTCAGATCCTGCGCTTTCGACCCACGCAGAATCCTGACGATCTTGCCCGTACCGACGTTCTGGTTCACGTCATGCACACATCGGCTGATGGCTCGCGCCACTTCGGTGACATCCACGGTTTCGAAGGTGTGTTCGCAGTTGGTGCAGCCGCCTTCGCACTTGCCGTCCGTCGTGCCGCTGGCCGTGTCCTTCTCGCCGAAATAGCGGGTCATATAGGTGTGCAGGCAATCGGTGGTGCGACAGTAGCCGACCATCGCGTCGAGCAGACGACGTTTTGACCTGCGCACGATCTCCTGCTCCTCGGGCGTCAATCGTTCGTTGTCGTAATCGGAATCAAGCAGCCGGCGGCGTGTGACGATGTCGGATTCGTTCCACAGTAGCGTGCAGCGGCTCGGCTCGCCGTCGCGCCCGGCACGGCCCGCCTCCTGATAGTAGGCTTCGATGGATTCGGGCATGTTGTGGTGGATCACATAGCGCACGTTCGATTTGTCAATGCCCATACCGAATGCGTTGGTGGCCACGACCACAGGCACACGGTCGGTCACGAAGTCTCGCTGCGCTTTCTCACGTACGTCAGGGGACATGCCGCCATGGTAGGCGACCGCAACGGGACCCATCCGCCCGGGATCCGCACCGTTCGCGGACCGCAATTCGGCCACGGCATGATTGAGCGAGGCCGCCAGCGTCTCCGTCTCCTTGCGCGTCGCACAGTAGACGATACCGGATTCATCGGCATGGTCCGCCACGTATTTCGCCACCCAGGCGGCCTTATACCTGGTTTCCAGCTTGATGACGTCGAAGTACAGATTCGGCCGGTCGAAACCAGTGACGGTTACGTCCGGGTCATGCAGTCCCAGCATGGAGACGATGTCACGACGCACGCGTTCCGTTGCGGTCGCGGTGAACGCGGCCACGGTCGGGCGTACCGGCAGGCCTGCGATGAATTCGCCGATGCCAAGATAGGACGAACGGAAATCCTGCCCCCATTGGGACACGCAATGTGCCTCGTCGACGGCGACCAACGAGATTGGCGTACGGTTTGCGAAGTTGCGGAAACGTTCGGTTTCCAGGCGTTCCGGGGCGACATACAGCAATCTGATGAGTCCTGCCGAGGCCTGTGCGAACACGGCCGACTGCTCATCCGGCGTTTGCGTGGTGTTGATGAACGCGGCTGGGATGCCGACGTCGTTCAGGGCGTCGACCTGGTCGCGCATCAGTGAGATCAGCGGTGAGATGACGATGGTGACGCCCGGCAGGATCGTGGCCGGAATCTGGTAGCAAATGGACTTTCCCGCGCCGGTCGGCATGACGCCAAGTACATCGCGCCCGGCGAGGATGGAGCCGACGATGCCGGATTGCCCGGGGCGGAACGCTTCATAGCCGAAATATTGTTTCAGTGCGTCCAACGCCCGGGAATCCGTTACTTCAGTCATGCCCTTCAGTCTAGCAATCAGATCCGGCGGAAGGCCTGCTCGAGGTCGGCGATGAGATCATCCGCGTCTTCCAGGCCGACGGACAGGCGGACCAGGTTGGCGGGC
The DNA here is from genome assembly GCF_000522505.1 of Bifidobacterium moukalabense DSM 27321. GTDB lineage: Bacteria > Actinomycetota > Actinomycetes > Actinomycetales > Bifidobacteriaceae > Bifidobacterium > Bifidobacterium moukalabense. The sequence continues at coordinate 774,847 of NZ_AZMV01000007.1, read as the reverse complement.
ACTTCAAGGGTGGTACCGGCCACGGAGGCATGGGTCATGGCCCCCGGATGCTCGATCAGGGATTCCACGCCACCCAAGGATTCGGCCAGCGTGAATACCTCGGTGGCGCCCGCGAACCTCTTGGCCGCCTCGAATCCGGCCGCAATCTGCACGGAGATCATGCCGCCGAAGCCGCCGTGCATCTGACGTGCGGCGATCTCATGCCCCGGATGGGACTCAAGGCCCGGATACCATACGCGCTCCACCTCCGGTCGGGTTTCAAGCCATTGCGCCACCTTGAGCGCATTGCGGCTGTGCTGCCTGACACGCAGGTCAAGGGTCTTCAGACCGCGGATGTCGAGCCAGGAGTCGAACGGGGACGGTACCGCACCGGCCGCGTTCTGCAGGAAGGCCACCTCGTCGCGGATGCCCTTGTCGTTGAGGACCACGGCACCGCCGACCACGTCGGAATGCCCGCCGATGTACTTGGTGGTGGAGTAGACGACCACGTCGGCGCCATCGGCCAGCGGGTGCTGCAGCACCGGGGATGCGAACGTATTGTCCACGACCACCTTGGTGCCATGCGCATGCGCCACGGCGGAGGTTGCGGCGATGTCGGTGATGTTCAGCAGCGGGTTGGATGGGGTTTCGACCCAGATGTATCGGTATTGCTTCTTGCCCAGCGCGGCGGAAACGGCATCGGTGTCGGTGATGTCGACCACGTCGAGGCCGACGCCCCACGGCACGAACACCTTGGACAGCAGTCGGTAGGTGCCGCCGTATACGTCGTTGCCGAGCAGGATGTTGTCTCCCGGCTTGACGGTGGAACGCAGCAGCACGTCGATGGCGGCCAGGCCCGAGGAGAAGCTCAGCGCATACTCGGCACCTTCCACGGCGGCGAGCTGCTCATCGAAGGAGTTGCGGGTCGGGTTGATGGAACGGCTGTAATCGTAGCCATTACGCAATCCGCCAACACCGTCCTGTTTGAACGTGGAGGTCATGTAGATCGGCGTGACCACGGCACCGGTGGTCGGATCGGGCTCCTGGCCGGCGTGGATGGCGCGGGTGGCGAGTGCGGTGGCGTTCAGCGCTTCGGTGTTGGTCGAGATGGTCATGATGGGAACTCCTTGGAAATAGCGAATGGTCTGGGTTGAACGGATGATGGTCATGATGCGGGGTCTACGGTTTACAGATACTGTTCGGCCAGGCTTGGCTTGGTGGTGCGTTCCACGATGTCGGCGAAGCCGTTGGCACGCATCCAGTCGTCGTTGAAGATCTTCTCCATGTAACCGCGGCCGGAATCCGGCAGCAGCACCACGACGAGTTGGCTTTCGTCCAGATCGTGCTCGCGGGCGTACTTGATGGCCGATGCTACGGCCATGCCGGACGAACCGCCGACCAACAGGCCTTCCTCGTTCGCAAGACGGCGGGTCATTTCGAACGCCTCCGCGTCGTTCACCTGTACGATCTCGTCGGGCAGCTCACGATTGAAGGCCTTCGGATAGAAATCCTCGCCGACGCCTTCGATCTTGTACTGATGCACGTCATCGGGATTCGAATAGATGGAGCCCTCGGGATCGGCTCCGATGACCTGCACGGCCCCGTCGGAAACATCCTTCAGATAGCGGCCGGTGCCGGAGATGGTGCCGCCGGTGCCGATGCCCGCCACGAAGTGCGTGATTCTGTGGTCGGTGGCCTGCCAGATTTCCGGTCCGGTGGTGCGGTAGTGGCTTTCCGGGCCGTTCGGATTGTCGTATTGGTTCGGGCGGTAGCCGCCGGGAATCGCCTTGGCGAGACGCTCGGCCACCCGATAGTAGGAACGCGGGTCGTCCGGACCGGCATCGGTGGGGGTTATGACCACTTCGGCCCCGTAGGCGCGCAGTACTGCGCGTTTGGCTTCGGAGACCTTGTCGGGCAGGGTGAAGATGGTACGGTAGCCGCGCTGCTGGGCCACCAAGGCCAGTCCCACTCCGGTGTTGCCGGAGGTCGGTTCCACGATTACGCCACCTGGCTTCAGTTCGCCGCTTCGCTCGGCCGCGTCGATGATGCGTTCGGCGATGCGATCCTTGGACGAACCTCCCGGATTGAAGTATTCGACCTTGACCGCAATGGTGGCCTTGATGCCGTCGGTCACGTGGTTGAGCCTGACGAGCGGGGTGTTGCCGATCAGTTCGGATAGGGAGTTGTGGATGGTCATGGCGTTTCCTTTGCGCAGTGTGATTTCGGGGCTTTCGATCGTTGTTTTTCGTTGTGTTCGAGAAGCTCGCGATGTCACGTGCAGTGTTGAAACGGGACCCGTTGCGATGTCGTTTTTTTCGTTCGTCAGCACCGTGCATGGTCATGGGATTCGTTTGCGTTGCACGTATTTTCCAACCGCGGCATTCATGCCGGTGGAAGAACGAAAGTCCGACGATTCACAACCGTCTGTGCAAATCCAGACGTTGAGGAATGTCCTATCTCAAGTTATGCGTCGATGAACCACGCGCCCCTCGGGCGGTTGGTCAGCGACAGCAACAACATGAGAAATTGAACATGGCTCAAACAATACCACACCCTTGGACTTCGGCGTGTCACCCCTTACGAAACATGGCCGCACCGGCTACAGCGAGGCGGCCCGAATCAGTTCGCGGGTGTAGTCGCACCGCGGGGCGTCCAGCACCTCCGCTGTCGTCCCGGTCTCCTCCACCCTGCCGTCATGCAGCACCATGATGCGGTCGGCGATATGCCGTACCACGCCAAGATCATGCGAAACCATGATCAGCGCCATATCCGGCTCGGCCTGCCGAATCCGCTGGAAGGAATCGAGAATCCGGATTCTTGCGGCCACGTCGATGGCACTCATCGGCTCGTCGGCGAGCAGAATCCGCGGACGATCCGCGATGGCGCGCGCGATCGCCGCACGTTGCGCCTGCCCACCGGAAAGGTCCATGGGGAAATGGCTGCGGAAGCCTTGCGGATCAAGCTCGACCATCCGCAGCACCTCCGCAACGCGATCGCTCACCCGCTCGTGCGACCAGTCGGGATGGTGCAGACGCAATGGTTCGGCGATGGAACGTTCGATACGCCAGCGTGGGTCAAGGGAACCGAACGGATCCTGGAACACCAGACCGGACTGCCGGCGTAATCGTTGCGCATCGTCCGCGATGCCGACGCCCTGATAGGCGATGTCACCACCGTCCGCGGATTCCAGTCCGAGCAGCACACGGGTGAGCGTGGTCTTGCCGGAGCCGGAACCGCCGATCACCGCCAGGCACTCCCCCGCATGGACGTCGACATCGACGCTGAACAACACCTGCCTACGACGTTTTTTCGGGCCGAAATACTTGTCGATGCCCCGCCCGCGCAACACGATGTCAGACATGATCGGTCTCCTTCGCTGCGAGCGACAGTTTCCGGGCCGCCTCGACCAGTCGCCTGGCCTGCCCGGTCTGCGGTGAGGACAGCACATCCGCCGTCGCCCCCGATTCGACGATCCCGCCATGTTCGAGCACATAGCAGCGTGTGGTCGCGCGATGCAGCACCGCGAAATCATGCGTGATGAACAGCATGGAGGCCCCGGCACCATCCACCAGCGAGGTCAGCAGATCGACAATTCGACGCTGGGTGATGGAATCCAACGCCGTGGTCGGCTCATCCGCGATGATCAGATGAGGCGAGGTGACCAGCGCGGTCGCGATGCCGACCCTCTGCTGCTGGCCGCCGGACAGTTCATGCGGGTACTTGGGCAGCACATCCTCGTCAAGTCCCACCTTGGCAAGCATGGCCCCGACACGTTCCGTACGTTCCGCCGACGTCAGATCGTAATGCAGATACAGGGGAAGTCCGACCTGCTGTGCCACGGTCATCACCGGATTCAACGCAGCGGCCGGATTCTGAAACACCATGCCCACATACCGGCCACGCAGATCGGCGATATCGATGTCGGAGGCGTCGACGACCTGCCTGCCTCCCATTTCGATGGAGCCACCCACCCGCGCAGTGGCTGGCAGCAGCCCCATCATGGCCTTGGCAATCATGGATTTGCCGGAGCCGGACGAGCCGATCAGTCCGACACGTTCGCCGTCGGCTATATCCATATCGACATCGCCGACGATTGTTCTGCCGCCGATGGAGATGTTGAGATCGCGGATGGTTGCGCTCATGCGGCCTCCCTCAATGCCGGATTGGTCAGCGGATCGATGGCGTCGCGTAGGGTGTCGCCGAACAGATTCAGCGCTATGACCACGAGTGTCACGACAAGCCCCGGCCATACCACGGCCAGCGGATAGATGCTGATGAACCGTACGGACGTGGTGAGTGAATGCCCCCAGCTGGGCACGCCGGAGCCGACACCGACGCCCAGATAGGTCAGGCCGGCCTCCGCGAGCAGCGAGGTTCCGGCGCTCATCGACAGCTGCACCGACAGCACCGGCAGCGTGTTCGGCATGATATGCGTGAAGAACACGCGGATCGGGCTGGCCCCCGACCATATGGCCGATTCCACATATGCCGAACGTGCGGCCAATAAGGCGGAGGGTCTTAAAATCCGCGCCAGATTCAGTCCATACGCGAATCCGCAGGCGGCGACGATCACCGCGGCGGACGCACCGAACGGGACGGATAGGATCAGTGCGACGAGTACCGTCGGAATCGAAATCAGCGCATCCACGACGACCACGGAGGCGGATGAGAACGCACTGTTGCACGACACCATGGCGGCGACGAGCAGCAAGCCGAAAGCGGCCGCGACCACCACCGTGAGCACGGCGATCACGAGATTCGTACGGGAGCCGGCCATCAGCCAGCTCAGCACGTCCGCACCCACGCCGTCGGTGCCCAACAGGTGTGAGGAGGACGGCGAGCCCCATGTGTCGAAACCGTCGGTGGCCAGCAGCGAATATGGTGTCCACACCAATGAAACCGCCGACACCAGCAGCCATAGGCCCATCACGACGAGCGCATAGCGTCCGCTCGCACGCCTCCACATGGATCGCGCCACGATTCGTAGAGTACGTATGCGACCGTTCATGCCAACACCTCCCCCGAGCCGACGGTTGCGTTCTTCAGACGCGGGTCGAGTGCACGATGCAGCAGATCGACCAGCAATCCCAGGAACAGGAAGAACGCCGCAAGCAGGAACAATTCGCTCTGCACCGCGACCAGATCACGATTGCCCACGTCGGTGACCAGCATCGAACCAAGGCCGGGCAATGCGAACAGGTTCTCCACCACCATCACCCCGGTGACCATCTGCGCGAAGGTCAGTCCGATCACCGACACCAGCTGCGGAGTCGCCAGGCGCAAGGCCACGCGCAGCACAGCCTGCCTGCGCGTCATGCCGCATGCCATGGCCATATCGACCGCCTGCGAAGAGGCCACATCCCCCACCGCGGCGCGCGTATAGCGCATGATCGACGCGCCGGCCGTAATGCCCGTGGCCAATGCAGGCAGCATCAATGCGGCCAACGCGCTCAGCGGAGCGGACCAGCCTGCGTCCGGAAAACCCTGCGAGGGCAGCAATCCTAACAGCCCGCTGCCCTTCGAGAACAGCAGAATCAGCAACAGGCCACCCCATAGTGCCGGAACCGCACCGGCCACGATCGCAATCACATGGAACACCCCACGCAGTCGCGCATTGCGGGTCAACACCGCCGCGCAACCGAGCGGCAATCCGATCGCCAGCGCTATCAGCAAGCTGAATACGATCAGCGGGAATGTAACGGAGGCGTGTGAGGACACCTGCGCGGCCACCGCTTTGCCACTGACCACGGAAGTGCCGAGATCGCCATGCAACAGCCCGACGATCCAATCGCCATACTGTGCCGCATACGACTTGTCCAGTCCCATCTGCGAGCGCAACGAGGCGAGCTGTTCCGCCGTCGCGTTGGTTCCGGCAACCACGGCTGCCACATCGCCCGGCAGAATCCGCAGCAGCGCGAACACCAGCAGCGACAGTCCCACCAGCGCCCCCGCAAACAGCAGAAGCCGTCTACAGACGAATCTCATACCCGTCCCTCACTTCCGGAATACCTCGTATGGCAGCGCACAGGCCGCGACGCGACAGCGCGACATATCACGCTACTGCGCCTTGGAAATCGCCCACAACGGCAGCACCGTCTGGCTGAGCTTCTCCGGGAATCCGGAAATATTCCTGTTGTATGCCACGGTCACGCGGTATCCAAACAGCCAGTCCGCCGGCGAATCCTCGCTGACGATCTTCGCCGCCTGCTTGAGGTAGTCGTTGCTGGAGGCATCGTCGGTCGCGGCCAGCGCCTTGGCATACAGCGACTGCACCTCCTTGTTGTCGTAATGGTAGTAGTAGCCCGGCGTGGTCCACTTGTAGAAATCGTGGCTTTCGGCATGATCCACCAGCGACAATTCGTAGTCGCCGTTGGCGTGCACGTCCTGCAGCCATGTGGAGAATTCCACGTAGTCAATGGTCAGGTCGACGCCGATTTCGGCAAGCTGGCTGCGTAGCTGGTCGCCGAGTTCGGTGCCGTACGTGTTGGCGTAGGTGAGGGTGAGCTTCAGCGGCTTGTCGGTGGAATAGCCGGCTTCGGCCATAAGGGACTTCGCCTTGTCGAGATCGTACGGATACAGGTCGGTCAGGTCTTCATAGCCGGGATCGACGGATGGGATCGGCCCGCCGAGCGCATAGTCGACGTTCCCCCTGGAGGCGATGATCTCCTTGTGGTTGATGGCGTAGCGGATGGCCTGCCGTATGCGCTTGTCGGAAAGCTTGGCGTTGGCGCAGTTGAAGGCAAGCACGTATTTGTCGCTGCCGTCGGCCGCGGAGACCTTGTAGGTTTTGGAATCCAGCGATTTCGCAAGCGTGGCGTTGACCGGGGAAAGCACGTCCACGTCACCGCTTTTCAGGGCGTTGACGGCCGCGTTGTCATCGGTCAGGAAACGTAGAATCACGTTCTGCGTAACGGCCTTGTGCGAAGTGCCCCAGTATTTCGGATTGGCCTTGAGCACCATCCTGCTGCTGGAGTCGAAGGATTCGACCGTATACGGTCCGGAGCCGATGGCTTCGGTTTTCGCATCGTACTTGGCCTGCTTGTCGAATACGAGACCCGGGCGGCCGGTCAGGTACCACAGCAGGTTGGAGTCGGGGCTCGAAAGCGTGAGCTTCACGGTGTTGGCGTCGACGACTTCGGCCTTCTCGAGGCTCGCCACCTGATTGGCGTTGTAGTACTGCCGTTCCTTGAGCTGGTTGATGGACCATGCCACGTCTTCGGCGTCGAGTCTGTCGCCGTTGGAGAAGTTCATGTTCCTGTTGAGATGGAAGGTGTAGGTCTTGCCGTCTTTGGAGATGTCCCAGCTTGTGGCGAGACCCGGCTGCACCTTGTTGTCGGAATCGCGTGACAGCAGCGCCTCGTAGACGTTGCCGATGAGCACCTGCTCGATGGCGGAACCGGATTGGTGGCGGATGTCAAGGCTGACGGGGGCGAGTTTGAGCCCGATGGTCACGGTATCGGCGGTATTCGCCGTGCCGGCGGATCCGTCGGTGTCGCCGCTGTTGCGCGCTACCGTGACGCCGATGATGACGGCGACCACGGCGACGGCCGCGATGATGATATGGATCCATTTGTTGGATCCGTTGCGTTTCGGCGATTTGACGCGAGCATTAAGCGTTGCGTCGGTGCTCGCCGCGCTGGTCTTCGACTCGGTTGCGCCGGTTTCGTCGTGCGCACCTGAAGATTGCGACATGTTTGCTCCTACGTGATGGTGATCTGCGGTTGGCCGCCCATACGGGTCGGTTACCAACGTCCGATTCTACCGTTCGGCATGCCCGCTGCCGCATCCCGCTTCGATATATACTTGACCTCGTTGTCGGCTTGCTATATGGAAGGACCTGTGAGGCCATGACCACTGCGCATATTCTTCTTGGGGTCACCGGCAGCATCGCCGCCTTCAAGGCTTGCCATCTCGCCTCCGACTGGAGCAAGCAGGGGCATGAGGTGCGTGTGGTGATGACCGCGGCCGCGCAGGAATTCGTCGCTCCCCTGACGTTCACGTCATTGACGCATACGCCGACACGCACGGCGATGTTCACCGCTCAGCGTATCGACGGCGACGTTTCCGCAATGGCCATGCATCCCACGCAGATCAATCATGTGGATGACGCGAAATGGGCCGACATTCTGGTAGTCGCGCCGGCGAGCGCCGATTCGATCGCGAAAATCGCATGCGGCATCGCCGACGACCAGCTGACGAGCACGATCCTCGCCTATGACGAAGGCCCGAAGGTGCTGTGCCCCGCCATGAACGTGCATATGTATGCCAACGCCGTGACGCAACGCAACCTCCAGACATGCAGGGAACTTGGCTGGACGATCGTGGAGCCGGAATCCGGCATGCTCGCCTGCCGCGATATCGGCAAGGGGCGCATGGAGGAGCCGGCCGGCATCGAGACTGCCGTGGCGGAACTGCTGCGTGGCGATCTTCCGGACAGTCGATTGCCGTTGCGGGGGCGCAACGTGCTGGTCACCGCCGGGCCTACGCAGGAGCCGCTCGACCCGGTACGCTATCTGACGAATCATTCGACGGGCAAGATGGGGTATGCCATCGCCGAACAGGCACGGAACATGGGCGCGAAGGTGACGTTGGTGTCCGGACCCGTTTCGCTCCAGGCACCGCATGGCGTCGACGTCGTCAACGTACGGAGCGCCCAGGAGATGTTCCAGGCCGTGCAAGGTGCGTTCGAGGCTTCCGACATCACCATCATGGCGGCCGCCGTCGGCGATTTCCGCCCGGCCGAGCAGGCCGCCGAGAAAATCAAGAAGAACGGACGCGAGCGCATCACGCTTGAGCTTGTTTCGAATCCCGACATTCTCGCCTGGGCGGGAGCCAACAGGCGGGAGGGGCAGACGCTGTGCGGTTTCGCCATGGAAACGCAGGATCTTGAAAAGAACGCGGCGAAAAAGCTCACCTCCAAACATTGCGACATGCTGATCGCGAACGATCTGCGCACGCCAGGGGCCGGTTTCGCGACCGATACGAATGTGGTGACCGTGCTTAGGCCAGGAGCGAACGCGGAGCAGCCGCATGTCGAGCATTGGAGGAAGATGAGCAAGCGGGAGCTGGCCGAGCGTGTGCTCACGGAACTCGCCGGGCTGCATGCCGGCATCGCGGGTGAATAGGGTTTCCAGGGATCGTAAAGGAGATTGGCATGCTTTTGATTGCGGTGGACATCGGCAACACCAACGTCGTGCTCGGATTCATCGACGATGGCAGGATCGCGGGCACGTACCGCATCACCACGAAGGCGAACCACACCTCCGACGAGTATGGGCTGATGATCACGCAGTTCCTCAAGCTGAGCGGTTTCGCACCGGGAGACGTGGATGACGTGATCATCTCCTCCGTGGTGCCGAAGGTCATGCATTCATTCCGCGCGAGCATCGTGAAGTTCCTTGACATCGATCCGATGATCGTGGGTCCGGGAGTCAAGACCGGCATCAACATTCGCATAGACAATCCGAAAAGCATGGGCTCCGACTGCATCGCCGACTGCGCGGGCGCGTATTACGAGTACGGCGGACCGATCCTGGTGGCGGATTTCGGCACGGCCACCACGTTCAACTACGTGACCGCCGACGCCTCGGTGATCTGCGGACTCATCACCACAGGCATCCGCACCGGTGCGGCGGCGTTGTGGGACGCGACCGCACAGCTGCCCGAGGTGGAGATCACGCGCCCTAAGTCGATTCTCGCCACCAGCACGAAACCCGCCATGCAGGCGGGCCTGTACTACAACTTCCTGGGCGGTATAGAACGCACCATCGTGCAGTTCCACCGTGAGATCGACGAGGACTTCCGCGTAGTGGCGACGGGCGGGTTGAGCCGTGTGTTCGCCGACGACACCGACATGATCGACATCTACGATCCGGAACTCATCTTCAAAGGCATGCTGCACATCTACGAACGCAACGTGCGATAGGCATACGGCCTCCCTGCGGCAGGGTACGGCCCCGCCGCCCTGCATGCGCGCCCGTACGCTTTATCTACTGGATGGTGAAACCTTGGTTGGCGCCATACTCCTTCAGATCTCTCTGCCAGAGCGCAATGCCGCCCTTGAGCTTGAGACGGTCGGAGGAATCGGTGTTCTTCAAGGCGTCGCCGATGTCGGAGGCGTCGGTCTCGCCCCCGGCGGCGATGATGTTCAGTCTGTCCTGCTCGCGGCGCAACAAGGTGGCCCACTTGTAGGCCTTGCCCACGGTGGAACGGAAGTCGCTTCGCGCATACACCTCGAATGGCAGATACTGATAGCCCGTCGACACGTTCTCCGCAGCCTGTGAAAGCACCCGATTGTATTCCTGCCCACCAAAATACGGCACTTCGATGCCCCGATCATCGGTCACCGTGGTCTTGCCGAGGAATTCCGCATCGGACAGAGTGTCATTGTCGGCGGGGAATGCGCCGCCGTCCACACGCGCCTTGATGCCATCGGCCTCATGGCATGCGTATTCAATGAACCGGTATGAGGCTTCGGGCTTGCGTGAGCGCTGCAGCACGGCAAGCGCCGACCCGCCATTTTCCGACGTGGTGGCCTTGCCGTCCGGCGTCGGCATCTGGGCCACACGCCATAGGCCCGCGGCGCCGGGCAGGTCCGACATCAGCAGCGACGGCATCCACGCACCGGAGAACAGGGACGCGATGGTGCCGTTGCCCACGGCTTCCTTCCATCCGTCGGACCATGTGCTCAGACTGGTGTTGACCAACCCTTCGTCAATCATCTTCTGCCAGAATTCGGTGAACTTTCTGGTACCCGAATCATCGGTCAGATTGATGCTCACGTTCTTGCCGTCGTTGGAGGCGGAGAACGGACGGCCACCGGCCAGCCAGATCATCGCATCGTAGAAGCTGGCGTCGCCGGAATCCGCCGTGATGTATACGCCTATCGCCTTGAGTTTCTTAGCCGCCTCATAGTAGTCATCCCACGTGCGAATCCCGGAGGCGTCCACCCCGGCCTGCTCGAATACATCCTCGTTATAGAAGAACGCCATCGGGCCGGAATCCATCGGCAGGCCGTAGATGCGATCGTTGAGCTGCACCGACGACCACGTGCCAGGCGTGAAGAAATCCTGGTAGCTGTCGGCCCTGTCGGTGATATCGACCAACTGACCGCTTACCGCATACTGCCGCAACGCATAATATTCGAGCTGCACCACATCAGGGGTGCCATAGCCGTCCTGAATGGCATTGTTGAGCTTGTCGTAGCCGCTGGTGTTCTTCCAGATCACATGAATGTCGGGATTCTCCTTTTCGAAACCGGCAATCACCGACTTCATGCTGGGTTCCCACGACCATACGGTGATTTCGGTACGGGTATCCTGGCTGGCTCCGCAGGCCGCGGCGCTCGCCGCCATAATGCCGGCGCAGCAGACGGCGACCAGTCGTTTCACCAACTTCAGCCTCACGCCCGCTCCCTTCATCCCGTGTGTTGTGATGCCCTCATGCGCAATACGTTTTCGAGTGTACGTCAGGATGATGGATGCACGGTCGCGTTGCGGTAGAGATTTGCTGAAGATATGGCCTCTTTCCGCGAGCACGTTTCTTCCCTTAAAATGCTGCAATCTCAGCATTGTTCACGCTAACATGATATAATTCTGATGGGTCGCGTCGCGTATGCGAGGTAGCAAGGATGACGCGACGGACTCCTGAGATACGCACAGGAAAGGACCTGAGATCCCATGACCCCTACAACCGGAAGAATCACAGTACAGGCAGACGACGCCGTCGCCGATATTCCCCCACGCATCTTCGGCTCCTTCGTGGAGCATCTCGGCCGCTGCGTATACGGCGGCATCTACGAGCCCGGCCACCCCACCGCCGATGAGAACGGCTTCAGGCAGGACGTCATCGACCTGGTCAGGGAACTGGGCGTGACCTGCGTGCGCTATCCCGGCGGCAATTTCGTCTCCGCCTACAACTGGGAGGACGGCACCGGCCCGCGCGAACTACGCCCGGTACGGCGTGATCTCGCCTGGCATAGCACTGAAACCAACGAAGTGGGCATCGATGATTTCTACCGTTGGAGCAGAAAGGTCGGCACCGAAATCATGCTGGCCGTCAATATGGGCACCCGTGGATTGAAGGCCGCACTCGAGGAACTGGAGTACGTCAACGGCGCACCTGGCACCGAATTGGCCGACCGCCGTGTAGGCAATGGCATCGCCGAGCCAATGGACATCAAGATGTGGTGCATCGGCAACGAGATGGATGGCCCCTGGCAGGTCGGGCATATGAGCCCCGACGAGTATGCGGCCGCCGTGGACCGCGTCGCACATGCCATGAAGCTGGCGGAATCAGGCTTGGAGCTGGTGGCCTGCGGCTCCTCCAACGCACATATGCCGACCTTCGGCTCATGGGAACGCAATGTGCTCACCAAGGCATACGACAACCTCGACTTCGTCTCCTGCCACGCCTACTACTACGAGCGTGGCGCGAAGTCACTGCAGGATTACCTGGCCAGCGCGCAGGACATGCAGCGATTCATCGCCACGGTCGCCGAATGTGCCGACGAGGCCAAGGCCGCGCACCATGGCGATCATGATATCGCATTGTCGTTCGACGAGTGGGGCGCCTGGTATTCCGACGTATGGAACCGGCAGGAGGCCGAGTGGAAGGCGCAGTCCGGCAAGGACCTTCATCATGAGCCGTGGCCAAAGGCACCGCATCTGCTGGAAGACATCTACAATGCGGCCGATGCGGTGGTTGAGGGATCGTTGATGATCATGCTGCTCAAGCATTGCGATCGCGTGCGCTCCGCCTCACGTGCACAGCTGGTCAATGTGATTGCGCCGATCATGGCCGAGGAGAATGGACCGGCGTGGCGTCAGACCGTGTTCTATCCGTTCGCCGAGGCGGCGCGCCATGCCCGCGGCACCGCCTATAGCCCAACCATCGACTCTCCGGAAGTCGGGACGGAATCGTTCGGTCCGACCAGTGCCCTTGATTCGGTGATCACCTGGGATGACGATTCCCGCACCGGCCTGCTGCTGATGGTGAACCGCGATGCTGTCGACGCGCACGACGTCGTCATCTCATTGGCCGGTCTGCCCGGTTTCGACGCCGCCGCCTGCGGTGTGGACAAGGCGATCATGCTGCATGACGACGACCCGCATAGATGCAATACCGCCGACGACCCGACAGCCGTCGTGCCGCGGAGCCTGACCGTTACCGTCGCGGACGGTACCATTTCATCCACTCTACCGGCAATCAGCTGGGCCGCCGTGGAATTCCACGCATAGGCCTTCCGAGCATCGGCAGTCCAAGAACCACCCAAACCGCCGACGCCCAGACGCATGCAGCCGTCGGCGGCTTGGGTGATTGCTCAATCTACCGACGGCTATGTGTGATTGGCCTGCGATTATTTCCTAAGCACGATTACGCCGTTGGGCCGCACCGTCACCTTGCCGTCGTCGGCGTCGGCAAGGGACGCGACGACCGGCATGCCGTCCTGCACGGCCTCCACCACGGCATGCGTGCGGTTGAACAGGAACACGAAGCGCGCCCCGGTCTCCTCGTCGACGCGTTCGACGCGCAACAGTCCCGGATCGCTCGTCTCGGGAACCTCCACGCCCAGCGAGGAGAACATCATGGGCAGGCTCCTGGCGATGCCGTCACGGCCCAGACGGGCCCCGACATACACCGTACGGCCCTCGCCGTACGCATTGCCGACAATCGCGGGACGTCCGTCCATACCCGTCCACGGATCATCCCTGAACGAGGCGAGCACGGTGGCGTCCTTGCCCACGGATGTGATGACGTCGGCGAAATCATGCGCCGTCGCGCCGTTGTCGAGATCAAGTCGGTCGGGAGCTCCCGGCCAATCGTCGCCCAATGGCGCGAATTCCTCGATCCTCACGCCGACCACGTCGCGGATCGCCCCCGGATAGCCGCCGAGCCAGACATGATCCCTCTCATCGGACAGGCCCGTGTAGTAGGTGGCGATCAGCCTGCCGCCGTTCGCCACGTAGTCGCGTACGCGGCGAACGGTCTCCGCCGAGAGGATGTACACGCTGGGCAGCACGGCCATCTCGTACTCGTCCCAGTTCGAACGCACCGGCACGATGTCCGCGGTCACGCCGTTGTCCGCCAGCGCGCGGAACCATTCCAAGGGCTCGTCGACATGATGGACCCTCTGGCTCGGCGTGGCGGTATGCTCACTGGCCCACTCGGACTCGTAGTCATACACCACGGCCACACGGGACTTCGCCAGCCTCGTGCCGAGCAGCCCGCCGTCCGCGAGCGCGTTCAGATCACGTCCCAGCTCGCACACGTCGCGGAACACCTGCGAGTCCTCGCCGGCATGGGGCAGCATCGCAGAATGGTATTTCTCCGCCCCCGCCTTAGACTGCCGCCACTGGAAATAGCACACCGCGTCCGCACCCATCGCCACATGCGCCAGGGAGTCCCGCACCAACTGGCCGGGCTCCTTGCGGTAGTTGATTGGACGCCAGTTGACCGCCGATGTGGAATGCTCCATCAGGAACCACGGGTCCTTGCGAGAGATCCCGTCCACCAGGGACGCGGAGAATGCGAGCTCGTCCAGGTGGGCTTCGCCCGGCGTGAAGTAGTGGTCGTTGGACACGAAGTCGACCTCGCGCCCCCAATCGTCATAGTCCAGACCCGTGCCGAACGCGGAGACCATGAAGTTCGTGGTCAGCGGCCTGCCGGGCGTGATCTCGGCCAGCGCGTCGCGTTCCGCGACGTAGAACGCCTTGAGCGCGTCGGAGCTGAACCGTTTGAAGTCCAGCAGCTTGCCCGGGTTCATGAAGTTGCCATCGCCGATGAAACGCGGCGGGATGATCTCGGAGAAATCATTCATACGCTGCGCCCAGAACGCGGTGCCCCACGCGTCGTTCACCTTCTCGATCGTGCCGTAACGTTCCTCACACCATTTCCGGAACGCGCGTTCGGCGTCCTCGGAATAGTCGAACCGGTTGTGGCAGCCGTACTCGTTGCCCACATGCCAGGCCACCACATACGGATTGCCCTTGTAATGCTCGGCCATGGCACGACACAGTTTCAACGCGTATTCACGGGACACCGGGCTGGTGGGGCGCCAGTGCTGGCGGGCGCCGGGCTGGCATACATCGCCCCGCTCGTCCTTCCACAGGACTTCGGGATGCGCCTGGGTAAGCCACATCGGCGGCGAGGCGGTCGCGGACGCCAGGTCGACCGCGATGCCCGCTTTGCCGAGCTTGTCGATGATGCGGTCGAGCCAGCCGAAATCGAACACGCCCTCGCGCGGCTCGATCCTAGCCCACGAAAAGATGCCCACGGACACCAGGTTCACGCCCGCCTTGACCATCAGACGGACGTCCTCGTCCCACACGTCTTCGGGCCACTGGTCCGGATTGTAGTCACCCCCGTACCAGATACGTTCCGGCCGGCCCGCCAACGGCTCCGGCCAACGATGCGCTCTGCGTTGAGCCATGAATCACTCCTTCGTAACGATATGCAAGGCAGTCCACGCCGCTCGACACAACGTCGACAACCAAAATGTTTGCGCTATCATTCTAACATCGAGAGAAACGCCAGCAAATCATGGCGTGGCTTATGTGCGCTGCAATCCCCTATAATGATTACGAAAACATATCCGGACAACAATGGGGACGCAATAATGGAACGACCGCAATCCGTATCCATGCAGGACGTCGCCGCGGAAGCCGGCGTATCCGCACAGACCGTATCCCGCGTGGCCAATGGCGGCAAGGCCGTCAAAAAGGAAACGCGCCAACGCGTCGAAGAGGCCATGGCGAAACTTGGTTACAGGCCGAATGCCGCCGCACGCGCCCTCAAACACGGCCGTTTCCAAAACATCGGCGTCGTGCTGTTCGACATGACCTCCTATGGCAACTCGCGAATCCTCAACGCCATCGCCGAGGCCGCCCAATTACAAGGATATGCGGTGACCGTGCAGCACATCGTCAAAGGCAACGGCCATACGTTGCAGTCGGCCGTCGAACGGATGCGGCAACTACCCGTCGATGGGGTGATCATCGTATTGCAGGAATACATCGACGATTTCAACACCTACGAGCCGGACAAGGAGCTGCCGGTGGCGATCATCGCAGAGGAGCCCGCCGCCCACTGCCCCACCGTCGACGCCGACAACTACGGTTGCGCCAAGACCGCGGTCGAATATCTGCTCGAGCGCGGTCATCGCACGGTCTACCACATTGCCGGGCCGGTCATCTCCCGTGCGGCACACATCCGCCAGCAGGGCTGGCAGGACACATTACGGAGGTCGGGAATCGCCGTTCCACCGCTGTACAGGGGCGATTGGAACGCTGACAGCGGCTATCAGGCAGGCCTCGCGCTGGCGAATGAGCCCGACTGCACGGCCGTTTACGCCGCAAACGATCAGATGGCCTACGGCGCGATCCTTGGACTGCGTGCCGCAGGTAGGCGAGTCCCGGAAGATGTGAGCGTGATGGGCGTGGACGATTCGCTTGTCGGCATGGTTCCAAGGTTGGGATTGACCACCATGCGCATGCCGTTCGCCGAAATCGGACGCCAGGCCTTCGACATGATCATCAGACAATGCGAGGGCGGCTTCGTGCCCGCCAATACCAGGCGAACCATCGAAACCACCCTCATAGAACGCGCCTCAGTCAGCTGACACGAGACCAAAATGCAACATGACCGACCGACGGGCGGAAGGTCGGCGCCATATGCGCCATATCGGTCAGGCTTCGATACCGAGCTGCAGACGTTCCTTCTTGGAATACATGAAGGCCGGCAGCCTACGACCCTGCCTGAGCCAGGAGTGGTATTCGGCGGTGGCCGCGAATTCCACGTCGGAGGCGGAATTCAGGCAGGTTTCCACGGAATCCTGGATGATGCCGATGATGAAACCGACGCCCACCACCTGCATGGCGATGTCGTTGTTGATGCCGAACAGCGAACATGCCATCGGAATGAGCAGCAGCGAACCGCCGGCCACGCCGGAGGCGCCGCATGCGCCAAGCGCGGAGACCACGGACAGCAGGATGGCGGCCGGCAGGGAGATCTGGATGCCGAGCGTATTCGCGGCGGCCATGGCCATGACGGTGATGGTCACGGCGGCACCGTTCATATTGATGGTGGCGCCCAGCGGAATGGATACGGAATACATGTCCTTGTCAAGGCCAAGCTTTTCGCACAGCTGCATGTTGACCGGAATGTTGGCGGCGGATGAACGGGTGAAGAATGCGGTCACGCCGGATTCCTTGAAGCAGCGGTAGACCAGCGGATACGGATTGCGGCGTATGTAGAGGAAGATGACCAGCGGTCCGAATACAAGCACCATAAGCAGCATGGTGCCGACGAGCAGGAGGAGCAGCGAACCGTATTTGGTGAAGGCCGCAAGACCGTTATCGGCCACATTGGTGAACACAAGGCCCATGATGCCAAACGGGGCGAGATTAATGACCCAACGAATCACCTGGGACACGCCGTCGGCCACATTGGCCATGAACGCCTTGGAGCTTTCGGTGGCGACGGCCTTCATGGTCAGGCCGAACAGGCAGGCCCACATGAGGATGCAGATGTAGTTGCCGTCGATCATGGCCTGAATCGGATTGGACACGATGTTGGTCAGCAGCGTCTGCACCACTTCGGAAAGTCCCTGCGGCACCACATCGGCCTTGGCCGCCTTGCCCAGCGACAGGGTCTGCGGGAAGACGCGGGAGGTAAGCACGGCTATGACCGCGGATAGGAAGGTGGTGAACAGGTACAGGAAAATCACCGTACCAAAGCGGCGGTCCAGCCTGGACGCGCCCTGGGCGAGCGCACTGGCCACGAGCACGAACACCAGAATCGGCGCAATAGCCTTCAGCGCACTGACGAACAGGGTACCGAATTCGCCGATCCATGCCATGTGCGGCATGATCAGGGCAAGGACGGTGCCGGCGATCAGGCCGACAATGATGCGGATGATCAGCTCCGTGCCATTGTATTTGTCGATGGCGGCCCTGACCGCTCCCGAAATATGCTTCATAATCTTCTCTCTCGTTTTTATCGGGTGGCTTGTCCACCCGACCATCAAGCAGAGAATCATCCTATCGCACATTTATGTCGGGAAAGGGTGACGTCCACAACGGAAGGCATATGGCTCATCATGCCCGTCATGCATTGCCGAGCGGCACCTTGGACACGAACATGCGTCGCTCCCCCGTTATTGGATCGTCGAATTCAAGTTTTCGCGCCACCAGTTCCAGCGGCCGCGAAAAGTCATCATATGGTCGCTGGATGATCTCCGGATAGAAATCATCACCGAGAATCGGCAATCCCAGCGAGTTCATGTGCACGCGTAGCTGATGCGTTTTACCGGTTCTCGGATGCAGGATATATCTGATCACCGTCTTGCCGCCGATGATACGCGGATCGTCGCCACGTTCGACCAGGCTTTCCGCGTTGACCGTCGCCGGTATTTCATATGCCTGCAGCCTGCCCCGGTCCTTCGCGATGTGCGATCTGCGTACCAGCGGAAACGGCCGATTACGGTCGATTCTCATGACGGTACCGTACCGCGGCCGCATGATCGGTGCGAGTGGTGCCAGACACTCGTAGGTTTTGACGGTCTTGCGTTCCTGGAACAGCATCTGATAGGCACCGCGCAATTCCGGTTTGCGCACGAACACGACGACACCCGCCGTCAACCGGTCCAGCCGGTGCGCCGGGACGATATTCGGCTCACCGTAGCGTTCGCGCAACCGTATCAGCGCCGTCTCGCGGTACCACATGCCGCGCGGCGTAGTCGCAAGGAAATGCGGCTTGTCGATGACGATGATGCCGTCATCCTCATACAGAACCTCATATTCGAAGGGAATATGAGGTTCCGCAATCACGTATCTATGTCTGCGCTCCTGACGCAGCACGACCTCTTTCCGCGAGGCGCTGCCGGGTTCCGCCGGAACCATACGCTACTCAACGGTGACGGACTTGGCGAGGTTGCGCGGCTTGTCCACGTCGTAGTTCTTGAGCTTGGCCATATCCATGGCGAACAGCTGCAGCGGCACCACATCCACGAGCGGGCTCATCAGCGTCGGGCAGGCCGGGCGCCAGAACACCACGTCGGCATACCGCTCCACATCCGGATCGTTCTCTTCGGCCACGGCGATGATGTATGCACCACGCGCCTTGACCTCCTCGATGCCGGAAATGACCTTGGCATGCAACACGTTGCGTCCACGTGCCGGCGGCACGATGAATACGACCGGTTCGCCTTCATCGACCAGTGCAATCGGCCCGTGCTTCAATTCGCCGGCGGCGAAGCCTTCGGTGAAGGTGTAGGCGATCTCCTTAAGCTTCAACGCACCTTCCATGGCCACCGGATAACCGACATGACGGCCGAGGAACAGGAAGGACTTCGCGTCGACCATCCGTGCGGCCGCGTCGTGCACGGCCTTGGTCTGCGTGTCGAGCACCCACTGGATCTTGCGCGGCATGTCCTTCAGGGAATCAAGTGTCTGCTGGATCTCGTCACGGAACATCGCGCCCTTGATCTGCGCCAGATACAGGCCCAGCACGTAGGCGGCGGTGATCTGCGCCACGAATGCCTTGGTGGAGGCCACGGCCACTTCCGGTCCGGCATGCGTGTAGAGCACCGCGTCGGATTCGCGAGGAATGGATGCACCCTGGGTGTTGCAGATGGCCAGCACCTTGGAACCCTGTTCGCGCGCATGGCGCAGGGCCATCAGCGTATCCATGGTCTCACCGGACTGCGAGATGGCCACCACGAGCGTGCGCGGGGTCAGAATCGGGTCGCGGTAGCGGAATTCGTGGGCGAGCTCCACTTCGACCGGAATGCGCACCCAGTGTTCGATGGCGTACTTGGCCACCAAACCGGCGTATGCCGCGGTGCCGCAGGCGATGACGATGATCTTGTCAATGGCCTTGAAGTCATGTTCGTCGATACGCACCTCATCAAGGTTGAGGTTGCCTTCCCGATCGAGACGGCCCAGCAGCGTGCGCTGCACGGCGGCCGGATCCTCGTGGATCTCCTTATCCATGAAGGAGTCCCATCCGCCCTTTTCGGCGGCCGAAGCATCCCAGTCCACGGTATAGACCTTCGGGTCGGGCACGATGTTGCCCATGAAATCGGAGACGACCACCTTATCGGCGGAGACCATGACGGCCTGGTCCTGGTCGATTTCCATGGCTCGCTTGGTGTAGGCCACGAATGCGGCCACATCGGATCCGAGGAAGTTCTCGCCTTCGCCGAGCCCCACCACAAGCGGTGAGTCATGGCGTGCGCCGACCACGATATCCGGCTGACGGCAATCGGTGGCCAGAATGGTAAATGCGCCTTCAAGCATGCGTGCAAGACGACGCACTGCCTTGAACAGATCGGGCCGGCCCTCCTCTTCGATGATTTTGTCGGTGATCTTGCCAAGCAGCTTGGCCGCGACTTCGGTATCGGTCTCGGAGGAGAAGTGGTAGCCTTCGGTCTGCAGG
The DNA here is from genome assembly GCF_000522505.1 of Bifidobacterium moukalabense DSM 27321. Classification (GTDB taxonomy): domain Bacteria; phylum Actinomycetota; class Actinomycetes; order Actinomycetales; family Bifidobacteriaceae; genus Bifidobacterium; species Bifidobacterium moukalabense. Next base: position 754,432 of record NZ_AZMV01000007.1, on the reverse strand, counting down.
TCGAGACGTAGCTGAGAGGCGTTTTCGATGATGCCGTTGTGGATGATGGCGACCTTGCCGTCACGGGAGGTGTGCGGGTGCGCATTGATGTCGTTCGGCACGCCGTTGGTGGCCCAACGGGTGTGGCCGATGCCCACGGTGGCCGGCGGCATCGGATTACGTTCGACGTCCTCCACCAGATTGGCGAGACGACCGGCTTTCTTACGCACCTCCACATGGCCCATGCCGGGCGCGGTCAGCGCCACACCAGCCGAGTCATAACCGCGGTATTCCAAGCGCTGCAGTCCCTGAAGGCATACTTCCAAAGGCTTGCCGCACGCGGTTTCGACGTTTCCTGCATATCCTACGATTCCACACATAGCTACCTAGCCTATCGGTTGATGATGCCAAGTACGAAACAAACCGCCTTGTTCTCACGAACCTTTGCCATATGAACGCAAAAATCCAAACCACCGACACTGACCACACACTCACCGTCGGCAAAACACGAAGCCCCTCAATCCGCCGACGCCTGCCACCCATTCACCGTCGGCAGATTGAAAACCTCCCAAACCACCGACGCTGATAGGGCGGCAGGCGTCGGTGGTTTGGGAGGGTTACAATCGGGATTCGCCCCGGCTACAGCACGTGCTGCAGGAAGTCCTTGAAGCGAGGTTCGTGCGGATCGTCGATGATTTCGGGGCCGCCCTTCTCCACGACCACGCCGCCGTCCATGAATACAATCTGATCGGCGACTTCACGGGCGAAACCGATCTCGTGGGTCACGACCACCATCGTCATACCGTCTTTGGCCAACGACAGCATGACGTTCAGCACTTCGCCCACCAGCTCCGGATCAAGCGCGGAGGTCGGCTCGTCGAACAGCATGATCTGCGGCTTCATGGCAAGGGCTCGGGCGATGGCCACACGTTGCTGCTGGCCTCCGGAAAGCTGCGCCGGATAATAGTCGAGACGCTCCCCCATGCCCACGCGTTCCAGCTCCTGGACCGCCAACTCACGGGCCTCCTTCCTGCCCATGTGCTTGACACGGACCGGCGCCTCCATGACGTTTTCGAGCGCGGTCATATGCGGGAACAGATTGAAGCGCTGGAACACCATGCCCAGCTTGGAGCGCTGCACGGACACTTCCTTGTCGTTCAGGGTCTGCAGCACCCGCCTGCCGCCCTTATCGACATATTTGTAGCCGATCATCTCGCCGTCGACGTCGATCTCGCCGCCGGTCAGCGTTTCGAGCTGGTTGATCAGACGCAGGAAGGTGGATTTGCCTGAGCCGGACGGTCCCAGAATCACGGTCACGGTCCCCGGCATCACGGTCATGTCAACGCCTTTGAGCACATGCAGGTTGCCGAAAGCCTTATGCACCTGCATGGCCTTTACGGCAGGAACGACGTCGTTGCTTGTAGTTTCGGTCATTGCCCCACTCCTCATGCGTTCATGCCAGCGAACGTGGCTTCGTTCTGCTTGTTGATATCATCCTTCGGCTCGCCTTCGGTTTTGCCCGGAAGCGGAGTCCGCTTGCCGCGGGCACCCGCCGGACGGGCGTCAAAGCCCTTGCCGAAGTGCTTTTCCAGGCGGGACTGGATGACCATCAGGATGGAGGTGATCACCAGATACCAGATGCATGCCACGATCAGCAGCGGAATCGGCTTGTACAGGCGGGTCGCGATGGCGGTGGTGGCGAACTGCAGTTCCAGAGTGAACGGCACGGCATTGACCAATGAGGTGGTCTTGAGCATGCCGATGAACTCATTGCCGGTCGGCGGGATGATGATACGCATGGCCTGCGGCAGCACGATGCGGCGCATGATCAGCGTACGCTTCATGCCAAGCGCCTTGGCCGCTTCGGTCTGGCCGGGGTCGACGGCCTCCAAACCGGCGCGCACGATTTCGGCCAGGTAGGCGGCCTCATTGAGTGCCAGACCAAGCCATGCCGCATTGAACGCCGTGATGATGGACTGCGAGTCGATGCTCCAGAATTCGATGGAAGTGAACGGGATGCCGATGCCGATACGCGGGACCAGCACGGCGAACAGGCCCCAGAACACCAGCTGCGTGTACACCGGGGTGCCGCGGAAGAACCAGATGTAGAACCAGCTTACGCCACGAAGCACCGGGTTGATGGATTTACGCATGACGGCCAGGACCACGGCCAAAACGATGGCGATGACCATCGAGATGACCGTCAGCAGTAACGTATACTTGACGCCTTCCAGTACGTTCTCGTTGAACAGGTACTTCCAGACCACGTTCCATTCGAAACGCGGGTTGGTGATCAGGCCCTGCACCAGCATCGCGACGATGAGCGCGACGATGACGCCCGCAATCACCGGGCCGGTACGTTTGACCGGCAACGCTTTGATGCGGTTGGGGATATCGAGGTTTTCACCGTCGGCTTGCTGCTTCACCATGATGTTGCTTTCCTTGTATTGTTGCGATCCGACAATCAGCTAAGATCGGTCGGATTGATCTCGGCCTTGTCGAGAGCGCCGGATTCGACGCCCCAGTGCTTGAGGATCTTCATATACGTGCCGTCGTCCATGAGCTTCTGCACGGCCTTCTGCACGGCCTCATCCAGCTTTTCGTTGCCCTTTTCGATGGCGATGCCCTGCTTGGCGACGCCCTCCACGTCACCGAGGGCCTCAAGACCGTCGGTCTGCGCGATGGCATAGCCCGCGACCGGCGAATCCGCATAGAAGGCGTCGGCCTTGCCGGTGGCCACCGCGGTGGCGGCCTCGGCCTGACGCTTATAGGAGAGCACCTCGGCCTTGTCGCCGGCCTTGCACCCCTTGGCGATTTCGTTGGCTTCGTCTTCCTGCACGGTGCCGGTCTGCACGGCGATCTTCGCGCCGCACATATCGGAGGTGTCGAGCTTCTTCGGGTTGCCCTTCTGCACGGCCCAGGTGGAGCCGGCGCGGTAGTAGCTGACGAAATCCACGGAATCCATGCGTTCCTTGGTGATGGTCATGGCGGTGATGCCCAGATCGTATTTGGTTCCGATGGACGGGATGATGGTGTCGAACATGGCGGAGACGATTTTCGGCTTCAGGCCCAGCACCTGGGCGATGGCCTTGGTCATGTCCACATCGTAGCCGACCGGTGTCTTGCCGTCCTCGGCATAGAATTCAGCCGGCGCATAGGAGATCTCCATGCCGGAAGACAGTTCGCCGTCCTTGACGGTGGCGCCTTCGGTGATCAGCTTGGCCAGCTCGTCATCCTTCTGGATGGAGCTCACATCATAACCGGCGGTAGAGTTCGACGAACTGCCGGAATCGGCGGCATCGGTGGTGCCGCAGGCCGCAATGGAGAGCATCATGGCGGCACTTAATACCAAAGCGGCCATTGACTTGAATTTCAGTGACATGTCTTGCTTCCTTTTCTTCGATCTTCTCGTCCGTCATACCGAATGCCGGCCATTCGTGTGCAACAGGTCTTCAGTATTCCAAACAGGCACGATAAGGCAGCAATCCTACGTGAGTGAGCCCTTCCCCCGAAGAGACGGAGACAACACCCACGACATCCACACGCTTCCTCCCTCTGACGAGGGAGGATCGGAAGCGTCAGCTCAAATCGGTCGGGTTGATCTCGGCCTTGTCTATCGCACCGGATTCGACGCCCCAGTGCTTGAGGATCTTCGCATACGTGCCGTCGTCCATGAGCTTCTGTAGGGCGGCCTGCACGGCCTTGGCGGTGTCGGAATCGCCTTTCTTGATGGCCACGGCCTCCTTGGTCACGCCGACATCCTCGCCAAGGGCCTCAAGCGTGCCGTCGGTCTGCGAGATGGCATAGCCCGCGACCGGCGAATCCGCATAGAACACATCGGCCTTGCCGGTGGCCACGTTGGTGGTCACATCGGTCTGCAGCTTGTTGGACAGGATCTGGATGTCCTGCTTGCCATCGGCCTTGCACTGCTCCTGGGCCTCGTTGACCTCATCCTCCTGGGTGGTGCCGATCTGCACGGCGATCTTGAGTCCGCACAGGCTGGAGGTGTCCACCTTGTTCGGGTTGCCCTTCTTGACGACCCACGTGGAGCCGGCTTTGAACATGCTCACGAAATCGACGGCCTCCATACGTTCCGGCGTGATGGTGAAGGAGGAGATGCCGATGTCGTACTTGGAGCCGACCGACGGAATGATCGAATCGAAGTTCGAGGTCTCCGGATCCGCCTCCAAACCGAAGACGTTGGCCAGGGCCTTGGCGATGTCCACGTCGAAACCGACCGGGGTCTTGCCGTCTTCGGCCAGGAATTCCGCCGGTGCGTAGGAGGTGTCCATGCCGACGCTCAGCTTGCCGTCCTTGGTCACCGAATCCGGCAGCATCTTGGCGATGTCGGCGTCCTTCTTCACACCGGAAACATCGAATCCGGCAGTGCTCGAGGACGAGCCGGAAGCGGAGGAGTCCGCCGTATCGGAAGTGCCGCAGGCGGCCATCGACATCACCATGGCGGCGCTCAGTGCGATCGCCGCGCATGCCTTCATGTTCTTGAGTGCCATATCAAGTCCTCTCTCTCAAGACCCAACCAAACCGACCCAGCCAAACCGGGTCATGTCAGGCACGATAAGAGGGCATTGCTACAACTGCGTAAATCCCGCACAAAATGTTCGAAATATGGTCAGCGAGCCTGCCTGTTGGCGTAGCGCATGGCGCGCAGGGCCTCACGCTTATCCTGCTCCTCACGCAGGGCCTGCCGCTTGTCGAACTCCTTTTTGCCCCGGGCAAGTGCGATTTCCGCCTTGACGCGCCCATCCTTGAAATACAGGCTCAGCGGCACGATGGTGTACCCCTTGGCCTGCGACTGCCGTGCGAGCTTGGCGATCTGCGCGGCATGCAACAGGAGCTTTCTCTTGCGCTTGGGGGCATGGTTGTTCCATGTGCCGTTCAGATATTCAGGGATATTCGCCCCCTCAAGCCACATCTCGCCGCGGCGATCGATGGAGATGAAGGATTCGGCCAGCGATGCACGCCCCTCACGAAGCGACTTCACCTCGGTGCCGGTCAACACCAGACCGGCCTCGTACTTGTCCTCGATGGCGTAATCGTGACGCGCCTTCTTGTTCTGCGCGATCGGCTTCGTTCCTTGTTCCTTGGCCATCCGGACCTCCTTTCCGGTTTTTCGGTGTAATGCAACGCAACAAACGACGATATCACGAAAGCGTGCCGCCCGACGATTCGAACGGCACGCTTGGTCAAGGCGCATTCACCGATATGTCAGTAATGGATGTACTGATAGGCCCCTGCATTGGAGATCGTCTCCCACGCGGGGAACGTGGAGAATCCGGTGCCGCCTTCGGAGATCAACACCGAACCATCCGCATTGACGCGCTCCACCACGGCCACGTGCCCATACTGCCAGTCGGCGGTCCAGTGGCCTCCGACGCTCTGGCCGCGGGAGAACACCATGACCGCACCGTAATGCGGGGTGTTGTTCACCAGATAGCCAAGGCTGCGCGCCGTATTGGCCCACTCGGCGCCGTTGCCCATATAGGATCCGACAGGGAGTCCAAGCTGGGAGCGACGCAGATATGCCCATAGTGTGCACTGACGTGCCGGATAGGCGGAACCACCGACCGTATTACCGGTACTGTGCCCGTAGCAGAATCCGGAGCCGGAGGGGCAGTTGCCGGGAACGGAGTAGTCCATGCCGCTGGCACCGCCCGAACTAGTGTTGTTGCTGGTGTTGTTGGTATTGGACTGGCTGCCGCCGGTATTGGTGCTGGCATTGTTCGACGACGCATTGCCGCCGGTCTGCTGCTGGTTGTTTCCCGGATTCACGGCGGCGCTGCTACTGCTGCTGTACTGATCGTTCCACGAATCGATCTGCGATTTCATGGATACGATATCCGCGGCCTCGCGCGCGCTCTGCGTGGTCAATTGGCTTTTCTGCGCTTCCAGTTTCTCACGTTTCGCGGCACCTTCATCGCGCAGCTGCTGCAGGGCCTCCTTCTTGGCGTTGGCGTCGCTGGCGGCCTGCTGTGCGCTGGCGGCCTGCTCATCCGCCTGGGTCTTGAGCTGGGTGATCTTGTCTTCGATGGCGCTCAGACGTTCCTCGCGGTTCATCGACGTATTCAAATCGTTCGCGGCATCGCTTGCGGCGTTCGTCTCACTACGGGTCACGGCCGCCTCGGACTGCATCTTATTCACGAATTCATCCGTCGTGGTCGAATTGGTCACCACATCCAACACATCGGACACGTCGGAACCATGAAAACTCTGGCGCGCCAGCTGGGCCACCGCGGCCTTGGCGTCGTCGTAATCGCTGCCGGTCTGTGCAATCTGCTCTTCCAGAGTCGCCTTGTCCTGCTTGGCCGCCTCAAGCCGCTCCGCAGTGGCATCGGCCAGGCTTTGCGCCTGCTGGGCCGCCTGCTGTGCGGATTCGGCCGCCTCGACGGCGGCTGGAATCTGATTGTCGTTGAGATCCGCCAGTTGCAGAATGGTGTCGGCCAGGTCGCTGCTCACGCCGGAAAGCTGGGCCTTCAGCTTTGCATGATTCGCGACCTTGTTCTGATATTCGGAGACGCTCACCGCACTGGCCTGCGGCGCAGGTGCCACCATAACCGCCATCCCCGTAGCGCAGAGCATCGCCGAGGCCAGCAGCATACCGGTGACGGCGTGTGCCCGTTGAACCATTTTCCTTGACATTGAAGCCTTTCCGATATCGGTCGTTCCCTCGGCATTGTACAGAAGAAAGCTGGAAATCCAAGCGATGGAGCCTCCTGTGGCGGTGCCGGAAAACCTTGGGATCCGCTACGCCTTGAGGTACCTTCTCAATGAGATGCTGGAAGCGATGACCGACAACGCAACCGCACCGAGAATCAAGGCCGGAGCGACTAGCCACACCGTTTTCTGCGTAATCAACGGCATCCACTGCACGGTCTGCGACAGCCAATCGGTAATGAACACCTTCACAATGCCGCTCAACGCTCCGGCCGCAAGCAACGAGCCAAGGAGCGACGCGAACACGCCCTCCAGCACGAACGGCAATCGAATCGTCCAATTGGAGGCACCGACCAGTCGCATGATTTCGGTCTCGTTCTTACGCGAGGCGGCGCTCATACGTATCGTGGTGCCGGTCAGCATGATGGCCACCACTATCATCACGGCCGCAAGCACCATGGTCACCGCGGTGGCGCGGTTGAGCACGGAGAATACAGGATCGAAGATCTTGCGCTGGTCCTGCACCTCCTCCACACCGGTTCGCCCGTTGAGGATCTCGGAGACGACCTGGTACTTGGTCGGATCGCTCAGCTTCAGTCGTAGCGAGGCCTGCATGTCGGCAGCGGTCAATGTACGGCCCTGATAGGTGCCCGTGGGGTACTGCTTGAGGAAGGTGTTCTTATAGAAGTCCTCCCGGCTCACATAGGTGATCTTGGAAACGACCTTGCCGGCCTCCTGATGGATCAGGTTCTCAAGATCGACGATCTCCTGATCGGTCGGAGCCGTGCCGGAGGCACAGGATGCGGCCTGACTGGTCCCATCCGGGCACAGCCATACCACCACCTCCACCTTGTCGTACCATTCACTCTTCGCTTCGTTGACCTGCACCTGCATGAGGGCCGAGGCGCCGATGAACAGGAAGGAGATGAAGGTGACCAGCATCACGGAGATGATCATCGATACGTTGCGGGTCAGGCTGGTCCAGGTTTCGGAAAGAATGAAGCGCAGGCGCATCAGTCGTTCTCCTTTTGTGCTTCTTCCGCCTCTTGCTTTTGTTCGGCATCACCGGCCGAAGCGGGAGGCGCCGGAGGAACCGGAGGGTTCAGGGATTCGTCCGCACCCGTCGCTTCGGATGCCGCAGCCGTCCCGTCCTTTACGGATGATTCGGATTCCGGCGCCTTCGGCGGCGCGGGAGGTTCGTTCACGGCCCCCGCCTCCCCTTCATGCTCGTCGATCTCGTCGAGCTTCAGGCCCTTGCCCCAGGTCATGGTGTCTTCCGGGGAGGCAAAGGCGTCGCCATAGCGCCCGGTACGTCCGGAATGCACGGAGCTGGCCAGTCGGGCGATGCCTTCATCCCCGGCACCGGAACTCAACGTCTGCGTGATGGCATCGACGGCATTGGCCGCGGTTTCGACGCGGGTTTCGCCCTCCACATCCATATGCTGCCCGGATTCGATGGCGTTGGGCGCGCGGTACCGTTGATCGTTATCGGACGCGCCCAGTGCCTGATGCGATTTGGATTCGACCTCGGCATCCGGAAAATACAATGCGGAATCATATGATCCCTGCTGTTCATCGCGTACGATCCTGCCGGTATGCAGCTCGACCACGCGTTTGCGCATGGAATTGACGATCTCCTCGTTGTGCGTGGCCATCACGATGGTGGTGCCGGTGCGGTTGATGGCGTCCAGCACCTCCATGATGCCCAGCGACGTGGTCGGATCGAGGTTGCCCGTAGGCTCGTCGGCGAGCAGGATCTGCGGATGGTTCACATAGGCGCGCGCGATGGCCACACGCTGGGCCTCGCCGCCGGAAAGCTCATGTGGATAACTGTTTTCCTTGCCCGTCAGACCGACCGTCTCCAGTACCTTCGGCACCAGCGACTTGATGGTGGACCGGCTTGTGCCGATCACCTCCAGCGCGAAGGCGACGTTCTCCCACACCGTCTTGTTGTTGAGCAGTTTGTAGTCCTGGAAGATGAAGCCGATGGTACGGCGGTAGAACGGGACCTGGCGCGGGGCCAGACGTCTCAGATCGTTGCCGGCGACGCGGATCTCGCCATCCGTGGCCTCCTCCTCACGAAGCAGCAGGCTCAGCAGCGTGGTTTTGCCGGAGCCGGACGCGCCCACCAGAAAGACGAAATCGCCTCGATTGATGGAGAGGTTGATATCGTCCAATGCCGGGCGTGTGCCCTTCGGATAGACTTTGCTTACGTGATCGAGCGAGATCAGCGCCATCGTGATTCCCCTTTGGTTACGCTTCTGCCTCTTCGGCTGCGGCACGGCGCTGCTCATGACGCCAGCGGATGCCGGCCTCGATGAATGCGTCGATATCGCCGTCGAACACGGCCTGGGTCTGGGAGGTTTCGTAGCCGGTACGAAGATCCTTGACCATCTGGTACGGATGCAGCACATAGGAGCGCATCTGATCGCCCCAGCTAGCCTTGATGTCGCCGGCGAGTTCCTTCTTCTTCTTGGCTTCCTCTTCGTGGCGCAGCACCAGCAGTCGGGACTGCAGCACGGCCATGGCGGCGGCACGGTTCTGGATCTGCGAACGTTCGTCCTGCATGGTCACGACGATGCCGGTCGGAATGTGGGTGATGCGCACCGCGGAATACGTGGTGTTCACGCCCTGGCCGCCCGGACCGGAGGAGCAATAGGTATCGACGCGGATTTCGGAATCCGGCACGTCGATGTGATCGGTGGCCTCGACCAACGGCACCACTTCCACGGCGGCGAAGCTGGTCTGGCGCCGACCCTGATTGTCGAACGGGGAAATGCGCACGAGACGGTGGGTACCGCCCTCCACGCTCATACGGCCGTAGGCGTACGGGGCATCCACCTGGAAAGTGGCGGACTTGATGCCGGCCTCTTCCGCATAGGAGGTGTCCATGACCTTGGCCTTGTAGCCATTGCGTTCGGCCCAACGCAGGTACATGCGCAGCAGCATCTGCGCGAAGTCGGCCGCATCGACGCCGCCTGCGCCGGATCGGATCGTCACCACGGCGGAGCGTTCGTCGTATTCGCCGTCAAGCAGGGTCTGGATCTCCATATCGTCCAAGTCGCGCTGAATGCTTTCGACTTCGTTCTTCGCTTCTTCGAGGGTGTCGGCATCCCCCTCCTCACGGCCGAGTTCGACGAGGGTCTCCACATCGTCGATGCGCTGGCTCGCGGAGGCGAGACGCTTGAGCTGCGACTGCACCGCGGAGAGCTTGCTGGTAATCTTCTGGGCATTCTCCGGGTCGTCCCACAGGCCCGGCTCGGCCGCCTGCACCTCAAGCTCCTTGGCCTGGGCGGTGAGACGGTCGACGTCAAGCGCCTTGGAAATGGACTCATACTTGGCGCGCGCGTCGCCAATAGCCTGGGAATAATCAAATTCTGCCATCGTTTACACCATACATTTCTTTACGTTGATTATCTCGATCTGTCGGGGAGCCGCTCACAGCTCTCGCACAATCCCTTGGTGTTTTTCACGGGCCCGCACGCACTTCCCTCTCGGCGGAACCGCGAACCTGTCCTCGCCCGGGGGAATGCAGACCCGCTTCGGACTATGCGGGCCTAACGGCGTCAAAGACCTGCGTAGATAGCAGGAATAATCACACTCAGCAACATCGCGGCCGCAATGACGATGACCACCGTCCGCACCACGGTGCGGCGGCGGCGCTCACGCTGCTCACGATTGTGCTGATAGTCACTCACGCTGCCACAGTATACGCAACGCATCGTACTTTACTCCGTTTCGATGTCATCCTCGCCCCTGATGGGGGCTGCCTCGCGTCGCTGGCCGGATAAGGGCCCACGTCCGACGACGCCCGCCACATGAAATCTCGTCGTTCAACGCCATCCCCTACCGCTAATGTTGCTAACGGAACAAGCAATATCCGTTGCGAAGGAGAATCAAATGACCGATCAGCGCACTGCGTGGGGTTGGGGCCTGGCCAGCGTGGACGCCGCCGGCAACACCTTGGACGTATGGTATCCGGAACTCAAGCTCGGTGAAGCCCCTGAAGAGGTCTCCCGCCCGAACCACAACTTCGGCAATCTGGCCCATGAGGGCACCGATGCCCGTGGCGTGCGCCGCATTCCGGTGTTCACCGTCTCCAAGCTCGACGCACCGATCGAAGACGCTGCCGATGCCTACTTGCGTCTGCATTTGCTGAGCATGCGCCTGGCAAAGCCGAACAGCCTGAATCTCGATGGTATCTTCGGCGCGCTCAGCAATGTGGTGTGGACCAACTACGGCCCGTTCGCGGTCGAGGATTTCGCCCTGCGCAGGCTCGACGTGATGGGTGCCGCCAATCAGTCCGCCCCAGGCCTGCCGAAGGTTGATGTGAATGTGCTGTCCATCGACAAGTTCCCACGCATGGTCGATTATGTCGTACCGACCGGCGTGCGCATCGGTGACGCCGATCGCGTACGTCTGGGCGCCCATCTGGCCGAAGGCACCACGGTGATGCATGCCGGCTTTGTGAACTTCAACGCCGGAACCCTTGGCGTCTCCATGGTCGAAGGCCGTGTCTCCCAAGGCGTCGTGGTCGGAGACGGTTCCGACATCGGCGGCGGTGCCTCCATCATGGGCACCCTGTCGGGCGGCGGCAAACTGAAGAACTCCATCGGCGAGCACTCCCTGCTCGGCGCGAATGCCGGCATCGGCATCTCATTGGGCGACAACTGCGTGGTCGAGGCGGGTCTGTATGTAACCGCCGGCACGAAGGTCACCATCTACGACAAGGCCAAGGCCGTCGCGGGCGAGCCGCTCGAAACCGTCAAGGGCGCGGACCTGTCCGGCAGGGATAACATCCTGTTCATCCGCAACTCGGTATCCGGACGTATCGAGGCCCGTTATCGCAAGACCGGCATCGAACTCAATGAAAAGCTCCACAAGAACTGAATCGCATCACGCGGCGTCACCGCGCGTTCACGGCTAAGGGTCTTCTTTGAAAATAACGCTTATTACCGTCGGCAGGGTCAAAGAGCGGTACCTGCGCGATGCGATCGCGGAGTACTCGAAGCGTCTGGGCAGATACTGCAAGCTCGACATCGTGGAAGTGGCTGACGAGAAGACACCGGAGCATGCGAGTGAGGGGCTCGAACGCCAGATCAAGGCGAAGGAAGGCGAACGCATCGCCAGGCACATTCGTGACGATGCGTTCGTCATCGCCTTGGCGATTGAAGGCAAGCAGCTCACCAGCGAGGAACTTGCCGCTAAAATCAACGATCTGGGTCTGCGCGGCACCAGCCATATCCAACTCATCATCGGAGGTTCGCTCGGCCTTGATCCGGCGATCCTCAAACGAGCCGACTACCTGCTGAGCTTCTCCAGAATGACCTTCCCGCACCAGCTGATGCGCGTCATCCTGCTGGAGCAGATCTACCGCGCCCATAAGATCAACGCAGGTGAGCCCTATCACAAGTGATTCTGGTGCGATGCCCCGGGAACCGCATCAGAATCGCTCAGCGTTCGTCCATCGGAATGTAGTCGCGCTCGGTATAACCGGTATAGACCTGGCGAGGACGGCCGATCTTCGTGTTCGGATCGGCAAGCAGCTCACGGTACTGTGCGATCCAACCGGGAATGCGGCCCAATGCGAACAATGTGGTGAACATGGCCGGATCGAAGCCGATCGCACGGTAGATCAGGCCGGTGTAGAAGTCGACGTTCGGGTACAGATGGCGGGAGATGAAGTATTCGTCATTCAGGGCGATCTTCTCCAGCTCGGTGGCCACATCGAACAGCGCACGCTCGTCGGCCGGCAGCTTGAGCGTATCGGCACGTTCCATGATCTTCTGCAGATACGTCTTGGCGATGGCCGCGCGCGGATCGTATGACTTGTACACGCGATGGCCGAGACCGGAGATGCGCTGGCCGTTCGCCTTGGCATCCTCCACGAATTCCCTGACGGATTTGCCGGAATCGCGGATGGCCTTGAGCTGACGGAGCACGGCCTCGTTCGCGCCGCCGTGCAACGGACCGGACAGCGCATTGATGCCCGCCGCTACGGCGGAGTACAGATTGGCGTGTGCGGAACCGGCGATGCGCACCACCGAGGTGGAGCAGTTCTGCTCATGATCGGCATGGATGATGAGCAGACGGCCGAGGGCGTGCACATACAGCGGATCGGATTCGAACGGCTCGTACGGCACGGCGAAGCACATGCGCAGGAAGTCGTCGACGTAGCCGCGCGAATAGTCCGGATACAGCATTGGCTCGTCGCGGCGACGGCGGAAGATGTAGCTCACGATGGTGCGGGCCTTCGCCATGATGATGGTCGCCGCCTCCTCGAGCTGATCGGAATCGGTGATGTCGGTGGTGTCCGGATAGAAGGTGGCGAGCGCGTTGACGGCGGACGCCATCACGCTCATCGGATGCGCGGTGCGCGGGAAGGAGCCCATGAACGTACGGAAGTCCTCCCCCACCATCGTGCGGTGGTTGATGTCGGAGATGAAGCGGTCGTACTGCTCCTGGCTCGGCAGTTCGCCGTGGCGCAGCAGCCAGGCGACCTCAAGAAAATCGGATCGTTCGCACAGCTGCTCGATGGGATAGCCGCGGTATCTCAGAATCGAATTCTTGCCATTGATGTAGGTGATTTTCGACTCGCACTGCGCAGTGGTCAGGAAGCCCGGGTCAAGCGTGACCCAGCCGTCGTTGCGCAGCGTGGACACCACGATGCCGTCCGCACCCGCCGTGGCTTCGACCACCGGCAGGGTGAAGTCCTTTGATTCCACACTCAGATGGGCTGTGGCCATGCTTGCACACTCCTTAACCGTTCAAATTAGTGTTCACTATATGGCATGCATGTTTCGCGGCAAAGCCCACGTCTCAAAAAAACAACCGACACATACACAAAACCTCCCTCTGGCGAAGAGGGAGGTGGTATGTGAATCACTAGTCACGAACCGTGAGAATCACCGGACCATCTTCGGTGATGGCGATGGTGTGCTCGCTGTGCGCGCCACGGGAGCCGTCCTCGCTTTTCAGGGTCCAACCGTCTTTCGGATCCTGATAGATTTCGTCGGTGGTCTTGAGGAACCACGGTTCGATGGCGATGACCAGACCCGGACGTAGCTTATAGCCGTGATGTGCACGGCCGTCGTTCGGCACGTGCGGATCGCCATGCATGATGTGCCCCACGCCATGACCACCGAAATCCAGGTTAATCGGGTAACCGTACTCACGGGCCACATCGCCGACGGTGCTGGAGATGTCGCCCAGACGGTTGCCCGGCTGCGCAGCGGCGATGCCGGCCTCGAGCGCCTCTTCGGTGCACTTGATCAGGCGCAGATCCTCCGGATCCTGGTCCTTGCCGACCACGAAGCTGATGGCGGAGTCACCCACCCATCCGTCCACGTTGATGGCGAGGTCGAGGCTGATGAGGTCGCCATCCTTCAGGTTATAGTCGTACGGCACGCCGTGCAGCACCGCGTCGTTCACGGAAGTGCAGATGTAGTGGGCGAACGGACCGGTGCCGAAGTCCGGGGCGTAGTCCACGTAGCAGGACGTGGCGCCCTTGCGGTCGACGATGCGCTTATGCACGAACTCGTCGATTTCAAGCAGGTTGGTACCGACCTTGGTGAATTCCTTCAGATCGCGCAGGATGCCGCCGACGAAACGGCCGGCAGGCTTCATCGCTTCGATCTCTTGTGGAGTTTTCAGTTCAATCATGCTTCCAACCCTACTTCGCACGCCCTACAGCGGCGGCGTCACTTGCGACGGGGCTTGCCGAAGGTGAAGGCACGGACGATGGCGACGACGCCAAGCACGATCAGGGCGCAGGAGCCGAAGAGAATGAGCCATGCGGTGGAGCTCACCGGGGAGAACAGCACGACGAAGCCGGCCACGATCGACACCAGCGCGTAGACCACGGCCCAGCCGGAGCTCGGCATGCGCCAGGATTCGACGAGCGCCATCACGCCTTCCATCATCCAGCCGAGGCCGACCACCATGGTGACGAGCACGGCGAGCGTGGCGCCCGACAGCGCAGCGTTTTTCAGCACGATCACGCCGCCGACGGCCAACAGTACGCCGACAAGGATGTCAAGCACACGCCATCCGCCCGGCAGACCGAGCTCCACGATTGCGGTGACGATACGAATCACGCCGGAGACCACGAAATAGACACCCAACGCGATGGCCGCAACCTCCAAAGTGGCACCTGGCCAGATCAGCAAAGCCAGGCCGAGGATGATGGCGACGACGCCAAGCACACCGTAGACGCCTCTGATGGCGTTCTTCGCCTGTTGCGGCAGCCACTCCTCGACCAGCCTGAAGGGGCTCATCGGCTGCCAGCCGCCCTGCCCCTGATTGGGGCCTCCCGCGTAGGGGTTGCCGTATGGATCGCCGAAATAATGCGGTGTCTGCGCATCGCCTTGATTCCGGTCATGCTGGTTCTGGCCATAGGCGCCATACTCCGGCCGCCCTTGCGGATCGCTCATGTTCGGATCGGTCACAATAGTTCCTTCCTTCAAACCTGTCATTATCTTAGACAGTTTGTCTAATTATAACCATCGACACTATTCGACAAACTGTCTATTTGCTATCAGCTGATGTCCACGCTTGGCTCGAACCGGAAAATCCGGCGTAGATACACCGCTTTGTCACCGAACATGGATAGTGTGAAGCCATGAGTACCACTTTGACCTCCGGTATCGATCCGGCATCGTTCTCCGTAGTGACCACTCCGGCGCAAGACCTGTTCCGCTATGTCAACGGTCCGTGGATCGACATGTACCGCCTGCCTGACGACCGCTCCCGCTACGGCTCCTTCGACAAGCTTGCCGAAGATGCCGAAAACCAGATTCACGACATCCTCGAGGATGATGACTGCCCGGCCACCAAGTCGCGCACGCTGTTCAAAAGCTTCCTCGACGTGAACGCCATCAATGCCTCCGGTCTCACCGCCATCGCCGACCAGCTCGCCTCCATCGACGCGGCCACGGACAAGGCCGGATTGGTGCGTGCGCTGGGTGCCATGAACCCGATCGGCGGCCCGGATCTGTTCGGGATCGCCGTCTACGGCGATCCCGGCGCTCCGGAAACCAACATCATCCATATCGAACAGGCCGGCCTTGGCCTACCGGATGAGGCCTATTATCGCGAGGAGCATTACGCGCCGATCCGCGAAGCCTATGTCGAGATGGTGGCCAGGCAGCTCACCAACGCCAAACTCGTCGAGGCCGACGATGAGGCCGAGGACCGAGCCAGGCGCTTCCTTGAAGTCGAGACGAGGATCGCTTCGCATCATTGGGACAATGTCGCCACCCGCGATTCGCAGAAGACCTATAATCCCACCGACCATGCCGAGTTGAGCGCCATGCTTGCCGACTATGATCTGGACGCATGGATCGAAGCCTGGCAGGAGGCCTACGACAAGACCACCGCGGCCGCCATGCAACCGATTGACTTCAAGGGATGCTTCTCCCGCGTGATCGTGCATGAACCGAGCTTCGTCACGGGCCTCAACGCCTTCTGGTCCGCCACCGATCTGGATGACCTCAAGCTGTGGGCCCGAGTCCATGCGATCCTCGGCTCCACGCTGGAACTGCCGCATGAGTTCGATGAAACCAACTTCGACTTCTACGGCAAGGTGCTTTCCGGCCAAAAGCAGCAGCGCGACCGCTGGAAGCGCGGCGTTTCGCTCGTCAACAGCATCTGCGGAGAGGACATCAGCCGCGAATACGTGCGGCGTCACTTCCCCGAATCCTCCAAACGGCGTATGGAACAGTTGGTCGCCAACCTCATCGACGCGTACCGCGTATCCATTTCCGGCTCCGCCTGGCTGGGCAAGGAGACCAAGGCCAAGGCGCTGGAGAAGCTTTCCAAGTTCGTGCCGAAGATCGGCTACACCAACCATTGGCGCGACTACACCGCACTGGACGTTCGCGAGGGGGCCGGGTTCGCCGAAAACATGCGCGCGGCCAACCTGTATGAGACCGGCTACCAGCTGGCCAAGGTCGGCAAGGCGGTCGACAAGGACGAATGGCTGATGAATCCGCAGACGGTGAACGCCTACTACGAACCGACCATGAATGTGATCGTATTCCCGGCCGCCATTCTGCAGCCGCCGTTCTTCAACCCGGACGCCGAGGACGCGGCGAATTACGGCGGTATCGGTGCGGTGATCGGCCATGAGATCGGCCACGGCTTTGACGATCAGGGCTCTCAATATGACGGTGATGGCAGGCTCAACGACTGGTGGACCGAAGAGGACAAGGCCAACTTCGAGGCACTGACGCGCAAGCTCATCGACCAGTACAACGAATTCGTGCCGACGCAGCTTGCCGAGAAGTACTCCGACGATCCCGCCAAGGCCCCGCATGTCAACGGAGCGTTGACCATCGGCGAGAACATCGGCGATCTGAGCGGCGTGAACATCGCACTGAAGGCCTATGCATTCGCCCTCGATGACACTGCGGGCCGCGAAAAGGACGGTTCCGAAGAGGCCATCGAGGCGTCTCTGGCCGAAGCTCCCGAAATCGACGGCTTCACCGGTTTGCAGCGTTTCTTCCTGAGCTACGCCTCCATCTGGCGCACCAAGAATCGCGACGAGCTGGCCGAACAGTATCTGCAGATCGACCCGCACTCCCCCGCCGAATGTCGCACGAACGGCATCGTACGCAATGTGGATCTGTTCTACAAGGCGTTCGATGTGACCGCGGAGAGCGGCATGTGGCTTGCCCCCGAGCAGCGCGTGCGCATCTGGTAGGCGAAATCGCTAAAACTCCTGGCCGCTGAACTCCTCCTCGTTGACGGACTCAGCGGCCTTCGCATATTCGTCTGGCCGCACGACGTCATCCGTCCATCCCGAACCGCCCTGCGCACTCGAATCACATTGTGCACTTGAAGCACACTGTGTACTCGAAGCACCAGCCTGCACCGATTGCGGCTCAGGTTCATCATGGGGCAACAGCTCTACCGGCGGCGCCATGGCACCGGCCGTACTCTGTGGGTTCGCATATGGGTCCGCGCCGATTGGCGCTCCGGCATTGGATGGGGCCACCGAATTTCGCGCCGTCGCTTCGGCATTGGCGGCGTTGGGTTTGGCGAATCGTCGCAATGCGGTGGCCCCATAGTTGAGATCATGCCCCGCATTACTGGCCTCGAGCACCGTACGGGACCGCGGTTCCCCGTTCTCGCCATTCCACGTTTCCGTGGCGAGCACCCCGGTCACTATGACCGGTTCGCCTTTTTTGAACGACTGGCAGATGTTTTCCGACAGCGTCCGGTATGCCTTCACCGTAATCCACGTGGTCGGCAGGTCACGCCATTGCTGCGTGCGATTGTCGAAGTAGTGTCGGGTGCTGGCCAAACGGAACGAGCTGGCATGCGGCATGCCCTCCCTGTTGAACGGCACCGGATTCGCACCGACGTATCCGGTGATGGTGAGTAAGCCTTGCTGCTGCGCCATGATCGGCCCTTTCTATCAACGTATATGGACCGCGGAAAGCGCCGAATCGGTGCGGAAGGAATCGTACAGTCAGGTAGGGGTTATGAGAGAGGAGCTCTGTACGCCTTCCCCCCGCCTCCTTGCGTTCCCGCGGTGGTTCCACTATCGCCGATGAAAATGGGGCGCCGCAATGGTCAGCGGGGAATGTGGATAACTCAAGAGTCTCCGGGCGAGTCGTGGATGGCAGGTGGATAAATGACCCTTATCCACATCCATGCACCATCGACGGTGCATGAAGCCGGCTTCATGCACCCCATGCAACGAAGGCCCATCATGCCAAATGGGCGCGGTGAGGCCGAAGATCCCGATTTCTGTAATGTCCGGGATTTTCAGCCTCACCGCGCCCATTCAAAGGCGACGGACCGGAATCCGCTACTTGAGCAGAGCGGCGATGCGATCGACGATCACTTGGGCCGCATCGGCGGCCGGCACCGCTTCGGTGTTCTCACCATTGCGGTCGCGCACCTCGATGGTGCCGTTGTTCACGGTGTCACGGCCCGCGACGGCGATCAGCGGCACACCGATCAGCTCGGCATCCTTGAACTTCACGCCCGGGGACACCTTCTTGCGGTCGTCGAAGATGACTTCGACGCCCTTGGCCTCGAGTTCGGCGATCAGCTGCTCGGCGGCTTCGAATGCGGCCGCATCCTTGCCGGTGGCGACCACGTGCACCTGGGCCGGGGCGATGACGGCCGGCCATGCCAGGCCCTTCTCGTCATGATGGGTTTCGGCGATGCAGGCCATCACACGGGATACGCCGATACCGTAGGAGCCCATCCACACCGGAACGGTCTTGCCGTTCTGGTCCAGCACCTTCAGCCCAAGGGCGTTGGAGTACTTCAGACCCAACTGGAACACCTGGCCGATCTCCACTCCACGCTCGAAGCTTAACGGGCCGGAACCATCCGGGCTCATATCGCCATGGCGCACCTGAACGGCCTCGACGGTGCCGTCGGCCTCGAAATCACGACCGTAGACCAGATCGTAATAATCGACCTCATGCTCGTCGGCTCCGGTGAACCATGCGGAGCCACGGGCGATGTGCGCATCCACGAGATAACGCAGTGCGTCGCCGGTATCCTCGGCGGTCTCGGCCTTCTTGCCGCCACGTACCTGCGGACCAAGCACCATCGGTCCGATATAGCCCTTGACCAGCTCCGGATGCCCCTTCAGATCATCTTCGGTGGCCTCTTCGATCTCAGCAGGGGTGAACTGGGCCTCAAGACGCTTCATGTCGACCACACGGTCGCCCGGAACGCCCACGACCACAAGCTCGCGCCACGGTTCGTCGTGGTTCTCGTCCTGCGGATGCATGACGGCAATCACCACGTTCTTCAAAATATCGGAAGCCTGCCATGCGCGTCCGTCGGAACGCGGGTGGTTGGCGTTGGCGAATTCGACCATCTTGTCGATGGTGGCGGCATCCGGGGTCGGACGCTTCTCGGCCGCCGGGGTGTCGGAGAAGTCGATGGCCTCCGGTTCCGGAGTGGTCAGTGCCTCAACGTTCCAGGCCTTGCCGGACGGGGACTGTGCGAAGGTGTCTTCGCCAATCTCCATCGGAGCCAGGAATTCCTCGGATTCAAAGCCCCCCATCGGGCCGGCCATGGCGTGCACCGGCACGTACTTCAAGTCAAGACGGTCGAAGATGCGTTCGTAGGCGCCACGCTCATCCATGTAGGCCTTGACCAGGCCCTCTTTGTCAAGGGTGAAGGAATAGGCGTCCTTCATGATGAATTCGCGGCCGCGAATCAGGCCCGCACGCGGGCGGAACTCGTCGCGGTACTTGGTCTGGATCTGGTAGAGGGTCACCGGCAGGTCCTTGTAGGAGGAATACAGGTCCTTGACCAGCAGGGTGAACATTTCCTCGTGGGTCGGGGCCAGCAGGTAGTCGGCTTCGTGGCGGTCCTTCAGACGGAAGATGTTGTCGCCGTACTCCTCCCAGCGGTGGGTGGCCTCATAGGGCTCGCGCGGCAGCAGGCCGGAGAAATGGACTTCCTGGGCATCGATGGAGGCCATCTCCTCGCGGATGATGTTCTCGATCTTGTTCAGAACGTTCAGGCCCAGCGGCAGCCAGGTCCAGATGCCCGGGGCGGCCTTGCGCAGGTAGCAGGCTCGCTGCAGAAGCTTATCCGATACGACGTCGGCATCGGCGGGGTCCTCGCGCAGGGTACGCAGGAACATGGTAGACATACGAAGTGCTTTGGTCATACGCCCCAAGTTACTCAGGCAAGGCGACGTAACCACTCCAAACACACGGAAATCATCTTATCTATAATGTTATAAATAAGTCTTGCGCCATACGTATAAGCCCGGAAGGACGACGATTCCGCATTGCACTCGTTGAGAGAGGACGGCATGTCATGAGTCACATCACCGCACATATTTCGATTTGGAACAAACTCGGCTGGATCGGCATCATCTGCTACTTCATGTTCGCCGCGGGCGCGCCGGAAGTGCTGACGGAAGGCAATACGTGGGTGGGTCTGAGCATGGCCTTGCTGTGTGTGGTGCTGATCTCGCTGCCGTGGAGGAAGCCGTTCAATGTTCTTGCGCTGGCCGGTATGGTGGCGTGGATCATCGTCACACGCGCGATTCCGAGACTTGGATTCCTGCAACGCAATCCGATCTGGCTGCTGGTCGGTCTGATCTGCGTGATCGCCAGCTGCTGGGATCCGGATCCGGAGGACGCCGAAACGGAAGTCGAACTCGATCCTGACCTTGCCCGCTCGCTGCAGGCGATGGGCTGACCAGGGGCTTGACCAAGACGCCGACCAGGGGCGACCGCGCGAATCAGAACAGGGCATCCTGCGCGAATTCGTCATCGGCTTCGTTCGGCGGCAATGGCTTGAAAGCGGAGGCACCATGCCGCGCAAGTGCATCGCTGGCGTTCGCCGAGCCAAGTCTGAGCTCGCCGTCAAGCCGCACCGCATCCGGCGAAACCAGGAACATGCGTTCGTTCACACCGGTCAAATACAGTCCTTCGAGATTCTCCACGCGCGACAGCGCCACATATCCCATACCGGGAGCGAAGGTACGCCGCAGATCCATGACCGCACGGTCAAGCGTCATCCCCTGCGACTTGTGAATCGTAATGGCCCATGCGCATCGCAACGGCACCTGGTTCACACAGGCAAGCACGGTATCACCGTCCTGCATTTCCCAGCAATTCGGCTTCATGGTCACGATATTGCCGTTCTCGAACTCGACGATCGGCCAGCCACCCTTGGCGTCGGCGGCGAATCCACGCACCGTGCCAAGGGAACCGTTCACGAACTGATGGTCGGTGTCGTTGCGTACCGCCATCACGGCCGCTCCGGTCTTGAGCAACAGATGCTCCGGCGCAAGCATATTCCTCTTGAGCCGTTCCACCAGATTCGCCGGGCCGGAGGATTCGGCGAAATATTCGTGCGGTTCCTCCTTGATTTCGAACAGACGTATGTCATTGAGCGAATCGGCCTGTTTGTTGACCGGAAACAGGTTCACGGCCTGCTGGTTCGGTTCCGGCATATGTCCCAGCCGAGTCAGCAAGATATCGCGGTCCTCGTCGTCCACGCGGCCCTCTCGGATGTCGGTGAGCACGCCAAGCAACCTGCCGTCATCCTGGCGATGCTGCTCGGTCAGGTAGCAGATGACCGGACTCAGCTCCTGCCATACCAGCGATTCGGTGACGAATCCCTCAGGATTGAGCCCGGCATGCACATAACGTTCGCGGGATGCCACGAATTCCGGACTGGGTATGATCAGATCATGATTACGGCCGGAGACGGCCACCGGCGGCAGCTGAAAGAAGTCACCGGAGAGCACCACCTGCAGCCCTCCGAACGGCCGTGGATCCTTGCGGATGATGCGGCACACCTGATCGACCATGTCGAATAGCCATGCATGCAGCATGGAGACCTCGTCGATGATGAGGATGTCGGCCGCCTGCAGTTTGCGCCTGCGCCGCGTACGAATGGTCGTGATGAGTTTGTCGGACAACGCGTTGGCAAGGCCTATGCCGCTCCATGAGTGAATGGTGACGCCATTGATATGCGTGGCCGCGATACCGGTCGATGCGGTAACCGATACGGAAGCGCCGTCCGCACGTGCCTGACGCACGAATTCGTTCAGCACGTAGGTCTTGCCGGCACCGGGCGCACCTGTCAGAAAGACGTTCGCACCGGAGCCTAGAATCGCAAGGGCCTCTTCCTGCCGCATCTCGCACCGCCTTTCCCGCCGTCACGCAACCATCGGCAATCGAACCGCACCGGCATATCGCCGAACAAACCGTACTGCCGCACACGGTCGCCCGTCAGGCAATCAGCCTATCAACAACCCTGAGCACGCCGCATTCGGCGTTCGACGGCGCAAGATAGCGTGCAGCCGCACGTAGATCCGGATGTCCGTTGGACATGGCGAATGACCAGTCACCCGCCTCAAGCATCAGCAGATCGTTGAGATAATCGCCGAACACCGCCGTCTGCGCGGGGGTGACGCCCAACGCGCGCTGCAGTGCCTCGACACCCTGCTTCTTGTCGGTGGCCGGATTCATGATATCCACCCAATGCCTGCCGGAGACGACCACCTGATAATCATCCCTCACATGCGCCAGCTTGTCGTCCGTCATCCGCTCGGAACTGCCGAAGTCGAGAATCGCAAGCTTCAGGATGATCTCTTCGCCCGGAACGTAATCGTCCGGCTCGACGGCGATATCCAATACCCCATGCAGGTCATCGACGATCTTCAGGGCCGCGTAATACTTGCCGACCTCATCAAGGAACGGCTTGTCGGTACGCTGCACGTATGCGGTGTCGAGACTGCAGACCACCAGCCCCATATCATATTCGCCAGCGGTCACGGAAGCGTTCACCATGTCGATGATGCGACGGGTGATATCCAGATCGACGCCATGCACTTCGACGATTTCGCCGTCCACCGCCACGACATTGCCGTTCTCCGCGATGTAGGACAGCTCTCCCCCGCCCAGCGTTTCGGATGCCTTCGCGGCGAACATGTTGCGCAATGTGGCATACTGGCGGCCGGAAGCCGGCACGAATTCGACGCCGCGTGCGCGCAGTCCGGCGAGCATGCCCCAGAAGCCTTCGGGAATCCGGCTATGCTCGTCCAACAGAGTGCCGTCCATATCGGCGACCACAAGTCGGATATCCTGCGGCTGGTCGATGCTGGTCCAGTCGGCTGCGCTCATTACGGGTCCTTTCCTGCATTATCTTCGATCGTTCGATTGCGCGAAACGGATTGCACGAAACGTCACGGGAGGCGGAAGGCATCACCGCCACACCCCATACGTGCGGAATACGTGCGAACCGGTCAGTCCTTGCCAATCAGGCTGGTGGCCTCGATCTCGTCGGCGATGGCCTTGGCCTCGGCCGCATCCGGCCCCGGCACCGGCGCCATGAACGCCTTGCGGTAGTACCGTAGCTCGTCCAGGGACTCAATGATGTCGGCAAGCGCACGGTGGCCGCCGTTCTTCGGCGGGCGGTTGAGGTAGACGGCCGGGTACCAGCGGCGGGCAAGCTCCTTGAACGTGCTTACGTCGATGGTGCGGTAGTGCAGGTGCTCCATGAGCTCCGGCATGTAATGGTCGAGGAACTTCTTGTCGGAACCGATGGTGTTGCCGGCCAGCAGCGGTTTGACGCCGTCCGGCGTGAATCGCCCGACATATTCGACGACCCTGGCCTGCGCCTCATCAAGGGACAGGCCATGCTCCCACTCGTCGATCAGGCCGGAGCGGGTATGCATGCCACGCACGAAATCGTTCATATGGTCGACGGCCTTCCGGCTGGGCTTGATCACAAAATCAACGCCCTCATCAAGCACGTTCAGGTCGAAGTCGGTCGGCACCACGGACACCTCGACGAGCTCGTCGCCGCCGAAGATATCCAAGCCGGTCATCTCACAGTCGATCCAAATCAGGCGCGAACCTTCAGCGGTGTATGTCTCGCCGTCATGCGCATCTACCATCGTTGCCTCGTTTCATATGTTTTGCGGCCGCGCCCGCTGCGTGGAACCGAACATACGAAGATACCGCGAGGTAGGGAGATTATTCCCCGCCCCGCGGCATATGGTGCGCCCGGTTCGTTGGTTCAGCGCACCCGCTTGATGCCCAGCACGCTGACGGCGGCGATGGCGGTCATGGCGATGGCCACCGGGAACACCACCGTGTAGGAGCCGAGCACGCTCACCAGCGTGGAGGTGATGGCCACGCCGATGGCCTGGCCCGCGCAAGTGGCGATGTTCATGAAACCAAGGTCCTTGCCGGCGGTCTCCTTGTTCGGCAGCACGTCGACGTTCAGCGCCTGGTCGACCGACAGATACATGCCGTAACCGAAGCTGGCGATGCCGCCGAAGAGGAACATGCCCAGCTGCGTCGGGAAGATCCACGGCATGGCCAGGCCGACGGCGAAGAACGTGCATGCCACGATGATTGGCGCCTTGCGGCGGTTCAGGGCGTCGGCGATCGGACCCGCCACCAGGGACGCGATGATGGACACGATCATGGTGATTACGGAGATGACCTGGATGGAGGCCGCGGCCGACAGCTTGTCCTGACCGATGTAATCCTGCAGAATGTACAGCTGGTAGCTGAATACCATCTGGTAGGCGACGATCAGGCAGGTGCGGCAGACGAACGCACGGTAGAAGTCGGCGCAATCCTTCAGCGGCGGGGTGAGCGATGCCGCCACGACCTTCCACAGCGGCTCGTCGGTATTCTTCGGCATGTTCTCGCTGGAGGGCTCACGCGGCGCGATCACCACGGACAGTACGCCGGCGGCCAGCGCACACAGGCCGGCGCAGATGAAGCCGAGTTCCATGTTCTCGATGAGCGAGGAGCCGACCAGCGTGCCGATGCCCTGTCCGATCACACCGCCCGCGCCGATCGCAGCGGACACGGTGGCGCGCGAGGTGGGCTCAACCTGATCGGAGATGCGCGCGTAGATCGGAGCCTGCACCATGTTCAGCCCAACCAGCGCCAGCACGTAGGTGACGCCGATGATCACGGCGCTCACCGGCCGGCTCAACGCCCAGAAGCAGATACCGTAGATGAACGCACCACAGAAGATCCATGGCGTGCGCCTGCCCCAACGGGTGGCGGTGCGGTCGGACAGCGCGCCGATGAACAGTGCGATGAAGATGGAGGCGATCGACCCGACCGCGTTGATGGTGCCGAGCACCGCGGTGGAGTTGGCGACGCCGATGTCGCGCAGACGCTGCGGGACCAGCACCGACATCGTCATATAGAAGGCCGCGCCGGACAGCACGGCGAAGGCGAGGAAGCCGCCGGTGAAGCGCCATTTGGCATTGTTCTGCGATTGTTGTTCGGAGACGACTGCAATGGTTTCTGACATGATATTCCCTTTTGAATCAATATTGCGTCTGTTGTCGCATCCGTTGCCGCGGATCGCTCGCCCGCGGCAACGGATTGAACCGATGATGATTGCGATTGCTTAAGCCAGCTGAATCCAGGCGCTGGTATCCTGCGGCAGCCTGCCATCGTCGGTGAGCGGTCCGGAGGTCAGCAGTACCTCACCCTGCGGCAGTGCGACCGGCTCCTCGCCGAAGTTGGTGATGGACGCCCATCCGTTGGCGCGTTTGTAGGCGATGGTGCCGCCGGGGAATCCGTTGGCGCCGTCATGCGCCTTGCCCGGCCGGTCTTCCGGCAGCCATTCGACGCTCAGATCGGTGGTCTGCAGTTCGTGACGCAGCGCCAATACGCGGCGATACAGGTTCAGCATGGAATCCGGATCGGCGGATTCCACGTCGACTGCGAAATCCTTGTACCATTTGGGCTGCGGAAGATGCGGATCGGAAGTGGCTGCGGCCGGGGAGAATCCGAAGGAGCCGCCATGTCCGAATTCATCATCCGGATCCTCCAGCTTCGGAGCGTCCGAGGCGACCCACGGCAGAGGCACACGGCAACCGTCACGGCCCTTGGTACTGGCGGAACGGGAGGTGCGCCAAGCGGACGGATCCTCCAGGTCATCCCACGGAATGTCGGCCACTTCGAACAGACCGAGCTCCTCGCCCTGATACACATAGGCGGAACCGGGCAATGCCATCTCCATCATGACCGCGGCGCGGGCGCGCTTGGTGCCGAGCTCACGGTTCTCCTCGAACGTGGTTCCATCGCGAAGCAGCCAGTCGAGCGCCAGACGGTGATATTCGCCGGTCGGCACCTGAGGCAGGGCGTAGCGGGTGGCATGGCGGACCACATCGTGGTTGCTCATCACCCACGTGGCGGTGGAGCCGGAACGTTCCGCGCCTTCGAGGCCCTCCTCGATGGCCAGGTGCATATCGTCGCGGATCCAATCCTTCTTGGCGAATTCGAAGTTGAAGATCTGACCAAGATCGTCAGGCGAGGCATACAGATGCTGACGGCTCGGGCGCACCCATGCCTCGGCCACGGCGAACGCCGGCGGATTGTATTCATTGAACACCTTGCGCCACTCGTGGTAGATGTCATGCACCTCATCACGGTCGATCACCGGGTGTGAGCCGTCCTCCGGCTGGTCGTTGGTGCACCAGACCACGTAATCGTCGAGATCGTCGCGGTCGAGATCCTTCGCCAAGCCATGCGCCACATCCACGCGGAAACCGTCCGCGCCGTGATCGAGCCAGAATCGCAGGGTCTTGAGGAAGTCGTCGCGTACTTCACGATTGTTCCAGTTCCAGTCCGGCTGCTCCTTGGTGAACATATGCAGATACCACTGGCCGTCGGGCACGCGGGTCCATGCGGGGCCGCCGAAATGGTTCTCCCAGTTGGTCGGTGGCTGGTCGCCATTCGGCCCCTTGCCATCGCGGAAGATGTAGCGGTCGCGTTCCGGAGAACCCGGTTCCGCGGCCAGCGCGGCCTTGAACCATTCATGCAGATTGGAACTGTGGTTCGGCACGATGTCGACCACGACCTTGATGTCGCGTTCGTGTGCGGCCTTGGCGAGTTCGTCAAAATCCGCCATGGTGCCGAGCTTCGGGTCGACGTTGCGATAATCATCCACATCGTAGCCACCGTCGGCCAGTTGGGACGGATAGAACGGGCTCAGCCAGATGGCGTCGACGCCAAGTTCCTTCAGATAGTCGATCTTCTCGGTCACGCCGGAGATCTGGCCGAGTCCCTCGCCTCGGGAATCCTTGAAGGAACGCGGGTAGACCTGATAGACCACAGCCTGCTTCCACCACAACGTCGGATCATTGACTTCGGTCATGTTTGCCTCCTTTATGCAAGCGCTTGCGCACTGTTCGGCCATATCTATGCATCATCAATTTCTTGAGTGCAGTTGACTTTCGAGAACTGTTAAGTTGTCTCGCGCAGCTTCGTCATCGTAGTCGTGCTGTTTGATGTTTTTTTATAATAGCGTTTGCACAAAAATTTAGCAACTTCGGGTCGGCGTGTTGCATTCACTCACCATTCAATCCCTTGATTTCGCAGTGTTTTTTTGACAATGCAAACGCTTTTACAAATTGAGTATCCCATGATAAAGTACACTGTATGATGCAAACGGACGGAACGGCTTCCGACACCGTTGGCGAACCGTCGTGCACTTGCAAGGAGGGGCAGATGACCCGCACCACCATCGCAGATGTGGCCAAAGCCGCGGGAGTATCGGTATCCACCGTATCCAGGGCGCTACGCGGATTGGACAGGGTCAATCCGGAAACCCGGCAACGCGTCGAGGCCGAAGCGAACCGCCTGCACTTCTCCTTCTCCAAAAGCGCATCCTCGCTGGCATCAGGCAAAACCATGCGCGTGGCCGTGCTGCTGCCGAGCGAAATCAGCAGCTGGTTCAACTCCCATGCATTCGAAGGTGCGTATGAGGTGCTCTCGGCGGAGGGCTACGACGTCATCCCGTACATTCTCTGGAGCCAGAAGGAGCTGGATCGCTTCTTCCAGAACCTGCCCGGCAATCGCAATGTCGACGCAATCATCGTGGCCTCCTTCGATTTCGACGAGGCGAAGAAGCAGGTGCTTGGCGAGCTGACCATCCCCGTGGTCGGCATGAACACCCCCAGCGCACACGGACTCGACGCAGGCGCCGCCATCGACGACATCGCGGCCATGGGCGTCATCGTGAGATTCCTCAAATCACTTGGCCACACAACGCTCGCCTACGTTGGGCAGCCGATCAACGCCTCGCCGTTCATCTGTTCCGACGCGGTGCGGGAGAACGGCTTCCTGCAGGCCGCCGAAGCATGCGGATACGGCAATGACGATATCATCGTGATTCCTTCGTTACGCAACATGGACGTACGCAACGAGCAGGACATCTACTCCGGTATCGTCGCCCAACTGCTTAGCGCCCCGAAACAGCCGACCGGAATCTGCGTGTCGGTCGATGCCGCGGCCGCTCCCCTGCTCAAGGAACTGCGCCGCATGGGATGGCGCGTACCGCAAGACATGTCCGTGGTCGGGTTTGACGACGACCCAAGCGCCTCGATCGTGGACCTGACCACCATGCATCAGAATCCAACGGAAATCGGACGCGTTGCGGCGCGCAAGACGCTTGCGTTGCTGGCAGGCGAGACCTTGGAGGAACCGTTCTCCATCATGCCCACCTCGCTGGTGCTGCGCGGCACCACGGAACGCATCGGCTAGCCCGGACGCGGGATCTGCATCGCCGGGGCGTATCACCACCAATTGGCTCCGATTAACCGACAAATCAAAAGGTGGCGTTGAATCGCAGAGGATTCAACGCCACCTGGCGGTCTATTCGCGCTGATCGGAATCAGGCCGGCCGGATCAGGGCCAAGTCTGAATCAGCCCGGAATCACTGACGGCCGGAGTAGTTCGGCGCTTCGGCGGTCATGACGATGTCGTGCGGATGGGACTCGCGCAGGCCTGCGTCGGTAATGCGGATGAAACGGCCGCGCTCCGGCATTTCGGCGATGTTATGGGCACCGATGTAGAACATGGACTGGTGCAGGCCGCCGATCATCTGATACAGCACGGCGTTCAGCGGTCCACGGTACGGCACTTCGCCTTCGACGCCTTCCGGAACGACCTTGTCGTTGGAGGTGACGTCGGCCTGGAAGTAGCGGTCCTTGGAATAGGACTTCTTGCCGCGCGGAGCCATGGCGCCAAGGGAGCCCATGCCACGGTACAGCTTGTACTGCTTGCCGTGCAGGAGCACCTTTTCGCCCGGAGCCTCCTCGCAACCTGCGAGGGTGCCACCGAGCATCACGGAAGACGCACCGGCCACAAGGGCCTTGGCAATGTCGCCGGAATAGTGGATGCCACCGTCGGCGATGCACGGAACACCGGCGGCGCGGCAGGCCTGGGCGGCCTCGTACACGGCGGTGAGCTGCGGAACGCCAACGCCGGCGACCACGCGGGTGGTGCAGATGGAGCCCGGGCCCACACCGACCTTGACGGCGTCAACACCGGCCTCGATCATGGCCTGGGCGCCCTGGCGGGTCGCCACATTGCCACCGATGATATCAACGCCCTTGAAGGCGGAGTCGGACTTGAGACGGCTGATCATATCGAGGGCGAGCTTGGCCTCACCGTTGGCGGTATCGACCACGAGCACATCCACGCCGGCCTCCATCAGAGCGGAGGCACGGTTGTAGGCATCGCCCAGGAAGCCGATGCCGGCGGCCACGCGCAGACGTCCCTGCTCGTCCTTGGTGGCGTCCGGGTACTGTTCGGTCTTGACGAAGTCCTTCACGGTGATCAGACCGGTCAGACGACCTTCATTGTCGACCAGCGGCAGCTTCTCGACCTTGTGCTTAGCCAGCAGGTCGTGGGCATCTTCCTTGGAGATGTTGGACGGACCGGTGATCAGATGTTCGCGGGTCATCACGTCGGAGACCTTGAGGTGATCGTAATCCTCGGAAGCGATGAAACGCATGTCACGATTGGTGATGATGCCGACGAGCTTGTTGTTCTTATCAACGACCGGCAGGCCGGAAATATGGAAACGGCCGCACAGCTTGTCGAGATCGGCCAGCGTCACATCCGGGCTCACGGTGAGCGGATCGTTGATCATACCGGATTCGGAGCGCTTGACGACATCGACCTGGGCGGCCTGGTCATCGATGGAAAGGTTGCGGTGCAGCACGCCGATGCCACCGTTGCGGGCCATGGCGATGGCCATGTCGGATTCGGTGACGGTATCCATGGCGGCGGAGATGGCCGGAACCTTCATCGTGATGTTACGGGTCAGATGGGTGGTGGTGTCCACCTCGGACGGAATGACATCCGTCTCGTTCGGCAGCAGCAGCACGTCGTCATAGGCGAGACCGAGCTGAGCGAAAATCGGTGGGAGTGGAGCGTACGTGGGATCTGCATTCATATCAGGAATTGTAGCCATAGACACACTATATGAACGTGTGCTGACTTAGCGCGACACGGCGGAATCAACACGGAATCAGCCGCAAGGCCCGTTTGCCGCATAACCCCCGTAGCCATCCGTACGGGTGCATCGTTTTCGCAAGGTTCACGGACGCGGCTCAGTCGTGCCTGGCATGCTGCGCGTCCGCGCGGGCGTTCTCCTCGCGCAGCTCCGGAATCCTGTGCTTCAGATAGGGGTACATCGTGGCGATCGTCAGCAGCACGGTCGCGATCAGGAAGCCGACCAGCACATGCTGCGCCTTGAAGAACAACGTCATGATCGAGCCGAACGCGATCAATGCGGCCCAACCCCACAGAATCAGCACGGCCCCCTGCACGGAATGCCCGATGCGCAGCATGCGGTGATGCAGGTGCATGCGGTCGGGATGCATCGGCGACTGCCCCTTGCTCAAACGCCGTACGATCGCCAGGCACATGTCGAGAATCGGCAGGAACAATACCAGGATCGGTAGCAGGATCGGCATGAATACCGGCAGATAGATGCTGGCATGGATGGTGGCCGGATCAAGTCGGCCGGTCATGACGATGGACGCGCAGGTGATCAGATAGCCGAGCAGCATGGAACCCGAATCGCCCATGAACAGTTTCGCCGGATGCCAATTATGCAGGATGAAACCGACGCACATGCCGACCATGGCAATGTCGATCAGCGTCGCCATGGACGCGTATGACGGCGAATTCCGGGCGATGATATACGAGTAGACGGCGAACGCGATACCGCCGATGGCGACGATGCCGGAAGCGAGGCCGTCAAGGCCGTCCACGAAATTCACGGCATTGATGGAGGCCACGATGAGGAATGCGGTGATGGCCATGGAAAGGCTCGGCGATGCCGTCACCAGCGAACCCAATGGCAGCGAGATGATCTGCAGGCCGCCCCATGCCACGAATACGGAAATCAACAGCTGCCCCGCAAGTTTGAGCATCCAATCAAGATCCCACAGGTCGTCGGCCATGCCGAGCAAACTGATCATGATCGCGCCGGCAAGAATCACCCATGCCTGTTTCGACTGCGCGAACAGCACTTCGATGAACGGGATCTTCGACGCGAACAGCATGGAAACCGCGAAGCCCGTAAGCATGCCGAGACCGCCCAGTCGCGGCGTAGGAATGGTGTGCACGTCACGCGCACGCACCTCGCCGACGGCACCGATTTCGATGGCGATATGCCGAATCAACGGTGTGATCAGATAAGTGACCCCGCCAGCGATTGCCGCGATAAACAGGTAGATTCTCATACGCCCAATGCACCGCCATTCAAGGTCAGCGCCTTACGGATCACGGCTTCGCGAATCACTCCCTCTCGAAGGATCGCAATGCCGTCACGTCCGTGGGGATCGGCCGCGACCACCGTGGATGACACGTGTCCCGGGGTCGCTCCCCCATCGAGATACAGGTCGACGGCATCACCCAAAGCCGCAACCGCCTCGTCAACGGTCTGTGCGCTTTCCTCGCCGGAATGGTTCGCACTGGTTGCGGCCAATGGGCCGATGGCGCGCAGGATACGTAACGCGGCCGTGGAATTCGGAATGCGTATGCCCTGCGTGATTCTGCCGGTGGCCGGATCCTTGCGGACCGTTGCCAGCGAACAGTTGTCCCGTGCTTCGGCGATCGGCGAAAAGGCACCCGGCATGAACATGGCGGCCAGTCGATTCAGCGGCACCGGAAGGTCGAGCCGCAGTGCGTCCAGATTGTCGATCGACGCCAACAGCACCTGCAGCGGCTTGTATTTCGGCCGTTGCTTGACCGCGTAGATCTTCCGGATGGCCTCGATGTTGCGTGGATCGCAGGCGACGCCGTACACCGTATCCGTAGGAATCACGATCAATCCGCCATCCCGTACGATTTCGACGGCCTGGGCCAGGGATTCGTCCGTAATTGTGCGAACCTCGCTCATGACACCTCCCTTATAGCCTTGTCAACCTCACCATTGTAAGGCAGAAAATTACGCGCCAAGATAGGCCTTGCGCACCTGCTCGTCATGCAGCAGATCCTGTGCGTCGCCCTCCATGGTGATGCGCCCGGTTTCGAGCACATACGCACGATCGGCGATCGACAGCGCCATCTTCGCGTTCTGTTCGACCAACAGCACGGTGATGCCCTCATCGTGAAGCTTGCGGATGATGGCGAAGATCTCCTTGACCAGCTTCGGTGACAGACCCATCGACGGCTCATCCATCAGAATCGTGTTTGGATGGCTCATCAACGCGCGTCCCATGGCCAGCATCTGCTGCTCACCGCCGGACAGCGTGCCGGACAGCTGGTTGCGGCGCTCCTTCAGTCGTGGGAAATAGCCGAACACCATGTTCAGGTCGGAGGCCATATGGGATTGGTCCTTCAGACTGAAGGCGCCCATCTCGAGGTTCTCCTGCACGCTCATGCGCGTGAACACGTGGCGGCCTTCCGGAATGTGCGCCATGCCAAGGGTCACGATCTTGTTGCCGTGGGTTTTGAGCAGATCCACGCCGTTGAACATCACGGAACCGGATTTCGCCGGGGTAAGGCCCGTGATGGTGTGCAATGTGGTCGTCTTCCCGGCGCCGTTCGCGCCGATCAACGACACGATCTCGCCGTCGTTCACGGTAAGGCTGATGTCTTTGACCGCATCGATGGCCCCGTAGGAGACGCTCAGATTCTTGATTTCCAGCATCAGGATTCCTCCCCCTCGGCGGTGTCGCCGGCGTCTTCGGCACCAAGATATGCGGAGATCACCTGCGGATCGTTGGCGATCTCCTCAGGCAATCCCGATGCGATGGTACGTCCATAGTCAAGCACCTGGATGCGTTGGCACACGTTCATGACGAGGCTCATATCGTGCTCTATGAGCAGAATGGCGATGCCGAAGCGGTCGCGGATCACATTGATGCAGTGCAGCAAATCCTCGGTTTCCGTAGGATTCATGCCCGCCGCAGGCTCGTCGAGCAGCAGCAGTTTCATGCCGGTGGCCAATGCGCGCGCGATCTCCAGCTTGCGTTGCGCACCGTATGGCAGATTCGCCGCTTCGGTGTTGGCAAGGCCCTCCAGACCGAAGATGCGAAGCAGGTCGATGGCCCTGGCGTGCATGTCGCGCTCCTGCCTCCAGAATTTCGGCGTGCGGAAGATCGCGCCGCCCAACCGATACGTGAAGGACTGGTCGAACGCCACCAGCACGTTCTCCTCCACGGTCATCTTGTCGAACAGACGAATGTTCTGGAAGGTTCTCGCGATGCCGGCGCGCACCACCTGATAGGTCTTCTTGCCGTTCATGCGCCTGCCATCGAGGAAGAATTCGCCCTCGGTCGGTTGATACACGCCGGTGAGCAGGTTGAACACGGTGGTCTTGCCGGCACCGTTCGGCCCGATCAGACCGACGAGCTCGCCCGCATTGATGGTCATGTTGAAGTCGGAAACGGCCTTGAGGCCTCCGAAGGTGATGCCGAGGTGCTCGGCGCGCAGAATGGGTTCGCTCATGCCTTCGTCTCCTTGTCATCGGCGGATTCCGCGGCACGCCCGACCACCGCGTCGGATTCGGTGGCCGCGCCAGATTCGCCGGGATCCTTGACACGCGACGGGTAGAACAGCCTGTTCACGAGTTTCGGCAACGAGAACTCCCAATTGCCGAAGATGCCCTGCGGACGGAACACCATGATGAGCACGAGCACCACCGAATAGACAAGCATACGGTATTCGGAGAAGGCGCGCAGCAGCTCAGGCAGAATCGTCAGGCCCACGGCGGCCACGATGGAGCCGGTAAGCGAACCCATACCGCCGAACACCACCATGATCACGTAGTTGATGGACTGCAGCCAGCCGGCCATGCTTGGCGTCAACGCGCCGATATACTGCGCGAAGATGCCTCCGGCGATGCCCGCGAAGAATGCGGAAATCGCGAACACCATGACCTTCAGGTGGGTGATGTTGATGCCCGACGCGCCGGCCGCGATCTCATCGTCGCGAATCGCCTTGACCGCACGGCCATAGCGAGAACGGGCGAACATGAACAGCAGCACCACGGTCACGACGGTGATCCAGAAGACCACATACAGATTGGCGAGGCGGTCGATGCCGATCAACGCCTGTCCCTGCTGGCCTTCCGACAGGCCCTTGCCGCCGGCCACCTTCAGATTCTGGATGATCACACGGATGATCTCGCCGAAGCCGAGCGTGATGATCGCAAGATAGTCGCCATGCAGCCGCAATGCCGGAATGCCGACCAGAATGCCGAAGACGCAGGCGATCACGCCACCCGCGAAGGTGACAAGCAGGAATCGCAGCGTCGCATCCATCTGCACGCCGTTGGCGACAAGCAGTTTGCTCAGCAATGCCGCGGAATAGGCGCCGATCGCCTCGAATCCGCAGCAGCCCAATGTCAACTGGCCGAGCACGCCGATGGTGAGGTTAAGTGAAGTGGTCATGATCACCGCGATGCAGCAGGTCATGATGATGCCCTTGACGTACAGTGAGGCCGCACCGGTCTCGCACACGGCCATGAGCAGCCCGAAAAGCACGGCCACGCCGATGGCGCATACCAGATACGACTGTTTGATGGAAAGCATCGATTTCTTCATGGTCACACCTTCTCGCTTTCCGGCTCGCCCATCAGGCCGGACGGCTTGACCAGCAGCACGATGATCAGAATGCCGAACACGATGGCATCGGAGAACGCCGATGTGATCACGCCGGCGGTGATGGTGCCGATATACGCCTTGGTGAGGCTTTCGACCACGCCGATCACCAGGCCGCCGACCATGGCGCCCGGGATGGAGCCGATGCCGCCGAGCACTGCGGCGACGAAGGCCTTCAGGCCCAGCATGGCGCCCATCATCGGGGAGACCTGCGGATACGAGACGCAATACATGAGCGATGCGACCGCGGCCAGCCCGGAACCGATGGCGA
The DNA here is from genome assembly GCF_000522505.1 of Bifidobacterium moukalabense DSM 27321. Taxonomy (GTDB): domain Bacteria; phylum Actinomycetota; class Actinomycetes; order Actinomycetales; family Bifidobacteriaceae; genus Bifidobacterium; species Bifidobacterium moukalabense. The sequence continues at coordinate 719,117 of NZ_AZMV01000007.1, read as the reverse complement.
AGGTGAGGGTGATGGTGGAATTCACGTTGACGCCCATCAGGATCGAGGCCTCCTTGTCTTCGGAGACCGCACGCATGGCCTTGCCCTGCTTGGTGTACTTCACGAACAGCTGCAATGCGACCATGATGACCAGGCCCAACAGCACCGTCAGGATGGTGGCGCCGTCGATCTTGAGCCCACCGAGTGCCAACGTCGGAATCTGGATGATGGTGGGTACGGTCTGGTAGTCGGCGCCGAAAATCGCCTGCGAACCGTTTTCCAGCAGCAGGCTCATGGCGATGGCGGTGATCAGGGCCGTCATATTGTTGCCCTTCTCACGCACCGGCTTGTAGGCGGCCTTCTCGACGATCACACCGACGGCCACGCATACGAGAATCGCAGGAACGACGGCAAGCCAAGCGGGAAGCCCACAGGCGATGATGAACGGAATGGTAAGCATGAGCACGTAGGAGCCGACCATGATGAAGTCGCCGTGCGCGAAGTTGATCAGTCGGATGATGCCGTAGACCATGGTGTAGCCCAATGCCACGAGCGAATACACACTGCCTATTTTCAGGCCGTTGAAGATCTGGCTGATGAACATGATGATCTGATCGCCCATCATTCCTCCTTTCTTGTTACGGTATGCGGCCTACCTGGCCGGTTGGATGGTGTCTTTGTAGGTCGGCGAGCCGTTCTTCATCTCCAGCACGATGACCGATTTCTTCGGGGGATCCCTGCTTGTCGAGCGTGAACTCGCCGGTGACTCCGGAGAAGTGCATGCCGGCGATGGCGTTGCGGATATCGGCGCGGGTGGCGTTTTCGCCGGCCTGCTCGATGGCCTGCTTGAACATGTAGACGGAGTCGTAGCCGAGTGCAGTGAAGGTATTCGGGGACTCGCCGTCGTTGGCGTCCTTGTACGACTTGATGAACTGCTGCACCTTCTTGTTGGACTTGTCGTCCGGCGAATAGTGCGTGGTGTAGAGCACCTTGTCGTAACGGGCCTTGTTGCCGGTGGTCTTCAAGCCGTCATAGCCGTCGGGGCCCATGATGTAGCCGTCGTAGCCGACGGCGCGCGCCTGCGGCACGATATACGGGCCGACGGCGGAATAGTAGTACGGCGCATACAGGAACTCGGCGCCGGACGCTTCGATCTTCTGCAGCTGCGACGAATATTCGGTGTCGTCGGTGCTGGAGGAGTTCTCCTCCGCCACGACTTGAAGCCCCGCCTTTTTCGCGGCGGCCACGAAGGCCTTGCCCACACCGGAGGAATACGGGTCGCCGGTGCCGTAGAGCACGGCCACTTTGTTGACCTTCAGGTTCTCAGCCGCATATTTGGCCGCAATCTGGCCCTGATAGGAATCCTTGAAGCACGTACGGAACAGGTACCCGCCGGTTTCCACGGAGTCGGCGGTGGCGGCGGGCGCGATGGACGGCATCTGATTCTGGTCGGCAAGCGGCGCCACTGCGCCGGAGGTCGACGAGATGGTCGGTCCCAGCACCGCGATGACGTTCTTTTCGCCGGCCAGGCGGTTGAATGCGTTGGACGCTTCGATTACGTCGCCCTTGTCGTCCATGGACTCGAGTCTGACCTGTTTGCCGAAGATGCCGCCGTTCTCGTTGATCTCCTTGATCGCAAGCCTGAAGCCGTTGACTTCGGACTCCCCATAGGCAGCGGCAGATCCGGAATTGGTGGTGACCGATCCGATGGTGATCACATCGTTGTCGGCGATGCTGCTGCTGTCGTTGCTCGACGCATACATGTTGCCGCCCGAGCAGGCCGACACGGACACCGCCATTGCCGCCGAAAGACATAGCGCGGCCAGCTTTTCGGCACATTTGAGTCTCATGCCGTTCTTTCCCTTCTCATTTACCAAGCGCAGTCCGTTATAGTACGGTCCCGCTGATGTTGTCACGCTTTTTCCGAAATAAGATACCGGGGCCTGCCGGTGTAGTCGTTGCGCACCTGGGCATCGGCGAAGCCATGCGCGTTCGCGTAGGCGGACAGACGCTCGCCCTGTGAGATGTCGTGTTCCATGACCAACAGACCGCCCGTTCTGAGCAGCTTTGCGGCGCGCAGGATGATGCGTTCGGGGATCAGCGTGCCATCGGCGGAACCGCCGTACAACGCCATGTCGGGATCGTAGTCGCGCACTTCCGGCTGCTCGGGGATATCGCTGAGCGGTACATATGGGGGGTTCGTGAGCACGATATCGATGGTGCCGTCCAGTTGGTGGAGCGTCGGCATCTGCGTGGCATCGCCGATTTCCAGATGATAGTTGCTGACGATGCCGGGGTATGCCTTGGCCGTCTCATTGAGATTGCGCCGCGTCCATTCGGCGGTTCCCTCGCTTTTCTCCACGGCCCATACCTCACTGCCCGGCACTTCCGTGACGACGGCCAGTCCGATGGCACCGCTGCCGGCGCACAAATCGACCACCCGTGCGTGGTACCTGCCGCTGCGGGTGATCCAATCGATGCCTTCCTGCACGATCAGCTCGGTTTCGGGGCGCGGAATGAACACGCCGGGACCGACCTTCAGGTCAAGATAGCGGAACGGCGCATGACCGGTGATGTGCTGCAACGGTTCGCGTCTGGCACGACGGTCGACCATCGAGTGGAACGTTTCGAGCGATTTCGCAGGGCTTTCGGCCAACGTGGAGAATCCGTCACCCATCAGCATGGCTTTGTTCACACTCTGCATGTCGGTACCGAACGCTTCCGCGCACAGCAGCTTCGCATCATGCTCGGGCGTATCCACACCCGCGGCGCGCAGCATGGCCGCAGCGCCACGGATGATGGTCGCCACGGTCTCTCCCCCGGCCGGCCGCGTCAACGAGGAGATGGCGTTCACCTTGCCAGTCACCCCGAAGGCCTTACTTCTGGTTGGCGAGCCGGTCGGCCTCATCCGCCTGGATGTCACTGTCGATCACGGCCTGCAGATCGCCATCGAGTACGGCATCAAGGTTATAGGCCTTGTAGTTGGTGCGATGGTCGACAATGCGGTTCTCCGGGAAATTGTACGTACGGATACGCTCGGAACGATCCAGCGATCGCACCTGCGAATGGCGCATGTCGGCCGCCTGGGCGGCCTCCTCCTCATGCTTCATGGCCAGCAGACGGCTCTTGAGCACGCGCAGTGCGGCCGCGCGATTCTGAATCTGGCTCTTTTCGTCCTGCATGCTCACCACGATGCCGGTCGGAATATGCGTCATACGTACCGCGGAATACGTGGTGTTCACGGACTGTCCGCCCGGACCGGAGCTCATGAAGATGTCGATCTTGAGGTCCTTCGGATCGATGTCGATCTCATCATCGTCGTCGTCGGCCTCCGGGAACACGATCACACCGGCGGCTGAAGTCTGGATGCGGCCCTGCGACTCGGTCACGGGGATGCGCTGCACGCGATGCACACCGCCCTCATATTTGAGTGACGCCCACACGCCGTCTTCCGGCGCGGGCGTTCCCTTGGCGCGGATGGCCAATTGCACGTCCTTGACGCCACCCAGCTCGGTGGTGTTCTCGCTTTGCAGGGTCACGGTCCAGCCACGCTTCTCCGCATACCTCATGTACATGCGCAGCAGGTCTCCGGCGAACAGCGCGGCCTCCTCACCGCCGGTGCCGGCCTTGATCTCCATGATCGTGTCGCGGGCATCGTCCGGATCACGCGGAATCAACGCGGTACGAAGCTTCTCCTCGACCGCCGGCAGCTCACGTTCCAGTCGCTTGGCCTCCTCGGCGAAATCCGGGTCTTCGGAAGCCATCTCCTTGGCGGCTTCCAAATCGTCCTTCACTTGCCGGTAGGCGGTGTATGCGGAGACAATCGTGCCCAGTTCGGCATGGCGACGACCCAGTTTGCGCATCTTGTCGGGATCCGACGCGACCTCCGGTTCGGCCATCTGCTGTTCGATATTGCGGTATTCCTCAAGCGCGGTGACCGCCGCGGGGAACTGTTCGTCTGCCAATGTACGCCTTTTCTTTACTTCACGATCTTCGGCGGCTTGTTCACGATGCTCCGGTGCCGCCGAAACCTACTCAACCCGTTCATCATATAAGGTGCCCCGGAAACGCGAAAACGCCAGTCCGTGACGGACTGGCGTTTTCATTGCCTAGGCAATAAGAATCACTTGGCCTTCTTGCCGTAGCGCTTCTCGAAGCGGGCCACACGGCCACCGGTGTCGAGGATCTTCTGCTTGCCGGTATAGAACGGGTGGCAGTTCGAGCACACGTCGACGGTCATATGATCGCCCTTGGCGGTGGAACGGGTCACGAAGGTGTTGCCGCAAGAGCAGGTAACCTGCACTGCGTGATAATCAGGATGAATACCCTGCTGCATAATCGTCTCCTAGAGATTCGGGGGACCCGGGTCGCCATGCCCCTATGGCAAGGCGTGAACCGGATAACCTTTGGGATTATAGCAGAAGGCCGGACTTTATTTCGCTCACCGCTTCCCATCCGGCGGCGGACGACACTCGCCGCTCCTCAAGAGAGGAATGGTGGGGCGTCACGGGCTTGTACCGTGGACCGGCGGGTCCACGGTACAAGCCCGTGACGACTTATTGCGAAGGGTAGGTAGCGGCTTCAGATTCCTGGATCTGACGCAAGCCGCATAAATCAACCAGTGGGGCGTCGGGGGCTTGAACCCCGGACCGACGAATTATGAGTTCGCTGCTCTAACCGACTGAGCTAACACCCCACGCCATAATCGGCTAAAGCATAGTATCACCACCTGATGGAGGTGGTCAAAATGCGATTGCGACCTGAACCGTTCCCGCAGACCTGGGAACAAAGCGTGGATCAGTGGCTGACATATCTGAGAGCGGCGGGAAGGATGCCGAGCACCATTAAGACGAGACGGGTGAAACTATGGGGTTTCGTGCATTATCTTGCCGGCAAGCCGCCGGAAAACGTCACGCGCACCGATTGCGAGAAATGGATGGGACGGGAAGGTCTTTCGGCCGAGACACGCAAGGGGATACGGGCGACGTTGACGAGCTATTTCGACTGGTGCGTCGATCACGACCTGAGATCCGACAATCCGGCCATCGGACTGCCACATGTCGCGGGATCGAAGCCACACCCTCGTCCCTGCCCGGAGACCGGTATCAGGGAGGCGATGGATGGCCTGTCCGAACGTGACCGGCTCATGGTCAGGCTCGGGGCCGAACTGGGGCTACGCAGGGGCGAGATAGCGAAGGTGTCCGGTCGTGATGTGGTCGGGCCGGCCGATAATGCGCTATTGCGGGTCGTCGGCAAGGGCGATAAGCAGCGGCTGATACCGTTGCCGCAGGATCTGGCCGTGCGAATACGTCAGACTGGGGACGGCTGGCTGTTCCCGTCCCGTAACGATCACGGAATCAGCCATCTCACCGCCGGCCGGGTTGGCAAGATCGTAGGCAGTGCGCTGCCTCAATCGTACGGGACGCACAGTCTCCGGCACAGGGCCGCCACGCAGGCGTATCTGGCGACACATGATCTTCTGGCGGTGTCCACGCTTCTCGGGCATAGCAGTGTGGCCACGACGCAAAGGTACGTGGCCATGCCGCCCGAGGAACTCCGTAAGGTGGTCAGCTCACTTCGCGTTCATGCGTAGCGGGTTGTAGGCTACGCCGAATCCCGCGGCGAGGATCCCGCCGGCCGTGGTGATGTAGTCGCCGATGGCGGGGTCGCCGAACCGGGAGAATCCGAAACCGACGATCACGCAGACAAGGCTGAACAGGTAGATCCCTGTCCGCACGGTGTCGTTGAAGACGGGCCGGTAGGTGTCCCGGTTGGTGTCCTGGCTGGTGTCGGATGCGTGGTCCGCGATGTTTGGCGTGTTGCTCATGACTGGTCTCCTTCCACTGTGATCCTGAGCGTGGCGAGTCTCGCCTTGACGGCTTGTTCCACGCTGGCCGCGATGGTGTCGGGGTCGGTGCCCACGCTTTTGGCCAATGCCTCGAGCGCCGCCGACTGGGCCGCCACGGTGGCCGCGAGCTGTGGCGTCTGGATGTTGTCGAGCCCGTAGAGCCGGTCGCGGGCCTGCACGCCCTGGATGAGGAACGTCCAGACCCTTTCGGCCGCCGCGTTGGCGGCCTCGTCGGTGCCTTGCAGCCTGTCACGGCATTTGACGCCGTTCTGCTCGAAATTCCAGACCGCTTCCGCGATCTCCTGTGCCGTTGGCATGTCTCCTCCGTATCGTAAATAGCAATCCCATGGGTAGTCGTAGTAGGGTGAGACGTTCGTCTCGCCGTTCGTCTGGTCGCCGGCCGTGCCGGTGATGCCGCCCGTTTCGCTGATGCTGGCCTGCGCCAGCAGGCCGTCGCCCAGGTAGACGGCGACGTGATCGGCGTCGTTCAGCAGGATGTCGCCGGCCATCGGATGGCCGTCGGCGGGCAGTCTCGTCCAGCCTCGGCTGGTCAGGTTCCGGCTCAGGTCGCCCGTGTATCCGGCGCTGCCGGTATCGAATCCCGCCTCCTGCAGGCAGTGGATCACCAGGCTGCTGCAATCGCAGTTGCCGCCGGCCGGGTCGAAATGCCACCGGTCGGTCTGCGAATAGCCCATGTTCGCGGTCTGGCACCAGTAGCGCATGCGCGCGCACAGTGTGTTGAGGTCCGCCAATCGTGTGCTCCTTCCTAGTCGTTGTCGTGTTTGAACAGGTCGTCGGGCGGCCGTGGCGGCGGCGGGCCCAGATTCTTGTAGATGTGGTCCACGAGCTGGCGGTTCCACTGCCAGAGCTTCTGGTTGTCCTGTTGCATGTCCTGCGCGATCCGGTAGGCGTCGAGCCGGTTTTTGACGGACGTTCCCATGAAGCCGAGCAGCGCGCCGACGATCACGCCGCCGGTCGTGATCAACGCGATGAGGATGTCGAACGGCATGGTCACATTCCCGCGATCCAGGAGGATTCGATCAGCACCCACCTGTCCTTGGGCAGTTGGGCCATCTGCACCTTCAGGCCGCCGGTCTCCACGGTCAGGTACGAGTCCAGGCTTGCGCCGCACTGGAGGTATTTGGTCGCGATGTCGCTGCACAGGTACCTGTCCGCCGCGAATGCGGTGAATCCGGTGTCGATGGCGCGGCCGGTGTGCGCGCGGATCTGCAACGTGATCGTGCCGTTGACCTCGATGAACCGCTTGCACTGGATCTGGTCGAACAGCGGGTCGCCGCTGATGCTGGTCACGTTCAGGTCGCGCGCGTATTCGGGCCAGAACGTGTTCTGGCCCGACAGCATCAGGCGCGCCGCGATACGGGCCCATGCCTCGTAGCCCTCCTTCTTCATGTGGATGGTGCCGTCCGCCTGGCTTTCCGCGATCATCTGGCCCCACCTGTGGCAGCCCTGCATCAGGACCACGCCGCGATGCTGGCCCGGCAGGGCGATGATCGCGTTGTTGATGGAATGCAGGGCCGTGTAGTGGCCGGCCAGCCCGAGGCCGAGGCCTCCGGCCACGGGGAACACGTAGATGCGCGCGTTGGCGGCCGAGGTGCGGATCGCGTTGACCAGCTGCGTGCAGGCCGCGGCGCAGTCGTTGTTGTTGTCGTTCACGCCGCCGATGACCAGGACCAGATCGACGTCGGCCTTGTTGGCCACGCGGTTCCACTGGTTGATGAACGTGTTGGATCCGCCGACGGTGAAGCCGCTGCCGGACACGGCCACGTTCTGCACGCTCGTGATGCCCAGGATCCTGCACACCACGTCGCCGATGCCCTGGCCGGCATGGTCCGCGCCGGAATAGTGTCCCTTGCACAGGCTGTCGCCGATGATCACGGCGTTACGCCAGCGCGGCCCGTTGTTCAGGGTCTTGTCGAGCGCGAGGGATGTCTTCGAGTCCTTGTTGTTCAGGTTGGCGGCCATGTTCTGGTCGGCCAGGGTTCCGGCCGTCGCGGCGGCCGCCTGGGCCGTCTGAGCGCTGGCCGCGGCCTGCGTGGCCGCCTGATCCACGCGCGCGGTGACCGAGGCGGGCAGCGTGTCTATCCTGTCGTCGATGCTTTCGGCCATGGCCTTGAACTGCTGCGACGCGTAGCGCACCAGGTCGGTGCCGGCCGGATAGCGGATCCCGTAGCGGGGCGTCGTGGGCATCTTGGACGGGTCGAAGGATTCGTTCACCATGATGGTCCTTTCTGTTTAATCGGTGAAGTAGGTGATCTGCGACATCTCGCCCCATGTGAACGCGGGCATGTCCTGCCAGGCGATGCCGATGGGGTCGAGGTCCCGCCACCGGCTGAGCGTGCTGGGCAGCATGGGCAGCGGGCTGATGTCCAGCTCGTTTTCCAACACCGGGATCCCGTCGCGCCAGTCGAACGAGAGGGTGCCGCCCGTGGCGAGCCACGCGCCCGACGTGGCCGGCGTGCCGTCATCGGCCAGCAGCCGGGTGTACCGGGTGCTGACGAACGCCCACAGGCTCGCCGTGGGCTGCAATGCCTGCTCGAACAGGTCGATGTCGAGCCGTCGGCTGCTCGCCGTCAATCCTTTGGGGCGCAGTCTCAATGTCTGCACGGCCAGCCATTCGGCCCACTGGTCGCGCTGCGCGTCGGTCGGGGTCCAGGTGCCGGCCTGCCAGTGGCCGGCGGAATCGTCGCGTGTGATGGCGTCCGACGAGAACGGGACCGCGTTGATGGTCTCCGTGAGCTCGGCGGGCAGGCGTCCACGGTCGCCGATGGTCACCTCGTCATCCTCGAAGGAGAACCTGTTTCCGGATTCGTCCCATTTGACCGCGCGGGTCCTGAGCGTGATCCGGGAGACGGGAGCGGGCATGGTCAGCATGTTGTCGTCCACGGTGATGGCGTCGGCGGGCGCGGCCTCCTGTTCCAGGCCCGCTCCCTCGACGGTCAGCCGGCCGTCGGCGTGCATGGTGATGGCCGCCGGCCGGCCCGCGAACACGAGGTCCACGCTTTCCGAACCATGCCGGTGACGCTCATAGAACAATGGCAGGTCGGGATGGGTGGCGGCCAGCGCGTACAGGATGGTGGACAGGTCGGGATGGGAGTCCGCCTCGTAGGGTGCGGGCGTGGGCGCGTTGGCCTTGAGCCATGCCACGGCTTCGTCCGACAGGGGCGGGCAGCCGAGCGTCGTGAGCCGCCGGTTGATCTCGTCCACGCGTTGCGCGGCGGTGCCGGTCCAGTGCAGGCCCGTCAGGCGCGCGTCCGTCGAGACGGGTCCCTGCCGTGTGGTGCGGCCCGCCCTGACCAGTTGCGCGTTCGCGTACAGATCGAGCAGATATGTGCCATCGGGGTTTTGGGTGATGGTGCCGCCGGTGGTGGTGTTGCCGGTGAAGATGGTGAGCGCGGTCGGGTCCGGCCCCTCGGTCTGGTCGGGCCGGTGCGCGAGGTGCAGACCGTCCCAGGTGAGCGTGTCGGACACCCCGTCCCAGGATTCCGTGGCGTTCAGGTCCCGCCACAGGGGGCGGCGGGAGAGTTGGACCAGCACCTTCATGCCGGCCAGGCGCGTGCTGTTGCCGGCCAGCATGCCGGTGCGGTCGAGCAGCCGGAAGTGCAGCACGTTCACCGAGGGCTGTTCCTTCGGCGAGTCCGTGCCCCATTCGACGCTGAAGGAGGAGAGCGCGGCGGGCGAGCCCGCATGGCCGGTCAGGTTCTCCCAACCCTGCCCGCGGTCCGCGTAGAACATCGGCTGTCGCATCATCGCCGCCTGTCCGCGTAGTCGTCCAGCAGTCTTCTGATCGTCTTGGCGGTGCCTTCCCTGTCGAGCACCTCGCCCTGGATGGTCACGTTGAAGATGGTGGTGTTGCCCGCGGCCGCGCCGTCCGCGCCCATGTGCAGGTCGAGTTTGCCGAGCCTGGTGTTGGCGCGTCGGATGGCGGACGCCACGGACGTGTCGAATCCCTGGTTCAATCCTTTGGCGAAGCCTGCATGATCAGCCGGCCGTTGGCGGTCAGCAGGACCGCGTCGTAGGCGGGCGGGCCCTTGTGTTCCTTGATCCAGTCGCCGATGCCGCTGATCCAGCCGGTCACGTTGTTCCACGCGCCCTTGAGCCCGTTGAGGAAACCGTTGATGATGGCCGCGCCCGCGTCCTTGAGGATCGAGCCGGCGTTCGAGAAGAAGCCCTTGATCTTGCCCGGGATGGAACCGAACCAGTTGACCACGCCGTTCCACACGTTCCTGGCGCCGTTGGCCGCGCCGGTGAACACCGATCCGATCCTCGAGCCCAGGGTGGTGAAGAAGCCGATGATGCTGGTCACGCATTGCGAGAGGAACGCCGTGAAGTCGGACCAGATCTGCCGGCCCGTCTGGGTCTGGGTGAAGAACCAGACCAGTCCGGCCACCAGTGCGGCGATCGCCGTGACCAGGAGCATGATGGGATTCGCGGCCATGACCGCGTTGAGCAGCGCCTGCGCCGTCGCGGCGAGCTGCATGGCCGTGGTCACGGCGGTCACCGCCGCGACGGCCCCGCCGATCGCGGCCACGAGAGGGGTCACGAGATCCAGATTCTGACCGATCCATTCGCCGGCGGTCCTCAGCCAGCCGCCGACGGTCTGCGCGGCCGCGGCGACGGTGTTGAGCACGTTACCGAACGCGGTTCCCGCCGGCTGCCCTCCGGTCATTGCGTTCACGACCGCCATGATGCCGTTCCACAATGATTGCAGGCCACCGCCGACCGACTGCGCGGCGGACTGCAATGCGGTGAACGCTCCGGTGTCCTTGACCTGCCCGAAGAACGTCTGCAATCCCTGCACGCCGTTGGTGGCCAGGCTGGTCACGGCGGCTGATGCCGCGTTGATGCCGCCCGTGACCGCCGGCTTGAACAGGTTGAACGCGTCGGTCAGACCGCCGGTCACGGCGGCTTCGAGGTTGCCCATGGCTCCCTCGATGGTGCTGGTGGAGGTCGCGGCCTGTTTCGCCACGTCGGTCATGCCGAGGTCCAGCAATGCCTGGTTGAACTCGTCGGCCGTGATCTCGCCCTTGGCCATCGCGTCGCGGAAGTTGCCCGTGTACGCGCCGGCCTTGAGCAGGGCCTCCTGCAGTTTGCCGGACGCGCCCGGTATCGCGTCTGTCAGCTGGTTCCAGTTCTCGGTGGTGAGCTTGCCCGCGCCGGCCGTCTGCGTGAGCATCATCGCGACGGACTTGAACGTGTCGGCGTTGCCGCCTGCCACGGCGTTCAGGTTGCCGGCCGCCTCGGTCAGTTCCATGTAGTTGCCGATGCCGTTGGCGGCCAGCTGCGCGGTGGTGTTCTGGATGTCATCGAGCCCATACACGGTATCATCCGCGTATTTTCGGGTTTCCTTCGCCGCGGCCTGCACGGCCTTCGTGTCGATGCCGGCGAAGCTCATGGTGTTCATGAACTTGTCGGTGCTGTCCGACATGTTCACCACATCGCTGGCGAATCCCTTCACCGTGTCCCATAGCGCGGTCACTCCCTTGACGGCGAGTCCGCCGATGGCGCTGCCGAACGCGGCGGCCTTCGTGGTGGTCTTCTCGAACGCCTTGACGGCATCGTCGGCGTTGCCGGTGATGCGCACGCTCATGATCGCGCTGTGTGCCACGGTTCACTCCTTCTGCGATGCTTCGGCTTCCTTGAGCAGTTCGGCCAGTCCGGTGCCCCAGTCACGCTCGTCGGCCTCGTTCCTCCACTGCCATGGCGTACCGCCGAAACGGCTTGCCAGGAGGAACGAGAGACGGCCGAGCGAACCGTCGGGCCACGCGGCTAGTCCGTAGGGTTTCCCTCTTCCGGTTCCTCCTTCGCGGCCGCGAGGTCGAAGGAGGATACGGTGTCGAGCCAATGCTCGAAGTCGGGCAGGCTGCGTCCGCTCATGCGCAGCGCGGCGTACACGGCGTACGCGCCGCAGCGTACCGGGGACTGCTGCACGGTGCCCCAACCGGCTTCCAACGCGTGGGCTTCGGCCTTGCAGTTCGCGCGCATCGTGACGGGCACGATCTCGCTGGTGCCGTCCTCGTAGGTGATTTGGGTGGTCGCCATGTCATTTTCCTTTCACTTGTTTCATGGTCTTTTCGATGAAGTCCTTGTAGACCTGCCGCCATTGGCTTTCCGTCGATGTGACGCCGGTGTTGACGAACAGTCTCGGCCTGATGTGCCGCGCGGGCCACCCGTAGTTGATCGGGCCCGCATAGGGCACGGCCTTGCGGCCCGCGCGGATGACGCCGGCACGTCTGGTCGCGCCGACGCGAAGGCTTCCGGCCAGCCGGCCGGTCCTGCCGCGCGGCGCGAGGCTGCGGACCGCGGGCAGCGCGATCCCGGCCGCCTCGCGGTTCACTTCCTTCAGGTCGTCCATGTCGGCGCCGGCCTTGCGCATCGTCTGCACGAAACGGCGCTGGCCCACGACCATCAATGCCTTGTCGGCCAACGGTCAGCCCTTCGTGTAGGCCGCGTGGGCCACGTTCGTGGCCGGCAGGCTGAGGTCGTTTGTGTTCTTGGACTTCACGTCCCCGCCCACCGCGATCGGCGTGATGGTCACGTTGAACGTCCACTTGATCTTGCCTTCCGTGTTCGGCACGAACTCCGCGGGCAGTGTCTGGCCGGCATGGTCGAACAGCCACACGCTCACGCCGTCCTCGCTGAAGTCGTCGCCCACGGTGCCCTCGAACGTCCATGTGGTCGAGGTGTTGGCCTCCTCGGACCCGTCCAGGAACTTGGTCGGGTCGTCGGACGAGTTGGAGGGGTTCAGCTGCGCCTTGGTCAGGTCGGCGCTGAAGTCATGGCCGTTCGCGGCGTCCGTGATCTTGAAGCTGCCGGGGCCCAGGGTCCTGATCTTGCCTGTCATGTTCTTCCTGCTTTCTATTCTTCGGCCTCGATGATTTCGAGGGGGTTCAATGTGACCTGGTAGCCCGCGAGGGTGCCCGTGCCCGCGAGGTTCCACTCGACGGGCTGGGCCTTGTTTATGTTCAGGCCCTTGGCGGCCAGCCGGTCGATGGCGTCGATGATATAGTCGAGCGCCGTGGCCTGGGTGGCGGGCGTTCCCGCCACGATGTCCAATGTCCATGTGATGTCGGGCGCCCCGTCCCATGTGGGGTATTCCACGTAGGGCGGTTCGATGTATATGGCGACCTTGCCAGGCTGGGGATGCACCAGCGCCGAATCGATGGACACGGACGCCACCAGATCGTCGAGCATGTCGGTGAGCGTGTCCATGAGGGCCGTGCGCTGGACGAGCACCATCGAGGTCATGCGATCACCATCCCTCCGGTCAGGATGCCCGCGGCCTTCAGCTTCGGCCAGACCGAGCGGAGCGGGTCGGTCGAGATCCTGAAGGGTTCCACGGTCGTGTCGGACACCTGCATGACGCCCAGGCGGGCGTCGCGCATGTTGAACAGGTCGGCCGCGCACGCCACGATGCAGTCGGCCAGCAGTTCGTCTTCCACCTTCGTGTCGCCGATGGCGGCGGCCACGTAGCGTTGCGCCGCGGTGAGTTTGACGGCCAGTCGGTCGTCGTCGCCGGCCGGCACGCCTACCTCGTCGCGCAGGCGTCGCAGGAGTTCCTCGTCGCCGATCATGCCGCTGCGAACTTCACCGGGATCAGGCCGTCGGCAAGCGTGGTGGCGACCGACAGGTAGCCGTATACGCTGTAGTCGTTGGTCAGCTTGGTGACGCTGCCGTCGGTGAGTTGGGTCGGGCCGCCGGATTCCCATACGGTCACGCTGGCGGGGTCGATGAACGCGGCGGTGCCCGTTTCGGCCTTCGGCAGCATGACCACCGGCACGCGCATGAACTCGCCGGCCACGCCGGTCAGGTCGAAGCTGCCGATCGTGTCGGAGCCGTCGCCGGAAAGGTTGAAGAACCGGTCGCCGGTGTCCTTCAGGCCGACGAGCGCCTTGAGCACGTCCTTGGAGACCGCCAGCCGGGTCAGTGCCACGTTGCGGTCGTCGGCCATTTCGGCCGCGTCCACGATCAGGCCCACCCAGTCGTCGATGTTCATGTTGGCGAGGGTCTTGGCCGTGTCGATGTGGTTCGTGCCGTCGCGTTGGGTCTTGATCTCCCCGTACAGGTGGTCGCGCACGGCCTTCTCGGTGACCTTCGCGTACGCGTTCTGGAGAGCGCGCAGGGCGGTGTTGAGCATGGGCGTGGTGGACCGTTCGATGACCTGGCGCGACAGGGACGTGTAGCCGCCGTACGTGTTGATGTCGGCGCTCTTGGTGCCGAAGGTGAGCTTGCCGAAGGTGAGCGCGTCGCCTTCATTGGCCTGCTTGGCCGCCACGGTGGTGTCGGAGGTGACCACATGGTATTCCATGCTCATGCCGGTGGCCGGCAGGCTGTCGTGGGTCAGCAGGTTCGAGACCTTGCGGCGTTCGGTGATCAGGCGTAGGTCGTCGGCGATCCAGGTGGCGGTGTTGCCGGTGTCGCCGGTCACGATCAGGTCTCGGCATTCCTCCATGATCTTGGCGGCCGCCTCGTCGCCGCGGGCAAGCGCCTGGAGGTATTCGCCGCGGCTCCTGTACTCGCCGCCGACGATTCTCGGGGTCTCACGGCCGCCGGCCGTCTTGGCGATGGCCGCCTTGAGGCCGCGCTGCTCATCCTGCATGGATTTGAGCAGGTCCATCATCTCGTTGTCATCCATGGTGGTTTCCTTCCTTGTTTCCTTGGTTTCCTTGAGCGTGTCCGAATCCCTCTGGCCGGTGAGCCTCGCGTTCTGGTAGGCCGGCCATGACACGATGCTGGTCTCCAGCAGGCGTACGCGCCTGCGGTGCGTGATGCCGGCCTTGTCCCTTTCGCTTTCGATGGGGATGAATCCGACCGAGAAGCTGTCGAGCACGCCGTCGCGGACCAGGGTCACGGCGTCGCGGCCCTTCGCGGTGTCGGACACGCGTGCGGTGATGTGCAGGCCGTCCTCGCGCGACTCGCCGCCGATGATGCGGCCGATGACCTCGCCGTGCTGGTAGCACAGCTTCGCTTGGTCGAGATCGTCGAACACGCAGTCGCGGTCGAACGTCTCGGGGCCGTCCCACGTGTCGATGACGTCGCCGTAGGGCACGGCGATGCCTTCCAATGTGTGCCCGTCGCTCTCGTCCTCGGTTCGTAGGCTCAAGCCCCGCACCGCTATCTCATGCCTGTTCATGCTTCGCTCCGATCCGCGCCGATTCGTCGGCGCTCAATGATGGCATCCTGATCTTTCCCCTCACGTCGTTGACGGTCAGGAAGCCGGCCTCTATCGCGGTCTTGTACGCGTTGTACCGGTCGCTCATGTTGGCCCGCTGGCTGCTGTCCCAATCGAACTCGGCGGTCCGGCCGCGTGGCAGCAGCCGGTTGAACACCTCCTCGATCTCTCCCGCGTAGGCCGCCAGCGTGTAGTCGGCGAACTCGATCCAGGACTGTTCGATGTTCGAGTAGGTGAGGTTCGAGCCATCGACGGCGGCGAGCATGATGGATGCGGGGATGCCCAGCAGTCGGGCGATCTGCGTGGTGTCGAACTTCTGGGTTTCCAGGAATTGCAGGTCGGCGGGCTTCAGGTCGAGCGGCACGTATTCGAGGTCGTCGCCGATCACCTTGACGTCGCCGGCCCCGCCGTCCGTCTTCCATGCCGTCTTGGCCCGCTTCGCGGTTTCCTCGCTGACGGGCTTCTTGGTGCGCAGGTAGCCTTTGAGGTTGGATCCGTCGCTGTAGAAGCGGGTCTTGTAGTCGCGAGCCATCTGCGCGGCCTCGACTTCCTCGCGGGCCGCGGAGATGGGGCCGAGGCCGCGCAGGCGGCCGGGTACGTTCAGGAACTTGCTGTGGACGATGTCGTCGGGCCCGTAGGTGCGGCCGAGATAGCCGTAGCGCAGGTCCGGGCTTGCGGGATCCTTGCCCAGGTCGGTCACGGTCACGTACTGGGGCGGCAGGATCTCGCAGGTCACGATCTCGCCGTCGAGACGGATCAGACGGGTGAACGCGTTGCCGTCCAGCACGAGCGATGCCACGAGGTCGGCGAGGAAGTCACGCCGGGAGCGCGTCACGTCCGGCTGGGCCACCAGCGCGGAGACATCGGGGAGCTTGACGCCGTTGCGCATCTCGTATACCGGCAGGCCGGCGATGGCGGTCTGCAACACCTGCACGCCACGGAACACGGTAGACAGCTGCAACGGCTCATACGTCGTGGAACGCGCCGGCGGCCTGACGCCGTCGGGCATGTCCACGTCATCGCCGCCGCGGGTGAGCACCCGGCCGGCGAGTCTCATTCGCTGCCAAAGATTCATGCCTGCCATCATGCTCGCGGCGGGCCCTTACCGCCAAGAATCCGGGGACATATGGTGCCATACGGTGCCATGAGGGGACATACGGTGACATCTAGTAGATCTGCAGGTCGGTATCGGTGTCGGGCCGGTGGTTCACGCCCCATGCGGCCAGCATGCAGGCCTCCAGGGGACTGGTGAGCCCGGTGCTGCCGCGTCGGGTCACCCGCCAGGCGTCGCCGCTCCATGTGCGCGCGCATTGCGCCGCGCTCTCGTCCAGCTGCATGTCGGTGGCGTGGCGGATCAGCCGGTTGTGCAATCCGCTGACGAATGCCTGGCCGATGGCGAGGTAGTCGCCCGCCTGCATGGGCACGAACTGGATGACGGGCTCGCCCACGTCGTCGGTCTGTGAGCGGAGTCGGTCGTGCAGGTCGGCGTTGGGCCCGCGGTCGTCCATGACCAAGGGAGCCTTGTACCGTTCGCACAGTCGCATGATCTCGCCGGGCGCGCGTCCGGTACCGTCCAGGACCTGGAGCAGTTGCACGGTGACGGTGCCGTCGGCGTCCCTGATCCCGGCCGCCAGTGATGTGTGCGTGGCGTCCACGTCCACGGCGGCGGCGAACACGAGGGGCCGGCCGTCCAACCGGTCGGGCCCTATGGGCGTGGCCACGGTCGCCTGCCACAGGGTCTCGTCGATGACACGGTCGGCCACGCCCGTGTCACGCCGGTTGCCGAACGCGCGCGCCCAGCCGGCGGCGTTGCCCTCGAACTGTCCACGGAAGTCGCGCAGCTGGTCCAGGCCCCACAGCAGGCCCGCGGCCGGATGCCATTTCAGAATCGTCTGGAGGTCCTCGGGGTCGGCGTCGGCCGGGATGCCGAAATCGAACCAGCAGGTGCGTCGCGGCACGTCGCCCGCCCGCAGTCCGTCCAACAGGCCGTTGAGGAAGGTCGAGTCGGCCGTGCCCTCGGTCGAGGTGATCCAGATCTGCGGTTGCACGCCCGTGAAATGCAGTCGCGTGTTCATGGTCGGGGCCATGCCGTCCAGGATCAGCTTGCCGGTCTCGTCGTCCAGGCTGAACGCCTCGTCGATGGTGAACTTGTCCATCTGCGTGCCATGGCCGGCCACCTTGGTCACGGCCAGCGGGCAGATGAAACTGCCGTTGATGAACCGTTGCTCCATGCCTCCGTTCGACAGGCGCGGACGGCAGGCTATCGGGGCCAGCCTGCTTTTGGCCAGCTGCTGCACGTAATCCTTG
Source organism: Bifidobacterium moukalabense DSM 27321 (assembly GCF_000522505.1). GTDB lineage: Bacteria > Actinomycetota > Actinomycetes > Actinomycetales > Bifidobacteriaceae > Bifidobacterium > Bifidobacterium moukalabense. The sequence continues at coordinate 701,793 of NZ_AZMV01000007.1, read as the reverse complement.
AAATGTTTCTCGGCGTCCTTGCCGGTCTGCGCCAGATAGTAGATCTTCCTGTCCGGTCCCAGCTGGGCGTTGCGCGTGTCCTCCGTGTCGATCAGCGTGCTCTTGCCGCATTGGCGGGGCGTGCTCAGGATGACGCGGTCGTAATAGTAGGTGCCGGTGGCCGGGTCGATCTCGCCGGCCACGTCGGCCACGTACCGTTGCCACGGCAGCAGAGGTTTGCCCAGCAGTTCGGCGGTCCGGGCCACCACGGCGCCATCGGTCGGCCGGCCGGCATGGCGTTCGGTGCCGCCGCGCAGCGGCACGCTCACTTATCCTCCGTGCCGGCCTTGGCGGCCCGGAGGAAGCCGGCCAGTTCGTCGTCCAGCTGCGGCTGTTCGGGATACATGGCCTTGAGCTCCTGGAACCATGTGAGCAGGCTGGTCATGTTACGGCTGATCTCACGGCCCCTGCTATTCTGCGCGTCGATGTTCCTGGCTATCGAGAGCATGGATTTGCAGATATAGGTCGCCTCGGGCGTCAATGTCTTGCCCTCGACGAAGCTTTTGATGAGATTCATGGTCGCCCGTTCCTGCAATCCGACGATGCCGCCGAAGGCTGGCGCGTATTCCTCGAATCCTTCCAATGTTTCCTGAATCATTTTTCGTTTTCCTTGGTTTTCCAGCGTTTCCAACGTTTTTTTGTTCGATTCCGGGGGGAGAAAAGACTGGGCGCGGGGTCTTTCCGGCCGGCCGTCGTTTAAAAAATCCGGCTCACCACGCCGGCCGGCCCGCGGTCTGGCCGTCCGAAGCGCGCAAGCCCAGCGAGGCGAGCCGCTGGCGGCGTTGCAGGGCCCTCGCGTCCACCATGCGCTGGGTGATGCGCATCGCATACCATTGCTGCGCCGCACGGTACTCCCGAGGCGTGAGGTCAAGGTCGAACGTGGCGTCGGCCGGGGTCTCGACCACATGGATGTCATAGTCCAACGCCAGCCATTCGCCCAGCATGTCGGGATGGCGGCGGCTGCGTGGCAGCGTGCGTACCAGCCAGATGTCCAAGGGCTGGCCGCACTTGGCCAGGGCGCGGTATGCGCCATCCCATGCCATGGCCGCCGCCAGGCGCACGCCGTCGGGCGGGCCGGCCGGCGGATAGATGTCACGGATCAGGCTGTCGAAGCTGACCACCACGCTGTCACGGCCGACGAGCCCCGTCAGGTAGCCGGTGAAGTCGGCGCGAGGCGGGCCGATCACGGCGTGCAACGTGGCCCCGTAGCCGGACAGCACGCGATCCTGGCGGGCCGCGTTGCAATGCTTGCAGGCGCGTCGCAGGTTCGTCACGGTGTCCTTGCCGCCATGCGCGTACGGGATGATGTGGTCGTCCTCCGTGGCGGTGATCCGGCAGCCGGGCATGCCCAGCCAGCATTGGTTGCCCCAGGCGGCGATGACCTGCGCTCGGATGAGCGGGTCAACGGTCTGTCTTCTTGGCATCGCCATCCCTTCCTTTCCCTCGTTGTCTGAGCAGCCACCCGTTCACGTCGGCCTCCGCGTACATGACACGTCCGCCCAGGCGGATTGGCGGCGGGCCGAAGACCGGTATGTCGCCACGCCATCGTTTCAATGTCCGTTCGCTCACGCCCAGACGTTCGGCCGTCTGCGCGGTGGTCAGCATGGCGATCCGTGTCATGGGCACGCCTCCCCGATGTGCATTCGTGTCCGCATCAGAACAATGCTCCATTCCGTCTGCCCGGCCGTTGCGCCGGGGTCGTGATGTTGAAATTGAGATGGTTGGTCGCCCACTTGCGGAAGGCCCGCGAATCGATGTACCAGACGCCATCACGCCGGTAGATCGGCAGGCCCTCGGCCTTGAGGCACCTCAGGCCGATAAGGGTCTCGTTCAACGGTTTCATGACCTGCCATGCCTGCAATTCGGTGGAACCGCTGGACGAGGCCACACGGTCCACGAGATCCGCGAACCGGCGCATCATGTCGCTCCTGTCCAGACCGTTCGGCCGGGCAAGGACCTCGCTCAGACTGGGTTTGGCCTTAACACTCATCGACACACCTCCGATACGCCCATGATCCGGTCCATCTCGCGAAACGTTCCAACAGGTCGGCCGAATCATACAGCTTGTCACCCGCCTGGCCGCGATGCAACGGCTTCGGAGCCCTGCCGCCGTAAGCCATCCTGAGCGCGTACTGAAGCTGGTTATCCGTCAGGCCGCTTTCCGACACCAACCGACGCCGGCTGGTACCTGCCTGTGCCAGGACGTTCGAGCGGATCAGCGGGAGTGTCCTGCGAATCTGCCGTTTGACCAAGACGGGGTAATCAATCCTGCTCATCATTCCTTCTTTCATGGAGACTTCGGGTGGAAAGGCTTGAGAGGTCAAGACCCGTTCAGGCTCGGCCGAGACGCACGCGAGGCGCGTCGGGCCAAAGTCTGAACATGGTTCGGGTCTTGCACGGTGCTTCGTAACGGAGCCGGCCGTCGATACGCAAGAGCGGGCATACGCCCGCCGGGAATGGTCCCAGATCAGACCACGGCCGAAGCCGCCTATGGTCGCCCGATTCCGCCTTTACCGACGGTCTGAAATGGTCGGGAGCTGAACTTCGTCTCGCAAATGGCGCGACAGCCACGCGCCTGGCGTCACCGGTCGCTAACCCGGCTCAGCGGTGGCTAGGACTACGCCGTACGGTCCATCACAGCCATTCGATTATGGTCAGTCGTCACCCGTGAGGAAATCACCAAGACGGACGACGGCGAGGGTCAGTCCCAACGCGAGGAACGCGAAGGGGCTTAGCAGGAGCAGGAGAACGGTCTGGACGAAACGCTTCACTGCTCGAGGCATTCCGCGATCTGCCTTTCCAAGTCCTCGAGCTCGGCGCCGGTAAGCGGGGCGCGTAGGGACACGCCGTCCTCCGTCTCGACGATCAGCTCGAAGAAGACGACGCCGCATGACGTCCATCGCTTCACCGTCACGCTCATCTGTCTTCGATCCTTCCCGCGGCCATGGCCGCGATGCCGAACGCCACGGCCAGCCAGTACAGGCCGGTGAACGCGCTCAGGCACGCGCCCGCGACCGAGATCTCCATAAGCAGTTGCCTCATCGCATGCTCCCTTGCTTGAAAGTGGCATCCTTCCTCCGCCGCGATAGGCTTGTAATCACACAAACCAAACCTTTTCAGACAACGAAGGAAGGAAGAATAGATGGACGTGAGCAACGTCATAGCCGTGATATCCTTGCTGGGTTCGGCCATAGCTTTCACCAGAACAATCAGAAGAAGGCCCGAGGCTTCATGGATGAACACACGAATCATCACCGATGTTCCCGATGCAACGCCGTCATTGTTCGATGAACACGGTCGATTGCCAGTGCAGAAGTCGATGCTCTCCAACGATGGAGATGGTGATGCCTTCGATGTAAGAGTGTTCGGGCATGATTGCGTGGTCCGCGCATACGCGTGGGAGAAACGCTCCGACAATAAATGGAAAATCGGCGAGCGGACGATGGTCCCGCGCATATCCAACGACGGAGATGATGTGAAGTTGGCCGTATGGCTGCCCGAAGACATGGACGAGCTGCCAACGGATGCGGCGATATGCGTGCACTGGGTGAAGTCGCCCACCAGACTGCGTAGATGCGGGTATGCAACCATTCCCGTGTCCGAATTGCAGGACGAATGGTGGAAGGAAAAGGATTGGCGGGCAAGACACCGGATAGCCGAACGGATCCGTGAATGGTGGGCGCATCGACGATTCCACCGCAATCCCGAGGACGCCGCGAAAGCACCGATACCGAACATATGATCACCTCCCCTCGTCAGAGAAGACGAGAACGATGATGGAAACAACAAGCGATACGATCGCGAGGATCAAAGACCAATCCATCACTCCACCTCCAACGGCGCGCGGCCAATAAGAGCATCAACGGAAACATCGAAGTAGTCAGCAACGCGAGAAATATCACGAAGCGTGAAACTGTTGGTGGCGAATTTCTGAGACACGGCTGAAGTCGTGAATCCAAGGTAACGGGCAAGCTCAGTGCGGGTGACGTGGTTTGACTTCAGCAGTCGGTCAACATTCCTCGCAGTGACTTCAAGATTCTTAGTCATATTGAGAACTATATACCATCTTTAGCGAAACTAATAACTTTTTATGTAAATCTGGCTTAGAGATACTTAATACGCTGATATACTTTTAAGTATGACTACACAAACCTTAGAGCCACAGACACAAGCAATTCCACTGGAAGAAGTGATTTCCACGAATATGCGGCTTGCCCTAGCGCTACGCAAGAAAAACCAATCGGATCTATCGCGTGCCCTTGGCGTGTCATCGGGCCTTGTTTCGCAAAAGATGCATGGCACTACGGCGTGGACCATTTCAGATATGGAAAAGGCCGGGCAACTCCTGAAAATTGCACCGGCTAAGTTCCTAGAGCCTAATGGATTATTAGTAGCGGGGCATGGATTTGAACCGTGGACCGGCGGATTATGAGTCCGATGCTCTAACCGACTGAGCTAACGCCCCACATTGCAACATGCGAACATGCCAACTCGGCTAGTCTAGCAAATGGGTGGACTACTCCTGTTCGAGAAACTCCAGTGGATTGTCCACAAACGTGCGCAGGCCCACTTCGGCGGCTCCGATCAGGGCCGGCCGGGCCACGACGTCGGCCATCATCACCCGGGCCTGCACTTCAGGGTATGACAGCACCTGCGGCCGGACCATACGTTCGATCCGGCGAATCAGATCGGGTTCGAAATGCGCCCACAAACCACCGAGCATCACGGTGTCGACATCGCATACGTTGATCATCGAGGCAATCACCGAAGCCATGGCTTCCAATGCCTTCTCGACCACGGCCACGGCCTTGGAGTCGCGCTGGCGCCAACGGTCGATCAGCTCGTTGATCGATTCATGCGTGGCTGCGGCGTCACTGCTGGCGATGCCTGCAGCGCTGACCATCGATCGCCGACCCGCATACACCTCCAGGCATCCCCGGCGGCCGCAACGGCAGATCGGCCCACGCATGTCCACCGACACATGGCCAAGCTCGCCGCCGAAGCCATGGTCACCCCGCACCACATGGCCGTCGCGCACCACGGCGCCGCCGATGCCGACATCGGTGGATAGATAGATGAAGGAGTCGGTCGGCTCGACCAGTCCGACCCCCCTGCGCTGCGTGGCGTATCCGGGGATCTGTGCCAACGCGGCCGCATTCGCCTCGTTGCCGACTTTCGGATCAAGCCGCCGCACCACGTCGAAGGTCTTCAGATCGAGCTGCTCCCAACCAAGGTTGCGCGCTCCCAGCAAACGAAGGTCGTCGGTGACCAGCCCCGGCAATGCGAGCCCCGAACCGGCCAGGGTATAACCCATCCGCTCAAGTGACGCCTCCTGCGTTTTCGCAAGTTCGTCAAGATCGTGGAACACCGCATCGGCATCGGCATTCGTCATGTCGGCATCCACCCATTGCTCGTCCACGGTGGTGCCGTTGATGTCAAGCACGGCGATGCCATAGCCATCGGTGTTGACCTGCAGACCGATGCCGCACATCCGCCCACCCCGGAGCAGCAACGGGATGCTGGGCCGGCCGTACAACGACTGCCCGGTCGGCACGCCCTCCTCCAGTACGTTGTTGTCCATCAGCAACGACACCAGCACCGACATGGTGGCTTTGGTCAGTCCCGTCTCCTTGGCGAGGTCGGCTCGGCTGAGCTGATCCGTGGCGCGCAATAGCGAATCAAGCACCACGGAAAGATTATGATTGCGCAGATCATCCTGGTTGATTCTTCGCAGCGATGCCATTGACACTCCTTCCCGACGCCACTTTGCAAGGAAAGCACACCGAATCAGTTAGTCAAACCAATTTATGATGGTACACTGGACATTATAGTTCATTCATCTAACTAATAGAGTGCGGCCGACGTCCGTGTTCGATGACGCACGGCTCACGGCAAGGAGGCATAATGACCAGAAAACTCGTGGCCGGCGTCGATACCTCGACCCAGTCCTGCAAGGTGCGCGTGACCGACGCCGAGACCGGCCAACTGGTGCGTTTCGGCCAGGCGAAGCATCCGAACGGCACATCCGTCAACCCCTCATATTGGTGGGACGCGTTCCTTCAGGCCGCGCAACAGGCCGGCGGGCTGGATGATGTCGAAGCCCTGGCCGTCGGCGGCCAGCAGCACGGCATGGTGATTCTGGACAAGCAGGGCAATGTGATTCGTGATGCCATGCTGTGGAATGACGTCAGCTCCGCCCCGCAGGCCGCCGCCCTGATCGAGAGGATGGGTGCCGCCCCGGCCGAAGACGGCGAGCCGGAGGATCCGATCGCCCGCGGCAAGCAGCGCTGGGTCAAGGCCGTCGGCTCCTCCCCCGTCGCCTCCTACACGCTGACCAAGGTGGCCTGGGTTGCGGAAAACGAGCCTGAGCATGCCCGGAAGATCGCGGCCGTCTGCCTGCCACATGATTGGCTGAGCTGGCGCATCGCCGGTTACGGACCGGTCGCCGAAGGCGAGGACGCCCATCTCGACGCCCTGTTCACCGATCGTTCCGATGCCTCCGGCACCATCTACTACGACGCCGCCTCCGACGAGTATCGCCGCGACCTGATCGCCATGGTGCTCGAGCCTGCCGAAGGTGCGCAAGCCGCCAAGTCGCACGCCGACGCCATCGTACTGCCGACCGTGCTGGGCCCGCGCGACGCGGCCGCCGTCAAGGCCGACCCCGCAATCGCAGGCGGGAACGTCGACGGCGGATGCCTGATCGCACCGGGCGGCGGCGACAACGCCATGGCATCACTGGGCTTGGGCATGGAGGTCGGCGACGTATCCGTATCCCTCGGCACCTCCGGCGTGGCCGCGGCGATCTCCGAAAAACCGACCTACGATCTGACAGGCGCCGTCTCCGGCTTCGCCGACTGCACCGGCCACTACCTGCCACTTGCCTGCACCATCAACGGCTCCCGCATTCTCGATGCCGGCCGTGCGGCACTCGGTGTGGACTACGACGAGCTGGCCAAACTGGCCTTCGCCTCCGAACCAGGCGCAGGAGGCATCACCTTGGTGCCGTATTTCGACGGCGAGCGCACCCCAAACCGTCCGGACGCGACCGCCACCCTCTCCGGCCTGACGCTGGCCAACACCACCAAGGAGAACATGGCACGCGCCTTCGTCGAAGGCCTGCTGTGCTCCCAGCGTGACTGCCTGGAGCTCATCCGCTCCCTTGGCGCCGACATCAGGCGCATCCTGCTCATCGGCGGTGGCGCGAAGTCCGAAGCCATCCGCACGCTTGCCCCGAGCATTCTCGGCATGGACGTGACCCGTCCGGCCACCGACGAATACGTGGCCATCGGCGCTGCGCGCCAGGCCGCATGGGTGCTGTCCGGCGAAAACGAACCGCCGGCATGGAAGCTCACCATCGACGGCGTCGAGACCGGCGAGCCGACCCCGGCCGTCTACGAGGCCTACGCTAAGGCACGCGGCTGATTCTCCGGCCGCGTAAGATGCGCATTTGAAACGGGACGGTACATCAGGTGCCGCCCCGTTTCGACTATCATCGGCACATATACCTGAAGGACGGGTGAGATATGAACGATGGCTTCCGTATGAGGCTCTATGCACTGACCTGCGTCGCATGCATCGCTTGGCTGGCGCAGTCGGTCGTCTCCGCGCTGAAGGACGGCACGCTGACGACGGCCCCCAGCATCATCCTGATCGTCTGCATCGCCGTTGCGGTGCTGTATACCGGCTTCAGCGCGGCACAACTATGGGTCGCACAAGGCAAGTCCCGCAATAACGATGACGATGGCCACGACGTCGAAGAAGACGAAGCAATCGGCACCGCCGCGGATGGCGAAGACGCCGCCGACGTTGAGTGACCTCTCCGCAATCCCTGAAGAAAGGAACCGTTTCCATGCCTTCCGCATTATCGTTAAGCCTGGCCGTCGTGCTGGGTCTGATCTGCCTAGCCGCCGGACTGCTGTTGGGCGCGATGCCGATTCAGAACAGCAAGATGACCGACCCGCAGCGGCGGGCATCATCGCTGATCTGTTTCATCATCGCCATCATCTACATTGCAATGCTGTTCTCCGGGCAGGATCTGTCCACATGGACAATGCTTGGCGGCATTTTCGCCGGCTTCGGCATCGGCAAGATCCCACCGATACACAACGCCCTCGTCTCCAGATGGGATTTTCTCAAGCCTTACGAGCCGAAACCGAAGTCCAGGCAACGCAAACGCAGGTAAAAATCGGTACACCGCAATCCGTCACGTCCGAGGATTGCGGTTTTTCATTGCACCGATGCACCGCCATCACCGCATCTCACAGCATATGGCGCGTCACAGCGCATGACTACGAATGACGCTTCATCATGATTCCGGAAAAGTCTGCGTTCGGTGACGGGAGACGAACAAGGCGCCGTCTTTCCCTGACGAGAAAGACGGCGCCTTCGAGGAGGAGGAATGAATCAGCCCTTCTTGCGCTTGCTGACCAGATCGTAGGCCACTGCCGCAATCACGACGAGGCCCTTGATGGTCTTGACCCAGGCGGCGTCAACGCCCATGATGGACAGGCCCTGGTTCAGTACGCCCATGATCAGAGCGCCGACCATGGCACCCGGAATGGTGCCGATGCCGCCGGTGACCGCAGTGCCACCGATGAAGCAGGCCGCGATGGCGTCCATCTCGAACTCCATACCGGTCTGTGCGGTTGCGGATGCCAGTCGCGACAGGGTGATGACAGCCGCAATGGAGGTCAGGAAGCCCATATTCAGGAAGATCTTGAAATCGGTCGCCTTGGTGTCGATGCCGGAAAGGATGGCGGCCTTGCGGTTGCCGCCGACGGCATAGACGTTACGACCGTAGACGGTGCGGTTCAGCGCGAACCAGTACACGCCGATGAGCACGCCGATAATGAGCATCACGATCGGGATGCCACCCTGGGTGGCGTTGCCGGAGCAGGCCAGCAGGTAGGTCACATAGGCGATTGCCGCGACGGCGATGACCAGCTTGAGGACCACGAAGCTCATCGGCTGCACCGGCAGACCGTTCTTGATGGCGTTGTTGCGCTTGCGCAGCTGCATCCAGATGACGAGCACGATGGCGACGACGCCTACGATGATCGCATTGCTTGAGAATTCTCCCCAGAAGCCAAAGACGTTCGGTAGGTAGTCCTTGGAGATGGCACGGAATGTCGGGTCGGAGACCGGGATGGATTCGCCGGCGACGACGGTGGCGAGGCCACGGAAGATCAGCATGCCACCCAAGGTGGTGACGAAGCCCGGAACACCGACGTAGGCGACCCAGAAGCCATGCCATGCGCCGATGGCCAGACCGATGACGATCATCAGCATGATGGCAAGGAACCAGTTCAAGCCCCAATTTTTCATGGCCAATGCTCCGACGCCACCGATGAAGGCGACCACCGAGCCGACCGACAGATCGATGTGGGTGGCGATGATGACCATCAGCATACCTATTGCGGCGATGAGCACGTAGGCGTTCTGCTGGAACAGCGCGACCACGTTGTTCGGGTTGAGCAGACGTCCGCCGGTGAGAATCTGGAATACGATGATCACCACGACCAGCGCGAAGAAGATGCCGTAGGAGCGAGCGTTGCCAAGCAACAGCTCCTTGAGGGACTGGGTTTCTACCTTGTCGTCGCCCTTCTTGACGGCGGCGGAATTTGCAGCTGACATTTGAATGCGTTTCCTTTCACGGTTCAGGTCCGTCATCGGACTTAAGGATTTCAGGCTTTCAGGCGTATACCTTGCTCGGATCGACCGGGATCTCGGCGGTCATGTAGCGCATCAGCTCTTCCTGATCGGTGCTTTTGGCGTCCACATTGGCGGTGATCGTACCGTTGCACATCGTGTAGATGCGGTCGCAGATGCCGAGCAGTTCCGGCAGTTCGGAGCTGACCACGATCACGGCCGAGCCCGCGTCGGCAAGCTGGTCGATGATTTCGTAGATGTCGTATTTCGCGCCGACGTCAATGCCTCGCGTCGGTTCGTCGAGAATCAGCACCTTGGGATTGGTGGCCACCCACTTCGCAAGCACGACCTTCTGCTGATTGCCGCCGGAGAGGTTGCCCGATGGCATTTCGATGGTCGGCGCCTTGGTACGGAATTCGGTGCGGTACTTTTCGGCGATTTTCTTCTCCTGGGTCTCATCGATCACTCCGAATTTGCTCAACGCCTTGAGACTGGCCAGTGAAGTGTTGCCACGGATGGTATCCATAAGGTTCAGGCCGTAGACCTTACGATCCTCGGTGGCGTACGCTACGCCGTGGTCGATGGCGCTGCGCACGGACGGGAAGTTCACTTCCCTGCCTTCCAGATACAATTTGCCGGTGGCATGGGTGCCGTACTGGTGGCCGAACATGCTCATCATGGTTTCGGTCCGCCCTGCGCCGACAAGGCCCGCAACGCCTACGATCTCACCCTTGCGCACGTTCATGCACACGTCTTTGGATACGAGGCGGTTCTCGTCGAGCGGATGGTGGCACTTCCAGTTCTCCATGCGGAACATCTCGGCACCGATATGCGACTGGTGGTCCGGGTAACGATTGGTCAGCGGACGGCCGACCATGTCACGGATCAGCGCGTCCTGATCGAGCGGATGCTCGGCGTCGATGTCGATATGGCTGATGGTCTGGCCGTCTCGAATGACCTGCACCGCATCGGCCGAGGCCGCGATCTCGTTGAGTTTGTGCGAGATGATGATGGCGGTAATGCCGTGTTCCTTACGCAGCTGGTCGATCAGGTCGAGCAGCTTGAAGGAGTCCTCATCGTTCAGGGCCGCGGTCGGCTCGTCGAGAATGAGTAGCTTCACGTCCTTGGTCAGCGCCTTGGCGATTTCGACGAGCTGCTGCTTGCCGACGCCGATGTTGGCAATCAGGGTGTCCGGGTTTTCGTTGAGCCCCACCAGATTCATCACGCGCAAAGCCTCTTTGCGCTGGGCATCGGTATCGATGGCGATGCCTTTCCTGATCTGGTTGCCCAGGAAGATGTTTTCCTGAATCGACATATACGGCACCAAAGCGAGTTCCTGGTGGATGATCACGATGCCTTTGCTCTCGGAATCGCGAATGGTCCTGAATTTGCAGGTTTCGCCGTCGTAGACGATATCACCTTCATAGGTGCCGTACGGATACACACCCGACAAAACGTTCATCAAAGTCGATTTGCCCGCGCCGTTTTCACCGCAGATGGAGAATATCTGACCACGTCTTACGGTGATATTCACATCCTTGAGTGCGGTGACGGGACCGAAGCGCTTGACGATATGATTCATCTGCAGAATCACGTCATTATTGGTAGCCACAGCAACCTCCTCCGTTGCGTCATTGCTTCACGATCGCTTACTGACTTTCAGGGAACAAGAGAGCGCCGCTCCGGCGCGTTGCAGGCGCGGCGCTCGTCTTTTCCGTGTGGTCTACTCGAGACCCGCATCCTTGGCGGAGATGTAGCCGCCGTCCACGAGGACCTCCTTCAGGTTGGTCTTATCGACGGAGACGGGGGTCAGCAGCTGGGTCGGCACATCCTTGGTACCGTTATTGAAGGTGTCCGCGGCCTCCGGGGTCTTGCCGTCGACCAGATCCTTGATCATCTGCGCGGTCGCCTTGGCCAGTTCACGGGTGTCCTTATATACGGTTTCGGACTGCTTGCCCTTGACGATGGCTTGCACGTTGGCCTTTTCGGCGTCCTGACCGGTGATGACCGGGTAGTAGTCCCAGCCGGCTCCTTCGACGGCGTTCACGGTGCCAAGGGCCTCGGCGTCGTTCTGAGCGAGGACCGCGTCAAGCTTGGTGCCATCATTGTAGAAGGAGTTGATGCGGTTCTCCATTTCGTTCTGGGCCTTCTGACGATCCCAGTTGTCGATGCCGATGGACTGCCATTCGGTCTCGTCGGCAGGAACCTTGCCGGACTTGGCCTGCAGCACGCCGGACTTGTAGTACTTGCCGAGCACGGACCATGCGCCCTTGAAGTAGTAGCCCGCATTGTTGTCGGTCGGGGAACCGGCCATGAGCTCGACGTTGAACGGGCCCTTCTTGCCATCCTTGAGGCCGAGAGCCTTCTCGATGTACTCGCCCTGCATCTTGCCGACCTCCTCAAGCGAGAAGGTGGCGTAGTAGTCGACGGCGTCGGTGTTCATGATCAGGCGATCGTAGGCGATGATCTTTGCACCGTTGGACTGGGCCTGTTCGCAGGCGGCGCCGGTGGAGGTGCCATCGATGGACGCGACGACCACGTAGTCCATGCCATTGTTGGCCATGTTCTGAATCTGGGAGGTCTGCAGATCGGTCTTGCCGTCCGCGTACTGCAGGGTGACCTTGTAGCCATAGCCTTCCAGCTGCTTCTTCAGATTGGAACCGTCGATCTTCCAACGTTCGAGCATCTGCTCCGGCATGGAGATGCCGATGTTCACATCGGAGGCGTCTTTGGATGAGCTGGAGCCGGAATTACCGCCACGGGAACTTCCGCAGGCAGCCAGAGGGATGAGCATTGCGGTCGCGGCAATGGCAGCGATGGCCTTGGTCCACTTGTTCATGAGATTCCTTTCGCCGATGAAACTGAATCTTGCGATTTCTCTTCCTTGAGAGTCACATGCTCGTTCATGTGACCTGCAACAATTCTAACACTTAGTTCAATGATTAAACATATTATTTCTGCGTTTCCAATGGAAATACTGAAATTCCAGTGAAATTTAGTACACTCATCTAACTTACTAAGTGGCAATTCAGTAAGCGTTGTCACATTTTAAAGATTCAACATTGAGGTCTTATTTCGTAGGTTTCGAAAAAATTTTGTTCTCCAAACTTTCAAATTTTCGCAACACGCCGTATAGGGGTGCATATGTCGTACATATCACCCCTCCATCCCTCCATGAATCGGAGTCCCGTCACGGCCAGCCTTCAGATCATGCCCTCGACCTCGGCGAAGGCGGGGTCGTGATCAGGTATTTCACGGATCACACGAGCCGGATTGCCTACCGCGATGGAGTTTTCGGGAATGTCACGCGTCACCACGGAACCGGCGCCGATGATGGAGTTCGAGCCGATGGTGACACCTGGCGTGACGGTCACGTTCGTACCGAACCATACGTTGCTGCCGATGGTGACCGGCGAGGCATGCTCCCAGCCTGCAAGTCGGGTGGCGGCATCCTTGGCATGGTTCGGAGTGGCGATGGTGCAACGCGGACCAATCAGGCAATCCTCGCCGATGGTCACGTAGCCGCCGCCCACCACCATGAAGTCCTTGTTGAGGAAGGTGCCGCGGCCGATCGTAAGGCCGATGCCATAATCCACGTTGAACGGCGGCGTGAATTGGACACCTTCCCCCGCTCCCGGAATCAGCTCATGGAACAGGCGGTAGGCCTCATCGGGATCAGCGAAGAAGATGCGATTGATCTTCGCACAGGTCTGCATGGCCTGCGCCGTGAACTTCGGCAACGACTTCGACTTGCGGTACTGCGTCGGTTCGCCGCCGAACAGCTTGGTCAGATCCTCATCGGACGCGATCAACGCTTCCAGATCCCGTGCCATACTCTCCCACCTTCCGCTTTCCGTTTATGCTGTGAACGCCCACGCAATATGTTATTTCGACCATCTAACAAATTGGCGAATCGGGCAGGACGATACGGAATGGTGGCAGCAAAGTACCGTCGTCATCGCAGATGAGACCGGATTCAAGATCGTTGCACCATGCGTAGCGCACTTCGCGCGGCCTGCGGGCCGGTATACGCACTTTGATGTCGGCACCGTCGATGACGGCCTGGGCCCTCCTCTGTTTTTCGGCATCATTCCAGAAAAGGACGATCCCTTCCGGATCGGCACCATCCAACGTGGTCAGACTGAGGTCAGTAGCTTGCAATGGACGGCCTGCATACGTTGCCCATGTGGTATGAACGGTCAGCCACCCTTCGCCGCATTCCACGGTATCGGCACGGGGAACGGACCGACACCTCTCGCCATACACCAAATCCAACGCTGCCTCATACAGGCGCGTGGCGATGAGCCGCTTATCATGCGGATGCAGGTCGTTCCATTCACCAGCATCCAAAGTCACCACCGTGGCCACATCCGGGATCCGGCACGCAACCTCCCATTGCCCTTCGCGAACCAACGGCCAACCGTCATCTTCAGCGCAATCAATTGAACAGTTCGGCAGCTGCACGACCAGGAACGGCAGACGATCCTGCTTCCATTCGCTCCGCCACAGACCAATCATGGCTTCCAGCATGTCAGCGTATCTTGACGCCGATTCCCCTGTGTTGGATTCGCCCTGATACCACAACGCGGCACGTACCGCATAGGGGAAGCAGGGCGCAAGCATGGCATTGTACAGACCGGTCGGCTTCCAGCGTACAAAGTCCTCGAATGGGCAATCCTCCTGCACTTTGGCGGTGACGGCATACCGCCATTCGCCGGACAGGTCGTAGGTGATACCGCCCACGATGAGGATCATCGGCTTGTCTGGAGTCACACGTCCGCCCGGACGTTCGACAACAAGACGGACGCGAATCTCATTGATACCCTCATGCAGGATGCCGGCATCCAGGGAGTAGTCACGCGGCTCGTACAGGTTGCTCCGGCCGCCGACCAGCATACCGTTGACCCATGTATGGTCGGCATCGTTCATGGTACCCAAGCGAAGCAACGCATCGTGCGCATCCACACCGACTGGAAGTTCCACGGTTCTTTTCAATTCCATTTCACCACGGAAGTCATCCAGACCACGTTCAGCGAACCAGCCGGGCAGCGTAATATCCCGCCAAACGGCACCAGCGGGTTCCTCGGCCTTGTCTTTTGGGCAAGGCCAGTCGTTCATCGGCACCCACTCGTGATGGGCATCCCCCACGACCGGGTATCCCAACGCCTGATACCAGTGATCGCGAGCAACGATGGAATCGGCGCTGCGACGTTCTGCCACGCCCTCACCAAGGTATGGGCCGAGTTCGGCCAATGCCTCGGGAAAAGCTTCCAACGCGGCTGCATCCATCCACGATTCGATTGGCGACCCGCCCAGCGAAACGTTCAGCAGGCCGACCGGAACATCGAACCGTTCGCGGATTCTTTTGCCGAAGAAGTAGGCGAGCGCGGAGAAATCCCCCAATGTTTCGGCATCGCAGCCGTACCAAGCGGCACGACCATGGTCGGTATGAGGGCCGGTGAAGTCGCATTCGGGAATCACCTTGTACTGGCGCAGCAACGGATCGGCTGCATGCTCCCATTCCTGCGGATAGTCGGCATGCACCCACTTCATGGGCAATTCCATGTTCGATTGCCCGGAGCACAGAAACACCTCGCCGACATAGCAATCGCGTTCCAAGCGCTCACCTGAAGAGGAGCGGATTTTCATTGCAAACGGCCCACCGGCATCGAGCGGTCCAAAATCGACGATCCAAGAACCATCCGGTTGCACAATCGCGGTAGCGGACTGTTCCTGCAGAGTAGCCATGACGGTATCACCGGCATCGGACCAACCCCATATATGAATGGTCTGTCCGGACTGCAGCACGCATCCGTCATTCAATAATTTCGGTAAAGTCAGCGCCATGGTCCATTTCCCTTGCATGCACACGTTCCGCCGACGCCCACTGAACGCGGCGGGAGATATGTATAGACATCCGTCCGCCGCCTTGGCAAGGCGTGACTATTCGTTATCGGGCAGCTCCCTATAGTCGAAGTAGCTGAAATCAGCCGTCGCATCATAACCGGACAGATCGCAGCAGGCCATGCCGACGAATGCGCCGGTGAAGAAGCCGCCATACCGCTGCACGATGTAATCGTCGGAGAGGATTTTCGCATCCAGCCGTACCGGAATCTCGGTGAAATGCTCTCCGTCGAGGGAATACTCATAGGAATAATATTCCGTGCGTACCTTGGTGCGCAACCATATGGCCTCGGCTTCCTGCGGCACCACGATGGCGTTGTCTTTGAGGAACGAGGTGTACTGGTTGAAGTCGTTCTGAGCCACTTCGATGACGCGGGTCCCGCGCTTCTCGTCCCAGGTTACGAACGCCCATGACCAGCACAGATCGTCGTAATAGTTCGTCAGTCCGGCCATCTGCATGTAGTTCGCCGGGTCGAAACGCACCTTGGTCTCGGCATTGAAGTTGAACGCCTGCCATCGGCGGGCCACCATCGACCGTTCGAATGTATTGCACAGAGATCCCTGTCCACGCAACGTAAGCTTGCCGCCGCCGACCTTGCCCATGGCTTCGGTGAACGGCACGCGTACGGTGTTCCAGTTCACGCCAAGCGTGTCGGATTCGAATTCATCATGTTCGTCGCGACTTAGTGGAGCCGTGGTTCCAATGGCATCCTTCGGAGCGTCCACATACCGCTGCCCACCTCGGCCACCGATAACGCGAGGCCAACCATCTTCATCCCACCGCACCTTCTGGATGGAGGTTTCGCGCCCAAGCGTACACCAGCCGCGTACGCCATGCGACGGTTCGGTGTCATGACGCCACGGGCGACCGCATAGGGAGGCGTAGTACCACTCCCCTGATGGCGTGTCCACAAGCGCGCCATGCCCTTGTTTCTGCAAGTAGAAGTCAGGAGTGTCGTAGTTGCCGATGAACGGACCGTCGGGCATGACGTCAAAAGAGCGTTCGTCGAGCGTACGCGAACGGGCCACGGATTCCTGATGCTCATACTGGGTGCCGCCTTCGGCTGCGAACAGGTAATACCAACCGTCCTTCTTGTACAGGTGCGGGCCCTCCACCACCTTCACCGCGGTACCGTCCCAGATCGTCCGCGCCGTTTCCGGCTTGAGCCGCATGGTATCCACATCGAACTCAGTAAGGGTGATGCCGTTGAACGGATGATGGTATTCACGGAAATCCCAGGTCTGCTGCACGAGGTACTTGCGCCCGTCATCGTCGTGGAACAGGCTGGAATCGAAGCCGACGCCATTGACGCGGATCGGATCACTCCACGGCCCATGGATGTCGTCGGCGGTGACCATGTAGTTGACGCAGTCCTTGAATGCGCCGTTGACCACCTTCACGTCGGTGTAGATGAGCCAGAATCTGTCATCCGCATAGCTGAGGTCGGGAGCCCAGATCCCGCCGGATGATGGATTGCCCTTCATATCAAGCTGACTGACACGGTTCAGCGGACTTGGCAATGTGTTCCAATGCACCAGATCCTTGGATTCATGCAGACGCACGCCGGGAAACCATTCGAAGGTGGAATTGGCGATGTAGTAGGTGTCATCGACTCGGATCATTGACGGATCGGCGTGGAAGCCAGTGAGTACGGGGTTGGAAATCTTCATGGTTTTGCCTCTTATGTGGGTAAAGGCCCGGAAGACGGAGAAGGAAGTACGCCCCAGGCACATTTTTTTGGTTTCGTCAGCCCTTGACGGCGCCTGTCAGACCGCCAACGATCTTCTTCTGGAAGATGGTGAAGCAAATTAGGGCAGGAAGCATGGCCAACGAGGTGAAGGCCAGCACTTGGGCCGTGTCGACGGAGTGTTCGGAACTGAACATCTGCACGCCAAGCGGCAAGGTGTACTTGCTCTCGTCGCTGAGCACGAACAGCGGCAGCATATAGGCGTTCCAACTGCCCACGAAAGTGAGGATGCCGGTAGTGGCTACGCCGGGCATGGACAGAGGAATGACCATACGCCAAAAGAATCCGAGACGGGAGCATCCGTCAAGCAGGCAGGCTTCCTCGAGCTCGTCCGGAATGGACTGGAGGAACGGCACCAGAATGATGATGGTCTGCGGTAGACCGAAAGCTATCTGGGGCAGGATCAGACCCAGTAGGGAGTTCGACAGGCCCAGGTTGCGAATCAGCAGATACAATGGCGTAATGCCGACGGTCATCGGGAACATCAGACCCGCAGAGAACAGCGCGTACATGAGCGGCGCATAACGAAACTTATATCTGGCGATGACGAAGCTCACCATGATGCCGAGTACGACCACACCGACCATGGTGGCAAGACCTACGATGGTGGAGTTACCCAGTTCGGTCCAGAAGATGTCGCTGGTGAATACGGAGACGTAGTTGTCAACCACCCATGGATTGGGCAGACCGGACGGATGGTTGGTGATTTGTGAGTTGGTACGGAAGCCACCGAAGATGATGTACAGCACCGGAGTGACGCAGATGGCCACCAATACCAGCGAGAAGAAATATACGATTGGATGTCCCCATGGCGTCTTGGAGGATACATGATAGCCGTTTTTCGCGGTGTACTTGCTTTTGACGGAACGCTTTGCGATATTTGCGGTAGTCATCACTTCACCTCACTTGCTGTTGCGGCGGCCTCGAGACGCCGTGCTTCCTTCGCACGCTTCGCCGTGCGCTTCTTGGCTTCCTTCTGCTCGGTCACGGCACCGTCCAGATCGCGATTGAGCACGTATTTTTGATAGGTCAGGGCAATGACCAAGGAGATCACGAAGATAATCAGAGCCACGGCGGAACCGTAACCATAATTGCCAGCTCCTCGGCCTTCGCGCACCATATAGGTGGCCATGGTGGACACACCTGCCGTGGTGGACACGTACTTGCCCCATACGATGTAAACCAAATCGAATAGCTGCAACGAACCAATTACCGACAGGAACACCCAGATGCGCAGAGTCGGAGCGAGCAGTGGCAGGGTAATACTTTTTTGCATCTGCCAGAATCCGGCACCATCAACGCGAGCCGCCTCGTAGAGTTCTTCCGGAATGGACTGCATGCCGGCAAGCATGAGGATCACAGCGAAACCGATGTACTTCCAGCTGATGAGCAACAGCAGAGTGAACATTGCGATTTTCGGATCGGCAAGCCAGTCGGGGCCATCAACGCCGAAATTTGCCAGGATCTCGTTGATGGCGCCTTTCTTCTGCAACAACAGGCTCCAACCGGTGCCGACAATCACTTCGGAGACAACGTATGGTACGAAGATGAGCGTACGAATCAGACCGCGCCCCTTGAACTTCTGGTTGAGGAGCAAAGCGAACAGGATGGCGAGAGGGGCCTGGATCACCAGAGATCCGATCACCACTTCGAACGTGTGCAAAATGGCCGCCTGGAAAGAAGGATCCTTCAATGCCGTGACATAGTTCTGGAATCCGACGAATTTACCGGTCTGGGATGGCGACCCGTAACCCTTCCACTGGTAGAAGCCGTAATATGCACCAAGAATGATCGGCAGAATCACGAAGCATGCAAACAGCAGGATCGCGGGCGCCGATAGGATAAATATTTCGATATTGCGACGTGCTTTGCCGTCAGACATGCTTTTGACTCTGCGTGCCTGAGGGGTTGCCCCATTATTGTTTTGAGTCGCCATGATTATCTCCACCACCAAGTTGTTTTATGTGAACAACAAGGCCGGACGAACTTTCAATCCGGCCTTGGATGTATGTGCGATACTTGCAATCAGCCCTTGGCTGCCGCGTCTTCCATTGCCTTGACGATGTCGGCCGCCGTGCCCTGACCGGAGAGCAAGTTCACTACACCGGAGTTGAGCGCGTTGCCGATGTTTCCGCCAAGCGCGGTATCCATCCACAATTGCATATCGTCGGAATTGCTCATGGCTTCGATAATCTGCTTGAGGTTATCGTCCGTAACGGAATCCATGGCCTCCTCAGATGCCGGAATAGTGCTGAATGCAGTGGCATATTCTTCCTGGTTGTCCTTCTCCGCCATGAAGTTGACGAAATCAACAGCTGCCTGCGGAGCCTCGGGATTAACGGAGAATCCGGTTGCGGCACCCATCAGAGCGCCTTTCTCGCCTTTGCCTCCGTCCACATCCGGGAAGGCGAAGAATCCAAGGTCGGCCATGGCCGTCTTATCAGGGGTCAGATCCTTGACCACACCAGGCTCCCAAGTGCCCATAAGCTCCATGGCTGCTTTGTGGTTAGCGAGCAGACCTGCGGAAGAGCTTGCGCCCTGCTGTGCCGTAGTGGTCAGGAAACCTTCATTAAAGGCGTCCATATCCAGCAACTCCTGAAGATCTTCCGCGGCTTTGGTCCAGCAGGAATCGGAGAAGTCCTTTTCATTGACACCCTTGGCATAGGCGTCAGTGGAGCATTCGCGCAGAGAGAGCCAGTAGTACCAATGGCCGGCCGGCCACGCATCCTTGCCTCCAAGAGCGATCGGTTCGATGCCCGCATCGCGTAACTTCTTGATGTCACTCTTCAACTCACTGAAGGTGGTCGGCACCTCGTCAATTCCCGCCTGTTCGAACAAATCCTTGGAGTACCAGATGCCTCCCGGCTGAACGGTGACCGGGACACCGTAGACCTTGTCGTCATAGGTGAAAGACTTCAGAGCGGATGCCATTTGGTTTTTGACCGTATCACTGATCTTGTCCGTCAGGTCCATGGTCTGGCCTGCATCGATCATATCCTTGGTCTTGGCACCGCCTAGGGCCATATACACATCCGGACCGGAAGACGGATCCTGCATGGCCGTAGTCAACTTGCCTTCGAAGTCCTCGTTCTGTATGGCCTGGATCTCAACCTTGACGCCGGTCTTCTTCTCGAAGGCGGCAGCCATATCCTCCCAGTACTGCTTGCCTGTGCCCGCAGTGGCATTATGCCAAAAAGTGATGGTGTTCTCGTCCTTGGCGCTGTTGCTGGAACCGCAAGCACACATGCCCACCACGGTGGCCATGGCAAGCGTTGCAGCTGCAATGGTCTTGAACTTCATTATCTTCTCCTTGTTTTCACTCATCATCGGCGAAATGATGACAACTTCGAAACGAACGATCCGGCAACATGAAACGTTCGGGAGCGCGCCTTCGCGACTTCATTGCCATCTTGTCCGAGCATTGGGGAATCAGTCTTTGATTCCTATCCGAAACTTTCGTTTCGTTTTCGTTGTAAGCTTACAATAGACGATGAGAATATTGAGAGTCAAGTTTTTCATTAAACCAACTAACTAAATTAGTTTCGTTGATTTTTCAGCATTTTTAAGTCTTATCCACTTTTCGAAAGTTTCGAAAATCAAAAACCGAAAGTTTCGTAAGTATCTTCACGTATTATGGAAAATGAAAGGGGCTCACATGGCCGCAGGAACACGCAGACAAACCAAGAAGTCATCCATCAGGCTGGCCGACATCGCCAGGGAAACCGGCTATTCCCTGGCCACGGTATCCAAGGCGCTCAACGGACGTGCGGACGTCTCCGAGGAAACCAGACAGGCCATCAACACCGTCCTCAGAAAATACGGTTATTCACGCAAGGCGACAACCGGCAAAAAACAGAAACTCATCGAAATCGTATTCCAGGACTTCGATAACGTTTGGGCCTTGGAGGTCATGCGCGGCGCCATCCGGGAGGCCAAACTGCATGACCTGAGCGTCATCACCACGGAAGGCGGCGATCGTCAGCACCCCGACTCGACCTGGATAGACAACATGCTACGCAGACAAATCGCCGGCGCCATCCTCGTTTTCTCCAACCTGACCCGCATCGAACAGAACAAACTGCATTCCCGAGGCATCCCCTTCGTGCTGTTCGACCCATTCGGAGATCCGGATCCTGCCACACTGTCCGTACAGGCGGACAATTGGACCGGCGGCGTGATCGCAACACGACATCTGCTCGCCCTCGGGCACAAACGCATCGGCATCATCACCGGCCCGGAGGAAATGATGTGCTCCAAGGCGCGTCTCGACGGATACACGTCCGCCCTCGCGGAACACGGCATTCCAGCCGACCCCGAACTCATCACCGAAGGCGACTTCACCACCCCAGGTGGCTATGCACAGGCCATCTCATTGTTGGAAAACCCGCACAGGCCAACCGCCATCTTCGCCGGCAGTGACCTGCAGGCGATGGGCGTGTACGAAGCGGCCAGGCAGCTTGGACTGCGCATCCCGGAGGACCTGTCGGTCGTCGGATTCGACGATGTACAGACTGCATCGTTCCTAGGACCCGCATTGACCACTGTTAAGCAGCCTCTGCAGGACATGGCTCGTGCCTCGGTGCGCATGCTCGTCGAAGCACTGACCACTGATGACGTACTGCAACCACACGTCATCATGCCCACGTCGCTGGTGGTACGTAACAGCACGCAGCAGCTGGACGAATAATCGGGACGAAACGGTCGGCCCGCACAGTCCCGCATATACGGGATCCGGCCTAGTCGGACAGTCCCGCCAAGCAACCGACAAAACCGCCAGCCCATTCCGTGCTCAGGAACCGCGCATCGAATTCGGCCAGAATCCGATCATCGTCCGCAAAACCGTCGTCAAAGGAAGAGCCGAGACCAACCGATCGTACGTCTTTCGCCACAATGACCATAAGACGATTGTCCCCAAAACGGACCATAACGCGAGATGGCAGGACATCCGACAGTCCAATTCGAGAGCAAACGATCCGCCCGCCACCGGCATGAAGCGAAGACTGCACAGCAGTATCCGTCAACGTGAATGTCGCATAATTGGCGGAATTCTGACGGATTATCAGGGAGCCGGACCCCGGCAGCGGCATCAGGCATGGCAATTGCGAGATCCTCTGATATCGCACGGCCTGCCCGTCACGAACGAAGACCACATCCGAAACGTTTTGCCGGACATCCAGCAGCATGGCCTTCGACTCAGCGGCAGTCCGCCCGACATGCGCCACCATATGGGCACGCCCCTCCTCGCGCAATTCCATCGTGATCGAGTCGGGCAGGCGCCCGATGTCTGCGCCAGCCATCGGCCAGCCCGGGTCATCTTCCGTCAAGATCGGTGTCTCGATCCCCCGCAACTTCCAACCAGCAGGTTCATGCTCCCATCGCATAGGAGTAACGAAACTCTCCCTACCCAAGTAACTCAACAGCTCACCCGGAGCTCCACCCGCGATCTCACGCACGCCAAGGCACACCATCCACCAACCGAATCGCGGGTGGTGCATCAGGTCCGCGTGACCGACGCATTGCACCGGTTCGGACATACCCAAATGACGGTGCGTGAGTATCGGATTCTTCCTATCGGCATGAAACGCGCGAATCGCATTGCCCAAGTAGCAACGTTCGCCTTCTCGCACCTGCGATATTCTTTCCCCTGATTCGACGGCGGTGCACTCATACTCGGCAAACGCTTCAGCAAGGGTCCGCGGCGCATGAATCCGCATGGCCATCTCACTATGCTCGAAGCTCGTCCCACCCTCAGCCGTCAGCAGATACACATAATCACCGATACGGTACAGATGCGGGCCCTCGGCCCATACCGCTTCCATACCATACCCACGCCAGATAACCGTTTTTCCCCGACCCGCTGGCGCGCCGTCCTCAATCAAAGACCAGGATTCCGGATCGATGCGTTGGGTCCAGATTTCAGTTTGGCCTTCCCATTGCGGATGAACGGCAGGTCTGGTTTGCGTCCAATACACGCTGCCGTCCCGGTCCTCGAACACATCCGGATCGATGCCTTCCGCACCGGAAATCCAGAACGGACCACGCCACGGCCCCTCAATCCTGTCGGCTTCGATGACGAAATTGCCATCGGACCGTGCCACATCATCCAGTTCCTCTTGACTGCAGCCTGCCGCAACCGCCTTGGCCATATCAACACGAGCCACCGTGCAGGCGATGACATACTTACCGGCCATCCTACGTAATGTCGGCGCATAGATTCCACCCGAATCCTCAACAAACGGAATCAGCAGACGCCGGGCCATATCGGAGTCGATGGCATCAGCCGCATGATTCCAATGGGAAAGATCTTCCGACACATGAATCGGCAGACCAGGAACAAGTTCGAATGAGGAATTGACCAACACGACCTGCTGACGCAGATCGTCCCAGATCCAACTCGGATCGGGATACATGCCGCTGAGAATTGGATTGGTGATAGTTGTTGTTGCAATCGTCATGGTTCGCACCTTTGCGGACAAACGGATCATATGGCAGAGAATCGAAAATTTCGGATTGATTCTCAAAACGGAAAATCGCCTGCGGGCCAATGCAGTCCCGCAGGCGACCTTCTTGGAAGGAGTATCAGGAAGGAAAAAGATAGGCGGGAACCGGGGCACGTAAGGCCCCGGTCCACCGAATATGACCCTGTTGCAGTCGGGCCGGACTGTGCGATTCAGTGATGAATCGAGTTCGGACGAATCCGGATCTTCGACTCAGGCCTCGGCCAGAGCCTCGACCATGTAGTTGTTGATCGTGGCCTTGACGGACTCGAGGTGATCGGACTTGGTGGCCTCGATGAGCTTGGCCTGCGGGATGTCCAGAGCGTACTCTTCGAGGGAGGCCAGGGTCGCGGTGCCATCCTCGATGGTCGCGCCGATGCCGGAATCGTAGGAGCTGTAACGCTCGGCCTGCAGGTTCTCGATGAACTTGTCCTCGTGCATCTTGGCCGCGACCAGGAGGCCTGCGGCGAAGGAGTCCATGCCGGCGATGTGGGAACGGAACAGATCCTCGGCATAGAAGGAGGTACGACGCGGCTTGGCGTCGAAGTTCAGGCCACCGTGAGGGCCGATCTGGCCGGCGGCGAGGACTTCCCACATCACGGTGGAGGTCTCATACAGGTCGGTCGGGAACTCATCCATATCCCAACCGATGAGCTTGTCACCCTGGTTGGCATCGAGGGAGCCGAGCACGCCGGCTTCGCGGGCGGTGCGTATCTCATGCTGGTAGGTGTGGCCGGCCAGGTTGGCGTGGTTGCCTTCCAAGTTCAGCTTCATGAAGTCGATGTCATAGGTCTTCAGGAAAGCGATGGCGGTGGATGCATCGAAGTCATACTGGTGCATCGTCGGTTCCTTGGCCTTTGGCTCGATCAGGAACTGGGCGTCCAGACCGATTTCCTGAGCGTACTCGTGGCACATGTGGAAGAACTTGGCCATGTGCTCCTGCTCGCGCTTCATCTGGGTGTTCCACAGGTTCTCATAGCCTTCGCGGCCGCCCCAGAACACGTAGTTCTCAGCGCCCAGACGCTTGGCGATCTCGAGGGAGTGCTTCAGCTGACCGCCGGAGTATGCGTAGATGTCGGCGAACGGGGAGGTGGAGGCGCCGGAAACGAAGCGCGGGTTGGTGAACAGGGAGGAGGTGTTCCACAGCAGCTTGACGCCGGTGGACTTCATGTTCTCCTCGATCTTGTCGACGATCTTGTCGAGGTTGGCGTCGGTCTCACGCAGGGTGTCGCCTTCCGGAGCGATGTCGCGATCGTGGAAGCAGAAGTATTCGACGCCGAGCTTCTGGAAGAACTCGAAGGCGTAGTCGACCTTGGCCAGGGACTGATCCATGGCGTTGGAATACTTGCCGTACCACGGACGCTGGGAGGTGCCGGTGCCGAACGGATCGACGAGCTCCTGATCGAAGGTGTGCCACCAGGCGACGCCGAAGCGCAGCCAGTCCTTCATCTTCTTGCCGGCGACGACCTTATCGGCGTCGTAGTAATGGAAAGCCAGACCTTCCTGCGGTCCCTTCTCGCGACCGACGTACGGAATCTTATCGATATCCCACAGACCCATGGGGTGCTCCTTTGCTGTTTGGTTTTACTTTGGTAAAGCATTCTTTCCGGCGGACTTCCGCCCGTCTTGATGTACATAATAAATTCATCTTCCTAAGTTTGTCAATTCGTTGAACTATTCGGCGTTTCCGTTGGGAAACAGCCGAATGCCGGCATGATGATAGAGTTGCCCATGTTTTGTGTGCACCACAGACAATGCAAAGCTGCGTGAAGGAGTTGATACCATGAGCGAAAACGTCGACACCATCTGTGTACAGGGAGGCTATCAGCCGGGCAACGGCGAATCCCGCACTCCCCCGATCATTCAGGCGACGACCTTCAAATACCAGTCCAGCGAACAGATGAGCCGCCTGTTCGACCTATCCGAATCCGGCTACTTCTACACTCGCCTGCAGAATCCGACCAACGACACCGTCGCCGCGAAAATCTGCGAGATGGAAGGCGGCGCGGCAGCGATGCTGACCTCATCCGGGCAGGCGGCGAATTTCTTCGCACTGTTCAACATCTGCAACAACGGCGACCACATCGTAGCCTCCTCCGCAATCTACGGCGGCACGTTCAATCTCATCAACGTGACCATGCGCAAGATGGGTATCGAGTGCACCTTCGTGAGTCCCGACTGCACCGAGGAAGAGCTCGAGGCGGCATTCCAGCCGAACACTAAGGCCGTGTTCGGCGAATCCATCTCCAATCCGGCGCTCATCGTATTGGACTTCGAGAAGTTCGCGAGCGCCGCACACCGTCATGGCGTGCCGCTGATCGTCGACAACACCTTCCCGACGCCGATCAACTGCCGCCCGTTCGAATACGGCGTGGACATCGTGACCCATGCCACCACCAAGTACATGGATGGCCACGGCTCCTGCGTGGGCGGTGCGATCGTGGATTCCGGCAATTTCGATTGGATGGCCCATGCGGAGAAGTTCCCGGGACTGACCACGCCGGACGAGTCCTACCATGGCGTGACCTATGCCACCGAATTCGGCAAGGCGGCCTACATCACCAAGGCCACCGCACAGCTCATGCGTGATTTCGGGTCCACGCCGGCACCGATCAACTCGTGGATCATGGGCATGCACATGGAATCATTGGGTGTGCGTATGGAGCGTCATTGCGCCAACGCGCTGGCCGTAGCCCAGTGGCTGGACGCCGATCCTCGCGTCAGCTGGGTAAGCTACCCGGGTCTCGAAGGCGACAGATACCATGCACTGGCCGAGAAGTACATGCCGAACGGCACCTGCGGCGTGATTTCCTTCGGCGTGCCGGGCGGGCGTGAGAAGGTCTCCGCATTCCTCGACCATCTGAAGATGGTGTCGATCGCCACGCATGTGGCCGATGCGCGCAGCTGCACGCTGTACCCGGCGGGCACCACGCATCGCCAGCTCTCCGAGGAGCAGCTTGAAGAGGCCGGTGTGGGCATCGATCTGGTGCGTCTGAGCTGCGGCATCGAAAACGCGGCCGACATCATCGCCGATCTCGATCAGGCCCTCGCCGCCGTGCGGTAACGCGCAACGGCGAACGGCGAATCTTCAAGTCCTGCTGCAAGGTCGCGGAACGAATCGCCTTCGCTCCGCGACCTTGCTTTGTCGGTTCCCTATCGGTCGGTCAGCGTCGATAGGTCCAACGGCCGTCCAGCATGGTGGCCATCACATGATCGGGCATGGCTCGCATGGCCTCCGGGGAGTCGATGGCGCTTGGGTCACGGTCCAACAGCACCAGGTCGGCGACGTCGCCGACCTGCAGGGTCGAGCGGCCTGTCGACGTGGATGACGCCAGGGCCGTCTCGAAATCAAGGCATTGTTCCGGCTGGAACGGTTCGCGTGCTGAGTCTTCCGTGCCGAACACCGCCGCGGAAACGGCCATCCAGGGGTCGAGCGGGGCCACGGGCGCGTCCGAGCCCATGAGCAGCCTTGTGCCGGTCTTGTGCAATGCGTTGAATGCATACGGGATGCCGGCCGGATCGCCCCAGAACCGTGTAATCACATCACGGTCGTCCATGGCGTGCTGGGGTTGGATGCTGGCGGCCAGACCGAGCCGGGCCAGCCTCGGAATATCGCGTTCCTTCAGCATTTGGGCGTGTTCGATGGAGCCCCGCGCATGGGTGTGTTCGGCGCAGTCGAGCACGATGGTGTTCGCCTCGTCGCCGATGGCATGGCAGGCGATGTCGAAACCGTGCTCGGTGGCAAGGCGCATGTACGATTCGATCTGCTCGGACGTATAGCTGAGCGTTCCGTACGTTTCGGGAGTGACGCCCGAATATGGTGTCGAGCAGTAGGCGGAACGGGTGTTGAGCGAGCCATCCGAAATCATCTTCATCGCACCGACGTGCCCCAGGCCGTGGCTTCCGGGAAGCTCGTCGCCGGTATGCCAGCCGTCGTCGATGGCCTGCCGAAGTCGTTCCGGATATACGCCGGCCTGAATGCGCAGGCCGTCAAGCCCCTTGCCGAAACGGCCGATCCATGCGTCGATGTTCTCCGCCATCTCGTAGTCACGCACCCCGACCACGCCCTTGCCGGCCGCGTCATGTTCGGCGTTGCGTAGCAGTCGCATGAGCTCTTCGTCGGCGCCGGGACCCTTGTCGAGTTTGCAGTAGGCGTCGAACCATTCCAGTTCTCCGACCAAGCCGGATTCGCCGACATGCACGCCCAGCATGCGGGCGGCCGCGGAATTCACCCAGCCGCAGTGCATATCGGCACTTGACAATGCCACGGGCTGGTCGTCCGTCACCGCATCGATCGCAGCCAGCGTAGGCTGTGCATCGTCGGCCCAGAGCGAGTGGCGGAACCGCATGCCGACGACATACCGACCCGGGTCGAGCGCGCCGGCCGCACGGCGTTCATCCAAATGCTTGCGGAGCATGCCGAGCGCTTCATCGGCGCTGCGGGCATCGATCAGATCGAGTCGCCCCAACGTATACGACCACTGGGTGAAATGCGTGTGGCAGTCCCACAGGCCGGGAATGACCCACGATCCGTCGGCATCGATCGTCTCGCCTTCGAACGGCTTCATCCATGCAGGCAGGATTCCGTCAATCGCATGATTCCGGATAACGATATCGACCGGGTCGGCCGACCCGATGCAACGGACGTTCCGTATGCGCAATGATTCACTCATGAGTCTTTCCTTGGAGCACATCAATATTCCCATCGCATACCTTAGCCTGACGGAATTCGAAAAGTCCTGTTTCATCTCAGCCTTGTGCCTCTCCGCGGCTCCACGATGTCGGCCGCAGGCCGATGGCACGGAATCCACCACCGGCGCGAGGGGCATCGAGTCGCCGCACAAAACCATGTAGGCTGAACACAGTATTCCCGACAAGGCGGCGAGACTTATGGACAACGACGACTATACGGCCAAAATGGTCGAGCTCATCGAGCTCATGCGTGCCATCGGCAATGACACCCAACAGTGCGAGGTCAAGGAGTGCGCCCGCAGGATCAGCACCACCATCACCGACACGTTGTCCGCGTTCTCCAACGGCAGCGGCGGGTACATCATTCTGGGATTGAGCGAGAAGAACGGCTTCACGCCGGTCGAGGGATTCAACGCGCGCTCCATGCAGGAGTCGCTGAGCCAGGCCTGCGAGAAGCTTACGCCCGTGGTGCGCCCGGTGGTCGTGACCTGCCCGTTCGAAGGCACGAATCTCGTATTCGCCGTGGTCGATGAGATGCTGCCACGCGAAAAACCTTGCTATTACACGGAAGCAGGCCCCTATAACGGTTCCTACATCCGCACCGGCGACGGCGACCGCCACCTGACGGCCTATGAGGTCGATCGGCTTCTCGAAGAGCAGCACCAGCCGGAAAACGATATCGCAATCGTCGACGGCGCCATAGCCGAAGACCTGAATCCCAAGCTGACCGAAGCGCTGCTCGCCAGCGAGCGCAGAAAGCATCCGCGCGCATTCGAGGGGCGGGAAGACATCGACATGCTGCTCGACCTACGCGTGCTGAGGGCGAAGCCGCCCACGGACTCCGCCGGCCGGACCGCCCGCCGCAAGGGCAAAAGCGCCAACGCCCTGGCGGGCCTGTGCCCCACGTTGGCGGGACTTCTGGCATTCGGCAACTACCCGCAGAAGTTCTTTCCGCGGTTGAATGTCACCGCGGCCATGTTTCCGGGCATCTCACGCGATGAGGTGTTCGCTTCGGGCAAGCGGCTGATTCACTGCGAAACCTTCGTCGGCACGATTCCCGCCATGGTGGAGGATGCGGTCGATGCGGTCATGCGGTGGACGCGCGGAGGCGCGGCCCATGACGGAGCCGCGTCTTCATCCATAACCGCAAGCGCGCCTTATTCCGCGGCCATATTGCGTGAAACCGTAGCAAACGCGCTGGTTCACCGTGACTACTCAGCCGATTCCCTCGGCACGCCCGTGCACGTCGACGTGTTCACCGACCGCATCGAAATCACGAATCCGGGAGGCCTGTTCGGTGCCGTGACCAGCCGCACGCTGAAGCGACCGATCTCCACCTCGACCCGCAATCCGTTCCTGTTCTCGCTGCTGCGTGCCACTACGCTCGCCGGTAGCGCCACGCTCAGCGACGACGGTACCGGATACGAGCAGATCGAGGCCATACTGCGCAATGAGCATCGCCCACCGGTGCGCATCGACAATTCCATCGGCTCGTTCCGCATTACGATTCCTACCGCCGGCCGCGTCGTGACGGGACCATCTTCATAGCAGGGCGAATATGCGGCGTGGAGACGACCGCTGCGCAGGAGGCCGTCATCCGGCGCCCTCTGCGTCGATTCCGTTTCGGCGCTACTGAAAATCGTTTGACATTATTACAATCATCCGTATGATCCATTCGTGATATCAAAGGAGATTCTTATGGACGCCGTCACCGTCTTCAACGATTTCGTGAACCTTGTCGAACGCGACGACCTGCCGATCGAGGCCGTCGCATTGGCGGACGGCGAGCGCATCATCGCCGAAAGGCATTTCGTACCCGACCAAAGCCGCAACATCTACTCGCATACGAAAAGCTACGTGTCGACGGCCATCGGCATCGCCGTCGAGGAAGGGGTGCTGAGCCTTGACAGCAGGTTGGTCGACGCATTCCCCGAATATGTGCCGGCCGATGCGCAACCGGAGTTGGGGCACGTCACGCTGCGCCACCTGCTGACCATGTCGAGCGGCTTCAACCATGCGTATCTGATGAGCCCCGACCGCCGTAGCGGCGTTGGAGCGCCGGATCATCTGCGATACATGTTCTCACGTCGAATCGAGGCGGCACCGGGCAGTGCGTTCTGCTATTCATCCGCCGACTCGTATCTGGCGGGCCGCATGCTTGAGCATGCCTGTGGCGAGCGTCTTGGCGAGTACCTGTACCGCACGATCTTCTCTCGTCTCGAGCAGGGGTGGCCGATTTGGGAGTGCGACCCGCAGGGGCATCCCACCGCCGGCGCGGGCATGTTCATGACGCTGGCCGACATGCTCAAACTCGGACAGGTCTACCTGAACGGCGGCACATGGCACGGCACGCGCATCGTGAGCGAGGCGTGGGTGGATGCCGCATCGAGCAGGCAGATCAAGACGCCGCATGACAACATCTGGACATGCGGCTACGGCTATCAGTTCTGGATGTCGCCGTACAAGGGCGCGTACCGTGCGGATGGCGCGTACGGCCAGATTACGACCGTGCTGCCGAAGCAGGGGCTGGTCGTCGCCGTGCAATGCCCGGAATCCGGCGATTTCGACAAGGTGATGCGCCCGGCGCTGCACGAACGCCTGTTCGGCCCGCTGACCGCCTGACCGAGGTTCCATCCAACCACGGGCCCATAAAAAACACCATTGGCGCTCCGCGTGTAGACGGGATATGGGATAATCGTGGGCGGTACTTTGCGTGAGGCACGGTCCGGGATCCGAACGCGGGATTTCCGTTGACCCATTCATGCAACACGCTGGAATTCCAACGTTTCTTAAGGATGGAACACAACATTGGCTGAATTCATTTATCAGATGATCAAGGCCCGCAAGGCTTACGGCGACCGCGTGATCCTCGATGACGTGACCCTGAGCTTCCTGCCGGGCGCCAAGATCGGCGTCGTCGGCCCGAACGGCATGGGTAAGTCCACGCTGCTCAAGATCATGGCCGGCATCGACACCGTCTCCAACGGCGAAGCCTACCTGACCCCGGGATTCACCGTCGGCATCCTGCAGCAGGAGCCGCCGCTGGATGAGACCAAGACCGTCGGCGAGAACATCAAGATGGCATTCGGCGAAATCGCCGAAAAGGTGGCCCGTTTCAACCAGATCGGTGAGGAGATGGCCAATCCGGATGCCGACTTCGATTCCCTGATGGAAGAGATGGGCAAGCTGCAGAACGATATCGACGCCGCCAACGGCTGGGATCTTGATTCCCAGCTTGAGCAGGCCATGGATGCCCTGCAGTGCCCGGATCCGGACACCCCGGTGACCGTGTGCTCCGGTGGCGAGCGCCGTCGTGTGGCACTGTGTAAGCTGCTGCTTGAGGCTCCGGACCTGCTGTTGCTCGACGAGCCCACCAACCACCTCGACGCCGAGTCCATCCTGTGGCTGGAGCAGTTCCTGCACCAGTACAAGGGCGCCGTCATCGCGGTCACCCACGACCGTTACTTCATGGACAACGTGGCCGAATGGATCTGCGAGGTCGATCGCGGCCACCTGTATCCATACAAGGGCAACTACACCACCTACCTGGAGACCAAGGCCAAGCGTATGGAGATCCAGGGCGCCAAGGACGCCAAGCTCGCCAAGCGCCTGAAGAACGAGCTCGACTGGGTGCGCTCCTCGCCGAAGGCCCGTCAGGCCAAGAACAAGGCCCGTCTGGAACGCTATGACCAGATGGAGCAGGAGGCACGCAACAACAAGAAGCTCGACTTCTCCGAAATCCAGATTCCGGCGGGCCCGCGTCTGGGCTCCACCGTTCTGGAAGCCGAGCACATCCATAAGGCGTTCGGCGATCGCGTGCTCATCGACGACCTGAGCTTCACCCTGCCGCGCAACGGCATCGTCGGCGTGATCGGTCCGAACGGCGTGGGCAAGTCCACCCTATTCAAGACCATCGTCGGCCTCGAGCCGCTGACTTCCGGCTCGCTCAAGATCGGCGACACCGTGAAGATCAGCTACGTCGACCAGAACCGTGCCGGTCTCGACCCGAACAAGAACCTGTGGGAAGCCGTGTCCGACGGCCTCGATTTCATCGACGTGGCCGGTGTGGAAGTGCCGACCCGTGCCTACGTGGCCTCCTTCGGCTTCAAGGGCTCCGACCAGCAGAAGCTCACCGGCGTGCTGTCCGGTGGCGAACGCAACCGTCTGAACCTGGCCCTGACCCTCAAGCAGGGCGGTAACCTGCTGCTGCTCGACGAACCGACCAACGACCTCGACGTCGAAACCTTGGAATCGCTTGAGAACGCGTTGCTTGCCTTCCCGGGCTGCGCCGTGGTGATCTCCCACGACCGTTGGTTCCTCGACCGCGTGGCCACGCACATCCTCGCATGGGAGGGCGATGATGAGAATCCGGCCAAGTGGTACTGGTTCGAGGGCAACTTCCAAGCCTATCAGGAGAACCGCGTGGCCCGCCTCGGCGAAGATGCGGCGCGTCCGCACCGTCTGCACCGCAAGCTGACCCGCTGATCGCACCGTCCGCACGGTTTTCAGCGTTAAGCGCAGATTTCAGCAAAGCACCATTCCTCGTTACGAGGGGTGGTGCTTTGCTGGTATTCCATCGTTTGCCGATTACCTGCCGTTCACTCTTCTCACGCAGTCGTTACAAAACAATCCGGCGAAATTTACCGCTTCTGCGTACACTCGAAGGCATTGAAAGCACGTTTCGCACCATAACAGAACCAGAATCGAGGCCCTTCATGACACAGCCAGAAGTCACACCGTTACAGCGACTGACGAAAGTGCTCAAGCTGGGTGCGCCTTCCACCTACCGCGATCATACGTATGTGAACGGCGAAAGCCTGTACTTCCCCACCGGCCGCGTCTACGGCGGGCAGGTGATCGCGCAGTCGCTGATCGCCGCATCGAAGACGGTGAACCCGTCGCGACTGCCCAATTCGATTCATGGCTACTTCATTTCGGCCGGCGATATTCGCCAGGATCTGCTATTCGACGTGGAAAACCTGCGCGATGGCCGTTCCTTCTCGGCACGCCGCGTGAACGTCACGCAGGCGCAGGGTTCGATTCTGACCGCCATCGCCAGTTTTCAGGAACATGGCCAGGAGGGCATCGAGTTCGCCGATCCGATGCCTGAGAACGTACCGGATCCGGAAACACTGATGAGCGCGAAGGAGATCATGGAACCGTATGCGGACCAATCGTCGTATGCCAAGTATTACGCGCAGAAGTCGCCGTTCGACATTCGTCACGTTACGCAGACCATTATGCTGGGTGCCGATACGAAGAGCGCCAGCAGGGATTCCGGCAAGCAGATGGTGTGGATGAAGGCGGACGGCGAAGTGGAGGTGCCGCAGGTCATGCACCGCGCGATGCTGGCGATGGGCTGCGATCAGGTCATGTTGGAGCCCGTGCTGCGCCGTGCGGGATTGAGTATTTCCACTCCTGGCATCTCGTTTGCCTCGATCGATCATTCGATGTGGTGGTATCGCGACATCGATATCAACCAGTGGCATCTGTACGTGCAGGATACGCCGACCGCCGCGCATGGCCGGGGCCTGGGTCAGGCGAAAGTATATACGCAGGATGGCACGTTGGTGGCGTGCATGGCGCAGGAGGCCATGATTCGCGTGCCAAAAGAGGATCTGCGGTAGGTTGTGAATTCCTCTTTTCGAGGTTCCCGCCTCCCCGTCAGAGGGAGGAGTTACGGGGTGCCCGGCGAAGGGAGGATTGGATGTGGGAGGACTTGGTGGCGGCGGCCGCATAGCGCTGGCGTTGGGAGGCCTCCTTCACCTTGGGGTTTTCGGGGCCGTCGATAGGCGGCAGCTGGCACAGCCACTCCCCCACGATGCCGATGATCATGTCGATCAGGCAGGCCACCGCCGCCACCGCGCATTCGATGACTGCCTGACGGTAGAATTCCGCCTCCATATGCGGCAGACTCGCCAGAATCTGCCCTCCATACCAACCGGCCAATGCCGCTCCCGCCAATCCCATGGCCTTGCATGACACCAGCGTGCCGAACGCCTTCTGCGGATCGAGCGGTTTTAGTTGCGCACGCTTGACCGGATCCTTCGTGGTGTACCTGTGCACCTGCAGCGCAAGGATCAGCACCATGATGCCCAATGCGATCAGCACCACCGACACCACCCACGGCGCGCCGATCAACGGCAGTCCGGAGATCTCACCGTATTTCGCCATGCCAAGCCCGGCAAGCAGGCCGAGTATCAAGGCCAGAACGTAATGCCACCAAGGGGTGCGACGTACTTTCATAGCGTATCTCCAATAATCCAGTTGTCGGTAAGCAGACCGACCCGTGATGCATCCGGGGCCATAGCCAGCAGGAACGATACTGGATCCTTTCCGAGCCGGGCATCCGGGTCCATGTCGAGCCATGGCGCGAGTACGGCCGCACGGCTGCCGGCGGTGGGCCACGGCACCTTGCAATTCGGTTCGTCGCAGACGACGCCCTCCATATCAACCAGATCGAGATCGAGGCCGCCACCGACCGATACCTCGATGGAACCGAGCACGGCAATCAGTTCGGGCGCACCCATTCGTGTGGAAATCTGCATGACGGCGGCCATGTTGTCGGGTTTGCCGTCGAGCTGGCTGACATGGTAAAGCGGCGAAATGCCCTCCACCTGATTACCGGGTATGCCGTCAATCGACACGATCGCCTTGCGGAACTGCCGTTCGGCGTCGGTGGAAGGGCTGTCCATGGAGATCACGGCTCGGCGCGATCGCACTGGGGATTCGAGTTGCCGTTGGTCGCCTCCGCCCTGTTGCGAAGCCGGTTCCCGACCGTGGGAGGCGGCGACGGAAGACGGATCAGTGCCGTCGGCGACCATCCAATCCTCGGCGAGTTCGCTGATATGTTCCCGGTCGGAGGATTCGAACAGCAACTGCGCCACGGAGCCGGCATGATCACCGACCAGCTCGGCGTCGGGGTCCAACGCCAGCCAAGGACCGAGCACAAAGGCGCGTTGCCATGCGCGTGGATGCGGCAACGTCAGATCCGGATCGTCGCTGACGGTGCCATCGAAGTCGATGATGTCAAGGTCGAGCGTGCGCGAAGTCCAATGGTCGGTGCGCACACGGCCATGGGAGGCCTCGATCCGCTGCAATCCCGCCAATAGTTCGGGTGCGGACAGTCTGGTGTTGACGGAGACGACCGCATTGTAGAAGTCGGGCGTGCCCGCCGGCATGCCCCATGCGTCGGTGCGATACAGCGGTGAGATGCCGGTGACCTGCGTGGACGCGAGTCCGTCGATGCAACGCACCGCATCACGCAGCGTGGAAACCACATCGCCTTGATTGCCTCCGATGGCGATGACGGCATGATGCGTGTCAGTGGTTTCGGGACGAGCCGTTTCGCGGGAGCGTTCCACGGTGACGCTGACATCGTCGAACGGCACGACGATCGGCGCATTCGGCTTGTGCACGGTAACCTGCGTACGTTGCACGGCGGGGTATCGCAGAATCATGTCGGCGATGCGGGCCGCCAGTCTCTCGATCAGATCGACATGCTCACCTTCGATGATGGCCACGATGCCCTTGGCGATGGCACCATAGTCCACGGTGTCGTCGAGGGTGTCGGAATGGCCTGCGGGAGCCAAATCAAGGGATAGCGTGGCGTCCACCACGAAGGTCTGTGCGCGTTCATACTCGAAGTCGAGCACGCCATGCCTGCCCGCCGCGCGGATTCCCGTCAGTCGAATCTGATCCATGCCGACCTTTCGTCCATCATTGCCTCCGTCAGAGGAGACATTACTTACCATATGCGCGCCAGGCGCTGCCGATGGCCACGGCATCGCGGGTTTTGGCCACGTCATGCACGCGCACCGCCCAGGCACCGTGTTCGGCGCTCAGAGCGCTGATGGCGGCGGTGGCGTTGTCCTTATCGGCCATGGTTGGTTCGTCGATGCCCGCCGCAGCCAGCATCGCGCCGACGAAGCGCTTGCGCGAAGCGCCGATCAGCACCGGATACCCGGTGGCGTTGAACCGTTCCAGCCCGGCCAGCAACGGCAGGTTATGCTCGATGCCCGGCTTGGAGAACCCCAAGCCCGGATCGATGATGACCTGTTCCGGCCCGACACCGGCGGCCAGCACCGCATCGACCTGCGCCATCAGCTCGTCGTATACGTCATTCAGCACGCCGTTCGCGTACACGGAGGTGTCGGCATCCGGCACCGTTCCGGCCGCCCCGGCCAGCCAACCCCGCCAGTGCTGTACGATGTACAGGCATTCGGAATGCGCGGCCACCACATGGGGCAGTTCGGCATCCAGCCGCCCGCCCGACACGTCATTGATGATCTGCGCGCCATGATCCAGCGCCGCAAGCGCCACCGAAGCGCGCGTGGTGTCGATGGACAGCACGGCGCCTTCGGGAATCAACGCGTCCACGGCCCCCAGCACGCGGGATCTCTCGTCTTCCTCGCTGACGCGTTTGGCACCGGGGCGGGTTGATTCGGCCCCGATGTCGATGATGTCGGCCCCCTGCCTCATCATCGCCTCGCCGTGCGCTTTGGCCCTTGCCGGGTCGAGCCACAGTCCGCCGTCGGAAAACGAGTCTTCGGTGATGTTGAGCACGCCCATCACCAGAGTGTGTTCGCTATCGTGAATCGCCTTCATATCCTGTGCCATCCTGTTCCCCTTCCGTTATATGGCCGCGCGGCATCTCACGAATGCTGTGACAGAATCAGGCTCATCGCCTCGGATCGTGTGGCGGCATCCCGCATACAGCCTCGCACGGCGGAGGTCACGGTACGCGACTGTGGCTTCTTGACGCCTCGCATGGCCATGCACATGTGGTCGCATTCGGTGACCACGATCACGCCACGCGCCTCGATGCCGGTCATCAATGCGTCGGCGACCTGCTGGGTGAGGCGTTCCTGCACCTGCGGGCGGCGGGCATACAGCTCCACCAGCCGTGCCAGCTTGCTCAGACCCGCCACCTGCCCGTTCGATGGAATGTAGCCGACATGGGCCACGCCGTGGAACGGCAGCAAATGGTGCTCGCATACGGAGAACAGTTCGATGTCG
This sequence comes from Bifidobacterium moukalabense DSM 27321, assembly GCF_000522505.1. Lineage (GTDB taxonomy): Bacteria > Actinomycetota > Actinomycetes > Actinomycetales > Bifidobacteriaceae > Bifidobacterium > Bifidobacterium moukalabense. The sequence goes on along the minus strand of NZ_AZMV01000007.1, from coordinate 664,244 downwards.
CGCACCAGTACCATTTCGTCGGTGTCGACCTTGAACTTGGTCTTCAGCACCTCCTGCGGACCATGGCCCAGACCCGCGAACAGCTCCTTGCAGGCACGACCGATACGGTCGGGGGTATCGAGCAGACCTTCACGGTCCGGATCCTCGCCGATGGATCGCAGAAACAGACGTACCGCCTGGCGAACGCCTTCCTCGTCATAGCCGACAGGCCCGGCCGCATGAGCGGCGCGGGCCTTGTTGTCGTCAAGCGTGGTATCGAATACTTCGGTATCGCTCATCAGTTGGTCAATCCTGCGCTTTTCTTCAGGGATTCGGGAATCTCCACCGGAGGCTTGTCCGAATCGGGACGCCGGCTGTCGCTCAGCCACACGTCACGCTTCGGCGCCTTCTTGATGTTGGCGAAGATCGCGGCCAGTTCCTTTTCGTTGAGCGTCTCCTTGACGAGCAGCTGACGTACCAGCTCGTCGAGGATGTCACGGTTCTCGTTGATGACGTTCCACGCTTCGGTATGCGCCGTCTCGACGAGCTTCAGGACCTCCTCGTCGATGATTTCGGCGGTGCGGCCGGAATACTTGTGGTTGAGGGATCCCAGATCGCCCTGGTCGTCGTCGGACCATTTGATGGCGCCGAGCTTGGAGGAGAAGCCATAGTCGAGCACCATCTGGCGGGCGATGCTCGTCGCCTTCTCGATGTCGTTGGATGCACCGGTGGTCGGGTCGTGGAACACGACCTCTTCGGCGGTGCGGCCGCCCATGGCATAGGCCATCTGGTCGAGCAGCTGGTTGCGCGACATGGAGTAGCGGTCCTCGGTGGGCATCACGGCGGTATAGCCGAGCGCACGGCCTCGCGGCAGAATGGTGACCTTGGTGACCGGATCGGTGTCGTTCATGGCGGCGGCGACCAAGGCGTGGCCGCCTTCATGGTAGGCGGTGTTGCGCAGTTCCTCGAGGGCCATGCCCTTGGAACGGCGCTTCGGACCGGCCTGCACGCGGTCGATGGCCTCGTCGATGGCGCGGTTGTCGATCAGCTGGGCACCGGCACGGGCGCACAGCAGCGCGGCCTCGTTGAGCACGTTGGCCAGATCGGCGCCGGTGAAGCCCGGCGTACGCACGGCGATCATGTGCAGATCGACGTCCGGCACGAACGGCTTGCCCTTGGCATGCACCTTCAAAATGGCCTCACGGCCTTCCAGATCAGGCGCCTCCACGGCCACCTGGCGATCGAAACGGCCCGGACGCAGCAGTGCCGGATCAAGCACGTCGGGGCGGTTGGTCGCGGCGATGATGATCAGGTTGGTGTCATTGTTGAAACCGTCCATCTCAACAAGCAGCTGGTTCAGGGTCTGCTCGCGCTCGTCGTGGCCGCCGCTCATGCCGGAACCGCCACGCTTGCGGCCGACCGCATCGATCTCATCGATGAAGATGATGGCCGGGGCGTTCTTCTTGGCCTCGTCGAACAGGTCGCGCACGCGGGATGCGCCAAGACCGACGAACATCTCCACGAAGTCGGAACCCGCCATGGAGTAGAACGGCACGCCGGCCTCGCCTGCGATGGCTCGCGCCAGCAGCGTCTTACCGGTGCCCGGAGGGCCGTACAGCAGCACACCGCGTGGGATGCGGGCGCCCAGTGCCTTGTATCGGGACGGATCCTTGAGGAAGTCCTTGATCTCTTCGACCTCCTGCACGGCGGCGTCCTCGCCGGCCACGTCGGAGAACTTGGTGGTCGGGGTCTGGCCTTCGAGCAGCTTGCCGTTGTTCTTCTTGCCGCCCATGCCGAACATGCCGCCGGCTCCGCCCATGCGGCTCATGAGGAACCAGAACAGCGCGAAGAAGATGATGAACGGCAGGATCGAGGTGAGCAGATAGGTCCAGACACTGGTCTGCTGCATGGTCGCCGTCCACCCCTGGGTCGGGTCGGCCTTCTGCACGGCCTTGACCACGGCGGCGCTCTGCGCGTACGTGTAGTAGAACTGTACGTTCTTGCCGTAGTTCTTGACCTTGCCGGTCGTGGGATCGGTGGCCGAATAGTCGGACTTCAGCTTGAGCTTGACCTGCTGCGTGTTATCGACGATCTGCGCGTACTCGACGTTGTTGCCGTTGAGGATCTGCATGCCGTCCTTGGTGTCGATGGTCTGCGATCCGGTGCCCGCGAACAGCTGGAACATCGTCACGGCAAGCAATGCCACGACCACCACCCATAGCCATGGGGACTGCCAGAACGGACGGGGGCCATTGCCTCCATTGCCGTTGTTGCCGCCATCGTTGCCACCGCGTCCGAACGGATTGGTAAACGGATTACCGTTGTTCGGACGGTTCGAATTGCCGCCGTTGTTCTGCGGCGGCTGGCCTGAAGGAAAACTCATGCCTGACCTCCTTGGTAAACTGCCGGCTTCAGCACCGCGATCGAATCAAGATTGCGGTAATGTTCGTCATAATCCAGACCGAAGCCGACCACGAATTCGTCGGGAATCTCATATCCCTTATATTTCACATCCACATTCACCTTGCGGCGGGCGGGCTTTTCCAGCAGCGCAAAGATCTCCACGGAAGCGGCACCGCGGCGCTTCAGCTCGTCGACAAGCCACGCCAACGTGATGCCGGAATCGATGATGTCTTCGACGATCAGCACGTGGCGCCCACGCACATCGGTCGACAAATCCTGACGAACGGTGACCGTACCGCTTGATTCGGTGCCGGACCCATAGCTTGATAGGCTCATGAAGTCCATCTGCACCGGAATGCTCATCGCCTGCGCAAAGGCGGCGATGGTGTTCACAGCCCCCTTGAGCACGCACACCAGCAGCGGATTCCTGCCGCGGTAGTCTTCACTGGCCTGGGCCGCGGCATGGTTGATGATGTCTTCAATCTGTGTTTTGGTGATCAGTTCGTGATCGATGTCTTCTTGTACGTCAGCGATTCGCATGCCCACCATCTTGGCACACGCGAATGACGTGTTTCTGGCGATTGGCTGAATATCCACTGGGAAGTGTCACGCCGCGCTGGCCATGCCAGTCGGTGATGAGCCGGTCAATCTGTCTGACCTGCCGCGCGGAGCACGCGATGCCGGCCTGTCCGAGCGCATGGGCGATGACACGCAACCGGATCGCCTCATGCTGCGTCCGCAACGTAACGACATCGAACCGCACTTGGTCTCCATCGAACGTCACGGCCCGTTCCATGATCTCCTGCGCCCGCTCGTTGAGATACTCCCGGTCGGTTTGCGCAAGCCCCGCACCGATCGAAAGCCGCGACACGACATCGGCCCCTGCAAAACGCCGCAGGTACGGCATCAGATCATGCCGCACACGCGAACGAAGCGGATAGTCCGCCGGCAACGGGTCGCTCGGCGGCAAGCCGTCGCCTTGGACCGTATCGGGGCCGTTGGTCGGATCGTCCCACCATGTGAGCTCCAGATCCCCGCAGATGCCGGTGGTCTCCTCCCGCGTCACGTCCAGCCAGGGGCGCAGGAACGTCACGCCGTCACGGCTGAACGAGCCTTCCATGCCGGCGATGGCGTCGAGCCCGGCGGAGCGCAGCAGCCCGATAAGCACCGTCTCGGCCTGATCGTTCCTCGTATGCGCCAGCAGCACGGCCGCTGCATCCGAGCATTCCTCGACGATGGCGGAATACCGGGCCTCCCTGGCTGCGGCTTCGACACCCTGCCCGGTGCCGTGCACTTCGATGGCGCGCACACGTACCGGATCAAGTCCCAGCGCCCTGCAACGGCGCGCGGTCATCTCGGCCACATCCGCGGAACCGCTTTGCAGCCGATGGTCGATGATGACGGCGCCGCAGCGCAATCCCAGGCTGGCGCATACGGTTGCGGATACCGCCGCCAACGCCATGGAATCGCGCCCGCCGGAGCATGCGACCATGATCAATGGCGCGTCCGTGCTCGGTTCATGCTTGCCATGCCGGGTGAAGCGCGCATCCTGCAGGCCGAATCCGGCGTCGGCCAACGCGGTTCTGAGTTGTCCTATGGCCTTGCGCAGTCGTGAGGAGTACACCATTGGGGCTCACAGCTTCGGCAGGCCGGCGATGAACGTGTTGATGGCCTCACGTGCGGACTGCATGTCGTTGGGGTCATTGATGATGACGGCGAAGGTCAGCGCTCCCCCACGAGTGCGCGACACGTTGCCGGCCATGGAGGTGACATCGCCGAGACTGCCGGTCTTCACCCGCAGCAGCCCCGCTTCGGAAGCGTCGTCCAGCCGGTCGGCAGCGGTGCCGACGAAGCCTACGATGGACAATCCCTCCGCCGCCGCGGCACCGGCTCCGGCGGTGAGGTTACGCTGCTGCACCTCGAGCAGCGTGCGTACGGTGACCTTGGATTCCTCTGCAAGACCGGAGCAGTTCATCATGCGCAGCCCGTTCGTGGAGATTCCCGCCTGTTCCAGAACCTTCTTGACCGCACGGGTCGCGCCCGCCGGGGAATTGTCGGTTTTTTCGCTGATGGCCAGCAGCCGGCCGAACTCCTCGGCCAGGGTGTTGTCGGAATGTCGCAGCATGAATGCCATAACCTCGCTCAGCGAGGCTGACTGAACCTTCGCGATCGGACTGGTTCCCGCAGGTGCGCCGCCTTGTTCGGCATCGCCCTGCACGGTGATGCCTTGCTCCTCCAAGCGCTGCCGGAACGTCTGCGCGGCGTCCAGGGCCGGCTGCATGCTCAGGACGGGATAGTCGGAGAACACGTCGGGATTCCGCGGATTCGCGCCATTCCATTGTCGTCCGCCATCCACAGCCATGGATGAGACCGGTGCGTAATACAGGTGTTCGGTGTCGAGGTCGGCTATGCCGGACGGCCAGCGGTCATCGCCGAACAGCGAATCGTCGTAGCTCAGCGTCACCTTGCTGATGCCACGCTGCTTCAACGCCCGCGCGGTGTCGCTGGCCAGTGTGCCGAGTCCGGCCCGCCCGTTGACGTGCGCGGTGTCGCTGTTCCCTGCTCCAAGCAGCATGTCGCCGTTGCCGACGAGCACCAGATTCGCGGTGCCGTCCTGCTTCTGCTCCATATAGACTTCGGTGGCGAGTGTGCTTCCCATGTCAAGCGTGGTCGCGGCGGCGTATGCGGTCAGCGTTTTCATGGTGGAGGCCGGCACCCTGGCCTTGTCGATGCCGCTTTCGGCCACCACCTCGCCCTTGGCGTCGGCGATGGCGATGGAATAGTCGCCCCCGATGCCTTCGGTCGCAGCGAACTCGTCGATAAGCCGTTGTGCGGCCGTGGCGTCCACGGCAATCGACGAATCCAGCCGTTTGATGGCTTTCGACGCGGACAGCACGGTACGGGGATTCGTGATTGTGGTGCGTTCCACCTCTTTGAGCGTCAACACGCCCGGTAGCACGTCATACAGGTCGCATGCCGCATACCCCAGGCACAGCGCTGCGGTGAGGATCACGGAAAGCGATACGGTGATGCGGCGGCGAATCGTCCCGTGATGGAATGTTCCTGTTCTGCGCGTCACCGACCGCTCCCCCCTATCAATCCGATGGCATCCGTCCTTACTGCTGCAGGGACGCGAAGGAGTCCAACGTGGCGAGAATCCTCGGCATCCGAGCTTCCAACAGCTTACCGCCAAGCCATGTACCAATCGCAAGCACGGCGGCGCCGTTGACCAGCGCCACCGGAGCCAGCAGCCAGTACAGGTCCCAGTTGCCCGTCAATCCCAGCACCAACGCAACGATGCCGGTGGGCAGCATCAGCAGGATCATACCGAACATATGCAGGAAGGGAAACAGCATCTGGGCGCCCACCCTGCCCTGCGGCGACGAGAACGGGTGCGAAATGGACGGCACCGGATACATGAACACGCAGGAGACCACTTCCGCCAGGCCCAATCCGCAGAATCCCAGGCACAGGCTCAGGCAGCCGAAGACCAATCCCGTGGCCAGTCCTCCCATGCTGCGCCAATCGCCGGTAATCACATAGACGATGACCATCAGCACCGCGATATAGGCGACCGTCATGATCGCATAGACGCGCACGCGGCCGAGACGGTCGTCCACGCCGCGAACGCCGCTGATCACCTCCATGGTGAAGCCACGGCCGTCGTAGGACAGTCCGTTGCCCTCAAGCAGCACCAGGAAGAAACCGGACCAGATGATCGACTGCCATATCATCACGTTCATGCCACGCGACTCTATGGTGAAGATCACGATGAACAGCAGCGGCATAAACAGCATCGGCGCCTGTCGCGGGTCCCTGCGCAGATAGGTGAGCATACGGGCCGAAATCGCACCGGACGGGGAATCCGGCATCATGGAAAACAGGCCGATGCCCTTTGTGGCGGCGACGCGCGTGGCGGCACCGGCGATGGTGCGGTCCTTCTTCAGGCACCACAGGCAACCGAGGTAGCATACCGCCCATGTGGCGACGAGTATCAGCAGGCGGAGCGCCGCGGGCCCCCAGGAACCGGCGACCACGTCGAACGGCAGCTGGAACGCCGCACCCAGCGGCGTCCATGAGAACACGTCCGCGACCATCACGAACGGTTTGAAGCTGAAATGCTCCATATCCTGGCTGTTCATCACCATGCCGGGTACCTGGCACAGCACCACGAACAGCAGGATGGTGATGACGGTGATCGTGCTTTTGCCGCTGCTGGAACTCGTCAACGTGGACAGCAGCGAAATCACAAGTTTCGACAACGCCAGTATGGTGATGACGGCCAACGGGACCGCGATGGCGCCCGCCACGATGCCGACGGTGCCCGCGCTCTGATAGATCGGCACCAGACCGAGCAGGATGAGTATGCCCCAGATCGCGCCCATGCCCGTCAGTCCGGATAGGAACAGGCCACTGGTCAACGTGCGGTCGTCAATGCCGTACAGCTCGAATCTATGCGGATTCATGGCCGTACCCTGGCCGAAATACATGATCTGCATGATGATCACGATGACCGTGGTGAAGGTGCCGCCCAGCACCATCACCATACGCAGGATCTGCCAGATCATGCCGCCGGGACCGTCGATGAGCGGGCCGAGCATGAGACCCAGCGCCACGGAACCGACAAGCGCTCCGACGCCGAATATCGCGCCGATGATGTAGCTGACGAGCATCATGGTCGATTTGCGCATGGTCGCCCGCATCAGCGCCCAACGCAATCTCATGATGGTTCCGACGGTGTTCACTGCGCACCACCGTCCAGCCACGACAGGTGCGCCGCCGCGTGGCGGCCGCCGACCAATTGCAGGAAGCGCTCCTCGAGATCCTCGCCGGCCGCGACCTGCTCCACGGTTCCGGCCGCACAGACCTGCCCCTTGTTGATGACGGCCACATGCGTGCACATCTTCTCGACGAGTGCCATGACGTGCGACGAGATGATGACGGTGCCGCCGGTGGAGGCGTATTCGATGAGGATGTCCTTGAGATTCGCGCTGGAGACCGGATCGACCGATTCGAACGGCTCGTCGAGCACGAGGACGCGCGGGCTGTGGATCATGGCGCTGGCCAGGCAGATCTTTTTGGTCATGCCGGCCGAGTAGTCGGCGACCATCACGTTCGCGGCGCCGGTCAGGTCGAAGGCCCCTAACAGGTCGTTGGCGCGTTTGACCGATTCGGCGCGTTTCATGCCACGCAGCATGCCTGCGTAGACGAGCAGCTGCAGGCCCGTCAGCCGGTCGAAGATCTGGTCGGGCTGCGGCATCACACCGATGGAACGCTTCACTGCGTTCAGGTCGCGCCATACGTCACGACCGAGAATCATGGCCGCACCGCCATCAGGCACGAGCAAGCCGGTCACCATATTGAGTGTGGTCGTCTTGCCGGCACCGTTCGGTCCGACCAATCCATAGAAGGAACCCACCGGAATGTCCAGAGACAATCCATTGACGGCCACCTTCTGCTCGAAGCGCTTGAACAGGCCGCGAATCGAAACCGCCGCGGAGGCATCCAGGGGAACGGCCGGGGCAAATCCCACAGAGGGAGTCATATTGTCTAAACTCATGTCAACACCCTATCACCCCCGAAATAAAACATACATTACGCTCGTAGCGAACTTTCCATATAAGCTACGCCGTCAACGAAATGTTTTTTCTCCCAATACGTACGAAAAACCGCGGTATCAAGCGAAAAGTGGCTCCACCGGCGATCGGCCGTCAGCCCTTGTGTTCGATTGGCTTCCACTCCGCCTTGGAGAACACCGCCTGGAATGAAATCGGCACATAGCTGAACATGTAGATCGGGAAGCTCAGCACGTAGGCGAACAGCTCCTTGTTGGTGGCCCCCACATGATCGCGTTCCACGATGATGGTCAGCGCCGCCAATCCCATCATGCCAACCACCGACATCACGATGCCGGATGTCCACCCGGTAAGCGAATTGAGCTGGCTCTGCCAAGTCACGAATCCGCACAGCGCGAACAGCAGGCCGAGCAGGATGCGGGCTATGCCGAGCACGGTGAACGGGCAGAGCAACAGCGTGAAATCGACGGCGGAGAAGTCACGTTCGCGAATCGCACGTTTGATCAGGGCCGGACCGTAATAGCGGAACACCTGCAGGAATCCCTTGCTCCACCGCAGACGCTGACGCCAGCTCTGCGAGAAGGTGACGGGCTGCTCGTCATACAGGATGGCGGTGCCGCAATAGCCGATGCGGTCGCCATGCAGCACGGAATCCATGGTGAATTCGAGGTCTTCGGTCAGCAGATGGAACTTCCAGCCGTTGTTGCGACGCATGATCTCCTGCGAGAACATGAAGCCGGTGCCGCCGACATGGCAGCTGTTGCCGAGCCACATGCGTGAGGCGCTCAGGAATCGCGATTCGCGGATGAACCACAGTGCGGAGCCCGAAGAGACCCAGTTGTCGGACAGGTTTACGGAATTGCGGTAGCTGGTCAGAATCTTGAAGCCGGACTGGAACGCCTTGTTCATCTCTTCGAAGTAGTGCCGGTCAAGCTTGTTGTCAGCGTCGAACACGAAGAAGGCGTCATATGGGTCGGACGCGCCGGACTCGTTCATCCGGTCGAGCAGATAGGTCAGCGCATATCCCTTGCCGATGAGCTGCTGGTTGAACCGTTCGATGACATGGCAACCCATGCCGCGCGCCACTTCGGCGGTGGTGTCGGTGCAGTTGTCGGCCACCAGCCAGATGTCGATGAGATCCTTCGGGTAGGTCTGAGTCTGGATGCAGGTGATGAGATTGCCGATGACGTTCTCTTCGTTGCGCGCGGAGATCAGTACGGCATACCGCTTGTCCATCGGGGCTTCGGGGAATCTAACCGGCTTGGTGAACAGGGAGATGAGAATGCACACCGCCTGGTAAACCATGCCCGCGCCGCCGAGGACGACCAGGATCACGTCCAGTACGCTCAGCAGTACCATTAGCGCCACCTACTTCTCGGATTATCGTCGGATGCGTCATGCGTTTCGGGGTCGGGAGTCTCGCCTGATTGCGTTTCGTCCGCGTCTTGCGTTCCCTTCAGCGGATTGTTGCCGCGTGCGGAAAGCGCGTTCTTCGGAATGGCGAGCGTCTGCGAATCGTCGGCATCGTCCGAACCACCCGACGGGCTGATATTGTACGCCTGTTCCTGCAGTTGACGCACCTCGTCCGAGATCGGCACATTCGCGGTGGAGCCCTGCACGGCACGCGGTATATGGTGCAGTACACGCTCGCTGATCGCCTCGGCGCCCTCCACCACCTTCGATTTCCTTTCCGGAACCGGATCGTTCATCAGCGGGGAATCAACCAGATCGTACCGCTTGGTGTAGGTACGGAAGATGGTCTGGATGGAGGCGGTGACCGGCAGCGCCAGGAATGCGCCGAGCGCACCGAACAACGAGCCGAAGGCGAGTACGGCAAGGAAGGCGACGGCATCGTTGATGTTCATGGTGCGCTGCGAGATCTTCGGCGCGAAAATCAGGTTTTCGATCTGCTGGTAGACGCAGATGAATGCAAGCACGGCGATACCATACCAGATACCCCGGTTGCCCCAGGCGAACAGCACCGGCAGCGCGCCGCCGATATAGGTGCCGAGCATCGGGATGAACTGCGAGGTGACGCCGCAGAACAACGCCAACGGCAGCCAATACGGCACATGCAGGACTTCCAGGCAGATGGCGGTGAACACGGCGTTGAGCAATGCAAGAAGCGCACGGGAGAACAGGAATGACGAGATCTGCCCCTGGCTGACGGTCCATACGAACAGGAAGCGGCGCTGTGCGGCCGGCGCCATCCACTGGCAGGCGGCGCGGCGCAGCTTCGGGCCGGCAGCGGAAATGTAATACGTGGTCATCACGATGGTCATGAGATTCAGCAGGAAGGAGAACAGGCCGGACACCGTGCTCAGGGCCGTGCCCGCGAAATCGGTGACCCAGGAGGTCTGTATGTTCTTGAGGATCTCACTGCCGAGACTGTTGATCTCAGGCAGTTCGAAATTCGTGTACTGGCTCACGAAATCGCAGATCTGCTTGTACAGGTCAGGCAGGCCGTTGATCATGGCGATCACCTGCTGCACGAACATGTTGCCGAACAGGCCGAGCAGCGTGCACAGGATCACCGCCAGCAATACCAGCGCGAACAGCGAGGCGAAGGCACGCTTCCATCCGTGTTTGACCAGCGGCATCACCACCGGTTCCACCGCGAGCGCGAGGAACAGGGAGATCACGATGTCCATGACCAGATATGCGATCTGCCCCCAGGAACGCCAGCAGAAGCTGAACACCACGATGGCGATGGCGATGTACAGCAAGGCTCGGCCCATCCATTCCGGCGGTCTTCTGGGATCGCCCTTCGCCGGGAACAGGGTGCCCAAATCCCAACGCTGCCCGTCATCCGGTGTGGTTTTCGCCGTATTCGTGGTGTTTGTGGCAGTCGCCGTATCGTCTGCCGTATCGTTCGTATGCCGTACGCGTTCGCTCATGGCTCCTTATTGTAGCGACAGACGCCGTGTACGGGCTGGCACATATTCTTGTAGGCATGCTGAACGTTTCAATTGTCATCCCTGCATGGAATGAAGCGGAGCGTATCAACGATTGCCTGCTCAACGCCACCAGGCAGACCGTGATGCCACATGAGGTGATTGTCGTCGATAACCGCTCCACCGATTCGACCGTCGCCGTGGTCGAGCAGTTCATGAGGGATCATCCCGAGGCTCCGGTTCGTCTGCTGCATCAGGATGAGGAGCAGGGCCTGATTCCCACGCGTGATTACGGCTTGAACCATGCCACTGGCGACGTGCTGGGCCGTTTCGACGCCGATTGCATGATCCGCCCGGACTGGGTCGAGGTGGTTTCCGGCATCTTCACCGAGGATCCGGAGGCCATGGGCGCCACCGGTCCGGTGATGTACTACGACATGCCGAGCCGCCATTTCGGGCTCCGCGGCGACAACTCCACCCGCAAGCGCATCTACAAGGCCGATGATGGCCAGCCTTTGCTGTTCGGATCGAACATGGCGTTACGCGCCTCAGCCTGGCGCGAAATCGCGGGTGAGGTATGCCGCGACAAATCGGATGTGATGCATGAGGACATCGATATCTCGCTGCATCTGCTCGGCAAGGATCTGAAGACGGTGTACTGCCCGCGCATGATCGCCGGCATCAGCGCGCGCCGCATGGACACCTCCCCCACGTCGTTCCTGAACTACATGCGCCGGTTCAAGAACACGTTCAACGCGCACCCGCAGCATTCCCGCAAGCATAAGCCGGAGATCCTCATCACCGCGCTCTATCCGGTGATGCACATGCTGTACCCGGTATGGCAGAAGGTGCTTGACACGGCCGACATCAACCCCGCCGAGGCCGCATGGATCAACGAGCAGATGGAACTGGCCGAGCAGGAGGGCCGTGAGCTCTATGACGATACCCCCACCGATGAGGAGTGGAGCGTACGGCACGAATAGGGGTTCACGGGCCAGCACCGCAGGTCACGGCGCCAAGCCCCATGAATTGGCCCGAAAAGGAATTGTGGTGCCGATTCCATGGAGCACACCCGGGTTTCCGAGGTGGATTCATGGAATCGGCACCACAATCGATTGTCGGCGTCGATTTCCTCACGATTCGCGCCATGACCGGCTCATTATCGTGAGGAGCCACATCACATCAGGCTCTTGTAGATGGCGAGGATGTCTTCCTGCGTGGCCTGACGCGGGTTGCCCGGCGTGCATACGTCGTGGAAGGCGTCATGCGCCAACGGCTCCAGATCGGCCTCGGTGGCGCCGACTTCGGAGATGGTGGTCGGGTTCTTCAGGTCGACGGTGAGCTTGTGCACGGCCTGCACGGCCTCTTCGCGCACCTTCTCGAGGTCGCCGGTGTAGGCGTCCTCGACGCCGAACGCATCGGCGATGTCACGGTACTTCTCGCCGGTGAAGTCCTTGTTGTATTCCATGACCGGCGCCAGCAGAATGCCGTTGGCCACACCATGGGCCACGCCGAGGCGGCCACCCAGCGGATGCGCCATGCCATGCACCAGGCCGAGGCCGACGTTGGAATAGGCCATGCCGGTGATGTAGGAGGCATAGGCCATCTGCTCGCCTGCGGGAACATCGCCATCGGCGCTTTTGGCGAGGTTCTTGGCGATCATGCGGATGGTCTGCATCGACAGGCAGTCGGACAGGCTCCATGCGCCCGGGGTGATATAGCCTTCGATGGCGTGGGTCAGGGCGTCAAGACCGGTGGCGACCTTGAGGCCGCGCGGCATGGAGTCGGTCAGATCGGGGTCCACGAAGGCTACGATCGGAATGTCATGCGGGTCGACGGCCACGAACTTGCGCTTGTTGGCCGTGTCGGTGACCACATAGTTGATGGTGGTTTCGGAGGCGGTGCCGGCGGTGGTCGGTACGCCGAAGATCGGCACGGACGGATTCTTGGTGTCGGCGACGCCCTCAAGCGAAAGCACGTCGGCGAACTCCGGATTGGCGGTGATGATGCCGATGCCCTTGCAGGTGTCCTGCGGGGAGCCGCCACCCAAGCCGATCAGGAAGTCGGCGCCGGATGCGGCGAACTTGGCCACGCCATCCTGAATGCATTCGACCGGCGGATTCGGCTTGACGTTGCTGAACACCTCGTACGGCATGCCCGCCTCGTCAAGCACGTCGGTGACCTTCTTGACGGTACCGGTTTCAAGCAGCACCGGATCGGTGATGATGAACGCCTTGGTGAAGCCGTGGGACTTGGCCACGCCCGGAATCTCCTTGATGGCGCCACGGCCGAAGTATGCGGTCTGGTTGAAAATCATGCGATAGACCATAAGTGCTCTCCTTTAAGCAAAGGTACTGTGTTCGGGGGTCGCAATCACCATTGTTGCGACCTGACGAGAATCATCATAGACCTGATTAAGGGGATTTTCGAGACAACGACACAAAGATTCCCGTGAACGTTCCCGAAAGTTTCGGCATATCACTTGGCATGACCGTCGCATACAGTCATACCGTCCGTTCATCCACCAGCGCGAAAAGAGACAGTGATATTGCGGAAAAGAAAAACATGCCCGAAACCACAAGATACTACGAAAGAACGATTGTCGCCCCGACATGTCTCTTATTATCAGGGGGATTGGCATCCACAAATCCGAATACGGATAAGGTATGAGAAACGAAAAAGCCCGCAGATATGCGGGCTTGCCATGGTGGCTCCGAGCGGCATCGATCCGCTGACCTAACGATTTTCAGTCGTTCGCTCTACCAACTGAGCTACAGAGCCATGAACAGATGACATCGTTCTTCTGTTCCAGCGACCCCGGCCGGACTTGAACCGGTGACCTCCGCCGTGACAGGGCGGCGCTCTAACCAACTGAGCTACGGGGCCATTGCCACCTTGTTACCAAGGCAAGTACCCCCTGAGAGAGTCGAACTCTCGTTGTCAGATTGAAAGTCTGGTGTCCTAACCGTTAGACGAAGGGGGCGCTTTCAGCGTTTCCGCTTGACAACTCGCCCTACTATACGCGAATCTCAACGACATGCAACCCCGGCGTGTCGTATCACAAACCGTTGCAATGGCGGGAATGAGAGCCGTAACCATACTCACCCCCCGCCATCATCAGACCTTGCGGTAGGTGAAATCGTGAATCACCCGACCTGCGGCAAGGCCCTTCTTTTCAAAGTTGGTGAGCACGCGCCCGTCGAAGCGTGCGGACTCAGTGAAATCGGCATGCTCAAGACCGGCCGCCTCATCCGCATTACCTTTGCCGACGTGTTCCACCGGCAGGCTCACGGTCACGTCGCCGTCGTTGCGGAACGACCCTAGCCCATCCATCACCTCGTGCACATGCAGCGCGTAGTCCTCGATGTCGGTGGCGATGCGCCACGCTCCCCCGGCCTTCAATGTGCGATGGATCTCACCGGCCAGCTCGGGCTGCACGATACGACGCTTGTGATGGCGCATCTTCGGCCACGGGTCGGGGAAGAAGGTCCACACTTCGGCGATCGCACCATCCGCGGTCACCTTGAACAGCTCCGGTGCGTTGACCTGGGCGATGTGCAGGTTCCCGAGCCCCTGCTTGCCCGCCAGCAGCATCGTGCGTGCCACGCCCGGATCGTAGACCTCCAGCGCCAGGAAGTTGGTCTGTGGCTCGGCGGCCGCCGCGGCCACGATGTTCTCGCCCTGTCCGGAACCGATCTCCACGACCAACGGATTGCCGTTGCCCCAGGTTTCGCGGATATAGGCATCATCCAGCACGAACCCCTCGCGCACGTCGAGCGAGCCTTCGCCTGCATTGATATTCAGCAGATACGCGTCCGAATATGCATCCCATGCGCGCTGCAGGCGCGCGTCCAGCCTTGCGGAACGGCGCACGAACGAAAGCACCTTGCGTCCGTACAGCACCGGACGTCGCTCGTTTGCATTTGCCTCATCGTGCGCGTTTGCGTCGGATTCCCGACCATCGGTCGGCGTGTTCATCACTTCTTGCATACCCTAATTTATAGAGGAAACGCAGGAACGGACGGATTATGTGCGTTCGTGTTCACGTGTTATACTCAAATTGTTCAAAAGGTAACAAACCTGAGCAAAAGTGAACAACGGTTATGCTTTCGACGTATTCGCCGCAACCGCATATCCGCACTGACGCTCAACATAGGAAAGGCCAGACATGACAGTTCTCGTCACTGGTGGGTGCGGCTACATCGGCGCCCATGTCGTCCATGCTCTTCATCAGGCCGGTGAGCAGGTCGTCGTCGTAGACGATCTGAGCTACGGCAAGCCCACCCGCATCGAAGGCTCCCGACTGTACGGCATGGACATCGCCGCCCCGGGCGCCGGCGAGCGCCTCGCCGAGATCATGAAGGCCGAGGACGTAGATTCCGTAATCCACTTCGCGGCCCGCAAGCAGGTCGGCGAATCCGTCGAAAAGCCGCTGTGGTACTACCAGCAGAACATCAACGGCATGCTCAACGTGCTCATCGGCATGCGTGATTCCGGTGCCAAGAAGCTTGTGTTCTCCTCCTCCGCAGCCACCTACGGCGTGCCGCCGGTCGACGTGGTGCCGGAAGACGTGGTGCCGATGCTGCCGATCAACCCGTACGGCCAGACCAAGCTGTTCGGCGAGTGGATGGCCCGCGCCTGCGAGGAACCATACGGCATTCGCTTCTGCGGACTGCGCTACTTCAACGTGGCCGGCTGCGGCCCGGTCGAACTGGAGGACCCGGCGATCCTGAACCTCATTCCGATGCTGTTCGACCGCCTGAAGAAGGGCAAGGCCCCGGCGATCTTCGGTGATGACTACCCGACCCCGGACGGCACCTGCGTGCGCGACTACATCCACGTGTCCGATCTGGCCGATGCCCACATCGCCGCCCTGAAGTATCTGGACCGCGACGAGCGCAAGTACGACGCCTTCAATGTCGGCACCGGCGAAGGCACCTCCGTGCGCCAGATCGTCGACGAGGTCAAGAAGGTCACCGGACTGCCGTTCAAGGAGGCCGTCATGGGCCGTCGTGCCGGCGATCCGCCGCACCTGATCGGCTCTCCGAAGCGCATCAACGAGGAGATGGGCTGGCACGCCAAGTACGATGTCGAAGACATCGTGAAGTCCGCCTGGGCCGCATGGCAGGCCAACCCGGAGCACCACATCGACGTCGAGACCTGGAAGCAGGCCGACTGAGACCGGTGAAGACTGCCGAAACGTGATGCCGTGAGCAACGCACGGCATCGACACCTGTAACGGGTGCCGCATGGGAAGTTTTCCCCTCATGCGACACCCGTTCTTTCTTAGCCCTCAGACAAGCCATTTCCATCGATATCGGCTACACTTGCCTTATGAGTGATTATCAAAACAGCCCTGCGCCGCAGCAGCCGCAGGATCAGCCCACCGAGTCCATCCCGCAGAATTTCCAGACCGTGTCTCCGCAGTCTGAAGTTCCCCAGCCCTCACAGCAGCAGGAGTACGGCCAGCCGGCGTATGCGCAGAATCCGTATCAGCAGGCCCCACAGGCAAACCAGCCATACCCTCCGCAGGGCGTGTATCAGGCATACCCGCAGCCTGCGGACCAGCGTTGGAACAACCTATGCATCGTCGGCTTCGTGCTGGCGTTCTTCATACCGCTGGCCGGCCTGATCCTCTCCATCGTCGCCATGGTGCAGATCAACAAATCCGGCGAACGCAGCAAGGGCATGGCCGTTGCCGGCATCATCATCAGTGCCGCCATCATGGTGTTCAACCTCATCGTGGCCATACTGGTCGTGAACACCTTCCTCAGTCTGATGCGACAAGGGCTCGAGAATTTTGATTACAGCAGCTACAGCAACAGCAATTACGACTCCCCGCTTGACAACCAGGATCGTCAGGAGCTTGAGAACCTGCTGAACGAGTTGGAATCGGAGCAGCAGTCCTGATGCCCTACGGCAAGGGTGACACGCCGTGATTTGCGTGATGTCGACTTTGCCGTAATATATCTATCTGTTGCCAGTCGGAAACGACCTGCAGCAACGGCCCCGTAGCTCAGTTGGTTAGAGCGCCGCCCTGTCACGGCGGAGGTCACCGGTTCAAGTCCGGCCGGGGTCGCGAACGAAACCCGGTTATGCCGGGTTTTTTAATGTTCACGGCTCTGTAGCTCAGTTGGTAGAGCGAACGACTGAAAATCGTTAGGTCAGCGGATCGATGCCGCTCGGAGCCACCATCGATACCATAAAGCCCCGGAACAATCCGGGGCTTATTCGTCCGTCACAGTTGTTGTTCGACCCAATCGACGATATACGGCGCAACCTCTTCGATCTGATCTATCGCCACTTCGAACTCGTGGGCCCCGCCATACCACGGGTCCACCAGGTCGATTTCGCTCTCGTACCCGGCCGGCGGCTTCGGCAGATTCGGATCGAAGCTGCGGTACATGTGCACTTCACCGCGCTTGGACTGCGGCAGCTGGCGGAGCAGCGCGCGCATATGCGAGGCGGTCATCGGCAGGAACAGATCGGTGCGTTCGATCTCATCGCGGGTGATGCGATGTGCGAAATGATGCGCCGGCAGCTCGTAGCCACGTTCCTTCAGCACCTTCACCGCACGGCGGTCGATCGGATTGCCGTATTCCTCATCGCTGACGCCGCTGGATTCGACGTTGACCCTGTCGGCCAGACCACGACGTTCGAATTCGGTGCGCAGAATGATCTCGGCCATGGGGGAACGGCAGATATTGCCCGTACACACGGTCATCACGGTATACATGAACGGATTTACTCCTCGCGGGTTCTCTCGTATGTCACAAAACGGAATCCGGCGATGTCGTCGGAGCCCTTCTGCGTGCCTTGCCACACGCCTTCCTCAGTCATATGCCATGCGCCGGACTCAGCCAGCGAAGCGATGTCGGGCGCGTAGGTGTCGGCATCGACGTGCATGCTGATCTGCGTCACATACGCCTTGTCGGCAAACGGCAGCGCATCGCGGAACACCTGCGCTCCGCCGATGATCCAGATTTCACTGCGATCGAGGCCGTCGTCCGGAATGGCCTCCTGCCGGGCCAGGTCGAGTGCGTCATCCAACGTGTCGACCACGGTCGCGCCCGGTGCGGAATATGCCGGATCATGCGAGATCACGATATTGTCGCGATTCGGCAACGGGCGGAACTTCGGGCTCAACGATTCCCATGTTCTTCTGCCCATGATGACCGGATGCGAGACGGTAAGTTCCGTGAAATGCTTCATATCCTCCGGCAGACGCCAAGGCATGCCACCCTCGAATCCGATGGCGCCGTCGCGACCTTCCTTGTCGCGTGCCTGCGCCCAAATCAGATTCACCGAAAAGGTCTTGGGAAAATCGTCGCCCCAATCCTCCTCGTCCTCAAGCCCGGCATGTCCGGGCTCGGGTTCGTGATAGCCACTGCGGCTACTATCATGCTCCATTTCATTCACTCCTTGAGATTGGACTAGGGTCAGTAGTCTAGCGTCTGGCGCAGACGCTCAGACGGCCACCGGCGCCTTGATGGTGGGGTGGTGCCGGTAATCGATGATCTCGAAGTCACCGTAATCGTAGTCGAACAACGATTCGGCCTTGTGAATGCGAATCTTCGGGTACGGATACGGTTCGCGGCCAAGCTGCTCAAGCACCTGGTCGATGTGATTGTCGTACACATGGCAGTCGCCGCCGGTCCATACGAACTCCCCCGGTTCCAGGCCGGCCTGCTGCGCCATCATGAGGGTGAGCAGCGAATAGGAGGCGATGTTGAACGGTACGCCGAGGAACATGTCGCACGAACGCTGGTACAGCTGGCAGCTCAGCCGGCCGTCGGCCACGTAGAACTGGAACAGCGCGTGGCATGGCGGCAAGGCCATATGCTCCACCTCGGCGGGATTCCAGGCGGACACCACCATACGACGCGAATCCGGATGATGCCTGATCAGATCAAGCACATTCGTGATCTGATCGATGGTACGGTTCGGATCGTCCGGCGTGGGCGCGGGCCAGCTACGCCACTGCGCGCCGTACACCGGGCCGAGATCGCCGTTCTCGTCGGCCCATTCGTCCCAGATGTGCACATTATGCTCCTGCAGCCAGCGCACGTTGGTGGAGCCTTTGAGGAACCACAGCAATTCGTAGGCCAATCCTTTGAAGAACACGGTTTTCGTAGTAAGCAACGGGAAGCTGTCTTTCAGATCGAAACGAATCTGCTGGCCGAACAGGCTGATCGTACCGGTGCCCGTACGGTCGGACTTCAAGGTGCCTTCCGTCAGGATCCTGCGCACGAGATCCTCATACGGCATAGGGATGTCGGTATCGGGGCGTGCGGGGATACGGGTACGAATGTCTGCAAGTTGTTCCGGTGTCAAAGCCATGCTTGCAAGCATAGCCGGCAAACGCAACATCGAGCGGGACTGCCTATGCATTTACCATCACAATCCACACGGGCATGTTCTTGGCCATGTTCCCTCACGCTTTTCGGAACGTTCCGCAGCGAACGAATCCATATGGACTACATTAGGATAGGTGAAGAGGAGCGAACGGCGCTCCCTGCAAGACGATGAGGAGGTTCCATGGGCAAGCGACTGTGGGTTGAGCGCAATAAAGACGGTTCCTGGGATGCGTTCAGCGAGGACGGCGCCCATATCAAGTTCGGCAAGGGCCGTGGCCAGTTCACTCCTGGCGATCTGATGAAGATCGCCTTGGCCGGCTGCGCGGCACTGTCGAGCCAGTTCGCCGTCGAGCACACGCTTGGTGAGGGCAAGGGTGCGAAGATCGTTGTCGACGGCACCTATGACGCCGACAGCGACGCCTACATCGGTTTCGACGAGCAGGTCGAAATCGACGCCACCGAGGCGGGCCTGAGCGACGAGGACGTCGACAAGCTCAAGGAACGCGTCACCCGCCATATCGACAAGGGCTGCACGGTGAAGCACACGTATGTGGAGCCGACCCCAGTGCGCATGAACGTGACCATCAAGCACTAGGCCGCGTTTCAAGACAAGACATGGCAAAGGGCTTGCGATTCCCGTTTCGATTGGAATCGCAAGCCCTTTGCCATGTCTCCCGTTACGCCCCGATCGGAGGCATTGGCGTATCAGTGACGCTCCGGGTCGATCTTGGTCTCAATGGCTTCGACCACATCCGGTTCCGCCTTGGTGACAGGAATCTCCTCGACGCCCTTGATGTCTTCAAGGGACTTCGGCTTGACATCGGCCGGAGAGCTCGGCACCGTATCGAGACGGCTTTCCGCGGCCTCCACATACTTGCGTGGCACCACGTAGACCGGCCCAACGGCATGCTGCAGCAGGCCCTGGCTGGTGGATCCCAGCAACAGACCGGTGAAGCCGCCGCGGCCACGGGAACCGACCACCACAACGTCATGATCGTAGCTGGCCTTGGTAAGCGCGCCGACAGCCGGGCCGGGCACGATCTGCTTGTTGATCTTCAGGTTCGGATGGGCCTCTTCCAACGGCTTGATGCGAACATCAAGATCCTCCTCGAAGGACGCCATGACGCCTTCGTCCTCCGAGCCCTTCATATTCGGCACCGCGGAGATCACATCGAGCTCGGCGCCCCAGGCATCGGCGAAATCGGCCGCGATTTCAAGTGCCTTCAGACCCCACTTGGACTCATCCGAACCAACGGCCACCTTGGTGATGGTGTTGTTCAGGTGCATCAGATTGCCGTCATCATCGGTATACGGCACGACCACGATCGGGCAGTAGGCGTAGGCCGGCAGGCTGGAGCTGGTGGTCCCTAGCAGGCGTTCCGCCAGACCGCCCTTGCCGCGGTTGCCGATGACGATCAGATTGTAGTTGCGAGACAGTTCGACGAATACGGATGCCGGATCCCCCGTAACGATCAACGTTGCGGCCTCGACACCCTGTTCGTCGGCGATGGCCTTGGCCTTCGACAGGATCTCCTGCGCATCGCTGTGCGCCGCATTGTCATCGCCCATTGCCGTATAGGTGGCATCGAACGACACCGCGGCATAGCTCGGCAACGAGTATGCACAGACGATCTGCAGCGTCAGTCCCGCATGCTTCGCATAGTTCGCTGCCCACCATGTGGCCTTGTAGCTGGCGTGGGAACCATCAACGCCAACGAGGATTGCCTTGTCGTTAATCATGGACGACCTCCTTGAACCTAGTACAGCGCCGCCATGCGCTGCCCCTATTCACAACAATACCGCGCGACATGCGCGTTCAACAGTAGCGACGCGGCCGAGTTGCGGTCGTCCATACGACAAAAGGTGCATCCCCATCAGGGAGATGCACCTTCAGTGAAAGCCACCAGTCGTCAGAAAATGCGGCGGATGCTGTAGCTGCTCGTAAAGACCCAGGCAATCGGATCGTATCGAGTGCCGTTCAGCTGCGAATTGATCACCATGCCATTGCCTACATAGATGGCGGCATGCTGCGAATTGGCGATGATGTCACCCGGCTGCGCCTCGGCGAGGCTGCCGACCGCACGGCCCGCAGTCGCCTGTGCACCGGAATAATGCGGCAGGGAGACACCCATCTGGCCATACACATACTGCACGAATCCGGAGCAGTCCCAACCGGACGGGGTATTGCCGCCGGAAACGTACGGCACCTTGCCTACGAACTGGCCGGCGAACGTCAGCAGGCTGGACACGCTCGCATCATTCGGCGGGGTCACGGTAACGGTGGAGGTGCTGCTGGAATTGTCCGTAGCCAGATCGCTACGGTCGGCACTACGGGAGGCCTGCTGGGTCTGCTGAGCCTGCGCAGCGGCTTGTTCACGCGCCTGCTGCTCGGCAGCGGCACGTTCCTCGGCATCCTTTTCGGCCTGAGATTTGGTTTGCGGGACATCAAGGCTTTCCACACCGCCCCAGTCGGAATCCTGTTCGACTTCGGTGGAGGTGGATTCGGCCAGAATGTTCTTCTTCACGGCGCTCACCTTGGGGAACGACCGTGTGGCGACAACAGAACCCTGGTCTGTTGCATCACTGGCGGCAAGGGCCACGGGCGCCGCACCGGAGAACAGCATGGTAGCGGCGACGACAGCGGTGAGCATTGAGCAACGTTTAGTCAGATTCTTCATCAATAGACAAGTGTACGACAGGCCGACTACAAAACTCGAATCAGTAGTGGATGTACTGGAAATCGCTCACATTGGTGAGCGTGCGGGAGTAGGTCTTGCCGTTCATCACGGAACCGCACTCGGACGTGACGATGGAGCCGTCGTCATTGATCTTCTCGACGATGGCGACATGGCCGTAATAGGAGTCGGAACCCTCCTGGCCCGCGGCAAACACGATGATGTCGCCGACATGACGAGGCGTGTTGTCGACCCAGTAGCCCAGAGCCTTCGCGGAAGCGGCCCACTGGCAACCGTTGCCGAAGTGGGAGCCGGCAGGCAGGCCGAGCTGGTGGCGACGCACGTACGCCCACCACGTGCACTGGCTGAATTCGTATGCATTGCCGGAATCGCCGGTGGCATGCTCGGAATCGAATCCGGCGGGCAGCGACTCGGTATCCTGGTCCATCAGCACCGCAACGTTCGGATTGCTGGCCTTGGATTTGGAAAGCTGGCTGACATCGGCGATCGTGCTGGTGTCGCCCAGCTGCCATTCACCGTTATTGGAGGTCTGCGACTCTTCGGAGGAGTCGACCAGCGAGCTGAGGGCGGTACGTTCCTCGGAACGGGACGCGGCGGAAGTGTCGGACACACGCTTGAGCTGCGTAGTGGTGGTAGCCGCATCGGCCACCAACAGATTCGACGAATTCTGCTGGCTGAACGCCAACGCCGTGGCGGCGGTACCGACCAGGGCGGCCAGCGATGCGGAGGTCACGATCGTGGAACGGCGTTCCGACGCGCGTGCGGCCTCACGCATGGCGCGACGGGTCATCGGCGCCACTTCGTTGAGTTTTTCGGCAACCGCCGGATCGAGTCCGACAACGGCGCTCTCGCCATTGGCCAGCTGAACCATACGAACGGCCTTGGCGGTATGGGAACCACGACTCGACGCGAACAGCGCCTTGGCGGCACTGAAACGCTCTTTCGAACCCGGGGCAGCTTTATGCGCCGCATGACTCATAAATCAATCACTCCTTGCGGATGTACCTTAACCCACACGCGCCTACGGCACATGGAGTTATAGAACCGTCACGATAAGACACGTTACACCGTGGCCGAGATTTAGCTCGGAAGCAATCCCCCTTACTGACGAACGCCTTCAGTCCGCCTGGCGGTCATGGCGACGCCCAATCCTCATATCTGGCTACCCTAGGAACCATGACGAATACCGTAACCATTCCTTCCAAACTGCTGCCGGAAGACGGGCGTTTCGGTTCGGGGCCGAGCAAGATCCGCCCCGAGCAGATCCAGGCCCTCGACGACGGGGCCCGTAACCTGCTGGGCACCTCGCACCGCCAGACGCCCATCAAACAGGTCGTGGCCTCCATTCGCGAAGGTCTGTCGAATTTCTTCCAGGTTCCCGACGGCTATGAGATCGTGCTGGGCAACGGCGGAGCCAGCACCTTCTGGGATATCGCCTGCGCTTCGCTGATCACCCGCAAGGCCGCCTTCGGCACCTACGGCTCCTTCAGCACCAAATTCGCCAAGTCCGCGCAATCGGCGCCGTTCCTCGAAGAACCGGAGATTTTCGCGGGGGAACCGGGCACCTACCGTCTGCCCGAACTCACCGAATATGTGGATACCTACTGCTGGGCCCATAATGAGACCTCCACCGGCGTGGCCGCACCGGTCAGGCGCATCGCAGGCTCCAAGGAACGGGGCGCGTTGACGCTGATCGACGCCACCAGCGCGGCAGGGGCCCTGCCGGTCGATATCTCACAGACCGACGCCTATTATTTCTCCCCGCAGAAGGCCTTCGGATCGGATGGAGGCCTGTGGGTGGCCGTGCTCTCCCCCGCGGCGATCGAACGCGCCTACGGCATCGCCAAAAGCGTGGATCTGCCAGGCGTACGCCGTTGGATCCCACCGTTCCTGTCGCTCACCTCGGCCATCGAGAACTCCCGTAAGGACCAGACGCTGAACACCCCGGCCGTGGCCACGCTGGTGATGATGGAGAACCAGGTGCGCTGGCTCAACGACAACGGCGGTCTGGCATGGGCTTCGGCACGTTGCGCCAAATCCGCCTCGCTGCTGTACACGTGGGCGGAGCAGTCCGACTACGCCTCACCATTCGTCGCCGACAAGACCGCACGCTCAAACGCCGTGGTCACCATCGATCTTGACGAGTCCATCAACGCCTCCCAAGTGGTGGCGGTATTGCGCGAAAACGGCATCGTCGACACGAACGGCTACCGCAAGCTGGGGCGTAACCAGTTGCGCGTAGGCGTATTCCCCTCCGTGGAGCCGGCCGACGTGACCGCACTCATCCACTGCATCGACTACGTGGTCGCACATCTCTAGAACGGGGTGGACGCGACGATGAACGAGCCGGAGGAATCCTCCGGCTTTGCCGCATCCCGCACCGCATCCACGGACAGCCAGCCTTCGTCCGCCGGCACAAACACCGCCTCGCCGGCGGCAAGCGCACGTGAATCCCGCTCACTGCGGCACAACACCCTGCCTTCGGTGCACAGCACCACTCGCGGACCACGGTGCGGCAATGGCTGATGGGTGGCCTTCATGTAATCGGCCAGCCTGCCGTAGCGCTGCACCATGCTGTCGAGTATCGGCCATGGACGCCTTGCGCCATCCACATGGCCGTAGGCGAGCATGAATTCGTCGGCAGGCGGACGATAGAACACGATGTCGCGCATGATGAACGTACCCAGGCGCGCATCGGAGGGATCGATCGGGCCGACGGACGCGCAATTCAGGCATTGCAGCAGATTGTCGATATCCCGATGCTTCACCGTCATGCCGGCGCGCAGCACATTGTCGGAATTCGTCATGATTTCCGCGCCGGTGCCCTGAATGTACGCATGCGGGGTGCCCGCCGGAATGAATACGGAATCGCCCTCATCCAACGACACGGGATTCATCATCAGCAACGTCAATACGCTGGCGTCGCCGGGGAACGCCTGCGCGGCGGCAATCGCATGGTCAAAGGCCATCCTGCATTTCGACGACGTGGCCGACTCCCGTGCATGAGCCAGCGCCTCCGGCAATCCGGACGCCTGATCGGCACTCGCGGCAATCGCCTCATGGAAGGCGCGAAAAGTCCTTATATGGGAAGTCGGCCACACCACGGAGGCAATCGGCATACGGGAGTCGGCCTCGGAAAAATCAGCTTCCCCCGGCCGCTCGTCATGCCGCGGGCGGGAACCCAACGCGTACTCCATGCGGCGGGCCAGCGGATGATCGACGGCGTGCAGGTTCCGCAGGGCGAAGGCGCGCGACGCGAACCCGACCGAAGCCTGAAACGAGGTAAGCGCCACCACCATCTCGCTTTTCTCGTTCACATCCTTGAATGAGCGCACCGGCGAATCCAGCGGAACCCCTGCGACGTTCTCGGCGTTGAAGCCTGCCCGGGCCTGGAATCCAACCGGATGCACCTGCATCGACAGCGGAATCCGTGCGGAGATCACTTTGAACAGGTACGGCAGTACCGGGCCGAAGCGTTCGGAGCATATCGGACCGACCATCATATCCGGCGCATTACGAATCGCCTGAGGCAGCGGCATATGAACGCCCGGGGTCAACGTCACTTCGGAGGGGGACTCCTCATGCCCGCTGAACCACATCTCGGCCAACGGCTCACCGTTCGCCGGTAGCGAAAACAGACCCTGCAGCTGTGTTTTCGAGCCCCAAGCATAGCGCTTTGGCACCGGGCCGATCGAAAACACCGCGTTCCTTTCGCCTATCTCACAATTCCACCTTACAAGGTTACCCCGCGTTGTATGGTGTCCGTATGAAATTAGCCCCCATCATCGATCCCAGCGTGCGCAAGCCTTCGCCGAAACCGGTACGTGTGGACCTGCGCAAGGTGTTCATGGTCGGCACGTCGCTATGGGCCATCGGACTGGTCATCTGCATGATCCTGCTGGCGCTCGGATTCGATGTCGGACGCGGCCAGACGATGTGCGCGGCGGGCACGGTGATCGGCGTGCTCATGCTGGTATGGGAGCATTTCGACCGCTGGGATTACCGCAGACTCGGCGAGTAGACTCGTTCAGATCCGCTCGTTGCCAGCCTTCCGCGCCAGCGGCAGCGTCAATGTGAACGTGCTTCCCTGCCCCGGGCTGCTCCACACCGATGCCGAACCGTGATGCGTCAGCGCCACATGCTTGACGATGGCCAATCCCAAGCCGATACCATCTTCCGAATGACCGTTCTGATTGCCGCCGCGGTAGAATCGCTCGAATACGCGCCCCTGCTCCTTGGCGTCGATGCCGACACCATGATCGAGCACCCGAATCGTCACCCGTTCGCCGTCCTCGCTGGGCTTGGCCGTCATGTTGACACTTGCTCCATCCGGGGAGTAGGTGATGGCGTTCTCCACGAGTTTGGCGAGCGCGGTCTGGATCTGCTCGGCCTCGCCATTGATCTCCAGCGATTCGTCGCCGTTCACGTTGATGGCGATGCCCCGCAATGCGGCTTTATCCGTATGCTCGGACGCCACCGCCTTAAGCTGCGCCATGACGTTGATACGGTTGTCGGCGGTCGGCAGAATCGGCTCCTGCGCTTTGATGAGCAGCAGCAGGTCGGAGACCATATGCTCCAGATGCGCGCATGACCGGCGTAGTTGCGCCGCGTTCTCCTGAATGTTGTTCCGGTCGGCTCCGTCGCGTTCCAATGTGTCGGCGAGTCGTTCCAACGACTGCGTGGGCTTCAGGAGCTGCTCGGACACGTTGGTGATGAAGGAGTCCCGCACCTGGGAGAAGCGGATGGTCTCGCTCACATCGGAGATCAGCACCACCACGAACCGTTCGTTGAGCCTGCCGACGATGACTTTCAGCCAGTTCGGGCGAGACACCGTGGACACCGGCTCATCCTTGCGCCGGCCGATCAGTGCCTGCCTGGCGGCCTCGCGCGTGGTCGGCTTGCCGGCCTTCGGTGCCGATTGGGCCATCTGCGCGGTGGTGGTGGTCAGGTCGAACTGCTTCTTGCCGCCTTCCTTACGCACCTCACGCACGGCCTTGAGCACGGATTCCTCGACGATGGCGTCGTCGCGCACCACACCCAACGTGTAGGCCGAGGGGTGCGCACGTATCACCTCATCGGCGTCATCGACCACGATGGAAGCCAACGGAAGCATGGAAAGCAATGCGTTTGCGGAGTCATCCAGCGTATCGTCATCGGCGTTCCTCATGTCATCATCGCGGTGCAGCAGGGAACGCCACCACAAGCTCAGGGATTCCAACATGCCTTCATTCTCGCACACTCCCCTATATCACCCGACATGCCCTTGCCTGTCCAGCCGCATGAACATCAGGTGAACGCGTCGGTGAACTTTATCGGAACAACACGGGGAACGTCTGTGCGATCCACGGTTTGCTAATAGACTTGGGAGAGGTTATATCAGACCCGTATTCGTGAATATCGTTATGAAAGGCAAGTCATATGCGCGTTATTTTCAACGAAGAGCTCAAGGCCGTTGCCGATGACCTCGATCGCATGGCACAAGGCGTTCGCAAGGCGATCAACGGTGCCGGCGACGCGCTGCTGAATCAGAATCTTGAAGCCGCACAGGCCGTCATCGACGGCGACATCGAAATCGACGCCCTGGAATCCAGCGTCATCGACCAGTGCGTGAAGCTGCTGGCCAAGCAGAACCCGGTCGCCACCGATCTACGCGTGGTCGTCTCCACTCTGCGCCTGGCCGCCACCTTCGAGCGTATGGGCGATCTGGCACGCCACATCGCCGAGGCCGCCCGACGCACCTACCCGGCCTCCCCGCTGCCGGAAGACGCCCAACCGCTGTTCGCCGAGATGCAGGCGTTCCTGAACGAGACCGCGGATCGCGTGGTCTCCATGCTCTCTGACCGCGACACCAAGGTGGCCGAGCAGATCATCCTCAACGACGACAAGCTTGACGCCCTGCACAAGAAGACCTTCGAGCTGGCCCAGTCCGATGATTGGCAGGGCACCAACCAGCAGCTCATCGACGTGGTGCTCATCGGCCGCTTCATGGAGCGTCTCGGCGACCACGCCGTCTCCGCGGCTCGTCGCGTGGTGTTCATCGTCTCCGGCTTCGACCCGACCAAGGAACCGAGCCGAGACGAAGGCACCGACATCGACTGACCCCGCCGGCATCCGCATCTCCTTGGTGACGAATGGGTGGTTTCCGCATCGCGGGAGCCGCCCATTTCGCTTATGCACGACGTGCATAAGCGAAAGTCGAAATCCTGGCCGAATCCGCCATGAGGGAATGGACGCCGGAGAATCCGCCGTTTTCCTCCAGTAAAATCACACATCATGTCTATTTTCTGCCTATATACTTTTGCGCGATGCCGCGGCACAATAAAGGGCAGTGACATCCAAAGGAGGCAGTCATGTACTATTCCAACGGCAATTACGAAGCATTCGCCCGCCCGAAGAAGCCGGAGGGCGTGGATTCCAAGAACGCCTACATCATCGGCACCGGACTCGCGGCATTGAGCGCGGCCTGCTATCTGGTACGCGACGCGCAGATGCCCGGCGATCATATCCACGTATTCGAAAAGGATGCAGTTCCTGGCGGCGCCTGTGACGGCGCGAACATTCCGGGTGTCGGCTACGTGATGCGCGGCGGCCGTGAGATGGACAACCACTTCGAGGTGATGTGGGACCTGTTCCGTTCGATCCCCTCCATCGAGACCGATGGCGTGTCCGTACTGGACGAATACTACTGGCTGAACAAGGAGGATCCGAACTATTCGCTATGCCGTTCCACCAGGGCACGCGGCATCGACGCCGGCACGAACGGCAAGTTCGCCTTGACCGACAAGGCCGCCATGGAGATCATGAAACTGTTCTTCACCCCGAACGAGGAGCTGTACGGCAAGAAGATCTCCGACTTCTTCGACGACGAGGTGTTCGATTCGAACTTCTGGATGTACTGGCGCACCATGTTCGCCTTCGAGAACTGGCACAGCGCGCTGGAGATGAAGCTGTACATCAAGCGCTACATCCATCACATCGGCGGTCTGCCCGATTTCAGCGCCCTGCGATTCACCCGCTACAACCAGTACGAGTCGATGATCCTGCCGATGATCAGGTATCTTGAGGGCTTCGGCGTGCAGTTCCACTACAACGTCAAAGTCGACAACGTCGAGTTCGCGATCGGCGGCGGCATGGGCCCGGCGCGCCCGCACACCGGTACCGGACAGGACACGATCCTGAAGAAGCAGGCCGAATCCGGCGCCTTCGTGCGTAACCCGTACAGTTCACCGACCAAAAAGATGGCCACGCGCATCGATCTGACCGAAGCCGACGGCACGACGCGCAGCATCGACTTGGGCAGGAACGATCTGGTGTTCATCACCAATGGCGGCTGCGTGGAGAATTCCTCGATGGGCTCGCAGACCGAACCGGCCGCATGGGATCCACAGATTCGCGAAGGCGGCGGTTGGGACATGTGGCGCCGCATCGCCAAGCAGGATCCGAGCTTCGGTCACCCGGACGTATTCTGCGGCGATCCGGAACATTCGAAATGGATGAGCGCCACCGTCACCACGCTTGACATGGAGATCCCGCCATATATTCAGAAAATCTGCAAGCGCGACCCGTTCACCGGCCATGTGGTGACCGGCGGCATCGTAACCGTGGAGGATTCCAACTGGCTGATGAGCTGGACCCTGAACCGTCAGCAGCAGTTCCGCAACCAGCCGAAGGACCAGCTGTGCGTGTGGGTATACGGCCTGTTCCCCGACAAGCCGGGCAACTATGTGAAGAAGCCGATGCAGGACTGCACCGGCGAGGAAATCTGCGAGGAGTGGCTCTACCATATGGGCGTGCCGACCGACAAGATCAAGGACCTTGCCACGAACCACGCCAACACCGTGCCGGTGATGATGCCGTACATCGACGCGTTCTTCATGCCGCGTTCCGCCGGCGACCGCCCCGACGTGGTGCCGGATGGCGCGGTGAACTTCGCATTCCTCGGCCAGTTCGCGGAGACCCCGCGCGACACGATCTTCACCACGGAATACTCGATGCGCACCGGCATGGAGGCGGTGTACACACTGTGCGACGTGGACCGCGGCGTGCCGGAGGTGTGGGGTTCGGTCTACGACGTGCGCGATCTGCTCAACGCCACGGTGATGCTGCGCGATGGCAAGCCGATCACCGACATGAACCTCAATGTCATCGAGAAGACGGTGCTCAGGCAGATACTGAAGAAACTGGAGCATACCGACATCGCCATGCTGCTCAAGGAGTATGGCGTGGTCTGATCCGAATCGGTCAGATCAGAGAGCCGCTGTGCGGGCACGCGATTCCGACGCGAGCCCGCACAGCCGCAATCGTTCACTCGGTCGCGTTCGGTCAATGCCGAGGAGAACGCAGAGGGCGGGAACCCACATATTATGTGGATTCCCGCCCTCCGTTTGTCGAATGCGGTTAGCGGCTCAGGCTCACTTCTGCCCCTGAGCTGCGACGGCGGCGGCACCGGCGGCGGCGGCCTCCGGATCCAGATACTCGCCACGCGGCTTGATCGGCTTGAAGTTCTCGTCCAGCTCGTACAGCAGCGGCATCGCGGTCGGAATGTTGACCTTGGCGATCTCCTCTTCGGAGAGGTTGTCAAGCATCTTCACGATGGCGCGCAGGCTGTTGCCGTGGGCGGCGATCAGAACGGTCTTGCCGGCCTTGAGCTGCGGCTCGATGTCGGACTTGAAGTACGGCTCGACGCGCTTGACCACATCGGCCAGGCACTCGGCTTCCGGAACCGGATCGCCGGTGTAGCGCGGGTCGTTGTTCTGCGCGTACTCGTCGTTCGGATCGATGTCCGGCGGCGGGGTGGCATAGGAACGACGCCACAGCATGAACTTCTCGTCGCCGTACTCCTGACGGATTTCGGTCTTGTTCTTGCCCTGCAGAGCGCCGTAGTGGCGCTCGTTCAGACGCCAGCTGCGCTGGACCGGGATCCACAGGCGATCTGCCTCGTCCAGAGCCACGTTGGCGGTGTTGATGGCGCGGCGCAGCATCGAGGTGAAGACGATGTCCGGAAGGACGTTCTTCTCCTTGAGCAGGCGGCCGCCGTTCTTGGCTTCCTCGACACCCTGCTCGGTCAGCGGGACGTCGACCCAGCCGGTGAACTGATTGGTTTTATTCCATGCGCTCTGTCCGTGACGGAGCAGTACTAGTTTGTAAGTCATGCTTGCCAGTCTACCGCCCCTGCCGCCCAAAAACGAACGGTTTCTCGATTATTCAGGTTACGTTTGTGCAACAACCTGATTTTGCCGCGGATTCCGCCTTTGCCCGACCGACCGCGGTGGCCGTTGGCGGATCCATCGCTCGCTCACCGCAATCCGATCGGCTACATGAGCATCGACGACATCACGAACGTCACGGCAAGCACGAGCGACCCCAGCGAGCAAAGCGGCAACGCGGTCCCGTAGCGCTCCTTTGCGATGGCCACGATGGCCGCGGCGTGGATCGCATACATGATGAGGATTGCCGCGATCGACACGATGGACATCGCCGGAACGCCCTCCGCAACGAGCACGGACCGGCAAAGCACGAGAAAGAACAGTACCGCCATGGCCGGGGCCATCGTCAGCAATGCGATGGCCAGGACGGCTCCTTTCGAGCGCCCCAGAGCCGTCATCCAGGTGTGTTTGCCGTGGTTGCGGTCCGATTCGATGTCGCGCAGGTTATTGACGCACAGGACCGCCACCGCGACAAAACCGGCGGCACATCCGCCCCAGATGCCGGAAAGCGAGACCGTGCCGGTCAAGGCGAACATCGTGCCGCAGGTGGCGACGAGGCCGAAGAAGACGAAGACGAATACCTCACCCAGGTAGTGATAGCCATAGGGGTGTTTGCCACCGACGTAGCACCAGCCGACCACAAGACAGGCGAAGCCGACCAGGATGAACCACCAGTATCCGGTTAGCGTGCATACCGCCAAGCCACACAGGCAGGCAATCAGTGCACTGATTCCGGCCGCCGCCAGCACTGTTCCGGGATTCACGCCCGAAGCGACCAATCGGGCCGGGCCACGCGACGGGTCACGGGTCGACAGTGTTTCGGCAGAGGAGCGGCCCGGCTCCATGTCGGCCCCTCGACCTTCATCCGTCCCGCGCACGCCGTCGGAGTAGTCATTCGCGAAGTTCGCGGCGATTTGCAGGAACAGAGCCACGCAGCCGCACAGCACCGCCACCAAGATGAACCAGCTTACGGAATGGTGGCATGCACCGACCAACGAACCGAGTTTCGTCTCCCCCAGATCACGTTGGCCTCCGAAGAACGGACATGGCTCGTGCAGCACGTCACCGCCCTGCGAATAGACGAACACACCCTTCCACGACAGCGCGGTCCCGATGATCACCGGGGCGACCGCCAACGGCAGGGTCTTCAGGCGAGCGCCGCGAATCCAAGTCGACATTGTCATACCCGCCATGGTACCCAGTCCATCGCGAATCGGCCTGGTCCGCTTGGTTGGAGAGCCAAACCATGATGACGCCGCAAGATGGCCCACCGCGGAATCCTCCCGTCGCGCATGCATCCAAACGGAACAAGGCGCCTCCCGCAGGAAGCGTCTGGAACAACCGAAGATCATATGGCCTGGGATGAGATGAACTCACCTACGCCCTGCATGACGATGCGGCGATGTTCCACATTGCCGAAGCCGTGGTCACCACCTTTGATCTCCAACAGATCCATACGTTCGCCATACACATCGCGGTAGCGGCGTGCGTATTCGATCGGAATGAAATCCTTAGTGCCGTGAACGAACTTCGCACGCCCCACGAAGCCCCACGCCTGCGCATACGGATCGGACGCCGTGGCATCGTCAATCATCGCACGTCCCATGGCGACGCCCATGAAATCGAAATAGCCCAGATCGTCCAGCATGCTTAACGAGCATCCTTGCAGATGGCCGCCGCGAATCTCGTCGGCATAGGATGCCGCGATCGAACACAAGGCGATCGAACGCGGTTGCACCGCAAGTCGTGGCGCGGTCCATGTCGCGATCACCGCACCCAAGCTCAATCCCGCCAAGTGCAGGTTGTCCGGATCGCAACCTGGAAGGTTACGCACCGCTTCCGCCACTTGCAACGCGTCGGACACGTCACCCGTAACGGTGGTGTCGTAGAACGATCCGTCGCTTTCACCATGACCGGCGCGATCATAGGTCACCGCAACGAGACCACGTTCGGCAAGCTCGCGGGCCATCTGCACCATGAATCCGGAGAAATCGATGCGATTGCCACCGAATCCGTGGAATAACAGCGCCACGGGCGCCTTCCCATGCTCGTCGAAATGCTCCGGCAGATATTTCGTGCCGCGCAAGGTCAACGGTCCGCGGGTGCCGCCGTCAACGTGAAATGCAATCGGCTCCACACCAATCATCATCGATTCCCTTCCTTATCGGCCATCCATTCGATGGCGGTTGTGATGTGCTGGTTCCAGAACGTCCAATCATGCACGCCCGGGTGTTCCTCGTAGACGACATCGACGCCAAGTTCGCGTGCCGAGGCAGCGAATGCACGATTGTGTTCGATGAGAAAATCCTCGCCGCCGCAGGCCAGATACAACGGCTGCATGCTTCCTTCGCGTACGGCCGTATGCATGCGTTCGCGCGGATCGTTCGGCCCGCCCGCGATCTTCCTGAGATCGCCGAAGACGCTGCGGTAATAGTCGTAATCGGCGATCGGATCACGATACCCGGGTTCGACGCCGTTGATGGTGTCGAGAATCAGCGCCGACGAAAGCGCTGCGATCTTGCCGAAGATTTCCGGATGGCCCAGCCCTAGGTTGAGCGCACCGAATCCTCCCATGGAATTGCCTGCGATGAAGGTATTGGCGGCAGCGTGGGAAACATTGAACATGCGCCTGGTGAATGGCACCAGTTCGTCGACGATGAACGACTCCCAGTCTCCGCGCATTGCGGAATCGACGTAGAAGCTGTTTTCGCCGCTCGGCAGGAATACCGCGATACGATGGTTTTTGGCGAGGCGTTGGATGTCGGTGTTGTCGATCCAATCGTTGCAATCGCCGCCATAGCCGTGCAGCAGGTACAGCGAACGCATCAGATTGTCGGACTCGCCGTATTCCGGTGCGGTGCCGGTATCGGTATCGTACGGATCGGTTGGGATGATAGCCTTCATCGACGTCTTGCGTTTCAGCGCATTCGAGGCGAAGGAGATGTCCAGAACAGCCATGTGAGGCTCCTTAATTGTCTTGGAAATCGGCCGGGTTCCGCAACGGACACCGAACGGCTGGACCGGTGCGTGCCACGAAACCCGACAACCGGCTTACTCTGCGGGTTCCGCACTCTTCCGTGCGGCCAGCTCCTCGCGGATGTCATCGATCTGATAGTCGACCTTGTACATCAGCATAAGCATGATACCGATTGCGCCGCAGATCACCGGCAGCCATACGAAGTTGAAGGTGATGGCGTTGAGCGCCGCCGGGGTCTGCGCTTGATTCGGCACGAAGCCGCTGGCCTGCAGGATGAAGCTGGACAGCCATCCGGCGATGCCCGCACCACAGGTGACGCCGATGGCCGCGCAGGAGGTGATCAGGCCCTGGCTACGCACGTTGCTCTTCCATTCGCCGTAGTCGACCACATCGGCCAGCATCACGAAGCCCATGCTCTGACCGGCACCGGAGAGCGCGGCGAAGGCGATGGCCGCGAAGATCAGCGGCAGCGACATTATCTTGGCGCCGAAGTACAGCGCGACGGAACCGACGATGCCGAGCACGAAGAAAAGAATCGCGATATTGCGTTTCTTCATTCGCCTGGCGAAAATCGGGGCGAGGATCATGCCGACGATCATGCCTGCGGAGTTGACGCCGTTGGCGATGGATGCGAGATTCTCGTTGCCGACGTTGTATTTGAAGAAGTACACGATGGAAGCGGACTTGGCGACCACGCCGATGAAAATCACAAGATTCAGCAGGGTGAGGATCCACCACGGCTCGTTGCGCAGCATGGCCGCGAGGCTTTTGAGGAACGGTGGCTCCTCGGACTTCGGCGTGTACACGCGTTCGCGGGTGTTGGTGAAGGTCATGAGCAACAGCGCCACGCAGATCACGCCATACAGCGCCATGGTCAGGGTGAAGCCGAGTTGCTGGTTGCCACGGCCGAGCAGATTGACCAGCGGTAGGGTGAGCATGCCGGAGGCGATGACGCCGATCTGCCCGCCGACGTTGCGGAAGGCGTTGGCGGTGACGCGTTCCTGCGTGTTGGTGGTGAGGTTCGGCAGGATGGCGGTCACCGGAGTGGTGACTGCCACGGCTACGAAGTTCATGAGAATGTAGGTGACGTACACGTAGATCATCTGCAACGGCCCGCCGAAGCCCGGTACGGAGAAAGTCATGACCCCGATCACCGCGAATGGGAAGGCGAACCACAAGAACCACGGGCGTACCTTGCCCCACTTGGTGTGGGTCTTGTCAATGAGCACGCCGACGACCGGGCCCGCGACCGCGTCGAGGATGCGAACCACCAGGAACAGCGTGCCGACCGACATCAGACTGATGCCGGCGACATCGGTGTAATAGAACATCATGAACGTGGTGATGACGCTGAATACAAGGTTGTAGGCGCAATCCGAGGCGCCGTAGCTCAGTTTTTCCTTCAACGAAAGTTTGACGTTTGCATTGTCCATGTGACGTAACTCCTTTGTCAAAAGCCTGTCAAGACTTGGGACTTGCCGTTGCCGCGGCGCGTTGGCAAGTGCAAGACGATTTCGGGCTCTCCATTCCTTCCGTCGTCTCGGTTTGCCAGCATAGGCAATCATTCCGCTATTTTCCTACCGTATTAGAGAAATTTCTTGACTATTTTCAGCCCATCCATCCCGCAAATTCTCTTCATGTGCACCATCAAGCCGTTTACTCACAACGCATTCAACAGACAAAAAGAAATTTCTTCGATAATATCGTTGACATGGCAACAGCATCACCCGAACACCGGCAACGTCCGAAACTGGCGCAGATCGCCAAAATGGCGAACACCACGGCTTCCACCGTCTCCAAGGTCATCAATGGACGCTCCGGCGTATCCGATGAGACACGTTCACGCATCGAGAGGATCCTCAACGACCTTGAGTACACGAAACAGCCGGTACGCCATGCCTCGTCCACATCCATCACGCTGGTATTCGAATCCATGGCGAACCCCTGGGTGCTCGACATCATGCAGGGAGCCACCGACGCGGCCATCGCACGCGGATTCACGGTGACGGTCTGCGCGAAGCACTCCTCGGACGGCGAGCGCGACGACAGCTACCGTCAGGCGATTCGCAGGGCGCGGCCTCGGGCCGTCGTCTTCGACAACGCCTACGTGTCGATGAAGGACCGCACGCTTTGTCAAGAGCTCGGCGTCCGTTTTGCGGTAATCGACCCGTCCGGCAGACCGGCACACGACTGCGCCGAAGTACGCATCGACAATTGGACGGGCGGATTCGAAGCGGGCTGCCATCTGCTTGGTCTTGGGCACCGCAGGTTCGCGGTGATCTGCGGCCCTTCGTCCTCGACCTGCTTTCCCGCAAGACTTGACGGGTTTCGCTCCGCCTTGATGCAGGAAGACGTCACATTGGATGACGATATGGTCCGTATCGGCGATTTCTGGTCGGAATCGGCACGCCTGCACGCCTTGGAACTGTTGTCGAGCGAAGATAGGCCGACCGCGATCTTCGCATGCAGCGACACACACGCGCTCGGAATCTACGATGCCGCGCACCAACTAGGATTGCGCATTCCCGAGGACCTGTCGATCATAGGATTCGACGACATCGAAAGCGCCCGGCATCTCAACCCACCGTTGACCACCATGCGCCAGCCGATGGCCGAAATGACAAGTTCCGTGTTGAGCACGCTGCTCTCCTCGAAGGACGCGGCCGCCACCAGCAAGCTCCTGTTCCCGCCTTCATTGATCGTACGGGGCAGCACCGATGCATGCCCAATGCGCTAGCAACTATGCAAAAGGGCGTTTCCCCATCGGGAAACGCCCCCTGAGACTTGGCTCCGCCTCAGTTCAGCGGCTTCAATTTTTAGAGGATGGCTCCGGCGGAAAGCGGATACCTTCGTCGGCGAACAGTCCACGGGACTGTTCTTCTCCTCGGGCGGCATCCTGCCAAGCGGGATGCCGCGCCTCGCGTGAAGCCCTTGAAAATTAACGCTTTGCGTTAATTTAGGGGCTTCACCAGTGGGAAAGTGATGGTCTCGCGGATGGTGGCGCCGGTCAGCGCGATGAGCAGTCGGTCGATACCCATACCCATGCCGCCCGCCGGAGGCATACCGACGCCAAGGGCCTCCAGGAAGTCCTCATCGATGTCGCAGACCTCCTCGTCGCCCGCGAGCTGAGCAGATCAGAGCGGCCGGAAACAGCTTTCACACAATTCAAAGTAAGACCATTGCTCAATATCTTTATGAAGGAGGATTCTTCATAAGAAATGAATAATTCTCCTTCTTGCATCTTTCATTACAATAGTATAGATTAAAAACTATGGGAGACACTCAATTAGGTTACGTATCACTGTTCAGCAGCGCTGGCCTCGGCTGCTATGGATTCAAGTCCGCAGGCTTCGACTGCGCGGCCACCGCAGAACTTATACCACGCAGACTAGACGTGCAGCGGGCCAACTCTGTGGCATCCGACGACAAAGCTTATGTCCTAGGTGACTTGACCAACGTCATCGTCCGGCAGTATCTCATCGAACAGGTGAAGCATTGGGAGAAGTCCAACGGCACCGATATTACCGTCATCGTTGCCACACCTCCCTGCCAAGGCATGTCCGTCGCCAATCACAAGAAAAACGACGAGTTGGGACGCAATTCACTAGTGGTCGAATCCATCAAAATCATCTCCGAACTAGAGCCACGGTTCTTCGTCATGGAGAACGTACGAGCATTCCTTACTTCGGCATGTCGAGACATTGACGGCAAACTCAAACCTATACGGGAAGCCATCGACGCACATCTACTCGATCGATACAACATCTTCGCCAAGGTAGTGAATTTCAAAGACTATGGCGCCAACTCCAGCCGCACCCGCACCTTGGTGCTCGGCGTGCGGCGTGATATCCAAGACGTCACACCCATCGATTTATTCCCAGATCGAGCGCAGGCACCCACGCTACGTAATCTCATTGATGACCTGCCGACCCTCAATACGATGGGACAAATCGATCCAAACGACATTTATCATGCATTCCGCCCCTACAACCCCGACATGCGCCCATGGATTCACGGTCTAAAGCCCGGCCAAAGCGCGTTCGACAACGTCGATCTTGCGCTGAGACCGCATCACATGGTCAACGGCAAAGTCGTTGAGAACAAAGCGAGCAATGGCGACAAATACCGCCGAAACCTCTGGGATAAGGTAGCACCCTGCGTCCATACACGTAACGATATCCTTGCCAGTCAGTCCACCATCCATCCCTGCGACGACAGAGTTTTCAGCATTCGAGAGCTGTCTCGGATGATGGGAGTTCCAGACACATTTCGCTGGACAAAAGACGACCCTAAGACACTCAACGCACTGCCCGAAGAACAAAAGCGAACTTTCCTTAAGGAACATGAAATCAATATCAGACAATGCTTGGGCGAGGGCGTTCCGACGCAGATTTTCGCCGCCATCGCACGCAAAGTGGCGCTCTACAACCATACGCCCCGCAAACGTCGCGGACGGCCCAGCAAACATGCCAACAACGCAGTGCTTCCACCCGTCGCATCGTTCGTGAGCGATGCCGAGCGAAACAACGTCCATAGGAAACAACTCGCCGCGTTTTACACCAGGCAGGACATCGCCTACAGTCTACTATCCACATTGCCTGAATACCCCCGCTCCAAGACGCTTCGTATCCTCGAACCATCAGTCGGCGCTGGCGCGTTCGTTCCCCTGTTGATCAAACGATACGGGGATCACGAGTTGCATATTGACCTCGTCGACATCAATCAACATGCGTTGGAACAAGTTAAGGAGCTACTGGCTCGTCTGGACGTGCCCAATCATGTGCATCTGAACTACATCAACACCGACTTTCTGAAGTTCGAGCCCTCGAACCGCTATGACATCATAGTGGGAAACCCACCGTTCGGCTCCCCGTCCCACAGACCGGCGTTTGAATCCAAGTTTTCGGTTCGCGACCTCTACGCCCTGTTTCTCGAAAAATGTCTTTCACTCGGCGAGCATGTGGCGCTAGTTATCCCCAAGACTTTCCTTAACGGTGCAGAATTCGTACAACTACGCAATTATGTGGCCACTAAATGTGCCATCAAGGACATCCAAGACTACGGCGAATCCGCGTTCAGCGACATCAAGATTGAAACCATCGGTCTGCACGTCTCTCACGATGTTCCAAGCAACACCGCCGTCCTGTCACTCCCGATGCGCAACCGCCGAATCGTGGCACAACACATCATCACTTCAAAGAAGTTCCCCTCGTGGTTAATCTACCGCAACGATTTCTTTGATGCCATGTGCAAACAACTGCGTCTCGGATGTTTCGAAGTTTACCGCGACCGTTCACTCACGCTGAACAAACAGCATTTCGAAAATGGGATTCCCGTGGTCAAAGCACGAAATATTGTCAACGGCCGTATAAACCTCAATGCCGTACAATCGTTTTGTGCGCCGGAGTGCGTGCCAGTATCATTCAAGACTAAGGTATCCGCCACCAGTGCCATAGTCGTACCGAATCTGTCGTATTATCCACGTGGCGCTGTGTTACCACAGCACTGTTATGTAGATGGGTCAGCCGCGGTTCTAATTCCTCACAAAAACGAGAAAGTGAATCCTGACGAAGTCATAAAGCTATGGCCGACCGTCGATTTCTTCTTCTTCTACCGCATCGCACGCAACTATTCAGTCCGATCACTCAACGTGGACACCATCAGCGTCTTCTACTGGGGAGTTCCGAAAGCTGGATATGAGCCAATCGTGCGTATGGAAGGAGTTCCGAACTCGTCTTGGCTTTATGCCACCGTATCCGCCAACGGCAAAGTCACCCAGCGTTAGGAGTAATGCAGCGTCTCGGTCGGGCGGAATAGCCGACCGAGACGTGTGTCACGCCAAATCGGGCGCACCAACCTTGCGACGTTGACGACGCAGGAACTCACGAATCGACTCGGCATCGGCATGTTCGTCCAGATTGGCCGCATAGCCCACATTGAGCACATGGACAAATCGGGCCAAATCATAGAAGCCATCG
Organism: Bifidobacterium moukalabense DSM 27321; assembly: GCF_000522505.1. Classification (GTDB taxonomy): domain Bacteria; phylum Actinomycetota; class Actinomycetes; order Actinomycetales; family Bifidobacteriaceae; genus Bifidobacterium; species Bifidobacterium moukalabense. The sequence continues at coordinate 624,178 of NZ_AZMV01000007.1, read as the reverse complement.
CCAAGAGCAATTGATTCTTCGACATTATCCAGTTTGGACAACAGACAATCAATCTGGTATTGGGGATCAATTTGCTGAGTCTTATTGTCAGGATGTGCACAAGTGTAATGTTGCTGTGGAGTGAGAAGGATAAGGTTCTCTCGCTCGGCAACGAGCTGGGGGAATAAATGGCGAGGGAAAATGTGATGAACTTGAGTCGCCTTGTCGATGGCAAACTTATCCTTCACCTCGCTACAGGGGAAATGCCTTTTCTTTACGGCATCCATCTGCTTGGCAACAAGCGATGTCCCGACCTGCGACTCTGAATCTTTCGGCATATCAAGGGCAGCTTGCTGACGTGTCTCAGTCTTGTCTTTGCCCTTATCTCGGAAGTTGATGGAGTTGTAGTTCAGAGAAATATATGTCATAGGAGACTTGCTCACATGCCCTTTTGTCGCTCCCGGCACATGCCACTCAACAGCCAGCACATTGAGCACCTTGGGAAAAATACGACGAATCTCGACTTCGTTGCGGATATTAGTGTACGACAGCAAATCTTCGATGAACGCGCGGCGGAGTGCACGAAAGTCAATTTCAGTATGCCCGCTGTTATGATACTTTTCAAAATAACCCATCATACCGCTTTGACGCAATGTCTCCTTGAGATATTCGAGAAGAAAGTCATAGGCATTAAACTCATCACCAGCGATGAATCTAAGAATGTCCTCCTGCTCCACCGTATATCGAATGGCGGCACCGCATTTCTCTTCCCCGAGCAAACCAGCATATGCCAGTGTTTTAATTGGCTGAGATACAAATTTATCGTATTCGTTATGGGCGGCGGGCTCCTTGGCCGACGGCTTTGTAAACACACGCGTCACCACTGTCTCCAACTTGGCAACATCCCATATGTCTTTGGTGCCGAACGACTCTCCAGGATGCATCTGACCGTAGTCCACGATGCATCGGGCAATGGTTCTCAACACATCCGGGGTCACTTTCTGATCCATGAACCGTGGGCTGATACCAGTACCTTTCCAACGCATGGTCGCCGTCTTAAGATTCAGATTCCTGCTTTGTAGGTACTTCTCCATAATAATCTCAACGTGGGAATCGTCTGCCATAGTGGATCCTTAACGTTATTCATTCGATACACGGAACAGTATATCGCGCAATAGAACCGTTTTAAATTCTGCGGAAATAAGAACTTTACCGGAAGACGGATACCTTTTCACTGGACAGCCCCATTGTGCCGTTCAACTTTCGGATGGGCACCCGCTAAGTGAGATGCCCATGGCTCGTGCGGCCTGCAAATGCAATTCCCACGGAATTGCGGCAAGCTTAGTTCAGCGGCTTCATTTTAAATGATAGCTCCGGCAGGCTGACGGCCCACTGGGCCGTCAGCCGTTTCGCCTCGCGTGAAGCCCGTTACTTATTAATGCTTCGCATTAATTCAGCGGCTTCACCAGCGGGAAAGTGATGGTCTCGCGGATGGTGGCACCGGTCAGCGCGATGAGCAGTCGGTCGATACCCATACCCATGCCGCCTGCCGGGGGCATGCCGACGCCAAGGGCCTCGAGGAAGTCCTCATCGATGTCGCAGGCCTCCTCGTCGCCGGCGAGCGCGGCCTTGGCCTGGGACACGAAGCGCTCGCGCTGTACGACCGGGTCGTTGAGCTCGGAGTAGCCGGTGGCCAGCTCGAAGCCACGCACGTAGAGGTCCCACTTCTCGACTACGCCGGCCTTGGAGCGGTGGCCCTTGACCAGCGGGGAGGTCTCGACCGGGAAGTCGCGCACGAAGGTCGGCTCGTACAGCTTGTCTTCGTAGAAGTGCTCCCACAGGTGCTCGACGAGCTTGCCGTGGTTCTCCACGTCGTCGCGTTCCACGCCAAGCCTGTCGGCGATCTCGCCCAAATGTTCCACGGAGGTTCCCGGATTGTCCGGGCCGCCGTTCGGCACGATTTCCTCGCCCAGCGCCTCGGATAGGGAATCGTACATGCTGATGGTCTTCCATTCGCCGCCGAGATCATATTCGGTGCCATCGAGCAGGGTCACCTTGTGGCTGCCGAAGACATCCATGGCGGTGTCCTGCACGAGCTGCTTGACGAGTGCGCCGATGGTGTCGTAGTTGCCATAGGCCTGATATGCCTCGACCATGGTGAATTCCGGGGCGTGGGTGGCGTCGGCGCCCTCGTTGCGGAAGTCGCGGTTGATTTCGAACACACGGTCGATGCCACCGACCAGGCAGCGCTTGAGGAACAGCTCCGGCGCGATGCGCAGGTAGAGATCCAGGTCGAAGGCGTTCATGTGCGTGGTGAACGGGCGGGCCGCGGCGCCACCATGCACGGTCTGCAGCATCGGGGTCTCGACCTCGATGAAGTCGTGGTCCGCGAAGGTCTTGCGCAGGGAGGCGACGGCCTTGGAGCGGTTGCGCACCATGTTACGGATCTTCTCGTCCGCGATCATGCCGATGTACGGCTTGCGGGTGCGGGTGTCCTCATTCAGATCCTTGTGCAGGGCCGGCAGCGGCTGCAGTGCCTTGGCGGCGATGGCCCATTCGGTGGCGAACACGGACAGTTCGCCGGTCTTGGAGGCGATCACACGGCCTTTGATGAACAGGTGGTCGCCCAGATCGACCAACTGCTTGAACTGCTTGAGGGAGTCGGCGCCGATCTCCTTCTTGGAGATCATGCCCTGGATTTTGGTGCCGTCGCCGGCGGACAGCTGCACGAAGCACAGGCCGCCCGCATTGCGCAGGAACAGCACGCGGCCGGCGATGCCGACCACGTCTTCGGTCTCGTCTCCGGCTTCGAGCTTGCCGTCGTACTTGGCACGCACCGCTTCGATGGTGTCGGTCACGTCAAGGGTGACCGGGTACGGCTCGATGCCCTCCCTGAGCATCATGGCGCGCTTGGCCACACGCATCTGCACCTGCTCCGGATGCGCCAGCGAGCCGAATTCCTTGTTGCTCGGGTCCACAGCCTCGTCCAGAGTCGCGCCGTCGTTGATCCTGGCGCGAATCGCGGCATCCTGCCGCAACAGCATTTCGGCACGTTCCACCGTGGTCATAACGGGAACGGGGGCCTCTTCATTCTGATGTTCTTGGGATTCGTTGGTCTCAGTCATAAGCCCCCAGTGTAACGAGATGGCAATACACAACATACGACACGCCGGGTTTGCGCACATGGCTCATTCGTGTAACATATCCAACTGTTGCAAAACGGGCTGTAGCGCAGCTTGGTAGCGCGCTTCGTTCGGGACGAAGAGGCCGCGGGTTCAAATCCCGCCAGCCCGACCACAACACAGGCGGAACTTCGGTTCCGCCTTTTCTTTTCCCGCACGCCCATGTTTGCCAAACGTGCCGCGGAACGTACCGAAGGTGCCGGTCGGCCCACGACATCACGCTTTCTCAGGTGAAATGGAATCATCAGCGGCCAACCGCCATGCGCAATGCAGCGCAACGGCCTGACCACTGAATCCAATCAAACGGACATATTGAGGGAGTGATGATGAAGAGGAAGTTCTTCCATCCCATATCGAAGCGATTCGGCGTCTTCGGTCTGGTGCTGACGGTGCTGCTCACGATGGTGATGATCATCGCCAACGTGGCGCTCAGCCGATATTCCAACACCATTTCGTCCACGCTGGATCTCAACAGGCAGATCAGCGCAGGCGGCGACGACGCCACCTATCAGAAGGCACGCGAGCTGACGCAGGAAATCGCCGGAGAAGGCGCCACCCTGCTCAAGAACACCAACGACGCACTGCCGCTCGGCACCAAGAAGATCAACGTGTTCGGCTACGGCAGCGTGAACCTGGTATACGGCGGATCCGGCTCCGGCTCCACGTCGGGCGCCTCCTACAACGACACGTTGAAGCAGTCGTTCGAGGCCGAGGGTCTCAGCGTCAACGAGGATCTGTGGAACTACTACACCAAGCAGTCGCAGAGCGCAGGCTCCTGGAACGTGTTCTCCCCCAACGGCGGTGACTACAACATCTATGACGCAAAATGCACCGGCGTGCTCGACATGATGGACGACGCCAAACAATACAGCGACACCGCCGTGGTCGTGTTCTCCCGTGCGGGCGGCGAAGGCGGCGATCTGCCAATGGACATGGGCGTCAAGGACAGCGAATCCGGCGAAGGCCTGGTCGGCGGCGACTCCGGCAAGAGCTATCTGGAATTGCAAAGCGCGGAAACCGACCTGCTCAAGGCCGTGGAAAAGAATTTCGAGCACGTGATCGTGCTCGTGAACTCGTCGCACGCCATGGAACTCGGCTTCCTTGAAGACGCCGGCGTGGATGCCGCGCTGCAGATCGCAGGCCCCGGCGCCACCGGCATGCGCGGCGTGGCCGATGTGCTGCTCGGCAAGGTCAATCCGAGCGGTCATCTCGTGGACACCTACGCCTACGACGTGAAGAGCGCGCCGTCCTACTACAACATGGGCGATTGCTATTACACCGATTACCAGCAGCAGATGAGCGACAAGTACTTCTACTTCGAAGAGAACATCTACACCGGCTACCGTTGGTATGAGACCGCCGCCGCGGACAAGGCCGTGATCACCGCCTCGGACGGCACCGTCTACGATTACGGCGATTATGATTCCATCGTGCAGTACCCGTTCGGCTACGGCCTGAGCTACACCACCTTCGACTGGCAGCTTGAGGATTACCAGGTCGACGGCCAGGGCGGCGAGGTGACCGCTACCGTGAAGGTGACCAACACCGGCGACGTCGCGGGCAAGGACGCGGTGCAGCTGTACTACAGCGCCCCGTACACCAAGGGCGGCATCGAAAAATCCGCCGTGGACCTCGGCGCGTTCGCCAAGACCAAGGAACTCAATCCCGGAGAATCCGACGAGGTGAAGCTGACCATGACCTTCGACGACATGGCCTCCTTCGACTACAAGGGTGCCGGCGCCTACGTGATGGACAAGGGCGACTACACCTTCACCCTGCGCACCGACAGCCACACCGTGAAGAACGACGACTCCACCTTCACCTACACGGTGGAGAACACCATCACCTATGACGACGCCCATGACGGCAAGCGCTCCACCGACAAGGTGGCGGCCACCTCCCAGCAGGAGTTCCAGGACGCCGGTTCGCTCGAGACGAACGTGACCTACCTGTCGCGCGCAGACCTGGCAGGCACCTTCCCGAAGGTCGAACGCCGCCTGAACCCGACGTCGATCCCCGCCAAGGTCAAGGAACGTCTCGAGGCCAACGGCCCAGGCTCCACCGTGCTGACCTCCGACAACAGCGACGCCTCCGACGCCGAGACGCCGACCACCGGCGCCGACAACGGTCTCACGGTCGACGACATGACCGGCGTGGACTACGACGACGAGAAGTGGGACAGGCTCGTGCAGCAAATGAGTGTCGACGAGCTCGTCGAACTGACCGGCAACGCCGGCTGGCAGACCTCCGCCATCGAATCGGTCGGCAAGAAGGCAACCACCGACATCGACGGCCCGCAAGGACTCAACGGCTTCAACTTCTCCGGCACGAAGATGAACGCCTACGCCTCCGAAGTGCTCATGGGCATGACCTGGAACGTGGATCTGGTCAAGCGGATGGGCTCCACCTACGCCGATGAGGCGCTCTCCTGGGGCATCGTCGGCATGTACGCGCCGGCCATGAACACGCACCGCTCCCCGTTCGGCGGCCGCAACTTCGAATACTTCTCCGAAGATCCGACCCTCTCCGGTCTGATGGGCGCGGCCGAAGTGAGCGGCATGCAGGGCGAAGGCGCATACGTGTACGCCAAGCACTACATGCTCAACACGCAGGACACCAACCGAGACGGCGCCGCCAATTGGTGCAACGAGCAGGCCCTGCGCGAAGTCTACGCCCGCCCGTTCGAGCTGGCCATCAAGAACGCCGACTGCACGGGCCTGATGACCGAGCTCTCCCGCATCGGCACCTCCTGGAGCTCCGCCACCAAGGCGCTGTGCACCGAACTGCCACGCGACGAATGGGGCTTCAAGGGCAAGATCATCACCGACGGCGTCGGCCCCGGCGGCAGCTACTACATGCTTCCGGACTACGCCATCATGGCCGGCAACGACATGATGCTCACCCGAGCCAGCGGCGACTGCGGCTACACCGACACCATCCTCAAGAGCGACGCCGGCATCCGCAACATGCAGCGCGCCGCCAAGAACATCCTCTACGTATACGCCAACTCCAAGGCCTCCGAGGTCTCCGGCAAGTATGACGTGAACTGGGAATGGATGTGGGTCGTCGGCGACGTGGCGCTCGCCGTGGTGACGCTCGCCCTGTTCATCTGCCTGCCGGTACGCGCCTGGTGCGTACCCGAGCGGCCCGTCGTCACCGCCTCCGGCAAGTAAACGGATGAATCCCGGAAAGGAACAGCAATGAACGCGCAGCGCAATCTCAAGAATTCCCCGATCCTCAACCTCATCTGGCTGCTGTTGATCGTGGCCAGCAGCTCCATCGGCATTCTCGCCGGCGTGATCTACATACTCGCCGTAACGAACGTGCAGATCCTGAGCTGGTCGATCGGATACGTGCTCACCTCCGGAACGAACGAGACGATCATGGGCCCGTGCCTTACGGCGTTCATCGTCTGCCTCGTCGTATTCGTGGCCTGCATGCTGAAAAACGTGATTCTCAAGGCCATCAAGCGCTGACGGAATCCTCCGAAACCCATAACCAACACAGGTGCGAACCCACTGCCCCGGGTTCGCACCTTTTTCAATTCAGCGGGAATACCACCTGCAGGGTAAAGGAATCGGGGGCGATCTTCACGTTCATCGTGCCGCCATATTTTTCCGCCGTGTAGCGGATGCCCCGCAATCCGTAGCCGTGATAGCCTTTGCCGGCCTTCTTGCTGGTGACCGGCAGGCCGTCGGCCAGCGTAATCGGCTCGTCGCAGTAGTTGCGTATGCGGATCATCAGAAAACCGTTGTCGGGATAGACCGACACCTGGATTACACGCTTGGCCGGATCCCGTTGCTTCGTCACGCTTTCGATGGCGTTGTCGAGCGCATTGCCGAACAGCGCGTACAGGTCGGCCTGGTCGATGAAATCGAGCTTCGCGCCATCCACCATGCAGGTCAGGGTGATGTGCTCCGCCTCGCAGTACAGCGATTTTTCCGTCAGCACCACGTCGAGCACGCGATTGCCGGTCTGAACCGCGGAATCGTAGATCATCACCGACTGCTCCACCTCGCCCAGCCGTCGGTCGACCTCCGCATCGTCCTGCATGGTGCGGAAGGCGGCCAGCTGGTATTTGAGATCATGGCACTTGCGATTGATCAGGTCGATCGTCTCCTTGGAGATCTCGTATTGCCGTTGCTTGCTTTGCCACAATCGTTGCACCAGACTGAGTTCCATCTGCGCATGCTGCCGTTGTTCGATGTCATTCTGCAGATACAGCGTGATCAGGCCCAGCAGTTCGACCATGATGCGGAATGCGGGAATCATATAGGTATGATCGCGGGAGCCGAGCAGCAGGAAGATGACCTGATAGTTCGACAGCAGCAGGAACATGATGCACAGCGTCGCCGCGAACAGCAGCTTGCGTTTGCCCACGGTCCCGGCATGACCGTTCCGCAATTGCGGCAGCAGCCTCACCCGCACCACGACGAACAGCGCCACGCAGACGGCCGGCGTGAGCAGCCCCAACGCGACGACGCGTGCGGGATCGGGAAGCCACATGGTCACGCAATCCATGCATTCGAAGCTCAGGGAGGCGATAACCTGCGCCCATATCGCCTCGTAGACGCCCTGCGTCACACCGTTGCGCAACGCTACCAGAGCGAACGCGACCAGTATGGCCAGGCAGATTGGCGCCTCCAATGCCGTGGAATTCGTATTGAAGTCGATCAGCGTCTCTTTGGCCCAGACCGCAATCGCCAGCGACAGCGCCAATCCGATCACGATGCCCGCATACCAGGTCACGCGGGAGCCGGATGGCGGTTCCGGGCGCGCGCCATTACGCGGCCGCGCCCCGCGGAACCCGACCGCCGGGAACACCGCGGGGGTCAGCGCCATCTCCACCGCGATGCCGCACAGCAGCGGCGACGGCAGATTCAGCACGTCAATCATGGATGCCTCCCAGATACTCGCTTAGCGCCACCATGAAGTCCTTGTACCGCTGCCGGCTGATCGGCACCCGGTCGCCGCCGACCAGTACCTCCCGGTCCTTCGTGATGCCGCCGACCCGCGCCAGATTGACCAGAAAGCTTACGCCGCACCGGGCGAATGCCGGATCGCCGATCTTCGCCTCCATGGCGTTCATCGACTCACGCACACGCAGCACGCCGCCGGTGGTATGTATGAACAGGTTGTGCCGTTGGCTTTCGATATAGGTGATATCGCTCAGATCGACCCTATCCACGCCCCCGCCGCTCGGCAGGAGCAACGCACGGCCGTTCTGGTGTCGGTTACGGTTGATGTAGTCGATCGCCCCCTGCAGTTCCATGGAGAGTCCGTAATAGTTGACCGGCTTCAATATATAGGAGCGCGCCTGCACCGTGTAGCCCTTGAGTGCGTATTGCGCCATGTTGGTGATGAAGATGATGACCACGTCGCGGTCGGTCTTTCGGATCTCACGCGCGGCCGAGATGCCGTCCATGCCGGGCATCTCGATGTCCATGAGCACGATGTCGTAGACCGGACGATAGCCTTCCGCAATCGCCGCACCGTCACGGAACATCGTGGTTTCGATGGATTCGCCGTGCTCGTTCGAGAAGCGCTCCAGGCATTGCGTCACCACCCGCGCGCACTCGTCGTCGTCTTCGACCACAGCTACGTGTATCACCTGATCAATTATAGAAAAAACGCGATTCGGCACCCCCCCGAATCCGCAACCCCGCACATCGTCGAATCGCGCGCGACACCGGTGACGCCATGCGGCGCACTGTTCGACGGTATTCCTAGAATGACACTTGGTTCAAACGATGTACATACCCCGCATACCCGCTATGCGGCATGAGGAGAGACCTTGAAGAGAAGCATTCTGGCGCTGGCTTCGGGCGCCTTCATTCTGGGCGCCGCCGAATTCGTGATGATGGGCATACTGCCGCAGACGGCCGCCGCCATGAAGGTGAGCATTCCGGCCGCCGGGCACTACATTTCCGCCTATGCGATCGGCGTGTGCTTCGGTACGCTGATTCTGGTGTTCGGGCGCAAGGTGCCGCCGAAGAACCTCATCATCCTGTTCATGGCCATCGCACTGGTCGGCAACACGTTGAGCGCGTTTTGCGTGAATTCCCCCATGCTGCTGGCGGCACGTTTCATCTCCGGCCTGCCGCATGGCGCGTTCTTCGGCACGGCCACGCTGATCGCCAAGACGCTGGCCGATAAGGGCAAGGAGGCGCAGTCCGTATCGATGATGGTGACCGGTCAGACGGTCGCCAATATGCTGGGCGTGCCGGCCGGCACCCTGCTGGCCGAGATGCTGTCGTGGCGTATGGCATTCGGCATTTTGGCCGCCTGGGCCGCGATGACCATGCTGTTGACGCTTGCCTGGGTGCCGTTCGTGGCCCCGATCAAGGATGTCGGCATCAAAGGCCAGTTCCGCTTCCTCACCCATCCGGGCCCATGGTTCGTGCTGTTGGCCGTGTTCTGCGGCAATACTGGCATCTTCTGTTGGTGGAGCTACATTTCCCCCTGGCTGCAGAAGACCGGCGGATGGCCGTCTTCCACGGTTCCCCTGCTTATGGTGCTGGCCGGCTTCGGCATGGTGCTCGGAGGCATCGCAGGCGGCCGCCTGACCGATGTGTGGAAGCCCGCCGCGACGGCGGCACTGTCACAGTCGATTGCGGCAATCGGTCTGCTGCTGGTCTTCCTGATTCCGGGAAATCTGGCATCCACGGCGTCGCTGACGTTCGTCCTCGGCTTCGCATTGTTCTTCAATTCCGCCCCGCAACAGTTGCTGATGGTGCAGGCCGGGCAGGGCGGCGGCGAACTCATCGCCGGCGCGGCTGTGCAGATCGCCTTCAATTTCGGCAATGCGGTCGGTTCGATCGTCGGCGGTGCCGCACTGACCGCCACAGCCATGAATTACCACTACACCGGACTTTCCGGCATGCCGATCGCCATCATCGCGGTCATGTTCCTGATAGTCTACACGCGCCGTTATGAAACGGACACCCAGGCGATGGAGCGCATGCGCGAGATATCCGTCTGACCTGCCGCCGGCCCGCCGGGCCCATTGCCGTAAGCGACGCCAACCCCCGGCGATGGTCTACAGCAAGCGCGGTCCGGAACATCACTATTCGGAATTTTTTACGGTTTTCGATGCCAAGGTATTGACATTCTCCGCAACCGTTGCCACGATGAACATCGTCATGGTTTTTCCGTGACGACAATTTTCAGGCAGTCTTTCCAAGGGTGGAGTATGCCTGAAATCCGGCTTTGCAAGACTGCCTGAACTTGTTTCGCGGTATGCATCGTACCATATTATTGAGAATCATTCTCATTTTGCGCTATGATGTACATCAACACCGAAACATCCCCCGAGCAGGGAATGGGAGCATAGAAAGGAACCAACCGTGGCAGACAACGTCGCCGACGAATCCACGGCGCAAACCGGGGACAAGGCAAAGGCGGTGGAGGGCAAGGCCGCCTTGAACAGAGCCATGAGACCCATCCGGGGCAGGCTGAATTGCGGACGCGCGCTGGCCGCGATCTCGGGCCTGCTGAGCGTGGCGCCCTATGCGGCGCTGGTAAGCATCGGAGACGTGCTGCTGCGCGCCTGGCAGCAGCATACGCAGCCGGATACGGATGCCGTATGGCGTTACGTGTTCATACTGGTCGGCGCATATATGCTGCGCAGCATCCTCTATTTCGTGGCGCTGTCCGTAACGCACTTCGCCGACTGCACGCTGGGCGCCGGCATACGACGGGCCATGGCGGATTCCCTCGGGAAGGCACCGCTTTCCACATTCAACGCATCGACATCCGGCATGATCCGCAAATCGATTCACGACGATGTGGAGACACTGCATGCGTTGATCGCGCACTGGCCGGTGGAAGGCACCGCGGCCACGGTGACGCCGATCGCATTGTTCGCCTATATCGTGACGCTGGATTGGCGTCTGGCGCTGCTCTCCATCGCCACGCTTCCCATATATTTCGGCATTCAGATGCTCAGCATGGTCGGCATGAGCGAGAAGACCGCGCTGATGGACACGAAGATCAGCAACGTGTCGAGCACGATGGTCGAATTCGCTAGCGGCATCGCCGTGGTGAAGGCGTTCGGACGCAGCGGCCATTCGCTGCAGCAGTACGAGCGCGCCGCCGACGGTTTCATCAGGCAATACAACGATTGGTGCGGTCCGCTCGTTCGGTGGTGCGCGGTCGCCGAGGCGTTCACCGCCCCCTCCCTGCTCACCGCGGTCAATCTCGCCGGCGGCATGCTTCTGGTGCAGGCCGGCTATGTGACCGCGCCACAGGTGCTGGCCGCCACACTGACCGCCATGATGCTGCCATCCACCATCACGGTGATCGGCAATATGCAATGGAGCTACCAACTCGCCGGTTCGGCGGCATTGCGCATCGAACGGAACCTGCGCGTCACGCCGCTTGCCGAGACGACGCGACCGAAGCATCCGAACGGCTACAGCGTGGCCATCGACCACGTGACCTACTCCTACGGCCCCACCACGGCGCTTGACGACGTCAGCCTGAATGTCGCCGAGGGCACGATGACCGCGCTTATCGGCCCATCCGGATCCGGCAAGTCCACGCTTGCCACGCTGATCGCCCGTTTCGACGACCCCGCCGAAGGCACGATCAGCATCGGCGGCGTCGATCTTCGCGATATCGCCTCCGAAGAGCTGTACCGCACCGTCGGCTTCGTGCTTCAGGATCCGCAGCTGGTCCGCGCATCGATTCGCGACAACATCGCATTGGGACGCCCGGATGCAACGCTGGAGCAGGTCCGCGCCGCGGCCAGGGCCGCATTCATCGACGACGAGATCATGGCGCTCGAACACGGCTATGACACGGTGATCAACGGTCGGGTCGGCCTGTCCGGCGGTCAGGAGCAACGTATCGCCATCGCCCGTGCGCTGCTGAAGGACACGCCGATCCTGATCCTCGACGAGGCCACGGCCAGCGTCGATCCGGAATCGGAGGCGCAGATCCAGCGAGCGCTGAACGCGCTGGTCAAAGGCCGGACCGTAATCGTCATCGCGCATAAGCCGTCCGCCGTGGTGGGCGCCGACCAGATGGTCGTCATGGATCGCGGCGGCATCGTCGCCTGCGGCACGCACGAGCAACTTGCCGACGAGGCGCATGTACGCGCGTTGGACGCCGTCGCACAGCAGAATCGAATCGCAGCACAGGAGGGCGCATATCATGCGTAGGACCAGCACTTTGCAATGTCTGAGGGAGGCCTTGGCCGGTCATGTCGGCGGATTCGACAAGGCGATGCTGTTGTCCGTCATATCCGGTGTGATCACCGGTCTGACGTTCGCCGCGATCATTCCCACCGCACAGACACTGGGCGGCGCGTCCACCGTGATGGGACTGGGCTTCTGGCAGTGGGTGGGCATATTGGCCGTACTCGCGGTGTCATCCGGCGTCATCGACTACTTCAGGTCCGTCACCTCCTACAATTCCGCGCTTGACTTCCTCGCCATCGCGTTGCATGGCATCGGCGACAAAATTGCCTCGCTGCCGCTTGGCTGGTTCGGCAAGGGCACCGCAGGCCGGCTCTCCCGCTTCGCGACGCACGATCTGATGTCCATCGGCCAGTCGTTCGCGCATCTGATCTCACCGATGATAACCGGCGCCGCAAGCACCATCACCCTGTGCGCGACCATGCTGCTATGGGACTGGCGCATCGGGCTGACGCTGATCGTTCCGCTGCCGCTGCTGTGGGGTGCCGGCAAACTGTCTTCGATGATGCTCCATCGCGGGGATGACGTCATGCTTGCCCTGGATTTCGAGGCTTCAAGCAGACTCGTGGAGTTCGCGACCTGCCAGGGCGCGCTGCGTTCATGCGGGGCGAGCCATCCATACCAACCGCTGACGGATGCGTTGGACGCACGTACCGCAGGGCAACGCAGATCGCTGCGCTGGGGCGTCGCGGCGAATCTGCTCAACGGCATGGCCAGCCAGCTGCTGCCGGTCTCCATGATCATGGTGTGCGCGGCTTTGACGTTGCAGGGCGCGCTTTCCCCGCTCGCCGGCATCGCCTGCATGGGTGTTTCGCTACGGTTCTCCAACACCGTCAACGACATGTTCGCCATGCTGCTCGGCATTGAGGAGTCACGCAAGTCCCTGGACTACTACCTGTCCGTCATGCGTGAGCGACCGTTGCCCGAACCGGCCGATTCCAAGCAGGTGACGGAACCGGGCGCGGTCGAGTTTGACCGTGTACGCTTCGGCTACACCGCCTCCGCACCGGTGCTGCATGATGTGTCGTGGACCGCGCGGCCCGATTCCATGATCGCCATCGTCGGCCCCTCCGGTTCCGGCAAGACGACCATGGCGAAGCTGATCGCCCGTTTCTATGATGTGGACGCCGGCACGGTGCGCGTAGGCGGACTCGACGTGCGCGACCAGCGTGCATCGGATGTCGCGGCGCAGCTGTCGATGGTGTTCCAGGACGTGTACCTGTTCCGCGGCACGCTGATCGACAACATCCGCCTCGGCAGGCCGGAGGCGTCGGATGATGAGGTCATGCGCGCGGCCGAGCTGGCGGGCGTCAGCGAAATCGCGCAGCGCCTGCCCGACGGCTGGCGGACGAACGTCGGCGAAGGCGGCAGGTCATTGTCCGGCGGCGAGCGCCAACGCGTATCCATTGCGCGCGCCGTGCTCAAGCAGGCGCCGATCGTGTTGTTCGACGAGGCGACCAGCGCGTTAGATGTGGAGAACGAGGCGCATATCAACGCATGCATGGCGCAGCTGCGTGCCACATCGACGGTGATCGTCATCGCGCATAAGCTGGAGACGATCCGCAATGCGGATACGATCATCGTCATGGGACGTGACGGCGGCATGGTGCAGCATGGCACCCACGATCGGCTGATCGCGGAACCGGGCATGTATCGAGAATTCTACGAGGCCCGTTGCAGGGCCGAAAACTGGTCGCTGTAAAGGGCGGGCCACCCAGTAAGCACCGCCTGCATGGCATTGCCGGAAATGGCGCCGTCGTTCATATATGCGTATGCCTGGCCCTCGGCGCCGCCCGGAACGTTACCGCGTGGCGTCGGGGGCTCACCGTCAGAAATATGACCTAAAGTGACCTAACGTGCATGCATTGTTGAAAAGGATCGGCGCCACCGCGGTGGTGTCCATCGTGCTGTTCGTACTGTTGGGCGCCTTGGGCAGGGCCATGACCCCGCAATGGCGGGTCGAACCGTTCACCGACCACATCACGGTCGGATCCGCCGACACCACGATTCGCGCGACCGGCTTGCAGACCCCGCAGGAAGGCGCTTACCGTACCAAGGAAACGCACATCAAGGTGTCGCTTGCGCACAACGTGACGGTGAACGCCATCGTGCGCGAGCCGATCGGCGCTCCCGACGGCCATCCGGCATGCCTGCTCATGCACGGCTCCGGCACCGGCAAATCCGCCGAGGCATATGGCGACATCGCCGGTGCCATGGCTTCCGCCGGCATCACCACGCTGGTGCCCGACAAGCGTCTTGACAATTATTCGGCGTTGCACCGCGACTATGTGTCCAGCGCGCACGACTATGCGCGATCGTTGGAGATCCTCAGACGATGGCCCGGCGTGGATTCGGCGAAAACCGGATTGTATGCGGAATCGGAAGGCACGTGGATCGCCACCGTGCTTACGCAGGAGCATCCGGACATCGCGTTCGCGATTCTCACCTCCTCACCGGTGGTGTCGGGCCGCCAGCAGATGACGCTCGCCGCCACCAGCTATCTGACCACCGCGGGCGCGCCGGATGCCGTCAAACGAATCATCCCGAAGCTCACCAGTCTGGATCTGAGGCCCATCGGCCTGGAATACGCTGATTTCGATGCCGCAAAGTACCGTGCATCGCTGACCATGCCGCTGCTCATCAACTATGGCGTGCGCGACAACGCCATGCCGATCGAGCAGGGTGCGCGACTGCTCATGCAGGCCGCGAACAAGGCCGGCAACGATAACGTGACGCTGCGTTATTTCGATGCGAACCATCAGATGCGCACCGGCTCGAACAAAACCGTGCCGGGACTGCCGCTGGAGGAGCATTACACGCATGATCTGGAGGATTGGATCAACGCCGTCGCCGCCGGTACGACGGCCACCGGCTGGGCCACGCCGATGATTGCCGGCGCGCAGCCCGACCAACGGATCGCCGCACCGCTCAGTACCAAGCCCGCACTGGTCAAGACATTAAGCGTGCTTGTCGGCGGTATCGTGCTGTGTCTGCTGCTTGCGTTGATCGCGATTGCCGGCGCGCCGATACTGCTGATCGCCGGCATGTCTCGCGGCCCGCTGGATTCCCGCCGTTTCACCGGTCCCCTACGTGCGGCACTGTGCGTCAACACCGTGCTCGCCGTCGGCGTGACCGGCATATTCCTTGCCTATCTGATTACCGTGGTGCGGGACGCCATCGCGCTCACCAACGATTCGACGCTGCTTGCCGAACATTGGCGGGGCATAGTGATCGGCGCCATCGTCAGCCTCATCGCCTTCGCATGGCTGCTGGTCGAATGCGTATCCGCGGTTCGCAGTCGCCGCCGTCGGGCGACGGATCGGCCGGCACACGCGAATCCCGCAAATATGAATGATGGCCGCCGCGATATGGCGGCAATCCGAAGCGATCATGGAAAAACAGGCATCGGATTCGGCCATATCGCGGTGGCCACGTGTGTGATATTGTCGGCGGCGCTGTCGTTGGCGCTGCTGGCATTCTGGGGATTGTTCAGCTGATCACCGCATCGGCGCCCGATCGTTGTGGGTGTCGATCGCGTCATCGGCGGCCTCGGAGGCCCTACGTTCGGCCTTGGCCCCCTGCACCAGCCTGACGATCGCCCACACGAACGCGATGACGATCAGCACCAGGCCCAATCCGCCGATGGTGCCGACGGCGAGCAACCGCGGATCCACCCCCCACAGATCCATCGGGGATTTCAGGCCCCACATCACCGCCATCGCACCGATCAGCGCGATGCACACGCCTAAGGTGATGGTCGCGCCCGATGGTCCGGAGGGACGGATGATCAGGTCGCCGTTCGATGTGGTGGTAGTCACCGGTTTTGCGGTCTGCCGTATGGAATAATCGGCATGTTCCGCGGGCTTTTCGAACATCGGCACGGTCGTTTCCGATGCCGACGTATCTTCGGCGGTAGGCAATACCGTGGTCGGCTCATCTTCCCGCGCCGTACCGCCCGCCGGCATCGCACGGGTCTTGTCGTCGGTCATTTCGTCTCCTTTGCGTTGAAAGTCGGCAGCGAGTTCTGCGAAGCGTACTGCACGGTGACGCTGCCGCCGATGGTCATATGTGGGCTGATTCTCAGATCCAGTTGCGGGGCCTTGCCTTCCCCGGTCAGGCATGGCCAGTACCAGTGCTGGGCGTAGACCTTGTTCAGGGCCTTGTCGGTATCGACATCCTTGAACGGGGAATCGAACTCCCGTGTTTTCGCGGTGCCGGATGCATCATCCGATGCATCCGAATCCGTGGAATCATTCGGACGCATGAACCGGCAACCCGTGTCCCGGTCCGTGGTGTCGAGGGCCCGTCGCCCCGCCGTAACGTGGGATCGGTCGGTAAGGTCGAACGAGAATACGCCGTCGATGATGCCGACACCGTTGGCATCCATCACATCGATTTCGGACGGTCCCCCGACGAAATCCTGAATGGAGTATCCGCCGTAGTCTTCGTCCCCGTTCCCTCCGAAGGCCCACCAGCAGCCGTCCGGCAGCGTCACCACCACCTGGGCGCTTGATACGGTCATATTGATCGTTCCCGTCGGGCAGGTGCTGTCGCCCATGGTGCCGTCGTTGAGCTTCACCTTGTGCGAGCCGTTGGTCTTGCCATACTGGCTCAGGTCGATATGCAGCACGTCACTGTCGTAGTCGTTGCCGACAACGGAGATGCCCTCGCGGTATCGCTTCATCTGCGCGGCCGACGAGCCCATCACCTTGGTACCCTCAAGCGCGACGGTCCGATAGGTGTCGTTCTGCCTGAACCCGTACCAGCAGATGGAGTAGGTTCCGGTGCACAGCACCATGATGACGGCCATGGCCGCGGCAAGCCATGTCAGCGGGTGCAACCCGCCGGTACGTCGGCCCATGCATCCAAGGATGATGATGATCACGCCCATCAGCAGGCAGAATCCGCCTGCGACCAGCGTCGTCATCTGCAGTTTGTCCGCAACGGCATTCTGACTCATGCCGGAACCGTAGGACGTGCAGTACCAGCACAGTCCGGCCGCCGTAAGCAGTGCGAGGCCGAGCGTCAGGAGCACCAGGAAAGGTCCGGCCGGTTTTCTGCGCCCGTACCGCGGCTGCGGCTCGATCGGCGCGGCCGGTGCGGTGAAGGTCGGCGGCACGTTGGCCGTGGCGAACGCAGCCGGTCCGTTCATCGGCTGCTGCGATACATGGGCCCGCGGCGGAACGGCGCCGCCCGTACCGTTGGCCGGATTCTGCCGATAGGGAGGATTCCGCGGTGGCATGCCTTGCTGTGGCGGTACGCCACGCTGATACCATGGCGAAACCGGTTTTGGTCCATCCGTTGTCGCCACGAACGGCGGATTGCGCGGTGGCACCGGTCCGGCGGCACCCTGCGCACCGGGGACATAGGGGTTTTGCGGCACCGGCCCATATTGCGCCTGCCGCTGCCAGGTCGGCGCATAGGTCTGTCGATTCACCATCAGCCACAGCGCAAGCGCGGCCACTGCGAAGGCCACCCAGCCCGCTCCCGGCAGACAGATGGCGATCGCCATGCACACAAACACGCCGACGCAGCCCCAATCCCAACGGCCGGCAATCAGTTCCTCGCACAGAATACGGTCGTCGGTCTCGTCCGGCAGCAGGAACCAGGCCATGCCATAGAAGGCGGCGCCGCATCCGAAGAACAGCGAGGTGAGAATCACCAGCGCACGCACCAGCGCCACATTCCAACCAAGACGACGGGCAAGCCCGTCGCAGACACCGCCGACCCAACGGTCGCGCCCCCGCTTCAGCTGACTGTTTCGAATCCACGCGAAGAACCGGTTGGAGGGGGAGGGCTGCGGCCGGCCTGCAGGCTGCCGCGATGCGTTCCACTGGCTGTTTCGCGGATCATGGTTTGCATTGCTCATGGCTCCATTACATCAATCCGCACTTGCCATACTTATCGGGGAACACCCTGAATCTGCCCTGAACACGGGATGAAAGCCCCGATCCGGAGTCCCCCACGCGGCACAATGGAACCATGAAGTCCTATGGAGCACCGCGATACACGCAATACGAGTATGACTATGCCAGTTCGGTGTACGCACGCCATTACCTAGGCGATCGCGATCCGTACGAATCCGCTCCGATCAGGCCCGCCCGCCTGCCGTTGATGCGCCCGCAATACGGACGTTGGTTCGCAGGCGTCTGCAAGGGCATCAGCATGCATCTCGGCGTGTCGGTCGGACTGATCCGCCTGATCGCCATTGCCTCGACGTTCGCGTTCGGTGCGGGTGTGATTGCCTATATCTTCCTATGGCTGACCGTTCCGGTGGGAGATCCCGTGCAGCAGGCGTACCGACTGGCCGAGCAGCAGCCGATCAGCCGGTCGCCGCTATCCCATGGCAATGCCCCATACGCGAACGCCCCCCCAGCGCACGCATACGATGACCGGCGAATCGCAGTCCGGCAGCATCCGGGTCGAAGTTCCCAGCGCTACCGAAAACATGCAGGACTCCGGGGAAAGCCTGGAACATCTATTGAAAAACGCACCGAAACCCGCGCTGATCGCATTGGCGGGTCTGGTGCTGATCGCCGTCAGTTGCGCGATGCTGATCAGCGGCATTGACCGTACGCTCATCCTCCCGCTGCTGTTCGTCGCCATCGGCATCGGCGTATCCTGGCTGCGCTACAACGCGAAGGAAGGCCAGCTGTGGACGATGCTCGGTGGCATCGTGCTGATTTTCATCGGTTACGTGGTCTACGTCTTCGGCAGACTGCGCTACCTGCCCGTCTCGGATCACCCGACGTGGACGTTCGCCATCGCGGGTCTGGCGTTGCTGATCGGCGCGATGCTGGCGATTGTGCCATGGATCGTCGCGCTGATCCGCGACCTCGGCACCGAACGCGCGTTGAAGGAACGTGAGGAGGAACGCGCCGATATGACGGCCCATCTGCACGACGGCGTGCTGCAGACGTTGGCGCTGATCCAGCTGCATGCCGCCGACCAGCAGACCGTCTTCTCGTTGGCCCGCTCGCAGGAACGCGAGCTGCGTGAATGGCTGTACCAGGAACGCACCACGTCGGATCGTTCCGTCAATGCCGGGTTAAAGCAGATCGCGGCGCTGGTGGAGGACACGCACGGCAAGCCGATCGAAGTGGTGACGGTGGGTGACGCGCAGCCGAGCGCACAGACCGACGCATTGCTCGATGCCACGCAACAGGCGCTCATCAACGCCGTGACCCACGGTGCAGAGCCGATCTCCGTGTATTGCGAGGCGGGCGAGAACATGGTCGAAGTGTTCGTACGCGACCATGGCGAAGGTTTTGACATCGCCACGGTTCCGGCGAACCGCCTTGGCATTCGCGAATCGATTATCGGGCGTATCAAACGACGCGGCGGTACAGTGGAGATTGTATCGAGACCGAAATGGGGCACGGAGGTGCGCATGCATATGCCGATCGCCGCCGAACGGCCCAAAACCGGTAAGGCCGATGCAGACCAAGCCAAGGAGCAGCAATGAACGAGCAGGAGCAGCCGATCCGCATCGCCGTGGTCGACGATCATGAGATGTTCCGCGCAGGCGTGATCGCCACACTACAGCCGCATTTCAACATCGTCGGGCAGGCGCCGGATGTCGAGGGATCGGTGGCGATGATCGCACAGACCAAACCGGATGTGGTATTGCTTGACGTGCATGTGCCGGGCGGCGAAGGCGGTGGCGGTGCGGAAATCCTCACCCGCTCGCGCGCCTACTCCCCCAATACCGTATTCCTGGCACTGTCGGTATCGGATTCGCCGCAGGACGTCGGCTCCGTGATTCGTGCCGGAGCGCAGGGCTACGTGACCAAGACGATTTCCGGCGACGATCTGATCTCGTCCATCAAACAGGTGCATGAGGGCTATGCGGTGTTCTCGCCAAAGCTGGCGGGATTCGTGCTTTCCGCCTTTCAGGGCGCGTCTTCCGGCGGCGCGTTCGGCGACGACGGTGGCCCGATCCACGACGATGAGCTGGATCGTCTGTCGAATCGCGAACAGGAGGTCATGCGTCTGATTGCGCGCGGCTACACGTATAAGGAAGTGGCCGCCGAGCTGTTCATCTCCATCAAGACCGTGGAGACGCATGTCAGCTCGGTATTGCGCAAGCTACAGTTGTCCAACCGTACCGAACTCACCCGCTGGGCCGCCGACCGGCGCATCGTCTGACCCGATCCCCTCAGAGGTGGCCGGTCCACCGGTTCCGCTCATCTTCCTTTGACGAGAGGAGCGGGCGCGAAACGGACGAAAGACGGCTCCGTCACTTCGCCGAGGCATGAGTGGCGGAAAGCCGCACGTATCCGGAATGATGCATGGTGAAGCGCATACGGTCGGCGATATACACATCGATGGCACGCTCGAATGGCGTTCCTTCATCCGTGAACGCGATTCTATGAATACGCATCAGCGGCGTCTCCGGTTCGATCTCGAGCAACTCGTTCTCCCGATCGCCGCCGACCACGGATTCCAACGTCTCATCCACGCTATACGGGCGAATGCCATAGTCCCGCTCGAACATCGTGTAGAACGGCGTGGTCAGGTCGCGCGTCAAAAACATCGGGAACAGGTATGCGGGCAATCGCGACCGTTCCACGGACAGCGGCCGATCCTCGATATGCCGCAGACGGGTGATGTCGTAGATCATCGGATGTTCGCCGGGCAGCTTCAGAAGTCGTATATCGGAGGGCGAGGCCGGGGCGATCACGGCCTGCAACACCTTCGACGAAACCCGCATGCCCTGCCGCCTTGCGATGGCCGGCAACGATTCGACGGTGTTGATGTTGCGTTCCAACCGGCCGTCGGATACGACGATGCCGCCCGCACGACCGATCTTGCGGATGACTTCGTGGGATGCCTCCAACACCGCCAGAGCCGTTCTCAGGTCGGAACGGCTGATGCCGAAGGATTGTGCGAGCGCACGTTCCGAGCCGAGTCTCTCCCCCGGCTGCAGTTCCTGGTCACGGATAAGGGCTCGGATACGGTGGACCAGTTCACTCGTCGCCGGCCTCCTTCGGCCCGCGTCGATGCGATCTTCCATATCCGCGCCCTCCTTGCCGTATCTCCTTTCGTTTTACAGCTCCAATGTTTCGAGTGTTTTGGTGAATCCGTCCATGAACCAGTCCACATCGGACTCACTGAACACCAGCGGCGGCCGTAGTTTGAGAATGTTGCCGTAGCGACCGCACACCGACGTGAGGATGTGGTTGTCGCGCAGGGTTTCGAGAATGTCGAGTGCCGCCTTCTGGTCAGGTTCCTTGGTGCCCGGCCTGACGACCTCGCATCCGATGTACAGGCCCGCGCCGCGCACGTCGCCGATGCACGGATGAGACGGCATAAGGGACGCGACGGCATCCTTGAACACCTTGCCCACCTTCCTGGCATTGCCCATGGTATCTTCGTCGCGCATTACGTCGAGCACCGCCTGGGCCGCGGCCATGCACACCGGATTGCCGCCGAAGGTGTTGAAGTACGGGATGGAGCCGGCGAATGGTTCAAGCACCTCGTGCCGGGCCGCCATCAACGAGGTCGGCAGACCGTTGGCCATGGGCTTGCCGGAGGTGACCAGGTCCGGTACGATGCCCTGGCGTCCGAAGCCCCAGAAGGCGTCGCCGGTACGGGTGAAGCCGGGCTGCACCTCATCGGCGATCCACACGCCGCCAAGCTCGTGCACGGTGTCGATGACCGGCTTCAGATAGCCGACCGGGTCGGGGTACACGCCGTCGGACGAGAAGATGGAATCCGCGAGCAGGGCCGCAAACCTGATGCCATGACGCTCCATATCGGCCACGGCCTTACGCACCTCGCCGGCCATCCAGCTGCCGAATTCCTCGGCGGTGCATTCCGAAGCCGCCTTGCCTGCGATCTCGAGACGGTAGGTATCAGGCGTGGGAATCATACGCATTTTGAGACCTAGCGTCTGTGCGGTGCCGAGGGCCGGCGACAGTTTGGAGGTCAGGGCGGAGTTGCCGTGGTACGCCTCGTGCGTCACGATCACGCCCTCACCACCGGTGTAGGTCTGAGCCACGCGGATGGCCAGATCGTTGGCTTCGGAGCCGGTGCACTGGAACATGATGCGGTCGAGCTCGTCGGGCATGGTGGAGAGGATATCCTCCGCATAGTGCAGGATGTTCTCGTGCAGGTAGCGGGTGTGGGTGTTGAGCATCGAAGCCTGCTTCGACAGCGCTTCGACCACACGCGGATGACAGTGGCCCACGGATGCCACGTTGTTGTACACGTCGAGATATTCCTCGCCATCGGCATCCCATAGATGCGAACCGATGCCTTTCACCAGATGCACCGGATTGCGGTAGAACAGGCGATAGGCCGGTCCGAGCACGTTGCGTTCCTCGGTAAGCCTGCGCGTTGCCGGGTCGAGTGCGTCCGCCATCTCCGGACGGAAGCTGTTGGTGTCCATGATGGTTGATCGAGTGGCCATGATTCCTTCTTTCGTTGGCTCTCCTTGGCGTCACCCAAACGGTAACGCGGTTTTGTTGAGGGGCTGATACGGCACGGAAACAAACCATTTCCGCCATTTTCCGCTTATTTGGTAGATTTTTTTGGCGACGCTCGGATCTAAAAACGGCATGACCGCATTGACGATGTCTCATGCGATGCATGCCGTTATCCGATTACGGTATTGCCGCTCAGCCCTCGGTCCTGTACTCGATCTTGCCGCCGGATGCGGCAAACTCCTCTTCCGGGGAGAGCACCAGGTGCTTGCGGCCATAGACCGCGAAGAAGATGGTGGCGAGGATGTAGATGGCCACCATGGTGTAGACGGCCAGACGGTAGTCGGGGTTGAGCAGCACCGCCACGAAGATGCACAGAGCCAGCAGGCCGGCGATTACCGCACCCGGCACGCCGAAGCGGCTGGTGAAGGGTCTCGTGATGTCGGGCATGTTCCTCTTGAGCAACACATAGGAGATCATCTGCAGCAGATAGGCCAGCACGGCGCCCCATACGGCGATGTTAAGCACGACCGAGCCCGCGCCGGAACCGCCATAGGCGATGATGAACAATGCCGCGAAGCCGATGATGGCCCCGACGATCAGACCCCAGTACGGCGTCTTCTTCTTGCCGGTCAGCGACAGGAACGCCGGATAATAGCCTGCGCGCGACAACGAATACAGGTTGCGTCCATAGGCGAACATGATGCCCTGGATTGAGGCGAGCAGACCGATGAGCGCGAAGGCGGAGAGCACTGCGGCAAGGTTGCCGGGCAGAATCGCACGATAGCCGTCGAGCAACGGCTCATCGGAACCGGCGAGCGCCTCGGAACCGACCACGGCCGGATTGAGGAACACGATGATCAGCGCGGACAGCCCCAGGGTGAAGATGCACAAACGGGAGGACTTCGGAATGTTCCTCTCTGGCTCGCGGACCTCTTCGGCGGCCAACGGTAGCTGTTCGATGCCGAGGAACAGCCACATGGCGAACGGCATGGCGTAGAAGATGGCCCCCGGCCCGAACGGCAGGAATGCGGAGCCGCCATTCGTCGGCGTGATGTTGAGCAGCGTGGAGCAATCGGCCTTGCCCGTTGCGAACGCGCCGATGCCGAACAGTGCCACGATGGCGAGCGCGGCAATCGACACGACTTCGGCGAAACGGAAGGAGGTTTCGGCTCCGAGCCAGTTGACCACCACGAAGATGACATACAGGCCGAGCCACCAAATCCAACGCAGACCGTGATCGTCAAGCGAGTAGCCGGTCAGATCGGACAGGATCGCATCGGCGTATGCCGAGGAGAAATAGACGATGGTGGCCGCGGTCATCACATACTCCACGGTTTCCGCGAGACCGGTGAAGAAGCCACCCCACGGACCCATGGCCGCCCGGGCGAAGGAGTATGCGCCGCCGGTGTGCGGCATGGCGGAGGCCATCTCGCTGATGGAGTTGAGCATGAGCACGTACATGAGGTACACCACAAGGGCGGCCACGAGCATGCCACCCCAGCCGGCCTGCGCTATGCCGCCGTTCCACCCGGAGAAGTCACCGGAGACGACCGCCGCGATGCCGATGGCCCATAGGCCGAACGCTCCCGCGGTGCGTTTGAGCTGACGCTTTGTGAAATAGTCCTTGTCGGTTTCGACATAGGTCACGCTGCCTATGGAGCTTCCCGAAACGGTTGATGCCGTCATTGCAATCGCCTTCCTCTCTTACTGTTCGGCGAGTTATGCCATTGATTCCTCATTCAGTTGTGGTTGTTGGGTCGGTTGATGTTCAGTTATGAAATTCTCGGAGGGGGCACCGTTCAGTGCAGCAGCCATAACGGATCGTCAAGGTATCGTCTGGCGCACATCACGCTGCCGGGGGCCTGTTTGGCCGCCAAACCGTCCGGCAACGCATCCTCACGATGGTTGGTGGTCCAGCCGAGCATCTGCAGTCGGCGAATCATCGACAACGCCGACATGACGTGCAGTTCATCGTCGGTGAATGCTCCGGCGATCGTCTGGTAGCCTTTCACCCATGCCTTGGCAAGGTCGGGGGCGTAGGCTTCATGCTCGATGAAGCTCAGTGAGGACGCGTAGTCGTAGAGGTACCAGCTGTAGCCGGCATCATCGAAATCGATGACGGTCAGTTTGCCGTCATCGCCGCGGATTACATTCGAGGGGCGTAGATCGGCATGGATCAGGCCCCATGTCTCATTGGTGCGCGGCACTTTCATCACCACGTCCATGGCCTTCCACAGGGCGGTGTCGCACAACGTTCTCTCATCATCGGTCAGAGTTGCGCTTTCCCAGCGTCCCCAGCGCGGGGCAGGGCCGACCATGTTCGACAGATCCCAGTTGAAACGGGTGAAGCCGTACGGTTTGTTCCAAGTACGGGACTGTTCGTGGAATTTCGCCGCCCACCGGCCGATGGTTTCGTAGTATGGCGCGGGATTGTCGAGATCCTCCAGCACGGTGCCTTCCACGTACTTGGTCGAGATGACCGTCCAGCCGACACCGTTCAGATCGTTGATCTTCGTCACGAACGTGCCGCGTACGGTGGGTACCGGATTGATCAGGCTGATGCCGTCGATGTCATGCAATGCGTTGAGCCAGCTGATTTCCGAGGCGACTGCCTCCGGGCCGCCCACATAGCCGGGCTGCGAGACGCGCACCACACCTTGCGGTTCGCCGTCAAGCAGCAGCAGGAACGTCGCGTTTTCGGAGACGGTGATGAGATTGAGTTGCGCCCGCGCATGGTCGATGCCCCCACGCGCCGCATACCCCTTGAAACAGCCAGAACGGTGCCGGGCACCCCTTGGTCAGTCCGCTGAACGTGTCGAGACTGACGGCTTGCGTCGGGTCGTCGAGCAGGCTGGTGATCTGCTGTGCCATGGTGACCTCGATTCATAACGCTTCGGAAAAACAACCAACGATAAGGCCTCTTATCGAAAAACCTTTGATGCATGTTGTCATTACCCAAGATTGTGCCGGAGTCGGCCATTGCACTCACCACCACACTGTTACACGCCAGTAAAGAATGTCCTTCCGAAAATTAATGGCGCGTTACCACGGGATTCGACGCGGACGAGAGACGAACGGTGGGATGGCCGTTCATCTGTCGGCGGGACCCCGCCTCCCGCGCCGGACGGCGAAACTCATGAATCGATGTCGTCCTTTTCGAACGGGGGTGGTGCTTTGTTGGAATCATCGTTGATTTCCATATGGACGGACCATGCCACACCACGCGACGCCGCAGGCCAAACACGTCTGTCATTGGTCGGCTCGCGACCTATGCAGGCCTACCGCACACCCACATCTCCCTTAGAGGAAGATGCTTTCGGGAAGGATGTTCATCAGTATGAGCACGAAGCGAACGACAACGAGTCCGAAGAAAACGGCAACGGCAGGACGATTGCGCATAATCAGGGCGATATATTCGCGGAAGAACGCCGCCGGATAGAAGAAGGCCGCCGTGTGCCCGCCTACGCAGTTCGCGTTGATGCCAAGGCGTCGTGCGAACATCGCGGCGCGCAGGCAGTGGTAGGAACTCGTGGCAATGGTGCAGTGCGCGGCCCCGCCGCGGGCATCCATGATGGCGCGCGAGAACGCTAGGTTCTCTTCGGTTGTTGAGGACTTGTCTTCCAGGAGGATGCTGCTTTCCGGCACACCCCGCAAAAGCAGGTAGTGAGCCATGGCGCGGCTTTCGGAGATCACCTCGTCATGCCCCTGACCGCCGGACGTGATGATTGTTGCGCGACGCCCGCCCCGCTCCCAGGCCGCGATCGCCGCATCCAAACGCCCCCGCAGCAGTGGCGTGACCGTGCCGTCGTCGAGAATGCTGCACCCCAGCACAATGATGTATTCGGTTTCAGGGGCTTTGGCGGACTTGTAACAGATGTCGTTTGAGAACCAGACGCCCAAGACCGCGATGGGAACGTAGCTCACCATCATACTCACGAAGGTCATAATGCGGACGTAAAGCTCCGAGCCCGACATGCCCCATCCCGGTCCCCAAAGGAACCAGTAGTCGGAAAAGAGCAGCATGATGCCCCAGGCGAAGGGGAGCGCATTGGTAAGGGAGAGACCTTCGCGTCGCACCCCGATGACCCCATTTGCCAATAAGGCGAATCCCAGAATGGCAAAAAGGACCGGACGAATGAATACGAGAACGTAAAACACACCCTTCAGCCAAGGAAACGTTCCCATGTGGGTCATCGCCAGGCAAAGGACGCCGCTGAGAAGAAAAATGACGGACAGCTCCAGTACGAATCCGTTCGAAATGTGGTTGGGATGCCTTCTGGCCAGAAAAAAGGTGGCAATGCAGAGCATGACGCCAAGGATGCAGTAGACAAGGCCCAGCATTGTCATGTCGTCCTTCCGAGGGGGCAAAGTTGCGCAGCCCATTGTATCCGGCAAATGCGACGAAGCCGAACTTTGTTGATGTTGCGAAAAGGCCCGATGTGCCCGGGCTTTGGCGGAAGGTCGTACGGGACGATGATCCCGCCAGCGCGACCGACATGCGCCGAGTCGACCGCGCTGACGGTATGCGGATGCCCACCCTACTCCAAGATCGCGTCCGTGTCCGTCACGGTGATCAGCGGAGTGAACAAGCGCATGGCATTCAACGCCAGTTCCTGGTTTTCGGGGGTGCTTCCGTCGCAGGCGTCCGCCGGCACGCGTACGGCCACGCCACTGTCGGCGGCGGCCAGAACGGTGGTGAGCACGCAGCAGTCCGTGGCCACGCCGCATACCACGATCCTCTTCGCACCTCGGATCGCCTCGGCGAGTTCCGTGCCCCATTTGCAGAACGTGTCACGGTTGACCACGGGATGGCCCTCGGCCAGAATCGCGGTCTCGTCGGTGAAGTCGTACATCGGGTCATCATTGGCCACCAGGAACTGCGGCCAGTCCTTGAAATACTCCACCCAGGCATCCTGCGGCGGCTCGGGCGGCACATAGCGCGTGTAGGCCACACGCTCGCCGAATGCCTTCGCCAATCGTCCGAATGATTCGTCGGTGTCGTAGTAGGTTCCGTCGGCGCAGGCCCAAGTGGACCACTCACTTTCGGCGAATACTTTCTGGCGGTCGATTACGACCAGCCATTCGTCTTCGGAAATCATCATTGCTCCTTTCCGTAAAACCCGCATCATTCGGTGGCCGGCAGATCGGCCTCCTGCCCGGCGATGTCCGCACGCTGGAACACGAGTGCGCCGATCAGACCGACAAGCAGAGCCACGATCACGCCGAGGTTGGCGGATGCCCAGCCGCCCTCCTTGCCGCCTATCAGACCAAGCAGATATCCCTGCCAGGTAAGCCAGCTGGCCGCGGTGTTGACCACGAGTCCCCAACCAAGCACGGTGCCTGCGGCAAGAATCACGAACGACTTGATGTTCCACTTGCCGTACCGTCCGTTCGGATCGTACAGGTCGGCAGTACTGTAATCCTTCCTGCGTATGATCACGTCGGCCACGAACATGCCGGCCCATACGGCCATCGGCACGCCGAGCGTGGTCAGGAATCCTTGGAACGGGCCGATGAATGTGTCGGAGAAGAAGGTCACATAGACCACGCCGAGCACGGTGAGGGCCGCGGTAAGAGCGGCCGCGACGGTACGGGGAAGCTTCACGCCGAAGCTCAGCAGGGCCAGCCCGTTGGAATAGTTGTCCATAATGGCGCCGGACATGAGGCCGAGCACCGCCACGACGGTATATGGAATGAGATACCAGGTCGGCAGGATCGACGCGATTGCGCCGATCGGATCGTTGCCGACGTTTTCAGCGAGATCGGCGTCGGACGCGGCCAGCATCAGTCCGTAGAAAATGAGGAGCACGTTGGCGATCGATGCACCGAAGGTGGTCCAGAACACGATGCCGCCGTTGGATGACCTACGCGGCAGATACCGTGAATAGTCGGCCGCGATGTTCACCCAGCCCAGACCGAAACCCGTCATCACGAAGAAGCAGCATCCCAGCATGGCCGGCAGGCTTCCGGACGGAATCCGGTTTATGGCGGAGAAGGCGATATGCCCCCAACCAAGAATGAAGAAGCCGACGGTGATCACGCCGGTCACGATGGTGATGACCTGCTGGCAGCGCATGATCAGGTCGTAGCCGAAGATGCCCGCGATGACGACCAGGCCGACTACGACGATGGTGGAGATGATTTTCGGTGCGGCGCCCGAGCCCCAACCGAGTTTTTCGATGGTGGACGACATGGCAAGCACCGCGGTGGTGGTCAGGGAGATCTCCCATCCCAGTGTGGCGATCCAGCTCAACGCCGCTGGAACCTTGGCGCCCTCGACACCGAAGGTGGCACGGGTGAGCACCATGGTCGGCGCGTTGCCACGCTTGCCTGCGATCGAGATGATGCCGACAAGCAGGAACGAGGCGACCACACCGATGACGGTCATGGCCGTTGCCTGCCAGAACGAGATGCCGAACCCCAAGGCCCAAGCGCCATACGACATGGCGAACATCGAGATGTTCGCCGCAAACCATGGCCAGAACAGACTGGCCGGCGTACCTTTGCGTTCGTCTTCGGAAATGGTGTCGATGCCCTGCTCCTCAACGGTGAGGGCGCCTTTCTCCTTGCTCATATAAGTCCTCCTTGCTTCATTGCACTGATTGAGTGCACGGCCGCCTCCTAGGTCTCAAACCCCTTGCGCGCGGTACGGCACATCATAACCCGACTTATAGTCAGTAAGACTAAAACTGCTCATGCCGAGAGCAGCCGCTCAACCTCCCTTCGGGTGGGACAGGTGGCCGGCCCACGTCGCGTCACTGCGATGGCCGCCGCCGCATTGGCGAATCGAATCGCCTTCTTCAGATCCACTCCCCCCGCATAATTCGGCGCATAGCACACCCGCATGGCAGTCGCCCGCACCATTGGTGTCGACCGCATGGACCGGGAACCCGGCAATCAACTCCGCTTCCCCTCCCGGTCCCGCAAGCCACGCGCCCTCCTTGCCGACACGTATGACCAGCGACGATCCCAATGCGTCGGCCATCTTCATAGCCAACCCACGGAAACCGTCCTCATGGGCGGACAGTCCGAGCTGCTCTGCGACAAGCAGCGCCTCCCGCTCGTTGCACGACCAGATCGGATGGTATTCCACCAGCGTCCGGAAGGTCCCGTCATCGACCTGCCCGATTATGGGAGAGGGGTCGAACAACGCCGTGAAACGGCGATGTTCCGCGGTTCTGGCCAGAAAATCCAGTAATCCCGCACCAGTTCGGTGAGCCAAGGTGTAGCCGCTGACATGCACTACATCGCCGCTATCCGGTCGAACATCGGCGAAGGCGTCCACGTCTCCGAACGCTTCGGCGCCCCGCGTCGAGATGAAGGTGCGTTCGGCGCCCTCATCGGTCAGCGCCACGCAGAAGGCGGAATCACGTTCGGTATCGCATCTGCCGACATGCCGTATGCCGTCCGTTTCGAGCGCCTGCCGAATCATGCTCGCCCATGGGCCGGTGCCAAGAATGCCGGCATGCTCCGCGATGACCCCCATCCGCCGCACCGCATGCAATGTGTTGAAGCTCGCGCCGACACTGGTGACGACGTCATCCGCGAACACATCGCAGCCCGCCGTCGGCACCCGAGCAACTTTCATGGTCAGATCGACTATTACCTGCCCAAGCGAGATGACTTTGCCGCCGCCCCGACATTTCATGGTCGCTCCCATCATTGACGCAACGCGCACAGTCGCCTTACGGTCCGTTCCAGATCAAGCCGATTGTCGTCCTTCAACCGGCGTAGCACCTGGCCGGCGATCGCACCGTCGAAACCGCCGGGGCCATGCCACGCACCCAGCATCGCGCCCGCAATGGCCGCGATGGTATCGGTGTCGCCGCCAAGGGAAGCCGCGAAACACAATGCCTTCGTCGGCTCATCGAAGAATCGGCCGGCGATGGCGAATGCCGCCGCCACGGATTCGTTGGCCTCCACGCTGGTGCCGCAGTCACGTTGCAGAATGGTGGCGAATTCGTCATCCGACGTGATGCCGTTCTCGCGTTCGCCCCGATTCATGAACAGCTGCACACGCGCCGCCACCGACGCCTTGGCCGACCAGTTGCCGCGAGGCGGCATGCCTTTCACGAAGTCAAGCGCCCTGTGCAGGAAATCCCGCTCCCCCTCAATGGCATAGCTCACCGCCGCCGCCACCAACGTGGTGGACTCGATGCCTTGCACCGTATTGTGGGTCACTACGCAGGAGCGCCAAGCGGCATCGGCCAGGGCCCTCCCCGGCCGGAACGCGATGCCGACGGGCGTGACGCGCATCGCACCGCCGTTCGTGGTGCCGAACCGGCCGGTTTCCTCCGGATCGACGCCGTTCGTCAGGGCCTGCAGCGCGGCCTTGGTGGATGGCCCCAGCAGATCCAATGATCCCCTGGCCTTCATCCCCGCCTCCCACCGCAGCAGATCCTTGGCATACGCGTCATTGTCGAGCCGACCTTCATCCTCGACCAATCGCTCAGCCAACACAAATGCCTGTTCCGTATCGTCCGTCACCGCACCGGCCTTCATATTCGGCGCGATCGGCTGTTCCGGAACCGCATCATGCAACGTTGCGATCGGCCCGCCGTAGTATTCCACGATCTGCGCCGGCGACATGCTCTGAGTCGGCATGCCGAGCGCATCCCCCCACAGCAAGGCCGACCATCGCACCCCTTGCATGGTTCAGCAGTCGCTCATCCACCATCATTGCTCCTCCCATGGCGTCATGCGGTACAACATGCCGTAAATACAAGAATAACCGCATATGTTCAACCAATTCACCGCTTTTATCGAAATTATGTCGTCCAGAGAGCGAAAATACAGGATAATATAACGCAGACTCGTACAAAGCCATACGTACACACGGCAGCGCGGTCGCCAGGCCAACGAAAAGGGCCCATCGAGGAATTCCCGATGGGCCCAAAGGCGGACAGAGCGAGATTCGAACTCGCGGGAGGTTGCCCTCCAACGGTTTTCAAGACCGTCTCTTTAGACCGCTCAGACATCTGTCCTTCGTGCCGTTCGCACGAGACGCCAATATAGCACAGCGTTCGGAATTTCGGAACGCATCACGCACACGACGGCGGCCCAATGAGACGGCGATCGCCGTCATCCCGGCCCGGAACGACGTTCGACACGGCGGCCCCGGAATCAGGCCTCCCACTTGGTAGGCTCGATGACCTCCCTACCGCCCATGTAGGCGCGCATGGCCTGCGGGATGACGATGGAGCCGTCCTTCTGCTGATGGTTCTCGAGAATGGCGACCAGCCAGCGGGTGGTGGCCAGGGTGCCGTTCAGCGTGGAGACGGCACGGGTGTTGCCATCCTCCATGCGCTCGCGGATATTCAGGCGGCGGGCCTGATACTCGGTGCAGTTGGAGGTGGAGGTGAGTTCACGGTAGCGGCCCTGGGTAGGCACCCAGGCCTCGCAGTCGAACTTACGGGCCGCGGAGGAGCCCAGATCGCCGGCTGCGGTGTCGATGATGCGGTACGGCACCTCCACCTTGCCGAGCATCTCCTGCTCCATGGCCAGCAGATGCTCATGCTCCTTGTAGGAGTCCTCCTGCTTGGTGTAGACGAACATTTCGACCTTGTCGAACTGGTGCACGCGGATGATGCCGGAGGTGTCCTTGCCCGCGGCACCGGCCTCGCGTCGGTAGCAGGAGCTCCAGCCGCAGTAGCGCAGCGGCCCGTCGGACAGGTCGAGGATCTCGTTCTCATGCATGCCGGCGAGCGCCACTTCGGAGGTACCGACCAGATACTGCTCGTCAGGCTCGCGAAGACGGTAGATCTCGTCGGCGTGGGAGTTGAGGAAGCCGGTGCCGCGCATCACTTCCGGGCGCACCAGCGTCGGGGTGATGGCCAGGGTGAAGCCATGCTCCTCGGCCTGATCGACGGCCATGGTCAGCATGGCGATCTGCATGCGGGCCACCTGGCCTCGCAGGAAGTAGAAACGGGAGCCGCCGACCTTCACGCCGCGCTCCATATCGATGCCGGCAACGCCGCGGCCGAGGGTCAGATGATCCTTCGGCTCGAAGCCCTCAGCCGCGAAGTCACGGATCTGGCCGACCTTCCTGACGACCACGTAGTCGTCTTCACCGCCTTCCGGAGCCTCCGGCTCGACAATGTTGGACAGCTTCCACATGGCGGTCGTATACTCTTCGGCCGCGGCGTCGGCGGCCGCCTTGTATTCGGAGACCTTCTGGGACAGCTCCTTGGTCGCGGCGATCAGGCTGGCCTTCTCGTCGGCCGGGGCCGCGGCGACCTTCTTGCCGATTTCCTTCTGCTGCGCGCGGGCAGCCTCGAATTCCTTCAGGGAGGAGCGACGGACCTCGTCGGAGCGCAGCACCTCGTCGACAAGTTCGACCGATTCGCCACGCTTACGCTGGGATTCCCTGACAACGTCGGCATGTTCACGAATGAATTGGATATCAAGCATGCCTTTAAGACTAGTGCCGCAAGCCGACAGTGAACGTAAGACACCCTTTTTCCTGCGCAACGTGCAGTTTTCGTCGATTTTGTCGCGTCGAATTCACATTTTCGGCCCATCTTCGGCGACAATGGAAGACATGCCTATGCCCGTCATCATCTCGTCGCTCATCGTCATCGGTGTGGCCGCAGTGTGCGCCGCCGCCTTCTTCGGCGTGCGTGCGTACAGGCACCGCAAGCTGGCCCGCCAGCTCGATCAGCGTAGCGACGACCAAGTGCACTACGTATTCGTCATCAACCCCTCGAAGCCGCAGGCCGATCAGCGCAAGCAGCATATCAAGGAATTCTGCGAGTCGAAGGGCCTTACACAGGTGGATTTCATCGACACGCAGCTCGACAAGGACGGCCGCGTCTGCGCGCTTGAGGCCTTGGAGCATGGCGCCGATGTGGTGGTGGCCGTCGGAGGCGACGGCACGGTACGCACGGTGGCGAGCGCGTTGTCCGGCACCGGCCATGCGCTGGGCATCGTGCCGATCGGCACCGGCAATCTGTTCGCCCGCAATATGGGCATTCCCGTGGATGACATCGACGCGGCCCTGACCGTGGCCACCTCGCATGGCTCCCGCCAGGTCGACGTGGGCCGTCTCACCCTGCTCGACGACGAAACAGCCGATCATGGCCATGCATTCCTGATCATCGCCGGCATCGGCTTCGACGCCCTGATGATCGACGATACCGATCCGGAACTCAAGAAGAACATCAGCTGGCTGGCGTATTTCGTGTCCGGCGTCAAGAACCTGTTCGCGCCGAAATACCATGGCGATGTGACCATCACCAGCGAGGACGGCAGCACGCATACCACGCACGGCCTGTCATTCCGCACGTTCATGGCCGGCAATTGCGGCCAGATCCCCATGTTTTCGCTGATGCCGGACGCCATCTACGACGATGGCATCCTCGACTACGAAATCATCGACACCTCGGGCGGCATTCTGGGCTGGGCCAACCTGTTCGGCGATGTACTGCACCAGACGATCACCGGCAAGGCGCAGCAGAGCCCGCTGTCCACGAATTCCACGGTGGACCAGGTTCAGGGCGTAAGCGCCGAGATCATACTGGAAAAGCCCGCTTTGGCGCAGGTTGACGGCGATATGCTTCCCGAGACGAAACACATCCGTTTCAGCGTGGAGCGTCAGGCGTTGTGCGTGCGTGTGCCGGAGGTCTCCAGTTCAGATGACGATTCCTTGGCGGCATCGGCCGTGACACGGGAGATGTGAAGCGCAAGATAGGCGATTTCCGCTTCCGTCAGCGTCGCGCTCAGCCGCATGTCGACCACGATGGCGAGCTTTCGTGCGCAGGCGGTCGCCTGCGGATATGACGTCATGATGGTCTCGACGATCGGCCGTGGCTCGTCGTTGAGCTGCTGATGCTGGTGGATGCGGACGAACAGATAGCGCAGATGCGTGATGAAACGTCCCACGTTGACGCTGTGCTGGTCAAGTGTCACATCGTAGGTGTTTTCGATGACCGACAGCATCTGCTGGATCACGCCGGTCATGGTGTAGGTGTTCGACAGGTCGCCGGTGGAGAAGCCGGCGTTGACCAGGTGCAGGGCGAGCGCCACGGCCTCGCCCTTCGGCAGCACCCCGCCCAGATAGTCATTCATGGCGTCGACCAACGCCTCGCCCTTGGCGTATTCGCCCGCATACAGCGAGCGCACCTCCGCCTCAAGCGGATATTCGATGGTCTGGCCCCGCTGCGACCGCTGAATCGCGCCACAGATATGGTCGGCCAACGCCATGACCAGTGTGGGCTGGGCCTCGATCTGCTCGGCGAGTCCGGTACGGGACATGGCATCGGTGGCCAGGCGGATGATCTCCGGCGGGATCCCGGCCAGCAGTTCGGCCATATGGTCGGGATCCCGGCCGTCCGCGGGAACGAATCGGCGGACGATCTTCGCGTCATCGACATGCTGTCCCGGCTTGGCCTGGAAGCCTATGCCGCGACCGGTGAGAATCACCTCACGGTCGCCGTCCTTGGCCAGCACGACATTGTTGTTGAATACACGAAGAACGTCCACATCGACCCTTTCCTACAGTGATCGCAAGGTCAGCGCTGGATGTCGATCACGACGTCGCCGGCTTCGACGTCGACGCCGGTCCTCGGCGTGACGGAGGCGAACGCCACGGTGTTGAGCACCGTCATCAGCGTGGTGGTGCTGTATCCAGCCTCCTTAACCTTATCAAAATCAACGGTGACGAGCAGGTCGCCGGCATGCACGCGCTGGTTCGCCTTGACGGCCACCGCAAAGCCTTCGCCGTTCATCTTCACGGTGTCGATGCCGACGTGAACGAGCACTTCGACACCGTCATCGGTCTTGATGCCAAAGGCGTGGCCGGTTTCGGCAACGGTCTGCAGCACGCCCGAAACCGGGGCCACCACGGTGCTGGCGGTCGGCTGGATACCGACGCCCTCACCAAGTGCGCGGGAAGCGAACACCGGGTCTCCGGTTTCGTCCAGAGAGATGACATGGCCTGCGACCGGCGCGTTGACCGTGTCGGTGGCGGCCTGTGCGATCGCCGCGGCGGCTCCGTCGGAGCCCGCTTCGGCGTCGGCGGTCGCCTCGGCCACCTTGACGGCCGCCGGAACGCCCTTCGGTGCGGTTGCGGCCGGGGCGGACTCGGCCTTGGATTCCGCGGCGACGCGGGCCAGCACTTCGGCCTTCTGTTCCGGAGTGCGGTAATCGAGGGTGACGATCAGGATGAAGGAGGTCAGGAACGCGACGGCGATGGAGACCGCATACACCCACATCTGGTTGAAGACCGGGATGGTCAGCAGGGAGGTGAAGGCGAACGCGGTGGTGGTCACGCCATGCACGACCTGGCCGGAGGCGGTGACGGACGGGAAGAGCCAGCCGAGCACTGCGATCACGACACCGCCGAGGCCGCAGCCGATCAGCATGCGCTTGTAGACCAGCTTGTAACGCAGATGGATGCCGTACAGGGACGGCTCGGAAACGCCGCCGAGTAGACCTGCCGCCAGAGCGCCGAGGGAGGTCTGGCGCATTTCCTTGTCCTTGTCGCGGATGGACAGGAACAGCACGCCGGCGGTGGCGCCGAAGCAGGCGAAGTTCCACACGCCCATCGGGCCTTGGATGAAGTCGTAGCCGAGGGTCTGAATGTTCATGAGCATCAGGGCGTTGAGCGGCCAATGCAGTCCAAGCGGCACCAGGAACGGGTACAGCAGCGGGATCAGGATGGCGAAGACGAACGGCGCATAGCTGTTGAGCCATGCCAGGCCGATACCCAGGCCATTGCCGACCCATACGCCGATCGGGCCGATGATGAAGGCGGTGAGCACGCCCACGATGATCATGGAGAAGAACGGCACGAACACGAGCTGCACGCTGTCCGGGATGATCTTCTTCAATCCGTGGTACACGAGGGCGAGCACCGCGGCCATGAGCAACGGCACGAACACGTTGCCGCTGTAGTCGCTCAGCTGCATCGGCAGACCGAAGATGTTGGCGGTGCAGGAGGTGGTGCCGAGGGCCGTGTTCTCCACGCACGTGGTGGAGGTGAAGGTCTTGGTGTTCATCAGACTCATGAACTGCGGGGTCATGAGCATCGCCATAATGGAACCGCCCAGCCACGGGTCGACCTTGAGCTTCTTGGAGGCGTTGTAGGCGACCATGATCGGCAGGAAGTAGAATACGCCCTTCCAGATGGCCTTGACGAACACCCAGCCCGCGGAGGCCTCATCATTCGGAATCACGCCAAGGGAGATCAGCAGGTTCACCAGCGCGATGATGATGGAGGCGCCAAGCAGCACGCCCAGAATCGGGCGGAAGGAGTCGGACAGGTATTCGAAGAAGGAGTCGAGCCACGCCACCTTGCCGCGCGCCTTGGAGCGGGCCGCCGCCTTCACCTCGGCATTGCTCATCGTCTTGCCGCCGTCGCCGGAGGCATCGCCGGAAGCCGCGGCGCCGCCCATGTTGGCCATTTCGGGCAGGTGCATGATGTCTTCGTACACGGTGGCCACGGCACCGCCGATCACCACCTGGAAGCGGTCGCCGCTCTGCGGAACCGCGCCCAGCACGCCTTTCATATGCTCGAGGGCGTTCTGGTCGACCTTGCCTGCGTCGACCAGTTCGAAACGCAGTCGCGTGGCGCAATGCGTCAGGCTGCGGATGTTCTCAGGACCACCGATGGCGGCGATGATCTGCGATGCGAGTGAGTCAGCCATCCTGATCTCTTTCCTTTCCTTCCTAGATACAACCGTCCCGGCTCATGCAACGCTGCCTGAAGACAACAAAAAAAGACCCGAGGTACGGCAAAGCACGTCACACCTCAGGTCTTGCGTCTTTATGTTGACTAGCAACCCTGCATTAGTCGAATCGATAAGCACGATACACCATTCCCCCATCGCACGCAAATCATCCCACAGCGAAGCCTGCACCACGAACCCTTTCGGAATAATCCGCCGAACACAATATGGCGGTTACGCGCACATCGTCCCGAAGCGTGGCAGAATGGGGATATGGTTGCAAAAAATGCGGGAATGCCCGCCACCCCAGAAGATCTGATCAACGTCGACGAGGTCATCGGCAAGTACTATGACGTCGTCCCCGATCCCAACGTTCCGGAACAGCGTGTCTCCTTCGGCACCTCCGGCCACCGCGGTTCGTCCCTGAAGACCTCGTTCAACGAGGCCCATATCGTCGCCATCACCCAGGCCATCGCCGAATACCGCAAGAAGGCCGGTGTCACCGGCCCGCTGTACATCGGCCGCGACACCCACGCCCTGTCCGAACCGGCCTGGAAGACCGCCATCGAAGTGCTCGTCGCCAATGGCGTGACCGTACGCATCGATTCACGTGATGACTTCACCCCGACCCCGGTCGTGTCCCAGGCCATCCTGACCCACAACCGTGCCGCCGACGGCACCCAGCGCTTCACTGGCGAAGGCCTGGCCGACGGCATCGTCGTGACCCCGTCCCACAACCCGCCCACCGATGGCGGCTTCAAGTATGACCCGGTCACCGGCGGCCCGGCTCCGGCCGACGTGACCAACGCCATCGCCGACCGTGCCAACGAGCTGCTCGGCGACTTCCGCAACATCAGGCGCGTACCGTTCGAGCAGGCCGTCAAATCCGACCTGGTCGAACGTTTCGACTATCGCGACCATTATGTCTCCGATCTGGAGAACGTCATCGACTTCGATGTGATCCGTTCCTCCGGCGTGCGTCTGGGCATCGATCCGCTCGGCGGCGCCTCGGTCAACTACTGGCCGCTGATGAACGAGAAGTTCAACCTGACCATCGACGTGGTGCGCCCGCAGGTCGATCCGACCTGGAGCTTCATGACCATCGACCACGACGGCAAGATCCGCATGGATCCGAGCTCACCGTATGCCATGAAGGGCCTGGTCGACTCGCTGAACAACGGTGCATGGGACAAGTACGACCTGGTCGGCGGCACCGACCCGGACGCCGACCGTCACGGCATCGTATGCCCGAATTGGGGCGTCATGAACCCGAACCACTACATCGCCGTGTGCGTGGAGTACCTGTTCGGCGGCAACCGTCCGGGTTGGCCGGAGGGTGCGGGCATCGGCAAGACCCTGGTCTCCTCCTCCCTGATCGACCGCGTGGCCGCCTCCATCAACGCCAAGCTCGTCGAGGTCCCGGTCGGCTTCAAGTGGTTTGTGGACCCGCTGTTCAAGGGCGAGGTCGCCTTCGGCGGCGAGGAAAGCTCCGGCATGTCCTTCCTGCGCAAGGACGGCCGCGTGTGGACCACCGACAAGGACGGCCTGATTCCGGACCTGCTGGCCGCGGAGATCACCGCCAAGACCGGCAAGAACCCGGCCCAGCTGCATCAGGAACAGGTCGAACGCTTCGGCGAAAGCTGGTACAAGCGCGTCGACACGCCGACCACCCTTGAGCAGAAGCTCAAGTTCGGCAAGCTCTCCGGCGACGACGTCGAGGCCACTCAGCTGGCCGGAGAGGACATCACCGCCAAGCTCACCGAAGCTCCGGGCAATCATGCCAAGATCGGCGGTCTGAAGGTCACCACCAAGAACAACTGGTTCGCCGCCCGCCCGTCCGGTACCGAAAACATCTACAAGGTGTACGCCGAGTCCTTCGAATCCCCCGAGGCACTTGACAAGGTACTCGCCGAGGCCACCGAGGTCGTCGACAAGGCACTGGCCGAGTGACCGATCGATAAATCCAAGCAGTCACAAGGATTTACACCGCAACCAAGCCCGTCGGAGAATCTCCGGCGGGCTTGTTCATGCCCGTGTCCACTGGCACGAAACACCATTATTTGGCATGAAACACACCCCGAAGACAACCCCTCATACCGCCCGAAACGGTTACGCTTGGAAGCAAGCCGCAAGATTCAGGCACATTGCCAAGGGAGGTGCATGATGCGCGTCGCGATCGTAGAGGATCATCCGGCCGAACGGCAGCTGATGAAGACCATGTGCACCGCCTATTTTCGGGAAAAGCGCGGTCTTGACATTGACTGCGCCACCTTCGCCGGCACCGACGATTTCATCGAAAGCTGGAAATCAGGCCGTTTCGATCTGGTACTGCTCGACTGTTACCTGACCGACGACGAAACCGACGAGACGACCCCGACCGGCCTCGATATCGCACGTTTCCTGCGTAAGCAACGCGACGACTGCCCCATCGTCTTCATCACCTCCAGCAGCGACTTTGCAGTGCTCGGCTACGAGGTGCAGGCGATCGGCTATCTGCTGAAACCGGTCGGCCGCGCCGATTTCGACATGACCATGGACCGCGTCTGCGAAACCCTGAGCAAACGACCCCGCGTCACGCATCTGTCGGCGGACAAGCCGACGCGCGCCACCGACGCCGCCTGGCAGGTGGCATTCGGCAATCCCGCGGTCAACATGGACCGCCGGCTCATCGCATACTGCCTGTCCAGCGCGCACTATGTGGAATTCACCTTCGCCGACGGCACCTGCAGCAAGATTCGCACGAACTTCTCCGACGTGGAGCAGCGACTCACCGTCTTCGACAACTTCTACCGCACCGCACGCGGCGTACTGGTGAACTTCGACTACGTGGCCGGCATCAGCAATGCCGAATTCGTGATGAAAGGCGGCAAGCACATCCCCATCACCAAAACCGCGGTGACCGCCACCTGCCGCAAGTATGCGGAATACACGTTCACCCGCATGAGATCGGAGCGGTGATGAATCTGATCGAGATGGTCACCTCCACAACACCTTCCGCCATGTCCTTCGCCATCGGCGAGCAGGTCAACGCGCTGATGGGCGTCATCCTATGCCTGATGGCCATGTGGGACCGCATGGAGAATCCGAAGCGCACCGGTGGCATCATCCTGGCGGTAAGCACGGTGTGGTTCATCCTATGCGGCTTCATATGCGGACTGCACCGGATCCCCACATTTTGGACGGTGATCCCGACCGCCATCGTCGCGGTGCTGGTGTTCAGCAAGGTAACGGACCTGACCGTTTCCAAGGCACTGCTCCTATGCAGCACCGCCGCCTACGTGGTGGCGATCATCTACTACCTGTCGCTGGTCATGGACGTGACCGTGCTGGGTGAGCAGTCGGTGAATCTGCGTGTCGGATGGCCGGGACTCATCAATCTGCTCGTGCTTGACATCATCGCGCCGTTGTGCCTCTGGCATCCGCTGCACGATTCCATTCCGCCCACACTCGACAGCCCCGCCATCAGCCCGTCCTTCTGGAGGCTCATCTGGCTATTCCCGTTCATCTCAACGGCGATCGTGGTATGGTGCCTGCCCGCCGACAACGATTCGATCATGAGCGATCGGGTGCGGGCGCTCGCCTTCACCATCGCCATCACCTACTCCTGCTTCATGACGTTGGCCTACCTGCTGATCTGGTATATGATCAGGCAATCCGATCGGCTGCTCGAAGCGGCCAGACGGGAGCATTACGAGGCAATGCAGACCATACAGCTGCAGCATATGAATGGACGCATCCGTGAGGCGCGGCAGATCAGGCATAACACGCGTCACCATATTCAGACCCTGCAGACGCTCGCCTCGGCCAACGACATGGACGGCATCCGCGACTATCTTGAGCAGATGGCCAATCACCGACTGCTCTCCCCCGAGCATCCCATGCAGTACTGCGAGCACGCCTCGTTGAACGCGGTGCTGGTCTATTATTGCGATTGGGCCCGGCAACAAGGCGCCGATGTCGATGTCAAGGCCGCCGTGCCACCATATATCAGCATCAACAATGCGGAATTGTGCTCACTGGTCGGCAATCTTCTGGAGAACGCCGTCGAGGCGATCATGGCGCAACACAGCGGCGACAAAAAGCTGCGCGCGCGCATCCGGTATAATGACGGGCCCCCGGCCTCACTGTTCATCGTCGTCGACAACTCGTACGATTCCTCGGTCACACAGGTCGACGGCAATTTCGCCTCCAGCAAGCATGGCGGCAACGGCTTGGGCACCATGACGGTGAAGGAGACGGCCGAACGGCACGGCGGCACGGCATCGTTCGACTACGATGGCAAGACGTTCAAGACGTCGGTCATGCTGTGCCTTGACGAGACCTGAGCGGGCACGAGTCGCGCGGCCTCCGTAGGGTAGAGGCATGACGATTACGGTTTCCACTGACGGCTCCGCGCTGGGCAATCCGAATGGCCCGATGGGTTGGGGCTGGGCCGATCACGACCTGAACGCAGGCGGCACTCCCGGCCATGAGCATACCGGCGACTGCGATGCCGGCGGCGCCACGAACGGCACCAACCAGATCGGCGAACTGTGCGCCGTGTTGGAGGCGTTGCGCGCGCATCCGGGTTCCGAACCGCTGGTGATCGAAACGGATTCGCAGTATGCCATCAACTGCTCCACCAAATGGGTGCATGGATGGAAGAGGAACGGATGGAAGAACTCACAGAAGAAGCCGGTGAAGAACGCGGCGCTGATCAAGGCGATCGATGCTGAGCTTTCCAAGCGTCCGGGCTCGGTGAAGTTCGTATGGGTCAAGGGCCATGCCGGCAACGCCGGCAACGAGAAGGTCGACGAACTGGCACGCACCTATGCCGACGATTGCCGTTCGAAGGTGCGTGAGGGATATCTGCCATTGGAGGGTTGGCAGTCGTTGCTCGCCTCCGAGTATTCACAGGGCACCGATGTTCCGGAAGACGCCAGGATGCTGCTCGATGGCGCGATCAGCACGGCGGAGTATCACCTCGGCCGCGGTGAGAGCGGTACGACGCCTCTCTCCGGCGAATCCACGAAGTCGATCGCCGATATGCTGGTCGAGCCGGAAGGCTACCCGGCACCGGAACCGGTCGAGGAGCCCACCGAAGCGCTGGTGGCCGAGGAGCCGACGCGGCCGATCGAGACCGAGACGGCGGCCGAAGCTCCCCGCAAGTCGCTTGCCGAGCTGCTGGTCAGGCCGGACCATTTCCCCAAAGAGGACGATGGCACCCCCGTTACGGAGGATGATGGCATCGAGACGACGGTTCTGCAGCGCAATGCCGAGA
Organism: Bifidobacterium moukalabense DSM 27321; assembly: GCF_000522505.1. Lineage (GTDB taxonomy): Bacteria > Actinomycetota > Actinomycetes > Actinomycetales > Bifidobacteriaceae > Bifidobacterium > Bifidobacterium moukalabense. The sequence continues at coordinate 581,461 of NZ_AZMV01000007.1, read as the reverse complement.
GCGCCACGACAAGCATGCCGCAGTCGCGGGATACGGACGATTCGCAGGCCCCGGTCGTTTCGAATCTGCCGAAACCGCCGCATCGACCAAGCCCGTCGGGACTTGCGGTGTCGGGTACGATACGGTTCACTCCCCCACCGGAATCCAGCCCGACCTTCGATGGCAAACCGCGCCTGATCCGTGGCTATATCGCCGTGGAGGGCTATGTGACGGGCGATGGCACGCTGGTGCTGGACGACGCCCCATTCTCGGTGAAGCATGCCTGATCCAGTGTGAAACATCGCGTGAAAATATTTTTGCCATCGTTCATGCGCCGTCCGCGACGCCCATGACATGGCATTAGCCGCCAAAAATCGGCATATCCGATAGTATGGGAACCGGTCTTAATCCCATATCGAAGGAGCATTATGGACAAGGCACAGCAGGATGCACTGAAGAAGGCGGCCGGCATCGAGGCTGCCAAGCTGATTCGCAGCGGCATGATCGCAGGTCTGGGCACCGGCTCGACCGTGCGTTTCCTGGTCGACGAGCTCGGTCGCCGCGTCAAGGAGGAAGGTCTCGAATTCACGGGCGTCACCACCTCCCGCCGCACCCAGGAACAGGCCGAAGGCTACGGCATCAAGATCGTCGACATCGATGACGTCGACCATATCGACGTGACCATCGACGGCGCCGACGAGGTCGACAAGAACTTCAACGGCATCAAGGGCGGCGGCGCCGCCCTGCTGTGGGAGAAGATCGTGGCCACCAACTCCAACAAGATCGTGTGGATCGTCGACGAATCCAAGGTCGTCGACACCATCGGCAAGTTCCCGCTGCCGGTCGAGGTGATTCCGTTCGGCGCAGGCCAGGTCATCAAGAAGTTCGAATCCCGCGGGTACAAGCCGGTGCTGCGTCTCGATGCCGAAGGCCAGCCGGTGCGCACCGATGAGAACAACTACGTGGTCGACCTGCATCTCGAGCGCATCGATCACCCGGAGGATCTGGCCGAAGATCTCATCACCACCGTCGGCGTGGTGGAGCATGGCCTGTTCCTGCACATGGTCGACCAGGTCATCGTCGGCGATCCGAACGGCCCGCGCGTCATGACCAACTCCAACAAGTGAGTCTTCGAACGGCAAAGATCATGCGCTCCAATGCCGGACAGCCGTAAAAACGGCGGGGTGCAGAGGTGGGAACCTCGCGTTTCCAAAGGGGACGGCGTGACCTCGGTCACGCCGTCCCCTTTTTTCATCGGCCCCTCCGGTGGGATGTGATCCAGCCTGCGCCTACCCGATCAGAAATAAAACAGTTCCTCGAATTTCCTATCCAACGCAACGCAGAGAATCAACGCCAACCTTGCCGTCGGATTGAACTGCCCGGTTTCAATGGAACTGATCGTCTGGCGGGACACACCCACCAACTTCGCCAGCGCCTCCTGAGACAGACCCTTTTGCATCCGGGCATCCCGCAGGCGATTTTTCAAGATCAATCGTTCGTCCACGATCCCATCCCCGCAATCACATTTCAGACGTCCCATTAGGGCAACGTATTCATCACATAGGACGCCAGCGTAGCCACGGTGCCTATCGCACAGATGATCCCGGTTACCAGCGCGGCCTTTTCCTTTCTCGCCGCGTAGCGACCGAGGGCCTCGCAGGAAAGATACCCTAGCAGAAACACGGTCGGCAGAACGCTGGCAATCCCGACCGCCAGATCGTACAGGACGACGATGGCGTACAGGGACAGAAATCCGAGAACGCCCCATTTTCGCCCGTTGTCTTGTGCATTCTCCACTCCCTCGTCATGGAGCGGATTTTCTTTTCGGCTTAATTCCAGAATCTCTTTCTTGTCCATAAGCGTCCTTCATCCCGCTATCGTGATCGATACCAATTTGCCAAGTTTTCTTGACAATCTCAGTATGGCACTGACAAGTATACTTGTCAACATCGTTCCTGATTCCGGAACGCGGAGAAACCCAAAATCAATGATTTAGAAACAGGCCCCGCAGCGATCAGGCCTGAATGCCGCACATACACCCATCGTTTTTTCATGACGGGCAAAAAAATAACGGGTACCGGCTTTCACACCGAATACCCGTTATTCTGCTATCAATCCCGCCGGACGGCCGCCCATCTCACGATTTTTCAGTCCAAATCCGTTCCATGAGCATCCACCCCGAAAAGAGTCGCGGGATTTTGTTTTGCGAACGCTTCGCACGCGCCTGAAGACTACTTGCGCTGGTGGCGAGTCTTGCGAAGCAGTTTACGATGCTTCTTCTTGCTCATACGCTTGCGGCGCTTCTTGATGACCGAGCCCATCTCAGCCTCCGTTCCTTGGTCAAAGGGTAAAAGTTTGCAACTTGCCCAATACTACACTGCTTCGGGGACGAATGCGCACCAACGCACCCGCATGCTGGAATCAGGCCGGAACATCTACAGCGGGAACTGCTGGTAGAAACGCTGCACCGACTCCTTGGAACCCGTCGCATGGAACACCACGGTGTCGTTCTGCCATAGTGCCACGGCCTTGTTCTCGTCATCCGGATCGGACTTGAAGGAATAGCTGCCGGTCTGCTCGCCGCTGACCTTCACGTTGCCACTGCCCAGTTCCTTGCCGGTCATGGCGCTGGCAAGGGCGTCATATTGCGTTTTGGCGGCATCCTGTTGCGTCCACTGCGCCACGATAAGCGTGACGTCCTTGGCCGTGTCGCCGGTCGAATAGGTCACCGTGTATTCCTCGACCGGGGAGGCACTGCTCCAGGCGTTGCTGGCGTCGGCCTTGGTGCGGGCGAAATTCAGCACCGTATCCGGCATGGCCTTGAGCAGTTCGCTCGAACCGTCCGGAAGCGCCACCGCGTCGATGGTCGGCTTGGAGTTCGGCTCGGCATTCTGCGAGGCGGACTGCGAGGACGTCGCCGTATCGTTCTTGTTCAACGCCCAACCCGGCCAGACGAACGCGGAGACCAGAGCGAGCACCACGACCACGGCGGCGGCCACGACGGCGGCGATCAGCTTGCCGTGGGAGGAAGAGGTTTGCGTATTAGACATAGGTCCAATTCTTTCACAGCCATAAGACGCTCGATGTCCTAAAACCACCGTAATGTCAACGTTATGGTGAAGACCTCCGTGCAGTTTTTGTGCTCAGAATGTGGCTGGAGCGGACCGAAGTGGTACGGCCGCTGCCCGGAATGCGGCCAATGGGGCACCATCGAGGAGTTTCATGAGGCACGGCCTTCCGCCGCGTCCCGCACCGCCGCCCCCGGACGCACGTCGCGCACGCAATCGGGCGCAGTACCCTCTTCCGCCGCCAGGCCGATCACCGAAATCGGCACGGAAAACATTTCCAGAATCCCCACCGGTTTTTCGGAATTCGACCGTGTGCTGGGCTCCGGCATCGTTCCCGGATCGGTAACGCTGGTCGCGGGCGAACCCGGTATCGGCAAATCGACGCTGCTGCTGGAGACGGCAGGCAACGTGGCGCGTAAGGTCGCCGGCCATCGGGACCGCAACGTGGTCCTGTACGTTTCCGGCGAGGAATCACAGGCGCAGGTGCGCATGCGCGCCTCCCGCATCGATGCGGTCGAACCGAACCTGCTATTGGCGGCCACCACCGATCTGGCCACGGTATTGGGACTGATCGAACAGGTCAGGCCGGCACTGGCGATCGTGGATTCCGCGCAGACCATCGTTTCGCAGGACGTCGACGGCATCTCCGGCGGATCCACCCAGGTGCGCGAAGTGGCGAGCGCACTGATCGACACCGCAAAAACGCTTGATGTTCCGGTACTGCTGGTCGGTCATGTCACCAAAGACGGCTCGATCGCCGGACCGCGTACGCTGGAGCATCTGGTTGACGTGGTGTGCCAGTTCGAAGGCGATGCACAGACGGCGTTGCGCATGCTGCGAGCCGTGAAGAACCGTTTCGGCCCGACCGACGAGGTCGGTTGCTTCGATATGAGCGGCGAGGGCATCGAAGAGGTGACCGATCCTTCCGGACTGTTCCTTTCCTCGGATGGTTCCGCTCCGGTGGAGGGTACCTGCGTGACGTTCACGCTGGACGGCCACAGGAGTCTTCCGATCGAGGTGCAGTCACTGGTCACGAAATCCGTGCTGCCGACGCCCCGACGTGCAGCGAACGGCGTGGATTCCAACCGTATCGCCATGCTGGTGGCCGTACTGTACCGGCATGGCGGCGTCAACCTGCTGGCGAACGATCTGTACATCTCCACCATCGCGGGCGGCCTCGCCAAGGAGCCGGGCTGTGATCTGGCCATCGTGTCGGCGTTGGCGAGCGCGGCGAAATCCAAGCCGGTCGCACGCACGACCTGTGCGATCGGCGAAATCTCGCTGACCGGCCAGGTTCGCCCCGTTCCGCGCCTGGAATACCGTTTGCGCGAGGCGGCCCGGCTGGGTTTCACCACCGCCGTGGTGCCGACGCTGCGCAAGCGCGTCACCGTTCCCGGACTCACCGTCATCCAGGCCGACACGCTTAAGGATGCGCTCGGTGCCATACTCAAGTAGATGCGCCTGCGTATGGGCGCTCACGATGCTAAGGAGCAACACCTTATGGAGCAGTTCCGTTTCAGCACATGGGCTGAGGGATATTCGCAGAGGACCAACCGCTCGCTGGCCGGTACGCGGCTCTATATCGGTCATGATGGCGGGGATTCATACGGTATCGGCCAACCCGACCTTGCGCAGGCGCAGGATTGGGGCATGGTCCCCTCCTGCGATTCCGCCGAGATTCAGACGGGGCGTGCCATCGATGCGACCATGCCGCTCGGCGACGTGGTCGACGCACGCAGACTGACCGGTGCCGAGGCGATGCGATTCGCGCAGGAACACATGCCCGTACTTGACACCTTGATGCGTCAGATGCGCGATGACGTCGATTTCACCGGTATCCGCATCGCGGTCTGTCTGATCCTTGAACCGAAAACCGCCGTGCTGTTGCGCCAACTGAAGGCCGCCGGCGCCGTCGTGGGCGCCTACTGCGGCTCCGAGGCCAACGACGAGCGCGTGGCGGCGCAGCTGCGCGCGGAGGGCATCCCGGTCGCCTACGATCCTGATTGGACTCCGGCCCAGGCGCATCAGGGCGCGCTTGACCTGCTGGATGAGATCCAGCCGAACATCATCATCGATGATGGTGCGAGTTTCGCCCGTCTGGCCGCGATGGAACGGCCGGAACTCATGGAGCGCATCATCGGCGTGGCCGAGGAGACGACCAGCGGCATCCGCGCATTCCAGGCCATGCAGGACGCCGGCGCGCTCACCTTCCCCGTCATCGCCGTCAACGACAGCATGTTGAAAACCGGTTTCGACAACGCCCACGGCACCGGCGAGACCTGCGTCACCACGCTGCAGCGCATCCTCGGCTCCGACTTCTTCGGCGGCAGGAACGTGAGCGTGATCGGCTACGGTCCGGTCGGGCGGGGCTTCGCGCACCGCGTGCGTGCGCTCGGCGCGAACGTCACCATATGCGATACCGACCCCGTGATCGCCCTGCAGGCGGTATTCGACGGATTCCGCGCCCACGACATCGATCAGGCGATCGGCGAATCGGACGCCATCATTTCCGCGACCGGCGTGCGCCATACCATCACCCTGCGGCATATGCGGCGAATGAAGCCGAATGCCGTGCTGTCGGTAATCGGCGGCATCGCCAACGAGATCGCATTGGATCAGATCGACGGATTCCATGCCGAGAACAAACGCGAGATCCGCGATCTGGCCGTTCCGGACGGCCCGGTGATCCGTCTGGTTTCGGAGGGCGACGGCGTCAACTACACCGTCGGCGGCGGCAATCCGATCGAAATCATGGATCTGAGCTTCGCGGTGCAGGCGTCGGCCGTGGCCTATTTGCTCAGGAATCGTGGCACGTTGCGACCCGGCCTGCAACGGCTCGGGCGCGACGTCGACCGTCATATCGCCGACATCGCGTTGCGCACACGGGGCTACCGGGCAAGCCACGCCACAGCCGACAACGAGTATGATTGGACGCTCACCCGTTTCGCGGAGAATGAAAAGGAGTAACGGTATGCCCCTCGACAATCCGCTGCATCTGGCGGCGCATCCACAGCCGCTCGACTCGGTGACCGTCTACAGTTCGCCGATGATCATTCCCGTCACCGGGCCTGTGATAGTGAACGGTGCCGTGGCCGTGGCTGGCAGCCGCGTGGTGCATGTGGGCACCCGTCAATGGGTGTTCGACGAGCTGAAACACGACATGGCCGCCGACGGCCGCATCGTCGAACATCATTGGAACGGCCTCATCACACCGGGCCTGATCAACGCGCACACCCATCTGCAGTACACCGACATGGCCGAGGTCGGCCGTGGCGCCTATGACCGTTTCCGTGCGTGGGAGATCGGCTTCAACACGGTGTATGCCGAACTGCAGCGAACGCGCCCGTGGAAGGACTCCGCCTATCGTGGCGCGCGCATGATGGTCGAATCCGGCACCACGGCGGCGGCCGACATCGTGACCGATCCCGAGGCTGTGGGGGCCCTCGCCTCGCAGGGCATGCATGGCATCGCCTACTGGGAGGTCATGGGCTGGCACAACGGCGATTGGAAGTCCGAGGGCATTCCGGAGCTCATCGACAACCTCGGGCACATGCATCAGGAAGGACTGCCCGGCATCGGCATCAGCCCGCACGCGCCATACACCTTGGAATCCGGGCCGTTCGTGGACCTGCCCGACATCGCCCGCCAACTGGACATGCGCCTGCACATCCATCTGGCCGAAACGCCGATGGAGGCCGGCGAACGTGACACCACGCTCACCACGTATTCGTCGGCCGACTGGCGTGACAGCCACTGGACCAGCTACAGGCAGCTCAAGGCCGCCGGCAAAGGTGCCTCCGCCATCCAATTCGTCGACCAGCTGGGCTCGCTCGGTCCTGACGTGCATATCGCGCATGGCGTGTGGGCCGATGCGGAAGATCGACGCATCCTGCGTCAGCGCGGCGTCGGCGTGGCGTTATGCCCGCGTTCGAACCGCATCACCGTGACCGGCAGGGATGCCCCGATCCGCGAATATCTGGAGGAAGGCAACCTGCTGGCCATCGGCACGGATTCGCTGTCGAGCTCGCCGAGTCTGGACGTACTCGACGATGCCGCCATGATCTATGATCTGGCGCGGGAACAGGGCTATACGCGTGACGATCTGACCCACCGCATCATTCGCATGATCACCATCGGCGGCGCCGAGGAGATGAGTATGCATGTGGGGGCCGGCCGTATCGGACAGATCAACGCCGGGGCCACGGCCGACCTGGCGTTCTTTGACGTTCCCGTCGGCATCGATTCGCCGCACGCCATCGAACGGACCCTGGAGGATTTCGTTCGTCACGGGGCCGGCACCAACCGCGCGACCATCATCTCCGGCAATGTCGTATACGACGACGGTGCGCTCGATATACGGCAAGGGAGGTAGATCCCCGGACGCCACCCCATGCGGAAGCGTCAGGCACCAGCGATCACAGGCAATATCATCAGGGAAAACGGAAAGGAGCGGCCATGAACGTCGCGCTGGAGAACATGAGCGAATACGCGCGATCGGCGGTGTCCCGACTTGGTCTCGAGGCGCATCCGGAAGGAGGCTGGTATGTACGGGACTGGCAATCGCCCCGTACTGACGATGCCAGCGCACGTCCGTTGGCATCGCTGATCTACTTCCTGCTGCCGCAAGGCGATGCCAGCGCCTGGCATAAGGTCGACGCCGACGAGATCTGGCTGTGGCACGGCCCCGCCCCGGTAACGCTCCAGCTGGGCGGCGACGGCGACGAGCCCGCAACGGATGACCGGCTCGAAACCATCGTATTGGGTTCCGGTGTGGCCCCCGACCAGCATGATGGCATGGTTTGCGGTCATGCGGTGGTGCCGGCGGGCGTTTGGCAACGCACCGTGCCCGGTCCCGGCGACGCGCTGGTCTCATGCGTGGTGAGTCCGGGCTTCGTATTCGAAGGCTTCACCCTCGAATAGTCCGTTATCGAATACTGTGATAGCAACCAACGCATTTCGGAAATCCGGATACGCTATAGTGTGGGCACATTGTCATATCCCATCATCAGAAGAATCGTTCATAAGGAAGAAAGATACAAGGAAAAAATATAAGAGGAGAAGAGAAGAACATGACATTTTCCTACAAACATCTCATGCGCGCGGCGGCTGCGATCGTTTCCGCCGCCGCACTGGCCCTGTCCGCGGCATGCGGCTCGGGCAACGGTTCCGGTTCTGCCTCCGCAAGTTCCGACAGCTCCGACATCACCCAACAGACGGTACAGCCGGGCAAGCTGACCATTGCCACCGGCGACCCGGCCTATGAACCGTGGGTCATGAACGACAAGCCGGAATCCGGCGAAGGCTATGAGGCTGCCGTGGCCTACGCCGTGGCCGAGAAGATGGGCTTCAAGAAGTCCGACGTGGTATGGACCCGCACCACCTTCGACACCGCCATCGCACCGGGAGCCAAGGATTGGGACATGAACATCCAGCAGTTCGGCGTCACCCAGGAACGCAAGAAGGCCGTGGACTTCACCAGCAGCTACTACAACGACTCGCAGGCCATCATCGTCAAGAAGAACGGCAAATACGCCGACGCCAAGAGCCTGAACGACCTGAAGGACGCCACCATCGGCGCGATGGTGGGTACCGAAGGCTACAAGTACGCCAAGAAGATCAAGAGCGATGTGCAGACCTTCAACGATGACGCGGCCGTGGCCCAGGCGCTTGATGCCAACCAGATCGACGCCCTGGTGACCAGCACCGTGGAATGCGTGTACATGGTGCAGTCCGAACAGGTCAAGGATGCCGAAGTCGTCGGCCGTGTCGCCGGTTCCACCGACCCGAACGGCATGGGCATCGTGCTGCCGAAGGATTCCAAGCTCACCTCCGCCGCTTCCAAGGCCGTGGACGAACTGCAGTCCGATGGCACCCTGCAGAAGCTGCAGGACAAGTGGCTGGCCGAATATACCACCGATCTGGCGGAACTCAAGTAAGCCCCACCATCGCGAGGATCCCGTTCATGAGCATTTCGGAGAAGCGCCCGAATGACCCTGCCGGCCACCAGACCAGCGAGGTCGAGCTTGCCCGGCGCGCATACCGCAAACGACAGCAGCTGAAATCCGTCGTCACCAGCCTGATCAGCACCATCGTGCTGGCGGCCATCATCGTGGTCGGTCTGGAGATGTCCCCCGGCTGGCCACGGGTCAAGGAGACGTTCTTCTCCCCCGAATACTTCGCCGCATCGTTCCCCGAAGTGCTGGCCGGCCTGTGGCTGAACGTCAAGGTACTGGTCGTGGCCCTGATCGGCGTGGCCGTCTTCGCCACACTGATCGCTCTGGTGCGCACCAGCAACAATCCGGTGCTGTTCCCGTTGCGGGCGCTTGCCGCGCTGTATACGACGATCATGCGCGGCGTGCCGATGATCGTCGTGCTGTACCTCATCGGATTCGGCATTCCGGGATTGGGCATCTTCGGACGCATCGATCCGTCGATTCTGGGCACCATCGCCGTGATCATGGGGTATTCCGCATACGTGGCCGAAGTGCTGCGCGCCGGTTTCAACGACGTGCACCCGTCACAACGCGCATCGGCACGTTCCCTGGGCCTGACCGCCGGGCAGACGACGCGCATGATCGTGATTCCCCAGGCGTTGCGCAAGGTGGCTCCCGCACTGATGAACGACTTCATCTCCATGCAGAAGGATGTCGGTCTGATCTCCGTGCTGGGTGCCGTCGATGCGGTGCGCGCCGCACAGATCGAGGTGGCCAGCACCTACAATTTCACCCCGTATGTGGTGGCGAGCCTGCTGTTCATTCTGATGAGCGTGCCGTTCATTCTGCTCAACGACTGGTATACGGCGCGTCTGCGTAAGCGCGAATTGAGCGGAGGAACGGTATGAGCGATTCCAACACCCCGGTGCTGCGTCTTGACGGCATCCGTAAATCCTTCAACGGCAATGATGTGCTCAGGGGCATCTCATTCGACGTCAACCAGCATGAGGTCGTGGCTCTGCTCGGCCCTTCCGGTTCCGGCAAATCGACGCTCATGAAATGCGTGAATCTGCTGGAACGTGTCGATGATGGCCGGATCTGGCTGGCGGACACCGACATCACCGATCCGCGCGTGCGCCAGGATGAGATTCGTTCGCGCATCGGCGTGGTGTTCCAACAGTTCAACCTGTTCCCCCACATGTCGGTGATGAAGAACGTCACCTTGGCTGCGACCAAGGTCCATCATTGGAGCAAAGGCAAGGCCGAGGCTCGTGCGTTGGAACTGCTTGACCGCATCGGCATGCGCGCCAAGGCGGGTGCCTATCCCGATCAGCTTTCCGGTGGCCAGCAGCAGCGTGTGGCCATCGTCCGTGCGTTGATGACGAATCCCGAGCTGCTGCTGCTCGATGAGATCACATCGGCGCTTGACCCGATGCTGGTCGGCGAAGTGCTTGACATGGTGGCCGAGCTCAAGGAGCAGGGCACCACGATTCTCATGGCCACGCACGAGATGGGTTTCGCACACAACGCGGCCGACCGCATCGTGTTGCTACGCCATGGCGTCATCGCCGAAAACGGCACGCCGCAGCAGGTCATGGACGAATCCCAGGACCCCGAAACCCGGGAATTCTTCTCGCACTTCCGGAACTGACGGCATGTGCGGGGCATCCGAAAACGCCGAGGGCGGACTTCCACAGGGAGTCCGCCCTTTCAGTCGGCTGTACGGGCAACGGCCGTCACGCCGTAATCCGCTTCGTCTCATCGACATTGCGTCGGAGCTCGTCAACCAGCTCGTCGGCCGATTCGAATCTGACCTGCGGGCGCAGGAATCCGGCGAATTCCACACGCACCTGATGCCCGTACAGGTCGAGCCAGTCGTCGGTGATGGCGTAGGCTTCGACCACCCGCTCATGCGTACCGGTGGTCTCGTTGAACGTCGGCTTGGTGCCGATGGAGATCGCGGCCGGCCAGCGGTATGGCGAATGCGGCGCCAGACGCGCATCCATGGAACTGGAATCGTATGCGGTGGCGATGCCGTCCGTGGTCCTCTCTTCTTCGGACTCCGCCGCCCCCAGATCGACCAGCCATCCGGCATAGACACCGTCGACGGGCAGGTATCCGAGCACATCACGGCTCAGGTTCGCGGTCGGGAAGCCGATGGTGCGCCCACGTTCCTCGCCGTGCACCACGGTGCCTTCCACGGCGTGCATATGCCCCAAAACGGCGTTGGCGTCCTTGATGCGGCCCTGACCGAGCAGATATCGTACGTTCGTGGAACTCCACACGCGCACGGCCTTGGCCTGGTGCTTCTTGCTCCATGCCCGCCGCTCCGCCTTGGTGGCGCCTTCCAGGGGATCGGCCGGCTCACCGTATGCGACCGGCATGACCGGCTTGGCGTTGGCCGGCACCCGCGTCTCCCCCGGGCCAAGATCGTCGACCACGTCAAGCTGGAACACGCCGGTTGCCAGCGCAAGGTTCTCGATGGCCTTCACATCGCCGGCACGATTGGCGCCCATGGCCGCGTCGGAACCGAGTACGAGCGTACGCATGCCGAGTTTGCCGACCATCTGGCCAAGGAAGAACCGATAGGATTTCGCCGCGAATTCCAGCGTATAGCGCACGATGACCGTGTAGTCCACGCCGAGCGCGTCAATGCCGCGCAACCGCTCGTCGACACTGGTCAACGCCTGGGTGTCGAGCATGCCGATCGGCGGTTCCTGGCCGTCATGGGCGGCCGCATAGCCGTGCACCATGGCGGGACGCGGTTCGAAAAGCACCACCACGGAGAAGGAACGTTCCTTCCCTGCCAGTTCCACCACACGGCGGATCACCGCCTGATGGCCCTGATGCATGCCGTCGAAGGAGCCGATGGTCAGCACGGACTTCTTATCGTTGCTTAGGGTCGGCCAGTCGACCATGCCGTTTTCGTCGGGCGTAAGCGTGATTATCTTCATCGTTGTCCTTCTTGTTGTTGTGCGAATACGGCCACCGGCTTGGCCTCGCCTCGTTTGGCGCGTTCGATGATGGCCACCAGATCGCCGGTTTCGGGCACGTATGCGGCCGTGGTCTGCCGGATGTCGTGCGCGATTCTACGGCCGAAACGCAGATCGGACGCCTCACGATCGCTGATCTCCAGTGTGGGCATGCAGGCTTTGGCGCCGTCGACCACACCGAGTGCACGGTCGGCAAGATGCTCGGCATCGTCGATCACGGCACGATTGCGCGTGACCTCCACGCCATCCCGATTGGTGAAGGTTTTGGATTCGGTGTGCGCGATGACGGTGTTCGGCATGTCTACGGTAAAGCCGCCGACTCGAATACGCCGCAGCATGGTCAGGTATCCTCCAAGGCCGAGCGTCTCACCCAGATCGCGTCCCAACGCGCGAATGTAGGTTCCTGCGGAACAGCTCACCATAACGTCCAGTTCCATGACCGGCTGCGTATCCCCTTGCGCCGGAGCGGGATGCCACCGCTCGCTCGCGTCGATCCCTTGCATGCCGGCCAATGGCGCACCGGCGAGCTTCGTTGACGCATAGCCGTACCGCACGGCGTCAACGCGGAATTCCCCGACGGTCACCGGTCGGGCCTTCAACTCGACCTGTTTGCCTTCACGGGCCAGATCGTAGGCGCGTTGGCCATTGATCTTAATGGCCGAATAGGAATTCGGCACCTGTTCGATGCGACCGGTGAATCGCTCGGCGATGACCCGTTCCACGGTTTCGCGGGATGGAAGGGCTTCGGCCACCGGCATGGAGGACTCCAACAGCTCGCCATCGGCATCATCCGTAGTGGTGCGCTGTCCGAGCCGAATCGTGGCCAGATAGGTTTTGCTGTGGTCCACGATGTAGTTGAGCAATCGGGTGGCATTGCCGAAGCCTATCACCAGCACGCCGGTGGCCATCGGGTCAAGCGTGCCGGCATGGCCGACACGTTTCATGTGCAAGGCGCCGCGCACCGCGGCAACCACGTCGTGACTGGTGACGCCCTGCGGTTTATCCACGACGAGCAGGCCGGAAATATCAGGCTTTTTCGTCGTCATCGTCCCAATCTTCGACTTCGATGCCATCATCTTCGTCGAAATCGTCGTCGTCATCCGGCTCATCGTGCTTGTATGGATCGGCGTCACCGGCATATTGCGCACTCTCGCGGGCCTTGGCAAGTTCAGCATCACGCCTGCGTGCGATGGCGAGGATGTCTTCGATCTCGTGCGCCTCGCCCGGCACCTCGTCGAAGATGAATTCAAGTTGCGGGGTCAGTCGCAGACCGGCCTTGGAGCCTACGAGCGAGCGCAGACGGCCCTTGGCCTGGTTCAGGGCCTGCTGCGCACGGCGGCGCTCGCCCTGTTCGCGGCCTTCATGACCGAGCTGGGTCCAGTAGATTTTGGCGATCTGCAGATCGTTGGTCACGCGTACTTCGGTGATGGTCACGTTGGAGAGTCGCTTGTCGTGCAGCTGCGCCTCCATTGAGGACGCGATCACGCGCTGGATCAGCGCCGCGATGCGTGCGGCGCGGGGGTTGGTTCCTGCCATGGGTTTCCTTATAGGCTCGTATTTCTATTGCGGAACGCCCGCAGCCGGAATCCGACTGTGGGCGTTCCTCTCAACTTGTCAGGCAAGCCGTCGAAGGACTTCGACTACTTGCGTTCGACTTCCTGCATTTCGAAGGTCTCGATGATGTCGCCGATTTCGATGTCGTTGAAGGAACCGAGGTTGATGCCCGCCTCGTACCCTTCCTTGACGGAGGTGACGTCATCCTTGAAACGACGCAACGAGGAGATCTCGAGGTCGTTGACCGTGGCGATGCCGTTGCGCAGGATACGACACTTCGTACCGCGCTTGACCTCGCCGTCCTGCACCATGACGCCGGCGATGTTGCCGAACTTGGAGGAACGGAAGATCTCGCGGATTTCGGAGTGGGAGGTGACGACCTCTTCGAATTCCGGCTTGAGCATGCCCTTGAGGGACGCTTCGATGTCTTCGATCGCCTTGTAGATGATCGAGTAGTACTTGATTTCCACGCCTTCGCGTTCGGCCAGATCCGCCACCTGACGGTTCGGACGAACGTTGAAGCCGATGATGACGGCCTTGTCGACCGTGGCCAGGTTAACGTCGTTCTGGGTGATGGCACCGACGCCGCGGTGGATCACCTGGATGCCGACCTCGTCGGAGACCTCGATCTTCATCAAGGAATCTTCCAGAGCCTCGACGGAACCGGAGGAATCGCCCTTGATGACGATGTTGAGCATGTCGACCTCGGACTTGGCGAACTGCTCCTTGAGGCTTTCGAGCGAGACGACCTTGCGGCGCTTGGCCAGCTGGGCGGCGCGCTCGGTGGCCTGACGCTTCTCGGCGATCTGACGTGCGGTGCGGTCGTCGCTGGCTACCAGGAACAGGTCGCCTGCGGTCGGCACGGAGGTCAGGCCAAGCACCTGCACCGGAGTGGACGGAGTGGCCTCCTTCATGGCGGTGCCGTTCTCATCAAGCATGGCACGTACGCGGCCGTAGGAGGTGCCGGCTACGATGGCGTCGCCGATATGCAGCGTACCGGACTGCACCAGTACGGTGGCCACGGCGCCGCGGCCCTTGTCGAGGCGGGCCTCCACGGTGGCGCCGCGGGCGTCCATATCCGGGTTGGCGCGCAGGTCGAGCTCGGCGTCCGCGGTAAGCAGCACGGCTTCGAGCAGCTTGTCGACGTTGGTGCCCTGCTTGGCGGAGATGTCGACGAACATGGTGTTGCCGCCGTACTCTTCCGGCACCAGACCGTATTCGGTGAGCTGGCCGCGGACCTTGTCGGGGTTGGCTCCCGGCTTATCGATCTTGTTCACGGCGACCACAATCGGCACATGTGCGGCCTGGGCGTGGTTGATGGCTTCCACGGTCTGCGGCATCACGCCGTCGTCGGCCGCGACCACGAGAATCGCGACGTCGGTCAGCTCGGCGCCACGGGCACGCATTGCGGTGAAGGCCTCATGGCCCGGGGTATCGAGGAACGTGATCTTGCGGGGTTCGCCCTCAAGATCCACGGTGACCTGGTATGCACCGATACGCTGGGTGATGCCGCCGGCCTCGCGTGCGATGACGTTGGTGCGGCGGATCGTGTCGAGCAGTCGGGTCTTGCCGTGATCGACGTGGCCCATGACGGTGACGACCGGCGGGCGGGGGCGCAGGTCCTCATCCTCCTGCAGCTCCTCTTCATCCAGATCGATGTCGAACTGCTGCAGCAGCTCCTTGTCCTCCTCCTCGGCGGACACGATCTTGATGTTCCAGCCGATTTCCTCACCGAGGATCTGGAAGGTGGATTCATCCAGGGACTGCGTTGCCGTGGCCATCTCACCGAGATGGAACAGCACGGTGACAAGGGCTGCCGGATTGACGTTGATCTTCTCCGCCAGATCCGCCAGTGACGAGCCCTGACGCAGGCGGACGGTCTGTCCGTTGCCGGTCGGAATGCGAACGCCACCGATGACCGGTGCCTTCATCTCCTGGAATTCCTGGCGCTTTGCCAGACGGTTCTTACGCGCCTTCGAAGACTTGCCGCCCTGACGGCCGAATGCGCCTGCGGCACCGCCGCGGCCGCGACCGCCTCCGCGTGCCGGACCGTTGTTCGGGGCGTTGTTACCCTGATAGCCACCGGTGTTGCCCGCGCCGCCGAAGCGATTGCCGCCACCTGCGGGACGCTGGCCGCCGCCCTGACCCGGACGATGCTGCCCCCACTGGCCCGGCTTGGCACCGCCGCCCTGACCCGGACGGCCACGGAATCCACCGCGCTGGCCGCCGCCCTGACCCGGACGGCCGCCGCGACGCCCTTCATTGTTATTGGCGCTCGGACGCGCCATCGGATGCGGACGCGGAATGTCGCCCGGCGTAGGCGTATGCATGCCCTGCTTGCGGCTGAACGGATTATTGCCCGGACGCGGCCCCGGGGTATGCGGCTTGGCGTTGCCACCGCCCTGCTGCTGATTGTTGTTGCGTGGGGCGTGCGGACCCGGCACCGGTGCGGATTTGCCGCCGCGCATGCCCGCAGGAGACTGCGGGCGCGGTGCGTTGCCGCCCTGGCGATTGCCGTGCTGGCGCTGATCGCCCGGACGCCCGGCACGTGCGGAACGCTGGCCCGGCTTCGGAGCGGAGGAGCCACCCGGCTTCGGGGCCTCCGACCTCGGGTTCTGCTTGGCCGCCGGTGCAGGTTTCGGCGCGGCCGGCTTGGCCTCGGAAACCGACGCACGAGCCGGTGTTGCCGGCTTCTTGGATTCGGACGCGTTACCCGACGCATTGTTCGAGAACGCGTTCCTCAGCTTACGGGCGACTGGAGGTTCAACGGTCGATGAAGCGGACTTCACGAATTCGCCCATCGCCTCAAGTTTGCTTAAAACGGTTTTGCTGTCTACGCCAAATTCCTTGGCAAGTTCATATACGCGTGCTTTCGGCACTCATTTCTCCTATCCCGGGCCGCGCATACCAGCGCGACCGCTACTGATTCACGGCGAGCCTGCTCCGTCTCATCGTGCAACCATGTTCGTGATACCTCGTCTTTCCTGGCATGAAGGCATTCCGCCCCCATGCTTTGGACTATCGAATCCAGCATACTCGAGCCTGTGGATTGTACACCCACAGGCTCAAAGCATGCTCAAATGATGATTATTCGGCGCTTTCCCCGGCTGATTCCTGCATCTTCCTGGCGTGTGCCTCGGCGGATTCGATGCCGATCTTCCAGCCGGTCAGCTTGGCGGCCAGACGAGCGTTCTGGCCTTCCTTGCCGATGGCCAGCGACAGCTGATCGTCATGGATGAAGGCGATCGCGGTATTGTTCTTCTCGCTGATCACCTGCACACCGGTCGCCACGGCCGGCGACAGCGCGGCTGCGACGAATTCCGCAGGGTCGGCCGACCAATCGACGATATCGATCTTTTCCGGACCGAGGTTCTCCATCACGGCACGTACGCGGGCACCGCCGGGACCGATCAGGGCACCCTTCGGATTGACGCCCTCGGTGTTGGCCCGCACGGCAATCTTCGTACGGGCACCGGCCTCACGGGCGATGGCCATGATCGACACTGCACCGGAGACCAGCTCCGGAACCTCACGTTCGAACAGCCGGCGCACCAGCTCCGGGTGGGAGCGGGAGACTACGATCTCCGGCCCCTTCAGGCCGCGGGCCACATTCACCACATACACGCGGATGCGCTCGCCATGGCGGTAGCGTTCGCCCGGCACCTGCTCACGCCGCGGCAACAGGGCCTCGACGTCGCCGACAGCCACGTGCACATTGGCGGTGTCCTTGGCATCCTGCTGCACGATGCCGGTGATCAGCTTGCCCTTCTGACCGGAGAACGCGCCGAACACCTTGTCGTCCTCGGCCTTGCGGAACAGCTGGCTGATCACCTGACGCGCGGTGGCGGCGGCCAGACGGCCGAAATCGTGCGGGGTGTCATCGTATTCCTCGCCCAGCGTGGGTGCAGGATGCGGATCGTCCTCGGTCGGTTCGCCCGGAATCTCATCCTGGGCCCATACGGTAAAGCTTCCGGCACGCGGATCAAGCTCGACACGAGCATGCTTCGCCGCGTGCGGGGTTTTCAGATATGCCAGTCGCAATGCTTCCGAAAGAGCGGCGTCCAGCGTCTCGGGATCGATTCCCTGACCAGCTGCGAGCTGGTGCATTCCTGCCAGGTCCAGTTCCATCTTCAAGACCTCCTATATGAAGTTATTCCGAGCGCTTGGCCCAATGGTCACAGTCAACTATTAGTGTAATGATTCATGCAGACACGTCACCCTTTTCATCGTTCGGCTTCATCACTCGCCAGGCGTGTCTGTACCATAGCCACCACCCTCGCCCTGGCTTTGGGGGCGTCCGCATGCTCGACGCCGCGCGTCGCCGGACGAGCCGAATCGGAACGTAAGCTCAGCGCCTGCGAAAGCGCCTATCTATCGGCCTCGCGCAACAGCGGCAGGATGACCGGCGCGTCGCATCACGTCATCGAACGGTACCTATCGGCGCAACAGGCCTCCCTCGATTGGGTCGAAACGGCCGTACAGTGTTCCGCACGATTCGGCGAAGGCACGATGCGGAGCGCGCAGGCCCGCCATACCGTCCGGATGCTGGCGGCCAGCCTTGGCATCGCCATCGATCCGATAACACCGTCACGGCTCGATGACGTCTCCTCGCTGGACGTCGACGACGACTCGCTGTCGACGATGTCCGAAGCCGAGGACGCCGCGGGGTTCGCAACCGAGATCCTCGCCGCGCGCTCCATCGGCGACGTCTCCCTTGATCTGAGCGACCGTCATAAGGCGACCGCCCAGCGTCTGGCCTCCCTCGCCGGCAGTGATGACGATCACCGCGCCAAGGTCTATGACGCCGCGACGCTGCTCGCCAACCCCGACACCATGGTCGACGAGGCGAACGGACTCCAAGCTCCGACCAGCGCCATCATCGAAATGAATTGCGCGCGCGGTGAGATCGGCGCCGTCGCCGCGAGCTCCAACGCCGCGGGCGAACGGGCATCGTCCAACGAGTCTCGCAAAACGTCGTTGTGCACATTGGCCGACCTCATCGCCGATCGTGCGGAACTGGCACTGAATTGGGGATATCCCGCCTTCGATGAAGCCCTGTTCGACTGACAGCGGACCGCCCAACACTCCCGTGCGCAAGACCCGCCAGCGGAATTTGACAATCCTCGATGCTGTGGCACAATAGACAAGTTGCTTGCGTGCAAGCAGCATATGGATGAATGTCCGAGCGGTCTAAGGAGCACGCCTCGAAAGCGTGTGAGGGCGAACCCCTCCGCGAGTTCGAATCTCGCTTCATCCGCCACAACAAAGGTCGGAACAATGACGTTTCGACCTTTGTGTTTATGTTCCTCCCCGCAGCAAAGCGGCGGCTGCCGACGCCTGGCACAGGGAGGCAACGACGAACCGGCGGCAGCCCCTACAGCTCCTGCTCGTGCACGGACGCGTTCACCCACTGGCTCTGTTCCACGTTGCAGCCGGAGAAAATGCCGATATCAAGCATGCAATCACGATAATCACGGCCATGCGCGATGGTGATGTAGTTGTCGTCGACCATGCGGTTATGCGTCGGATCGAGACCGATCCAACGGTTCTCGTGGTAGATTTCCACCCAGGCGTGCGTGGCGCCCTCCCCGTCCAGCAGCCCCGCGATATAGCGCGCCGTCAATCCGACATGCCGGCAGACCGACAGCATGACATGCGCGTAATCCTGGCATACGCCTTTATGCTGGGCGAGCGCCTCTTCGGCGGTGGTGCGAATCGTAGTGGATGCAGGCGTATATACGAAGGCCTTGAACACCTCGTCCATCACCTCGCGGGCCTGATCGACCGGCGTGCCGTCGGACGGCAACGCATCGATGCGCGCCTTGCATGTTTCGATCAACGCATTGATGGTGGGTCCGGGAATGGTCAGCGCGGAGTTGAAACGGTACAGCGGCTTGTGGATTTCCGGTTTGATATGCTCGTTATCCACGAAAGCGATGCCCGTCACCGAATAGTTGAACATGGTATGCGGTTCGGGGATGAAACCGGTCATCACCACGGAGTCGAAGGAGTCGACGGTGGTGTCGAGCTCCACTTCGGGCTCGAGTCTGACCTCCACGTCCACGACCTGCTGGCGTGGCCCCGTGGTCGGAATACATCGCAATTGGAACCGGTGATCGGTTACGGGCGAGCTGAATGAGAGCTTCATCTCATAGTCAAACACCAGTTTCTTCACATCGTCTCCCAAGCGAAAAATCCTTGTACAACCCTATCACAGCGAAGCCGCTCAGGCCGTTATACACGACTTGAGCGGCTTCGGGCAACCCCCTGTTCACTACACGCGTCTGGCGTCCATGTTCATGGCGTTGAGCATCCCCAGATCCTTAAGATCGTTCGTGCATATGCGCTCATTGAAATCGTTGAGCAATGTGCCGAGCGTATCGGCCAGATCGGCATATCCACGGGACGGCAGCTGCCCGACCAGCCACCGCAGCCCATCGGCGAAGCACTGCGGCACCGGCAGTCCGTTCAACGGCATGATGTAGTTCGCGAGCTTGGCCAACGGCGCCTTGAGCTCCTCCATGGAGTAGCCGAACCGTGTATACAGATCGACGCGTTCCAGGTACTTGCCTACGAAGATGAAGGATTTCAGCGTCGAATCGACCGGGGAGTTCTCCACGCCGCCCCAGAAGGCGAGCATGTTGTCGGCGATATCGCGATGCTTGTAGATGTCTTCGTCGAAGGCGGCGCGATCGGCGGCCTCCACGATGGAGCTCATGGCGAGTTCCACATACTGCAGCAGACGGGAGCTGAGTTCCGGACGCAGAATCACGGCGTTGTTGAAGGCGCAGACGATGGCGCTGCGCACGGAATCCGGATTCTTCTCGTCGTATAGGAAGCTGTGGATGAACGCGTCGAAATCCTGGAAATCCTCCGGCAGGTCGAGCGCACGCGCGAACGGACGGAACGCATCCACATCGGTGTCCATCACGCGGTCATAGAAGGGGAAGAACTGGTTCAGCGTGGTGAACACGCGTTCCGTGTAACGTCCCAGCCAATACAGGTTATCGGCCTTGGATGCGGTGACAAGCGCCAGCGAATGCTTGCGGGACTGCGCCAGCAGGTTGATGCTTTCGGAGCCCGGGGCGGAATCATGCTCCACACCGGAATCCTTGGCCAGCACCCACGTATCCTTGAAGCCGCCGCCCTGCGAGGAGTTCACGATCATCTGACCGGGCACCGACGAGTAGCGGGTCAGGCCGGAATACCACACATGCGTGTTCTTGCCGGTCACCACGAAGGCGCGCAGATCGCATTTGCGAGGGCTCATCCTGCCGGTTTCGGGATCGACCACGTCGATGTCCTTGAACTGGATGACCTCCTGCGCGATGAAACGGCGTGGTTCCGCCTTGATACGGTCGGCCATCTCCTCGCGCTGCGCCTTGTCGAGCGACGATCCGAAGACCACGCCGTAACCGCCGGCCTCGGCGACGTCCTTGATGACAAGCTCACCCAAACGTCCGAGTACTTCCTTGCGATCCTGCTCGAACATCGGCATGTAGGTCGGCGCATTCTGCAGAATCGGCTCCTCGCCCAGGTAATAGCGGATCATGGCCGGCACGAAATAGTAAATGGCCTTGTCGTCGGCCGCGCCGTTGCCCGGGGCGTTCACGATGGCGACGTTGCCGGCACGGTATGCCGACAGGATTCCCGGCACGCCGATCACGGAGTCGGGATTGAATGCGAACGGGTCGAGATATTCGTCGGAAAGGCGACGATAGACCACGCCCACGCGATGGCGCCTGCCGGAGTAGTCGAGGAAGAACAGCTTGTTGTCGACGACCTCGAGGTCCTCCGGGAACGCGAGCGCGGCACCCGTCTTCTCAGCCAGATACGCATGTTCGAAGAAGGCGGAATTGTAGCGCCCCGGCGTAAGCACGACGGCGATGCCTTCCGTGGAGACGAAATCCATGGATTTGCGCAGCAGTCGCGGATAGTCGCGGTTGTCGCGCACGCGTACGTCACGGAAGAGCCGTGGCGTGATTCTGCGTTCGATATCACGCGCGAACAGTGGATAGCTGGCTCCGGATGGAATGCGTAGATTGTCTTCGAGCACCCACCATTTGCCATCCTGGCCCTGCACCAGATCCTCACCGGCGATGTGCGCGAACACGCCTCCGGGAGGGGTTACGCCGTTGACCTGCGGAAAGTAGCCGGCCGAGGTGTAGACATATTCCTCCGGCACGATGCCGTCTTTGATGGCGTGCTTGTCGGAGTAGATGTCGCGCAGATAGGCGTTGAGCGCGTTGACACGCTGCTTGAGGCCCGCCTCCATCTCATCGAATTCGTCGGATTCGATGATGCGCGGCACCGGATCGTACGGGAACAGCCGATCGTGGTATTCACCGTTCTTGTAGATGCCGAAACGCACGCCGTTACGGCTCAGCTCACGATTGATGGATTCCCTGCGATTGACCAGTTCCGTCGCCAATTTACGTGCAGCCGATTCAATCATCTTTCCGCGCTCCTTTATACCCCTAACAACGCATGCCAATCTACAGGGCCATGCCGTGACAGAAGCGACGGTAACGGCTATCGGTTACCGAAAACCACGTGGAATTGTTACATCCGTATCTCATCAATGGATGGAACAAGCCCCCCGTAACATAATCGTCACATCGATCCTCCGATCGCGCTGCGCGGGCCGGTCATCTCCGTCCGGCGAGCGAGGAGGCGCGAGGTGTCGGGGGGAACGGGGCCAGGAGCCAGCTCTTTGCCCGTTGACTCCCTGTGTCCGTCGGTTCGTCATAATGTGCGTTTCGCACGAATCGCTTCGGCCCGAGTCGCCAGCTGACTGTCATCAGGGTATTCGATATGCTCCAACGTCAATCCCTGTGGCGCGATCGGTCCCGTCGAGCCTTCACGCAGCGGCGTGTTCATCTTATCCGCGAACCAGTCGGGCGATCGTTTGCCGATGCCGACCTGTACGCAGCCGTTGACGAGTGACCTCACCATGTTACGGGCGAACGCATCGGCCACGATGGTGAAGCAGACGAGGCCGGATTCCACAGACGGCGTACGGTAGCGCTCCCCCATCGTCATCTCGTCGTCGATGAGCCGGCTCTGCGGTATGCGCCTCCAGTAGGCGGTTTTGACCTCACGTATGGTGGTGCCGCCAGGATTCGGCGTGGCGAACGAACCGAAATCATGCAGGCCGATGGCCATGGCCGCGGCCTGATTCATGGCTTCCAGATTCAGGTCGTCATCTATGTGCAGTACGAAGCCACGCATCCTCGGGTCGATTTCGCTGGCCCGATCGGCAATACGGTACACGTAGGTGCGTTCCAGCGCTGAAAAACGGGCGTCAAAGCCCCGGGGCGCCTCACTGATTCCATGGATTGCGATGTCATCCGGCAGCATACGTTGCAATCGGCGCGTCAATGCGACCACAGGCGGCACATCCATGTGCCCGACGCAACGGGCAAGTATGGTTTCGTCGACATCCAGATGACAGACCTGATGCGAGGCGTGCACGCCGGTGTCGGTACGTCCGGCAACGGTCAGGCGCAGTGGTTCCTCCGCGTCATCGATGGGTACACGCAGCACGGTGCGTATCACGCGTTCGATCTCCCCCTGCACGGTGCGTCGATCGGGTTGCTTCGCCCAACCGAAGAAGCCGCCGCCATCGTATGCCAAGTCGATTCGTAATCTCACGGCATTGAGCTTATCAAAGGGCGGGCATAGCAAAAGGGCCGGGAACCTTTCGATTCCCAGCCCTTGCTCAGCTAGAAAGCCAAATCACTCGGCGTTCTCGGCCGGAGCCTCCTCAACGGCGGCTTCCGGAGCTCGGTGGCCGGAGCCTCTTCAGCGGCAACCTTGGTTGCGGCTTCGGCTTCCTTCACCACGGCCTGCTTCGGGCTCACCGGCTCGGTGACGAGCTCGATGATGGCTGCCGGAGCGGCATCGCCACGACGCGGAGCGATCTTCACGATGCGGGTGTAGCCGCCCTCGCGCTGCTCCATCTGCTCGGCGATCTCAGTGAACAGCTTGTGCACAACGGACTTGTTGCGGATGACGCGCATCACGCGACGACGGTTGTGCAGGTCACCACGCTTGGCCAGGGTGATCAGACGCTCGGCCAGCGGACGAAGGCGCTTGGCCTTCGGCAGGGTGGTGGTGATGCGGCCATGCTGGAACAGGCTGGTGGCCATGTTCGCGAGCATCAGGCGCTCATGAGCCGGGCTGGAGGCCAGACGCGGACCCTTCTTTGGTGTAGGCATTGTTTCTCCTTGAAAAGCCCCGTTGAATTCAGGTGGGCAATCGCCCGAACATCCGAATTCAACGAAGCGGTTAGGTCAAAAGCGGCGAATCACTCGTCTTCCGGCGAGAAGAAGGTGCCGCCTTCGAGGTTGTTGGCATCGAAGCCGAGTGGCGAAGCCTTGAGAGCCAGGCCAAGAGCCTGCAACTTTTCCTTGACTTCGTCGATGGACTTCATACCGAAATTGCGGATGTCGAGCAGATCCTGCTCGGTGTGGGCGACCAGCTCGCCGATCGTGTGGATGCCCTCGCGCTTCAGGCAGTTATAGCTGCGCTGGGTGAGATTGAGATCCTCGATCGGAACGGCCATCTCCGGGTTGGTCTCCTCTGCCACCGGGGCAGGGCCGACCTCGACGCCCTCGGCCTGGGTGTTGAGCTCACGGCACAGGCCGAAGAGTTCCACCAGGGTGGAGCCTGCGGATGCGACCGCATCACGCGGGGAGATTGCCGGCTTGGTCTCCACGTCCAGGATGAGCTTGTCGAAGTCAGTGCGCTGTTCAACGCGAGTGGCTTCCACGCGATAGCTCACCTTGAGCACCGGGGAGTAAATCGAATCAACCGGGATACGGCCGATTTCGGCGTTGTCCTGCTTGTTCATCTGGGCGGGAACATAACCGCGGCCACGCTCGACGGTGAACTCGATCTCGAGTTCACCGTCGTCGGCGAGGGACGCGATATGCATATCCGGGTTGGCGATGGTGACGCCTGCCGGCGGGGTGATATCACCCGCGGTGGCTTCGCCCTTGCCGCTCTTGCGCAGATACATGACAACCGGCTCATCGTATTCGCTGGTGAGCACGATGCCCTTGATGTTCAGCAGGATCTCGGTAACGTCCTCTTCAACACCCGGCAGAGTGGTGAACTCATGCGGGACGCCGGAGATACGCACCGAAGTCACAGCCGCTCCGGGAATGGAGCTCAGGAGGGTGCGGCGCAGCGAGTTGCCAAGCGTATAGCCGAAACCAGGCTCAAGAGGCTCGATGGTGAAGCGGGAACGCTGAGGGTTGAGAGATTCCTCGGTAAGTGTCGGACGCTGTGCGATAAGCACTGTGGTTATCCTTTCAGCTTCAGACCGGTGGTGCACTCACCGGCCATAAGCGGCTTTGGATTGATGATTTCTTCTAGTGCTCAGACGCGGCGGCGTTTCGGAGGACGAACGCCGTTGTGTGCCTGCGGGGTGACGTCGGTGATGGAACCGACTTCGAGTCCGGCGGACTGCAGGGAACGGATGGCGGTTTCACGACCGGAACCCGGGCCCTTCACGAACACGTCGACCTTCTTGACGCCGTGCTCCATGGCCTTGCGGGCTGCGGATTCGGCGGCCATACCAGCGGCGTACGGCGTGGACTTACGGGAGCCCTTGAAGCCGACATCGCCACCGGAGGCCCAGGACACGACTGCGCCGGACGGATCGGTGATCGAAATGATGGTGTTGTTGAAAGTGGACTTGATGTGCGCCTGCCCGACCGGGACCGACTTGCGGTCGCGGCGACGCGGCTTGCGCGCGGCTTGCTTTTGAGCTGCCATTGACCCTCGTTTCCTAATAACGAATTTGCTTTGGTGTCTATGCGATGAGATCGTATGTCTCGTGGCTTAGACTCACCGCCACCGATTACTTGGTGGCCTTCTTCTTTCCGGCGACCGTACGCTTCGGGCCCTTGCGGGTGCGGGCGTTGGTCTTGGTGCGCTGGCCGCGCACAGGAAGTCCCTTACGGTGACGCTGGCCTTGGTAGCAGTTGATCTGGATCTTACGACGGATATCCGCATCGATTTCACGACGCAGATCGCCCTCGATCTTGTAGTTACCCTCGAGGTAGTCACGCAGCGTGATCAGCTGCTCATCCGTCAGGTCCTTGACGCGAATGTCCGGGTTGATACCGGTCGCGGCAAGCGTTTCCTTGGCACGAGTGCGACCCACACCAAAGATGTAGGTGAGGGCGATCTCGATGCGCTTCTCATTGGGGATGTCGACTCCGGCAAGACGTGCCATTGCGATTCCTTCTGTTTTCCGCAGGTCTTGCACCAAGTCGTCCGGTTTCCCGGCCCGGGCCTGCGTACCCGGGGTTCAGCTCGCCGATACGAACTGTGACTCAGCGCCTGTACTGTTTTGTGCCGCTGGATCTGCTCTCAGCCCTGGCGCTGCTTATGGCGCGGGTTGATGCAGATCACCATGACGCGGCCGTGACGACGGATCACGCGGCAGTTCTCGCAGATCCTCTTCACACTAGGGCTGACCTTCATGGTTTTCCTTTGCTTTTGTACCTTACTTGTAACGGTACGTAATACGACCGCGGTTCAGATCGTACGGACTCATTTCCAGCACAACGCGATCCTGCGGCAGAATACGGATGTAGTTCTTCCGCATCTTGCCGGAGATGGTTGCGAGCACGATATGCTTGTTTTCGAGTTCAACACGAAACATCGCGTTCGGCAGTGCTTCCACCACCTGTCCTTCGACTTCAATCACACCGTCTTTAGCCATGAGCCTCGTTCCGTTCCTTGGCGATTACTATGCGTGCCCGAAGACACACCAACTTGCAAGAATACACGGAAACGGGGATTACGACATACACGGCGTGTCGTAATCCCCGTTTCCCTGTGAATGTGCTATTGGCGCGAACCGGTATCAGCCCAGCTCGGCCACGATGGTGGCCTGGATGTCTTCGACGGAACCGACGCCGTTGAAAGTCTTGAGCAGGCCCCGCCCATCGTAGATGGCCAGCAGCGGAGCGGTCTCCTTGGCATAGACGTCGAGACGCTTGGCGATGGCTTCCGGGGTGTCGTCGGAACGGCCTTCGATTTCGGCGCGCTTCCTCATACGCTCCATGAGCACATCATGGTCCGCGTCAAGGGCGACCACGGCGTCAAGCGGAGTGCCGAGGTCGGCGAGAATGGCGTCAAGGGCCTCGACCTGGGAGGCGTTGCGCGGATACCCGTCAAGGATCCAGCCGTTCTTGGCGTCATCCATGGCCAGGCGATCCTTGACGATCTTGTTGGTCAGTTCGTCCGGAACCAGTTCACCCTTGTTGATATACGCCAGGGCCTCCACACCAAGTTCGGTCTTGTTCTTGATGTTGTAGCGGAAGATGTCGCCGGTGGAAATCGCCGGGATGCCATAATGCTCACTCAGCAGAGCGGCCTGAGTACCCTTGCCGACGCCCTGGGGGCCCATGATCAGCAGTCGCATAATCGTTAATTTCCCTTTCTTTACTTGCCCTCTTGGTGGTCAGTGCCCTCGAACAGGAAACCAGCATACTGGAACTGCTCGGTCTGGGCCTTGGCCTGACGCAGGGTGTCAAGGCCGACACCCGCGATGATCAGGATGGTGGTGCCGCCGAACGGCAGCTTGGTATTGAGATTCAGCGCCATGATGAGCACCGTAGGAATGAGGGCCACGAACAGCAAGTAGACGGCGCCCACGGTATTCAGTCGGTTCATCACGTAGCTGAGATAGCGGCTGGTGGCGCTGCCGGCGCGGATGCCCGGAATGAATCCGCCATACTGCTTCATGTTGTCGGCGGTCTCATCGGGGTTGAACGTGATTTCCGTGTAGAAGAAGCAGAAGAACACGATCATCAGCGCATACAGGGCGATGTACCACACGGAGGTGGTGTTGGCCAGATTGGAGTTGATCCACTTGACCCAGGACTGGTCCGAATTGCCGAACTGCGCGATCAGGGTCGGGACGGCCAGAATGGAGGATGCGAAAATCGGCGGGATGACGCCGGACATATTGACCTTCAGCGGCAGGTAGGTGGATGAGCCGCCGTACATCTTGCGGCCGATCATGCGGCGTGTGTACTGCACCGGAATACGTCGCTGGGAGAGTTCCACGTATACGACGAGAATCATGATGACGAGCAGTACGCCCACAACGGTGGCGAACTTGCCCCAGTTGCCGTCAGTGCCCTTGGTGCCCCAACCGATCTCCCACAACTGCGGCAGGAAGCCGGAGCAGATGGACATGAAGATAAGAATGGACATGCCCTGGCCAAGGCCCTTGTCGGTGATCAATTCGGCCATCCACATGATCAGACCGGTGCCGCCGGTCATGATGAGCACCATGACCAGGAGGTTCCAGACGGAACCGTCGGGCACGACTTGGGAGCACTGGTAGTTGAACAGCGCGCCGGAGCGTGCGGTCACCAGAATGGTGGTGGACTGCAGCACCGCGAGACCGATGGTCAGGTAACGGGTGTACTGGGTCAGCTTGGCCTCGCCGGACTGGCCTTCCTTGTGCAGGGCCTCGAAGCGGGGAATCACCACGCGCAGCAGCTGGATGACGATGGATGCGGTGATGTACGGCATGACACCCAGCGCAAAGATGGACAGCTGCAGCATCGCGCCGCCGGAGAAGAGGTTCACCAGGCCGATGAAGTTTTCGGAGGTGCTGCTCATATTGCCGACGCACTGCTGGACGACCGTGTAGTCGACGCCGGGGGTCGGGATGAACGAACCAATACGATAGATGATGATGATGCCGAGGGTGAAGAGGATCTTATTCCTCAACTCCTTGGTCTTGAAGGCCTGGATTAACGTCCTCAACTGGGATTCCTTCCAACGACGTGCGCGCCCGCGCACCCATGCAAACAGACTCTAACGCACGAGTCTAGCGTACGGCGTCTACCGATACGCGGATTTTTCCACCCTTTGTCTGTTTTTATTCTTTTCACGGCCTGAAACCAATCCATGAAATGAGTGAGGCTCCTCCCACAATCGTGTGGGAGGAGCCTCACTCATTTACGCTTAGGTCAGCTTCACTCCGTGGACTCAGTCCTCGGAGATGGAGCCGCCGGCGGCCTCGATCTTGGCCTTGGCGGAAGCGGAAGCCTTGACACCCTTGATGGTGAAGGCGACCGAAGTCTCGCCATCGCCCAGGACCTTGACCGGGTAGCCCTTACGGACGGCACCCTTGGCCACCAGATCGGCAACGGTGATTTCGCCACCCTGCGGGAAGAGTTCCGCGAGGGCTGCGACGTTGACGACCTGATACTCCTGCTTGAACGGGCTCTTGAAGCCACGCAGCTTCGGAAGGCGCATGTACAGCGGCAGCTGGCCACCTTCGAAGCCCGGACGAACCTGGTAACGCTTCTTGGTGCCCTTGTCGCCACGGCCCGAGGTCTTACCCTTGGAACCTTCACCACGACCAACGCGAATGCGATCCCTCTTGGCACCCGGAGCCGGCTTCAGGTCATGCATCTGCAGAATGTCTGCCATAATCAGTCAGCCTCCTCAACGGTGATCAGGTGACGCAGCACGAGCAGCTGGCCACGAAGGGCCGGGGTATCCTCGCGGGTCACGGTCTTGCCGATCTTGTTCAGGCCCAGAGTCTGAGCCGCGGCACGCTGCTTCGGAGTGGAGTTCACCAGACCGTGGTGCAGCTTGATGTTCAGGTTAGTCATCACTCACCGTCCTTCTGAGCGGCAGCGGCCTTGGCCTGTGCCTCTTCGCGAGCCTTGCGGGCCTCGGCGATGCCTTCGGCGCGAGCACGCAGCAGAGCGTCCGGAGCCACCTCTTCGAGGGACATGCCGCGGCGGGCTGCGATCTCTTCCGGCTCTTCAAGCTTCTTGAGAGCGTCGACGGTAGCGCGCACCACATTAACGGCGGTGGCGGAACCCATCGACTTGGTGAGGACGTCGGTGATGCCAGCGCATTCCATGACTGCACGAACCGCGCCACCGGCGATAACGCCGGTACCCGGGGCAGCCGGGCGCAGCAGCACGGTGCCGGCGGCATCATGGCCGATCACCGGGTGGGTGACGGTGCCCTTGATGCGCGGAACGGTGAACATGTGCTTCTTGGCATCCAGCTGGCCCTTGGCGATTGCAGCCGGGACCTCGCGGGACTTGCCATAGCCGACGCCCACGGTGCCGTTGCCGTCGCCCACCACCACGAGGGCGGCGAAGCTGAACGTACGGCCACCCTTATGGGTCTTGGACACACGGTTGATGGTCACCACACGGTCGAGCATCTCGTTTTCGTGAGATTCCTCACGACGGTTGCGGCGCTCGCCACGACGACCCTCGCCACGCTGGCCACGACGGGACTTGCGGTCCTCGTTGCCGGTCTCGGCAGCAGCCTGAGTGTTCTGAGTTTCTTCAGCCACTTGGGTTTCCTTTTCGTTGTCGCTCACAGTGCCAGACCTCCCTCGCGGGCGCCTTCAGCGACAGCTGCGACGCGGCCATGATACTTGTTGCCGCCACGGTCGAACACCACCGCGGTGATGCCTGCGTCCTGAGCCTTCTTGGCGATCAGTTCGCCAACCTTCCTGGCGGCTTCGGTCTTGGTGCCCTGGAAACCGGCGAAATCACTCATCAGAGTGGATTCGCTCACCAGAGTGACACCCTTGGTGTCGTCGATGATCTGGGCAACCATGTGACGGTTGGAACGGGAGACCACCAGACGCGGACGCTCCGGGGTACCGCTGATGCGCTTGCGCAGACGAGCGTGGCGACGCTGGAGTGCGACCTTCTTGCCCTTACCGAAAATCTGGACGCTCATATCACTTACCAGCCTTTCCAGCCTTGCGCAGGATGTGTTCATCCGAGTACTTGATGCCCTTGCCCTTATACGGTTCCGGAGCACGAAGCTTGCGGATGTTTGCGGCGCACTGGCCGACAGCCTGCTTGTCGATGCCCTTGACGATCACCTGATTCGGGTTCGGCAGTTCGAACTCGATGCCGGCCGGCGGCTCGACGGTGATGGTGTGGGAATAACCGAGGGAGAACTCGATGCCCTTGCCCTTCATCTGGGCACGGTAACCGGTGCCGACGATTTCCAAGGTCTTGGCATAACCCTCGTGCACGCCCTTGACCATGCTCGCGATGATGGAGCGGGCCAGACCATGCTTCGCACGGGTCGGACGCAGGTCGTCGACCGGGACGAGAACGATCTCGTTGCCTTCGACGCTTGCAGTGATGCCTTCCGGAATCACGTAGGAGTCAGTGCCCTTGACGCCCTTGGCGCTGAAGGACTGACCGTCGATCTTGACTTCCACGCCAGCAGGAATGGTGACGGGGAGCTTACCAATATGCGATGCCATGTTCAGCTCTCCTTTCTCACCAAACGAAAGCGACGATTTCGCCGCCGATGCCTCGGTCGAGGCATTCCTTCTGGGTCAGTAGTCCCGAGCTAGTCGAGATGATTGCGATGCCAAGACCACCGAGCGGCATCGGCAGAGCATCGGACTTTGCGTAGCGGCGCAGGCCCGGCTTGGAGATGCGCTTGATGCCCTGGATGGAACGCTCGCCGTTCGGGCCATACTTGAGGGTGACCTCGAGGGTCTGGCCGACCTTGGCTTCCTTGGCGGTGAAGTCCTTGATGTAGCCTTCACGCTTCAGGATCTCGGCGATGTTCGCCTTGAACTTGGAGTACGGCATATCCACGGTCTCGTGCTTTGCCGCGCTCGCATTACGCAGACGCGTAAGCATGTCTGCGATCGGATCTGTCATTGTCATTTGGGCTAACGCCCTTTCTCGCCATGGTTTCCGCCGCCCTCACGCCTTAATGGCGATCGGGCCGCGGACCTTCAGCGTCGATATTTACCAACTGGACTTCGTAACGCCGGGCAGCTCGCCGCGGTGGGCCTTCTCACGAAGGCAGATGCGGCACAGGCCGAACTTGCGGTAGACGGAGTGAGGACGACCGCAGACCTGGCAGCGCGTGTACGCGCGCACCTTGAACTTCGGCTTAGCGGCCGCCTTGTTCTTAAGAGCGGTTTTTGCCATATCAGTTCTCCTTGAAGGGGAAGCCGAGGTGCTTGAGCAGCGCGCTCGCTTCCTTGTCGTCCTTGGTGCTGGTCACCACGGTGATGTCCATACCACGCTGGTGATCGATCGAATCCGGATCGATTTCGTGGAACATGGACTGCTCGGTGAGGCCAAAGTTGTAGTTGCCCTGACCATCGAACTGGTTGCCGTTGATGCCGCGGAAATCGCGGATACGCGGCAGAGCGAGGGTCAGCAGGCGATCCAGGAACTCCCACATGCGCTCGCCACGCAGGGTGACGTAGGCGCCGATGGCCTGGCCTTCGCGCAGATGGAACTGTGCGACGGACTTCTTGGCCTTGGTGATCTTCGGCTTCTGGCCGGTGATCAGGGTGAGGTCCTTGACGGCGCCTTCGATGAGCTTGGAGTCGCGGGCTGCGGCACCGACGCCCATGGAGACGACGACCTTCTGGACACGGGCGACCTGCATCGGGTTGGAGTAGTTGAATTCCTTCTCCAGCTCCGGCACGATCTGCTCGATGTACTTCTGCTTCAAGCGCGGAGTTGCCGGCGCTTCGACAGTGGTATCGGTCATGCCAGCTCCTTTCCGGACTTCTTGGCGACACGCACGCGCACGGTCTTCACCTTGCCGTCACGAGCCTCTTCCTTCACGATGACGCCCACGCGGGTCGGCTGCTTGGTCTCCGGATCGATGACCATCACGTTGGAGCGATGAATCGGAGCCTCGACAGCCACGATGCCGGCCTGCTGGCCCTGCTGCGTGGCACGCACGTGCTTCTTGACGATCTGCACGCCTTCGACGATCAGACGGTCGTTCTTCAGCACCTGCTTGACGGTGCCTTCCTTGCCGCGGTCCTTACCGCGGATGACCTTGACCAGGTCGCCGCTCTTGATCTTGGCTACCATGTCAGATCACCTCCGGGGCGAGGGACACGATCTTCATGAAGCGCTTGTCGCGCAGTTCACGACCGACCGGTCCGAAGATACGAGTGCCCTTCGGTTCGCGGCCGGAGCCGAGAATGACGGCGGCGTTCTCGTCGAACTTGATGTAGGAGCCGTCCACACGACGGTGCTCCTTGACAGTACGGACGACGACAGCCTTGACGACGTCGCCCTTCTTGACCGACCCGCCAGGAATGGCGTCCTTGACGGAGGCGACGATCACGTCGCCGATGCCGGCATAGCGTCGCTTCGATCCGCCGAGCACTCGGATGGCGAGGATTTCCTTCGCACCCGTGTTGTCGGCGACATGAAGCCGCGTTTCCTGCTGAATCATTGATTCTCCTTAGCCGAGCTGGTTCTCCCCGAGCACCCCGCCTGCCTGCTTGAAGCAGGCGGGGTGACTCACGGAGCCTTGCCGAACTTATTTACTTAGCGCGCTCGATAATGCTCTCGAGACGCCAACGCTTGGTCTTGCTCAGGGGCCGAGTCTCCATAATACTCACGAGGTCGCCAATATGCGCGTCGTTGTGTTCATCATGGACCTTGACCGTACGAGTAGAACGAACGACCTTGCCGTACAGCGGGTGGGTCGAACGCTGCTCGAGCTCGACGGAAATCGTCTTGTCCATCTTATCGGACACGACGTAACCGCGACGAACCTTGCGGAAGTTACGCTCTTCAGCCATTACTTCTCCTCAGCTTTCGTTTCGGTCGCCTCGGGGGCCTGGCTGATGCCGAGCTCACGCTCACGCAGGATGGTGTACATCCTGGCGATGTCGTGCTTGACCGCCTTGAGGCGGGCGGTGTTTTCGAGCTGACCAGTGGCGGACTGGAAGCGCAGGTTGAACAGCTCTTCCTTGGACTTCTTGAGGAAGCCCTCGATCTCCTCGTTGGTCTTCTCGTTCAGATTCTTCATGGTGTAGTCTGCAGTTCCGACTGCCATCAGATGTCACCGCCTTCACGAGCAATAACACGGCACTTCATGGGGAGCTTGTCGATGGCGCGGCGCAGGGCCTCGCGAGCGACTTCCTCGGACACGCCACCGATCTCGAACATAACGCGACCCGGGTGGACGTTGGCGATCCAGAATTCCGGAGTACCCTTACCGGAACCCATTCGGGTGCCCAGCGGCTTCTTGGTCAGCGGACGATCCGGGAAGATCGTGATCCACACGCGGCCACCACGCTTGATGTAGCGGGTCATGGCGATACGAGCGGCCTCGATCTGGCGGTTGGTCACATAAGCCGGAGCCAGAGCCTGGATACCGAAATCGCCGAAAGCGATTTCGTTGCCGCCCTTGGACATGCCACGACGGACCGGACGGTGCTGCTTACGATACTTGGTTCTCTTTGGGATAAGCATTTCTCAGCTCACTCCTTCGTTTCCGTTGCGGCAGGAGCCTCAGCGGCGGCCGGAGCCTCGGCTGCGGTGTTCTGCTGCGGGGCAGCGTTGCGCTGGCCACGACGCGGACGACGATCGCCGCGGCGGCCCGGGCGATTGTTGCCCTGCTGTGCCTGCTGCTCTTCGAACTCACGCTCGGTCATATCGCCCTTGTAGATCCACACCTTCACGCCGATGCGGCCGTAGGTGGTCTTGGCCTCGAAGAAGCCGTAATCAATCAGGGCGCGCAGGGTCTGCAGCGGAACGCGACCCTCGCGATAGAACTCGGAACGGCTCATTTCGGCGCCACCAAGACGACCGGAGAGCTTGATGCGGATACCCTTGGCGCCTGCGCGCATGGCATCCTGCTGGGCCTTACGCATCGCGCGACGGAAGGTCACGCGGTTGGTCAGCTGCTCAGCGATGCCCTGGGCGACAAGCTGGGCGTCCAGGGCGGCGTTCTTCACTTCGAAGATGTTGAGCTGGACCTGCTTGCCGGTGAGCTTCTCGAGCTTGGCGCGAACGCGCTCGGCTTCGGCGCCACGGCGGCCGATGACGATGCCCGGACGAGCGGTGTGGATATCCACACGCACGCGGTCGCGGGTACGCTCGATGACGATGCGGGACACACCCGCACGCTCGAGATCCTTGCTCATGGCCTTGCGGATGGCGTCATCTTCGAGAACGAAGTCGCGGTAGCGTTCGCCAGGCTTGTTGGAATCGGAGAACCACTTGGAACGATGGTTCTCAGTGATGCCCAGGCGGTAGCCAAATGGATTGATCTTCTGACCCATCTTTAGCGGTTTCCTTCCTTGCTAGCGACGACGACCGTGATGTGGCTGGTGCGCTTGTTGATACGAGCGGCACGGCCCTGTGCACGAGCGCGGAAACGCTTGAGCGTCACGCCTTCGTCCACATAGGTCTCCTTCACGACCAGGTCGTTCTCACGGAACGGCTCGCCGGCCTTATCGGCCTTCACACGAGCGTTCGCGATGGCGCTCTCCAGGACCTTGCGCACCGGAAGAGATGCGTCCTGCGGAGCGAACTTCAGAATGGTGATGGCTTCGGTCGCCTTCTTGCCTCGGATGAGGTTGACCATACGGCGAGCCTTGCGCGGCGTCACGCGGACGTGACGAGCGATTGCTTTAGCTTCCATGTGTCTTTACTCTCCTTTAGCGGCGTGCCTTCTTGTCGTCCTTCACATGACCCTTGAAGGTCTTGGTCGGGGCGAACTCACCGAGCTTGTGGCCAACCATGGATTCGGTGACGAACACCGGAACATGCTTGCGACCATCGTGAACGGCGAAGGTGTGTCCGATGAAATCAGGGGTGATCATCGAACGACGGGACCACGTCTTGATGACGTTGTGCGTACCCTTCTCGTTCTGCTCGTCGACTTTCTTCTGCAGGTGGGCGTCGACGAAGGGGCCCTTCTTGATGCTACGAGTCATCTACTCGACACTCCCTTACTTACGGTTCTTACCATTCGGGCGACGACGAACAATCATCTTGTTCGAAGCCTTCTTCGGACGGCGGGTACGAACCTCGCCCTTACCCCACGGGGAGACCGGCGGCTTACCACCGCGGGTACGACCGCCGTGCGGGTGATCGACAGGGTTCATGGACTCACCACGGGTGATTGGGCGCCTGCCCAGCCAACGTGCACGACCGGCCTTGCCGAGCTGGATGTTGGCGTGGTCGGAGTTGCCGACCTCACCAACGGTGGCGCGGCAACGAGCGTCCACGTTGCGGATTTCGCCGGACGGCATACGCAGCTGGGCGTAAGCACCGTCCTTGGCGACGAGCTGCACGGCGGCACCTGCGGAGCGGGCGATCTTGGCGCCGCCCAGCGGGCGGAGCTCGATGGCGTGCACCACGGTACCGGTCGGGATGTTGCGCAGCGGCAGGTTGTTGCCCGGCTTGATGTCGGCCTGGGCGCCGGTTTCGATGATGTCGCCCTGCTTGACACCTTCCGGAGCGATGATGTAGCGCTTCTCACCATCTGCATAGTGCAGCAGCGCGATGCGGGCGGAACGGTTCGGGTCGTACTCGATGTGAGCGACCTTTGCCGGTACGCCGTCCTTGTCCCAACGCTTGAAGTCGATGAGACGATACTGGCGCTTATGGCCGCCGCCGCGATGGCGGGAGGTCATACGGCCGTAAGAGTTGCGGCCGCCAGTCTTGCTGAGTTTGCGAACCAGCGACTTCTCAGGCGTGGAACGCGTGATCTCGGAGAAATCCGAGACGGACGCGTTACGGCGGCCTGCAGTCGTCGGCTTATAAACGCGGATAGCCATAATCTAGTTCTTCCTTTAACTTTTCTCGGCTAGCCTTCAGTTACCGAAGATGTCGATGGTCTGGCCCTCGGCGACGGTCACGATGGCGCGCTTCTGATTGACGCGCTGGCCGAAACCGTTGCGGGTGCGCTGACGCTTGCCGGCGCGGTTGAGGGTGTTGACGTTCGTCACCTTGACATTGAAGATCTCTTCGATTGCCTGCTTGATCTGCACCTTGTTCGCGTTCGGGGCCACCACGAAGGTGTACTGGCCACGATCGGACAGGGCGTAGCTCTTCTCGGAGACGACAGGCTTGAGGATGATGTCGTGTGCGGGCTTGTGAATAGCGACCATGAAAATCAGGCCTCCTTTGCAGCCGGCTCGGTCTTCGCGGCAATGAAGGCGTCGAAGCCTTCCTTGCTGAAGACAACGTACTGAGCGGTGACCACATCGTACGTATTGAGCTGATCGGCGAAGATCGGGTGAACGGTCGGGATGTTACGAACGGAAAGCCATTCGTTCACATTCTCGCGAGAGAGCACCACGGTGGTGAACTTGTTCTCGGTCACCGGGGTAAGAGCGGCAATGGCGGCCTTGGTGGACGGGGCTTCGGCGACGCCGAAGTCCACAACCGCCACACGACCTGCGTTGGCGCGATCGGAAAGCACGTACTTGAGAGCAGCGGCCTTCATCTTCTTCGGGGTGCGCTGGGAGTAGTCGCGCGGCTGCGGACCGAACACGGTGCCGCCGTGGTACCACTGCGGTGCACGGATGGAGCCCTGACGAGCACGACCGGTGCCCTTCTGCTTCCACGGCTTGCGGCCACCGCCGGAGACCATGCCACGGGTCTTGGTGGCGTGGGTGCCCTGACGGGCGGCGGCGAGCTGAGCCACGACAACCTGGTGGATCAGCGGGATGCGGGACTGGACCTCTTCGGCGGAGAAGCCGAAGATCTCGGCCGGTGCCTCAACGGTGCCGGCGGCCTTGCCCTGCTTATCGGTAACGTTCAGAGTAACGTTTGCCATGATGTATCAGGCTCCCTTCACTGCCGAACGGACGAGAACGATGCCACCCTTCGGGCCCGGAATGGCGCCCTTGATGGCGAGAACGCCGTTCTCAACATCCGACGAAACGATGGTGAGGTTCAGCGCGGTGTTGGTCACATGACCCATGCGACCGGCCATACGCTTGCCCTTGAGGATACGGCTCGGGGTAGCGCATGCGCCGACCGAACCAGGACGACGCTCGTTCTTGTGAGAGCCGTGAGTACGGCGGTAGGACTTGAAGCCCCAACGCTTGATGGTGCCGGCAAAGCCCTTGCCCTTGGTGGTACCGGTCACGTCGACCAGGGTGCCTTCCGGGAACAGCTCGGCGGTCAGCTCCTGACCCAGCTCGAACTCTTCGGCGTTGTCGGTGCGGACCTCAGCGAGGTGACGACGCGGGGTGACGCCGGCCTTGGCGAAGTGTCCGGCGAGCGGCTTGGTCACCTTGGTCGGGTCAACCTGGCCATAGCCAAGCTGGACAGCCTTGTAGCCATCGGATTCCTCGGACTTGACGGCGGTCACCACGTTGGTGGACACGTCAACGAGGGTCACGGGAACGAAGAAACCGTTCTCGTCCCAGACCTGAGACATGCCGAGCTTCTTACCCAGCAGTGCAGTGCGATTAGACATAATGGTTCCCTCCTCCCTTACAGCTTGATCTCGATGTTCACATCTGCGGGCAGATCAATGTGCATAAGGGAGTCCACGGCCTTCGGGGTCGGGTCCACAATGTCGATGAGACGCTTATGAGTGCGCATCTCGAAGTGCTCGCGAGAATCCTTGTACTTGTGAGGAGAACGGATAACGACGAACACGTTCTTCTCGGTCGGGAGCGGAACCGGGCCAACCACAGTCGCGCCCGCGTTCGTCACCGTTTCGACGATTTTCTTCGCCGATTGGTCGATGACCTCATGGTCATAGGACTTAAGCCTGATGCGGATTTTCTGTCCCGCCATTGCCTTCCGCCCTTTCTAGCGATTCGTTAGTTACTGTTTACCAGCCTGCTTCTCAAAGGGCACCGGCGCAGAAGGCCCCAGAGCCATACAGCCCTGTGGTCATGCCACATCAGTGCGCAGCCATGCAGTCGTTCACACATGTGAACATCTGTGCCGCGCTCGCTTTTTTAATTCCAATTTGCGAGCCCTAAAATCAGGCAACTTCTTTATTTAAGCATCAGGGGTGGCCTTAAGGAATTCGGGCGTGTCGCCCGGATGCCGCCACATTCCCTTGGAACCGCCGCACCTCGTCGTCACCTACGGACGATCCCATCGTGCCGCCCGCCACACGGCTCTGCGGACATGTCAGCCGAATATCGTCACAGCAGGAAGAGGATGATGAGTATCAGGGCGGCCGTGCTGGTCACGAATTCGGTGATGCCGACGGCCAGCGGCCTGACCGTATGCCGGCGCGCGATCATCGGCAACGCGACGGCCCGCACGAACAGCATCACCGCCAATGCGATCAGATATCCGTTACCGACAAAGGCCCACCATGCCAACATGACGGCGTGCCAGATCCAGGAGGCCGCGATGTACGGCCATCTTCCCCGCTCGCGGATCATCGTCTTGACAAACAGTACCGAGCCGAACTGCACCATGAAAAACGTAAGGAACAACGTCAGCCCGGGCAGGCTGGGATACGGGATGGACGGCGTATCGACGCCGTAGCAGAACGTCAGCGTCGGCATCAGGCAAGAGGCTGACACCGCCGCGGCGTTCGACCACAGCGAACGTTCCTTACGCACCCATGAGGCACGGAACGAAATCGCGGCAAGCAGCGCGAACAGCGGCGCCCAAGCGAGTATCCCCGGATGCAGCGCCACGAACGGCAGACCGACCACGCAAAGCGCAATGCAATACACCAGCGGCTGCAGCCTCCAACGGCTGGCGCAATGCGATTTGAACCAACGCGCGGCGGAAAACTGCACGCAGTAGCACAGCAGCCAGCAGACCAGCAGCCACCAGGGCGTC
Source organism: Bifidobacterium moukalabense DSM 27321 (assembly GCF_000522505.1). Classification (GTDB taxonomy): domain Bacteria; phylum Actinomycetota; class Actinomycetes; order Actinomycetales; family Bifidobacteriaceae; genus Bifidobacterium; species Bifidobacterium moukalabense. The sequence goes on along the minus strand of NZ_AZMV01000007.1, from coordinate 542,339 downwards.
CACGTGAATCCCCTGAATGCCCACGCGACCACGATTCCGGAGACGGCCGGGGAAAGCACCATCATAAGTGCGCCCGGTTGCCCGGGTAGCCATAGGCGCAATCCTCCACGCCTTCGTGATGGTGCAGATCGTCGATTCGAAATAGTGGTCATTCCTCCACGCTACGAAAAACCAAGGTCGAAATCCAGCCCCATTACGCTCAAGGCCACGCCGCATCACTCTCGCCGAAGGCGAGCATGTGCCTGTGGGGTCGGCATATGCGTGGAAGAACGGCCATAACGGCAAGGAGCCCAGCGGGATCGCTCCCGACCGGGCTCCTTGCGGATTTGCTCCTTAATATATGGACACTTCACAGTGCATGGACGCTTCATCCAGCAGGAGTCCGTATATATGAGGGGCGTTCATCACGCGGGTCTCACACGCGCTCGGAGGCTTCCTCCGTGGCGGCCTCGCCCTGACGCTGAACGCGTAGCTTGTGGCCTTCCTCCTGGCTCACGCCGTAGTAGGCGGCGATGGCGATGTCCTTCATATCCTCGATCTGCGGGATGCGCGGATTCGCCGGAGCGCACTGGTCTTCGTAGGCACGCATGCCGATCTGATCGAGTACGGACCAGAAGTAGTCCTCGTCCACACCGCACTCCTGGAAGCTCTTGTTCATGCCGAGCTTGTTGTCGCGGTAGTCCTCGACGGCCTTGGCCAGATTCTCTACGCCCTCAGCCGGGGTCTTGCCCGGGTTGATGCCGAGGTTCTTGGCGATCTCCTGATAGCGTTCCGGGGCGATGTACTTGTTGTACTTCGGCCAGCTGGTCGGCTCCTCCGGGATGGAACCGTTGTAGCGGATCACATACGGCAGGAGGATGGAGTTGGTGCGGCCGTGGGCCACGTGGCACAGGGCGCCGATGGTGTGGGCCATGCCGTGGCACATGCCGAGGAAGGCGGAGCCGAAGGCCATGCCCGCCATGGTGGCGGCGTTGTGCATCTTCTCCTGGGCCTTGATCTTGTCTTCGCCCGGCTCGCCGTTGACGGATTCGGCCAGGTTCTCCCAGACCAGCTTGGCCGCATGCAGTGCCATGCCATCGGTGAAGTCGTTGGCGTAAACGGACACGAAGGCCTCGAAGGAATGGGTCAGGGCGTCGAAACCGGCATCGGAGGCCAGCTTGCGCGGCTGGGTGCGGGCCAGCACCGGATCGACGATGGCGACGGACGGAGTCAGCGCGTAATCGGTGATCGGGTACTTGTAGCCGGTCTTGTGGTCCGTGATCACGGCGAACGGCGTGACTTCGGAACCGGTGCCGGACGAGGTCGGGATGCACACGAGCTTGGCTTTCTTGCCCAGCGGCGGAATCTTGAAGGCGCGCTTGCGGATATCGAAGAACTTCTCTCGCACGTCGGAGAAGGAGATCTCCGGGTGCTCGTACAGCAGCCACATGATCTTGGAGGCGTCCATCGGAGAACCACCGCCAACGGCGATGATGGTGTCCGGCTCGAACTCCTCACGCATCATGGCGGCGCCGCGTTCGACGGTTTCGACGCTCGGCTCCGGCTCGACGTAGTCGATGATGCGGAAGGTCACGCGGTTGGCACGCGCACGCAGCTGGTCGATGATCTTGTCGACCACGCCAAGCTGCTCCATGACCTTGTCGCACACGATGACGGCCTTTTCGATGCCGTACATGTCGCGCAGGTACTTGATGGCGTTCGGCTCGAAGTAGGTCTTGGCCGGAATCTTGAACCACTGCATGTTGTTGTTCCTCCGAGCGATGCGCTTGATGTTGAGAAGATTGACTGCCTGGACGTTGCCGGACACGGAGTTGCCGCCGTAGGAGCCGCAGCCCAGAGTCAGGGACGGTGCGATGGCGTTGTAGATGTCGCCCACGCCGCCAAGGGAGCCCGGAGAATTCCAGATGATGCGGCATGCGTGCATACGCTGGCCGTACTCGCGCACCAAGGCCTGATCGTTGGTGTGGATGACCGCGGTGTGGCCGGCACCATGCTTGAGCATGGCCTCGCACATCTCGAAGCCCTGCTCCTTGTTATCGGACTTCAGCACGGCATGCACCGGAGCGAGCTTCTCCATGGTGAGCGGTTCGTTCTCGCCGACTTCCTTGCATTCGGCGGCAAGAATGGTGACGTCTTCCGGGATCTCGAAGCCGGCGGCCTTGGCGATGTATTGCGGTGACTTGCCCGGCACGATGGAATTGAGCTTCGGGGTCTGGCCGGAGTAGGAGGTGCAGCCGAACATGTACTGTTCGAGCTTGGCCTTCTCCTCCTCGTTCACGAAGTAGGCCTTGCGACGCTTCATCTCCTTGACGAGCGGGGCGTAGATCTCCTTGTCGGCGATGATGGCCTGCTCGGTGGCGCAGATCATGCCGTAGTCGAAGTGCTTGGACAGAATCAGGTCGTTGGTGGCGCGCACCACGTCCACGTTCTTGTCGACATAGGCCGGGGCATTGCCCGCGCCGACGCCAAGGGCCGGCTTGCCGGAGGAATATGCGGCCTTGACCATGCCCGGGCCACCGGTGGCGAGGATGGTGGCGACGCCGTCATGCTTCATCAGGGCGCCGGTGGCTTCGATGGACGGATGCTCGATCCACTGGATGCAGTTCTCCGGGGCGCCGGCCTCGATGGCGGCGTCGCGCACGATCTTCGCGGCGGCCACGGAGCTGTTCTGCGCACCCGGGTGGAAGCCGAAGACGATCGGGCAACGGGTCTTGAGCGCGATCAGGGACTTGAAGATGGCGGTGGAGGTCGGATTGGTGACCGGGGTCACGCCGGCGACGACGCCGACCGGTTCGGCGATCTCGTCGATGCCCATCACGTCGTCTTCGCGAATGATGCCGACGGTGCGCTGACCGGCCAGATAGTTGGTGACATGTTCGCAGGCGAAGATGTTCTTGGTGGCCTTGTCTTCGACCAGACCACGGCCGGTCTCCTCGACGGCCATCTTGGCGAGCACCAGATGCTTGTTCAGGGCGGCGACGGAAGCCTTGGCCACGATGCGGTCAACCTGCTTCTGATCGAGTTTCTCGAATTCGTCGAGAGCCTTCAGACCCTTCTTCACCAGCTCATCGACCTCGGCCTGGGCCGCGGCGAGCTTCTCCTCCGGAGTCGGTTTGGTCGGCTCTTCCTTCTTCTTTGCGTCTGCCACTTGAAGTCCTCCTCGATTCTTAGGGGTTTGCAAAGCAGTGTTCATTTATTCCTATCCACCCGTGCCGGATGGACACATTACCGGGCACTGTTGTGACCTGAGTCACAATCTACCTAAGTTGTGCACGCTTGTATAGTGCGCGTCGTGTCGTGCACTTAATGTTTGAATCTTTGCTTTTTTTTGTTCATTTCACAGCCTGATTCACACATACTCACGCTCAAATCAACCATTTTGTTATATTTTGTTCGTATTATGAATACATTAAACACACGTGAACAACAATTTTTTTCAATAACTTTTAAAAAAAGTAATTTCTCCTTTTGGACAAAACGCCACAACTTCTTGAAAATACTTTTATAAAGTAGGATAATTCCAGGACCATAGACCACGGAGCACGAACGGAGCTCAATGATGAAGACGACGCCTCCCGCATCCGTCAAGGAACTCAACAAACGCGCCATCACGGCGTATCTCTATTCCAAAGGCCCCGCCACGAAACAGATGCTGGAGCGCGAACTGAACCTGAGCCTGCCCACCATCACGCAGAACCTGCGCACGCTGGAAGGTGAGGGTCTCATCCGCAAAGGCGAGCAACTCGAATCCACCGGCGGACGCAAGGCGCAGACATTCGCCTTCGCCTGCAGCGCCAAAGCCGCAATCGGCGTGACCATGCGCGCCAACGGATTGACCCTGTGCGCGGTCGATCTCGGCGGCAACGTCATCTCACGCAGGTTCAAGCTCCTGCCCTACCGCAACACCGACGCCTATTACCAGCAGATGGGCGTCATCATCAACGCCTTCGCCGCGGGCATCGAAAAGAACGGCAGCAGCATCCTCGGCGTGGCCTTCAGCATCCAGGGCATCGTCTCCGCGGACGGACAGACCATCACCTTCGGCAATATCATGGGCAATACGGGCCTTCAGCTTGGCACCATCGCGCAGAACGTGAAGTTTCCATGCATCATGATCCACGATTCCGACGCCGCCGCCATGGCCGAACTTTGGTTCGACCATTCGCTCACCGACGCCGTATGCGTGTATCTTGAGGTTCGCCCGGGTGGAGCCGTCATCGTCGACGGCCAGCTCTATCAGGGACCGAACCTATGCAACGGCACCATCGAGCACATGACGCTGAGGCCGGACGGAGGGGAATGCTACTGCGGGCAGCGTGGTTGCATGGACGTCTACTGCTCCCCCGAAGCCCTGACCGAAGACGGCGAAAGCCTATCCGGCTTCTTCAGCGTGCTCGAGCAGGGCGAACAGGAGCATCGGCAGCGTTTCAACGGATGGCTCGGCAACGTGGCGCAAGCCATCCGCAACATCCGATCCATGCTGGCCGGCGACATCATCATCGGCGGCGAGGCCGCGCACTATCTCGACGACGACGACATCGCCGCCCTCAAAACACTCGTCGAGGAACGCAGCGCCTTCCACACCGACCATTTCACGCTACGTAAGAGCCTGTGCCTGGAGAACCAGAACGAGATCGGTGCGGCGTTGCGCTTCGTGCAGACCTTCATCGACGAGATCTGCGGCGGCGAGGCGTGATCAGACGATCTGGCAGAATTCAATGGTCTCGCCGTTGGGACCATACACATTGAAATAGCGGATGCCATGGTCCCAGAAGCTGTCGATGTGCTGGATCTCGGCGTCCTTGAAGTTCAGCCCCAGCTTCTTCGCGTTCTCGAACGCCGCCTCGATGTCGGGCGTATCAAAAGCCCAATGGTTGATGGCACCGGTGGTCATCGGCGCCGGCTCGCCCTCCCACGTTTCGATGGTCAGATGACCATACCGCAGGAAGGCGCAACGATTCCCACCGTTATGGAAGATGCCGGCGACCTCGAAGCCAAGCTTCTCGGTGTAGAAGGCGATGGTCTCGTCCAGATCCCTGGCGACCATGCCGGAATGCTGCAGATCCGTGGTGAATGCGTTCATGGGCTTGTTCATGATGTTCTCCTTGTGTATATCAGTTGATGTGAGGTAACGGCAATGGCCGTAATCGATACGGCCTGCCGAAGATGATGACCGGCGGCATGGCCCGATCCACGAATCAGGCGGCGGCCTTCGCGACTTTCTCGATCTCTTCCGCGCAGACCCTTGGTGAAGCCGTGTGCCTGATGCGGTGGCCATGGCTGTCGAAGCCGGGCTGCTTCGGGCGGATGAATAACGTCAGCACGAACGCCAGCACGTACAGTGCGGCATAGGTCCAGCACACGCCGCCGTAGCCGATGGTCGGAAGCAGTATCGTCGCGATGCCGGGGCCCGCGAACGTGGTGAGGCCGGCGGCGAGATTATATGCGGAAAGAGCCGCGCCCTGCTTGCCTTCACCGGCATACAGCGTCATGATGGTCGGGAGGGACGAGAAGGCACAGGTGCCGATGCCCACGATGACCGAGGCGACGATCATCATCAGCGCATTCGCACCGAACCATTGCGGAATGTAATAGAACGCCACGGAACCGATGGCGAGCACCGCACACCCGAACCAGCGCATCGGCCACACCCAGCCGAAGCGGTCCATGAACCAGCCCCAGAAGGTGTTGAAGATCAGCGTGACCACGAACACGAATCCCCAGATGCGCATCCATTCCTCGGTCTTGAAGATGTTGATGCCACCGTTGTGCGCGGTGCACAGGTAGAGCGGCATGATGACGGGGAAGCCGTACAGCAGCAGATTGTTGATGATGCGGATGATGGCACAGATGAGGATCTTACGATTCGTGACCAGGATGGTGGCGCCTGCGGTCAGTTCCTTCAGCTGCTCCTTGCGGCTCAATCCCTCACCTTTGACGACCTTGTTCTTCGGCACGAAGAAGAAGCACATGACGGTGCCGACGATGGAGAAGGGCAATGCGAACCAGAAGGTCCTGTACTCGCCGAAAACCGGCATGATGAAACTCGGCAGATAGGCGCCGAACACACCGATGCCCAGGGAGAAGCAGGTCCAGAAGAAGCCCGTGGCCGAAGCCAGCCTGGCCGGAGAGATGTATTGCGCCATCAATACCACGAAACTGTAGATGAACAGCGGGTAGCCGATGCCTCGCAGGGCATACAGGCCGAGGATTAACAGGTAGATATGGCTTGGAATGGCAACGCCGAGGAACAGCAGGTGCACGCCGATCCACCAGCACGCACCGAACATCATGACCCTGCGCGCGCCGAACATTTCGGCCAACACACCGGCCGACCACCCGCCGAGCGCCGCGAACAGGCCATATACAGTGACCAACAGCGAGGCCTGGGATGAGGTGAAACCCTGATCCACCATGAATTTCGACAGGAACGTCAGTTCGAAGCCATCACCGGTCATAAAGATCGCGACGGCAAGAAAGCCAAGCATCAAGGAGCGGGGAACACCCAGTCGTTCAAGAATCCTGATCATGTGAGCACCTTTACTCGATTTCCATTCAGCATTGAGGAAATCGTCCGAATCATCATTAAGGGTTTGGATGCGGGGACCACGGCCTCATCGCCGTGGCCCCTGGTCTGTACGGGGGTGGCCGCCGCAGGAGGGGATGGGCGGCGGCCATAAGCACCGGAAATCACACCCCCTATAAGGTCAGTCTCCGATCTTGACAACGGCCTTGGAAACGCCGGAGATCCTGCCATCGAGGAAATCCTGCACCTCTTCGAGTCCGAGCTCGTGGCTGATCAATCCACCGATGTTCATCTTGCCCGACGAAACCAGCGAGATGGCGTCACGGAAGGTCAGCGGGTTGATGAAGGACCCCTGGATGGTCAGCTGCTTCTTGTAGATGTCGTAGGTGTTCATCTCGAAATGGGCCTCCTGCGGGCCGACGCCGAACATCAGCACCTGGGCCCCCTTCTTGGCGGTGGAGACGGCCTGTGCCTGCGTCGACGGAAGCCCGACGGCCTCGACGATGATGTCATAGGCGTCGGAAGGAATCCGTTCGCGGGTCGTATTGTAGGTTTCGGTGACGCCGAACTGGGCCTTGTTGCGTTCCAGCTTCTCATCGAAGATGCCCGCCAGATCGACCTGATGCACACCATAGGCCTGCAGCAGCTGGGCGAAGATCTGGCCCATGAAGCCGTCGCCGATGACCAGGGCCTTCTGGTATGGGCGCAGCCTGAGCAGATCAAGGCCATGCACGGCGCAGGAAACAGGCTCGATGGCGGCGGCGTCGCGCAGGGAGACGTTGTCGGGCAGTTTGTAGACCACGGTGGCCGGAGCAGTGAACTGTTCGGCCAGACCGCCGTCACGGGTGACGCCGACGGCGCTCAGATGATCGCACAGTTCCGGGCGCTGGGTCAGGCAGTATTCGCACTGGCCGCAGTAGATGTTCGGATCGACCGCCACCCGATCGCCGACCTTGACGTTGGTGACCTCGGAACCGACCGCGGCAACGACACCGGAGTTCTCATGGCCAAGCACGATCGGCGGAACCGCGGAGGCCGAGCCCGGGCGGCCCGCATACAGATCGTGATCGGTGCCGCACACACCCGCATACGCGGTGTTGATCAGTACCTCGTTCGGCAGAATCTCAGGAGTGTCCAGGTCCTGAATCTCGAATTCCTTTACGCCGGTAAGCACCAGAGCCTTCATGATTGTTCCTTTCCGCACTGAAAGTTTGTGTTCTTTCGTTATCCTCCCGCAGATCCTTCTGCGTGATGGCTCACACTATACGCTTTTTTTAAATAGTTTTACAAATTCCTTTTCTTAAAGTGTTTTGCATAGCGTGTCGCGCGGAATATCAAGGATCCCCCAATGTCGGAGGCACTCATCATCACAAAAAACAAGAATCCGTACACCGCGACCGGACGCCGACGGCTGGTCTTCGGATGACACCCACCCCCTAAAGTCAAACGGTCAACGCGCTCCGTCGCTTACAATAGGTCTATGAGAAACCCACCCTTGCATCGTTACGCAACCCGACCTGGTCTCTATTTCACCGATGATGGTGGCGCGGACGCGGTAGTCCGTTCCGAGACCGCGGATCAGATGTGGTTTTGCGTACTTGAGCCACTCGATCAGCCCAGTGCCTTCTACGCCGAGGCGGTACGTCTGTTCAACGAACCGGACATCACGTTCATCGAACAGGCCCAATCGCAGAAGGTCTGCACCAGGCGCGTCCCCTCACTCAATCTGCGGGAGACGCTGTTCATGATGGACGGCCCGAATTACGGCCTGTGGTATGTACATGTGCCCAAGGCGTGGGACGGCATGCATTACGGCTACCGTGTGAATGGCCCGTGGGATCCGAACCACGGGGTGAGTTTCAACCCGTACAAGCTGCTGCTCGACCCTTACGCGAAAGGCATCGACGGCTCGATGAGGCTTGACCCAGGCGCCTTCGCCTACGCATGCGAGGTCGTGAGGGGCAGGGTCAAGGGTTCGCCGTTCGGCCCGATGAGCACCGTCGACTCACTCGGCCATATGCCGGTTTCCGTAGCCATCGACGATCGCGACGCGAACAAGCATGAAGGTGAGCCGTCGCATCCGCATGTGTCATGGAGCAAAACCGTCATCTACGAGCTACATGTCAAAGGATTCACGGCCAATGCACCGTGGCTGCCGAAGGAATTGCGCGGCACCTACGCGGGTCTGGCCCACCCCTCGACGCTCTCCTATCTGCAGGATCTGGGTGTGACCTCCATCGAGCTATTGCCGATCCAGGCCAAGCAGCCGGAACTGTTCCTGCAGGAACAAGGCCGTACCAATTATTGGGGCTATTCCACGCTCGGATATTTCACCCCGGAGCCCTCGTACGCCACCAAGGCTGCGCAGGAGGCCGGAGCCGCGGCGGTACGCAAGGAAGTCATCGACATGGTGCGGGCCCTGCACGAGGCGGGCTTCGAAGTGATCATGGACGTGGTCTACAACCACACCTGCGAATCCGGGCCGGAAGGCCCCACCATCTGCTGGCGCGGCCTTGACAACCTCTCCTACTACAGGCGCAACAAGGAGAAGATCAGCCGCCTGTACGACACCACCGGCTGCGGCAATACGCTCGACTTCACCAACACGCATGTCGTCACCTTCGCGGTGGATTCCCTGCGATACTGGGCCAAACGCATCGGCATAGACGGTTTCCGTTTCGACCTGGCGGCCACGCTGGCCCGCCTCGACGGTGATTTCACCAGCTACCATCCGTTCCTGTATGCGCTGCGCTCCGACATGCTGCTGGGCAATCTGAAGATGATCATGGAGCCGTGGGACGTCGGACCGGGAGGTTGGCGTACCGGCCAGTTCGGCATTCCGTTCGCCGAATGGAACGACCGGTTCCGCGATACCACACGCAGATTCTGGTTGACCGACGTGGAACGCAATCGCGGTGGCGAATCAGGTGTGGTGACCATGCAGGAGATGGCTACCCGCCTATGCGGTTCGGCCGATCTGTTCGCCACCGATCCCGGACGCGGCTCGACCGCCTCCGTGAATTACGTGACCTGCCATGACGGCTTTACCCTGGCCGACCTGACGCGCTACCGCAACAAGCACAATGAGAACAACGGCGAAGACAATCGCGACGGCACCAACGACAATCATTCGGTCAACTTCGGCTACGAAGGCCCCAGCGACGATCCGATCATCATCCAACAGCGCGAACGGGCCATGGCGAACATGCTCGGCATGCTGTTGCTGTCGTTGGGCACTCCGATGCTGCTTTCAGGAGACGAATTCGCCAATTCGCAGAACGGCAACAACAATGCCTACATGCAGGACAATCCGACCACATGGCTGGATTGGGATTGGCTGTACAGCACTGAGCAGACGCCGGAACTCAGGCAGTTCGACCTGGTGTCGCGTCTGATTGCGTTGCGCAAATCCCGCGATCTGTACGATCATGAGGATTTCTTCACCAGGCTGAGCGAAATCGGCCTGCTCAAGCGCTCCGATCGCGTGCACTGGTTCCTGCCGAACGGCCACGCTCCGCACGATGCCGATTGGACGAATCCCGCGGTACGCGCCTTCGCCATGCAACTGCTCTCCCCTGACGGCTCGAACCTGATGATCCTGATCAACGGTTCCGACGAGGTCTCCCGCTTCCATCTGCCGGCCGACAAGGAATGGGAGATGGTCTGGTCCTCCGCCGAAATTTCAGGTGAATACCCCGGTCAGGGCATGTCGGTGGAACGTGTGGCCGAGCTGGATGAGGAGTCGGAAAGCAAACCGGCGGGACGTTTCAGCGATCATCTGCATCGTCTGAATATGATGTACTGGCACACCGGTGCGGACGACAGGGCCGCGTCCGAAGACTTCTATGACACCGAAAGCGTGGATGATCCGACCTTGTGGACGGTTCCCGCGTTGAGCATCAGCGTGATGCAGCAGATGCCCACCGACTGATCGCCCCACAACAAGGAAACCCCTCGAAGGATCGAATCCTTCGAGGGGTTTCGCATAAGCCGTAAAGCTTTAGCGCTTCGAGAACTGCGGAGCGCGACGAGCCTTGTGCAGACCGGCCTTCTTGCGTTCCACGACGCGGGCGTCGCGGGTCAGGAAGCCAGCCTTCTTCAGGGTGGCGCGGTTCGCATCACGATCGATGGCGTTCAGAGCGCGGGCAACACCCAGGCGGATCGCGCCTGCCTGGCCGGTGGTGCCGCCACCGTCAACGAGGACGATAGCGTCGAACTTGCCTTCGAGCTTGAGCAGAACGATCGGGGAGTTGACCTCACGCTGCAGCAGCTTGGCCGGGAAGTACTCTTCCAGGGTGCGGCCGTTGATGGTCCACTTACCGGTTCCCGGAACCAGACGGACACGGGCGACGGCTTCCTTACGACGACCGGTGCCGTAGCCCGGAGCGATGGCGGAAGTGCCGGTGCCAGCGCCAGCGTTGGTTTCGGTGGTGTATGAGGTAAGCTCCTCTTCGGTCTCGAGAACCGCGGAGTTGTTGGTGTTTTCAGCCATGTTTCTTATCTCCCTTCGGTTCACTTAGCCTGCTGCGAGACCTGAGCGATCTCGAAAACCTGCGGCTGCTGTGCGGTGTGCGGATGCTCGGCGCCACGGAAGATGCGCAGGCGACCCAGCTGCACCTTGGCCAGACGGTTCTTCGGCAGCATGCCCTTGATAGCGGAGCGGATGATGCGCTCAGGATTCTTTTCCAGAAGCTCGGCGTAGCTATCGCGACGCAGACCACCCGGACGACCGGAGTGCATGTACAGTTCCTTGCCCATCTTGTTGCCGGTCAGAGCGATCTTGTCGGCATTGATGATGATCACGTGGTTACCGGAATCGGCGTGCGGAGCGTAGGTCGGCTTGTTCTTGCCACGCAGCAGGATGGCTGCCTGGGATGCGAGACGGCCGAGCACCACGTCGGTGGCGTCGATGATGTACCAGTCGTGAGTCAGATCAGCTGGCTTCGGAGTGAAAGTTTTCACGATGTACCTTTTCTATATTGTGTTCCGGACCCTCCGACAGCGCCGAACGTTGGTTAGGCGTCGCAATGGTGCCGTTTTCGGGTCTCATTATCCGTGGGCTCCCTGAAAGTCCTCGATGGCGAGTGGGAAAAGCGCTTTGAAGGACCCCGTAGGGAAACACAACAATCTACTAGTATATCGCCTGCCTTGACATTCGGCAACACCATACGTTGCCTTCTTCCCTGACGGGGGAGGCGACAAGGCGCTAACCACGCATGATGGCGGCGATCTCCTGCAGGCGCGGATTGTCGAAAAGCCCTTCAAGCGGTACGACGTTGCCCTTGCCGTCGGCCAGCGGGATACGCCAGTTCGGATACTCGTTGTTGGTGCCCGGCTGGTTCTGCGTTCGCCTTTCCCCCACCGCGTCGACGATGGAGGCGGCCATAAGCTTGCATGGCGACCCCTTGAGACCGCGGTACAGCGCGTCAACGATCTTGTCCTCGCTGGCGGGCTCATCGTCGAGGGCGGCCTTGTCGAGATAGCCTTCCTCGACGAGCATGTTCAGCATGGCGTCGTGTTCGGCGGTCGCCGAGGCCTGGAACTCCTCCACCGGTCCGGACAGCAGGCCCAGCTGTTCACGCAGTTTGACATGGCCATATTCGAGATAGCCTGCCGCCGGCGGCATGTCATGCGTGTTGACGGAGGCCAACGCGTACGGGCGCCAATCGCTCGGCGCGCGGAACTCGCCGTCGAACTGTTCGAACCATTCCACGGCACAGCCGAGGATGCCGTGCGCGGACAGCGATTTGGATACATACGGCGGCACCACACCGAGATCCTCGCCGACCACCACGCCGCCGGCGCGGGAGGCCTCAAGTGCCAGCACGCCGAGCATGACGTCGGAGTCGTAATACACATAGGTGCCATCGGTGGCCTTCCTGCCTTCCGGAATCCACCACAAACGGAACAGGCCGAGAATATGATCGATGCGCACGGCACCGGCATTGGCGAACATGCCATGCACCATATCCCGGTACACTTTGTAGCCGGTCCGCTCGAGGGCGATCGGATTCAGCGGCGGCTGACTCCAATCCTGACCCTGTTGGTTGAACATGTCAGGCGGGGCGCCGACCGTGGCGCCCTTGGCGAAGCGTTCCGGGTTCCACCACACGTCGGAACCGGACGGGTGCACGCCCACGGCCATGTCGGCGATGATGCCGATCTTCATGCCGGCTGCGCGCGCGGCCTGCTGCGCCGCATGCAGCTGCTCGGTGGCCACCCATTCGAGCCAGCGGTAGAATTCGAGCGTGTCGGGGAATCGACGTCGGAGTTCCCGAATCTCAACGGAATCACGGTCGAACGTACGTTCCCAATTGTCGGGCTTGCCATTGGGCGCACCCCACTTGTCGTAGCACAGGCACCATGTGGCGTAGGATTCGAGTTCGTCACCGCAATCGGCCAGGTATCGCCCGAACTGCGCCTGACGTTCGGCGGTACGCCCGGAAGTGAATATGATCCACAACGCATGCATCTTGGCGCGCCACATGGAGTCGCGGTCGATGACCTGCGCATCGCCGTTGAGCGGCTCGACCTGCGCATGCAGCTCGTCGACCCGCGCCTTGTCTTTGGGGCTCAGCATGGCATACTCCGGTACGGATTCCGGGCGGATGTAGCTGAAGTTGACGAAACGGCGGGAAATCGGCAGGTATGGCGACGGCGTCAGTGGCGGCACCGGCTCGGCGGCGTGCATCGGATTGATAAGCATGAAGTCGGCACCGGTCTTCTTCTTGGCTTCGACCAGCAGGGTCTTGAGATCCTCATAGTCGCCCACGCCCCAGGAACCAGTGGAACGAATCGAATACAGCTGGCTCATCCAACCCCACAGGGAGCCTTCCTTCATATCGTCGAGCAGCTTGATCTTTTCCGGAGCGCTGATAACGGTTGCATCCTGAACATGCTCCCCCACCCGCACATGTAGGGTATGGTAGCCCGCCGGCAGGTCCTTCGGCAGTATCACCGAAGAGGTGGAGATGAACGTGTCGTCAAGGTCATGGATGGAGCCATCACCGGCACCGTAGGAGATCGTTCCGGTAAACTCGCTGCCGTCCTCCAGCGTGATACTGGCCTGCGGCACCTCGAGCACGCCGACGTTGACCAGCACCGTGCTTGGCTCGCCCACCGTATGCAGCACGGTGGGCGCAACCAGTCGCGAGCGGCGTTCGTGAAGAATGGATTCCATGGACTGCTCGATCGCCTCGTCGTTGGAAGCGTCGATGCCAAGCGCCTTGAGCACCGCCACCAGGACATCGTCTTCGATTTCGTGGTAGTCATGGCTCATGCCCACGTAGCTGGTGGCGACGCCAACCAGCTTGGCCAGGCGAATGAGCGGACGGGCGAGACGCGTTGCGTTTTCGGTCTGTTCTGTCATAGTCAACAGTCTAGAGCCTTTCAGCATGCGCCACGCGTATTTTTCAAACGAAATGACAACGTATTCAAAAATTTGTCACTCGTGGCGCGACCGTACGGCCCGGACCACCTCTCCGGAGGGATCCTCGGCAAGCTTGGCGAGCATCGCCGCCGATGTGTTCGGATTGAGCGCCACGGCCCTGCGCACCATGGAAGCCAACACCGCCGGGGCTTTCGGCTCATATTCGGTGCCGAGTGCGCCAAGAAAGTCAAGGGTTTCCGTATCCATATTCGGATCCTGCGCCCCTTCCAGGCGCATCTTCCAGGATGTGCGCTTGTTCCGCAGGGCGATATCCCGCACCTCCGGAGATTCATCCTTGGTGAGGCGGCCCACCAGCCAGTTCTTGTCATCGGTGTTGCCGGCCACGGCCTTGCGCACTTCGACGGATCCGTCGGTGGACAGTTTGACCAGAATGTTCGGGAACGGCATGGTCTCGGCAAGGAAAACACGATCCTCCAACGGAGTATGAGGATTGCCCGCCACGGCCTCCAGCAGTGCAGTGGCACGCGAGAACGCGGCCTGCTCGGCACGGTCCGGCAGCGGACGGCGGGCGAATTCGCTCAGCTCGTCGGCGTCGGTGGAATGACGAAGACGCTCATATGTGGCGGTCAACGGTTCGAAATCGGCGGGAACCTCCTGCACAGCCGACTGATCGGCGGCGTTCCCTGCATGTTCGGCATTTTCGATGTTCTCGGCATCAGTCATAGTCTTCACCTTACGCCATACCGTAATCGACGGCTCACAGTCTGACCGGTCGGTTGGACGCGCCGATCGGTTCCGGCGTGACGGCCGCGTTGAAGGCTTCGATCACACGGGATTCGAAGGCCCCGGCACGCTCCTGCGGCACGATCACACGCATTTCGATGCGGTCCGTATACTGCGTGTCGGCCTGTTCTCCCTCCACGGATGCCAACAGATTCTGGAAGCTACCGAGTTGCGGGTAATCCAGCACCATCCGGTATTCACTGCACGGCACGATCCTCGCCTTGCTCGCCGCCTTCACCGCAATGGACGCACCGGTCGAATAGGCTCGGACAAGTCCGCCCGAGCCAAGCAGAATCCCACCGAAATAGCGGGTGACGGCAACCACGCAGTCGGTCATTTCATTGGCGCGCAGCACATCGAGGATCGGCTTGCCTGCGGTGCCCGACGGCTCTCCGTCGTCACTCATCCGCTCCGCAAGGCGACCGTCGGAGCCTCCGCAGACCGCGGCATAGGCGACGTGGCGGGCCTTCGGATGCCTTTCACGAATCATCGCGACGAAGGCGAGCGCATCATCCAGCGAATCGATGTGACAGGCGTCGCCGATGAATTCCGACTTCTTTTCGACGAACGCGTCATGCGCCGGCCGATCGGCGGAATCAAGTATGGTCTGCATGCCTTCAACCTACCCGATTCAGCCGACCTGGCGATCAGACGACGACGTTGAAATCCCCGCCCTTGAAGAATGCGGCGACGGACTGCACGACCTGCCTGGTGATGCCGACGTATGCGCCATCGGTACGCCATGCGGTGTGCGGGGTGAGCACGATGCCGGGAATCCGGCATAGCGGGTCATCGGCGCTGAGCGGCTCATGGTCGAATACGTCGAGTGCGGCCGGAATGTCACCGCGCTCCAGTCGCCTGAGCAGTGCGCCCGGCTCGAGGATTTCGGCGCGTGCCGTGTTGACGAACAGCGTACCGGGCCGTAGCGCCTCGAGGTTTTCGGCGGTGACGATGCCGCGCGTGGAGTCGAGCAGCGGCATGTGGATGGATACGACGTCGCTGCCGGCGATCAGTTCGTTCATGTCGTCGACCGGCGTGACATTGCAGTCGGTGAAGACCTGTTCGGGCACATGCGAATTCCAGGCGGAGACCTTCATGCCGTAGGCGTTCGCGATACGGGCCACGGTCTGGCCGATGCCGCCGAGACCGATGATGCCGAGCTTCTTGCCGAACAGCTCATAGCCGTCCACGCCGGACCAATCGCCCGCCTTGACCTCGCTGTCGAGCAGCCCGACATGCCGGGTGAGCTCCATCAGCAATGCCATGGTGTGCTCGGCGACGGCATGGTCGCCGTAATGCACCACATTGCAGACACGGATGCCCTGCGCCTTGGCCATCTCCAGATTGATGTAGCTGGCCACGCCGGTGCCGCCGAACGCATAGCACCTGGCATGGGTGCGTTCGAGAATCGAGTCGGTGCAGTGGAAGCCGATTACCATAACGGCATCGGCCCCGGTGCAACGGGACACGATGGTGTCCTCATCCAACGTGAAATCCTCGAACATGCGCACCCGTGCAACGTTCTCCAACAGTCCGAAACACTGTTTGAACGGTTCGACCATGGACTCGAGAACCACCGGCATGACGACCAGCGGCAGATCGGTACGCTCCGGCTGGGTCTCAACAATCTCGACCATATACGGTTCCTTTCCGAACGGCTTGTGATGGCATTATGATTACGTGGCATATTCTGCCACAATGCTATTTCCCGGAAGAAGTCGTCTGCTCCGCGGTGATGTCCCACTCCCGTACGACGCTCTGGTCGGCGCCCATGGAGTAGATGACGTTCCATATGCGTTGCCGTTGGTTCGCGTCCTCGGCGTCGTTCCAGCATGTGCCGTCGGGATGGTCGCTGGCGAGCGAACACCACTGGTACTGCCCCTGCCGCATATTGGCGGTCGGTATCCAGTCGATGCGGCTGACGCGCCAGGAACCGGCCACGCCCTTCTTGCCGGCGAACTGCACGCGGGCGGTCACACCCTGATTGTTGACCTCGTTGCCGGGGATGTAGGAGGTCACGGTCACCGCATTGCCCAGGCCGTAGATGATCCAGGTGCCGTTGTAGTTCTCGATGGGCTGCGCGCAATGGCATCCTGCGCCGTAGATCACGTCGAATGCACCGGTATCGGCCAGTTCATGCGCTTCGGACTGCTGCCATGAATCGGCGTAGTCCAGATACTCCTGCACCGAATGCATGGCGATGGCCACCACGTCGGCCCCCTGTTCGCGCGCGGCCTTCGCCTTGGCCACGGCTTTGTCGATATCGGCCTGATGATTGGGATCGCTCGCTTCGCGCAACCGGTCGACACGCCAGTCGAAATCGGGAGTCTGCGCATTCAACGACACCGTTCCCGAGATGAGGCCGAGTTTGCCGCCGCCGGTCGGCGAGTCGATGACGAGCGGTTTGGTGGAATCCTCTTCGGTCTTATAGGAGCCGGTCTGTGCGATGCCGTCGGACTCCAGGGTGTCCCACAGGCGCGAGATGCCATCCGCACCTTGGTCCCATGAATGGTTCGACGCATGCGTGCAGGCACGATAGCCGACGTTCTTGGCGGCATCGGCGACCTCCGGCGGAATGTTGAACACCGGATAGCCGGTATACGGACCGCCACGTTGGGCGATCGGGGTCTCGAACTCGCACACCGCGATGTCGGAGGCATCGATATATTGGCGCATCGGCTCGAACAGGCTGGTGAAGTCGAAGGCCGTACCATCGGTGGCCGCAGTGTCGGCACTCGCGAAATTGTTCCACAGGCCCTCATGGAACAACAGGTCGCCGTTGACGAGCATGGCGATGCAATCCGTATCCGGGCAGTCCGGGGAGTTGCCGTGATGTTCCGTCGCCTCGGTCTGTTTCGCCGTCGCACTTGCCTGCGATTGCCGCGTGGACGTCGTTGCCGGATTCGCCGCATGTGTCGTCTCCTGCGAGCGCACCTGCCGCACTACGAACCACCCCCCGACCGCCAGCACGGCAATGATGATGATTGCCGCAATTATTGCGACTCTGCGCCTGCCGGTGGTCAGCAATTCCGGATTGGATGCATGCAAGGCATCTTTTCTGATACGCATGGCCGTACCCCTCTTCTTCGATATTCTCTCTAGTCCAAGGATATCGAAAAGGGCGGCGAACAAAGGGCATGCCGCCTCGCATACCGGTTCTTTCCGCTATAACAAAACCGGAATCACTGCAATTCCAGCGATTCCGGCCCATTCGCGGAGTCAGAGGGATTCGAACCCTCGAGCCGCTAAACACGACTAACACCTTAGCAGGGTGCCCCTATCGGCCACTCAGGCATGACTCCACTGTTGTGACGTTGTCACGACGCAACAGCATGTAACTATAGCATCTATCCGGAGGCAAAACACCAGAAACCGGAAAAATCGTAAGCCGTTGGCGTGATTCCGCATGACACGCGATGCACACCGACATCCAATCGACCTGGGGAATTCGACCCGCAGCCATCCGATGACCGGCCTCTACGCCGGATTCGCATCTCCGGAAAACGTGACGATCACCGCCACAATCACCAACGCGATGCCTGCGCACTCCCCCAGTGTCGGAATCTCACCGAAAGCAAGGGCGATGAACGTGGCCATGGCGGGATTGATGGACTGCACCACGGAATAGCGTGCGGACGGAATGCGTCGCATCACCACCTGATCGGTCAGATACGGCAGGAACGAACCGAACAACGACACCAGGAACAGCAATGCCAGCAACGCCGCGACGCCCCACGAGGCATGAACCCAGGTCGCGTCGGCCTTGGGCCCCGCCAGATGGACGATGGCGCCCGGAGCTAGGAACACCGACTGCATCAGCCAACCAAGTACGGTACCCCAGCACAGCATGTCGATCGGATGACCCTTGGCCGCGACTTTGCCGCCGAGCACGATATAGCAGCCCCACATGGAACCGCCGACCAGAATGGCGATCAGGCCGATCAGAAAGCTGCCGCCGTTCTCGCCACCAAGCGAGATGCCGGCCAATAGCACCACGCCACCGGCCGCGATGCCGATGCCGACGCGCTCGCGCCAACTATGCCCGGTGATGACGGCCACGCCAAGAGGCCCGATGAATTCGATGGCGGTGGCGATGCCGATATCCATATTGCTAATCGCCACATAATACATGGTGTTCATCAACACCAAAACCGCGCCGAACCCCGCCAGCAGGCCCCAATCCCTACGGGTCCCGGGCAACGAATCGCGCCTGTCGGCCTTCCACGGCCTGCGCCAGGCCAGCAGCATCAGAGCCATGAAACCGACGCGGTACCATGCGGCGTATACGGCGTCCAATTGAGTGAACGCCACCTTGGCCACGCCGGTGGCGGTATAGATCATCACCGCCTCGCAGACGGCGATGACGACGATCGGCAAACGGTTCAATGCCGTCATGATGACTCTCTTCACGGGGTACCAGCGTACTCGCGAGACGGTCCGGAGACGACACGCAAAAAGGCGCGGCGATCACACCATATTCGAACATTTGTTTCAATCCTCGGTGGGAATCGCATATCATGGAATCATGAGCACGGCACCACGAATCGCAGCGGCCAAACGTGACTGGGGTCACGACGAGACCGGTTGTACGGTGCTACATATCGATATGGATGCCTTCTACGCCTCGCTGGAAGTGGCACGGCACCCGGAATATGCGGGCAGGCCGGTCATCATCGGCACCGGCAACCGGTCGGTGGTGTCGGCGGCCAGCTATGAGGCGCGCGCATACGGCATCAATTCGGCCATGGCGAGCTCGCGGGCACATCAACTGTGTCCGAACGGCATTTTTCTGCCGGTCGACATGCAGTACTATCGCGCGATGTCACGGCGCATCTTCACCGAAGTGTTCAGCCGGATCACCGATCGAATCGAACAGGTGTCGGTGGATGAATGCTATATGGATGTCTCCGGCGCACTGCTGCGCTGGCATACCCCCTCCGCAATCGGCGCATGGATTCGCGAACAGGTGGCGGCGCGTTACAACGTGACCTGTTCCGTCGGCATCGCGGCGAACAAACTGGTCGCGAAGATGGCGTCGACGAACGCCAAACCGAACGGCATGCTGATGATTCCTCTGGCCCGGCATGCCGAATTCGTGCAGATGATGCCGTTGCGCGGCATTCCGGGAGTCGGGCCTTCACTCGAGCGGCGGCTGCATGCATGGGGCATCAATTCGGTCGCCGATTTGGCAAGGATGGACGAAACGACCCTGGCCGAGGCCACGGGATCGACGATTACCGCACATGGTCTGCATATGGCATCACATGGTCTGGATGACCGTCCGGTCACGCCGTATACACCGGAGAAATCGATAGGTTCGGAGCGCACGTTCGATGCGGATACGCAGGACATGCGGCAGGTATGCTCGATGTTGCGGCATTGCTGCGATGAGGTGGCGAGCTCGTTGCGTCGACGTGGACTGATGGCACGCAAGGTGATGGTGAAGCTGCGTTTTCCGGATCTGAGCTATGCCACGAAGGGGCGCACCATGGAGCGGCCGGCGGATGCGGCAAGCGCGCTGTATCCGCAGTGCGTCGACCTGCTGTTGCGGATGATGGGCATGGAAACCGGTTCGGTGCATGCGATTTCGCTGCCCCGACCGGTACGTTTGGCCGGCATGAGCGCCAGCGGGTTGGTCGAGGCTGGTTCCGCCATCATTCAGCCTTCGCTGGAGGATCTGCTGGAGGAAGCGGACACGGCGCAGGATTGCGACACCCGCAGGAAAGAGCCGAAAACCGAACGCCTGCGCGGGGCCGAGCAGGCGTTGGACGCGGTCCGGCGCAAATACGGCGACGATATCGCCAGTTTCGGCATCTAGCGGGCCAGACGTTCGGCGGCGTCCGCGATGGCGGCGTCACTGGCGGTGGCGGAGAACCGCAGATACCCCGGAGCCCCATAGAATTCCCCGGGGCTGGCGATGATGCCGATCTGAGCGAGCTGCTCCATGTCCTTCCAGCAGTCTCCGGACTTGGCCTTCACCCACACATACAGGGCACCATCGGGCATATCAGTGCAGTACCCGTAGGCACGCAACGCACTGACCAGTATGCCGAGGCGGTCCGCATACCGCCTGCGCTGCGCCTTGACCGATTCCAGATCGCGAAGCCCTACGGCCATGGCGGCCTGTACCGGTCCGGGAATGATCTGCCCGATCTGCTTACGGTACGCGGTCATCGGTACGATCAGCGATTCGTCGCCGGCAATGAATGCCGTACGATAGCCGGCCATATTGGACTGCTTGCTCAGGGAGTACAGTACAAGCACGCCTCGCGCGGATCCGCCGCACGCATCCGGGCGCAGGGCGCAGGGCGAGGATTCGAGCGTCTCAGTCCCATCCTCGGTATCCGCATTCCCCCATTGCATCAACGCATAGCATTCGTCGGAAAGCACTACGGCCCCGACCTCACGGGCGGCCGCCACGATCGAGGCCATCTGCCCGGCGTCAAGTGCCACACCGGTCGGATTGCACGGCGAGTTCACCCATACGGCCCTGACACCCGGCACATGCTTCCAGGATTCCACATCGGCTACATCGTCGACCTTGAGCGCCTCGGCGCCGGCCAACTGGGTGCCGATCTCATAGGTCGGATAGGAGACCTTCGGCTGCACCACCACATCTCCGGTGCCCAAGTGGAGCAGGGAGGCCATCAGCGCCACACCTTCCTTGGAACCGACGGTTGGCACCATATCCGCTCCGATCGCCTTCAGATCGACATCGCGCGCCAGCGCAAACCATTCGGCGATGGCGGAACGAAGGTCGGCGGTGCCGGCGGTGACCGGATATCCATAGGCATTGGGGTCGTTCGAGGCCGCACCAAGCGCCTTACGCACCGAATCCGGCACCGGATCGACCGGCGAGCCCACGGACAGGTCGACCATGCCGCCGAATGCGGCCTTCGCCGTGCGCTTGTAGGGGGCAATCCGAGACCAGTCGTACGGCGATGAAAACTCGTGGAAACCCATCCGTGAACTCCTTACGTCAGTGCACTGCGATACTCGTTCCAGCATACGACGAAAAGCCGCCACTCTACGTGACGGCCTTCGCCAGAGGAAATGGGAGCAGGGGGAGCCTCACTGATTCTGCGGAGGCAGGGCCGCCACCTGCTCGGGATCCTTACCGATTGGGCCGGCCGCGGAGGCGCCGCCCAGGTCACCGACCTCAGCGAAGAAGCTGACGGCGGCATCCTTATACCAAGCCCACTCATCGGGCAGATCATCCTCATAGAAAATGGCCTCGGTCGGGCACACCGGCTCGCATGCGCCGCAGTCCACGCACTCATTCGGATTGATGTACAGGGAGCGGGAACCTTCATAGATGCAATCAACCGGGCATTCATCCACGCATGCCTTGTCTTTGACATCGACGCAAGGCTGAGCGATCACGTATGGCATGGTTACCTCCTTACAAACTTGTCGGTTCCAGACTACTCTTGCTCTCGGGCAACATCCAACTCACCGGTGCCGAGGCGGGCATGCCGGTAGCCGTAACCAAAATAGATGGCGAAACCGACCAGAAGCCAGATCACGAAACGGATCCAGGTGAGTACGCTCAGGTTGAGCATCAGCCATACATTGGCGAGCGCAATGAGGATCGGGACCCACGGATTGCCGGGCATTCTGAACGTACGCTTCAGATCGGGGCGTTTCCGGCGCATGATCGGAACGGAAATCGCGACCAGCGTAAACGCCGACAACGTACCGATATTCACCATATCGGCAAGCACGTCGACGTTGGAGCAGGCGGCGATCAGGGCCATGACCGCACCCACGATGACCTGCAGGCGAACCGGGGTGCCGTGCTTGCCGGTGTGGCTCAATCCACGTGGCAGCAGACCGTCACGGCTCATGGCGAACACCACGCGGGTAAGCCCCAGCAACAGCACCATCACCACGGTGGCCAGGCCGATCACGATGCCGAAGCTGATGATTTTGGCGGCCCAATTGGCCCCGACCATTTCGAAGGCGGTGGCCAGGGACGGACTCGACTGTTTGGCGAGGTCCTTATAGGAGACCATACCGGTGGTGACGATGGCGACAAGGGTGTACAGCACGATGATCAGGCCCATGCCCACACCGATGCCCAACGGCACGTTCCGCTTCGGATTGATGGCCTCTTCGGACGTGGTGGCGACCACGTCGAAGCCAAGGAAGGCAAAGAACACGAGAGCCGCGCCGGAGATGATGCCAGCCACGCCGTAGATGCTCGGGGTCATGCCGGTGGCCCACTGCCACAACGGCTGGTTCATTGCGGTGCTCACACCGGAATCGGAGGATGCGGCCGGTTCGCTCGGTGGAACGAACGGGGTGAAGTTCTCGGCCTTGATGTAGAAGAAGCCGACGACCACCACGAACAGTACGATGGCGATCTTCAGTACGGTCAGCGCGCCATCCACACGGGCTCCGATCTTGGTGCCGAGCACGAGCAGCGTGGTGAAGAAGGCCACGATGATCAGCGGCGCCACGTCGAAGTTGAACGATCCGATGGCGATGTTGGTGTTGATGTTCCAGCCGACCAACCGGAAGAAGTCGTTCAGGTACACGCCCCAGTACTTGGACACGACGGAACCCGCCATGAGCATTTCCAGAATCAGATCCCAACCGATCACCCACGCGATGATCTCGCCCACCGTGGTATAGGTGAAGGTGTAGGCGGAGCCTGCCACCGGAATCATCGACGCGAACTCGGCGTAGCACATCACGGCGGCGCCGCACACGACGCCCGCGATCAGGAAGCTGATGATCACCGCCGGCCCGGCATGGAAGGCCGCAGCCTGCGCACCGATGGAGAAAATGCCCGCTCCGACGGCCACGGCAACGCCCATGATGGCCAGATCCCACCACGTGAGGTCACGTTTGAGGGAACGTCCCGACTCACCTGTTTCCGCGATGGTTTGCTCAACGGATTTCTTACGGAATACGTTCACCGTAATCCCCTTCTTCCATACGGCCGGTCATTCCGGCCGCTCTCAACAAGGGGCAAGTATAGAACGATACCGTCACATTGACGTCATCTGAGATCCATACCGATGACGACCGGTTCGGGCACCAAGCGGATGCCATAGGCCGTTTCGACACCGTCCTGCACGGTTTTGGCGAGGTCCGCGATATCGGCCGCGCTGGCGCCACCCCGGTTGGTCAGCGCCAACGTATGCAGTGTGGACAGGCCCGCGGCCGCATCCTCGGCGGTTTTGAAGCCCTTGTGGAACCCTGCATGGTCGATGAGCCATGCGGCGGAGGTCTTGATACCCGGATCGCCGTTCGGCAAAGTCGTTTCGAAGCGAGGCGCATCTTCGGGAAGGCCCGCCGCCTGTTCGACCGTCAGCATCGGATTCATGAAGAAACTGCCGCAGCTATGGCGGTTGAAATCAGGTTCGTCGTTACCGGATTGGGTACGCTGTGCGTCATGGGCGATGGCGACCAACCCGGCCTTCTTGGTGCCTCGCATGGATTCGGCGAAGTAGCGGTGGGAATCCTCCAACATGCCTTTGGAGGCACGCACCCTGAGTACGGCGTTACGGATGTCTTTGGTGCTCATACGGTCTCCGACCCCGACGCCAAGTGCCTTGGCGAGCTGGCCATAGCCGACCACGCCGGTGTCGCTGTGATGCAGGGCGAAGGTGACGGAGAGCACCACGTATCGGGGGGTCGGGAAGAATTCGGCGGCGGGAGTGGCCGGAGCCGCATACATGCTGGCCTTGAGCGCACTCATGCGGTAGCCGAACCGCAGATTCTCGGCGGTGAGGTCGCAGGTGCGTTTCTCCTTGCGGTCCCAGACCTCCACGCTCTGTACGTTGGAACCGACCTCCTGGCCGTAGGCCCCGATGTTCTGCACCACCGACGCGCCGACGGTTCCGGGGATTCCGGATAATCCCTCCACGCCCTCCAGTCCGAGCCCTACGCAGAAATCCACGAAATCATCCCAGTTGCAGCCGGCCTCGGCATTGACATGCACGATTCTTTCGCCATTCTCCACCGGAGCGGCCTCGTCAAGCACGTTGACGGCGCGGCGCGCATCGCGGACGACCACGCCATTGAACGGCGTGTCGGCCACCAGCATGTTGGAGCCACCGCCGATCACGCATAGGGGCAGTCCCTTGGCATCCGCATCTTCGACGGCTTCGATGACGCCGACACGCGAAGTGGGTTCGAGAAAGATGGCGATAGGGCCGCCAACGCCGATGGTGGTGAGATCTGCAAAACTTGTCATAGTGCTCCAGAATAACAAAAAACCCGACCGAAGTGGTCGGGTTTGAAAGTGTTGAACTCGCTCAGCGGGTCTCGCGATGCACGGTCTGCTTGCCGCAGCGCGGGCAGAACTTCTTGAGCTCAAGACGATCCGGCGTGTTACGGCGGTTCTTCGTCGTGATGTAGTTACGTTCCTTGCACTCGGTGCATGCCAGCGTGATGCCCGGACGAATGTCGGCGCTCTTGCTTGCCATCTAGTTCACCTCTTGTGGTTCGTTGCTATACCGACATTCCGTCGGTCTTTGTAGCGAGAAAGAGACTCGAACTCTTGACCTTACGATTATGAGTCGTACGCTCTAGCCAGCTGAGCTATCCCGCCATGAGAGCCTCGAGTGAGAATCGGACTCACGACCTCTTCCTTACCAAGGAAGTGCTCTACCACTGAGCTATCGAGGCGTGGCGGATAGTGGATTCGAACCACTGAAGCACGAGGCGACTGATTTACAGTCAGTTCCCTTTGACCGCTTGGGAAATCCGCCGTGCTGCCTGTTCGGTTTGAACCCCAACCGGCAACCCGTTTAGTATGCCACGGACCCTCCAATAAACGCAAATACGGCGTGTCGCACATGGCCAAAGTCCTTATAAACGTTGGAATTCCGCCATTTTTCGCGGCCTGGCGCCCCTTTATTCCAACACGAAGGCCAACATCATCCTTCAGGTCTTCCAGTCAAATCCGGGAGCGGATACGCGAAAGGTCCCGGTCCGGATGGGAACCCCTTCGGACCGGGACCTTTCACAAGGCCTTTATGCGCTACGCGTATGCTCAGCCGAGAATGGCCAGAATGTCGCGGGCGGCCACGATGAGGTAATCCTCACCCTGGTAGCGCACTTCGGTGCCGCCGTACTTGGAGTACAGCACCTTGTCGCCGACCTTGACGTCGACCGGAATGCGTTCACCGGCGTCGTTGCGGCGGCCCGGGCCGACGGCCAGGACTTCGCCCTGCTGCGGCTTCTCCTTGGCATTGTCCGGGATGAACAGACCGGAAGCGGTCTGGGTCTCGGCTTCCGCCTGCTTGACGATGATCTTGTCTTCCAACGGTGTGAGTGAGATCGACACTGTGGACCTCCTCTTTCTTAAGAGAAATCAATACTTACCGCGCCGGGACCCGCTAGCAAGAGGCTGACGATCACTTACGGCGTCGTCCTTTTCGCGCTGGGATATACTCTAGCGCGATTATTAGCACTCTGCCAACTCGAGTGCTAATGCTGAGAGAGAAACCTCAAAGAAAAGCCTGAAACCACGCGGTTTCAGGCTTCGACACGTTTATGTACCCTTACGCGCCACGGCGGGCCAGAATGGCCTCCAAACCGGTGCCTAGGGAATCCGAGGTGGCATCGGGGGCCTTCACTTCGGCACTGACTTCCGTATCGTGAAAGTCCTTGACGCTGACCTCGTTGAGCTGCACGCCCGCCTCGACACGCGCCCCGCTCTCGTCTTCGTCCATGTCGCTCATGCCATCGGAGGGCACGATCAACGGTTCGACAGGTTCAACCGGCGGCACGGCCTTGGCGACCTGCCTGGTGGACTTGATCTCCATGCTTTCCGGCGCGGCCTGCTTGACCTCGACGCCGTTGCGCGGGGCGCCCAACGAGAAGGAAATCAGATCCTGCGCGGACTGGTCCAATACGGAAATCTCCGTGGAAATCGGCTTGTCTTCGACGCCTTCAGACACGTCCCGTCGCTCGTCGCGTTCGTCATGAATGGACAGACCGGCATTCTGTTGGTCCGCATCCTGCGCGGCCCCGGCTTTCGCCGTGGCTTCCTGCCTACGCTTATTCAGCGCTCGATCACGATCCGCCTTGCTTCGTTCGACGGCCTGTCGAATCTCACCCTCCGGCATCACATCGGTCGGCGCCTGCGCCTCGGCGATCCGACGGGCTTCCGCCAGTTCCGCATCATGCAATCTCTTACGCTCCGCCTGTTCGGCACGTGCGCGCTCACGTTCGACGGCGGCCTTCTTCTTCATTCGGGAACGATACCGGGCGACTTTCCGCTCCCAATCCCTCGCCTGCTTGGACGCACGTACGCCAAGGGCCATTACCCCGGCCAGAGCGACCGCAGGGATAAGCGCGAACCACGCGCTGAAACGCAACGTAACCGCTGCGACGATCACTACGATCGTCGCCACGGCCAGTGCGATGACGATGATCCGGCGTCTGCGAACCGCGGCTCGGCGAAGGGCGCGCACCTGGGCGATATGCTCTTCGGACATCTTGCCCTCCTGAGCTTCGGAAGACTGCATTATAGCCCCTTTCGCCTGCGGTGTGTTCACGTCGGAGAACCTCGTTCCGCTGTCGGCATCCACAAGATGCAATGACGGCGAAAACCGGTCTTCGCGATGTTCGATCACTCGCTTCATGCCCTTGACCGTCCGTCTGGGCAGCCATCCAACCATGAGAATCACGACGATCGCAAGCACGACCACCGTGCTCAGCGACTCGTAACCCATAGGTCACAAGAATAGGTGACTTTCTGACAATCCGGCCACATCCGTTTCGGGCGTGTCGAATCTATGCGGCCATCACTCTGGCCGTGAAGCCGTTAGGCGCATCCTCGGACGTCAGGGCGTAGGTCTCATGGTCGCGCCACCGGCCGTTGACATACATATAGGCACGGCGCACCCCCTCGAAACGCGCCCCTACCTTGATGGCGACCCGTCTGGAGCGAACGTTTTCAGGCAACAGTGCGATTTCCAACCGGTGCAAATGCGGCCCATCGGGATTGAACATGGCCCAATCCGCCAACAATGCCACGGCCATTGGCGTGAATCCACGGCCTGCATAACGTTCATCTACCCAATATCCGACCACTCCGGTGCGCATCGCACCATAACAAATCGCTCCAAGCGAAATCTGTCCGACGATCCGTTGCCGATACTCCATGACAAACACCACTCCGGTGCCGTCGCGTTCGTTGTCGCGCAACCGTCGTATCCACGTATCGAACGACATCGGCTGGCCATGCAGCGGATCACCTGACTCCCAGGGGCTCAGCCAGGCATCATTGCGCCATCGCACCTCACTCCACTCGTCGCCGTCCTCCACGGTGAGCGGACGCAGCCTGATCGGCACCTGAAGGGCCCGTGACTGTATGAACTGCGGCACAGCGATGGCATTGGCCCGTGCGTGGCATATCATGTCGCGGAATGCTTGGAAAACGGTCACGCCCCTATTGTGCCACCACCGCACCGCCGCCACGGTTCACGCAACCATGCCGTGGTACAACAGGCGGTATGAACACGACCGAAACAACCGAACCCTCGAAGACAGACGAACGATTGCGCGCCGCGAAACGGGCCATGCGTCATCAGGCCATCGCCGAACGCCAACGGACCACGCCTGAAGAACGCCTTGAGGCAGGCCGGAGCATCGCCCGACACGCCCGTGCCGCAGGTCTGATCCATTCCTTCGGCACGGTGGCCGCCTTCGTTTCCATGGGCAGCGAGATCGCGATGGCCCCACTGCTGCAGACGTTGCTCGACTCGCAATGCCGAGTGCTGGTGCCCCGATTGGGATCCGGCATGGACATCGGCTGGAGCGAACTCGATAATCTGGAGGGATTGCACGGCATCAGCCACGATGACGGTTCACCGAACACGCGCCGCCCGCAGGAGCCGGATAATCCTCCCAACGGTCCTGAGGCGCTCAACGATGCCGGATTGATCATCGTGCCGGCCTTTGCGGTGGATGCCTCCGGCATTCGCCTGGGCCGTGGCGGGGGTTGGTATGACCGCGCACTGGGGTACAAGGCGGTCGGTGCCCGAGTGGTGGCGGTTTGTTGGCCGTGGGAGGCCACGGGCGCGCCGGTGCCGTACGAATCGCACGATGTTCCCGTTGATGCCGTGCTTACCCCGGACGGCTATACGGCCATCCGTTGAAACGCCGTATCCATACGCCCACCGCGCATATTCCGCGAGATGCCCCGTCAAACCGTCTCAGGGCGCGTACTAGGATATGGTCACGTTACGAAACCGTGTGAACCTCATCTGAAGTTGTGGAGGGAAACGTTGCCTACCTATCATTACCGTTGCAAGAACTGCAACTACGATTTCACCGAACAGCAGTCGTTCAGCGACGACCCGATCACCGTGTGCCCGAAGTGCGGCGAGGAGCAGGTGCGTAAGATCTACTCCGCCGTTCCGATCGAGTTCAAGGGTTCCGGCTTCTACCGTACGGACAAAGCCAAGTAGACAGGTCCCGGAATCAGGCGCGACACGCCGAGGATGTGGATAACCCACGTCCTTCGACCACAACCCCTGATCCGGCTTGCATAATCATATTCCCGCAGGTCATCATGCTCGCATGATGACCTCTTTTCATGATCTGGCGGACCGGCTGAACGTGCGTCGCCCGCCCAAAAATCCGCTGAGGAGTGCGCAACTGCGCCGCCTCTTGGCCGCATTATGCGCCGGATTGGCGGTTTTCATGGGATTGCAGTGCCTACGATCGACAATCGCGACCCGCCCCGCGGTCGTGGCGACGCAACACATCCACCGTGGCGGCACGATCACGGCCTCCGCCATCGCCATGAGGAACATCCCATACGATGCCGCTTGGGATAACGCATTCCATACAATCGATGACGTCACCGGCATGGTGGCGCGGATCGACATTCCCAGCGGCGGCATCGTCACGACAACGATGGCACGCGCCTCCCCCACGGTCCCGCAAGGATACACGGCGGTCGAAGTACGGCTGGCCAGTGCCATCGACGGGCTTGACGTCGGCGATGAAGTGACGCTCTCCAGTGCCGTACTTGCCGAAGGAGACGCCCACAATGATGGCGAGGCCTTGTGCGAGCTTGCATTACAGGCGGTTATGTTGGGCAAACCCACCAAAGATGCCAATGGCATGGTCACGGCGACGTTCGCCATGCCGCCGGCCGAGGCCGCCGCCGTACTACAGGCCCAGGAGTACGCCGCCATCATCGCAGTCATCCGGTAGCCCGGCCTCGCATGCGCCGAACCTTCGCTCGCGTGGAGGCTCGGAACGCCGCGGGCAGGCGATCGGAATCAGCGACCGCGTTCGGAGAAGACGGCCCAATGAGGGGGCAGCTCGGTGAGAATGCGTTTGTCGTCATCGGCCGCGCGCTGACGGTCGGTGAGCACGTCCGAGGGCTCGAGCTTCACGCCATCGGCATCGAAGAGCTCAGTGCCCTGCCGCACCACGCGCCTATGCTTGCGCGGGGTGTGACGAGTGGCGGAATAGCCGGACACCACCCGCACGGCAGGCTCGTCGACGGATCCCTGCCCGGAATGCCCCTTGCCCGAGACCTCCTCGTTCACTTGCCCTCCTGGTAGATGTCGCTCAGACGTGCCACGATGCGATCGACTTCCTTATCGGGATTGACGAACGCACCAACGCTCCACACGGTCATCACCGACCATCCCAAGGACTCGATGTCCTGCAGCAGCACACGGTGGCGCTGCCTGGTGGACTGCAGCCCCATGAACTGCGCGTCATCGGTCAGCACGGCCAGCGAGAACGGCTTATCGGGCAATCCTACGACCAATGGCAACCTGGTGCCGCGTTCGAATCCGTAATCGACGGCGACCTTCAGACCGCGGGCACGGATGCGATCGGCCAGATCGTTGAACAGGATGTTGGCGCCGGACTCGCTTTCCGACGGGCGCACCGGGCGATCATCAAGCTGTTCGGCCCAACGCAGCACGGTTTTGAGCATCTTCGGACCGGATTGATGCAGACGTTCGTCATCCATGTCCGCCGAAGAAAAGGCGGAGACGATATCGACATGGCGATCGGCAACGGCCAGCGCGTCCAACAACAGGCCGCGTCCGCCTTCGGCTTCAAGTGCGCCGAATTGCTGTAGCAGACGACCATGGGAGGTCTTTGCATAGCACATCGACACGATGGCGTCGGTGGTGTGGGCTCCGGCGACATCGGTGATGTCCACGATACGCACATGGCGCAGGAACAGCCCCATCGCCTTGTTCCTGGTGGCCATTGCCTTGAGCTCGGCCCCCAGTCGTGTACGGAACGTGTGGGTAAGCGCCACCACCGTCAGGGTGTAGGAGGCGGGCACGATGGTGAACGAGGAGGCACGCTGTATGATGATGCGGACCACCTCGTCGATCTCCTGCTGGCTGCTTTCCACCAGTCCGGAGGCCATGACTGGCACGCCATTGGCATCTTCGATGTGATGATAGGCGACTTCGCCCTGGGAACCTTCGCGGGCCACGTCAAGCGGCACCGATCCATAGCCTTCGGATTCAAGGAAGGCGCCGAGCTTCGGCGCACGACGAACCGGCCTGTCGGCGATCTTCACACTCGGCAACAGTGCAATCAGCAACCGTACGCTGTCGGAGGTGACGGTCTCACGATGCGCGATTACCACGACCTGCTGCGCACGGCAGACGATGCTCATCAACTCCACGGACGGAATATGCGCACCTGCGTCGATGATCACCACGTCGGCAAGCGGAGTCGGATCGGTGACCGCGGCGAGCGTGGCGGGGGTGGCCATAAGAATCGGCTTGGCCGCGGCGAGAATCTGGGCATGCTCCTTGTGCAGGCGATTCAGCGAAACGCTACGGGATCCGGCAAGCGTGGTGTGCAGCAGGTTGGCCTCCTGCGTACGGGAGAACAGCATGTCGCACAGTCGGCGCATGGACTCCTGCGCCACCATGGGTCCAACGGAACGCACATGTTCCACGTCGACCTGCGCGAAACGTTCCGCGGCGGCCTGCAGGGCCGAACCATCCTGATTGGAAATGATCGCGGAGGAACGCACGATATCTTCGAATACGGTGGTCCACCAGGCCAATTGCAGTTCGCCGGCCACGGCATTGTTGTCGATGCCGCGATTGCGTAGATCCTCCACCAGCTCATCCAGTCCGATGTCGTGGAATTCGCGTTCCAAACGCGCTCGCTCCGGCAAGGTGTCGAGCGACTGATGGTCGTCATAGAGGGCCTTGAGACGCTCTTCGACCTGATTGAAGTCCACGGTTTCCAGGCTGCCGCCCATCGGGGTGGTGGCCAGAACCGTATTCAGCGCCGTCATGTCACGGGTCAGTTCGTCCTGGGTTTCCAGAATGTCGTCAAGCTTGGCGGGCAGCACCGGCCAACCACCGTGCGGCACGAACATGTGCCACTGTTCCGACTGTTTGGCCACCACCTGCAGTGCGTCATGCAGGTTCTCCACCTGTGCGCCGACGCGCAGCAGGCCCTTGGCCTCCTTGATATGGCGACGACGCTCCCAGAATCCCATGGAGCTGCCTTCGGCCTTGCGTTCGGCCTTCGGCTTGGTGGCCTCGATCATGGAGGCGATATCACGTTCGAAGATCTCCGGCTGGAACACATCAAGCACTCGACGCAGGTTCTTGAGCACCATGACCTGCCGGCCCCACTCCTGCGCGGTGGTCGGAATCGGGAAGCCGCAGGTCTGCACGGTGCTGGACACCTGCTCACGGGTGGCGGGAAGCACCTTGCGCAACAGCTCGACCACACGCTGGTGGGCGCTGACGGCCTCTTCCTCGGAATAGATGGAAGCCTGGAACCATGCGGTATCTTTCTCGGTGATCGTATACTCGCCAAGCTCGCCGGCACGCTGCAGTTTGGCGGCCCAATCCTCCATCCTGTCACTGATGGCGTGGGCGGTCTGCTTACTTAGGCGTACATGCGTGGTCGGGTGCGTGGGCAACACGGCGATCTGCGCCAGATTCTGAATGGTCTGGTAGGCGGAGACGCCCCACTCCTGACTGACTCCGTGCAGGTCGCCCAGATACCTGGTCAGGCGGGAACGCACACCCACCAGTTCATCCGCCAACTGGTCGAAACGGGAGGTGGCGACGCCAGACTGGAACCCGACCGCCGCAATCAGCTGGCGGTCGATGGTCTCATTGGCACCCTCATCGGCGATGTCAAGCAATTGCCCGCCCATCTCATTGGCGTTGATGGCCTGCGCAAAACGACGCCGCTGGTCGGTGACGCACGGCACGTACAGCACGGACCGGCCGCTCATCACGCACCGCGATGCGATGGCGGCGGCCTGTTCGGCGGTATTGTTGCCGATGGAGCTGTCGACGAACAGCGAATGTCCGGAAGCGGCGATCTGCGCGGCATAACGAACGGTATTGCTGACGTCGCCGACCTCATATTCGCCGTGAGGGTCACCATCAAACGGGCTGTATTCGGCGATATCGGCGTTATTCAAAGCCTCGCGGGCGGCCTTGTCTCCGGCGAGCGCGTCCAGCACGGTATTGCCGGTGGGTCCCTGCGCCAGCTGGTCGATGATCTTCTGGCTTTCCACCAGCATCTGCGCGGACGGATCCATGAAGCAGCCGAGAATGATGTGTCGCTCGATCTCGAAATCCGGGAACGCCGAAGTCGCGCGTGCGGTGATGGCCGCAAAGACAGCCGAGGTCTCAGGGGTGCCGCTCTCATAGTTGGAGCCATCAAACAGCTTGGCCTCATCCAGGGTGACGTTATGTTCGCGCATGACGGCGGCGAAGGAGGCATTCAGGCGTACACGACCGGTAAAGGCGATGGTGGTGCCGCTTTCGGCGGTCTTACCGGTCCGTCGCACCTCAACCGGGTACATGAGCACCGGCACCTGGTTGCCCTTCCATGTGGCCACGCCTACGACCAGCGACAATTCGCCCACGCCGCTGATACGGCTTTTCGTCTCACGGTCGTCAATCACTCGTTCCACACGACGGCCTGCCGCACGGAGCATGCCATTGTCGCGAAACAACGAATCCAAAGCGACATGTCCGCTGGCAAAGAGTTGCGCGATGCCGGAAGGATGGGCGTGCGTCAGATCCAACTGCGCGGTCAGCTGCGTCACATCTTCAAGCGCCGAAGGCGACAATCCCAGACGATACTGCTCACGCCAGCCGCGAATGCGGTCCAGCGCAGTGGTGGACCGCTCATTGCTTTCGCTCATGTGTTGACTCACTTCCCTACCGCTTTGCGGTACTCCGCATACCCAGGATTGCGAGACAGGGCTGCGTCGATATCTTGATTGCCCAATGCCGACAGCCATGCGTACAGATCGTCGTACAGCGACGGGTTCATGGCGAGGAACGGCAGCAGCTGCGGATGGCGCGCCATCTCGAACTGCACGGTGAAATCATCAGTGCGCTTGGCCTCGTCGGAGGTCAGGCCATCAACCTCGATGGTCTGTTCCTGCTTGGCGAAGCCGCCCTTGGACACACGATCGAAGACGGATCCCGGTTCGAATACCGGCGTGAAGGTCACGGTCTCGTCAACGGACGGTTCGGCATCACCCTGCGGTTGCGACGCCGACGGGCGGAATCGCTCATCGTCGGCACCCACCTGAGGCTGCGAATCATCGGATTGTTCGGATGATTCTGTCTGCTCGGTCCGCTCAGGCCGCTCGGCAGCGGCTTCCTGCTCCGGCTGCGGCCGTTCAATGGATTCGGCCGATTCCTCCTGACGTTCCTGAATCGGCTCGTCCCGCTCTTCGGCAGGCGAACGTTCCGGCAATTCCGGCTGGAGGTCGGTCTCCCCCTGCCGTCGATCGATGGCTCCGGCACCGAACAGGTCATTCACCGCAATGGTATCGGACTTCAGTTGCGCGAGCGCATCCGACTTCGCGGCATCGGCCGCCAGCGCCTCGTTGATGCCCTGCACGGTGGCGGCCTGCGCCTTGGCACGGTCGATGGCGTCGGTCAGTTCGACATCCTCCCGCTCCTGCTCAGCCTGCGCATCGGCCTCCGCCTGCGCATCGGCGAACAGGTCTCGCGGCGCCTCGTCGCGCGCGTCATTCTGCGGCTGCACCAGCGACACCGACGGAAGGTCCTCATATTCGGACTCACCGGCACGCACCGGTGCGAAGGACTGCCGCTCGGCCCTGTGCAGCGCGTCCACACGGGCGGACACATTACGGGCGTTGAACAGCGCGGTCGGCTCTCCGGCGCGCAGATTCAGAATGTCATCCACCGACATGTCGGCGGCATCGGGTTCCTGCGGGCCCTCATCGGCAAGCGCATAATCAAACAGATCGGCCACCGACGGCTTCGTCTTGGCATCGCCGGAGACCCGCTCACGGCGGAACGTGACCTTCACATCGCCGAACTGCATGGTGATCGGCGAGCTTGGCAGCATGAAATCGACGCCGGAAGGCAGACGCATCAGCTCACCGTTCGGGCGCACCACGAACGAGCCATTGGTGGAGTTCAGATCGCGGATGGTCGCGGTGCCGTTATCGTCCACGGCGAACACCGCATGGCGTTTCGACATCGACTTATTGGCATCCGTGATATCGAGACGGGAATATCCGTCATCCGCCAGCGGCCGTAGCGGCTTGCGCCCAAGTTCGACGCTTTCGCCGGATTTCACCGTTTTCAGGTCATTTCCATCGACCCCGACGATCCACTGCTGCGCCGTTCGTTGATCTTCGCTCACCGTTCCGGCCTTCCTTTCGCACACAACACTACTGCCATTGTGTCATGCTTCACCATGTTATGGAGGATTATGACGCGTCAAATCGACAACTTTCGCCTATTTCCCCCATTGTAGTGGCGATCATCGGCCTCCGGGCCGCCTAGGCTCCGATTTCCTCCCTGTTCAGGCCATCAAGAATGCGCCTATGCACCGGAATGGTGCAGATCAACGTCAGCACATCGGAGACGCATTGGGCGCATTCCACTCCGACGATGCCCAGCATATGCGGCAATATGAGCACGGCCGGCGCAAGGAACAATCCCAAGCGGCAGAAGGCAAGGAAGGAAGCGGCCACGGTTTTGCCGATGGTCTGCTGCATGGTGTTGGCCATCATGTTGTACCCGTTCAATGCCAACGTGTAGCACTGGAACCGCAATGCGGCGGTACCGATCAGCACCACCGCGGTGTCATCGCGGAAAATGCGCACCAGATCGGGTGCCGTGATCCATATGATTGCGGCGAAGGCGAGCATCGCGATGGTCGCGACCTTCACGCAGAACCAGAAGCCTTTCAGCACCCGCTTGTAAAGACCTGCGCCGTAGTTGTAGCCGCACACGGGCTGGAAGCCTTGGCCGAGACCGATCATGATGGAGTTCGCGCCGAGCATGATGCGCATGACGATGGCCATACCGGCGATGGCCGCGTCGCCGAACGGATTGGCGGCGATGTTCACGCAGGTGACGGCGAGCGTACCGGCGGCGTTGCGAATCATGGATGGCAGTCCGCCGCCGGCGATCTCGCGGGCAAGCGGAACGGTGAGTCTGCATTGCCTTAGCGAGAAATGCACCACACCATGCATCATGCTGAGCACCGCAAGAATGACGAAGCTGATGGTCTGGCAGATCGCCGTCGCCAACGCGGCGCCGAACATGCCCATGTGCAGCAGGAAGATGAATACCGGTTCCAGAATGAGATTCAGCGCCGAACCGATGACCAATCCGATCATGGCAAGCGAAGCAAGGCCCTGATAACGCAACAGACAGTTCAGGGCGAAGGAGCCGCACATCATCGGGGCCGCGATAAGCAACGGTATCAGATATGTCACGGCGTACGGCTCGATCGTAGGCGTCGCCCCGAGCATGCGCACCAGCGGATGCAACGTGGACAGCCCCACAAGAGTGATGGCCAGGCCTGAGGCAAGGGCACCGATGAAACCGATGGACAGCAGTCTGGCCGCACGCGTGTTGTTATGTTTGCCGAGCTCGCGGCTCATGGAATTGCCGGCACCGTTGCCGAAGAAGAATCCCATGGCCTGAATCACGGTCATCACACTGAAGGCGATGCCCATGGCGCCGGATTGCGCGGTGCCAAGCCGTCCGATGAAGAAGGTGTCGGACAGACTGTAGATGGTGGTTACGAGATTGGAGATGATTGCCGGGATGGCGAGTCTGATGATCAGTGAGCGGAGCGGGCCCTGCGTCATTTCCGCATATTCGGCATCAGCGTCCTTCTTGGTTTTGGTTTTTTGGGATTGCTTGTTTTTCACGTCGTCACACCATACTCACCCACGCTTCGACGACTCTGTGTTTCCCCGACCGGCGAACAACCGCCGGGCGCGATCCGGTTCCCGGCAACGATGCCAGGTGTGGGCATATATAGCGGAAAACCCCGCTGCCATATGGCAGCGGGGTTTTCTCCAAGCATGGTGACTGCGGCTTGAAGCCGCGCGAATCACTTGAGCTCGACGGTGGCGCCGGCTTCTTCGAGCTGGGACTTGGCCTTCTCGGCGTCTTCCTTCTTGGCCTTCTCCAGAACGGCCTTCGGAGCGCCGTCGACCAGAGCCTTGGCCTCGGCCAGACCCAGGGAGGTGATGGCGCGGACGGCCTTGATGACCTGGATCTTCTTGTCGCCAACGGCGGACAGGATGACGTCGAACTCATCCTTCTCTTCCTCAGCGGCAGCGCCGGCAGCCGGAGCGGCAGCGACGGCGGCGACCGGGGCGGCAGCCTCGACGTCGAACTTCTCTTCGAAGGCCTTGACGAACTCGGAGAGCTCAACCAGGGTCATCTCACCGAAAGCTTCGAGCAGCTCATCGTTGGTGTACTTAGCCATAATGGCTTCCTTTCATTCTTGGTGACGGGGTCAGATTGAAGAGGTAACCGTCACCTGAAAATTTGTTCTTTTCTTTTCAGTTGTCGATTCACGCGGCGGGCCGCAGTGAAATCAGGCAGCCTTTTCCTGCTTCTCGCGCAGCGCATCGATCGTACGCACGGCCTTGGTCGGCAGAGCGTTGAACAGGTACGCGGCCTTGGACATCGTGGCCTTGATGTCGCCGGCGAATTCGGCGAGCAGCTGCGGGCGAGACTTGAGGTCTGCCAGCTTCTGGGCACCTTCAGCATCGTAGACGGTGCCATCAGCATAGCCGCCCTTGACGATCAGTGCCTTGTTGGTCTTGGCGAAGTCACGCAGGGTCTTCGCAGCTTCGATGAAGTCACCCTTCACGAAGGTCACAGCGGTCGGGCCGGCGAGGATCTCATCGAGACCTTCGATGCCAGCTTCCTTGGCTGCGATGCGAATCAGCGTGTTCTTAGCCACAGTGTAGGAAGTATCGCGGCCTAGCTTTTCACGCAGTTCAGAAATCTGCGGAACGGTAAGCCCGCGGTACTCGGTCAGGTAGATAGCGTCAGCGTCACGGAACTTGTCCGTAAGCTGAGCGACCACCGCTTCCTTTTCGGGCCTCTTCATGGCGTTCCTTCCTTAGTCGGCCATTGACTGTGAGGTTCGGAACGTCTCGCCGGGCAACAAAAAAGCCCTGCGCGCAGGCAGAGCAACATTCGACCGCTAAGCGGCATACCCTTGACGGGCGTATGTTCTTCAACCTGCGTTGGCTTGGCGAACCAAACTTCGTGAGTGCTTGCACACTCCAACCAACGGTCTGTGGTTTACAGATAAATAACTTACGGATGGCGCTGGACTAACCCGTCTCGGGCGTGTTGCGACCGGTCGGCCTGATCGAACGCGGACGAAGGGCGAAGAGCCCCTCGCAAAAGATTCACGCAATATTCATGACTTATGGGAGTGCTACGGTTGGCTCGTTCGGAATCCGACGATTCCAGGCGAGTCGCGATTCTCGCCGGAACGCGCCGGCGCAAGTCGGCATGTTCCTACCAACCCAAGAAAGATAGAGATAGAGAATATGGAAAAGTTCTTCCATCTGGAGGAGAACGGCACCACCGTATCCACGGAAATCGTGGCCGGTCTGACGACGTTCTTCGCCATGTCGTACATCATCATCGTCAATCCGCAGATTCTTTCGCAGACCGGCATGCCGTGGGGCGGCGTGTTCCTGGCCACCATTATCGCGGCCATCATCGGCACACTCGTAATGGGCCTGTTCGCCAACGTTCCGTATGCACAGGCCGCAGGCATGGGTCTGAACGCCTTCTTCACCTACACC
The DNA here is from genome assembly GCF_000522505.1 of Bifidobacterium moukalabense DSM 27321. Classification (GTDB taxonomy): domain Bacteria; phylum Actinomycetota; class Actinomycetes; order Actinomycetales; family Bifidobacteriaceae; genus Bifidobacterium; species Bifidobacterium moukalabense. The sequence goes on along the minus strand of NZ_AZMV01000007.1, from coordinate 503,570 downwards.
GTATGCTTCGGCCTCGGCTTCTCCTGGCAGCAAACGCTGTGCATGGTGTTCCTGTGCGGCCTGATCAACATCATCATCACCGTCACCAAGATCCGCAAGATGATCATCAAGGCCATTCCGGAAGTGCTGCAGAATGCCATCGGCGGCGGCATCGGCCTGTTCGTGGCCTACGTCGGCTTCCTGAACGTCGGTTTCTTCACCTTCACCACCAAGGCCGACGCCAAGAGCGGCGACACCGTGGCGGCCACCCCAGGCCTGGCGGTCATGAACAACACGACCATCTGGCTGTTCCTTATCGGTCTGCTGCTCGCCGTGGTCTTCACCGTGCTCAAGGTGCGCGGCGGCATGCTGCTCGCCATCGCCCTGACCGCCATCATCGGCATCCCGATGGGCCAGACCACCATGGCCAACTCCGTGTCCATCTCCGAGACCTTCGCCCAGCTGCCGCAGACCTTCGGCGTGATCTTCACCGCCGACGGCTTCCCGGCACTGTTCTCCGACGTAGCCAAGCTGCCGATGATCATCCTGACCATCTTCGCCTTCTCCATGTCCGACACCTTCGACACCATCGGCACCTTCATCGGCACCGGCCGGCGCACCGGCATCTTCTCCGCGGCCGACGAAGCGGCCCTCGAGAACGGTTCCGGCTTCTCCTCCAAGATGGACAAGGCCCTGTTCGCCGACTCCATCGCCACCTCCATCGGCGCCATCTGCGGCACTTCGAACACTACCACCTACGTGGAGTCCTCCGCAGGCATCGCCGCGGGCGGCCGCACCGGCCTGACCTCCGTGGTCGTGGCCGTCTGCTTCGCCCTGTCCGCATTCCTGTCCCCGGTCATCTCCGCCGTGCCGAGCGCCGCGACCGCAGGCGTGCTCGTCGTGGTCGGCTGCATGATGGCATCCTCACTCAAGGAAGTCGAGTGGGGCGACATCTGCGAGGCCATCCCGGCGTTCTTCGCCTCCGTGTTCATGGCGTTCAGCTACTCCATCTCCTACGGCATCGCCGGCGGCTTCATCACCTACTGCATCGTCAAGACCTGCAAGAAGCAGGCCAAGGACGTGCACCCGGTGATCTGGATCGTGGCGATCCTGTTCATCCTGGACTTCGTGGTGACTGCGATTCTGTAGTCCTCCGAGGACCTTCCACGGTCCCGGACGACCCCGGGTATACGAATGGGCGACCCCACCGCACGGCGGGGTCGCCCATTCGTATGCACGCACATACAGCGGTGCTCGACGAATCTTCGGCGAATCAGCCGGCCTTCTGGATGGCCGCGCTGAATTCGTCGATCAGACCCTCCATCCAAGCAGTCAGCGAATCATACTTGTCCGGCATCTGTTCGGTGAGTTCCACTATCGGCACGTTCGCGGACTTCGCCGCATCCGTGATTTTGCCGGTCAGGTCGGTCTCCTCCTGAGTATTGACGACCAGCAGCTTGATCTCACCGGATTCCAGCGCATCGGTGAACTGCCTGATGTCGGTCGGCGTCGGCTCGCTTTCATTGGCGGTGGCCTGCGCGTACCCCGTCGGCGTAACGTCCTTCAGCCCAAGATCATTCGCCAGATAATCGGCCACGGATTCGGTCGCCGCATAGGTCAGTCCATCGGCGGATTTCTTGACCTCGGCGATTCTCTTCATAAGGTCGTTCTCCTTGGACTGCCATTGCTCATACAACTTGTCGAAATCATCGGCCTTGCTCGGAGCGACCTTCTTATAGGCCGCGGCGATCGCCTTGGCCGTGTCTTCACGTACCTGCGCGGAGAACCAGACATGAGGATTGTCGCCGCTCTTCTTACCGCTCACCTCGGCCGCGTTGACGACGTCCGCGTTGGTGGATTTCGCCGCCTTCACGGCCCATGAGTCGTAGCCGGCGCCATTGACGACGATCACCTGCGCCTTCTGCAGCTTGGCGATATCCGCAGTGGTCGGCTCATAGTCGTGCGCCTCCACGTTCGTGGAGTTGATGATGCTGGTCACGTTGACATTGCCGCCGCCCAGGGCCTTCGCCACGGTGCCCCACTGATTGACGGAGGCTACCACATTGATGGTGCCTTTGGCGGAACCATCCGCAGACTGCCCGCCGCCGCACGCACCCAATGCCGAAAGCATGGTGATCGCCGCAACAACCGCGACCGCCCTTTGTACCATTCGCTTCATGATGATCTTCCTGCTCAAACCTGTATATCGCAATCATCATAACGCAAAATGAGAATGATTCTCAAAAATGCGTGTCGCCGGGGATGCATGCCTTCCCCAACGATTGTTGGGTATGCCCGGATCAGGGATGGAAACCATCCGGGAAACAGGCACGTATGACAAGGCTCCCGCAGGTGGGATTCCTGCGGGAGCCTTGCGAATCGACTGCGTCGATCAGCCGAAACGTCCCGAGACGTAACGCTCGGCCTCTTCGTTCTGGGGGTTGTTAAACATCGTGGTGGTGTCGGTGAAGTACTCGAGGTGGCCTGGCTGGCCGACGGCCTTCAGGTTGAAGAAGGCGGTGTAGTCGGCGATGCGGGCGGCCTGCTGCATGTTATGCGTCACGATCACGATGGTGTAGTCGTTCTTCAGCTCGTTGATCAGGTCCTCGACGGCCAGGGTCGAGATAGGGTCGAGTGCGGAACACGGCTCATCCATGAGCAGCACCTGCGGGTGAACGGCCACGGCGCGGGCGATGCAGAGCCTCTGCTGCTGACCGCCCGACAGGCCAATGCCCGGGTTGTCGAGACGATCCTTGACTTCGTTCCACAGATTGGCGCCACGCAGGGCCCACTCGACCAGGTCGTCCGCATCGGACTTCGAGATCTTGCGGTTGTTCAGACGCACGCCGGCGAGCACATTCTCACGAATCGACATGGTCGGGAACGGATTCGCACGCTGGAACACCATGCCGACGTCACGACGCACGGCCACCGGGTCGATGTCCTTGTCGTACAGGTTCTTGCCTTCGAGCAGCACCTCACCTTCGCAGTGGGCACCCGGAATGATCTCGTGCATGCGGTCGAGCGTGCGCAGCACGGTGGACTTGCCACAGCCGGAAGGCCCGATGAACGCGGTGACCTTGTTGGCTTCGATGTTGATGTTCACATCTTCCACGGCCAGAAAGTCGCCGTAGTAGATGTTCAGATGATTGACATCAATACGTTGTCCCATTTGAGTTCCTTATGGTTTGTTTGCTAAGTTTCAGACTACCCTCAGCCGCGCCTCGCGCGAGCGCCCCGAATTCAGCGCTCCGACTTGACGGCGAAGATCCTCGCCACGAGACGGCCGATGAGGTTGAGGATGAGCACGATGAGGATCAGCACAAGAGCCGCGGCCCAGGCGCGTTCCATCGGGATGGTGGTCACGCATGAGGCGTCGGCGGAGGCCGGGCAGTTCGCGTTGAGCTTGGAATACTCCTGGTAGACGTACACCGGAAGCGTGGTCATCTGACCGGAGAAGAGGTTGACGTTCGTGGAGGCGATGTAGCCCGCAGTCATCAGCAACGGTGCGGTTTCGCCGATCACTCGCGCTACGGCGAGGATCGCGCCGGAAACGATGCCCGGCAGTGCGGTGCGCAGCACGATCTTCGTAATCGTACGCTGCTTGGTGACGCCCAACGCGTAGGAGGCCTCGCGCAAATCGTGGGGCACGATCTTGAGCATTTCCTCGGACGACTTGACCACGGTCGGCAGCATCAGCAGCGAGAGGGCGACGGAGCCTTCGAAACCGTTGATGGTGCCCGGTCCGATCAGAATCGTGAACATCGAGAAGGCGAACAGGCCGGCCACGATGGACGGAATGCCGCTCATCACGTCGACAAGCAGGGTGATCACGCGCGCCAGCGTGCCGCGGTTGGAGTATTCCACCAGGTACACGGCGCACATCAGACCGATCGGAATGGAGATGACCATGGCGCCGAACGTGATCTCCAGCGTGCCGATGACGGCGTGCAGGATGCCGCCGTAACCGCCGGACGGAGTCGGATTGCCGCCGACCACACCGGTCATGTTGTAGCTCAGGAAGTTCAGGTTCAGACGTTTGATGCCGTTGACGATGGTGGTGATCAGCACCGAGAACAGCGGGATCAGGGCCACGATGAAGGCGAGGGCGATGAGGATCCTCATCATGAGGTCCTTGCGCTTGCGTGCGGCGGTGAAGGATCGGGTCGGCTTGAACTTGTCGAAGTCGATGACGGGAGCGCCGTCCATCGGCGAAGCGTTGTTTTGCGCGGCGGACATCATGCACTCGCTTTCTCGGTGAGCTTACGTGCGATGAAGTTCACCACGAAGGTAATCAGGAACAGGACCAGGCCGGTGCCGATCAGCACGGAGACGCCAAGATCGTTGGCCTCCGGATACTGGGCGGCGATGTTCGCGGCGATCGTCTGGTTCTGCGAGGCCTGCAACAGCTTGATGGAATAGTTGAGTCCCGGGGAAAGAATCATGAGCACCGCCATCGTCTCGCCAAGCGCACGGCCCAGACCCAGCATGGAGGCGGACACCACACCGGACTTGCCGAACGGCAGTACGGCGAGCTTGACCATCTCCCACCTGGTGGCGCCGAGGGCGAGGGCGGCCTCCTCCTGCAGGCGAGGGGTCTGCATGAAGATGTCCCTCGACATGGAGGTGATGATCGGCAGGATCATGACGGCGAGCACCACGGCCACGGTGGCGACGGTGCGGGAAGGATTGGCGGCGGGACCTGCGAACAGCGGAATCCAGCCAAGATATTTGGCCACCCAGTTCCAGAACGGGTATATGGCCGGCACCAGGATCAGGCCGCCCCACAGGCCGTAGATCACGGACGGGATCGCGGCGAGCAGATCGACCACATAGCTCAGCGCCGTGGCGAGCTTCTTGGGTGCGTAATGCGAGATGAACAGTGCGATGCCGACCGACACGAAGAAGGAAATCAGCAGTGCCAGGGCGGAGATCAGTACGGTACCGAACAGCAATGGTCCGACGTAGCCCCAGAAGCTGGAGGCCTTGCCGCCGGTGAAGTTGCTGATGGTGGCGCTGTTGGCCTCCTGGTCGCCGCCGATCAGCGGCCACGCACGGAACAGCAGGAACAGCGCGACGGCGGCGAGCACCACGAGGATCAGGATGCCGCAGGCGTAGGCCACGCCTTTGAACACCTTGTCCGCGTTCTTGCCGCTTACCGGCTGCTGAGCCGTTTTGCTTTGCGAACTCACGGGTTCTCCTTAACTTGCGATTGTTGTCAGGACCTTACGATTGGTTCCCGGCCGATGCGCCATAAGTACCGCTTCAGGCCGCAGCCACGTTGTACTGCGGCTGCGGCCTGGATTACGCGGTCATCTGTCGTTCACCGAGAACCGTTCGCTCACTTGGTCTCGATGGCGTCGATGGACTTCATGACCTTCTGGCGCATGGTGTCGGACAGCGGTGCGGAGCCGGCCGCGGAGGCCGCGGTCTGCTGGCCTTCGTCACTGACCACATAGTTGAGCCAGGCCTTGACGAACTTGGCGGTGTCGGTGTCCTTGTATGCCGGGCAGGCGATGTCGTAGGAGACCAGCACGATTGGATAGGCACCCTTTTCGGTGGTGTTGTGGTCGAGCTTGACGACCACGCGGTTGTCGCCCTCGGCGGATTCGTCAAGCGGGGAAGCATCCACCACCTTGGCTGCGGCCTCGGCGGAGAATGGCACGTAGTCATCGCCGACCTTCACCGCCACGGTGCCGAGATCGCCGGCCTGGGAGGCGTCGGCGTAGCCGATGGTGCCATCGGCCTGCTGCACGGTGGAGATCACGCCGGAGGTGCCCTTGGCGCCCTGGCCGACCTCATTCGGCCAGTTCTCACCGACCTCGTAGCTCCAGGCATCGCCGGCGGCGTCCTTGACGTAGCTCAGGAAGTTCTTGGTGGTACCGGACTTGTCGGAACGGTGCACGACGGTGATGTCGAGATCAGGCAGGTCGACCTTCGGGTTCTGCTGCTTGATGGCGTCGTCGTTCCACTTGGTGATCTTGCCGTCGAAGATCTTGGCGATGGTCTCGGCATCCATGTTCAGGGTCTTGCCCTTGCCGGAGATGCCGTTGAGATTGAACACGACGGCGATCGGGGAAATGTAGACCGGGATATCGAAGGCGGTGCCGGAGGCGCATACGCTCTTGGACTGCTCGACCTCGTCATCGCTCAGGGCCGCATCGGAACCGGCCCATGCGGTGGCGCCCGTCAGGAAGGTGGAGACACCGGCGCCGGAACCGGACGGGTTGTAGGCGACCTTGGCGTCCGGGTTGGAGCTCTGGAAGCCGGCGATCCAGGCTTCGACTGCGGCCTGCTGGGAGGAGGCGCCCGCACCCTGGAAGTTACCGGAGATGGCCTCGGTTTTGGTGTCGGACTTGGCCGAGGAGGAATCGGTGGCGACGTTGTCGCCGCAGGCCGCGACGGAAGCCAGCATCACGATGCCGGACACGGCGGCGATGGAGCGTACGAGAATGGAGTTACGCATTGTTCTTTTCCCTCTGTCAACATTCTGATGGCGTACGTTGCTGTTTTCGTTGTCTGTTGCCGCCATCGTTCTTCATGACAGTTTCAAGCCTATTGGCCGTTCGCAGTGCCGAAAACCAAAATCGGTGAACGGTAGATGAACAGTATTCGTCTACTCGCCCTTCACTCGGCGGGGGCGTCGATCTTGTACCCCAGTCCACGCACGGTGGTCAGGTATTTCGGATGCGCCGGGTCCTCCTCTATCTTGGAACGCACACGTTTGACATGCACGTCCAACGTCTTGGTGTCGCCGACGTAATCGGAGCCCCAGATGCGGTCGATGAGCTGATGGCGGGTCATCACGCGGCCCTTGTTCTGCATGAGATATTCCAGCAGCTCGAATTCCTTAAGCGGAAAGAACACGTTCTCACCGCGTACGCTCACCTCATGCTGGCCGATCTTCATGGAGATGTCGCCGCACACGAGCGGAATATCGTCGTCGGAGGCGTTGTCGGATTCGGCGACCATCTGATTGCGGCGCAGCACCGCACGCACGCGAGCGAGCAGCTCACGGAAGGAGTACGGCTTGGTCACATAGTCATCCGCGCCGATCTCCAGACCGACCACCTTGTCGATCTCCGCGCTTTTGGCGGTGAGCATGATGATCGGCACACGGCTTTGCTCGCGGATTCTGCGGCACAGCGCGGTGCCGTCGAGGCCGGGCAGCATCAGATCGAGCAGCACCAGATCGATACCGCCTTGGGTGAACAGTTCCAGCCCTTCCTCACCGGTGGCCGCGGCCGACACGTCATAGCCCTCACGAGTAAGCTGATAGACCAGCGGTTCCCGATACGATTCCTCGTCTTCGACGATCAGAATGCGTGTCATCAGTGGTTCTCCTCCATGTTCCCTGTAATGTTCGGATTCTTCTCTTCGGTCCTGGCTGCCGCGTTTTCCTGCGGTTCCGGCGTTTCCGTGGCCTCTGGCAGGGTGATGGTAAACGTGGACCCCTCCCCCTCGCGCGACCATACGGTGATGGTGCCGCCGCAGTCCCGCACGCAATGCTTGGTGATGGCCAGACCGAGCCCCGTACCGCCGGTTTCGCGCGAACGCGCCGGATCCACGCGGTAAAAGCGCTCGAAGATGCGGTCGAGCGAGGCGGCCGGAATGCCGATGCCCTGATCGACCACACGGATGGTGGCCTTGCCTCCTTCATGCCCTATGCCGACCGCCACGGTGGTGTTAGCCGGCGAGTAGTTGACGGCGTTCTCCACAAGGTTCTTCACGGCGGTCTTGATGGTTTCGTGGTCGGCGTTGACGAACACGTCGCCATCGCCGCCGGATGCCACGACGGCATCGCCTGCCATACCGGCGTGCAACGGCACCGGCCTGCCGTTCAATGACAGCGCCAGATTGATGTGTTTCGATTCGGCCTTCACCTGGTTCTCACCGATCGCCTCGCATGCGATCCGTAGTACGGAAAGCCGTTCGGCATTCAGCATGGCCGACGTGCTCTGCGCCTTCTGCAAGTCGATGAGACGATGCACCAGTTCCGTCAATCGCTCGGATTCCTTCGAGATACGACCTGAGAAATACCGCACCGCATCCGGATCGTCGGCGGCATCGCCGATCGTCTCGGCAAGCAGCGAGATCGCGCCTGCGGGAGTCTTCAACTCATGCGAGACGTTCGTGACGAAATCGCGCCGCATGATTTCGAAACGTCGCTGCTCGCTCATGTCGGACAGGAAGATCGCGAAACGGTCATCGGCTATCTGGCCGACGCGCACATGTAGGTACAGGGTGTCGGCAGGCAGGGTCTTGCCGGCCTCCAATCCCTTGCCGTTCGTGTTCTTCGCGGCGGCGAGGGCGGTGCGGTCGAGCGGAATCGCCAGCTCGCGTTCACGCACCACGCTATCGGCGGCGACGAGTTTCAGGATGTCCCGGATCTCGGCAAGCGTCATCGCACTGTCTTCGATCAGACCGAAACGCTGCGCCCCTGGCGAGACGTATTGCACCGAGGCGAGCGCATCGGTGACGATCAGCGCCTCCGGCATGACGGCGATCAGCTGGCGCTCCGTCTGCTGCACCGGCACGCGCGGGCCGAACAGCGACGTGTTCCTCGAAGCGCCGAACGTACTCGGATCATTCGGCACCGGGCCATCTTCGAAAGTCCGGCCGAGGCGATACGCGATCGCCGCAACCGCCACGATCACAATGACCGCCACAACGGCGAGGAGCGTCCATTGCCCTGACGTCATGCGTTAACCCTCCGATAATCCATTATTCTTCTTCAACAGTAGCGGGTTGACGGGTGCGTTCGCGCCTGTGATTCCCGCATGCCACCGGAAGTTTCCTTACCGTTCATCTTCGTGGAATCGACGATTCCGGAATATGAGACGGCCCGTCTCCACGCCGATACCGGACTGGATGACGGGCCGCATGCGACCATACGGAGGGTTGCCGGACTACATGCGTTTGATGATGTTCACCGTCAGCTTTGCGGCGGTGTCGGCATATTCGGAGATATCGAAGGCCTTGAATTCCTCATAGTCCGTATCGGCGTTGTCGGACAGCGCACGGATGACCAGCGCCGGCACGTCATTGCGGGCGGCCACATGCGCCACGGCGGCGCCCTCCATCTCAACCGCGTCGGCGCCGGTCTCGCGCACGACCTGTTCGACCTTGGCCGGATCGTCGACGAAATAGTCGCCGGTGGCGATGATGCCGACGATATGCGTGATGCCGAGATCGGTCAGTGCCTGGTCGGCGAATTCGATCAGACGATCGTCGGAATGGAACTCCCGCACCGGATCGTCGGCGGTACCGGGCTTCCACTGACCGACCAGACGCATGTCGGTATCGAGGTAGCGCAGGGTGCCGCCGAGCACCACGTCGTTGACGTGCAGGGACGGATTGAGATTGCCGGCGATACCGGAGAAGATCACGGCATCCGGACGGCTTACGTCGATCAGATGCTGCGTGGTCGCCGCGATGTTCACCGTTCCCATGCCGCCAACGGTGGCGATGATGTCGAATTCGTCACCGTTGTCGGTTGTCAACGTACCGCGTGTGATGGTGAGACCGGCTTCGCTGGTGACGGTGACATCGTTCAGAGCGGCCGCGACGTGCGCGACCTCCTCATCCATGGCGCCGATGATGGCGATTGCAGGCATGTGTGTCCTTTCCTTGCGATCCTCCTTCCATCGGGAAGGAGGTTGACGGATCATTTCCAGCGACGTTCGCCCACGGCGTGGGCGAGCTCACGCAAAAGACGTTCGGTGACGTCCCAACTCAGGCATTTGTCGGTGATGGACCGACCATATACGAGCCGGTCGAGCGGAGCCGCCTTCTGGTTGCCGCCTTCGATGAAGCTTTCCATCATGATGCCGGTGATGCCTTCTTCACCTTGCGCTATGCGACCTGCGATATTGTGCACGACTTCGGCCTGGCGGTGTTCGTCCTTGCCGGAGTTGCCATGCGAGCAATCCACGATCAGGCCGTGCGCGGCCGCGGATTCGGACGGCATTTCATTTCGGATGGTTTCCATGGCCCTGGCGATCGAAGCGGCATCATAGTTCGGGCCGCCGCTTGAGCCGCGCAGCACCACATGGCAATCCGGATTACCGAGGGTTTTGACCACGGCGGCCCGCCCCAGATGATCGATGCCGAAGAAGGTGTGCGTCTGCGCGGAGGCGAAGCAGGAATCGGTCGGCGCCTTGATGGAGCCGTCGGTGGCGTTCTTGAAGCCGATCGGCATGGACAGGCCGCTCGCCAGCTGGCGATGCACCTGGCTTTCGGTGTTGCGCGCGCCGATTGCGCCCCAGCTCACCGCGTCGGAAATGTACTGCGGACTGGTCGGTTCCAGGAATTCCGTGGCGGCCGCCAATCCTTCGTCGAGCACGCCAAGCAGGGTATGACGGGCCAGAAGCAGCCCTTTTTTGATATTGCAGGAGCCGTCGATGTCCGGATCGTTGATCAGACCCTTCCACCCGACCGTGGTGCGGGGCTTTTCGAAGTAGACGCGCATCACGATCAGCAGTTCGCCGCCCAGCTCATCCTTCAATCGGGCGAGACGACGGGCGTAATCAAGCGCGGCCGCAGGATCGTGCACGGAACAGGGTCCGACGATCACCAACAGACGGTCATCCTGGCCATACAGGCAGGCGCGAATCTCGTCGCGCGAATAGGCGACGATCTCCTGTGCCTTCTCACTCAACGGCAACTCCCCCAGCACCTGGGCCGGGGTAGGCAGCACTTCGAATTCAAGCACACGACGGTTCACGATGCGGCTAATGCCGACCTGATCCTCCCAACGTGGCACGTCAGTGGCGACCAGCGGGTTCTTGCCCTCGTCCATCGCCTGCCTGATGGCGCGAAGCTCCTCCGGCGTATTCAGCTGCTGCTGCATGTGTTTCTCCTTGGGTCACTATCTTCCCCCAAGAATAGCAATCACGGTGCAAAACAACAGGATTCCCAATCTGCCGACGATGACGGACGGCGTCGGCGGTTTGAAGGAACGATTACTTGGTGAGATTACGGCGGGCGGTGACGGCGTCGGCGAGGGTATGCAGAAGCTGATCGGTGCGTTCCCACGGCACGCAGGCGTCGGTGATGGACTTGCCGTATTCGAGTTGGCTGAGCGGGGCGGGCTTCTGATTGCCGGCCTTCAGGAAGCTCTCCATCATGATGCCGAGGATGCCCTGCTCGCCGGCTGCGATACGTGCGGCCACATCCTCAACCACCTCGGCCTCACGCACTTCATTTTTGCCGCAATTGCCATGGGCGGCATCGATGATCAGACCATGCTCGCTCGGACCGGATGCCTTCGAAGCCTTCAGATCGGCCAACGCCTGCGCCACGGATGCGGCATCGTAGTTCGGGCCATGCGAGGAACCGCGCAACACCAGATGGCAGTCGGGATTGCCCTTGGTTTCGGCGGAGATCACGCGGCCGTCAAGGTTGATGGACAGGAAATGGTGTTCGAAGGCGGCGGCGAAACAAGAGTCGGCGGCCGGTTTGATGGAGCCGTCGGTGGCGTTCTTGAAGCCGATCGGCATGGACATGCCGGAGGCGAGTTCGCGGTGCACCTGGCTTTCGGTGTTGCGCGCGCCGATCGCGCCCCAGCTGATCAGATCGCAGATGTACTGCGGGGTAATCGGGTCAAGCCATTCGGTCGCGGCCGGCAGACCGAGACCCAGCACATCGGTGAGCACTTTGCGGGCGAGCCACATGCCCTTGCGAATGTTGAACTGGCCATCAAGATCCGGATCGTTGATCAGACCCTTCCAGCCGATGGTGGTACGCGGCTTCTCGAAATACACACGCATCACGATGACAAGACGATCCTCAAGCTCCCGTTTGACGACGGCCAGCTTTTCGGCGTACTCGTGAGCGGCTTTCGGATCATGGATCGAGCAGGGGCCGACGATGGCGAGCAGGCGGTCGTCGCGACCATGCAGCACATCGCGAATCTCCTGACGGGATGCGAGCACAAGGTCGCTCATCTCGTCGGTGAGGGGCAGTTCCTTGAGAAAATATCGAGGGGCGGGAATCGGGTCAAGCTGTCGAATATTGACATCCACGGTCTCCGGAAACACGGCGCGGTCATCCAACAGCTGTGCATCCTTTGAACTATCCGGACCGCGAAGACCTGACATCGCTTCCACTCCTCCTTGACTAACCTGCGCGTGAATGAACTCATATGAGTTACCGAAGTCAGATTAATGGATGGGCCCGGAATATGAAAAACGCCGACTGCATGGTGGAACAGTCGGCGTCTTCCTTCGCGGCGGAAGCCACCGGGCTTCCGCCGTTCGTTCGGCGCGTGTTGGCTGCGTGCGCCTTGCGCTACCTAGCCAATGCGCCCATCGGATCCCATGCGGGAAGCATCTGGGCGGGCTCCTCAAGCGCCCTGAGGTATGCATCAGGCAGAAGCGCCTTCGGCACGGCGACCTCATAGACGTACTCGGTGAACCAGTCGTCGCTCATGGTGAAATAGCCCTTGTCGGCGATCTTGTCGCCCCAGGAGTTCTCCACACGCCAGCGACGGGTGGTGTGGCCATCGTCAGCCACGTCCACGCCGACGAACGCCATGGCGTGGTTCATTGCGGAGTCGGCGTAGCGTACACGCGCCTCCTTGTCGAGGTCGAAATCGACGTCATACACCTTGCCGTATTCGAACAGGTCGGTGGCCCAGGCACCGTTCTCACGGTCCATCATCGGGTGGCAGTCGGCTCCGAACCACACCGGAATGCCCTGCTCCTCGAGAATCCGGCGCACGCAATCCTTCATGAACCGGTTCGGCACATTGAGATATTCGGTCGGGTCTCCCCCGGCCACGTTGCCCAGATGTTCGATGCCGATCTTCCTGCCCTTGGCATGCTCCTGACGAGGATCGTCCACCAAGCACACATAGCTCTCCAAATCGGCCGAACCCACGTACTTGTTCCAGAACTCGACCGGCGTGATCTCGCCGTCACGATGGAATTCGCCATCCTGGTCGGTCCACTCCCAATCGAAGCTCTTCGGCGGCTCACCCAGATGAATCGTCAGAATACGATGGCCGGCGGCCGTGGCCGAAGCGATGACCGACCCGATCGAAGCGGGGTCGGCGTACATGTGGGCCACGGCGGTGTGCAGCATGCGGCGCAGCTGCGTGTTCATCTCGCCGGTGTTCTTGGAGGATTCGGTCTCCGGGAACAGATCCTTCGGCACGGCACCGTACTTCTTGTATACGTTCATGGCCATGGTCCACTGGCCGCCGTCACCCATCACGTCATGCAGCAGATGCTGCACAAGGCGGGAGTCGGCCGGCTCGCCGGCCTCGATCAGCGCGGCCATGTCCTTCAGGAAATAGTTGACGCGCTCGAGCTTGTCGTAGTACATGGCATAGTTCTGGGAGAACTCGAATTCCTTCAGACCCATGTTCTTCTTGGCCACGAAACGGGCCACATTGAGCGAGCTGAACAGCCAGCAGCGGCCGGAACGGTCCTGATGCGTGGCGGTGCCGTTGTCCACGACGGTGGAGAAACGGCGTTGCAGCAGCCGTGCGCGATCGTAATTGCGCGCCACCTTGTCGATGCCCGCCGCGGTGACGGCGTTCATGGCCATGTGATTGTGGTCGCAGACCTTGAAGTCGGCGTCGAGCTTCGCCAACGCATCATGATCCAACGGCGTGATTTCAGTCATTATGCTCCTTAGTCGTATTGCTGCCGATATGCAGCATGTTCATTCCAGGAATGCATACGGCACCTGTCATCATGAACAGGTGCCGTACCTTCATCATCGAGTGTAGTCGACAATCCGATTGCGTCGAGCGATCACTGCTCGCCATGCTCCTCGGCGGCCTCGCCATCCGTGCGATCGTCGGATTCGACGGATTCGGAGGCGTCGGAGGATTCCGTAACATCGTCACCTTGCTGTGGCTCATCGACGATATCCTCATCGAACGTCACCGCCGGCTCCGTCTGATCGTCGGGGGAATCCGCGGAGGCATCATCGGCGGCCTCGCCGTCCACGGCATTGACCACGGACAAGTTGGATGCGCCGAATCCGGAGAAGGCGTTGGCGAACATGGCACGCAGTTCGCTCACACGCTGCGTGATCTGCGCCTCGCGGGTCTGCAGATCGGAGATGCGCTTCTGCACGCCATCAAGCTCGGCCTTGGCCGCCTCACGACGTTCGTTGATCTGCTCGTCGGCGTCTTCGGTGGCCTGCTTGACGATGCTTGCCGCCTGGGCATCGGCCGTGTTCCGCCTGTCGGATGCATACGTATCGGCTTCCTCGCGGGCGTTCCTCGCCTCGGCGATCAGTTCGTCGGCCTGCTGCTTGGCGGACTCACGGCGTTCGGCCAGATCGGCCAGCAGCTCATTGACCTTCTTGGTGGCATCATCCTGCTGGGCGGAGATGTCGGCGCGAATCTGTTCGACTTCGGCGTTCACCTGGCTTATGGTCTTGGTGCGATGCACTTCGGCCTCGTCGGTGATTTCCTGCGCCTTGGCCTTGGCGGTGTCGGTGATTTCGGCCGCACGGCGTTGCGCATCGGTCATCATCTTGGAAACCTGCTCGCGCACATCGGCAAGCTTCTTGTTGGCATCGGCCAACGCGGCTTCGATCTGGTCGTTGGTCTCGCTCTTGAGACGGGCGATCTCCTCATTGGCGCTTTTGCGCTGCTCGGCGATCTGTTCGGTGGCCTCGGCGCGCATATCGGATATCTCGCGCTGCTGGGAGGCACGTTCGGAGGCAAGGCGCTTGTCGTGTTCCTCACGGGAATTCGTCAGCTCCAGATCAACGGTCTGGCGCTGTGCCGTCACGGTCTTCTGCGCCTCGTTGCGCAGACGGTCGGCATTACGCTGTGCGCTGGTGGTGATGGATTCGGCGTCGGCCTTGGCCTTGGCAAGCACAGAGGCTGCCTTCGCGTTGGCATCGTCCATGATGCGCTTGGAATCAAGCTTGGCGTTGTTCAGCAAGGTTTCAGCCTGCAGCTGAACGGTGGCTCGAGCCGCTGCGGCGTCCTTCTTGGCGCGCTCGAGCAGTTCGGCGCTCGTCTGCTCGGCGGAGCTCAGCATCTGCTGCGCATTGGCGCCCAACGACGCGAACGAATTCGGATTGGCCTTGCGGTTCTTCTCCTCCTGCAGCTGTGCCTGAAGCTGCAGAATGGTCTGGTCGTCCGCCTGCACCTGCTCGCGAAGACGGTTCACCGTCTCCTGGGCGGCGGCGAACGCCTCATCGACCCTGTCTTTGTCATACCCCCTCAACACGATTGGGAACTGGTCCACCATGGTGCTTTCCTTTCGCGAATTCCCTCTTTGTGCTCACCTTTCGAGCGCTGTCCGTTTGCACTTTAGCGCACCTGGAACGCGAAACTCACGGCAGTCGCATAATTCTCACACAGAGAACAGGAATCTCCCGGAAATCGTCCATGTCATCCCAACAGAATGTCGCCGGATGAGGGTTGCAGATAGTAGCGCACGGTTTCGCGGATCACATCGCGGCCGGCGGCGATCTGCTGGGCGAGCGGCAGTCCGTGCTGCGGATGCGGCTGCTCGTTGACGACCGGCAGGCTGACGAAACCCGACAGAATGCGTCTGTCCTGCTGCGCCGACCAATCCAGCAGATGGTAGAACAGCGAGTTGCACACGAAGGTGCCGGCATCCGAGCTCAGGGTCGCGGGAATCTCATGTTTGGCGAAATCCTTGAGAATCGATCGCAACGGCAGGCGCGTCCAGTAGGCGGCCGGCCCTTCAGGATTGATCGGCCGACGGCTGGGGATCACGTTATCGGCATCGGGCTTTGCCGCATCCATGAGATTCGTGGCGCAACGCTCCAAGAGAATGCCCCGGGACGAACGCTTCAGACCGGTCGCGATGATGATGTCCGGCTGCGCCTTCTCGATGGCCTCCAGCAGTGCGGGCCACGCATTGGCGAAACTGACCGGCAGCATGACCGTCGAAATGGCCATGTCGATGCCCTGCAGGGAATCGTCATGGTCCGTTTCGCCCGCTGATGGGCTCCGCCACTGCTCCGCAAGCGCCTGAGGCACCAGCATGGCCGGGTTCACGTCGACGCCTTCGTACGGATCGAAGCCGGAGATGACGATGTTGATCTGCTGCATGGTATTCAAGTGTACGTGTTCCGGATGTACGGTGTTGTTCGCCTACGGCCGGAACGTTCAGTGACGGCGCATTTCGGCCGCGGCCTCGGCGAATACGGCGCGCATGCGCGCCTTGGCCTCCTGTTTGGCAGCCTCCTCGCCCGCAGCGGCTGCGGAACGTCCGGTCAGCTTGGCCGCGATGCCTTCGGCGATCGGCATATCGGCCTGCGTGGTGATTTTGAGGTTCGTTTCGGAGCCTTCCACGATGGCGACCGGAGTATCCGGCAGGTAGTCCACGACCACCCGGGTGTCGTCGGTCGGGTGGAAGTCGGGGTCGGCCGCGGCCAGTTCATATGCCTTGTTGATGGTGTCGAAGCGGAAGGCCTGCGGGGTCTGTGCACGGAAGGTGTCCGGTCGGTCGGGCACGGCGCGTACCACCTTGCGGTCGCCGAGATCCTCGGTCAGCAGCACGGTGTCGGTGGAGGCGAAGGCCACGGTTGCCGCTTCGAACCGATCAAGCGCGTCGATGCAGCCGTCGATGGATGACCGGGCCACGAACGGACGCACGGAGTCATGGATCAGAATCTTCGCATTGCCCGGAACCCCTGCCTGCTTCAGCAGTTCCAACGCCGCCAACGTACTGTCCACACGCTCCTCGCCGCCGGGGACGATGGCCCTCACCTTGCCGTAGCCGTTCTCGTCGATCAGGGTGTTGACCATGTCGTTCACCCGCGCGTTCACCACGACGATGATGTCGGAAACGCGCGGATTGCTCTCGAAGGCCTCGATGCTCCAGCATACGATCGGCCTGCCGCCCACCGATACGAGCTGCTTGGGGTTGTTCTCGTCAAAACGGGTGCCGAAACCGGCGGCCAATACCACGGCCACCACAGGCGCGGACTGCGCCTTCGTTTGATTCTGTTCTCTCTCTGTCATAGATTCCACCGTAAAACCAAGGGGCGTCGCGGCAACGCCCTCCATTCATCTTCTGCACGCAATCCGCAACAGCGGCATATGGCTATTCACGTACGATCAGCGCCAGCATGCGTCCTTCGTGCCGCTTGCCGGCGAGTGCGGCACGGCGATGCGAGAACCATAGCGGATTCTCGAGCGTGCATAGGCTGCGGCGGATGTTCCTGAAGCGTTCGGACAGTTGCGGTTCGCCTTCGCCGTCGCTCTGGCAGAGCACGGCGAGCTCCTCGTCTTCGCTCAGGTATTGGGTGGCCGCGTTGACGCGCGGGCGGGAGGAGACGATGTTGTCGGCCGGTACGCCCGCCCTGGCTAGCTCCTGCAGGGCGGCCGCGGCGATGTCGATGCCCGGCTGTCCGAAACGGCTCAGCGTGAAGGTTCCCGGGAACTGTGCGTCGAATTCGTCGGCGATGTCACCGCCGACTTCATAGCAATCGCCGCAGATGCAGGGTCCGAGCGTGGCGATGATGCGCTCCGGCTTCGCCCCCTTGTCGGCCATCACGTCGATGGTGGCGCCGATCACGCCTTGCTGCAGGCCGCGTCGGCCGCAGTGCGCGGCACCGATCACGCCGGCTTCGGGGTCGGCCATGAGTACCGGCAGGCAGTCGGCGGCGAACATGCCGAGTGCCACGTTCTTTTGGGAGGTCACTTGGCCATCGGCTTCGATTACGGCCGGTTCCCCTGCGGTGTCGTCAACGGTTCGCGCGGTGTCGGCCTTGGTACCGGACACGTCGAATCCGAACGGACGGTTCAGCACGAATGCCGCGTCCACATCCACCGCGTCGCCGGAATGCACTTGGCTGACGAGGCTGATCTTCGCGCCGAGCGTGGCGGCGAGCGCCATGCGGTTGGCGAGTACGTGTTCCGGGTTGTCGCCGGTTTTGCCGCCGAGGTTGAAGTGTGCGAAGTCACCTTCGCTGGCACCGCCGAGTCGTGTGGTGTAGGCCACTGTGATGCCGGGGGCCAGCATGATTGGGATGGTCACCGGAATCGGGTTGCCGTCTTTGTCGGTGGGGTCGATGGCGTTGGAATTGAGAATCGCGTCATCGTACTGTTCGTTACTCATGTCACATTCCTTGATCACTTGCGATTGCTGGGCTTACTACCGTTTTTTCGGCCGATTATTCGGCTTTGAGCGTCGGTTGTTTCGTACGCGAGCGGATGGCGGCGTTGACGGGCACTTCCTGCGGGCATGGCATGGAGAAGACGTGCGCCGGATTGTTGATGGCTTCCACCCATTGGCCGTCGGCGTCGCGGAATCCTCCCGCGGGCACGGTATAGGCGAGGGGCGCGGCCCCGGGTAGCACGAATTCGACGTTCTGGCCTGCCTCGATCTTGTTGCGGCTCATGATGGTCACGCGTCCGCCGTCTTGCGGACTCCAGGAGAGCACCTCGCCGACGACGAGCCATGCGCGGAAGTAGGCGGAACGGTCGGTGCTCTGCCGCACCTTGTGTTCCGGATAGTAGAAGCCGGTGGAATAGTCGCGGTGGGCCACCTTGTCAGGTTCGTCGAGCAACCAGTCCGGCAACGTGATGTGCCCCGCCGGGCGCACGCCGGCATGGTACCAGCCGTCCGGCAGCACTTCGGCCGCCGTGTTCGACTTGCGGCGCGTGCTGCGCGCGTGGTAGCTCAGGTCTTCCGGCTCGGTCGTGATGGCGCCGGCGACCGGAACGGTATCGATATCCGGCTTGCCCGCGAACGCGCCATCGGCATTGCGCATGATCGCATCGTTGATTTCCGGCTTGCCGTACTCCGGATCCGAAGGGCGGATCACGCGGTCGCGGAAGGGTTCCAGCACATTGCCGTCCGCATCCTCGAAACCGCGTTGCACCATGTATTCATTGACGGCCGTCTTGTAGGCGTTCGTCATTGCGGCGATGTAATACGCGCTCTTGGAGCGGCCTTCGATTTTGAGGCTCGTCGCGCCGGAGTCGATGAGATCGTCGATATGGGCGAGCATATTCATGTCCTGCGAGTTGAACAGGTACGCGCCCTCTTCGGTCTGTTCGATCGGGAAGTACTGGCCGGGGCGTTTCTCCTCCACGATCGAATACTTCCAGCGGCATGGCTGCGCGCATTCGCCATGATTGCCGTCGCGGCCGGTCAGATAGTTGGAGAACAGGCAGCGGCCGGAAAACGCCATGCACATGGCACCGTGCACGAAGCATTCGATGTCGAGGTCGTCGGGGATGCGTGCACGGATGTCGCGCACGGCCTGCAGGTCCATTTCGCGGGCCAGTACCACTCGGCGCGCACCCAGCTCGTAAAAAGCGTTCGCGGCCTGATAGTTGGTCACGCCGGCCTGCGTGCTCACATGCAGTTCGAGGTTCGGAGCAATCTGCTTGGCCATGAGCATTACGCCGATGTCGGAGACGATCAGCGCGTCCACGCCGGTGTCTTTCAGCTGGCCGAGATATTCGCGCATCGCCTCGACCTCGTTGTTGCGCGGCAGCACGTTGAAGGTCACGTAGACGCGGGCGCCACGCTCATGCGCATAGCGTGCGCCTTCTTCGAAATCCTCCAAACTCAGGTTCTTGGGCGCCGAACGCATGCCGAACGCCTTGCCGCCGCAGTAGACGGCGTCCGCACCGTAGTCGACGGCCGTTTTGAGCCCTCGCAGGTTGCCCGCCGGAGCCAATACCTCAGGCTTGTTTCTTCTTTGCACGAATGTTCCTCTTACTCGCCGCCTACGCGGTTTCTTTCGATTCAGACCATCTGTCATTCTCGTAGATTCACGGGACAGGTAGCCGCAAGGCCATTACGCCACGGATTCCCTTGCGGCAACACCCGCACATGCGTCAATCAACCGGAAAATCGCGTCATATCGTCTCATCCCAACTCGCGGGCGACCGCCGCCAGTACGTCCACGGCGGCGGCGAACTCCTCCGGCGTGGTGTAGGAGTAGCTCAGGCGCAGGGAATTGTCGGCTGCGAAATCGTAGATGTCACCCGGATTCAGCAGTACGCCGCGTTCCGCGGTCTCCTGGAACAGGCGATTCATGCGCATCGGACGGTCGAAGGTGAGCCAGATGTAGAAGCCGCCATGCGGCGTGGTCCAATGCGCGAGGTCCGGCATCGTCTTGCGCAACGTCTCCAACGCGCGGTCACGCCGCCGACGAAGCTCGATCTTCAATCCCGCAACGTATTCGTCGTACAGACCGGAACTCAGGAAGCGGGTGAACGTCCACTGGCTCAGGACGCTCGCGCCGTAGTCCATCTGCATCTTCACATCGGCGAGGCGTTGCACGATCGGCTCGTTCGCCACGATCCAGCCGATGCGCAGTCCCGGAGACAGCGCCTTCGACGCACTGCCGAGCGTGATCACCATGCCGGTCTCGTCAAGCGCCTTCAACGGCAGCGGCGCCTCACCGTCAAATACCAGGTCGCGGTAGGCACCGTCCTCGATGATCGGCAGACGGTTGGCCACGCAACATGCGATCAGCTCATGCCGGCGCCGCTCGCTCATGGTGATGCTCGTCGGATTATGGTTGGTCGGAATCGTGTACAGGATGGCGTTCTCGGCATGTTTCCTCGCCGTGACCGATGGCAGATGGTCGGATGGCAGTCCGGAGGATGACGTTACGACATCCCGCCCCAGCAACAGACGCTGCAACGCGCCCACATCCAGGCCGTCGGCATCCATCGGCACGCCTTTCAGCCGCATGCCGGCCGACTGGAAGATCTGCAACGACTTGACGTAGCTCGGCGATTCCGCGTAAACGGTGGAATTCGCCGGCAGCAGGCTCATCGAGATCATCTGCAACGCCTGCAACGCGCCGCTCGTCACCAGCACCTGCGCCGGCGTGCATTCGACGCCCGTGGCGCACATGTGCGCGGCAATCGCCTCACGCAATGCGGGCAGTCCTTCCGGCGGCGGGTAGCCGAGCGAATCGATCTCGTTCGCCGCCTCGCCGAGCACCTGCCTCCACATGGCTTTGGGAAAGAGCCGCGGATCAAGTTCGCCGGTGCCGATGCGGGTCATGTTCGGCACGAATTCGTAACGGTTGATGGCTTGGATGGTGGCGTTGTTCGCCCTGAAAAAGCCTGAGCTCACATAGTCGGCCCAGTCCGGCGCACCCGGCAGCATCAGCGACCACGTATTGCTCACGATTCTCGTGCCCGCGCCATGCTGCCCTTCGACGATGCCGTAATCCGACAGTTCGTTGATGGCCGCAATGATGGTGGAGCGGTTCACTCCGAACCATTCGGCCAGGGCGCGCTGCGACGGAAGCCTCGATCCGATCGGCCAGTTGCCGCTCGACACCTGTTCGCACATGTAGTCGACGATCTGCTCGGTGATGGGTCTGTCGGATTCACGACTCGGCTTCCAATCGATGTTCAGCGAAGCGATGCGTGCCATGACCCTCCTTGTGACGTTCCTGCGATCTCATTGCGGTCAATTCAGCCAGATTGGTCGCTTGGCTGGACCAAATTCAACACTTTGGCTGGTTGCCTATTGTAGTTACGCCTCTACAATGAATAACAGTTTACGTGTATATCTTTGCAATATAAAGATGAAACACCCTTTATGTGATGTTGGTTTGGCTGGAATTGGTTGGATGAAAGAAAACCAGCCAAACATTTTTGGATGAGAATGCTGAGGTTGTTATGGGATTTTTCCTGCAGGGTCTCACGCTGGGATTGGCGTATACCGCGCCGATCGGCATGCAGAATCTGTTCGTGATCAATTCGGCGCTGACCAAACCGCGCCGCCGCGCGTTGCTGACGGCGCTGATCGTGCTGGCCTTCGATATCTCACTGTCGCTGTCATGCTTTTTCGGCATCGGCAGGCTGATGCAGCGCTATGACTGGCTGCGCCTGGGCGTCCTGGCCGTCGGCGGCCTGGTGGTGATCCATATCGGCGCGGGGCTGCTGTTCGCCAAAAAGCAACGGCAATCCTCCGACAATATCGCGCAGTCCCGCAGCACGGCGCATCAGGTGGCATCACGCTTCGGCGGCGACAACGAACTGCTGGGCACCATCATCACCGCCGGTGTGGTGACGTGGCTCAATCCGCAGGCCATCATCGACGGTACGCTGATGCTCGGCGCCTTCAGCGCCACGCTCACCATGTCGCAGTCCACACCGTTCATCACCGGCGTGGAAACCGCCTCCGCGCTGTGGTTCCTCGGGCTTACGCTGCTGATTTCGGTGTTCAGCCATAAGTTCAGCCCGAAGATCATCGGCTTCATGAACCGGGCGTGCGGCGCCGTGGTGATGCTGTACGGCGCCAAGCTCCTTGTGGACTTCGCCATCGCCGTGCTCTAAGGCCCGCCCGCTTGCTTCCGGCGGGAAGCCGGAAGCGAGCGCAGTCAGCCGAGGAAGGCGAGCTCCTCATCGGTGAGTTCAAGTTCGTCGGCCTTCAACGAGTCGAGAATGGTTTCGGGGCGGTGCGCGCCCGGAATCACGAACATGTGCTCGCCCTTGGCGAGCTCCCAGGCGAGCACCGCCCGCTGGTAGCTCACGCCATGCTTGTCCGCGACCTCGCGGAACGGATCGAACAGGTGCTCGTCATACGGATGACGGTAACCGCCGAGCGGACTCCAGCACACGAACGCCAGACCGGCCTCGGCGCAGTAGTCCAGCGTATCCTGGGTTTCCAGATGAATCGGGGAATACTGGTTCTGCACGGCCACGAGCTTGTCACCGAGAATCTCCTGCGCGATCTTCAGCTGCTCGATGCTCACGTTGGAAACGCCCGCCCACTGGGCCACGCCCTGATCGAGCAACGCCTTGATGCCCTCGCAGGACTCGTTGTACGGCACTTCGGGATCATGGCGGTGCAGGTACAGCAGGTCGATCGAATCGACGCCGAGCGCCTGCGCGGACTGCTTGCCGTATGCGATGAGATGCTCCGGCCTGCCGTCGCGCGGCCACACCGGCTTGTTGCCCTCCCACGCACGGCGCAGACCGACCTTGGTGGCCACGGTGACCTCGTCCCGCGGGCCGTTCCAGGTTTCCAGAGCCTCGCGCACCAGCTTTTCGCCGGTCTGTTCCTCCTCGCCCGGAGTGTAGTAGGCCCAGGCGGTGTCGATATGGCGACAGCCTGCATCCAGTGAGGCGTGCAGCGTTTCGATGCCGACGTCATGCCCACGGTTGTTTTCGATGGTCAACGGCATTTCACCATGGCCGATGGCGGTGGTGCGGAACGGTCCGAGATTGCGGAACAGGGTCATGTCTTCTCCTTCAAAGAAGCCTTGTCTTACAGCACGGGATCCCTACGGAAATCCTTGCCTTCCAACAGCAAAGCCTACCAATCGCCCTAGGCGAAAGGCAGGCTTTCCCATGCGGCCGGGATGGCCGGTCAGCGTCCGCCGAACGAACCGCCACCGCCGCCACCGGACGAACCGCCGAAGCCGCCACCGGAACCGCCGGAGAAGCTGCCGCCGGAGCCACCGCTGGACGACGATGGCGCGGTTGCGGCCATGGTGGTGCGAATGTCGGAGAAGCTGGAACTCAGCTGTGCTCCGAAATCGCCATAATTCGCGCTGAACGCCGACGCATCGAACGATCCGCCGGCCGCCGAGGCGAAAGCGGATCCCGACGTGAGCGAATACGAACGGCATGGCCAGTACAGGTACGAGGACGCGGCATTCTGGTCCAGCCATTCCGGATCGGTCACTTCGGGATAGGCCCTGGCCAGTTGTGCGGCGGCCTTCTCGGAAATGCCGAACGCCGTCGCATACACCATGTAACGGCCCCATAGGGTCAGGTCGAGCACGCTACGGTCGGTGAAATCGCTGAAATCCTCAAGATAGTTCTTCAGACCCTGCACCTGGCCGGCATACCGCTGCCCCACTTCGGTGATGGCGGTGCCCCGCGTGATGTTCAGAATGAATATCGACATCAGCATGATCGGTAGGCATTCCACAAACACCAATGCCAGCTCGCTTCCCGAACTGATGAATCGGAACTCCATGACAATGCTGAGCAGAATACCAAGCACACCGCATACACGTGCGCCAAAGCCGGTGCTCTGCGTGGCGCCGAGCCTGCCGAATTCGTTGTCACAAGCGGTATCGAAGGCATTCTGCAGTGTGTAGGCCTTGCTGTAATCCCCCAACGCGCTCTTCATGGCTTTGAGGTCGTAGACCCTGCTGCCGATTAGCTCCGAGGCCTTGACCAGGATATCAAGCGCGGCCCGCTCGGATTGGCTGAGATTCAATGACCCGATGTCGCCGTAGACCACCGGCAGAATCACCAAGGTGCTGGACTTGCGCAGCTCCGATTCCTTGCCGTTCGAGGCGATCATCGCCGCCAACGTCGATGCGCCGGTACTGGACATGTCATAGCCGGCATATAGTTCGGCAGGTCCGGGGTAGATGGCGATTGCCCCCTTGGAAGCCAACGACATGACGGTCGAGCTCATCTGGCGGTTACGGACGCTCGCGCCCTTCCTGCCGACTCCGGACGGTCCGGCCAATATCCCCATCATTTTGGCCGCGCTGGCCGGAGACATGTCCGGCGGGTCACGCCAATACTCGATGCCGCCGTGGTATTGCGACGCCTTGATGCTGCGAACGGCGCCGATCATGCCCAATACGCACAATACGATGCCGATCACGCCTGCGCCCACCCAGACCAATACGCGCAATCTGGCGGAATGACGTCGTTCGTCACGCCATTTCGTCTCATCCTGCGTTTCGATCTTCATGAACGTGCTCTTGGCGTCCTTGTCCGACGTGCGCGCCACATTGCCGGCCAATGTGGAATCGAACATGGCCACGATGTCGAGATAGTCGCCTGCCCGTATGTCGTCGGCGGAGAGCACGAGCGAGCCGTTCTTGCCGCGGTCGGTCGAGTTCGCACGTGTGACGTGCAGCCAGCCCCACGTGTTCTTGCGGGTGGCGCCGTCGGGGAAGGTCAGCGTGCA
This sequence comes from Bifidobacterium moukalabense DSM 27321, assembly GCF_000522505.1. Lineage (GTDB taxonomy): Bacteria > Actinomycetota > Actinomycetes > Actinomycetales > Bifidobacteriaceae > Bifidobacterium > Bifidobacterium moukalabense. The sequence continues at coordinate 478,713 of NZ_AZMV01000007.1, read as the reverse complement.
GGTCACTTTGCCGATCGGAATCTGGTTCTTCTTGCCGAACGGTTCCCACTGCATGACGGTGACGTCATTGTATTTCGTGACCGCATTCTTGAATGTCATGCTGATGTCGAACTTCAGGCCGCTGGCTGACGAGACCGCGGGAATGTTCCAGCCGATTTCCACGGTGCGGTGCTGTGCCGAACCGGCGGAGGCGTCGGATTTCAGCTCCTTTTCGGCACGGGCCGTGGTCGATTCGCCATCGCCGTCGGAGTGCTTCGCCGAAAATCCCTGGGTCTGCGGGTCATAGGGCTGCAGATTGGAATCGCCCTGTGTCACGTCGGCGATGTACCACTGACCGGCATGCTGTTCGTTCCATTCCTGATTGGAATAGTCGCTTGGGGTGGCGATGCTTCCCTGCGGGTATTCCTTGCCAGTGAACGGATCGGACACGCTGATGTCGGTGATGTTGGTGAATGCATCCTCGGAAAGATCGTACTGCTGATACAGCTGCTTCCACGGACGCTCATGGTCGTCATCGCCGCGATCACGAAGCGTCACGTCGATATGCTGCGTGACCTTCAGATCGCCATCGGCCGTGATCTGCGCGTCCAGATCGAGTGTTTTGTAGCTCATGTCGGGTTCGTCGCCGTTGGCCTCGGCAACCACGATGATGCCACCCACCACCATCACGCTGATGATTATGGCGGTGATGGCGCCGGTAAGCACCTGTTTGAACTTCATCGGCGTTCCTTTCCGTGTGAAGCCCCGAAGGGCGGGGCGGACGCAAAAGCCTCATCCATGCTGCGGATGAGGCTCAGGGGCATCGGTCAGAACTTGACCTGGGGAACCTGGCGATCGGCTTCGTCGACCTGGAAGTACGTTGCCTGCTCGAAGTGGAACAGACCTGCGATGATATTCGTCGGCACGACTTCGATCCGGGTGTTGTACTTCTGTACCACATCGTTGTAGAACTGGCGTGCGTAGGCGATCTTCTCTTCGAGGGACTTGAGCTGGGACTGCAGATCCATGAAGTTCTGATTGGCCTGCAGCTGCGGATACGCCTCGGCGGTGGCCTGCAGATTGACCAACGCACGGCTGAGCTGGTTTTCGGCCTGGATCCGCTGTGCCACGTCGCCGGACTGAGCCGCCTGCATCACGCCCGCGCGGGCCTGTGTCACCTGGGTGAACACCTCGGATTCATGGGAGGCATAGCCTTTGACGGTCTCGACGAGATTCGGGATGAGATCGGCACGTTGCTTCAGTTGCACGTCGATCTGCGCCCAGCCGTTCCTGACGCGATTACGCAAGGTGACCAAGCCGTTGTAGGCGGAAATAGCCCACAGCGCAATAAGAACAATTACGACGATCGCAATAATAATGCCAACATTCATCGTCAATCCTTACTTTTAACTTATTATTTCCTCGACCATCTTCGCATGGACCCTACACATTGTACTATCTTGTCCTATTTCGCCTCAAATGGCACCCTCTTCCGATGGGCGTCGGACATTGTGGCAATCGGCAACGAAAAACGCGTGGAGGGCCACCCCGAACCGGATGGCCCTCCACGCGTTTGCTTCGACTAGACGTCTACGATATCAGTCCTCGAACGGATCGAAGTCACGGCGCACGCGGCGACGCGGACGTTCGGAACGCTCTTCGCGATCGGCGCGGTACTCGTCGTAGTTCTCGTCGGCCACGTAGCGCGGGTTGCGGTCGTCACGGCGGCCACGGCCACCACGACGGTCGGAACGGCGATCATCGCGGTCGTAGTCACGGTCATCACGATCGGAACGACGGCGACGCGGACGATCATCATAATCACGATCATCACGATCGTCATAGTCACGCTCACGACGGCGACGCGGACGATCATCATAATCACGATCATCACGATCGGAACGACGGCGACGCGGACGATCATCATAATCACGATCATCACGATCGGAACGACGGTCGTCACGGCGGCCACGGCCACCACGACGGTCATCGCGGTCGGAACGGTCACCGCGCTCACGGCGCGGGGCGGAGGATTCCTGATCCTCGAAGCCCGGGACGGCGAGGCTGATCTTGCCACGATCGTCAACGCCCTGCACGATCACCTCAACGGTGTCGCCTTCCTTGAGCACGTCTTCAACGGCGTCGATGCGCTCGCCGTTGGCCAGATTGCGGATCTGGGAGATATGCAGCAGGCCGTCGGTGCCCGGGGTCAGGTTCACGAAGGCACCGAAGGAGGTGGTCTTCACAACCTTGCCGTTGTAGGTCTCGCCGGCTTCCGGCACATGCGGGTTGGCGATGGAGTCGATAATCTCCTTGGCCTTCTCGGCGCCCTCGCCACCTTCGGAGGAGATGAACACGGTACCGTCATCTTCGATGGCGATCTCGGCACCGGTCTCTTCCTGGATCTGGTTGATCATCTTGCCCTTCGGGCCGATGACCTCGCCGATCTTGTCGACCGGAACGGTGGTGGTGATGATGCGCGGCGCGAACGGGCTCATCTCGGCCGGGCCGTCGATGCACTCGTTGATGACCTCGAGAATGGTGGTGCGGGCTTCCTTGGCCTGCTGCAGGGCGGAGGCCAGGATATCGGCAGGAATGCCGTCGAGCTTGGTGTCGAGCTGCAGGGCGGTGATGAATTCGGAGGTGCCGGCGACCTTGAAGTCCATGTCGCCGAAGGCGTCTTCGGCACCGAGGATGTCGGTCAGGGTCTTGAAGATGTGCTGGCCGTCGACGTCACCGGACACCAGGCCCATGGCGATGCCGGCAACCGGGGCCTTCAGCGGAACGCCCGCGGCGAGCAGGGACAGCGTGGAGGCGCACACGGAGCCCATGGAGGTGGAACCGTTGGAGCCGATGGCCTCGGAGACCTGACGGATGGCGTACGGGAACTCCTCGCGGCTCGGCAGCACCGGCACGAGGGCCTTCTCGGCGAGGGCGCCGTGACCGATCTCGCGGCGCTTCGGGGAGCCGACGCGGCCGGTCTCACCGGTGGAGTACGGCGGCATCTCGTAGTTATGCATGTAACGCTTGGACTGCGGTCCGGACAGCGCGTCGATCTGCTGCTCCATCTTGAGCATGTTCAGTGTGGAGACACCCAGAATCTGGGTTTCGCCACGCTGGAACAGGGCGGAACCGTGCACACGCGGCACGATGTCCACTTCGGCGGACAGGGTGCGGATGTCGCGCAGGCCACGGCCGTCGATGCGATAGTCCTGGGTCAGGATGCGGCGACGCACAATCTGGCGCTGCAGCTCCTTGAAGGCGTTGCCGATTTCCTTATCCTTCTCGGCATCGTCCATGTCGGTGAACTCTCCCGCGAGGGTGGCTCTGACACCTTCCTTGATTTCGTGGATGCGGTCCTGACGCGGCAGCTTTTCGGCGATGGACAGAGCCTCGTCGAGGTCGGCGTGCGCGATTTCGTCGATACGGTTGTACAGATCCTCGGTGTACTCCGGGAAGAGCTGGAATTCCTTGGTCTCCTTCGCAGCGATCTGCTTGAGTTCGGCCTGGGCCTCGCAGATCACCTTGATGAACGGCTTGGCGGCCTCAAGACCACCGGCGACGACCTCCTCATCCGGCTTGGTCTGGCCCTCGTCGTAGATGAGGTGCCAGGCGTTCTTGCCGGCACCGGCTTCGATCATGGCGATGGCGACGTCGCCGTTTTCGACGACGCGGCCGGCGACCACGATCTCGAACACGGCACGCTCACGCTCGCCCCAACGCGGGAATGCGACCCACTGGCCATCGATCAGGGCCAGACGCACGCCGGAGACCGGGCCCTCGAACGGCAGACCGGAAATCATGGTGGAGGCGGAGGCGGCGTTCAGCGCGATGACGTCATAGGCGTCATCCGGGTTGACGGCGAGCACGGTCTCGACGACCTGCACTTCGTTGCGCAGGGTGTGCGGGAACAGTGGGCGCAGCGGGCGGTCGATGATACGGCAGGCGAGAATGGCCTCGGAGCTCGGGCGTCCTTCACGGCGGAAGAACGAGCCCGGGATTTTGCCGGCGGCGTACATCTTCTCCTCCACGTCGACGGTCAGCGGGAAGAAGTCGTAGTTCTCCTTCGGGCTGGAGCCGGCGGTGGTGGTCGACAGAATCATCGAATCATCATCAAGATAGGCGGCGACGGCGCCATCCGCCTGCTGGGCGAGACGACCGGTCTCGAAGCGCAGCGTGCGCTTGCCGAATGAACCATTATCGATAACGGCTTCTACAGCCTTGATTTCGGGACCCTCCATAGGGTTCCTCCTTTTTCCTTGCTTTTACTTACCAACTATCGGCTGTCCTCTTCAGCGGACTTCCACCGATTTCAACATGCGTGACGCGACGGTACCTTCGTCGCTTTCCTCAATCCTTGATTCTAGACCTCTTACGCCCCAAACCGTTGGGCCTTCATACTGTCTTTCCTCATCGCGGCTGTCATGCAAAAACGCCCGGGCGCCGTATGACGCTCGGGCGGAAGAATTATACTATCGGCGCAGACCCAGACGCTCGATCAGGGAGCGGTAACGATTGATGTCAACACGCTTGAGATAGTCAAGCATACGACGACGGTCACCGACCATCAGCAGCAGACCACGACGAGAGTGGTGATCGTGCTTGTGCTCCTTGAGGTGCTCGGTCAGATCAGCGATACGCTTGGTCAGCAGGGCAACCTGGACCTCCGGGGAGCCGGTGTCACCCTCGTGGGTAGCGTAAGTCTTGATGATTTCCTGCTTTTCCTCAGCCGTAAGTGCCACGGCTTCCTCCTTATGTTGCTGCGCGGTGCTGCCGGCCCAATGCCGACGCGCTCTCTATCCGCGGGCGAAACACGCCAAAGGGCAATCATACACGAAGCCCGGACCAAATCATTGTCCCATTCCGCCGAGCTCGGCAGGGGACTCAGTCGAACGCATGTCAGACCGCGGTAAGCAGGCCACCGAACAGCACCACGCCAAGCGCGACCAGTTCGATCACGAAGAACAGGATGAACGAGGCCCAGCTGCGTGTCAGCACGTTCAGCTTCGATTCCTTTTTGATGCACACCAGCAGACCCACCCACAACACGGCGTAGACGGCCACGCCGAAGCCGGCCGCGATGATGCCGAGGTTGGCGGCGTTCGCAAGCCCGGAGGCATTGCCGTACATCACGTAGGTGGCGTTCCAGAAGTTGAAGCTCAGCAGGCACAGGCCCGCCACGAACTGTTCGGCGGCCAGGCCGATGATGAAGATTGTGCCCCACAGCCACTTCTTCGCGTCAGCGACCATGAGGCCCAGACCCGCCATCGCCATGATGGTGACGGTCCACGAGATCAGCGCGACGCCGCGGGGATTCAGAAAGCTCAGATGCGCGACCAGCCAGGTGGCATCCTTCACCGCAATGGCGCGACCCCACCAATAGGGCGCGATCATGGCCGCCAACACCAGCACGATGAACAGCACCCAACGGCCCGTATGCGATTCACGGCGCTCGATATCGGCCAAAGACAAGTCGGATTGTTCGATGGATGCGGTCGGATGTTTGGAGACGTCGACCGTCTCGACCACACCGTCAACGACTTCCGTGGCCTTGTTGCTTTCCGCCTGTGCCATGTTTCGCTCCATTGATAGAGGTCCCTGCGATCATCGCGCCGCTTCGCGGCAGCTACAGCATACCCGGCGCGCCGCGCCGCCGCACGGCCGGTATGCAAAAAGGCGTGCCGCTAAGCACGCCTTGCTTCTTCTCTTGAGCCCGTTATGGAGCGGATGACGGGAATCGAACCCGCGTAATCAGTTTGGAAGACTGAGGCTCTACCATTGAGCTACATCCGCGCACCGCCCTGCATCGGCCCGAGCCGACACGAAACGACTCGAGCCATTATACACACTCCCCCCAACAATCGCAAGTCTGCCAGCGACCAGCCTACGCTTCGGCGACGTGGACCTCATAGGGCTCGAGGGCGACCTCGGCGGGCAGCATGATGTCGCCGTCGGAATCGAGGCAAGCGGTCTGGCGTGAGGACGAGAAGTTGAACAGCCCCAACACCGTACGGCCTTCCACGTGGCGCACCATCGCCAGCACGGCATCGTTGTGCGCATCCCACGTGGTGACCCATGCGTCCGGGCCGAAGCACGGATCGTCGCGCATCTCACGAATGCCCTTCAGACCATCCCACATCCGCTTCTGCAGGGTGCCGGCCGTTTTGCGCTTCTCGGCGTTCTCCCAGTCGAACGGACTGCGGTGCAGGTTGCGGGAATCCTCCACCCGGTCCGGATCCTCCTTGTACTCCCAGCCGTTGAGCTGCACGATTTCGTCGCCGCAGCTCAGCATCGGGAAGCCGCGCAGGAACGCCATCGACGAATGCATCATCAGGTCACGCTTCATGGAAATGTCCAGCAACGGCTTGTCGTGCGTAATCAGCGCACGTTCCACACCGCACATACTTGCCGTGGTGCCGCAGCTGCGTGCGTCCTTCGAGGCCTCGTCGTAGTTGTACAGCTCGCCCATGGCCCAGCTGCCCGGCACGGAACCCTCATAGAAGTGGTACAGGAACTCCTTATGCTTCAACGGATCGATGCCGAGCCGAATCTCCTCCGGCTCATCGAGGCCCCAGCCGACATCGTCATGGCAGCGCAGGTAGTTCACGAACCAGCAGTTCTCCGGCAGCGAGTCGAGCTTGTCGAGCTGGTCCTTCAGCAGCCGTACGTCGCCGCTGGCGAGCGCGCTCCACAGGTTCACCATGATGGACACGTTGTACAGCATGTGGCATTCGGGATGCTCCGGGGTTCCGAAATAGGCGGCAAGCTCCTTCGGGGCCATGACCACCTCGCCCTTGAGCACCACGGCCGGGCAGACGCATTCGAGCACGATGCGCAGCATGCGTACGATGGTGTGCACCTGGGGCAGATTGCGGCAGTTGGTGCCGAGCTCCTTCCAGATATATGGCACGGCGTCGATGCGGAACACCTCGACACCGAGGTTCGCGAGTCCCAGCACGCTTTTCATCACGGCGATGAGCACCTTCGGATTGCGGTAGTTCAGATCCCACTGGAACGGGTAGAACGAGGTGAGCACCCATTTGCGCATGTCTTCGTTCCATGTGAAGTTGCCGGGTGCCGTGGCCGGGAAGACCTCCGGGACGACGGCGTCATACTGATCGGGAACGGTGCGGTCGTCGTAGCAGTAGTAGTAGTCCTGATATTCGGGATCGCCGGCCTGTGCCGCCTTGGCCCAGCGATGGCTGGAGGCGGTGTGGTTCATCACGAAGTCGAGGCACAGGCTGATGCCGGCGCGCCGCAGCTTCTTGGTGAGCGCCGCAAGATCCTCATTGGTGCCCAGGCTCGGATCGACCGAATCGAAATCCTCCACCGCATAGCCGCCGTCGTTCTGCGGGTGCGGCATCTTCAGCAGCGGCATCAGATGCAGGTAGGTGAGCTTCTGTTCCTTGAGATACGGCACCTTTTCGGCGAGATTCTTAAGGTTCCCGGCGAACAGGTCGGTGTACATGGTCATGCCGAACATGTTGCCGCGCTTGTACCATTCCGGATCGGCCACGCGCTTGGTGTCAAGACGCTTCAGATCGGCCGGTCGGGCCGCATGGGCTTCGTTCATGAGCTCCCGCAGGCTTTCCAACGCTTCGGCGTCGCCATACAGGCTTGTGAACAGCTCTTCCAGCTCTTCGTCATGTTGTGCGAGACGGTTTGCAAATGCTTCATCGGACTTGGAACGTGCCGCCATGTGTGGACTCCTTCAGGAAACTTCATTGTTGCGAGTCTTCACGCGGCTCCCATCGCCGCGTTGCCACTCAGTGTAGCGCGGTCCATTTCTTTCACCAAACCGGTTCGATGCACCGATTTGCCTACTATCAACCGTTTGACGATGGCCTTTCACCCCCTGTCGGTCGTGATATGCACCACCGCCGACGCGACGGGTCCGTCGTGACTCAGGGAGATGTGTATCGCATGGGATTGCGGCGATCCCAAGGATTCACTCAACTTGCGCCGCATCTCCAAAGGCAGGACGACATGGGGGACGCCATGCGAGTCGTCGAGGATTTCGACGCATGGCCAGGGGAAGGTATCGATGCTGTAAGGGGGATGAAAAGAAACGTCATCACGTTCCGACATGAAGGACAACGCCTCGCACCAAGCCTTGAGAAAGGCCTCCTTGCCGGCCCAGCGGGCGGCAAGATGCACCGCTTCGCCGTCGTTTTTGACCTTCGCGCGTTGCGCCGACTGGCGCAGTTCGCGTGCGGAGAACAATCCGCGCATACGCGAGCCGGGCGATCCCAACTGCTCGCCGAACGCACGCACATCGACCACGTCATGCCCCAAGCCCAGCATCGAGCGATCCTTTCCGTACCACAACCGCAACGTTCCGACGACGATCGCCGCAGCACACATCAATCGTACGGAATCCCAATCCCGAACCGTTGGGATTCCCATACGACAGGGGGATTCCCGCCGTCCGCGGACCGTCACGATACCGGGACGGTCCGCGGACGGCGGCCTTCATCGATCACCTGCGGGACTGGACGGGCCTGCCGCAGCAAACCCGACCTTTTTCTATGCCTCGAAGTAGCCGGAGGCTCCTAGGCGGGCGCCCGGATCGAGCAGCATGGCCTTCTCGACCTCGTGGGCGTCGTAGCCGTGACCGTTCTCATGGAAACGACGGTTGTCGATCGGCTCGTAGAGCGAGGCACGGCCCATCATGCCCTCCTCGAGACGGCGCTGACCTGCGGCCAGACGTGCGTTGGCGCGTTCACGCCATGCGTCCAGCGCTTCGCCGCCCGCGGTGCGCGCCACGGCTGCTTCGAAGGCGCCCGGATTCACGATCGCGGCGAAGCCGGACACGTGGCCGAAGCCCAGCGAAGTGGCGAGACCGGCCTTGACCGCACCGACCTTCAGCGGCTCCCTCAGCCAGACCATATGATCGTCGCGCATGAGCTTCGGATCGACGCAGTCGAGCGCCGCGTTCGCCGGAATCACGCCGGACTTGAACAGCTGCGTCAGGCCGTTGACCTGGAAGATGCAGGCTCCGCCCTTGGCATGGCCGGTAAGCGACTTTTGCGAGATCACGAACAACGGATTGCCGTCCGTACGTCCGATGGCGTGGGCCAGCGTGTTATGCAGCTCGGACTCGTTCGGATCGTTGGCGTTGGTGGAGGTATCGTGCTTGGAGACCACGGCGATGTCGTCCGGGGTCACGCCGAGCCTGGCCAGATCACGCACCAGCTTGGAATCCTTGCCACCCATGCCGGCGGCAAGTGCGCCAAGGCCCGGGGCGGGGATGGAGGTGTGCGCGCCGTCCGCATAGGAATGCACGAAGCCAATCACGCCGGCGACCGGCAGGCCGAGCTTCAACGCGATGTCACCACGGGTCAGCAGGATGGTGCCGCCGCCCTGGGATTCCACGAAACCGCCGCGGCGGCGGTCGTTGGCGCGCGAGAAGAAGCGTGCGTCGATGCCCTTGGCATACATCTCCTCCGAATCGGCGGTGGCGTTCATGTTGCCGAAGCCGATCACGGATTCCACGCCGATGTCGTCGATTGCGCCGGTGACCACGAAGTCGGCCTTGCCGAGGGCGATCTTGTCGGCGCCCTCCTCCAAGGAGACCGCGGCGGTGGCGCAGGCGGAGACCGGCTGGATCATATTGCCGTAACCGCCGATGTAGGACTGCATCACGTGGGCCGCGACGACGTTCGGCAGGGCCTCCTGCAGGATGTCGGTCGGGATCTCATGGTTGAGGAAGCGGTCCAGGTAGAGCTTTCTCATGGAGGCCATGCCACCGAAACCGGTGCCCTGCGTGGAGGCCACCATGGACGGATGCACGGCTTCGAGAATCTCCGTCGGCGTGAAGCCGGCGGATAGGTAGGCATCGACGGTGGTGACGATGTTCCACAGCGCAATCTTGTCGACGTCGCCGACCATGGAGGCCGGAATGCCCCACTTGACCGGGTCGAAGCCCTTCGGGAACTGGCCGCCGACCGTGCGGGTCATGGCCGCACGCCGGGGTACGCGGATCATGGAGCCGGCGTGGCGGGTCACATTCCACTCGCCCGACTCGGCGTCGGCCGCGATGGAGGTGTGAGCCTCGTCAAGCTTGACGTACTCTTCGGCGATCTGGCGGGTCGGCACCGCGAAGGTCACATCGTGATCGAGGAATACCTCGGCCTCCTCCTCGTCGGTGCCGTTCCGGTAGTCTCCGCCCATGCCCTCGTCGAATGGGCGGATGCCCGAGCGGGCCACGACCTCGTCATGGTAGCGTTCGGCGATATCCTCTTCGGGCACGAGATTGCCGTCGGCATCGTACCAACCCGGTTTCGGGCTGTCGTTCCAGGTCAGCAGGCCCATGTTCCAGGCGAGTTCGAGCACCGCCCCCGCAGACAGATCGACCTGGCCGTCGGGATGGATGCCGAGTTCGGCTTCGAAACGGGTGCGGCCGGAGCCCCACGGTCCCAGCTCGCCGATGGAGACGATGACGATCTCATCTTCCGGGCGTGCGGTGACGTTCCGCCAATCCTGCAAATCGACCGCCGCCTGGCGCGGGGCGCGCGGGGAAGGCAGCGCCTTGATCGGCATGGTCTTTTCGGAAGTGGAATCGCCCTCGCCCTGCGATTCGGCATGCTCCGCGGTCTTGGCTTCGGCATCGGCCATGGCCTCGGCACGAAGCGCCTTGATATCGATTGGCTCGGAGCCCAGGCCCCCGGTCAGATCCACGTCAAGAGGGGACCTGACGGCCTCCTCACGGGATTCGCGAGTGGCCAGATCAAGCAGTTTCACTGCGATCTGCGCGGTGGAATAGGTCTTGAGTCCATGGCGCTCCACCACCGCGACCAGTGGATCGTTACCGCCCATCAGACCGGTGCCACGCACCCAGCCGATCTTCGGATGAGCGAAGGTGACCCGACCCGACCACACCTTTTCGGCGCGGGCGCGATTCACGATCGCATCGAATGCGCTCTTCACCTCGCCGTATGCGCCGTCGCCGCCGAAGATGCCACGGTTCGGCGAGCCCGGCAGAATCACATGCAGCCTGTGCTGCACATCGGTGTCGGCACCGATTTTGGCAAGTCCGGAAATCGCACGTTCCACACCCCACAGCATGAGGCGGGCCTGGGATTCGAACAGTTCGCCGGAATCCGCCAAGGTGCCGTGCACCGGTGGTGCGGCGAACGGGAAGAACAGGCTCGGCTCGTAGGCGGGCTTGAGGATGGTGGTGGTCGCGCCGGAGGTCTTCTTCTGCACGTTGCCGATCCACTGCACCAGCGCGTCCACGTCACGATAGCTGGAAAGGTTCGCCGGAACCAGCCACAACCTGGCGCCGCCCGTGGCATGTTCACGATAGGTCTGCTTGGCCCATGCCTTCACGCTCGGCTTGAAGCTGTGCGAAGTGGCGACGACCGTCGCACCGCCGGCAAGCAGGCCGTTGACGACCTGTGCGGCGATGGAGTTCGGGGCCACGCCGGTCACGACGGCGATATCGCCCGTGAATCGGCTGGCGGAGGCATCATCGGAGACGTTTTCGAGCGCTTCGGCGGCAACGCGGCGGAAGGCGGAGGCGAGGGCGGATCGTGCGGCCCCCTCCTCGGATGCGATTTTGCCCGCGTACCAGTCGGCTTCGGCGGCAACGGCCTTGCCGAGACCGACGAAGCCGCCGTCCAGGGCGGAGACGTCGTCGTTGTAGTAGGCACGGGCGAGATCCTCACGTGCGGAGGCCCAACGGTCGTCGAACAGTATGGCCTTGCGGGCATCGAAACGCGGTTCGACCTGCTTCGGCCAATCGGATCCAAGCTCGGCTTCGACGGCGGCGACCACCGCGGCGTTGTTATCGGCGGAATCGTCGGCCGACGGAGCGGTGACGCCCAGCTGGTTCAGTACGAACCTGGCGGTGGAGGCAAGTACGCCGTCGGCACCGGTCACCTTGGCCGCGAACGCATCCAGAGCGGCGGAGTCGACCACCGCACCGCCGGCCGCGCCACCGGCATTCGGCATGGCCACGGCCACGCCATTGTCGGAGGCGACCTTCTGCACGGCCGCATCGATCAGCGCATTGGCCGCGGCGGCATTGGAAACCGCATCGGTGGCCAACGAGGCGAGGTCGCCGCCACGCGAGCTGGCACCCTCACGGGTTTCGAGCACGAGCGCGGCCACCACATGGCCGGACCAGCCTTCGCCAAGCTGCCAGGTATCGGTCACGCGCTTGGTGATCTGACCGAGCTTGACGCCGGCGGCACCGAACAGACCACGCACGCGATCGCGCACGATGTCGGCAAGCACCGGGCCGAAGGCCTTATAGTTCGGGGCCACCTTGTTCACCAGAGCGCTCAGTGCCTTGACGGTCGCCTCGGCGGCACCGTCGATCGAGGCCACGCCCAGTTCGGAGCTGATGTCCATCAGCAGCTGGTTACGGCGGGAGGAAACGCCATTGGTCAGGGTGTCGGTGGTATCGGAATCACCGATCTGATCCGGGCGCACCTTGGCGGAATAGGCCAGCAGCATGGCGATCGCATCGGCGGCCTTGAACGGGATGTCGGCCACTGCCGCACCGGACGGGGCTCCGGCGGGAACCGACGGAGCGGCTGCAACCGGGACGGACGCAGTGGCGGCGACCGGGGCGGAATCCTGCACGGAGGCCCCGGCGATGGCGGAATCATCGGCATCCTCTTGCGGCACCAGCGAATCGGAATCGGTCATGTACACACGGCCCTCGTCACGACCGACGTTATAGACGGTCACGTCACGACCGGAGAACTGCGGCAGTCGCAGGGTCTTGGCTCCAAGATTGGCGAGCGTCGGGGCGTTGCCGAGGCCTACTTCGACATATTCCTCGATGCCGCAGCCACCCTGCTCCGCGGAGGAGAACAGCAGGTGCTGCGTCTCGATCCAACGCACCGGCGAGGCGAACTGCCACGACAGCAGTTCGGTGAGCAGCAGTCGGCCAAGCTTCTGATCGTCTTCGGCATAGGAATCCCACACCTGCGGATCGTCGAGCGCGGCCTTGATCCGTTCGGACGGCACGACCTCGAGAATCCTGGCCGCAAAATCCCTCGTCATCTCGAACGGAGCGGCGACCAGATTCGGAATATAGCGACCGACCAGTCGGCCACGATAGTCGATATGGGCCGGCAGCAGTGCGTCGAGTTTGTCACGGAACTCCGGCACGCCCTTGCGCAGCAGCGTGGAATGGAACGGCACGTCGATGCCCGGCACCAGCATGAACGCCGGCTTGCCGCCATATTCGGCGACGCGGCGTGCGGCATCGGCCTTCAGCGCCTTCAGGCCGGCGATCGTACCGGCCACGGCGTACTGCTGCCCGGCAAGGTTGTAGTTCACGATCTCAAGGAACTCGCCGGAGGCTTTCGCGATGGATTCGACGTACTCGCGCACGCCGTCATCGCCCACGCCGAATTGGTTCGGACGAAGCGCGCCCATGCGGTAGTTGGAGCGGCCTTTCTCATCACGCGGGATGAGATGATGCATGGTGGAACCGCGGTGGAAGACGAGCTCAAGCACGGTCTCCAGCGGGATCACGTTCGCGAAGGAGCTCAACGCATTGTATTCGCCCAACGAATGGCCGGCGAAATAGGCGGGCCAGATATCGGCGCCAGCCTCGCGCAGCCGTGCGGTCTGGGCGAAGGCCACGGTGGCGAGCGCCACCTGGGTGAATTGGGTGAGGTTGAGCAGACCTTCCGGATGACGGTAGGTCACACCGTTGGCGGTCAGCTCCTTCGGATTATCGCGCACGACGGCGAGGATCGAGAAGCCGAGCCTGTCGCGGGTGAGCCTGTCCGCACGCTCCCACACATCGCGGGCCGCCGGCGATTTGGCGCGCTCGTCGAGTACCATGCCCTGCTTCTGGATGCCCTGGCCTGGGTAGACGAAGGCCGACTTCGGCGCGCGCACGATCGCGGTCGCACGGGAGACGATGTTGCCGTCGATGCGGCTGGTCACCTCCAGCACCATGCCGGAATGGGCCACACGGCCCACACGTTCGATGGAAATCTCCACCTCGTCGTCGAGCTGCACCATGCCGTACATGTTGTAGGTCCAGCCGGCGATCTCGTAATGCGCGCCCTTGCCGTCGAGCGCCTGCACCGCATGCTGTGCGGTCGCGGACAGCCACATGCCATGCACCAGCGGAGCCGCAAGGCCGGATACTGCCGCGCCCCGGTGGGAGGTGTGGATCGGGTTGAAATCGCCGGAGGTGCGTGCGAAGGCGGTCATCTCATGAGGGGCGGTCACCTTGACGCGGCGCAGCAGGCGACGCGGGGTGCTTTCGATTTCGGCGTCGATGCCGCCGTACTCCGGCGCTTCCGGCGGCAATGCGTCGGAGTATGCGCGGCCGCGGATGGCGAAACGTTCGGTTTCGTTGGCCAGCAGGGTGCCGTCTTCGGCGGTATGGGTGACGTGGATGGTCACGACGCGGCCGGAGGCGGATTCGAAGTAGTCCTCGGCCCAGCTGGTGAGGGCGATCGTTTCACCGGTGTGGTCGAGGAGCTCGTTGTCGTTCACCTCGAGTTCCACGAGATGGTCGAGATGCACGGCATTGAGCAGGCCTTCGATGACCGGGAAGCCCTTGACGTACACGGAGCCGAGGGCCGCGTAGATGGCCGGCCATGCGGGTCCGACGAGTGCGTCGGGGGCGATGCGGGACGGTACGAGGTCATTCGGCAGCGCACCGCCGGTGGCCGCCTCATGGTCGAAGCCGAGGTTGGCCGACAGCGTATAGGTGGTGTGCGCCTCGCCGAATGGCCGGTCCGCATCGGAGGGGCCGTCGACGATCCGCGGCATGGCGGTGAGCCGGTCTCCGGTGATGGCGGTGTTGCCGATGCCGGCGGTGTCGGCAAGCATGCGGTACACGTGTTCCGGCAGGCGATCCCGGTCCACGACCGGGAACAGGCCGGATTCGGTGCCGTCGACGTTGAGCGGGATCACGATGTCACGCACGGCGTGCTTGGATGCGCCGCCATCCGGATCATGGTCCCAATAGGTGTCAAGATGGATGTCAAGATCGTACCGCTCGACGTTGCCGTCCGTACCGATCCTGCGGATCTCGTAGTCGGCATCGCCATTGCCGGTGCCGTATGCCGGATTGGCCATGAGATGGCCGACCCAGTAGATGTTCGGCGACTTGCGGATGAACTCCTCGGCGCTGGCCGCGGCGCCCAACTGCGCGAAGGCATTGAGGTCCTTCGACCCGCCGTCCGCAGCGACGCGACGCACCATGGCCGATTCGAATCGGCCGAGGATGTCGGCCACCGGCTCATCGACGGTGGTGATGCCGGCAACGGAAATCGGTCCCGGAATGATACGCACCGAATCGGCGGAGTAGCGGGAATCCTCCGACTGCCACAGCTGATCCTGACCCCACCAACGCAACAGTTCGTTGTCGATGACCGGTACGAACGGCATGGGCTTCGGGTATTCACGAACAAGGGTCGGGAACCAGGCCTCATCCATCGGGGTGACGGTCAGCTCGCTGGCCTGCGGATAGGTTCCGGCCAACTTGGCGATGGCGACGTGCGGATCGGCTTCCACGTCGGCACGCGAGGCGAACAGCGACATGAATTCGCCGCTTTCCTGTTCGGTGACACGCGCCTCGATACGCTGCAGCAGGTGCAGGAATCGGTCGGCATAGGTCTCGTCGGCCCACGGGAAGGCGAGGTCCGCGAAACGCTGGGCCCACCCAAGGTAGGTCATGCTCTTCAGATCGCCGAAATATGGCTTGGCGGTGGCGTTCAGTGCTTCGATGATCTCCTCGCGGCGGCTTTCCAGCTCCTCCGGATGCTTCATGACGCGTACCAGCAGACGGCCGCAACGGGCGGATGAGTTCTCAAGCTCGTAGATGTCGGCATGCAGGTGGCTCAGGCCGGAAGTCACGCCACCCAATGCCTGACCGCTCGGTACCCACTGCTCGCCGAGCGGGGCGAACGGATCGTTGGCGGCGCCCTTGGCTTCGATGCCCGGGGTGTTGACGAGCATCCGCTTGACTTCCGCACTGGTGTGGGCTTCCCTTGCGGTCATGACGGCGGTGCCGACGAGCACGCCGTCGACCGGCATAAGCGGGCGGCCGTATTCGGCGGACCATTCGCCGGTGATGTAGTCGGCGCCGCGTTCCGGCGTACCGATGCCGCCGCCTGCCACGAGCACCAGATTGGCCTGCTCACGCACTTCGGCATAGGTGCTCAGCAGCAGATTGTCGAGGGACTCCCAGGAATGGTGCCCGCCCGCGGAACCGCCTTCGACCTCGATGAGCACCTTGGTGGGTGCCACCGCCTTGGCGATGCGGACGACCTGGCGGATCTGGTCGACGGTGCCCGGTTTGAAGCTCACATATGGGAAGCCGTCGGCGTTGAGGGTATGGATGAGTTCCACTGCCTCATCGAATTCGGGAATGCCGGCGGAGATGACCACGCCGTCGATCGGAGTGCCGCTGGCACGCTTCTTCGGTACGATGCGCTGGGAGCCGAACTGTAGGTTCCACAGATAGCGGTCCATGAACATGGCGTTGAATTCGACGGTGCGTCCTTCCTCGAGTTCCTCCTCGAGTTTGGCCACATGGCGGTCGAATACGCTGGCGGTCACCTGCCCACCGCCGGCAAGTTCGGCCCAATATCCGGCATTGGCCGCCGCGGCGACGATTTCCGGCTCCACGGTGGTCGGGGTCATGCCGGCGAGCAGCACCGGGGCCTTGCCGGTGAGTTCGGTGAACGCGGTGCGTACCTTGTCGCCGGCGGCGGTGTGGATGATGCTCGGCGCGAAACGGGCCCAGTTCTGGGTGCGCTCCGGTGAGGTCTCCAATGTGGACAGCGCACCGCGATCAGCCGTGGTGGAGGCTTCCACCACGCCGACGCCCGTCCCCTGGGCCACGGTGGAGAACAGTTTGCCCACGGTGGTGCCCGGGCCGAAGTCCAGCACCCACAGGGCACTTGGATCGGTGGACTGCATCAAGGCGCTCACGCGGGCGGCCCAATCCACATGATTGAACAGCACTTCGGCGGCGAGCTCACGGGCATGCTCGGCATCGATGCCGCAGGATTCCGCCCATGAAACGGCCTGTGAAACAGCGTCGGCCATCAGCGGGCTGTGGAATGGCAGGGTCACGTCGAGGTATTCGAGCACCGGACCGAACACACGGCCACCGCGCACCTTCTCCTCGCGCAGCTTGGCCTGGCGCTTATGCTCCTTGGCGACTTCCACGCCGAATGCGGCGAGGTCTTCGGGATAGCCGGAAAGCACGTAATGCGTGGCGGAATTGGTCACGGCCACGGCGATCGGGCCGCAGGCGCCGGGAACGCGTGCGATCAGCGCGTCCACTTGGGCGCGGGTGATGTCCTTGACCGACAGCATCGGGGTCGCCTCGCCATGGCGGGAGGCGAGGCCCAGTTGACGGGCCTGACGGGTTCCGGCAACGCCGATCAGCGTGGCGATCGCAAGAATCTCATCAATCTGCGCAGCGGCGGCCTCGATGGAACCGGCCTGTTCGATGGCCTGGACCATATGTACGGCAAGCACGCCCTGTGAGTGGCCGAGCACTGCGATCGGCTTGGCCTTGGCCGGATTGTAGCCAAGTTCGGCGGCGTCGATCAGCGCGCCCAGCTGGGTAAGCGCGATACCCGGAACGCTGGCCGCGGCGGCACCGGCGGCACCGAGACGAGCCGGATTCGCCTCGAAGCCGAACAGGTCGACCGGGCGGCCCGTGGTGGCCAGCAGATCGGCGGCCACCGGGTAGAGCAGGGCCTGCGCCGCATCGACATGAGCATGCAGCTCGTCGTCGAGCACCGGATTGGCGCTCTGGTCGGCGAGTGCCACCGGCCACGGCGTGGACTGGCCGGCGAAGGCGAGCGCGTGCGGCTCACTGTTCAGTCGATCGAGAAAAAAGGCGTTCATGATATTCCTCACTTCTATTCCAAAATCTTCGTTGGCTCTCCCCTATCGAGGGGGAGCATTGCAGGGGTCAGAGCGGCTGGTTGCCGTGATGTTTGGTGGTTTTGCGGCTACGTTTCTTGCTGGCGAGCAGTTGCAACGCGTCGACGATGGTCTCGCGGGTCTGCTCGGGATCGATCATCGCGTCGATCTCGCCCATTTCCAGCGACAGGTTCGCATTGACGGTGGTACGTTCGTATTCGGCCGTGTATCTGGCCCGGAGCGCCTCCACGTCCTTGCCGGAATCCTTGGCCTTCTGCAGATCCTTGCGGTGGATGATGTTCACCGCACCCGTGGCGCCGAGTACCGCTATCTGGCTGGACGGCCACGCGTAGTTGAGATCCGCGCCGATCGACTTGGAACCCATCACGATGTAGGCGCCGCCGAAGGCCTTGCGAAGAATCACGGTGACAAGCGGTACCTGCGCATTGGCGTAGGCGTAGATCACCTTCGCGCCACGGCGGATGATGCCCGCATGCTCCTGCTGCGCACCCGGCTTATAGCCCGGCGTATCCACGAACGTGATGACCGGCAGGTTGAACGAGTCGCACAAACGCACGAATCGCGCCACCTTTTCGGAGGAGTCCACGTCGAGAATGCCCGCGTTGACGTTCGGCTGGTTGGCCACGATTCCCACCGGATGCCCGTCGATGCAGGCGAAGCCGACCACCGCGGAACAGGCGAACAGCTCATGCACCTGCACGAATTCGCCGTAGTCCACGACGCAGCGGATCACATCGAGCACATCGTAGGGCTGCCGATCGTTCTCCGGCACGACATCGGCAAGCCTCCTGGCCACGTCCCGGTCGGCCCGGGTCGCCGCATACGCGTAGGTCGGCGGCTTGAGATCGCAGTTCGACGGCAGGTAGGCGAGTACCGTACGCGCATAGTCGATCGCGTCGGCCTCATCCTCGCCCAGATAGTGGGCCACGCCGGAGGTGGTGTTGTGTACGTGGCCTCCGCCCAGATCCTCCATGCTGATCACCTCGCCGGTGGCCGCCTTGACCACATCCGGACCGGTGACGAACATGTTGGAGTTCTCGCGGGTCATGATGATCAGATCGGTCAGCGCCGGGCAGTATACGGCGCCACCGGCGCAGGGGCCGAGAATCAGCGAAAGCTGCGGTACGAATCCGCTTGCCTCGCAGGTCTTCGTGAACAGGTGGCCGTATTGCGTCAGCGCGGCCACCCCCTCCTGGATGCGTGCGCCGCCGGAGTCGATCAACGCGATGATCGGCACCTTGAGATTCAGCGCCTGGTCCATCAGCCGGCAGATCTTACGGCCTTCGGCCACGCCCAACGTGCCGCCTTTGACGGAGAAGTCCTGCGCATAGACGGCCACCTTACGGCCATGGACCTCGCCAAAGCCGGTGATGACGGCCGCTCCCGCACGGCCTCCGTTGATGTCGCCGCCGCGGAATCTGCCGATCTCTTCGAACGTGCCTGTATCGAGCAGCAGGTCGAGACGCTCGCGCGCGGTGAGCTTGCCTTTGACATGCTGGCGGTCGCGGGCGTGATCCTCCGCCTCGTGCGCGAGTTGCGCGGCACGCAGCACCGCCGGACGGATCGGTTGCGAGCCCTCGACATGGTCCACGGCATCCTGCACGGCCGCGCTGGTGAGAATATCGGTCATTGTTCGGCCCCCTCGCCTTTGGATTCGAAGGCGGCGCCCGCCACATTGATGGTGAGCAGCGTCTCCCCCGCCTCAACGCCGTTGGCCGGGCCGACGAAGATCTTCGCGACCGTGCCCTTGACCGGTGCGTACACGTAGTTCTCCATCTTCATGGATTCGAGCACCACCAGCAGATCGCCCTTGGCGACCTCCTGGCCTTCGGCCACATTGATCCGCGTGACCACGGCCTGCATCGGCGAGGCGATGATGCCGGACTGGCCCTCGTTCGCCGGCTGGCCCTGCCTGGTATGGTGCAGTCCCTGCCCACGCAATGGCTGGATGGCGCGCTTGGCGTCGCGGGCCTTGGCCGAACCGGTCAGGTTCGCCACGATGTCGGTCGGCACCGTCAACGACACCCTGTGGTTGTTGACCTCGATCACGAAGGTCTCGCTGGATTCGGGATTCCTGCCTTCATCGGCCGCTCCGCTCAGCGACGCAGGCTGACCGCCGTGCGATGAGGCGGCTTCCTTGTTGAGATACTTGCGTTCCAGCCACTTTGTGCTCACGTCGTATTCGACACCGTGCTCGGCGGTGAACTCGTCGTCGTTGAAGATCCGTTCGAACAGGCTGACCGGCGTCGGCACGCCCTCGATTCTCAGCTCCTCCAGCGCACGGCGCACACGGGCCACGGCGTTCGCGCGATCGGAGGCGGTGACGACGAGCTTGCCCATCATCGAATCGAATTTCGGCGAGATGGTGTCGCCTTCAAGCACGCCGGAATCCACGCGGATCCCCGGGCCGGACGGCCAACGCAACGCGGTGAGCGTGCCGGAGCTCGGCGTCAGGTTCTTCGCCGGATCCTCGCAGGTGAGGCGCAGTTCGAAGCTGTGCCCGCGAATCGGATGCTCCGTCGTCAGCTCGCCGCCGTTTGCAATCGTCAACTGCTCACGCACCAGATCGAGCCCGCACACCTCTTCACTGACGGTATGCTCGACCTGCAGACGCGGGTTGACCTCCAGGAAGTACACCTTGCCCTGCTCGGTCACCATGAATTCGCAGGTGCCCAGGCCCACATAGTCCACGGCCTCGAACAGGTTGCGGGAATAACGGGCAAGCTGCTCCGTCACGTAATCGGGCAGGAACGGCGCCGGCGCCTCCTCGACCAGCTTCTGGTTGCGGCGCTGCACGGAGCAGTCGCGCGTGGAGTACACGGTGAAGTTGCCATGCGTATCGCGGCCGCACTGCGTCTCCACATGACGGCCCTTGTCGATGAAGCGCTCCACGAAGTATTCGTTCAGATCGCCGCCCTGCAATGCATCATGATTCATATAGAATCCGCGCAGCTCATCATCGTTGCGCACCAGCGTGATGCCGCGTCCGCCGCCGCCGTCGGTGCGTTTGAGCATCAGCGGATAGCCGTGCGTATGCGCGAAATCGAGCAGCAGCCGCATGTCGGAGATCGACTGCGAGATACCCGGCACCGGCGGCACCTTGGCGAAGGTCGCCACCCGCCGTGCGGTGATCTTGTCTCCCAGATCGACCAGCGCCTTCGGATTCGGGCCGATCCACGTCGCACCGGCGTCGATCACCTTCTGCGCGAAGCCCGCCACCTCGGAGAGGAAACCATAGCCCGGATGCACCGCATCGGCACCGCTGCGACGCAGGATGTCGATGAGCAGATCCTCGTTGAGATACGTGTCCTTGTAGGTGTCGCCCGACAGCAGATACGCGTCATCGGCCATCCGCACATACTGTGCATGACGGTCCTGTTCGGCATACACCGCCACCGTGGAAATTCCCATTTCACGGGCGGTGCGCACTACACGCAGCGCAATCTCTCCACGATTGGCCACCAAGAGTGTGTTGACGTTTTTAGGCATGTTGTCAACAATGCTCGCTTTTGCGGTTGCGCGGAAACTCGTTTTCCACAAAAGTGACGCAATCTTTTTGTAAGGCTCCACAAACGTAGTCGTAACCGCATTTTTCTACGATTAAGCCCGTCAGTTGACAAATCGCGTCTTTTCATCACTTCTCCAGGGAGATTTCATGCATCACGCAATCCTTACCGTCAAATCGTTGTCCAACGGCAAATTCGGCTCCATGCTCAAGCCGGTACTGTTCGCCATCCTGCTATGGGTTGCCTCCGCTGCCGGCGAGATTCCGATTCCCGGCACCCCGGTTCCGATCACCCTGCAGACCTTTGTGGTCATGCTCGCCGCCCTCATGCTGCCCTGGCGCCAGGCCGGCGCGGCCATCACCCTGTACCTGACCGCCGGTGCCCTCGGATTGCCGGTGTTCGCGGGCGGCGCCTCCACCATGGCGCTGATCGGACCGAGCGCCGGATTCCTGTTCGGCTTCCTGCCCGCCGCCGCCGTCACCTCACTGCTCAAGGGCAAGGCGCATACCGACTCGCTCAAGGGCGGCATGCTGACCGCGGCACGTTATTTCGGCGCGGCCCTGGTGGGATGTATCGCCGTGGACTATCTGTTCGGATTCGTCATTCAGTCCGCCATCACGGGCGCATCCCTGCCGGTCGTGGCGCTCGCCTCCACGGGCTTCGTCGTCGGAGACGTGATCAAGGCCGCCGTCGCTTCGGCGATAGTCGCCGGATTGGCGAAGCTTCAATAGGCGGAGTAAGGGCCGGCTTGGTTGGACCTATGCGTCCATGACCACGCCGGCCCTGCCTCGCTGTGGGGGCACGTGCCTTCCTACCGATCGGACCGCTGGCCTTGGAGGACGCCCACATCGGCGGTGGTGACCCGATGGAGCGCCCCGGATCGGTCCCGCAGGGTGAGCGAGGCGTCAGGGTTAAGGGATATCGCCTGGCCCTGAAGGGTGGAGCCGTCGGTGAAATGGGCTTCGCAGGGCTTGCCTAGGGTCCAGCAGACCACGTTCATGGCTTCCAGGCAGCGCCTAGCCTCACGCTGGGGGTCAGTCTCGAAGTCGGCGAGCCGTATCCTGAGGCTTTGTGCGATGCGGGCGGCCAGTTCGTCCCGTAAGGCGGTGGGGTCGGGCAGATCGTCCGTGAACATCTGCAGGGAGATCGAATTCCCGGTGGGCAGGCGGTCGGCCGGAACGTTGAGGTTCAGGCCGATGCCGAGCACGATCGCCGCGTGGTCGCCGCAATCGGGGATCGGCACCATCTCGGCGAGAATGCCTCCCAGCTTCCTGCCGTTGGCAAAGACGTCATTCGGCCATTTAAGCCGCGGTTCGGCGCTCCGGTTCGGGCAGGCCTCACGGATCGCCTCCAGCACGGCCAGACCGGCACTCATCTGCAGCCAGCCATTGATCGATGCGTCACGCACGATCGACGTGGGCACGCTCACCACGAAGCTGACGGTGAACGATTCCCCCGCCTCGCTTGTCCACTGATGGTCGAGACGACCACGCCCGGCGGTCTGCTCATCGGCGCACACCACGGCGATCTCGCCATCATCACGCCGATCGGCGTACAGTTCCCCGGAACGCACCAGATCGGCGGCATAGGTGTTGGTGGAGCCCACCGAATCCAAGGAGAACACGCGATCGGCCGCGACGCAGGTGCGCGGCATCGTCAGCGCAGAATCCATCAATCTCATCCAGTACCCCCTCAAGGACCATCAGGAGCCGACTGATACCGCCGCATGCCGTTGGCGACGCGATTCGCGCCAGAACTGCAGGCAGAGGAATCCGAACACGAGGACGACGGGCAGCATGTGACGCTCGAAGTTGTTCGCCGGCGCGGTGATCATCACGCCCATGAGCAACAGCAATGGCAAGTGCCACGACAGCGAGCGCCATCGGCGCAGCACCACCTCGGCCGCGCCGATCAGCAGGGTCAACGTCACATACAGATTCCCGTGCGTCAACCAGCCAAGCACCGGTATCTTTCCCCATTTCTTGGCGAAACCGGCCACCTTGTCGCGCCATTCGTGGTTGTACAGGTGAATCCAGTCGTTATCTTCCTGCACATAATCGTTGTTCACGTAGTAATCCATCGATACGTATGGCAGGTCGGCCACATCGAAATAGCCGAAGCATTCGGCGAAAAAGGCGTCAAGTGCGATCACCGGATTCGCCTTGACGATCTCCCACCATGCCTTGTTGAAGTTCTCCATGTCTTCTTTGGTGACGGTGCGCCACTTATAGCTCACCTTCTTGGATTGGATGCCGGAGGATTTCACCGGATCGGCGTCCTGCTGGTAATAGGCGTCGGCCATCTGGTCGAGGTTGAAGACCGGCTCGAGTTTCTTGGCCGCGTCCTCCGGAATGCCTTGGGGATTGTACTTCGCCACGCGCGCGATCTGCTGCAGCTGGATGCCCCGGCTCTCGATGGGGTCGCCGCTGATGATCGCGCCGGAATCCGCAAGGAATACGATGCCGCCGTGGATGATGACCGTCGGTAGCAATAGGGTGACCAGATAGGTTTTCCAGCGCTTGCGGTCATTCAACAACGCCAGGATCAGCGCCAGCGCGATGATGTACCAGGCGTATTTCGCGCTGATCAGCATCACCACGCTCGACATGAAGAATGCGAGCATGGAACGCTTGCGCAGGCGCGTCGGCTTGCCGTTGATGGTCGGCAACGCCTTGATATGCGTCATATGCAGCTCGTACCACACGCCGAACCACCATACGAACGCGAAGGCGAACAACGGCGACTTGGTCAGTGAGATCGTGGAGAACACGGCCAGCGGGCACACCATGAAGAACAGCAGCACCGCGAAGCGCGTCTTCGCCCCGGCACGCAGACGGGAAGGACGTGCGACCATGCCGGCTTCCGGATGCATGAAATCACGCTGGATCCAACAGTCATGCCGTTCCGGATGGGAGAAATCGAAGGATCCGACGCCGAGTCTGCGCCAGGGCAGGTTGAAGAAACGATTTGCGGTGGCGGCACAGCAGAAGGCGGCGAACAGCCACTGCAGCGCCGCCAGCACCACGATGCCCGCATCATTGGAATCGGTGAAGTAGCGGGAGATCATGGCCACGGCACCGTAGAACACCGTCAGCACGATGTTGTGCTGGTCGGTCAGGTAGGTCGGGTTCGCGGGCCACATGTAGTGCGCGGTCGGGTAGATGTCCATCGGCACGAACGAGAAGAAACCGATGTACGGCTGTTTGAGTCCGGTCCACTGATTCCAGGCCCAGCTGAATTCACGGATCTGCGAGCGGATGTCGGCGCCATACGCGGCCAGCAATGTGGTCGGAATCCACAGCCAGCCGATCACGAACACCAGCATGAGCTTCCACCAACAGTCGGTGCAACGTATCAGCTTGCGCCCGATCCAGATGATCACGGCATGCACGGCGCGTCCCGGACGGCTATACGCGGCATGGTGCACATGCTTCAGCAGAATGCCGAGGATGGTGGTCGGCGTGCCTTCGACCTCCTCACGCAACCGTTCGTGCCGTCGTATGAAATATCGCGGCAGCACGTGCCGACCCAGTCCGAATCTGACCAACCCCACGACGATGGCGAAAAACACGGCGAAGGAAAGCGCCAGAATCAGCATGTTGGTCCAGCCGAAGCCGTCCAATCCCACGTTGTACCAATACAGCGGCCCAATGGCACAGCACCATGCCAGCCAAAGACATGCCAGCACGGCCAGCGTCCAGCGGCACACGCCGGAGAGCCGTTCGCCATGGCTCCTGGTTTTTCGCACTTCGGTCATATCCGGCATATTACCGTCATGGCCCGAATGCGCGGTACACCCGTAGTTCGCTTCGCGCCACCCGCCGCGATTCGTGGCGGCACAGACTAGACTTGACGAGTATGAATTCCGATCAGGCTGACATCCTTGACCTGCTGGCAGGTCATACCGACGACTCCACCATCGAACGTCTCGCATTCGAATGCCTGATGAGCGGTATCGCCGACGACCGCGTCACCTCCTTGCTGAATGTGCTTGCATGGCGTGGCGCGTTCGATTGCTTCGCCATCGGCGGCGTGCCGGCATCCAATCCGATGGCCGCATCGTTGGCCGCCCGCAAAGCCGTGCGCGACTTGGGCGGCGAGAACGCGATCGTCGGCACATACGGCAATTTTCTGCTGATACTGGTACGGCAGATCGGTGCCGCCACTGCGGAAGTCACCTGCACTGCGGTGATGCCGGCGCTTGCCGAAACCGACCCCGTATATCTGAGTCCGGTACGTTCCGGCGTCGCCGGCGCTTCGCACGCCCTGCGGGAGACGCTCTTCTCGCTGCAGGCGGCCCCGGCCCTGTCCACGCAGTCGCGCCCGCTCCGTGCGGACGAACTGCTGCCGGAACGCGCGTTGCTGGGCGATGACTATGCCCGTGAAGAGCTGTATCGGAACGTATATCGGGTGCTACGCGGCGACAATCCCGATGATCCGACCTATCTGACCGTCTCCACATTTCTCAGGTATGGCAGTTCGCTGGAGAATACCGCCAAGGAACTCAACGTGCATCCGAATACGGTGCGCTACCGTCTGAGGCGGGCCGCGGAGACCACCGGCTGGGATGCCACCGATCCACGCGACGCCTATGTGCTCACCACCGCACTCGCCATCGGCCGCATGCGCGAGCGATGAAACGCGTGTGACGCCTATGTGCTCGCATATGACGGGACCCGCCCTACCGAATCGGCAGGGCGGGTCCCGTCAGTCGTTGGCTGCAGCCAGGCGTGCGATCAGGCGAGAATCGCCGGATCGACCGGAACGCCCGGGTTCATCGTGGAGGTGATGGTCGCCTTGGTGACATAGCGACCCTTCACGGTGGACGGCTTCAGACGCTTGACTTCGTCGGCAATGGCCTTGAAGTTCTCTTCCAGAGCCTGCTCGGTGAAGGAGAGCTTGCCGATGAGGAAGCTCAGGTTGCCGTTCTTGTCGACGCGGAAGTCGACCTTGCCGCCCTTGATGTCCTTGATGGCCTTGGTGACGTCCATGGTCACGGTGCCGGTCTTCGGGTTCGGCATCAGGCCACGCGGACCGAGCACGCGGCC
Source organism: Bifidobacterium moukalabense DSM 27321 (assembly GCF_000522505.1). Classification (GTDB taxonomy): domain Bacteria; phylum Actinomycetota; class Actinomycetes; order Actinomycetales; family Bifidobacteriaceae; genus Bifidobacterium; species Bifidobacterium moukalabense. Next base: position 452,288 of record NZ_AZMV01000007.1, on the reverse strand, counting down.
GAGACGGCCGACCTTGCCCATCATGTCCGGGGTGGCCACGACGGAATCGAAGTCAAGGAAGCCGCCGGCGACCTTCTCGACGAGATCGTCGTCGCCGACGATGTCGGCGCCGGCCTCGAGAGCCTCGGTGGCCTTCGGGCCACGGGCGAACACGAGGACTTTGGCGGTCTTACCGGTGCCGTTCGGCAGATTCACGGAACCACGGACCAGCTGGTCGGCCTTACGCGGATCCACGTTCAGGCGCAGCACGGCCTCAACGGTCTGGTCGAACTTGAACTCCGGCATGCTCTTGAGGAGAGCGATGGCTTCGTTGGCGGTGTAAAGGTTGTTGCGATCGATCTTTTCAGCCGCTTCGCGATACTTCTTGGAACGCTTTACCATTTGTCCTTCTCCTCTCAGTCGGTAACCGTGATACCCATCGAGCGGGCGGTGCCCTCGATGATCTTCATGCCGGCTTCGACGTCGCGTGCAGACAGATCGGCCATCTTGATTTCGGCGATCTCACGGACCTGAGCCTTGGTGACGGAGCCGACCTTGTGGGTCAGCGGGTTCTCGGTACCCTTCTGGATGCCCGCGGCCTTCTTCAGCAGGGCTGCCGCCGGCGGGGTCTTCAGGATGAAGGTGAAGGAACGATCTTCGTAGACGGTGATCTCAACAGGGATGACCTGACCCATCTTGTCCTGCGTCTGGGCATTGTATGCCTTGCAGAAGTCCATGATGTTCACGCCATGGGAGCCCAGAGCCGGACCCAGCGGCGGGGCCGGATTGGCCTTGCCAGCCTGAATCTGGAGCTTGATCAGCGCCGAGACTTTCTTCTTAGGAGCCATTGTATGGTTCTTCTTTCTATGAAGCGGTGTTAACGGCACCGGAATTGGCTTCCCGCAACCGGTTCCTTCCGCAACGTATATTGCTGTGCTGTGCTAGCGGGTTCCGAGCTCGTTTCGGGCATACGAAACCCTCCAGACACAAGCTTTCCTATTATGCATGCCCGTCACGACATTGCGCGAACGCACGGAAGCATACGCAAAAGCCCCGCATTGCCGCGGGGCTTGAAGTTTCGGATCCCTAGGGATTCATTCCTGAACACTCACAATGCGGAAAAGCGCTCCGCAACGGAATCTCAGGCGAGTTTCTCGACCTGGTTGAAGCCAAGCTCCACCGGCGTATCGCGGCCGAAAATGGACACGAGCACGGTGAGCTTCTGGGTGGTCGGTTCCACGTCGGAGACGACGGCGGCCATGGTGGTGAACGGGCCATCGGTGACGGTGACCTGATCGCCGACGGCGTAGGAGACCTCGAGGGTGCGCTTCTTGGCCGCGGCCGGCTTATCACCGGCCTTCTTGAGCGCTTCGGAGGCGATCATCGGGGCCATCATGGACACGACTTCCTTGCGCGACAACGGCGCGGGCTCCTTGGTGGGGCCGACGAAGCCGGTGACGCCTTCGGTCTCGCGTACGATGCGGCGGGCGTTCTCGTCCGGAAGCATGCGAATCAGCACATAGCCGGGAACGCGCACGCGGGTGATGACCTTCTTGCCCTTTTCGGTGTGCTTCTCGACCTCTTCCATCGGCACCTCAATCTGGAAGATCTTGTCTTCCAAACCGAAACTGGCCACACGGGACTCGACGTTGGTCTTCACGCGCTTCTCGTAGCCGGAATAGGTGTGCAGCACGTACCACTTGCCTTCAAGGGTGCGCAGATTCTTCGAGAACTCCTCGACCGCCTTGGTGCCGGCATCCTGCTCATCCTGTTCGGATTCCGCATCCTGCTCGGATTCAGCGACGGCATCGGCAGAGGTTTCGGCTTCGACCTGCTCGGCGTCCTCCTCGGCGGCCGGTTCCCCGGCAGCCTCCGCCGCCTCGGTCTCCGGCAACGCCTCAACGGCGGCCACGGCCTCTTCGGTAGCCTCGGGAGCCTCGTCGAGGTTGTCGAAAATCACTTCGTCAGTCATGCACTTTCACCTTCACGTGTCTGTCAGCCGAAGATCCACAACGTGAGTTTGCCCAGACCGAAGTCCATGCCGGTGACCAGTGCCATCAGGAACAGCACGAAGATAAACACGGCGAGGGCCCAGAAGAACAGCTCTTTGCTGGTCGGGGTCACTACCTTGCGGAGTTCGTCGATGATCTGTTTGATGAACAAACCAATGCGCATGAAGATATTCGGCTTGACGGCCTTTTCGCGTTTGCTTGCCTTCGCCATTATGATCCTCCGCTTGGCTTGTCGTAAGAAGCTTGGCAGGGAAGGCGGGACTCGAACCCACAACCTACGGTTTTGGAGACCGTTGCGCTACCAATTGCGCCACTTCCCTAGGTGTACTCTGCCGTTTCTACTTGCTGGCGAGGATTTTGTGCGAAAAACCGCGCAAGAAGTAAGCGGCAAAACCGCCAAGTTGAAATAGTAGCGGGTAATTGCGACTTCGTCCAATCGTTTTTCCATCTACAGTCGCAAAACCGCCATTTTCCAACGGAAAAAGATTCGCACCCCGGCATGTCACCGAGATGCGAATCCATATGTTCAGTCGGCGCGATGCCGGGCTGTGCGCTTCACGCCTGCGTCCATGCCTTCATGCGCTTCATGCCTTCAATGAGGTCGTTGTCGGCCAAGGCATAGGAGAATCGCAGATAGCCGGGGGCTCCGAACGCCTCACCCGGCACGGCGGCGACATGGCCTTCGTCGAGCAGGGCCGCAGCCAGTTCGGAGGTGTTGGCGAACACGGTCTCGTTCGGACCGATCGGCCTGTTCAGCAAGGCGGTCACATCGGCGAACGCATAGAATGCGCCCGTCGGGGTCGGGCAGTGCACGCCTTCGATGTCGTTCAACGCGGCCACGATGGTCCGGCGGCGCTTGTCGAAGGCGGCACGCATGTCATAGACGGCGTCAAGTGGACCGGAAACGGCTTCGATGGCGGCACGCTGGGAGATGTTGTTCACGTTGGAGGTCATGTGGCCCTGCAGCTTGGAAGCGGCCTTGGCCACCTCCGCCGGGGCGACCATCCAGCCGACGCGCCAGCCCGGCATGGCATAGGTCTTGGCCACGCCATTGAGCACAAGCAGCTGGTCGCGCACGGCCGGCACCGCGGCGCCGATGTACGTGGTCTTCGCATCGTCGTAGTTGAGATGTTCGTAGATCTCGTCGGCGATGACCCACACATGATGCTCCACGGCCCATTCGCCGATGGCCTTGACGGTCTCCGGCTTCCATACGGCACCCGTCGGATTGTTCGGCGTGGTCACGATGATGGCCTTGGTACGCTCGGTACGTGCCGCTTCGATGGCGTCGATGTCCGGTTCGAAGTTGCAATCGGCGCCGGCGAACACCTCGACCGGCACGCCGCCGGCCAGCTTCACGGCTTCCGGATAGCTGGTCCAGTACGGGGTCGGGATGATGACCTCGTCGCCCTCGTTGAGCAGAATCTGGAAGGATTCGTAGACGGCCTGCTTGCCACCGTTGGTCACGACGACCTGGCTCGGGTCGACCTCGTAACCGGAGTCGCGCAACACCTTGCCGGCGATCGCCTCACGTAGTTCCGGCAAGCCTGCGGTCGGCGTGTAGCGGTAGTTCCTGGGATCGCGCACCGCGGCGGCCGCGGCCGCGACGATCGGTGCGGGAGTCGGGAAGTTCGGTTCGCCTGCACCGAACCCGATGACGTCGACTCCGGCGGCCTTCATTGCCTTTGCCTTGGAATCGACGGCCAGGGTAGCGCTCGGAGCCACGTGATTGATACGGTCGGAAAGAGTCTGCCAGTCAGCCATAGTCATGCTTGTCATGCTAGACCCGCCACACGAAAAACGAAACCCCCGCGACACACGTTATGGGAAGGGCCGTAACGATGCGTCCGGTGGGAACCGGCATCAGACCAGGACCAGGTTGTCGCGATGCACCAGCGGGTGGGCATATTCCTCGCCGAGGAATCGCCTGAGCTGGGCCGTATTGCGGCCGAGCATCTGCGGAATCTCTTCGGAATCGAAGCCCGCCAGCCCTTTGGCCAGATGGTTGCCGGCCTCGTCGTCGATCCATACGGCGTCTCCGGCGGCGAACTCGCCTTTGACCTCCACCACGCCTGCGGCGAGCAGACTGGCCGCTCCCCCACGCACGGCGGCCGCGGCACCCGCATCAGCCACCAACGTGCCGAATGGATGGGCCGCGAAGCCGATCCACAGCCGGCGTGAGGACCCACGGTCGTGAATCGGCGCGAATGCGGTGCCCACCGGATCGCCCATCATGGCAGGCCCGGCGTTCGCGGCGCAGGTGAGCACGGACGGAATACCCGACACCGCGGCCACACGCGCGGCCTCCATTTTGGTGACCATGCCACCGGTGCCGACGTTCGAGCCGGTGCCGCCGACCTGCACCCTTTCCAGGGCGGTCTCCACATTCGGCACATACGCGATGCGCCTTGACCCCGGCTCATTCGGTGGTGCGGTGTACAGCGCATCCACATCGGTGAGCAGCACCAGAGCGTCAGCGACCACGATATTGGCGATCAACGCGGAGAGCCTGTCGTTGTCACCGAAACGGATCTCGTTGGAGGCCAGGGAATCGTTTTCGTTGATGATCGGCACCGCGCCCAGGTCGAGCAGCCGTTCCAGCGTTCGGCGCACATTGCGGTACTGCTGCGGGGCGATTGTGTCGGAGACGGTGATGAGGATCTGCCCGACACGCAGACCATATTGTGCGAAGGCCGCCTCGTATTGCGCCATCAGGAGTCCTTGCCCCACAGCCGCGCAGGCCTGCTGGTCCGCCACGTCGGTCGGACGTGCATCGAAACCCAACGAGCCGAAACCGGCGGCGATGGCGCCGGAGGAGACAAGTACCACGCGCCCTCCCATCAGCCGCACCCGTGCCAAGGCCGCCACCAGGGCGTTCAACCGTTCCGGATCGAGGTGGCCGCTCGGTTCGGTCAACGAACTGGATCCCACTTTCACCACGATGGTCTGTGCCTCTGCGATGGCTCTGCGCACCTGCGTCTGCGATGGCGTGTTCATAAAATCCCTCCCGGCGTTCGGTCCGGCTCCCTGAAAACCATTGAAAAGCCCGCCAACATGCCATCGGCACATCAGCGGGCTTCGTCGGCCGCCTTACTTCTCCTCGTCGTCCGTGTCGACGGACTCGCCGCGTCCGAACAGGCTGTTCTCGTCGTGACGGTCGTCATCCACGGACGGGTCGGCCCAGTGGCCGGCCGCGCGTTCGGCCATCATGGCCTCGCGCACCGCCTGGCGGGCGTCCATCATCTCATGGTATTGACGGCGGCGTTCGGAGTTCGTACGACGCTGCGTCCGACCGTTCTCCTGCAGTCGCAGATCCACGCCCCGGGCGCCCAGTTGCGCGCCATCAAGCATTTCGGCACCGGCCGCAATGGTCGGATCCCAGTCGAATTCCACCGCACGATCGCCTCGGCCGATGCGTACCTCATCACCTGGCTTGGCGCCCTTGCGGCGCAGCTCGTCCTCCACACCCAGCCTGGCTAGGCGGTCGGCGAGGTAGCCCACGGCCTCGTCATTGTCGAAGTTGGTCTGCATGACCCAACGTTCCGGCTTGGCGCCGAGCACTTCGTACCAGACATCGCCGTTGCCGGATTCCTTACGCTCAACGGTGAATTCGAGGGCGTTGCCGCCTTCGTCATTACGGCGGCGGCGGTTCTTCGGCTCCTCAAGCGGCTTGATGACCACACGGGCCTCTTCCTCGACCTGCTCGCGTTTGGCGACTTCCTTACGCATGTCGGCCACCAGAGCGGCCAAAGCCCAGTTGAGCTCCTTCAGACCTTCGTGCGAGGCGGTGGAGATGATGAAGACCTTCAGCCCAAGCGCTTCGAATTCCGGCTTGACGAATTCGGCCAATTCCTTGGCTTCCGGCATGTCGACCTTGTTGAGGATGACGATGCGTGGACGTTCCGGAATCGGAATCGCCCCCAACGGCAGTTCCAGTTTGTCGGCGTATTCGGCCAACTCATGTTCCAGCGCGCGGTAGTCGCTCATCGGGTCGCGGTCAGGTTCAAGCGTTGCGCAATCGATGACATGCGCGATGATTTCCGTACGCTCGATGTGGCGTAGAAATTCCAGGCCAAGGCCCTTGCCTTGTGAGGCGCCCGGAATCAGACCGGGCACGTCGGCGATGGTGTAGCGCGAGTCGCCGGCCATGACCACGCCGAGATTCGGCACCAGTGTGGTGAACGGATAGTCGGCGATCTTCGGTTTGGCGGAGCTCATCGCGGCGATGAGGCTGGATTTGCCTGCGGACGGGAAGCCTACGAGCGCCACGTCGGCGATGGACTTGAGCTCCAGGATCACGTCGCGCTCCTCACCCGGCTCGCCCAGCAGCGCGAAGCCCGGGGCGCGACGGGTGCGATTGGCCAGCGCCGCGTTGCCAAGTCCGCCGTTACCGCCCGCGGCGGCCACATACCGGTCGCCCACGTGCCGCAGATCGGCGAGCTGCTCACCCGGATGCTTGCGTGCGCCCTGCGGGCCCTTGGCCTCGAAGATCACGGTGCCTACGGGCACGGGCAGAATCAGGTCGGCCCCCTTGGAACCGTCCTTCGTGTCGCCCAGGCCCATGGTGCCGCTGCCCGCCTCACGATGTGGCATGAAACGATAGTCAAGCAAGCTGTTGGCGTTCTGGTCGGCCAGAAAGATCACGGAACCGCCGTCGCCGCCGTTGCCGCCGTTCGGGCCTGCCAACGGCTTGTACTTTTCCCTACGGATGCCGGCGGAACCGTTGCCGCCGTCGCCGCCCTTGACATGGACGGTCACGCGATCGACAAAATCACTCATGTATCTACTTTCGTTGTTGCGCGGGACAGGGTTGGCAAGGAAAAAGAAAAGCCGCGTCCACACGGGCGCGGCTTCCTAAAGCGTTAATTGCGCGTATCTCAGGCGGCAATCACGTCGACGACCTTGCGGTCACGGCGCACGCCGAACTTCACGCTGCCGTCCTTGAGGGCGAACAGGGTGTGGTCCTTGCCCATGCCGACGTTCTCGCCCGGGTGGAACTTGGTGCCACGCTGACGAACGATGATGTTGCCGGCCACGACGGCTTCGCCGCCGAACTTCTTCACACCGAGGTATTGCGCGTTTGAATCGCGACCGTTGCGCGAGCTGGAAGCGCCCTTCTTATGTGCCATGTCTGTTCCTTTCGGTCCTTGACTCCAACCTCTGCGGCAATCAGGCGATAGCCGTGATCTTGACAGCGGTCAGCTGCTGGCGATGGCCCTTGCGACGAGCAACGCCGGTCTTGTTCTTGTACTTCATGATGTTGATCTTCGGGCCCTTGGCCTCGTCGTTGACGACCTCAGCCTTGACGCTGAGCTTGGCGAGATCCTTGGCACCGAGGATGACGTTGGCGCCATCCACAACGAGGGCAACCGGGAACTCCACGGTTTCGCCCTTCTGAGCCTTGAGACGGTTGACGAGGATGACGTCACCGACCTCGACCTTTTCCTGATGGCCGCCGGCCTTCACAATCGCGTACATATCCGTTCCTTTATTGACTTGGAAAGCTTACTGCCCGGCACGTTCGAGCCTCGCGGCCAGACACCAGCAATCTAATTTACACAGACCCGCGTACAACCGCAAGTCCGCCCCCGGCGTGTCAGGTTGACATACCGGCGTAATCACTTATTCTTCGCCCACTTCCGCATTATTCGCGGCCACGGCGGCCGCTGCGATCTGCGCGAGTTTGGCCTTCACGTCCGGCGAGGAACCCTTCGGCACCTGCACATCCGTTCCATGCCCATGCTTGTTGGTCTTGACGAACGGATCGCCGCCCTTCAAGGCATATGGGTCGTCGTAATCGGCGGACACGGTCGGCTCATCGTGAAGGATGAAGCCACGGCCCTTGCAGGTCGGGCATTCCTCGGAGAACGCCTCGACCAGTCCCTGGCCGATGCGCTTTCGGGTCATCTGCACCAGGCCCAGCGAGGTGACCTCAGCCACCTGATGCTTGGTGCGGTCGCGGGCCAGGCATTCGACCAGCCTGCGCAGCACCAGATCACGGTTGGCCGGCATGACCATGTCGACGAAGTCGATCATCACCATGCCGCCGATGTCACGCAGACGCAGCTGGCGCGCGATCTCCTCGGACGCCTCGAGGTTGCAGCGCGTGACCGTCTCCTCAAGGCTCTTGCCGCGACCGATGAAGCGGCCCGTATTCACGTCGATGGTGGTCATGGCCTCGGTACGGTCGATCACGATCGAGCCACCGGACGGCAGGTAGACCTGGCGCTCCATGCCCTTCCTGAGCTGGGAGTCGATCTGCCACTTGTCGAACACGTCCTTGCCCTCATGCTCGGCCGGATCCCACTTCTCGAGCTTGTCCTTCAGATCGGGGGCCATGGTGTCGAGATATTCCTCGATACGGCCGTACACACGGTCGCCCTCGACGATCATCTTGCCGAAATCGTCATTGAAGATGTCACGTACCACGCGGATGGCCACATCCGGCTCGCCCTGCAGCAGTTTCGGACGCTTGCCGTGCAGGAACTCGTCGCGCTTGGCGCTGATGCGCTCCCACTGACGGACCAGGTTTTCCAGATCCTTGGTGATGGCCTCCTCGGAAGCGCCTTCGGCCGCGGTGCGGATGATCACGCCCATATCCTTCGGAGCGATCTTCGAAACGATGCCCTTGAGACGGGAACGTTCACGCTCGCTGAGCTTGCGGCTCACGCCGGTCATGCCGCCGGACGGCACGAGCACCAGGAAACGGCCGGCCAGCGTGACCTGCGAGGTCAGGCGCGCGCCCTTATGCCCGATCGGATCCTTGGTCACCTGCACCAGCACCGGATCACCCGACTTGAACGCAAGTTCGATGCGGCGCGGCTGGCCCTCCAGGCGGGCGGAGTCCCAGTTCACCTCGCCGGCGTACAACACGCCGTTGCGGGCCTGGCCGATGTCGACGAACGCGGCCTCCATGCTCGGCAGCACGTTCTGCACGCGGCCGAGATAGATGTTGCCAACGGTCGCGACCTCCTGAATGTCGGAGACGTAATGCTCCACCAGCACGTTGTCCTCGATCACGGAGATCTGCGTATGGCGCTCACGCTCACGCACCACCATCAGACGGTCCACATGCTCGCGACGTGCCAGGAAATCCTGCTCCATGAGCTGGCTCTGACGGCTACGCTCACGACGGTTGTCGCGACGACGCTGCTTCTTGGCCTCAAGGCGCGTGGAGCCTTCCACATCGGTGATCTCGTCGATGTACTGCTGCTTGCGGGAACGGCGGACCAGCGGCTCCTCGGCCTCCTCGGACTTCGCCCCACCACGGCGGCGGCGACGGCGACGGGTGACGGAACCCTCCTCGTCGTCATCCTCATCACGGCCACGACGGCGCGTGCCCGACTGCCCGTCCGAGCCCTGCTGCTCGTCGGTCTCATCGTGATTGCCCCGCGAACGGCGGCGACGGCGGGTGCGCGTCGGAGTCTCGTCATCGTCATCCTTGCCATTGCGCGATTCGTCGTCGATCGGAGCGTAGGTGATGCCATCCAGCACCAGATCCTCTTCGATCTGCTCGACCTCCGCCGCAGCACGACGTTCCTGTGCGTTCAGACGACGCGAACGGCGGGAGCGATGGGACGAACCCTCCTCCTCATCCTCCGAAACGTCATTGCGATCAGTGCGATTGCCCTCATCGCGGCGGTTCCGCTCGTCCTGCTCGGCATCGCGGGAACGGCGGCGACGGCGGCGCGGCGAACGCTCCTCCTGGGAATCCACGGCCTCATCCGCATCGCCGGAATCATCCGAATCCGCTTCCTCGCGAGAGGCGGAGACGACGGGCAACACCGGCTCCTGGAACAGCAACGACGTCATCGGACGCGAACCACGACGCGGCGCATGGCCCTCCGGCAGCATCTCAACGGCATCCAGCGCACGCTCGTCGGTCGATTCCTCATCATGACCGTCACGATCGCCATACCCACCACGCGAGTCATGGAACTCCACGTCGGCGGAGGCGCGACGGCGGCCGCGCGTGCGGCGGACCGGACGATCGTCGTCATCCTCATCATCCGCGGCACGACGGCGACGGCGCGGAGCCTCGTAATCATCACGATCATCGTCATCATCCGCACGTCGACGACGAGCCGGACGGGACTCGGGTTCATCCTCGACGTCCGCGGCACGACGGCGGCGGCGAACCGGACGCGCCGGTTCGGCCTCGTTCCCCGAATCGGCGGACCCGTCCTGCGACTGGGCCTCCGGCAGCTTCGGCTCCTCGAACAACAGGGCCGGGGCATGCTCCTCGACCTTCAGCTCAAGCGAAGCACCCGCAGCCCCGACGCCACGCACCACACGGCGGCCGCCACGACGGCGACGCGGAGTCGAAACGGCGGGATCCACATTTGCTGACACTACGGCTTCGACCTCATCGAAGCCCTCATTGGTATTACTGGGCACTATGCTCCTTGCGACACGCTGCAATCGCATCGCCTGCTTACACGGCCTCATACGGTTCTCACGTCACGCTCTCACCGTGACCGCGCATCTTGGCGCCCGTAGGAAGCAACTTCCGTCAAAAGTCTTCATCATGCGACGGCGGACACCGGCGCTCGCGGACGAAAAAGGAATCTCACGCGAGGGGATCAACGCCATCGGATGCTTCGGTGGCTTGCAGAACCACCGTCTATAAGTATGACACAAAAAACAACGGGACGTGACATAACGGGAAGTTTTCCACATTCACCCTCCCTCCGGCGATGGAACCGGTACGGGGCCCCGCCGGATTGCGTGCGCGTCCCCTCCGCCGGGCGGAACGCGCACGTGGTCAGCGCAGCCAGTCTTCGAGTAGGTCGGCCATAAGCGTCAGATCGGATTCGGGCAGCTGCTCGTCATGCTTGTGGGCGAGCAGAGGGCTGCCGGCGCCGAGGTTCACCGCCGGAATGCCGAGGATGGCGAAGCGTGCCACATCCGTCCAACCGAGTTTGGCGAGCGGGTCACGGCCGGTGCGCTCCTTGACAAGACCCACCAGCGAAGCGGCCAGCGGAGAGCTCAGCCCGGGTCTCGCCGAAGGCGACTCGTCCTTCATCTCAATGCCGAAGCCCGCGAACACGCCACCGGTGGCCATATGCTCGCCGTTGCCGAGCTCGGCGCCCGCATCGGCACCGATCATCAGCGCCTTCGCCTCGGCGAGGGTCTTGTCGGGCGCAAACCGGTAGTTCACATGCACGCGGCATTCGTCGGGAATCACGTTGGTCCCCTTGCCACCGGAGATCAGCGTGGCGTTCAGCCCTTCCTGGTAGGTCAGGCCGTCCACCTCGATGGCGCGATTCTCATACGCGTTCAGGCGGTTCAGGATTTCAGCCGCCTTGTGGATGGCGTTCTCGCCCATCCAGGCGCGCGCCGAATGCGCGGCCACGCCATGCGTGATCACGTCGAAACGCATGGTGCCATTGCAACCGCCTTCGATGCCGCAATCGGTCGGTTCGCCGATGATCGCGAAATCGCCGGTGATCCAATCGGGATGCGCCTCGACCACTTTGCGCAGTCCGTTCTTTTCGGCAGCGACCTCCTCATGGTCATAGAAAACGTACGTCAGGTCATATCCGGCTTCCGTCAACGTGGCGGCCAGATATAGCATCACCGCGTCGGAACCCTTCATGTCGGTGGCGCCGCGGCCCCAGATCACACGCTCGCCCTCATGCCCGGCGGCCACATCCTCGCGAATCAGCGGATCTCCCGGTTCCAGCCATTTCGGCGGGAAATTGTCGATTACCGGCACCGTGTCAAGATGTCCGGCGAGAATCACCCGCTGCGCACGACCGAAATACGTGGAGGCGACCAGCGTATCGCCATGACGACGCACGGTCAGGTGCGGCTGCCGCTTCAGGAACCTCTCGACGGCATCGGTCAACGGACCCTCGTCATCGCTGACCGAATAGCTGTTCATGATCTGCTCCATCAGCACGTTCAGTGCGGCCTGCTTGCCGGCGGAAGGGTCGAATCCGATTTCAAGTTCACTCATGCGTCTCATTATCCGACAGACCGGCCGATATACCGGCATCGGAGCACTGCTTTTGAGATGAACCGGCGAATCGCACCCGCATGGTGCCACACTGATGGTTGGCTCGATTGGCGGCCTGATCGAGACGGGAAGCAAGGAAAGGACGAGCGCATGCCGGGTCTGTTAAGCGCGATGGAAGGCTTTTGCGTCATCGGCATCGTCATCAGCACCGGCTACGTGGCCGCACGGTTGCGCATCGGCGGGCCGACCGCGCAGATGGTGCTCAACCGCTTCAGCTTCTTCGTGTCCAGCCCGTGCCTGATGTTCGCGATCCTCTCGAAGGAAAAGATCTTCGAGATCTTCCACTCCTCCATCATCGTCGCGTTCTTTTCCGCCATGCTCGTCGGGGCCGTCTTCCTGATTCTCAACCGCCTGTTCTTCCATATGAAGCCGGCGGACGCGACCATCGGCGCACTGAACTCGCTGTACCTCAACTCGAACAACATCGGCCTGCCGATCGCCACCTACATCCTCGGCAATCCGGCGCTTGTGGCGCCGATCCTGGTCATGCAGCAGGCCGTGTTCACGCCGGTCGGCCTGACCGTGCTCGACGTGACCACGAAAGGCAAGGTCTCCGCCAGGGAGATTCTCAGGCAGCCGCTGCACCAGCCGCTGCTCATCGGTTCGCTGCTGGGTATCGCCGTCTCCGCGATTTCCGCGAAAGTCGGCCATTTCATAGTGCCCGGCTGCATTTTCGACCCAATCAACATGATCGGCAATTCCGCGGTGCCGATGATTCTGATGGCGTTCGGCATGTCGCTGCATGGCACGAAGCCATTGCAGGAGAAGGCGGACATTCCCGCGACGTTCACGGTGGCGGTGCTGAAGAACGTCGTGATGCCGGGCATCGCATTCCTGCTGAGCTACTTTGTGATGGGATTCCGCGGTCCCACGCTGTATGCCTGCGTGGTGCTCGCCGCACTGCCGACCGGCCAGAACGTCTACAACTATGCGGCGCGCTACAACGTGGGCCTTTCCTTCGCACGCGACGGCATTCTTTTCTCGACGCTCACCTCGCCGATTTTCATCGCGATCATCGCCGCCCTGCTCAGCTGATCGCTATGGGCGAAAGACGGGAGATGCGCATGCCGCCACGTCAGGCCGTACTCAATCGTCGGCGCGATAGTCGGCGAGGTTGAGGGTGTGGGCCACATGGTTGGCGGCGATGGCGCCCACGGCGATCAGGGCGTAGCACAAGGCGATTCCGGCGATCAACGTAACCAGCGTGGCCGGCCTGAACAGTGCCATCGCCAGGATCGGGAACAACAGCAGCAGCGAGCACCCGCCGGAGACGGCCACTACCGTGTTAAGCGGCGTGATCACCTCCATCATGCGCGCCTTATCGAGCGTGGCCTCGTCGGTGCCCTCCAAGGCAAGCATGCGGTATTCGCCGACCTGATCGTAGACGCTGCCGGCCTGCATCACTCCCGAACTGACGGCGGCGAGCACGGCCGCGAAGGCGAGCGTCAGGAATCCGCCGGTGCTGATGTCACGCATGTACAGCATGCTTGGGTCGAGCGGGTCGGCATTGCCGCCGATGCCGCTGGCGACCAAGCCGCACACCGAGGTGATGCCGGCGATGAACACCGCCAACGCCACACCGGACACGTTGCGCCAGGCGCGCTTGGGATTATCGAGAATACGGCGCATGGCAATCATGGTCGCTGCGTCTTTCGGCCGACGGGCACGCGATTTGGCGCGGAACGTCACCACCCATGTGCCCACAAGATTCACCAAGGCGAAGCATAGGAAGATGAAGCCGAACACCACCGCGTAGGCCGTTCCCTCACCGAAACGGGCGAACGACTGCAGATTGCTCAGCACCAGGTACGCGACCGCCATGACGACCACGAAGATCAACACACGCCACCTGGTCGGTAACGGCTGTGAAGCACGCTGCATCACGCCAAGCGGGGTGATGGTGACACGGCGCAGGGTGATCAGGGATGAGGCCAGCGCCAATACCGTAACGCCCGCGATCACGGCGATCAGGGTCAACGAGCCGACCCACAGCTGCTCAAAGGTGAAATGCCTGTTCTGAAAGTTGAACAGCATGATCAGCGGCATCATTGCGAAATAACCGAGAATGCCGATGAGCGCGCCGAGCAGGGCCTGGCCCGCCGCGTCAAGCGCGGTCAGCTTCGTGACCTGCGCGGTGGTGGCGCCGGCCAGACGCAGTGCGGCCAGACGGGCGTCCCTGCGGGAGGCGGCCAGACGGGCGGCCGAGCCGGCGAGCGCCACAAACGGTACGATGAGCAGCATGCAGGCGAATCCGGCCAACAGTACGTAACCATTGCCATAGGTGTTCATGACGGCGGCGGACTGTTCGGCGGTCCAATGGCCGTTGCCGTGCATCATGAGTTTGTTGCCCGCCTCCATGGCTTTCGACCAGGCTTCATACGTGCCGGGCGCGCAACTGCCCGGGCCGGGATTGATCATGCAGCCGATGGTGTGGTCGGCCGAGGCTCGCCAGATGAAGCCATGTACGCCACCGAGCACGGTGAGGAAGATCGTGGTAGCGGCGGCGAAGGCGACCACTGCCAGTATCGAGGTGTGTCCGGCGGTGCCGCGCATACCGGGGCGATGGAACAACCGCCAGAGTGAGAACGTGTTCATCGCGCGCCTCCCTGCGGTGGATTGCCGTACGTGCCTGCGACCGGTCGGGGCCATTGCACGTCGGGAATGCGCGGGGCCGCCTGCCGCATATCCTGCCCGTTGTCGTACAGTCGTCCGTCGCGCATGATGAGCGTGCGATCGCAGAAACCGGCCACGTTCGGATCGTGTGTCACCACGATCACTGCCGCTCCGTTGGCGCGGGAGGCGTCCATGAGGATGCCCATGATGTCGCGACCGGTGTTCTGGTCGAGCGCGCCGGTCGGTTCGTCGGCGAAGACGACGGCCGGCTGCACGGCGAGCGCGCGGGCGATGGAGACGCGCTGCATCTGACCGCCGCTCATCTCACCGGGGCGTTGGGCGGCGAGTTGGCGCAATCCCAGGCGTTCCAGCCACAACATGGCCGCATCGGTGGCCTGCTGGTATCGTGCGCCGCCGAGCATCATCGGCAGGGCGATGTTTTCGACGGCCGGTAATTCCGGTAGCAACTGGCCTGACTGGAACACGAATCCGAAAACGTTGCGGCGTAGCTTGGTGCGGTCCGCATCGGACAGTCGTGCCAGATCGGTGCCACGGAAGCTCACGCTTCCGGAGGTCGGCTTGATGATGCCCGCCAGTGCGTGCAGCAGGGTCGACTTTCCGGAGCCGGACGGGCCCATGACCGCGATGCTTTCGCCGGCCTGGATGGCGAAGTTCACGTGATTGAGCGCCAGCATATGCATGGCGGGAGCCGCGCCTGGTTGGACCGCGTAGTCCATGACCAGATCGGATGCCTGAAGTACGACATGATTCATTGCTGTTTCCATGTCTCCTACGCTACGGAAACCGCATCGTTCCGGCTATCCGGCGGCGGGATGAATCTTCCGGCCGCCATCATCCGCAGGGATTAGGGGCATGCATGATCGGCACCTCGGCCATCCTCTTGCCGTCATGCCGCGGTCGTTGCCATCGATATCGTCGTCATCAGTACGGTCGATGCGAGTGGTGCAGACGTGCACGATTTAGCGAAACGGCCATGCTCACGAATCGTGCATGTCAATCCATGGAAAAGGGGCATATGATTGCCGCTTCTAACCACTGAATCAGGGAAATGATACCCCTTAAGTGTTGTGCTGGACGGTATGTTTGCGCACGATTCTCCACAATCCTTGGAATGCACGATCGTGCGCGCCCCATAATCATAAATAACCATAAAAGCAACGGAACCGCCCCTGCGAACAAGCTCACATGGACAGGCCGAACGGCCGATACGCCGTCATTGGCCCCGGGCGGAGACCCCCAAATGCCAGGAAAGCCGATGCAGGTCGCTCGGCCCATGTACGGCAATGGCCTCACGATGCGCGGCGGAACCGTAACCCTTGTTGCGCTGCCATTCGTAGACCGCGTATTCAGGGCGCTCCCCCAGTTCGATCATGAGCCTGTCCCGCGTGACCTTGGCGATCACGGCGGCCGTGGCCACGGTCGCGCAATAGCGGTCGCCCTTCACTTTGGTGGTGACTTTCGCGGGGACCGGCACGTCGGGGGCATCGAAGGTGCCCAAGGCCTTGGTGATGTAGTCGTTCGGCCCGTCAAGAATGGCGCCCACTTTCACCGGCTGACCGGCGATTCCCAGCGTACGTTCCACTTCGTCCAGCGCACGCAATGCCGCCACGCCCAATGCATATGAGATGCCCCATTCGTCGATTTCCGCATTGCTGGCCGCCCCGACGGCCCAGGAGGCGCTCCATGATTTCAAGGATTCGAAGATGGCTTCGCGGCGATGTTCCGTCAGCATCTTGGAGTCGGCCACGCCCTCCGGCACGTGCAGGGCATCCGGACCGGCCAGATCGGCCGCTCGAATCGCCGCGGCGCCGACCATGACCGGCCCCGCCAACGAGCCACGTCCGACCTCGTCGAAGCCGACGATCACATCGTAGCCTTGCGCCGCAATCTCACTTTCCAGCTGCAGCGTAGGCGTCACGGAAACCGTCATCAGTCAGTCGACCCTTCCGGCACGTCCTTGAATACGTCATGATGCGCGCTCAGCAGGCCGATACGGTTCAACGGCCAATAGGTCGCCAAACCGACGCCCACTACGTCGCTGATCGGCACCAGACCATGCGAGGAGTCGTCCTGATGATAGCGTGAATCGGCGGAATTCGCGCGATTGTCACCCAGTACGAATATATGGCCGGCCGTCACCTTCACCTTGAATGCGAACGAGCTCGGATCCACACCAGGACGAATATACGAGGATTCGTCAATGGCCACGCCGTTGATGGTGATGGGCTTGCCCGGCCCCTCGCAGGCCACGGTGTCCCCCGGCAGCCCGATAAGGCGTTTGATGAGGTAGTCGCCACCGAGATGCCCGCTGTTCTCCTCCTGCAACCAGTGGTCGGGGTCCTTGAACACCACTATGTCACCGCGCTGCAATGGGAACACCTTCGGGGTGAGTTTGGAGGTGATCACACGATCGCCCGGTTCAATGGTGTCCATCATGGAACCGGAGGGAATCACGTAGAAACCGATGAGGAACATACGGACCAGCAGCACGATGGCGACCGGTATCCCGCACCATATCAGGGTATCGCGCCAGTTGAAGCCATTATCGGCATCTCTATTCTCGGCATGTCGCATGTTGGGTCCTTCGATTGTCGCATCACGAACGCAATGGCCTTCATCATAGCGGTCGAACATAGGAGAGTACAGGAGAATATAGGAATCGGCCCGACAACCATGCGGCTGCCGGGCCGATTTCGCGCTTTATTCGCGCATCACGCTCACTTGGCGGAGTTGTCGCGACGCTCGACGATACGAGCGGCCTTGCCGCGCAGCTTGCGCAGGTAGTACAGCTTGGCGCGACGCACACGGCCCTTGCGGACCAGCTTGATGGAGTCGATGGCCGGGGAATGCAGCGGGAAGCGACGCTCAACGCCGGTGCCGAAGCTGATCTTGCGGACCACGAAGGTTTCACGGACGCCGCCACCCTGACGTGCGATCACCACGCCGGTGAACGCCTGGATACGGGAGTTGTTGCCTTCCTTGATCCTCACGTTGACCTCAACGGTGTCACCCGGGCGGAAAGCCGGAATCTCCTCTGCCGGCTTCATGTGCTTGGCGTCAAATGCCTCAATAGCGTTAACCATTGTGTTTCCTCGAGTCGCCGCCGCATATCAGCGCACAGGTAAGGGCCTTCGTGACGCTCTTGCGACCGCCACATCGGCCTGTCATGTTCTCCGCAGGTCTGCCTGCGGAGGATTGCCAATCCGCCGGAAAGATGCAATCTTGCGATTGTTCCGGCTAGACCCAAGGAAAAGCGGGATTATGCGGCGTCCCGCCTTCCGGCACAGCAATTAACAAAAATACCTCATCCGCAAGACACGGATGAGGTATTCGAGAACCGGGATCAGAACTCGCGGTTGGCGCGGTAGAACTTGATCAGGGACTGGGTGGAGGCGTCCTGGGCGGCCAGCGCCTCGTCATCCTGGGAGATGGCCGGGGTGATCTGCTTGGCAAGCTGCTTGCCCAGCTCGACGCCCCACTGATCGTAGGAGTCCAGACCCCACACGGTGCCTTCGACGAAGGTGATGTGCTCGTACAGGGCGATCAGCTCGCCGACCGCGAACGGGGTCAGAGCCACACCGAAGATGGAGGTGGTCGGGCGGTTGCCGGTGAACACGCGGGCCGGAACGATCTCTTCCGGAGTGCCTTCAGCGCGCACTTCCTCGGCGGTCTTGCCGAATGCCAGAGCCTTGGTCTGGGCGAAGTAGTTGCCCAGGAACAGCTCGTGCACGTCCTGATCGCCGTCCTTGACCGGGTTCGGAGTGTTCACGAACGCGATGAAGTCGGCCGGAATCAGCTGGGTGCCCTGATGGATCAGCTGGTAGAAGGCGTGCTGGCCATTGGTGCCCGGTTCGCCCCAGAAGATCTCACCGGTCTCGGAGGTGACCGGGGTGCCGTCCCAACGCACGGACTTGCCGTTGGATTCCATGGTCAGCTGCTGCAGATAGGCCGGGAAGCGGTGCAGGTACTGGTCGTACGGCAGCACGGCGTGGGAGGCGACCTTGAAGAAGTTGCGGTACCACACGTTCAGCATGCCGAGCAGCACGACGACGTTCTTCTCGAACGGGGTGTTGGCGAAGTATTCGTCGATCTCATGGAAACCATGCAGGAATTCCTCGAAGCGGGCCGGGCCGAAGACCACGGCAAGGGAGGTGCCGACGGCGGAGTCGACGGAATAACGGCCGCCGACCCAGTTCCAGAAGCCGAAGGCGTTGTTCGGGTCGATGCCGAACTCGGCGACCTTCTCCAAATTGGTGGAGACGGCGACGAAATGCCTCTTGATGGCTTCGGCGTTCTTCTCGTCGGAACCGTCGATGGCGCCGGCCGCCTTGAGTTCCTCAAGCAGCCAGGTACGGGCCTCACGGGCGTTGGTCAGGGTCTCCAAGGTGGTGAAGGTCTTGGAAACGATGATGAACAGCGTGGTCTCCGGGTCGAGGCCCTTGGTCTTCTCGGCCAGATCGTTCGGGTCGATGTTGGAGATGTAGCGGGCGGAAATGCCGGCGTCGGCGTACGGCCTCAGTGCCTCGTACACCATGACGGGGCCCAGGTCGGAACCGCCGATGCCGATATTGACCACGGTCTCGATCTTCTTGCCGGTCACGCCGGTCCACTCGCCGGAACGTACCTTGTCGGCGAAGGCGTAGATGCGGTCAAGCACCTCGCGTACGTCCTTGACGGTGTCCTGACCGTCGACGATGTACTTGCCCTCGTCTTCGATCGGGCGGCGCAGTGCGGTGTGCAGCACGGCGCGGTCTTCGGTGTTGTTGATGTGCACGCCGGTGTACATGGCCTTGGTGCGCTCATCGAGCTTGACGGCCTTGGCGAGATCCGCGAACAGCTGCAGGGTCTCCGGCTTGATCAGGTTCTTGGACAGGTCGAAATGCAGGTCACCGGCATCGAAGCTCAGCTTCTCGACGCGGGCGTCGTCGTCGGCGAACCACTGCTTGAGGCTGATGCCTTCGGACTGAAGCTCGTCATAGTGCTTCTGCAGGGCGGCCCACTCCGGGGTCTTGGTGGCGTCAACGGGAGGATTGATGGCCATGGTTGATAAGGTCCTTTCATCATCACTGTGAAGCGGCGCGCGACGTCCATTTCCAGCGCAACGCACCGTATCTCTTCACCTCACAAGATACTCACAAAAGCAGACAGAAGAACACAAAAGCAATACGAAGATCACCGCTCACATGCAGATTCGCCTGTTATCGCCGTTTTCAAGACCCGTCACGTGCGAACACACCGATCCGGGACGATGCAATCGTATGCAATCCGCGGCGTTGCGGTCACAGAATATCCTCGGCACCGAGCCTGTCGAGATGCGCGACCATGCTTTTGACCTCCTGGCTGCGGGCGCGCGGCGCGATGAGCAGCGCGTCGGGCGTATCCACCACCACCATGTCGTTGACGCCGAGCAGGGCGATGGTACGGCCGCTTTCCGGCACGACCACGTCGCCCGCGGAATCCAGATATACCACGGATTGCGCATCCCCCAGGATCTTGATGTTGCGCTCGTTGGCGCTCGGCAGCAACGCGGCCACCGAATTGAAGTCGCCGATGTCGTCCCATCCGAAATCCCCCGGGATCATGGCCACGCCGCCCGTCACCGACAGCGGTTCGGCTACGGCGTAATCGAAGGCGATCTTCTCGATGCCGGCCCAGTCCCGCGCCATCGCCCGTTCAACGGCTTCACCGCGGCTTCGTAGAGGGGATTCGTAGGCGTCGGCGATGCGTGAGATCGCCTCGTACATCGGCGGCTTCGCGCGTCTGATATGGTCGAGCAGCACATCGGCCCGCATCACGAACATACCCGCGTTCCAACGGTACTCTCCGGTCGACAGGTACGCCTGCGCGGTTACGGCATCGGGTTTTTCCACGAACCGCTCCACCAGCCGCGCCGCCAGTGCATCCGGAATGTCGGCCGCCAGCGAACGACCCTGATGAATGTAACCGAACGCGGTCGAGGGGCGCGAGGCGGCGATGCCGATGGTCGTGACGTATCCGGCACGGGCCGTCGCCACCGCCTGGCGCACCGATTCGGAGAAGGCCCGATTCCCGCGAATCACATGATCCGCGGCGAACGAGCCCACCACACAATGTTCGCCGTAACGGCGTGCGATCACCGCCGTGGCCAGCACGATGGCCGCGGTCGAATCACGCGGGATCGGCTCGGCGAGGATGTTGTCCGCACTGAGTTCCGGTAGCTGCTCGCGCACGGCCGCCACATGCCCGACACCCGTGCTCACATACACGTTACCTTCCCCTGCGATTGCCTCCAGCCGGTCGTAGGTGGATTGGATGAGCGTGCGCCCCTGTCCCAGCAGGTCGTACAGGAATTTCGGCCGGTCACGCCGGCTCAGCGGCCACAATCTCGTGCCCGTGCCGCCGGCGGGGATGATCGCGTGGAAGTCGTCGAAACCAGTGTTGCTGCTGCTCATGTGCCCATTGTCTCGCAAATCGGCCGTCTCGCAAATCGCAGGTCGCCGCCGCACATGACACTGCCGGTTCCATCGATTTGTGCAAATCGAGCATCTCCGCTATGATTGCTGTCTTGTGCGCGGCTAGCGTATGCTTCCCGGGCATCACGCCACTTTAGCTCAGTCGGTAGAGCGGCTCACTCGTAATGAGCAGGTCGACAGTTCGATTCTGTCAAGTGGCTCCATTGCCCTAGATGTGTCACGCGTCTAGGGTTTTGCATATCGCGCGCGAGTGGCGGAATTGGTAGACGCGCAGGATTTAGGTTCCTGTGTCTTTGACGTGTGGGTTCAAGTCCCATCTCGCGCACCTTTATGAACGGCGGAATTTCAACGGTTCACGGCCATTTCGGGCATTCCGGGGGTGATGTTCGCCCACATTCCGCCCACGGATCGGGAAGAACGCGGGCAAATCCCATCAGGCAAATCCCATGCGTCCGGACCGGGAACCCATGCATCCGAATCGTCGGCGATGTGATCCGGATCTCCAGAATGTGACGACGGAAAGGGTGGCCGCCACCCCGGCTCCTAATATGGGTGCGGAGTGAGTACGAAACGAAGCGAAGAGAGTCCGAAGCCCCATGTCCGCGCTGATCCAACCCATTGCGCTGCTGCTGATCATCCTTGCCGGCTACCTGTTCAAACGGGCCGGCAGATTCAAGAATCGTGACTACCGTATTCTGCAGACCGCCATCTTCGATCTGGTGCTGCCGGGCGCGATCGTCTATTCGTTCGCCACGAATCCGCACGATTCCAGTATGCTGTGGATTTCCGTATTCGGTTTCATCGTCGCCTTCATCCCGCCGATCGTCATCTTCCTGACGTCGCGCAGGCGGCCCGTGCAGGATCGCGCCTTCACCATGCTCAATGGTTCCGGCTTCAACGTCGGATGCTTCTGTTTCCCCGTGGTGCAGGCCTTTCTCGGCACGGCCGCGATCGTACCGGCCGCCATGTTCGATATCGGCAATTGCGTGATGGTGGCCGCCGGCACGAACGTCATGACGCAGACCCTGCTGCACATTCAGCCCGGCAGGACGCTCGACGAGCAGTATCAGGGCCATGCGCCGACCCTGCCGTATGTGAGGCCGAAGGACAGGGATGCGAAAAGGCTCGCCCGCAAGGCCCTGTTATGGAACGTGTTCAGGGGGTTCTTCGGCTCGGTGCCGTTCGACACCTACCTGCTGATGATCATTCTGATGCTTGCGGATGTGAGGATTCCCACTGTGGTCGCCACGGTGGTGCAACCGCTGTCGAATGCGAATTCGTTCTGCGCGATGCTCATGGTCGGCATGCTCATGGATCTGCCCGCCGGCCGTGCGGATGTGATGAAACTGCTCAAGGTGATCGGATGGAGGTTGCCATTCGGCATTGTGTTTGCGCTCGCCGCCTGGTTCGCATTGCCGTTCGACGCCTCGATCCGCGAAGCCGTGGCCATGTGCTGCCTGGCACCGATTGCGGTGTTCTCCACGCTGTTCACCGACAAGGTGCTCGGCAACGCGAAGCTCGCCGGCTTTTCCCTGTCGGTCAGCGCGATCATCAGCCTCGTCATGATGACCGGCACCCATGTTCTGGTTACCTCATTTGCGTAAAGGATTACCCGAGCAGGGCCTCCACGGCCGGCGCGAGCGCGCGTAGGGCCTTGCCGCGGTGTGAGATGGCGTTCTTTTCGGACGGTTCCATTTCGGCCGAGGTAAGCCGCACACCCGCTTCGATGGCGCGTGCCGGCTGGTCGTCCGGCACGAACAGCGGATCGTAGCCGAAGCCATGCTCGCCGCGCGGGGCGCGCAGCAGCACACCCGGCATCTCACCGATTTCCACGGTCTCGCCGGCAATGGCGTACGGTTTGCCCACGGTTTCGGCCGTACCGTCTTCCACCTCAGCTCCCGGCACCACAAGCGCGGCGGCGCAGCGGAAACGTGCGGTGCGCCTGGCGTCCGGAATGTCGGCGATCTGAGCGAGCAGCAACGCGTTGTTGGCCTCGTCGTCGCCATGCCTGCCGGCCCAGCGGGCGGACAGGATGCCCGGGGCATTGCCCATGACGTCCACGATCAGGCCGGAATCATCGGCGATTGCCGGGCAACCGGTACGCGCGGCCACGTCGCGGGCCTTGAGCAGCGCGTTCTCCTGAAAGGTCACGCCATCCTCCACCGGATCGGGCAGATCCAGCGAGCCCGCGGAGACGAGCTCCACGCCGGCCGCGTCGGAGCCAAGCCTTTCCTCCAGAATGCGGCGGATTTCCACCAGTTTGCCCTCGTTATGGGTGGCGACGATGATTTTCATGGCTTCCTTTCGTTCCGCGCCCCTTAATCAGGGTCAGTCCAAGGCGAGTGCGGCACGCTGGGCGGCCTGCAGCTCCTTGTTGCCCTGTTCGGCGAGGTCGAGCAGGGCGTTGAGTTCGGTACGGCTGAACGGACGATGTTCCGCGGTGCCCTGAATCTCGATGAAATCGCCGGAGCCGGTCATGGCCACGTTCATGTCGGTCATGGCCTGGCTGTCTTCGATATACGGCAGGTCCAGCATCGGCCTGCCATTGATCACGCCCACGGAAACGGCGGAGACGCAGTCCTTGAGCACCCTGTCGGCGGACTTGATGTGCCTGTGCCGCTCGGCCCAACGCATCGCGTCGACCAGCGCTACGTACGCACCGGTGATGGAGGCGGTACGGGTGCCGCCGTCGGCCTGCAGCACATCGCAGTCGATCTGCACCTGATTCTCGCCCAGCGCCTTCATATCGACCACGCCACGCAGGCAGCGGCCGATCAGTCGGCTGATCTCATGCGTACGGCCGCCGATCTTGCCGCGCACGGATTCGCGATCGGTGCGGTCGGCGGTGGCGCGCGGCAGCATCGCGTATTCGGCGGTGACCCAGCCCAAACCGGAATCCTTGCGCCAACGCGGCACACCGGGGGTGAAGGTGGCGGTGCACATCACACGCGTGTCGCCGCATTCCATGAGCACGGAGCCTTCCGGAACGTCCGTGAAGCGGCGGGTGATGCGAACCGGACGCAGTTCGTCCACCTTGCGCCCGTCCGCACGAATCACGGTCTGTTCGCCCAGCATGTCTTTAATCGCTACCATTGCACTGCTTTCGTAATCAGTAATCTCGGATTTCCTATCAAGAGACACTATCACCTGCCCGTCCTCTCGCTCCCCGCCGGGCAATCGGGGTCGGCATGGATGGATGGATGGCCAAAGGCGCAGATCGGAACCGGAAGGAGAGGATGATGTACGTATGATGGTACGCAAGCGGTAATTGGTCACCGTCCGGACTACACTTATAGTCAGTTTAACCAAAAGTCAAGAAAGGCTTTGGAAATGCTGGATTACTCACCTGCTCTGATGACTGATATGTACGAATACACCATGCTTGACGCATGCCTGAAAGACGGCACGGCCAACCGCAGATGCGTATTCGAAATCTTCACCCGCCACCTGCCATTGGGCCGCCACTACGGTGTGGCCGCCGGCCAGGGGCGCATTCTCGACGCACTCGAGAACTTCCATCTCGACGACAACGACCTGAAGTTCCTCTCCGACCGCAAGGTGGTAAGCCCCGAAACCATCACGTGGCTGGAAAACTTCCGCTTCTCCGGCTCCATCAAGGGCTACCGCGAAGGCGAGATGTTCTTCCCGAACTCCCCCATCCTGCAGGTCGAAGGCACGTTCGGCGAATGCACGCTGCTGGAAACGCTGCTGCTGAGCATCCTGAACTATGATTCCGCGGTCGCCTCGGCCGCCTCCCGTATGGTCAGCGCAGCAAAGGACCGCCCGTGCATGGATATGGGCGGCCGCCGCACCAACGAATGGGCCGCCGTAGCGGCAGCCCGCGCCGCGGTGGTCGGCGGATTCAAGGGCAC
The DNA here is from genome assembly GCF_000522505.1 of Bifidobacterium moukalabense DSM 27321. Lineage (GTDB taxonomy): Bacteria > Actinomycetota > Actinomycetes > Actinomycetales > Bifidobacteriaceae > Bifidobacterium > Bifidobacterium moukalabense. The sequence continues at coordinate 427,318 of NZ_AZMV01000007.1, read as the reverse complement.
CGCGAACCTGCTGGCCGCGCAGATGTACGGATTGAAGGCCATCGGCACCGCCGCACACTGCTTCACGCTGGTGCACGACGACGAACGCAGCGCCTTCCAGTCGCAGATCGCCGCACTCGGCAGGAACACCACGCTGCTGGTCGACACCTACAACATCGAGGAAGCGGTGAAGACGGCCGTCGAGGTGGCCGGCCCGGAGCTGGGCGGCGTACGCATCGATTCCGGCGACCTCGCCTCCCTGGCCCAGCGTGTGCGCAACCAGCTGGATGCGCTGGGCGCCACCAATACGAAGATCACCGTGACCAACGATCTCGACGAATACGCGCTGGCCTCCCTGCAGACCGCCCCGGTCGACTCCTACGGCGTGGGCACCATGCTGGTCACCGGTTCCGGCGCGCCGACCTGCGCGATGGTCTACAAGCTCACCGAGCGTGAGAATTCCGCCGGCGAGATGCAGCCGGTCGCCAAGAAGTCGAAAGACAAGGCCACCGTTCCGGGCCGTAAGCTCGCCTATCGTTCCTATGAGTATTCACTGGCCGAATGCGAACATGTCATCTCCGGTTCCGAAGAGCGTCTCGCCGCCTACCAGCCGGGGGAAGGCTGGAAGAATCTGCTGGTCGACTATGTGACCGACGGCGAGAACCACACCGAGTACCAGGGCCATGACGCCATCGTCAACGCGCACGACTACCGTACGAAGGCGCTGGCCGAACTGCCGATCGGTGCGCAAAGCTTCATGAAGGGCGATCCGGTCATCCCGACCGAGGTCACCGTCCTGTAAATCCAATCCGCCGACGCTGAGTGGCTGTCGGTGTCGGCGGTTTGGGCGGTTCCGTAATGTTCCGACACTGAATGGCGGTGGGTGTCGGTGGATTGCGATGTTGCCCAGACTGCCGACACCGACGGTGAGGAACCGCTACCGGAAATCCTTGCCGTCGTAATCGGCCCAATCCGGCGGCGGCGTGCCGTTCTCATAGCTGCTCTGCAGATCCTTGTACAAATGCAGCTTGCGCAGCACATGCATGTATGCCTCCTCCAGCGAGGCGCGCTGTTCGACGATGACGTCGCGACGGTTCTCCAACAACTCCACCATGTCCGAAATATGCGTGCGTTCGTCGCTTTCGTAGGCGAAGAACCGTTTGAGCTCGTCGATGCTCATGCCTGCATGCTTGAAGCAGGCGATCGCCTCCAGTCGCCCGATATGCCCGTCGTCGTAGACACGACGTCCCGCATCGTCGCGACCGACGTTCGTCAGCAATCCCTGATCCTCGTAATAACGCAATGTGGACGGCTGCACATCGAACCTTCCGGCCACCTCGCGAATCGTATATACGCCCATAGCCCCTCCTCAATCCCGTCTTCGCAGGATTTCCTCATGACAGGCAGCGCGTCGCCCGCCGCAATTTGCGTTCAAGTTTACTTGAAGTGCGACGATGGGGTCAACGGCACCGCGCGGCGCATCCGCGGCAAACAGCCACACCCAAGGAGGAACCTTGCTCGAACCAATCACCGTCTATACGCCATCGCCCACGCGCTACGACGGCATGACCTACAACCATGCGGGCGCAAGCGGACTGAAGCTGCCGGCCGTCTCCCTCGGCTTCTGGCACAACTTCGGCGACATCACCCCGTACGACACCATGCGGCAGATCGTGTTCACCGCATTCGACAACGGCGTGACCCACTTCGATCTGGCCAACAACTACGGTCCGGAACCCGGGTCCGCCGAAAAGAACTGCGGACGACTGCTGCGCGAATACTTCCACCACCATCGCGCCGAACTCATCATCAGCACCAAGGCCGGCTACGAGATGTGGCTCGGCCCCTACGGCGACCTCGGAAGCCGCAAATACCTGCTCGCCTCGCTCGATCAAAGCCTCGAACGCCTCGGCCTCGACTACGTGGACATCTTCTACCATCACCACATGGATCCGCAGACCCCGCTCGAGGAGACCATGGGCGCGCTGGCCACCGCGGTGAACAGCGGCAAGGCGCTCTACGTGGGCCTGTCCAACTACGACGGCCCGACGCTCAGCAAGGCCACCGCCATCCTGGATGAGCTGCACGTACCGTTCATCATCAACCAGAACCGCTACAACATCTTCGACCGCACCGTGGAACGCAACGGACTGAAGGAGACCGCACACCGTCTCGGCAAGGGCCTGATCACCTTCTCCCCGCTCGCCCAGGGACTGCTGACCGACCGGTACCTGAACGGCGTTCCGGCCGACAGCAGAATCGCGCACGACGGACGGTTCCTGCAGGAGAGCGCGCTGACCGCGACGACGCTGCGGCAGATCCGCGATCTGAACGACTTGGCCGCCGAACGCGGGCAGACGCTCGCGGAGATGGCGCTCGCATGGCTGCTACATGACGGAATGGTGACCTCGGTGCTGGTCGGCGCCTCACGCCCGCAGCAACTGCTCGACAATATCGGCGCGCTGGGGAACACCACATTCACCGACGAGGAGCTGCTCCGCATCGACGAGATTTCGTCGCGCTGACGGGCCCGTCAACTCGCTGACCGGCCCGTCGGCTCCGCGTGGAACCTGCGTAGCACATATGACCGGGAGGCTCCGCCGGCAGAGATCCGGAGAAGCCTCCCGACACCATAAAGCCGTCAGAAGGAGGAATTCATCATCTCGTCGTAGATGCGCTTGCAATCAGGGCACACCGGGTACTGGGAGGGATCGCGCTTGGGCACCCACACCTTGCCGCACAGCGCCACGACCGGGCGACCGGTAAGCTTCGACTCCTGGATGCGGTCACGCGACACGTAATGCGCGAAACGGTCGGCATCGCCGTTGCCGCCGTCATCGAGCTGCGTCTTCTCCTCCGGGCGCTCCAGCACCGCGGTGCCGGTACCCGCATCCGGATCGGAAAGCGGCGAAACCGGGTCGGCGTCGTCGTAAAAGCCATCAATAATCGCATGCCATGCCATAGTGTGCTCCGTCCTCGCAAAACCTCGGCAGCGGATTCCTCGACCGGAATCCTTTGCAACAAGCTGCCATCGACTGTCCTCTATCATAGCCTTGTCAATCGGCACCGCCCATATGTGAAAGTTCATATATAAAGGAGATGCGCGGCTTCTTCGCCCGCGCGCGGTACCCTTGAGATTATGACGATTGCAGTATGCCCCGGGTCGTACGACCCCGTCACCGCCGGCCATCTGGATGTTATCGAGCGGTGCGCGCACTTCTTCGACGAAGTCCATGTGGTGGTCGCGGTGAACGCGGCGAAAACACCGATGTTTTCGGAGGACACCCGTGTCGATATCATCCGCCAGGCGCTGAAAGAGCGCGATTGCCGCAATATCAAGGTCTCTTCGACCACCGGACTGATCACCGACTACTGCAGGAGGGTCGGTGCCACGGTCATCGTCAAGGGACTGCGCCAGAACGGCGACTACGAGGCCGAGCTGGGCATGGCCTTGGTCAACCGCAAGCTCGCCGGCGTGGAGACGCTGTTCCTGCCGGCCGCGCCGAATCTGGAACATATCTCCAGCTCCATCGTCAAGGATGTGGCACGTCATGGCGGCGATATCACCGGCATGGTGCCGGATTGCGTAATCCCGCTGCTCGGCGAGGCGCTGAGGAACGAAAAGAGAGCATGATGGCAGACGAAACGCAACCCTACGACGTTGCGCAAACCGATGATGACGACCAGACCTCGCAGCAGCCGGTGCAGGCCGCTTCCGTAGCCGCACAGGTCCCCGGCAAGCCGTCACAGGCCCCCGGCAAACCGTCTTTTTCGATGTCGGATCTGCCGGATCTGCGCGACACCCTCGATCCGGACACCACCGCCGAGGGCGCAGCCGGGCGCAGTCGTGAGGAATTCACGACGGTGTATGACATCATCGACAATATGGAGGCTGCGCTGACGGAGGCCAAGCCAAGCCTGTTCGCCCCCAGCGTGGTCAAGGTGGATCGTGAGATGTTCACCGACCAGCTCGATCAGCTCAAGAAAATGCTTCCCGTGCAGCTTGAGCGTGCGTCGGCGCTGATGCGCGAGGCCGAACGCCGTCTGGAAAGCGCGCAGGCGCAGGCGAATGCGATTGTGGCCTCCGCGCAGTCGCGAGCGGCCGATACGGTACGTGAGGCGAATGAGCAGGCGCAGTTCCTGGCCGGTCAGGAGAACGTCACCGAAATCGCACGGCGGAAGGCACGTGATATTCTCGACCAGGCGCAGGCGAAGGCGGATCACCTCACGCAGGGCGCCGACAAGTATTGCTCCACGGTGATGGAGTCGCTGCAGCAGCAGCTTGGCAAGCTTGACCATGACGTTCAGGCGGGATTGCGTGTGCTGTACGATCGCCAGCGCGAAGCCGGTGAGCACCTGCCCCACCTTGAACCGAACGACTATCCGGAAGGCTGAATATGGCACGTATCGAAGACTCCCCCTGGGCGGTTTCCGTGGCGCAGGTGGCATCCCGCGCCGGTCAGAGCAAACCGATTGATGCGACGTTCCCCGCTCCGAGCGGCATCGGCGATGAGATCGTCGGCGTTGACGAGGGTGCGGATGTGCAGGTCGCCGGCTCCTTCGATTCGATCGTCGACGGCCTGATTCTTTCGGCACGCATCAACGCGCCGGTACACGCGGAGTGCACGCGTTGCCTGAAGCCGATTCAGCGCGATTGGGGCGTGAACGTCACCGCCTTCTTCCCGTACGAAGACAAGTCCGCCGGCAAGGGTGGCAGTGGCAGGAATGGCGGCAAGGCCGCCGAGGAGGAAGTCGACATCGTTGCGGGTGAAGACGAATCCGAAGACACCTATCCGCTGCTCGAAGGCGGTTCATGGGCCGATCTGGAGGCATTGCTGCGTGACACCCTGGTGGAGGAGCTGCCCCTGCAGCCGCTCTGCAAGCCGGACTGCAAGGGCCTGTGCTCGCAATGCGGCATCGATTTGAACGAGCAGCCCGACCACCGGCATGACGTGACCGACATCCGTTTCGCCGCGCTGGAAGGCCTCAAGGCTCGGCTTGAGGGCAACGGCTGACCGCGGCCTACCCTTTGATTTGGCTTTTGTACGGAGCTCACGTTAAGATACTGAACGCTTAAGCTCAAATCGTTCGAACGAAATAGAGGAAACACCATGGCACTGCCTAAGTACAAGACCTCGCGCGCGAATACCCATTCTCGCCGCGCAAACTGGAAGGCCAAGGCCGCCCAGACCGTTACCTGCCCGAACTGCGGCGCTCCGGCGCTGCCGCACATGGCCTGCCCGAGCTGCGGCTCCTTCCGCGGCCGTGTGTACCGCGAGGCCATCCGCTCCATTCACACCAAGTGAGTGATTGCCGGATAACGGTAAGCAAGCATTGGAACCCTGCCATCGACGGGTGGCGGGGTTTTTGCTATTCAAGGCCAACCTAATCGAAAGCCCGATTCGGTTCGCGATCCTCCGGTCCCCCGTCTCACTAGACTTGAAGCATGGTGCGGATCGTCGGGATTCATCCTGCCCGGCGGTCCGGCGCCAAGAGTTATGCACAAATACGTTGTTTGCGTAGCAATGGGACCAGGAGACTGGTTGCTTTGCCACGTGCGCAACGGCCAACCGATAAAGGAAGCGATCATGGCCGGAAAATCATCCAACGCCAAAGCCAACGCAACCAAGGAATCCATAAAGGAATCCGCGAAGGAATCCCCCAAGGAGCAGCCGCACGTCTCCACCTCCATCACATCTGACGGCGAAATGACCGCCAATGTGCTGCTCGAGGCGCTCGGCACCACGCTTACCCCCGAACTGCTGGTCGAGGCGCTCACCCACCGCTCCTTCTCGCATGAGCACCCGGGTGCGAAGAATTACGAGCGGCTGGAGTTCCTCGGCGACGCCGTGCTCGAGCTGGTCTCCACGGAAACGCTGTACAAGACCCATCCCGATATGACGGAAGGTCAGCTCGCCAAGATGCGCGCCAAGGCCGTGTCCGAGGAATCGCTGAGCAAGATCGCCCGCGAGAAGCTGCATGTCGGCCCGTACATTCTGCTCGGCAACGGGGAGGCGGAGCAACATGGCGCCGAGAAGAGCTCCATCCTGTGCGACATCGTCGAATCGCTGATCGGCGCCACATTCATTCAGCACGGCATCGATGAGGCGCGTAAGGTCGTGCACCATCTGGTGGATGACACGTTGGCCGAGGTCGCCACCGAAGGTCCGGCACTGGATTGGAAGACCTCATTGACCGTCAAGGCCCATAAGATGGGATTGGGCGAGCCGTACTACCGGATGTCGGTTTCCGGCCCGGAATACGCGCAGGTCTTCACCGCGAAGGCCATGCTCGAAGGATCCGATGATGTGATCGGCGTCGGCAAGGGCTCCAGCAAGCGCAAGGCCCAGCTTGCCGCCGCCGAGGCCGGCTGGAAGGCCCTCGACAATCGCCAGTGAGCCATGCTCTTTTATCATGAACGCCCGCAACACGCCAGTATGTGGGCTGTTTTGGCCTTTCGCCGCTGTCAGCCGTTAGCATAGACGATTACTAGTGAAGGAATTTGCGCAGCCCAGTCGCCACAAGTGATTATGCCGCATTCCAAGAGGGGGTTCGTCACCCGGCGCTCACCGACGCGCCCGCATGCGAAGCCCAGCGAAAGATTCCACGAACGAGCATGAGAGGGAACATGGTGTTACCTACGCCTCTGCAGGCATTCAGCGGCATGCCCAAGGCATCCGCCACCACTGAAAAGCAGACCATTGTCGACGGCGAGAAGATGACCGGCGCCGAAGCGCTGGTTCGTTCGCTGGAGGATCTGGGGGTTCAGGACGTTTTCGGCATTCCGGGAGGCGCGATTCTGCCGGTCTACCATGCGATCACCGACGATACGAAATTCCGCTTCGTGCTGATGCGCCATGAGCAGGCCGCCGGCCATGCCGCCGAGGGCTATGCCGTGGCGACCGGCCGTGTGGGCGTGTGCATCGTGACCTCCGGTCCGGGTGCCACGAACATGATCACCCCGATCGCCGATGCGAACATGGATTCCATTCCGTTGGTCGTGATCACCGGTCAGGTAGGCGTGAACGCGATCGGCACGGACGCCTTCCAAGAGGCCGATATCGTCGGGGCCACCTATCCGGTGGTCAAGCATTCCTACCTCGTCACGCGCGCGCAGGACATTCCGCGCGTGCTCGCCGAAGCGCACTACATCGCACGTTCCGGTCGTCCCGGCCCGGTGGTGGTGGACATCACCAAGACCGCGCAGACCGGCGACATGTACTATTCCTGGCCGCAGCGCATGATCCTGCCCGGCTACAATCCGACCACCAAGGCGCACGGCCGGGTGTTGTCCGACGCAGCCAGGCTGTTCGAACAGTCCTACCGCCCGGTGCTGTATGTGGGCGGCGGTGCGATGCGTTCCGACGCCGGTGAGCTCGTCAAAGAGCTGGCGGACGTCACCGACGCACCGATCGTCACCACATTGCCGGCACGTGGCATCGTTCCGGATTCCGATCCGAAGGTGCTCGGCATGCTCGGCATGCACGGCACCATCGCCGCAACCGGCGCGGTGCAGCGCTGCGATCTGCTGGTCGCGATCGGCGCACGTTTCGACGACCGCGTCACCGGCAAGCTCGATGCCTTCGCTCCGGGCGCACGCGTCATCCATATCGACATCGATCCGGCGGAAATCGGCAAGAACCGTCAGCCGGACGTGCCGATTGTGGGCGATGTGGCGACCGTGCTCAAGGATCTCATCCCAGAGATCAAGCGGGAGCAGGCCGTGCATGGCAAGCCGGACGTGAGCCACTGGTGGGAGGTCATCAATACGTGGGTCGAGGACTACCCGATCAAGTGGGAGCAGCCGACCGACGGTTCGCTCGCCCCGCAGTGGGTCGTCAAACAGCTGTCCGATATGGCCGATCCCGACACCATTTGGGTTTCCGGCGTTGGCCAGCATCAGATGTGGGCCACCCAGATCATCGACTTCGAAAAGCCTCACTCTTGGATCTCCTCCGGAGGGCTCGGCACAATGGGCTTCGGCCTGCCTGCGGCCATCGGCGCACGCGTCGGCTCCACGCGTGAGTTCGACGACAAGAAGCCGGTATGGCTCATCGACGGCGACGGCTCCTTCCAGATGACCTCCGAAGAGCTGGCCACCGCGTTCCTCGACCGCACCCCGATCAAGATCGCCCTGCTGAACAACTCCGTGTACGGCATGGTGCGCCAGTGGCAGACCCTGTTCTACGAGCATCACTATTCCGCCACGAATCTGCTGGATGGCGAGAATACGCCCGACATCGTGGACGTGCCGGACTTCGTGAAACTCGCCGAAGCGTACGGTTGCATCGGCATGCGCGCATTCACCGAGGAAGAGGCCATCGAATGCATCAGGAAGGCCAACGAGATCAACGACCGACCGGTGCTCATCGACTTCCGCGTGTGGAAGGACGCCATGGTGTGGCCGATGGTCGCCGCCGGCGCATCCAACGACGACGTGACCTACATGCCGGGTATCAAGCCGCTGCAGCGCGCCGCTGCCGAAAACGAGTGAACGAGTAAGCGGAAGGAAGGTCCGATCATGGCAAACTATCCTGCATCCCAGCCGGGTTCCAAGCGTCATACGCTGTCCGTGCTCGTGGAGAACCGTCCGGGCGTGCTGGCGCGTATCGCCGGCCTGTTCGCCCGTCGTGCGTTCAACATCAACTCGCTGTCCGTCTCCCCCACCGAGCGTCCGGACATCTCCCGCGTGACCGTTACGGCCGACGTGGAGGAGGTGCCGCTCGAGCAGATCATCAAGCAGCTCAACAAGCTGCTGCATGTGCTGAAGATCGTGGATCTCGATCCGAGCACCACCGTGGAGCGCGAACTGGTGCTCATCAAGGTGGCCGCCGACGAATCCAACCGTTCCGACGTGCTGGAGATCGTGCGTCTGTTCCGTGTGCGCGTGGTCGATGTGAATCCGGAGTCGCTGACCATCGAGGCCACCGGCGCCGAGGGTAAGATCGACGCGCTGCTTGGCCTGCTGGAACACTACGGCATCATCGAGCTGGTCCGTTCCGGCGCGGTGGCCGTAACCCGCGGCCCGAAGGCGCTGAGCGAGAAGGTGCTTGGTTCCGAAATCACCGGCCGCTGATCCGGTTTTTCACCTTATCCGACGGTTTTCACCCATCAGACGAAAGGCGGTGCCTGCGATTCGCTTCGCAGGCACCGCCTTTCGTCTGCTTCATGTTCCTGAAACCGACCTCCCGCCAATCCACATCCTTGCAAAGCCGGACTCGCGGCTACTCCAGTTGCTCGGAAAGCTCCATCCATTCCATCTCAAGCCCTTCCGATTCGTCCGCAACGGCCTGCAGCTGCTCGTTGAGACTGCCGAGACCCGAGTAGTCGCTCGGATCATGCTCGGCCATCTGCGATTCCAACTCGGCTTTCCGCTCTTCCAGTTTGGCAAGCTTGCGTTCGATTGCGGCAACGCGCTTGGATGCCTCATGGAATGCCTTGCCGGTGAGTTTCGCCGAGTCGGCGTCCAAATCGCCAGCCGCACCGGTTGCCATGCCGGCGGAAATCACAGCGGAGCCAGTATCCACAGCGGAGCCGGCAGTGGCGGAATCGCCGATATTGCCGTTCTTACGTCCCCTGCCTGCGGCCTTCTCGTCCGCAAACGGATCCTTGCCATTCTTGATCGCCTCGGTCATATCGAGATAATCCTGCACGCCACCGGGCAGATGGCGTACTTTGCCGCCGATCAGCGCGAACTGCTGGTCGGTGACGCGCTCCAGCAGATAGCGGTCGTGGGAGACCACGATCAGCGTGCCCGGCCATGTGTCGAGCAGATCCTCCATCACGGCGAGCATGTCGGTGTCGAGGTCGTTGCCCGGTTCGTCCATGATGAGCACGTTCGGCTCGTCGAGCAGAATGAGCAGCAGCTGCATGCGGCGCTTCTGCCCGCCTGACAGGTCTTTGATCGGCGTCATCAGCTGCGCGGATTCGAAGCCGAGGCGCTCCATCATCTGGCCGGGCGTGGTCTCCTTGCCATCCACGACGTAGCTTGGCTTGTACCGGCTCAACACTTCCTTGATCTTGTACTTGCCGAGTTTCTCCAGCTCGTCGAGCCGTTGCGACAGCACGGCGAACTTCACGGTCTTGCCGATGTTCACATGGCCGGCGGTCGGGGTGAGCGTGCCGTCAAGGATTTTCAGCAGAGTCGATTTTCCGGCACCGTTCGCACCGACGATGCCGAAACGGTCTCCCGGACCGATCAGCCATGTCACGTCGTCGAGGATCTTGCGCCCGGTGACGGTAATCTTCTGCGCGGCGGACGTGACCTGCAGTGTGGTCTCGACGGCATGCTCCTGCGAATCGGACGATTCGGACGACTGCGTCTCGGCCCGTTCCGCCATCTTTTGCGCAGCCTGCCGCGCCTCGGCTACGCCGGCATCCACCAATCGCGGGTCGGTCAAGTCGTCGACGGCGACCTCCACGCTGCCATGCACCTGCGGTTCGGCATACATGGCCGGCACCACGTCGACGCGCGACGCCGACGCCTCCATTTCCGCCACATCCGGGTCGATGGAGGCCTCACCCTGCACATGCTCGAAGATCTGGGTCACATCAATCAGATCGACCACCTGCTTGCCCAGACGCGAAGTCGCCATCTGCTTCAGTTCGAGCGTGTTGCGCACCGGTGGCACATCGGCGATGAGTTCACGCGCGGCCTTCACGTGGAACTTCTGCTTGGTGGAGCGGGCGCGGGCACCGCGGGTCAGCCAGGCAAGCTCCTTGCGGGCCAGATTGCGGCGCTTCGTCTCACGCACATCGGCCTGGCGGTCACGTTCCACGCGCTGCAGCATGTAGGCGGAGTAGCCGCCTTCGAACGGTTCGATCACGCCGTCGTGCACCTCCCACATCGACTCGCACACCTCATCGAGGAACCAACGGTCGTGGGTGACGAGCAACAATGCGCCGGCGCCGGCGGACCAGCGGTTCCTGAGATGTTCGGCCAGCCAGTGAATCGTCACGACGTCCAAATGATTGGTGGGCTCGTCGAGGGCAAGGATGTCCCAGTCCTTGAGCAGCAGGCGGGCCAGGTCGGCGCGACGGCGCTGGCCTCCGGACAACGAGCCGATCTTCGCGTCCAGACTGATGCCGCCAAGCAGCGCCTCGACGATTTCGCGGGATTTCGTCTCGGCGGCCCATTCGTAATCCTCACGGCCCTCCAGCGCAGCCTCGCGCACGGTGGCGTCGTCATCGAGCGGATCACGCTGGTCGAGCATGCCGAACGTGAGACCGTTCCGTTTGGTCACCCGGCCGGAATCCGGTTCCTGCGTGCCTTTGAACAGGTGCAGCAGTGTGGATTTGCCGTCGCCGTTCTTGCCGACGATGCCGATGCGGTCGCCTTCGAAAACGCCCTGCGTCACATCGGTGAAAATCGTTTTCGTGGCAAAGGCGAGCGATACGTGTTCAAGTCCCAAATCATAAGTCGGCATAATCCACCAATGTAGCGGGGACGGCGGAACAGCGGAACACCAAGGCACTTCCCGCAATCCACCGACGGTGAGGATCGATGCTGAGGACCATCCAAGCGTCGGTGGTTTGTCATCAGCGTCGGCGGTTTGAGGAAGGGCCGTTCAGTCCTGCAGCGATTGCGCGTAGGAATTACAGCGGGCTGCGAAGCCGGAGAAGACCTGGTCGGCGAGGGGCTGCAGCTGCGGATTGCATTCGGCATATGCCTCGCGCAGCTTCGATTTCGACCCGCCGACGGCCTTCAGATCCTTGACCATGCCCGGTTCGTCAAGCCACTCCTCCAACAGGGTCGGCGTGACCTCCAAGTGGAACTGCAGTCCGAGCGCCGAACCGAATCGAAACGCCTGGTTCTTCGTCTTCTCGCTGCGCGCCAGCGGTTGCGCGCCTTCGGGGAGCGTCACCACGTCGTTGTGCCAGTGCAGTACATCCACCGTCTTGTTCCACATCGAGAAGAAGTCGTGTTTGTCCACACGCTTAATCGGCCCAAAACCGATTTCCGGCGAATCCCCGTTCCTGAGTTTCGCGCCAAGCGCGGTCGCGATGATCTGATGGCCCAGACACACACCCAGCACCGGCTTGCCGACGCTGACCGCCGCACGGGCCAGCTTGGCCTCCGCCTTCAGTCCCGGATACTTGTCGTAGTCGAGCGCACCCATCGGCCCACCCATGATCACAACTCCTGAGACTTCGTTGAAATCAGGGAGTTCCGGCTTCTTCTCCTTGGCCACGTTCATGACCTGGTATGACAATCCCAAATCATCCAAGCTATCCAAAATACGTCCCGGTTTCTCCCACGGGACGTGCTGCAGAATCAGCACCTGTGATTGCGTCATGCAACCATTGTTACATCACCCACGTAAACAACGTTCACAAATTCGACAGATCAAGTGTGATCGTTCCCCGTCCGCCCCGTGGATTTCACGCAGGAGTATGTCCGATTCTGGCAATACTCTCGTGGGTATGACGAACACGCAAGAACCGCAGAATACCAACACTTCCGGCACGGCCGACGTAGCCGGAGCAGTGGCCGGCGCCGCAGCCGGGCTGAAGCTGTACGACACCGCTTCGCACACGGTGTCGAATTTCACGTCGCTCAAACCCGGCCAGGTCGGTATCTACGTGTGTGGAGCCACCGTGCAGAGCTCGCCGCACATCGGCCACATCCGCGCTGCCGTCGCATTCGACGTGGTGCGCCGCTGGTTCCAGCGTCTCGGCTACAAGGTCACGTTCGTGCGCAACGTCACCGACATCGACGACAAGATCCTCGACAAGGCGGCCGCCGCAGGCCAGCAGTGGTGGGAACGCGCCTATATTTACGAACGCGAGTTCACTGAAGCATACGATACGCTCGGCGTTGAGCCGCCGACCTACGAGCCGCGCGCAACCGGCCATATGATCGACATGATCGACCTCATCAAGAGGATCATCGATAACGGCCACGGTTACGTCGTGACCGACGAAAACGGCAATCCGACCGGCAATGTGTACTTCGACGTGGCAAGCTGGCCGCATTACGGCGAGCTGACGCATCAGAAGCAGACCGCCGTCTCCGACGAGGCGTCGAAGGTCACCGACGCGATGGGCCCGTCCGTCGACAACGCGGGCGACGACAAGTACAATCCGGTCGATCCTGCCGACATGTCACCCGACAAGCATGACCCGCGCGATTTCGCCCTGTGGAAGGCCCCGAAGGATTCCGATCCGCTCGACGCCCGTTGGAACACCCCATTCGGCACCGGCCGCCCGGGCTGGCATATCGAGTGCTCCGCGATGAGCCACCGCTATCTGAAGGATATGTTCGACATTCACGGCGGCGGTCTTGACCTGCGCTTCCCGCACCACGAGAACGAAATGGCGCAGACACGTGCCGCCGGCTACGATTCGGCCGCCCGCTGGATGCATTCCGCCTGGGTCACCGCAAAGGGCGAGAAGATGAGCAAGTCGCTCGGCAACGGCCTGTCCGTTCCGGCGGTGTTGGCTGAGAATTCCGCTTGGGTGGTGCGTTACGCACTCGGTTCCGTGCAGTACCGCTCCATGCTGGAGTGGTCCGATCAGACCCTGGCCGAAGCGCAATCCGCCTATGACCGTGTGGCGAACTTCATCGAACGCGCCGGCGCCGCCGTCGGCGAACAGCCGTCCCATGACGAGATCGCCGCGATTTCCGCGGACGCATTGCCGGTCGATTTCGTTGCCGCGATGAACGACGATATCAATGTTTCAGGTGCGACCGCCGCGATTTTCACGGCGATCCGTTCCGGCAACACGCTGCTGTCGAAGCTGGCCGACCGAGCCGATTCGGATGCGGCGAAGGCCGAGGTGCGTGCAGTGCTCGTGAATGTGCGCGCGATGCTCGATACGCTGGGCCTGGACCCGCTGGCCGAACCGTGGGTGAGCGGCTCCGCAGGTGGCGTAGCCGGTGCCGGCGCCGATTCCGCCGAACATGAGGCGCTCGACAGGCTCATCTCCGAGCAGTTGTCCGAACGTGCCGAAGCGCGCAAATCCAAGGATTTCGCCCGCGCCGACGCCATCCGTGACGCACTGAACGCCGCCGGCATCGCCATCGAGGACGGCCCGCAGGGTTCCACCTGGTCACTGCAATAGTCGTTTTGGCCGCTGCAACATTCATTCAATCATCGATCGCACAATCATCTATCCGCGCAAACGGCTAGACTGGGAGCACTATGGCAGCATTTAGTTCTTTGACAGACAGGCTCTCGAATGCCTTCAAGCATCTGAAGAGCAAGGGCAAACTTTCCGAGGCCGATATCGACGGTACGATCCGCGAAATCCGCCGCGCGCTGCTCGACGCCGATGTGGCGCTCGATGTGGTGCGTTCCTTCACCGGCCGTATTCGCGAGCGCGCGCTCGGCACCGAGGTTTCTCAGGCGCTGAACCCGGCGCAACAGGTTGTGAAGATCGTCAATGAGGAGCTTACGGGCGTGCTCGGCGCAGGCGTGGACCGCCCGCTGAACTTCGCGAAGAATCCGCCGACGATCATCATGCTCGCCGGTCTTCAAGGCGCCGGTAAGACCACTTTGGCCGGCAAGCTGGGCTATTGGCTGAAGGATTCCGGCCACACGCCGTTGCTCGTCGCGGCCGATCTGCAGCGTCCGAATGCGGTGACGCAGCTGCAGGTGGTCGGCGAGCGCGCCGGTGTGCCGGTATACGCCCCGGAGAAGGGCGTGCAGTCCGCCGGCGGCGAGGCCGTCGCCTCTCCGGGGCTGACCACCGGGGACCCGGTGAAGGTGGCCCGCGATTCCGTGGCGTTCGCTAGGCAGAAGTTGTATGACACGGTCATCATCGATACCGCCGGTCGTCTTGGTGTCGACGAGGAGCTGATGAGGCAGGCCCGTGACATCCGCGATGCCGTGCAGCCGAATGAGATCCTGTTCGTGATCGACGCGATGATCGGTCAGGATGCCGTGCAGACGGCGAAGGCGTTCGATGAGGGCGTGGACTTCACCGGCGTGGTGCTTTCCAAGCTTGACGGCGACGCTCGTGGCGGTGCCGCACTTTCCGTGGCCTCCGTTACCGGCAAGCCGATCCTGTTCGCCTCGACGGGCGAGGGATTGAAGGATTTCGAGGTCTTCCATCCGGATCGCATGGCCTCCCGCATTCTCGACATGGGCGATATCCTCACCCTGATCGAGCAGGCGCAGAAGCAGTTCGACGAAGAGGAGGCCCGCAAGGCCGCCGTGAAGATCTCCGACGGCTCCTTCGGCCTTGACGATTTTCTCGACCAGCTGCAGCAGGTGCGCAAGCTCGGCCCGATGAAGAATCTGCTCGGCATGATTCCCGGCATGGCCGCGCACCGTAAGGAACTTGAACAGTTCGATGAGAAGGAGATCGACCGTACCGAAGCCATCATCCGCTCGATGACCCCGGCCGAACGTCGGGACCCTTCGATTATCGACGGCTCCCGTCGCGCCCGTATCGCCTACGGTTCCGGCGTGACCGTTTCGCAGGTCAATGCGCTGCTGCAGCGTTTCGAACAGGCTGCGAAGATGATGCGCCGCATGAGCAACAAGGCCGGTGCCGGCATGCCCGGTTTCGGCGGACCATCCATGGGCGGCGGCAAAGGCAAGGGCAAGAAGGGCAAGAAGAAGGGTTCCAAGTCCGGCAACCCGATGAAGCGTGAGGCCGAAGAGAAGGCATTGCGCGACAAGCTCGCCGGCAAGAGCTCCGACGGTAAGTCGAGCGGCGGTTCGTCATTCGCCAAGAAGCCGCAGAATCCTGCGCTTCCAGCCGGCTTGCAGGACGTAATGGGCGATTCCGGCGCGCAGTTGCCGCCAAACTTCGGTGGCGGCCTGTCCGGTCTGCTGCACTGAACCGTTCCGCCTACGTGGCCTGTCCCGTAAGTGTGGCCGTTCCGTCTACGGGCTGGCCACTCACGGGACAGGCCACACTTATGAACGGAGGGCGTCGGAACCAATCCGACGCCCTCTTCGCTGCCCCTCCCCAAGCTGCCGACGCTGAGGGCCCGTCACCGTCGGTGGATTGGGAAAAGTCACTGCAGGGTCAGAGTGGCGGTCAACGCAAGATGATCGCTGCCTTCGATTGTGAAGGAACGTACATCGGATGCGTCCAGCCCCGACGTGAACAGTATGTGATCGAGGATGATGCGCGGCCACGGCAGCCACGACGGGAATGTTGCGCGACGGCCCTTTGCCTCGACCAATGCGGCGTCCTTGAATCCCAGCCGCATAAGCTTCCTGAAGCTCGGATGATCGGTACCAGAATTCATGTCACCCATCACCACGGTGATGTCGCCCTGGTTCTGCGTGGTGACGAACGCGCCCAGCCCGATAATGCCGGCGGACCAATCACGGCAACCGCGCATCGGTGATTTCGGATGCGCCGACGCAAAGGTGATGCTGCGCATCGAATCGATCGGGAAACACAACCCCGGCACATCGGCGGCCGGAATCACCACCGTGACCGACGAGGCATCACTCGGTTCCACACGAATCCAAACACCATTGAACCCGCCATTGTCGGACTCCTTCACCTCGCCCAGTTGACGATACGGCAGCAGATCGGCAAGACCGGCCGCATCCAGCCTGTCGATCAGATCCTCCGTAAGTTCCTGCAATGCAAGCACGGCGATGTCATGCTGTTTGACGGCCTCCACAATCGCAGCGGCATTCGCACGGCCGAACCGACAATTCAGCGTCATCACACGGAACTGACCATTATGAGCGGCCCTTACCGTCGTTTCAACCTCCGCAGTACTGTTTTCACGGGATGTTTCACGTTTCTCTGCGAGTTTGTCGGCAATCATCTGTGCGGTGTTGTGCGTCTGCAGATTATTGACCCAATATTGTTCCTTGCGCAGCAGCGACGCAAGGCATACAGCCAACGCAGTAAATCCAAGACCAACCTCACGCAGCGAGAATCCGGCGATCGAGATGGCCAGTGTCGGAATCCACATGAACGGAATCAGCGCGATCAGGTATGGCAGCGGCAGATGGCCATCCCAGCCGGCGGGCATCTCGCCGAGCGCAATCCACACAATGCAGACCAGCAACATAATCCAAAGTGCGGTAATCATCGAGGCAACTCCCTTACGCAAACCGTTCGTTGCAAAATCGAACATATGGATTCCCCAGTGTATCCAATTTGGCTGATTCTGGAAGTTCGGACGATCAGACCCTCTCAAACATCTCACGGTTGTCCGATTTCGGTGAATCAGGCAACCATCGAGCCACTTCCCTCAATCCACCGACACTGACGGCGCCTCACCGTCGATGGATCGAGAAATTGCCCAGACTACCGACAGTGACGGCCCGTCAGCGTCGGTGGTTCGGGAAGGACAAGTCCGAATCATCGACGCGCAACGCATACGAGTCCAGACCCCACGGTTATAATTGCCCAGTTATTCGCGCGCGCGAGGCCCTCTAACTATCGCGTGACGTGAGGAACACGTGGGTTTCGGATTCCGTGCCCCACACAGAACACGAAACACACACCCCTAGTTACAAGGAGAGCCATTTTGGCAACCAAGATTCGTCTGAAGCGCATGGGTAAGAAGTTCTACGCGTTCTACCGCGTGGTAATCATGGATTCCCGTACCAAGCGTGATGGCCGCGCCATCGAAGAGATCGGTACCTACAATCCGAACACCCAGCCTTCGACCATCGTCATCAATTCCGAGCGTGCCCAGTACTGGCTCGGCGTTGGCGCTCAGCCGACCGAACAGGTGCTGAACCTGCTGAAGATCACCGGTGACTGGCAGAAGTTCAAGGGTCTCGACGGTGCTGAAGGCACCCTGAAGACCGTTGAGGCCGGTCCGGATGCCGCTGCTCGCGTTGAGGCCGTTGAAGCCCAGGCCCAGAAGCTGAAGGCTGCAAAGTCCGAAGCCGCTGCCAAGGCCGCCGCCGAAGCCGCCACCGAGGAAGCCCCGGCTGAAGAGCCGGCTGCGGAAGCCGAGTGACCATGCTCGCCCAGGCTGTGGAACATCTGATCAAGAACATCGTCGATTTTCCCGACGACGTATCCGTCAAGTCCCATGAGAATGCGCGCGGCGAACTCATTCGCGTGCGCGTGAATCCGGAAGACATCGGTCGCGTCATCGGACGCAGCGGTCGCACTGCCAATGCGATTCGCGCCGTGGTACAGGCACTGTCCGACCACAAGGTGCGTGTCGACATCATGGACGTGCGCAGGTGAGATCCCGGCGTGGTGCGTGAGATGCATGCTGACGACCCTCAACAGCTTGAGCTGCTGAGGGTCTGTCGTATCGGACGTGCGCAGGGACTCAAGGGCGAAGTCACCGTGCAGATCTTTACGGACGAACCGGAATACCGGTTCGCTCCCGGTGCTGTGCTGTATACGAAAGACGGTGAGGAAGAGTACGTGGTGGAAAACTCACGCACCTTCAAGAACCGTTGGATCATCAAGTTCGAAGGCATCGACGACCGTGATGCGTCGGAGGCCGCCAACGGCACCGTGCTCTATGGCGAGGCCGACGATCCGGAGGAGATGCTGGAAGCCGACGAGTGGTACCCGAAAGACCTGATCGGCCTGGAGGCGCGTCTTGCCGAAGGCAATGCGCTGGGTCTTGAGCCCGGTACGGTAATCGGCAAGGTTGTGGATGTGATCGAAGTGGCCCAATGGCTGCTGAAGATCCGTCTTGCCGATCCAGTCAGGGATGCCGACGGCGTGGTCGTCGAGAACAGTGCGTTGGTGCCGTTCGTCGACGAACTCGTACCGGACATCGATCTGGAGGAGGGTTACCTCACGTTGAATCCGCCAGGCGGACTCATTCCAGGACTGTAAACGGGACCATGGAACGGCATATCCCCGATATTCATCCAAGTGCATAAACTCACCCTACGGAATATCGGGGATATTTTCATCTTGTGCGATATATTTCTTACGATTATGGTGAGCCATGGACCGGAAAACATCCGGCAACCAGGAGGAACACCATGGCACTGACACTGCAGACCCCGCAGCGGCCCATCCCAACGACCCCGAAGGCGCATCAGACCCGCACCGAACATGACTGCATCGGCACTGCCGAGATTCCCGCCGACGCCTACTGGGGCATCCACACGTTGCGTGCCATCGACAACTTCCCCGTTTCCGACATCACCGTAGGCGACCATCCGGAGCTCATCCGCGCCTATGCGCAGGTCAAGCGCGCCTGCGCCCGAGCCAATGGCGAACTCAACAATATCAGCGCATATCAGGCCGCACTCATCGACAGGGCCTGCGAAGACGTGGCCTCCGGCGAGCTCAACGACCAATTCCCCGTCGACGTGCTGCAGGGCGGCGCCGGCACCTCCACCAACATGAACATGAACGAGGTGATCGCCAATCGTGCGCTGGAACTCGGGCACCATGCGCGCGGCGAATACGGCATCATCCACCCCAACGACACCGTCAACAGATCACAATCCACCAACGACACCTATCCCGCAGCCTGCCGTCTCGCCCTAATCGACGTCTCCGGCATGCTAGCCGACAGCACCCGACAACTTGCGGCATCCTTCCGTGCATTGTCGGAACGCACCATGCCCATCGTTAAAATCGGCCGTACACAACTGCAGGACGCCGTTCCGATGACCTTCGGCCAAGAGTTCGGCGGCTTCGCCTCGCAACTTGACTCTGACGCACGACTGCTCGAATCACAGCAAACACCGCTTGCCGTAGTCAATCTTGGCGGCACCGCGATCGGCACCGGCATCTGCGCCGACATACGATTCCGCGAACGCGCGACCCGGCATCTCGCGGAACTGTCCGGTCTGCCGATCCGCGCGGCCGCCGATCCGGTGGGCGCCACCAGCGACGTCGGCGATTTCGTCACTCTATCCGGCGTCATCAAACGTACCGCACTGCATCTAGGCAAAATCGCCAATGACCTGCGGCTGCTGGCGAGCGGACCGCGTGCGGGCCTTGCGGAAATCCAGCTGCCGGTCCGACAGGCGGGTTCGTCGATCATGCCGGGCAAGGTCAACCCCGTCATTCCGGAATGCGTGAACCAATGCGTGTACATGGTCGTGGGTATGGATGCCACCGTTTCCTGCGCCGCCGAAGCCGGTCAACTGCAGCTCAACGCGTTCGAGCCGGTGATGCTGCACGCGCTGCTGACCGGCATGCACACACTCGCCAACGCCATGGATACGCTTCGCGAACGCTGCGTGGACGGTATTACGGTGAATGAAAAGGTCGGCATGGAAGAGGTCATGCGTTCCTCGTCACTGGCCACTCCGCTCATCGGCTATATCGGTTACGAACAGGCCATGGCCATTGCGCAGGAGGCGCTCGACAAGCGCACCACCGTATATGAGATCGCGCGGAAGAAGAAGGTGCTGAGCCCCGAATTGCTCGATTCCATTCTCAATCCACGCAATCTGATCCGCGCGTACTGAAGTGCTGGATTCCGTCCGGCGCGGCTCGCGGCCATTGCGGGAAGCGGGCTTCGGACTTCCGACGCCGGTTCCGTCGTTCTCCGAAAAGAGGCGTTCAGGAATCGGGACCTTCCCCACCTGACGGCCCTCTTGGCAGGCATCCCATTATTCTGGGACATTATGAAGATCGATATCGTGTCCGTGTTCCCGGAGTATTTCGAAGTGCTGAACCTCAGTCTCCTCGGCAAGGCGCAGGCGAAGGGCCTGGTCACCGTGCAGGCGCACAATCTGCGCGATTGGACGCACGACGTGCATCATTCCGTGGACGACACCCCGGTCGGCGGCGGTGCCGGCATGGTCATGAAGCCGGAGGTGTGGAGCGAGTGCCTTGACGATTTGCTGGGACTTGCGCCGGCCATCATTGCAGCCGATGCCGCCGTGGATGATGCCGTTGCGGATGATGCCGCCGTGGATCCGTCCCGTCCGGTGCTGATCTTCCCGAATCCGTCCGCCCCCCTGTTCACGCAGCAGGATGCGACCGAGCTGAGCCACGCCGATCATTTGCTGTTCGGCTGCGGTCGGTACGAAGGCTATGATGCGCGCATTCCGCAGTATTACCGTGCGCAGGGCGTTGATGTACGCGAATATTCGATTGGCGATTATGTGCTCAATGGCGGTGAAGTGGCGGTTTCCGTCATGCTGGAGGCCATCACGCGCCTGATGCCGGGATTCATGGGCAATCCTGCATCGATCGTGGAGGAATCCTATACCGGCGGCAATGCGCTGTTGGAGCATCGCCAGTATACGAAACCGGCTGAATGGCGCGGACTTAGGGTGCCGGATGTGCTGCTTTCCGGCGACCACGGCAAAGTGGACCGTTTCCGCCGCGACGAGGCGCTGTCGAAAACCAGCGGACTGCGCCCGGACCTGATCGAGGGGCTTGACTGCACCCAGCTCGACAAGGCTGATCGCAAAACCCTCATGTCCCTGGGCTGGGAGGTTTCCGGTCCGCACCCACGTAAGCGCTAGTCCCCCAATCTGTCGATGCCCAAGCACCCGTCAGTGTCGGTAGATTGAGGGACATCAGAGGATGCCGACGCTGACGGGCTCGATGTAGTACACGGCGGTCTCGCCATAGTCACGCCGGTCGGTGATCTCCCAGCCGGCCGGGGCCGTAGGTTCATCGGACCTGGTGGACCGTTCGAGCACGATTACGGCTCGCGCCGAAGTCATATCGCCTCCCGCCAGATCAGACAACAGCTGGTTGCAGGCTTCGGTTTCGAAGGCATACGGCGGATCGATGAAGATCACGTCGAACGGTGCCGCAACGGCACTCGCCGCATATTTTTCGGCACGCGCCCTGATTACGCGTGCGCTCATGTCCGACTCCCACGAACGGCTGTGCTTCAACGCGGTCAACGTACGCGCGATCAGCGCGGCCGCCGGTGCGGAGGACTCCACCGCCACGAGTTCGCGCGCACCACGACTCAGCGCCTCGACGCCAAGCGCCCCCGTTCCGGCGAACAGGTCGAGTACACGTGCATCATCCAGCACGCCCCGCGAATCCAGATGCGAGAAGATCGCTTCCTTGGTGCGGTCGGTGGTCGGCCTGGTGCCGGCTTTCGGCGTGGTCAGCGGCATGCCCTTGAATCGTCCTGAAATAACGCGCATGGGCACAAGCCTAATTGCTGGTGAGGAAGGTTTCGTTGCCGCGAGTGAAGTCGAGCACGGCGCCGGCGAGCTGCACCTCCGCCAGCAGGTCGGGATCGGCGGCCACCAACGCCTCCGCAGCGGCACGGGCATGCTCGATGATCCGCACATCCTTGACCACACGCAACAGTTTCAGACTCGACCGTCCACCGGATTGGGCATCTCCCAGCACATCGCCGGCACCACGGAATTCCAGGTCGGCCTGGGCGATTTCGGCACCATCCAGCGATCCGCGGATCACTTTCAAGTCGTTGTGCGGCATCGCTGCCCGCCTCGGCGCGCGAAATCAGGAACGCCCACGAATTGGTGCCGCCTCGGCCGACACGCCCGCGCAGCTGATGCAATTGCGACAATCCGTAACGATCCGCGTCGAAAATCACGATGCAACTGGCCTGCGCCACGTCCACGCCGACTTCGATCACGGTAGTTGCCACGAGAATCGGCGTGGTTCCGGCCGCGAAATCGGCCATGACCTGCGTTTTGGTCTCATCATCGTCACGGCCCGTCAATGTGGCAAAGCGAATGCCGGCGAACTGCGGCAATCCCGACAATCGCTCCGTGATTTCGGCCACGGAATGCAGCGGCGGCCGCTGCGCACGCCGGTCGTCATCCTCACCCAAGTCGTACAGTTCGTCGAACGGCCGCCCCGAATCCTCCTCGGAGGAGGCATCGTTTTCGGCGGAATCGGCGTCGATGCGGGGGCAGACCACATAGGCACGCTCCCCCGCATCGATGCGGCTGCGAATCAGCGCGAACATGTTGGCCATGGTATGTGCGTCCACCTCGGGCACCACGAAGGTACGAATCGGCTTGCGGCCGCCCGGCAGCTCGGTAAGCCACGAGATGTCGAGGTCGCCGAACCAGGTCATGGCGGCGGTGCGTGGAATCGGCGTGGCCGTCATGACCAGCAGGTGCGGCGCCTTATCGGCCTTGGCATTCAACGATTCGCGCTGTTCCACGCCGAAGCGGTGCTGTTCGTCGATCACCGCCAACGCAAGGTTCGGCGCCTGGAAGGTCTTGGAGAACGCGGCATGCGTGGCCACGACGATGCACGGCGTGCCGCTTGCCGCCATGGCAAGTACGCGGCGTCGTACAGCCAATTTCATGCCGCCGGTGAGCAGCAGCACCGGGATGTCCCCTTCCAACGGCTCGTCGGGGGTCTCCATGGTGACTTGTGCACCGCCGTCCACAACCTGATTGTGGGTAGATCGTTCGCCGGATTCCCCACGTTCCGAGGTCCGCGCAGCGCCTCCCATGCCCCGGACCATCCTGGAGATGCTTTCGTAATGCTGTTCGGCCAGCACCTGCGTCGGCGCGACGAGCACCGCCTGCCGACCCGATCCGACCGCCTGCATCATCGCGGCGACGGCGACCACGGTCTTTCCGGATCCCACTTCGCCCTGCAACAGCCGTTGCATCGGGTAATCGCGCGACATGTCGGCGGAGATATCGGCGATCACCTGCCTTTGCCCGGCGGTCAGTTCGAATGGCAGGGACGCGACGAAATCGTCCAGCAACGCGGTCTCGGAACAGGCCGAAGCTGCCGCCTTACGCGAAGCGTCACGCGACTTGACGAGTGCGGTCTGGCAGACCAGCGCCTCCTCATAGCGTAGCGTGTGCAACGCGGCGGCGAAATCCTTGGTGTTCACCGGATCGTGCATCGCCATGAACGCCTCCGCACGATGCATCAGGCCCTCGGCCGTGCGCAGATGTTCCGGAACGATGTCGGGAACGGCTGCAGCAAGCGCCTCCGCCTGCATGGCGCGGTCGACGTTCGGTAGGCCGAATTCCCCGGTTTGGCTGGAATCCACTGCGGTGGGCTGTTGTGCGGCCATGTACTCGTCGCCACGTAATGCGTCCATGTATTTCAGGATCGATTCGTGAATATGTTCGCTGGAGATGCGCGAATTTGCATGATATACCGGTCTCGGGCGGCAGACGCGGGTCAGTGCCTCCCGCACCGTCTCCGCGTCGAATCTGAGATTGGATGGCAACGGATCGCGCGTGGAGCCGCTGCCGAAGCCGTCATCCCATTCCCCGGATTCCGCCGATGGCTGCATATCTGATTGCATACCGAATTGCATATCCGCCGGATTGACGGTGAGCATGTCGGGATGGGTGAACTGCAGGCGATCGTTGTAGACGCTCGGCTCCCCGGCAATTACCAGCAGCGCACCCTGATGCAGCCGGCGCTGTACCCAGTCGACATAGGATTTGCGATACGAGAAGAACACCAGCGAGGCGAGCGAGCCGGCAACGCGGCGGGATCGGGCGAATTGCGCGTCGTCCACGGTGGCGATCAGGCGGAATCCACGGCGGGCCATCGGGAACACCCGCACTTCGCGTACGGACGCCGCGAATGCCATCTTCTCCCCGATTTTTGCCTCATGCAGGGCTCGCAGCGGCACCGGTTCGGTCACACGGAACGGATAATAGGTCAGCGCATCGCCTACCGACACCACGCCCAATGACTTCAACGCACCGACGCGACGGCGGTTCGTCTCAATCGAAGCAATCGGGGTTTCCAGTGTGGTGCTCATAACACTTCATTGTGTCACATACCCCATATTCGTCCCGAATCATGTAATCCTGCCGCGAGGGCGGACGGGCAAAGCAAAACCCCGGTGACCGTTGGGCCTACCGGGGTTTCAAGCTGTTATTTCGCGATTCACGCTTCTGCACGCTGAACCTTGCCAGCCTTCAAGCACTTGACGCAAACGCGAACGCGAACGTTCTCGCCGTCGATGGTGGTGCGAACCGGCTGCAGGTTCGGGCGGAAGGTGCGCTTGGTGCGAATATGTGAGTGCGAAACGGTGTAACCGGTCTGCGGTCCCTTGCCGCACACTGCGCAACGAGCTGCCATAATGGACTCCCTATGATTACTATTGACTTGCAAGTCTGCGCGTTCGACGCCCGCAACTGAATACGTGGCAGAACACACAACTTCTCAACTATACAACCAGCCCCGGCCAATCGCAAACCTCGCCAATGCGGACCGGCGACGCGACCTACGATTCCATCACGCCCATACGCAGACTGGCCGAAACGGCACCCATCACATCGCCTCCGATACGCGACCCCAACATCCAGACGGCATCCTGGGCAAACAAGGGGAACCCCGCATCGGTCAGTTCGATGGCCGCGCGGACCAACACGTCCAAGGCCTTATCGCTTGGTGCCACCGGCACGCCGCCGGCGCGCAACGTGGAGCAGGCATCGCCATACGACATTTCCGCGGAGGCCAATCCCATCTGCTGGCTCAGCTCATACGCCTCGTCGCGGGCGGCGCTACGGAATGGAGTACCGCCATTGACCACCATCGCATAGCAGGCGAGCGCCTCCGGCAGGCGTCCGATCTGCCATAGTGCGTATCCGAGCCGGTAGTAGAGCACTTCGCAATCCACAGGCGGCACGGCCAGCTTGAGCGCTTCGATGAGTACATCCACGGCCTTGCCGTATTCGTCGTTCTTGGCGTACACCTGCGAAAGCTCCTCGCGGAACCTCACGCAGGTCGGGCCGAGTTCGACGCATTTGAGCCCCTCGCTTTCGGCACGTTCCTTGCTGCCGTTGTCTTTGGCGAGCGTGCCGAGATTCTGGTGCACGTCCACCACCGCGTCCGGCAATTTCCAGTAGCGCGTATGCTCATCGCCTTCCAGCAGCGACACCAGAAGACGGCCGGATGGACGGCTGCAATACAGTGGGATTTCACCGTTCGCGCCGACCTTCGCCTCGCCGGTCTCGCCCAGCTGGGCCAGCACGACCTCAAGCTGCAGCTCCGCGACCATCGGGGAGTCCTCGTTCTCCTCGACGATCGCGTTCACGTCGTCGGTGGAGACCGGCGACTCGTCGTGCATGACGTCCAGCTCACAGGCGCGGTCGGCGCGCAGGAACCCGCGCAACGCTTCCGGAAGCTCGCGCTGATCCTGCCATTCCGGCACGCGCTTTTCCAGGAACACGGCCGGCATGGTCAGCGGTTCGATCGGCGTAAGCCCTCGATTCGCATCGAAATGACCGCGGTAGCGCACCGGCTTGAGCAGGTTGAGCAGGGCCAGCGGATCGACATCCAGCGGTTCCGCGTCGCATTGGCCGTTCTTCATGGCGGGAAGCGTGCCCATCATGAACGGTACGCGGTCGAATCCCATGGAGATCACGGGCGTGCCGTCCACGTCGCCGAGGCAACCGGTCAGATCGACCTGTGTGATGCGTACCCCCGACGAGAACGCGGCCCATGCCAGCAGACCGGCCAACCGTACGGCATAGGCGGAGGCGAAACCGTCCGCATACTGGCGTTCGACCGGCATGATCGCGGGCCTCGGAACGCTGAAGCGCACCACCATCACGCCGGTACGGGAGTCCTCGTCGAAACGGTAGCCCATGCGGAACGGCAGCGAAAGTCTCTCGCACACGTTGGCGAAGCGGGTGCTGATGTCCCAGTCGCCGCCACGCACGCCTTCGGTGCCGCGCATGGTGCGGAACTGGTTTTCGCCAGTCTGCAGCTCGTCGATGACGCCGGCCCTTCGCGACACATCGCGCAGAAACTCCTGCGATTTGCGCAGGTAGAAGCCCTCATCGATGCTGTCCACGGACATACCGCCCTGCACCGCCGCATGGGCTTCGTCATCGGCGTAGTCGATGCGGTTGAGGGCCGATTCGACCGCTTGCAGCAGGTCGCGTTGCTCCTGGTTCAGCTCGCCGGCGTCGAAGCGGAGCCAGAACCGTTTCGTGGTGCCCAGCCGAATGGCCTCGAGATCGGATTCCGCCGCGATGTCACGGATCCCCGCCGCGCCCGCCTCGACGAGCAGGCCGGCCGCGAACCGTTCGAAGGGACCGGCTTGCGCGGAATTCGTGGAGCCCCGCCAAATGATCATGTCGACGGCGTCCGGCAGCGGCTGGTTCACCAACGACTGCAGCATATCCTCATTCACATCCAAAACGTTCGGAACATCCGCGCCCATGTTCAGGCTCCTTGCAATCCGGCGGTCACAAGGCGATCGTCGCCGCATAACCGCAATCCGCATCGATTCCACCCGCCACCCGCCGAACGCATCGGCATGAAAACGGGTCCTGCACACATACTATCCGATGAAACGACCCTTTCGCCGATAATCTTCCACAGCGGCACCCCGTCATCGGCATGTACGTTCATCCGTTGTTCATCTCGCGCAGGCGGCGGCCGCTTCCGTCGGCCCTAAGATGAATAGGACACCATGGAACTGACATTCAGCCGAAAAGAGTCAGCGTATGACGCACAACACCACTGCCGACACCACCTCGGAACCGCCGGAGGCGAACGCGAAGATGACCACCCGCGAAAAGCAGTGGATCGTCTACGACGTCGGCAATTCCGCATTCGTCCTGCTTTCCACGGCCGTGGTGCCGATCTACGCGAATTCGTTGCTCAAGGCGGCGGGCGAGACGAACATCGTGTCGACATGGGGGTATGCGCAGACCATCGCATCGCTGGTCATCGCCGTGCTCATGCCGCTGCTCGGTTCCATCGCCGACGTCCAGGGGATGAAGATCAGGTTCTTCACCGGATTCTTCCTCACCGGCGTGGTCATGTGCTGCGCGATGGCGCTGCCGCTCGGCTGGCTCGCATTCCTCATCGTATGCGTGCTGGCCACCATCGGTCTCAACGGTTCGCTCACCTTCTACGACTCCATGCTGGTCGACACCACCACCAACGAGCGCATGGACCGTGTCTCCTCGCACGGCTACGCCTGGGGGTACATCGGCTCCACCGTGCCGTTCATCGTGTGCATCGCGCTCATCTTCGGCGGGCCGGGCCTGTTCGGCTGGACCACCGTGGCCTGCACCCGTGCCTCGTTCGTGATCACCGCCGCCTGGTGGGCGGCGTTCACCATTCCGCTGCTTGCCAGCTACAGGCAGGTACACTACCGCGCCACCGCCGACCGGGCCGGCGAGGCGATCCGCCACACCTTCTCCGAACTGGCCTCCACATTCCGCGCGATCCGCAGGAACAAGCCGCTGTGGATGTTCATGATCGCATTCTTCTTCTACATCGATGCCGTCAACACGGTGATCTCCATGAGCACCTCATACGGCACACAGCTCGGCATCGACTCCACGCAGTTGGTCATCGCACTGCTCGTCACGCAGTTCGTCGCTTTCCCGAGCGCCATCGTCTATGGCAGGCTGGCCGACCGCTTCGGCGCGAAAACCATGATCACCGCTGCCGTGATCGCCTACATGTGCATTGTGTTCTTCGCATCGTTCTTCCTGCGTTCCGCCACGGAATTCTGGATTCTCGCGATTCTCGTCGGCATGTTCCAAGGCGGCATCCAAGCCCTCTCCCGCTCGTATTACGGCAAGATCATCCCCAAACGGCATGCCAACGAGTACTACGGCTTCTACGATATCTTCGGCAAGACGGCCTCGATCATCGGCACCTTCCTGGTGGCCACCACCACGTCGGTCACCGGCAACGCCTCGCTCGGCGTGCTCTCCATCGCGATTCTGCTGGTCGTGGCCCTCGTGTTCCTGTTCCTGCAGAAGGATCCGACCCGCGCATAGCCGAGCCATCATGGGCCGCCGCATGCCGCCGCACATGGAACGGAAGGCCGCGCTCCCCGTTCCGTGTGCTAGGATGTCAAACGTTTGCAGCGATGGCGCGACGAGGCGTCACTCAATGAAGAGGCATAGAGAGGTAAACGATGTCATCCGTAGAGGAACTGTTCGAGGCAATGCATGATTGGCCCGAGGTCGAAGCGATCGCGTTGGGCGGTTCGCGTGCGACCGGCAACGCCGACGAGAGGTCGGATTACGACGTCTACCTGTATGTGACCGCGCCCGTGCCGACGAAGCGCCGCGAAAAGCTGTTGTCCGGCTACTGCAGCCATGCGGAGATCGACAATGGCTTCTGGGAGAACGAAGACGACTGCACGCTGAACGACGGCACCGACGTCGACATCCTGTACCGCGACCTCGATTCCTTCACGAACAGCGTCGCCGACGTGGTCGAACGCTTCCACGCCAGCAACGGCTATACGACATGCCTGTGGCACAACATGATCACCAGTATGAACGTCTTCGACAGAAACGGCCGGTTCTCGGCGGCCCAGAGGCGTTTCACCGTCCCGTTCCCGGAGCCGCTGCGGCGCAATATCATCGAACGCAATATGCGGCTGCTGCACGGCAATTTGCCATCATATGACGCACAGATCCGCAAGGCCGCGAGCCGTGGCGACGAAGTCGCCGTGAATCACCGTGTGGCCGCGTTCATGGAATCCTATTTCGATGTGATCTTCGCGTTGAACCGGCTCACGCACCCCGGCGAGAAACATCTTGAAAAGCTCGCCTCCCGCAATTGCGAAATCCTGCCGAAGGATTTCGAGGCCAATCTGGGCACGCTGTTCGGCGCCATGTTCACCGACGTCGACCTGCTCGGCGGCACGCTGCAGGCGATCGTCGACGACCTGCAACGGACCGTCGACACGAATCTGTAGAGCCGTACGCCCACGGCCAACGCCCTGCCGTAATCTGGATGCATGCAACGCAACACAACGACGGAGACACTGTGGCTGGCCATCGACATAGTCGTCGCCGCAGCGGTCGCGAACAGCGTGTTTCCGCTGGCGAGCGCCCATCTCGATGGCGCCGTGCTGGCGGTCGACATTGCGGGCGCGATCGCCGCGGCCGCTGCGGTGATTGCGATTCCCGGCAATCCGATGCATCCGAAAACGTTGCGGGCGCGCAACCTGAAAACCTGTTACCGCGGAACGGCGGCGTTGAAGGCGTTCTGGTGGTCGGCCGCGTTCTCGGTCGTCGCGCAGGCCGCACTTGCCTTTCGCCTGATCCCTTCGGATTGGGGACTGTGGCTCGGCGGTGCGATCGCCTGTTTTCTGGTGGAGAGCCTGCTGTTCTGGCGCGGCATGATCGCCGTTTACGTCAGTTCCGTGCAGCTCGGTCTTAGGATCCGCACCATCGGTCTGATCTGCGGCTGGATTCCGGTCGTCAATCTGGTCGCGCTCGTCAAGATCATTCGCACCACCGACGCGGAGGTCACGTTCGAGGAGGCGAAGGAACGGCTTGACGCCGATCGCAAGGCCGACCGGATCTGCGCCACGAAATACCCGATTCTGCTGGTGCACGGCGTGTTCTTCCGCGATTCGAACGTGCTCAATTACTGGGGGCGCATTCCCGACGAACTGCAGAGGAACGGCGCGACCATCCATTACGGCAACCATCAGTCGGCGGCGTCCGTGCGCGACAGTGCGCATGAGCTGACCGAACGCATTCGGCGCATCGTGGAGGAGACCGGTTGCGGCAAGGTGCATGTGATCGCGCATTCCAAGGGCGGAATCGATATGCGTTACGCGATTGCCTGCTGTGGGGCCGCACCTTTCGTCGCCTCGTTGACCACCATCAACACGCCGCATCGCGGCTGCGGTTTCGCCGACTATCTGTTGTCGAACATTCCCGAGGCCGTTCAGCATCAGGTGGAGGCCGCCTATAATGCCGCTGCCGTACGGCTTGGCGACACCCAACCGGATTTCATGGCCGCCGTGCGCGATCTCACGCAGGCCAGCTGTGCAAGGCTCAACGCCGAAATGCAGTCCGATTCCGCGATTCCGCCGCAGCGGTTCGACGCACAGGCCACTCGGCGGCCCATGGCGGAACCGCTGAACAACGGTCGGTTCGCGGGCATAGTGTGCCGTAGCGTCGGCTCGCGCCTGAAGCGGGCGACCACCGGCAAGTTTCCGTTGAATTTCACCTACCCGCTGGTCAAATGGTTCGACGGCCCGAACGACGGTTTGGTGGCCCAGCCTTCGTTCCCTTGGGGCGAGAGCTTCACATGGATTGAGCCGCAAGGCAATCGCGGCATCTCGCACGCCGACATGATCGACCTGAACCGCGAGAACATTCCCGGATTCGACGTGCGCGAGTTCTATGTGCAACTCGTCGCCGAGCTCAAACAACGGGGACTATAAGCCCATGACGAGGCGCCCCGCATGCGTACGGGCATGCCCGTGTTCGCGCGTTCCTAGAAGAATTTGAGCGCGCGGGCCACTTCATCGACGATGTCGAGCATGGCCGTGCGGGCACGCTCCGGTTCGCCTTTGGCGATGGCGTCGGCCACGGCGTCATGGGCGTCGAGCGCCGCCGGCTTCGGCTTCATCGGGTATTTGCCCAGTTCCACTCGTCCGCGCAGCACGGTGGCGATGGTGTCGGCGAGCGCCGCGAACAGTTCATTGCCGCTTTCGCGCAGAATCAGGCTGTGGAATTCCACATCCAGATCATGGAATCGCGCCAGCCCGTCCTCGCCCTCGTCATTGGCTTCCGCGACCTGTCGCATCTGCGCCGCGTAGACGGGGAATTTCGCCTTGACGTCGATTGGCGCAAGGCGTGCCGCCGAGGCGGCCGCGGCCGGTTCCACGGCCAGTCGCAGCTCGGTAAGCGAGTACAGCTGCTGCTCACGTTGCGTGGAGTGCAGTCTCCATTCGATGACCTGACGATTGAGCGCCTGCCACTCGTCGAACGGGCGCGCCACGAGACCGACGCGCCTGCGCACCCAGACGGCGCTGAGGGACTCGAGCGTCTTCGCGACTTCACGCGCCACGGTTCGGGAGATGCCGAAGCGGCTCTGCATGTCTTCCAACGTCAGACTGTCGCCGGCCGGCCACACGCCGTCGAGCATTTCGATGGCCAATGTTCGGCTTACCGAATCCTGCATCAGTTCGCCGCCTGCGTTTTCGACGATTTCAGCCATGTTCCCTCTCCTCCGCCTCCGACTTGTTCCGGCATGCATGCACGGGCATGCCGGAACGTCATGCATCATGGCGAAAACCGTGTACTTGCGCGGTTTGCTCCGCAGACCTTCCTTCGCATGATTTCCGCCATTTGTACTACCCGAATCATACCAAGTCACACGATTTTATAATTTCGTAGTACTTTTGATTTGACAAATACTACTTTTAAGATTTAAAGTATGCTCAATGCTGATGCGAAGCGGCAACGGCAGGCAAACACTTGAAGGAGAGCGACAATGAGCATTCACGTAGTGGTGATGGGCGTTGCCGGCTGCGGCAAATCCACCGTCGCGGAGGCGATTCACGAACGGCTCGGCTATGCGTACGCCGAGGGCGACGACTTCCACCCACAGGCCAATATCGATAAGATGTCCGCCGGCATTCCCCTGACCGACGAGGATCGCTGGCCCTGGCTGCAGGTCATCAACAAGTGGATGGTGGCACGCGAGGCGCTCGGCGAGAACACCGTGGTCTCCAGCTCCGCGCTGAAGCGCAGCTACCGCGAAGTACTGGCCGAAAACGTACCGACCTTCTTCATCCACCTCAACGGCACGCAGGAACTCATCCAGCAACGCCTGACCGAACGCAAGGGGCACTTCATGCCACCGGCGCTTCTACCGAGCCAGTTCGCCATCCTCGAACCGCTCTCCCCCGACGAGAACGGTGTGGAGGTCTCCATCGAAGGCAGCGTGGACGACATGGTGGAACGGGCGCTCGACGCCCTGAATGAGTACGTGCGATCCATCACCGCACGATCCGTCACCGCACAGCCCCGGCAGCAGGCCGCCTAGGCTCCGCGACAATCCCCGTACCAATCCCGTCTTTTCCAAGCAACGCAGCATGTGAATCGAGGAGGATTCATGAATCTCATAGCCGCGGCGATCATCGGCATCGCCATCATCGTCCTACTGATCGCGGTATGCAAGGTGCATCCGTTCCTTTCGCTCCTGGCCGGCTCGTTCGCCATGGCCGTATGCGCGGGGGTGGAGTACGACAAGGCGTTCGACAGCTTCACGTCCGGCGTCGGCTCGACGATCTCCAACGTGGGCCTGCTCATCGCATTCGGCTCGATCATCGGCACGATCCTGTTCAAATCGGGCGGCGCGGACACCATCGTCGACACCATCATGGATAAGACGCCACTGCGGCGCCTGCCGTGGGCCATGGCGCTGATCGCGTTCATCGTCGGCATCCCGATGTTCTTTGAAGTCGGCGTGGTCATTCTGATTCCGGTGGTGCTCTTCGCCGCCCGCCGTGCCAAGACCCCGGTGATTCTGCTGGGCATTCCGGCACTTGCCGGCCTGTCCACCCTGCACGCCTTCGTGCCGCCGCACCCCGGTCCACTCACCGCCATCGGCGCGCTGAACGCGAATCTCGGCATCACGCTGGCGCTTGGCTTGCTCGTGGCCATCCCGACCGTGATCATCGCCGGCCCGCTGTTCGGCAAGCTCGCCACCAGGTGGGTGCCGATCGCCGCCCCCGAGAACAAAGCCGAGGCCGAAGCTCCGAAATCCGCGGAAAACCGCCCGTCCTTCGCCGCGGCCATCACCGTGATCCTGCTGCCGGTCGTGCTCATGCTCGCCGCCAGCGTGGTCGATCTGACCGGCCAGAGCGAAACCGTGTGGGGCCGTGCGCTGGCATTCCTCGGCACGCCGCTTGTCGCACTGCTGATCACCACCATCTTTGCGATGGTCGTACTCGGCTACATGCAGAAATTCACCCGCGATGCGGTCAACGGCATGGTCGGGCAGTCGTTCAGTTCGGTCGCCGGCATCATCCTGATCGTCGCCGCAGGCGGTGGCTTCAAGCAGACCCTGGTCGATTCCGGCATCGGCGACGTGATCGCCAACTCGATCACCGAATCCGCCATGAACCCGCTGATCGCAGGCTGGTTGGTGGCCGTGCTCATCCGTCTCGCCACCGGTTCGGCGACCGTCGCCACCGTCACCGCATCCGGCATCATGGTGCCGCTCGCCACCGGCATGAGCCCGACGCATCTCGCACTGCTCGTGCTTGCCATCGGCGCCGGATCCGTATTCTTCTCGCACCTCAACGACGCCGGCTTCTGGCTGGTCAAGGAATATTTCGGCATGACCGTCGGCCAGACGCTGAAGACCTGGTCGCTGATGGAGACCGTGCTATCGGTCGTCGGACTTGGCGGAGTGATGGCGCTCTCGCTGATCCTATGACAATACTTGCCGTCCGTCCCGTCTTCCGCAGCCTTCTTTTCCTGCGTTGCGGAAGGCCAGGGAAGGCGAGGCGGGCGGCAACCTTCCATACATCACCTGCACGCCACCGACCGGATCCATATTTCACAACCCATACCCAAACCCCTATCCCAACAGTAGAAAGAAGAACATCATGCAGCTCGGAATGATTGGTCTCGGCCGAATGGGCGGCAATATGGCGAAGCGCATCGCCGAGGCAGGCATCGAAGTCGTCGGCTACGACCGTTCGCCCGCATCAGACCGCACCGTCGACAGCCTGGAAGCATTGGTCCGCGCGCTCGACGCTCCGCGCATCGTATGGGTCATGGTGCCGGCCGGCGAGGCGACCGACGTCACCGTGAACGCTTTGGCCGAGCTGCTTGAACCCGGCGATATGGTCATCGACGGCGGCAACTCGCGCTACACCGATGACGCCCGCCATGCGGCGCAGCTCGAAGGCAAGGGCATTCGATTCATGGACTGCGGCGTCTCCGGCGGCGTGTGGGGCATCGACCGTGGATACGCATTGATGGCAGGCGGCAGCAAGGAGGATTTCGCAACGACACGCCCGGTTTTCGAGGCGCTGAAGCCCGAAGGCGATTCCGGCCTGGTGCTGGCCGGACCGGTCGGCGGCGGACATTTCGCCAAAATGGTGCACAACGGCATCGAATACGGCATGATGCAGGCGTTCGGCGAGGGCTTCGCCACCATGGTGAGGTCCGAGCTGGTTGAGGACCCCGCGGCCGTGATGTCTTCCTGGCGCGACGGATCGGTGGTGCAATCGTGGCTGTTGGACCTGCTGGCGATCGCCTTCAGAACCGACCCGACGCTTGAATCCATGCCGCCGGTCGCCAATGAATCCGGTGAGGCGAAGTGGATGATCGAGGCGGCCCTCGAGCTGGGCGTGCCCACACCGGCGACCGCGGCCGCACTGTATTCCCGCCAGACCTCGCGCGGCGGCGCGGACGACATTCTGCGTGTGGTGTCCACCATGCGCGCCCAGTTCGGCGGCCATGTCACCAAGGTCGACGAAATCGCCACCCACTGAGCGGTGACATGCCGAAACACAACGGATAATGAATGAATGAATGCCCCCTCGTCAGAGGGGGGCATTCGCATCCGTCAACGGCCGTACACCTCGTGCACGAACCTCTCGAGCGCGGCGATGGAACGCTCCACCTTCTCTGTATCGATGCAGTAAGCCATACGGAAGTAGCCCGGCACGCCGAAACTATCGGACGGCACGAGAATCAGGTCGTAGTCCTTGGCCTTCATGCAGAAGGCGTTCGCATCATCCTCCAACGCCTTCGGGAAGATGTAGAACGTGCCGCCGGGGCGCACCACTTCGAAGCCGAGACGGGTGAGCGCATCGTACAGCAGGTTCATGTTCGTTTCATACACGGAAAGATCGCTGGTCTCATCGACCACCTTGGCCACACCCAGCTGGATGCTGGAGCTCGGGCAGTTATGCCCCGTTCCACGGCTGACCTGGCCGCACATCGGCACGATCAGCTCGGCATCGGTGGCGCGCGGGTTCACCGCCACATAGCCGATGCGTTCGCCCGGCAGGCTCAGCGACTTGGAATACGAATAGCACGAGAGCGTATTGTCGTAGAACCTGCTCGGATACGGCTGGCTGCCGCCATCGAATACGATTTCGCGATACGGCTCATCGGAGATCAGGAAGATGTCGTGGCCATACTCGGCCTGCTTCGCGCGCAGGAACTCGGCCAGGCGCGTCAACGTCTCGGCGCGGTACACGGCTCCCGACGGATTGTTCGGCGTATTGATGAGCACCGCGGCCACGGTCGGGTTCATCGCGGCCTCGAATGCCTCGAAATTGATCTGGAAGTTTTCCGTATCGGCCGGCACCACGGTCAGATGTGCGCCGGTGCCGTCCACGTACGGCTGGTATTCCGGGAAATACGGCGCGAAGGTGATCACCTCATCGCCCGGCTTGGTCACTACGCGCAGCGCATGCGCCAATGCGCCCGCCGCACCCGTGGTCGGGAAGATGTGATCGGCGGTATAGTCCATGCCGAAGCGACGGTTCAGGCTCTCGGCGATCGCCTCACGCACCGACGGAATGCCCAACGACGGCGAATAGCCGTGCAACGCCACCGGTTCGGCGGTGGCGTACAGGTCGGTCATCGCGTCGGTGAAGCGCTGCGGGCACGGCACGCTCGGATTGCCCAGCGAATAGTCGAGCACGTTCTCGTAGCCGATTTCGGCGCCACGTGCGGTCGCATACTCGCTGAGTTCGCGGATCACGGATTTTCCGCCGAGCATGGCCTTGTAGGCTTCGTTGATCATGGGCAACCTCCCTGTTGAGCTTTCTCGTAAACGAACGTAGACGTTTCTTTCGTTTCTACCACCGAAAGCCGCAACGGAACGTTACGGTGTCACCTGACAGAATCATTGCCGGGCACTCTGGCCCGGCACGAACCCGCTGCTGAAGACCCTGCGCCAATAGTCGAGCATGTTCGACCGGGACATCGACATGAACATGCCCGCTGCGAGCACGGCGAGGTCCTCGTTGAACACGGTGTCGATCGGCAGCTGCTCATGCAGTTGCGGCCAGCGTTGCAACACCGCGAGCATGCCACCCACGGTGAAGTCGAGCATCAGATCGGTTTTGAGATCCAGATGGTCGGCGTCAAGTCCGAGCACGCTGATCATGGTCAGTCGCCCGAAATCACGCAGCGATTCGATGAGTTCCGGCGAACTGTGCGGACCGGCGAGCAGGGCCAGTCGGTCCAGACGCTGCCGTTGATCGGGATCGCGCAGCAATGCGGTGATGTGCTTGCGCCATTCGTCATCGGGATTGAAGTTCACGCCCGGGCGACTGGGCATCGGCGTGTTCTCCACCGCGTGCAGGATGGCGGAATCGGCCAGTTCCGGCAGTCCGGAGAAGTGATAGTAGAAGGAATTGCGATTCACGTCCGCGGTGCGCACGATGTCGGTGACGGTGATCTTGTGGTAATTGCGTTCGGACAGCAGTTCCCAGAACGCGTTTTCGAGACGTTCCTTGGCCGGCAGTATTTCGGAATCCCGACGTGGACGTGGCATGATTCCCCCCAAAAAACTATCTAATTAGTCACGATGTCTATGCCTATTCTTTATTGTACAGACTGTCTACAACACTTCTCCGATGCGTGTCGCATTTTCCCAGCCCCCATCCGAAGGAGAGGGCATCCGTACCGCTACTTGCGCTGCACCTTGGGGTTGCGTGCCAGCGCGGCCTGCAGCAGAATCATCAGCGCCTGATTGACATTGCGCCTATCCTCTCCGCTGAGCCCCACATACGTTCCGAGCATTTCGGGAATCACCTTCGGTCCGGCCGCCATCATGCCGGAGATGTTGTCGGCCCCGGAGGCCGCCAGCACCGAGAACAGCGCGTCCACGGCATGCCTGCGCTGCTCTTCGGACAGACCCGAAAGCCAATCATTAAGCGATTTGTTGAATGTCACGGAACTGTTCGCCACATCCTCGACCTTCGTGAACTCACCGCCATGCATCTGCCATGAGAACGCGAAATGCTGCATGATGCCGTCCACATCGGATTTCACCACCACGCAACGTTCCGGCGTTTCAAGCACCATGCCCACCACCGAGGAGTCCGGCACGATCTTGGTGATCCGCTCATGCACACTCGCATACTCGAAGCTGCGCACCACCTCTTCGGGGAAACCGGGCCCGTCCAGCGAATAGATGCGCACGATGCGATCCTTCACCTCGTCCTGCGCGTTCATGGCGGCGTATACGGCAAGATTGCCGCCTTTGGAATGGCCCGTCAGCATGATCGGCCCCTGCCACAGCTGCGCCACCTTGCCCAGATAATCCGCCGCGGAGACCTGTGCCGGCACCGGGTACTGGAAGGCCATGTTGAAGTCCTCCTTCCACCCGACCAGCGAATCGTCGGTGCCGCGGAACGCCACGACCAACGTACCGTTCGGCAGTCGGTAGGTCACCGCCGCGAACTGCGTCTGCTCACCGCCATCGAACTGTTCGCAGAACGCGCTCATCTCCACATCCGCAAACCGCGGGTTGGCCGCCACCGCACGGTAGAAGTCATGCGTGACCTGCGGATCGACCAGCCCCACGCTTTCGACATCGTGGTCCGGCACGGCACGCTCGTGATGCAGCTCATCATCGGCATGCGCAATGGTCACCCCATGGAACGGCGCACGCCACAATGCCTTGAGCGATGAGATCGGCCTGCGGATCGAGAACGCCTGCAACCGGCTGGCGAACGTGCTGTATCTCGCATACAATTCGTCAAGCGTCGGCACGCATTCGGGCACGTCGTCATACGAGAGCTGCGCCAGCACGAGCGCGTCGGCCGCGCGAAACGGCAGCGTGTCGAAGCCGCGCGTTTCGGTACGTGCATAGTCGATGATGTTGCCCATTCCCGCTCCTTTCCGACATCCGAGGCATTACGAAATCAGGCCGGCCATTGCGATTAGGGATCTTTGCGATGGCCGCCCCGGTGGCTGCGCTTCCTTCATTATGCGTCGGTTTTCCCTCCGCCATCCGAAATTCAGCATTTTCCCAGCGACCTTCCGCACAAAACCGGACCACCGCTCGCCCACCGCATAGTTTTTCATCTTTCGGCGAGACGGCCGCCCCGTCCGACCAAACCGACGCGAAAGGTATAACCTGCGAATATGCGATTTGCGATTGAAAAGATTTTCCTGTGGTGGCTGTTCTACAGCATGGTCGGCTGGGTATGGGAGACCGGCCTGAACCTGGTCCTGCGCAGGAAATGGGTCGACCGGGGCATTCTGAACGGCCCGCTCTGCCCGATATACGGTTTCGGGGCGGCCTCGGTGATCTTCCTGCTGCATGACGTCGACAATCCGATCGCACTGTTCCTCAGTTCCGGCATGCTGGCCTGCACGCTGGAGTACTTCTCATCGTGGGCCGTCGAGAAGCTGTTCCATATGAGACTGTGGGACTACACCGGCAAGCCGTTCAACATCAACGGACGCATCTACCTGAACGGATTCCTGGCCTTCGGCATCGGCGCGGCCGTGGTCAAGGAATATGTGCAGCCGTGGGTTTCCGACGTACTTGATTCCTGGCAGCCGCTCACCTTGGATATTCTGACGATCATATTCACGCTTGTGCTCGTGACCGACGTCTCGTTCACGTTGGCCGGCCTGTTGAGCTTCGACAACCGCATCACCCGTCTGCAACGCGAGCTTGAAGAATATGAGGCCCGCGGTCGCGAACGGTTCGACGAGAGGTTCGCCGCCACCGAGGCGCACGCGCGTGAGGTGCTGAGCTGGCAGCAGCAGCGTCTGATCCAGGCGTTCCCGACCATGACGTCCGTGCGGGACTCCCGTATCGTACGGCACCTGCGCGAAGCCATGTCCCGCCATGATTCCCGCAAACGCTAACGTGGATCAAGGGCTTTGGCGGCGCTGGCCGGAACGGCTTTGAGTACGTCGAGAATGAACGTACGGGTTTCCCGGTCCGTGCTCTTGGCCGCGGCGAGGATCTTCGGCAGTGAATCCGTCCAATTCGCGGTCAGATCGGCGATGTTCGCATACCCGGTCGATGCGAAGATCTCATAGATCTGGTTGATCGCCCGCTCGCGCTGTTCCTGCCCTACCGTTTCCAGCCACGCGTCGATGGTCCTCTTCATGACCTGCGCGACGCCCGACAGCCCGTTTGCCCGTTCGAACGCGCCGCCGGTCACCCGCCAACTCGAGCCAAGATGCTGCATGATGCCGATGGCGTCGGCCTTCACCACGGTGTAGCGCGCGGATGTCTGCAACAGCATGCCCACAATCGACGATTCCGGTACCGTCTTATCGATTCGTCGGCCGATGGCTCGGTAGGCCTGACCGTCCACCATGGCCTGCGGCAGTCCGGGACCATCATGCGAATAGACCTTTCGTATTCTGCCGTTACGGCCTTCCACCGCACCGCCCAGCGCCGGCATCAGCCCCAGATTCCGGGCACGTTCGCAGGATCGTGCGATATCGTGCTGCGCGACCAGCATGGCCGCATACGTGGCCATATTGCCGCCTTTGGAATGCCCTCCGATCATGATGCCGGGAGCCGGGGAGGCGGAGAGGAAACCGGAGGAACGATCCATGACCGAATCCACATATCGGTATGCGGATTCCTGTGACGGTACCGGGCAACGCACCGCCATGTTGAAATCCTCCTTCCATCCGACAAGCGTGCCGTCCGTGCCTCGGAAGGCGACGTACAGCAACCCCGCCGCATCGGTCGGCGAATCGGCGGAATCGTCGCGGTCCTGCGCAGCCGCGACATGAGGGCAATCGCCCAGATCGAACGTCATTGCGGCGAACTGCTGTTCCCTGCGCTCATCGAGACGTTCGGCATACTCGCCGACGCGCAATCCGCGGAAGCGGGGCGATTCGCATACGGCCCGCAGCAATGAGAGCCGATAATCATTCATATCGTTGGAATTCGAAGCGAACATAACCGGATAGCCCTCGGCCCGCAGCAGCCGCGCAATCGGCACGGTCGCCACCGACTTGGCCGTCTCGAACGTAGGCACTAGGCCGGAAAGACGCATGTATGACAGTTCGGACAGCACCAGCGAATCGACATTGCTGAATGCCAGCTCGTCGAATGTGCGGAACTCCGAGCGCACATAATCCACAACATTGCCCATACCCCAACTCTAGCCCGTGTCCGCGCTTATGCCGGCTGAGTTAGACTAAGCCACATGGATCCGCTTGAAATCATTTGGAAATGGCTGCAAAACAACTACGGAAGACTGATATATCTCGCCATCGTCGCGCTTATAGCCTTCTTCTTCGACAAGGCGCTCACACGCGTGGTACGCAGGATTCTCGACCGTTCGCAGGTGCCGAACGCCTCGATCTTCGTGAATATCCTGCGCGTGGTCGTATGGGTGCTGGCGGCGGCGACCGTACTGCAACCGGTATTCGGCGTGAATCCGACCACCCTGTTCACCGCGCTCGGCATTGGAGGTCTCGCCGTCTCCCTAGGCCTGAAAGACACGATCGCCAATGTAATCGGCGGCTTCGGCCTGATGCTCGGCCGCGTGATCCAGCCCGGCGACTACGTGAGCGTCGCCGGCACGAAGGGCATCGTCAAAGACATCAACTGGCGCCAGACCGTTGTCAAGGAGCGCAACGGCAACGAAATGGTGATTCCGAATTCGATTCTGAACACCGCCTCGCTCGAAAAGCTCGACCCGTCCAACGAATGCTTGGTGCAGGTGCCGTTCACCGCGAAAGCCGGCACCGATATCAGTCGGATGGAGCAGGATATCGTCGCCGCCGTCACGAAGGAGACGGAAGGTCTTGCGAACACGCGGTATGCCCCGAAGGTGAAACTCACCGGATTCTCGCCGTATGGCATCGAAGGCACGGTCTACGCCTTTGCGAAAAGCGATCTGCTGCTGTCGACCATGGCCGATGCCGTGGCCCGGGCCATCGCCAACGCCGAGTATCTGGAGCATCGCGCCGTCGCCACCGACGCATAGCGGCGCATACCGCCACTTCAACTACAGCATTGAAGAGATGAGCGTTATGGCGGTCAACGCCACCGTCAGTATGATGAACACAATCGTGCCCGGATTGCCCAGCGCCGTATTGACCCGAACGCCACGCGGCAGTTCCTCCGGCGCGGTATGGAATTCCAGATACTTGGCTTCGCGTGCCAGCAGCACGATGCCGGCGATGATCAGCCCCAGCATGGCCATGCCGTACAGCGCTACGATGAGCACCCCGCCGGACATCTGCGCGTCGGCGCCGACGTTACCCGAGGACATCGCGCTCAGCGTCTTCGTGTCCACGAGCGAAAGCACCAGCGGCGAGATCACACCACCCATGAAATTGAACAGCATATGCATGGCCACGCTGTAGCGCAGCCGACTCGTGCGTGTGTACACATATCCGAGCATCAGGCCAAGTACGAACGCATAAAGCGCTTGATACAGATTCATGTGGAACAGTGCGAACGCGAGCGCCGAGAACACAATCGCGGTCTTCTCGCCGTACTTGCGCAGCCGGCTGATGAGCTGCTTGCGGAACAGCCATTCCTCGAAGATCGGTGCGGCGATCACCAGGAAGATCACATTCCAGATGTCGACCTGCGACACGAGATCGGTGATGCTGTTGCTTGACCTTCCGCCAGACAACAGCGTCGCGAGTATGTTGCTGACGATATTGGCCGCATAGATGAGCGGCAGCATCATGATGAACAGCTTGAAGAAACGCCCCGGTCCAAGCGTGAATTCACGCGTCGGCAACGCCGGCACATTGCGCATGAGCAGCCAGGCCAACGGCATTGCGATGCAATACA
Source organism: Bifidobacterium moukalabense DSM 27321 (assembly GCF_000522505.1). Lineage (GTDB taxonomy): Bacteria > Actinomycetota > Actinomycetes > Actinomycetales > Bifidobacteriaceae > Bifidobacterium > Bifidobacterium moukalabense. The sequence goes on along the minus strand of NZ_AZMV01000007.1, from coordinate 385,018 downwards.
GCGGCAGGCTGGAAGACAGATAGACGGCCCAGTGCGGCATGCTGCCGGCATGTCGCAGTACGGTGCTGCTCAGAAGCGTCGAGACGATGATCGCGAGCGCCTCCCATGCGACGATTGTCACGCACAGGCCCCAGCTGATCAGCGAGAAGCTGCGCCTGGCACTCTCAAGCCACATATGGTAATTCCGGGGCGGTACCGGCTGCGGATACTGCGGCTGCACCGGTTGAGGCTGCTGATACTGCTGCGGCTGTTGATACTGCGGATACTGCGGCTGCTGGGACTGCTGCGGTGGGTATTGCGGTTGCTGCGGAAAGGTCATGGTCATCCTCGGCTTCATGGAAAAATAAAAATGCACCAACGCTTCAGGACTTTAATACAAAATCCTGAACATCGACACCGATCCCATCAGATTCCTCCTTTGACGGTAAACCCGCCCGCCCGGTCTCGAAGTCGACTATTCCAGAACGCCTTCGATGAGGGTGGTGATCAGGTCGGTGTAGTTCACGCCGGTGGCGTCCCATGCCTTGGGGTACATCGAGATGGGTGTGAAGCCAGGCATGGTATTGATCTCGTTGACCATCACCCTGCCGTCGGCCGTCACGAACGTGTCCACACGGCTCAGGCCCGCGCCGTCGACCGCCTTGAACGCCTTCTTCGCAGTCTCGCGTACCAGTTCGAGCGTCTCCTGGGGCAGGGCCGCGGGCACTTCCACATGGCTCGCCTCGGCGTCCATGTATTTGCTGTCGAAATCGTAGAACTGGTCGTCGCCCTCGGCGCGCTTGTCAAGCACGATCTCACCCGGCCAGCTGGCGCGCGGCTCGTCGCCGGCTTTCGGGCACAGCACCGCGCATTCGATCTCTCGTGCGTCGATGCCCTGCTCGACCAGCACACGCCAATCATGGTGGGACGCCTCGAACACGGCCGCGGCCAGCTCGGCGGCATCGCCTTCGTGCTCCACCTTGGTCACGCCGAAGCTGGAGCCGGCACGGGACGGCTTGACGAACAGCGGATACCGCAACCCCGCATCCCGTACCGCGGCCAGCATCGTTTCGCCGTTTGCGGCGAATGCGGAAGCGGCATCGTAATCGCGCGCATCCAACGTGATGCCGGGAGCGACCGGAATGCCTGCAGCGGCCAGCAGCACCTTCGTATAGTGCTTATCCATGCAGGCGGCGGAAGCGAACACACCGCAACCCACGTACGGCACGTTCATCATTTCGAACAGGCCCTGAATGGTGCCGTCCTCGCCGTACGGCCCGTGCAGCACCGGCAGCACCGCGTCCACATGGCCCAGGGAGGTCAGCGTGCCGTCGGCCTCGCGCGCGAAGAAGCCATCCCGGCCAAGCGCTACATCGAGCACCACGTCTTTGGCGGAATCGGTCTTCCTGACGGTGGGCATGCCTTCGCTCATATTCCAGCCGCGCGGATCCTCGCCGCCGACGATCCACTGGCCGGTTTTGGTGATGCCGATCGGAAGCGCCTCGAACTTCTCCGCATCCAGCGCACGCAACACACCCGCGGTGGAGATGCATGAAATCGAATGCTCGTCGGCCTTGCCGCCATACATCACCACTATGCGCTTGTTAGCCATGTTCCGCCCTTTGCATCAGCCTTTGCATTTACCACACCAGCATACTATTCGCCGCTTACTCCATTCCTCTACTCTTCGCTGATGCCTTCATCGAAGAGTTCGGAGAGCATCTGGGCGCAGGAGATGCCGTCGGAGAGCACGTGGCTCATGGCGGTGGCAAGCGGGGTGGCCACGCCGTACTGCTTGCCGAGGGCCACCACCGCGTCGGTGGTCGGCACGCCTTCGGCCACGCCGTTGCTCACCTTGGTCGCCTCCTCAACGCTCAATCCCTTGCCCAGATTGGAGCCGAACGTGTAGTTGCGGCTCAGTGGGGAGCCGCAGGTGGCGATCATGTCGCCCACGCCCGCGAGTCCGGCGAAGGTCTTCGGGTCGGCGCCGGCCGCGGCGCCCAGGGCAGTCAGCTCGGCCAGGCCGCGGGTCTCGATCATGGCGGCGGTGTTCTCGCCATAGCCGGCGCCGCGGGCCATGCCCACGGCCAGCGCCACCACATTCTTCAGTGATCCGCACATTTCCAAGCCGATTACGTCACGCGTCACAAATGCGCGGAAATAGTCGGTGGAGCAGGCGGCGGCGATTTTGCGGGCGTTGTCGAGGTCGGCGCAGGCCACTACGGTGGCGGCCGGCTCGCGGTCGGCGATCTGCCTGCTCAGATTCGGTCCGGAGATGGCCGCGAAGCGCTCCGCCGGCAGATCCAGGGTTTCGGTGACGACTTCGTCCATGCGCTTGCCCGTGGAACGTTCGATGCCCTTCATCAGCGATGCCACGAGCGCCGTCTGGGGAATAAGATCCTTGAATTCCTGCAATGCCACGCGGGCGAACTGCGCCGCGATGGCCACGATCACGATGTCGGCGTCGCGTACGGCTTCGGCGCGGTCGCCGGTCGCGGTCATGTTGGCGGGCAGTACCTCCACGCTGGGCAGGCGCACGCCGTTATGATGATGGTCGCGGATATCCTCCACGATTTCCGGCTCGATGGCCCACATGGTCACATCGTTGCCCGCGTCGGCCAGCACCTGGCCGAAGGTCGTTCCCCAAGCACCTGCGCCCAGTACCGTCACGTTCGTCATTGTTTCGCTCCTTGGATCGCTCCCGCGGATTACCGCCTTCAACGTTGCTTTCCCTATGCTACAGCCGGCTCGGTATGGGATCCGTCGTTTGCGCCGGCAAGGGTGAGCCCCGCTTACTCCTTCACGCGGCTCATGGTGCGGTAATCCCAGTAGCCGTCGGGCGCTTGTTCGCCGCGGATCTCGGCCATGATCTCGGTCATGCGCACACGGATGCGTCGGGTCAGCTCATCGGCAAGATCCTCCGGCGCGCTTTCGCCCCACTCGGAGGAACCGGCCAGCAAATCGGCGTAATCCAACGCCGTGTCATAGCACATCACCACGTTCTTGCGCGGCCACGGCCAGAAGTGGTTGATGCTTGCCGCACCCCACGTCACCGCGCAGAACAGCGGTATTTGGTAACCCAGCCTGCGCGAAGCCTCCAATGCGATCACGCCCACGCCGTTCTTCATGCTCATCGGCCATTTTTGCGGGTCGCGCGTCACGGTGCCCTCCGGCCACACGGTCAGGGGCCGCCCGGAAGTCAGAATTTCGATCGACGTCTCTTCAATGGCCTTCGCCTTGCCCGAGCGTCTCTGCACGGGCTGCATGCCGACCAGCTGGAACCATTTGCCGATCAACGGCCAGGTCGCCATTTCGGCCTTCGCCATGTAACGCGGGCGGCGCCCCTGATGGAACAGTCCGACCATCGGCACGAACACGTCGTACATGGTCACATGCGTCGCCGCGGTGATGAACGGTCCGGTTTCGGGCACATGCTCAAGCCCCCACGCGCGTACCTTGCTGTGATTGCGAAGCACCACGTCGCAGCCGGTCAGCAACCGGTGCGTGGCCTTGGGGTTCTGTGCTTCGATTTCCGCCGTATTGGCCGTTCGCGGTCCGGTCGGAAAGTCACGGGTTGGATCGACCAGATGATGCGCAGCTGCCAGTTTCGCCACCTGCGCGTCGCTTAAGGGCTTTACCGCCGACCTCGGTGAGGGTTTTCCTTGAGATGCCATACCCATCATTGTAGGCGGAGGCACCCGACCGCCCCGTCAATCCTTCCAGTCGGCCGTCAACGCGGTGTCATCGACGCCCAGCATGCCGGTCACATCGGCAGCGCCGCCCAGTTGTTCGATGCGACGTTGCAGCTCGGCCACCTTCTCCTGCAATGCGGCGATCTGCTGCACCTGCTGGTAGATGATCAGGTCGCGCACGTCGAATATTTCACGGCAGGACTTGCTGGTGCTGATTGCCGCGAACGCCGCATTGGCGATGTTGTAGCTGTCGAGCACGGACTTCGCGTCGATACACCCGTTTCGTTCGGACGAGGTGGCATCGGCACTGTTTTCGCCACCGTCGTTGGCATCGATCCGTGCGGCTTCATCGACAATGTATTTGGTGGTCTTCCAACGCGCGACGCAACGTTCGATGCGCTTGGCCCCGATGAGGGACGGGTCGAGCCCCGCATCACGGAAGATCTTGCGAGCCGACTCGCCTTTAAGGTAACGACGTACGCATTCGATCTTGAACTGGTCGGAATAGGTAATGCGCGTAGCGCTCACTTCTTTTACGGCCGGAAGGGACCGTAGGTACGCGGCCTCTTTGAGCGTAAACAATCCTTGACTGCCTGCCATAATAACCCCCTTGAAAACTGCCTAGGGTTATTTTTACGCCACAAAGCGTATCAAAACCGTACCTCATCGGGGATTTTGGACAGCCATTTTCCCCCGAAATCCCCTTCGATGCCGCACATTTCACCCTTTAACACCCGCAGAAATCCCTTAAAATAGGGGAAACGGGGGCGCTGTATCCCAAATGGCATCGTCCCCCGATTTCGGGGAAAAAATTTTTTAGTATTTTTAAGAGATGCGCCTAAATATGTTTTGGAATACGTGTCTCCACCAAACAGACATCACATGCACGCCGATTCCAAAGAGCCCCCTAGCCGCACCCGTTCACATCATCTTTCGCCCGTCTGGAACAGGATCCCTCGCATGCGGCGGTGACCGGCCATCGTAAGAAGGCGCCCGATCCGGATATACGGAAACCGGCCCGTCCCCCGCAAGACATGCAGGGAACGGGCCGGTTTCGCAATGGTCCGGATGGCGTAACAGCCGTACGTCAGGCCCGGTCGCGGCGTGCGCGCACTACGGCGAGCACCAGGAACGCCACCAATGCCACGGCGACCATGACCGCCGCCACGACCGTCACGTTCAAGCCGGTGCGCGCCTGCTCGGTCGCGGTGTTCGTAATCGTGACATCGGTCGAGTCACGCTCGACGGCCACCGCGTACCCCTTCGGCACGCTCTTCTCCCTGACGAGCCAGTCATGCGAGGCGTCCAGGCCGCCCCAGGAGTGCTTCCAATTGTTCCCCGCGTCCAACGTCGCGGTATCGTACACCTCGCCATCGCGGATCAGCTGCACCTTGATGGATTCGGGACGCGCCTGCTGCGTATCGCCCTTCCACACCTTGGTGACGTTCACCCGTGTGGTCCGCGGGCTCTCCGGCGTCGCCTCGCACGAGCTCTTGGAATACGCCTGCACATCCGACACGAGCGTGCCGTTCTCGTTGGCGGGCACGGACACCAGGCTCGCGGAGGAGCCGCAGGTCTTCTCGGCGTCCGTGAAACGGTCGTAGACCACCAGGTACAGGCCCTTGTCCACGCCGGAGAACGAGGCGCCCAGCCCGTAGATGGTGCCGGTCCGCGTCGGTTCGATGCCCTCGGCGCGCACGTACGCGTCCAGCGTGTTGGCGGCCGTCTGGAACTGTTCGGCGGTGGCCTTGCCGTCCTTCAGGTCGTCCATGAGGCCGTCCCAGCCGCGCGAGTCGGTGCCGAAACCGGCGTCGGCGTACTCGTCGCGCAGCGTGAACACGCCGCCGTCCCAGTCGGCCACACGGTACAGGCTCACGCCGTCACCCTCGAGCGACTCGCCCTGGTATTCGTATTTCAGTTCGATGGTGCCGGTCCCGCCGGCCTGCTCTGTCTCGTCCGCGTGCGCCACGACGGCGCCCGCACCCAGCGCGACCGCAAGGGCGCAGGACGCGGCGCACACGAACGCCACGATCATCGCGACCGCATGAAAGACGCCGTGCGCACGGCCGTTATCATGATTGTTCATTATCGCCATTCCTTTGCATGTCGGCGTTGGTTGTCGTTCAACAGGCCCGCGATGCCGGCCACGTCGTCCCATGGCTCCCCCAACGGCAATGTCAGCCGCATCGCCCTCTTCTCCGCGAGGTAGCGTCTCGTGGCCACGGTCAGCCATGCGAAGATGGCCGTGAGCGCGAGCAGTGTCGTCGTGATGATGATCGCGCTCATCAGCCGGATGCGCGCGTCATAGTCGGTTGTGTCGGCGGTATCCGGGTTCGCGATGCGGTGCCCGCGCACCAGCAGCCGGTGCGTGTTCACGCCGTACGGCGTGCAGGTCACCAAGGTCGCGTAGTCCCTGCCCGACTCGATGTTCAGTTTTGACAGGTCCTTCGGCAGGACCACGCTGATCTGGTCCACCTGGTACGTGTAGGTCCGGCCGAGCACATGGAAGGCGAACGTGTCGCCCTTCTTCAGCTTGTCCAGGCCGGTGAACAGCTTGGCGCTCGGCAGTCCGGTATGCCCGGACACCACCGCGTGCGTGGAGTCGCCGCCCACTGGCAGCGAACTGCCCGCGATGTGGCCGGTCGCGATCTGCAGGATGCCCTCGTCCGTGCCGTGATAGATCGGCAGGCGTACCTTGATGCTGGGGATGGTCACGTACCCCATCACCCCGGTGCCGGTGATGTCGAGCACGCTGTTGTAGTACTGCTTCTCGGCATCGGTCATGACCCACCGGTCGTTCTCGTTTTCGGTTTTGTTCAGCAAGGCCCGCTGCGACAGCTGCGCATTGTATTGCGCGGCCTGCGCGAGCATGACCTTGCGTTCCTGTTTGGAATAGTCCTTGGTCTGCGCGATATAGGCCGCGACGGCCCGCGACTGGTGCAACTGGTTCCACCAGTTCGCGACCGTGGGGTACGAGAGCAGGCAGACGCCAAGCGCCAGCACGACCGCGAAGAACGCGGACACGATCCGCGAACCCAGACTCGCCTTGGCTTTCCGTACCTTATGCCGTCCCATTACCTACCGCCGCCTCGAGCGAACGAGGCGAGCCGAGGAATCCCCCGTCAGGGGTCCGGTCCCTCGACCCACCTCATCCCAATCGCTGGGGATCACCTGCTATTTCAGCGGGCGTTCCTCTTCCTGAGCGCGAAGTACACGCCGGCCGCGATCACCAGGGCGGCACCGGCCACGTACAGCACGATGGTGCCCATGCCACCGGTCTCCGGCAGGGTGGAACCCGGCTTGTTGACGACGTTGGAGGTCAGGGAGCCGGCCGCCTTGTCAGCGGCCATGGTGAACTCGGCGGAACCGGACTTCTTATCACCGGACAGGCTGGTCAGCACGCTGGTGCGGCCCGTGCCGTCCCATTCGATCGAATGCTCGGCGTTCACGGTGAAGGTGATGTCGTCGATCTTGTTATAGCCGTCCGGATTCTTGGTCTCAGACAGGACGTAGTCGCCGTCATCCAGACCATTGAAGGTGAAGGTGGTGCCTTCATCGTTCTTCACGACGGCCACGGTCTTGGTGGAGCCGTCGGCAAACTTCTTGCTCAGGGTGAACTCGGCGCCCTTCAGCGGCTGGTTCTTGTCGTCGACCTTGTTGATGACGGTCTTGTAGGTGAACACGATGACGTTGTCCCACGGGGTCTCACCGGTCGGACCGGTTTCGCCGCCCTGCTCAGCGTTCGGATTGTTGGAATACTGCAGCTTGGCCTTGTTCACGTTGCCCTGCTCGCCGATCTTGGCGCTCTCGTTCAGCGTGGAGGTGTACTCGACGCTGATCTTGGAACCGGCCTTGACGGCATCGATGGTCTTGAGGTCAGCGAACTTCACCTCGAAGGTGCAGCCGTCGGTCAGGCCTTCGGTCACGACCGTATAGCCGCTGTCGATCACGGTACCGTCGACAGACACCTTGACGGAGTCCTTGTTGAAGGTCAGACCCTTCTCCTCGACATCATGGAAGGCGAAGTAGTAGGTCTTGTAGCTGTCGTAGTTGGAGGCCACGGTACCTTCGAGCTTGAACGGGACGGCATCGCCCATGTCGTAGTCGGCGGAATCCTGCCAGTCGGAAGTATCACCGGTGGTGTCGTTGGTGTCCTTGATCTTCTTCTCGAAGGACGGGACGCCGGACTTCGGGGTGGCGGTGACGTCCTGGTCCACGACCTTCACGATGTAGGTGGTGTACGAATCAAGCTTCGTGCCATCTGTCGGCTCCTGGTCCTTGACCAGGTAGTAGCCGGCCGGAACGGGTGCCGCGGTGCCGCCGGCGACGGTCGTGAACGCGTCGCCGGTAAGGTCCGCGTAACCCTTCAGGGCGTCGGCCTTCGCCTGGTCCGTGCCCGTGACGGCGGAGACTGCAGTCAGAGTGGCATCATCGACGGCCGTCCCGGCGGTGCCGGTGCCGTTCTTGCCCCACTTGACGTCGGTCAGCTTGTCGCCGGACGGGGTGCCGGTGAAGATCTGATAGATCTCATAGGTGTGTCCGGTGCCGTTGACCGTCAGATTATAGGTGGTTTCATCCGCGAACGCAGTGCCTGCGCCCATGAAACCGGCGACTGCCATGGCGACGGTGGCGAGCACCGCAACCAGAGCGTTGATTGCCTTCTTCATAATTAATCCCTTATCTACTTGGATAAACTTTGTCTTTCCGAATGGCCGCAGGGGCTGGCTCGCCCCGCGGCCGAAACCTTGATGCGAATTCGTTGATGCCTGGAGGTCCGCATGCCTTCAGGCGGGCTCTGTCAGGGTGTGCCCTTCCACAGCCTTACTAGTCGCTTCACTTTTGGGAAACCTTGCTACGTTTGGCGTTCTTGAGGGATTCGGCCAGCCCGAAGCTCGCCACCATCACTGTCAGCAGACCGCCGCCAATGAACCACCCGTCGCCCGTTCCGCCGGTTGATGGCAGCTCGACCGCAGTGGATTTTTTTGTTGGTGAAGTAGTCGTTATAGATACCAGTGATTTCGTATGTTGACTCGAAATCCTTAGGCTTCTTGACCGGCCATTTCGAGGTATCGTCATCCACTATCATGAAGTAGTACGGCTGATCGGTCTTCTCATAGCCTGAATGCGCCTCCACTTCAACCAACTTGTAGGCAACATTGCTGTTTATGCTTGCCGTATTCCCGGAGCAGGAATCTTCACTGCCTTCGCTTTGGCTTGCCTTAGCGGAAATGAGTAGCATTCCGTCTTTGTCCGTTTCCAGATATTGGTTTTCCCCATCGTCAGTCGTCGGACAAGCCGATTCATAATCGCCCTGACCATTATTGGCTTCCGGATTCCATGCATAGAGCGCGAACTTCACTCCGGAGAGCGTAATGCTGTAATCCTTCTCATCGACCTTATGGAAGCGCAACAGATTGTGTGTGGCACCTGCGCTAGTGTCATTAACGGCAACCTTTACGGAGGTCCCGGAGGACGAAACGCCTTCCATGGAAGCCTTGTTGGCAATGGTGTTTCCATTATGATTACCGAGTTTGCCGGCATAACGGTAGTTGTAGGTTACGACCAGCGGCGTTGCATCAGGAAGGGTGAACGTCAGTGTGTTCGTACGCTGCGTATCGCCGGAGTGTTCGTATTGATATGAATACTCTTCAAGCGGCACTTCCTCACCGATGCACTGGGAGTCCTTGCATGCGGTACCGTCATCGTTCTTCTTGTTCTTGTCGTACCGGTACACCTTCACGTCACGCAGGGAAACGGATAAATTGTTATCCGAATTATGCGTGTACGTCATGGTGTCTACCAAGGTGACCGTTTCCGACGACGGGTCCAAATCCTTCCCATACGGATTGACAACAACGGCGTATGGAATCACATTGCTCTCAATCTGTCCGTATGACTTACGGACGGCGTTCCAATCGTCATTCTTGGTGATGGTCTGAGTCTGGGTCGCGTCGGTACCCTTCTTGCTGCTTCCATCGTTCAGATTGACCGTGTTCTTGAACACCTGAGCATTCTTCCAGCTCTTGGTCAGATCCAACTTGGTTGAATCAAAACCGGCACGAACGGTCAGGCTGAAGGACAGGTTACCTTTGTTATACACGTACGTGTTCAAAGCTTTCAGCACTTCTTTAGACACTACGATGGAAAGCTGATTCCCATTACGCGAAACCTTGAAACTCAACGGAATGTCAGAATAGTAGATACCATTTTCCCAGAAATTGGGGTTCCATTGATACGTGGTGGTACTCGTCTGACCATCGTCAGGTATCGAAAGCGGAAATGCATCACCGATAGGCTGGTCATACAGATTTTTCATTTGCAGCAGCAATCCCGCATTATCGGTATTCGCGCCGTTGAGCAGACTGACATTCTCAGGCAACGTTTCCGTAATGGTCAGATCACTGGTGTAGTCATTCACAGAAGAGAAGTTCGCCTGCTGGACCTTGATGTTCCATTCCATATATGGGTCGTTGCAGACAGTATCCCCGATGTCGGTTGTCGTTTGCTGACCTGCCTGGCACTTCAGTTCATGGTAGGCATGTTCGGTACTGCTCTTGGAAGAGTCCAGGGCATCGGTCTTGGTGATGGACCAGTTTGGCTGCTTCGGAGTGTACGTTACTTGCGCAGTCTTCGTGGGGGAATCGTTAACCTGACCCTTGTTGTCATAATAATACTGGTTGCTAGTGCCGGTGACGATACCCGTGGTTTGGTAACTGAATACAATGCTCTTTTCAAGCTTTTCAGCCGATGTGACCGTAAAGCCGGTCACATACTCGCCGTCTGCCACCTTACCATTCTGGTCAGTGTTTTTTTTCAGTGATGGAACTCGTGGTGAATGTAATAGTCGGCGACTGCAAACCAGCCTTCGAAAATGCATCCTCGATGGCCTTCTTGACGGCAGTCTGCTGTTCAGCAGTCATATACTGCGTGAAATACTCCTTACTAGAGAACGTGTCGGTATACGTCCAGTTCGCAGGGATGGATGTCATCCCGGTGGGAGGAGCAATTGTTACGGTCCAGCTGTTATTCGTCCGGTTAGTGGATCCTTCCGCCAAAGTCGATGCATTACCTGCCTTAGTAACAGGATCGTAGGAAACGCTGATATCGCCGGAGTTCTTGTTCGTTTTTCCGTTGGTGGTGTTCGGGGGGACCAAGGTGGCCTTGTTCTTGACAGTCAGACTCCCCGTAGGGACAGTCGTGAAATAGGTAATGGTATAGGACTGCGCGCTTCCCTCGGGGAAGGTGTAAGGGAAACCTGTAATCTTCGTACTGCTACCCGTACCATCATTGGTAAGTGTGATGTCCTGGATGGTGACACCACCGGTTGGGATATCTTTAAGCGTCCAACCATCAAGCGAACCGGCAGTACTCACTTTCACCGTCCACTTGATACGACCATCAGCCTGCAATTCCCCGCTCTTTGAGGGATTGGGAGTCCTGTCCCAGGTGACCGTCTGCTCGGGTTCTTGATGAAGCTTGTTTCCTTCTTTGTCGGTCGTATCGACGGACGCCTTATTCTTACCTGTTGTATAACCGTCTGTAAGGCTGGGCGCCTTGCCCGTGTATGTCACCGTATACGTATCGCCCGCACCGAGCGCCGGGCAACTGATAGTGAAGGATGTCGCTCCGTCAACAGGAGCAGAACCGCATTGGGCCGTCACGTCGTTATTGTTCTTGTCGGTCACCTTGAAACCGTTGGCGGCCACGAAAGCGTTGCCGGTCATGGTATCGGTAATCGTCACCTTGTCGTCAGGATTCGTGCCCTTCTCGCTGCCAACCACAATCTTCCACTGCACGGTGCCATCGGTGTTGTTGGAAGAGACGACGCTCTTATTGGCCCACAAATCACCGGACTGGTTAAGATGAATGGTGATCTCGCTATCATCACCAAACTTCCAGCTGGAACCATCGCCATTCGTAAGACCCTGCACCGTGGAATTGAACTTCATGAAGCCATTGGTAATTGGAGCGCTCGCATTATTCTTAACGGTGTCATCGTTAAACGTCAGGGTAATGAGGCCACTCTTAGTAATGGTGTAGGTACCCATGGAAGTTCCATTGTTATCAATGGAGCCGCTAATGGTGTCACTACCTTCAGAGAAACCACTGATCTCAATGTCGCTGGGAACTTGGTACGTCAGAGGATTCTGCTTGGAAAGCGTTCCCGCGGGAAGTTCAAAACCCAACGCAAACTGCAACTGCAGGTTCTCGTCGCTCGGATCAAGTTTATCCGTAGCCGTCACTTCTTTCCAGTCTTCGTCATTGCCGGAACGTTGGGACAACTTTGCAGACGTCACGTACTGATACAAGGTTCCGCTAGCGGTTGCAGTATCCGCCCATGCAATCTGACGGGACGCCACACCGCTGACAATCACCATGGCGAGAAGGGTGGCGACGGCGACGAAGGCGGCTACCAACTTGCGCCAAGCCGCGCTACGCAAGGTCATGTTCGAATTGCCCTTCATGAAAGCCCCTATACACCTAAAGTCCTCTGAATCTTGGTCTGTCTTTCGACTTTAGTTAGGAATCGAGGTGTTCCCTCCCCCCTCAGCAATTCTTGTAGGCCCCGCCAAGATGGGAGTCCATTGAAATCACACCGAAAAAAATATCCCCCGTCGCAAGGGTATGGCCTGTCTGGGAATCCGATGGATGAACGCCCTTCACACGCATGACCGTGGCAACTCCGCCACTGCAGCAATGTTTAGAATAACACCCTATTTCATGGATTGCAATGAAAATCACCGGTGTTTTCAGAGAAATGGAAATGAGCCCCGACTGTCGATGATCCCATTCCACCAAGCGGCGAGCCGGTCCAAGCGGAGTGAAAAGCGAACACGGGTATATGTGCGCTCTTGGGTGCCCTATATGGAAAGCGGCATGTCAGAGATCACAGGTATAAGGTCGGTTCCCGCCAATGGGAGCTTCGCGGTCCGATTATCGCAAGGTCGGCATTGCTCCAAGTCGGCTCTTCATTAACGTGAGCCGCAGCGAGGCGTGACAATAGCGATTGCCCCGACATTCGTCGGACTATGCCGCGCACGATCCAGCGGAAAGGGATGATTCTTTAATCGTGCGCGATGGACCCGCGTCACCACGGAATCCAGCATGACCACCAGATCTTGGAAATGGCCATTTTCCAACGATTCAGATTCCTCAGATCCTCAATCGGCAGTCATGGAAGGCGCCGGTGAAAACACAATCCGTCCAAAAACACCAGAATCGAAATCGTGCACGCCAAAACGCAAATACGACCCGCTGCCGCAACCACTCCAATCCCGTATGCAGGTGACGGGTTCCGACATCGCGCCGCGGACCGTCACAAAAGCCCATCGGGCCCAAAACAAGGCGAGCATGCCACATCCAGCATGACCACAAAGACGGCACCCCCAAGGGAAAAAGATACCAAAAAAGGCCGGCGTCCCAAGGAAACCGGCCTTTGCGTAATCTTTGAAGAAGGAATCTACGGAACCAACGCAGGTTAGTCGAAATCGGCGCCCAGGGCTTCCAGCTTGCCGCGGAAGTCGGCGTAGCCACGGTCAATCAGCGAGATGCCCTGCACGTTGGAGGGGCCCTGAGCGGCCAGTGCCGCAATCAGATGGCTGAAGCCGCCACGCAGATCCGGCACGTCGATGTCACGGCCGGTCAGCGGGGTCGGTCCGAAAATCACCGCGGAATGCTTGTAGTTGCGCTGCTGGAAACGGCACGGCAGGGAGCCGAGGCATTCACGGTACAGCTGAATCGTGGCACCCATCTGCACAAGCGGTTTGGTGAAGCCGAAACGATTCTCATACACGGTCTCGTGCACGATACTCAGGCCTTTCGCCTGGGTGAGCGCCACGACCAGCGGCTGCTGCCAGTCGGTCATGAAGCCCGGGTGCACGTCGGTCTCGATGGCGACCGGCTTCAGATCCCCACCCGGGTGCCAGAATCGGATGCCCCTGTCGGTAATGTCGAACTCGCCGCCAATCTTACGGAACACGTTCAGGAACGTCATCATCTCCGGCTGGGTGGCACCCTTGACAAAAATGTCGCCATGCGTGGCCAGCGCGGCCGACGCCCAGGAGGCGGCCTCGATGCGGTCGGTCAGTGCGGTATGCGTATAGCCCTTGAGCTCCTTGACGCCTTCGATGCGGAAGGTGCGGTCGACGTCAACGGAAATGATGGCGCCCATCTTCTGCAGTACGCACACCAGATCCATGATCTCAGGTTCGGTGGCGGCACCGGAAAGTTCAGTCTTGCCTTCGGCGAGCACGGCGGCGAGCAGGGTCTGTTCGGTCGCGCCCACGGACGGGTACGGCAGGTGAATCTTCGCACCATGCAGACCATCCGGAGCGGTGATGTGAATGCCGTCCTTATGCTCCTTGTCCACGTTCGCGCCCAGCTTGCGCAGGGTCTCCAGATGGAAGTCGATCGGGCGGCCGCCGATGTTGCATCCGCCGAGCGCCGGAATGAACGCCTCGCCCAAACGGTGCAGCAGCGGGCCGGAGAACAGGATCGGAATGCGGGAGGACCCGGAAAGGGTGTCCACGTCGGCCACGTCGGCGAGCTGCACGTTGGTGGCATCGATGGTCACGATGCCCTTGGCGCCGTCCACGTCCACATCCACACCATGCAGGCGCAGCAGGTCGGAAACCACATGCACGTCGCGGATTTCCGGCACGTTCTTCAATACGGACTTGCCCGGGGCGAGCAGTGCGGCCACCATGGCCTTGCTCACGAAGTTCTTCGCGCCGCGCACCTTGATGGTGCCATTCAGCGGCTTGCCACCTTCGACGTGCAGAATGTCGTCCTTGTTCTCAGACACGTTCTACCTCTTTCGTTTCCCTTGATCTCCAAACTTGAAACACACTATCCCTCAGTTTGCCATATAGGTTGTAGCAAGGTCGTGAAATCACGCGTTCGGCGCAGGGTCTCCCCGTTTTGTTCGGTTTTCAGATGGTGCTTTTGATGTCCCGTGCCAGATTCGCGTTCCACATGGCACCGGTCGCGCTCATTACGGCATTCGCGCCGGTCTCACGGTATGCCCGGTAGTCTTCAGGGCGGATCACACCGCCCACGCCCACGATGGCGAAGTCGAGACCCAGCTTCTCGCGGATCGCGTTCAGACGGCCCACCATGTCGAGACCGGCTCCGCGGATGGCGTTGCCGCACACGCCGGAACGGTCGCGGCCGGCTCCCGGCAGCGCCTGATCGCCATTGGCATCGACCAATTTCGCGGAAATCGTGTTGATGGTGGAGAAGCCCTGCACGGTACCGTGCGCGGCGGTCTCCTTCACCATGATCTCCAGATCGGCGTCATTCGGAATGTAGGCGAGTTTGACGATCAGCGGTCGGTCGCCGATCTCGTTCTTCACGGCCTCCGTAATGCGTCCGACCAGATGCGGGTCGTGGCACAGCAGGCGATTATGTCCTTCGTTCGGGCAGCTCGTGTTCATCTCCATCAATCCCGCGCCGGTCTCGCAGACGAGACGTGCGGTGGTGACGTGATCGGCGATGTAGCCGTCCTGATCCATGCCGTCCACACGCGAACCTTGGAAGCTCGGCACCAGCAGCTGGCCGTCGCCGGCGGCTTCGATCGCTTTCCTCATATCCGGCTGCCATTCATCCGGATCGCGTGAGGGAACGCCGAAACTGTTGGATATCGAAATCGGCAGTTCATAACGGGTGTCGGCAAGCACGCCCTCGTCAAGCTCGGCACTGCCGGGAATCAGCGATCCGTCGGCATTCCTCGGATGCACGGCGAGCACGTTCGGAAAGGCGTTGCAGCTCCACGCACGCGAGCGCACGGTTTTGTAGACGGCCAGGTCGAAGCCCATGCGGAAGGCGGCGGTCGTGAACTTCTCATTGAGCAGCGGGCCGGCGGGAATGCCGAACGGCAGGTTCACACGGAAGCCGAGGAAGTCCTCGCCCCCGGCGGGTTGCGCGGCGGGTGCGGAGTCCTCGGCATTCCTCAACGCCTCGGCGAACGCGCCGAACGGGCCCTGCAGATAGTTGTCTTCATACGTACGATTGACATCGTAAAACGGCGCGAATCCCTGGCTCATATCTCTCCCCGAATGCTCTCATTGCGCTGCAGAATCGTAAGTCCCACCTTACCGCGCGGGACGGCCCGCACCAGGTCGGGTCTCATTCGCACGCCATTGCGCTGACCTTTCGCCAATCACCCCTTCGCGGCCGGTTCCCGTCGGCGGGGGCGGAATCAGCCTTCCTTGGGAATGGAGATGACGATCCTGGTACCTTTGCCGGGCTGGCTCGATACGGACAGCGTGCCATGCGACATCAGCCGCAGCCGTTCGCGGACGTTTGCAAGGCCCACATGGCTGCGACCGTCACCCTCGGGTTTGCCGGCATCGCCCATCGCCTCGGAGGTGTCGCCGGCGAGCCGGCGCAGCGCCTCCCCATTCATGCCGACGCCGTTATCCGCCACTTCGATGCGCACCGTATCCTGCATTTGCCTTGTGGACAACGTAACCGTGCCGCCATCCGGCTTGCTGCCGATGCCATACTTGATCGCGTTCTCTATGATCGGCTGCACGGTCAGCGCCGGCAGACGGAAATCCACGGTGCGGATGTCGTACGCCACGGCGAGCTTGTCGCCGAAACGCATCCGTTCCAGTGATATGTATCGTTTGACATGCTGCAGTTCCGCCGAGAATGGTATCGGTTCGGTGCGTGCCACTGCGTTTGTGTTGTCGCGCATGTATGCCGAGAAGATGCCGAGCGCCTCTTTGGCCTTATTTACGTCCGTATCGCACATCGCCTGGATGGTGGCGAGCACATTGCACACGAAGTGGGGGTTGATCTGACTGACCATGATCTGCACGCGCGCGGTATGCTGCAGGGCCTTCAACTCCTTGTCGTTCGCGAATAGCTGCCCGAAATGGCCGCGTGACTTGTGCCAGGAGATGCATAGTCCCAGAATCGCGGCGACGACCAGATCGCAGGCGTTTGGCACGAGTGCACGATTCCGCTCGAACACCATTACCGCTATAAGAATGCCGAGGCCGATGGTATGTGCGATCAGATTGTCGGCCGGACGGCTGTCGAACAGCGAGCCGACGCCCAACAGCGCTATGCACGTCATGACGGCGATTGTGCCGGGTTCGACGATGAAATCGTAGTAGGCGGCCAACGCCACCAACGTAACGGAGAACACGGCCGTCTGCATGTAGGAACGGTAGAGCGTGTGTTTCGGGTCGAGCGGGCGTAGGTTCATCACCAGAATCACGACGACGACCATGAAGGCCACGATGAACGGCCATACGTTGATCCACGCACACCCCAGCATGATGAGGCGGCCCGCACACATCATCACGATGAACGGCAGGCAGAATTTGCAGCAGCGCCGAACCATGTCAAGGTTGTCTTGCGCGAGACGCCGGCTGTAACGGGGGTAGTCGGCATTGGGGTAGCCGAGCGTATACCAGTGCGTTATCATACGACGAACGACATTCATGCATCTGCTCCAAGCTCGTTGCGGGAGACTTCCGGCCACCTCCCCATGAAAGTATGGCGCAATCCCCCGTCATTGGGGATGCCGACGAAGCTGCGTTACGCATGTTCCGAGGATGTTTCGGGCCCATCACCCTTCCGTACGTTAGAGTGTGAGCATGTATGTGATTGCGGCGGACGACGAGTCCCTGATTCTCGGCAGCATGGTGAAACTGCTGCAAGCGGTGTTTCCCGACGCCCAGATCAGGGGATTCGGCACCGCCAAGGAGGTCGAATCGTTCGTGCGCAGGGCGGCCGCCTCTTCCGCGAACATCGCCTATGCGTTTCTCGACCTGCGATTGCGCGGCGAGAACGGCCTGCAACTTGCGAAGGCGATCAAAGACCTGAGCCCGCATACGAAAATCGTGTTCTCAACGGCTTACGCCAACTATTCCTTCGGATTGCGGGGCGACGGCGACACCGGCTTCATCATGAAACCGGCCACGGAAGACGATGTACGCAATTGCGTGGCCACGCTCGATGACGTGCTGCGCCGCGAACCGTCCTACCGCAGTGAGTTTCCGACCGATGCGTCGAATGGCAGGCGTGAACAGCTGATGATTCGCACGTTCGGCGATTTCGAGGTGTTCCATCACGGACGGCCGATGTCATGGGATTCCCGGAATGCCAAGGATTTGCTGGCATTGCTGATTCACGCGCGATCCAAACCGCTTACCAATGCGCAGATTGCGGACGCACTGTGGCCGATTGATGGCCGTTCCACGGCTGCCCGCGATGCGGACGCCATTCGAACGGACCGGCAATCAGGTTGCGTAAGCCGCCCGAAGCACGCGTTCGCGTCGTCACTGCGGGTTCGTGGACTCGTCAAGTCGCTGCGGCACACATTGCGGACGGTACACCCACAGGCCGGTGGGCTGATCCGGCATTCGCGCAACGCCACCAGTTTTTCGATGGAGCCGATTGATGGCTTGGCCGTACATTGCGACCTGTTCGACATGATGCATGGCAGCGCCTATGCCGTCAACACCTACTACGGCGAATATCTGCCCTCGTATCCGTGGGCCAGTTTCCCCACCGCCGATCTCGATCCGGACCGATAGTCATGCGGCTTTGCCGGAAACGAACCGATACTTGCGACCGCGCTCGACTCCGCCTCGCGCAGACAGGGTCCTGCCGGCAGTGCGGCGCACTGCCGGCAGGCCATCACGGCTAGATGATGCCGCGATCAGCCAACGGCCCCTGCCAATCGGGGTATTCGCCTTCGCGGGCGGATTCGATGGTCTGTTCCGGCTCACGCCTGACCGGTAGGGTCTTCGGCTTGAACGGGAACTTCTCGGCACGCATCTTCTCGTAGGCGAGAATGTCATCCTCGTGCTGCAGCGTCAGATCGATATCGTCATAGCCGTTCATCAGGCGCCAACGGGTGTAATCGTTCACCTCGAACGGCAGGGTCACATCGCCGCAGGTCACGGTACGGTCCTCCAGGCTCACGGTCATATCGCGCCCCGGCTCCTCATCGAGCAGCTTCCACAGCAGCTCGACGGATTCCTGCGGCATGATCGCGGCGAGCACGCCGTTCTTGGCGGTGTTGCCGTAGAAGATGTCGGCGAAACGGGATGAGATGACCACGCGGAAACCATAGTCGTGCAGCGCCCACACGGCATGTTCGCGGGAGGAGCCGATACCGAAATCAGGACCGGCGACCAGAATCTTGCCCTGCTTGTATTCCGGCTGGTTGAGCACGAATTCCGGGTCGCGGCGCCATGCATAGAAGAGCGCGTCGTCGAAACCGGTCTTCTTGACGCGCTTGAGGAATACGGCCGGAATGATCTGGTCGGTGTCGACGTTGGAGCGACGCAGCGGCACGGCCACGCCGGTGAGGGTGGTGAGTTTTTCCATATCTAAAGTCCTTGTCTACAGGTCGGCCGGGGAACAGATGGTGCCGCGAATCGCAGTGGCGGCGGCCACGGCCGGCGACGCCAGATGCGTGCGCGAGCCCTTGCCCTGGCGGCCTTCGAAGTTGCGGTTCGACGTGGAGATGGAACGCTCGCGGGCCACCATCTTGTCCGGGTTCATGCCCAGGCACATGGAGCAGCCGGCGTTACGCCATTCGGCACCGAAGTCCTTGAAAATCTTGTCAAGCCCTTCCTTCTCCGCCTGCAGACGCACACGGGAGGAGGCCGGCACCACAAGCACGCGATGGATGTTCTCGGCCTTGTGATGCCCCTTCATGATGGCGGCGGCCACGCGTAGATCCTCAAGGCGGCCGTTGGTGCAGGAACCGATGAACACGGTGTCGACGGCAATGTCTTTGATCGGCATGCCCGGCTTCAATCCCATGTATTCGATGGCGCGTTCGGCGGCGATGCGTTCGGTCTCGTCGTTGAAGGATTCCGGTTCCGGCACATTGCCGGAGATCCTGATGCCCTGGCCCGGATTGGTGCCCCACGTCACGTATGGCTCGAGGTCCTCGGCCTTGATCGTCACCTCCTTGTCGAACACGGCGTCGTCATCGGTCTTGAGCGTCTTCCAATATTCGACCGCCCTGTCCCACATCTCACCTTCCGGCGCATGCGGACGGCCCTTCAGATATTCGAACGTCACCTCGTCCGGCGCAATCATGCCTGCACGGGCACCCGCCTCGATAGACATGTTGCAGATCGTCATGCGGGCATCCATCGACAGCTTTCTGATCGCCTCGCCGCGGTATTCGATGACATGGCCCTGGCCGCCGCCGGTGCCGATCTTCGCGATGATCGCAAGAATGATGTCTTTGGCCGTGACACCCGCCGGCAGTTCGCCTTCGATATTGACGGCCATGGTCTTGAACGGCTTCAGGCTCAGCGTCTGCGTGGCCATGACGTGTTCGACCTCTGAGGTGCCGATGCCGAGCGCCATCGCACCGAACGCGCCATGCGTGGAGGTGTGCGAGTCGCCGCAGACGATGGTCATGCCCGGCTGCGTAAGGCCCAGCACCGGGGCGAAGGCATGCACCACGCCTTGATCCGCGTCGCCGAGCGGGCACAGGCGAACGCCGAATTCCTTGCAGTTCTTCTCCAGCGTGCTCAACTGCAGCGCGGAGGTCTCGTCCGGATTCGGGCGATCGATGTCGACCGTAGGCGTGTTGTGGTCCTCCGTGGCGATGAGCTGGTCGATATGACGCGGCTTACGGCCAGCCAGACGTAGACCTTCGAACGCCTGCGGACTGGTGACTTCGTGCATGAGCATCAGATCGATGTACAGCAGATCGGGAGCCCCATCGCTACCTTTGCGTACCAGATGATCGGCCCAGACTTTCTCGGCCAATGTCGTTCCCATACGGGACCTCCTCGAATTTTTCCTCATGATTTTCCGCGCGGTTATTGCCTTCACGCGCTGTTCGTGCTATAAGCCTATGGTTTCGAGTTGGGTTGTAGCCGCAGTATGCCGGTATATGAGATACCTGCCGGATAATCCGCTATCGCCCTGCGCGCAATCCGCACCATTGCAACGATTCTTCACTTGTCTGATTACTAACTGAGGATTAAAATATACCGCTTTACCTCAGCACGACATCACGTACGTTTTGCATTTCAATATGTGAGATGGCATAATCCGACTTATGACTTCTTCGAACACGCGCACCACCATGCCCGAATCGCAGCTGGATGACGCTGCGACCACGGCGGAGACCTCCTATCAGACCACTGCGGAAAGCAATGAAATCCATTCCGGCGTGGGCGTGCTCGACAAGACAGTGAAGATCCTCGATGCACTTGAGTCCGGTCCGGCCACGCTCGGCCAGCTTGTCGCGGCCACCGGTCTGGCCCGCCCGACCGCACACCGTCTTGCGATTGCGCTGGAACGCCATCGTTTCGTACTGCGCGACCAGCATGGCCGTTTTGTATTGGGATCACGATTCGCCGAGTTGGCCGCAGCCGCCGGTGAGGATCGACTGCTGACCGCCGCCGGACCGATTCTGCAGACCCTGCTGGACCGCACCGGCGAATCGGCGCAGATTTACCGCCGTCAGGGCGACCAGCGTGTGTGCATCGCGGCCGTGGAGCGCGCCTCCGGTCTGCGCGATTCGATTCCGGTCGGCGCCATGCTGTCGATGGAGGCCGGTTCCGCCGCGCAGATCCTGCTGGCCTGGGAGGACTCCGAGCGTCTGCATCAGGGATTGCGCCATGCCAAGTTCACCGCGGCCAAGCTGTCCGCCGTGCGTAAGCGTGGCTGGGCCGAATCCGTCAATGAACGCGATGAGGGTGTATGCTCCATCTCCGCGCCGATCCGCAATGCTTCCGGCCAGGTGATCGCCGCCATCTCCATTTCCGGCCCCAACGGGCGGATGGGCGCCAATCCGGGTCGTCGTTACGCGCCGCTGGTCATGGCCGCCGGCAAATACCTCACCGAAGCTCTGATCAAGGCCTCCGCCGGCCGGTGAACCGTACCGATCAATCCGCCCGAAAGCCAGCGGTCATTTCTTGAACCGCGAGATGAGCTTGCTCCACCATGTGGGGCGATGCAGCAGATCCATACCTTCGCTGTCGGGCTTGGATTCGCTCGTCATACCGTATGCATAGGCCTTGCCCGCGCTCGGCTTGCCTACCAGTTCGCCATACTCGAGCAGCTGCGTGCGCGGCTCATACGGGTGGCGAATGTCGAATTCGAACAGTCGTGCGGCGCGCTTTTCCGGCACCGGACCGTATGAGCCGAATCCGCTGGTCGGCGAAGCGATCATCATCAGGCCGTGGGCCGTTTCGGTCGTGGTCCTGTTCCCGTTCTCACGTTTGTTCTCGTTCTCATGCTCGGTCACGGAACCGGTCTCGGCCCCGGTTACGGATTCGCCTGTGGTTCGGGCGTAGGTTTGGATATCGGGAATCGCAACCGTGCCGACAAAGGCATTGCGATGGTCGTGGCCTGCGGAAATCGCAAAATAACCGCCGTCGCGCAGCACCGCATATTCACCGCTGTCGGCGTCGGGGCAGCTGATGCCCTCCCCCAAGTAACTGCCGGGCTGTGTCTTGTTCTCATCCAACACATAGTGGTTGCCGGCGAAGGTACGGTAACCCTCAATCGCACGCGCCGCATTGGCCACAACCGGCTTGAGCAGGTCATAATACTGAGGAATCGCAAAATGCTGGAATACCATGCACGGCAACGTTTCCCGCGGAAGCGACACCTCCCGTGGCATTGCGGTTCCCTGGGGCTCCGCGGCCAGCGTATGAGGCACATCGGCAAGGAACCGCAACGCGGCCGCGGATGGGCTTCCGTAGCCGCCCGAACGTGCGTAGTCACCCGAATCGACCAGTACCAGCCCCAGTACATTGCGTGTGCGATTGACATTCATCACGGGCAAGGCAAAAGTGCCCGGCTCGCACCCATACACACGTTGCCCCGGCAGGATCCCCGCACCCGCACCGGAACCGGCGGCCGCATCATCCCCCTGACGAGCCGAGCCGTAAGTCGGACGGCCCGATGTGCTGCCCGCAGGCGAAGACTGGTCATTCCCACCGGCGCCAGCCCCGGCGGAAGCAGGGTTAAGGCAGCCGGGAAACTCCTGGCATATCCGCTCGAGTTCGGCATTATCCAAACCACACTGAAAATCGTGATTCCCGAAAGTCACAGCCCACGGAATGCCACGTTCGGCAAGTGGATGCACCAACTGTTCGACAGTGGAACGGACCAGCGTATGCGTCTGCTCCACAGCCTCCTCGTATCGCTTGGAGGAGACCTGTGCGGCGGCGCCCTGCGCTTTGTTCCAGCGGCGTTTGCGCATGGTCTGCGAGTACGCGGAATCATAGCCGGCGATTTGGTTGCCGGTGAAGATGACGACGTCGGGCCGCGTGGCATCGAGCGACGCTTCAATCAGTTTGATGGTGTCTGCGCTGACTTTCGGACCATCCTGGATATCGGCGAACTGCAGCACACGGAACTTGCCGGACTGATGGAACTGCAGACGGCCGAGGCGCGCCGATATGGATAGCGGACGACCATCCCCCTCTTCCGCAGGTTGGATGCGCGGACGCGTGGACGCGGCTTTGGCGGCGTGCTGCAATTCAGTCATAATCCCTAGGGTAGTGCAATTATGCGCGCAATTGAACGCACAAAACGGCACTGACGAATTCCAAACGTCATCATGGGTTGAAAAACAAAAAACCCTCGCATCTGCGAGGGCTCATTGGCTGGGATGCCTGGACTCGAACCAAGAATGGCTGAACCAGAATCAGCTGTGTTGCCAATTACACCACATCCCAATTTGGCTGGCGTGGCAACTTCGAGAAGTTGTCCGTCGTACCCCCCGACCGGATTTGAACCGGTGTTGGCGCCGTGAGAGGGCGTAGTCCTAGACCGCTAGACGACGGGGGCTTGAGTTATCGCTGTGATTCTCGGCTAGGCCGCGAACCGCAACGAGTGATTAATATACGCGAGTTAGTGGGTGAGTGCAAGTCACGGCGTGTCGCGCCATTTTGCAAGGATTCCGATATCCTCGGCCAACCCCTGGCATCCAGCCGATCCGTACCCCCTCACCCATCGGAGCATTGCCGCGCACGATGGTCGGCGGATACGCGCCTTGATAGCCAAGCCCCTTTGCGCCCCATCCATCGGAGGGAGCACAAAGGAGCCGGCCGGGGCTCACAGATGCTCGCGCAAGCCCTGGAGGCGGGCAAGGCTGATTTCCCTGCCGACGATCTCCATGGACTCGAACAGCGGCGGGGACACGCGGCGGCCGGACATGGCCACGCGCACCGGGCCGAACGCCAGGCGCGGCTTGTAACCACCGTCCTCCACGAGCGCCTTGTTAAGGGTCTCATGCAGGAAGTCGGTCTTCCAATCGTCATCGGCAACGGCGGACAGCGCGGCGATGGCCGCATCGAGCACCGCCGGGGCGGAATCCTTGAGCTGCTTGCGGGCATCGGCATCCGGCTCGATGTAGCCTTCGATGGACAGCAGGGAGCCGACCATGCCGGCCACCTCGCCGAGCAGCCGCACGCGCGGCTGCACCAGTTCCGCGGAGGCGGAAAGGATCTCACGTTCGCGGTCGGTCAACGCGTCCCAGGAATCGGCGGATACGACGCCGTCACGATGCAGGTACGGTACGGCACGGTTCAGGAAGTCCTGCGGTTCAAGCATACGGATGTGCTCGGCGTTGATGGAGATGGCCTTGTCGATGTCGAAACGGGCCGGATTGGCCTTGACGTCACGCACGTCGAACTTCTCGATCATCTCGTCCATGGAGAACACGTCACGGTCCGGGGCGATGGACCAACCCAACAGCGCCAGATAGTTCAGCAGGCCCTCACGGATGAAGCCGTTGTCGCGGTGCAGGAACAGGTTGGATTCCGGATCGCGCTTGGAAAGCTTCTTGTTGCCCTGTCCCATCACATATGGCATGTGACCGAACAGCGGCATCTCCTTGGCGATGCCCAGCTCCATCAGGTAACGGTACAGCACGATCTGACGCGGGGTGGAGCTCAGCAGATCCTCGCCGCGCAGCACCACGTTGATGTTCATCATGGCATCGTCGACCGGATTGGTCAGCGTATACAGCGGATCGCCGTTCGGACGCACGATCACGTAATCCGGTACGGAACCGGCCTTGAATTCGATGCGGCCGCGGATCAGATCGTCGAAGGCGACATCATCGTCAGGCATGCGGATACGCAGAGCCGGCTTACGGCCCTCCGCACGGAAAGCGGCCTTCTGCTCTTCGGTGAGATCGCGGTCGTAACCGTCGTAGCCGAAGGCCTTCGGGCGGCCGGCAGCCACGTTACGGGCCTCAATCTCTTCCGGGGTGGAGAAGGATTCATAGGCATAGCCGGCCTCGAACAGCTTGGCCGCCACGTCCTTGTAGATCTGGGTGCGCTCGGACTGACGGTACGGACCGTCGGGGCCACCCACGTTGATGCCTTCATCCCAGTCGATGCCCAGCCAATTCAGGGCTTCGATGATCTGGTTGTAGCTCTCCTCGGAGTCGCGCTGGGCATCCGTATCTTCAATGCGGAACACGAACGTGCCCTTGGTGTGACGGGCCTCGGCCCAGTTGAACAGTGCGGTACGGACCATGCCGACGTGCGGGATGCCGGTCGGGGACGGGCAGAAACGCACACGGACATGCTCGGGAAGTTCCGGTTTGGTGTTTTCAGCTTCAGTCATAGGCTCCATTGTGCCGCGTTAACCGGACGTGTGCACGAGGGCGGAAATCGTCTTTTCCCTTGCCGCGCTTCAGCCCCCTAGCCATCCGGCCCTCACGAAAAATAAGCGGAGGAATGAAAAATCAGTAGCACGCTACCGGTAGCATAGCTAACTAGACCCTATGCTCCGTGTTGTTTATTTATCTCTAGAAAGGGTAAACAATGACGGAACCCAACCAGTACGGCCCACAGGTCCCGCCGCAGTATGGACAGTCCATGCCGCAGCAGAATCAGTATGGCCAGTCCGGGCAAAGCCAGCAAGGCAATGCCTACGGCTCCTACCAGCAGCCCCAGCCAGGAGCCCCACAGTACGGCTCACCGCAGTATGGCGCGCCGCAAGGCCAGCCGGCTCCGCAAGGCTCGAATTTCTTTGCGCTGACCGCTCCGCTCGACCAGCCGGCCTATAACTGCACCATCGGCGAATCCTTCATTCGCTTCTGGAAGAAGTATGCCGTGTTCAAGGGCCGCGCCTCCCGCGGCGAATTCTGGTGGTGGGTGCTGTGCAATGTCATCATCGTATTCGCCATCGCCTTGGTGTTCGGCGTGCTCGGCATGATCGCCGGACAGTCCGCAAGCTTCGTCACACTCCGCATCTCGAGGGTCATCACGGGCCTCTGGTCTCTGGCGACGCTCGTTCCGAACCTCGCCCTGAGCGTGCGCCGAATGCACGACACCAATAGGTCGGGCTGGCCGATCGCCGTCTGCTATGGCGTCATGCTGGTCGGCTATGTCCTGACGTTCGTAGGCGCCACGATGACCGGCATCGGCACCATCGATGCGCTGTACGGCAGAAACACCACTACCGCGGCCACGGGTGCCATCCTGACGATTATCGGCTGTCTTGTGCTTCTCGCGGGATGCATCGTCTATATCGTGTTCATGGCGCGACGCAGCGATCCGGCCGGCGCGCGCTTCGACAATCCGTCCGGCGCGGGCTATGCCCCGGCGGCTCCGGCCATGCAGGACCCGTACGCGAGCTACGCGGCCCCAGCGCCCGGCATGAACGTTCCGGCCAGCCCGTCCTCACAGGCCAGCCCGACCCCGCAGTCCGACCCGTCCGCCTCGAACGCTCCGGCCACTCCGTTCACTCCGACGGTTCCCTCCATCCCGGATGTCCCGCTGCCCGCCGCACCGTCCGACCAGTCTGAGACCGGCCAGAACCCGTACGGCAACAACCCCAGCCAGCAGTAAGGCTGGATTGGCGGTCGGCACCGTGACCGGCACACAACGAGAGTCCCGGCATGCAATGCAATGTGCATGCCGGGACTTCGCTTTGCCGGCGCAACTCGCCGTCTCGTCACGGCAAGTCCGCTCCCCGCTCATTCCCGGATTTCAACGGGGAGCGGGAATCCGGCTCACAGATCGATCTGGGGCTTGTCCGGATCGTCTTTGACGTGCTTGAACTTTTCGGCGAGCGCCTCCTTGCTTTTGCGCTCATCCTCTTCCTTGGCCTTTCTTTTGGCCTCTTCCGGATCCCACAGAATCTCACGGCGGTGGTATGCCCACTCCTGGGCGGCCAGCATACCGACGAACTGCGCGGTGACGCCGAGCGTGCCCAGGCTGTTGCCGATGGCCGAAGCCGCGCCGGAATCATCGATCATATGCGCGGTCCTACGCAGGGAAAGCAGTTCCAGCAGCTGTGGGTGCGTCATGAAAATACGCGGAACGGAGAACTGCTCACGCAACTCGTTGACATACAGCAACACCGGCAGCACGCGAATGGCCTGGTCGTTCACGTCGTCGAAGTCCTCGCACATGATGTTCATCAGCTTGTCACAGATCACCAACGCCGAGGCGAACCGTACGGCGACCTCATCGGCGTTCGTGCTTGTCGACAGGCATGCTTCGGCGGCGGCGACCGCGTCGAAATCACTGCCGTTCGCGGCATCGTCGGAGGCCATGGCACCGGAGCCCCGCGCCTTCTTCGCGACTTCGGCGGCCACGGTGCCCAGCACCTCCTCCATCGCGGTCCTGGCCTTGTCTCCCAGCACGATGTTCAGATAATCGGCCGCCTTGAACACCAGATGAATGTCACCGGTCGCGGAATACTCGGACATGCAATCGTAGGCGTCATTGGCTTCAAGCAACGCGTTGACCACCCACAGCGGGCAGCCGGGAATCACCTCCATGCCGTCGTATACGGCTTCGGCGGCGGCCATGGTCACCTTGCTGGAATTGCGCAGCATGGCGCGGGCCATGAGCATCGAGAAGCGTACCTGCAGCCCTTCCGCATAGTCGGCGTCGTTCTCCAGCTGTTGGGCGTTTTGCAGCGGCCATAGCGAAATCAGCGAAACCCCGACCTTCGCCGCGTCCATGACAACCGGCAACGCGGAGACGCGGGCCACCAACGAATCGTCAATTTCAAAAGTCATATTGCTCCTTTGCAGTCCCGACTTTCGTCAAGCCAATCATCACATGAAAGCCCGTCTCGAACAAGCTCCCGCGAGCCCCTCTTTGCAGACCCTCTTCCATTGTGCCATCTACTGCACACCGGCGGCGGGGTCGACATACGTGATCGACATCACTTTGCGGGTGGCGCAGTCGTAGGTGATCGACGTGATCGAGGCGAGCGCGGTGTGGCGCAGCAGCATATTGTGTTCCGGATGGCCGGTTTCCAGCATGTGCCGGTAGCTCCAGATCGGCGATTCGTGGCTGACGACCACGATCTGCTCGCCGGGATGTTCGGACACCTTTTCCAGCGCGAAATCCTGCACGCGCTGTGCGATGGATCGGTAGCTCTCGCCCCAGCTCGGCCTCCACAGATTGCGCACGAGTCTGAGATTGCCGTTCCTCCACAGCGCGCCCTCGCCGTAGCCGATGCGCTTGCCCCGGAATTCGTTGCCGGCTTCGATGATGCGCTCGTCGGTGATGAGTTCCAGCGACCGTTCACCGCGCAGCCCGCGCACGGCGTTCAGGGATTCGAGGATTTCGCCGGCCGTCTCGCGCGTACGTTCCAATGGCGACGAATAGACGGCGGAGACGGTGTTCAGTTGCGGGCTGATGGCGATGTAATGCGCGGTGGCCTGCGCCATGCGCACGCCCACTTCGGACAAGTGGAATCCGGGGAGACGTTCGTAGAGCAGATGCTCCGGATTCTCGACTTTGCCATGGCGTACGAAATGGATGGTTGTTGCGGGCATAGGTGCCGCCTTTCTGCCGGGATGTCTCGGCAATAACGTCAATCGTTTGACAGTAGCATTGCCGGAACTAAAAAAATTTACTGACTATTTATTTTTCCTAGCCCTAATCTACCGCGTGTTGCGACGGTGCCTACGCATAGAGTTGCCTGTGGTCAACAAAGACCACGCCGCTCACTCAGCATCATCGCGGCGGCATAATGCAGACCACCCCTCTCAACGACACGCTACCGAACCTGACTTGCGTTCAAGCCGAGTTGAAGTGGGATACATGAGAAGAACGAATCAGCCCGTGGCGACGCAAAGCCGCGGGGAAACGCGAACCGTGAGCAGAAAGGAGCGGCAGAGCATGACCAATCAGGTTCTTGACGGCGTAAAAAGCGTCGGACATCGTCTTTTCGGAGGGTATGCGGAGCTTCTTCGCATACCACACACCGCCCGTTTTTCCGTCGGCTCGGTGATTGCATGCATGCCGTTCCCGATGGTCGGCATGACCATTACGATCGCCGTGCAGCACTACTACGGCAACTATTCGCTGGCAGGCGCGCTGACCGCGGTACAGGCGATCGCGCTGGCCGTGGCGAGCCCGGTGCTCGGCAAGTTGGTCGATAAATTCGGCCAGCGGCAGGTGTCCATTCCGACGATCATCGTGTGGATGGTCGCCGCGACCGCGTTGGTGTCGTGCATCACCGCCCGCGTGCCGTCGTGGATTCTGTTCTGCATCGTGCCGTTCATGGCCGCGATTCCGCCGTGGGGTGCGATGAGCCGCCAGCGCTGGACCACGCTGCTCAAAGGCGATTCGGAAAAGACGAACCGCGCGCTGTCGCTGTCGGGCGTGTTCGACGAATGCATGTGGGTGATCGGCAATCCACTCGCCTCCACACTGGCCGTGATCTCCGGCGTGCTGGCGTTCTCGTTCACCGGCATGTGCGTGGTGGTCGGTGCGCTGATGTTCCTGACGGAGCTGACCACCGAGCCGAAGTCTCAGACGCAGCTGGCCCGTGAGGCCGGCATGACCCGCAAGGAGTACCGCGAGCGTGAGGCCGCACGTTCCAAGGCGTTGCAGGCCGAAGCGGCCGTTGAGTATGCACGCGACCGTGCGCGCTCCGAAGGCAGGACCGCGGCCGAAGTGCAGGCCGCCATGGATCAGGCCGCGGCCGATGTGAAGGCGGGCCGTAAGGAGTCGATCTGGGGCCCGGGCCTGATTGCCGTATGCGTAACGTGGTTCGGCTTAGGCGCGTTCCAGTCGGCCGCCGGCATTTCGATTGTGGCGTTCGCCACGGAGGCCGATATGAAGCAGTACACGGGCTTCGTGTTCGCATGCTTCTCGTTCAGCTCGCTGATCGGCGCGCTCGTATACGGCGCGAAGAACTGGACCATTCCGCTGTGGAAGCGTTTCTACTTCTGCCTGGCGGTGGTGGATCTGGGCA
This sequence comes from Bifidobacterium moukalabense DSM 27321, assembly GCF_000522505.1. Taxonomy (GTDB): domain Bacteria; phylum Actinomycetota; class Actinomycetes; order Actinomycetales; family Bifidobacteriaceae; genus Bifidobacterium; species Bifidobacterium moukalabense. Next base: position 355,154 of record NZ_AZMV01000007.1, on the reverse strand, counting down.
TTGGCTCGTTCATGTTCGCCAAGCACCTGTGGGTGATCATGATCATCTACCTGATCATCGGCGTGTGCCAGGCCCCCACCTGGGTGAACGGCAACCAGCTGATGCTGCATCTGGTGCCGCCCACGCGTTTCACCGAAGGCATGGCTTGGATGGGCGCAATGAATTCGATCGGCGGCTCGGTGGGTTCGGCCATTGCAGGCCAGTTCATCGATCGTCTGGGCTCGCATGGCGGCTTCCTCGTCGTGACCGTGCTGGCGTTGGCTTCGTTGGTGATCGCCCTGTTCGGCTTCAAGCAGATCAAGGATTCCACCGAGCAGCCGATGCTCACGTCCGTCAGCGTGTGAAAGGCTACTTCGGCCAGCCCTTGGGCGTGTGCTCCAGCGACCAGACGCCCAGTTTGTGCGAGAAGCTGTTCTGCCACTTGGCCTCCAGCTCCTCTTCGCTCAAGCGGTTCTCGGCCTTCTTCAAGCGGTTCATGGCGTTGGTGTGCGTATCGTCCAGCAACCACTTGCGGGTCAGGAAGTTCCACACCATCACCACCGCGGTGGCGACGAGCTTGCCCACGTTGGTGCGGATCAGGTATTCGGTATGCTGCGTAACGAACGCATCGTGATTCATGCCGTACGTGGAGATCCAGATGATGGCACCGTTCATGAGCAGGCCGATCACGGCTGCGACCACGAAGATGACGATCTCCATCCAGCGGGCCATGTCGTCACGGTGTTTGAATACCAGCTTCATGCTGGCCAGATAGTTGAAGATCAGGGAGACGATGAAGGAGATGGTGGCGGCGAGTACGTTGTGCATATGGAAAACGCCGACGAGAAGATTCAGGATGCCCCAGTCGATGATGAAGGCGATCACGCCCACGAGTCCGAATTTCATAAGCTGTTCAATCAGTTTTCTCACATCACCAATTAAACACACGCGTTCCGACCGGGCTTTGCGCGTTACGGAAGTCCACACATAACCGCCCAGACTTCCGCCTAGACTTGAAGTCGGACAGTAAGCCATTTCAAGGAGGCATCATGCCGGTTATCCACACCCACGTTTCCGTTTCCACCACTCCCGAGCAGCGCGAGGCCCTGAAGGCCGCATACGGCAAGGCCATCACCGCCGTTCCGGGCAAATCCGAGGGCTGGCTGATGTGCCCGTTCGAAGACAATATGCCGATTTATTTCGGCGGCGACGACTCCCAGCCGGCCGCTTACGTGGAAGTGAACGTGTTCGGTCGTTCCGTGCCGGGTTCCGCCTGGGAGAAGCTGACCGAGCAGATTATGGCCGCGCTGGGCAAGGAGCTCGGCATTCCGGCCGACCGTACCTACATCCGCTACACCGCCACCACCGATTGGGGCTGGAATGGCGGCAACTTCTAAGCAGCCGCTATGAGACCCGCTTCCGCCGCTTCCTCACGCAAATTACGGCGGTGATCGCAAACACCAGGACCACGGCCACGCCCAATCCCACGATGTACACATCCGGATACAGGCCGTGGTCCTGCTGTTGCTGCACGGATTTGAGCGGCACCCGATGCCCCCGCACCAGCAATCGTTGCGTGTTGATGCCGTATGGCGTGCAGGTGAGCAGCGTCACGTAATCCTTGTCCGGGTCGATGCCGAAATGACTCACATCGCTCGGATCGACCGTCCAGATCGCGTCCACTTGGTAGGCAAGCTTCTTGCCGGCCACCTTGATATAGAAGGTATCGCCCTTCTCCAACTCGTTGAGCCTGGTGAAGATCTCCGCATTCGGCAGTCCGCGGTGTCCCGCAAGCACGGCGTTCGTGCCCTTGCCGCCGATCGGCAGCGTGGTGCCGTATAGGTGCCCGACACCGTTGCCGAGCGCTTCGCTGGTGGTACCGTGCCGAATCGGCAGGTTTACGGATATCTTCGGAATCTCCACCGCACCCATCACGCCGTTGACATCCAACTGGTTCAGATACAGGCTGTCGCTTTTGTACAGGTCCTCCCCCAAGCCGGCGACCGGCGTCTGGCCGGTGCGGATCTTCTTGTTGTAACCGGCCGCATCGGAAAGCAGCTTGCTGCGTTGCGACTTCTTCAGGTCGGCCTGGGCCTTGTCATAGGTGGCGACGACGCGCACTTCCTGCCGTGAGTTGATTTTCTGCGCCACGAATGGGTAGAACAGCACCACCACGCCGAGCAGCATGACGAGTATGGATACGGCGGTGCGTAGTCTGCCCGCTTTCCTGCGTGGCTTGCCCGCCCGTGCTTCGGTCGGCGTTTCCGCTGGCGATGGCGCTGTCATGATTGTCACTTTCAACTTGCGTGGTCACGTTGTGCGACCGTCCGTATGCGCTCCGTGCACGGTCACACCGTATATATAGGTACCGTAATACCCCAAATGGGATGCGGCACCAGGCCGCATCCCATTGCAGGGTTTGGTTACAGGATGGAGAGAATCCGAATATCTCAGGCGCGGCGGCGCATGATGGAGAATGCGCCGGCTGCAATCAGGGCGATGCCCGCGGCCACCATGAAGGCGATGCCCATGCCACCGGTGGACGGCAGGGTGCCCTTGTGGTTGCCTACTGCCACGGTTGCGTAGGAGGTGTCGGGAATCGAGGTGTCGTTCACCTTGTAGGAGACGCTGGACTGGCCGTCGGTCGGCAGTTCTCCGTCTCTAGCGATGACCACCTTGGTAACGGTGTTGGACAGCATATAGCCGGACGGAGCCTTGGTTTCCTTCAGATAGTAGGTGCCTGCGTCAAGGCCGTGGATGGCGATGTGGCCTTCGGAGTCAGTGACCATGGCGGTGGCAGAGGCGGAGGCTTTCTGATAGACGGCCTTGTTGGTGTCAGGCTGAGTCAGCGAGACCTCCTGGGTGGCGGCCTCATCGGCATAGAGCTTGAACTCGGCGCCGGCCAAGGAGACACTCGTACCTTCTTCATCGGCGTCGTACTTGAGCACCTGGAACTTGTAGGTGTAGACACGCGGGGTGTCTACCGGGGTGTCTTCACCGTCGGCGATGGTGTACGGGCTGCGCTGATAGGTGACGTTGTAGGTGTTCGGGTTACCGGTGCCTGCGATCACGGCGTTCCCGTTCAGATGCGCATGATAGTACACGGTGACGGTCTTGCCGGCGAGCTTCAGGTTGGCCTTGTTGTTGGCGGCATCAGTGTCAGCGGTAGAACCGAATGCGATGGAGAGCTTGGCCTTTGCCACCGGCTCGTCGGTGGCGGCGGCACCATTCACGGTCAGCACCGAATCATATCCAGCGACATCCTTGAAGAGCTGGTCACCGACCTTGATGGAATCGAGCCTGTCGAAGGTCAGGCCATCGGAGAGCTGATCGTTCATGGTGAACCAGAAGCCGTTCTGCGCGTACTGGGTGCTCCAGTACTCCGGGATGGTGAAGTTCAGCTGGTATACGATGTCGTCGTTGATGTTGTAGTCATCGACCTTGCGCGGATTATCGCCGGTGCTGTCGTCGACGATGTTCTTCGCGCTGGTCGGAGAGCCGCCCTTGAGGTCGATGGTGACGTCACGGTTGGCGATGGTGGCCTTGACCAGCGAAACCGGAGCGTTATCTTTGGTGCCGGAGTTCGGAGTCTGGTCAGTGGTTTCATCGATGATATACCAGCCGAAGTCAACCGGCGTAGTGACGGATTTGGAATCCTCACCGCTAATGGTCACGTCGGCCGGCACGTTCTCCTCGACAATCTCGTCGCGCAAGGCTTCGGCAAAGGTGCGGACCTTGCTGTCGTTGTCGAGTCCATTAATGTACGTCAAGATGTCGGATTCGGTGGAACCTTTGGTGACCTTCTTCAGCGCAGTCTCGTATTTCGCATTGACCTTGGCCGCGACCTTGTTACCCGTGCCCGCCGAATCGATGGTCAGCACACGGTAGGCGGCGAAGGTACGACCAGCCAGGCTAGTGGTGTTGGCGTCGGAGGCCTGGATGGTTAGATTGGCCTTGGTGACCGCGTCATCCGCATTTGCCACGGCACCGCCGGAAACGGCCATGCCGATTGCGAGCACCCCGGCCGCGACTGCGGTGAGCGCTTTTTTCAGAGAACCCTTCATTGGTTCTGTTCCTTTCTTCTTGTTCCCCGCGTGTCGGGAAGTCTGAATGATGTTCGGTGGTAAGTGGTGGAGGCCGGGGCCAAAGGAGCGAACGCCCCGGCCAAGAGTGTGGTTCGTCGGTGCGGTTCACCACTCCTTTCTGATCCGCGTAGTCAGGCATGCGCCTATGAGAAGCGTTGCGAAGCCGGATGCGATATAGACGGGAATGCCGCCGATCCGACCCGTGCTTGGTACGGAGTAGGTCTTCTTGTCGTTGGTGATTTCGCCAAGGTCGACTTCCAGCGAGTTCTCGCCGATGGTGAACGTCCAGGTCTTGGTGGCGTCGAAGAGATAGCCTTCCGGCGCTTTCGTTTCGGTAAGCGTATACCCGCCCTGCTTGAGGTTCGCGATGGCGATCTCACCCGGATTGGCGTTGGTGTCGCACAGCAGCAGCGCGTCGTTTTCAGCGGCCGTCTGGCAGTTTGTGATGTCGCCATCGCTGGCCGCGTCCACCACCGTGTAGTCACTGGTCGGATTGCCGTCGGCCGCGGAGACGAAATGCAGCTTCCATTCGGAGCCCGACAGCTTGGTCCCGTTATCGGCCGAGTCGACCTTCGCCCATGTCACTTTGCCGAGCCGTTCTTCCTTCTTGCTTTTGACGTACGCGAAGGAGACCGCGGCACTGCTGACCTTTTCGACCTTGCGCGGTTTGGTGGGGATGTGCCCGTAGGAGTAGAAGTGAATTTCGTTGGCGACGGTGATATTGGCCGCAATGAGATTGCCTTCGCCTCCGTCTGCGGTAAGCGTGGCGTTCGGCGCGACCACATGGCCGACATATTCTTTTACGGAAACGCTTGTCGCATCCGGGAAATTCCATATGAGCTTGGTGCCGTTACCGTAGAACTGGCTGTCTTTGTTTCCCTTGTCGGTGACGTACCCCTTCAACTTGTCGCCAAGCTTGGTGCCGTTTTTTCCATCCTCCGTGTTGGCGCCCATAATGGCAACACCTGGGACGTCGCCATGTGCCACGCTGAAGTCCAGGTTGGCACGCGACCCCTCGATGCTGACTACGATCTTCTTGATCGTGCCTCCATCGACAAGTCCACTGGAGTCGAACAGACCGATAATCTCCTTTTCGGTCAAACTCCCCGACGTGAAACGGATGCCGTTACGATTGGCCCACAGGTCCTCAGGCACGAGGATGCGGATCTCCTCCACCTTGTTGCCTTTGGAGTCGGTGCCGGTCTGCACCGGGTGCTGGAGCGCCTCATCCAGGTCAACGTTCACGACATGGACGCCGTTGTCAGCATCATCGATGTAATCACTGGCGCTGACGACATAGGATTGATCCCCCGCAGCCATACTGCCGGAAGCCTCGGCAACGGTCTCGATGGCCTTGGCGAAGTTAATCGTGTTCTCGCTCGACACCTTCTCGTACTTCGACTTCTCGCCGTTCATGAAGTTTTCCGGCTGGAAACCGTCAGTGGCGTTCTCGTAATACACCGAAGTGAACGGGCAATCCCTGTAATCGGTGTATCCGCCCTCGATGACGAACGAGCAGTTGCCCCAGCCTCCCGTGATCACATCGCCTTGCAGATTCTTGACATACGATTTGGTCACGGATCCCTGACCGCCGTTGACTGTACCTTCGATATGCTCACCCACGGCGATGGCACCGACGATATGCGTGCCATTCGTCAGCACGCCTGGTGTGAAGAGCTGGAATTCGGAGAGAATGGCTTCCGGACTGTAGTCCTTGCCGACATAGACCGGATCGTATTCGGAGGATTCATCGGTGCCGTCGCCCGGGGTGACGGTGGATGAGCTGGAGGACAGCACCGTGGTCTGGGTCTTGACATCGTTCTCGTCAAAGCCCTCGGGGGTGGCGACTTCCTCGACGGTGTATTCGCCGGCCTCAAGCCCGCTGATCTCGATGACGCCGTTGGTGTCGGTCACGAACCGCTTCGCGTCGTCCATGCCGCTCACGTACTGCCAGGCTCCGTTGGAACCTTCGGCAAGATAGCCCTTATCCTTGAGACTCACCACATACGTGACGCCTTGCAACGACTGGCTTGCATTGTTCTTATCGGTACCGGTCGCCGAGATCTTCAGGGTGCCGAGAACCGTGGTGCCGTCGGAATCGATGGCGTCGGTTTCGTCGGAAGAGGGGTTCTCCTTTGCCGCGGTGTTGTCGGAGTTGGAGACTTCATCTGGGGAGGGGGTGTTTCCCGAAGTCGTGGTAAGGGATTCCGAGTGCTGCTTGGTTTCAGACTGAGCAGCGTCGCCTTCCTCGTCGGCGTAGGCAGAAACCGGCGAGAGAGCGGCAAAGGAGAAAATCACAGCGATGGCAATGACCGCACCCTGCAGCTTTGCCAGCATGCGTTTGGCGAAGCCGTGAGCTTTCACGCCCATTCGTTCACTCAAGTGCCTCACGGTCGAAAACCTCACTTCGCTTCGTTTCGGACGCACTTGCCCAAAGCTCCCTGATGGTTGCGCCAAGAAATCTTTGGAAGAATGCGTACATTGCATTGCTTAATCGCTTAATTAGAGTTCTACGTACTTAATTGCGTTAAGTCAAAATGTCAAGAAGCTTGCCATTGCAATGGTGCTCAAGAGTCAATGGTTCATTGCCGCACTTACCGAACGGTCAGCAAAGCCGTCACAATACTTAATCGGTTCACTTAAGCATTGACATAAAGTCAACAGCGAGAACGACTCTTCAATTACTTGCTTAAGTTAAGAAAAGGAACAATCAGCGATGTTCGATTGTCGATTCGCCTGCATGAGCGATACCCCCTTACCTAAATTCGACACACTCGTCTTTCGGCGTGTCGCAACTTAATTTTTAAAGTAAATAAGTATCCCCTTAAGCACCCCTTAAGCATTCCATCCATTCCACAACAAAGGGTTCTTTCACCATCCTATTCGTAGAACACCACTCTACAAGTCATGGAAAAACGCTGATATTCCAAGGAAAAGCCAGCAAAGATACACTTCGCTAGTCATACGATCAGCAATGCGTCAATCGTTGAACAACACCATCGGTCAACCCACCCGACCAAATGGATCGGCAATTCATCGCCTTTGACAAACAGACCGACACCGTACTCACATCCATCGTCATCCGTCGTAATGAAGCAATCAAAAAAACGACGTATTCCGAACATCGCATGTCATGCTCGTCCCCTCGGAAAGGGCCACATAAGCGACAGCCGTTCGTGCGGAATTGCGACTGAAAAATAACTTAAGCGAACTTAAGTAGCACACCTTCTGCGAACAACGGCACTCCCGCTCCCCGCATTGTCGTGTCACCCTACCGAGAATGTTTCGGTCGCGAAGAGCGGGCGGCCCTTCCTCGCCGCCCGGGCCCCGCGGCCCCACGTCTATGGCGCAGATACAGCACCACGAACAGAATCACCGCGACCCAGACCACAGCCACATACAGCATCATGTAGCTGGATGTCGAGTCTTTGGGCGCGTTTTCCGGAGTCGGCGCCGGATTGGGCATGGTGGTGCGCTCTCCCGTGACGAGCAGGCGCCGTGTGTTCACACCGTACGGGGTGCATGTCAGCAAGGTGACCTGGTCCTTGCCGGCTTCGATTTTCAAATCGTCGAATTGATCGGGATCCACCACTGTGATGCTGGTCACCTTGTAGGCGAGCGTTTTGCCGACTGCGGTGATGTAGAAGAAGTCGCCCACTTTGCCTTGGCGCATACTGAGCTTGTCGAACATTAGGCGGTCGGCGAGTCCGGTGTGCGCGGAGATGACAGCGTGCGTGTTCTCTCCACCGACCGGCAGGCTGGTGCCGTACATGTGGCCCGCTCCATCCGCGAGCGTGGTGGAACTGGTGCCGTGACGGATGGGAAGGGTTATGCCGAGCCGCGGGTATTTGAGGGTGGCCATGATGCCGTCCGCAGGCAGGTCGAGTTGCGACTGATAGTCCTTGTCGGATTCTGCGATGGACTGGCTGCCGTCGCCGGTGAAGGGGTCGACCGCCTCGCCCATGGTGGTTTGGCCGCTTAAGAACAATCTGTTGTTGTAGTCGCGCGCCCGGTCAAGCTCGTCCTCGCGCTGCTGCTTTGCGAGCGCGGCCGCCTGATCGTCGTGCGATTGCGTGATGGTGTTGGCTTCCTTGGAATTGCCGACCATGAGGACGAATGGGAGGGTGCAGAAGATCGCGCATAATGCGAGCAGCGCGAGACCGGCGATGGTACGGCCGGAAAGCCGCCCACGCGTGGTCTTGCGCCGCTTGCTCATGATGTTACCTGGCTTCAGGAGTTCTTCTTGGAGGAACGCAGGAGCAGGAACGCGCCGCCACCGCACAGCAGTGCCATGGCCGCGTAGATGCACAGCCAGGTCGCACCGGTTTTCGGCATCTCGGTGAAGTTGCGCACGTTGGTCACCACGATGTCGGTGTTTTTGGTGGTATCGGCCTTCACCAGCTGATTGGCATCGGCTTTGACCAGAGCGACATCCTGCGCACCAGCCGTCTGGTTCGCACCAGAGTCGTTCTTGCTATATACGGTGACCGTTGCCGTGAAGGACGGCAGGGCGGTCGCGCCCAGCGGGGACTTGGTCTCCTTGAAGTAGTACGTGCCCTTCAGACCATTGATGGCGAGAATGCCGGATGCCGGGGTCTCCAGCTCAGTCACGGTATTCTGGGTTGCGCTCTGATCGCTGGCTAGCGTGTAGGTGCCGTTGGAGCCGACGAACTTCAACGCATCACCGGACTCGGAGGATCGGATCTCGAACTTGGCTCCCTGAAGGTTGTTGTTTTTGACATCGACCTTGTGCAGGGCCAGCTTGCCGGTGTAGGTCTTGACCACGATATCGTCGGAATCGCCCTGTTCGCTGCCGTTCGGGTTACGGGAATAGGTCAGGTTCACCTTGTTCGGGTTGCCGTCACCGTTGACCACAGCGTTCCCGTTCAGGGTCGCGGTGTAACGAACGGTGATCTTCTTGCCGATCAGGAAAACATCCTTGAACTTCGGATCAGCGATGTTGAAGGTGACGCCATTGGCTTCAGTCTGGCCGAACTTGATGGAGAAGGAGCTGCCGCCCGCATACTCGCCGGTCGAATCAGGCACTGCGACGGGAGTGTCCGCATGCCATACATAGCCACCATCAAGAAGGTTGGCATCGTCTTTCGCATACTCGGTGTCGTTGCCATCGATCTTGACGGAAACGATCTTGCCGAAGGTGAGGCCCTTGGAGAGGGTATCGTTCAGCGCGAGGTAGTAGCCATTGTTGTAGCCGGTGTAATTCGGCACGGTGGTGGTCAGCTCGTAGGTGACGGTGTCTCCGATGGCGGCGGTATTGGCCTCGACCTTGGTTTCATTGCCCGTACCTGCGTTCTCGACGATCTTCTTGTCCACAGTCGGCTTGGTGACCTTGTACTGCACCGCACCCAACTGGTTGTTGGAGAAGTTCTTGCCATCGATGGTGGTTCCGTTCATCATCGGCATGGAGACCACGACGTCGCCGTTCGCCTCGGCCTTGTCGAGAATGACATAGATGCCGGCCGGCAGCTGCGCCGAAACCGAAGCGGTGTCTCCCGAAACCGTCGGATTCAACGTATCGATGGCTTTGTCCGTCGCGTTCTTGATGGACTCGTTCTGCGCAAGATTCGTCAGGAAATTACGCAGCTGGCCGGAGTGATTTCCGTCGCTGGAGTCCAGCAGGTTCTGGACGACCCATTGCATCGGATTGTCCGAAGTCAGATCGGTCTTGCTTCCATTGTTCTTGCTCGACGATACGTTGCTCGCATTCGCCGCATTGTAGATGGCGGTCTTAAGGCCCTCAACGGTGGCCACATCGTAGCCGGTGATATTGGTGCCGTCGGTCTGTGCGGCGGAATAATCAGCAAGCTTCACCGCAACAAGATTCTTTCCTTTCAGATCATCTACGGAACCGGCGCTGATCGTAAAGGGCTGGTCGGTTCCCAGCTTGCCGGTCTCGATGGCGCTGTCGGCGGCCATGGCGGAACCTGCCAAGGCCATGCCGGACAGCAATGTCGCCGCCGCGGCCACGCCTGCGACCAGACGCTTGGTAAGGGAATTCATGGTGAATCCTTTCTTCTTTTCTTACATGGTCGTTGGTTACGTATGTCCCCGCCGAACCGGTGGCAGTCGCGAACCGGGGTTTATGGTCCGCAGACATAGGGCCATCCCGGTCCGGCAGGGAAGTCTTTGCGAGGAGCGGGTTCATACCCGCGAATGGGACGCTTTGGGTCGTCGCTCCTTTCCTGTCGAGGTCATAAGGCCAAAACTCAATGCACCGGTCGCCAATCCGAGCAGCAGGTACAGCCCCACTCCCCCGGATCGTCCGGAGAGCGGCATGGTTCGCAGCAGCGGATTGTCGGTGATTACGTGGTATTCGGCATCAACCGCGGAACCGCCCGCCGAAACGCTGAACACATACAGACCGTGACGACGTCGGTAGTTCGTCGTATCAGCGGCCGAGCTCACAGGCTCACCCTTCACCGACCAACTCGCATTTCCCGACGCATCGACCGTGAACACATATGTTGCAGCACGTTTGGCGTATCCGTCCGGCGCCTGTTCCTCGGTGACGTAGTAGGTGACGCCATTGCCGAAACCGGTCACCTTGAACCGTCCGGAGACGGAATCCTGATCGGCGATCTGCGCCGGTGTATCCCCCTTCGCCGCAATCGCACCGCCGTTATCCTTCACCGTGAACACACACGGCAACGTGGCCTGCTTCGCCGCGTCGCCGCCCGTCGCCGCGGAACAGCCGGAATCGGCATTCGTGAACCGCCACACGGAGCCGGCGAGGAAATCGTCCACGTTCACGGAATCACCGGAGATCTGCAGCTTGCCCGAGTCGGCCTTCTGCCACGTCGCCGAGGCTTCGGCCGGCTCGTCATACACCGTCAGATCGCCGTCGGTCGCACCGGAGAAATACACGCTATTCGCGGAAGACCACCTGGCTATCTTCGTATATTGCGCACTGCAGGTAACGTCGCTGCAGCCCTGCGGCGCCACGGAGTCACCGGATGCGCCCCGCGAAGGCTGCGGCAACGAGAAGAACTGCGGAGCGGGATTCACCTGGTATCCCTTCGGGGCCTTCGTCTCGATCGCCGCATAGGCGACACCGTATCTCAGTCCGTTCGTCGTTTCGTCCAAGGTGACGGTGCCGCCGGGACCGGTCGTCACCGTCGAGACGGCATTGCAATTCGCCCAATCCTGTGTGGACGCCGACTTGGTCAGATCGACCGCGCAGATCTTGAACGTCGCGCCCGCAAGAAGCTCGTCATCATCGTTCTTCTTGCTCAGCACGGTCGCCTGATCGGCGCTGACGATGCCGGAATTGGTTTTCACCTCCGCTTCGATCGACTGGGTGGATACCCATGTGCTCGATCCCGCGAGCTTCACCTTGTTGGAGATGTGCACGCGCTGGCCCGCGATGCCTTTGGCCCGCACGCGATACAGCAGGCTCAGCTTCGTGGGATTGACCACCTCGCCGGTTTCCTGCGGATTCGCCCAATGGACGGGCGTGCCATTATCCCATACGTCGGCTCCGCTGTAACGGGTCCAGGTCAGCGTCTTGGGAATGGAGATGGTCATGGTCTGGCCAAGCGTGGTCGGATCCTGCTTGATCTTCACCTTGATCTGGCCGGCATCCGCCACCTTGTAGTCGTTTCCATCCAGTGTGGCGGCTATGAACGTGACGTCCTCGGATGTGCTGGACTGGTACAACGGCGAATACTGCGCGGTGTTGCTCAGCGAATCCACCAACTCGATGGTGTCTCCGCTGGAAAGCAGGTATTGGTCCGGGTTGTCGATGGTCACCTGATAGATGGCTTCGCCCTTGCCATAGCTGTCGCCGCCGCGCTTTGCCTTGCTCAGCACATTGGATGTGGATACCGTCACATTGCCGGCGGCCGCGGTGTCGACGAGGTTTCTGCCGTCGAACGCGATGTTCGCATGATTGGTGTACGTGCTGGTCTTGCCGATTTCGTAACCGTTCTCCGCAAGGGTCTCCGGAGTGATGTACGTGTCGTAGCTGAACACCACGATGGCGTTGCCCTGTACTTCGACCTGGCCTGCCGGATTGGCGGTATCAGGCTCATCGGTGCCATCGGTACGGTACGAGGTCAGCGTGCCGTCATTAGGCACGGTGAAGTCGGCGCTGCCGGATTTCACCGAATAGGTGGCGCACACCGGGTCGGCGGTCACCTCACCCTTGCCGCCGTCGGTATACGTATACGAGCCGCCTGTGCACTGGCTCTGATCGGCGACCAGGCGGAATGTCTCCCAATGCTCCGTCTTATTGTCGTTCTCATCTTCCTCAGTAAGGCTGTCGGAGACGAAACGTCCGTAAACCGGGCGGTCCTCGGCAATGGACCAGCCCAATGGCAACGTGTCGTGCAACGACACCGTCTTCACTTTCGACAGATTCCTGAAACCGCTGTAGCCGTCGATCCACCAGGATTTGGTGCCATTGCCCCACACGCGCCAGTGGGCCACCCAACGACCTTGCGGATACTTGGCCTTCGCCTGTGCGAGCGCATCCTCATCCGTCGAGGCGAGTCCACGCTGCCGGTATTCCTTCGCGATGCCCTCCACCGTCTGGAACGTGGCGTTGTCGGTGTAGTCGCTCGCGCCCTGCTTCTCGGCATCCATGGTTTTGCCCACGAAATTACCGGACGTATGGTCGAATCGCGCGCTCACCACGTCGTTCTTGTATGTGCCGGCCAGGTCATAGTCGATTTTGGCATAATTGACATACTGGTCGGGCGTGCCATCGAACAACGTGTTGTACGAAATGCGGAGCTTCTTCGTGTAGACGCCCGTGTAGTTGCCGTGGGCGTCCCTCAGCGTGTTCCTGTAGCCGTTGTCTTCCAACTTGAACGCGGGTACGCCGTCATGCAGGGCGTCGCCGTCGTATTCGCCGGCGTTGCGGTACCAGCCTTCGGGAAAATCGTAGTTTCCCGTGCGATCCGGCAGATCCGTTCTGCCATCCTTGTACTTGGCGCGGAACAGTTTGGTCACATCGGTCCAATTGCAGGTGCCGTTGGTCTCGGAGGAGCATTCCTCCACCTTGAGATTCAGCGTGCTGCCGGTGTACCACATATGCTGGGTGTTGCCGTCGCTGTTGCCGTTGACCCAATCCTCGTAGAGATTGAGATTCGTGAGCTGCTTCGTATTGCCACCGGCGTGCGGATCGACGGTGATGGTCCACGGCACCGAATACACCGTGGCGCCCAACGAATTCTTGCCGACTTCCTTCGTCTTGTTCGCATCAACGGTTTTGGTGATGAGCTCGGCACCGGCATCGCCGGTGTCCGGAGTCACCGATGCGCCGTTGTTCTCCCGTTCATGGCCTCTCTCGTCAACGCGGGCCAGGTTGCTGAACGAACCGGCCTTGTCGACGTCAAGCACCGTCTGGTAGACGAGGGTGACCTCTTCGGAACCGAACGTGGAGTCGTTGTCGAACGAGTAGAGGAAGCATTGCGTTCCGTTGCAGTTGCGGCCGTTGCCGTTCTCGTCCTTGGAAATCTGCTCGCCACGGCTCTTGATGAGGGCTTTGAACCCGTCTTCCGACAGGGTCTTGGCCGGCTCGCCGCTGACATTGCCGCCCCTGTAGATCTTCAGACCGTACGCGGTGTTGTAGGACTGGTTCGACTGCAACTCGTCACGGACGGCGAAACCCCGGGAAAGGTTGAACTTGTCGCTGCCGGTATTGAGATGGACCTGCCACGTGGCGATGTACTGACCGCTCGAGGTCTTCTCATAGCTGCCGGATTTGCGCACGTACGTATAGTTGTTACCCCCGCCGGAGCTGCCGCCAGAGTTGCCGGAATCGTCGAATCTCTGCGGGGTGAACGAGCTCTCATGCCAGGAATCAAGGCCCTTCGCATACCACTTCGCAGTGTTCTTGGCGTGCGTGCTGTTGTAGCCATTGTTGGCGGCGCCCTTCCTGACCTCGGTGGTATAGGAGATCTTGTACTGGCCCTTGGGAAGGTTCGAGTAGGTGAAGCTCATGTTCGAGCTTTTCTTCGTGAAGTTCCCGACGGTAAGCGTGTTCCAGTTGGAGGTATTCTCGAACTTCAGATCATCATGGACGATGAGGTCACTGCCCCATTCGTCATAGAACTGGAAGTCGGTCATGTCGCTTTCGGCGGTCAGCGTGACCTCGCACTTCATGCCATGGTTGCCTTTGGTCTGCACCGCTACGCTGCTGTCGGCCCAACAGTTCTTGTTGCCGGTGATGTCATAGCCGCTCAGGCTGATTTTGACGGGGGAACCGGCGCCCGCAAAACTCCAGTCGGCGCTGACGCCTGCGGGAATGTCCAGTTTGGAGCCGTCAACGGACAGCGGATAGTTGAACTGGAAGTTCCTGTCTTGGGAGGTGACCCAATCCTTGTTGAAGTCGATCTGCAGGAAGGCCACATCCTCGCCGTTCATCGCCTTATGCACGATGCTCAGTTTCGCCTTGGTGACGTTGCCGGCATGGTCGTACATGTCTTGCATGCCTTTGACCGAGTCGTAGTTCATCGGAAGCTGGTACTGCCAGCAAAGGTTGCCTTTGTTGATCCGGTTTTCCTTGAACTTGCCCCTGATGCCGATGCTGATAGTCGAGCCGGGCATGATGTTGTCGACATGGCTTGGATCAACGGCGCTGTAATCGACGGAACCGCCATTGCCTGAACGCTGGCTGACCTTGAAGTCAAGATGCACGGAATCGAGGCTGTTGTCGTCCATGACCTGGCAGTCACTGCTGGCTATGTGATCATCATCGTCGGCCTGGGCGCTCGGAAGGGCGATGATCACGGAGAAGACCATGACGAAGGCGAGGAAAGCGGCCTGAACCTTGCGGGAGAAACCACGGACATGGGCGCGTGCCTGGCCGAAGATACGCTTCGGCAACGCAAGCACCGCCATCACGAATCGTGATGCACGTGCCCGACGCGTTGCATGACGGGCCTTACGACCCGAATGCATACCCCTACGACGCATGCCACCTGCCTTATGGATACCAAATGCCGCACTCCGTCGAAGCGGTTTTTGCATTTGCAATCCCCCAGGCCGCCCCGACATGCCCCTTGCTTAGTTGATCGACCATCACTTTACCTTCTACAAGGGGGCTCGCAATACCACTTGAAGGGGCAACATGGTTGAAATCACTCGATTCTCCATGTGCAGCCAGGTGCATAACGCGATACAAAAAAAGGGGGATTACCCTCTTAGTCATTTCGGGAACATACCCTTGCGCCTGCTTCCGTATGGAAAACGAATTTGTTTCCCACATCAAGAAATCCCACCGAAATTTATACATGAATCAGTTCGAAACAACGGAAGAACCCCGCGAAAAAATTTGCCATTTCATCACTTCGGGCGTGTCGGCCATCCCGAAACGCAAAAGGCCGCCGACCCACGATGGATCGGCGGCCTCCAGGGCTCGCAGCACTGTCGAAGACGGCGAAAATCAGACGATCTTCGGCATGGGGGTGGTAAGGGACGTGGTCAGGTTCACGTGGACCAGTCCGGCACCGGAATGCACCTCGACCTTCTTCAGGGTCACGGTGCGTTCCTCTTCGGGAGCGGTATCGTTGTCGGTCATGGTGGCCGGAGACTTCACCGCCACCAGAGCCATATCGCCCAGATCCATACCCGCGCCGGCGCACAGATCCATGGCTTCGTTCAGGGATTCGGCGAAACCGTCCTTCAGGACCACACGCTCGGCAGGAACGCCATATGCACGCTCGGCCACCCAGCGCACGTTCTCCACGAGGGCCATGCCCCTGTGGCTGTGTGGCTCGGCCGGCATGGAACCGTTCACCACGGCATCCACAAAGGCGTCCAGCTGCGGCGCGAGCGCGTCGCCGCCGTCACGGTACAAGTTGCCGATGATCGGCTCGCGGAATTCCAGTTCCTTGGCGGTCTCCTTGAGGGCCGGAATCTGATCGTCCTCGCCCTCCCACAGGTTGATCAGCGGGAAGGTCGGAATATCAAGGCCTTCAAGACGCTGCACATGGAACGGGTAGCGCCAGGCGAGCGCCGGATCGTCACGCCAGGTGGAGGCACGGGTCACGACGATGGCGGCGGACGGCCACTGTGCGCCATACTCGCGACATGCGATGTCAAGCCACTTTTGGGCACCTGCGTCGGCGCCATAGCCAGCCTCGACGATCACCACATCGTGCAGGGCGCAGGCCATCTCCACGGAGACGAGCGTCGGAATGCCGATGGACACGTTCGCGAACGGGCCGCCATGCACATATACCGGGGAACCGTTCACGGTCTCGGTCTTGGCAGGCTTGACGGCGTCGGACAGAATGCCGGTGATGCGCCACAAATCGACGAATTCGCCGAAGGTGACGGCTTTGCCGTCCTTGGTGCCGGCAATCATCCTGGCCACACGGTCGGCGATCTCATCCATGGAACGAGACAGCACGACGATCTGCATCAGTTCGCAGGTCGGGGTGAGCACCATGCGTTCCGCAACGTTGCCCTTGCCCCGGTCCACGGCGATCTGACGCAGAGAGCGCGACGGCACCTCGGAGACGCGCGGCACCAGAATCTCATCGAGCCTGCCCTCGTCGATCGCCTTCTCAGCGAAGGAGACAAGCAGGTTCTGGGCGGCCTCGATGGCGCCCATCTCGCCGCACAGACCCCAGTCGATCAGCTCCGGATGGGTCAGGGAAGCCTTGCCGCCACCCGATGCGCCGCCTTTGGAACCGGCCGCGGTGATGCCCATGCTCGGCTGACGCAGCACGGCGGTCGCATCGATGCCACGTTCACGCAGGGCGTCGATCAGGGCGATCGTGGTGGTGGTCTTGCCTTCGCCGCGCGATGCCTTCAGCGGGGTATCGGCGGTGACGAGCACGATCTTGCCATGCTTGCGCGGGGCATCCGGATTGTTCTTCAGATAGTCGAGATACCCGAACGCGTCAATCTTCTGAACCAGGCCGTACTGGCTGGTGAAATCCTCAATGTCGGTCACTGGGGTTCCTTTCTGGGATTTAAGACGAAGGCTATTGTAGTGGTCGCACGTTACAGAGGGGGTTATGGTCTCCCCTATAACATCGCGGGTCAGAAGTCGGACATATGGAAGCCGTTCTTCATGTTCATGCTCGCTGTGTAGAGCACGGAATCGAGCAGCTTGTCGGTCTCCTCCTTGAGTTGGTCGGCCATGGTCCGGTTGGCTGCGGCGAGTATCTCACGAGCCTCCGCATTGCGGGTGGCCTTGATGATCTCATCCGGTTCCATCGGCTGCACATCATCGATTTCGCCATTCGCACCGGATTCGGTATCGAATTCGAAGGCGGAATCCTCGCACAGCCTGTCGATCTGCTCGTCGGCTGCGGCTACCATGCGGTGGCCCATCGCGCCGGTCTTCTCCTGATAGCGCTCCACCGCGTTGGCGGTGTCGGCGAAGGACGCGTCGCACAAGGCCGCGATGATGCGGTTCTCCCAGTAGAAGTTCTCGGAGGTAACGCGCGTAGTGGTGTCTTCCAGGTACTTCGGCGTGGCATTCACGTTCGGGAAGAACGGCACCAGCGTATTGAACGGATTGGAGCCGTAGGCCATCCACTGAACCGCACGGCTGACCTGCGGGCGGTACGGGCGGATCTGCATGACCGCGAGCTGGCTCTGGCGGTTGATGCCGATCGGTCGGAACATGTGGCGCGTGCGCTGATCGCCGAGCTTGCCGTACGGATCGTACGGAGTGCCCTGATAATGGGAGCTCAGCACGTACTTCACATCTTCGATGGTGATCTTACGCTCCGGCTGGCGGGCCCACGGAATGTCGTCGGAGGTCGGCTGATGAACGGCGTCGGGGCCGTCCCACTGCTCGTCGTACGGGTTGAGGAAGCGTTGCATGTACCAGGCGCGCGGGGTGTTGTACACATGGTCGGAATCGGAGTGGGAGCCGAAGGCGTCGCGCGGGTTGAACGGCGTGGCGTTTTCCACCGACAGGTCCAGATGGTTGCGCGCGATGAACTCCCCCAGGTCGGCGGAGCACATATGCTCCTCTTGATCGCCCAAGGCGTCCTCGAGATCGAATTCGTCGATGCCCAGCTGGTTCGGCATGGTCACGTAGGCCTCATCCGGCACGCGTTTGGCGATCCAATGATGGCCGCCGACCGTCTCCAGCCACCAGATCTCGTCGACGTCGGAGAAGGCGACGCCGTTCATCTCATAGGTGCCGAACTCCTCAAGCAGCGCGCCGAGACGTTCCACGCCCTCACGGGCGGTCCTGATATACGGCAGCACGAGGGTGAGGAAATCCTCCTCGCCAATGCCGCCGGGCACTTCCGGCTCGTAACCGTCCTCGCCTTCCCTGCCTTTGGCCGGAGCAAGCTCCACGAACGGATCCGCGCCGAGCACGCGCTCGTTGGTGGTGAGGGTTTCGGTGGCGCTCATGGCCACATTCGCCTCGTTGACGCCGGCTTCGCCCCAGATGCCCTCCTTCAGGTCGGCGTTCGGCACGGCCGTGTATTGCAACGGCTCCTCCGGCAGGTCGATCTGTACGTGGGAGAGCACGCTGCGGTACCTGCGCGGCTGCTCCTCCGGTTTGACTACGATAAAGCGCTTCGGGCAGAATTCGCCGTTTGCGCTGTCTTCATTGCGGGCGATGATGGTCGAGCCGTCATAGCTTGCGTTCTTACCGACCAGAATCGTGGTGCACGCCATGTTGTTGTTCATTCCTTTCGATGATGTTCCCTCCCTCTGCGAGGTGTGAGGGATCAGGCTTTGCCGGTGAGGAAGATGCCGCCTTGATCGACGAGGCCGTCGTCATTGCGCAGGGCGCGTTCCATTTCGTTCAGCCAGAAGCCCTGATTGAGACCGGCCAGAGGTGCCATGGTGCCCCATACGTGCAGGAAGTAGTCATGATCCCGATCCGGCGGGTACGGGCCGTTGTAGTGCATGGTGACTGCGGGATCGGTGCTGCGGCCGGTCAGCAGCGGCGAGGCGGCGGAGGTGCGGCCCTGCACCGTCTCGGGAATCATCGCGGAAACGGTACGGGAGAAGTCGGCCGGAATCGCCAGCGCATGGGAATCGTTGAAGTCGTACATCAGCGCATCGACCGGCAGATTCGCCAGCGACCAGTGGTTCCACTGGAAGCCGCAGACCGGAATCGAATCCGGATCGACGAATTCCCAATGCAGGAACCGTACCGACGGGTCGAGCTCGTCGATGTAGAAGGGGAAGGAGACGATCGGGGTGCCGTCAATGCAGTTCTCAGGCGGCGCCGCCTTGGCATACGCGTCGGGGATGACGGTGAAATCTGCGGAAATCTTCATGCTTCCAAGTATCGCGCATACGCGTGACGCATGACGACGCCGCATCATGCGTCGTGCGGGCCCGATCTGTGGGAATCAGCCCGTCGTCCAATGGCGGGAGCGCCTTACGACCGCAACCACCGCATAACCGGAACGACCCCGATTTCCGCGCAAGGCATACGGAATTCGGGGTCGTTCCGGGAAACAGGGCCTGTCGGATCCGTGGATCAGGCAGGCACGGCTGATGTCGGCCGGCTCACTCGGCCGGAGTGTAGAAGTCGCCGTTCAGCGCGGCGGCCGCCTTGGCCTTGGCCTCTTCGAAGGTGACCTCGGCGAGTGCGGCGCGTACGTCATCCAGGGCCACCGGGGTCATGGACAGGGAGTTGACGCCCAGACCGACGAGCACCACGGCCAGATCCGGATCGGCGGCGGCCTCGCCGCATACGCCCACCGGCATGCCGTTGGCGTTGCCTGCGTCGCAGATCATCTTGATGGCACGCAGCACGGCCGGATGCCATGCGGTCTGATAGTTGGCCACGGAACCGAGGGTGCGGTCGGCGGCCAGCGTGTACTGGGTCAGGTCGTTGGTGCCGATGGACACGAAGTCCGCCACCTTGGCCACCTTGTCGGCCATCAGGGCGATGGAGGGCACCTCCGCCATGGCGCCTACGAACTTCAGACCATAGCTCTTGCCGAGTTTGACGAAGTAGTCGGCTTCATGCTCGTCGGCCACCATCGGGGCCATGACCCACAGATTGGCGTCGGTTGCGGCGTCCGCGGCGGCAAGGGCCTTGAGCTGGCCCTCAAGCACATCCATATGGGCCTTCAGGGTGCGCAGGCCACGCAGACCGAGGGCGGGGTTCGGCTCGTCTTCCGGAGTCAGGAACGGCAGCGGCTTGTCGGCACCGGCGTCGAGCATGCGGATCACGACCTTCTTGCCGGGGAACTGGCTGAGCAGTTCGGCATAGGCCTTGGTCTGCTCTTCGACGCTCGGCGGTTCGGCGTTGCCGATGAATAGGAATTCGGTGCGGAACAGGCCCACGCCTTCGGCGCCATATTCCAGTGCTGTGGCGGCATCGGCCGGCTTGCCCACATTCGCCAACAGCGGAATGAGATGGCCGTCTTTGGTGGCGCCCGGGTTACCGCGCAACTCCTTGGCCGCCGCGGCGCGGGACTTGGCCGCTTCGGCCGCGGCGATCTCCTCTTCGGTCGGGTCGACGGTGATTTCGCCCTTGGCCGCGTTCACGATCACATTGGTGCCGTCGGTCAGATCGGCCGCCCCTGCGGCGGAGACTATAGCCACGATACCGCGGGCGCGGGCCAGGATGGCGGTGTGCGAGGTCGGACCGCCCTGCGAGGTCACGATGGCGAGGGTCTTGCTCATGTCGAGCGCGGCGGTATCGGCCGGGGACAGGTCTTCGGCGACGAGTACGAACGGGGTTTCGCTCACCGGCAGACCCGGGGCCGGAGCGCCCATCAGGTCGGCGATCACACGCTGACCGACATCATGCAGGTCGGCCGCACGTTCGGCCTGGTATCCGCCGATGGCGCGGAACATGTCTTCCACGGCCGCGAAGCCCTCCAACACGGCGCGTTCGGCGGTCTTACCCTGGTTGATCAGATCCTTGATGGACTGCGCAAGGGACGGATCGGAGGCGAACATGGCGATGGCCTGAAGAATCGGAGCGGCCTTTCGGGCGCCTTCGTCACCCTTGGCGGCCTCTTCGGCGCGACGGTTGAGATCGGCGTTCACCAGTGCCAGCGATTGTTCGGCGCGTGCGATTTCGGTTTCGGCGGCGACGCCTTCGGCGCGCGGGGCGTCCGACGGTTCAGGCAGTGGAGCGGCCATGCGAATAACCGGACCGACCGCGACGCCACGACCGATGCCAACACCTTTGATGTTCATGAGAACTCCTTTTCCTGTTTCCTTGGATTTTCCTGACGAACGCATACGGTGCGATCGCGAAGAAGAACTGGTCACTGCAACGATTCCCACCGTCATTGCCGGTAAATCATTTTCAGCCTGCCGCCAGTATACATAAATATCCAGCAATATGAAAATGGAAAACGTTTTCTGCGTTTCGTAAAAAAAGTGGTATGCTTTTCGCTAAGTGGCATCGTGCCGCCGCACTGTTCCTGCACAATTGAAGAACGCAACCAAGTAATACAACGACTCAAAGGAGTGTCACCATGGCAACCCGCAATCTCGTCATCAATGACCCCGTCGGCATCCACGCACGTCCGGCGGCACAGTTCGCACAGGCCGTCACCGCCTCCGCCTGCAACGTGACCATCGCCAAGGAGGGCGGCAACGCCGTTCCGGCAGGTTCCATCCTGTCCATCATGGGCCTGGGCATCAAGCAGGGCGACACCGTAGTCATCAACGTCGAGGGTGACGACGCCGATGCCTGCGCCGACAAGCTGATCGGCATCCTCGCCAACGCCGCGTGAGTCCGATCATCGTCGATTCCTTGCAGCCGCCCGCCATGTCCGACGGGCGGCTGTTCTATTCTTGGTAGGTCCCGTTATTCGCGCAGAGCGGACCAAGGCCCTGCGGCGGATCGCCATGACGGGACCGCGTGACGGAGGAGAACATGGCAGGCAGGAACGAGAGCAACCGTTCGATTACGAACGTGGCCGCATTGGCGAATGTGTCGATCGCAACCGTTTCCCGCGTATTGTCGGGCAAACGCACCAAAGACGACGACATCGCCCGTCGCGTACGCGCGGCCGCCGAGCAGCTCGACTATTCCGTCAACTATGCGGCAAGCGCACTGCGCAGCACCATCACCAACACCATCGGCCTGATCATTCCCAGCGCCACCGAAACGTTCAGCGCGCAACTGCTCGACGAAATCGAGCCGACCATCGACGTGGATTCGCAGCAGCTGCTGCTCGGCATCGGAGCGGACCAGGAGGCGCAGGGCGAGCGCATGGCGTCATTGGTCGCACGCCATGTGGACGGGCTCATTGTGGTGCCCGCGGCCGGGGCCGATCTCACCGAAGTCCTCGAACGGTACGCCGGCACCCTGCCGATCGTGCAGGTCGGAGGCCGGCAACGATC
The DNA here is from genome assembly GCF_000522505.1 of Bifidobacterium moukalabense DSM 27321. GTDB lineage: Bacteria > Actinomycetota > Actinomycetes > Actinomycetales > Bifidobacteriaceae > Bifidobacterium > Bifidobacterium moukalabense. Next base: position 332,814 of record NZ_AZMV01000007.1, on the reverse strand, counting down.
CTTCCATACGTCGATGGTCGGCCTCGACGAAAACGCCGCCATGGAGATGGTCATCGGGCATCTGGCCGATCAGGGCATCGAATCCGTGGCCTACATGGCAGGCAAGGAGATCTCCTTCGAATCGGCGGAGCTGTTCGCCATGTTCCATACGCAAGTGCGTGCGCACCATCTGAGGACGCAGCCCGACTGGAACCGGTTCGGCGAACGCAGCGTGCAACGCGGTTTCGACTGTGCGATGCGGCTGTTCTCCGAGCCGCTGGTGCAGCCGGAGGCCGTGGTCTGCGCGGACGACACCATCGCGTTCGGCATGATGGTGGCCCTGCACGCCTTGGGGCTCCGCGTGCCGCAGGATGTGCTGATTGTCGGCTATAACGATTCGCCGATCGCCTCGACCACCATGCCGACGCTCACCTCGGTGCGGCCACCATTCCAACAGATCGTATCGGAGGCATTGCGTCTGATCGCACTCGGCCCGGAACGCCCGGCGCACATCTCGTTGCCGCCGCGGCTCATCATCCGCGACTCCACCGTGGTTCCGAATGGCTCCCGGTAAGGATGCCGATCCCCAGTGCGGGGTGCGCTTCGGCCTTACGGGATCAGGGCGCAGAACAGGGCCTCGAACACCAGTGTGGGATTGCCGTTGCCGTTGAGGCGCCTGCGGGCCGTGGCGATGCATTCCAGCCGGCGTACGGCCGCAGCACGATTCAACCGTACCGACAGTTCGGCGATCGAGGAGCGGTTTTCGAGATTAATCAGACCGACGGAATCCTCGGCGTTGTTCTGCAGCACGGCCACATCACGGTAGATGCTCACCACCGAGTTGAGCGCGCGGTCAAGCACGTCACGTGTCAGACGCGTGGCCTGCCGCTTGAGCTCGTCCTTTTTGGCAATGGCGTTGTAGGCGCCGCGCAGTTTCGGCGGAATGCGATCCTTCGGGCCGAGTCCGTTGATCCTGCGGAAATCGGCTTCCGCGGCGGCGGCCCTGACCTCCACATCCGCCTCGGCCTGCGCCTTCGCATTGTCGATGAGATCGCCGGCCAGCAACACCGCATCGGACGCCTTCGTAAGATTGAGCACACCCACGACCAGTTCGTCACGATCCGACATGATCCGCTCATTGCAGGCATACAATCTGGCGATGCCGATATGTCCCTCGGCGAGACGGGCCGCACGGGCCGCGATTTTCGGCTCGACCTGCGAGGTCTCCTCGAGGAATTTCGCCACGGCCTGGTTCGAGGGCACGGCGAGGTTCACGATGCGGGTACGTGAGCGGATGGTCGGCAGCACATCCTGCGCGCTTGGGGCGCACAACAGCCAGATGGCGTGTTCGCTTGGCTCCTCGATCTCCTTCAGCAGCACATTCGTGGTGCGTTCGAGCATACGGTCCACGTCTTCGATGATGATGATCCGCCATGGTGCGGTGCTCGGCATCTGCTCGGAGGTGGTGATCAGATCGCGCACCTGGTCGATGCCGATGGTCACCTTGTTCGTGGCGAGTACGGTCACATCGGGATGCGTGCCGGCAAGCACCTGCCGGGTGACTTTGGTCGGGTCGCCGTCAAGACCGTGGTCGGGGCTTTCCAATGCGGCCGCGAAGGCGCGCGCCACGTTGGAGCGGCCGGATCCGGGAGGCCCGCAGATCAGCCAGGATTGCGCGATCGACTTCGGGTCGCCGCAGGAGATGGCCTTGAGCTGCTCCACCACCTGACGTTGCCCCACTATGGAATCCCATACGCTCATCGTGCGATTCCCTCCACGCTCTCGCCGGCGGGAGCCGTCAATTGCCAGTCCGGCCGGGAATGGTCGATTGCGACGAAATCTCCTTCGATCAGCCGCCAGACCTCTTCGATGGATCGGCTGGCATCGATGACGCGGAAGCGTTCCGGTTCGGCCTTGGCGAGTTCAAGGAAGGCGTCGCGCGTACGGTTCTGGAAATCATCGTCGGCGGACTCCATGCGATCCTCGCCGTGCTGCAGCCGTGCATGCGAGGCGGCCGGATCCATATCCAGCAGATATGTGCGTTCCGGCAACAATCCGTTGGTGGCCCACATGCTGAGATCCCGGATGTCCTTCAGCGTCAGTTCGCGTCCGCCCGCCTGGTAGGCCAGCGACGAGTCGAGATAGCGGTCGGTGATCACCACCGCGCCGCGCTCAAGTGCCGGGAGGATCACTTCGGCCACATGCTGCGCGCGGTCCGCCGCGAACAGGAGCGCCTCGGCACGCGGGGCGATGTCGGCAGGCTCCGATTGCCGGCCATCCCCCGTCTGTTCCGCCTGGGGGCGGGCATCGGAGGCAACGCCGTGAAGAAGCATTCTGCGGATGGCCACGCCCAATGCGGTGCCGCCCGGCTCACGCGTGACCACGCATTCGCGCCCCTGCGCCTCGACATGCGCACGCAACCGTTCGACCTGCGTGGTTTTGCCCACGCCGTCAACGCCTTCGAAAGAAACGAACATGCCCTGCATACCCATCACTGTACCGTGGTCTCCGACCGACCCGTTCCGGCCTCGATCCTGGCGGGGATCAACGGGCGGGAACCACTTCGGGACGGGAATATCCCTCATTGGCGGCGAGCCAGTCAACATCGGCCTTGACCGTGGCGGCGGTGGAACCGATCTCCTTCGCAATGCGCGTATTCGCCCAGCCTTGGTCGGCCAGTTCGCGCACCTTGGCGCGGCGATCCGCACGGGCCTTCTCGGTTGCGCTCACCTTGCCGGCCTTCGCGCTCTTGGCGGCCGTCTTTTTGGCGGAGGACTTGCGCCCACGACCGCGCTTCGACGGGCCTTGCGCGCGTTTTTCGGCCAGCAGCCTGAACGCTTCGGCCGGCTCGATCGACTCGGCCGCATACTGCTTCGGCAGTGTGCGGTTTGTCTCGCCGTCGGTGATGTACGCGCCGTAGAAGCCTTCCTTGATGGTCACATGCTTCTGCGTCTCCGGGTCGGTGCCCAGATCGCGCAGCGGCGGCTTGGCGGCGCCACGGCCGCGCCCGCGACCGTATTTCGGCTGCGCGAACAGTTCCTTGGCCTTGTCGAGATCGACCGTGAAGATTTCGTCCTCCGAAGCCAGCGAACGGGTGTCGGACTTGCCGTCGGCACCGGTCTTGGTCAGGTACGGGCCGTAACGGCCGTTGTTCGCCATCACCGTGACCTGCTGCAACTCGCCGGTTTCGGCGTTCGCCTCCTCGTATGTGCCGACTTCACGCGGCAGGCTTAGCAGTTTCAGCGCGTCTTCCAAGGTCAACGATTCGGGGCTCATCGTCTTGAACAGCGACGCCATCTTCGGCCGATCCGCCGCGGCCTTCTTGGAGCCACGCTTCGGCTTGGCCTCCGTGGCGGCATCGCCGGCGACCTCCGACTGCGGCATGATCAACGCGACGTACGGTCCGAAACGGCCGTTGCGCACTTCCACGGTCCCTCCGGAAACCGGATCCTTGCCGAGTTCGCGCGGACCGCCGGAATGATTCTCTATCAGATCATGGCCGACCTCCACCGTCAGCTCATCCGGGGCGAGGGTGTCGGGCAGCGACGCACGCTTCGGATTGCCTTCGGCATCCAGATTGTTCATGTCTTCCAGATATGGGCCGTAACGGCCGACGCGCACGTGCAGGCCGTCGCCGATCTCAATCGTGTTGATGGCGCGGGCATCGATCTCGCCAAGCTGCGCGACCTGCTGCTGCAGGCCGGCATGCGCCTCGTCCTGCGACTGCGCCGCGCCTTCGCCGGAACCGAAATAGAAGCTGGTCAGCCAATCCTTGCCGGTCTCCATGCCATGGGCGATCTGGTCCAGGCCGTTTTCCATGTCTGCGGTGAACTGGTAGTCCACGTATTTCGGGAACTTCGTCTCCAACAGCTTGACCACGGAGAAGGCCAGCCACGACGGAATCAGCGCGCGGCCGCGTTCGTATACGTACCCACGATCGATGATGGTGGAGATGATGCTCGCATACGTGGACGGGCGACCGATCTCCTTGGCCTCCAGCGTCTTGACGAGCGAGGCCTCGGTGTACCGCGCCGGAGGCTGGGTCTCGTGGCCGTCGGCGGCGACTTGCGTCGCGGCAAGCTCGTCGCCCGGCTTCATCGGCGGCAGGGAGGCGTTGTCGTCGTTCCTCTTGGCGGACTGTTCGGTGGTCTTGTCGGTGGAAGCGCGACGGCCCTCTCCCGTGGCCTTCATGAAGCCCGGGAATTCAATCACCGTGCCGGAGGCCTGGAACATGGCCTCACCCTGGTCACCGGCCGGTGCGGACAGGCGCACTGTGGCGGTGGAGCCGGTGGCGTCGGCCATCTGCGAGGCAAGCGTACGCTGCCAGATCAGCGCATACAGACGGGCCTGATCGGCAGGCACCTTCTTGGCGACCTCGCCCGGATCGCGGAACTGCGCGCCGGCCGGGCGAATGCATTCGTGGGCCTCCTGCGCGCCGGCGGTCTTGGTGGCGTACTGCTTCGGCGCATCCGACAGGAACGCGTCGCCGAAATGCGACTTCACCGCCGAACGGGCGGCCGCGATGGCCTCCTGCGACAGCGTCACCGAATCGGTACGCATGTATGTGATGTAGCCGTTCTCATACAATCCCTGGGCCGCACGCATCGTCTGCCGCGAGCTCATCGACAGGCGGTTGCCGGCGGTCTGCTGCAACGTCGACGTGGTGAACGGCGGAAGCGGGCGACGGCGGTACGGCTTCGATTCCATCGACGTGACGGTGAACGTCGCGAATTCCAACGACTGCGCAAGCGCACGGGCCTGCGTCTCGTCAAGCTGAACGACATGGTCCTTGGCACCGGCGGCGGTCAAGCGGCCATCCTCGCCGAAATCCTTGGAACCGGCCAAACGGCGGCCGTCAAGCGACACCATGCGCGAGTCGAAGGCCACATTGTCGCCTTCGGCGCCCATCGCCTCCAACGTGGCGGTGACGTCCCAGTACGGGGCACGGACGAACGCCATGCGTTCACGCTCGCGTTCGACGATCAGACGGGTGGCCACGGACTGCACGCGGCCTGCGGACAGGCCGGGACCGACCTTGCGCCACAGCACCGGAGACAACTCATAGCCGTACAGGCGGTCCAGGATTCGGCGGGTCTCCTGCGCGTCGACCATGGCGCCATCCACATCGCGGGTGTTGTTGAGCGATGCCTTGATCGCCTCCGGCGTAATCTCGTGGAACACCATGCGCTTAACCGGCACCTTCGGCTTGAGCGTCTGCACCAGATGCCATGCGATGGCCTCCCCCTCGCGATCCTCATCGGTTGCGAGGTAGAGGGTATCGGCCTTCTTCAGTGCGCTTTTCAGTTCGGAGACGGTTTTCTTCTTGTCGCCGTCCACGATGTAGTACGGCTTGAAGCCGTCTTCCACGTCGACGCCGAACTTGCCGTACCTGGCCTTGTCGTCGGACGGCACCTGACTGGGCTGCGCAAGGTCGCGGATGTGGCCCACCGATGCCATGACCGTATAGTCGGAACCGAGATATCCTCCGATTTTCCTGGCCTTGGTGGGAGACTCCACAATAACGAGCTTGCTGCCGGTAGCCATTGCCACTCCTTATTACTAGCGTTTGCAACGCAATAATACTCACGAACTATAGAGGATTGGCAAACTCCCGTGTGCCGGGGAGGCGTCGGCAGCCCGCCCCTACCGCTTAGGTGGGGCCGGCGGAGCGCCGACCAGTCCGAGCTTCGTCAGCGGCGAGGCGGTCAGTTGACGCATGGCCAACACCAGGCCGAACACCAATGCGGCGACCGATGCCGTGAGAATCGTGGTGGAGGCATGCGCGCCGGCATTCGTCCATTCCGCGCTCAGGGCAAGGCCAGGCTGGATCTGCCAGACGATGTAGGCGCCGTACAGGGTCCCGAGCACGCCGAACGTCAGCATCACACTGCCGACGATCTGCACCGACGGCGAGGACGCACGCCTGCCGGGCTCATCCATGCCATTGGCGAAACTCACGGCAAGCATCAGCAGCGCAAGACCTCCGACAATCAGCAACGCCATGATCACATCGACCGGCCGATGCCATTGATCGGCGATCACCGACAGTCCGACGAGCACGGCGTAGGCCCAGCCGATCACCGCCGTCAGGGCGCGTAGGGCGCGCGGCACCGCGCACAGCAGCATCACGCCGGCCGCGGTGGCGAGGATGGTGTGTCCGGAAGGCGCGGAATTGACGGGATTCGAATCGAGATTGATCAGATAGGGGCGTGGAAGCGTGCTCTTGAGCACCTTCGCCGCGGTAAAGCACAATCCGCCGAATACGGCCAGCTGCGCAATCAGCAGCCATCGCTTGCGCACGATCAGCACAATCAATGCGACGATCGCCATGGCGACGCTGATGCCCTGCACCAGCCGCGAGATCGTGAAGACATGCACCACCGGGCCGAACCATGCCGGCAGCGCATCGGAAAACTTCGACCAGACCATGTCCTCATAGCTCTGGCCGCTCAACGTGTATACGCCCAGCCACCACACACCGACGGAGGAGGCCAGCAGAATCAGCCCGAACACCACACACTGCACAATGCTGGAGATGCGGGGATGACGGGTCAGCGGATCGGCCTTGGCAAGGCCCCTGCGCACCTCATCCGCGGACAGCACATCGGCTATCGGATCGGCGGAGGCATCCGCCTCCGGAGACCCCAACGGTTCCGGGGAGTCGTTCTGCTGCAGCATATTCGCGGATTTCTGCGGATCTCGGATGATGGGCTTGAATTCGTCGGTCATACTCATCGAGAATACGCCAACCATGTCATTTCGAGGCAGGTCACGCCTATGAAAAACCTCCACGTACCCGGAAGAGGCCACTTACCCTTGCTGCATTCCTGCCCTGGGGGAGTTGGGTGACATACCGCCACGCGGAGGCAAGGACCAGTGTACACCATGCCCGGACCAGAGGCCATACATGCGAATTTTCCGTTGACGTAGCGCATCGGGATATGCGTAGAGCATAGGAATGGGTACTATGGGCTTGGAATCGCACACGTGTGATGTGTGTTTGCAAAACCAGTTTGGAAGGTTGTTCTTATGACTGAGAAGGTGGAGTATCCGGATCTGGTGGTCGTGGGCGCGGGCCTGTTCGGCCTGACCGTGGCCCAGCAGGCCGTCGAGCATCTCGGTGTGAGGGTGGAGATCATCGACGTGCGCGACCATATCGGCGGCAACGCGTACAGCTACATGGACGAGGAGACCGGCGCGGAAATCCACAAGTACGGTGCGCACCTGTTCCACACGTCCAACAAACGCGTATGGGACTACGTGAACAGGTTCACCTCCTTCACCGATTACGTGCACCGCGTGTACGCGACCCATGACGGCGAGGTGTACCCGCTGCCGATCAATCTGGGCACCGTCAACCAGTTCTTCCACGCGCACTACACGCCGTCCGAGGCCAAGGCCCTGATCGCCGAGCAGGCCGGCGAACTGGCCGGCACCGACCCGCAGAATCTCAACGACAAGGGCATTTCGCTGATTGGCCGGCCGTTGTACGAGGCGTTCATCAAGAACTACACGGGCAAGCAGTGGCAGACCGATCCGAAGGACCTGCCCGCGGGCATCATCAACCGTCTTCCGGTGCGCTTCAACTACGACAACCGCTATTTCAAGGACACGTGGGAGGGTCTGCCCACGGACGGCTACACTGCGTGGATGGAACGCATGATCGACGACCCGCGCATCCACGTGACCCTGAAGACCGACTTCTTCGACGGATCCCAGCCATACAACAAGGAGGCCCTGGCCGCCGCGGGCGTACCGGTGGTGTACACGGGCCCGGTCGACCGCTACTTCGACTACTCGCTCGGCGAGCTCAAGTGGCGCACGGTGGACTTCAAGGAGGTCCGCTACGACGAGGGCGACCATTTCGGCTGCCCGGTGATGAACTTCTCGGACGCGGACGTGCCGTACACGCGCGCTATCGAGTTCAAGAACTTCAATCCCGAGCGCGCCGACCGGCAGAACCCGGACAAGACGGTGGTGTGGGAGGAGTACTCCCGTTTCGCCGAGCGTGGCGACGAGCCGTACTATCCGATCAACACCTCGGACGACAAGGCGTTATACGCGCGATATGAGGAGCTTGCGAAGGCCGAGCCGAACACGGTGTTCGGCGGGCGCCTGGGCACGTACAAGTACTACGACATGCACAACGTGATCGACACGGCGCTGACCGCCTACGAGCAGCAGGTCGAACCCCTGCTCAGGAAGTAGTCCCCTCCGGCGCTCCCTCTCCCAATCTGCCGACGCTCACATCCCCTCACCGTCGGTGGATTGGAGGATGCCCAAACCACCGACGGTCAGACGCTGTCAGCGTCGGCGGATCGGGAATGCGAAAAGCCCACGGAACGATTCCGTGGGCTTTTCGTCAGTCAAACAGAGGCTCAGGCCCTCCAGACATCCTTTCCGGCGGCCTTAGCGGCGGCGACATCGGCATCGAGCTGTTCCTCGGTACCTTCGACGGCGCCCTTGATGAACTCCTCGACGAGGCGGCGGGCCTCGCCGTCCTCATGCTGCACGGCCGGGGACTTCATGAAGTAGGAGCTCGGAGCGAGCACCGGGCCGGCCAGATGACGGTCGAGAGCGATTTTGGCGGCACGCACGGCGTCGATGACGATGCCGGCGGAGTTCGGGGAATCCCACACCTGCAGCTTGTATTCAAGGCTCAGCGGAACATCACCGAACGTGGTGCCCTCAAGACGCACGAACGCGAACTTGCGATCGTCGAGCCAGGCCACGTAATCGGACGGGCCGATATGCACATTATGCGGATCCATGTCGTGAGGCACCACGGAAGTGACCGCGCGGGTCTTGGAGATCTTCTTGGATTCCAGACGGGAGCGCTGCAACATATTCATGAAGTCCATGTTGCCGCCGACATTGAGCTGATAGGTACGGTCCAGACGTACGCCGCGATCCTCGAACAGGCGGGCCAGCACACGGTGGGTGATGGTGGCGCCGACCTGGGACTTGATATCGTCGCCGACGATCGGCACACCGGCATCACGGAACTTCTGGGCCCATTCAGGATCGGAGGCGATGAACACCGGCAGGCAGTTCACGAACGCACAGCCGGCATCCATCGCGGCCTGTGCATAGGCCTTGTCGGCCAGCTCGGAACCGACCGGCAGGTAGGAGACCAGCACGTCGACCTTCTTGTCGCGCAGCACCTGGGCCACATCGACCGGCTCGGCCGTGGACTCCTCGATCATCTGACGGTAATACTCACCCAGACCGTCCTCGGTCGGGCCACGAAGCACCTCGACACCGAGATTCGGCACGTCGGCGAACTTGATGGTGTTGTTCTGCGAAGCCTCGATGGCCTCGGACAGATCCTTGCCGACCTTCAGCGCGTCAACATCAAACGCGGTGACGAATTCGATATCGCGCACGCGGTACCCGCCGAAATTGTTGTGCATCAATCCCGGAATCTTATCTTCGTCCTTGGTGTCCTTATAATACTCAACGCCTTGAACCAGCGACGAAGCGCAATTGCCCACACCGGCGATAGCCACGCGAATGCTCATCTGAAACGACTCCTCATATGTATGCGTTGCAGGTATACAACCTTTAAGCATACCTTCGAATCAATAAGAGTCCACCTATACCAGCAAGAAAAACCTTGAATAATCAATGCTATTGCGACAACCGACGAAATTCTGTCGATTTGTAAAAAGAACCGGGGATAAATCGTTGAACTTTTGCAACGCATCACCCCTTTGGGACTGTTTTTCAGGACTGGCAGCTACGGTAGAAAGCATGGTTTCACAGACTCGAAGCGTAAGCTCGCGCTCCTACGACCCGCAGGCAGGCGGCACCCGTAGCACTCGCGGCAACACGCACAACGTGCAGCGCAACAACCACGGCTCGCACCGCGCCAATGGACCGAAGAAGAACCGTACCAAAAAACGCAAGCACCTCGTGCTCAAATGGGTGCTCGGAATCTTCGCGGCGCTTATCGTGGCGGGCATCGGCCTGTTCGCCTACATGTACGTCACCACGGAAGTCCCGGAACCGGAGGCGTTCGCGCTCGCGGAGAAGACGACCGTCTACTATTCCGACGGCACCACCGAAATCGGCAGCTACGCCGAACAGAATCGTGAGATCATCGACTGCTCCGTACTGCCGGACTACGTCGGCAACGCCATCGTATCTTCCGAGGACCGTTCCTTCTACACCAACAAAGGCATCGACCTGGTGGGCATCGCACGCGCGTTGTACAACAACCTGACCACCGGAAGCCGGCAGGGCGGCTCGACCATCACCCAGCAGTACGCGGAGCGCTACTATCTGGGCGAAACCACGTCGTATTCCGGCAAGCTCCGGGAAGCGTTCCTGGCCATCAAAATCGCGCAGCAGCAAGATAAAAGCCAGGTGCTGTGCAACTATATGAACACGATCTACCTGGGTCGCGGCGCGTACGGCATCCAGGCGGCGGCCAAGGCGTACTTCAACAAGGACGCCAAAGACATGACGCTCTCCGAGGCGGCCATGCTGGCCGGCATCATCCCCGCGCCAAGCGCATGGGATCCGGCGGTGAACGAGGCACAGGCCCAGAAGCGCTACAATCGTGTGCTCAGCATCATGGAGGAGGACGGCTACATCACCGCCAAACAGCAGTCGGAGGCGCAGTTCCCCCAGGTCATCGAATACCAGCAAAGCAACCAGCTGGAGGGTCAGAACGGATACCTGCTGACCATGGTGCAGAACGAGCTTATCGACACGAAGGCCTTCAGCAAGCAGGACCTCGAAACAGGCGGCTACAAGATCGTGACCACCATCGACAAATCCAAGCAGGACCTGATGTATTCGGTGGTCAGCCCTTCACAGAACGGCATGCAGGGCGTGATTCCGGACGGCATGCAGTTCGGCGCGCTGTCGGTCAATCCGAAGGATGGTTCGATCATCGCGCTGTATGCGGGCGACGATTACCTGACCAAGCAGCTCAACAACGTCACGCAGGCCACCTACGAGGTCGGCTCCACCATGAAACCGTTCGCCTTGCTGGCAGCCGTGAACGAGGGAGTAAGCCTGAACACGACGTTCAACGGCAATTCGTACCGCACCTTCCCCGGCATCACCGACACCGTGAGCAACTACGGCAACGTGAATCTGGGATATGTGAATCTGTACACCGCCACCGAGCAGTCGTCGAACACCGTGTACATGGATCTGCAAACCAAGCTGGGCACCAAGAAGATCGCCGACACCGCTCGTGAGGCGGGCGTGGAGAACACGTCGCTGGACGGCTCCGAACCGTTCACCGTGCTCGGCAACAACGGCCTGAGCGTTGAGGATATGACGCGCGCGTACGCCACGCTGGCCAATCAGGGCAACAAGCCGACGCTGCATATCGTGGCCTCCGTGAAGACGCCGAGCGGCTCCGACCTGTACAACGCGCCGACCACGGCCGAGCAGGTGTTCGAAGCCAATTCCGTGAATCTGGTGACCAAGGCGCTGACCGGCGTGGTGCAGCGCGGTACCGCCACCGAGGCACGCGCCACCGGACACACCATCGCCGGCAAGTCCGGTACCGCAAATGATTCCAGAGCGGCCAGCTTCATCGGCTACACCCCTTCGGTGGTGACGGCGGTGGCCATGTGGTACCCGGATGACAACGGCAGTCCGCAGGAGATTCCGGCCTTCGGCAGCTGGACCGGCGGCAGCGACTACCCGGTGCACCTGTTCACCGAATATATGACGCAGGCGCTTGCCGACACCCAGAACGAAACGTTCCCGACCGCAACCGACAGCGGTAAGATCGGCGGCTCGGACGGCACGTGGGGCACGGGCGCACAGAAGTCCTACACGCCTTCGGCCACGCCGAAGACCGAGGAGAACACGCAGACGACCACACCGACCCCGACCGAGACCACGCCGGAGAGCGGTTCCGGCGACGGAGGCAACGGCGACGGCGGTGACGCGGGTTCCGGCGAAAACAGCGACAACGGAGATGCCAATAGCGACCAGAACGACAGTCAGCAGCACAGCGACTCATCGCAATCGCAACAGCAGTAGTAGTGGTGTGTAATCGGCCGTCATTCAGGCAACCACCATATAACCGAGAAAGGTGAGGGCCGCCCATAAAAACGTGGGAGGCCCTCACCTTATGCGAGACGCTATTCAGCTACGCGGGACGGCCAGCGCGGCCAGTGGACGCAGGCGGTCGTATTCGGCGCGTGTCAGCGAGGCTACGCCACCGTGCTTCGTATGCTCAGTCAGGAAATAGTCCTGACTTTCCAGCTTGACCCAGCCTTTATCAAGATCACGGCTGATCATTGGCTGGTAGCCGATCGACGGAATCACGTCTACGAACAGGTACCACTCGTCATCAGCGCCGCCATTGTTGTGGTGGTTGGCGAACACGGCTGGCCCCTCCACTCCGCCGGGATTGCCGTCCGGCACATATTCGGCGCCAATTCCGCTCTGCACGGTGTCCCACCGCACGTCTGCCTCCCACCAGCATTTCGCATCAGTGAAGTCCATCCAGATGCCGTTACCATGCGCGTTGTCCTTGGTGATGCGGTATGTGCGCGTACCGCCGTCGGGCAACGGACGTTGAACCATGGTGGTGTCGATGGCGTCACCGCCTGTGTTGATGAATACGCCGCCATATTCGAAGGTGCTCTGTGTGAAATCGGTGGTGGCACCCCACAGCACGGTACAGTGGACGTTCTCGTCAGCATGCTGCTTGTCGGCGTCATCGAAGACAGTACTGGACCAGTACATTACGAATGCTCCGCGGCCACCTTCATGGCCTTCCGGATAGTAGTACGGCACCCATAGGCATTCGCACGCCCACGCCATGCCAAGCTCAAGATGGGAACCGTCCGGCTTGCGTGACACGTCGAGCATACGAGGCTTGCTCCAATGTAGCAGGTCATCAGATTCCCAGATAATCAGATTCGTACTGGCATGGCGCGTCCATTCGAACCAACCGGCATCGTCTCCTCCGAACACACGCAAATCAGTAGCAATGACATACCATTTACCGGTTTGGGGATTACGGATGATGTGCGGGTCACGCACACCCGTAGTACCGATGCTGGAGATCAACACCGGCTTTCCATCGTTGATAGGTAGCCATCGACGAGGATTATCACCGTCGGATACATCCATGTAGATCTTCTCGGCATAGCCATCCGGATCCTCGATGAAGTGGACGAGCAGGTAGCCATACATATCGGTCGCTTCGGTCATGAATTCACCTTACTGCTTGGTTGTGTTATGCGATGTCTTGCGATTCCTTGCATACGAAAAAGCCACCGCCACGGTGGGCGACAGCTTTTTCGGGGAGAGGGAATGATGAGATTCCGTGTTTGCGATTACGGATTGCCCGTTTGCGCATCAGCCTTTGACGGCCCCAATCATGACGCCCTTGTTGAAGTACTTCTGCAGGAATGGGTAGATGACCAGCAGAGGCAGAGTGGACACGATGATGATGCCATATTTGATCTGGTCCGCGGCCTGTTGGCGTTCCAGCATGGAACGACCATCGGAGCCGCCACCGGAAGTGGTCATCTGGTTGGCTAGCAGAATGTTCTGCAGCACGTTCTGCAATGGCTGCTTCTCCTGATTGCGGATATAGATGAGGCCGGTGAAGAAGTCGTTCCAGTGCCCCACGAAATAGTACAGCGCAATCACTGCGATGATGGCCGAACTCAGCGGCAACACAATCTTCATAAAATAACGGAAGTAGCCAAGGCCGTCCACCTGGGCCGCATCGTGCAGTTCCTCCGGAATGGAAGTCTCGAAGAACGAACGTGCGATGATTACGTTGTACACATTCACAGCGCCCGGCAGGATGAACACCCACATGGAGTTGAGGATGCCCAGATCCTTGAAGAGCAGGTAGCTTGGAATCAGACCGCCGGCAAAGAACATGGTGAAAGTGAACAAGAACAGGATGATACGGCGAGCCTTGAACTCACGCCGGGACAGGGAGAACGCCACAGGCAGAGTGACCAGCATGTTGACCGCGGTGCCAACCACGGAGTAGATGATGGTGTTCTTGTAGCCAGTCCAGATTCGTGTGTCCTCAAGAATCTTGGTGTAGCCGGAGAAGTTGATGTCCTTGGGAAAGATGGTCACCTCACCTTGAGAGACCAGGGCCGAATTGGAAAAACTGGCGATCACGATGAACCATAGTGGATACACGACCACTACGACCACCGCCACGACCAGTAGTCCGATCAGGAAATCGACCACATAATCGCTCGGTTGCTTCTTCTGCCGGACTTTCGGATTCCACGGAATCTCATCATTTGCCGTCTTGATGGCGGGTGCAACGGAATTACTCATTTGGATGTCCTTTCCTTGTACCGACCGTTAGAAGATGCTGGTGTCGGACACACGCTTGGAAATCGCGTTGGCCATAACGAGGAACACAAAGTTAATCAACGTATTGAACAGGCCGATTGCCGTCGAATAGCTGTATTGGTTACTGACAAAGCCCATCTTGTACACGAATGTCGAAATGACTTCGGAAGAGCTCAGGTTCAGCGAATTCTGCATCAGATAGACCTTCTCGAATCCAACGTTCAGCACGGAACCCATGTTAAGAATGAGCAGTACGCCGCAAGTAGGCAGGATGGCCGGGATGTCAACGTAACGAATCAGCTGCAGGCGGCTCGCACCGTCCATCTTGGCGGCTTCATACAGAGCGGTATCGACGCCGGCCAGTGCGGCCAGATAAATGATGGAATTCCAGCCGCAATGCTGCCAAACCTCGGTGATCCAGTAAATCGGAGTGAACAAATTCGGATCCCCTAGGATGCTCTTGCCATCCTCGTTGAGGAAGCGACCGATGAAGCCGGAAGTCGGGTTCAGGAAAATACTGATCATCGAAACGATGACCACGGTGGAGATGAAGTGGGGCATGTAGGTGATGGTCTGCACGAAACCCTTGATCCTTTTGGAGCCTATCTGGTTGATAAGCAGGGCTAAGATAATCGGGCAGATGAAGCCCATCACGAGAGTCCACAGGCTGATGCTGATGGTATTCCGCATCAGATTGACGAACTGCGGTGACTGGAAGAACTTGGTAAAGTATTTCAAACCGACGAAGGTACCGCCGGTCAGGCCTTTACGCGGAACGAACTCACGGAAGGCCAACTGGATGCCGTACATAGGAATGTAGGCGAAGACGAACACGAAGATCATTGCCGGCAGGGCCATGAGCCACAACTGCCAGTAACGCCGTAGATGAGTGCCGATGCGAACCGGCAAAGACTTGTGCCTGGCGATGTAGTCGTTGTCCGGGACGTCTGCGCTCGACGCGGATGCTGTGATTTGCGAAACAGCCATATCCATCCCTCTCTTAGGTTGTCCGGACAATCTCCGGAAATGAAGTTTAGGAGTG
Organism: Bifidobacterium moukalabense DSM 27321; assembly: GCF_000522505.1. Lineage (GTDB taxonomy): Bacteria > Actinomycetota > Actinomycetes > Actinomycetales > Bifidobacteriaceae > Bifidobacterium > Bifidobacterium moukalabense. The sequence goes on along the minus strand of NZ_AZMV01000007.1, from coordinate 317,480 downwards.
TGATTAAACGTAGAAAGTGTATGGCCCTCCCCCGTTGGCGTGCGGGTCAATGCTCACCGCAAGGGAGGGCCGTCTGTGGTTATATGGGGATTGGAGGAAAGCCTGGCTTACTCTTCAGCCATGGTCTTGTCGTACCACTTTTGCCAGAGCTTGACATTCTCGTCGACGCCCTGCTTCTTCATGGTGTCAACATACTCGTTCCACTTCGCATCGGTCAGTCCGCCATCCTGGATCCAGGTGGAGATCAACGGCATGGCATAGTTGAAGATGTTGGAGTTGTTGTTGGACACGGTAGTGTTGTCTTCGGCGGACAGACGGACGTAAGCAGGGATGAGGTCCTTGTCGCCGATGTGGGACTGCTGGGTCTCATAGGTCTTGCCATCCTTCTCGGCGAGGACCTTGTCCTCGTCACCGCTGACTGACATGTCATCGGAAACATAGGTCAGACCGCGATCAGCCAGCCCGTAGGTGGACAGATCCTTCTGGAACTCGATGACCTTGTACTTGCCGTCGCCCTCATTGGAGATGTACTTGTCGAGATCACCATAATAGGATTCCATGGAGGTGTCCGGTTCGATCCACTTGTCGATGATCTTCAGCGCGGCGGCCTTATGCTCGTCATCCAAACCAGCCTTGACGCAGGCGCCGTTGTAGATATCTTCGAACTGCGGCTCCCAAGTGGTTTCCTCATAGGAGACACCCGGAGCGGCCGGAACCTCAATGGACTCGTACTGGTCCTTCAGATCACCGAAGTTACCGGTGTTCCAGCCGAAGATCATGCCGACCTTGGCGGTTTTGCCGTCGTTAGAGATGTCGGCGCTGTTCTGGGAGCTATCACGGGTCAGGATGTCCTTCGGCATGAGACCCTGCTCAATCAGGGAGTGGTAGTACTCAATGACCTGGCGGAAGTTGTCGGTGATCATGAAGTTGCCGATTTTACCATCCTTGATGTAGATGCCCTGATTGCCGTTGGCAATCATCTGGGTATTCAGGCCGGTGCCGTTCAGCAGCAGGAATGGATCCCACCAGTTGAAGCCAGATGTGCCGAGCTGGTTGATCAGCATCGGGATTTCGTCAGCTTCGCCGTTACCGTTCGGATCGTCGTTCTTGAAGGCAGTGAGGACCTTGGTCAGTTCGTCCCAGGTCTTCGGAACCTCAAGTCCGAGTTTCTCGAGCCAGGTCTTGTTGATCATGAGGTTCTGGCCAGAAGACCACTTGGCGCCAGAGGCGTTACCGTAGTCTGACGGAACCTGCCATACGTGACCGTCAATGTCAGAGCCGAACTTCTCGGCGTTCGGAACTTCCTTGAAGTACTTCTTGACGTTCGGCATTTGGTCAAGATCATCGCTCAAATCCTCCCAGTAGTCGTATTGGGCGAAATTGGAAGCGTTGTAACCCCACACGGTGATATCGGCAACGTCGCCGGAGGCCAACACGGTAGAGGACTGCTGCGACCACTGGGTGTCGAGGATCTCGTCCCATTTGATAGTGCAATCACAGGCAGCCTCGAGATCCTTCTGAAGCTTCATATCCTTGGCCTCGATCTGGGTGCTGCGCTTGATCAGCGCGACACGGATGATCGGCTTGCCGTTGGCGTCGGTCTCACCACCGTCGGAGCTACCGCAAGCAGACAGGCCGACGGTGGACAGCATTGCCAGGGAGGCCACTGCCGCAAGAGCCTTGGTGCTCTTTTTGATCTTCATGGATTTCTCCTTATCTCTTGGTCTCCCAAGATTCCTTATCCTCAAACATTGCAATGGCGGGCGGACCCGACTTCGTTGTTCATTGTCCTCGTCCGTATACCGCGTTCAGCCGTGATGCCGCGTTTGCAACGTTGTAATTTTGATTATACAGCTTTTTCCATCGTTGTACAAATCAGTGACACTCCGAAGGAAAGGCCGTTTCATCTTTAGATATTCAGTTATATGCCCCCCTTGCATTTCCGCCGCTTACAACGGCGAACATAACGTTTTCGGCGTTATTCGGCGGGGGTTCCGGCGAGCGGGCCGCCGTCGGCCGGCAGCACGTCGGTGGCGGTCGGGGTCCACAGGTCGTCGGCTTGCGGAACGCCGAAATCAGGACCGTCTTCCGTCCACCTCACCACACCCACACGGGCGTGACGGTTCGGGTCGAACAACGGATCACCCTTGATCTCGGTATAGTTGCGGCAGTGGTAGACCATCAGGTCCTCGGCGCCGTCCTCCGACTTGGTAAAGGAGTTATGCCCCGGACCATACTGGCCGTTCTCGGCGCAGGTCTTGAACACCGGCACCGGGCTCTTCGCCCAGGAAGCCCTATCCAGCAGATCGGCCCCTCGCTCCGCGGTCAACAGACCCACGGCATACGGAACGCCGGTGCCGGAAGCGGAATAGGTGAGATAGATCTTGTTCCCATGAAACAGGAAGGCCGGCCCCTCGTTGACGAGGAAATCGACGCATTCCCAGTCGTATTCCGGCTTGGTGAGCATGACCGGCTCGGTCTCGAGCGTCCACGGATTGGACATCTTGGCGATATACAGATTGGAGTTGCCCTCGATCTCCGGATCCTTCTGAGCCCACACCAAATACTGCACGCCGTCGATCACCGCGGTGGTGGCGTCAAGGGAAAAGGAGTCGATCGGGGTGACGATCCGGCCCTTTTCCACCCAGTTGTCGGAAGTGGGGTCGTCATCGGTGTTCTCCAGCACGAACATGCGGTGCGTCGGCAGACCAGAAGCCTCGAAATCCGTTGCGGCGCCGGCGAAGTAGATGTACCATGCGCCGTTGATGCGATGCAGTTCCGGAGCCCAGATGTAGATGCTCGCCGGACCGGATTCATGCTTGCGCCACACCACGGTCTCAGGAGCTTTCTGCAGGTCGTTGATGTTCGATGCGTGACGGATGGCGATGCAGTTGTACTCAGGATCGGAGCCGGTGAAGTAGTATTCGCCGTCGACCTTGAGCACCCAGGGATCTGCACGCTGAAGCACGATCGGATTGTTATAAACAGCCATGTTTAGTCCTTTTCAATCCGCTGTTCCAGTATTTACAACGTTGAATATACCATTCTTACAACGTTGTACAAAATTGAGGTGCACAGGACGGAGTGTTGCGGAAGGAGGCCAGCGGATAACGAAAATTACAAATGCGGCAAAGGCCGATTGCCGACATGGCAACCGGCCTCATCGCACAAAACACTCAGACGACCAGGGATTCCTGAGGAAGTTTGGTGGATTGGCGCACCACGAGTGATGAAGCGACCTTACGGAACACCTTCTGGCCCGGACGGTCCGGATTCGGATCACGGCCATCGATACGCTCCTTCAATACCTTGACTGACAGCCGGGCAACCGCCTCAAGTCCTGGTGCGATCGACGTCAGCGCCGGTGAGAGATACTGGGAGTCATCGGAATTATCGAAGCCGACCACGGAGATGTCGTCCGGAATACGCAGACCACGCATCTGAATCGTATGCATCGCGCCAGAGGCCAGCATGTCGTTCAGCGCAACAACGCCATCCACCTCAACGCCGGAATCCAATAATTGGGTCATTGCCTCGACACCGTTGCTACGATGCCAAAAACCGGCGGGAGACTCGAGATGCGGATCAAACTCAAGACCAGCCTCCTCCAACGCCTCCTTGTAGCCACGTAGGCGCAAAGCTGCGGAGCCAATCTCCTCGCCGGGATGCGTACCGAGCACGGCCACCTTGCGGCAGCCTGTCTTAAGCAGGTACTGCGTGGCACGTTTCGCGCCCTCGACGTTCTCGGTGGCGATATGGTCGAAACGATCCGTAAACACTCGTTCGCCGACAAGCACCATCGGATAGTCGAGCTTCAAGTCCTTGATATCATCCAAACCAAGCTGCAGCGGGCTGTAGATCAGCCCATCCATCATGGATTGCTGGGAACCGAGCAAGGCATCGAATTCGCCCTCACGCGAATACTGCGTCGGCTCAACGATCACACGCAGTCCATTCTTCTTGGCCTCCTCGATGACCAACGACGACAGTTGCGCGAAATACGGCATCTGCAGATCCGGAATCGCCAAACCTATGATGCCCGTCTGTCCCCTGCGCAGATTACGCGCGGACACGTTGACGGTGTAGCCCAACTCCTCAATGGCCTTGTTCACTTTGTCGCGCGTGACCTGCGACACGAATTCATAGTCGTTGACCACATTCGACACGGTCTTAATCGACACACCAGCCACTTTGGCCACTTCACGCATGGTTACGACATGTTCGCCATTAACGCCCTTTTGTTTTGGCATGGGCCTCCCCTTTCAAACGTTTTCACGGGCAATCATCACCAGATACGCTCCGCCACTTCACCTGCCGAATGATGCGCCTTTGCAGCAGGCAGAATCAGTCAGCGTTGGAGACGTTGATTTGCATCGTTATACAAGCATAGTCCGGATTGAGCTCTTCCGCAGTCTGCATATCCAGAATCGGCATACCTTCAACGGACCAGTGCACACGGCGCACCTGGGCGTCTCGCCCACCGTACCGGCCGTTCTCATACTCTGCGCTATGGAACACGTAGATGAGGTTGCCATCCTCGTCGTGAGACCACATGCCGTGGCCTGTACCGAGCTGCCACTGACCGTTATACAGACCGGATTTCTGCAAAGGATAGTCAAGCTTTGTCCAGTTGGCAGGGTCGGTCAGGTCGACGCCTTGACCCGCCGGAGCCGTTACCAAGCCGGTCGTGTAGTCGATGCCGACCAGTGATCCTGAGTAAATCAGGTAGATTTTGCCGTCACGTATGAAAGCGTTCGGGCCTTCGGCAATCATGTTGTCCCAAGCGAACTCCGGCACGATTATCTGCGCTGGCGTACTGGTGAGCCTGGCCGGATTCGCCGGATCGAAGCTTGCGATCCAGATGCTGCCGACCTGTTGCCATGCGTAGTACCAGCGCCCAGAATCGACAACGACGGTCATATCGAGCGAAATACGCTGAATCGGGTTGAGCATTCCGCCGTCCGAGTTCAAAATCGGCTGAGGAATAGTCCAGTTCTCCGGCTCGCGTGGGTCGAAATCCGTGCCATCGGAATGCTGCCTGAGCTGCATGATGTGGCAGCTACCCGTCCACATGTCCGGCTTGTCGGCGCGATTGTTCGGTGCGCCATCCAGATTAGTGGCCTCCCCATCGAAACATGGCATGAACAGAATCGAAAGCCTGCCACCGATGACATGTAATTCCGGCGCCCAGAAGCAGCCGGTCATCTCGCGGCCTTCGGAATTCAGGTCGCCGCATTTGAGCAGGTCAATCTCCCTGTCTCGCCCGCCCTCTGCGTCGGAGAGCTCCTCGATGGAATCGGCAACGCGCAGTGGCATATGGGTGGCGCCATTATTCGGATCGATGCAATTGCCATCGGTATCATCGGTGGCGATGAACATGAACATTGGCCTGCCATTGAAATTCCATGCGAATATTGACGGGTCAGCACGCTCCACGGCGAAAGGCACCGGGTAGACGGCCTGACGGATCCTGCCTTCAACCGTGCGGGATTCGCCGGCGTGCAGTCTGCCTTTCGAGGCTTCCTCCGCAATGGACTCAAACTGTTCTTGGTTCCAGTCCACAACGCGAGTAGCGGTGGAACCGTCACTGTAGGCAAGCTCGGCACGAGTACGAGTCAATGCCATGACAGCGCTTCTGGCGTCTTCGCCACGTGTTCGGGCATTAATTTTTTTGCGGCGCCACAGTGGCTGCAACATTATATACACGGCCAAAGCGCGCAATCAGGCGCTTGGCTTCAGTCTCAGTGATCGAGATGACATTGCCCGGAACGGCATTCGGAATGCCGCAATCGTAGGGAGAGCGACTCTCTGTCACTTGCACGTCCTCCATAATGTCCAACGGCTCACCGGAACGCACGGCCGCGATGATATCCTCCGTCACCGCGGAATACGAACGGCCATCATCGCCCGTAAAAGAGATTACATAGCGCGCGGTAACCGCGTCGAACGTGACGGACGGGCGATTGACGCCCTTCCTCGTATGCAATGTCACCAGCCCCAACTGAATGAAAGAGGTCAGGTCGCGGCTGACGGCCAATAGAAATGCCGACCTTTCCGACCCGTCCGGCCCTCCTCCGCGGGCGATGCGAGTTGCGGCAATCGCAAAACTCCCATCTTTCAAACGGAACAGGAATGGATTGCGCAGTGACTTCAACGTGATATCAAGACCCGGCATCACCGCACCATGGGCCACAGCATCAGAGGCGGAACATGATTCGTCAAACAGGTCCACGCCGAAGTTCGAAGCCGCGCTGCAAGCACGACGGGATTTTGCCGTCGCACAGGAAACCGGCATGCCTGCGGCGAAGAAAATGCCATAATTCTCGTTCAGCGGCTCCCACTGGCCGGTGATGTGGGACCGCAGCGCAAGGTGCATGCTGTAGGCGATATCTTCGTTATTCGCCTCTTCACGACCGGTAGCTTCACGCGTGTAGCACAGCAGGGAATAGTTGGCCGACATGGGATGCCCCTTCAGTAGACAATTCATTTACAACGATGTACTATAACGCATGTTACAACGTTGTACAAATCGACATCATTGTCAAGCCGGGAAGGGAAAAGTCCAAAATGATCCTCAGAATCCGCAGAATCGCAGCGGCGATCATTGCTTCAGCAATGCTGTTGGGCACCGCAGCGGGCTGCTCAGGAACCAACTCTGGAGAGAAGCCAATCGTGAATAAGGTATCCGATATCAAACGCGGCTCGTCGCATGACCCATCCATCGTCGAAGCGGACGGCAAATATTACATCTTCGGCTCACATCGTGCCTGGTTGAAAAGCAGTGATCTAGTAAACTGGGAATCGTTCACCAACAATCTGAGCAGCGATTACAAGAAGATCCTCGGAGATTTCTGGGAGGAATGGCCCAAGCAACCGGCTAACTCCGACCTGACCGGTAACATGTGGGCACCGGACGTCATCTACAACAAAGCCATGAAGAAATGGTGCATGTACATGTCGGTCAACGGCATCAATTACAAATCCGCGATCGTGCTGCTCACCGCCGACACGATTGAGGGGGATTGGACACTCGTCGGACCAGTGGTCTATTCCGGTTTTCGAGACGACACCGTAACCAAAACCGATGTACCGAAGGTGCTCGGCAGTAGCGAAGTGCCGACACGCTACCTCTCCCCCGGGGATACGGAGATCAACGCCATCGACCCAAGTGTCAAATATGACGACGACGGCAGTCTCTGGATGACTTTCGGCTCCTGGTTCGGCGGACTGTGGGCGCTGAAACTCGACGTATCGACCGGCCTTCGCGACTACACCACCACCTACGAAACCGTCAAAGACGAAACCGATCAATACTACGGCATCAAAATCGCAGGCGGGCACGGCAATTCCGGCGAAGGTTCCTACATCATAAAGCGGGGCGACTACTGGTACCTGTTCGTCTCCTACGGCGCACTACAACAGCAGGGCGGATATCAGATCCGCGAATTCCGCTCAAAAAACATCACCGGCCCATACGTGGACGAAGACGGCAACAATGCGGTCTCCACCGAAACCATCGGCAGCAACTGGACCCTCAAGACCGGAATCAGGCTCATGGGTTCAGTGGAATGGAGCGGCACCGACAACGCCAACATCGAAGTGGCACAGGGGCACAACTCTGCGTTCGTGGACGAAGACGGTACCGCGTACGTGGTGTACCACACCCGCTTCTCCAACCGCAATGAGGAGCATGAGGTACGCGTACGCGAACTGCTTACCACCGCTGACGGCTGGCTCGTGGCCGCACCATATGAATACACCGGAGTGAAAGCCGACGCCAAGGGCTATCAGGAAAGCCAGCTAACCGGTGAATACGAATTCGTGGTACACGATCCGACCACATTCTTCCAAGGCGTCAACGGCACCGCGAAAGACAGTAAGTATCCGTACAAAGGCGTCGACGAGCCCATCACCATCAAGCTGGAAAGCGGCGGCAAGGTGAGCGGCGACAAAACCGGCACCTGGAGCTTCAGCAAGGACTCCAACCAGATGATCATCACCGTCGACGGCACCGAATACCAAGGTAACTTCGCCCAGCTACCTCGCGAAACCGACCTCAAATCGGTCATGACGTTCACCGCAATCGGCGGCAACACATGCGTATGGGGCTCACAGGTCTGATCCCCTGAACCAAACCGGCCACAATCAAAGCCAGCCAACAACAGCGGGGCTTCCGGAGCGTTTCCGGAAGCCCCGCCTACATTACGAGCTTTAAGCCCCGCCTGGCCTTATACCCACCAGAGTTCAGCGCTCGGAACGGTTGATGGCCGAGATGATGGCCTTCAGCGAGCTGGTCACGATGGAGGTGTCGATGCCGACACCCCACACGATCTGCGTGTCATCCTCCTCGCCGATCTGGCATTCCACGTAGGAGGCGGCCATGGCGTCGGTGCCGACGGACATGGTGTGCTCCACGTAATCCATGATGGAGGCGGTGATGCCAAAGTTGCTGATGGCGTTGAGGAACGCGGCGATCGGGCCGTTGCCCATGCCGGAGACCTCACGCTCGATCGGCTCGTCTACGCCGACGTTCACGCCACGGTCGAGAATCCTGGCCTTGAGCACGGTGTCGGAGCCATCCTCACCGGAAGAGACGGACACCTTGAGCAGCTTCAGGCGGCCCCACTGCTCGAGGGACTCGTCCTTGCTGTCACCGACCACAACACCCGCGGCGGTGGCGCCGGACTCCTCAACCGGCAGGTACTCGTCCTTGAACAGACGCCAGATATCCTCGTCCTTGACTTCCTTCTTGGTCTCATCGGCATAGGCCTGCACGACCCTGTCGAACTCGACCTGCAGACGCTTCGGCAGATCAAGGTTGTGATTGGCCTTGAGCAGGTAGGCCATGCCGCCCTTGCCGGACTGGGAGTTCACTCGGATGATGGCCTCGTAGGTGCGGCCGATGTCCTTCGGATCGATCGGCAGGTACGGCACGAGCCACACGAAGCTGTCCAGATCGGCGCCGGCACGGTCGGCGGCCACCTGACGGGCCTCAAGACCCTTCTTGATGGCGTCCTGATGCGAGCCGGAGAACGCGGTGAACACGAAGTTGCCGGCGTACGGGTGACGCTCGGAGACCTTGAGCTGGTTGCAGTATTCGACCGTCTTGCGGATTTCCGGCACGTTGGAGTAGTCGATCTGCGGATCGATGCCCTGGGTCAGGAAGTTCAGGCCCAAAGTGACCAGATCGACGTTGCCGGTACGCTCGCCGTTGCCGAGCAGGCAGCCCTCCACGCGATCAGCGCCGGCCAGCACGGCCAGCTCGGTGGCGGCCACGCCCATGCCCCCGTCGTTATGCGGATGCAGGGAAAGCACCACTGCGTCGCGCGGCACGAGATTGTTGGATACGTACTCCACCTCGTCGGCGAATACGTTCGGCGTGGTCATCTCCACCGTTGCCGGCAGGTTGATGATCATCGGATGCTCCGGCGTCGGCTTGATCACGTCGATCACCGCATTGCACACCTCGACGGCGTACTCCGGCTCGGTGCCGGTGAAGGATTCCGGGGAATACTCGTAGTACAGGTCGATGCCCTCGGCCTCGCCTTCAAGCTCCTTGCACAGGGCCGCCGCATCAGTGGCGAGCTTCTTGATGCCGGCCTTGTCCTTGCGGAACACGACCTCGCGCTGCAGCACGGATACGGAATTGTAGAAGTGCACGACGGCGCGCTTGGCGCCCTTGAGGCATTCGTAAGTCTTGCGAATCAGATGTTCGCGGGCCTGGGTGAGCACGACGATGGTCACATCGTCCGGAATGAGCTCACGCTCGATGAGCATGCGGATGAAGTCATAATCGGTTTCGGAAGCCGACGGGAAGCCGACCTCGATCTCTTTGAAGCCCATCGACACGAGCAGATTCCAGAAACGCAGCTTACGTTCGGAATCCATCGGGTTGACGAGGGCCTGGTTGCCGTCACGAAGATCGACGGAGCACCAACGCGGTGCACGCTGCAGTCGCTTGCCCGGCCACGTACGCTCCGGGAAATCAAACGGCACCTGCTTATCGTATGCGACGTACTTGTTGTACGGCATCCTGCTGGGCTTTTGCGGAGCTCCAATGAAACGCGCCGGAGGCAGCAGCGGGTCATTGTTCCCTCCGTTGGACGCCGCGGCGATTGCCGCGAGATCAAATACTGAAGATTGACCCTGACCCATCACTCCTCCTTATCTTTGATGTCGCCGGCCCCTTGCCGGCTCGATTGTTACGTGCGTGTAACTTTTTCGCACTGCGGTTAATCCTAGCGGCAATGGACCCCATAAATCATCGATATTTCGGGATATGACAGCGATTTTGAAACCACTTTCACCCCATATCCAGATTTGCCGCATTACAGTAAACATCATGACACTGCGTTTCAACAGCGACGGCAGCTTCCGTGTGCTGCAGCTGGCCGATATCCAGGATGGTCCGAGCGTGCACAAAGACACGATTCGACTCATCGAAGCCGCCATTCGCGAAGCGCATCCCGACCTGATCGTGCTCACCGGCGACCAGATCCGCGGATATGATCCGGCATATATCGACACGTTCCTGCGTCGTCGCGGCGAACAGCCGGGAACGCACGTACGTGCGGTGACCGAACTCGAGGCGAAGCTGCGAGGCGTCAAACGACATCCGCTGTCAAAGGCACTGCTGAACACGCAACCGGTCGACGACAACTGGACCATCGACGGCATCGGCACGGACTCGCCGAAGCTCGTGAGACGCAGCGGCAACGGCACGAAATCAAAACTGGAATCGTGGGCGCAATCCATCAACAGCGCCACCATGGGCACACTGTTCGAAGAGGCCCGGCAGAAAGTACGTGACACCTTCGCCGCCTTCCTGGGACCCGCATTGGAAGAGCGAATCCCGTTCGCGGCGACCTACGGCAATCATGATTTCCAATGCGGCGTACTCGCCGACGATCAGGATGACATCTATCGCGAATTTTCCGGATGCTTGAATCCTTTGGCCGGATCCTCCCCACTGGCATTGGAGCCGGGCACGTTCGCGCTGCCCATCGAAGCCTCCGACGGATCGGGACGCATCGCGATGAGCGTGATGATGGTCAATTCCGGGGATTACGCGGAGCACCCCTCCGACGCCGAAAGCATCGGCCACGAATCAATCGCCTCATACGCGAGATACGCCTCAAACTCCCGGGGCTGGGATCTGGCCGATTCCGACGGCTACGGCACGCCATCGCCGGAGGCGATCGAATGGCTGCGAACCGTGCAGCACGAGCTCGGGGTCCGCAACGGCGACGGTCGCGCAGTGCCGGCTATCGCATTCCAGCACATTCCGCCGCAGGAGTTCTACGACTGCCTGAAAGAGGTGCCGGCATACACGCCGAACGCCGTGGAGGGCGCGCGCGAGTTTGCGGGGCACTGCTATGTACTGAATCATGACGTATGCCGACCAGGTTCACGTCTCGGCGAGGCGATCGGCTGTGCGGATGAGAACGTGGGCGAAGTGCAGGCCTTGCGCGAGGCCGGCGGCTATTTCGCGCTGTTCTGCGGGCATGATCACAAGAACGCATTCGTCGGGCATGTGCACGACATCGACCTGGGCTATGCGCCGACCTGCGGATTCGAGTCCTACGGCCCGAAGTCAAGGCTGCGCGGCATCCGCCTGTTCGAATTCAATGAACGCAATCCCCAGGGCTATGTGACACGTATGCTCACATGGGGCGATCTGGTCGGCCGCTACTCTAGCAACGAGGTACGCGTGTTCTTCGAGGACCACTGCGTAACCGATCTCATCGGCATCCGCAACGAGCTACGCCGCCCGCAGGTGCTGGCCACCCTGATCGGCGTGGGCTCGATGGGCCTCGCCGCGCTGGCCCATGCCGCGTTCAAGCTGTTTCGGCGGTAGCGGACCGTTCATCCCCCATGCGCAATGACCCTGGCATGCTATCTGGCCGCGGTGTGAACGTTCATGAGGATGCCCTCGCTCCTGTTGAACGGCTTGGAGCCATCAGCGGAACAGACTCACGCCTCGACGGGCCACGCAGTAGGCGTTGCCTAGCCAGGTATGGCGGGAGTTCGGCCAGACCGCGCCCAATCGCGGGGCGTTCTGGCTCATCCAGATGCTGGGTACGCGGCCGTCGGCGCTACGCGAGCCGAGCAGATTGAAGCCGTTCTTCTCCAACAGCCATTCCGGGTGCTGGGTGGCGATTGCAAGGCCTTCCTCCAACGTGAGGGGCAGGCGTTCATCGGAATCGATGAGCTTGCGCGCCACGTCCGGCTCACGATTGATATAGCAGGTGCCGGTATGCGGCTCAAGCACCAGATAGAACGGCCCCTCCGGCGGCTCGAAACCGTCCTGGGGCAGGAAGCTGGCGATGTCTCGCGGAGGCATGGTGGTGAAACCGGCCATACGGTTGATCGATGTACGGGCGATCAACGATTCGGGTGAAACCAGCTCGCGCGTAGGAATCAGCAGAATGTCGGCGCCCAGATCGGAATCCTCCAGCGCACGGATGAGCGGGCGCGCCAGCGCACGGAACGCGCCCGCGGACATGTCGGCCACGTCCGGGTAGCCCAATGCCACGATTCGATCCAGCTGCTTCTGCGCTTCTTCTGATGCTTTCGACATGCTTTCCAGTGTACGCAGGGCACGCGAGCGGGCAAACCGAACGCCGGACCAGCATGCGGAAGGCAAAAGGGTGTTGTTCCGGTGATTTCGTAAGATTGAACAACGCGTGTGGCCGCCCACGGGGTCGATTGGGCCGAATGGCCGGCCCGGGCGTACATCAATACGAAAAACCATCCAGCAATAAGCGAGAGGTTGTTATGTCCGAAAAGATTAAGGTCGGCATTCTCGGCGCTACGGGCATGGTCGGACAGCGCTTCGTTACGCTGCTCGAGAACCATCCGTGGTTCGAATTGGTCACCCTTGCCGCATCTGCGCACAGCGCCGGCAAGACCTACGAGGAGGCCATCGGCGGTCGCTGGAAGATGGAAACCCCGATGCCCGAGTTCGTCAGGAACATGGTCGTCAGGAACGTGGCCGACGTCGAGAATGTGGTCAAGGACGTCGATTTCGTGTTCTCCGCGGTGAACATGCCGAAGGACGAGATCCGCGCGATCGAAGAGGAGTACGCGAAGACCGAGACTCCGGTCGTGTCCAACAACAGCGCCCACCGCTGGACCCCTGACGTGCCGATGGTCGTGCCGGAAATCAATCCGGAGCATTACGAGGTGATCGAACACCAGCGCAGGCGTCTGGGCACCAAGCATGGCTTCATCGCGGTCAAGCCGAACTGCTCCATCCAGGCCTACACGCCGGCGCTCGCCGCGTGGCAGGAGTTCGAGCCGCACGAGGTCATCGTGAGCACCTATCAGGCCATCTCCGGCGCGGGCAAGACGTTTAATGACTGGCCGGAAATGCTGGGCAACATCATTCCGTTCATCTCCGGAGAAGAGGCGAAATCCGAGAAGGAGCCGCTCAAGGTCTTCGGTCATGTGGACGATGAAAAGGGCGAGATCGTGCCGTTCGACGGTCCGCTGCGCATCACCTCGCAGTGCATCCGCGTGCCTGTGCTCAACGGCCACACCGCCACCGTGTTCATCAACTTCGGCAAGAATCCGACCAAGGAAGAGCTTATCGACCGCTTGGTGAACTACACCAGCAAGGCCGCCGAGCTTGGCCTGCCGCATGCCCCGAAGCAGTTCATCCAGTACCTGACCGAGGACGATCGCCCGCAGGTCAGGAAGGATGTGGACTACGAAGGTGGCATGGGTATCTCCATTGGTCGTCTGCGCGAGGATTCCATCTTCGATTGGAAGTTCGTGGGACTGGCGCACAACACCTTGCGCGGCGCAGCCGGAGGCGCGTTGGAAAGCGCCGAGATGCTCAAGGCGCTCGGCTACATCACCAAGAAGTGATTCCACGGCCTCGCCCCTGCCGATGAGTGGCCGGCGGCAATGACGACTGGGGGTTCCTATCGGACGCATCCGGTAGGAACCCCCCAGTCGCATGTTCGGACGATGCCTTGGCGTATGCGTGCGATACATGATTCGCGAGATGAGTTTTTCTGGAGAATCGTGTGTGATCGGCATGATGGTCCGAGACCGATTCGCCCAATCTTCATACCCCCTAAAATTGCAATGCCCCTCCAGGATGGCCATCCGGAAGGGTCAAGGGGGTATTTGTGGCGGAACTCCAAAACACGATTCGCAAATAAGGCGGGTTTTCGTACATCGTGCACGAAAACCCGCCTTATCACGAGGCTTGGAAGACCAAGGAAGCCGCCGTACCCGCAAAGGTCGCGGGATCCACCCGGCTCAGCGGCCGGTGCCGCCGTAGACCACGGCCTCCACCTGATCGGAATCCAGACCGTAGGCGGTATGCAGTGCCTTGACGGCGTCATTGAGCTGCTCGAGCGGCACGAGCGCCGCGATGCGGATTTCGGATGTGGAGATCATCAGCACGTTCACGCCCTTGTCGCTCAGTGCATTGAAGAACTTGGCGGCCAGGCCGGAATGGGTCTTCATGCCCACGCCCACCACGGCGACCTTGCCCACATTGGCGTCGATGTCGAAGGACTGGTAGCCCAACTCGTCCTGCTTCTCCTGCAGCACCTCCTGTACCTTGGCCGCAGCGGTGCCCGGCACGGTGAAGGAGATATCGGCGGTGCCGGTGGAGGCGGAGGCCTGCACGATCATGTCGACGTTCACACCGGCCTCGGCCAGCATGGTGAACACCTTGGCGGCCATGCCCGGCTCGTTCGGCACGCGACGCACGGTGGCCAGCGACTCGGTGCTGTCATGCGCGACACCGGAGATGATCGGCACTTCCGGCCCCAGGTCGGGGAACAGGTCGCCCAAGGACTTGTTGTTTTCGCTCATTGTTCTTACCTTTGACTCAGATGATTTCGATGTTCAGATGTTCGGCAGGTTGCGCGGATCGACGCCTTCCGGCACGATCAGCGTGCCACGACGGTGCGAGAAGGAGCTGCGCACGTGCAACGGCATGTTGAAGCGCTGTGCGTATTCCACGCAGCGCAGGGCAAGCACCTTGGAACCGCAGGACGACATCTCCAGCATCGACTCGTAGTCGATGACCGGAATGCGGCGGGCGGTCGGAACGATGCGCGGGTCGGCGGTGAAGACGCCGTCGACATCGGTGTAGATCTC
This sequence comes from Bifidobacterium moukalabense DSM 27321, assembly GCF_000522505.1. Classification (GTDB taxonomy): domain Bacteria; phylum Actinomycetota; class Actinomycetes; order Actinomycetales; family Bifidobacteriaceae; genus Bifidobacterium; species Bifidobacterium moukalabense. Next base: position 302,357 of record NZ_AZMV01000007.1, on the reverse strand, counting down.
GCACACGTCGGCCTCCAGCGCCACCGCCAGCGCCACCGCGGACGTATCGGAACCGCCACGGCCGAGCGTGGTGGCGTCGCCGCCCTCGTTCACGCCCTGGAAGCCGGCCACGATGGCCACGGAGCCGAGGCCGAGCGCACGGCGCACACGATCGGGTTTCACGGCCTTGATGTGTGCGGTGCCGAATTGGGCATCGGTCATGAAACCGGCCTGGGAACCGGTGAAGGAATATGCATGTGAGCCGGCCGCATGAATCGCCATCGCGAGCAAACTCATCGAAATACGCTCGCCTGCGGTCATCAGCATATCCATCTCGCGCGCCGGCGGGTTGGAGTCGATGCTGAGCGCCTGGTCGATCAGGTCGTCGGTGGTGTCGCCCATGGCGGAGACCACGACGGCCACATCGTTACCGGCGTTCTTCGTTTCGATGATGCGTCGGGCTACGCGCTTGATCGATTCCGGGTCGGCCACGGAGGAACCGCCATACTTCTGCACGATAAGAGCCACAACTATCCAATCTTCTCAGTGTGTTGCCTGCTTGTGATTCTAGGCAAGTGGCACGATTATATGAGAATTCCGATTTGTCAAGCCCCTCCACGCCCAGCATGCGGAATTCCGGGGGCTCCCTGAACGGTCCCCTTCCGGTCCGTATTTCGCCTTCACCAAGGGTGACGCGCGGTATCAGACGTTACGGCGGCCCGCAAGGGCGCGCCCCAGGGTGATTTCGTCGGCGTACTCGAGATCGCCGCCCACCGGCAGGCCGCTGGCCAGACGCGTCACCTTGATGTCGGTCTGCGAAAGCAGCTGCGCAAGGAAGCTGGTGGTGGCCTCGCCCTCCACATTCGGATTGAGCGCGAGGATCACCTCCTTGACTTCGCTGTCCTTCAACCGTTCGATGAGCTTGGCGATGTTCAGGTCGCCCGGCTGCACGTTCGCCATCGGATTGATCGCCCCGCCGAGCACATGGTACAGTCCGCGGTATTCGCGCGTGCGTTCGACGCTCATCACGTCCTTCGGCTCCTCCACCACACAGATCACACCGTGGTCGCGACGAGGATCCACACACACCGGGCAGGGGCTGGTTTCGCACACGTTGCCGCAGATCTCGCAGAACCGCACCTTCTCCTTGACTTCGGTGATGGCGTCGATCAGACCCTGCGATTCCTCGTCGGAGGCGTTGAGCATGTAGAAGGCGATGCGCTGCGCGCCTTTCGGCCCGATGCCGGGCAGATGCGCGAACGCGTCGATGAGGCGCTGGATGGCGCCGTCATAGGCCAATGCCATGAAAATCGTTACCTTTCAGTGGTTGTGTGACTAGTCGTCAAGGCTTTTCTTCGTCTGCATGTTACGTGGGTTCTTCGGATCGTCCGCCGTGAAGTCCTCGATCTTCTTGACTTCGAAGATACGGCTCAGCTCGTCCACGCTCAGTGCGGTCGCAGTGCCCAATGACTCGTCGTTCATCGAATATTCGTCATCTTCCGCGGCGACCTGCGGCTTCACCGGTTCCGGAGTGGCGAACCGCTGATTCCACGGATCGTCGGCGGACGGTGCGGCTTGCGCGGCCGCTTCATGGCGTGGATCGCGATGCTGTCGCGCCGGCTGCGGTCGGGATGGCTGGGATTGAGATTGCTGCGACGATTCGGCCGCACCCCACGGATCCTCCTGCGCCGGCTGCGGCAACGGCTGGTTCCACGGATCATCGTCATCCCGTGACTGCGGCGCAGGTGCCGGCGAGGCCCATGGATCCACGTCGTCGCTGATATCCGGCACGGCGACATGCTTCCGGTGCTGTTCCGGAGCCTTCACATCGTTGACGTTCGCCGCTGCCGCAGGCTGCGCGGGCGTACCCCACGGATCGGCGTCGGCCGCTGTGTCGGACTGCGCCGGAATGCCCCATGGATCGGCGTCCGCCGAAGCGCCGGCGGAATCGCCTCGGTGAGTCTCTCCGTCCGCGGGATCCGCGGCGGGTTCGGTCTTTTCGCCGCCTTCCGGCTCCTTGCCGGAGGCGGGATCGGATCCCAGATTCTGCGTCAGCAGGGTCGCGGTCTTGAGCTGTTCCTGCACGAGCTGCGCATTGATCTTGCGCTGCTCTTCGGGGCTGAGCCTGCTCCACGGCACGGCCACTTCCCCGTCGGCCAGCTTCTTGGCCGGCGCAAGCGTGACGTTGGGTCCGAACACCTTGCGCACTTCGGCGCGCACGATGCCCACCACGTTGTTGGTGCCGTCCACCGATTCGGAGGCGACGGCCTTGGCGAAGGCGTACTTGCTCAGGGACCTGTCGAATTTGATCCACAGTTTGGGGCCGCCTTGGGCCTGCTCTTCGAGCATGATGCGCGGCACCTTCTCACGATTGATGTACCGCCGCACATCATCCGGCAGGCCTGCCACCAGGGCGTCCCACTTCTGATCGGGCGTGCGATCGTCGGCTGCCTGTCGGGGCGCAGCCGTTTGCGATTGCGCCACGCCTTCCTGCGATCCCCCGTCTGCCAGCGGCGCGTTCATGGCCTGCTCGAAGGCGGCCATGGTGGACGCCATGTCGGAAGTCACGGCATCCGCAGGGCTCTTCGGTGCCGTGGAAGCCTGCACGGCTTGCTGGGGCGCACTTTGCGCAGGCTGGGATGGTTGTGAGGATGGTGCCGGACGATGGCGCGATCCGGCCATACCGCGCCGTGCGGAGCCGCCGGACGGCTGCGCCGTGTCGGAGGATTCGGCGATCGGCATGCCCGCATTGGCTGCGGAATCATCGCCCGGACCGGCCATACCGTTGCGTTCACGCCCGGCCAGCAGACGCGCGGCCAACAGTTCCAGACGCATACGCGGCGAAATGGCCCCGGTCATGCCGCCCAATGTGGCGTTGATGGTGTCGGCCATCGTCGTCAGCGCGGCCAGGCCCAACGCGGAGGCCTGACGGCGCAGATCGCCCATGTCTTCGGCTGCGGAGTCGTCGGAGAGCACGCTTTCCGCACGCTCCCCGCCCAACGTGAGCACCAGCAGGTCACGTACACGGGCGAGTAGATCCTCAACGAAACGACGGGGATCGAATCCTCCGACCACGACCTTCTGCACCACGCCATACAATGCTTCGCCGTTCCTGTCGATCACGGCGTCAACCGCCTCGCCGATCAGCGCCTCCGGCGTGAAGCCGAGCAGCGCCACGGCGGAATCGTAGGGAATCACACCATCCACGGAGCCGACCATGAGCTGGTCGAGCACGGACAGCGTATCGCGTACGGAGCCGCCGCCGGCACGCATGGCCAATCGCAGCACGCCCGGTTCGGCCTCGATATGCTCGTCGCCGCAGATTCGCTCCAGATAGGGACCCATGACCTCCTGCGGCACCAGGCGGAACGGATAGTGGTGGGTGCGCGAGCGGATGGTGCCGATCACCTTATCGGGCTCGGTGGTGGCGAAGATGAACATGACGTGCTCCGGCGGCTCCTCCACGATTTTGAGCAGCGCGTTGAAGCCTTGCGGCGTGACCATGTGGGCCTCGTCGAGGATGAAGATCTTGTATCGGTCGCGGGCCGGGGCGAAGCCGGCGCGCTCGCGCAGTTCGCGGGCGTCGTCCACGCCGTTGTGCGAGGCCGCGTCGATTTCGACCACGTCGATGGAACCGGGGCCGCCGGTGGCCAGATCGCGGCAGCTCTCGCATTCGCCGCACGGATGCGAGGTCGGTCCCTTGGCGCAGTTCACGCAGCGGGCCAGGATACGCGCGGATGAGGTCTTGCCGCAGCCGCGCGGTCCGGAGAAAAGGTAGGCGTGCGTCAGCTTGCCTTCGTCAAGCGCGCGCATAAGCGGAACGGTGACCTGATCCTGCCCGATCACCCCGTCGAACGTATCGGGGCGATATCTTCTGTACAGTGCCAATGCCATAGCAACATCCTTCCGCGTAATGCCACTAGGCTACCGATTTCTTACGACACGATACGCCCCGGGCACAGTCCGTTTTCCAACCGTCACGCTCGACTCGCGGGACGCCCGGCACCAACGTGACGCACCCCGCCACAAATCGTCATGGACAGCGCACAAACCGCCGGTTTTCGGCACGGCATCGCATGCGCGAACCGCCTACACTTGGCCTCCGACCGACCATCAGCAACCAGACCAGCGAGGCCATCATGACCGACGACACCGCCGCCATCATCGTGCACGAGAGCAGCCGGCAGTTCCACCTGACCAACGGGCGGATCAGCTACATCTTCCACGCCGACGGGCAGGGCAAACTCATCAACCTGCATTTCGGCGCGGCCGTACCGGATCGCGAGGATTTCAGCTATCTGACGGAGGTGACGCATTCGCCCACCACCACATGCCGCATTCCCGGGAACCTCACCTACACGCTGGAAAGGATGCGTCAGGAATTCCCCGAATACGGCGGCGGCGACTATCGGCGGCCGGCGCTGGAGGTCCGGCAGGGCAACGGATCGACCCTCACCGACCTGACGTACGGGGGCGGCTATCGCATCATCGCCGGCAAACCGCGTCTTACGGGACTGCCGGCGACGTACGTGGAGCATAACGACGAGGCGGCCACGCTGGAAATCGACCTCATCGACCGACCGACGGGCCTTACGGTGACCCTGCAGTACGCGGTCTTCCGCAATCAGCCGGTCATCGCACGCAGCGTGCGTGTGACGAACGGCGGAAGCGAGCCGGTCAGTCTCGAACGCGTGATGAGCCTCAACCTCGACCTGCCCGACCGCGACTACACGATGACCGAATTCGCCGGCGCGTGGGCCCGCGAGCGCCATCCGCACACGCAGCCGTTGCACTACGGCGTGCAGCAGATCGAATCATTGCGTAATGCGAGCGGGCATTTTCTCAACCCGTGCGCGGTGTTCGCGCGCCCGGCCACCACGGAGGCGCAGGGCGAGGCGATCGGCGTGGCCTTCGAATATTCGGGAAATTTCGACCTGCACGCCGAGGTGGATACGTTCGATGTGACGCGTGTGCAGGTGGGCATCAACGATTTCGGCTTCGCCTGGCGGCTTGCGCCGGGTGAGACGTTCCAGTCGCCGGAGGCGCTGCTCGCGTTCTCATCGGAAGGCCTGACCGGCCTGAGCCACGCCTTTCACCGCATGGTGTCGGAGCATATCGTGCGCGGGCCCTGGAAGCGACGCGAGCGGCCGATACTCATCAACAATTGGGAGGCGACGTATTTCGATTTCGACGAGGACAGGCTGGTCGGCATCGCACGGACCGCACGGGATGCCGGCATCGAACTGTTCGTGTTGGATGACGGCTGGTTCGGCGCACGCAACGACGACACCGCAGGGCTTGGCGATTGGCGGCCGAACCCGCGGCGTCTGCCGAACGGACTGGCCTCGCTGGCCCGCCGCGTCAACGATCTGGGCATGCGCTTCGGTCTGTGGTTCGAGCCGGAGGCGGTGAACGCGGATTCCGACCTGTACCGTGCGCACCCGGATTGGGCGATTCGCACCCCCGGCCGCACGCCCAGCCATGGCCGTAACGAGTATCTGCTGAATTTTGCGGATCGTGCGGTGGTCGACAATATCTTCGAGCAGATGAGCGCATTGCTGCATTCCGCGAACATCTCATACATCAAGTGGGATATGAACCGTTTCGTATCGGAGGGCTACGACCTGTCCCGCGGCGCGGAGCATCAGGGCGAGGCGTGTCATCGCTACATTCTGGGCGTCTACGACCTGCTGGAGCGGCTGCTCGCCGCCTTCCCGGAGCTCATCATCGAAGGCTGCGCGTCGGGTGGCGGACGGTTCGACATGGGCATGCTGTTCTATACGCCGCAAATCTGGTGCTCGGACGATTCGGACGCCATCGAACGGCTGAAGATCCAGTACGGTACGAGCATGTTCTACCCGCTGGGCACGATGGGCGCGCATGTGTCGATCACGCCGAACCATCAGACGCTGCGTTCGGCGCCGCTTGCCACGCGCGCGAACGTCGCCGCATTCGGCACGTTCGGTTATGAGCTTGATCTGGGGCGGCTGTCGGCCGCCGAACTGTATGAGGTGCGCAGGCAGGTCGCATGGTTCAAGCGGTACCGCGACCTCTTGCATACCGGCGATTTCTACCGATTGGTCGCGCCATACGGCAACGAGAGGGCCGCCTGGATGGTGGTTTCCCGCGACCGCCATACCGCAATCGTCGGCGATTACCGTCTGCTGATCACGCCGAACGGTGCGTTCACAAGGCTTGCGTTGCGCGGACTGGACGCGGCACTGACGTACAGGGTGGATTGCACCGGCGCCTCCGGCATCGCCGGCAGGTCGTTCACCGGCGCCGAGCTCATGCGCATCGGCATGGTCGATTCCGATGCCTCCTGCGGGCAGATGGACGACGTGAACCCGCTGGGCGTCACCACCGATTTTTCGTCACGGCTGTTCGTGCTGACCGCCGATTGAACATTGCGTCGTCCGCCGGCCGGCGGACGGCCGTACGGTCCCATACGCCCGGCCCCATACACGCCTATACTGTCTTCAAACAGCCGGGAATCCGGCGGACGGCGAATCGAGACGCGGGGAGGCGACATGGAGCACGCACGGGTCTACACGCTGCCATCCGTCTCCCCGTTCGCCTCGGGCCGTACGGAACCTCCCACGCCGGCGAACGGCGTATCGTTCGCGTTCTGCGGCATCTCGCAGACGGAGCCGGGCCACGACGTGGGCCCGGCGATGCGCAACCGCACCATCATCCATCTGGTGGTGTCCGGCGGCGGCGAACTGCACAGCCAAGGCGCGGTGTTCCGCCTGAAAGCCAACGACGGGTTCATCATCCGACCGGATTCGCCGGTCACCTATCAGGCGTGCGCGACCGATCCCTGGACCTACCTGTGGCTGGGGCTGGGCGGCACCGACGTGCAGCGGTGCCTGGCGGGAATCGGCCTGCCCTACGACCGCAACGCGTTCCACATAGGCGACGTCTCGGCGTTCCTTGCGCTGATCCGATCCTGCTTCGCCTACACGTCCGGCAGCTTCGCCGACGGCATCAAGCTCAACGCCATCGCCCTGGACTTCCTGCATCGTCTGGCGCTCGCCGTCGCGGCGGCGGATGGCGCCGCGGCCCACGCACGATTCGATGGCACTGGTGCCGGCGATGCGCTTGCCGGCGCGGCCGCGCGATACATCACCGAGCATTATGCCGAGCCCATCAACGTAGGCCGCGTGGCCGAGGCACTGCACACCGACCGCAGCCATCTGTCCCGCCGTTTCAAGGCGGCGACCGGCCTGACGTTGAAGGACTACCTCGACGACATCCGCATCGCCAGGGCCTGCGACCTGCTGGGCATGACCGATATGGAGGTGGCGCAGGTGGCGCGCGCCTGCGGCTTTTCCAGTCTCGAGGTCTTCTCACGCAAGTTCAAGATGGTGAGGTCGGTTTCGCCGGCCCGTTTCAGAAGCGGGCAAGACACGCCGATGGATGCCGCAAGGCCTTGGTAACCGACGGTTGCGTAACCTGTTGTCTATCGATAACCGCCATATGATCGGCACCGACCCACCTCGGTTTGACACTGTGTCAACATCGGGATTAGACTTGGTCCCGTCAAAAAAATTGACAGAGTGTCAACGTGTCGCATCGGCGAGACCGCCACTCAACGTGAGGAGAGCGCAATGAACGGACAGAATCCGGCTTCCGTTGCAACGACAGGAGACGCACGCCGCGCGCAGATCGTGCATGCGGCACGCGAAATCTGCCTGGAGAAAGGCTTCTCGAAGATCACCGTCAGCGACATCGCCGGTCGCGTCGGCATGACCAGATCGCTCTTCTATCACTATTTCCAAGACAAGGACCAAGTCGCCGACGCCGTACTGGACGACGTCATCGACGAGGTCATCACCATTTTGGAAGAGTGGAATCGCAACCGCGAAGTAGGCAACATCTCGAAAGCACTCGACGACGTGGTGCGCCTGACGCGTGGCCTCATCAACGATGAGGGACCGTTCAGCCAGCGCATGATCGCGGACGGCAACGCGGAACTGTACATCAAGTTCATCGACCGCGCCGCCGACCGCATCGCCGAATACATCTGCGCCTCAACCGTCCGTGATTTCGAACGGCTGCACGGCATGCCGATCCGCAATGAGCATGAGACCTTCTACACGCTGATCGTCGGCCTGATCTCACTGATCAGGCTGCATCCCGACACCGATGACACCGTAGTCAGACAGGTTGCGGCGCAGACGCTGCACCTGGACCCGTACATTGAGTGAGCGGGGCTCACGCATGTACCCGAGTGAAAGGAAGAGCGATGTTGTTCCAAGTCTATGGCGACACCGCCGTATATCAGTGGATCGGCTGGATCCTTGTCTTCTGCTGCCTGATCGGAGCCAATGAACTGGCCCGCCGCACCAAAACCGGCGGCATTGTGGCATTCCTGGTCGTTCCCGCGATCCTGACCGTCTATTTCATCACCATCTACGTGGCCGCGGCGGCCGGTGCCGAATGGGCGCTGACCAACCCGACCTACGTGCATATGACCAGCTGGTTCCATTATGCGAAACTGTATGCGGCGACCGCGGGATGCATCGGCTTCATGGCCCTCAAGTACAAGTGGGGCGCAATCGGCAAGTCCGAATGGTTCAAGTGCTTCCCGTTCGTAATCGTGGCCATCAACATCCTGATCGCCGTGGTTTCCGACTTCGAATCCGCGATTCGCGCATGGGGCACCACCTGGGTCTCCACCGAAGGCGTGACGCTCATGGGCGGCTGGCACAACGTGTTCAACGGCGTGGCGGGTCTGATCAACATCGCCTGCATGACCGGCTGGTTCGGCATCTACGTGTCGAAGAAGAGGCAGGACATGCTCTGGCCCGACATGACGTGGGTGTTCATCGTGGCCTACGACCTGTGGAACTTCTGCTACACCTACAACTGCCTGCCCACCCACGCATGGTACTGCGGCCTGGCGCTGCTGCTCGCCCCGACCGTGGCGAACTTCTTCTGGAACAAGGGCGGCTGGATTCAGAACCGCGCCAATACGCTGGCCATCTGGTGCATGTTCGCGCAGGTGTTCCCCGCCTTCCAGGATGAGTCCAGGTTCGCCGTGCAGTCGGTGAACAACCCGAACGTGAACCTGACCGTGTCGGTCATCGCGCTTGCGGCGAACGTGCTCGCCTTCGGCTACATCATGTACCGCGCGAAGAAGCAGCATGTGAACCCGTGGCTGCAGGAGGTGTTCACGGGCACCAAGGACTTCGAGCAGGCCATGGCCCGTCGCGAGGATCTGACGCGTGAGGATCTGGCGGCCTAGGCGCACGCGGTCCCATCGCATCTGCACGATTCCATTCCCGATGATTGACGGGGGTCGGTACGCGGCGAACATCGCGTACCGGCCCTCACGATATGTCAGCCCTCCAGACCGTCCATGCGGCCGCGCCGCCATGCAGCCATGCCGTCACGCAGCGGGCGCACCGCGCAAGACTCCCCTTTGGAGCGAAGCCGGAGGAACAGACATCCCGCAGCGACGAACACAACGGTCACGCCAACAAAGCACCACAGGGTCACGCCAATGACCCCGGGCACCATCAATGCGGGCGCCACGAAGGCGAACAGGCCGCACAGGAATCGCGAGAATCCCAGAATGCAACCCTGCGCCGAGGCACGGGACCGCTCCGGAAAGGTCTCCTGCACCCACACCTTGCACATGGCCTCGCCAGCCAGCGGAAGACCCACATACATGATGGCCGTCGCCACGACGATAACCCACAGCGAGCCACCGCCGGCGGCCATCAACATCATGGCCGCGATGGCGACCGCCCCTCCGATCACGAACAACGGACTGCGCCATTTCGTGTTGATCGTTGCGGATACCAGCAGATTAGCCAGGAACATCACCACATAAAGCACGATTCCCAGACCGGTGGCCAGACTCTGCGAGGCATTCGCATTGACCAGCATGAACGTCTGGAACTGCCCCCAGGTGTTGGCCACGAGGTTCCAGAATACGTAGAACACCAGCAATACGGCGAACGGATGCCTCAGGAACCTGTCCTGCATGATGCCCGGCAGCCCGCCGTCGGCACGATCGTCTCGGGCCTGTCCGGCATCCGCGCCTTCGGCATCTCCCAACGATTCCGAAACGGCATGCAGGCAGGCGAATTCCTTGGAATTCATGCGCCACAGCAGCAGGCCAAACGCAACCAGCGCAAGTATGAGGAACAGCACACGACCGCCGAAAGCGCCCTCGAAGCCGGAGACCGCGAACGCGATCAGCGCCGACCCAAGCATGCCCAGCTGCCAGCCAAGCTGCGTGACCGTCACCAATTTCGACCCTGATTCGCGATCCTGAGCGTCACGCGACATCACCGACAACGACACCGGCAGATCCACACCGGTACCGAATCCCGCCAACAGCACGCCAACGAGCAGCATCCAAAAATCGAAGGCGAACGCGCACAGCAAGAATCCGCAGGCCGTGGCCGCGCCGATCCGATTGAACACCCTCGTCATGCCGAACCTGCCGCACATCGCACCGGTGGCGACGGAGCCGATTGCAATCGCAAAGTTCAGCACCGCGCTCAACGCACCAACTTGCGTGTTGGACAGGCCGAAGCCCACCTGCCACATCGTGATGGTGGTGGACAATCCAACGATCGCGGATGAGCCGAGGAACGATCCCAGACCGCCGCACAGTCCCAGATTCCCCAATGCCCGTCGTGTACGCATATCAGCCATCACACCTCTCCTCTCACAGCAAACGTCGCCATGCCTAAGGAGGTCAGGCATGGCCGACGGCATTTCGCGGGAGCGGGAAGGGGCATCCCCGCGCCCGCCCGATCAGGCCTTCCGCTTCCGGCACATGCCGAAATACGAGGCGATGATGCTCAGCACCGTTGCGGTGGCCATGGCGGCCACGCCAACGATGACGCTTTGCAGATCAGCCGTCGACTGCGCGTTCTGCGCAAAACTGATCACACTGGCCACCGTGTTCACCCGATCGCAGATGAACACCGCGGTGGAGCACATCAGCAGCACTGACGTGATCACGCAGCAGATGTCGGCAACGGTCGACGACACCGGATTGGTCAACTTGGGCTGTTCCAACGCCACACGTACGACCATCAGCGCGATCGCCACGACCGAGCCGGCGATGGTGAGCCGGTTCAGCGCGATATTGCCGAAAGTCGCGGTATGGCTGTTGATGAAGTAGAAGACCAGCCCGACGATCGCCGCGACGGCGGCCAGTATTGTGACGTAGAAGCCAAACGCTTGTCTTTTCATGAAGCTCATTGCGGTTCTCCTTAGCTAGCTTCGATCTCACTGACGTTCGGAACGCCCGCGACGCGATACCACGTACATGACGGCGCCCAGGAGGGTCAGCAATCCTGTCACCACGCTGACCCCGGTCAGCGCGTTGTCATACCACGTGCGCACATGTTCGATGCGTGTGGTGGAGTTCAGGCCGTCCACGGCATTGGAATTGGCGTACGCGTAGTTCTGCCACTTCATGTTCTGATGCAGGGCCTTCATCAGCTTGGTGTCCTGCCGAACGTTGTCGACGGTCCAGTAGGGCCACAGCTTGGCCACCGCATCCATGCTGTCGTCTCCGGTGGAGGTGAGCATGGTGACGCCGTTATAGGCCGCCGCACGCAGGTTCTGGTATTCGTTGTCCATGATGAAGTCTTCGGACAGGATGCCCTTGAAGCCCCATTCGTTGCGCAGGATGCCGAGCATGAGACCGGTGGACGCGTTGGTGCTGGTCACGCCGATGCGGTTGTAGCCGCTCATCATGCCCAGGGTTCCGGCGTCCTCGACCGGGCTCTGGTGGGCGCGGAGCTCTCCCTCACGGGCCTTCTGCTCGGTCATGAATGTGGCCACGCCGGTCCGGTTGATTTCCGTATCGTTGAAGGCGTAGTGCTTCGGAGCCAGAATGCAGCCGTACGCCTTGGCGCCCGAAATCGAGGCGGCCGCCTGGAAACCGGTGAGGACCGGGTCCTCGGAATAGTATTCGTGGTTACGGGCGTTGTACGCGGTGCGGTGCAGGTTGGTGCCCACGCCCCACAGAATCGTGGTGTTCGCCCAAATCGAATAGTTTCCGATGGCCTTGCCCCACTCTTCGGCAAGATCCTTGCTGAAGGTCTGCCCGAGCACGGTCTCGCTGGCCATCACACCCATCGAGTAGCTCAGGTTCTTGTCGTCGGCATCAACGGCATACGGGTCGCCGGAGGACTTGTCGGTGTTGGCGTACTGGCCGAGCGTGTAGGAGGCGAATCCGTTGGGGCCATCGTTCTGGATGACTTCGGGAGAGGTGATCGATTCGATGGCCTTGGTGGACGTGCCGCCGAACGCGGTGCGGATCAGGGCCTCCGAAAGATCCATCTGGTTGATGAGGTCGTCCCAGCGCGAGTCGTCGATATCGACGCCCTTCAGCGTGGCGAGGTTCAGATCGCCGTCGGCTCCCCACGTAACGGAGGAGGTGTCGCCGTTGGACGTGATCTCATAGGTGTCGTTGGTGAGCCCGCCCTTGAGCATCTCGTCGGTGGCGGTCAGATCCTTATAGGTCTTCGGCCAGGTCCCCTGCCAGTCGGAACGGCTCAGATAGGTCACGGTGTCCGGCATCCACGTGTTCAAATCGGCGTCCTGAAGCTGGTTCTCCACCTTGGTGCCGTTCTTGGTGACGGCGAATGTGGTGGAGTCAAGCCCGTCCAGGGTCCAGGAGGCCGTGTTGTCGGCATTGCCGTCCGTGGATGCGCCCTGCCTGGCAAGCACGTTGTTCGCGGCATCATGCGCGTTGTCGGCGATGGTGAAGACATACTCGCCGGCATCGAGAATGTAGGTGCCTTTGGTGCCCTTGGAGTTCTCGGCGGTGGAGTCCCAGCTCGCCATGTACTGCGCGTCCGCGGTGATGGTCAGGGTCTGCGATTCGCCGGGCTTGAGTTCCTTGGTCTTGGCATAGTCAAGCAGCTGCACCGCGGGCTTCTCCACATCGTGGCTCTTGTCGTAATCGGTGTACGGCACGTTGTCGTACAGCTGCACGACGCTCTTGCCCGAGACGTCGCCCGTATTGGTGACCGTCACCTTCGCCGTGACGGTCTTGGCGGCCAGGTCGACATCCACCGAATCGAGTTTCTGGCTGAACGTGGTGTAGCTCAGACCGTAGCCGAACGGATAGGTCACCTCATTGCCGTAGTTCCACGAGCCGCCATCGGTGCTTCCCACGGTGGAGGAGGCGTTGCCCTGGCCGAGCCGCTCATCGAAGTATCGGGTCTCGTAATACTTGTAGCCGGTGTAGATGCCTTCCGCCTGAACGATCTCAGAGTTTATCGTATGCGCGGTGTCCGCATTGGTCCACTCATAGTCGCCGTAGTTGTTGACGGCCGGAGAGCTGGCGTTGTTCGACACCCAGGTGTCGGACAGATGGCCGGACGGATTGGCGTCTCCGGAAAGCAGGTCCGCCACACCGTAGAAACCGTATGCTCCAGGCAGGCCGATCTGCATGATGGCGTCGACGCCGGCATTGTCGGCGACTTCCTGGATCTGCATGGTGTTGGCGCTGTTGATCAGCACGATCACCTTGCCTCCGTTGGACTTCTTGGCCTGCACCGCGGCATCGATCAGAGCGCGCTCGTTATCGGTAAGGCCCAGCGGATCGCTTTGCCCGTCCTGGCCGTCGACCCCGTCCTGGCCCGGCATATAGGCGCGGTTCTCGCCGGATGCGCGGGCGATGGTCACGATCATCACGTTGTTGTCGTTCAGGCTGCTCTTCCAATCCGAGCTCGCCTTGTTCATCTGATCCTGGGACGGCTCTTTTCCGGAGAACTTCTCGCCGATCATCGGGGCGGTGATGCGGTTGACCGTGGTCTTTTGGCCGAAGTTGTTGATTTCCGTGGAGAAATCGTCCTTCATCGACTCATACAGGCTCTGCAGGGTCTCGTTGATGGAGAAGCCCTTCTCCTTGAACGCGGTGACCATATCCACGGTATCGGCGTCGGTTCCCTCGTTCTGGCTGACGACGGAACCCATGTCGCCTCCCTGCACCGGGTAGTAGCTGGAGAAGCCGAGCAGGCTGACCCTCTTGGTCTCATCCCCGCCCAGTGGAAGGGCGCCGTCGTTCTTCAACAGCACGGAGCCCTCCTCGCTGACCCGCTCGCCCAAATCGCGGATCGACTGCACCAGTTCCGTGGTGTTGGAATAATCGGACTTGTAGGTGTACGTCTCGCCGGCGTCCACGCCTTCATCCGACACGAACCTGGTGCTGGTGGTACCTAGGAACTTGTTGATGTCGGTGCGGAAACCCTGCACGGCGCTCGTTGCCGTCAGCGACAGTGCCAACAGCGCGGCGAATGTGGTCGTCACACCTCGCCATACCCGAGAACTCGGATTTCTTTTCATTGGATTCCTCCTGGTTGTTAGGGTCTTCCGGTCCCGCCGTGGCAGCGGTGGGACCGGCAAACGCACAATTCACTGCGGTCGGCCGCCGCTTCTGCGGACCTTCCTCGCCTCGGCCCTGCGCGCCTTTTGCGCAAGCCTGGACTGGTATTTCGCTTCCTCCGCCTCGTAATCAAGGCCTTTCTTGACGCAACGGGCCTTCAGTTCATCCTTGCGGGCCTGTTCGGCGACAAGGTCGGCCTGCTCCTGTTCCCGGCGCAGACGTTCCGCCGGTTCGATCCATTCGCCTCCGGCCGCCAGCACGGCGGCCTTCTGATGTTCGAGAATGGTCGCCTGATCGTCTTTGACGTGCTTCTCCACATTGAGGAAGACCATGAGCACGGCGATGACGGCATAGCAGATCAGTTCCGCACCGATGTAGCACAGCACCAGCACCGTCTGGACGGCGCCGTTTTGCGCCGTGGCCGAAGGATCGTAACCGGCGGAGGTGAGCAGGGCGTTGATCAGGCCGTTGCCCAGACCGGTCATGCCGACCATGATCGCGCCGTACACCGACATGGTGAAGCCGTCGGAACGGAAGCCGTTCTTCGCCTCGAGATGGTCAAGCACGTCGGAAAGCAGCGCCAGCGTGACGTACATCGCCGGAATCGAACCAATGCCCTTGAGCACCACGCCGATGCACACCATGACAAGGCTGTGCACGTCGATAAGGCTCACCGCGCCGCCGAGGACCGCGAAGACCATGCCGACCATGACGGCATTGCGCTTGCCGAATCTGTTGGCGATCGGCCAGGCCAGCAGCATACCGACGGCGGTGGGGATGCCGCCGATCAGGCCGAGCGTCGACATGGCCGCACCCGCTGAGGCCTCGGTGGAGATGCCGTCGAACATCCAACGCGTGTAATAGCTCATGGAGCCGTTCTTGATCATGCCGGAAAGCTGGAACAGCAGGAAGTACAGGATGATGATCCACCAGTATCCGTTGCCCATGCATGCCTTGACCTGCTGCGCCATGGGCAGCTTTTCCTCGACGATGTTGAGCTTGATGTTCTCTTCGGTGATGCGTTCGCGGGTGAAGTAGTATTCGCACAGAATGCCCGCGGCCGTCAGCACGCACAGCACGATCATCACCACGCGCCAGTGCGCGTAGCTCGCCGCGGTGTCGATGGTGCCGTCATTGTTGACGAACAGGTAGCTCTGCAGCAGAATCGGCACGAGAATGCTGGCTCCGATGCCGATCGCGGCCACGCCGGAAGCGTTCGAAAGGGTGGCGAGCAGACCGCGCTGATTGCTGTTTCGGGTGGACAGGCCGACCATGGAACTGTGCGCGGTATAGAACAACGGGTACGCGATGGCGTAGTACAGGTTGTATGAGATCGCGATCCACAGCATCTGCAGACCGGACCCGACTCCGGTCGGGGTCATGAACAGCAGCGCGATGGCCACCACCACGAACGGCACGGACATCAGCATGTACGGACGGGCCTTGCCCTGCGAGGTGCGGGTGTTGTCTATGAAACGCCCGATGACAAGGTTGCCCAGGACCACAAGAATCACCGACGCCATCGGCAGGATGGTGGAGAACATGCCGAATCTGGCGGTGTTCGTCCATCCCAGCACATCGGAATAGTAGCGATTGAGGTATGAGCCGAAGATCGCATTGGAGATGAATGCGCAGAACGGTCCGACAAAATATCCAAGAAGCATCTCCGGCGGCTTCACGTTGGCCGAGGTGATGCGTGTGCGCACCAGCGGATTGTTGAAGAACCCGCTGGCGTTCGATGCGGTCGAAGTGGTCATCTTCGCCTTCCTCCCTTATGGTTTGCGATTTTTCACGATTGTGGCTGCGCCGTCACATCTCACAGGTGGCCGTATGCACGCCGTTGGACAGTTGCATGGTCGTACCGTCCGGCAGCGCCAGTTCGCATGTCGTGCCGACGGGCACCTCCACGGTGATCGAGAAGCGGCCACCGTCAAGGGACCAGGCCGATCCGACACGGCCATATGGGGTATCGACATGCGCCTTCGCCCACGTCAGCCCCCCGCCAAGCACGGGCCTGACCCGGAAGCTCCGGTATGCGGCCCCGATGGCTTCGATGCCGGCCACCCGCTGGTACAGGAACGCCCCCACCGCGCCCGAAGCGTAGTGGTTGTAGGAGATCATCAGATCGGTGCCGTCGTCGCCGATGGGGCACTCACCGTTCTCGTCGAGGCCGTCCCAACGTTCCCAGATGGTGGTGGCGCCCATGCCGACCTCGTACAGCCAGCTCGGGCATGCGGTGTTGAGCAGCATGCGGTATGCCACATCCTCACGCCCGTTATCCGCGAGCGCGAAGAGAATGTATGGGGTTCCGGGAAAGCCCGTGCCGATGCAATAGTCATTGTCTTCGATAAGCTTCACCAGATGATCCACGGCATTGCCGCGAACGGTTTCCGGGAACATGTTCAGGTACAGCGGCAGCACGTAGCCCGTCTGGAACTCGTTGTCGAGTCTGCCATTGCCGTCGGTGAGCACGCTGCAGTAGGCGTCGGCCACCTTGTCGGCAAGTTCGTCGTAGGCCCGCGCATCCTCGTCGTACCCCAGGACCTCGGCCACGCGGGCCAAGGTGCGGCTGGTGTTGTTCAGGCTTGCCGTGGCCGTCCACTTCGCACGCTTCTGCCATTGGCTCATCTTCGGCACGTCGGGTGCGACCCAGTCTCCGAAATGCAGCATCGAAGGGGTGTTCCAGATGTAGCGGCTCTTGCCGAATCCGATGAGTCCGGCCCAGAACCGGCAGGCCTTCACGTAACGCTTCATCGTGTCGTACATGTCATGCAGCACGGTGGCGTCGCCGCTGGAACGGTACACCGCCCAGGGCACGAGCACACAGGCGTCGCCCCACCAGTCGATGGCCATTTCCGGCATGGTGGCGGGGAAACCGTACCCCTGCACCGGAACGGTGTTGGGAATGCCGCCGGTCTTGAGCTGTTCGGCCTTGACGTCCCTGAGCCACTTTTCCAAGAAACGGCTCATGTCGAAATTCAGGCAGGCCGTCGGGGCGAAGACCGCGATGTCGCCGGTCCAGCCCATGCGCTCGTCCCTTTGGGGGCAGTCCGTCGGAATGTCCATGAGATTCGACTTGGCTCCCCACACGATATTGTGCTGCAGTTGGTTGAGGCGTTCGTCCGAGCATGCGAAATCCCCGATGGGGCGCAGATCGGAATGCAGCACGACCGCTTCGATCCGCAGATCGTCCTCGGCCACTCCCCGCACGCTCACATAGCGGAATCCCATGTAGGTGAACCGCGGACCGTACTCCTGCACGCCTTCCGGGAAACCATCGGCATCGGCGCATCGGTAGGTGGCCGTCGCCTTCGCCGTGCGCAGGAACGCGGTATTCAGGCTCCCGTCGGGATTGAGTATCTCCGCATGGCGGACCACCACGGTCTGCCCGGCCCGTCCGTTGGCGATGCGCATCCGGACCACGCCGGCGAGGTTCTGGCCGAAATCATAGACGAGTTCGCCTCCGGCACGGCGGGCCACGCTCACCGGGGAGAGGGTCTCGTGGGCCACGACCCCGGCACCGTAGTCCGCCTCGATATGCCTCGGCCGGGAACGGGGATTCTCCAGTGAGGCATGCCGCCAATCCTTGCAGCGCGAACCGTCGGCGCCGGGATCCATCATGGCGTCGTACGTCTCGCCATCGTACAGGTCGGCCATACGCACCGGGCCGGATTCGCTGACCTCCCAGCTGGCATCCGTGCCAATCACCTCGACGCTGCCGTCCGTGTATTCGATGCGCAGTTCGGCGAGCAACGCCTGACGGTCGGCGCTCACACGGTTCTTGCGGGTGAACACGAAGGATCCCACGGCCCAGCCGCCGGCAACGGTGGCCAGCAACGTGTGGACGGCACCGGCGCCCACCATGTCGGTCACATCATAGGTCTGGTATTGCAGATTGGTCTTGTATGACGTGAAACCGGGAGCGAAATACCTATCGCCGATCCTCTTGCCGTCGCAGGCGAAGTCGTACACTCCCATCGCGGTGGCATACAGACGCGCCTTGCGTACGCTTTTCGTCGGATCGCAGGTGAACGGCTTGCGGAACATCATCGGGACCGGCGAAACCTTCTTCTCGACGAAATCGTAGCCGGCATCGGAAATCCAACGACCTTGCCAGCCCTGACCCAAACGGCCCGTCTCGAACGTCGTCTCGGCATGCGCGTGCTCCCCGTCGGCCGTACTCACGTCAAGCGTCACATGATATTCGGTGAATGGCTCCAACGGCTTTCCGTCATACGCGACGGCGGTCTGATCGCCCGCTTCGCAGGTCCAGTCACCGACGGCTAGCCGCGCACCGTCCACCACGACGTCGGATCTGTCGGAACGCACCGCATACGAGAAACGAGGATGCGGGTTATCGGTGACGCAGCCGCGCTCCGAATGCTCGACGCCCAGCCCGATGATCGTGATCATGAAAGCCCTTCCTTTCAGGACGCGTCCGTTCGGAGCCCCGTTGTCTCCAAGTCCGCGTGTCTCTCTCGTTCTCGTTGTTGAGAACCTTCTGGTATCGAGTCTGCCCTGCGGACGGAACCCGAACAAACCCGCTTTCATAAAATGCGTTTCAGGGCTCACGAAATGCATTCCGACACCGAGTTTCCCTTCGCTCCCCGCCGGGCGAACTGTGTATGGTTGTTGTACGCGAAGAAGCCGAATCATGAGGGAGCAGGAATTGTTCACAGTCGCAATACTCGAAGACGAACAACCAGCCGCGGATAGGCTGCGGTCCTGTTTGGCCCGCTTCACCGCAGACCATCCGGAAGCGCGCTTCGACGTGACGTCGTTCGCCGAACCGACGGCTTTTCTTGAGGGATACAAGCCACAGTGGGACATCGTGTTCATGGACATCGAGATGCCGAACATGGACGGCATGGCCGCCGCACGCAGACTTCGCGCCCTTGACGAACAGGTCGTCCTGATTTTCGTGACGAACATGGCGCAGTTCGCCTCGAAAGGGTATGAGGTGGACGCGCTCGACTACATCATCAAGCCATTCCTCTATGCCGATTTCGAGCGCAAGGTCGCGCGCGCGGTCAAACTGTGCTCGGCGGAGGCGGAATCCATCATCATCCAGCAGCGGGGCAATTCCCAACGTCTGCTGTTGCGGGAGATCAGCTATATCGAGGTACGCGGCCACAATCTTGAATTCCATACCGAGCGCGGCAGCGTCCGCGGCACGGGAAGCCTGCAGGACGTGGAAAGCGCGCTGGGCCGGCACGGCTTTCTTCGCTGCGGCAAACCGTATCTCGTCAATCCCCGGCATCTGTCGGGAATCCGCGGGCAATCGGCCATCCTGTCGGACGGCACGGAACTGCCCATAGGCAGGGCGTTCCGCAAATCCTTCATGCAGGGTCTGGCATACAGTCTGGGAGACGATTGTGTATTCTGACATCGTCTGGTTCTTCAACGCCGCGGGCTTCTCCCTCGAATTGACCGCGGCCATGGCGATGTTCACGTGGTGGGTCAAACGACGGGATGGTTTCGCCGTACGCCTTGCCTGCTTCATGGGCGTCATCATCGCGTTCTCCCTGGCCTGGCAAATGCTTGTTCCGTACATCGTCTGGTCGCTCATCCTGCGCTGTCTGGCGTTCTACCTGCTCTGCCTATGGGGGCTTCACCTTTGCCTGAACCTCGATTGGGGGCAGTCACTGTTCTACGCGGTGGCGGGCATCGCATTGCAGCACACCGTGTATTGCACGGCACGCATGATCGCCATGCAGTTCGCCAAATGGGACGGGTCGTTCCATCCCGACGTGCTCGATATCGCATATCCCGCGGCGTTGGTGCCGGTCGGACTGCTGGCCTACCTGCTGTTCGCAAGGCCTCTGAAGGAACGCACGCCCTACGTGGCGGGATCGCGTTTCCTGTTCCTCACCGTGGGAATCCTGCTCTGCGTCAACGTCTTCTCATGCCTGTTCGACTGGTATATGGCGGACGTGACCTTTCCCGACGCCGCATACGCCCTGTTCATGATGATGCGCATCGTCGTATGCGTATTCCTGCTGCTCATGTTGCGCGAAATCGTCGACCGGGAAACGGCGGAGCGCAACGGCGAGATCCTGCAGCAACTGCTCCACCAGCAGAAGTCGCAGCTGTCCAGCGACAAGGAGACCATCAACCTGATCAATGTGAAGACGCACGATCTCAAAAAGCAGCTGACCATGCTGGGAGGGCGGATCCCGCAGGAGGAGATCGACGATCTCAAACGGCTCGTGGACATCTACGACTCCTCCGTGAGAACCGGCAACGAGACGCTTGACATACTGCTCGCCAACAAATCGCCGCTCTGCGAGCAGAAAGGCATCCGGTTCGATCGGATGATCGACGGATCGCAGCTGTCCTTCATGAAGCCCACCGACATCTACGCGCTTTTCGGCAACGCCATCGACAATGCCATCGAGGCGGTCCTGAACATCGACGAGCCTTCCCAGCGGTTCATCCGCATGAAGGTGAGAACCGGTCACGGCATGCTGGTCGTGCACGTGAGCAACCCGTTCATGGGCGAGCTGCGCTTCCATGACGGGCTGCCGCAGACCACGAAGGCCGACCGGCGATACCACGGCTTCGGCATGCGGTCCATCCGCATGATCGCCGAACAGTACGGCGGCACCGTGAACGTGCACACGGACGGTCAGGATTTCATGCTGAACGTCGTAATCCCGCTGCCACGTCAGTGACGGTCGCGGACGATGCCCACCTGCGTCGACAACCTGCCGTCGCTGACCTGCAGCACGGCGACGCCTTCACGCGATCGCGGCATCCTCACCACGGCGAGCGCCTCGCCATAGTAGGTGTCGGTTTCGCCGGTGACGAAGCTTCCCTTGTTGCAGGGCGCGGCGCAGCCGAAGCCGATCAGCTTCGCCCCGTCGGCGGTCTCACCGCCCTTGCCGTCGGGATCGGTCAGCGCCGCACGCAACGTGCCGCGTTCGAGCGGTTTGGTCACGCCGCCGCCATCGGTGTACCGCACGCGCACATACGCGAGTTCGCGGCCCAGGTATTCCACGGATGCGGTCAGTCGCGTCTCATCGCAAGCACTGACCAACCGGTTGCGGCCGATTTCGCGGCCGGTCTCGTCGTATGCCACGGCTTCCAGCGTTCCCGGCTCGTATATGCACGAAAAGCGGGCGATGCAATCGTCGTGCATTGCCCTGCGGCCGACCTCGCGGCCGTTGAGCACCAGCGCCACGGAGGCGGCGCGCGCATAGACCTCAACGTTCGCTTTGCGTCCTTCGCAGCCGTTCCAGCTCCATGAGTCGATGGCGTTGCTCATCTTCCATGCGCTTGGCGAATGCTTGTCTCCCGTATGGTTCACCGGGCAGACGGCCAGGAACGGGCCGGGGGACTCCTCCAACGCCACGCGCGTGTAGCATGCCTCTCCCCATGCGCGGCCGGTCAGGTCCACCCGTCCCGAACCGGCAGTCAGCCAGCCGTATTCGATGTTCAGGGTCGCGTAGTCCTCATACTCCCAGGCGCCCACGCCGGTTTCACCGATGTAGTCCATGCCGGCCCATACGAAGTCGCCGATCAGCCGCGGCTCCCGTTTGGCGAGTTCGCGGAAGCGATACGCATCGTTGCAGAAGGTTTCGGATCCGAGAATCAGCCGCTTCGGATACTTCTTCAGATCGTGGACATATCGTTTGATGCCATAGTTGTAGCCGGCCACGTCCATCGCGGCGAACGCGTCGCGCGTCACCCAATCGCAGAATGGCAGCGCGGCCCCCGTTTTCATGAAATCGGCGCCCAGTACGCCGGCCATGTTGTTGAAGAACTCGCTGCCGACGGCCTTATGCCTGTCGGCGGACTGCCCGGCGGCGCGGCGTCTTTCGGCGGCTTCGGCCTCCTTCGCGGCCTTCTTGTCGGAATACTGGCCGAAACCGATCGACGAGAGAAAATTGAAGAAGATGTTCACGCCGCAGGTGACGGGGCGGGAGCCATCCAGCGCATGCAGATGCTCCGTCATCGCACGGGTGAGCGCAATGCCGCGCTTCTGTGCCGTTTCCGACACCTCATTGCCGGTGGAATACAGGACCACGCTCGGATGGTTGCGGTCCTTCATCACCATGTCGGCGAGGTCCCGACGCCACCATTCGCCGAAATGGTCGACGTAATCATGCTGCGTCTTGTGGATGTACCAATGGTCGATGTACTCATCCATCACCAGCACGCCAAGCCGGTCGCACGCCTCCAGCAGCGCCTTCGAACACGGATTGTGCGCGGAACGGATGGCATTGTAGCCGTTGGCCTTCATCAGGCGGATCTTACGCTCCTCGGCATCGGCGTATGCGCATGCGCCGAGCACGCCGTTGTCATGGTGGATGCACGCACCCTGGATGATCACGCGCTCGCCGTTGATGAGCAGTCCCTCGCTTCCCCATTCGAGCGTGCGGATGCCGAACGTGGTCGTCGCCTCGTCGGAATCCCCGTGTTGCGCGGTGTAACGCGCTGTGCACACATACAGTTCCGGATGGTCCACGGACCACGGTTTCGCGTCGGCGATGCCGATCTCATACCTGTTTACGCCGGCCTCGCATGGTTGCGTGGCGCTGGCTGCGATCCCGCCTGTCATGTCGGCGATTTCGATGTTCACGCTGCCCGTCGCAGTCGTTTCGATTTCGACGCAGATGCGTGCGGTGTCGCTCGCCGGATCCGCCGCGACGGTACGCACGTAGAGGCCGTCGACGGCGATATGCTCGGCAGGGGCCGTCCATAGCGTGACGGGACGGTAGATGCCGGCACCGGAATACCAGCGGGAGTTCGGCTGGTCGGCATTGCGCGCGATCACACGAATCTCGTTCTCTTCGCCGAGCGTCACACGGTCGGTCAGATCAACGTGGAAATTGGTGTATCCGTACGGGCGGAACGCCGCCCGTTCACCGTTCACCCACACTTCGGCGTTGTGGTAGACGCCTTCGAATTCAAGCAGCATCCGTCTGCCCGCCATCCGCCGGTCCGGCGTGAAACGCTTGACGTATTCGTAGTCGCGGCCTTCGAACCAGCCTGAATTCAATCCACTCGCCGCGAGTGCGTGGCGGGGTTCGCCCAGCATCGCATCGTGTGGAATCGTGACGGCGGTCCATTCCTCATCCGTGTCAAGATGGCGATAAGCCCAGCCTGTGTTGAAATCCGTTGCTTGCATTGATCCCTGAAACTCCCCTGAAATTACATCGTATGATATGGCCGCCGGCGGCGAGGCGCACATCGCAATCGACGCCTCGCCGCCGGATGGCGGTGCCGTTCATGTGAACGGCATGCGGCCGTTATCCGACCGCCGGTTCCGGCATGATTGCCGTATGTTGCGCGTCCTTGGCGGTGAACGCCTTGACGACGAGCAGTATGATGGCCGCGAAGTAGCACACCACGCCGATCAGCGCGACGTTGAGCGAGATCTGCTCCGAGGCCGGATAGTTGACCGGGATGAAGTAGATGTCGGCGGCGAGGCGCACGCGTTCAAGCACGAACTGCGTGAAGCCCACCAGCAACAGCACTTCGGATCCGACCAGCAGCGCATCGTCCAGCACCGCCGGCAGACGATCGCCGACGAACGTACGGGCGGCAAGCGTCACGATCGCCGCCACGCTCGACACGATGACCGGCACGCTCATTCCCTGCCCGGCCATGTAGCCGGTCGTCGAATTGACGAGGTAGACCACCAGTCCGATGAGCGTTGCGGCTACGGCCGCAAGCTCGGAAACATGGGTTTTGATTGTCGTTGCCATGATCCTTCCTTTCACTTCGAGGCCGCCGCCGGGCCATTGGCCGCACTGCGGGCGGAACGGACACGGGTCGTCGTATAGCCGGCCAGGCCAGCCAAGGCGACCGCGCCGGATGCTGCGATCACGCCGAGGTAGACCGCCCGCCACCACGTCATGACGTTCTCGGTATGGGTGCCGGAGTTCACGCCGTTCATCGCGTTGGAGTTGGCGATGGCCCACAGCGAGTAATGCATGTTCCGTTTGATGGCCAGAAGCATGTCGCGGTCCTTGCCCAGCGTGTCGGCATCCCAATATTTCACGCCCTGGTTGCCGAAGCCGCAGAAGGCGGAAGTGCCTGCCAGCACGGATTCCTTCGGTGCCGCGTGCGGCGAGACCGAGGTGAAGTCGGTGACGTTATAGCCGGTGAAGCCCCACTCGTCGCGCAGGATGTTGACCATGACCGCGGCGTTGGCGCTGGAGGCGACCGCGCCGATACGGTTATAGGAGGTCATTACGCCGAGCGCGCCCTGGGTGTAGGTGTTCTTCTTGGAATCGTCGGATTCGAAGGAGGCCGGCTTGCCGTTGGCCTCGAAGGCCTGCTGGAAGTTGCGCAGCTCCATTTCGCGGGCCTTTTGCTCGTTCATGAACGTGGCCACGCCGGAACGGTTGATTTCCTGATCGTTGAACGCAAGATGCTTCACGTTCACCAGCACGCCCTTGGACTGCGCGCCCTGCACCACTGCGGAGCCGATGTACCCGGAAAGGATCGGATCTTCCGAATAGTATTCGACGCCGCGGGAGTTGTAGGCATGACGATGCAGGTTCATGGCCGGCGCGATCATGATCGGCAGGTTGAATACAAGGCTGCTCTCGCCAAGGATCACTTCGCCGTTGCGGTAGGCGAGCTCCTTGTTCCAGCTGTAGGCTAGGTTGGTGGGCGAGGGAGCCACCCGGGAGCTCTTGTCGGCGTAATCGTCGGCATCCGCATAAGCCTTGCCCTGATACTGGCCTTCGTTGAGGTAATGGGAGTCGGATCCGCCGGGACCGTCGTCCGTGGTCATTTCCTGCAGGCCGACGGAGTCGATTGCGCCGATGGCATGGAACGCGGTCTCCGCAAAATGCATGAACTCCTTGACGGAGACCTTGCCGGTCAGCTCGTCCCAACGCTCGTCATCATAGGAGGCGCCCTTCATGTCGTTGAGGGTCAGATCGCTGGAGGTGTCGCCGACCTTGACGTCGGAGGTGTCACCGTCCGACTTCAGATCGATGAAATCGTTGTTCAGCAGCTTGGAGACCTCCCTGTTGGCGCTGATGCCGGAGTAGGTCTTCGGGAAGGTGCCGTTCCAGTCGGAGCGGGTCAGGTACGTGACCGTGCCTTCGTCAAAGGCGTTGTAGTCGGTGGCGTACCGGCCGTCGGAGAGCTGGTTGGTGATCTTCGTTCCGGTACCGGAGGTGGCGAAGGTGTCGGCGTCGACGTCGCCGCTCCAAGACCACTTGTAGGTCTTGGCCTCGTCTCCGGCGGCGGTCATGCCGTCGGAGACGGAGTGCCCCTGTGCGGCAAGTACGTTGTTCAGCGCGTCATGCACGTCGTCGCCGATGGAGAAGTAGTAGTCGCCGGGGTCGACGATATAGGTCTTGGCCTTGTTCGAGTCATAGCTGGCTAGATTCGACAGGTCCACCGTCATGGTGATGGTCTGCGAGTCGCCCGGCTTGAGGGAGTCGGTCTTCTCGAAGTCCATGAGCTGAATCGCGGACTTCTCCACACCGTTCTTCCTGTCGTAGTCGGTGTATGGCGCGGAAGCGTACAGCTGGACCACGGACTTGCCTTCCACGGAACCGGTGTTCTTCACGGTGACCGTGACGACGGCGGTTTTCTTGTCGCCCTTGATCTCAACGCCGTCGAGCTTCTGCTCGAACGTGGTGTAGCTCAGGCCGTAGCCGAACGGATACACCACTTCGTTGGCGTAATCCCACGTGCCATCCGCGGTCGCGACCATGCCGTCGGAAGCGGCGTAGGTTCCGGCCGAAGCCGTATCCCCGCCATTGCCCATGACGATGTCGGCGTAACGGGTTTCGTAGTAACGGTAACCGGTGTAGATGCCTTCGGCCTCGATCAGATAGGAGTTGACGGCCGCATCTTCGGAGAAGTCGGAGGCGTTCTTCCAAGCCACATTGCCGTAATTGCTCATGGCCGGTGCGACGGCGCTGTTCCTGGCCATCACGTCGCCCAGATGGGCCGAGGGGGAAACGGTGCCGTTGAGCACATCGGCCACGCCATGGAAGCCGTAGGCACCCGGATAGCCTATCCACAGAATGGCGTCGATGTCCGGATCGTCCTGCAGGTTGGCTATTTCCATCGGATTGGTGGAATTGACGAGTACGATCACCTTGCTGAAATTGGCCTTGGCCTCGTTGACCAGGGCCATCTCCTCATCACTCAGGGAGAGGATGTTGCCGGTCACGGTGTTCACGCCGTCGGCCAGGCCATCCTTGCCCGGATAGTAGCCGTCGCCGTTCTCGCCGCCGGGACGGCCGACGACCACGATTGCGGCGTCCTGGTATTCGCCGTATTGCGACCGGTATTCGGGGTTGAGCCTGGCCAGTTCGTCAAGGCTCAGCTCGCATGGATCGTTGTATTTGGTGATGTCCTCATATTCGGGAAGGATGCCGCCTCCGAACTGCGGGGTGGTCCACTTCTTGTCTTTGAAATAGTTCTGATAGGCCTTGAGCATGGAAGGATTGATCTGGAAGCCTTCCTCCTCGAACGCCTTGGTGATTTCGACGGTGGAATTGCCGTCGGTCACGGAGCCGCCGGAGCTGCCGTACACCGGGGCGTAGCTGCGCACACCGAACATGGTGATTTTCGCGCTTTTGGAGATCGGCAGGGCGTTGTCGCTGTTCTTCAGCAGCGCATAGGTCTCCTGCGCCTCGTCCATGGCCGTCTTCCTGAAGCCTTCGTATGCCTCCTTAGCGGTTTTGTATTCGGATTTGTACGTCCAGCTATCGCCGCTGTCGGCGGACTGGTCCGTCACGGTTCTCTGGCTTCTGGTGCCGACGAACGCGTCAAGGGACGTACGGTACGTCTCCATGATCGTTCCCGCCATGATGGCGACGGCGAGAAGCAGTGCGCCCACGGCGGTGATACCGCGCCACAGGCCTGTACGCTTATGCATCTCATGCTCCTTGAATCTCAAACATCTCCGCAGGAATCCTCGGCGGTGAAGACTCCACGCTTCCAGTGTGGTCGGAGATTCGGCAATGCATAAGCGTCGCTTCGTGAACGGTCATCGAAATGCGGCGAACGGCATCGTCGGCTGTGCATGGCCCGCATACGGCCGTTATCGCAGCGGCAGTATCACCGTCAGCCTGAAGATGCCGTCGCGTGCGGAAATCGACATGTATCCATGGTATTGCCGGGCGATCATGCGGATCGAGCGTGTGCCGAAGCCGTGATATTGCACGTCGCCTTTGGTGGTGACCGGCAGACCGTCGGAAAACGCGAGTTCCCCGGCAAACGGGTTCTCGACGCGAATCATCGCCATCCCCTTGCTCTCGCATATCCGCACGGCAATGTATTTCTCCGCATCGTCCGGCAATGCCGATACCGCCTCCATCGCATTGTCGAGCGCATTGCCGACCAGCGAGTAGATGTCGGCGGGCTTCATGAAGTCGAGCAGTTTGCCGTCGACCATGCGGTCGAACGATATGCCACGCTGTTCGCAGAGCAGCGACTTGCTCGCCAGCAGCACATCCAACGTCTCATTGCCGGTGCGCACGGAGGAATCGTAGATCTCGACAAGCTGCTGCAATTCGCCCGCCTGCTCCTGTGAGATGGCGGGACCGAGCTGCACGATCTGTTTTTTCAGATCATGCGTCTTCACATTGATCAGATCGATGGTTTCCTTCGTGCTTTCCATCTGCTGCTTCTGTTGGCGCAGCAGTTGCCGCAGCACCTCCCCTTCCGCATGGGCACGCTGTTTGGAGACGAGTTCGATGGCGAGTTCGAGCATGAACACGCAGGTGACGAAATCGAACAGGCCGAACACGGTGAACGCCGCCGCGCCGGACGTGGGCGAGGCGAGGAAGTTGAACATGTTGGTGAATACGCTGACGCACAGCATCATGCCGACCATCATGGCGAACACCGATCGGCCGCCCACCATCGAAATGTCCTTTTTTGCCATAGGCCGGGCGAATACGGCATAGGCAAGGCAGTAGAGCGGAACCTGCACGAACGAGTACGCATAGGTGTCGATCCATGCGCCATCCGGCCAGAAATGGTGCAGGCCCACCGACAGCAGGCGTGCGCCACGGTAGACGAGGTGCTGCATGGCGCCGGACATGACGAAGTAGAACAGCGCCTGGCGGATGCTGACCTTCCAGCATCCGCCGATCCATGCGATCAGCAATGCGAATACGATGATGTTCTGCGCGGTGACGGTCCAGAAGTTCTCCGGCACGCAGCCATGCCACAGCGTCGATTCGACGAGCATCACGGCGGCACCGGCCAGCGCACGCCACCAGAACATGCCACGGCGTTCCAGCCACCAGGTGAACAGCAATGTGGAGACCAGCAGTTCCACGACCATGCCGTTGTCGGTGAAGAAAGCCAATATCGCGTCAATCGTCTGCGCCATCGTCCATCCGTTCCGTCGGTCCGTGCCATATCGCGGCGCTACATCACATTGCCGTCGCCCATGCTTGCGGCGAGCGCCATCATGAAGGACTTCCTGTATGTGCGGCCGATGGTCACGCTCTCGCCGCTGGAAAGCGTCAGCTCGTTGCCCTTGACGGCGGCGACATGGCGGCTGTTGACCACGAATGCCTTGCTGCAGCGCAGGAAGCCGCGGTCGCCGAGCCTGCCCTCCACATCCTGCAAGGTGCCGGTGCCGGTCAGGATGCCGCGTTCGGTATGGTAGAGCAGGTTGTGCTCCCTGACTTCGATGTATTCGATATCACGCAGGAGCACACGTTGCGTTCCGGCCCGCTGCACGATCATGACGGATGCCGATTCCTCGCCGCGGATGGCCACGGCACGGCGGATCTTGCGTTCGAAGTCGTTGTAGGAGAACGGCTTGATGATGTAATCCAACGCATCCACCTCATACCCCTTGGCCGCGAACTGCGCCATGTTCGTCACGAACACCAGCAGCACCCGTCCATCAAGCGCACGCAGACGGCGGGCCGCGCTCATGCCGTCCATGTTCGGCATCTCGATGTCCATGAACACGATGTCCCACATCGGACGATACCCTTCAAGCAGACGCGTCGGATCCGAAAACACCGTCACATCGAACCGCACGCCCGGGTTCCTGCGCGAGAACTCGCCAAGACATGCCCCGAGCCTCCGCGCGGCCTCCGGCTCGTCCTCAACGACCGCCACCGTGAACATCAACGCACACTCCCTTGTTCGCCCGTCGTTCCTTTCCGGAATACAATACCGCATCCGAATATGGCCGCGAGCCGCCCTTCACCCCCTGCCCCGTGCGGCAGACATGGGAGATGAACAACGGTGGGCGACCATAGGGGCAGGGTCGTCCACCGTTGCTTTTATCAAGGAGGAGGCTTAAGGCCGACCTGACGTCAGCCCTTCGCCGCCTTTCGGGCGGCCTTTTTGGCCGCACGTGCTTCCTTACGAGCCGTCACGCGCCTGATCGTGCCCGGCAGCCAGCGCCACACGGAGAAGAAGGCGAGCAGCGCCAGAATCACGCCGCATGTCACGTTGAACGCGAGCTGCAGGATTTTCATCTGATTATAGAACCTGAAGCCCGCACCCGGCAGCGCGCCGTTCATGCAGTTCGAGTTCGCGACCGTATACAGCAGGCGGTGCATGGCCTGTCTTGCGTAGTGGTAGGTCGCCGCGTCATTGAAATCGAGCTGTTCGCCGGTCGGGTCCTCGCTGACGTTCAGCAGCTTGATGTCCGCTCCCGCCTCCAGCATCTGATATGGGCTCATGAACTTGCCGGTGTTGGCGTTGTCGGTGATGATCAGGCCGTTGAAGCCCCATTCGTCGCGCAGCAACTGCTGGATCAGCGCATAATTGCCGCCGGTCCATGTGGCGCCGAGACGGTTGAAGGAGGTCATCACGCCTTTGGCGATCGGCGTCTTGACGGTTGTGTTCTCGTAGGTTCCGTCGGACTTCTTCGTCACCGCTTTCATGTCCATGTCGCCCAGATGCATGCACATGTCGAACGGTTTCAGATAGGTTTCACGGATGGCCTGCTCGTTGGACCAGGTCGCCACGGAGAAGTTGCCGGGGCGGTCGCCGCGGTGGTTCTCCTGATCGTTGAGCGCGAAATGCTTGATATAGCTGTACACACCCTTGGTGGCGGCGCCTTTGACTTCCAGCGAGGCCATGGAGCCGGACATGAAACCGTCTTCGGAATAGTATTCGCCGTTACGGCCGGAGAACGGGGTGCGGTGGATGTTCATGGCCGGCGCATACCAGCCGTTCGCGCCGCCGAGCAGCGCCTCATTGCCCATCATCACGCCGAGGTCCTCGGCCAGCGAGGCGTTCCAGGTCTGCGTGAGCATCATGATGCTTGGGAATGCCTTGCCGGTACCGCCGTAGAACCAGCCGGTCGCCGCGTCGGCATCGGTTTGGAACGGCTTCTCCACGGATTTGATGTAGTCCACGCCATAGCCGGAGAAGTATACGAGCTGGTTGTAGTCGTCCTCGGTGAGCTGGTCGAGGATCTTGTTCCACTGCTCGTCGTCGTAATCCAATCCGCGCATGTCGGAGACCTTCAAACCGTTGTTTCTGCCGAATGTGGGGGTGTCGGTGATGGTGGACCTATCCACGGTGGAGCCGGAATCGTTGCCGTCAAGCTGCTTGATGAGCTCGTCCGAAGCGGTTTTCATCCATGTGCAGGATGCGTTGTTGCCGTCGGAGTCCTTGCAGTTGATTTCATTGCCCCAGGTGTTGATTTCGCTGGAGGATTCGCCGTAATGCTTCGGGAAGGTGCCGGTCCAGTCGGAGCGGGTCAGATAGGTCACTTCCGGATCGGAGGCGGCATCGAACAGATTGGCGATCGCCTTGCCGGTGGCGGCATCGGTTGCGAACGTGGTGGTGTCCACGTCGGTGTTTTCCGGAGTCCAGCTGGATACCATCGCCTTGTCGCCTTCGGCGGTCATGCCGTCGGCTACGCCTTTGCCCTTGTCGGCAAGAATGTTGTTGATGGCCTGATTGGCGTCGGTCGCCGCGGTGAAACGATATTGGCCGGCATCGAGAATGTAGGTCCTTGCGCCCTTGTAATCGTACGATTTGAGCTGATCCCTGCCGAAGGTGATCTTCACGGTTTCGGAGGCGCCCGGTTCGAGTTCGGCGGTCTTGCCGTAGCCGACCAGGTTCACGGCGGCCTTTTCCACGGCGTTCCGCCTGTCGTAGTCGGTATACGGCGTCTGCGCGTACAGTTCCACGACGTCCTTGCCGGCCGTATCGCCCGTGTTCCTCACGGTCACGGTCGCGACGAAATCGTCGCCGTCCGCGGTCACGGAGAAATCGGACCACTCGAAATCGGTGTAGCTCAGACCGTAGCCGAATGGGTACACGACTTCCTTGGTGTAATCGTAATCGCCGGCACTGCCTTGGCCGAGCACCTTGTCTTCGTAACGGGTTTCGTAATATTTGTAGCCGACGTAGATGCCTTCGGCATAGTCCACGTAGTTGTACTTGGTGGCATTGCCGCTCTCGTCGTAATACTGGTAGCTGCCGAAGTTCTGTGCGGCCGGGGACGCGAGCGCGTCGGCGGCGAACGTATCGACCGTCTTGCCGGAGGGGTTCACCTCGCCGGAGAACACCTTGGCGAGTGCGTTGGTGACGTTCTGCGAATAGACGACGGCCTTGATGTTCGGATATTCCTTAAGCCAGTCAAGTTCCATGGCCGCGCTGGACTTGACGAGCAGAACCACGTCCTTGTAGCTGTCGTTGAGGTATTTGATGAGTTCGGTTTCGGTGGAGTCGAGTTCGATATAGCTCTTCTCCTTGTCTTCCTGCTTATCGGCATGGTTGTACATGGAACGTGGCATGTCACGGCCTTCGCCGACCACACGGTTGAGTACGTAGACCGGCGTGGTGCCCTTCACCGAATCCAGCAGGCCCGATTCCTTCCGCAGCGCGGAAAGCGGGGCCTCGTTGATGCGGAAGTCCTCGCCGTCGCCGTAGTTCACGGAGCCGGTGGCCAGGCCGTAATCCTTGCTTGCGCCGGATTCGTAGTAGTTCCACAGGGTCTCGTTGACCTTGAAGCCGGCCGCGGTGAACGCGCTTTTGAGGGTCACGGTCTCCGGGGTGCCTAGATAGCCTTGGGTCAATGAGCTGCCATCCACGCTGTTGGCGCTGAAGAAGCTGAACGTGGTGCCCTTTTGGGCCGGCAGTTCGTTGTCGTCGTTCTTGAGCAGCACGGTGCCTTCGGAGGCGATCTGGTCGTACAGTTTGTCTTCGGCCTTACGGATGTTCTCCTTGGTGTAGTCGGCCGTGTAGTAGTTCGTGTCGGCACCGCCGGCGTCCCCGCCGCCGTTGTCGACGCTTTGATGGTTGTACCCCATGAGGTTGGAGATGATTTTATTGGTGCTCAGCTGCGGGTTGACCAGCACCATCGCGACCACGATCACCGCGGCCAACACCACGGCGATCACCGTTTTCACGATACGTACGGTCAGGGCCCTCTTCTTCGATTGGTCCATCATGTCCTTCTTCTGACTGCTTCGTCTCCTCGATGAGACGAATACCTTCAGCATCTGCGAATGGAACCGGTCGTTCAAGCCAAAACGGATAAACTGTACGTTTTGCGTAACAGATTGCACGGCAGCCGCCGTCTCGCACGCATCGGCGACGCCATCAGGCCCGTTCCGGCGGATGCGGCACCACGTCGAATACGCCTAGTCGAAGAAGCCACCGGTGAGGGGGTCACGGCGGTCACGCGCGATGGCCTCGAGCGCCTGCTCCTCGCCGTCATGGGCCTGTGCCTCGGCGACCGCCGGCGGCACGAGCACGCGCAATGCCCGGCTCTGCGCGGTGACTTTGACCGGCAGATGGCCGACATATTCACCGTCGGCCATGAACACCGGAGGTTCGTCACCGTCAGCGGCACGACTGATCTCGATTTCGCGGATGCGTTGCCAACCGAACACCTTGCTGGCAAGAAGCCTGCCATCGTACGCATGCGAGACGGCCTTCACGCATTCGGCGAAGTTCGGCACGTGATCCATCCACACCAAATCGAGCAGTCCGTCCGAGAATCGCGAATATGGCGATACTTCGATGCCTCCGCCGATATGCCGCGAATTGGCGACGGTGAGCAGCGGGGAGATGATGTCACGTTCCTCTACCGAACCGTCGGCGAGCGTTGCCTTGACATGGTAGCCGTATCGCTTCATGTGGCTCAGCTCCACCAGCACGGCCGCAAAATACCGCAGGGTGCCGTTCGGCAGGTGCGAATGGTTGGCACGGTCGTTGATGCTGGCATCCAGACCGCATGACAGCATGCCCGCATAGTAACGGTCGATATCGAGGCTGTTCGGTTCACCCAGATACTCGTCGGTGAAATCCAATCCCATGTTCGACTGCAACGAATCGACGGCCAGCAGACCCTTCACGGTGTGTGCGGTAACGGATGCCTTCTGCGCCCTGGGCAGTTCGCCTCCGGTGCTGGAGTCGACCGCATAGCCGCCCGGCAACGATGTGACCAGACCCATGTCCACGTCGATATGCGAGCCCCGCATTATGGCGCCGACGATGCCGTCGACGGCGGTTTCCACACGATTGACCGGCAGTTCAAGCCCACGTGCGAAATCGTTGCCGGAACCGGTGGCCACAATGCCGAGCGGCTTGCCGCTGCAGCCGACCGCATTCGTGCCAAGTGCGATCATGCCGTCGCCGCCGACCACCACCAGATAGTCATATTCGGCCCGACGGCTCTTCGCCTTGTCCAAGGAGTCCTCGAAGCTCGTGCCCGTCACATCGATGACTTCGAAGCCATGCCTGTCTCCGGCGGATTGCAGCAGGCTGATCACCTGATCGCTGGTCTTCGCTCCGCGGCCTTTGTTCGATGTCGGGTTCCCCACCACGGCAACGGTCATATTCGAACGTGACGATTCACTCATACCGTTACGATAACCGCGTTTGGCCACCACACGCTATCAGCGATATCCATTCGGCGCAATCATCATGATTCCATCATGCCTCTGCACCCCGGGAGGCGCACGGGGCCGATGCGCCCTTACTCGCATGCGACCGGTCCGGCGCGGGAGGATTTACTCACCTGAGACGCAAACGGCACCTTCGTGCCCACCCCGACCGTGACCTGCACATCCTCGCCGAGGATTGCACAGGATTGCAACTCACCGTCATTGCCGTGCGTCGTTCGCGAAGCCGCTTCGCATGGCGTTGCGGAGCCTTCGCGCAATGCCGTCGCCGCCGCCACCGCAGCCAGATCGGCGACATACTGCGCCCGATGCAGACAGATCAGCAGATTGCCGGCGGCCGCGACGACGCCAAGCATCACGGCCGCCACCGTAATCAAGGCTATGCCGGATACGGTGCCGGAACCTTCGTCCGACTTCGCGAACAGCCGTACAAGACGGCCGCACGCAGCCGGCAACCATCGTTTCACAAACCGTTTCACAAATTGTTTCACAGTGTCCATCTCCTTGCACGCGCAATACTCACGTCACGGGAATCCTAGAAATATCTGGTCGCCTTGCCGGTCACGCGCGTCGGCAGAACACCGGTCGGATCCGGAATCACCGGGCACTGCACGGTAACCGTGACGCTGTCGGCGGTACGGGAAAACGACACCCGCGCATCATTACCGGCAGCCGCCGAGGCCGCAGCCCTTGCACGGGATTCACCATCATGACCGGTGATCGTCATCGCATGCGCCGCAACGGCGGCCGCATCCTGGCAATCCATGGACACCACCACGGCCCGCCCGAGGCACAACACCAATATCGCCACTGCGGCAACGGAGGGAAGCACCACCGCGAATTCCGCGGTGGCGGATCCCTCATCCGCATGGCGTCTCCACCATGAGGCCGTCATGGATCGTCACCCTATGTTGAGCGCTTTCTTGACGATGTTGGTCAGCATCGTCTTGATGGCATCGGATTTCATGATGCCGACCAGTACCGCGGCAAACCCAGTCGCGGCCACCAGTACCACCGCGTATTCGGCGGTCGCCGCACCCTCTTCGGGCTCGGCCGTCAGCGTACGGACACGGGCGTCAAGCAGGCATACCATGCGGTTGGCTTTCTCCCGTAGTGCAAGCAGTCTGCATCCCGCCCGTCCCAGCATGTCAGGGCCGCCATCGACATTGATTGACATTTCGGCGTTCATCGCGTTCCTTTCATTTGAACCACCCCGGTCTCATGACCAGGTGGTTTCAGTGTCATGGAACCGGGATGCCCGTGTCGCGAAATCCGGGGGTTGTGGTCGGAGGATGGGTGGTTATCCACACCCTCGGCGTGTCATCCACACCCATCCACAATCATCCCAGGAAGGAGGCGATTGCCGGAATGACGCCGACGGCAACGAACGCCGGCAGAAAACACAACCCCGTCGGCAGCAGCAGTCGAATCGACAACGCTGCGGCGCTTTGCTCAATCCGCGAACGCTCATCCCAATCCAACTGTTCGACGGCGGCATCCAACCGGTTCAACGGCGAGGCCCCACTTGACCATGACGAAGCGAATGCGTCACGCACCAATGCGAGATCATCGCCCGCCGGCCATGCCTGGCTCCAATCAGCACCCTGATTCAGCGCATTCCCGGCGGATGCGAGGCCTGCGCCGAAATCACCGCCGACAATCCGTCCCACGGCGGTCAGGGCATGTGGAATCGAGGCTCCCTGTCGAATGGCGACGGCCAACATTTCCAATATCAGCGGTATTGGAGGATCGGAAACGGCCTCGTCATCCGAAGACAGCCTCGCGGGGTTCCAGCGCCACAGCCAGACGGCACCGGCCGTACAACATGCGGCGGCGATCATCCAAAATTCCAGCATGGGCGTTCCTTTCCTTCCGACCATGGCTCATCGGGGATTCCCGCGCTCCGTCACGGACGGTCCTTCCGCAGCAATATGCGGATCCACAACAAGCCGATCGCATAGCATCCCGAAGCGAATCCCAGGCACAGCAGTCCTTTGGCGTCACCGCACAGAAAGGCCAGGGGGCGGGCACCCATGCCTTCGCCCAGCAACACCGTAAGGAACGGCAATGCCATCAGCAGTCTGACCGTGGCCCGAGGCATGGCGAAGGCGTTTCTGCGCAGGTCATCCAGAAGTCGCCGCCTTTTCAAGGAGGCCGAGACGGCAGCCAGGCAACGTGACGTTTCACAGCCCAGCACCGTGCTGAGTTGGCAGGCCGCGTAAAGCTCCGCGCTCAATCGGCGCGTCGGCTCACCCTGCTCTCCCGGCGGGCAGCGGCATCGCAACGCCATTTCGATGCGCAGGCGAGTGAGATCGGGGGTGGCGAACGCATGGCCTCCCAGTTCTTCAAAAGCCTGCACCAGTGTGGCGCCACTGCGCACGGAGGCCTGCAGGGCCGCCACGCATGCCACGCTTCCTATACGGGGCGGCCCCTCGCCCGCCGTCTCGTTTTCGACGGATTCACAAGAAGCGGCATCGGACCGATCATCGGCTTGTGACGCCTGGCCCTCCGGCATCGCATCGTCGCCCTCGCATCCGCACATGCCGACCAGTCGGGATCGCCCAAACGGATCATTGCGATGCAACCACAGCCACACGGCGATCGCCGTGGCCATCGCCGTGCACCACGTCAGCCATTCCATCACAGGCTCCTTGCGTTTTCCGAATTCCGCCGTGGCGAGCCGCTGTCATGCCGGCGCATGCTCACATGTTCCATCGCCGTGTGAAATCCGCCCATTGTTCGCCCACCCGCACCCGCGTGCCGTTCCAAAACGCCAGTGGCTGGCCTTGCAGCCTTCCGTTCCGTACGACAAGCCGGCCTATTTGTGAGATTCTGCGATGTCCTTGCGCCCGTTCCACATGCAGCACCACGTCAAAGGCGTCTTCCGAAAGCATGGCGGTGGCGCGCGGGTCCAAACCGGCGAGCAGGCCGAGCGCTATCAACCGTGAAGGCACGGCCTCCACATCGTTCGCATGCAGGGTGGTCATGCCGCCACGATGCCCGGAATTGAGCGCCCGCAATAGGTCGGCGATTTCCGCGCCCCGACATTCGCCCACCACCACGCGGTCCGGCCGCATACGCAGGGTCGCCGCAATCAATTGCGGCAGATCTATGGCTCCGGCACCTTCCACATTGGCTTCCCTGGTGACCAATGACACATGATTGGCATGCCGGAACATGCCCAGTTCGCGCACCTCCTCGACGGTGACGATGCGCTCCGACGCCTGGCACTGCGTAAGCAACGCCTTCAGCAGGGTGGTTTTGCCGGCTCCCGTGCCGCCCGTGATCAGAATCGTCGCCTTGTGGCGTACCAGTCCGTGCAATAGCGGCAGCCAGTCCGGCGGAAACATGCCATGATGCGCCAAGGATTCCAGCCGAGGTGCGCCGGCATCGGGCAGACGGATGCTGATGGCCGCGCCTTGCGGAACCAACGGTGCGATGACGGCATGCACGCGCACGCCGTCGACGGTGGAGGCATCGGCGATCGGGCAGGCATCATCGAGGCGACGGCCGAGCTGGGAGCACAACCGTACCGCAAAATTCCGAATGGCCTGCGCCGAGTCGAACGGCACACGCAATCGGCGCAGCTGCATGCCTTTGCCGCTATCCACCCATACGGAACCGTCACAGGTCACGGCGATATCGGTGGCTCCCGGCTCGCGGGCCACTTCGCTAAGGGGACCAAGCTCCATGACCATCACGCTTTCCGGACCTTTCCCCGCACACAATCAGCCAATCGTTCCAAGGCTTTGCGTGTAGCCGTGTTCGGCTTGCGCAATCCCAGTCCCTCCAGAAGCGCACTGCACAATCTGCCATCCGGTCGTATGACGATGTCGATTTCCCGTCCCAGATACTCTTCCGCCTCGGCAACGTCAGTGGTCCCACGATTTCGTATGGTGCCGCGAGGACCGATGCCGACCAGAATCGGCGAGGGGCCGTCATCCCCGTCGAACGTTCCGGATGACTTCAGCAAGGCCTTGGCGCGGGCCAGACCGAGCACCGTCATCTCCACCACGACGATGTGCCGGGCCCCGATGTAATCCCCCAGACCGTCAAGACCGATGTGGCTTGCCGCGTCGACGATCACCATCCTGCGTGTCTGTGCGAGCGAGCGAATGCACGCCTGGATCTCCCACCATTGCGGATTCTCGACCTTCCACGGATCGCAGGAGAGCACCGGCACTCCATCCCAGACCGGCAGCTCGCGCAACAGTGCCTTCCCGTCGACTTTGCCCAGCGGTGCGTTGATGTCGCCGAATCGGGAACCGTCCTCATTCTCGATGCCGAGCAGCACATCCAATCCTCCGCCTTGCAGGTCGGCATCCACCAGCACGCACTTGACGCCACGCTGCGCCAGCGTGCGTGCGAGCATGGCGGCCAGCGTACTGACGCCCACGCCCGCGACGGCGGAACTCAGCATCACCACGCTGCCCATATCGGCGTTCGCCGTCATCGGACGTGTCGCATTCGAGCGTGCCGCAGTGCCGCAAGCGGACCCTTGCGGGCTCGGATCGGCCTCAAAACGTATCGGGATGGTGCCATCGCATCCGTCACCGACCGCTCCGGGCGGAGTGTAGAAGCATTGCGGCGATACGGGCCGCCGCAACGGTGACGCCTGTGGCGGTAACGGCACTTCGGTGGGAACAGGTATTGCGGTGTTCATAACGCCGATTGAAAACCATGCGGAAACGGGCCCGCAAGTCGAATCGGCCCTTGTGGTCGGAGGATGCCGGATTATCCACACCCCCGGCGTGTCATCCACCGCCGTCCACAGGCCGTCTCCCGCCGCTCCGCCCACGTAACGAATCAGGGTGCGGGCGGTGGGAAATGGCCCACGGTATCCGGAAGGCCATTCTCACCGCCCGCACCCTAAGCAATCGAGGAATTGGTCAAGATGCCTGTATGGCTGGCTCAGGCTGGCTTATTTCACCGATTTGATGAAGACGATCAGCAGCGCGCCGAGCAGCGAGCAGACCGCGGCCAACGGGAAGAGCGCGTGATAGCCGAACATGTTGATCAGCGTGGCGGCAAGCACCGGGCCAAGCACCTGGCCACCGGTGTTGGCAAGGTTCAGAATGCCCAGATCCTTCGCGGCGGTGTCCTTGGATGGCAATACCTCCACGTTCAGGGCTTGGTCCACCGCGTTATAGGCACCCATGCCCGTACCCGCAACCAGCGCGTATACGATCATCATCTTCGGATCATTGGAGAAGAACGGAACGATGGAGCCGACGGCGACCAGCAGGGAGCATGCGATCACCGGAATCTTGCGGCTGCCGATCCTGTCGGAGATCGGGCCTGCGATCACCGTCATGGCGATGGCCGTCACCATCATGCACATGGAGATCACCGAAACGTAGTGCTTGGCCCCATCGGCGCTTTGCATCATGTAATCCGTGAGGATGTACAGCTGGAAACCGGAGATGGAGAACTTGGCCGCGACGATCAGGAACTTGCCGAACAATGCGAGGTAGTAGTCACGGCAGTGCCTGGTCGGGAAGGAGAAATGCTCCCAGAACATCCGTGCGGTAAAGCTTTTCTTCGGCATGGCCAGGCTGGAGCCTTCACGCATGATCAGGGCGGCGAGAGGGCCGCCGATCAGCGTGAGCACGGCGAGTACGGTAAAGCCCACGGATTGGTCCGTCAGGAATCGGGCGCCGATCATCTGGCCGCCATAGATGCCGACCGAGTAGCCGAGCGCGTACATGGCGCTGATGGTACCGCGGAACTTCGGCGCGGTCCGATCGGTGATCACGGCAATCAGCGGCGCGACGATGGCGTTCAGGAAGCACTGATACACGCACCATCCCACAATGAGCAACGGTACGGTCGGCGCCCAGCTCACAAACATCATGGCCGCCGCGGCAAGAATCGAGCCACCGACGATCCAAGGGGATCGGCGTCCGAAACGGGAGCGGGTCAGATCGGAAAGCGCTCCGAAAATGATATTGGCGATGGCCGCGACGATCATGGCGCTGGTGGACAGCACCGCGACGACACTCGCCTTGGCGTCTCCCGCCAATAATGCCGTCTTTGCGGGAAGCAGCACCACGTTTACGCCCATGTACGGCCCCATCCACAGGAACACGCCCAAGACGAGCGCCACACCGACGACCCATGGCACCTTTGCCTGTTGTTCGTCGCTTACCGTCCCCGTCCACACTGCCGGTTCCGCTGTACTCATAGTTCGACCTCCATTGTCGAAGCATCGGGGTCGCCCCAGAACGAAGACGCCTCAATGCGTATTTTTCCTGTTTCGAGCGCAACCTTGCGCTCCTGTGCATTCCAACGGCCCAATGCCGAGAAATCCAGCGATATCGCAACGTCCACGGTCTCCTGTGCGGGAATGGACGCCGATGCGAAACCGAGTAGCTCACGTTCGCCCGCACGTTCGCCTTCCTGCAGGCTGCCGTATATCTGAACGACATGGCGGCCGGCGTGATCGCCTTCGTTGGTGACCGGAACGTGCAGGATCGCCGTCCGACGCCCCACGTCGAGATCCGCGATCGCGGGTTCCCCGATCGCGTATGACTGGTATGACAGGCCATACCCCAAGGGGAACAATGCCTGGGATCCGCGATGTTGGATCAATCGTTGGCCGTACCAACGCGTGTACCGCACACTGGTCGCATCGCGATCGAATGGGGGCAGGTCGCTTTCCGACCGTGCGATCGCGTACGGCAATCGCCCGGACGGGTCGACCTTGCCGGCGATGATGTCGGCGAGCGCGTGCCCGCCTTCCATACCGGAATACCAGCCCATCACCACGGCGGCGGGCTCGTCCGCCCATTCGCCCATCAGCACGGCACCGGCGGCGACTACGACGACGACCGTGCGTGGGTTGGCTTGGGCTACGGCATGGATGAGATCCACATCTTCCGAACTCAGATGCAGGCTCGCGCGATCGCCTCCTTCCGCATCGCCACCGAACGTGCTTACGCCTTCCTTCATATAGGCCTGGCAGGCCTGTTTCGCTGCACGTTGTTCCTGAGTCGCCGGTTCCGGTAGCAGCGGCAGCATATCCGGGGAGACCACGCTCTTGAGATACTCACCCTCGTCGTTTGCCGTATAGCCGACGACCACGATCGCCGCATCGGCATGGCGGGCATGCCGCGCGGCCTCCTCCCGGTCGCGTCCTTCCACGTAATCCACCGCATCGTCGCCATACGCCGCACGTAACCCCTCCAGTGGCGTTACCGTGTATGGCGCCCTTACATTCGAGGAGCCTTGGTCGCCGGTGTTCGCCATGTTCGCCAGTCTGCCGGTCACGACGATATGCGAGATGGCGGCGGGGTCGAGAGGCAGTGTTCGCGCGTCGTTCTTCAGCAACACCATGGATTGTTCCGCCACTTCGCGGGCGAGCGCCACATGCTTCGCATCGGCCATGGTTCCGGCGGGTTTCCGCGCATCCCGTTGTGCGTAGAATCTCAGTTGCGTGCCGAGGATGCGTTCGCCAAGCTCACGAATGTCCTCCCAGGTCACATCGCCGCGATCGAGGGCCGCGCGCAGCTTGGTGTACCGCTGTTGATGGAACGGCTCCTCGATGTTGAGCCCCGCCTTCACGGATTTCGCCACGTCACGCAGCCCCCACACGAAATCGGACGCGACGATACCGGAGAAGCCCCAGTCCTTTCGTAGGGTCTGCTGAATGAGCCATGCGTTCTGACCGCAATATTCGCCGTTCACGGCGTTGTATGCGGTCATGACCGCGTCCGCGCCGGCATCGATCACCGTTTTGAAATGCGGCCCGTACACTTCATGGAAAGTGGCTTCATCAACATTCACATCGACCTTGAAGCGTGCGTTTTCCATCGAGTTGCAGGCAAAGTGCTTGACACAGGCCATGGCATGCCGGCGTACGCCCCGTGTCAGCGCCGCGCCCAACGAGCCCAACAGCATCGGCTGGTCGGAGTAGGTCTCCTGAATGCGGCCCCAAGCGGGATGGCGTGGCAGGTTGATGCACACGCCGCCGAAAAGGTTGCCTCCCTGCTCGCGCACCTCCTCTCCGATGGCTTCGCCTACGCGTTCCTCCAGAGTCTCGTTCCATGTCGCGCCGCGTGCCATGGATACCGGGAATGCCGTGCCGTGCCCGCTGACGCACCCGCGAGGACCGTCCACGAATCGTATGCCCGGAATGCCAAGACGATTCACGGCACCCATAACGTATGGCGTGACATTGTAGCCATGCCGCACAATGTCCAACCGTCCTTGCCAGTAATAGATATCGCCATCCAGCAGATTCAGACGCTCGTCATCGGTGAGTTCGTCATAGAGTTGCGTGGCAAGAGCTTCGTCATCGGATCCCTGCCGGATGGCCTCGACCGCCTGGTCAAACATCGTCATCGGTTTTTCCCTTTCTCATCTTCGAGCCAAGGTTGCCATTAATTAACTACGTAGTTAATTATGTAGACATTACTATAGCAGATAATTAACCAGGCAGTTAATTATCCACCCGCATCATGCCCCTAACGGACGAGCGGAAAAGCGTCACCGATCGCCATCCTCAACGCGACACGCCGAGGATGCGTCACGCCAGCGAGCATCGGCATACGCATGCCACAGCGACATCAGGTCCACACCCTCGGGATCACGAAGCCACCGCAACTGGATGCCGTCCATCACGGAGAGCGCCATGCGCGCCTCTTGCCGCGGCCGTTCCAGACCGTCGTATTCGGCAGCACGCGTCAACATCGAAATCACACGGCGCTCGCGTTTTTGGTAGTACTCATACGCCGGATGATGATCGCTGAGGGACTCCCCCTGCAAAATGGTGTACAGCCTCACGATCTCCGGCTGCTTGGCATTGCGCGCCATCAGCACATCGCAGATGCTCCGAATGCCGAACCGCACATCGCCATTCCAGATCTCTTCAGGCTCCACCCCGAGGGAGTGCGAATATTGTGCCATATCTTCGCGGTCCCGGCGCTCCAGCACCGCGATCAGCAGCCCCACCTTATTCTTGAAATGGTAGATGACCGCAGGCTCGGTCAGGTCGCATTGCGCGGCCACCTGACGCACCGAAAAACCCCAGAACCCATTGCGGGAGATGAGCTGCGAGGCGGCATCGATGATTTGTTCGCGTCGTTCCGCAGGCCCCAATCGGGAATGGGTCTGAGACCCTTCCGGCTCCTTCTCGCTCTTCGCAGCCACCATAGCCCTCGTCACTTTCCGTAATTCGCATCCATCGATTTCGGCATAGCAATCATATCGAAGGGGCAACAAAAAAAGAAGACCCGCCGGGGCGGGCCTTCTCTACAAGAAGCTTCAGAGCAGAATCGCTGCACAACTTCCTCGTTGTAACGGTAAGTCTATCCAATGCCCGTTCAACGTAACAACCTATCTTGGTCATACACTTTTTGTGGGCTCTGCTCTGTTAAGTTGTTCTTGTACTTCGTAATTATGCTCAGCATCGGCGGCTATGCAAACCGAAACGGGCCTATGTTGCGTTATTTGCCAAACTGTTCCCTTCCGATCGCCATAATCGTGGATTTGCATCATCCTGTGCGTTTCTTCCCTGAGGTTTGTG
Organism: Bifidobacterium moukalabense DSM 27321; assembly: GCF_000522505.1. Lineage (GTDB taxonomy): Bacteria > Actinomycetota > Actinomycetes > Actinomycetales > Bifidobacteriaceae > Bifidobacterium > Bifidobacterium moukalabense. The sequence continues at coordinate 258,649 of NZ_AZMV01000007.1, read as the reverse complement.
CGATTACGTGCGATTCATCCCTCACTCCGGCGTGTCGTACGCATCCCCACCATATGCGATGCCGAGATGCCGGAACGCCAACCATCAGGCGAGCGGAGCCGGAATCCACGCAACATGCTTCGACAACCCCCTTCCCCGCCGAGAACCGAACATCCATCGATGCACTCTTCGCAAATTCATCAAACTAATGTAAACTTCGGCTAAATTATGCGCCGTTTTGTGGAATGTCCCGGCGAATACCGCTTAAAGTAGTGTGCTATGGCACAGATTTTTGACGCACCCTCAAAGGCGATTCTGCGCAGCCAGATTGCTGAACACATCGCCGAGACCGATAAGAACGACAGGCGGGAGCTGCAGGCCGGCGAGGAGCCGTTGCCGAACGACCGCTTCTTCGACCGCGAGTTGAGCTGGCTGAAGTTCAACAAGCGAGTCCTCGAGCTTGCTCAGGACGAGGATCTGCCGATCATCGAGCGCGCCAGCTTCGCCGCGATCTTCGCGAACAACCTCGACGAGTTCTTCATGGTTCGCGTCGCAGGCCTGAAGCGCCGCATCGATACCGGCATCGCCGTCACGGCCGCCTCCGGCCTGAGCCCCCGACAGCAGCTGCGCGCCATCAGCGAGCAGGCCCACCGCCTGCAGGATGAGCATGCGCACTACATGATCGATCACATCCTGCCCGACCTGGCCAAGGAGAAGATCGTGCTGCTGGGCTGGGACAAGCTCACCGCCGCCGAGCAGGAGCGACTTTCGCGCTACTACCGCCAGCAGGTCTTCCCCGTGCTGACGCCGCTCGCCGTGGATCCGGCCCACCCGTTCCCGTACATTTCCGGCGGTTCCATCAACCTCGCCGTGCTTGTGGAGAACCCCGCCTCCGGCAAGTCCCACTTCGCACGCGTGAAGATCCCCGGAAATCTGAACCGTCTCGTACCGGTCGACGATCTGACCGACGACGAGGCCACCGATGTTCGCTACGGCTTCATCACCATGGAGAACCTGATCATCGCCCATCTGGAATCCCTGTTCCCGGGCATGATCATCAAGGAGGCCCGTTCCTTCCGCGTGACCCGTAACGAGGATATCGACGTGGAAGAGGACGATGCCGAGAACCTGCTCAACGCCATGGAGAAGGAGCTGCTGCGCCGTCGTTTCGGACCGCCTATCCGTCTGGAGATCTCCGACGAGACCAGCCCGTTCCTCTCCCAGCTGCTTGCCGACCAGTTGCGCGTAAGCGCCGACGAGGTGTACCGCCTGCCGGCGCCGCTCGACGCGACCGTACTGTTCGAGCTCGGCGGCATCGACCGCCCGGATCTGAAGTACCGTTCCTTCGTGCCGACCACGAACCGTCAGATCGCCGAGGTGGAGTCGTCCCGCGCGCAAGACATCTTTGCAGCGATTCGCGAACGCGATATCCTCCTGCATCACCCGTATGATTCGTTCTCTACCTCCGTTCAGGCGTTCCTAGCGCAGGCGGCCGCCGACCCGAAGGTGCTTGCCATCAAGCAGACGCTGTACCGTACGTCCAGCAATTCGCCGATCATCGACGCCCTGATCGACGCCGCGCATGCCGGCAAGCAGGTGCTGGCGCTGGTCGAGATCAAGGCCCGCTTCGACGAGGACGCCAACATCGCGTGGGCCCGCAAGCTCGAACGCGCAGGCGTGCACGTGGTGTACGGCATCGTGGGCCTGAAGACCCACTGCAAGCTGAGCCTTGTGGTGCGCCAGGAGGCCGACGGACTGCGCCGCTACTGCCATGTGGGCACCGGCAACTACAACCCGAAGACCGCGCGAATCTACACCGATCTGGGCCTGCTGACCTGCGATCCGGTGGTCGGCCAGGATATGACCCGCCTGTTCAACCAGCTGTCCGGCTACGCTCCGAAGTCGAGCTTCCACCGCCTGCTGGTGGCCCCGCGCACCGTACGTTCCGGCCTGATCCAGCGCATCCGTCGCGAGGAGGAGGCCGCACGCGCCGGCAAGGAGGCGTGGATCAAGATCAAGGTCAACTCCATCGTCGACGAGAAGACCATCGATGCGCTGTACCGTGCAAGTCAGGCCGGTGTGAAGATCGACATCGTCGAGCGTGGCATCTGCGCGCTGAAGCCAGGCGTACCGGGCCTTTCCGAAAACATCCGCGTACGTTCCATCCTTGGCCGCTTCCTCGAGCACAGCCGCATCTACGCGTTCGCCAACTCCGACGGCCCGCAGATCGGCGAGGGGCCGGCGGCCGGACCGGAGGTGTGGATCGGTTCCGCCGATCTGATGCACCGCAATCTCGACCGTCGAGTCGAGGCGCTGGTCCGCATCACCGCCCCGGAGCAGATCGACGAGCTGATCAAGTACGTCGACCTGCAGATGGCCGATTCCACCGCCTCCTGGCACATGGAGGCCGATGGCACGTATGTCCGTCATTCGAAGGACGCCGAGGGACGCCCGCTGGTCGACTGCCAGGAGTACCTGATCAAGCGCCATACGCGCCGTCCGGCAACGCACTGAGCCGCGCGGGTTCCGTTGAGGGAACCGTCAAGACAATCGCGCGCCGCATTTCCGAAGATGGCCGATTCTGCATACCGCAGGGTCGGCCACTTTCGTCGCGCTTACAATGAAAGGCATGAGCGAGAAGATGAGACGTATCGTGGAAGCCGCCGGGGGTATCGTCTACCGCTGGAAGATCGGCGGGCAAATCGCCGATAATCCTCAGATCGCAACACAGAAATCGGCCAAGGAGCTACTCGACGACATCGAAGTCTGCATCGTGCACCGGCCGAAATATGATGACTGGAGCTGGCCGAAAGGCAAACTGGAGCAGGGCGAATCGCACCGTCATGCGGCGGTCCGCGAAATCGGCGAGGAGACGGGCGTAAGCATCGCGCTTGGCCCGTATTTGGGCGAGGTCGAATATCCGCTGTCCGAAGAGGGCAAGAAGACCCGCCATTCGCACGACCGCACCGTCGACACCAAACACACGCTGTACTGGATGGCACGGCCCATCAGCGGCGAGGAGGCCGAGCATCTCATCGACGCGTTCGGCCCGGTGCACCGCGCGGATGTCGGTGAGATCAACGATATCGTGTGGGTGTCGATACGTGAGGCGCGCAAGATCCTGACGCATTCCACCGATAAGGACATTCTCGCGGCCTTCGTCGACCGTGTGCAGGAGGGGGCCGCGACCGCGCAGAATCTGCTGATCGTACGCCATGCGAAGGCCGAACCGCGCAAATCCTGGAAGGGCACGGACGCGAACCGTCCGATCACGCCGAAAGGCGCGGCCGCCGCGTTCGCGCTCAATCGCGAGCTCGCCTGCTTCAATCCGACCCGGCTGGCCACGTCGCCGTGGATGCGCTGCCAGGAGACGCTGCAGGTCCTGAGCTGGCAGACCGACCGGCCGATGGAGCATATCGACGCGTTGACGGAAGACGCGTTCGCCGACCATCCGACCATGGCCTGGCTTGCGTTCCTGGAACAGATCAGACGGGCGCTGAGCACACGCCAGACCACGGCGATCTGCATGCATCGGCCGGTGATCGGCGGCATGTTCGACCATCTGCGCGGCATGTGCGCGCGCAAGCAGCTCGCCAAGCAGCTCATCGCCAAATCGCCCTATATGCCTACCGGTACGGCCGTTGCGATGTTTATAATCGATACACCGCAAGGTCCCAGCATCATCGATATTCAAAAGGTCACGCCACTTGTCTACTAACATGCATTACGGTTCCGGTTCCGTGATTCCCAGCCGTACCGCCGGTTTCACGAATACCGGTTCGCCACGCCCCGCGCGCCCGGGCCAGCTCGACCAGATGATGGCCGACAACATCGCGGGCGGCGCGGATCCGGCGCAGATCAACGAGATGAGCCACGCTTCGGCGGCGGCGCTGCTTGACCGTGTGCACCACACGCAGGATGCGGCGCTGGTGGAACGCGTGCTCACGTTGGTCGACCGTGAGGGCGTTGACGTGATTGCGGAACTGTGGAGCCATGCCGAGCCGGACTCATTGCCAGGCATTCTGTGGCGTCTCTACCTGCTGCGTACGTGGATGAGGAAGAACCGGGATTCGATCGCACGGCTGTGGCGCGTGGGCGAGCCGGTTGCGACGGCCGCTTCCGCGATTGCCGGAGTCGATCAGGCCCCCACGGAAGAGGATATCGCGCGTACCGCGGATTCCATTCTGGCAGGTGCCTTCACGGGTGATTTCGCCGTGGCGTTGGAACGTGCCGCCGCCTTTACCGACGTGGTTGCGTTGGGATTGCGGATCGAGGCGAAGAAGCTGACTTCGCGCGGAGCGCAATCCTCCGGCGATGCCGAAAAGACCGCCCGTGCAAAGGCCTCACGGTTGCTGCACACCGCCGGCAACCTGTTTGCCACGGCCAAGGATTTCCGCCACGGCGCAAGCCTTTGGAAGCGCGGACGGCTGGATTAGGGTCCCCGTTTCCCGCCGTCATGCCAAGTGGAAATCGCGGATCGAAACTGCGGAATCCGGCACCCGTGGATGCCACGACACGTGTTTTCGCCTCACCCCATACGCCTGTACAATGGGATTCGCGCCGGGCCATGCATAGCCCCGGGCTCCATTTTTTGCCGCTGCGAGCGGCCTTTGCGCCGACAGGCGCTTTCGTGGTTCGGCGCATTTCTTCTGTGTTATGCACTAATCTTGGAAACCATGGATATTCATGTTTTGAACCACCCTCTGGTGGACCACAAACTCACCGTTCTTCGTGACAAGAACACCGCCTCCTCCACTTTCCGCGAACTCGTTTCCGAACTCGTGATGCTCGAGGCCTATGAGGCCACCCGCGACGTCGAAGTCGTCGACAAGCCGATTGAGACCCCGGTCGCCCCGATGATCGGCAAGCATATCGCTTCCCCGGCTCCGATCATCGTGCCCGTGCTGCGCGCGGGCCTGGGCATGCTCGACGGCATGACCAAGATGATTCCGTCCGCCGAAGTCGGCTTCCTCGGCATGAAGCGCGACGAAGAGAATCCGACCCAGCAGATCACCTATGCGAACCGCCTGCCGGAGGATCTGACCGGCCGTCAGTGCTTCCTGATCGATCCGATGCTCGCCACCGGCGGTACGCTGGTCGCAGCCACGCACTATCTGGCCGAACGCGGCGCCAAAGACATCACCGCCGTGTGCATCCTGGGCGCTCCGGAAGGCCTGAAGTTCGTCGAAGAGAACCTCGATCCGTCCATCAAGTTCAAGCTGGTGCTGTGCGCCGTTGACGAGAAGCTCAACGACAAGTGCTATATCGTGCCGGGCCTGGGCGACGCCGGCGATCGCCTCTACGGCGTGATCGACTGATCGTCAGCCGGTCGATCCGGCCGAATCGACCGATCCGGCCGGATCGGACCCTATATCAACGCTCGTCGGGAACGAACGCCTCGAAGATGTGGTGGTCGAACCAGTCATCGCACTGCGCGAGCTCGTCGCGGCTGCGCACGGTCCACGAGACCGGCACCGCGCCCATGAAACGCGCCAGACGCATCTGCGGGCTGTTGCCACCCTTCCAATCGTAGGCGATGAAGTCAGGGCGGGATATCCAGTCGAAGACCAGCGCTCCGGCCGCATATTCCTTGGCCAATGCCACCGGGTCAGCCGACGCGTCCCCGCCTTCCGGCCACCAGGACAGCTGGCCGCGGCATACTTCCGGACGGTTCTCCTTGTACCAGTTCACGGCAGCGGGGTTGAACGATTCGACCACATACTCGCCGGAGTAGGCCTGCAGCAGCGCATCGCCCTTTTCCATGAGCTCCACGTCACGCGGATCCCACTTGGAATTGTCATCGAACTTGTATTCCACGATCAGCGGCACGCGGCCGGCAACCACCTTGAGCACATCGGCGAACAACGGCACATGCTGGTAGTAACCTTCCGGCGCATGGTCCGGCGTGGTGACCAGCGGCGGCTTCTCGAGCGACCCCGGCAGCGGCGCGGCCTTGGATGCGCCCGGGGCGTCGGTCGGGAACAGCGGAATGCGCGTCAGCTCGTCATAGGTGAGGTCTTCGATGCGGCGCGGATCGCCGGCAACGCGCATCAAGTCGTCATCGTGCACCACCACTACCGCGCCGTCGGCGGCCAGCTGCAGGTCGAGTTCGATGCCATAACCGGCCTCGCAGGCGGCCGCGAAGGCGGCCAGGGAATTCTCCGGGGCGATGGCGCCAAGCACATTCGGATTGCCGTAGCCGGCCTTCATGGCCATGCGGCGGGCGAGCGCCACATACTCGCCGCTTTCGGAGGCATATTGCGCGGTCAGGCCGGAACCGGCGTCGTGCAGACCGCGATGGGCGTACCATACGTCCGGAATGGCCGGCACGTAGTTGCGGCGCTTGTCGGAGAAGGTGCGCGGTGCGATGGCCCACACCGCCGCGCCTGCGGCCACTGCGCCGCCGATCAACGCCTTCTTGAAGAACGAACTGGACATGGGCATGCTCCTTCACGATTGGCCCGACAACATTCCCGTGCGTGAGCTCGTCCGGCCCCGCGCATGGGCATCCTCTACGAGAGTATCCCAGATTCGCGCGTTCCGCCCAATTTTCACTCGAAATTCAGCAGATCGAGAGACGCCGGTAAGTGACATCATAAGGCAGTTGGAAACGTCTTTCGGGAAGGCGCTCGACGCGTTTGGCAGTCGGATTCTGCCATTCGATCTACCGGCAAGCCTGCATTGCGCCGCAATGCTGGCGATGCGCGAGCGGTCTGGCAGACCGACCGGTTTCGCCGACGCACAGATAGCGGCGACGGCAAAGACCAACGCATGCATTGTGGCGACCCGAAATATCAAGGATTTCGAAGGAATGGGCGTATCCCTCATCAACCCCTGGAACGCCTGACCAATCTGGAATGCCCAACCTAGGGGCCGACTCAAATCCGGCTTGTGCACGAAACGGGAGGTCGGCGATCGTAGCCAAGCTCACCGGCGGAAAAATCGATTTCCATGGTGTCCGCACCGTTCGCGTCATTCCGCTTGGGGTAGGAGCGGCAAGGCGTGAGGCGCCACTTACCGTCTCCTGGAGTTGCGGCCCTTGAAGTAGATGTCGAACACGATCCAGGCGGAAAGGATGAAGGCGATCACGTATCCGAGGAAGCCCACGATCGGAATGCCGAAGATCACCGGCTTGATGCCTGCGTAATACACAATCGACGAACCGATGAACAGGCCGACCACGATCAGGGCCATCGTCAGCCGGTTCACCATATTGGCGAGCAGATGGATCGGCTCCTGCGAACCGACCATCTCCATATTCACGCGCAACTGGCCGCGCGTAAGCATGCGCGAGGCGACCTTGAGCTCGTTGGCGGCGGCGAGCAGGCTGTGCAATGCCTGATGCCCCTCGATCGCCAGCGATTTCGTCTCCTCCTTGATGAAATCCTTCTTCGACGTGCTCGACGCGATATGGTCGGAAATGATCTGGATCATGTTCACGTCGGGAATGAACTCATCCAGCAGCCCTTCCAACGTGACCAATGCACGGCCGACCGTGGTGACCGTGCTCGGCACCTCGATGCCGTGACGCTGCGCCATCTGCGTCAGCGCGGTCAGCATCGCGGCGATGTCAAGCTCCGCCAAATCGACGGTGCCGAACTCCTTGACGATCACATCCAAATCGGCAAGCAGCGCCGGATAATCCTCCGGATCGGCCTCCGCGCCGGCGAACCGCAGCAAACCATCGGCGAGCGCCGGCGAATCCTGCTCGGCCACGGCGAAGATCATGTCCCTCAGCACGGAGCGGGTCTTCGCGTTGAGCCGGCCGGTCATGCCAAGGTCGAGCAGCACGATCTGCCCGCCGCTCACCATGATGTTGCCGGGATGCGGGTCCGCGTGGAAGAAGCCTTCGTCAAGCACCTGCGTGGCGTAGTTGTCGACCAGTTTGGTGCCGATCTCCTTCAGGTCGTAGCCGGCTTCGACCAGCTGGTCGGGATGCGAGACGGAGATGCCTTCCACGTAATCCATCACGACCACATGTTCGGTGCACAGGTCGATGTACGGCTTGGGACAATCCATGTACCTGTACCGTTTGCAGAAACGGTTGAATTCGCTCAGATTCCTCGCTTCCACCAGGAAGTCGGTTTCGGATTCGAACGTATCCCACAGCTCTTCGACCACGCCGGACAGGTCCACCACCTGCGCGCTGTGCATGGTCCTCGTAGCCACCTTGGCGATGGAACGCATGATGGACACATCCTGCGCCATGGTCTCGCGCACGCCCGGACGCTGCACTTTGATGGCCACGTCCTCACCGGAAATCAGCTTCGCACGATGCACCTGCGCAAGGCTCGCCGAACCAAGCGGCGTGGCATCGATATGGCCGAAGATCTCGTCGGCCGGCCGGCCGTACTCGTCCTCAAGCACCTGCAACACCGTGCTGTACGGCATCGGATCGGCGTCGGCGCGCAGTTTGGCGAGCTCATCGCAGAACGGTTGCGGCAGAATCTCGGAACGCATCGACAGGATCTGGCCGACCTTCACGAACGTCGGTCCGAGCGCCTCCAGCATAAGCCGCATTTTGACCGGCGTCAGGCCACGCAGGACATCAAAATGGTTGGCGATCTGCGCAATCTGCTTCAGGCGCTTCAGCTTGCCGCGCCGCGTGAGATGGTAGCGCGTGGAGAACGTGTCCTTGCGCGAGCCGAACAGTCCGATCGTTTCGATGGGCGCCTGCGATTGGGGGGATTGCGGAATTCCCGACCTCGCGGCGGCCGTCGCGGCCGCATCCGGCGACGGGTCGGCGGCGGGATTGATCACCGCGTTGACTCGGTCGGACAACGTGACCGGCTCCACGCTTTCCGGGCGCGCGCCATCCGGCCTATCTGACTGGGTATTCAAAGGCATATCACCACTCATAACACGACTTCGCCGTCCGGGCGCCCATTGCGCGGCAGACGGCGAATCGGACGAATGCTACTCGGCTTCAGGAGCCGCCTCGGACTCGGGCTTGGTCTCCTCCGAAGCCTCCTTGACTTCCTGGACCTTATGCTTGAGCTCGGCGTTGAGGGCCTTGCCCTGCTCCACGGTCAGCTCGCCCTTCTTGACGAGATCGTCGACGATCTCCTGGCTCTTCTCAACGGTGGTCGCCAGAGCGCCGACGCCGGCGAGAAACACCTTGCGCAGGCCGTCACCAAAATCAAAATCAGCCATGATTACCTCCCTTGGGTGATGGTGGTACCACTCTATCGCACTTTCTTCACCCATGCATTGAACAAAACCCGCCGATTCCGGCATATATGGCCCGTTCCCCGCAATCACCGCGGGCGGGACATGGCCACGCGGCGCGCACGTTCCGCGATTTCGTTGATGCGGTTCAGTTCGGCCTTCTGCACGGCGGTCTGTCCGGCTGTGACCGGATCGAACGTGCCATAGCGGCGTTCGACCGCGGTGCGGATCAGAAAGTCCGCAATGGCCGGATTCTTCGGCAGCAGCGAGCCGTGCATGTATGTGCCGATCACATTGTTCACCCGTGCGCCCTCGGTATGGTCCTCGCCGTTGTTGCCGGTGCCGTCCGCCTCGACATGACCGAGCGGCCGCACCCCCTCACGCAGGAACGTCTGACCGGAATGGTTTTCATAGCCGATGATCCTGCCGAAGTCGTCGGACGTCTCGGTCAGATTGCCGATCATGCGCACTTCCTGGCCGACCGTGTACGCGCCGATTACGCCGATGCCGTCAAGCCGGGAGCCGTCGACCGTTTCGAAATACTCGCCGAACAGCTGGTACAGGCCGCAGATCATCAGCATCGGCATGCCGCCCGCCGCAAGCGAACGTAGCAGATCGGCGCGCATGAAGAAATCGTCGATGATCTTCTTCTGGCCGGTGTCCTGACCGCCGCCGCCGAGAATCATGTCGACGTGTTCCGGCCACTCGTCACCCTGGTTGTAGGCGTGCACGTGCGGCTCGTAGCCGTACAGTGCGAGGCGGCGCCGGATGGTGAGCACGTTGCCGGAGTCGCCGTAGATGTTCATGTCCTTCGGGTACAGCGACACGATGTCGATTGCCTGACTCATATTCCTCGCCCTCCCTGTTTACCTGCCCACGCCCGCGTCGGAGACGTCGGCGATCCTGCCCAGGGTGGCGCGCACCTTGAGCATGGCGGTGTATGTGCAGTAGATGTGCTTGCGCGTGCCGGGATTCGCATTCACGAACTTCGTGACGGACTCCTCGAGTTCGGTGCTGACGGCCTTGAGGGGTACCTGGTCGTATTCGAGACGCAGGGCCATGTCCCACGCGCGCACGCCGGAGACCATTTCCACGCCGGTTGCGCGCAGGGAGGTGAAGTCCACGTCCCATAGCCAGCTCATGTCGCGGCCATCGGCGTATTCGTCGTTGATGCAGATCATGGTGTCGCAGCCTTCCGGCCTGAAGGAGGCGAGCGACAGGCGGAATCCCATCGGATTCTTGACGAGCAGCAGTTCCACGGGCGAGCCGTTCACATCGATGACCTCGCCGCGGCCGAATGCCGGCGTGACCTGCGCTGCCGCATCGATCATGGACTGCGTGGTGGACTGCGCGAAGCCCACGATGCGCGGCGAGATGCCGAGCCTGCGCAGGGTCCCGGCGTCATCCCCGGCGCCCGAGCCGAGGAACGGCAGGAACATGGCGTTCGCATCGGCCGCAACGGCGCGTACGGCGGCGAGCGCGGCCGCCGCGTTGTACAGGTTGTAGACGCCTTCCAGTTTGACGTCGGTTTCGTAGGTCTCACCGTCGATGCCGAAGCTGGCATGATGGTCGCCGACGGCGAGTAGCGTCACGTCCGCCGGCGATTCGCCGGAACCTGCGGCTTCGGGCGACTCGGCGGACGGCGCCATCGGCCTATCCACATCCTGCGGTGGATTGGTGTGGGTCATGGTTGCCGTGGATTCCCCGGTTTCCGCGTCGACGGTCGTGCTCATGTCGTCATCGGACGGGAAGAAGCCGCGCAGCGCCGCGTCAAGGCCGAAATAGCGCACGTCCACACCATCCTCGGCATGGACGACGTTCGCAAGCCGTGCGATGCGCGGATCCTCGCGATTGAGCACGACGGTTCCGGTGGTCGCCTCCGCGGCCTTGCTCAGCAATCGTGCGGTGTTGTCGATTTCGCCGAAACGGTCGAGCTGGTCGCGCATCACATTGAGTAGCAGGCAGTAGTCGGGCCGTACCTGCCTGACGAAATGCACGGCATAGGCCTCGTCGAGTTCCAGAACCGCGATGTCCGCGTCCAGCTTGCCGGAAAGCGAGACCTCGCTCAGCAGCGACGAGACCACGCCTCGCGTGAAGTTCGAACCGGTCGGGTTCGTGAATACCTTCAATCCCAACGATTCCAGCATGCTCGCCACCATGCGGGTGGTGGTCGTCTTGCCGTTCGTGCCGGAGACCAGCACCACGCCGAGCGGCAGGCGGGCCAGCGTACGTGCCAGAAAGCCGGGATCGATCCGCTCCACGATCCTGCCCGGGAACGCGCTGCCGCCACCGTGTGCAAGGCGGGAGGCCGCGCGAACGGCCTTGCCGATCAATGGCGTCGCAAAGGAGTTCCAAGCCATATCACACCTCCTGCTGATAGTCCTGCGGCATGTCCTTGAACCTCGAATATGCGCCAAGGAACGCCAGGTGGAACGTGTCGGTCGGGCCGTTACGGTGCTTCGCCATGATGATGTCGGCCTCGCCCGGGCGGTCCTCCTTGTCGTAGAAGTCCGGCCGGTGCACCAGGAACACCACGTCGGCATCCTGTTCGATGGAGCCGGATTCGCGCAGGTCGGACAGCTGCGGTTTCTTGTCGTTGCGCATTTCCGGGCCACGGTTCAGCTGGCTGAGCGCCACCACCGGCACTTCGAGCTCCTTGGCGAGCAGCTTCAACGCACGGGAGAAGTCCGACACCTCCTGCTGTCGGCTTTCCACGGCCTTGCCGGAGGTCATGAGCTGCAGGTAGTCGATCACGACGAGCTTCAGATCGTTCGTCTGCTTGAGGCGGCGGCATTTCGCGCGGATCTCCATCAGGCTCATGTTCGGGCTGTCGTCGATGAACAGCGGCGCGTTCTGCAGGGCGTCCTGCAGATTGTTGAGCATGTTCCACCGTTCCGGCGTGATGTCGTCGGCGCGGCGCATGGCGGCCAGCGGGATGTTCGCTTCGGCGGCGATGATGCGTTGCGCCAGTTCGGTCTTGCTCATTTCCAAGCTGAAGATGACGGTGGTCATGCCGTGGTGCAGTGCCGCCGCGCGCGCAAAGTCGACGCCGAGCGTGGACTTGCCCATGGCCGGACGGCCCGCCACGACGATCATCTGGCCCGGCTGCAGGCCCTGCGTCACGTCATCGATGTCGCGGAAGCCCGTCGGCACGCCGCGCGAGACCTCACCGTTCTGCAGACGTTCGATCTGGTCGAGGGTATCGCCGATCACCGGGCCGATGGCCGCGTAATCCTGCCTCACCTTGCCCGTGGACATCTCATAGACTTCGGCTTGCGCCAGATTGACGACGTCTTCCGCCTGCGACCCCTCCGCGGTATAGCCGAGCTGCGCGATCTTAGTACCGGCCGCGATCACATTGCGCAGGATGGCGCGCTGGTGGATGATGTCGGCATAGAACGTCGCGTTCGCGGCGGTCGGCACGGAGGCGACGAGGCTGTGCAGGTAGTCGCTTCCCCCCACTTTTTCGAGGTCGCCGTCCTTGAGCAGCTGGTTGGCTACGAGCACGGCATCGACGGGCTGCGAGGCGGCGAACAGTTTGATGATCGCCTCGTAGACGGTCTGGTTGCGCGGCTGGTAGAAATCGGTGACGTCGATGGTCTGCGACACTTCGCCGATGGCGTCCTTGCTCATGAGCATGCCGCCGAGCACGGCCATCTCCGCGTCATCGTCGTGCGGCGGTATGCGGTCGAAGATCATGTCGCGTACGGCATTGCCGCCGTTGAAGCCATTGCCCCTGTTCGGCGTGAATCCGCCGTTTCGCCGGCCCTGTGCAGGGGCGCCGCTCCAAGTAGTCTCTTCTGCCATACTCACCAACCGCAATTATCCATATGTTCTTCGACATCGTTTCGATGCCGAAGAACACCATAATACTTGTGTATGGTCACGAACAATGGTGTGGATGGATTGCGTCCGAATCTCCCCATGTTCGATTGCGTGCGGACGGCATCTGCTTTCGTGTTCCTTGCCACCCTGCCTGCCGGGTCCGCGACACGCTAGGTAAGGGGTGTTGTGGATAACGAATGCGAAAAACATCGAGTTATGCACATTTTGGGGATAACTATGTGGACAAGCAATATGATTTTCCACAACATGGGGATAACTGGGTGGACAACTTGGGGACAATCCACTGGATTTAGGTAGGGTGTCCGGTGGCCGATTTGCCGAAGTGAACGGAAGGTGCTATGTTCCCCACATTGTGGTGAATCGGCGGTGAAACCGCACACCGTTCGTGTGAGGTATGGGGCATGAGGCGCGAGGCCTGGAACATAGGGACTCGAGGCGCAGGGCACGAGGGGATGCCGGCTCACATGTGGTAGCGGGTGGCGTTGTACATGTTGCGCACGAGGGATTCGCGCCACTTGCTCCAGCCATACTGCTTGGAAATGGTCTCGCCCGAAGTGGCGCCCAGCGAAGAGCCGTCGGCGCGGGTCAGATCGAACAGCATGTCAAGCAGCATCGGGTCATGGTCCATGCGTGCGGCCAGCTCGTCACCGACCGTCGGATCGTTGGGATTCTGCCCGGTCGCGAATTCGGAGAGCGTCAGATGCTCGCGCACCAGCAACGTGACCCACCAGATGATGTCACGGTCGAAGCCCATGCGCCTGAGCACCGTGGAGGCATGGCGCGCCCCTTCGGCCGCATGGTTCGTGACACCCGGGCGTTTGCCGATGTCATGCAGGATGCCGGCCAGCAGCAGAGCCGTGTAGTGCCTGTCGTCATACCGGTTGCCGCCCGGGGTTTCGCGGCCAAGGCGCGTGGTCACCTCGACCATATGGCGGTCGATGGTGTACCGGTGCGCGGCCGAGGCGCTCGGGCGGTTGCGCACGCCCAGCCATTCGGGAATCCAACGGCCCGGAATGTCCACGAAGTCGATCTCCTCCCACACGTTAAGCAGTTCCGGGCCTGCGGCGAGCAGGCGTACGAACAGCTTGCGGGATTCCTCATCCCAATCGCGGTCGCGGATGGGGCAGTTCCTGAGATTCTGCAACGTGCCCGGAGCGATCGGCAGACCGAACTCGGCGGATGCGACGGCCACGCGCAACGCAAGCTTCGCGTCGGTTCCCGGATCGGCGCCGGGGGCCAGCACGATCTCCTCCTCATGTTTGGCCACGCCGGGGGCGATCACATCGAAGGTCGGCGCCTGGCGCCTGCCGCCGCTGCGCGGCTGGAACACTTGGAAAAAGGCGAATCTCGGCTTTTCGTGGGTAAGTGAATGCTCGGCTCGCGAAGCGGTGGAATCCAGGGAGAACGCGATCTGCCGGCCGACCCGGGCAAGCAGCGTCTGCAAATCGTCGATCGATGTGGCCTCACGTTCGCCGTCCGGCAGCGTCGGATCGGCAAGGCCAAGCATTGCGGAGACCTTGGCCTGATAGGGCGAGAGCAGCATGTTCGTATCTTTGTTGGCGACCAGATGAATGCAGTCCCGTACGTCGAGCAGGCGTTCGACGGCATCATCGTAGCGTCCGTGCGGGCGATCGGCCAGCCAGGAGGCGGCAAGCGCGGCGACCAGCACCGAATCGCGCAGGCCGCCGCGGGCCTCCTTGATGTCGGGCTGGTTGATGTAGGCCATGCGGCCGAATCCGTCAAGGCGCGACTTGGCGGAACCGAGCAGTTCCGGCAGGCGTTTGCGGGCGGCCTTACGCCACCGCTCGAGAATGGAGGTGGCCGTGGTTTCGATAAGCTGCGTGTCTCCTGCGATCGGCACCACGTCAAGCCATCCCATGGCCGCAGGAAGGTCATGGTCGGTGACGGCCTCGCACTGGGAGCGGGTGCGAACGGACTGATCAAGGTCGAGTCCGGAATCCCAAATCGGGTACCACAGTTTGTTGGCGAGCTCGTTGAGCTGCTGGTCGGTCAGGGCATGCGGCTCATAGATGACCACCAGATCGAGGTCCGAGCTCGGGCCGACCTGACCACGGGCCAGCGAGCCGACCGCACCGAGGCCGATGCCGGTGGAGGGCACTTCGAAGGAGACCGCGTCGAGGGCCTCCTGCCAGAGCTGTTTGAGGCAGGTCATGGCCAGATCGGTGCGGGCCTTGCGTTTCGCCGCACCATTGCGGTATACGCCGTCGACATCCGGCTGGCTCATGGTCATGAAGCGCTGCTTGAGACCATCGACTGCAGAAGTCATCGTGGGATCCTTTGATGCGCTCCCTCCGTCTCGCCTCATGCGGCATCCCGCCATCGGAAGGAAGGATGGAAGAGAGGGGTGGGAGGAATGAGAATCCCCGCACGGCATGGAGCACGTACGGGGATCTGTCTTATTGATAACCCGAGAACGTAACCCGGGGGTCTTTAATACGGCCTATCCGAACCGATACGGGTCAGATGGCGGCCGAGCCAGTCTCGCCGGTGCGCACGCGGGTCACCGAGTCGAGCGGTGCCACCCACACCTTGCCGTCACCGATGGTGCCGGAGCCGGCGGACTTGACGATCACGCCGACCAGCGTCTCGGCGTCGGCGTCATCGGCCAGCACTTCGATGCGGATCTTCGGAATCAGGTCCACGGTGTATTCGGCGCCGCGGTAGACCTCGGTGTGGCCACGCTGACGGCCGTAGCCGTTGGCTTCGGACACGGTCAGGCCGTGCACGCCTGCGGCAGCGAGGGCTTCCTTGACATCGTCAAGCTTATGCGGCTGGATGATAGCGGTAATGAGCTTCATCTCACTTCACCTCCTTGAGAACAGAGCTTGCGGTACCAGCAAAATCGTAGGCACGTTCGCCCTGGTCGGCAAGGTCGATGCCGCCGACTTCCTGGGCTTCGGTGACGCGCCAGCCGACGGTCTTCTCGAGGGCGAAGGCGATGATGCCGGTGATGACCGCGGACCAGATGATGGCCACGATTGCGACGATGAGCTGTACGACCAGCTGACGCCAATCGCCACCCGCGAACAGGCCGGTGCCCTCACCGAAGAAGCCGATGAGCACGGTGCCGGTGAAACCGCCGACGCCATGGACGCCGACAACGTCGAGCGAATCGTCATAGCCGAGCTTGAACTTCAGGCTGCAGGCGAGGCAGGTGAGCACGCCTGCGATGCCGCCCAGCACGATGGACCACAGCGGGGAGACCACATCGGCGGCCGGGGTGATGGCGACCAGACCGGCGACGATACCGGAAGCGGCGCCCATGGCGGTGTAGTGGCCGGTACGGATCTTCTCGGTGAAGCCCCAGGTAAGCATTGCGGAGGCGGTTGCGATGGAAGTGGAGACCCAGGCGTAGCCGGCGGTGCCGTTGGCGGCGAATGCGGAGCCCGCGTTGAAGCCAAACCAGCCGAACCACAGCAGGAAGGCGCCGAGCATGACAAACGGAACGTTGTGCGGACGGAACGGCTGGGTGCCGAAGCCCTTGCGCTTGCCGATGATCAGTACGATGACCAAGGCGGCGACTGCGGCGTTGATGTGCACGACCGTACCACCTGCGAAGTCGTGGGCGGCGGCGCCGATGGCCTGGGAGATGGCGCCGTCGGCGGACAGCAAGCCACCGTTCCACACCATGTGGGCGAGCGGAGCGTAATCGAACGTGATCCACAGTGCGACGAAGATCATCCAGGTGCTGTACTTGACGCGTTCGGCGATGGCGCCGCAGATCAGGGCGACGGTGATCATGGCAAATGCTGATTGGAACGCCACATCCACGCTGACCGGATAGTTGTTGGAGTTCAGTGCGGCCGATCCGAAGACGCCGTTATCGGCGACCATCGTGTCCTTCAGCAGGAAGCCGGTTGCCGGATCGCCGAAGATGCCGCCGACCGAGGAGCCCGCGTAGGCGATGGACCAGCCCCACAGCACCCACATGATCATGGTGACGGACAGCGCGGCCGCCTCCATGATCATCATATTCAACACGGCCTTTGCGCGAACCATGCCACCATAGAAGAACGCCACACCAGGCGTCATGAGGAACACCAGGGACGCGGAAGTCAGAATCCACGCAGCATTTCCAGAATCAAGCTGGCCCATGTCACCCTCCCTCTCTTTTCTTTCCTAGTTCGAAAATTTCCGACCCCATCGTGTGGGGTTGACAAAACGGTATGGAACGCCGCCCTCGTTTTGAAAACGTTACGAAGTGTTACGGAGACGTAACGTCATATACGGCAATCTAGCAGATTGCGGTTGAAGCACCCCCTGCGGAACATACCGTGGAAAAGGCGGGAAACCAACCCTGAACAACCCTTCAGGATCATGGTGGCAACGAATGTTTCATCCGTTTTTCGTACCGGCAATCGCACGAAACCAGAACTCTTCTACAATGTGACCTGGATTGGGGGCACGAGCATGCATGAATCCCGAAGCATCGTGACAGACCCCCGTTTTACAGCATGACCGACGTGCGTTGCGGAAATATAGACGCCGACGGAGCACCCGCAAGCGGCATTGCGCAAGACAATGCCGTACCGTAAGGAAGAACGGAGAAAGTATGGCGACGTTCATCATCTCGTTATGCGCCATGTTGGCATTGACCACCTGTTCAGGGCTGATCTGCAGAAAGTTGCAGTTGCCGGAGGTGATCGGCCAGATTCTTGTCGGCATCATCTGCGGACCGGCGCTGCTGAACGTGCTGCATTCAAGCGACTACATTTCGCTGTTCAGCGATCTCGGCATCATCATCCTGATGTTTCTTGGCGGTGTCGGCTGCGATCTGCAACTGCTCAAGAAGTATTCGAAGGCGGCAATCATCATCGCATGCATGGGCGTGGTGTTCCCGGTGGTCGTGATGGGCGGGGTGAGCCTTGCGTTCGGATTCGAGCCGATTCCGGCGGCGTTCATCGGCGTGGTGTTCTCCGCGACATCCGTATCGATTTCGGTGGCGGTGCTGAAGGAGGCGGGACTGCTCGATTCGAAGGAGGGCGTGTCGATTCTCGGCGCAGCCGTGGCCGACGATGTGATCGGCGTGATCCTGCTGTCCGTCATGTGCACGCTGGTGAACACCGGCAGCGTGAATGTGGCCGATCTGGGACTCATCATCATCAAGCAGGTGGCGTTCTTCGTGGGCGCCGTGGTGGTGATCGTATGGGTCGCGCCGGCGCTGATGACGCTTGCGGGAGTGCTGAAGGCGCCGTCCGGCATCGCGGTGATGGCGGTGATCATCTGCCTTGCGATGGCGTGGGCCTCCGATCTCGCCGGACTGAGCTACGCGGTCGGCGCGTTCTTCGCCGGCATCGCGGTGAGCAACAGCGACTATGCCGAAGAGACGGACCGTTATATAGAGCCGGTCGGCGACACATTGTTCGTGCCGGTCTTTTTTTGTGGGCATCGGCCTGAATACGACCGCCGTCGACGATTCACGCATGATCGTGTTCATTGTGATCATGACGATTCTCGGCGTGCTGACGAAGATCGTCGGCTGCGGCCTGGGCGGACGCATGGCCGGTTTCGGCGCGGCATCGACGGTGATGATCGGCGCCGGCATGGTGCCGCGCGGCGAGATGGCGCTGATCACGGCGCAAATCGGCTTCAACGAGCATGTGCTCGGCAATGAGTACTACTCGACGATCATCTTCATCATTTCACTGGTCACGCTGGTCGCCCCGCTGCTGCTCAAGCTCACCATCAGGCGCGTGCCGGCGAAGGCATAGCAACCCGGGTGGGATACGAAACCCGGTAGGATGCAAAACGGCCGGCCATGCCTCACGCACGGCCGGCCGCATTCGATCCGCGGATCCGTCAGGCGAGGATGCCGTCGACGAAGCCTTCCGGATCGAATGGAGCGAGGTCATCCGGACCTTCGCCCAGGCCGACGAGCTTGACGGGAACACCGAGCTCCTTCTGCACGGAAATCACGATGCCGCCCTTGGCGGAACCGTCAAGCTTGGACAGCACCACGCCGGTGATGCCGATCGCCTCCGCGAACACCTTCGCCTGGGCCATGCCGTTCTGGCCGGTGGTGGCGTCGAGCACGAGCAGCACCTCGTCGACAGGCAGGTTCTTTTCGGTCACGCGGCGGATCTTGCCAAGCTCGTCCATGAGGTTCGCCTTGTTCTGCAGACGGCCGGCGGTGTCGATGATGAGCACGTCGGCATGCGCCTCCTTGGCTTGTTCACTGGCTTCGAACGCGACGGACGCCGGGTCTGCGCCGTCCTTGTCGGAACGTACGACCGGTACGCCCACCTTTGCGCCCCAGGTTTCGAGCTGGTCGGCGGCGGCCGCACGGAACGTATCGGCGGCACCCATCATGACCCGCTTGCCGTCGGCCACGAACAGGCGGGACAGCTTGCCTGCGGTGGTGGTCTTGCCGGTGCCGTTCACGCCGACCATGATGATGACGCTCGGCTTGTTCGCGCCTTCCTTATTGGCGTTAAGACGGCGGTCCGTATCGGTGCCGACCAGTTTGAGCAGCTTGTCCCTCAGGGCCTTGCGCACTTCGGCGGGATCGGACTGGCCGCTGATGCGGGCATCGTTGCGCAGTTCCTCGACCAGCTGTTCGCTGGCTTCGGCACCGACGTCGGCGAGCAGCAGGGTGTCTTCGACATCCTCCCAATCGGATTCGGAAAGATGGTCTTTGGCGAGGATGTTGAACAGCACCTTGCCGAAAGGGTTGCCCGACTTGGCCAGCTTGGCCTTGAGACGCTGGATGCGCGAGCCTGCGGACTCCGGGACTTCCACCGCCGGCGCGGGTGCCGGTTCCTGCACCGGAGCCGCCGGGGGAACCTCGGCCTCGGTCTTCGTCTGCTCGCCGGAGGGAGCATTGGCCGCCTCCTCCTGGGCGAGACGCTCATCGGCCTTGGCCTTGGCGGCCTCAGTGGACTTGGTTACGGCATCCTTGCGCGATTTGCCGAACCACCAGCCGCCGATCAGCAACAGCGCTGCAATCACAACTATGGCGACAATCGCAATCATCACATTGGTATCCATAGTCCCAGCCTAAAAACCGCAACGGACACGTCACCCTCCATCCCCACATGTCCGATTCTCCGGAATCGGACACTCCGAAGCTCATCCACGGGGCGTGAAAAACTGGACGGCATGGCCAGTACATCCAGGATGACGTCGTATCAGAGGCGTGAGCAGCTCATCGAAATCGGTCGATCGCTGTTTGCATCGAAGGGATTCGAGGCGGTGAGCGTGGAAGAGATCGCCGCCACCGCGAAAGTGTCGAAACCCATCGTCTACGAGCATTTCGGCGGCAAGGAAGGCCTGTACGCCGTGGTGGTGGACCGTGAGATGCGTGCGCTCACCGATACGCTCGTCAACGCACTGTCCGACCAGCAGGCGCACCCCCGTCAGATCGTGGAACGCGCCGCGCTGGCCCTGCTCACCTACGTGGAGGAGAACGCCGAAGGGTTTCGCGTGCTTACCAGGGATTCGCCGAAAACCGATCCGGCCGGATCGTTCAGTTCGCTGCTCGGCGACATCAGCGTCCGCGTGGAGGACCTGCTCACCGAATCGTTCAAACGTCAGCATCTGCCGGCCAAGGGCGTGCCATATTATGCGCAGATGCTCATCGGCATGACCGTATATACCTGCCAGTATTGGGCCGACCAGCGCAAACTCAGCAAAGAGCAGCTGGCCGCGCACATCGTGAATCTCGCCTGGTACGGCCTGAGCCGCATGGAGGCCAAGCCGGAGTTGCGTTTTGAGGGGGACAAGGCGCAACGTGAGGCGGAAAAACGCATGGAGCGGGAAGAGAAGAGGGCCGCAAAAGGGCAGAAATCCGAGGATTCCCTCCCGCAGGCGGCTTCGCCGTCGTTCCCTCCGCCGGAAGAAGCGGCGACGGCCGACGCAGTCGCAAAGGATTGACGCCAGGTGAACAAACGTCAACGAATGTGCCCCTAGGGGGAATTTCAGGTGCAGATTGCGGCTTTCGGGGTACCGATTGTGTGTAACGGGTACCCTGAAAGCGCACAAGGTGCTACGTTGGTTTCTCGACATGCGGCGATCAGACCCACCCATCGCCGCAACCGACGCCTTCGGCTTTACCCAAGGAAGAATATGCAGAAGAAGAAGACGCTCACCTTCGTGGTGCCAGCGTACAACATGGAGACGTATCTGGGACGGTGCGTCGAATCGTTGACCGCCACGAAACGCAACGATGACATCGAAGTGCTGATCGTCGATGACGGTTCGTCCGACAGCACGCTCGCCCTGGCGAAGTCCTATGAACAGCGGCATCCCGGCGTGGTGCGCGCGATCCATCAGAACAACAAGGGCCATGGCGGCGCGGTGAACACCGGCATCGCGGAGGCGAGCGGCATGTACGTGAAAGTCGTGGACGCGGACGATTGGGTGGGCGTCGAATCGCTTGAACTCGTCATGGCCACGCTGCGCGAAGAGGCCGAACGCACCGATCCGATCGACATGCTGGTGACCAACTACCTGTATGACAAGGTCGGCAAGATCATGAAGCACGTGGTGAATTTCCGCCGTGCCATGACGCCCGACGTGCGACTGACCTGGAACGACCTGGGGCACTTCGGATTGGCGGAATACATTCTTATGCACGCGCTGACCTTCCGTACCGAGGTGGTGCGCGCATCCGGCATGCAGTTGCCCGAGCACACCTTCTATGTGGATTTCATCTACGCCTACCAGCCATTCCCGTGGGTGAAGACGATCAAGTACCTGGACACGCCGCTCTACCACTACTTCATCGGCCGCGACGGCCAGAGCGTGCAGACCGACGTGATGATCCGCCGCGTGGACCAGTTGCGCCTGGTGAACCAGTACATGGTACGGGCGACTCCGGAACGGGGGACCGTACCGGAGGGCCTGTACCGCTATATGATCCACTTCCTGGCGATCGAGAGCTCCGTGGCGAGCGTGTTCATGATCCTGTCCCGCGAACCGGAGAACTACGCGAAGAAGAAGGAGATGTGGGCGGACATCAAAGCCTACTCGCCTTCCATCTATGCGGACGTGCGTAGGAAGGCCATGTCGCGCGCGCTGAATCTGCGCGGATCGATCGGCCGGTTCGTGATTCGCAACGGATATTTCGTAGCCGAACACGTCGTCGGCTTCAACTGAGCCGGCGGAGCCGGAGCCACCGACCGTCGGGCTCAGTTCCAGCGGTCGGACATCGCGAAGCTGTTGTGCATGAGATTGCTGGACGTGTACAGCACGTCGTTGAGCAGTTCCGTGGTATGCGTGCGCAGGTATTCCGCCATCTCGTCATTGGCCGCCTGCAGCCTTTCGGCGATCGGCTCCCGCACGGCCCCCTGCAGGAGATCGCCGGCGGTCTCCTCGACGTTCCCCTGCAGGGCGACGTCGGTACGTTCGACCAGGCGATGGCCGTATGCGCGGGCGGCCTCCGCGAAGGCCTCGACCGCATTGCTCGTCTCGTGGAAATGCGCGTCGGCGAGCGCCGCAATCAGCCGGTTCGTCCAATACAGGTTGCCGGTCGAGACCTCCGGTGTGGTGTCGCGCAGGTAGGCGGGCGTATCGTCGACGTTCGCATAGAACGGCGCGGCCGCGGTGAACGGGCCGGAGCCGTATGAAATCCACATGATCGAACGGCTTGCCTCCGGCGCGTACGGGCGGATCTGCATGGCCACCATATGCCCGGTGCGGTTGATGCCGATCGGACGGTAGCGGTGGCGGCTTTCCGGCGTGCCCAACGTGCCGTACGGGTCATATGGCGTGCCCTCGAAATGCGCACCCATCAGGAAATCGACGTCTTCGATGGTGACGGCGTTCTCGGGCACGCGGCACCACGGGATGTCGTCCGAACCCGGGGTGTAGCGGGCTGCCGGCGAATCCCAATCCTCGCTGGGGTTGAGGTGGCGCTGCATGTACCAGGCGCGCGGAGTGTTGTAGATGTGGTCCTTTGCGGTGGCCGTGCCGAATGCGGCGCGCGGATTGAGGTGATTGCGTTTCAGGGCCACGCTGCCGCCGATCACGCCGTTGGGCGTTCCGGCCGGCTGGAAGCCGAAGCCGTTGGACGGGGTCGCGCTGATCGTGCGGTCGAGATGGTGCGCGGTCATGAATTCGCGTAGGTCGACGCTGCACATGAATTCACGTTGGTCGCTGAAGGCGTCGTCGAAGTCGAAGTCGTCGATGCCGAGTTGGTTGGGGATGGTGACGTAGCAGTCGTCCGGCACGCGGCGGGCGATCCAATGATGGCCGCCAATCGTTTCGACGTACCAGATTTCGTTCACGTCGGAGATGATGACACCGTTCGATTCGTAGGTGCCGTAGGTCACGAGTAGTTCCGCAAGCCGTGCGACGCCTTCTCTCGCGGTGGTCACGTACGGCAGGACGAGGGTGATGATGTCTTCCTCGCCGATGCCGCCGGGGATCTCGGGCGTTCCGGCCTGCGCGTCGGCCGGCTGCAGCTCGACCAGTGGGTCGGCCGCAAGCACGCGTTCGTTGACGGCGATGGTTTCGGTGGCGCTCATCGCCACATTGCGTTCGTTGACACCCGCCTCGGCAAGGATGCCACGGTTCGGCAGCACATTCGGCACGATGCTGTACCGGCAGGGGTCGTCGGGCAGATCGATTTCGACATGGCTCAGCACGCTGCGATAATGCCGTGGCTGATCCTTCGGCGCGACGGCGATGAATTTCTTCGGATCGTAACGGCCGGAGCCGGAATCGTCGTCTCGGGCGATGATGGTCGAACCGTCGTAACTGGCTTTCCTGCCTACAAGAATCGTGGTGCATGACATATGCCCCACTCTAGGCCGATTCGGTACGGTACGCCGGGATTGGCGATAATTCGCCGCATATCGTCAATCCGTGTGGCGTTTGGTCCTAATATGCTGTATACTGTTTCACTGTTGCCCCTCTAGCTCAACGGTTAGAGCAGCGTCCTTTTAAGTCGTGGGTTGTGGGTTCGAATCCCACGGGGGGCACATCTACGACACCTCGAAAGCCAATGATTCCAAGGGTTTTCGAGGTGTTCGCATATCCGTGCCATATGTGCCGGGAATGCGTAACCCAGCATTTACCCAGCACATTTACTTGCAAAATCACACCCACTCGGCGGCTCTGGCCGACGACATGCGCGATGGGTCGCATTCCATGCCTCGGGCTAGACTGGCAGTATTCGAACAAACGTTCGCCTTTGCTGACAATTTGGGGAATTCCCCACTATATGCAGTGGTGAAATGCACGACACACCACTACAGGTAGTGTGTATCCTAGATAGTGGTTTGCGGACGAACGCACATAACCGAAGACCGTGGCCAGTACAGCTTGCATAGGGAGGAATCGATGACCGTAACCGTTTTCACCAATCCGAGCAATCCGCAGTGCGAAGCCACCGAACAGGAGCTTTCGAAGCTGGGCGTACGCTATGTGGCCATCGATCTGACGCAGAACCCCTCAACGTTCGAACAGATCAAAGACGCCGGGTTCAAGCAGATTCCGGTGGTGATTTCGCCGAACTCATCCTGGAGCGGGCATAGGCCGGATCTGATCCGACAGTTGGCACGGAGTTTCGCGGCCTAACGCAGGCAGCGCTCGCAGGCGGATCCGGCAAGCAGTCTTGGCAAAGCAAGCATGACGAAGCCAGGCACCGTCACAACAGGCACCGCTAAAACAGGTCCCCATCAAGACGAGGCGGGCACTGTCAAGACGAGTCGGACTCCGTCAAGAAGTTCGGACTCGTCAAGATGGGACCCGCACAATCCCCTCCTTCATCACGCGTCGCGGCGCGACACCTCTCGTCAGGGAGGGAAACGACAGACTACATACGGCCGGCGGAGGACGGGTCGATGGACATGGTCTGGAAACGGTTGGTCATGAACGCATTATCGAAATAGGTGGCGAAGAACTGCGAGACCGGCGAGTTCTGGGCGATGCCGGCCATACGCGAATACCAGGCGTCCAACGCCATCAACGTCATCACACCGTCGAAGAGCAGCAGCACGAAACACACGGCCGTCAACGCATAGCGAGCCTTCCACGGAATACGCTGAATCAGGGCAAGCAGTCGCGGCAGAATCAGCTTGACCCACACCAGGCCGAGCAATCCCCAGAAGAACATGTACTTGCCGGAGGTGCGTCCGTCGATCGACAGCCATTGACCGGTATAGTTCCATGCCGTGATGCCGAAGGCCGTCTCCATGAACCAACTGGTGAAGTACTCGAAGGCGCCGCCGATCACCGCACTGGCGCAGAAGATCAGCAGCCAGTTGGACCGCCACAGGTGATTCAGCAGTACGGTCAGGATCACCGCGCCAAAGCCGTAGATCGGAGAGAACGGCCCCCACAGGAAGCCGGCGCGGTCCTGGTAGTCGCCGAACAGGATGAAATGGTAGATGGTCTCGATCACCAGGCCGAACACGCAGCCGACCACAAAAAGCCAGAACAGGTTGAAGAAGTCCAGCGAGATGTAACCCTTGCCGGTCAGGTCACGGCCGGCCATGCCCACGGCCGCGGCATCCTCGTATTCGCTGCGCGCATCCATGCGGCGCAGGGCGAGCTGCAGCCGACGTTCCTCGCGCAGCGACGGATCGGCGGTGATATGCAGGGCGATCAGCACGACCAGCTGCACGGCCGGAGCGATCAGATTGACGCCAAAGCCCCGCAAGGCCAAGGACAGCAGGCCTTCCGCAAGGGTGAGCGGAATCATCACGTATGTCCACTGTGCCACGTGGCGGCGTTTGTTAAGCATCAGCAGCACACCGAACACCGCCAGGCAAGCCGTGGTGATCAGCAGCACAACCGCATGGATGATCGACAGAATAGTGGTGAGGTTGATGGTGCCGACCGCCATGCGGCCTTCGATCACGGCGTGCACCGCATCCAGGGATGTGAACACGATGATCGGCAAGGTGACCACGCCCACGATCAGCATGGCGACGCCATAGATGCGGAAAATCAATGGCAGACGGCGATCGGCGGGATTGTCGGGTTCATCGGCCGACGCGTCTTCGGCGGATTGTGCGCTTTCAATGGCGCTGATGACGGTTTCATCGGCGATGGCCGCGCTTGTTTCGTGCTCGTTCATATGCATCCTCCTGGCCCAACGCTACCAAAAACGCACAATATCTCGCAGGGGAAAATTCCAAGCAATCGGGGACGCAGAGTCTCATACCCCCTTGATTCCGTATCGGGCCGTCATGCGGAAGGAAAACGCAATATGCCCCGATGCCGGTCTCCGCGAACCGCTTTTTTGCGGGTTACGGGAGCCGATATCGGGGCATACGGGATACACGCTCACACGGCGGTACCGTCAGCTGGCAATGGTGTCCGAATCGTCGGAGCCGGAATAGCCGCTGCTGGAGTTCGAGCTTCCGGACTTGCCGGAGCCGGAGCCGTCGGACTGGCTACCGGAATTGCCGTCGGAATCAGCATTGCCGTTGGAATCGGACTGGCCGTTGGAATCGGACTGGCCGTTGGAACCCTGCCCGGACTGACCGCCCTGACCGCCTTGGCCGCTCGGCGGCTCACCCATCTGGCCGTTACCGTTCTGGGAGTCGCCGTTGCCGGACTGTCCGCCCATCTGCCCGGGTCCGCCTTGGCCTGGGCCACCCTGCTGGCTCATCTGCGGTTCATTGGATCCGGACAGTGCGTTCACGGCGAAGGCGCCGCCGACACCGCCGACCAGACCGCACAGAAGGCTTATGCCCGCCACAATGCCGATGACCTTGCCGCCAAGCTTGGTATTGGACTTCGCCGCGACCGGGCCGTTGAACGAGTCCGGAACGGGTTGCGACGGCTGCACGGGCTGGGCAGGCTGCGCGTAGTAGGGCTGCTGCGGGAATTGCGAAGCCTGCTGAGCCCGTGCGCCCTCGGGCATGGTCTGGGTCGGCTGGCCGTCGGCATTCTGCAGGCCATCCTGGATGTTCTGGCTGCCTTGGGTGCTCTGGGTGTCCTGGGCATTCCTGGCATCGAAATCGAAGTCGGTCATGATGTGCTCCTTAAGTGATATGGGTATTGGATTTGCCGTGAAGGGAATCAGAAGGACCAGGCGGTGCTGGTGCCGAACTGCTTGTCGAATGCCGTACGGTCGGTCACGTCCGAGCTGAGCTCGGTGTCGGAACCCGCCTCGACGGTGGTGCCGTAGGAGCCGGTGACCGTGACGGTCAGGTCGCTATCGCCGGAGACCACGGTCTTGCCGCTGGCCTTGATGGTCACGGTCTTACCGTCGGAGTCCACCACCTTGCCGCCATCGGCCACGTTCAGGGCGGAGACGGTCGTGTCGGCCGTGACCACCCATGTCGAGGTGCCGTCGACGTTTACGGTGATCGGGGCGTCCGAGGTCGAACCGGCGGAGTTCTCGGTGATTTCGGCGGAGCCCGTCCACGTGGAGTTTTCCAGCAGGTTGAGCGTCACGCTCGAGATGGTGTCGGCACTCACCTTGCCCTTCAGCGTCTGCGAGCGCCCGGTGAAGTTCACCGTCGCGCCGTTCGAGCCGGCGGTGCCCCAGTTGTTCGCATCGTTGCCGGCTGCCAGAATCAGGTTCGCCGCCTCCGAATCGAAGTCCAGATCGGTGTTCGAAAGCACCACGTCGGCCGTGGTGTTGGTGAAGTAGAACATCGATCCGCTGGTGATCGCCGACTTCAGCGTGGAGTCCTTCGCCTGGAAGGTGGCGTGCTGACCGGTCGAGGTCTCCGCGTCTCCGGAGGTCGACTGGTAGATGATCACGCCGTTCGCCACCGGATCCGAACCGGTGGTGCCGGTATTCGTGCTTTCCAGCGTCGAATTGTTGATGAGGATGGTGTTCAGCCCCTCCATGCCGGCGAGCTGCGAACCGCTCGCCGTGCCGGTCACACCCGAAACCTCGATATCGCCGGTCGAATACAGCAACGGGGAGCCGCTGCCGGCCGTGCTCAACGTGGAGTCGGTCACGGAAACCGATCCGCCGCCTCGGTCGGTGGCGAGCGATGCGCTGTGGTCGCCCTTGGTCGAGATCGTCATCCTGTTGGCGACGATCGAGCCGCCATAGGTGGCGTCAAGACCGCGCGAATTGGCCGCGGACGTGGTGATGTCGACATTGTTGGCCAGCACGGATGCGGAGTCGGTGGAGAAGATGGCGTTCGATCCGGAGCTCGTCGCGTCGATGGACGAATCGGAAATGACGGCCTTCGACTTCTCCCCCACCGCCAGCAACGCGGAGTTGGTGCCGTAGAAGTTGCAGTTGTCGGCGTTGTCGCTGTCGCCGGATTTGGTCAGTTTGCCGTTGGCGATGGTCAGCGTTCCGCTGTTCTGCGCAAGGGCCGCATTCTGGTCGGAGCTGGTTGCGGAAATCGTTTCGCCGCTCGATTCCACCGACTCGCCGTCGGCGGTGAGGGCCCCGGAATAACTGCCGGTGTAATCGTAGTTCATGGTGTTGGCGCCACCCGACTGCCCCACCAGGGACATGACGGACTTCTGACTGGCTGCGCTCGCTTTCACGATGGCGGCCACGCCTGCGCCCGCACCGAAACCGGAGACCAGCGACACCGCCGCCGCGATGGCGATGATCTTGCCGACCGGTCGATGCGTTTGCCGTGGATGGTGGGCTGCATAAACCATGATCGTTCCTTTCACGAGAAGGTGGATGTTCCTGGGTTATGCGACGTCGTTAGTTGTATTGAACAACGGCCGATTGGTTGATTTCTGAAAACCGCCGAGAATATTTCTGTAAGGTTTTCGAACGTTTACTGGGAATCACGACCCCCTCTTTTCGCCATGGACCGCGCGTTGCCTCCTCATCGGAGCAGGGGAAACGGGTTTGTCCGGGAGATGGTATTACGCTACTTGAAGCGTAGCGCTACGGATTGCGTATCGTTATGCGACAGTTGTGAACACCGCCACCACCGGAGCGATCCGGCAAAAGGGAGCGCCTTCCTATGAGCAATGTGCTGAGGATCCTGCGCCGTGACATCATGCGCATCCTTCGCGTACCCGCGGCATGGGTCATCATGACCGGCCTGACCGTCATCCCACCGATGTATGCATGGTTCAATATCTACGGATTCTGGGACCCATACGGCAACACCAACAACATCAGGGTCGCGGTGGCGAACGTCGACGAAGGCACCGACAACGCCATGCTGGGCCAGATGAATCTCGGCGACCAGATCGAAAGCACGCTCAGGAAGAACGATCAGCTCGGCTGGCAGTTCATGAGCAAGGCCAAGGCCATGGAGGCCGTGCAGTCGGGCGATTGCTATGCGGCCATCATCATCCCCAAGGATTTCAGCGAGGACCTTGCGGGCGTAATCACCGGCAATGCCGAGCGCCCGACCCTCGAATACTACGTGAACGAGAAGGTCAGCGCCTTCGTGCCGAAGGTCACCGACTCGGGCACCACCACCGTGGACCGCACCGTGAACAGCACCTTCGTCTCCACCGTAAGCGAGGTGCTCTCCAAAGCCGTGAACTCGGTAAGCGACACCATCACCACCCAGACCGACAATATCACCGGCGAAGCCGTCGCCGAACTCAACAAGACGCAGCAGAACGTGGCGAAGATCCGCGCCACCGTCAATGACCTCAACAACAATCTGGCCAACACCCCCAATCAGATCCAGGCCGCCCGCACCGCGCTGAACGATGTGCAGACCGCCGCCGCGAGCGCCGGCAAGGGGCTGACCGGCACTTCCAATCTGATCACCGACGTCCAGACCCGCATCACCACCTTCTCGTCGACCGCATCCGCATCGCTCGACCAGGGCTCGGCGCTGCTCTCGCAGCTGTCCACGCAGACGAACGCCAGCGTCAACACGATGACCGGCGGTCTGGCGGCGGCCAACGGCTATGCCAGCAGCGCCATCGGCACCATGCAGAAGGTCAACAGCGACAACGCGAAGGCGCTCGACAGCCTGCAGCAGATCGACATCTCCAGCGTCAGCCCCGAACTGAACAAGCAGTATCAGCAGATCATCAGCGACCTGCAATCACGCAACCAACAGTCGGCGAACACGCTCAACGATCTCAATCGGCTCAGTACCGACACCAAGAACACGGTGGCCAGCACCACAAAGCTGTCGAACCAGTTCAACACCTCCACGCAGTCCACATTGAACTCCGCCACGACCGCGCGCAAAGCCATCAATTCAGGCGCACTGCCACAGCTCAACAGCGGTCTGAGTTCGCTCGCCACGACCGCCGGCACCCTGTCCGGCACCGTGACCAGCCAGAATTTCCTGGCGCAACAGACCTCTTCCGTACTCGACCAGCTTGAAAAGGTGTCCGCCGACACACGTTCCATGCTGAAGGACACCGATGAGCAGCTGCAGACCATCGAAAACAAGCTGAGCCAGCTGTCCACCGATCTGAGCGCGCTGTCGGGCGCGAGCCTGCTGAACGGACTCCTCGGCGAAGACGGTCTGGACGTTACGAAAATCGCCGACTTCATGCAGTCCCCCACCGTGATCAAGACGAAGAACATCTACCCGGTGAACACCTACGGCTCCGGCATGGCGCCGATGTTCAACACCCTCTCGCTATGGGTGGGCGCGTTCGCGTACATGGTGATCATGAAGCTCGAGGTGGATGACGACGACCTTGAGGAACTCGACCTGACCACCACCGAAAAGTATCTTGGCCGATTCCTGCTGCTTGCCATCCCCGCCGCCATCCAGGGCGCGCTGTGCGCGATCGGCGACCTGATCATCGGCGTGCAGGCGGTCAACCCGTTCATGTTCGTTCTGACCGGCACGTTGACGTCGCTCACGTTCCTGAGCATCACCTACGCGTTGTCGACCACCTTCATGCATGTCGGCAAGGGCATGTGCATTCTGCTCGCGATTCTGCTGATTCCGGGCGGTTCCGGCCTGTACCCGATCGATATGATGCCGAAATTCTTCCGCGTGGTATATCCGTTCATTCCGTTCCGCTACACCATCGACGCCTTCCGTGAGACCATCGCCGGCTTCTATGACGGGCATTGGCTGAAGATGGTCGGCGTGATGCTGCTGTTCGCGGCGATCGCCTTCCTCATCGGCATCGTGGTCCGCCCGCTGCTGACCAATCTGAACCGCCTGTTCGCCCGCGAGATCGAGGAAAGCGACATGATCATCGGCGAACGGCCGATGGTGGAGGTCCGCAACTACAACGTGTCGCAGATCATCCACGTGCTGGCCGACAAGGGCGGCTACCGCAAGGCCATCGAGTATCGCGCAAGCAGGTTCACCGAACTGTACCCGAAGCTCAAGCGCGGCGCCCTGATCGCCGGCTTCGTCGTGCCGGCCATCCTGGCCACCGTGTTCTCGTTGACCAACGGCACGAAACTGGTCGCGTTGGCCACATGGATCATCTGGGTGCTGCTCATCATCGGCTTCCTGATGGTCATCGAATACATGCGCGACAGCATGCGCCGCCAGGTGGAGCTCGGCTCCCTGAGCGACGACGCCATCCAAGGCATGCTCATGGAACGCCAGGAGGCCCGCATCCGCCGCAAGAAGCGCACTCTGGAGGAGCGCAAGGCCAGGTTGGCGCACAAGGCCAAACCGACGCGCAAGGCCGCCAGGCACCACCGCACGAAGAACGAAAAGGACAACGCATGAAGGCAATCTGGAAGCTGTTCGCAGGCGACGTCAAACGACTTACCAGCAACGTCGTGTCCGTAATCATCGTCGTCGGCCTGACCGTGCTGCCCGCGCTGTTCACCTGGTTCAACGTGGCCGCCAGCTGGGACCCGTTCTCCAACACCGGCAACCTGAAATTCGCCGTCGCGAACGTGGACGCCGGGTACAAAAGCGATCTGATCCCCGTCAGGATCAACGTCGGCGATCAGGTGGTCAACACCCTGCGCGCCAACAGCCAGCTCGACTGGACCTTCACCACCAAGGAGGAGGCCATCGACGGCACGAAATCCGGCAAATACTATGCCGCCGTCATCATTCCGAAGAATTTCAGCAAACGCATGATGACCTTCTTCTCGAAGGATTCCAAACATGCGGAACTCACCTACTACAACAACGAGAAGAAGAACGCGCTCGCGCCGAAGGTGACCGGCCAGGGCGCGGACACCGTATCGGCGGAGATCAACGAGATGTTCTCGAAGACGCTCACCGAAACGGCACTGGACCTCGCCACGCAGCTGTCCGATCAGCTCGACAAGCCCGAGGCGAAGAACCAGCTGCAGCAGTTCAGCTCGAACATCAGCGATTTCGCGGCCGGACTCACACAGACCGCTTCCTCGCTCGCCACCTTCAGCTCGCTGACCGGCAGCGCACAGACCCTGCTCGACAGCTCCGGCAGCCTGATCCGGCAGGCCACGTCCAGCGCGAAAACCGCCGGCAAGCAGCTGAAATCGGCCGCCGGCAGCATTGCCGACCTGTCCGACGCGCTGGACACCTCCACCGAAGCGCTCGGCACCGCCATCAAACAGTCCGGCGACAGTTTCGCGGCGGTGGGAGACTCGGTCGACTCGCTGCTCACCGATGTGAGCACGCAGGCGGGCGACACCGCGACCGCATTGCGCAATCAGGCGACCAACGTGACCAGCCAGGCCGCGCAGTATCAGCAGATCGTCGACAGTCTGCAGAACACCCACGACGACCTGCAGAACAAACTCGACACCGATACGTCGCTGACCGACCTGGAAAAGAAGACACTGACGGCGGCCATCGGCAAATTCGAAGCGGCCATCAGCAAGCTGAGCAATGCCATCGATACGCAGAAGACGCTCGCGACCACGCTCACCGACGCGGCACAGCATATCGATGACGGCGTCAGCGATTCCAAGGAAAGCCGGACCGCGATCAAGGATCTCGCCACGCAGGCGAAGGCCGCGATCGATGCCGTGCACACCGATTTCGACACGAATCTCAAGCCGCAGCTCAACGAGATCGGCAGCTCCGTAAGCACCGCCTCGAACGCGCTGAACGCGAGCGCCGCCAACCTCAAGAACGCTCTCGGCGACCTCAACAAGACCACGTCAAGCGCGGACAAGCAGCTGACCACCATTCGCGAGGTGCTGGATTCCACCGCGAACAGCCTCACCACGGCCGGCAACAAGCTTTCCGCGTTCAACGCCACGCTGTCCGATGCGCTGAACAGCGGCGACATGAGCATGGTCAAGGATGTGCTGGGCAAGAACACCGACTCGCTGGCCACCACGCTTGCGGCGCCGGTCAAGGTGAAGCGTACCGCCGTGTTCCCGGTGAAGAATTTCGGCTCGCAACTTGCCCCGTTGTACACGTTCGTGACGCTGTGGGTGGGCGCGCTGCTCATGTCCGTGACCCTGAAGACCTCCGTGTCGCGCAAGACCCGCATGGCATTGGGCGATCCGAAACCGCACCAGCTGTTCTTCGGCCACTATCTCGTGTTCGCGGTGATCGCGCTCATGCAGGCCACGTTCTCGCTTGGCGGCAGCCTGCTGTTCATGCATGTGCAGGCTGTGCATCCGCTGCTGTTCATGGTCTCCGGCTGGATCTCCGCGCTGGTCTACTCGTTCTTCACGTACACGATGGTGTCGAGCTTCGGCAACGTGGGCAAGGCCATCGGCGTGCTGTTCCTCATCATGCAGATCTCCGGTTCGAACGGCGCGTATCCCCTGGCCGTGATGCCGCGCATCATCTCCGCCATCAGCCCGTTCCTGCCGGTCACGCATTCGATCACGGCCATGCGTGCGGCCATCGCCGGCGTCTACGACAATGATTTCTGGACGTCGATCGGCGCACTGGCGCTGTTCATCCCGCCGCTGCTGCTCATCGGCCTGCTGCTGCGCATTCCGATGATGAAGTTCAACAAGTGGTACATCGCAAAGGTGGAAAGCACGAAGGTGATCATGTGATGAACGGATCGATGAACGCCGATATGCCGCCGGCCACCTCCCCCGCCATTCCCCCGGCCGTTTCGCCGGCAAGCGTGGTCGAGACGGCGGTGCAGGGAGCCGTGCAGAAGATTCAGGGTCGCCGTGAGCAGCTGCGCGAGCAGACCGACCGCAAGATCATGCGGGCCACGTTGGAGATCGTGATCTCCAAAGGCGTCGCGGCCGTGACAATCGAGGAGGTCGCCCGTCGCTCAGGCGTAGCCAAAACAACGATCTACCGGCGTTACAGGAACGCCGACGACCTGTTGCACCGCATTCAGCTGCAGGTCGCCGGATTGCCGGATTTCGGCGACCTGCAGCCGTCCCGCTCCGGTCTGCAGACCATGCTGGAACGCATCCAGAGCTGCTTCGACAGCGAAATCGGCCTGAAGGCCGTCGGCGTGGTGCTCTCAACCGACAACGATTCCCTGAAGACGATCGCCGATCAGATGGTCTCGCCCGCGGAGCAACGCTTTGCGGCGTTCATCGAACGCGGAGTGACGAGTGAGATCTTCCGGCATGGATTGGATGTGAAGTTCCTGTTCAGCACCATACTGGGCTCCATGCTCACCAGCAAGGCATTGCGCAAGGATTCCGACTCCGATATTCCCTGGTCGGAGCGCATGACCGCGCTCATCTGGCCGTTCATGGCCGCCTGAGCGCGGCGCCACGGTCGCCGGCTACTGGATGGAGGCCTCCTGGCGAGCCACCTCCAAAGCCTTGTTGAAGGCCTCGGTGGTCCAGCTGGCACCGGCGAGCTTGTCGATTTTGAGGTCTTTCAGGGGTTTGCCCACCACGGCATCCGGAACGGCCTTGGCGAAGGCGTCCTGATGCTTCTTGGAGATCGACGTGAACGGGTGGCCGACGATGCTCACGTCGGTCACGTTCTGGTCCTTGATGGTCAGATGCACGTCGATGGTGTCCTCGCCGACCGGGCCGTACTGGCCATTGATCGAGTACGTGCCGTCGGCGTAATCGCCGGTGTCCTTCTTGTCGGACTTCGTGGAGTCCGAGTCGTCGGCATGGTTCTTGACGGAATCGTCGCCGCTGGCGGAGTTATCGGTCGCCTTGCCATCGGTTTTGGACTTGTCTTCCTGCGATTCGACGCTTTCGCCGGAATTGCCGGCGTATTCATCGTCCATCGGCGTCGCCTTCGGTTCGCCGCATGCCGACAGCAGCGCAAGGCTGGCCGCGGTCAGAGCGATGACCTTCACCGCTGTCGATTTCTCGTCACTCATGATCACTCCATAACGATGATGCAAAA
Source organism: Bifidobacterium moukalabense DSM 27321 (assembly GCF_000522505.1). GTDB lineage: Bacteria > Actinomycetota > Actinomycetes > Actinomycetales > Bifidobacteriaceae > Bifidobacterium > Bifidobacterium moukalabense. The sequence continues at coordinate 223,607 of NZ_AZMV01000007.1, read as the reverse complement.
AGGGGGCATGCGTTTCGTATAGAGGTTGCGCATGCACGTCCCGTCTATTTCCGTCTATTCTCGTCTATTCCTTCTATTCTTCCCCGCCGGTTTTCGCCGCCTTCGTGGGATCGGCGAATTCGATGGCGGTTTCGCCGGTCTGCGCGCCCTCGGCGGTCGATCCGGTGAAGGCGGGCTTGCCGCCGGCCGCCTCATACGCCTGCCTTGCTGCCCCATCATTCCATTTTTCGCCGATAAGCACACCATGGTTGAGCATGATTTCTCGCTGCGCGCAGGAGGCGACGAGCGCGTCATGCGTCACGACGATGATCGTGGTGCCCTGCTCGTGCAGCTGGCGGAACAGGTCCAGCACGATCTTCTCGTTCCTCTCATCCAGATTGCCGGTCGGCTCATCGGCGAGAATCAGCTTGGGGCAGTTGATAAGCGCACGGGCGATGCACACGCGCTGCTGTTCGCCGCCGGAAAGCTGGCCCGGCAGATGGTGCGCGCGATCCTTCAATCCCACGCGTTCCAACGCCTCCAAGGCCTGTTTCTCATCGACCACGGAATGGTAGTACTGCGCGACCATCACGTTCTCCACGGCCGTCAGATGCGGTACGAGATAGAACTTCTGGAACACGAGGCCGATCATGTTCTTGCGCACGTCGGCGAGCTGCCTGGCATTCAGATCCTCAAGCTTGCGGCCTTCGAGCATCACGGAACCCTTGGACGGCGTATCCATGCAGCCGATCATGTTCATCAGCGTGGTCTTGCCGGAACCGGACGAACCGACAATCGCCAGCCATTCGCCTTCCGGCACGGTCAGGCTCAGGTCGTCGACGGCGTGCAGGTCGCCGTAGATCTTGGAGATGTGGTCAAGCTCAAGCAGGGTGTGTTCGGAGCCCATGATTATTCCTCCCTCAAAACGATGGCGGGGTCGATGCGGGTCGCGCGGCGGACCGGCGGAATGGATGCGATGACGGCGATGAGCATGCTCAATACAAGCGATGCGAGACCCAGCGGCCAGTTGAAGCCGATGGCGCGTTCGAATACGGTGACGCACAGCACACGGGCCAGCGCATAGCCGATGGCCGTACCGAACAGGCCGCCGATAAGGCCGTATATGGCGGATTCCACGTAGAATTCGGTGCCGATCGCCTGCGACGGGGCGCCCAAGGCCTTGCGTAGGCCGATTTCGTTACGTCGCTGGCTCACGATGGAGCTGATGGTGGTGCCCACGCCGACCAACGTCAGCACCAGCACGACAAGCGAGACGATCCAGAACAGCGTCTGCAGCATGGTGATGATGCGGGTGTCGGACGAGGTGATCTTGGTGACGGTCTGCGCCTTCACGCCGGTGTTCGGGTTGGCGTTGAGGCTTGTGACGATGGCGTTCAGGTCATCGCCCATCGCGTTCACGGAGTATTCGACCACGTCGGCGCCGCGCTTGGAGCCGGCCAGTTTGGCCACGTCCGCGGTGGTGGCGTACACGATGGAATCCTCGTTACCACCGGTGTCGACGATGCCGGCCACGCGGAATTCGGTGCCTTCGTTGTTCATGATGTCGGAGGAGATGCGGCCGTTCTCCGTGGTCTGCGAACCCTGCGAACCATGTTGCGTGTCCGATTCATCGGAATCGGACGTCTGCGAGCCGTCGGCGTTGTCGGAGGCGCGGTACCCGATGGTGATGCGCGAGCCGATGTGCACGCCGAGCGCGTCGGCCACGTCGCGGCCGACCATCACATTGCCTTCGCTCGGCCAGTCACCGGTCACGTTCCAGTGGCGGTTGAGCGCCCGCACGGCCTTGGGGTTGATGCCGGCCAGCGTATACGGCGCGGAGTTGATGCGCACGCTTTCGTAGCGGTAGGCGGCGGATTTCGCGCTGTGTTCGGCCGTTACGAGGGCGGTCACGTCGCTGATGGTGGCGTTGTCGATGCCTTTGGATTTCGAGGTCGCATCGGAGGGGGTGACGATGAGGTTCGCGCCGTATGCGCGCATCTCCTCGTTCATCTGCTGCGGCACGGCGATGCACACGGAGGCCAGGCAGAACAACGTGGCCGCGCCGACCAGCGACGCGATCACGGCCATCACCGCACGTGAGCGGCGGCGGAACACCGCGCCCCACAGCATGGTGAAGAACATCTTGCGATTGGTCATTTCATGCCTCTTGCGTTCATCAGCGGCCATGGAGCACCTCCGCAGGCTTCAGGTTCAGAATCGAACGGATCGACGAGAACGAGGCGATGAGCACGGTGACGGCAAGCAGTACGAACACCAGCACAAACACCATCGGACGCATCGTGATGCCGGAGCCGAACACCACATGCCCCACGATCTGGGCCACGCCGGAGCCCAGCAGCGCGCCGACCAGCGCACCGACCAGCGAGATCACGGCGGTTTCGGCGAGCATCAGGCGGGAGACCGCGCCATCCGTCGCGCCGATCGCCTTCATCAGGGCAAGCTCGGACCCGCGTTCGCCGATCGAGGCGGCCATCAGGTTCGCCACGGCGATCGCGGCCGCGACCAGCGAAAGCACGGTCATCAGCACCATCACCGCCTGCGTCTTCTGCAGCACATCGCCCTGCAATGCGGCGACCTGGCGCACCTGCTTGGCCACGGACCCCGGAATCACCTCTTCGATCTGGTAGGCGATGGATGACGGGTATGCGGTGCAGTACCACGTCTCCCATTCGTCCTGCGTCAGCGCGTTCGGATTCTTCGACGCCTTGCGCGCCAGGTCGTTGTCGGGTGTGGTCAGCGCCTTGACTTCGATCTTGTCGATCGCATCGGGCAGGTTCGCCAGCGTCTGCGCCACGATGGACGGAACGTACATGCCGTTGTTGTCGGAATCGCCCGAATCGTAGATGCCGGTGATCTTCACCTTCACCTGATTGCGTTCGCCGGTGGAGATGGTTTTGCCGAGCGTGACGGTGTCGCCGATCTTCACGCCGAGCTTCGACGCCAGCGTGGTGCCGATCAGGCCCTGTTCGGTGTCGTCCTTCGGCCAAGAGCCGTCGAGCTTCCACCAGGAACGCATGCCGTTCATGCCCGCCACGGTGGATTCGCCGGAATCCATGTGCAGGGTTTTGGCGAACCATGTGCCCACGATCGGAACGTTGGTGGCCTTGCATGAATCGGCGGATGCCGATCCCGAGCATCCGGCGTCCACGTGGATGTTGAGTTCCGGCGCGAAGTTGGTGATGTTGAACGCCCAGAAGATCGTCTTGATCTTCGGCGCGTCCGATTCCTTCAGGAACGCGGTCGGGTCGGCGTCGGAGGCCGAGCCGGAAGATCCCGAGGTGTTGTACAGATCGCTCACCACCGCGTCGGCCTTCGGCTGCACGGTGATGTTCGAACCGTAGGTCGACAGCTCGGCGTTGAGCTTGTCGCCGACGTCGAACACCACGCCGAGCATGGCCACGCTCACGGTGGCCGACAGGCACACGGTGACGGCGATCAGCAGACGGCGTTTGAACTGGCGGCTGAACGAGCGGAAGATCATGCGGAGAAAGAACATCGGTCGATCACTCCTTTCCGCTCACTGGAAGTGGCTCGACAGCGCGTCGAGCACGGAGGTCTGGATGACGATTTTGCCCAGTTTGACCTGGTAGTCGAACGGCACCGGATTGCAGCCGCCCTTGAAGCCGATGGTCGCAAGGTTGATGGCCACATCGCACTTCTTGCAGATGATCTTGCCGTCCTTTTCGTAGTAGCCGGCGTCGCCGCAGTTGTCGCAGGCGTCGAGACCGACGCCGTACGCGCCGCCGTTCTTCTTGATGATGATGAAGCGCATGACGGTGCCATCCTTCGCCTTGTACTGGAAGCGGTGCAGATGGCCGTCGGAGACCTGGTCGAACGTGATGGTGGCCACGCCGTCCTTGAGCGAGTACTCCTCGGGCGGTGAAAGGGTGACGACCTTCTGCGTCTGCGCCACGCCGTAGGTCAGCGCCACGGTGATGCCGATCATGGCGACGAGGCTCCATGCGCCGGCGGCCTTCGCACGGCGGCGGAACGCCACATGGGAGCGTGCGATCGCCTCGTTGGGGCCGGTCGGCTTGACCTTGAAGCCCATGACGATGCTGGCGGCAGCCGGGATGACGAATACGAGCGCCATGGCGATGGCCATTTCGCGCTGATGATTGATGCCCCATACGAGCGCCAGGAACGCGGCGGTCGGGAAGCTGACGATGCGCTTGGACTGCAGCAGTTGCGCCAGATCGGTGAAATGCGAGGTGAACAGCAGCACGATGAGCAGCAGCACGGCCGTGGTGAACGACCAGCGCACGGCCGTGGAACGCATCGTACGGAAGATGCAGGCCGCGATGATCGCGGTGGCGGCGCCGAGCGCAAAGCCGAGCGCGCGGAGCAGCATGTCGGAGGTGAAGACCGGATCGCCCGGCTCCACGAAGATCGTAAGGCGCAGGATCACGTCGGGCAGCGCACGGAAGGTGGTGGCGGCGATCGCCAACGCGGCGATGAGATTGGCCGCATCCAGCGCAAACCGATGGTCATGCCAGTGGGTGGTGATGCGTCGCGCGCATATCACGATCGCGAATGTCGCGATATCGAAGATCACGCAGCACCATAGCGTCGGATAGTTGACGAAGGTGCGCTGCGTGATTACGGCCGTGGCGCGCAGGGCGGCGAATACGACGGCACCCGCGAAACCGACGAGGAAGCCGGCCAGCCGCCAATACGCGCTCAGCGGCTTGTCGCGCCCCTCGCCGACGGTGAGCATCACGTTCAGCGCCATGACCAGCAAAGCCGGTGCCAGCAATCCCTGCAACACCGTCACATACTGCAGCAGCATCTTTCCCCTTACCATTACGCATGAAGTCGGAACCCGCTGCCGCGGGCTCCGACTCAACTGGATCTATAGTCTAGACGGCGAGACTCACCACTCCTGCGGAGTGTAGTTCCAATCCGGGAAGGTGACCTCGAGTGGTTCGGTCCAGAAGCGGCCCTTGACGCCGGTTTCCGGATCGACGTGCAGCATCCAGCCCTTCTTCTCCGGGGATTCGATCTTCAGCACGAGCTTGTAGGAGCCGGCCTTGTCGAGCTTGATGTTGGCGCCATAGTGCGGGCCGTCGGAGGCGTTCATCTGCATGAAGGTGCCGGAGCCGACGGACTCGTTGGAGGTCTTGTCGATGATGTCGTAGTTCACGGTCAGGTCCGGAACGAAGTCACCCTTGCCGTAGCCGAGTTCGGTGCCCTTCTGGTTGGCGTGGATGTCGGCTTCGAGGTGGAAGCTGGCGTCGGCGGCCTTCAGGCCCATGCCGGACGGCTCCATATCGATCGGCTGGAAGTACACGGCGTTGACGGTCAGCGGGCCGACCTCCTGATCGGAGTGATTCTCGTCGACCTGGATCTCCTCGAAGCCGGCGGAGTCGTCGGAGCTGGAGTCGTCCTTGCTGGAATCGTCGGAGGCCGTGGACGAGGAGCTGCTGCTCTTGTCGTTGGAGGCGGAGCTGTTGCCGTTGCCGCAGCCGGACAGCGAGAAGGCCATGGAGCCGGCCAGCAGGATGCCGAGCAGTGCGGCGATCTTCTTGTTCTTCATTATCTCTTCCTTTGTTTCTTTGGGTTCCGTTTAGGAGATATCGGAAATCTTGAGTTTGCGTTTCCTGACGAAGCCGACCACGAACAGTGCGATCACGGCGATGGCGGCCAGCGCCTGCGCCACAAGGCATTCGACGTACGGATACAGGCCGATCCAGTCGTTGGTCGGCACGTTGCTCAGGTAGGTGCCTTCGATCAGGTCGCCTTCGATCAGCGCATGGATGCCGCCGCCGGCGAAGATGACGACCAACACGGCCATCAGAATCGAGGTGACGAGGAAGAACGGGCCGATCGGAATCTTCACGGAGGTGAAGCGCAGCACGAAGAAGATGATCAGCAGCACGACCGCGGCTGCGATGCCGCCAATCCACATGCCGCGTGAATCCTGGCTCATCGAATAGATGGACTCGTAGAAGATCACCGTTTCGGCGCCTTCGCGGAACACCGCGAGGAAGCTCAGCATGGCGAGCGAGACGACCATGCCGAAGCTTACGCCCTCGCCGGCCTCCATCTTGCTTTGCGCACTGGCCACGGCGGCCTCGGTCTTGTTGCGGATGTAGCGGTTCCACGCCTCCACGGAGCTCTTGTTGAGCATCCAGTTGCTGGTCCACAGCAGCATGGCCATGGCGATGAGCGCGCACACGCCTTCGGAAATCTCCTGAATCGGGCCGGATCCGCCGAACAGGAAGGTGAAGAGCACCGCGATCAGGCCGGAGCCCGCCAGGCCGGCGAGCACGCCGAGGTAGATGAACTTGGTGAAGCGCTTGTTGCCCGACTTCACCAGGTAGGCGATCACCGCGGCCACCACCAGCAGCGCTTCGAGGCCCTCACGGATCAGAATGAGGAACGCCTGCCCGACGGAGCTGGTGATGAACCTGGTGAAGCTGTTGACATTGCCGGTCGCGCCGCCGTCGAGCGTGGCCGCATCCTCCACGAGCCAGCTCTTCAAGTCGTCGACCAGTTGCTTGATCTCCTTCTGGGAGCCGCCGTCGCGCATGGTCTTGCGGGTCATCTTGAACTGGTATTCGACCTGCGAGACGCGGTCGCCGGAGATCGCGTTCATGACGTTCTTTTCGAAGCCGAGCTTCTCGTAGTACTGGTAGTACGCGGTGTTGACGAGGCTGGAGCCTTCCGAGCCCTTGCCGGAAACGGCGGCCTTGTATGCCTTGTCGAGGATGACGTTCATCTCGCTGGCCACGTCGCTCCAGGTGCGGTCGCCCTTGCCCTTGGAGGAGTTCTTCTTGGCCGCGTCGAGCTTCTTGCGCTCCTTGGCGGTCTCTTCCGCGCGCTGTTTCGCGTATTCCTTGGGATTGGCGAGGCTGGTGTCGGCGTCAAGCGTCTGTGCGGTCGCGTTGAGGTCAGCGGTCAGCGCGTCGACCTTGGAGGCGATGGCGTCGCCCTGGCCCTGCTGATAGGCCAGGCCCTCGAGGTCGGTGAATTCCTGCAGCAGTGCCTTCTGCTTGTCGGCGCCGATGGTGTCGTTGACGACCTTGGAGAAGTTGGATGCGTCGTAGCCGACCCAGTGCGCGTTCTGGAAGTCGGTGCCGGCCTGATAGTAGTTGCCGTCGCCGTAGTCCTGTTCGGCGGTCTCAAGCTGCCGTTCGATGTTGGCCGCGACCTCGGCCCAGGAGTCGAAGTTCGTCTGGGAGTCATCGGCGGCAAGCGCCTGCTGCGGCATCGACATACAGGCGAACATCGTGGCAAGCATGATCATCATCGCCGCGATGATGGCGGTGATGCGTCCAAGGCCCTGCGAGCGCTCGTCGCGCAATGACATGAGACCGGTTCCTCTCTCTCAGCCCGTTGCAAAAGTCTGATTGATGCGCCCCCGTTGCCGTACGCAACATGCGCACCGTGACCACAACATAGAACGGAAGATTCCGGAAGAACAGTCTTGATTTTTGGAAGTTTTTGTTGTAGGCGAAATCAGAATGGCGCAATTCCGCCATTCTCCATTTTTCCGCCTACAGCGTTTCGTCTCACATAGTGATTATGCCGACGTCCGTCGGGCAGGGCAATGCATATGCGGACCATGCATCGTTTCCGGTTTCGGCAGCCGGAACGAAACGCATGGTCCGCATGTGTGGGAAAAGAGGAAGGTGGGGCGCTAGGCGACCTTCTTGATGAGCATGATCACCACGGCGCCGACGAGCACGGAGACGATGGCGACCGGGAAGATCTGCGCATAGCTGCCGGTGGCCACCACGATCGCACCGGTCACGACCGGGGCGAGCACCTGGCCGACGGTGTTGGCGAGGTTGAGGATGCCCAGATCCTTGCCGGCCTCGTCGGCGCTTGGCAGCACGTCCACGTTCAGCGCCTGGTCCACGGCGATGTAGATGCCGTAGCCCACGCCGCCGATGCCCGCGTAGAGCATCATGCCCAATGCGGTCGGCATGAAGAACGGGATGGCCACGCCCACGGCGATGATCACGGAGCCGGTGGCCACGATGATCTTGCGCTTGTGCAGCTTGTCGGAGATCGGCCCGGAGACGATCGAGCAGATCATGAGCACGACCATCGAGATCAGCGACATGGTGGCGAGCGTCGAGGCGGCATCGTCGACGCTGAGCCCGCAATATTTCTTGAGGATGTACAGCTGGTAGCCGGAGATCATGGACCATCCGAAGATCAGCAGCAGTCGGCCGACGAGTGCGAGGTAGAAGTCACGGCAGTTCCTGGTCGGCGGGATGAAGGACTTCGCGATGGCCGCCGGGCTGAGCTTCACGTTCGCCTTGGTGTCGTCCGCTGCGCTGCCGACCTTCGACGAGCGTTCGGCAGGCCAGATGATGATCGTCAGGATGCCGGTGATGCCGAACAGCACCGCGCCGATCACGAAACCGACGCCCATGCTGTCGATGAACTTCGAGCCCAGGAACGTGCCTGCGGACTGGCCGACGATCATCGCGCCACCGTAGAACGACGAGAAGGTGCCGCGCACGTTTTCCGGAATGCGGTCGGACAGGACCGCCACGGCCGGGGCGATCATCATGTTGACGCCGATCTGCACGATGGACCAGCCCGCCACGATGCCCGCAAGCGAGGCCGACGAGAACGCCAGCACATAACCGGCCGCGGTGACGAAGCCACCGGCCACGATCCACGGCGTGCGCTTGCCGAAGCGCGAACGCGTGATGTCGGACAGCGCGCCGAAGATGATGTTCGCGAACAGTGCGAAGATGCAGCCGACGGAGTTCATCGCGCCCAGGATCACTTCCGGGGTGCCGATGTTGAGTTCGTCGAAACGTTGCGGCAGCAGCACGCCGGAGCCGGAGGTGCCGGCGGTCATCCACAGCAGCGAGAACAGTGCGAAGCCGATGCCGAAGCGGAGTTTCTCGGCCGTGGTGAGGCGTCGGCCGGTATCCGGTGCGATCTCCTCCGGTGCAATGGTGGTGTCGACCGCCGACTCGTCATTGAGTGACATGGTTATCCTTTCTCTCTGATAATTTACCCCCTCCGGCGGGCTGAGCCGTCAAGCTGACGCCCGGTGGAGCGGACCGTGGGCGGGGATTTCGCGCTCTCGGCGCCGGAGGGGATCGAAGTTACAGCGCCACGACCAAGTGGTGCGTTCCGCCGGCCAGCTCGGTCGGCTCATGGTCGGGCAGCTCCACCACGGCGGTGGCGCCGATCGGTACGGTCACATCGAGTTCCACGCCCTCTGCGGAGGTCTTCCATGCCACGGAGGCCTTGCCGTACGGGGTGACGTGCGAGGTGGAGGCGTGGTCGAGGCCGCCGCCGATCACCGGCGCCACACGGAATCGCTTCCAGCCGGCCTCGATGGCCTCGAGGCCGCCGATGTGCGCATGCATCCATTCGGCCACGGAGCCGAGTGCGTAATGGTTGAACGAGGTCATGCCGCCGGGGTTGAGCGAGCCGTCCGGGCGCATGGAATCCCAACGCTCCCACGTGGTGGTGGCGCCCATCTTCACCTGGTACAGCCAGCTCGGGCACTCCTCGGAGAGCAGCAGTCCGTAGGCCTCCTCGTTGTGCCCGGTCATGGTCAGGGCCGGCAGTACGAATGGCGTGCCCGCGAAGCCGGTGCTCACCTTGCCGCCGGACTCGCGCACGAGCTTGGCCAGGCGGTTGCCCGCCTTGACGCGGCGCACCGGCTCGCCGTCGAGCAGACCGAACGCGATTGCCAGCGCATACGCGCATTGCGTGTCGGATGTCATCGTGCCATCCAGGTTCGTGAAGCGCGCCAGGAATCCGGAGGTGACGTGCCTGCGCAGGTCGCCGAATCGTACGGCGTCCTCGTTGTTGCCGAGAATCCGCGCGATTTGCTCGGCCTGCGCGCAGGAACGGGCGAAGAAGGCGGTCGCGACGAGCTCCTTCTCGGTCATCGCCTGCGTCGGATCATCCGGCGGAGCGGTCGGATCAAGCCAATCGCCGAGCTGGCCGAGCACGTAATCCGGTCGGCGATCCCACACGCCGTCCGGCGAGAGATAGCCGGCCACCTCGTCGATCCAATCACGGCTCAGATCGTAGGAATCGGCGAGGATCTGCGGGTCGCCGGACTCCATGTAGAGCACCCACGGCACCTCGACCGCGGAATCGCCCCATGTGGAGATGGCCTGCGGGTGCGCCCAGCCGCCGAGCGGAATGAACGGCACGTAGAACGGCACCGTGCCCCATTTGACCTGGTCGGCGCGAACGTCCTTGAGCCAGCTCTTGAGGAAGCCGTACACGTCGTACAGGTAGGCGGCGGTCGGCGCGAACAGGCAGATGTCGCCCGTCCAGCCCATGCGCTCGTCGCGCTGCGGGCAGTCCTGCGGAACGGATACGAAGTTGGAACGCATCGACCACAACGCATTGGCATGCAGGCGGTTCAGCAGCGGATTGGAGGTTTCCAGTTCGCCGGCGCGATCCATCACGGAGTGGTAGACGTGGCATTCGATGTCGGCGGCGGTCAGTTCGCCCGCAACGCCCTCGATCTGCGCATAGCGGAAGCCGTGCATCGCGAAGCGCGGCTCCCACCAGGCGTCCGTGCCATTGGAGGTGTAGATGTCATGCTGCTGGCCGCGGCGCAGGGTGCGTGTGGCGATTTCGCCGTTCGGTTCGAGCACCTCCACATGGTGCAGTTCCACGCTCTGCCCGGCCTCAAGGCCCTTGACGTGCAGATGGATGCGCTGCGTGCAGTTCTGGCCGAAGTCGACCAGCCAGATGCCGCGGCCGTCGGGGGTGTCGCCGGTGCGTGTGATGGATACCGGTTCGTTGATTTCCTGCGCGCGCACCGGTGAGGTATCGGGATTCTCGATTTTCGCGGGATCGTAGAAGATTTCGGCGACCGGCTTCCAGCTCGAATCGTCGAAGCCCGGCTCGGACCAGCCCGGCTGTTCGAGGCGCGCATCGTACCGCTCGCCCTCGCACAGGTCGGAGCAGACGATCGGGCCGAGCGAGGCCTTCCATTGGCGGTCCCAGGCATTGGAGTAGACGTGCTCGATGCCGCCGTCCTCATACTCGACTTCAAGCTGCGCGAACACGCCGAGGCGATCGCCGTAGTAGTTCACATAACCGCCGTCGAAGCCGAGACGGCCGCGATACCAGCCGTCGCCGAGCCAGAAGCCCATGGCGTTGGCGCCCTCGTTGAGCTCGCCGGTGACGTCGTAGGTCCAGCACTGCACGCGCTGTTCGTAGTTGGTCCAGCCGGGAATCAGTGCGTCGTTGCCGATTTTCACACCGTTGATTTCCGCCTCGACCAGGCCGAGGGCGCTCAGGTACAGGCGTGCGCGCTTCGGCTTGGCCTTGATCGCGATTTCCGTACGTATCAGCGGCAGGTGGCGGTGGTCGGTTTCCGGTTCCGCCCAGGAGGGGCCGACGAAGTCGGCGACGTGCTCGTATTCCTGCATGAGGCCGGCCTCGAAGTGCAGGGTGGCGCTGGGATCGCTCAATGGCTTGTGTGCGGCGGAAACGAGCTGCACGGTGGCGAAGACCTCTTCGCGCGAGGCGAGCGGGGTGAACTGCCAAGGCACGAGCACGTTGTCTTCCGGAGGGAGGTAGGTGCACTCCTCCTTCGCCGGGGAGCCCGGCACGCGGCGGCTGATCTTCAGCAGGATCTGAGAACCGTCCGGAACGGCACGGGAGTAGGTCCAGTTCATACGCGGGGTCGCGGTCGGAATGCCGAGCGCATCCCCCGGAAAGTGTTCGATGGTGAAGCGCGTGATCTGCAGGTCCCCCACTGCGATCGGCTTGATGACTTGCGTTTCCATGATTCTCATAACTCCTTTGTTATTGGCGGGCAGGGCGCCCCCTCGATCAAGGGGCGCCCTGCATCGGATTCACGCTTCGGCGGCGACTTTGAGCTGACGCTCCTCGTCGGTGCCGTACTTGTTCTGCTTGGCGATCATGACCGAGCCGGCGACCAGTTCGAGCACGACCACGCCCACGAAGCACCACATGGTGGTCTTGATGGTGGAGGGCAGCACGAGGGCCGGGGTGACCAGGGCGAACAGGCCGCACAGCAGGCGGGAGAAGCCGTTGATGAAGCCCTGGATGGAGGCGCGGATCTCAATCGGGAAGGACTCCTGGGTCCACACCTTGTACATGGCCTCGCCGGCGAACGGACCGCCGAGGTTCATCAGTGCGGTGGCACCGAAGATGACCCACATGTTGGTGCCGCCCAGAGCCAGGCAGACCATGGCCACGATGGAGATGCCCATGCCCACGAAGAACAGCTTGTTGCGGTACTTGCCGCCCGCGATGGAGGCGAAGGCGATGTTCAGGGCGAGGGTGATGAAGTTCAGGATGATGCCGAGGCCGGTGGCCAGGGACTGGGAGGCGTTGGCCTGTACCAGCATGTAGGTCTGGAACTGGCCCCAGGTGTTGGCCAGCAGGTTCCAGCCGCAGTAGAAGATGGTGATGGCCAGGAAGAATCCGAGCAGCATCTTGCTGTTCTCGGTGCCGGCGAACAGCATCTTGATGACGGAGACCTTCTCGGTGGCGGCGGCGGTGCGGCCCGCGGCGGCGTCACGGGCGTCGGCCTCCTCGTGGAAGCGGCGGAAGGTCGGGGAGGTCAGACGCCACAGCCAGGCCACGACGGCGAACACGGCGAGGATGGCGAAGACCACGCGGCCGCCCATCGCGCCTTCCATGGTGGAGACGAGGAACGCGCAGATGAAGGAGATGAACACGCCCACCTGCCAGAACACCTGGGTGGTGGAGACGAGCTGCGCGGCGACCTTGTCGTTCGGGGCGTCATGGGAGACGATGGTCATGGAGATCGGCAGGTCGGCGCCCGAGGCGACGCCGGCGATGATCAGGCCGATGAGCAGTACGGTGAAATTCGGTGCGAACACGCAGATCGCGGCGCCGATGGCGTACAGCAGGTTGATCCAGTTGAACACCAGCACGCGGCCGATCTTGTCGGCCAGACGGCCGCCGAACAGCGATCCGAACGCGATGGCGAAGGTCAGGATGCCGGAAAGCAGGCCGACCTGGGTGGTGTCGAGGCCGAGACCGCTCTGCCAGACGGTGATGGTGGCGGACAGGCCGACGATGATGCCGGAGCCCAGCATGGAGCCGATACCTGCGGCGACGGCGAGCGGCATGTATCCGCCGACTCCCTCGTTCTTCTTAGCTGCAGCGTTCATTTCTCTGTATCCTTCTTTTGAAATATTCAACGAGATTCGAGAGTGTTCAAGAACCTCGCTGTTCCTTGATATTTCTTCCTTGACGAAAGTCATTGTAGAACCCTGTTTTGAAATTTTCAATCCTGTTTTTCGTCGGCGTGTTGAAAGTTTCAAAGCGGGAATCGCAATCTTCATCTAATATTTCATTGAAAGCACCAACGCAAGTGAGGGGGCCCTATGCCGAACAGCAAGAAGGTCGGCGTTTCCGACATCGCCAAGCATGCGGGCGTCTCCATCGGCACCGTCTCGAATTACCTGAACTATCCGGAACGCGTCTCCGCAACGTTGAAGACGAGGATCAGCCGCGCCATCGCGGATCTCGGCTATGTGCCGAAGCACAGCGGCGGGCAGATTCCGGCGTCGAACACCACGCCGGTGATCGGCTTCGTGATGACCGACATCGAGCATTCGCTGTTCACATCGATCTTCGAAGGCGTGCAGGAGGTGTGCGAGGACCACGGCATGCAGGTCGTGGGGCTCAACGCGCTGTCCGACAAACAGCGGCAGAGCGACATGGTGCGGCTGCTCATCGGCATGAACGTGACGGGAATCCTGCTGAGCACCGTGGAGGATTCGCCGGAGGACGTGGCCGCCGCACGCGCGGCGGGCATCCCGATCATCCTGATCGACCACACGAATCCGCGCGACGCCGACCCGGTCTGCTCCGTAATGAGCGACAATGTGTCGGCCGGGCAGATGGCCGCCGAGGAGCTTATCCGCACCGGCTGCACCAGGCTCGCCTTCTTGGCGCACTCGTTCGACTATGAATCCGTGCAGGACCGGCAGCTCGGCGTGCAGAAGGCCGTGATGCTGGCCGGCCGCAATGGCGGGGATGCGCGGATCTCCTCGGGAGTGATCGATTCCGGCGGCCTGTATGTCGAAGACGGCTACGAATCCGGCCTGGCCATCGCCGCGATGCCGGAAGGCGAACGCCCCGATGGCATCGTCACCGTGGATACGCCGTTGGGCGTGGGCGTCATCAACGCACTGCTCGAGCAGGGCGTGCGCATTCCCGAAGACATCAGCGTGATCGCCTGCGAGGAGGCGCAGGTCAAGCCGCTCGGCTCGTTGCCGTTGACCAGCGTGGCCGCCAACGCCACCGACATCGGCCGCAAGGCCATGACCCAGATGCTCGACCATATGGATGACGCCGACGCGCATGTGCACGTCACCGCCCTGATCAAGCCCACGCTGATCCGCCGCGCCTCCACACGCCGGTGAGGCTCAGGATCCGAGCACGTCAAGCACCTTGCGCTCGTTGTAGAACGCGAAGACGATGCCGCCGACGCCGCACAGCACGGCCGCGCAGATGGCGGCGATACGGTAGCCGGCGCCCGATGCCATGCCGATCGTGCTCACGCCGGTGAACAGCAGCATCGCCACGGACTGGCCCATCTTCATGGCGAACGTGCGGGCCGCGTAGAACATGCCCTGACGGTCCTGGCCGGTCGTCTTCGAGCTCGCGTCGGCGATGTTCGCCACGATCGCCTGCGGCAGGATGCCGAATGCGGCCATCGGGATCGCGCCGACGATCGAAAGAATCAGGCCCTGCGCCATCGGCGGAACCGCGGCGAGCACACCGGAGCCGAGCATGCCGGCGAAGGCGAACGCGCAGGTGAAGACCACGAAGGCGGCGAGCAGGATCCGCTTCTTGCCGACGCGGTTCGCCAACAGGTTCACCGGCAGGTAGAACAGCACTGACACCGCGGTCATGAGCACGAAGTAGATCGTCGTGGTGGTTTCGGGCAGCTTCAGCAGGCTCGTCACGAAGAACGGCAGGCCGGTCTGGAACGTGGTGATGGCCACCCAGTAGACCACGTCGGAGCATACGAACTTGCGGAATTCGCCATCGCCGAAGGTCTGCTTCAACGATTCGACGGTGGATTCGCTGGTCGGCTGCGAGTTGACGTAGTCACGCTCCCTGATGGCCAGTGGCGGCACGAGCATGCAGACGAGCGCGATGGCCGCCATGATCGAGAACGTCAGGCGGATGGCGTTCACGCGGCCGAGCCCCGGAACGAAGCCGGCCCAGATCACCGGCGCAACATATGCGATGGCGGTGCCGGCCACCCATGTGAACGAGATGGCGGTGGAGATCGTGAGCTGCTGCCTGGAATCGTGCCCGAGTTCGGCGATGAGCGCGTTGTACGGCGTGCAGTAGAACGTGAGTGCGATGTAGTAGCCGATCACGGTGACGAACAGGAATGCGCCGTTGATCCAGCTGGTGCCGTTGATCGGACTCCAGAACACCAGCACGGTGACGAGGGCGAGCGGCAACGCGGCGAACTTCAGGAACGGCATGCGACGGCCGGCCGCCGACTTGCATCGGTCGGACAGACTTGCCACGGCCGGGTCCACGAAGGCGTCGAAGAAGCGCGCGAACGCGGTGATGCCACCGACCACCGTCACGATGCCAAGTACCACAAGGCCTTGCGGTACGAACACCGTCTGGCCTTGTGCGATGGTCTCGTTGTCGGGCTGGTAGAAGTACACCAGCCAGTTCGAGATGATGCCCGACAGCAGCGCCCAGCCGAACTGTCCCACCGCGAATGCCCATACCTTGGGCATCGGCAGATCCGACACCTTCCGGGCCTGCCCCGACTGAACCGCCTGCGCCGCTGCGTCATTCATCGCAACCTCCTTGTTGACACTATGTCAATCACTCTAGCATCGTTTCCGCGCCCAACTGTACGCGCAATCCGCCCGATATGCGGCGAAACGGCGAATGCGGGAGGCCCTGCACATGGCCCGCCCCGCTTGCTTCGCTACCATCATGGGTATGGATTCCCTCGCGCAGCGCATGCCTTACGTTACGGCCTTTCCCCGTGCACTCGGCACAGGCATGGTGATTTCGACGCCACGGCCCGTGAACACGGAGGCACGCGACCGGATGGCGACGTTCATCGCAACGTATGAACGGACGCTGTCACGGTTCCGCACCGATTCGCTCGTCGCGGAAATCGGACGCGCCGAACATGGCGGCGGCTTTGATTTTCCGGATTGGGCCGAACCGCTGTTCGGCCTGTATGACGCGCTGTTCGAAGCCACCTCCGGCGCGATCGACCCATGCATCGGCGAGGATCTGATTCGTCTCGGCTATGACGCCTCCTTGAGCTTCACGGTCGACCCCGGTTCCGCCGAGCATCTGGGCGCACTGCGGGGGCGGCCCACATGGGGCGGCGACGTGGAACGCCACGGCACCACGCTCATCACCCGCCGCCCGATCAATCTGGACTTCGGAGCCTGCGGCAAAGGCCATCTCGTCGACCTGCTCGCCGCGCCCCTTGCCGCCGACTCCGCGGAGTTCGTGATCGACGCGGGCGGGGACCTGCTGATCCGCTCCGCCGAGCCGATAGCCATCGCGCTCGAGGACCCGGATGACGCCACCCGCGCCGTCGGCGTGGCGCACATCGCCGGCGGCGCGTTCTGTGCGAGCGCGCCCAGCCGCCGCCATTGGGAGGTGGCGGTCAATGAGCGGACCCACCTGAAGATCCACCATCTGCTCAACGCCATCGACGGCCTGCCCGTCCAGCAGACCGAGGCCACATGGGTCTACGTGCCCGGCCCGCCGGACGGGCAGGCCGTCGGGACCCCTGCCGGCCACCCCACCGCGCTGGCCGACGGCCTGGCCACCGCATTGTTCACCACGGGCCCGGAGGCGTTGAGCCGCACGTTCCCTTTCGCATGCGCGACCTTGGACGCCGGTCGTCACGCCACCATCAGCAGCGGCTTTCCCGGGCGGTTCCTCTGAAGGGCCCGGATTGCCGACGAAAGTCGGCCGGATGCCCTACCGCGTACGGACGTCCCCGTGCGGTGCCATGCATCACCGTACATAGTCGTACATTTTCGTGTACATTCGTGTACTTTGGTATACTTTCGTATACATTCATGCATTTCCCATATCCCGATTCGACAAGATCCACGAAGAAGGTGCTTCATGGCAATGAATCCATTCAAACCGACCGCCGGCAAGATGCCGCCGATACTCATCGGCCGTGAGACCGCCATCAAGGAATTCACGGAGGGGCTGGACAACGGCGCCGGCGCCCCCGGACGCATCATGCTGGTCACCGGGCAGCGCGGCTTCGGCAAAACCGTGCTCCTTACCGAATTTCGCCGCATCGCCGCCGAACGCGGGTGGGAGACCATCTCCGAAACCGCCTCGCCCGACGTCGCGCAACGCCTCATCGAGGCGCTTACGCCCGGCGGCCTTCACGTCAATCAGGCAAGCGTAAGCCCTTCGGTCAGCATCCCGGGAATCGCCAGCGCAAGCCTCGGCCGCATCGATCTTTCCGCAACCGCCACGCCGCTCACGCTGCGCAACGCAATCGCCAAACGTTTGGAAAGCGGGAAAATCGGCAAGGGAAAGGGCATTCTCATCACCATCGACGAGACGCAGGCCGCCTCGCTTGACGATCTTGTCGCCATCGCCACAGCCGTGCAGCACGTCACTACGTCCATCGACGAGACCGATGTGCCCGACGCCGAAAAGAAGGGTATCGCCATCGTATTCGCGGGACTGCCGTCAACGGTCAACGACCTGATCAACGACGCTGTCATCACGTTCCTGCGCAGGGCCCTGCGTTGCGAGCTTGACGACGTTCCTCTGCTGGATGTCAAGAACGCGTTCCTGGCATCCGTCGCCGATTCCGGCAAGACGATCGGCAACGACGAGGCCTGGCAGGCGGCGCGGGCGACCAACGGATACCCATACATGGTGCAACTTGTCGGATACTACATGTGGCAGTCCGCACAGCGCCGCCACGCAACGGAGATCACCGCCGACGACGTCGCGACCGGCATTGCGGATGCGCAGATCGCCTTCGACGATGCCGTATGCGCACCCGCACTGGACGGATTGAAGCCCGCGGAACTCGAGTTTTTGCACGCCATGGCCCGTGACGTACCGTCCGCAACCGTGGTCGGCGAGATCGAGACCCGCACCGGCCGCAGCCGAAGCTGGGTGAACAAGTACCGGGCCGCATTGATCAAAGACAGGATCATTCAGCCGTCCGGCCACGGGTCCCTCGAATTCGCGGTCCCCCATCTGGGCGCCTACCTCAGGAAGCGCCTTTAGACGCCCATACGGCTCCCGCCATTGCCGGGATCGGCCGGCCGATATTCAGCCGGCCAACGTGAACTGGCTGTTGTAGATGTCGGCGTAGAAACCGCCCTTCGCAAGCAGTTCCTCATGCGTGCCGCGTTCCACGATGTCGCCGCCGTCCATCACCAGAATCATGTCGGCGTCACGGATCGTCGACAGGCGGTGCGCGATCACGAAGCTCGTGCGCCCCACCGTCAACGCGTCCATCGCCTTCTGGATCAGCTCTTCGGTACGCGTATCGACGGAAGAGGTCGCCTCATCCAGAATCAGGATCGGCGCGTCCTCCACCATCGCGCGTGCAATCGTCAGCAGCTGCTTCTGCCCCTGCGAAAGCGACGCCTTGTCGTCAAGCACCGTGTCGTAGCCGTCCGGCAGCGACATGATGTAGTGGTGCAGTCCGACGGCCTTGCATGCGGCGACGACCTGCTCGTCGGTCACGCCCTTCTTGGAATACACGATGTTTTCACGCACGGTTCCACGGAACACCCACGTATCTTGCAGCACCATCGAGAACTGGTCGTGCACGTTCCAGCGAGGCACCGACTTGGTGTCGACGCCGTCGATCGAAATCGTGCCGCCGGAAATCTCATAGAAGCGCATGAGCAGGTTCACCATCGTGGTCTTGCCGGCGCCGGTCGGGCCGACGATGGCGACCTTCTGACCGGCCTTCACCGAAGCGGAGAAGTCATGGATGATCGTCTTTCCGGGCTCGTAGCCGAAGTGCACATGGCTGAATTCCACGTCGCCGCGCACCGGCTGCGGCTTGCCGTCCGCGCCGATGCCGAGTAGCGGCCGCTTGTCGGTCTCGTCGGCCAGCTCCGGCTCCTCAAGGAAGCCGAACACGCGCTCGGAGGCGGCGGCGCAGCGCTGCAGGTTCTGGAAGGCCTGCGCGAACTGCGACAACGGCTGCGTGAACAGGCGGATGTACATCATGAACGCCACGATCACGCCGAATTCGATTTTGCCGTCCATCGCAAGCACCGCGCCGACCACGCATACGACCACATAGCCGAAGTTGCCGATGAAGTTCATCAGCGGCATCATCAGGCCGGACAGGAACTGGCTTTTCCAGCCGGACACGTACAGGTCCTTGTTGTAACGTTCGAAACGGCTGATGGAATCGGCCTCGCCGCAATACGCCTTGACCACGGCGTGGCCGGTGTACATCTCCTCGACATGGCCGTTCACGTCGCCGAGGGCCGCCTGCTGGCGCGCGAAGTACTTCTGCGAGGCCACCATGATGACGCCCATCACGATCAGGCCGAGCAGCGCGGAGCCGATGGCGCACAGCGTCAGGATCACGTTGTTGTAGAACATCATGACGAGCGCGCCGAAGAACAGCGTGACCGACGTGATCAGCGAGCCCAGCGACTGGCCGAGCGTCTGCCCGATCGCGTCCACGTCGTTGGTGATGCGGCTCAGCACGTCGCCGTAGCTGACCTTGTCGAAGTACTTGAGCGGTAGGCGGTTGATCTTCTTGCTGATCGCCTCGCGCAACTGCTGCGCGGTGCGCTGCGTCACGTTCGCCATCAGCCAGCTCTGCAGGTAGCACAGCACCGCATAGCCGACGTACAACGCCACCAGCAGCCATGCGATACGGCCGACGGCGGTGAGGTCGATCGAGTTCACCACCGGCTTGCCATGCACGACGGCCGGCAGTCCCTTGGTGATCTCATTGGTCATGTCCTTGAGCTTGTCGGGGCCGATGATCTGGCATACGGTTCCGGCCGCGCCAAGCACCAGCGCAATGACGATCACGGGAATGTAGCGACGGCAGAAATGTATGAGCTTCCTCATCACGCCGCCGAAATCCTGCGGTTTTTCCGCGGGCCCGCGCCCGCGTCCCATAGGTCCTGGCATGTCAGCGGTCCCCTTTCAGTTCATCCTCGCTCAGCTGCGACTGCGCGATCTGCCGATATACGTCGCAGGTTTCGAGCAGTTCATGATGCGTGCCCTGCCCGGCCACCCTGCCTTCGTCGAGCACGACGATGCGGTCGGCATTCATGATGGTGCCGATGCGCTGCGCGACGATCAGTTTCGTGGAATCCTTGGCCTCCTTCGCAAGCGCGTCGCGCACGGCACGGTCCGTTTTGAAGTCGAGCGCGGAGAAGGAGTCGTCGAAGATGAGGATTTCCGGATGCCGGTACACGGCCCTTGCGATCGACAGGCGCTGCTTCTGCCCGCCGGAAACGTTGGCGCCGCCCTGCGAGATGTCGGATTTGTAGCCGTGTTCCTTCTTGTCGATGAATTCCGTGGCCTGCGCGACCTCGCATGCGTTCCGTACGTCCCGTTCGCGCAGTTCGGTGTCGCCATACGCCACGTTGCCGGCGATGGTGCCCTTGAACAGGAATGCCTGCTGCGGCACGTAGCCGATCTTGTCGCGCAGCGACTTCAGGGTGTAGTCGCGCACGTTCACGCCGTCGACGAGCACTTCGCCCTGGGTGGCGTCGTAGAAGCGCGGCACCAGGTTGATCAGCGACGATTTGCCGGAGCCGGTCGAGCCGATGAACGCGACCGTCTCGCCCTTGCGCGCCTTGAAGCTGATGCCTTCGAGCATGGCCTCGCGCGAATCCGGGTAGGTGAAGCTTACGTTGCGGAATTCGATTTCGCCTTCCTCGCCGGGCTTGCCCGCGGTCCGGGTGCCGTCGGCGATCATCGGCTCGGTGTCGATCACCTCGAGCACGCGCTGTGCGGACACGTCGGCGCGCGGCCACAGCACGAACACCATGCTCATTAGCAGGAAGCTCATGATCACCTGCACGGAATAGCTGGAGAACACCACCATGTTCGCGAAGGTGGTGAGCTTGTCGGTGGCTTCGGCGGCTTCGATCAGGTATGCGCCGATCCAGTAGACGGCGAGCATCAGGCCGTTGAGGATCGTGTTCATCAGCGGCATCATGATTGCCATGGCGCGGTTGGTGAACAGCTGGGTTTCGGTCAGTTCCTTGTTGGCCTGCGTGAACTTCGACTCCTGGTAGTCTTCGGCATTGTAGGCGCGCACCACGCGCAGGCCGGTCAGGTTCTCGCGTGCCACGAGGTTGATGTTGTCGGTCAGGCGCTGCATGGACCGGAACTTCGGCATGACCAGCGCCATCAGAACGCCGATCGTGACCAGCAGCACCGCCACGGCCACGCCGGTGGCGAGCGTCCATTCGAAGCCGTCGCCTGCGATCTTGCATACGGCCCACACGGCCATGATCGGCGACTTGACGATCATCATCAGGCCCATGGTGATGAACATCTGGATCTGCGTGATGTCGTTCGTGGAGCGGGTGATGAGCGACGCGGTGGAGAAGCGGTTCATCTCCGCCGGCCCGAAGCTTTCGACCTTATTGAACTCCAGCGAGCGTAGCCTCTGGCTGAACGAGGCGCCCACGCGCGCGGCGATGTAGCCGGTCACGACGGCGCAGGCCGCGGAGCCGAGCGAGATGGCAAGCATCTTGCCGCCGGCCACCCAGATGTCGGCCATTTTGCTGCCCGGGGTTTCCACAAGTTCGGTGATGTTGGACATATAGTCCGGCAAGGTCAGATCAAGCCAGACCTGGCCGACGATGCTGACCAGCGCTATGAGCATCTGGCCTATCTCCGCTTTGGAGAGGTATCGCATGATGCGAAGCATGCCTGGCACCTTTCTCTAGGGTGATTACTTTACGATGTCAATTACTTACAGTGTAAGATATTACACCTGTTGCTGTGTATTCCCTGAGAGCGATTTACGATTGCATGATTGGCGCCGGGGACGGACCCGCATATTTCGTCAGTCCGCGCCGGCGGAGCCGCCGTTCGCACGGAAGGCCTCCCTGACCTGTTCCGGCGTGGGGCGGGTCTTGCCGGGCACGCACAGGGACATGTAGGTGGTGAATTCGACGACGAGATCCACGAATTCGCGGGTGCGGCGCTCCCCCATCTGCGAAAAGATCCAGCAGATCGCCTCGCGCATGTCCTCGCGTTGCTTTTTGGCGCGCGCCTGGCCTTCCTCCGTCAGACTCACATGTACGATCCGACGGTCGTTCGGATCGACCTCGCGCGTGACCTGGCCTTTCCTCCCCAGTGCGGACAGCAGCGTGGAGACCCTGCCGGTGGTGGCGCGCATGGCCGCGGCAAGCTGCGTCGGCGTCTGCGGGCCCTTCAGCGAAAGCTCCTGCACGATGAACGGCTCGCCCTTCGCCCCCTTCGACATCTCCTCCTGCATCTGCGATTTGCGTCCCCAGATGTTCGACATCAGCTCGTGGAATGCTTCCTGCTCAAACCCCAACGCACAACCTCCTTCGGCATGTTCGAACATATTTTATCTTACAGTGCAAATAATCTCATCCGCAAAACCGCTCCCGATATCAGCCCGACGCCAAATGCGACGCCGCCGTGCCACCGCGGCCATTGCATGCAGACGGCCATCCATGCGATGGCGCGGCATCCTGGGTTCAGCCCCGGCGCCGGTTCACGGCATGGTTCAGCATGGCAATCTCATCAGGGTCAAGCGTAAGATCGACGGCCGCGAAGGAATCGTTGATCTCCTGCGGATTGCGGGCGCTCGGGATGGTGAAGAGCCGGCCGTAGCGGCCCAATTCCCAAGCCAGCACCACACGCTGATAGGAGCATCCATGCCTGGCCGCGACCATGCGGAACGGGTCGTACGCATGTCGGTCGAACGCATCCAGGAATCCTCCGAGCGGAGACCAGCATACGAACGCAAGCCCCAGCTCCTCGCAGTGCTCCATCGTATGCTCCGGATCGGGATGCGATGGGGAGAACTGGTTCTGCACGGCAACCAGCCCATCCCCCAGAATCTCACGGGCGATGTCGATCTGCCCGTCGTTCACGCGCGAAATGCCGGCGTGCCTGATCACGCCATCGTCAAGCAGCTGCCTCAGCGCGCCGATTTGGTCTTCGTACGGCACCGCCGGGTCCGGTCCGTGCGAATACAGCAGGTCCAACGCCTCCACGCCAAGGTGTGCGGCCGATTCCTTCGCATCGCGGATCATCGTCTCCGGCCGCGAATCGGCCATCCAGCCATACCGGCTGCCTTCGGCCTGCAGATGCTGGCGTTCCGTCTGCACGGGAGCCTCCATCGTGCGGCGGTATCCGGTCTTCGTGGCCACGAGCACCTCATCGCGCGGGCCTTCCCACGTTGCAAGGGCGTCACGCACCAGCCGTTCGCCGTACCCCAGATCCTCCGGGGAACCGGTACCGGGGCGGCTGGGCAGGTAATACGACCAGGCGGTATCCAGATAGCGCACGCCCGCGTCCAGACCGGCATGGATCGTGGCGATGGCCGTCTCACGATTCGGCCGGCCCTCAATCGCCAGCGCCATCGTGCCCATGCCAAGTCTCGGAATCGCGAATCCCGCCAGATCGCCATGCACCGTTACGCCCGCAGATTCACTGCCCGTTGCCATCGCCATTGGACCTTCCATCACCGGTTCCCTCCCTTTCGTCAACCGCCTTCATTCTCACATATCCACGGACCAGCCTGTGCGCCGGTATGGTGCGGCGAAGACGGTGATGTCGGGTGGCTGAGGGAAGATGGGGGCACAACCGAACGGGAGCCGAAAGGCTGAGAGGGAGTCGCAGGACTTCGACCGAGGACTTGATGCGGGTAATGCCGCCGTAAGGAGACGGGTTGTTCGCGCCGCATGGCGCATCTCAATCTTCCGTTCGCGATAACCGAATATCGCGTGAATCAGGGTCACGGAGGGGCGCACCACCTCATAGGGTACGGTTCCTTCGGCGACCCTTTTTTCGTACTGAAGCGGCTCGAACGCCAACGGCTCCGAACCGCGCCACAGAAGGGATCCGAATGATCATCAACGGCAAGGAAGAGCACATCGCCACGCCGATCACCGTGGCCGAACTGGTCGAGCTGCGCGGACTGCGCGCCGATCGCGTGGCCATCGAACTCAACGGTGAAATCGTACCGCGCTCCAAGCGCGCCGAAACCCAGCTCAAGGGCACCGACACCCTGGAAATCGTCACTTTCGTTCAGGGCGGCTGAACCACAGGAAGGAACGGACGGAAAGCAACCATGACTTTTGCACCATCGGCAACCCAGGAGCAGATCGACGCCCGGCGGCAGGCGTTCGACAACCTTCCCGACCCGACCACGCTGGTCAGCCGCGAAGAGATCCGTGCGGCCCTGCTCGACCGCCATACCGCGGCCATTCAGGGCAAGCTGGACGCCGCACGCGTGGCCATCTGCGGCTGCGGCGGCCTCGGTTCGACGATCGCCGTGGCCCTCACCCGCATCGGCGTCGGCCATCTGCATCTGATCGACTTCGACCGCGTAGACATGACGAACCTCAATCGCCAGCAGTATTTCCTCAAGGATCTCGGCCAGTACAAGACGGAGGCGCTGCGCAGCAACCTACGCCAGATCAATCCGTTCATCGACATCACCATCGACACCGTCAGGGTGACCGATGAGAACGTGCCGACGCTCTTCGGGAACGAAGACATCATCTGCGAGGCGTTCGACGTGCCGGAAAACAAGACCATGCTGGTCAACGCGGTGCTGGAGAGCCTGCCGGGCAAGAAGCTCGTGAGCGCATCCGGCATGGCCGGGTTCCGCAGTTCCAATCTGGTGGGCACGCGGCGCGTCTCGAAGAACTTCTACTTCTGCGGCGACGGCGAAACCGCTCCGGTGCCGGGCGCCGGCCTGATGGCACCGCGCGTGGGCGTGGTCGCCTGCCATGAAGCGAACATGATCACCCGTCTGATCCTCGGCGAAGAAGACGCCTGAGCAGATCCAACCAACCGAAAGGACCCAACGATGAGCACCGAACACACCGTGACCACGGCCGAAAGGGATGTTGCGGCCGCACCGAATGCCACGCTCGACGAGCTGGTCGGCACCACCACGAACACCGCGATCCTGCCCGAGCCGGACGCGCACGCATACGACGAGATCGCCACCGGCGACGCGGATCCGCTGGTGCTCGGCGGCCACGCGTTCACCAGCCGCTTCATTCTCGGCTCCGGCCGTTACGATCTGAACCTCATCAAGGCCACGATCGAGAACGCCGGCACGCAGATCGTCACCATGGCGCTGCGCCGCTGCCGCACCACCGAGAACAACCTGCTCGACTACATTCCCAAGGGCATCACCATGCTGCCGAACACGTCGGGCGCGCGCAATGCCGAGGAGGCCGTGCGCATCGCCCGTCTCGCGCGCGAAGTGTGCCAGACGGACTTCGTGAAGGTCGAGATTGAGCATGAGGCGAAGTATCTGCTGCCCGACAATGAGGAGACCATCAAGGCCACGGCGATGCTCGCCAAGGAGGGTTTTGTGGTCATGCCGTACATGTTCCCCGATCCGATCGCGGCCAAGCGCCTTGAAGACGCGGGCGCGGCCTGCGTGATGCCGCTCGGCGCGATGATCGGCTCGAACAAGGGCCTGCGCGCACGTGACTTCATCGAGGTGATCATCAGGAACGCCGGCGTTCCGGTGATCATCGACGCCGGCATCGGCCGCCCGAGCCAGGCCGCGGAAGCCATGGAAATGGGCGCGGACGCGGTGATGGCGTACACGGCGATCGCCTCCGCCGGCAACATTCCGCTGATGGCCCGCGCCTTCAAGAAGGCGATCGAAGCCGGCCGCGAGGCGTATCTGTCCGGCTTGGGCAAGGTCACGGAAGACCATGCCGTGCCGTCCAGCCCGACGAACGAGGCCGACTATATCGGCTGACACACCTGATGCACCCTACCTATGCAGGGAATTCTTCAGATCGCGGTTCTGGTAGCGTTCGTGCAGCAGGCAGTACCCGCCGAAGACCACCAGCCAGACTATGCCGGCGATGGCGGGGCCGATGGTTTCCGACGAGAGGAACAACGTGCCGTACACGAACACGAAGAACGCAATTGCGATCCAGTCCGTCACCTTCCAGGCCGGCATCAGGAAGCCGTCGGCGAGGAAGTCGGCGCTCTTCCGGTAGCCGCGGTGCGCGAACATCGTCAGCACGTAGATGAAGATCACCACGGCGCTGGCGGCCGACGAGAACAGCACGAACGCGCTGGAGATGCCGGGCAGCGCATTGATGATCGGCGACAGCAGAATCATGCAGCCGGACACCACGATCGCCTTCGCCGGCACCTTGCGGCTCGACACTTCGGCCAGACGCGACATCACCGGCGAATCGGAATCCTGCGCCAGCTGGTACAGGTGGCGTCCGGCCGAATACAGCAGTGAGTTGAGCGACGAGGCGGCCGCGGTGATCACCACGAAGAACACGAGCGCGGCGGCCCAGTCGAGGCCCGCATATTTGAACACCATGATGAACGGCGAACCGAACGATCCGTCGGCGTTCTGGTGGAAATTGCGCCACGGCACGATGCACATGATGGCCACCAGCGCGCCCACGTAGAAGATCAGGATGCGCATGATGATCTCGTTCACGGCTTTCGGCAGCACCTTGCGCGGATTCTGCGTCTCCGACACCGTAACGCCCACGAATTCGATGAGCAGGTAGGCGAAGAACACCATCTGGAAGCTCTTGAAGAAGCTCATCCAACCGTTTGGCGCGATCTGGAAGCCGTCGACCAGGTTGCGCAGGCTTACCGTCGCACCCGCGATGGTGCCGTCGACGCCCTCGATGTGCGAGGCCGGGTAGTGGAAGCCGATGACGAGCATCACCACGGCGGTGGCGATCAGGCCCACGATCAGCGTGATTTTGATCATGGAGAACCAGAATTCCGCCTCGCCGAACACCTTCACGGCAATCAGGTTGATGCAGGTGAGCGCCACGAGGAAGCACAGTTCGATCAGCCATTTCCACGCTTTGAGATTGATGTCGAACATGCCGAAGAACGTGACGAAATAGGTGCTGACTGCGGTGATCTCGGTCATGCCGGTCAGGATGAGCACGATCCAGTACGTCCATACGGCGAATTTGCCCCATCCGCGGCCGAGATAGCGGGTGATGAAGTTGATGAAGGTGTGCTGGCTGGGGTCCCGATACATCATTTCGCCGATGGCGCGCATCAGCAGGAACATGATCAGGCCGACGCCGATATACACGAAGATGATGCTTGGCCCGGTCAATGCGATCGACTTGCCGGAACCGAGGAACAGTCCGGTGCCGATGGTGCCGCCGATGGCGATGAACTGCACATGGCGATTGTTGAGGCCGCGGGCCATCTCGTTGCCTTGGTCGAGCGATTCGACGGATTCGTCGTTCGCCGACGTTGCGGTCCGGGCGGTTCGCATGTCGGGTTGCGGGGTTTCGGATTGCACGCCGCCTTGGCCGGCGGAGCCTGGATTCTCATAAGTCATAATGCTTTCCACCCTACCCCGCACGTCGCACATCCGTAGCACAATTAGGCGACCTGCCAAATTCCGCCCATTGCTTTTACCCGGCTACCGTGCATGACCGATTCGCCGAAAGAGCGATATTCATGCGTTCCGAGAGGATCGCACCGCATACTCCCGCTGGAATGCTTGCGCCACCAGCTCAGTCGGAGCCGGCGATCTGCCTGCGGAGCGCCTCGTTGGCCTTTTCGAGCTCGTCGATGCGTCTGGCCTGCTGTTTGATGATGATGCAGGCCGTCTTGGCGTCAATCACATCCGCCGCCTCTGCGTCGTCGTCTTGGATGCTTAATGTCTGCTCGGTTTTCAAGGGGGGTTCGGCTCCGTCGGCGACCGTGTTTGCGTCGATGTTCGTTCCGATGATGTTCTCTGCGACGCTATCAAGGTTCTGCCGCGTCACCAGCGTGCATTTGTACCGTTCAACAAGCTGTGCGATGACTTCACTGTCGCTCATGTTGCCGTTGCCGTTCACGGATCTGATGGCGGCCGCCTTCCAGCGTGCCACGCTGCGTTCGATGCGCTTGTAGCCGATGAGGTCCGGCGGCAGCCCCGCTTCGCGGAAGATTTTGGTCGGTGATTCGCCCGCAAGATAGCGGATGGTGCATACCTGTTTGAAGGTGTCGGAGTAGGTGATGCGGTCCTGTGTGACGTTGGAGACCGCCGCCAACCCTCGTAACAGCTGGATTTCCTCGCTACTGAACGATCCGCCGCCCCGCACCATCGTCATTCCTGCCTTCCGTATAACGCCCCGTCCACCCTTACGCCGTGGATTGCCTGCGATTCTACGTCCTGTTCCCCACGCAATACCCCCCGCTTTTCTCCCCTCCACACCAACCCCCCGTGGAGTCTCCTTTCCGCATATTCTCGCCATTTCGCCGGTTCACACCCCCGTGAATCGAACTCTATTCCCCCAAAAAACATAGTGTGATGGGAAATCGTATACCGCAAATACCTTGCTGATCCCAATACACGAAGGGCGGTTGCGAGAGTATTCTCGCAACCGCCCTTCGGGGGTTTCAGCCTATTGATTCAGTCTGATGGGAATCAGGCCATGGCGTTCTTGGAACGGGCCTTGAGCACCACGGTC
This sequence comes from Bifidobacterium moukalabense DSM 27321, assembly GCF_000522505.1. Taxonomy (GTDB): domain Bacteria; phylum Actinomycetota; class Actinomycetes; order Actinomycetales; family Bifidobacteriaceae; genus Bifidobacterium; species Bifidobacterium moukalabense. The sequence continues at coordinate 194,958 of NZ_AZMV01000007.1, read as the reverse complement.
GCGCCGGCACCGGCTAGCAGCAGCGCCACGACAGCGAACAGTGCGGTGCCCGCGGCACCGGTGAGCGGCAGCTGGGTGACGGACTTCACGTTCAAGACGGTCTTGTCGGTGGTATTGACCAGGTCATATGGATCTGAAGCCTTGGTCTTCGCAAGGACAGCCTGACCATCTGCAAACGTGACGGTGAAGCTCGGCTTGAAGTCGAGGAACAGTCTGGTGGCAACCTTGGTTTCCTTCACGGTGTAGGTCTTCGTTGCGTCAAGGCCAGTGACCTTCACGGTGCCGTCAGCGGCAGATATGAGGGTGTTGGTGGCCTTGGCGGTGATATTGGAAGCGGCCTTCTTGTAGGAACCGTCCTCCTGCTTGACGAAGTACAGCGTGGTGTTTCCGTCCAGAACCTGGAATTCGGCACCTTCGATGCCCTGGTCATCCGCATCGATCTTCATGAAGTCAAAGCCGACAAACTTGGTCGTAACCTGAACAGGGGTGCCGTAGTTGTCGAGTTCGTTGACAACACCGTCTTCAACGTCGGCATCGTCGTTCACCACAGCATTGAAGGTGACCTTGATGGTCTTGCCGGCATACTTGGCCGGATCTTTCACAACCACGTCGAAGGTGGCAGTACCGTTACCGGTCACGTCGGCAGACGGAACAGTGAAGTCAGCCGCGGAGACTGCAGTTCCATCGGCGAAGAACTTGAAGGTACCGGCCTTGATGGTCAGACCAGTGCCCGGCGTATCGGTGAACTTGAACGCGGACGGAGCCGGGTTCGCAATCTTACCCGTCAGAGTGTAGGTCAGAGTGTCGCCGATGGCGGCAGAAATCTTGTCGACTGTCTTGGTCTTGTCTTCACTCTTGCTGTTCTTCATGTTCACGGTATTGTCGCCAATTACCGGATCGGTCAGCTGCTTCTTCTCTGCATCGACGGTACCGGAAGCCACGATCATCGGAACGGCCTTGGTCACAGTACCGGTCTCTGTCTCTTCAGCTTTATCGATGAACACGTAGATGCCCGGCTCAAGGTCCACAGTGGCGGACCAACCGCTCTGGTCAGAACCAGTCGGTTCGGTTAGCGTGACCGTCTCGCCGCCCGTCAGCTTGCCTTCGGACGCAAGCGCCTCGGCGAAGTTACGGGTAACGTTGCCACTTGTCGCATTCGTGGCCCACGGACGGGTGGCGGAAATATCCAGATAACCTTCGTTCAAGGCGGCAGCCAGGTTATCCTGAGTCGTCGTGGTATATCCGGCCGTCTTCAAAGCGGAATCCACCGCTACCTTGTTAGCGGTGTTCGTGGCAACGCTATAGACGACATCCGTACCAGAGCCGTGGGTAACGTAATCACCGATCTTGTACGCGGTCAGGTTAGCGTTGGTCAGCTGATCCTTAGTTTCAGCCGTGAAGGTGAATGTTGCCGTCGCGGTGTCGGCCTGAGCACTGGTTGCACCCAGGGCCATGCCACCCAGCAAGGTCGCAGCTGCGGCGATGCCGGCGAAAAGTTTCCTCATCTTCATGAGAATCCCCTCTTCCTATTGTTGTTGTTACTTGTCTCTGCAATCGCGGGAGGCGGGAACCCAACTTGCTCCCACGATCCGCAAATCTTGATTTGGTGACTGCCGGGCCGCCCTAGATGTTGGCGAGCGGCCCAGCCGCACAGCGACTCAGACGAGACGCTTCTTACCGCGCCAGATTCCAGCCGCGCCGATCATCAGCGCCGCCATTCCGGCGATTCCGCCGCCGACCAGCAGCCACTGGCGGTCCGTCGTGCCGCCGGTAAACGGCAACACGGACACTTGGATGTAGTGGTTGGTGAAGGTGACAGGATCAGAGACGTCCTGCTTCTCGGAAGCCGAGTTACCGTTATCGTCAAGCACCTTGGTCACGGATGACACGGAAGCGTTCCACTCGCCATCAGTGCTCTTTGCAACGGTCACCACGACTTCATACTTCGCCTTCGAATAGTGCATTGCGGAGGCGGAGCCCTTGTTTTCCGTCACATTGTACGTGTACTCGGCTTCGCCTGCGTCGTAGGTGATGTTGCCGAACGCCGCAGCGTAGCTAGCGGAATCGGATTTCACCGACACCTCACATGATTGCTGGTTTTGGCAGACTTCCGGCAAAGGCGCCCCGTCCGTTGCTTCCAACGTGAAGTCGAACTTGTCGGTTGCCGTCCATGCGCGACCAGCCAGATTCTTCTTCACTGAAACGAGGTTCTCCAACGTGACTTGCTTCAACGTGTTGGTGACGGTCGCATTCAGCGTTCCCGCATCATCGCTGGAGGACCACACCATCTGCTCGGTCAAATCCTGGCCGTCGCTATAAGTGACGTCATAGCGATCGTTGCCCGAAGTCTCCACCACGGAATACGTGTAGCCCGGTTGCAGGTTGTCAACCTCAGCGGTCCACTTATTTTCCGCGTTGAGAGTCAATTCGTTTCCAACGGACTCAGCCGTTGCACCTTCAACACCGGTTGCCGTACGTTGAAGCTGAACCGTCACAGAATCATTAGCATGCTTGCCGTTACCGTCCGACCACTGCTTGGTGATTGTGATCTTGCCAAGCTTGACATTTACGACTGGCTTGCCATAGTCAACGGTCTTTTCCGTACAAGCAGATTCCTGATTCCCAACTGTAGTGACGATGCAATAGGTCAGCTTTGCTGCTGTATTGGAATAGTAACCAATATGTTTGCCTTCGTCGTTGGTGACAGTCTCCGACTTATCACTGGTGCCATCATCAGCGACATCCGGATATGTTTGTCCATTCGTCGCATAATCCGCATACGCTTGTGCGCTCGGCTTGACTTTGAATGACACCCCGTACGTATCAGCCGCTCCGGCTTCAACACCGTCAGTGAATTTTACCGTCAAGGTCCTGGTTGATTCAACATACGTAGCTGTATAGCTAGGTGTGGCCTTACCTTGAGGTGCAGTCACCGTCACCTTGTCAGTGACATCTCCATCAGTTAAATCAACCGGATCGACCCATTGCGTCAATGTATCCGTGATGGAGTAGACCTTGACCTTTGATGTTGAGGTGATGCTGGAGTAAATCTGCTCGAATGCGTTTGTCAGATTTGTGGCAGTGGTGCCATCAAGCTCCTTACCTGTGACGGCCTTGGCGTCAGACGCAAGATTAGTCATCTTATTAGCGTCGTTCGAGGTCTTCACCACATATAGTGCCGCTTTGCCGCGATTGTTTGCCTCAGCTAAAGCAGCCGCATAGTTAAATCCGTATTCATCCGAATCACCATGACCATGTACGCCGTCAGAACGTTTATCATCCGGATTTGTCTTCCAGCTATAGGTATCCCGCCGCGATGAGGCAGCCTCACACGCTTCTTGCGTTGTATATTTTGAATCATACTGATTATGATGGAAGCATCCTCCATACGAAGTTACGCGAAAGGTCGGGTTACCATCAGACAGGAAGATGATGTACTTCTTCACTCCTGCACGACCGGAAGAAAGACCATTGGCTTTCTTTAGGGCGTCCTCCCAGTTGGTGCCACCATTAGGGGTATCTGTGATGGCGGACGCAATGGCATCAGCTGAAGTAGTAAACTTCCCGTCTAGTTTTACTGTAGCCTTGTCGCTGAAGGTGACCACGGCCATCTGAGCCTGCAGACTCGGATCAAGCGAAGAATTCGCCGTAGTCAGCAACTTTTTAGCAAGTGCATTTGCGGCAGTCTGCGAATTTGTATCCCGACTACCCTCCATACTGCCGGATTTATCCATTACCAGAATGACATCAGCCGGTGTAGCGGAAGCGATTGAGGTTTCGGAGTTGTTCCCGGTCACGTTGAGGTTCAACGTGTATTGATCACCGTCGCCCTCGGAAGAGGCGTCTTTGACTATCCACTTCGTGTGATCGGGGGCCGCAAGTGGCTTAATCGTGGGAACCGTTGCCGAATCCTTCGCGGTCAGTGTGGAGCCACTGGCGACACCACTTGCAGAAGCTTCGTTCGTGAACGAACCTTGAGCAGCCTCTGCTTCCGTCAATGTATGGGTCGCAGTGCATTGAATGGTCGCTGTAGGCGCCAAAGTCGCTGCCGGCAAAGAAGGCGTACAGGTCAGGGAGCCCTCATCGGCATTGGTATCCGTCAAAGTCACAGTGCTCAGATTCTGCGTACCGCTATTCGTAATGAGGAAGGAGTACGGGACTTTGTCGCCCTCGGCATATGCGACCTTGTACTGCTTGCTCTTCGTGTCGTGGTATTTGCTGAGCATGATGCCGTTGCTTGCTTCCACGGTCTTTACTTGAACACCACGAATATAGTGTGGTTGCTTAGAACCACCAGTGGATGCAGAGAAGCCCATCTTGACAGTGGCTGGCAGAGCATAGTTCAACTCAACATTGTTATAAATCGTTGTATCGCCGACGATGACGGTAACCTTGGAGTATTCCGTCACGGTACCGTCAGCACTCGTTTTCTGAGGAGAGATGATGATCCGAACTTTAACGCCATCAGCCCCGTCCGTATAGCTACTGCCGACCAGCGGCGCCTTGCTCGTCGTAAGTCCGGTATACGTTTTCGCATCCGTCACCTTGCAGTAGCCCGTAGAGCCGTTACCTGCACCACGCAGAACGACACTATTCGAAATTTGACCAGATCGATATTGCGTGCAATCCGTTCCACCTACCCAATCCGTATCATTTGCGAAATTACCGTAAACATCCAATCCAAGACCGAGTACGCCCTCAGAGAGGCCATCGGAGGGTGCACTGCCTCCACGGGTATTGGCGTATCCCAGACCTGCACCACTAGCGCCGGTTGTCGTCAGCTCCTGATTGCCGTCGGCCAAGAAGAAGCCTATGCCATCAGCTCCCGAGGAGCGTGCAGTCTGATATTGGTAGAAGGTGACGTCCAAGCCGAGAGAAGTATCAAGCTGGTGGTTAAACACCGCACCGCCGGTGGCATCGTTCACATCTCCTGTCAGCTGGAGCAAACCATTCGATTGGTTGTAGATTCCGCTATCACCATTGGCTTTCCTTTTGGCCGTACATCCTTGAGTTCCGCCAGCTGTCAAGCACGCATCATTGAGAAGGATCCATTCACGTCCAACGGTGGTACCCATAAACGACTCCGTCGCCAAGGTGCCGGCTTCCTCCTCCGCCACGGCAGTGGTGGCGGTGGCGTAGCCGACGCCGCCGAGCATGGCGACTGCGGCGATTGCGGCGATGATTCGTTTGGCCAAGTTCCCCTTTGGCCTCACCTGGTGTTCGCGTATGTCTTTCATATGCTTCGTCCCCTTACGTAGCGCCCCTCTCTTGTGGCGCTAGGCCTTTTCTCCCGTGTTTGCACCGCGTACAAGGCATACGCGACACGACACTGTTTCAAGTCTGGAAGTTAGATGAAAAGGAGGTAATTTTCATACACCCTAAACGTGGGAAAGTCGGGTGGTGTCATGACATAAAAACCGCTCCAAATCAACGAATATTCACTATATTCAGTACCCTAATCTTCGACAAGGAATACCCTATTTGTTTACTTTCCGGTGACATGCGTCATCCACGCTTCGGCCACCGGGCCGCATGCCTGCGGATATGCCACGGCCGACGGCGCAGCCACAGCAGCACCAACCCCAACAGCAACGTCACCACCGCAGCGGCGATCGCTATCGATCGCGCATCCTTCGCCGCGTCCGATTCGGCGGGAATCACGTCAGGAATCGACGAACGCACGGCGGAGACCAACAGACGTTGCGTATTCACGCCGTACGGCGTACACGTCATCAACGTCACGCGATCCTCACCGGGCACGATCTTCAGCTTTGACGTATCGTTCGGCTCGATCACGGAAATGCGGTCCACCTGGTAGCCGAGCGTATGGCCCATCACGTCGAGATAGAAATAGTCGCCGACGCGCATCTCGTCGAGCCGCGTGAACATGGCGGCGTTCACCAGCCCGCGATGCCCGGTGATCACGGCATGCGTGCTCGTTCCCCCCACCGGCAGGCTACTGCCATACAGATGACCCGCACCGGAGGCCAGCGCGGACTGCGACGTACCATGGTAGATCGGCAGCTTCACCGAAATCTTCGGAATGCGAATGGTGCCCATCACTCCGCCGCCGGAATCCAGCAATCCCTGATATTCCTCGTCTTCGGAACTCGCGCTACTGTCATCGTCATCCGTCTCGCTGGCCTGCGAGCCACCCTGAATCGCAGCGAACGGATCCTTCGCCTCACCCAGAACGGGCTGCCCCGAGGTCGCAAGCCGTTCGTTATATTCCTCCGCCGCGGCGAACGCATCATCCGCCTGCGGATACGGCCAATTCGCAACCGTCCGTGCGGATTGCGACGACGTACGCGACAACTCCATCGCGGAACGGTACTGCAATGCCGCCGGAAAACCGCCAATGCAGATTGCGGCGACGATCAGCAACGCGCCAACCGCATACATCATGTGTATGCTGCGACTATTCCTGCGGCGCATGCGCATCTCATCGGAAACGTCGATCACCTCATCGAATGCGGGCTGGCGCCAGCCCGTTCCCGCCGTTTCCGTTTCCATCACATCCTCAATATGCAATGTCTCATATCGTGACTTCCGCATCAGCGACTCTCCGATCTCACCAAATCCAGTCCGAGGCAGCTGCCTGACACCCTTCGGCAACCCGTTATTTTATGACGAGCTGCCGCAATACACGCTCCAGCTCGTCAATACGCAACGCCTGCCGCGCAATCAGTAGATCACGTTCGTTGATGGCCAGCTGAGCCTTCGCCATCTGCGACAGGCCATCCTCGGGATCGTCCGCATTCGATGCCCCCCATTCTGGCTGCGTAAGGTCCTTATGCTCCAATACCTGCAAACCATCGGCGTCGAAGGCGTACGAATCGGTTTGCTTGCCGGATTTCGCCTTCTTGGCCTGCCGGCGCTTCCATCTGGAAATGCAACGTTCCACACGCTTGTATCCGATGAGCTTCGGGTCGAGGCCGGCCTCACGGAAAATGGACGTGGGCGACTCCCCCGCGTCGTAACGGCACATGCATTCGACCCGAAATTGGTCGGTGTAGCGAATATGGGAGGCGCTGACGCTTTTGACCGCGGGCAGACTGGCCAGATAGGCGCGCTCCTTGGCAGTGAACTTACCGTCGATCATCATTGCCGCTTCTGCTCGAGCGCCACAGCAAGACCCGTAAGGCCGCCCGCGAACCGCATATGTCTACGAAAAGCCCCCCAAGAAGATATTCTCATACAACGACCCCCTTATGTGGTTGTAATACGCCGAATTGTATCGGGGGGATTCTTCCGGACACCCTCTTTATAGCCCCCACGCAATATTCTGGCCGCCTCCGCCGCCTACATGGCCGCGCCTTTCTTACAGCGAAACGAATCAAGGCGGGCAAGGGCAAGACAAAGGGACGGAATAGCAGATTCGAGCCGCGAATCGGGCACACCTGCCAACGGCCCGGCAAACCGCAAGACACCACGCCAAGCATATATTCCTATACCCCCATATTTCCGAATATCTCGTAATCCATTCGTATGTATCCTACGCGGAAAGGGGAAAAAGCGGAGGGTGTACTCCCCTCGGTCGCACACGAAAATTAGGCTGAGGGGCATGACGCAAGAGCTTGTTTCCCTGACCATCATCATGGCGGTCGCCGCACTCAGCCCAATCGTGGTGCAGCTGGTTCCCGGAAAATTCATTCCGCAGACCGTGCTGCTGCTGGCCGCCGGCGCCGCGCTCGGCCCGTACGGTTTCGGCGTGATCACGGTGAATGATGCCGTGAAGCTCCTGAGTGAGCTCGGCCTGGCATTCCTGTTCCTGCTGGCCGGCTACGAAATCAATCCAAAACGCCTCGCCGGGCATCAGGGCAAAATGGGACTGGTCACATGGCTCGTCACCCTGGCGATCGCATGGGCCGTCATCACGCTCGTGCCGTTCTTCTCAAAACAGGGCATGAACGGATTCGCCGCCATAATCACCCTGACCACCACCGCGCTCGGCACGCTGATGCCGATCCTCAAAGAACGCAATCTTGAAGGCACGCCGGTCGGCGACGCCATCATCTCGTACGGCACGTGGGGCGAGCTCGGACCGGTGCTGGCGATGGCGGTGCTGCTGTCCACACGCACCGGCTGGCAGACGCTGCTGATTCTCGGCGCGTTCCTGGCCATCTGCATCATCTGCGCCGCGGTACCGGCGAAAGCGCGCAAAACCGGCCATATCGCATACCGCTTCCTCACGGAGAACGCAAACACGTCGTCGCAGACCATGATGCGCATGACCGTTTTTCTGCTGATCTTTCTCGTCACCATCTCCGCACTGTTCGACCTCGACGCGGTGCTCGGCGCATTCGCGGCCGGATTCATTCTGCGCTACATCATTCCCGACGGCATGCAGTCGCTGGAGACGAAGCTGGAAGGCATCGGCTACGGCTTTCTGATCCCCGTCTTCTTCGTGGTGTCCGGAGCCGCGATCAACGTGCAGGCCGTGGTCGGGCAGCCGGCGCTGCTCATCACCTTCATTGCGATGCTGATGCTGATCCGCGCCGTTCCCGTCTATCTTGCGATGTCGCTCGACAAGAAGGAGAATCCGATGTCGACGCACCATCGCGTGACCGTTGCGCTGTATTGCACGACCGCACTGCCGGTGATCGTGGCCGTGACGTCGCTGGCCGTCAAGGTCGGTACGATGCAGCAGACGACGGCGTCGACGCTGGTCGCGGCCGGCGCGGTCACCGTATTCCTGATGCCGTTGCTGGGATCCCTGACGTACCGCATCGCCGACTCCCATCCGGTGACCGCGTTGCGGGAGATCGCACGCACACCCGCCGACTGGCATCGGATCATGCATGACCATGCGCAGGTGCGCGCACTGCTTCGGCATCAGGACATGCTCGACAGCATGACCACCGATCTCAAGGCGAATGGCCATCGTGACGACCATCGTTTCATCCTGGCCAAACGCGCCCGTCGTGAAATCAGCCGTCGCTTGGAAGAGCTGGGTCTCGACCCCAACAAGACCGACCGGCTCCCCCGCAACTACCGGTACCCCAAGAACTGACGCTCTAAGGACCGACGCCCTAGGAACGCCCCAGGAACCTTCGATCGGGCGACTCCCCCTTTTTTTGGGTGGGTCATATTGCCCTCACGTTGCCCTCACTCCACCGATTTCAGCGAACTGACCGGCTCGATCCGATCAAGCACCGGATTCACGAACAGTTGCACCAGCAACGCGAACGCCATGGTCGCAGCCGCCGCAATCACGTAACTGATCGGCTTGACCTCCACCTCGAAATACAATGCGGGCATGTTCAGCGCAGCCGTGAGCAGACCACCGATCCAGCGGCCCAACGGCAAGCCGATCACCACACCCATGGCCGTCAGAATCATCATCTCCCGGTTCACATACCGGTGCACTTCACGGTCGAAGAATCCCAGCACCTTCAACGTGGCCATCTCGCGCACGCGCTCCGACACGTTCGTATTGGCGAGCGTGAACAGCACCACAAGCGCCAGTCCGCCGGCGAGCGCGACGATCAGGGCGACCACCGCGCCCATGAGATCGAATTTGAAGCTGGCGGCCATATCCGCGCAGCTCATCGTCTTCGTCACCGAATCATCCTTTTCGAGGGCGTCGGCGTACTTGATCTGCGCGTCATCGGAGCCGGTGAGCTTGGCGTATACGGCGTTCCAGATCAGGGAGCCGCCGGAATTCGAGCCGTCCGATTCTCCGGAATCGGACGTTCCGGACCCCGAACCGAACAGTTTGCCATAATATGACTCGCTCACGTAGATGTCGGAACCGATGAGGTTACGCGTCACCGTGCTTACCTTGGCTTTGACCTGCATTCCATCGCCGTTGGTGAGGTTCACCGTGTCGCCGGCCTTAACGCCCAGCGCATTGGCCGCCGACTGCGAGACGATCACCCCACCATCGCCCAGCACGGTTTCTGAATCGTTCTGTTTGTCCGATTCACCAGAATCGGACATTCCGAAGAGCTTGCGCACGCCATCCCACCCGGACGTGACCGGCTTCAGCGTAATCATCTCGTTCAAGTCATCCACATGCCCCTCGGGCACCACCACAAGCTGGATGCCCTCGCTGCCCTCACCGTTCGCCAGATCGCCGGACTCGATGCGCACGTTCATGGTCGCACTCATACGTCCATCCGCCTGCAGCTTCGCGCGCATCGCATCCGCGTCCGCATCGTTCGCGACGACCATCAGATCGTACCGGTAAATGTCGCGATACTGTTTGACGCCAAGTTCCGCCACGGTGTCGTTAATCGCGAGACCGCATACGATCAGCGCAGTGCATCCGGCCACGCCACCGACCGTCATGATCAGACGTGATTTGAAACGGAAGATGTTGCGTGCGGTGACCTTGCTCAGGAATCCCAGGCGGTTCCAAATCGGCGTGACTCGTTCCAGCAGAATACGCGATCCCGCGCGTGGGGCCTTCGGACGCATCAGATCGGCGGGCGTCTGCCGCATCTCTTCAGCGCATGCGTAGATCGTTGCGCCGAGCACACCGACCACGAACAGTGCGATGCCGAGCGACCCGTACAGCCAGTCGTACTCGAGCCGCACCCCCGGCAGCACATACATGCCTTGCACTACCACCAGCAGGAACGCCGGGATGCCAAGGAATCCCAGCAATAGTCCGAGACCGCCGCCAATCAGGCAGGCGAGCAACGCGAACAGCATGTAGCGTGCGGCGACTTTCAGCCGCCCATAGCCGAGGCCGGTATAGGTGCCGACAAGGCCACGGTCCTCTTCGACCATGCGTGCCATGGCGGTCAGGCTCATCATCACCGCGACCAGCAGGAACACGACCGGAAACGCGTTGCCGATGGATTGGATCGAACTCAGGTCGGATTCAAGCGCGCTGTACCCGCCGAGGGACGAGCGGCCCTGCACATACCAGCGTACGTTCGGCACACTGCTTTCGAGCTCGTTTTCCTTATCCTGGAAGGTTTGCTCGGCGCTCTTCTTCCGCTCGTCCAACTGCGATTGCGCGGCATCGAGTTGCGCCTTGGCCTCCCGAAGCTGCGGGCTGCTGGAAATTACCGTTTCACGCATGGTTTCACGAGCGGATTCGTCCGTGGCCGAACCCGCGCCCGCGCCCAGCATTGCGTTTTGCTGCGATACGATCTGATCGATCTGTTGATTGAATTGATTGCGATTCTCGTCTATCTGCTTCTGCGCATCCGCGAATTGCCGATTGGCTTCGTCTCGCGCCTCGTCGATCTTCTTCTGCCCCGCATCGAGGAGCTCCTGCCGACGCGCTTTCTGTCGGTCGGTTTTCGTGGTGCCCTTGATGCGGTTCATGACCTTGTTGACAATGTCTTCATAGGATTCGTCAAACGTGCTTTCGTCGGCCGCGCCTTTGACCAGTAGCGTGACCGACGTGTAGATGGTGCCGGTCACGCCGTCGGATGGTGCGAAGAACGTGTAGTCGCTCGTCGCGGTCGAACGGAATGAGGTCATGGCCGAATACCCGTCCGGATTGCTCAGATTCTGCGGATCGAGCACCACGCCTACGATTTTCAGTTCCGTCGGGAATTCCGGCGACTGCTCATCCGTCGCCTCCGATGTGTCCGATTCTGGCGAATCGGACATCTGGGTATCGGTTTTGCCTGCCTGTTTGTCCGATTCGCCAGAATCGGACACTTCGGATGCATCGGGGGTGACGGTGATGCGGTCGCCGATGCCATGGCCGGAATCCTTGATGAATTGCTTGGTGACTGCGATCTCACCGGATTTGGTCGGCATGCGACCTTCCTGCAGGTATGGCTGGTCGATGCCGTTCGTTCCGATTTCCTGCATGGTAACGGATTTGTCGCCATCCACATCGATGGTCACGCTTTGCGAGCGCTCGGCCTGCACCTTCCGCACGCCGGCGACACGTCGCAATGCGGCGACGTCGGCGTCGGTCAGTCCGGCCGTCGACAACACCTGGATATCATGCATGCCCTGATTGTCGAAGAATCGGTCCGACGCGAGGAACGCATCGCGGCAACCCGCATAGATACCGGTGAGCACGGCCACGCCGAGCAGGGTGATCATGGCGATCGAAACGAACCGTTTCCACGATCGCAGCCACATACGAATCATGTCTTTGACGAACGCCATCGTGTTCCTCCAGACGTGTGCCCCTTAAGAAAACCCATCTCTTATTGAACACTACGAAGCTGGGGGACATGCACCTGTGACACACGTCATTCCCCTCGCACAGGAGATACCTTTATATGGCCTGCCATCGGGAACCCCTCCCATCATGAACGGCACCTCACGGATATGAGTGCACTTGGCTACAATCAGTGGTGTTCCAAAGCCAAGAGAAGAAGGGCAATTCATGAGCGTCGTCAATGCCGTGAAGAAGCCACGCGAAACCGACGACGTGCCGGTTCCGCCGACGCTGCGCAAATCATTGAAAAATCGCCATATCCAGTTGATCGCACTGGGTGGGGCAATCGGCACCGGCCTGTTCTACGGTTCCAGCGAATCCATCGGCCTCGCCGGCCCATCCATTCTGCTCGCCTACCTGATCGGCGGCCTCGCGATCTTCATGATCGTGCGTGCGCTGAGCGAGATGGCGGTGGAGGACCCGAAAGCGGGCGCGTTCAGCTACTACGCCACCCGCTACTGGTCGAAGCGCGCCGGATTCATCTCCGGTTGGAACTACTGGTTCAACTACGTGCTCGTGGCCATGGTGGAGCTTTCCGTGGTCGGTTCGTTCGTGAACTACTGGTTCCCGAATATTCCGAAGTGGGTGTCGGCGGTCGTGTTCCTCGTGGCCATCGCCGCGCTGAATCTCATGGGCGTGAACAAGTTCGGCGAATTCGAGTTCTGGTTCGCCATCATCAAGATCGTGGCCGTGATCGCCATGATTCTCGGCGGGCTGTACGTCATCATCGCGAACGTGCCCACCGCGTCGGGCATCCGTGCATCGTTCGCCAACTGGTTCACCATCGACGGCGGCTTCTTCCCGCACGGCCTGATGAGCCGCAATGCGGACGGCACCTGGACGGGCCTTATGATGGCGCTGGTCGTGGTGATGTTCAGCTTCGGCGGCACCGAACTGATCGGCATCACCGCGGGTGAGACCGAGAATCCGCGCACCACCATCCCGAAGGCCACGAACGGCATCATCTGGCGAATCCTCGTGTTCTACATCGTGGCGCTTGGCGTGATCATGGCCGTGGTGCCGTGGAGCAGGATCGACGGCAATTCCAGCCCGTTCGTGCAGATTTTCGATTCCGTGGGCGTGCACGCGGCCGCCGGAATCCTCAACTTCGTATGCCTGACCGCCGTGATGAGCGTGTACAACTCGGGTCTGTACGCCAACTCCCGCATGCTCTACTCGCTGGCGAAGCAGGGCAATGCACCGGCGTATCTCGGCAAGCTCAGCAAGCGCGGCGTGCCGGTCGGCGGCGTGGTCACCTCCGCCATCATCATCGCCATCGCCGTGGTGGTGGTGTTCGTGTGGCCGGAGTTCGCATTCAACTATCTGATGTCCATCGCCACCATTGCGGCCGCCATCAACTGGACGATGATCATGGTCACCGAGCTGAAGTTCCGCCGCGTAGTGGCCGCAGGCGACGGTCCGGCCGAACTCAAGGGGCTGAAAGGCAGGGAGGCGCTTGACAGAATCGCCTTCAAACTGCCGTTCGCCCGCGTGACGCCGTACGTGGTGATCGCATTCATGGCGCTGGTCGTGGTGCTGATGTGCTTCTCCGCAAGCTACCGCATCGCCGTATACGCCGGCATCATCTGGCTGATCGTGCTGTTCGCCGCCTACCAGCTCACGCAGGTGCGGGGTGGCGCGAAGCAAGCCGAAACGCAGAAGGCCGAGTGAAGCCGAACCCATCCCTCCGGTCGGGTCCGTGGTGCGAAACCCATGGATCCGACTTTCTTTTTGCATCATAAAGCGGAACCCATGGGACATGCTCGGATCGCAAGCAGTCCCATGGGTTCCGCACCATGAATCAGTCCAATCGGCTACAGCGCCTCCACCTCGAGCACAATCGCCTCGAGCGGCCACAGCGGCGGCAGCTGCAGGCCGACCTGTTCAAGCAGCCTGCCCGAAACCTTGAAACCGTCCAGCTGCGCCGCAGTGACCCACTTCGGGGTGTTCCAGCCCCAGCGCACTTCGCCGACCTCGTCGTGCAGGCGTACGCTGTACGTACGCTTCGGGTCGAGGCCCTTCATGCGCAGTCGCTCGGTGAGCACGTCACGCAGATTGGTGACGGTGGCGACCACCCACACGGCATGCGTGCCGTCATCCGAGACCACGCCACGGCCGCGCAGCGCCGGATCCTTGAAATCGGCATGCATCACGGTGCCGTGATGCAGCACGCCGCGCAGTTCCTTATACAGATTCACAAACGCCTTGAGCTGTTCGATCTCGTCATCGGAGCATTCGAGAATGTTCCATTCGAAACCGGAGCAGCCCTCAAGCGAGATGGCCGCACGGTAGCTCAGTTCGGTGGCGCGCCAGGTGGAATGCGCCGGCGACGGGCCCACATGCGCGCCAATCATTTCCGGAGGCACCACGAGTTCGGTGTAGCGTTGGATGTCCACGCGGTCGCGCGGATCGTTGGAATCGGAGCCCCAGATGCGGTCGGCATGCTGCAGAATGCCCGCGTCGGTACGCGCACCGCCGGAGGAGCAGCTTTCGATCTCCAGCTTCGGGAATTCCTTCTTGAGATCGTCGAACAGCCGGTAGCAGGCAAGGGTCTGCTCATGCAGACCGTAGCGGCCGTCATGCACCGGCTCGGTGACATCACGATTGTGATCCCACTTGATGTAGTCGATGCCAAGCTGCTCGACAAGCGCGGCCATCTGGTCGTGCACATGCCGATAGGCGGCCGGATTGGCCAGATCGAGCACGTACTGGGTGCGGTAGGAGACGTCTTCGCGGTACGGCACGGCCTCCGGGGCGGCGAGAATCCAATCCGGGTGCTCGCGGGCGCAATCGGAGTCGAGGTTCACCATTTCCGGTTCGAACCACAGGCCGAACTGCATGCCGAGATCATGCACATGCCTGGCGATGCCGTCGAGACCGTTCGGCCAGACCTCCGGGTCGACCACCCAGTCGCCCAGGCCCTTGGTATCGTCACGGCGCTCGTGGAACCAGCCGTCGTCGAGCACGAACCGCTCCACGCCCACGGCCGCGGCGCGGTTGGCAAGTTCCTTCAGCGTGGCTTCGTCATGGTTGAAGTACACGGCCTCCCAGGTGTTGAGGGTGAACGGCCGCGGGCTCGACACGTGCTTCGGCAGGGAACGCAGCCATGTATGGAAACGGGCGGCCATGCCGTCAAGGCCGGTTGCGGAGTAGGAGAAGCACACTTGCGGAGCCGTGTAGGATTCGCCTGCGGCCAACTGGATCTCACCGGGGCCGAGCAGTTCGCCCGCACCGATGAGCGGCTCATGCGGCGGCATGTTGTCGATGCGGTAGGTCTGATTGCCGCTCCATGCGAGATGGCAGGCCCAGATTTCGCCCTCCGACCACTTCGGTTCACCGTCTGAAACGATGAACATCCACGGACTTTCATGACCGGTCTTGCCGTGGCGGCATTCACGGGTCACGGAGCCGGACGGCATCGCGGCGGTGCGAGGCTGCTTCTCAAGCGGCCAGCGGCCGGTGAACTGGGTGAGCGTATCGGCGCGGCGCGGCATCGGCAGCGTGGACTCCAACCAGTTGACGGTCAGCGCGGCGGCATCCGGATCGTTGGTTGCGTCGATGTTGGTGACGGTCTGCTCGACCAGCACCAGACCGCCCTTCTTGATGGAGAGCTTCAGTTCCAGCTTGACGGCGTTGACGGCGTCTTCGGCCACGATGTTCAGCACATTGGCTTCGGTCTCGCCACCGGCGGCGGCCGGAGAGGCGCTGACGGAGGTCCAACGCACGAATACCGGCCTGCCGCCGCGATGGGCCTCCAAGCCCGGGCGGCCGGCGAAGGCTTCGGCACCCTGCGGCAACAATGACGGACGAAGCGCGGCATCCGGCTTCTCCTGCGGCGGAGTGACCTTCAACGTCATCGCATCAAGCTGGTTCAGCACGGATTCATCGGCCGTGATGCCGAAATCCTCCCCCCAATACTCAACCTGCGGCATTTCGCCTTCCGGGGTCTTCAGCACGAGGCATACGCCGTCACGACGCAGCACAACATGAGGTCCCTGATCAAACATCGTTGTCTCCTTGGGCTTTTTGCGTGGGTTATACGGCAAGGACGTCAACCCATGCGATGAGCGTAATTGACTTTTATGAAAAACAAGTATATATTAAGCGCTTAAGTAGAGCAAATGACGGCATGGCGTTCTCCATATGACGCATTGCACGCAACACACGATAGCATTGGCGCTAAAAGGGGTGATTGACATGGCATTGGACACGCATCTTACCGAGGAACAACGGGAGGCCATCAACACATTGGCCTCGACCCCGGCATACGCCAACGAATCCAAGCTCTCCATCTTCCGCCAGTTACCTTGGAACAAGAAACTGGAATACTTCCGCGAACATTTTCTGGTACCCGTCACAGCCGCGGCAATCATCATCGCGTTGACTACATTCCTTGTGGTGCGCTTCGTCTCCCCCGACACCCGCCCCGCACTGTATGCAGCAGTCGTCGACGACGCATTGACCACCACCGGAGCCACGAATCTGCAAAACGAACTGGAAGAAAAATTCGGCGTCAACGTGATCATCGACGACTATTTCGATATGAACAAAGATGGCCTGACCAAGTTGCAGACCATGCTCTCCAACAAGCAGATCGACGTGATCATCGCCCCGCATAAGGTTTTCAAACAACTAGCCGGCTACGGATACCTCACCAATCTCGAATCGACCGTCAGCAAGTCCGACAATACCAAGCTCGACAGCGCAACCGTGCAACTTAAAGGCTTCAGCGATGCGGATGACGACGGTCTCGATTCATCCGGCACCGGCAAAGGCGCCGCGAAATCCTACGGATTGAAACTTTCCGATGCGGCGGGCTGGACAAGCATCGCGGACAGTGACCACGATGCGCTCATCGGCATCGCAACCGGCACCAAAAACACCAGTACCGCGCAGCGGTTCATCGACTGGCTGTACCGATAGGCAGTTGTGACCGCATCACAATCGCATGACGCCGTACATAACGCAACAGCAGCGCATAACGCAATAGCAGCAACCGAAGGACTGACATGGCATCGAATTTCTTTCGCGAAGACAACCCGTACAACGTGGTGATGAGCACCATCGGCGATCTGGCGATGCTGTCGGTCGCCTGGTTCGTCGGATCGATTCCGATCGTCACCATCGGCATCTCCACCTCCGCCGCATGCGAGGTGACGCGCACCATGCAGGAGGCACGCGATCACGGCATCTTTCGCGGCTATATCGCCGCGTTCAGACGACGCATCGGCACGAATTTCGCACTATCGCTGATCATCGCCGCAGTATGGGCGCTGGCCGCCTTCGACTTGAGGTTCCTGTCGATGCAACGCGGCGGTGACACCATCTCGCTCGTCTACGGCGTCACCGTCGCGGTGTTTGCGATTCTCGGCGTGATGCTGGCGTTCGTACTGCCGCTTTCCGGTCGCAGCAAGCTAAGCGTGACCGAACAGATCAGACAATCGTTCAAACTGGCCGTGCTCAAGCCGCTCGTCGCCATCGCCGTGTTCGCGCTTGACATTCTGCCAATCGTACTGCTGGCCACCGTGCCGGGCGCCATCATATGGGTGCCGCTGCTGTGGATTATCGTGGCGAGCGGCGGCTCATTCTGGCTACAGATACTGATGATTCGCAAGGCCTTCAAGCTGGAATAGCCGGAACCGAGCCGGCGGGCCGAATGCCCAACGGACGCACATAGGAACCGACCTGAGGGCGCACCTGCTCAAGCGAGCCGTCGGGCAGATGATTGAGCGGGGCGAACACCGTCTCACGATGGCATCCATCTCCGCCGGCCCATCGACCGGACGGATGGTAGGCGAAACGATGATAGGCGATAATCCATTCGTCAGTGCCGGGAATGTTCACGATGTTATGGTGGCCGGTGCCGTATAAGTGAAGCCTGGGATTCTGCTCGACCAGCACGCGGGGTTCGCTCCACGGCCCCGCCAACGATTCGGCTACCGCGTACTTCACGCAGTATGCCGGGTCCCTGGTGTCGTTTTCCGACCAGCTCGCGTAATACAGACCGTCATGCCTGTGTACCCAGATCGCCTCTCGAAAGTCACCCGGAATCCAGCCGATCGCCTTGGATTCGTCGAAGCTCAGGCAGTCGTCGGAAAACGGCGCGATCCACGCCTTGCCATTGCCCCACAAAAAATAGCGGGTGCCGTCATCGTCGATGAATACGCCCGGATCGATGGTATGGCAGCTGAAGGTCCCCCTACGCACAATCGGTTCGACAGTAGGGATGAAAGGCCCATATGGAGTGTTGGCCACGGCGGTGCCGATCTGCGAATCAGCCACGAACAACAACACATATCGTCCGTCGGCGTTACGCGCTATAGACGGCGCCCACGCGCCATCCGAACCCGTCCACCATGGTACGTCGCGCAGGTCGAGCGCCGGGTAACGCTCCCAATCCATCAGATTGTCGGAAACGTACACGCTGAACGCAGTGGAACCCCAGTCATCGACGCCGTCGTCGGTGCAGTACAGAAAGTATCGGCCGTCGAAAATTGCCAGATTCGGGTCGGCGCAATAGCGATGCAGTGGATTGGTGGCAAGTGCGACGTTGTTCACGCGATACGGCAGATCATGCCGATCGATGGTTCGAGCGGACGTTTCCACAGCACAAACGGGGGCATCGATTTCAGTCATTGCAACCTCTTCTTTCAAACTATTCGCGTCAATTCACACCGATACGTCAGTCAGGAGCGGCCGGGTCGAGACGGGACGGACAATCCCGCACCGTCTCGACCCCCCAAACCCGATCAACCTTTGACGGAACCGGCGACCAAGCCGGAAACAATCCACTTCTGGCAGAAGATGAAGAAGATAAACACCGGCAGCAACGCCAGTACGGTGATGGTCATAAAGCTCGGCCAGTCGGTCGAGAACTGACCGACCGCGTTGTAGACCTGCAGCACAATGGTACGCAGTTCAGAGGAGCTAATGAACACGTTGGCGTTCATGAAGTCGTTCCACGTACCCATGGTCTGGAATACGATGACGGTGGTAAGGATCGGCTTGATCAGCGGCATCACGATATTCCAGAAGATACGCAACGGACCGGCGCCGTCGATGCGGGCGGCCTCGATCAGCTCAAACGGCAACGAGCGCATGTAGCCGACGATCAGGAAGTAACAGAACACGGCACCGCCGAGATAGATGAGCACCAAGCCCGCAAGCGTATTGACGAGATGTACGCCGGCCTCCATGCGATACAACGGAATCAGCGTGGACTGCGCGGGCACAACGAAAGCGACCATGAGCACGGCCCCGACGGCCGAGGTAAAACGGGACTTGCGCAGGATCATGCCGTAGGCGGCGAGCGCGCCGACGATCACTTGAATGGCCACGCCGAAGAAGGTAACGATGACTGTGTTCCACAGCGAGCGCAGAATCGGCACGGTTTTGAAGGCGTTGATGTAGTTGTCGAAGGTCCAATCGTTCGGTAGGCCGAGTGGATTGACGTTCATGTCAGCGATGGTCTTGAACGTGTTGATGACGATGTACCACAATGGCATGGCGCAAACGAGTGAGATGGCGATCATGACGATGCTGGTCACGGCGGATCCGATGCGCTTGCGGGCGGTGAAGGTCATGCCCTTGGCCTTAACCGAGGTCTTATCGACGGTTGCGTTGCCCATTATTGGAACCTCCTCGAAATCAAGTTAGAAATGCCCATCTGCAAGAAGACGACGACACCGGTGGCGACGAAGAAAAGCACTGCTAGGGCGGATCCGATGCCATATTGGGACTGACCGATGCCCTGTTGGATGATGGATTGCGTAACGGTATAGGTGGAGTAACCCGGTCCGCCCTTGGTCATGGTGTAAGGCAGGTCGTACACTTTCAGGCCGCCCGACATGAGCAGAAAGGTGGAGGTGACGATGCCCGGCATGAGCTGCGGCAGGGTGATATGGAGGAACTGCTGCCACTTGTTGGCGCCGTCTACGGTGGCCTGCTCGTACAGGTCGGCAGGAATCGCCTGCAGAAATGCCAGATACAGAGTGGCATGCCAGCCGATCTGCGCCCAGATGGCGATGAAGATTACGCAGAATTTGGCAAGAGCGTTGTTGCTCAACCACGGAATCGGATCGATGCCAAAGATGGAGAGCACGGAGTTGACGACGCCCGTCTTCATTGGAGAGAAGATATATTTCCAGACCATGCCCATGATGGCAAGCGATGGTACGGAAAAGAAGAAGAACAAGGAGCGCACGAAGTTGCAGCCAATGAACTTCTTGTTGAGTACCACTGCCAGCGGAATCGCCAGACAGGTGACACCGACCATCACGATGACGGCGTACAGGATGGTGAAACCGAGTCCCTGCAAGGTTGATGAATCGGAGAATACTTTTTTGTAGTTGTCGAGACCGACCAGATGCATGTTCATGCTATAGCCGTTGAAGTCGGTGAACGAGTAGTACAGGGTCTGTGCCAGCGGCACCAGGAACAGCACCACGAAGAGCGCGAGGATCGGCAGCAGAAACCAGAACGAGGTCAGGTCGTCATGGAACGCACGAGCCTTACGGCGCTTGCGGTTCAGTGCTTCATTGATTGGCGGCAACGTGCGTGCCGCAGTCGCATTGCTCATGTTTGCTTCTTTCGATTGGCCCTTCGATTGATAGGGAGGGAGAGATTCCGGCCGGAGGTCAGAAGAGAGGCCGGCCGGAATGTCGGCCCGGAAGGTTTCGCTGAAGATTCCTCGGATTACTGGGCCGCAGCCATCTTGGCGTCGATGTTCTTGGCCCATTGGTCGACGGTGATGGTTCCCTGCACAAGTTGCTGAATCTCAGCGGTGTTGGTGGAGTTCAGCACGTCGGGATTGGCATAAAAATTGGTGATAAGGAAATATTTGCCGGTCTTTACGTTGTTCTCGTACACGTCCTTATACTGCTCGGCCACATCGGAGGTAAAACCTTCGACGGTGATGGCGTCGCCATTCTTGCTACGCTGCTTCAGGGACCAGTCGGAGACCATGAAGTCAAGGAACTTCTCGGCGGCCTTGAGCTTATCACCGGAAAGCTTGGAGTAAATGGCCAAGCCGGGGGACGGCGAACCCTGCGCATACTGCTCGTGATTCTTGTCCATCGCCGGAATCTGGGCGAAGCCCCAGTCGAAGCTCACCTGTTCGAAGGTGGAGAAGTCCCATGCGCCAGTGGTGTACATGGCCACCTGACCGTTGGTGAACTGGGTTTTGGCATCGTCGCCGCTTACGCCAACGTTGTCTCGGGAGGCATAGCCCTGCTCGTAGACCTTCATCCACGCCTTGACGGCTTCCTTCTCGTGTTCGCCCGGGGTCTGTGGATCCTCGGAGGCGAGCGTGGTCACGTCAATGCCTTGTTTGGCGAGAATCGCACCGGTGAAGGAATCCGGAATACGGTCCGCGCCATCTCCGATCGCCTCGATATACGGGCTGATGCCCGCATCCTTGAGTGTCTTGCACAAGGTGAGGAACTCGTCCCACGTGGATGGCACGGCATCATAGCCAACCTGCTTGAGCAGTTCCTTGTTGTAGGCGATGCCTGCGGCCCAAGACGAGATGGACTGACCGTAGAGCTTACCGTCCCGGGAGACGAAGTCCTTGTTGGCCTGCGAGAGTTTTTCGGTGTAGGATTTGCCGGTCATGTCCATGACGTAGCCGTTGTCGATGAGATCGTTCTTGTTCTCGGAAGTGATGATGAACACATCCGGGGCTTGGTTGCCGACCAGTCGTGTCTGCAGGGTCTGGATGTATTCAGCGGTCGGCGGAGCGTAGCTGAAGTCGATTGCGACATCCGGATTTTCCTTCTCGAATTCCTCGATGAATGGCTTCATCACCTGTTCGTTGTCCCAGCTGAGGAAGCTGATCTTGGTTTTGCCAGCATCCGCATCGGATCCGCAGGCCGCCAACGGCAGCAGCATCGCCCCAGCGGAGACGGCTGCGATTACCGTCTTCGTGATTGCCTTGAAGTTCATGGTCTTCTCCTTTTCGCCTTGGGCGCCCGCGCCCGAACCCTGCGTTGGCGTGGCCTCTGCGCCTCGCCTCCTCTTTTGAATCGATTATTTGACACGATTCAAAAAGCTGATGACTCTGTTATACACCCATGATTTGAATCGTGTCAAATTGTTGAGATACACTATTGCGCAGTACAGGAAACGGATACCCCAGCATACGAGAGACAGCCGCTGTACCACCGGGAATCCAAGCGAATTGCAACGAAGGGGCTGAATATGGTCACCATGAGCGACGTGGCAAAGGCGGCCGGCGTGTCGCGAGCCACGGCATCGTACGCATTGCGAGGCGATCCGCGCATCGTGCCAGAAACCGCCGAAAAAGTGCGCACTGCGGCGCGTAGGCTGCACTACACCGCGAATCTGTCGGCAAGATCCCTGCGATCGGGACGCAACGGCGTGATCGGCTTGGCAATCTTCGAACTCGACCGCGCGTATCCGTCCGAAATGGGCGCGGCGATCTCACGAGAGGCGAGTCGACATGGCCTGCAGACCATCGTGCAGGAAACCTCCAATTCCAAAGAAGGTGAGGTCTCCATCCTACGCAAGGTGACCAGCCAATTGTGCGACGGCATGATATTCAGCCCCGGCAACGTCAGCGACGAGGAACTACGCGAGCTTTCCGGAGGCAAGCCGATGGTACTGCTTGACGACCTCTCCCCCGATCCCATCTTCGACACCGTGAACACACCATGCGAGATAGGCGCGCAAACTGCCATCGACCATCTGGTCGACGTCGGCTGCCAAAACATTCTGGTGGTCGGTGCCCGCTACGAAAGCCTTGCCGAAGATGCGCAAAGCACATCAGTGTCCGCCAGACGACTATACGGGTGCCTTAAAGCCTTCGACGACCATGGCATGGAGGTCTCGCCCGAGAACTTTCTGTACATCAACTGGAATCCCGAGGATGCACGAGCTCTCGCCCATCAAGTCGTGCGGTCAGGGCAGCGATTCGACGGCGTATTCTGCATGACCGACACGCTCGCCATGGGATTCATTCGCGGACTCGCCGACTGTGGGGTGCACGTACCCAACGATATGGCGGTGGTCGGCTTCGACGGCATCAACGAATCCGACTACTTCGTGCCGTCCCTCACCACCGTCAGCACTGATCTGAACGATTTGGCGGCCAAAGCCGTCAACCTGCTGCTCAAGCGCATCGACGAGGACGGCACGGATTTCAAGCCCGAAAAGCTCACAGCCGATTTCCGGCTCGTCCGACGCGAATCCACCGGAAGATAGACCGAACGGACACCGTCATCGTTCAGCGGGAACCGAGCCGGTGGTGCCGCGCTGGCGCAATTCGTATGGCTCCTCCATGACGTTGCCGACATGTTCGCCGTCAATGAGTTTGAGCAGCAGTTCGGCGGCCCTCATACCGGTGCCCACCACGTCACGGCCCATGGCGGTGAGATTCGGATAGGCTGCGGTACACATGAAGGAATCATCCCAGGACATGATCGACAGTTCATCGGGCACCGTGATGCCTTCGGCCGTGGCCACACCGAGTCCGGACAGCGCCATCACGTCGTTGTCGTAGATGATGGCCGTGGGGTGCTCGGAGAACGACAGCAGCCTTTTGGTGGCCTCGGAACCGGTTTCCGGCGTGTAATCGGTGTGCAGGCAGCGGTAGCGCATGCCCAGTTCGGTGGCCACGTCGGAGAAGGCGGAATCACGGATGTAGGAGTGCGCCAGCATCTCCGGGCCGGCCACTCGTGCGATATGGCGGTGGCCGAGATCATACAGGTATTGCACCGCCTGATGCACGGCGTCGGCGTCGGCGCTCGAGAGGGTCGACAGTTTGCCGGATACGGAAGCGTCCGCTATGGCGAGCACCGGCATCTCGGTATGCTCCTCAAGCAAGGTCACGCACGGATCGCCTAGTTCGATGTTGACCAGCAGCATGGCGTCCACATTGCCGGTGGCAATCCAGTCCTTGATGATGGACAGCTTGGCGTGCTCACCTACGGCCATGCGCACCAGCAGCGAATAGTCGTGCTTCTCGAGCTCGGCACCGAGGCCGGAGATGAGCTCCATCATGTAGGATTCCACCGCAAGCAGTTTCGGATCATAGCCGAGCACCAGGCCGATACGCTGGGTTTTGGATTTGGCCAGCGCCTGCGCCGCCCCGTTGGGCTTCCAACCCAATTCATGGGCGATCTTCAGCACCTTGGCCCGAGTGCCCTCGGAGACGCCGGATTTGCCGTTCAACGCATATGAGACCGCGCTGCTGGAGACTCCGGAAGCCTTGGCGACATCGAAAATCGTCACCTTACTTTTCTGCACGGCCATGCTGACGTATCCTTCTTCATCATTGAACTTAAGTGATTACTTAAACGGTTCTTTAGTTATCATACAGCAAAAGCGCCGACCAACCCCCCCGAATGCAAGTGTTTGCAACACTTTAATCGCTTAAGGTCGGCGACGCTTTCACTTATGTTCCGGCTTAACAAGCGGCATCAACTGAACATTCAGTGAATCATCACCTCATCTCGGCTGATGGACGCCCGATCACCACTCGCGTTTCAGATCGTTGGCGCTGCGCAGCACATTGACCGCGGCGAAGGCCTGCGGGTCGCCGTCGAAATCGGTGGCGATGCGCAACGTGACGCTCTCGCCCGGCAGCAGAGAGACCATGCCGGCATCCGCGTCGGCCTTGGCGTCGACCTTATCGGCCATGCAGAACAGGTCGCGCACATAGCTCTTGGCGGCGACCTTGAGTTCCACGCCGCCATCCACGTGGGTGGCCACGGCCTCAAACGCTTCAGTCGGCGCCGCGAGCTTCTGATCGATGACTTCGGCCGGATTGAAGATCACACGGGCGAAGGCGCCATCGGATGCAGTGGCCACGATCAGCTCGTTACCGGCATCGGCGTAATCCATGATTTCTTCGGCCAGGGGCAGGCCCACATGGCAAACCGCGCCAAGTTCGACGTCGAAGGTCTGGGAGGCGAGCACTTCGCCGGCCAGGGTCACGCGTTCAACCTTCCAGGAGCCCTTCCAAGCCTCGCGGGTGTCATTGAGCACAATCAATTCGAAGTGGTCGTTGGCCGTCCTGACGCCTTCCCAGCTGTGGGTCTCACGGTATTCCTCGGAAACGCGCGGCTGGATGGTGGCCAGGCGTGGCGCGAAGAAGTCACGGGAGGCGTACCACAGCGGCTTGCGGTGACCGTTGAAGTCGACGGCGGCCCAGGAGACGACCGGCCAGTCATCGTTGAGCTGCCAGATCAGCGCGCCGGCGTTGATCGGCTCGAGGGAGCGCATGTGCTCCACGCCGAAACGCATGGCCTGCGCCTGCTGCAGCTGGCATGCCCAGTGCCAATCCTCGATGTCGGCCCAGTTGTCGGTCGGGATGAGCCAGCCGTGCTCGCCGTCGGACGGCTTGCCGTTGACCACGCCGCCGAAGCTCACGTCGTCGAGATGCCCCGGGGTCAGGTGCGAGCGCATGCCGCGGGCGAGCTTGTAGTTGCCGCCGGAGGCCTTCTGGTGCACAAGCATCTGCTTGCCGAACGGCTCCAGCTTGTCGTCATGCACGGCACCGGTGAGCGTGCTCCATGCCGGCGGCGCCTGGTAGCCGAACTCGTCGGCGAAGCGCGGGGTGTACTGCGCGTACACGGTGTAGTCGGCGCGGTTCCAAGCGTCCCAGATGTGCATGGTGCCATCGGTGTCGAAGTTGGCGCCCACGAACTTGGTGAAGCTCATCGGAGAGCTCGGCAGATAGGCGGAACGGCCCGGATCGAGCTCGGCCAGCAGGGCCGGGAACAGCTCGGCATAGTAGTAGTCGCCCCACGGCTTCTCACCGTAGCCGTATTCGTTGGCCGGCAGGTCGTCGTCGCGCAGGGCCTGCTTGTAGCCGCCCCATTCGGAGTAGGCCACGTAGTTCTCGTTGGAGCCGTTCCACACGATGAGGCTGGCATGTTCGGACAGGCGGATGATGTGCTCGCGGGCCTCGGCCTCGACCTCGGCCTTGGTTTCGGCGTCTTCCGGGTAGGCGGCGCAGGCGAGCATGAAATCCTGCCAGACCATGATGCCGTTGCGGTCGCACAGGTCGTAGAATTCGTCGGATTCGTAGATGCCGCCGCCCCAGGCACGCACCATGTTGGAGTTGGATTCCACCAGATCTCGGATGCCGCGTTCGTAGTCGCGGTTGCTCACGCGGGCGATGAAGGCATCGTCCGGAATCCAGTTGTAGCCGTGCGCATGCACCGGCACGTCGTTGACGTAGATCTGGAACGGACGGCCGATGTTGTCGGCACGGGTGTCGACATGCACGGTGCGGAAACCGACATGGCCGTTCCAAGCCGCTTCGGCGGAATCGCCGGCGGTGACGGTGACGTCATACAGCGGCTGGTCGCCGTAGCCGATCGGCCACCACAGCTTCGCTTCCGGCACGGCGATGGTCAGCACGGTCTCGTTGCGGCCTTCGGCCACCGTACCATCGGCGGCGACATCGGTGCCGAAACCGGACAATTCGACATGCACCGGCACCGCGGCGCGCACGGAATGGCAATCGTACGGGGACATGATACGGCCCTTGCCGGCACGTTCGATCTCGACATGCACGTTGAGCAGTCCGGTGCCGTCGGCGGCCACATCGACCAGCGGACGCACGGAGGCGATGCGCACATCGGACCAGGAGTCGATGCCGATCTCACGCCAGATGCCGGCGTTGGCCACGTCGATGCCCCAGTCCCAGCCGAAGGAGTAGCTCGGCTTGCGAATCTGGTTGAACGCATGGTGCTCGGTGTGCGGGTAGTAGCCTCGGGCCTGCTCCATGCGGTCGGATTCACGCACCGGCGAGGTGAAGGTGACGGTCAGTTCGTTGGAGCCCTCGCGAAGCAGGTCACGCACGTCCCAACGGTAGGAGCGGTGGAAGTTGCGGGTGGAGGCGACCGGGCGGCCGTTCAGGGCGACATCGGCGATGGTGTCGAGACCGTAGGCGACCAGGTCGTGACGGTCGGCACCGTCGTCATGCCAATCGAACCGGCAGGTGAAACGCCAGTCGACGTCACCGATCCACTGCTGGTCGTTCTCGTTGGCGCCGTCGAACGGGTCGGCGATGAGTCCCGCGTTCAGCAGGTCCAGTGCGGCTTCTCCCGGCACGGTAGCCGGAATGCCTGCGGCGAGCGTTTCGCGCAGCGATTCAGGGGCGGCTTCGGTATTGACGGCCGTCAGCGTCCATCCGTCTGCGAGCGGGGCGAACGTGCTAGGAGTGTGAGTCATGCGAGGAATCCTTTGTAAGAAGAAAGAAGGTAAGGCCGTACCGGCGATGATATATCTCGGCACGGCCTTTGATGATGAAAAGAGAGTCTTCAGTTATATGGCGAAGGATTATTCCTTCACGGCACCTGCTGCGACGCCGTTGTATATCTGCTTCTGGAAGACCAGGAAGGCGATCAGGGCCGGCAGCAGGGTGATGATCACGCCTGCGCAGATCAGGTTGTATTTGGAGCCTTGCGGGCCGGTGAAAGCGTACAGCGAGATGGCCACCGTGCCGAGCTTCTGTTTGTCTTGTAGATACAGGTTGGCTGAGTAGTACTCGTTGTAGATGCCGACGCCTTTGAGGATCAGGCAGGTCACGATTGCCGGCTTCAACAGCGGCAGGAGGATGCGGCTGTAGATGGTGAAGTAGCTTGCGCCATCCATCAGGGCGGCCTCATCGAGGGAGATCGACAGGTTCTCGAAATATTGGATGAAGATGTAGATCGAGATGACATCGGTGCCCATCGACATGATGATGTAGCCCCACAGCGAGTTGATCAGGTGGAAGGTGCCCATGATCTTGTAGACCGCGACCTGCATTGCGATGCCCGGCAGCAATGCTGCCATCATGAAGGCGGTGCGGATCAGGGCGTTGCCCGGGAACTGGAAGCGGGACAGCACGTAGGCGAGCTGGGTTCCGATGATGGTGGTCAGGAAGCAGACGCACACGAGCACGATCACCGAGTTACGGAAGGCGATACCCATGTTTGACAGCTTGAAGGCCTCGACGTAGTTCTCGAAGTTGAGGATGTTCTTCGGGAACGTCATCACGGAGGTGGAACGCCATTCGTCGGTACCTTTGGCTGCGGTGAAGAAGCAGGTGACCAGCGGCAGCAGAATCCAGAACGTGATGAACACGAGGCTGAAGTACTTCAGGAAGCTCAGGATCCACAACTTGAGATGGTAGCCGAAGCTGACCTTTTGCACTTCGGCCTGCGGTGCGACGGTTGCAGTAGTCATCACGCACTCACCTTTCCGTTCTTGAACAATGGAGCCTTGCCGGCCTGGACCTTGTTGGCGGCTTTCATGGCGCGCCTGCGGGCCTTGTCGGCCTTCTTGGCCTGCTTACGGGCCTTTGCGGTGCCGTCATCGGCGTCTCTGAACAGGAAGCCCATGACTATCTTCTGTAGCAGTGTGCAGAAGATGATGATGATCAGCAGGATCACGGCCATGGCGGAAGCCAAGCCCACCTTCTGGTCGGTGTGTGCGATCTTGTCCATCTGCACCATGTAGGTGCCGGTGCCGTTGGCGCCAGAGGTGATGACGTACGGGCCTTCGAAGGCGGAGAGCGAGCCGGTGATGGACAGGATGATGTTCAACACCAAGATGGTTTGGATGCCCGGCAGGATGATGTGCTTGAACTGCTGCCACTTGTTGGCGCCGTCAATTTCAGCGGCTTCATACAGGGAGGAGTCGATGGACATGATCGCGCCGATGAACAGGATCAGGGTTGATCCGAGGTAGCGCCAGATGGAGGAGGCCACCAGAGACCAGTTGTTGATGGACTGGTCCCTCAGCCAGTACGGCAGGGTGTCCTGGGTGAAACCACACCACTGGAGTACGGTGTCGAGCACATAGCCGCGGGTGTAGAAGAACTTGAAGATGAAGCCGACTGCGATGCCGTTGATCAGGTAGGGGAAGAACATCGCACCCTTGAAGAAGGAGCCACCGCGAACTTGGAATGCCAGCACGGTTGCCAGATACAGGGCGAGGGCCACCTGGATAAGAGCGCCGGCCATGTAGTAGAGGCTGAGCTTCAGGGTGGCGAGCAGCTCCGGGCGGGTGAAGATATCGATGTAGTTCTTCATACCGATGAAGCGTGGAGTTCCGATGTACTTCATCTTGTAGAAGGAGTATCCACACATCTGGATGAACGGCCAGTAGGTGAACAGCACAAGTAGTGCGACCGGAATGACGCAGAAGGCGATGATGATGCTGACCTTCTTGTAGTCGCGCTTATGAGGGTTGAAAGGGATGTCGTCCACGGAAGTGGCCGTGGCACCCGCAATCGCGGTAGTCATGATTCTCTCTTTTCGTTGACTTACCAGTGACATGAAAGGCCGGCGGCCGCAACCGGAGGGGAGCGGTCGCCGGCAGGAGAAGGATATGGAGGAGAAAGTCGTCGAGGCTTTCAGGTTGTGCTGATCAGATGACGATCAGTACTTGGCTTCCGCGTCGTCGTCCTGCATAGCCTTGTACCAGGCGTCGTTCCATTCCTTCATGATGTCGTCGTAGGACTTGTCCTTGTTGGCGGCATGTTCGACGATGGCCTGGACGCGCTTGTTACCATTGGAGTTGATGCCCAGCTCGGAGTCGGAGTTGACTTCGGTGAACAGATCCTCTTCGCCTTCGAGGGAGTCCTCGTCAGGCTCCATGGTGACGTCCTTGAAGTCCTCGTAGATGGACGGCAGGTCGGTATCGCCGTACTTGATCGGGATGCCGCCTTCGTTCATGGCGTAGCCGGACTCCTCGGTAAGCCACTTGACGAAGATCATGGCGGCTTCCTGGTTGTCCTTGGAGGACTTCTTGTTGATGCCCATGGAGTAGTTGCCGCCCATGGAGGCATACTGCTTGCCATTGATGGAGATCGGGAACGGCATGTAGCCGATGTCATCGGCGTTATCGCCGGCCTGCTGCATCTGGGTCACGGCCCAGGCGCCCAGCACCATGGTGGCGATCTGTCCGTTGTTGATCATGCTCTTGGAGGATTCCCAATCGGTGGTGGAGTAGTCGTCTTCGGTCAGACCGTCGGCGACGGCATCGTAAAGAATCTTGTAGACGTTGTAGGCGTGGGTGCCGTCACCCGGATCCTTGAACGGAGCCTTGGTGTGAACCAGCTTCTGGTTCATGTACTTGGTGTCACCCGTTGCAGTGGTGCCGATATAGGCATCCCAGGCACCCATGGTGAAGCCGGCCGCGTAGTTGGTGTACAGCGGGATGGCGTCAGTCTTTTCCTTGATGAGCTTGAGATCGGCGATGAACTCTTCCGGAGTGGTCGGCAGTTTGGTGATGCCGGCCTTCTTGAAGATGGCCTTGTTGTAGACGACACCGGAGGTCTGGCCGTCGGTGGCGACACCGTAGGACTTGCCGTCGTAAGCCTTCTCGGAGGCGAGCTTGACCTGCTTCTGCATGGTATCGAGGGAACCGTAGGAGATGAAGTAGTTCTCCAGTTCGGATTTATCGACGGACGGAATCATCATGATGTCGCCCCAGTCGCCGCCCTGCAGGCGGGTCAGTGCGTTGTCCGCGTAGTTGGTATCGGTCTGGGCTTCGACCTTGATGTTCGGGTACAGCTTGTTGAAGTCGGCGATATAGGACTTCCAATTCTTACCCGGATAGGAATCCAGACCCATATCAGTGCGGCCATTGTAGAACTTAATGCTGGCCTTGATGTCCTTGCCGGTCTCGCCGAGCTTGATCTGGTCATAGGTCAGGTCCGTCACGCCGCTGGAGCTGTCGCTGCCACCGCAGGCCGCCATGCTCACCGCGCAGACGGCTGCGACGCCGGCTGCGACGATCTTCTTGAGATTCATCTTCTGATCCTTCCTTATGAATCATTGTTCATCACTGTTGAAGACTCGGCACCGATTCTTCGTTGGTGATGCCTCTCATCTCAGGCCTCTCTGCCTGCCCTTGATGAAGTGGTGACTATCACGATAAATGAACCCCTTAAGTTTGTCAAGCGCTTAAGTTGTGTCGTGTCGCGCCGAAACTGTGCGATTCTTCGGACAATCGCACATTCCCAGCATTCTCTCAATTTTCTTTAAACGTTGGAAAATCAGCTGTTTCGACATCTTATCGGAGCTTCAGCAAGCATTCAGTAAGTTAACATTAATGGCGTTAACGTTAATTTCTTTACCCGAGTGTCGTTAAGCGCTTAAGTACCCTTTGGTTACCCGTCACAATGCCGCAGTCACGCCGGAAATCGGCGCATCGCGCCAATCGGGGGTGTGACACGTCGGCAGACTTAAGCACGAACCGAATGCGCGACGGCCACACCCATCCAACCACCTCAATCATGGCGCGGACCACGGATGCTATCAACCCCCTTCAGCCACGTGAGGCGATGAAGTCGCGGTACCACAGGAAGCTGTCCTTCTTCGTGCGCTCCTGCGTCCCGTAATCGACGTAGGTGATGCCGAATCGCTTGGCGTAGCCGAAATACCATTCGAAGTTGTCGAGCAGCGACCACACGAAATAGCCGGTCAGCGGCACGCCATCGTCCAGCGCGCGCTTCGCGGCGGCGAAATGGCGCTGAAGGTAATCGATGCGATCGGCGTCATGCACCGACTTGGTGCCATCCTCGTTCACGACCAACCGGTCCTTGCAGGCCATGCCGTTCTCGGTGATGACCAGATCGACCTCCGGATAGCGGTCGTGCACACGCATCAACGTGTCATACAGACCTTGCGGGTCGATGTTCCAATCCATGTCGGTGTGCGGGCCGTCGGTCGGCAGCCAATCGACGTCACTGGCACCGGGATTCACGGACGGGCCGGTATCCTGCGGGAACTGCGGGCGGTCGCTCATGGCCACGCGATTGGTGGAATAGTAGTTGACGCCCAACACGTCGATCGGCTGGTGCGCATTCTCAAGGTCACCCGGACGCACGAAGCTCCAGTCGCAGATGCCCTTGGTGATGGCGAACAGCTCGTCGGGATAGCGGCCACGCAGCATCGGGTCGAGGAAGGCGCGGTTGGCGATCAGGTCGAGACGGTGGCAGGCGTCGGCGTCCCCACGGTTGAACGGCATGTTCAGCGTGACCGAATACTTCGACTTGTCGCCGACGATGCCTCGCACCGCCTGCACCATCAGGCCATGGGCGAGATTCAGGTGATGCACCGCCGGGAACGCGCCCGGGCCGAGTCCCAGGCCCGGAGCCTGCTCCTTCGCGCCGTAGCTCAGATACGAGGCGCACCAGGGTTCGTTGAGCGTGGTCCAGGTGTCGACACGGTCGCCCAGCCGCTTGGCCACGATGGCGGCGTAATCGCCCAACGCATAGGAGGTCACGCGGTTGAGCCAGCCGCCTCCGTCTTCCAAATACTGCGGCAGGTCCCAATGGTAGAGCGTCACGACCGGCTTGATGCCGTACTCGAGCAGGGTATCGACGATACGCTCGTAGAAGTCAAGGCCCTTCGCATTCGGAATGCCGTTCGGCGCGGGCACGATGCGCGGCATGGCGATGGAGAAACGATAGGCGTCCACGCCCAGATCGCTGAGCAACGCCAGATCCTCCCGCCAACGATGGTATGAATCGGTGGCCACGTCACCGGTGTCTCCGGCGAAGGTGGCTCCCGGGGTATGGCTGAAAGTATCCCAGATCGAGGGGCAGCGACCGTCCTCGTTCACCGCACCTTCGATCTGATAGGCTGCCGTAGCCGCACCGAAGACGAAATCCTTCGGGAATGTGTTCTCCATTGCACGTCCTTTTCTGAAGCGGTTAAGATACCGTTTTGGTCTTTTATTGTAAAGTACCGTTCCCGGCAACGCGCACGGCACGGGGTGCCATCGTCTCCCGAAACGTACGGCGCCGATAATGGCAGCATAGACGATGCGTTCCGACGGCGGGAACCAGAAGGTAAGGGGGCTTTCCATGCGTACAATCCCATTCGACGATCCGGCGCTGCGATCCATGGGGCGTATCGATGACGACGACCCGCGGGCTCCCGTGTGGGTGTTCCCCTATACGCAGGTCTCGTTCCGCTGCACCGGCTCCCGCATACGCGTGAAACTGCGCAACCACTGGAATTACGGCGATATCCTGCTCGGCGCGATCATCGACGGACTGGAGGTGAAGGTGCCCGTGCCAATCGACACCAAGCATGACGGCATCAGCATGGAGAACGGATATCCGAACAGGGTGCCGAACGCAAGCGGAGCCGAACTCGCCGCCATCACCGTCGACATCGCCGAACATCTGCCGGACATCGAGCATGAGGTGACGATTTTCAAACGTCAGGACGGCGGCATGTGCCATCTTGAGATGCTGGGCATCGAACTGGATGACGACGCGGCCATACTGCCGCCAGCCGATACGCGGCCGACGCGACGAATCGAGGTGTACGGCGACTCCGTCTCCTGCGGCGAACGCAATGAGGCCGTACGCTACGTGGGGCAGGCCGACCCGGAAGCCGATCTGAGCGGGTATTCCGACAGCTGGCATTCGTATGCGGCGATCGCCGCGCGGGCGCTCGGGGCGGAACTGCATGACGTGTCGCAGGGCGGCGCTCCCCTGCTCGACGGCATCGGCTGGTTCAATGCGCCCCATTACCTGGGCATGGAAAGCATGTGGGATCGGATTGAATACAATCCGGCGCTGGGAGGGTCGAAGCCGTGGGATTTCGCACGGTACACACCGCATGTCGTGCTTGTGGCGCTGGGCCAGAACGATGCGCATCCGCATGATTTTATGGCGGCGGATTACGCAGGCGAGACGGCCCGGCGCTGGCGTGCGAGATACGTCGACTTCGTGCATGCCCTACGTGCGAGGTATCCGAAGGCGCTGATCGTGCTCGCCACCACGATTCTGGTGCACGATCCGGCATGGGACCGTGCGATCGGCGAGGTGTGCGAGACGGTACGCGGCGAAGGCGACACCCGTGTGGAGCATTTCCTTTACTCCCGCAACGCCTCCGGCACCTACGGCCATCCACGTATCCCCGAAGACGAGGAAATGGCCGGCGAGCTGGTCGCCTATCTGGAGTCCTTCGGCCCGGGTCTGTGGGAGTGAGCCGGTCGGAGAATCCGGCGGTCCCGGCGTCCATCGGATGATCGGCCTACCGGCCTTCAGTCCTCGCGGTCGGTCAGGTCCAGGCGGAACGGCTGGGCGGGCAGATCGTCGCTGTTGAACAGGGGCGCCGGCCCCCAGCTGCGCCAGGCGTACCGCAACGCAACGGGTTTCGGCACCTCAGGGGTCGCCAACGTGATCGTGCCGATGCTGCGGCTGTTGATCGGAATGCCGAATTCCGTGGCGTTGTAGTCGACCACGTTGATCTTCGCATTGACCAGATCCTCGATGTCGCAATCCACGAAGATCGCGGCCGTCGCCCGATGGAACACGCCGTCGGCACCGGCCAGCTCGAAACCCGAACGGTCCGCGTTACGCACCAGCGAAGGCAGCCTGTCTGCGAAGTCATCATCGAAATCATCGGGGGTGACGCCTTCGAAATGCAGGCCGTGCGCATACCGGAAGAACAGGCAGACGTGGCCGTTCTCGCCACAGCGGAACCCCAAAACCGTGGGGCCATGCACCGGCACGTCGTCAAGACCGTAGATCTGCCGCAACGCGCATTCCGCCAGACGTTCGCCCGGCGTGCGCTTGTCGGTCGGATGCACGTTGTCGAATTCGCCGCAGTCGATGGTGCAGATGGCGTATACGTTGTCGATGGTCTGCGCCGCATCCCACTGGGCCTCGCGCAATACCGGCCACCGCATCGGATCGGTGCCCGCGGCGGCGTTGCCCTTATCGATCCACTGCGGCAGCTGCACGATGAGGAACGGCAGGTTCTCGCTCCACAACGCACGCCATTCGCCGATCATCATGCCGAGCAGTTCGCGGTAGGATTCGCAGTACGGCTCATCCTCCTCGCCCTGATACCACAGGAATCCGGCCAGCGAATACGGCATGACACGTTCGAGCATGGCGTGGAACGGGCCGGCCGGGCGCCACTGCGAGGTCGGCGTGACCGGCGGAGGCCACGGGCATTCGCCATACCGCTGGTTCAACGTATCCCAGGTGACATCCGGGTCCGCCTCGCGTGCGGCCGCTATCGAAGCGTTCCATGCGTCGAAACGTTCCTGCCAGGCGGAGGTCTCCAAGTCGAACTGCGCCTGCGTCTTGCCTGCGACCGCGTCGTTGAACCGGTTCAGATAGCCTTGCCCGGCCTCGCTGGATTGCAGTGCGTCCTCGCTCATCCAGCAACTGATCGACGTACCGCCGATATAGCAGTCGATGATGCCGATCGGCAGATCGGGATCGAGTTCATCACGTAGCTTGCGCGCGAAATAGTAGGCGACGGCGCTCATCACGCCACTGGTTTCCGGAGAGGATTCCTGCCAGCCGGAGGCGTTCTCGGCATTACGGTCGACCACGCCGGTTTTCGGCACGTTGTAGAAGCGCAGCAGCGGATCGGTGCAGTCTTCAAGCTCCGCTTCGGCATCGTCGCTGTTGCGCAGCTCGAGTTCCATATTGCTCTGGCCTCCGGCCAGCCAGACCTCGCCGATAAGCACGTCATGGAATTCGATTGAGTCGTTGCCCGCCGTCACGCGCAACGTGTATGGGCCGCCTTCGGACTGGGCCGGCAGCATGATATGCCAGTAGGAGAAGCCTTGCCGGGCCTCCATCGAGGCGTAGGCATGCGCCTGGGCCACCAGGGCGCCGTCAGGCGTGCGGATCTCGGCCGTGACCTTAAGACCGGCGCAGTCGGCATTCAGCGCGCCGAACACCGCAATCGGCTTGTTGCGTTGCAACACCATGTGCGAGGCGAAAATCGGGGCGATGTACAGCACTCCGGATGAGGTGCGGTCTTCCGCCGGCTCAGCCGAGGCCGTCATGTCGGAACCGGGTGCAGGACCAGTCGCTGTAACCATATCTTCTCTTCCTATCGAATCATCCTATGCACAAATCGTAGGCGAAAACTCGTTAAAAATCCGGCAACCAATCATCCTGCGAGTGTCTTCGCGATGCAGCGTCACCACCTACCACCCCCCTCGTGGCGGTGGCACGCGCCCGCAGAACCATATGTGGCGCCTTTCCCGCGTTCCCCGCACTCCTCCGCCCGTGAGACGTTCGGAACGTCATGCAAAAAAGGCGGCCACCCCTTTCGGGATGGTCGCCTTGTGCCGATATGCGGTCGGATGGTTTCAGTCAGCCGATCCGCGGACGCTCACTGCATCCGGGATCGCTACGCAGAGTTCACTGACAGGGTTCACTGCACAGGGTTCACTGCACCTGGGAGCGGGCGATCTTGCCGGTGAAGGTGGCCATATCAGCGTCGTCGTCCTGACCGTTGTTCCAGGAGAACATGGCGCGCAGCTTCGGACCGACGGTCTCGATGCGGACGTTGCCGTACTCCTCCTGCAGCTGCTTGAACTTCGGGGCGCCGGCATCCTGATCGTCGATGAACTCCTTGGCGAAGGAGCCGTCCTGGATGCGGCCCAGGTGGTACTGCATGCGCTTGCGGCAGTCCTCGTTGATGACGGTGTTGGTGTAGTCGCCGTACTGGGCGGTGTCGGAGCAGGACCAACGGGCCTTGTTCAGACCACCCTCGTTCATGAGGTCGACGAGCATCTTGAGTTCGTGGCAGACCTCGAAGTAGGCGATCTCCGGCTGGTAGCCGGCGTCGGTGAGGACCTCGAAGCCCATTTCGACGAGCTTGTTCACGCCGCCCATGAGCACGTTCTGCTCGCCGAACAGATCGGTCTCGGTCTCCTCCTTGAAGGTGGTCTTGATGGCGCC
Source organism: Bifidobacterium moukalabense DSM 27321 (assembly GCF_000522505.1). Lineage (GTDB taxonomy): Bacteria > Actinomycetota > Actinomycetes > Actinomycetales > Bifidobacteriaceae > Bifidobacterium > Bifidobacterium moukalabense. Next base: position 158,119 of record NZ_AZMV01000007.1, on the reverse strand, counting down.
GGCGCGCAGGGCACCAAGGGCCTTGGCGTAAGCCAGGGTGATGTCCCAAGCGTCGCCACGCGGATCCTGCTCGACGGCCACGACGACCGGGACGCCACGGCCGGCAGCATACTCACGACGCACGATATGGCCCGGACCCTTCGGAGCGACCATGAACACCGGATGATCCTCGCTCGGCTTGATATAGCCATAGTGAATGTTGAAACCATGGGCGAAGGCGACGGCTGCGCCCGGCTTGATGTTCGGCTCGATGTCGTTGGCCCAGATGGTGCGCTGGTACTGGTCCGGAGCCAGAATCATGATGATGTCGGCCTCGGCGGCGGCTTCCGGAACGGACTTGACTTCCAGGCCCTGCTCCTTGGCCTGCTCGACGGACTTGGAGGTCGGGCGCAGGCCGACGACCACGTCGACGCCGGAGTCACGCAGGTTCAGCGCATGGGCGTGGCCCTGGGAACCGTAACCGATGATGGCGACCTTCTTGCCGCTGAGGACAGAGAGATCGCCGTCGTTCTCGTACCAGATTTGTGCAGCCATGGTATTGGCACTCCTTTTATCGTAGTGGGGTGAACGCGGGCAAAGCGTTCGGGGTTCTACTATTCGCAGATATGAAAATCGTGTTTTCATGCATGGATTTTGTCCTGCAAACTGGGGTCCATCCTACCCGAGCGCACTCCTAAACCGGCACCCAGTCCAAAAGGTGAGCCACGGTATTGGAAAATCGCCAACTCAAGAGAAGAAAACCGAAAACCGCCACCCGTATCGCAACGGATGGCGGTTTCGCATCCCGGCCGGATCAGGCCTGGATCAGTAGGCAATCAGCCTGCGCCCGACGGCGCGAAGACTCACTGAACCTGAGTACGGGCGATCTTGCCGTTGAAGGACTCGGCCATATCGGCGTCGGCGTCCACCTGATTGTTCCAGGAGAACATGGCGCGCAGCTTCGGGCCGACGGTCTCCAGATGCGGGTGGCTGTACTCCTCCTGCAGCTGCTTGAACTTCGGGGCGCCGGCGGCCTGATCGTCCATGAACTCCTTGGCGAAGGAGCCGTCCTGGATGCGCTTGAGCTGGTACTGCATGCGCTTCTTGGTCTCCTCGGTAATCACCGTGGAGGTGTAGTCGCCGTACTGGGCGGTGTCGGAGCAGGACCAACGGGCCTTGTTCAGACCACCCTCGTTGGCCAGATCGATCAGCATCTTGAGCTCGTGGAACACCTCGAAGTAGGCGATCTCCGGCTGGTAGCCGGCCTCGGTCAGCACGTCGAAGCCCATGTCGCACAGATGGTTGATGCCGCCCATGAGCACATCCTGCTCGCCGAACAGATCGGTCTCGGTCTCCTCGGTGAAGGTGGTCTTGATGGCGCCGGCGCGCAGGGCACCAAGGGCCTTGGCATAGGCGAGGCACAGATCCCAGGTCTTGCCGTCCGGGTCCTGCTCGACGGCCACGACGACCGGGACGCCACGGCCGGCGGCATACTCACGACGCACGATATGGCCCGGACCCTTCGGAGCGACCATGAACACCGGATGATCCTCGCTCGGCTTGATATAGCCGTAGTGGATGTTGAAACCGTGAGCGAAGGCCAGGGCCGCGCCCGGCTTCAGGTTCGGTTCGATCTCGGACTTGTAGACGGCGGCCTGATACTGGTCAGGTAGCAGGATCATCACCACGTCGGCCTCGGCGGTGGCGGCGGCCACGGACTGGACCTCCAGGCCCTGCTCCTTGGCGTATTCCACGGACTTGGAGGTCGGGCGCAGGCCGACGACCACGTCGACGCCGGAGTCACGCAGGTTCAGCGCATGGGCGTGGCCCTGGGAACCGTAACCGATGATGGCGACCTTCTTGCCATCGAACACGGACAGATCGGCGTCCTTCTCGTACCAGATAGTTGCTGCCATGATTGGCGCTCCTTTGATGTTGTGTGTTGTGATTGCGGGATCGAAAGTCTTCCCGGATTCTCGTGATGTTCTACTGTTTTCGGTTGTTGCGGCGGTCTGCGATCCCTGGGATGTTGCTCCCCCCGGATTGTGTCCGCGGAAGTCGCCCCACCTCTCCTGCGGAACTGTTCTAGTCCCGCTTTCCTTATGGTGATCACTGACGTTCACATAGTGGTTATGTTTCTCGTCAAACGGTTTTCCGTAGCGGTATCGACACCCTTACTTGGTGAAGTCGACGTCCTTCGTCTCCTTGCAGCTCAGCACGGCCACAAGGCAGCACAAGGCCATCACGCCAAGGTACAGGCCCACGGAATGCACTCCCCAGTGGTGGGACAGCCAGGTGGCGATGGTCGGCACGAATGCGGCGCCGACGATGGCGGCCAGATTGTAGCCGATGCCGGAACCGGAGTAACGCACATTGGCGTCGAACAGCTCGGGCAGGAAGGCGCCGATCGGGCCGAATGCCGTGCCCATCAGCGCGAAGCCGATGCACAGGAAGGCGAGGTTGGCCACGAAGTTGCGCTGCCCGACGACCGCGGAATCAAGCAGGAACGGGAACAGCAGCGCGAAGGCCACAAGGCAGCAGGACGAGATGACGATCACGCGCCTGCGGCCGAACCGGTCGGCGTTCACGCAGGAGATCACGATGAACGCGGCGAACACGCACACGGCCACCATCAGCATGAACAGATATTCCTGATTGGTGAAGCCGAGGTCGCCACCGCCGTCTTCCACGCTCTTGGTGCCCCATGCGAGCGACCAGGTCGCCAGCGTATAGAACAGCGTATAGGTGACGGCCACCAGGAACGTGGCCTGGATGACCTGCTTCCAGCTCTTCCTGAAGACCTCGGTAAGCGGCGACTTGACGACCTTCTTCTGCTCCTGCGCCATGCGGAAGATCGGAGTCTCCTCCATCTGCACGCGCACGACCAGACCGACGATCACCAGGACCGCGGACAGTAGGAACGGCACACGCCAGCCCCAGGAGAGCATGGCCTGGTCATCATTGAAGGTTTCCAGCAGGAAGTAGGTGCCGTTCGACAGGAAGAAGCCAATCGGAGCGCCCAATTCCGGGAAGGAGCCGTAGAGTGCGCGCTTGTCTTCCGGAGCGTTTTCGGTGGCGACCAGTGCCGCACCAGACCATTCGCCGCCCAGACCGATGCCTTGCACGAAACGGCACAGGCACAGCACCGCCACCGCGGCGACGCCCCACTGGTCATAGGTCGGCAGGCATCCGATCAGGAAAGTCGCGACGCCCATGGTGAGCAGGGAGACCACCAGCGTGGTCTTGCGACCCATACGGTCGCCGAAGTGACCGAACACCAGCGAGCCCAACGGGCGGGCGATGAATGCGATGGCGAAGGTCAGCAGGCTGGCCAGCAGCGCGACGGTCGGATTGGCGGTGTCTCCGAAGAAGACCTTCGGGAAGTAGTTCGCAGCGGCGGTGCCGTATGCGTAGAAGTCGTAGAACTCGATGGCGGTGCCGACCATGGAAGCGGCGATCACGGTCCTGACCGAATCGCGCACCATCGCCTGAGCCTTGCCAGCGGCTACCTCGACTGCACTCATTGATGTACTCCTGTACGTTCCGCGCGTTACCGACTCCCAACTTGCGCCGATAACGCTGTTCGTTCTCTCTTGGCGGCCACAATCCGTTTCGTTGCCTTCACGCCTTGTGGGCGGCAACGAAAAGGCCCCGCTGCTGCAGGGCCATCAACGTGTGTTTCGCGCGCCTCAAACCCTGCCTCCGTTGGCGAGGGATTGAAGCCGTATTGCTCGAATCAGTCCGCCAACGAAAGCGGAATAATAATTCGTGCGGACAGCAGTACGCGTGCGACCATTCCGTGCATCGTGGCGAACCTCCTTTCGCAAGATCTTGATGTTCGGCGAGCGCTTCGCCTGAACTAAGCGGTAAAGATAAGCGCGCCCACTCACCCTCTCCACCAAAGGTTCACTATGTGGACGCGCGCGATCACTTCAGCCGCATCGTCAGCACGCCGGCCGCCAGCATGAAGCCGATGGCGACGCCGAACAGCGGCAGATATGCGGCGAATAGGGTGACCGCAAGGGCACCCGCGATGACGCCAAGCAACGAGCCGAGCGTATTGGCCACGCTGAAGGCGGCCAGCGAACGGCCGACAGAGCGCACGTCCCGCAGGGTCGCCAGATTGAGGCCATGGCTGGTGCCGTCATACATCGCGTAGGCGAAGCCGGCGATCAGGGCGTACAGGCCGACGCCGAACAGCTTGTCGGCCATCATGTACGGGGCGGCGGCGCCGATCACGAACAGCACGCAGGAGGCGACGGCCGGAATACGGGCATCTTCGAAGACGCGGGCGACCGGGCCGAGCAGCGGCACGGCCAGCAGCGAGCCGACGAAAGCGGCGACGGCCATCATCGTCACGACCGCGCCGGCACCGGTCAGACCGTAGCCGGACAGTCCGTCGGCATCAAGACCGAATGCCGCGAGATACCACTGGTATACGGCGATCAGCGTGGTGGCGGCGACGGCCAGCATGCGCGCGACGAAGGCGACGGCGAATTTCGGCGCGCGCTTCGGCGGGCGGTATTGCGAGAAGAACGAGCCCTTACGTACGTCTTCACGCGGCATGTAGGTGCTGGACCCCTCACGAGGCAGTACGAGCAGCGTAACGGCGCCGGCCGCGATGAACCAGATGGCGAACAGCATGATTCCCGAACGGGTGGTGCCATCCCAGCCGAATGCGTCGGGATGCGCGGTGTGTCGGACGGCCACGAGAACACCGAGCAGCTGGCCGAGCGCGAGCCCTACGCCATGCCAGGAATCGGCGCGGTCGCGGAATTTGTCGGGCACCCGTTCACCGAACGCCGCGGCCAGCGGCATGGCGATCATGGCGTAGCCGGTCTGCATGAGCAGCCAGAACACGATGACGAGTTGCAGAAGGCTGCATACCGACAGAATCGCCAGCGAGGCGGCGCTCAGGAGCGTTCCGGCGATGATCCACGGGGTGCGGCGGCCGAGCGGGCCGAAGGTGTGATCGGAACCGACGGCGACCCAGGCGTTCATGAAGAAGCTCAGTACCATGCCGAGGGCCATGGTCAGGGCAAGGCCGGATACACGTCCGTCACCGACGAGCTGATCGATGCGCTGCGGAATGAGCACGGTGTCGAGTGCGGCGATCGGTGCGGCGAACAGCAGCGAACCGATCGCGAAGCCCGCGGTGAGGCGGCTGACCTGCAACTTGGTCGGCTTGCTGCCATCGGGGGCGGTCATCGGGTCGCGCAGATCAAGAAAGGAGGATTCCGGATTCGGCACGGCCGCGTCGAGATGCGCGGCCGCGGTCAGCGGCGAGCCGCCTTCCGCGAGACGTGCGGCCTGCACCTCCGGACGTTCGTTGGAGGCCTCCGGCACCCGCGGACGCTGCTGTACGGCCAAACGTTTCAGGGCGGATTTGGCTTCCGGCGTCAGTGTCTTCTCGTAGTCGGGGCGGTCGTCGATGCCGGGGCGGATGAACACCTGGCCGGGCAGCGGCGGCGGAGTGGGCATGGTTTCGTTCTGGTTATCGTCAGTCATGAAGTCTTCTCTCGAGGCATGTGGGAGCATATACGACGATCGCCCGAACACACTGCGTCGGTGCATTCGGGCGATCGTTCTGCGAGAGAAACTATATCAACACGCTGAGAATACGCTCACTTCACATGCTTGATGCGCATGATCAGGAAAGCGGCGATGAGCACGATGACGATGGCCACGCCGAAGACCACGGTGTAGGCGACTGCCGGGGTCTTAGAGACGCCCATCACGGCCTTCACGATCACGACGAGGATCGAGGTCATGCCGGAGCCGATCACGGTGGAGAGCGTGTTGGCAAGGTTCAGAATGCCGAGATCCTTGCCCGCCTCCTCCGGGTTCGGCAGCACGGAGACGTTCAGCGCCTGGTCGATGGCGTTGTAGACGCCGTAGCCGAGGCCGGCGATGCCGGCGAACAGCAGCATGCCGGTGGAGGAACGGAAGAGCATGGGCATCAGCGCGCCGACGGCGAACAGGCAGCTGGCCAGGGCGACCGGCAGCTTGCGCATGCCGATCTTGTCGGTGATCGGGCCGGCGGCGACGGCGGCGACCAGGGAGACCACCAGCGTGATGACGGCCATGGTGGCGATCAGGCTCGCGGCCTTGACGTCGGCTTCCGGATCGCCGGCGAACACATAATCCTGCGCGATGTACAGCTGATAGGTGTTGATCATCCAGTAGCCGCCCATCATCATGGTGCGGCCGGCGAGCGCGTAGTAGAAGTCGGGCGCGTTCTTCGGCGGGCGGAAGCTCATGAGCATCGACTTGACGTTGAGTTCGCCGCGGGCTTCGTCACGGTTGGACTTCTCGCGGGGCCAGATGATCACCACGACGATGCCGGTGAGGCTGAAGATGGCCATGCCCATCATCCAGCCGCCGAAGATGCCGGCCTCGCCCTGCTTGAGCAACTGCGCGCCGACGAAGGAGCCGAGGGTCTGCCCGACGGCGATGCCGGCACCATAGAAACCGGAGACGGTACCGCGGAACTTGTCGGGCACACGGTCGGACATGGTGGCCACGTACGGGGCGAGCATCATGTTGTAGCCGAGCTGCGCGCAGCACCACAGGAAGATGATGAGCGGTTCGGAGTGGGTCAGGGAAATGGCGCCGATGCTCAGACCGGTCACCAGACCGCCGGCGATCATCCACGGGGTGCGCTTGCCGAAACGGGAGCGGGTCAGATCGGAGAAGGTGCCGAAGATGATGTTGGCGAGCAGCGCCACGATGGAGCCGAAGATGTTGACCAGGCCGAGCATGGACTCCTTGCTGGCCGGGTCGATGGTCTCGAATACGCGAGGCAGGATGATGGAGCTCAGGGCGACCCACGGGATGGCGCAGGCCACGGCGGAGATGGTGAAGCCGATGCCGAGGCGGACGACTTCCATTTTGGTCGGGCGGTGGCCGTCGGCGGAGACCATCGGGTCACGCATGTCCATGAAGGCGGAGGACGGATCCGGCACAGCGGCGTCAACGGCTGCGATGGCACCGAGGCCGGAGCCTGCGGCTTCGGATGATGCGGCGAGGTTGGTGGCCTGCACCTGTGCATCGGTCTGGCTGGCGTCCCCGGCGCGACGTTCCGGCATGGATGTCGCCAGGCGGCTTACCGCCTCTTTTTGTTCCGGAGTCAAAGTGTTGTCATAATCCGGGCGGTCGTCGATGCCCGGGCGAACGAACTTGTCCATAATAAACCCCTTTTATATGGCTCGACCTCGATATCGAACCGGTTCGATATTATCTCGAAACCGAACGTAATTCAATTCTGATTCCCTCCGCGCGTGTCGAACCGGTTCGATACCGTTTTTACGCCTATGGAAAAGTCCCGGTCCCCCGATTCGCCACACCAAGGCACGCATCAGTCATGGCGGGCATGAAAAGGCCCGGATGCGCAATTCGATGCACATCCGGGCCCGTCTGCATTCGACGCGCGGCCCCGCTATGGACAGGCGCGACCGCACATCATCAGCCCTTCACCGCGCCGGAGGTGACGCCTTCGACGATGTACCGCTGCAGGAACAGGTACAGGATGAGGATCGGCAGCATGGCCAGCAGCAGCGCCGCCATGATCAGGCCGATGTCGTTGGAGTAGGTGCCGTAGAAGATCTGGGTCGCGATCGGGATGGTGTACAGCTCGCGGCGGCCCAGGACCAGGGATGGCAGCAGGTAGTCGTTCCAGAAGGCCATGGCGTCGATGATGGCGACCGTGGCTACGGTCGGCTTGAGCAGCGGGAACACGATCGTCCAGAAGGTGCGCCACTTGGAGCAGCCATCGATGCTGGCCGCCTCCTCAAGCTCGTTCGGAATGTTCGTCTTGATGGCGCCATGGAACATGAACACCGCCAGGGACACCGAGAAGCCGGTGTGCATGAGGATCAGCGTGATGCGGCTGTTCAGCACGTTGAGCAGACCGCCATACACGGAGACCAACGGCACCATGAGCACCTGGAACGGAATGACCATGGAGGCCACCATAAGCGCGAAGACCGCGCCGCCGAACCTCCACGAAGGGTTGCGCACGATCACGTACGCGCACATCGCGGAGAACAGGATGGTCAGGATCGTGGCGCTGACGGTGATGACCACGGAATTGCCGAACACGGTGAAGAAATTCATCTTCTCCATTGCCCGGGGGAAGTTGTCCAGGGTGAATCCGTGCTTGCCGATCAGCGCGAGCGGCTCCGTGTTGATGTCGGCCTTGGTCTTGAAGACGTTGATTACGACCAGGATGAACGGCGCGATGAACAGCAGCAGCACGATCGTCAGAACGACGATCATCAATGCATGCAGAACCTTGGTGCGAGTGCTGACTTGACCTTCCATTACGCTGCCACCTCACCTTTCTTGCCGAAGTACACCTGCAGCATGCCGATCACTGCGCAGACGATGAAGAGGACCAGCGCCTCCGCCTGACCGGTGCCGTAGTTCTTGTAGACGAACGCCTGGTTGTAGACGTGCATGGCCGCAAGCACCGACTGGTTGAACGGCTCGCCCTTGGTAAGCGAGAGGTTCAGGTCGTAGACCATAAAGCAGCGGGTGGTGCTCAGGAAGATGCACTGCACGAAGGAGGCGCGCATCAGCGGAATGACCACGTGCCACATGGCCTTGCCCTTGTTGCAGCCATCGATCATGGCCGCTTCCTTCAGGCTCTGGTCCACGCTCATGAAGCCGGCCACGTAGATCAGCATCATGTAGCCCGCGTATTGCCAGACCGATACGAGGATCAGACAGAACATCGCGCCGTTCGGCGTGGACAGTAGCGATGCGTGTTCGGACTGGGTGGCCGCCTCGGCGATGGCGACGAAGGCGCGGTTGAACACGAACTTCCATACGTAGCCCAGGACGATGCCGCCGATGAGGTTCGGAATGAAGAAGCCCGCGCGGAAGAAGTTCTGCCCCTTGATGCCGCTGGTCACCATGTAGGCCAGCAGGAAGGCGACGATGTTGACGAGTACGACCGAGATGACGGAGTAGACGAAGGTGCGGCCGAGCGACTGCCAGTACGCGGTGTCGGCGATGGCCGCCTTGTAGTTGTCGAGACCGACGAACGGCTTCTTCGCCGAAACGCCGTCCCAGCTGGTGAAGGTCAGGTACAGGCCGTAGAAGAACGGCAGGATCACGACGGCGAAGAACAGGATCGTCGCCGGACCGCCGAACATCAGGAACTGGCTGATTTTATAGGAAAGCTTGTTTTGTTTCATGATGAATCCCTTTTTGCGCCGGGGATGTAAGGCCTGCCGTCGGTGCCGGCGGCAGGCCCTGCATCATGTGCCCTGACGGATCAGGCGGTTTCGCCCGTGAACTTGGCGGTCTTCCAGTAATCCTGGATGTCCTTGGCGAGGGTTGCGCGATCCTCTTCGCCGGCGAGCCACTTCTGGAACTTGGCGCCCAGCACGGAGTAGTGGTCGTCCGGCAGGTAGTTGTAGTTCGGGATGAGCTTGCCGCCGTCGGCATAGGACTTCACGGACTTGCTCAGCGGGTCGGCGACATCGAGGGTGTTGCTCTTGAACGGGGAGACCAGCGCGGCGTCGTTGGTGATGAACTCCTGGCCTTCCTTGTCTTCGGCGAGCCAGTTCAGGAAGTCCTTGGCGGCCTTGCGCTGCTCGTCGGAGGTGTTGTCGGAGGAGTCGATGAAGAAGTACTTGGAACCGCCGCCGACGAGCTCCTCGTTGGTGCCGTCGTCCGTGTTCTGCGGGACCGGCATGATGCCCATGTTCTTGGAGTAGTCATACTGGTTGATCACGGACCAGTCCCAGTTGCCGCCGAACATGAAGGCGATCTCGCCTTCGGCCAGCTTCTGTTCGGTCACCTCGCGCTCCGCGGAGATGGCGGAGGACTTGGCGTAGTTGTTGTCCTTCATCACGTCGAAGAAGTTCATGAGGGAGGTCCACTTGGCATTGGAGTTGAGATCGACCTTGCCGTCCTTCATGTCAAGCAGGAAGGCGTTCGGATCCTCCTGCTCCTCGTAGACTTCGGGCAGGAAGTGGGCCGCCAGGGACCAGTCTTCCTTCATCACGCCGGTCGGGGAGGCCATGCCGCCGTCCTTGAGCTCCTGGATGAGCTCCTTGAAGGAATCGAGGGTCTTGTAGTCCTCCGGCTTGAATTCCTTGCCGGTGATCTTCTTGATGGCGTCGGCGTTGTAGATCAGGCCGCGGGCTTCGATGGAGACCGGGTAGCCGTAGGTCTTGCCGTCGATGCTGATGGCATAGTCGGTGTCTTTGACCCAGCTCTGATCGGACAGGTCGATGGCGTGCTCCTTAGCCAGGGAGTAGACATCCTTGGCGTCGACCATGGAGATGGTGTACGGATCCTTGGAGGCGTACTTGGTGGCGAGGTGAGCGGCGACGGTGTCGTTGGAGTAGTAGACCTCGACATCCACGCCCTTCTCCTTGGAGTATTTCTCTGCCATCTCCTCCATCTGGCTTTCGATCTCGACCTTGGAGTTGAAGATGGTGATCTTGGTACCGCTGGAGCTCGATGATCCGCATGCACCCAGCATGCCGACGGCCATCAGCGAAGCGACGACGGCAGCGCCGGCCTTCTTCCACGAAGAGAACTTACTCATTTCCAATCCCTTTCTATCCACTAAGCAACCCTGCTTAATGAGGTGTTCAAGGAGGGGATTCCCGACTTACGTTGTCGGAATTTCTCCGTCCTTGCCGTACAGGTTATCAAACCGGTTCGAGGGTGTCAAACCGGTTTAAGAAAACCCCTAGTTCACAGTCTTTTCATCAGCGTGTCGAGTCAAAGGATTGACGTATTGCAAACGTTAATATCTCAACGTCTCGAAAATGCCATCGGACCGCGCTATGATGGCTTCATACATGCACCCTATAGGGAACTGACCTTTGATACATCGATGTATCACAAGCACAACTAGGAATCAAGGAGATTTTATGGCGAACTGGTTGAACAACGCTATTTTCTATGAAATCTATCCGCAGTCGTTCAAAGACTCCAATGCGGACGGCATCGGGGATTTTCAAGGCATCATCAGCGCACTCGAATACATCCGCGATCTCGGCTGCAACGCCATCTGGATCAACCCCTGCTTCGACTCGTCGTTCTACGACGCCGGCTACGACGTGCGCGACTACTACACCGTCGCGGCGCGCTACGGCAGCAACGAAGACCTTGCGGCGCTATTCGAACGCGCGCACGAACTCGGCATGCACGTACTGCTCGATCTGGTGCCGGGGCATACGGCCATCGACAACCCCTGGTTCAAGGAATCCTGCAAGGACGAACGCAACGCATGGACCGACCGCTACATCTGGAGGCCGCTGAGCCAATCCCCCGACCTGAATTCGCCATACGCATCGATCCGCGGCTTTCTGGGCGGCATCGCGGAACGCCCGGATGCGGCGGCCGTCAACTGCTTCTCCACGCAGGCGTGTCTGAACTACGGCTTCGGCACCGTGACCGAGGACTGGCAGTTCGCGGCGGACTCACCGGAAGCGCAGGCCGGGCGTCTGCTCATCCAAGACATCATGGACTTCTGGCTGGGCCTGGGCTGCGACGGTTTCCGCGTGGACATGGCCGCCAGCCTGGTCAAGGAGGATTCCGACCATCATTGGACGTCGAAACTGTGGCGGCAGGTTCGCGAACACCTGGACGAGCGCTATCCGCAAGCCGTGCTCGTCTCGGAGTGGGGCAACCCCCACGAGGCGCTGCACGCCGGCTTCGACATGGACTTCCTGCTGCACTTCGGGCCGTCGCACTACCTGGACCTGTTCCGGGAGAATCCGTATTTCTCGGCCTCGGCGAACGGCGACATCAGGGCGTTCGCCGACACATACCGGAAGATGCTCGCCGACACCGCAGGCGGCGGCTACATCTGCATTCCGTCAGGCAATCACGACATGATCCGCATGCGCGACACCCTGACCCCCGACGAGATGAAACTTGCATTCACGTTCCTGCTGACCATGCCGGGCTGTCCGTTCATCTACTACGGCGATGAGATCGGCATGCGGTATGCGCATGGACTCAGATCCAAGGAAGGCGGCTATGAACGCACCGGCTCACGCACGCCGATGCAGTGGGATTGTTCGACCAATGCGGGATTCTCGGCCGCCCGCCGGGAGAATCTGTATCTGCCGGTCGACGGCGCCGCGGACGCGCCGAACGTGGCCTCGCAGGAGGAGGACGCCGATTCGCTGCTGCATGCCGTGCGCGCCCTGAACACCCTGCGTATGGCGCATCCGGCGCTGCAGGCCGACGGCGACATCGAATTCCTGCATGCGCAGGACCACGCGTATCCGCTTGTGTATGCAAGAACGACCGGCAGGGCCGGCGGCGCGGATTCCCGCGAACGCATCGTCGTGGCCATCAATCCGTCGTCATCCGAGGCGCGCTGCGCATTGCCGGCGGCATATGGCGGTGCGATCGGCGCAACGGAGGATGACGTGCTGTTCCACATCGGAGCCATCGCCGGCGTCAGGGAAGGCGAGCTGCGCGTTCCGGCGGGCAGTGCGACCGTCTTCAGATGCCGGTGACGACCGAAGGCATCGCACGCTTCGCGAGGGTGCGGCATGACATGGTCGCTCCGCCGGCATCGCGGCCGATGGAGCGGCCTTGCGCACCGATGGTCAGGGCCGCTGTATCTTTCGGCCCTTTGCGTCGATTTCGCCGTCGATGTGCCGGAAGATCCAGCTGTAGATCCAGGCGCAGCAGTACTGCGGCAACGTGACGCCCATCAACAGCAGCAGCGGAATCATGTAGACGAAGAACTGCATGTACAGCGCGGCGAAACCGGCGAGGATCACCAGCATGCACAGCGTGCGCGGGAAAAATCCGAACGCAAGCTTCGCGGCGTTCCCCAAGTGCACGGCGGTCGAATCCTCGTAACGGGACAGCAGCGGAAAGAAATATTGCGCGACGGCGACAAGCAGCAACCCCACGAAGGCCACACAGGCGACAAGCGGGCCACGCATGGACCCCATCGACCATGCGAGCATGCCGTCGACGGCGAGCACGACGGCGGCGAGCAGCAACCCGAGCCATGGCAGAATCGACTGCCTGAGGTTGCGTTTGAACGACTCGAAGAACTGGCGCGCTACATAGGTTTCCTCATGGCGGACCATGCGCCACAGCACGCTGTGCATGGCCGTGAACGCGGCGCCTGCGGTGACGATCGGGATGCAGCACAGCAGCGTGAGCACGTTGAGCACGATCAGGTCGAACAGCACGCCCATGATGGCGAAGAACATGTTGTTCTGATCGAAGAGCTTTGACATCTTTGGCATAACGCCCACCTTACCGGGAAGTGCGGGAAAGTTCCGGCAGGTCGCGAGTTGGCCGGCATGATTCCGCTGCGGGCCGGCGCAACGCCCCACGACGGGCCGGATGCGTACCGCCCGGCATGCCCGATGTATTTTGCCCCTCCCGCATCGCAGGAACGGGCGGGAGGGGCAACGGACATGCCGGACCTTACGGACGGTCGGCCTGGCGTCAGGCGACGACCGGCGGCTCGGCGATCAGATCGTCGGTGCGGTGTTCGCCGGCGGCGTCGGTCCACACGAGCGTGGCGACGGAGGCGGCGTTATCGACGCCAAGGCCCTTACCGGGCTCGAAGGTGAGCGTGGCGGAGGTGGTGGCGCCCTTCCAGGTGAAGCTGATGGACGTGTCGCCATCGGCCTCATAGGAGAAGTCGCCGTCGAAGGCGTCGAGTTCGTTGCGGAACTTCGCCAGGGCGTTCAGGGCCTTGACCACCGGGCGCTCGAGGTTCTCGTCGATCTCCGCGGTGGAGTAGTAGTGACGGTTGATGTCGCGGCCGTTGTTGGTCTTCTTCAGCAGCTCCATGTCGTTCCTGCCGGCGAGGGCGCCGACATAGTAGACCTGCGGGACGCCCGGCAGGAAGAACTGCACGGCGCGGGCTGCGATGTAATGCTGGTCGTTGCAGCCCAGTGCCGAGTAGTAGGTGCTGTTGACCTGGTAGAGGTCGAGGTTGGAGGCGGCGGCGCCGGTCGCGGCCTGGGACTCGCCGTGGGTGTTGGCATGAATGGTGTTGACGAGGGCGTCGACATCCTCATCCGGCACAAGGCCCTTGAGCGAGCGGTCCAGCTGATCGGAGCCGATGTCGATCACGCCGATGCCGTCGTGCGTATCGAGCACGGTGACGGCATTGTTCGGGCGGATGTCGGTCCAGTGCGCGACCGGCTCGACGTGGCCCGTGTTCAGCGAATGCAGCAGCAGCGGCGGCAGGGCGAAATCGTAGACTCGATCGACCTTCGAGGCGATCTCGACCTGCTTCTTGTAGTAGGAATGCACTTCGATGAGGATTTCGAGACCACGCTTGACGCCCTCCTCGCGCAGGCGGGAGATCAGCTTGAAGGTCTTCGGGGTCATGAAGCAGCTGGTGCCGGACTCCTTGGCGCCATAGCCGACGGCGTCGAGACGGATGTAGCTCACATGGGATGCGGCCATCTGGTCGAAGATCGACATGAGGTATTCCCAACCCTTGTCGGAGTCGGTGTCGATGTCGACCTGCTGCGGGGTGAAGCTCACCCATACCAGACGGGTCTTGCCGGCGAACTTGTAATGGGTGAACGGCAGACCCGGGCGCGGACGGTAGATGCCGGCCAGATCCTCTTCAGTGGCGCCGTTCGGGAAGACGGAGCTCATGGTCAGGAACATCGGGTAGTACTCGGATTCCTCGCCGTTGGCGAGCACGTCCTGGAACTGCTTGGATTCCCAGCTCATATGGTTGACGATGGCGTCGACCATGATGTCGTGGGTCCGGGACAGCTCGGCGACGTCATCCCAGTCGCCGAGTCGCGGATCGACCTTGGTGTGGTCAATCGGGTCAAAGCCTGCGTCGGCGCCGTCGAACGGGGTGAAGAACGGCAGAATATGTACGCCGTCGTACACGCCGTCGAAGCGGGTGCGCAGAATATCGGTCATCGACTTGATGGTGCCGTCGCCGAGACGGTCAGCGTAAGTGATGAGCTGCACTTTATTCTTCATGGGACCTCCCTCGGTTCCAATTGATGCATTGCCGGCGGCGTTCGGGACGCCGACCTTTCCGTTCGTTCCGGGGAGTGCCGCCCTCCCGAAATATCGAACCGGTTCGATATTACCGCCAAAGAGACGTCGTTGTCCAGTCGGCACCAGCCCGTCGGCGTGTCAGACCGACTCGGCGCGTTACCGGCGCGCAACGGAGGCGAGCGTTGCTATCTCAGCGAAATAACGATCGGAATCAAGGCCGTCCACGGTCGCGACGTTCGTCATATGCACACCGTCAAGACCGCCGTGCGCGACGATCGCATCCAACACCATGCGCTGCCAGCCGATCTCCATGTAAGGGTCCACCTCGGTACGGCCGAACGCGCGCATGGCGCACACCAGCGCGTGGGCGCCCCAATTCGACGTGCCCGCCACCACAAGCTGGTCCGTCGGCACCGTGCACGCGATGTTCGCGCCATGATCCACCACGCCCTCGATGGCGTAATCCTCGACGCGGCCCATGCCGATCTCGTTGCCGCCGTCGCCCACGCCGATGGTGTGCAGGCTCATAAGCGTCAGTTGGCTCAGGGGCGCGGTCCACTCGGTGATATCGATGCCGCGCATGTTGTGCGGACTGCCGTCGCGGGCGGGGCCGACGCGTTCGATGTAGATCAGGGTGCTGATGCCTTCGGCGCGCACCAAGTCAATCACACGGTTCAGCCAGGCATCGAACGGGGTGCCGCCTGGCGTGCATGTGTCCGATTCTCCCGAATCGGACACATGCGGGGCGTTATTCGCGTTCCGAGTGTCCGATTCTGGAGAATCGGACACATTGGGGGCGATGAGCACATGGTCCTCCGGCAGGAATCCCAACGCAGCCGGGCGGATCACCGGCTCGCAGCATTCGTCGCTGACCAGCCAGGCGTCCCCGCCAATCGCACGCAATGCCATGCACACTTCCAACGCACCCAACGGACCGTCCGTTTCGGCGGCCGGCCGATCGGCCTGAGGAATGAAGAATCCGGTGACCACCAGCGCCCGGGCCGGCAGACCGCTCCTGCCGGAGCGCCCTTCCCTGCCGGAAACCAGATGACGGGCGGCGCGGAACAGGTCGCCGCGCGAATACGTCATCAACGTCTCCGAACCGCGGCCGACATCATGTGCGGCCATGTTCGCGATTCTCGCAATGGTCGGGTAATGCCGCCAATCCAGAATGCTTTTGCGCATGTTCCCCTCCTCCAAGGCGTTCGCGCACGACAGTGCGGCGCTATTCGATGCATCCCAGGCTTTCGCCGTATTGGACGGGATCACCGACATGTGCGCTCCGATGTAATATGCCCGATGAGGGGGCTATGATCTCGGTCTCCATCTTCATGGCCTCGAGCACCGCGATCAGATCGCCCTCGCGCACCTGCGCGCCGTCGTCGACCAGCCATCGGGACAAGGTGCCGGTGATCGTGGATTCGATCGCCATGCCGACCTCATATTTGTCCGATTCTGGAGAATCGGACATCTGCGGGGCAAAAAACACATTCTGTTTGTCCGATTCTGGTGAATCGGACAAACTGGCGGCGAAGGCGGCGAGCGAGGCGAGACCCGCAGGCAATCCGAGACGGACCCGACGCCCATCGATCTCAAGCCAGCTCTCAACGGGATGCGTCGGCGCGCCCCGTCTGCCGCATGCACCTCCCGACAACGACGCGGCATCGACCGTCGGCAGGAATTCCTCCTCGATCCAACGGGTGTACACGCCAAAATCGGCATCCCCGGCAATAAAGGCGGGCTGCTCAAGCACCGCCCTGTCAAATGGGATGACCGTCGGGATCCCGGCAATCGCAAGCTCGGCCAATGCACGGCGGGCGCGGGCCAGACAGGCCTCACGTGAAGGTGCAGAAATCACCAGCTTGGCCAGCATCGAATCGAACTGGCCGGGAATCGAATCACCCGCGGCAACGCCGGAATCAAAGCGGACACCGGGACCGGTCGGAACACGCAATTTTTCGACGGTGCCGGGAAACGGAACGAAACCCAACGCCGGATCCTCCGCATTGATGCGAAATTCGATGGCGTGACCGCGCGCAGCGGGCGTACCGTCTTCCAAACCGGGAATCTCAGCGATTCGCGCGCCCTCGGCGACCGCAAGTTGCGCCGCGACCAAGTCGACGCCCGTCACGGCCTCCGTAACGGGATGCTCCACCTGAATGCGTGTGTTGACTTCCATGAACGACATGGTGCCGTCCGGATCGACGAGGAACTCCACCGTTCCGGCGCTCTCGTAGTGCGCCCTCTCACAGATGGCGACGGCTGCGGATTCGAGTCGCCGCACGGTCCCATCCGGCAGGAACGGAGCCGGCGCCTCCTCGATGAGCTTCTGATTGCGACGCTGCAGCGAGCAGTCGCGCGTGCCGACGGCGACAACGCTGCCGGTGCGGTCGCCCAGCACCTGCACCTCCACATGGCGGGGGCGTGCCAGGAAGCGTTCGATGAAGCAGTCGCCGTTGCCGAACGCAAGCTCGGCCTCATGCGTGGCGGATACGAAAGCCTCACGCACGTCTTCGAGCTGGTGCACCACCTTCAGACCGCGACCGCCGCCGCCATACACGGCTTTGATGGCCAGCGGCAGACCGTGCCGTTCGGCGAACGCCACGACTTCGGACGGCTCGCGCACGGGTCCGGTGGTGCCGGGGGCCATGGGCGCGCCCGCCTTGGCCGCGATGCGCCGGGCTTCGACCTTGGATCCGAGCGCGCGGATGGTATCGGGGCCCGGACCGATCCACGTCATGCCGGCGGCGATGACCGCTTCGGCGAAGTCCGCGTTTTCGGCAAGGAATCCGTAGCCGGGATGCACCGCGTCGGCATGCGCCTTCTTGGCGGCCCCTATGATTGCGTCGATGTTGAGATACGTGCTTTTCGCATCCGCCCCCTGCAGTGAGTAGGCTTCGTCGGCCAGATGCACGAACAGCGCGTCGGCGTCCGGGTCGGCATAAGCCGCAATGGCCGTACGGCCGGTGTCGTGGCACGCGTGGATGATGCGCACCGCGATCTCACCGCGGTTGGCGATCAGGATTCGCTGCAGTCTGGGCATTGCCGGATCTCCTTGTGTTCTTGCGATTGTGCGCACTGTTTGTCCGATTCCTGATTGTCCGATTCTGGAGAATCGGACAACTGTGACGCCAAAATTCGGTTCCATGTGTCCGATTCACCAGAATCGGACAAACAGCGGAAGCGGATTTGGGCACCCGGCGGCAGCTGCCCGGCCAGATTCAGCGACCGGGGCGTCAGCACGGCAATGACCGGGTAGCCTCCGGTCACGGGTTGGTCACGTAGGAAAATGAC
This sequence comes from Bifidobacterium moukalabense DSM 27321, assembly GCF_000522505.1. GTDB lineage: Bacteria > Actinomycetota > Actinomycetes > Actinomycetales > Bifidobacteriaceae > Bifidobacterium > Bifidobacterium moukalabense. The sequence continues at coordinate 139,858 of NZ_AZMV01000007.1, read as the reverse complement.
CGGCTGGCCGCTGGTCGGAACCTCGATGGAGCCCGGCGGCGTCGCCTCGCTCGCCAATTCCGCGGCATCACGCCGTTCCAGCGAACATTCGCCCTGCAAGCGTAGCCCCACACGGTTCGATTGCGCGGTGACCGTCCAGATCCGGTTGAGGAAGTCGCTGATTCCCGTTGTGGTGAACCAGTCGTCGCGCGGCCCCAAATGCACGTGGAGTTCCGTGATTTCGCCGGATTTCGGCAGATGTTCCGGCCATGGTTCCGGCAGTCCCACACTATTTCCGCATGTGCCGTCCCCGTCTGTACCGCCTTTGCCTGCGCCACGTCTGTCTGCACCACGTCTGTCTGTGCCGTCCCCGCCACCGCATGCCGTTATCGATGGGCTCGCCTCCGGCCGGCACACCGCCAGGAATTGCCCGGACACGATCGGCTTGGGACCGATGCCGCTCATGGTGTCGGTCGCGGCGGATCCGAGCGAACGTTCCACGTCGAATCCGCCACGCACCGCCAGGTAGTCGCGCAGTCCGCTGGACGGAACGCCGATTTCGATGGCTTCGCCGTCACGCAGCAGCATGGCCTCCTGCCTGATCACCACGGTGCGCTCGAGTGCATGCGCGCGGCCTTCTGCGTTATGTTGCGCACTCACGCCATCGTTTCGGTCGGCATTGCCGATGATGGTGATCGGCGCCGGCGCACCGGCCACGGCCACGACCGCATCGCCGTGCGCCACGAAGCGCACTCCCCCGCCGGTGATTTCCAGAACAGGGGCGTTCGCAGGATTGCCGACCAAGGCATTGGCGAGATGGGAGGAGCACGGATCGGCCGCGCCCGAACCGGTCACGCCCATATCCGCCGAGCGCCGCCCATCATCCTGGAAGGTGGTAAGCAGTCCCGGACGTACGGCCTCCAGCGCGGCGGTCGCCACGCCGGCTGAATCCGGGCCGCACCGTTTGCCTGCCTTCTGTTTGTCCGATTCTGGTGAATCGGACACATGGAACCGAATTTTGGCGTCACAGTTGTCCGATTCTCCAGAATCGGACAAACAGGAGACGGGGGCGGCCACGGCACGCTCGCGCACGGGAGTGAACCGCACGGCATCGCCCGGCTGCAGCAATGCGGGCGGGTCGGCATGCTCATCCCACATCGTCCTTTCGGTATGGCCGAGCAACTGCCAGCCGCCGGAACTCACCCGTGGGTAGACGCCGGAAAAGGTGCCCGCCAATCCCACCGCGCCGGCGGGAACGCTCAGTCGCGGCACTGTGCGGCGCGGCACGTCGAAGATCTCATCACCGCCGGTCAGGTAGGCGAAACCGGGCGCGAATCCGACGAATGCGACCGACCATGCGCGAGCGCAATGCCGCGCAATGATCTGAGACGCGGAGACACCCAGCAACCGGGCTATGTCGGCCAAATCCTCACCATCGTAGACCACCGGAATCTCAACGGTCCGCGAGCGTCGGCACACGTCAGCGGAAACGTCCAGCGCGCGCACCGCAGCGATGATGCCGGCACGGGAGGCGAGTAACGGGTCGAATGCGATCAGTATGGTGCGGGCTGCGGGAATCAGCTGGGTCACGGCGTCCAGAACGCTCCCGCGCGGTTTGTCTGCCGTAGTGGCGGAACGCAGTGCGGCGAATACGCGCAGGGTCTCGTCAAGATCGGCGAGTTCCACCAGCACGCCGCCGTCGCCGCAGGTCAGGAATCTCATGGCCGACGACCAATCGGGGGCAGGACGCCGCCATGCATGGCGTCGGATGCCTCGGGGTTGCTCGCACCGTAGCTGGACGCCCTGTCGGAATCGTGGCGTTTTGTCTCCCTATCCGCTGCGAATGCGTGCACTTCGATGCCTTCGGCTTCCAGATGGGCCCTCACGGCCCGAGCCATGGCCACGGCGGAGGGCGAATCGCCATGCACGCATACGGAATCAGCGTCCAAGGTCACCACGGAGCCGTCAATCGCCTCGACCTCATGCCGTGTGGCCATGCGCAGCACGCGTGCGGCCACCGCCACCGGGTCGGCGATCACCGCTCCGGACAGCCGGCGTGAGACCAGCGTGCCGTCCGGATTGTAGGCCCGGTCGGCGAAGGCCTCGTGGAATACGCGCAGGCCCGCATCCGCAGCCAGACGGCCGACCACGGCACCAGGCTGGGTGAGCACGCCCAGACTCGGATCAACGCAGCGGATTGCGTCGACCACCGCGGAGGCCTGAGCCTCGTCGTGCACGATCCGGTTGTAGAGCGCCCCATGCGGCTTCACATACCGCACGCCGGTGCCTACGGCGTGCGCGAGCCCCTCCAGCGCGGCAATCTGGTACATCACGTCCGCCTTCAGTTCGGCAGGTGTCACGTCGACGTAGCGACGCCCAAACCCGGCCAGATCACGGTAGGCAACGTGCGCTCCGACCGCAACGCCGCGCGAGCCCGCGACCTCGAGCGTGCGCAGCATCACCGAAGGATCGCCCGCATGGAATCCGCAGGCCACGTTCGCGCTCGAGACCACCGCGAGCAATGCCTCGTCATCGCCGAGTTTCCAACGCCCGAAGCTCTCTCCCATGTCGCTGTTCAAATCGATGCCGTTCATACCGCCCCTTCTGCCGTCTCCCGTTGTTCACACCGTGCGGTCGCCATTCACACCATGCGGTCGCCATTCACACCATGTAGTCGAGGTCCCGTTTGTCGGTGATGAACATATGCCCCGGCGCGTGCGTGATCGCGAATTCCGGTTTCGACGCCATCACCGCCGCCTGTGGGGTTACGCCGCACGCCCAGAACACCGGCACGTCGCCCGGCTCCAGGACCGGTTTGTCGCCGTAGTCGGGCTGTGTGATGTCGTCGATGCCGATTGCGGTGGAATCACCTATGCATACGGGTGCGCCGTGCACCGACGGATAGTATCCGGAGATCCGGCACGCGTCGGCCACCTGCCGTGCGGGAATGCCGCGCATCGACACGACCATCGTGGAATGGAAGGCGCCCGCCGGCCGGCATTCGATCGACGTATCGTACATGGGCACGTTGCGTCCGGCCGTGATGTGCCGCACCGGGATTCCGGCCTCCATCAGGGGAAACTCGAAGGTGAAGCTGCATCCGATCACGAACGTCACCAGATCGGACCGCCAGTAGTCGCGGATGTCCGGCGTCTCGGCCACCAGCTCGCCATGCCTCCACACGCGATACAGCGGCACGTCGGTGCGGATGTCGGCGCCCGGTGCGGTCGCCGGTTCGGTGACGCCCGGTTCCATCACCTCCAGCAGGGGGCAGGGTTTGGGATTGCGTTGCGCAAACAGCAGGAAGTCGAAGGCCTGTTCCTTCGGTAGGATCATCAGATTCGCCTGTGCATAGCCCCGCGCTATGCCGCACGTCGGGCGTACCTGCCCCGCACGGAACGCGGCGCGCGCCGCCGCGGGGGTGGATGCCGCATCGAGATCAGCCATGTTCACGCCTTCCTCGCCCATGCCTACGTCGTCCTCGCACCGACCGGCGCGACCCGCAGGCAACGGAAAACTCTTCTGCCCACCACGATGAACGCACAACGTTACGGTGTTTTGACTTTCGTGACGCCAATGTTTCAGGCTTGCAAATTGGCGGCTTCGCGCGGAAACATATCGCCACTAGGTTGGGCGCTGTACGGCGGCGTCGCGTCGCCGTCCCGATTTCATGCGTTGCGTCGGTTCCACGCGGCTGGCATTATGCAGTCGGCTTCGCATGATCGGATTGGCATGTTCATGTGATTGGGATTCGCGCCATCCGCACGATTCGCGCCGTATGGCTTACGCGATGGCTGCGCGCGCAGGAAGAGAGGTTCCCATGAGTTCGATCGTTCTGGGCATCGGCAATGGCAAGGCGCTGTTTGCAGGTACGTCCGTCGCGTCCGACAAGGATTTGGTGCGGTTCGCGGATCCGACGGACGACATCATCAACGCCTTCGATCTGAGCGTGCTGCGCGGCGACGGCATTTTCGAGGCGACCACCGTGTGGAAGGGCTTTCCGGTCTCGTTGGAGAACCATCTCAGGCGTCTCGCGCGATCCGCGAAGCTCATGGACATGCCCGAACCGAACATTCCGGCGATGACCCGCGCCGTGGAGCTGGTCATCGACCAGTATGACGATCCGGAACCCGGCCCGATGCTGCGCATCATCGTCTCCCGCGGCCTCGACCCGGACACCGGCGTGGGCAGGTCGGCCGACCGCACGCCCACCATCTTCATCTTCCTCGACGCCAAGGGCACGCTGCATTCGTTGGAGCCGATCACCATGGCGTCGATGACGCGCGGGTATCCGTCGGATATCACCGCCCGCGCACCTTGGCTGCTCAATGGCGCGAAGACCCTCAGCTACGCGTTCAACTGCGCCGTGCACCGCGAATGCGCGCGCCGGGGCGTCGGCGATGCGATTCTGCACACGGAGGACGGCTACACGATGGAATGCCCGAATTCCTCGATCGTGGCGCGCTACGGCGACGATTTCGTCACGCCCGACCCGCGCATCGGCATCCTCAACGGCACCTCGCAGCGTGAGATGTTCGCATGGGCGTTGCAGGAGGGTCACAAGGCGACCTATCGGAAGCTGCCGATCGCCGAACTGCGTGAGGCCGACAGCCTGTACATGACGCACGGTGGTTGGGCGATCCCGATCAGCGAGATCGATGGACGCGCCTTGGTCGTGGACACGGCGCAGATTCAGGCGATCAACGACGCGATCCATTCCGGACGCACGCATGACGCCGCGCTGGCAATCGGCCCGACCGGCGATTACGAGTGATCGGCGGCCGCTGACGCCGCACGCGTGGTGTCGCCCAACGCCAAGGTCACGGGAATGAGCACGGACGGCTCGAACGGGTTGTCGTCTTTTTTCAGGCTTGCCTTGGCCGCACCCGCATCCTCATTGACGATGACCTGCGTGATGTGGTCGGCGACGGACTGCGCGATCCCGACGAAATCCTGCACGACCGCGGTCATCCTCATGCCGGCGAGGTCGGTCAGATACGTGCCGTCGTAGGCGACGATCTGCAGATCCCGCGGAATGCCGATACCCCGCTGCAGCGCCTCGCGCACGCAGAAGGAAGCCCCGATATCGGAGCTGACCACCGCATCCACGCCATCCGGACCGACGCGGTCCAACGTCTCGTTCACCGCACGATGGTAGCCATCGAAGTCCATGACCTCGCCGGCCTCCACATATTCGTAACGGATGCCGGCCTTCGTCAGCTCCTGTTCGAGCGTCAGGTAATAGCGCACCGTGGGGAAGGTGGTCTTCTCCAAGTCGAAGGCATCCTCCACCTCGCCGCGGGCGGCCAGGTCGAAGAACTGATCACGCGGCCCGCCGATCATCACCACATGACGCGCACCGGTGCGAATGAGCAGATCGGCGATCAGGCGGCCGCCCTGCTCATGGTCGGAGCCCACCGAAGCGATGCCTTCCCCCAGCACACGGTCGAACGCGACGATCGGACGGCGGATGGATGTCCAATAATCGGGCGTATGCGCGGTGTGGGCGCTCATCACGATGCCGTCCATGATATGGCGGCGCAGCATCTCCACGTACTCGGCCTCGCCGTTCTCGGCATCGGCGGTGGAACACAGCATGGTGCTCAATCCCTGCCCGGCGAGCGCATGCTGCAGATTGGCCGTGAACGTGGCGAAAAACGGGTGGCGGATGGTCGGCACGATCACACCGACCATATTGGTGCGATTGTGGTACAGATTGCGCGCCAGCTCGTTCGGTACGTAATTCAGCGCGCTCATGGCACGCTGCACCCGATCGCGCATATCGTCGGACACATACCCCGTACCGTTCACCACCAACGAGACGGTGCTCAACGAGACTCCGGCCTTCTTCGCCACGTCGCGCATGCCGACCATGTTCATACTCCTTATTGCGCAACCGTTATCATGCTCATTGTACATAGTATCGAACCGGTTCAGCGAACGGTGTGTGCATCGTTTTACGTTCAGCGAGACGGCCGGCGGGGGCATACGCTCGCCGGCATACGAAAACGGCGCGAAGCCTGACGACGATTGCCGCCCGCTTCGCGCCGTTTGCCGCGTCCGACCGTGATCCGCGCCCACAATCCAGGCGCGGCGCCGCGGATCAGGCCGTAGGCACGGAACCTTCCTGCGAATGGTCGAAGACCGGCTTGTTGTCGGCGTCGTACTTGTAGACGCCGATGGAGGCCGAGCTCGGATCATGCGCGTCGTTGAACGCGCCGATGGAGGTCTGGCCCTTGTACTGGATCTCCTTGCCATCCTTGAGCAGGGCCAGGCAGGCCTTGTAGGAATCGCATTCCTCGCCCTTGGTGGAGCCGGAGACCGCCATGAGGTTCTTCTGCACGGTCTCGCCGTCCGTGGCGCCGCCCTTCTGCGCGGCGAGCGCGGCCAGCACGATGGCGTCGTAGGTTTCGGCGGTATAGGTGAAGTCGGTGACCTTGGAATTGAAGGACTTGACGTTCTTCTGGAATTCGTCGGTCGGGTGGGCGCCCGGAATGGTGCCGACGGAACCTTCCAGCAGACCGCTTTCGAAATCCTCGGAATGGTCGACGGTATTGCCGTCGGTCATGTACAGCTTATGGGTGTCGACGCCCTGGGCCGCAAGCTCCTTGACGAGCGGCACGGTCTGATCGAAGGCGATCACCAGCGTGGCGTCCGCATCGGAGGCCTTGATGCTGGTCACCATCGAGGAGAAGTTGGTTTCGGTCGGGTCGAAGGTGTCCTTCTCGCCGTAGACGACCTTCACGCCGGCATCCTCAACGGTCTTGACGACCACGTCTCGCAGAGACGTGCCGTATTCGTCGTTGAAGACCGCGATGGCAAGGTTCTTCACACCGTCCTGGGCGATGATCTGGCCCAGTACGGCACCCTGCACGGTGTCCGGCGGGATGGTACGGAAGAAGTAGTCGTTCAGGCCGGAGAACGCGGTGGACGTGGCGCCCGAGGAGATCATCGGCACCTTGGCGGAGGTGACCTGCTTGTAGGTGTTCTTGACCACGGAGCTGGACGGCGGGCCGACCACGACGGAGGGGTTCTTGGCAAGCACCGACTGCGCGGCGGAGGTGTTCTGGTCGGCATGGTCCGCGTCCGAGGTGTCGGCCGAGGTGATCTCGATGTCCTTGCCCAGCACGCCGCCGGCATCGTTGATGTCCTTCTGTGCGAGCTTCATGGTGGCGATGTTGGCCGGGCCGAGGTACGCCATGGAGCCGGTGAGCGGGAACAGGCCGGCCGCGATGAACGTGCCGGAATCGGATTTGGACGAGGCGGTTGAGGCGCTCGAGCCGGACGCAGACGAGCCGCAGCCGGACAGCATCATCGTCAGCGCGGCCGCCGCCGCGGTAATCGTAATCAGGGTCTTCTTGGAATTACTCTTCTTCATTGTCGTCACTTCCTCTTGTCTCTGTGATATCGCTTATTGCCGTGTGTATTGCCGCGGGAAAGCAAGAATCCGCATATTCCTACGGCCATCACGGTTGCGCTATCTGGAATTGTGCGGATTCTTGCGATTGGGGTCCGATGGCGGCCGTGCATCCCACGTTCGCCGGCCACCGTCAAAACCTGCCGTCAGTCAGTCGGAACGTCGCCGGACTGGGTGTGGTCGAAGACCGGTTTGTTGTCGCCGTCGAAGGTGTAGACGCCGATGTTCGCGGAGCTCGGATCGTTGTTCTTGTTGAACGGCCCGATGCCGGTCTGTCCGGAGTACTGGATCTCCTTGCCGTCCTTGAGCAGGGCCACGCAGGCCTTGTAGGAATCGCACTTCTCGCCGCCGTTCGCACCGGAGACCGCCGCCATGTTGGCCTGGATGGTCTTGCCGTCGGCGCTGCCGCCCTTCTGCGCGGCGAGGGCCGCGAGAATGATGCCATCATAGGTTTCGGCACCGTAGGTGGTGGTGTTCTTCAGGTCCACGCCCGTGGACTCAAGACGCTTGACGAAGTCGTCGGACGGATTGGTGCCGGGAATGGTGCCCTTCGATCCCTCGAGCAGGCCGGCATCAAGTTCGCTGGAATAATCGGAGGTGTTGCCATCGACGAAATACAGCTTGTGCATGTCGACGCCGGCGGAGGCGAGGGCCTTGAGCAGCGGCTTGGTCTGGTCGAAGGCGATCACCAGCGTGGCATCCGCATCGGAGGCCTTGATCGCGGTGGCGATGGAGGCGAAGTTGGTTTCGGTCGGGTCGAAGGTATCCTTCTCGCCGTAGACCACATCGACGCCGGCCTCACCGGCGGTCTTGATGATGGTGTCGCGCAGGCCGGTGCCGTATTCGTCGTTGAAGACCGCGACGGCGAGCTTCTGCACGCCATCCTGGGCGATCACGTTGCCGAGCACGGCGCCCTGCACGGTATCGGGGGCGACGGTGCGGAAGAAGTAGTCGGACAATCCGGAGAAACTGGCCGAAGTGGCGCCCATCGACAGCATCGGAATGTTCTGCGAGGTGATGGACTTGTAGGTGTTCTTGACCACGGAGCTGGAAGCCGGGCCGATGATGAACGACGGGTTCTTGCTGAGCACGGACTGCGCGGCGGAGGTGTTCTGGTCGGCATGGTCCGCGTCCGAGGTGTCGGCGTCGACGGTGGTGACGTCATTGCCCAGCACACCGCCGGCATCGTTGATGTCCTTGACCGCCAGCTTCTCGGCAGCCAGCTCAGGCGGCGCCAGGTAGGCCAGGGAACCGGTTTCCGGCCACAGACCGCCAAGCACGAACTTGGTGGTCTTGGCGCTGGAATCGGACGCGCTCGCCGAGCTGCTGGAACCGCTGGAACTCGAGCCGCAACCGGCGAGCGACATCACTGCGGCGGCAACCATGGCGGTCGTCGTAATCGACAGCTTCCTCATACTCCTCATGTTGATATGCTTCATGCGAATCACCATTTCCTCTCTTGATCCGACCGAATGCCGAACCCTTGGTGACGACTGCGATCATCGTGACTGCTCCCGACCGTTCGCAATCTTTACTTCGGAATATAGAAACCCCGCAAACCGAAAGTGTGTGCATGAAGTTAACCTGAGATGAAGTCCGAAAACTGTTGGAAACACAGGGATTTTCACTGGTTTTCAGGCATGGTCGAGCCGCCGGCGTGGCCATGGGCTCCGGAACGCCGGCGGCTGTGCGGGACGGGACTACCTGCCCTCCTCCTGGACCTCCTCCTCCAGATTGCCGAGGTACAGGGAGATGACCTTCGGATCCTCCATCAGGTCACGGCCCTTGCCCGAATAAGCGTTGCGGCCCTGGTCGAGCACATAGCCGCGATCGCAGATCTGCAGGCAGCGGCGGGCGTTCTGCTCGACGATGATCACGGAGACGCCGGCCTTGTTGACCTGGCGCACGCGGATGAAGGTCTCATCCTGCAGCATCGGCGACAGACCTGCGGAAGGTTCGTCGAGCAACAGCACGGACGGCTTCATCATAAGGGCGCGGGCCATGGCCACCATCTGGCGTTCGCCGCCGGAAAGCTGTCCGGCGAGTTGATTCCTGCGCTGCCCCAGCTTGGGGAAGATGGAGCATACATAGTCGAAACGCTCGTTGAACAGCTTCGGCGCCTGGAATGCGCCCATATGCATGTTTTCCGCGATGGTCAGGCTCGGGAACACGTTCTCGGTCTGCGGCACGAATCCGACGCCGCGGGAGACCAGCTTGTCGGCGCGCAGGTTGGTGATGTCCTCGCCCTTGAGCAGGAGCTTGCCGGAATGGATATGCACCAAGCCGAACAGCGACTTCAGGAGCGTGGACTTGCCGGCGCCGTTCGGGCCGATGATGCCGACGATCTCACCCTCATGCAGGGTAAGGGATGCGCCGTTGAGGATATTCACGCCGGGAATGTATCCGGCGACCAGGTCGACCGCGTCAAGCAGGGGTTCGCCCGCCGGCTCGCCCACATGGATCTGGGCGCGGGTCAGACGCTCCTTCCCGCCCTGAGTGTCCGATTCTGGTGAATCGGACATCTGGGACCCGAAATTCATTCCACGGATGTCCGATTCTCCAGAATCGGACACGGAACCCACCGGATTTCCCGTCTGGATGTCCGATTCGGGAGAATCGGACAAACCGGCCGGATTGGCGACGGTTGCGTTATCGTTCATCTCAGGCCTCTTTCAAATCTTCGAGTACGGAATCGTCACCAAGGTCGATATTGGCATGCGCGCCCAGATAGGCGTCGATCACCGCGGGATCGCTCATCACGGACTTCGGCTGGCCCTCGGCCACGATCTTGCCTTCGGCCATGACGGTGACCCAATCGGCGATATGGCGCACCATATTGATGTCATGCTCCACGAACAGCACCGTGGTGCCCTCCTCACGCAACGCCATGATGTGGTCGAGCAGCGACTGCTTCAATGCCGGGTTCACACCAGCCATCGGCTCGTCGAGCATCACCAGCTGCGGATCCGACATCAGCGCACGCGCCATCTCCAGCAGCTTGCGCTGGCCGCCGGAAAGCGCACCCGCATAATCATCCTTCTTCTTGATCAGCAGAAAGCGCTCCAGCAACGCCTCCGCCTTCTCGACGTTCTCCTTCTCCTGGCGCTTCCACATTCCGGGAAACAACGCACGGAACATGCCCTCGCCCGGCTGCACGGGCGCGCCGAGCAGCATATTGTCGAGCACGGTCAGGCGACTCATGACCTTCGTCAGCTGGAACGTACGGACCATGCCCATACGCGCCACCTTTTCGGGCTGCACGTGGGCCATGTCCTTGCCATCGAACTGCCACGTGCCCGTATTCGGCGTATCGAAGCCGGTCATCAGATTGAAGAACGTGGTTTTGCCGGCGCCGTTCGGGCCGATCAGGGCGGTGATGCCATGCCGTTCGATTTCGAAGTGGTCCACATCGACGGCGGTCATGCCACCGAATCTGCGGGTCACGTTGTCGGCGATCAGAATCGGGTCCGGCTTGTGCACGCCGGGCTTGTTCTCCACGAATTTCAGGTCTTCGGTGACTTTGTCGCCGTAGGCGGTGGAGATGAGCGTCTCGCCTTCCGGAGCCTTGGTGGCCCACTTCGCGAGGTCGTGGAACGGAACGCCAGGCTGGGAGATGTTCGTTGTATCAGGCATGGAAAGCCAACTCCTTTCGGTCACCCAACAAGCCTTGCGGCCTGAAGATCACCAGGCACATCAGCGCGACGCCGACGATCACCCAGCCGAGGGCTTCGATCTGATTGGAGGTAATCAGGGTTTCGGGAACGGTGTTGCGCATGACCTCCTTGACGAAGGTGAGCAGCACCCACAGCACGCATGAGCCGAGCACCGGGCCGAGAATCGTCGCGGCGCCGCCGAGCAGCAGAATCGTCCACACGTAGAACGTGACGGTGCGGCCAAGCGAATCCGGCTGCACGGAACGCGGCAGCACGAAGATGATGCCGGCCAGCGCACCGAACAGACCGCCGAGGATCAGCGACTCCATCTTGTACTTCGTAACCGGTTTGCCGAGCGAGCGGATCGCGTTCTCATCCTCACGGATGCCCTTGAGCACACGGCCCCACGGCGAGTGGAACCAGCGCCAGCACAGGAAGGCGGCGATGGCCACGAGAATCCAGGCCACGATGCGCAGCCACCAGGAGTTCGCGATGTTGTTGCTGTAGGTCCACAGCAGGAACGTGGTCGAACCATCGGGCAGCGGGGAGAGCGCCTCGAACTTCTCCGTGAAATCCTGCGGGGAGATGCCTGCGGATCCGCCCGTGAGATTCGTCATGGCCGTGGAGCGGCCGATGATGCGGATGATCTCCGCGGCCGCCAACGTGACCATGGCCAGATAGTCGGGACCGAGCTTCAGCGTCGGGATGCCCAGCAGCAGCGCGTATATCACGGCCAGCGCGAGCGCCGCGCATACGGAGGCGAACAGGTTGCAGCCCATCGACTGCGTGACCGCGAACCCGTAGGCGCCGAGCAGCATGAAGCCTGCCTGGCCCATGTTCATCAGGCCCGTCATGCCGAAGTGAATGTTCAGACCGATGGCGGCGAGTACGTATGCCGCGGTGGTCGGGGCGATCAGCTCGCCCGCCGCATTGGAGATGATAGTCATGATGTCCATGAATCAGCCCACCCTTTGCTGTTTGCCGAAGATGCCCTGCGGACGCACCAGCAGAACGATGATGAGGATTGCCAGCGCGCTGGCGTAACGCATGTCGTTGGGAATGACCAGAGAGCTCATGTCCGCCACGATGCCGATGACCAGCGAGCCGATGAGCGCGCCGTTGGCAGTGCCGAGACCGCCAAGGGTCACGGCCGCGAACATCAGCAGGATCAGCGTCGCGCCGGTATTCCAGGAAATGCCGTTGAGATAGACGCCGAGCAGCACGCCGGACAGGGCGGCCATGGCGCATGCCAGGACCCACACCACGCGCACCACCTGGTCCACGTTGATGCCGGAGGCGGCGGCCAGCGCGGAATTGTCGGACACGGCTCGCGTCGCGCGGCCAAGCCGGGTCTTGTATAGGAACAGCGTGACGCCGACGATCACAAGAATCGCGATCAAGGCGGAGATCAGCGTCGGCGCATCGGTCGTGATCGGCCCCAGCTGGAAGCTGTCCGGCACCGACTTGACAATGCCCTTGATGTCGCCGCCGAAGAAGAACTGGAACGTATACTGCAGCGCCATCGACAGACCGATGGTGACGATCATCTGCTGCATGGTGCCGACGTGGCGACGGCGTAGCGGGCTCCACACGATCTCGTTCTGAATCAGGCCGGTGACCGCACCGATCACGATGGCGAAGATCGCGGAGACGACCAACGGCATATGCAACATCTGCGTGCCGACGTACGCCATGAGGCCGCCGAGCGTGACCTGCTCACCGTGCGAGAACGACTGCAGGCCGGTGGTGCCGTACACGAGGTTCATGCCGACCGACATCAGGCCGAGCATCAGGCCGAAGATGATGCCGGAGTAAAGCTGCTGCCAGATGCGCTTACCGATGTTGGAACCGGACTTCTTCGTCGTCGCGGCGCCCGAGTCGGTGCCGGAGCTGCCGGAATCGGATTGGGTCGAGCCGGATCCCGCGCTGCCGGAGCCTGCGCTGCCGGAAGCCGCGGAATCGTTGGCCTGGTCGAAGCGGACCACGCAACGCTGCTTGTCGAAGCTGGCCTTCTTGATGGTCACCGTGGCGCTGCTCGACTGCAGACCGTGTTCCTCGGCCACGGATTCGTCGATGGTGACGGTGTAATCGCCATCATCCTTGACCGAAAACGCCCACTTGCCGTCGGCGTCGGTCTTCGTTTCCGCCTCTTCCTCACCAGAAAGCTTCACGGTTACGTCCGGAATCGCCTTCTTGTCGGCATCCTGCAGAATGCCGTTGACGCAACCGTTGTCGGAAGTCGGATTGCAGACGTCAACGGCATCGGCGGCCATGGCTGAATCAGGCGGTAGTACGAAAAGCATCGAAAGAGCGGCGAAGATCGAACACAGTATTACGATTCCCGATCGACGATGCCGTGCGATATGAGATACGGCTGTCATAGGATTTCCTCTCTTGTTGCTTCCACAACGTAGGAGAAGAAACGGCGTTCTCAGTTGCGCTCAGATTTCCGGAAGGTTACCCTCGCGCCGGAGTCGTAACACGAAAATTACGCGGGGAAGCCAACGGAAAGTCCCGCAGAATGAGTCGACCGGGGCGCCGAAATGGCCGAAGACGCCGCCGAGGAACGGAATGCGACCGCGGACGGCGCAACGGAGGTTCGCCGGATTTCGGCGGTCTCGACACGCTCCGATGCGCTCCGATGCGCACGTCGGCAGGCATTCGGGCAGGCATTCGCGTCAGCGGGCGAACGAAGCCAGTCCAAGACCCAACGCGATGCAGACCAGCGGCACCGCGACCGTCGCCACACCATATCCCAACGCCATCACAAAACGCTTCTTGCGAATCAGCGACAGCAACTCGTTGATGGCCGTCGAAAACGTGGAAAAACCGCCTAGGAAGCCAACCAAAAACAGCATGACGGTGTCGGAATCCACCGACTGCGCATAATACGACATCATCGCAACGCCCGCACACAACGAGGCGACGCCGTTGATCACCAGCGTCGACAACGGAAAGGAACGATTCCAGCTGCGCTGAATCGACACGTCAAGCACATAACGTGCCATGGCCCCGATACCGCCGAAGAAACAGAGCATCCAGATCATCAACGTACCTCCCCCGTGGTCGGATCGGCGACCAACGGAATCTCCGCAGTGACCGGCTTGGGCTCGAAACTCGGCAAATCCTCGGAAGGCGCAGGATTGTCCCGCCGCGTCACGCCGGCAAGCTCCGCCAGCACCGGGGATTCTTGCGATTCCAAGGATTCGGACTGTGCGGCCTGTGCCGCGGTGGTCGCCGCCGCCTGCGCCGCCGCAGCCGCTTCCAACGCGGCCTGCGCGGCGGAATGCGCCGCATCGGCCACTTTCACCTGCATATACCCCTCGGGCGGGGCGTCCTGCGCCGCCAATTTGTCCGATTCGCCAGAATCGGACAACCGTGAGCGTCTGCCGGCCTCCTGAGTGTCCGATTCTGGAGAATCGGACACCTGCAATGCCTCACGTACGGTTCTGCGCGTGCGCCGCGCAAGCAGCAACTGCATAAGCCCGACACTCATCGCGGATGCAATCACGCCTCCGATGAAACTGATCGCAAGATACAGCAACGCACCCGCCACATGATGCGTTCTCATTCCCTCCATGGCTTCCAGCATGAGACCGGACATGGTGGAAAGTCCCCCGAGCAATCCCAGACCGAGGCCACGGCTGGTGATCTGGCGTATGCGACGGGGCAGCCATGAGGCGACCGTCATATATTCGACCAGCATGGCGAACAAAAGGCAGGCCAGCATGTTCGACACGAATGTACCCGGCACGAACGGCTGCCCTTCGGCTGCCGGCATCATCACATCAAGCACGCGACGAAGCCCCACACCGACGAAACCGCCGACGAACACCACCAGATACATCAGCCCGTCGGCCAGAGGATTGAACCGCGCCTGCACGCGCTTCAACGGGGCGAGAGGAATCCGGGGAGGATTGGGAGCCGCAGCCGCACCTTGCGGCCGGGCGTCCGCATTGGCCGCCTCGGTCACACTGATCGACTGCGTCGCCGGATTCGGATCCTCCCCTGCATTCACCGGCTTGGGCGGTTCGGACTCGCCATCCGCTTGTCCGCCATGCAACGGGCCCCGTGTCTGCGATTCCATACCGCTCCCATTTCCTATTGTCCACAAAGCTTTCAGACGATCTCACGAACCACACCGTTCTCGCGACTGGGCCATACAACGATGCGCCGGCCGCAGATGCCGTCTTTCTGACATTGCACGAGTGTACACGCTGCCATGTCGCAATCCGACCACATGTCCGAATCTCCAGAATCAGACATGCAAACGGCGCTCACAGGCCGACATCACACAGCCGATGCATGGCGAGACGCACCTCACGCTCCTCCTCGCCGCTGAACAACACCACCAGATAGTCACCGGCACGCAATGTGGTATCCCCGCGCGGCACGGTCTCGCGTTCGCCGCGACGCAGTCCGATAATCAGGCAACCTGACGGCCATGCCACGTCACGTACCCGCTTGCCATCCGCTTCGGCACCCATCTCCAACGGAAGTTCCATCACCCCGCTGCCAACATGGCCCGGTATATTCGACTCCATGCCTTGCGCCTTCATATACCGCGCCAACAACTCACCGTAGATCGGCTTGGTGCGCAGCAAGTCGGAGACAAGAAGCGCGATGAAGGCCACCGCCGCAATCGGCAGCATGTGCGTCAACGTACCCGACATCTCAACGGCCAACAAGATCGAAGTAATCGGCGTCTTCACGGAGGCCGCCAACGTGCCCGTCATCACACAGACCGCAAATACGGCCACGGACTGCGCCTGCAATCCGACGAACTGACGTGCGGCCTCACCGCAGATGCCGCCAGCCAACGAACCGACCGCCAAAATCGGCATGAAAATACCGCCTGGCGTGCCGGAACCAAAACTGGTACCGGTGAAGATCATCTTCGCCACGAACAATAGGCACAGCATACCGATGCCTGTTTCGGCCTTTTCGGACAATGCGATGAGGTTCGACCCGCCTCCGAGCACATCCGGCAACCAGACGCCGACCGGCAGAGCGATCGCGATGGCGATCATCGGGCGACTCCACGCCGGAAGCCTGCCATATAACGTCTGCAGTCCGAGCAGGGAACGGTTCATCAGCGTACCGACCAAACCTGCGACGATCCCAAGCGGAATCAGCCAGACGTATTCGGTAAGAGGCAGTTGCTCGATCACGCCGAAATCCAGCACGGGACGCAATCCGAAACAATACTTCGAAACGAAATCGGCGGTCAGTGAGGCAGCCGTCGCACCCATCAGAATAGCGGGCGAAAAACTGCGATGAATGCCTTCGAGCGCGAACATCATGCCGGAAAGCGGGGCGCTGAACGCAGCGGAAAGGCCAGCGGCGGCACCGGCGGACACCAGATAATGCTCCTGCGCGTCCTCACGGCGTCGGCCACGCAGACGATGCGACAGAAACTGCGCCCCGGATGCGCCTATTTGGATGGACGGCCCCTCGCGGCCAAGCGACAGGCCGAACAGCGAGCCCAGCAGGCCGCCGACGAAACGGACCGGCAGAATGCTTTGCCAGCGCATCCTCAGACCGTTGATCACCACGCCATTGGTTTGAGGAATGCCACTGCCGCCGGCCATCGGCTCCTTGCCGACCATCCAGACGATGAGCAGGGCGCTGATGACGGCCGCAGCCGCCCACGGCGCAAGCAGCCATGGCTGGTTCCGAATCTGCGCGTACATCCAACGTGCGCAATCCGTGCCATATTCGATGCCAAGCCGGTAGACGACCACCAGCAGACCGGAAAGCAAGCCGACAGCGACACCGGCCGCGGCCATCTTCCACTTCAGATGGTCGAATCGTGGAATCAGCCTGTCGATGGTCGGAATCGAACTCATCGCATTGCGCTCCTGTCTTCCTGTCCATTATGCCTGCACCCCGAATGTCCGATTCTGGTGAATCAGTCATCCACGGCCTCACCATCGGTCCGCACGTGTCCGAATCTCCAGAATCGGACACTCACCGTATCCAAACCAGCCCTCGAATGTCCGATTCACCAGAATCGGACAAATAGGAGCGTCAGGTTACCCGTTGGTTGTCTGATTCGGGAGATTCGGACAAACAAACGGATAGCAAAAGGTGCCGGCCAGGCATACACCTGCCGACACCAATCATACGTATGCCGCCAATGATGCGTAGCGGAAATCAGTCGATGAGCGAGTTAATCTGGATGATGTGATCGCGCTGCGGGCCGGTGCCGATCACGGAAATACGGCATCCGGACAGTTCTTCAAGACGCTTGACATAATCCTGGCAGGTCTGCGGCAGGTCCTCAAAAGCATGCACCTGCGAAATGTCCTCGGTCCAACCCGGCATCGTCTCGTAAATCGGCTTGGCCGCAGCGAATTCAGCCTGATCGGTCGGCATATCATCGTGACGTTCGCCGTTCACGCTGTAGGCCACGCAGATCGGAATCTCCTTCAAACCGGTAAGCACATCAAGCTTGGTGAGCACGATATCGGTCAGTCCGTTGACCTGCGAGGCGTAACGATTCACGACCGCGTCGAACCAGCCACAGCGGCGCGGGCGACCGGTGGTCACACCGTATTCGTGACCTTGGGCGCGCAGCCACTCGCCATCCTCACCAAACAGTTCGGTTGGGAACGGACCTTCGCCGACACGGGTCACATACGCTTTGGAGACGCCGATCACGCGGGTGATCTTGGTCGGGCCGACACCGGTACCGGTGCACGCGCCGCCGGCGGTCGGGTTGGAGGAGGTCACGAACGGGTAGGTGCCATGATCCACGTCAAGCATGGTGGCCTGGCCACCCTCGAACAATACGGTCTTGCCCTCGTCAAGCGCCTTGTTCAGCACCAAGGAGGTATTGGCAACGTAAGGCTTCAGGCGTTCACCAAGCTTCAGCAGCTCATCGGTGGTCTGGTCCACGTCGATCGGACGACGGTTGTACAGTTTGACCAGCATCTGATTCTTCTGATGCAGGCTTGCCTCGACCTTGTCATGCAGATGTTCCGCGTTGAACAAGTCGTGCACCCGGATGCCGACGCGATTGATCTTGTCGGCGTAGGCGGGGCCGATACCGCGGCCGGTGGTGCCGATCTTATGCTTGCCGAGGAAGCGCTCGGTCACCTTGTCGAGCACGCGATGATACGGCGCGATGATATGCGCGCTTTCGCTCAGCAGCAGACGGGAGCAGTCCACACCGCGGCTTTCGAGGCCATCGATCTCTTCAAGCAGCACTTCCGGATCCACTACGACGCCGTTGCCGATGACCGGCGTGGCAGTCGGGCTGATGATGCCGGACGGCAGCAGATGCAGTGCGTAGGATTCGTCGCCGACCACCACGGTATGGCCTGCGTTGTTGCCGCCGTTGAAGCGCGCAACGTAATCGACCTTGGTGCCGATCAAATCGGTGGCCTTGCCTTTACCTTCGTCGCCCCATTGAGCGCCAATCAACACGATACCCGGCATAACGCACCTCCACGCTGTCGCCTTATTCCGCCGAAAACAGCGTACCTTGAGCCCTCTACTGAGTACCGCCGATTCCGTTCGTCCGATTCTGGAGAATCAGCCATGCACGCCCACCTTTCACCCCTTATTTGTCCGATTCTCCAGAATCGGTCATTCGGGCATACGCCGAGGCGCTCCGTCTGTCTGATTCACCAGAATCGGACAAATGGGAATCCGGCGTTCCCCGGGCATCGGCCCTCACCATCCATCCCGCGCCTACATTCTGCTCAGCTGTGCCACGGTCACGAACTCATACCCCTGCTTCTTCAGATCGTCGATGATCCCCGGCAGCGCCTCCACGTCCTGCGACCGGTCGCCGCCACCGTCATGCATCAGCACCACCGCACCGTTATGCGCATTGTTCAGCACCGCATCATGAATGGCCTGCGCTCCCGGCATCTTCCAGTCCTCCGTATCGATATCCCACAGCACGTTCATGTCGAGCAGGTCGGCGCACTGCTTCCACTGCTCCACGCCGAACGCACCGTATGGCGAACGCATCACCCGCGTCTCCAATCCGGACGCCTGCTTCAGATTGTCGAATCCGGCCTTGATCTCCGCACGTAGCTCGTCGCGGCCCATCTTCGGCATGTACGGATGCGTGTTGCTGTGGCTCGCCACCTGATGCCCTTCCGTAAGCATGCGCTTCTCCTGCTTCGGGTATTGCGCGGCGCTCTCGCCGACGTCGAAGAACGTCGCCTTCGCGCCCTTCTCCTTGAGTATGTCCAGGATCTTGTCGCTGTATTGGCTTGGGCCGTCATCGAATGTCAGTGCGATCACCTTGCGTCCGGCCGGTCGCGGCGAGCGCGACTGCACGACCAGGTTCTGCGGTTTTTGCGAGAACCCTTTGTCGACTTCCTTCTTGGATCTCCGTCCGACCCAGATCTCCTTTTTGCCGTCTTTACCAAGCTGTTTGACTTCCTGCAATGGCCCATTGTTGAGATCGATGTCGGTACCATATTTGACTGTGTCGTAGCGTACGGTGTGCGCTTCGGTCCGGTCCTTGCCGGATTCCACGGTGATCACGTCGTTGTCGGCCATGTGCGTGCCGTCAAGCCGCGAGGTCGCCACGACGGCGCCGTTACGTTTCACGACGATCGCCCCGCCGCCGCGTTTGTCGAGCACCTTACCGGTGATGTCCAGCAACCGGCCGGGCTTGGTGTTGAAATCATCGTTGTCACGCAGCAGGGTCGCGATCGTGCTGTCGACGCGAACGAGCCGGTTGACGCGATTGACGGTAATCGGAATGCGGCGCAGATGATAGTTCCACAGATACCAGCCACCCGTCGCACTGCCGACGGTCAGTACGGCCAGCAGCATCGCAAGTATGACGCGCAGCCAGGTGCGACGTTTGCGCGGCGGACGGACGCTATCCTCAAAAGACAGCTCTTCGATATCGTCTTCCAAAGTCATGCTGGTTTCTTTCGCCGCCATTTCCGTAATCGTATCGGGATTACCGCAATTGTAGGCGACGTTGCCGCATCGGCAAACGATCCGGTCGGCAAACGCCCCCGGAGTCACGATGTGGAAAGCAAAGTGTCACAAAACGAGACATAATGGAGACATGACTATCGCAACTCCTGAACGTTATGCCGAGATGCTGGATGCCGCACGCCGTGGCGGCTACGCATATCCTGCAATCAATGTGACCAGCACGCAGACGCTGAACGCGGCACTGCAGGGATTCGCCGAGGCGGAATCCGACGGCATCATCCAGGTGTCGGTGGGCGGTTCCGCATATTTCTCCGGGCAGTCGATCAACGATCGTGTGGTCGGATCGCTCGCATTCGCCGCATTCGCGCATGAGGTGGCAGCGCACTATCCGAACATCACGGTGGCGCTGCATACCGACCATTGCGCCAAGCAATATTTGGACGAATGGGTCCGCCCTCTGCTCGCGCACGAGGCGGAGCAGGTCAGGCGCGGCGAGGAGCCGACGTTCCAGTCGCACATGTGGGACGGTTCGACGGTTCCGCTGGAAGAGAATCTTGATATCGCCGAGGAGCTGCTGGAAAAGTCCGTGAAGGCGCACACCGTGCTCGAGATTGAAATCGGCGCGGTCGGCGGCGAGGAGGACGGCCATTCCGCGGAAATCAACGAAAAGCTGTATTCCACGCCGGCCGACGGCGTGCGTGTGGCGGAACGATTGGGATTGGGCGAGCATGGCCGCTACATGGCCGCGTTCACGTTCGGCAACGTGCATGGCGCGTACAAGCCGGGCGTGGTGCAGCTGCGCCCACGATTGCTGCACGACATTCAGGCCGAGGTGTGGGAGGCCGCGCATGACGGGCGTCTTGGAAGCGTTGACGCCGCACACGTTTCGGCTTGCGCACTGCCGGATATGCCGGAAGGCAAGCCGTTCCCGCTGGTGTTCCACGGTGGTTCCGGATCGTCGGCGGCCGAGATTGCGGAGGCAGTCAGCTACGGCGTGGTCAAGATGAACATCGACACGGATACGCAGTATGCGTTCTCCCGCGCGATTGCCGGACACATGTTCCGCAATTACGATTCCGTGCTGAAGATCGATGGAGAAGTCGGCAACAAGAAGTTCTACGACCCACGCTCGTGGGGTCGAGAGGCCGAATCCGCGATGGCCGCACGTGTGGTCGAGGCCTGTAAGCAGCTGGGTTCCGCAGGCCGCGCGCTGAAGTAGTTCCTCCGCACGTCCCTCCCCTCCATGTGTCCGATTCTGGTGAATCAGCCATCCGCACACCCCTGATCCCATGTTGTGTGTCCGATTCTGGTGAATCGGACACACAACATGGCAATTACCCTTCCGTTGTGGCTGATTCACCAGAATCGGACATGTGGGAGACTCGGCCAAGGTCGTGCGCCTGCCGGATCGGCTCACGTATCTCACGGCTCGCACATCTCACGAACCGGGCATGCCAAAGGACCGGATCACCCGGCGGGAGCAATACGGCAAAAATTCGGATACGGACAGGATTCGGGAACGAAGAGCGGAGGATTCTAGTAGGCGGCGCTGCGGAATCCCGCAAATGGCGAGACACGGGCGAGCGGATTACGCGGCACCCGAGCCGCATCCAGCCGCTGTCGTAGCGGTTCCCGGGCCCGGACATGTTCCATCTGGAATCTCACGACGTCAATCTTCAGCATATTCAGTTCGCTTTCACGGTCCTTCTCGCGTAGAATCACACCAATCGTGTCGCCGTCGACCGTCATGGACGGATCCACGTACTTCTGCCGACCGTCCAGCTCACCGACCACAATGCTGCCATCATCACGTTTCCATGAAAAATCAGGTCTGATATCACGCTCGTCCAGCGGACTCACGTAAGTAACCTGCACCTTCGGCTGCGCGAACCCCAATTCCAGCATCGCAGCGAACGCGGCCACCTCGCCGCCATTCTCGCACGCCGGCTCCACACGCTCCGCAACATAACGTGCACGGATGATGCCACCGATTTTTCTCTTGTTGTCGACGAACTCCCGCAGTTTCTCTTTCGTGAGATTGCCCTTACGCAAGCCAGTACAGCATACGATCATCGCATGCTCGAAATCCAGCATCCGCGCACAGTCCGCCATGGTCTGGATTTCCCCAGTGACCCGCATGCCATCCACGACTTTCGTCGGCGGAGGATCCTTGTAAAAATGTGCGATTACGAAGCCGTGACGGCCCGCCTTGGAACGTTCCGTTACTGCAATGTGCACATACCGCTGCAGTTGCAAAGTGGTCGAGTAGCCATACGCACCAGCGGCGGATGGCCCGCACAGCACCCAGTCCGGATGTTGGTGGCAGACCGTTCGGAGCGTCCATATGATGCGATTGGCATAAGAAAGCGCATTCCATTGCTGCGCGCTGATATAGCAGCCTTTCTTCGGCATGATGATCATGCCGGTGCGCATACGGCGCTGGAAGGCGCGGCGGTCCCTGGGCTGGTCGGGTACCGCAAGACGACGCCGCGCATGGGCTTGATGAAGCATCGCGTCCAGGCGTCGCTGAGCTTTCGTCACTCTTGCAAGGGGATGCTTGTGCATGTTCATGCGCACAAGATAGGGGATTTTTAGGCTGGTGCGCCGCAAAATCAGGGGTTGTGGTCGGAGGACGGGAGTTATCCACAGCTTCGGGCGTGTCGCGAGGCGGTCGGGTGGCCCGGTCCGGGGCATCCGCTTCGTCCGAAACGGCGGGAGTCCTTTTCCTCCGTCCCCCAGTTTGTCCGATTCTGGTGAATCAGTCATTCAATGCCGCCATATCACACCGTATATGTCTGATTCGGGAGAATCGGACAACTGGGATATAGGAGACGGAATGCATGTGACTGATTCACCAGAATCGGACACTCACGCAACGTACGGACCGGTCTACGTGTCTGATTCGGGAGAATCGGACACGTAGGAGGGAGCTAGCGGGTGCACCTCGCGAACCACAGATTAATCAGCGAGCCCGCCACCACCAGCACCACGCCGATCCAGAACGGCGCACCCAAAGCCACGCCGAGCAGCACCATGCTGGATGCGGTGGAGAATACGGGAGTGGCATATGAGCTGACGGCCAGTGTCTCCATGTTCCCATGCAACATGCCATACCCCCCAGCAGGCGTATCCGCCGGCAATCGACAGCGCACAGGCCACCAGCGCCACATATCCGCTTACCGGTGGCATGGACGTCGGCCAACCCTGACCGGATACAAAATGAATCACCCACAGCACCACAGCCACACAGCAGAAGAAAATCGTCGTACCGTCATAGCCGTCGGATATCGCAGGTGTCACGGTTGCATACACCGACCATATGAACGCTCCCGCGAGCGCCAGAACATACGGCAGTGGATTCGAAGCGATGTTGCGTATGGCCTCATGCACGTCGAGACTTTCACCTCCGACGGCCATCGCCACACCGATCGTCGCCACGATCGCGCCAGGCAACGCCTTCCAGACCGCACCACGTTTATGCGAGACCGCGGCAGTCATGAGTACCAGCAATGTAGGCCACAGATAGTTGACGAGGCTGACTTCCACGGATTGCGCAGCCGTCGAGGCAAGTCCGATTGACAACGAGATCGACGCCTCATATGCGATGAATGTGACACCGCCGATAATCAGATACTTGCGTGGTGCCTTACGAATCGGCGCCGGCCGACGTACGACCATCAGCGTTACACCGCCGACGGTGTATATCAACGCGGATCCGAGCGTCGCACCGAATGCATCGGCGACGAGACGCACCAGTCCGGCCATGAATCCCCACAGCACGATCGCGCACAGTCCGACGATCGTGCCCCGATGTGAAATCGCATGTCCGAGTAGCGGATTGCGCGTGGTCTTCCTCTCGTCTGTTTTCACGCGCACCATGCTACTTCACCCGCCCAACGGTTGTCCGATTCTGGAGAATCAGCCAACCAGGTTCCAATATCAGGTGCCTAGATGTCCGATTCGCCAGAATCAGTCACTCAATGCCATCAAATTGCACCATATGTGTCCGATTCTGGAGAAACGGACACATGGGATACATGAGACGGGGCGTGAATGTCCGATTCGCCAGAATCGGACACATAGGGTTCTGCGAAGAAACCGCCTACGGCACCCACACACCGCAGCACTCCAGAGTCACAGCCCACCGCCCCCATTCCAGCACTCGCCCTACCGCCGACCGGCGCGAATCTTCAGCAGCTGGATGACCGTGCTCGCAATGCCGCACAAAACGCCGCCAATCGGCCAGGGAATCCAGAAAATAGCTCCCCAGAAACCTGGATTACCGCCGTGCGCGGCATTCACATTGACGCCTACGAACAGCATGAGCAGTGCCACCACCGTTGCGGTCAGCATGATGATGCCGCACACCGCCCCGGCGAGTTTGTCGTAGTACTTGTCGGTCGCGTTCGTAGACTGCGTGGACTGCGGTGAGTTCTCGGAATCATCCTCCGCATTGCGCTCCTCGCTTTCGCGATTGTATTTGGCGAGTTTTGTGCGGTTAAGCCGCATGCTGGTGAAAATGAAGCAGAACACGGCTACGGCCGCCAGCGCCAGCATTATGCTGATCGGCCATCCGTCGTTGATGCCGAGCATTTCGTTGCAGTACACCGTCACGCCCACGCCGACCATGATCAGACCCACGCCCGCAGCCGTACCGATGCCATTTTCGATGGCTGCGCGCGACTTGTCATCATCCGTATAGAAATCCTGAATATATGGATGGCGCCGCTGGAAATCGCCATGCATGACACCGGCGGGAATCAGCAACGCACAGCCCACGATTACGCCGAGCATAACCATTGCGGCGGTCAGGAATCCGTTCATCGGACTGTGCCCGATGATTGAGTTTTCGGAATCGAACAGCAGACTGGCCGCAACGCCGAGAATGATCGCGGCGACACCGAGCGCAACCAGCCATGCATGAATTTTCATATGCCTGTCATAGCCGACCATGTCCTGCGGCACTGCGGAATGCTGCGGCACTGCGGAATGCCGTGTCGCGGCGGGAGTATCCGCATGCAGCATGGTCGGCGCGTCTTCCGCCGAAGCCGATGATTCCGTCTGATTCCGTGGCGACGACGAGGATACCGCAAAACCGGCCGGTTGCGGGACCGCTACGCCGGTCTTGGTCGTTCCGGAAATCGCGGACATGCCGGCAGTCGATCCACGCATTCCCGAACGCGGTCTGCGAACGTCGCCCATCACCAGATCGTCGAGCGTTACGTCGAACAAATCGCAGATCATCAGGAGTTTGTCCATTTCCGGATATGCTTTTTCGGACTCCCATTTCGAGATGGCCTGCCGTGAGACGCCGAGCAGCATCGCCAGCTGCTCCTGCGTCATGTTGCGGGTGCCGCGCAGGTACTGCAGATTCTCCCTGAAGCTCATCTTCGCTCCTTTGTTGCGATTAGTCCCGTCGTCTCACCAGCGACTGACGATCGGCCTGCCCGTGAGATTGCGGGACGTGCTTGTGATTGATGATTGCAGATTGTCACACGGCTTCGGTTGCGTGCCACCATCTTGCGGTTGCATGGGCGTGGTGCAACCAGATTTCTCCCGCAACCGGCGGTTGCGGCGGACCACATTTCCTCCCCCGGTTTGTCCGATTCTGGTGAATCAGCCATCCACGTACGTTTCGCCACACCCTTGGTGTCCGATTCACCAGAATCGGACAAACAGGCCCATACTTTTGGCCTCTACGTGGCTGATTCGGGAGAATCGGACAAACCGGGGCCTGAAACGGCCTACACCCACGAGAGCCCGTCGGACTCAGGCCCAGTCGAAATTGTCGGCTCCCGCGCCCAGAGAGAAATGATATTTGACCAGACCCAGATCGGCTCCGGAGTATGACGTCTCGTTGGTCAGGCGGATAGACACGGTCCGCCCATGCCCTTCGATGAAAAAGTCCTGTCTGTTGAACGCCGTCGGTGCAAGCAGTACCGCTTTCACACCGTCCGTGAACCATGCGGGGGCCTCACCGTCATATTTGCAGACTTCGGAAACGGACTTGGATTGGTGCGGCTCGCCTTGCTCCGCCCCGTATCCGATGGCGATGACGGCGATGGTCCGGTTGCCCTTCGCCATTTTGGCCACGGTCGCACGACTGTAGGTGCCGCCCGCCCACCAGGTATTGAGGCCCAGGGTCTGCGCGTACAGCATGAGATCGGCTCCCGCGCATCCCAACCGTTCGTCCAATTCCCGCGGATCCTCCCCCTCATGCAGATCCGCGGACATGATGAGGAAATTGCGCACGCCCTTGGCGCGCGTCAGCTTGAAGATGAGACCAAACGCGGTTGTGTCTTCGGTTCGCAGGGTGATGGCCGTGTCATACTTCTGATTGTCATGCGCAATGCGCATGGTAAGCAACGATACGATGTCGTTGGGTATCGATTTGTCGGTGTAGGCACGTACGGTGTGCCGCGAACGCATCGCTTCAAGCATATCCATGCTCATACCTTAGCTTTTGACCGGCTTCCATGGCTACGCTGTTGGAATAATCTTAAAGTTGGAGAAATCGTGGAGCGGATGACGGGAGTCGAACCCTATACTCCCCCTTGGCACCATGCGCCTTCAATACCAGAAAGCTTGAAATTCCAGCCTTTTACGGTCATCGAAGAAGGCTTCGATCATGTTGTTTTTCTGAAGGTGTTACCTCAGTGTTACCTCAGAGCTTTGGCGATTTCCCGTCCGACAGCGTCGGAAACGGTGTCCAAATCTTTGTCGAAGAGATCGGCGTATCGGTCGAGGGTCATCGCCGCACTCTTATGCCCGAGCATCCGCTGGAGAGCCTTCACGTTGGCTCCCGAATGCACCGCGATGCTTGCCGCCGTGTGCCTTAGATCATGACACGTCAGGACCGGTACACCAGCATCGCGCAACTCATTGCCAAACCACTGCTGGGCATCCGCGTCCTTCGGATGCACGGAGGCGGATTGCTCATGGATGCGACCTCCACCGGCATCCGTGAAGACCAGATCGTCCGGCCCTTTCCCCTGTATCTCTTTTTGGATTGCGGCCATTACGTATTCCGGCACCGGCACATCACGCCGTTCCCATGTCTTTGGCTCCGTTTCGATCATTTCCCGGCCCGCGCGAACCCAGTTGCGCCGAATCCGCAGTCTTCGTTCGTCGACGGAAACGTCCTCGACGCGAAGTGCGGCGGCCTCTCCCCACCGCAGGCCGCAAAACCCGAGCGTTAAGACCAGCGCCCCGTGACGGCCGGACACTTTGGAAAGGGCCACCAACTGCTCAGCCGTTAAGTATGTGCGTTTTTTGGGAACCTTCCGGGGAAGCATGATCTTCTCCGTGGGGAGTCTGACGATCAGGCCGTCGTCCCGGGCCATTTCGAGGATGCCTTTGAGGACTCCGAACGCGCGCTGTACGACGGAAGCGCTTTTGGGCTTGAACTTGCATTTCTCAGACGCCGACTTCGCATTATTCATGGCGGCCGTATCACCTTGGCTCATCTGCGAGACCCACGTTTGGACTTCGGAATGGCGGATGCCGTTAATCGGCCGTAACCCCCATGCCGGTTGCACATGGAGCCGGTATGCAGTCTGCAAGTCCATGTAATACTTACGTTTCACGGTTCCGGCCTTACCTGTGAGCCATGTCGAGGCGAGTTCGTCCACCGTGATCTCTCCCGCTTTGGGGTCCACGTAGGTTCCCGTGTGCAGGCCTTGTTCGACTTGGATTTTGTAGGCGGCCGCCTCGCTTTTCCGCCGCCAGTTGCCGAATTTCCTCTGTTTGTGCGCCGGGTCTCGCCACATCACGTAGTATCTCACGGACCCGTCTTTCAATGTCCTCTTGTGAATCGATGCCATAGATCTCCTTTCGTCTAACCGTTAATGGCAAAAATCAGAATGGGTTGAATGCCAGAGTGTCCGATTCCTCATCGATACGGAGGGCCTTCGCCAGTTCGTCCAGCTTCTCGGCGATTTCGACCAGTTGTTTTTCAAGCTGCAATTCATCTTCGCACCGTTGCCCGATGATCTTCTCGTTCTCATCCATGGCATCGCATTCGGTCCCGACCTTGCGTAACTTCTCGTTGGCATTGAGCAGTATACGGCTCCCCTGCAGGAAAGTGCGTCTGGCCCGCACGGCCTCCGTAAGCGCGCGGTTCATCGCAACGGCGTTCTGGGAAACCACGAGATTACTCACGACCGAAGCCGCGTCGGCCCCGACGCATTCGGCAAGGTCCACGGCCTCTTTCATACGCAGCTGGCGATCACCGGTTTCGATGTTGTGAACGGTGATCTTCGTCCACTTATGGCCCAAATCACGCATCTTCGCGGCCAACATCTCCATGGTCATGTTTCCACGGAGATTCCTTACGTTTCTGCCAATCATCTTATCATCAATGGAACTCATAGTTAGAATTATAATCATTTGAATCGAAACACGCCGTTGTGATTTGATTTGCATTCATTGCGCCGACCGTTATCATCTGAAATCAGAACATACAGTTACGATTTGAAAGGATGAAGCAATTGGGAGACCCCACGGCACTGTACGAGAACCTCATGCGCAAAGTCATCGCCTCACCGAACCCAAGCCAGATTCACATGTCAATCGCAGAGACCTCGGCATACTGCAATATCAGTAAGCAAGCTCTCGCACAATTGCGATACACCGGAAAAGGCCCGAAATTCCTGAAGCCGACGGCACGCACCGTGCTGTATCGCAAGGGTGATGTGGACGATTGGATGGACGCCAATGAGCAGACCTCTACGGCACACCCCCAGTTTTGAGTCCGTCGCTCCGCTTCCGCTGCGCGACGGACTCACGGGCAATCCGCAATCACGGGACCCGTTCAATCCGTTCCTCGACCCGTACGAGTCCGCCGACTTCATCGAGAGTGACGGCGGCACCACGCGAAGCTCTCATGGCCACCCGCTGCGATACTCCTACATCGCACGCTATCTCGGCGTTTCCCAAGACAGCGTCCGCCGCTACAGCCGTCTCGACTGCCTCCAGAAACGCATTTATTCCAACATCAACGGTTGCGTGCAGGCCCTCGCCGAACGGCTTCCATCCCACGACGCCGCCTTCATCAGAGCAAACGCCTCGGCAGATCGCAAACACTATCTGGAATCCCGCGGCCTACCAGCCGACGCAATCGACGAACTCGTTAAGTTGTATGAGATCGCGGACGAGCTCGAGTGGACCGACCCCGAGCTGAATGATATCCCAGCTGGCCACACACAAGGCGAAACGTTTGGGGCCGCGTGGATACCCTACCGTTTTTGGGATGAGTTCATGGAATGCTCGACCATGCCGGAAACCTGCTGGATGCCAAAGGCCCAAGCCACCCTCACTTACCGCATCAGCGAGCACGGACTGTACGATCACGCACAACCCACATGTGGAAGACCCCTAACGACCATGACCTTAGGCCGGCACCGCCTCTATCGCATCGACGAACTGGACCGGCGTTTTCAAAAACGATAAACCCCACCTGCTTTCAACATTCGTTGCCGGTACTGCATCGCAGTTCCGGCATTGCATTTTTCCGCCCATTTTTCACCACTCCGGTATGCCGCACTCTTGTTGTGAGAGCAACATGCAGAAAGGAAAAGCCATGGTAAACGGCATATTCAATTTCCATGACATGTCGACGAAGCCGCAGATTCTGACCGGCCATACCGACATCGTACGCCAGTACCTCACCGACGAGGAGCGTGCCAAACTCGCCCCCGGCCAGCTGGCACCGGAGCAGCGCACCGAGGACGGCAAGATTCTCCACACCGTCGAAGTCCTGACCGATTACGAGCGTTTCGGCCGCGTGAGCACCGAATGCTTCACCGTCCAGATTCCTGAATGTCCGGAGTTGGAACGCGTCAAGCTCGGTACGCAGGTTCGTTTCGACGATGATTTCGCCGCCGTGCTGCACACCCGTCGCGAAGGCGGCTCCAGCGTCGTTTTCCAAGCCTCCGGCATGCGCATCGTCGGCAACGCGATTCCGGCAAAACCGGGAGAGTAGCCAAAATGAGTCTTCCATGGATTCTGCAATGGCCGGGCATCCTACTCCCGGCCATTGGCCTACTCATAGCCGTCCTCGCGACCCTTATCGGCGTCATAACCCATGAAACACGCGATACCGTTAAGACTGTCGCTGCCATTCTCCATGTCAGCGAGTCCGACATCAACGACATCCGGATCACGTGGGGACCGTTCCCGTTCTGGATGCCCGCCACTGTAGCCATGTCCGTCCGCGTACCCGTGCGCACAGTTCCGACAATTAGGAATTTTGAGGATGCCACCGACGTGGCCGGGCAGCTCATGGACGTTCTGGAGATGGATGACGCCGAGCCACCGACACTACACCGACGTATCTGGAGCTGGAAGTTCACCCGATGATGCCATTCCCCATCAGACACAAGAGCCGGAAAGCTACGACCAGCCGACCGGCTCTTGCCATTCCCAACCAACTAAGTGAAGATGATTTCCACCTTCCGCTCGGCCTACATCTGCTCATTGCCGGCACCACCGGCAGCGGCAAGACCACGTTGCTGGCGAATATTCTTCTGGCCCTCGACGAATTCCTCCGCGAGGGCAGCGTCCGACTTCTGGCGATCGACCTCAAGGATGGCGTAAGTGCCAACGCATACGCCGGATTCTACACAAAGATCGCTTCCACTCTGCCGGAAGCCGTAAACCTGCTTCATGAAACCGTCGAGCTGGTAAAACAGCGCAACGCATGGCTCAGATCAAGGCATGAGACGGAAATCAGATGGTCCGTGCAGACCCCGCTCATCGTCATGCTCATCGACGAAGCGCTCCAGCTATATGGAGCTACCAGCCCCGAACAGAAGAAGCTACAAGCTCAGGCACAAGAAGCTCTGGATACCCTGTTGCTGACCGGGCGCAGTGCAGGAATCATGGTCATCGCCGCCGTGCAGGACCCCCGCAAGGAGTTTTTCAAATCCCGCGATCACTACCCGGAACGCATAGCCCTAGCGCTCAATTCCAAGGATGAAGCGAAGATGGCGCTAGGAGACGAAGCCGTCTCCCGAGGTGCCGCGCCATGGCTCATCTCGCATTCAACGCCAGGTCGCGGATGGTATTACGACGACCTCAAGCACGAGGCAATCCGCTTTCAGGTTCCACCGATGCAAGCGGATGAAATCCATATCATGTCCGGCATTCTGAAGCCTTTCACCCACCAGCAAGACAAAGAAAACCAACCATAAATCCCGCAAAATCCATCAAAACCCACCAAGGCGACAGAAAGAAAGGAACCCCATGCCATCCGCAAGAAAAAAGACGCCGACACCGACTTTCACCAAATCGGATTTTCACATCCCGTACATGGCATTTCCGGAACTGCTATGGCAATTACAGCGAGTCACATGGCGCATGTCATCACAATCTTCCATCAGATCATGTTCCAAATTCGTGAGCGGGAACATCGTATACGGTGGAATGGCCGTATTGCGGGCAATCCCGCAACAGAACGGAAGCCGCAAACTCCAATTCGGAGGTCTGCACCGTTGCAAATCCGGACAATGCCCCCGCTGCTCGCAGATTCTCGCCATCCGCCGCGCAAAACAAATGGAGCAAGGTATCCAATACTGGCTGTCTTCCAACAATGAACAAGGCCAAAATCGAGGCATAGCCTTCATGACCTTGACCATGGGTCATAATCCCGCCGATAGCGCCGAAAAACTCGCCCACGCCATTTCAAAAGCCCGCACGGCCCTGACCACCGGCGGAGAGTACCGCGACCGGAAAAGAGGCGACCGGTATAACTTCCAAATCGCGGGAATCATCAGCCGAATCGAAGTGACGTGGAGTCAACGGCATGGCTACCATTTCCATCTGCACCTGCTGCTCATGATCGATAGGCCGCTCACCGCATCCGATTTGGTCAATTTACAGGCACGATTCCATCATCGTTGGCAGAAAGCCCTCGCCAAAGAGGGCGTTGAGGCCGACATCCGGCAAAGCGACATCAGACCAGTGGACGATTTCGACGATGCCTCGCAAGTGCTTTTGTCGCAATATCTCAACAAAACCGCGCCTTGGAACGTAGCCAAAGAAATGACCATGGAAACCCGGAAAACCGGGCACACCAAACGCAGCTGGAGCTATTTCGAACTTCTCACTGCCCTATGCACGGACGCATCAACCAACAAGCAATGGTTCCCGCTACGCAAAGGCGAGATCGTCACATGGGACAGACCCAACCATCTCATCGTAAGCAATCAGACCACAGGCGAAATCATCGCCGAACGGTCCATGTACGGGAAAAACCAACTATGGCGGGTCATTCACGAGCTGGAAGCCGTCATGAAAGGAATGCGACCGTATCGCGTCAGTAACAAGCCACGTACGCAAGACTCGCAGCTCGATCGCGCATGGTCGGCATTCCTGCGCAACAGCCACGGCCTCGAGACCAACGACGCCGACACCGTCAGCAAACGAACAGGCGTCGGCGAAGTCATCGGCTACATCTCCCCCAGCGAGTGGATGACCAATTACGCCAATCATCCCGAGAACATCATTCGCACTGTCCGCGCTGACGCACATATCTGAAAAGGACGAATAAGTCTATTTAGTTATCTATTTAGTTATTTATCGAGTTAAATTAGCCCCGGAAATGGTGTTAGCCGCTTACTCTGACGATGGAGAGCATGAAGTGCTTTCCATCGTCAGAGACGCCCCGCAAATGATGTGTTAATCACATGGAGTTAAGGTTGATTCATTTCCACTTGTATCCACCGTGCCACAGAAATTGGCATATCCACTAGAACTAGAAGAGCTATTATTCTGCGTCTGGCTCTGCTGTGGCGTGGACTGTTGTGTCTGGGACTGTTGAGTCGGAGCGCTATAGGTGCTGGTGCCACTGTTAGCATGACTGCTCGTGTTCGAGTAGCTTTGGGTCTGGGACTGTGTCGCCTGCTGTTGTGCGGCTTGGCGTGCGGCCTCCTCGGCTTCGGCCTTGGCCTTGGCTTCCGCGTCGGCTTGTTCCTTCGCGCTCTTGGAGTCGTTTACGTTTTTGACGGCGTTGGATACGGCGTCTTTCTGCGCGTTCAGGGCTTTCACATCCGCCTTCTTATCATCGGAGGTTTTCTTTGCCGTGTCGATGGCTGTTTTCAGGCTTTCACGCGTCTTATCATCCTGCACTTTGCCTTCGGAATCCTTGTACAGGGTTTCCGCATCACTGACGGTCTTGTTGAGCGCGTCCTTCGCGTCCTTGACCTGCTTGGCAGTCTTGGAGGATTCAACCTTGCCCATGGCGGCGTCGATGGAACTGATGGCCTTGGTTGCCGCGCTGATATCATCGGCAACCGTGGTCTTCGCCTTGCTCACGTCCCAAAGTGCCCACTTGTTGACATCTTCGGCTTTCGGACTACCCTTCTGAGCCTCGCCGGACTTGACACTTGCGTTCAGGGAATCCAGCAGGGTCTTGTCGAGCACGTCCGTATCCTTCGTCGCCTTGGCAAGATTCTGAGCGTCTTCAATTTTCTTGACGAGTTTCGCGTCGATGGTCTTCGCGGACTCGACCTGAGCCTCATAAGACTCATACGCCTTATTCGCGGCGTAAGCATAGCCGCCGCCAGCACCACCAAGGACGACGATCGCGGCGATAGCAGCGGCAATCACGACAGTACGCTTCCTGCTGTCTTTTTTCACCCGCGGCAGGAACTTTCTTTTCCTCTTCGGTCATCTCTCTCCCCTTTACTACCCCTCGTATTCTACCCCAAATCATACAGCTACATATATGTAGCCACATAAATGTAGCACAGTTGTTGGCTGAAACCATGGCTGAACGCATTAACGCAGACATGGATTGGACTCAGTACACCCGTGAGTTCGAAATGAACCTCCGGCGCATCCGCGCGCAACGCGGCTACAGTCAGGAGCGCGTAGCCTACGACGCCGGAATGTCACGATTGCAATACCAGCGGCTCGAGGGCGGCGGCTCATCAAAAGACCGTCCAGCGAATCCCACGGCCAAAACGCTCATCGCCTTGGCCACGGTACTCGACGTGTCCATCGACGAACTGCTGCCGACACCATGGCCCGATCTGCGCGCGAGGTAACGGAAGGTAACAGCCAGTCATTTCAGTCCATTGCAAGAACGACATTCCCCAGAAGTTGTTACCTCAGAGTTACCTCGCAGGGTTGTGGGAATGTCTAAAATCGGCTGAAAAGACTGGAATTTCAAGGGTTTTGAGTGGAGCGGATGACGGGAGTCGAACCCGCCTTTAAAGCTTGGGAAGCTTTCGTTCTACCGATGAACTACATCCGCAAAAATGTGCCTTTTGGGCACGGATGCCAAGTTTAGCACGCCGCTCGCGACTCCGCAGACACGGTTCCCGATATGCGGATCATCAAGCCCGCACCGCATGACCGGACGCCGATCAAAGCCATCGATCAGTTACGGAACGGCCCTTGCGAATACCCGCCCTGCACGTAGCCTCCCTGTGCATACCCGGACTGCACGTAGCCGTCAGTCGCATACCCGGACTGCACGCCCTGCGCCTTCATCTCCCGGCTCATCTGCATGAGTCGCGAGATGCGGTCGGCGGTCGGTGGATGCGTGGAGAACAGGCGCGAGAAGCCTTCCGCAGAGAACGGATTGGCGATCATCATCGCAGCCACCGACTGCGTGCCCGCGGTCTTACGCATCGGCGCAGCCTCGGCACCGTACGAAATCTTATTCAACGCGGAGGCGAGCGCTTCGGGATCGCCGGTCAGCATCGAACCGTCTTCATCGGCGTCGTATTCGCGCG
The DNA here is from genome assembly GCF_000522505.1 of Bifidobacterium moukalabense DSM 27321. Taxonomy (GTDB): domain Bacteria; phylum Actinomycetota; class Actinomycetes; order Actinomycetales; family Bifidobacteriaceae; genus Bifidobacterium; species Bifidobacterium moukalabense. The sequence continues at coordinate 105,152 of NZ_AZMV01000007.1, read as the reverse complement.
TACGGGAAATCGCCATCTGAATCAGCGAGGCTGCGATCGGCGCAAGAATCGCACTCAGCAGCACGCCGAGCAGTCCGAGTCCGCTGCCGGAAGAGCCGTCGCGGTCGTCTCGTGACGAGCCGCCTCCGAAATACATGAGCGAATAGCCGAGATACGAAATCACCGTGGCCATGGCGGAGGCGACCGCGGAAGTCAGAATATCGTGATTGTACACATGCATGAGCTCGTGGCCGAGCACGCCGCGAATCTCGCGCTCGTTGAGCATCTGCAGAATGCCCTGCGTGCAGCAGACGGCCGCATGCCGTTCGTTACGGCCGGTCGCGAAGGCATTGGGACTCATGGTCGGCGCGATATAGATGCGCGGCATCGGCTTGCCGGCCTTCGCGGACAGTTCGCGCACGATTTTGTACAGCATCGGCGCCTCCTGCTCGCTGACGGCCCGCGCACCCATCGACGCGATGGCGAGTTTGTCGGAGAACCAGTAGGAGACGAAGGTCGAACCGAGACCGATGAGAATATAGATGCCGAGCGTGCGCTGGCTGCCGCCGGTGGCCCACCAGATGAGCATGATGACGCCCCACATCAACGCGAAAAGCAGCGTTGTCTTCAAACCATTGCAATGGCCATGCACCCGCAATTTGCCGTTCATAGGGCTCAAGAGTAAAGACGCAGTCTGGTATTTTGCTGGGTGCATGCTGGACGCCTTATCGGTCTTGAATCGCACCTATGAAGGCCGACATGCTAGGGGGTGCACAAGGCGCGACTCGCGAACGGCCCTACGCCAACATGGCGCCGGAATGCACCGAATCCAAAGCATCGACCAGTTCGGTGAGCAGATCGTTGCGTCCGCACGCGTCCGTCATCACGGTAAGCACGTACGTGCCGGACGACGAAGCCACGATTCCGCCGTCGTTCAGCGCATACAGGTCGCCTTCGCCGCTGATCCATCCGGCTTTCGTATACACCGTGGTCGAGTCGCCAAGTGCCCGATGAATATTGGAGTTGAGCGAGTCCGTCATATCGCCCGACAACCACTGCAACGCCTCGTCGGAAACATCTGCGGCGCCCGACGTCTGCTGCGCGAACAGGAATCCATAGCCTTGCGTCCACAGCTTCGCCATGTCCCGTGCGCAGGTGGTCACGTAACCGTGACCGGCCATCTGAATGGCAGTGCCGGCCTGCGAGGCCCATGAATCGAAGGCGTCGGTGCCATAGGTGTCGACCAGCCATCTGTAAGCGGTATTGTCTGAGACGGTCAGCACCTGGTCGATGTTCTGCTTCGTCGTCGCATTCTGCGTATCGCCCGCCTGATACACCGCGTTCAGATCGATGGTGCCCGTCGATGCGAGCGCCATGATGAACGGCGCTTTGATTGCGGATGCCGAATAGACTTGCGCGTCCGCATTGTAGGCGATCGCACGGCCGGTATTGATGTCGGCCAGCACGAAGGATGCGGTATACCCTGCGGATTCGAAGTTGGATACCTGCGCTTCGATGGTCAGTTGCGCATCGGTGTCGAGCGTGAAGCCGGAGGTTGAGATCGTTGCGCTGCCGTCGAGTGCGTTGATGCCGTTCATTGCGGACTGCGTTGGATCCGCGGACGTCTCGGAGGATGCATCGGATTGCGGCGTGGAGGAAGCCTTCGCGTCGGAGGAGGCGCTTTTCTTGCCCTCTTCGGCTGTCGTTGCGCCAAAACCCTGCAGATCGGCCACACCGTTGCCGAGCCCGACACCCAGCACGACCGCCACCGTGATGCCGGCTGCAGCTACGACGATGCGCCTACGTACATATGTCCGACCTGTTTTCCACACATGATTCCCGTGGCCGCCGAATCCCATGACACCCCGTTTTCGTACGATTTCTCCGCCGCACGTAACGCTAGGGCCAAAAAAGTTGCCATGGCCTTATGCATACCTTGGATTTTTCTGAAAGCACAGTCACTTTCTGAAGGCACCGCCACGCAGGCAGGCCACCGCACAAGCGCCCTGCAGCTTCTCATGCGAACGACCCCGAACCTCACGTTCGGGGGCCGTTGGAATCCTACGGGCATGGGCAAGCCGCCCCGCAGATGTCCGATTCCGGAGAATCAGGCGTGGGCCAGTGTGCGCATCTGCTCGGGTTCGATGACCTTCTTGTGCTCGCGGCCTTCCTTCGCACCTTCGGCACGTTCGAAGGCGTCGACCTTCTTCCAGCCGGCGAAGTCGATCGGCTTGACGCCACGCTCAGAGAGCAGGCGGTCGATGGATTCCGGATCACGGTCGGCGGCCACGCGCCCACCCTCGGCGGCCTTTGACAGATCCTCAAGCATGTTGGTGACGATCAGCAGCGCGTCGGACTTGGTGGAGCCGATCAGGCCCACCGGGCCACGCTTAGCCCAACCGGTGGCGTACAGGCGCTCACGCACCTCAACGTCCTCGCCGGCTTCGGCGGCCGTGGTGATGCGGCCATCGCCATGGGCATTGGCCAGGTGCGCACGGCGTTCGTCATAGGCAATGCCCGGCGCGGTGGCCGGCTTGTAGCCGATCGCATGGTACACGGCCTGCACCGGGTACTCCTCGAATTCGCCGGTACGGCTCATCCTGCCATCTGCGGAGGTCTCGGTCTTCTCCACGCGGATGCCGACGACCTTGCCGTCCTCGCCCAGCACTTCGACCGGCGCGGAGTTGAAGTGCACATAGTACTTACGATCGGCCGGATTGCCCTCGAAGTCGGTGTCGCCGTCGTCTTCCATGTCTTCAGCCATCTCACGGATGGTGAACAGCTCCTCGACCATCTGGCGGGTGAGCTTATCCTTGCCGGCTTCCTCGATGGTGTCGTCATCCAGATCGAAGTCGTCCTCGTTGATGATCAGCTGCACGCCCGGCAGCTTCTCCATCTCGCGCAGCTCCTGCACGGAGAACTTGGCCTGGGCCACGCCACGGCGGATGAACAGGTGCAGCACCTTGGCCTTGTTGCCCTTGATGCCTTCATACACGTTGTCCGGAATATCGGTGCGTTCCTTCAGATCGTCGGCGTTGCGCATGAGCTCGCGCGCCACGTCCATGGCCACGTTGCCACCGCCGATCACGGCGACTTCCTCGGCTTCGAGCGGCCATTCGCGTGCGCCGGTCGGATAGCCGTCATACCATTCCACGAACTTGGCGGCGCCGTACACGCCGTCAAGGTCGGCGCCCGGCAGTCCGAGCGGCTTGTCTTCCACGGCACCGGTGGCGAACAGCACGGCGTCGTAGCGTTCGAGCAGTTCGTCGAGCGTCACGTCCTTGCCGAATTCCACATCGCAGTACAGGTGGATGTCCGGATTGTCGAGCGTCTTTTCGAGCGCGCTGGCGATGAACTTGATGGAAGGATGATCGGGGGCCACGCCATAACGCACCAGGCCGAACGGCACGGGCAGCTTTTCGAACAGGTCGATGCGGGCCTTGGTGCCCAGTCCCAGTTCGTCGCCGAGCTTGGCCAGCTGGCGCAGGAAGATGTCGGAGGAGTAGACGCCGGCAGGACCGGCGCCGATAACGGCAATACGAAGTTCTTGAGATTCAGTCACGCGCTCCAGCCTAATGCATTCCCTGCATTTGCGACAAGGTCCGATCTACGATTCGCCTATGATCGTGCGCCTGTCGCAGACGGAGTCCGCAGTCCGTCCGCAGGTAGCGGGCGATTCATATAATATGTGCGGCATTCGTGCAGGAATAGCGATGATGCCGGCGCCGCGATTCGTTGCCGTCGGGAACATTGCGACGCTGCGGTCAATCGGATAAGAGAAAAGAACGACAATCATGAGTGATTCCAACACTTCACCTTCCAAGCCGACACAGTCGGCCGTGAAGAAAACGACCGTCAGGCAGGACAAAAGCGACTCCGGGTACGCCAAGGACCTGAAGCCCCGCCATATCCAGATGATCGCCATCGGCGGATCCATCGGCACCGGTCTGTTTCTGGGCGCGGGCGGCCGACTGTCGCAGGGCGGCGCGGGACTGGCGATCGCCTACGCCGTGTGCGGCATCTTCGCGTTCCTGATGGTGCGCGCGTTGGGTGAGCTGGCAATCCGCCGCCCGTCATCCGGCGCATTCGTCTCCTATGCGCGCGAATTCCTCGGCGAGAAGGGCGCGTACGTGACCGGCTGGCTGTTCTTCCTGGACTGGTCCGTGACCGTCATGGCCGACATCACCGCCGTGGCCGTGTACTTCCACTATTGGAAGGCCTTCCAGGGCGTGCCGCAATGGCTGCTGGCACTGATCGCACTGGCGCTGGTGTTCGTGCTGAACATGTTGAGCGTGAAGATGTTCGGCGAAGCGGAATTCTGGTTCGCGGCCATCAAGGTGGCCACCATCGTCGCGTTCATGGTCATCGCCATCTGGGCCATCGTGACGGGCGCTCCGGTGGGCGACACCCATGCCGGCATCGCCAATATCACCGACAACGGCGGCCTGTTCCCGATGGGCATCGCACCGGTGTTCGCCCTGACCTTGGGCGTCGTGTTCGCATTCGGCGGCACCGAAATGGTCGGCGTGGCCGCCGGCGAAGCCAAGGACGCCGAGAAAGTGCTGCCGAAGGCCATCAATTCGATGATCATCCGCATCTTCGTGTTCTACGTGGGTTCCGTGGTGCTCATGGCGCTCGTGCTGCCGTATACCGCCTACTCCTCCAACGAATCGCCGTTCGTCACGTTCTTCTCCGGCATCGGCATTCCGCATGCCGGCGACGTGATTCAGGTCGTGGTCCTGACCGCCGCGCTCTCCTCGCTCAACGCCGGCCTGTATTCCACCGGACGCACCCTGCGTTCGCTGGCCGTGGCCGGATCCGGCCCGAAGTTCGCGGCACGCATGAACAAGCATCATGTGCCGTATGGCGGCATCATCATCACCTCCACGCTGGGACTGGTCGGCGTGGTGCTCAACGCGGTGCTGCCATCCGACGCGTTCGAAATCGTCATGAATCTGGCGGGCATCGGCATCGCCGGCACGTGGTCGGCGATTCTCGTGACGCATCTCGCATTCCTCAAGAAGGCGAAGGCCGGCGAGGAGATGCGGCCGGAATACCGCATGCCGGGCGCGCCGTACACCAACTACATCTCCCTGCTGTTCTTCGCGGTGGTCGTGCTATCGAATCTCACCAGCGAAGCCGGCCGTTGGACGCTCGCCATGTTTGTGGTGGTCGTCATCGCCATGGTGGCGGGTTGGTTCTACGTGCGAGGCCGCATCAACGGCGATCTGATGGACGAGATGCTCGACGATAACGACAACGGCGTGGCCGACGTGCTGGAGACCACGGAAATGCCGGGCAAGTAGTCGCTCACGGCAGCCGGCAGACGGTAAAGTGGGCGGCAGGTCATACGGCCGCCCACTTGGCGAACCAAAATTTCGATGAGGAGGAAGGCAATGCGCATTCACATCACGTACACCGGTGGCACAATCGGCATGATCGACTCGCCGAATGGCCTGATTCCGGGCGCCGACACCCGAGGATGGCTGTTCCGTCTGCTCGAGGATGCGCATATGGACTCCAGCCTGTTTTCGTTCACCGAACTTGACCCGCTGATCGATTCGTCGAATGCGACGCCTGACAATTGGCAGACGATGATCGACGATCTGCACACGCATGCCGACGATGCCGACGCGTTCGTGGTACTGCACGGCACCGATACGATGAGCTATTCCAGCGCAGCCCTGTCGTATGCGCTGACCGGATTCGGCAAGCCGGTGATCTTCACGGGTTCGCAGCATCCGCTCGGCAAGATCGAGTCGGATGCCACCGCCAATGTGACCGGTGCGCTGAATGCGGCCATGAGCGGACGATTCCATGGCGTGGGACTGTTCTTCGGGCATCATCTGTTCGCCGGCAATCGGGTGAACAAGTCGTCAAGCTGGGCGTTCGAAGGATTTTCGGCACCGTCCACCGGACCGTTGGCACGTACCGGCACGCCTTGGCATTGGTATGCGGACGATTCCGCATCGGCCGGATGCGGTTGGGAGTCGCCGAAACCATACGAACGCCATGATGTGGCCGTAATCGACATGGCGCCGGGCATTTCCGCAACACGATTGGAAGCCATGCTCACACCACGACCGGAGGCGGTGCTGCTGCGCGCGTACGGCGTGGGCAATGTGCCGAGTGACGAGCCGGGCCTGACCGATGTGATCGCCAGTGTGCTCGCCGATGGCGTGCCGGTCGTTATCGCATCGCAATGCCAGCAGGCGGAGGTGCTGCTCGGCCACTACGAGACGGGTGACGCGATCGCCCGCGCCGGGGCCATCGGATCGGGCGACATGACGCTGGAAGCCGCATATGCGAAAATCATGTTCCTGCTGTCTCAGGAGGTGACCGGCGCGGACTTCGGCGAGTGGATGGGGCGTTCCATCGCCGGCGAGATCTCGCCCAGTTCGCTATAGGGCATAGGGCTACAGGGCCGTAGGGCCGCATCACTTAATCGTGCGCGGTCTATCATCGCATCCAATCCCTCAATCTTGGAGAGACGCAAGATCGGTCTCTGCCGGCAATAGGCTCATTCCTTATCCAGCAAGGCCGTGAGGGCCCACAGTATGCTCACCACGTCAATGCCCTCCTGCATGAAAGCGCCGACGACCACCGGAATCAGGTTGAACGCGGCGGCGATCATGCCGACGATGGCAAGACCGAGACCCATGAGCACCGCCTGCATCATCACTTTCTTCGTACGGCGGGCGATGGCGATGGCACGCGGCACGGAGGCGATGTCATCGTTCATGATCACGACCTGCGCGGATTCGGAGGCGGCGGTCGACGTGCCGTCGGTCATGGCCATGCCGATGTCGGCGGCCGCGAGCACCGGCGCATCGTTCACACCGTCGCCGACCATCATGGTCACCTGGCGACCCGTGGATTCACCGAGCATGCGTGCCATGACGCCGCTCCGCCACGGCCGGTGCCGTGACGTAGCCTCGGTGGCGTCCTTGACCGCACGCACCTTGTCTTCGGGGAACAGTTCGGCCTGAACGTCGTCAATGCCGACCTCCTTGGCGATAATTCGTGCGGAGGCCGCTTTGTCACCGGTCAGCATGGACAGTGTGTTGACGCCGAGTTCGCGCAGACGGTCCAAAGCATTCTTCGCGTTCTCGCGCGGCACATCACGCAGCACGATGCGCGCAGCCAGCTGCCCATCGAGCGCCACGTACGCGGCCATCTCATCCGGAGCAAGCGGCGCGAACCGTGAACTCACATCCGGCCTGCCTTCCGTTGCCCGTTTGTCCGATTCGGGAGAATCGGACACTAAATTTGCGTTCCGCATGCGCTGAATGTCCGATTCTGGTGAATCAGCCAAATCTTCCGCAATATTCGACCTCTGGATGACCGATTCTCCAGAATCGGACAAACGGACCACCGGGGAGAAGCCGGACTCGCCGGCCGTGGCATAGGCGTAGCGCCCCACACGCACCTTGTGCCCGTTCACCTCACCGGATACGCCTTTGCCGGCGTCCTCCACAATGTTCTTCACCACCGGGTAGTCACGCCCATGCCCCGGCAGATTCCGTTCCGCACACAGCCGCTGCCCTGCCGCATACCGTGCATACAGATCACGCATGGCCCGCTGCCCGGCGGCTGCGATGCCCTTCGACAGAATGTGCACGGAATAGCCCTCCACCACACCGGCCATCATGAGAATGTGGTCGTCATCAAACGGGGACTTCACGTCAAATGGTTTCTCGACGCGCACGACCTGCGGCTGCTTGACCGTCAACGTACCGGTTTTGTCGAAGAAGATATGCGTTACGCGGCCCAGATTTTCAAGTACATCCTGTGCCTTGATGAGGATCCCCGCCTTGGCGAGACGTCCCGTTCCTGCGACATACGCAACCGGCGCCGCAATCAGCAGCGGGCAGGGCGTGGCCAATACCAGCACCTGTGCGAACCGCAGCGGAGTGCCGGCAACCGCCCATGCGACCGCCGCAATCGCAAGCGAAAGAATGGTGAACGGCACCGCAAGCACATCGGCGGTCTTCACGACGGCCGGCCGTGAGTCCTGCGCGGATGAGACGAGTTCCAAGATCTTCTGGTACTGCGAATCGTGCGCAAGCTGCGTGGCACGCATGGTCAGCGTGGTCGAACCGTTGACGGCGCCCGACATGACCCGTGCCCCCGCATAGACTTCGCGCGGCACCGGCTCGCCGTTGATGTTGCTCAGGTCAAGCGTGGCCATGCCTGATAGCAGTTCGCCGTCGACCGGAACCGTCTCACCCGGCAGCACCAGCAGTACGTCGCCCAACCTGACGTCATCCACGGGAATCGTGGTGAAATGCTCGCCGGAGGCATCGTATCCCCGCTTCCCGTCGCTGGCGCCCAGATCCGTTTCACGGGACGTTCCATGAGCATCGTCCATCACAGCGGAATCCCCTGAACCTGGGGCCAAAGGGTCAGCCACTCTCACGGTGCGGAAGCCTTCCTCGGAAACATCCGAGGCATGTTCGGCGCCGGACGTGTGCACATGGCCGCGCATACCCGGCAATCTCACCACATGCGCGGTCCTTGGCGCGGCCTCGATCAGCGCGGTCAGGTTGCCTTCGGCCTTCGATTGCGCGAATTCTTCGATCGCCTCACCGGAGGAGATCATCAGCACCACCGCCCAGGCGGCCCAGTATTCCTGAACGGCGAGCGTCGAGGCGATGGCGACGACGGCCAACAGATCGACGCCGACGTGACCGTGCCGCAAATCGTCGATCATGCCGCGCACGGTGACGATGATCGTGTACAGCACCAACGCAATCACCAGCCACTGCCCGACACCGGGATCGACCGAATCCCAACCGAACAGAACGGCGAACACGGAGCGCACGCCCCACGGACGCCATGTGCCCAGCAGGGCCAGCGGAATGGCGGCAAGAATGGTGATCGGCAGAAGCGGAACCTGCCTGCAAAGATTGATGACTCTACGCATCGAATCTCCTTACGCTCGTATACCAGTCGGGAACCCGTAGGTTCGGGACTCGTGCATTCACGCCTTGTTAACCCATCGGCGGCACTGCCTGAAAGCGGAATGCCTCGATACACGGCGTAAAAAGATTTGCTGAAATATTCAATTATGAGATATTCGATTATCCGACCGTCACAACGGTCTCTGGTCCAAGAGTAACAGGTCTGTAGGGGGATTCGTCCGCACGGCACGCGAAACGGGACCGTGCGATTGCTCACACAGTCCCGTTTCGCTTGGCATCACAAGGCTTTTCCGATGATCATCATGTTCACCTTGGGCCTATTGGGGTGTTGCCACCTGGCTCAGCGGCGTTCGGTTTACCACATGCCGAACGGATCGGTGAATCCGCCACCGTCACCGTCCTGGCTGTCGCCCTGCCCGTTGTTGCCGTTGTTGCCATTGTTCTGCTCGTTCTGCTCCTGCTTGTTGGAGGAGTTGGTGCTGGACTCCTTCTGGTCCAGCGTCACATCGAGATCCATGGTGTGGCCGTCCCGCACGACGGTCAGCGTCACCTTGTCGTTCATGGCGGCGGCACGCACGTAACCGAGCAGCGAGTAGTTGTTGTTCACCGCCTTGCCGTTGAAGGCCACGATGGAGTCGCCCGCCTTCACGCCGGCCTTGGATGCCGGGCCGCCGTCGACCACGGACTGCACCTGGGCGCAGCCGCGGGTCACGCCGTCGGCTTCGACCGTGGAGCTCTTGATGGTGACGCCGAGCGCCACATGCTGCACGGAGCCGTTCTCGATGATCTCATTGGCCACACGCTTGACGAGGTTCGACGGAATCGCGAAGCCGATGCCGATGGAGCCCGCCGTGCTGGAGGAGCTTGCGGTGGAGGCGATGGACGAGTTGATACCGATCACCTGGCCGGCCGCATTGAAGGTCGGGCCACCGGAGTTGCCCGGGTTGATTGCGGCGTCGATCTGCACGGCGTTGGTGACGACGGCGTTGTTGTTGTCATCGGTCACGGTCACCGGGCGGTTGAGCGCGGAGACGATACCGGTGGTGGCGGTGTCGTCATAACCAAGCGGGTTGCCGATGGCCATCACGGCTTCACCAACGGCCAGCTTGTCGGAATTGGCGAATTCCACGGGCTTGAGGTCGCTCGGCGGATTGTCGAGCTTGATGACCGCCAAATCGGTGGTGGTATCGGTGCCGACGACCTGCGCGGAATAGATGGTGCCGTTGGCGAGCGTCACCTGAATCTGCTGCGCGCCGGAAATCACATGGTTGTTGGTGACGATATAGCCCTTGTCGCTGACGATCGCGCCGGAACCCTTGGCGGTGCCCTCGCTGGTCACGGTCTGAATGGAGACCACGGAGTTGGACACTTCCTTGGCTACCGCCGTCCAATCAACGGCCTCGCCGCTCTTGGCCTTGGCCGAGCCGGAACCGGACTGGTTGGAGCTGATGCTGGTCATCGAGCTTGATGTAGGCACCTGCACCCAACCGTTGGTGATGGCCGCGAAACCGATGCCGAGGCACAGCGCTGCGGCGACCAGTGCGGCGACCACGGCCACGATCACGTTGCTGGCCGTCTTCGATCGGTTCTTGACCGCCGGGTTCTGCGGATTGCCCGCATTGCCGAACGGATTGAGCGGATTGCCGTTATTCGGGGTATTCGGCGGAACGTTCGCGCCTCCTTGCGGAGCGGTGAACGGATTGCCGTTGTGCGAACCATGCTGTTCATTCTGCGGCTGCGCATACGGATTGCCGAAGAAAGGACCGTGATTGTTCTGCGGCGGCATCTGCGACGTCTGCGCACTATGCGCAGGCTGGCCGTACTGCGGCTGCGCGGCGTTCGAGCCGTTCGCCGGCTGCGTCGGTCCCGTTCCATAGGCACCGTATTCCGGTGCCGGACGATACTGCGGTTGCGCGGAGGTGCCGGCGGCGGACGCATGGTCCAGGGTGTTTCCCGAATCGGTGGCATTCACTGAAGGCAAGGCGGTGGTCGGCTGCTCGCCGGCGTCATGCATTGCAATCGGTTCGGTCACGGAAGTCTCGGCATTGTCGGTCGCAGTGTCGGCCGGCTGCGTCGGGACGGCCTGTTGCGCATCATTCTGCGGCTGCGCGACATTCTGGTCGCTGTTATCTTCAGCCATTCTTGCTCCTTATTCGTCTCGCGGCATTTCACATGTTCAGCAATCGTGCCGCTCGAACTGCTATCTAAGAGTAAAGATACCCGCTCTGGAAATTTCCTGAATGTTTGTTGAAAGTACCACTCGAATTGATTGGCAATCTTTGCGGACGGCCGCTCCCAGCCTTACAAAACAACCTCATCCCGCTTCTATGCGGCAGATTTTCGCTTCCTGCGCAATCTGTCTTTCGGTCATGAAATTCCTCCATCCGGCGCAATCGGCGCTATCGCCTAAAGTGAAACGCATGACAAGCCTTACCGAACCGAATCTCGTCGAGCATCCGCGCGGAGCCGAACCCGGCAAGCCCGGCGACCGCCGCGCATTCTCCTTCGAACAGACCACACGACTACCCGACGCGGCCGACGGCAAAGGCCGCGGCGGTGCACGCTACGGGCGCACCGGCATCATCCACACCCCGCATGGCGACATCCACACGCCGGCATTCGTACCGGTGGCCACGCAGGCCGCAATGAAGGCCGTGCTGCCGGAGACCATGAAGGATCTGGGCGCGCAATGCTTGCTGTCGAACGCATTTCACCTATATGAGCGGCCAGGCGAGCAGGTGCTTGACGAGGCCGGAGGGCTCGCGAAGTTCATGAACTGGAACGGCCCGACCTTCACCGATTCCGGCGGCTTCCAGGTGCTGTCGCTCGGCGCGGGATTCAAGAAAACCCTCGCCATGGACGTGACCGGCATGAAATCCGATGAGGTGATCGCCGAAGGCAAGGAGCGTCTCGCATTCGTGGACGAGGACGGTGTGACGTTCAAGTCACCGCTCAACGGCTCCCTGCACCGCTTTTCCGCCGAGATCTCCATGGGCATCCAGCACAAGATCGGCGCCGACATCATGTTTGCCTTTGACGAACTGACCACGCTGATGAATACACGCGGATACCAAGAACGTTCCGTGGAGCGCACCTACCGTTGGGCGCAACGTTGCGTAGCCGAGCACCAAAGGCTTACCGAGGAGCGTCTCGGCAAGCCGTATCAGGCACTGTACGGCGTGGTGCAGGGCGCGAATTATGAGGATCTGCGCCGGCATGCGGCCGAGCAGATCGCCTCGCTTGATTTCGATGGCGTCGGCATCGGCGGCGCGATCGAAAAGCGCATCATCGGCGATACCTGCGCATGGATCTGCGACGCGATGCCGGAAAGCAGGCCGCGCCATGTGCTCGGCATCGCCGCGGTCGACGACATCTTCGCCTGCGTGGAGAACGGCGGTGACACCTTCGACTGCGTGGCACCGGCGCGCTGCGGCCGCAATGGCGCGATTTTCACGCGTTCGGGACGCTACAACATCAAACGGGCGCAGTTCAAGCACGATTTCGGGCCGCTCGAGGAGGGTTGCACCTGCTACACCTGCACGCATTACTCGCGCGCCTACGTGGATCATGCCCTGCGCGCCCGCGAATTCAACGGATTCACACTGGCCACGATTCATAACGAGCATTTCTTCGTGAAGCTGCTTGATGACATCCGATCCTCGATCGACGGCGGCTATTTCGACGAGTTCCGCGACGAGACCCTGGCGAAGTTCTACGCGAACGGCTCGAAGGGTTAAGCCGATGAACCTTCGGTTTCCAATCAGGACAATGCGACACGCCGGCATTGGACAAATGCCGATACGGGTGTAAATTAGTCGATTGTCTGCGAGCGTGGCGGAATGGTAGACGCGCTGTCTTCAGGTGGCAGTGAGTGTATGCTCGTGGGGGTTCAACTCCCCCCGCTCGCACGATTCGAAAAGGGCTGGAATCCAACGATTCCAGCCCTTTTGCTTTGCCCTCAAACGTCCGTCTTTGGCGACATTTTGACAACATTTGAAGTCGCCTGCTTCATCCAGCCGAACATAGTGGTCATCCCCGTTCACGCTGGACGATATGAAGCGCCATACGTCGCTGATCAAGTCTTCGAGGTCACCGAGGAAGTTACTCCGGAAATGTCCGATTCGGCAGAATCGGACAAACTCGCTCATCCGACAAACTCACTCTTCGCATGCAGCCTTGTAGTGAATGCCCCAATCCTTCATGGCCTTGATGACCGGCTCGAGACTTAGCCCCGTTTCGGTCAGCGAATACTCCACACGTGGCGGCACCTCAGGATAGACCTCACGGTGCACCAGTCCATCCCGCTCCATCTGCCGTAGATTCGCGGTAAGCACCTTCTGCGAAACATTGCCGACCGAACGGCGCAACTCGCTGAATCGTTTGGTTCCATCAAGCAGATCACGCAGAATCAGCACCTTCCATTTATCGGAAATCATCAACAACGTCGTTTCAACAGGACACGCCGGTAATTCACGTTCCATCTGAAAATCTTTCTTTCTCAAAAATCCAGTGATCGCAATAAAAGTTCCCTGTAGGTAACTACAGAACTAAATTGTGCCTTCTTCCATTATTTTCTGTATGGAAATATGGTACATCATGTAATCGAAAATCGGAAGATTTCCACCGGAAACAACAGTCAGGAATCTTCCCAGCTGATCGGATGGTCGGCGGACGCCTCCCCCTGGATAGGCGCAAACATGAAAGGAATCATCATGAAGATCGCAGTAGTCGCAGCAAACGGCAAAGCCGGCCAGCTCATCGTCAAGGAAGCCGTGAATCGCGGCCATGATGTGACCGCTGTCGTGCGCGGCGAAAACCGAACCACGGCACCGAACGCCATCGTCAAGAATGCATTCGACCTGACCACCGCAGATCTTGCCGGATTCGACGTGGTCGTCGACGCCTTCGGCACCTGGACTCCGGATACGTTGCCGCAGATCGCGCAGGCCGCCGGCCATCTCGCCGATCTGCTTTCCGGTACCGATACCCGCCTGATCGTTGTCGGAGGCGCCGGCAGCCTGTTTGTGAACAAGGAACACACCATGGCCCTCGAGGACACCCCGGAGTTCGTCGACGCCTACAAACCGGTTTCCGCAGCACATGTCGCCGCCCTCAAGCTGCTGCGCAACCGCAACGACGTGAAGTGGACCTACGTCAGCCCGGCCGCCGACTTCCAGGCCGAAGGTGAACGTACCGGCTCCTACGGGCTGGCCGGCGAGGAGTTCACCACCAATGCCGAGGGCAAGAGCTTCATCAGCTATGCCGATTACGCCATCGCCGTGGTGGACGAAGCGGAATCCGGCAAGCATGTCGGCGAGCGCATCTCCGTCTACACCAAGTAGGGCATAACCGTGTAGGGCTCCGCCCTTCCATGCCGATTGGCCGATTCTGGTGAATCGGACATTGGAAGCATGAATCAGATCCTTTGGTCGTCCGATTCGGGAAAAACGGACAACCAAGATACGCATGACACCCCATGGTTGTCCGATTCTCCAGAATCGGACAACCATGACACGAATCGAGGCACGATGAATCAGCGGCAACGACGAACATGGCTTATCAGATATCTGCTCGAGGAGCATCCGGATTACCAGTCGAACGCCGCGATTCCGACAATCCCACGCGATGAGAACGAGCAGCGCCTGCTGCTGCGCACCCTGTTGAACGTGCGCCCTCCCACGCCGATAAGCACGCGGTTCCTGCACATCCAGGACGAGTATCTGCAGACCGAGCTCAAGCATCATACGATTACCGACGCGAATGCGATTCCACCCATGGCGACGGCAGATGCCGACGAATCTTTCGATGGCACCGCCACCGGCAACACAACAAATGGAATCGGCACGCCCGCGAACGCCAACACCACCGCGAACGCCACCGGCAACAAAAGTCACACCACGACCCTTGCCGTCTGGCAGGGCGACATCACCACCCTACGCTGCGATGCGATCGTCAATGCGGCGAACAGTGGACTGACCGGCTGTTATGCGCCGAATCATCGTTGCATCGACAATGCGATTCATTCGGCGGCCGGCGTGCAGCTGCGGCTGGCCTGCGCGGAACTCATGGATCGACAGCGGCGGCCGGAACCTGTCGGACAGGCGAAAATCACACCGGCCTTTAACCTGCCGTCGCAATATGTGCTACACACCGTCGGTCCGATGATTCCCTCCGGCAATCCGACAGCCGAGGAGCAGGCGCAACTTGCCGACTGTTATCGTGCCTGCCTTCGGTTGGCGGCGGCGAATCGTCTCGAATCCATTGCGTTCTGCTGCATATCGACGGGGGAATTCCGTTTCCCGGCCGAACTGGCGGCACGGATCGCAGTGCGTACGGTGCGCGAGTTCCTTCACACCGGCGGCAATGACACCATCAGCCCGATTTCCATCAGAAAGGTGATTTTCGATGTCTTCTCCGATCGCGACCGGCAACTCTATGAACGCATACTCGCCGAATAAGCCCGAAAACGGCCGCCCGAGCAACGAAGTCACCGCTCTCGCGCAGGCATGGAAGGCGGCCGACTGCATTCTCATCGGTGCCGGATCGGGCCTGTCCACATCGGCCGGCTACACATATTCCGGCGAACGATTCGACTGCCTGTTCGCCGATTTCAAGGCACGCTACGGCATCACCGACATGTATTCCGGCGGATTCCATCCCTTCGGCACACTTGAGGAATACTGGGCCTGGTGGAGCCGCGAAATTTACTACAACCGCTATATTCCCGCGCCCAAGCCGGTGCATGAGCGTCTGCTCGATATGCTTCGCAGATTCGGCGATGCGGCCGCCGCCAAGGACTACTTCGTATTAACCACCAATGTCGATCACTGCTTCCAGCATGCCGGCTTCGATAAATCCCGCCTCTTCTACACGCAGGGCGACTACGGACTGTGGCAATGTTCCCTGCCGTGCAGCCAGATCACCTACGACAACGAGGAGACGGTGCGCAGGATGCTGGCGGAGCAGTCGGATATGCGCATTCCCAGCGAGCTGATTCCGCATTGCCCGCGATGCGGCCGTCCGATGACGATGAACCTGCGGGCCGATGGCACGTTTGTCGAGGATGCCGGCTGGCATGATGCGGCCCGCCGCTACAGCGATTATGTCACGAAGCGCAAGGATTCGCGGATTCTGCTGTTAGAACTGGGCGTTGGCGGCAATACGCCGGGAATCATCAAATACCCGTTCTGGCAATTGACGGACGGCAATCCGCAGGCCACGTACGCTTGCCTGAATCTGGGCGAAGCCGTGGCACCCCGGCAGATTCATGATCGGTCCATCTGCATCAACGCCGATATCGATGCCACGCTGACCGACTTGGCTGAGACCCTTCACTCGCCCTTTGTCGACTGATTCACCAGAATCGGACATCTGTGAAGGTGCTTTCGCACTCTGTTTGTCCGATTCACCAGAATCGGACAAACGGAAGGACGCGAGGGGCTACCGCACCAAAAACACCATGAGGATGATCAGCACCAGGCCGACCAGATCGGTGGGCGAGAACACCGTGCCGGTCCACAGCACGGCGGTGATCGTGGCCACCACCGGCTCTACGGTGCCGATGAGAATGCCACGCATCGAACCGATGATCGCGACACCGCCCATGTACAGGCCGCAGGCGGCAAATGTGCCGACCACCACCAGAAAGCCCAGCATCAGCCAGCCACGCGCATCCAACTGCGGCATGTGGGCCCACGGCTGCACGAACGGCATCAGCACGAATCCGGAAATCAGAAAAGCCACGCCATTCACCGAAAAAGCGCCCCAACGCGCAATCAGCGCAAGCGGGATGATCGCCATCGCCGCATTGCCGAGCGCATTGGCCAGTCCCCAAGCCAAGCCGGGCAACGGCAGGGAGATCGACGATAGATTGCCTCCGGTGGCGATCAGCACGGTGCCGATTACCGCGAGCACCACGCCGATCGCCTCGATGACGGTCGGCAACCGCCTGCCATGCACGCATACGTACAGCAGCACGAACAGCAGGCTCAAGCTTTGCAGTACGGTTGCGGTGCCGGCATTCGTCCAGTGGATCGCCTGCAGATAGCCCACTTGGATCACCAGCACGCTCGACAGCGCCACGATGACCAGCTTCGGATAGTTCCTGCGTTCGCGCAGCATACCGGTAAGCAGTTTCGGTGTGGTGATGCCCGCACAGGCGAGAAACAGCAGGCCGGCCGCGATTTCACGCACGCACGCCACCCACATGGGATCGACGCTGTATGAATCCATGAGCATCTTCGACACGGTGCCGTTGACGCCCCATAGCACGGCTCCGGTTACGGTCATGATCGTACCGACGACCAGTTTCCGAGGGGTCAGCTCGAAGGTTCGTCCAGACATAAGCCACTCCCATCTTCGAAACATTCCGGCCCGATTCTACCGCGCTGTCTGCTGGACCAAGCGATGAAACGTGACCATACTAGGATGAAGGTCTCCCCCTCCGACAATGTTCTCGAAAGGCATGGTATGACTTACGATTTCACATCCATCATGGATCGCCACGGCAAGGATTCGATTGCGGTCGACGGGCTGGGCCAGCCCGGTTTCGCACCGGAACCTCCGAAAGAAGGGTTCGACGTGATTCCGATGTGGATCGCCGACATGAACTTCCCTACCGTACCGACCATCCCGAAGGCGATCATCGAACGTGCCAAGCATCCGGCATACGGCTATTTCAGTCCGACCGACGAATACTACGATTCAATCATCCGCTGGCAGTCCACGCGCAACGGCGTGACGGGGCTGACCCGCGAGGCCATCGGCTATGAGAACGGCGTGCTGGGAGGCGTGATCTCCGCAATCACCTCCTTCGCTGCGCCGGGTGATGCGGTTCTGCTGCACAGCCCGACCTACATCGGTTTCACAATGAGCATAGAGAACAACGGCTACCGCATCGTGCACAGCCCGCTCAAACGCGACGAAGACGGCATCTGGCGCATGGACTTCGACGACATGGACCGCAAAATCAAGGAGAACAACATCCATGTCGCCGTGTTCTGCAGCCCGCACAACCCGTGCGGCCGTGTGTGGGAACGATGGGAGATCGAGCAGGCAATGGAGGTCTACCGTCGCAACGACTGCCTGATCATTTCCGATGAAATCTGGTCCGACCTGACGCTCGCCGACCACAGGCACATCCCGACGCAATCGGTCAGCGACGACGCACGCAACCGCACCGTGGCTTTCTATGCGCCGAGCAAGACCTTCAATCTGGCGGGACTGATCGGCAGCTATCACATCATCTACAACCAGTATCTGCGCGACCGCATCGGCGCGAAGAGTTCAAAGTCGTACTACAACGAGATGAACGTGCTGTCGATGCACGCGCTGATCGGTGCGTACCAGCCCGAAGGCCATGCGTGGCTTGACGAGTTGCGCGGCGTACTGACCGGCAACGTGGATTATGCGTGCGATTTCATCGCCGATCATTTCAAGGGGGTCTCGTGCACCAAGCCGGAGGGCACGTACATGCTGTTCCTCGATTGCTCCGAATGGTGCCAGGCGCACGGCGTTTCGTTGCAGGAACTCGAAAAGCGCGGCTGGGACGTGGGCGTGTGCTGGCAGGATGGCGCGAGGTTCAATCAGCCATACTCGATTCGCGTGAATCTCGCGTTGCCGTTGAGCCGGGTCAAGGAGGCGTTCGAGCGACTCGACCGATACGTGTTCAACGCCTGAAGGCCCCGATGTTCGGCATAATGCAAGTGGCGCGGATTGCGGAAAACTCCATATCGGGGGCTTCCGCGATCCGCGCCACTGTCTGTCGGGTATGGCATGTCAGATGTGGTGATTCACCTCAGGCACCACACCGGTATGCCGCACGTTCAGCCGCGTCGGCGTAGCACCAGCATCACTCCGCCGGCAAGCGCCAGCACGGCCACGGCCAGAACCATGCCCCATACGTTGGAGCCGGTGCTGGCAATGGTGTTGGCGACGTTTGCCGCGGACTTTGCGGCGCTCTGCGTGGTCTGGCCAGCGGTCTTGGCGGACTCGGACGGCTTGGCGGACTCGGACGGCTTGGCGGTGGACTCAGCGGACTCGGTCCGGTCGGCAGGCTTGGTCTGGTCGCTGGGCTTGGCCTGGTCGGCAGGCTTGGTGGTGGACTCGGACGGCTTGGCCGGCTGAGAAGCGCCCGGCGTACCATCCTTGATCTCAACCGTGAAGCGTGCGCGGGCACCGCGGTTGAAGAACACCACCACGGAACCGGTGCTGCCGGTCTCCTTGGCATTCAGGAACGCACTGGTCAAGGTGATGCCGGAACCGTCTTCGTTCACCACGTAGTCTTCGCCGGCCTTGAGCGATGCATAGTCGTACTGCACATCCTCCACGGTGTTGCCGTTGAACGTGATGCCGACGCTCAGGCCCTGCTGGTTGGCTGCTTTGGCCTGCGTGTCGTACTTGTCGTACGTGTAGGCGTCTCCGTCTGCCAGTTCGGCGTTCACCGCGTCGCCCTTGCCGTCATCCAATTTCCAGATCTGAGTGCCATGGTAGGGGTTCGCGGTGCCGATGCTCAGGCCGGAGTTGGTGACCGCGAATACACGCAGTCCGTGGTTGTTGTTGTCCCCGAAGCCGTTACGCGTGATGGTCTGGAAGTTCAGGCCATCGGATGTCACGACGAGATCGCAGCCGCGCTTGTCGCTGGTGGCGTAATGCAGATAGTTGCACACGCCCACGAAATAGGTGAAGTTGTCGACGTTGTCCTGCGTGAGCCACTTGTCGAGCTCGGCGGTGATGGATTCCGGCAGGTACTGCTTGTTGCTGTTGTAGAGCGCAAGCAGCTTGTTCAGCCAGCGCTGGAACTGGAAGCGGTCGTCGAGGGTGTAGTCGTCGGACTGCGCCGAGGCCTCATCGATGTCCACATCGGTCTGCTTGGATTCCAGATCGTTGCGCATGTTGTCCAGCAGCTTGCGCATTTCGGTCAGATTGGCGATCACCTCGGACGTCTTGCCTTCCGATGCGATGTTGTCGGCCATACGCTGCTCGTCGGCGGCATTGTCCTGCGACTGCGCCGCCGCGCCGTCTTCCGCATCATCGCCTGCCGTCGCGTCCGCATCGCCGTCGACGTTGCCGTCTTCCGGCTTGGTCGCCTCAAGCGAGGAGGATTCCGCAGTGGTGGAGGAACCATTCCCGTCGGCTTTGAGCAGCTTGAGGAATTCCTTGATGTACTCGATCTGCTTCTTCCACTGTTCCGGCGTGCGCTTGAGCACGTCACCGTTGGCGAATTGCGTGACCGGGTAGGCCAGATCGCTGATGTCGAAGGTTCCGGCGTACATTTTGCCGTCGTACGCCTGCATGCGCCACACATACTGGTTGAGATGGCGGCTCATGTCGCTGTCGGAGCCCAGGCCGGCGCGCATGGTCTCGCCGTCGATGGTGCCGACCGGCTCGCCGAAGTACTTGTTGTTGCTTTCGCCCGCTACAAGCTCGAAGTTCTCGTCGGCGTCCATACGCCACAGGTTGACGGGGCTGGACAGGTCATCGTACAGGCTTTCGAAGTTGAATTCGAGCGCGTCCGGCAATGCCACCATCGGATCGTTGTAGCCGCCGATGTACAGATGGTCCTTGTATACCACCAGATTGGCCGCGCCGGAGCGATCCGCCCCGAAGCCGTATTCATAGTGCGCGCCGTCTTTCGGATCGCCGACCAGCGGAGTGTACGTCCAGCTTTCGTCGGCGTTCTGTTCGCCACGGAACAGTGCGAAGGACTGTTTGTTGCTGCCCTTGCCGGTGACTACGGTGATATACAGCTTGCCGTTGAACGCGACCATATCCCAGATCGCACCGCCGAAAATATTGTCGGTGTAGTGGTATGCCGGATAGTCCAGCAGATCCTGCTGCGTTGCGATGGTGGTGAACGAGTCGGCTCCTGCGGACGGATTCGAGGAAGACACGATGTAGGCGCCTTCCGTGCCGATCATGCTGGCGATCAGTTGGCCGTTCAGTACGGCCAGACCGCGGATGCCGACGGAGATTCCCGAGGCGACGCCGGTGGCCTGGTAGACGATCTGGGTCTTGTCGGTGGTCGGATCGACCTCCAGCAGGTATGGGCTGCCTTGCGCGGCGGCCGCGAAGTACAGCTTGTCATGGAATTCGATGGCCGCGCGGTAGCCGTTCACATTGAGGTCGGCGCCGGTGGCCTTCTGAATCGGATCGACGACGATTTTGACCTTGCCGGTCTTCGTGTTGATCTTCAACAGCAGGCTGTGGTTCTCGCCGTTGTCGAGGAACATCTCGCCGTTGAACGCCACATCGAGCGCGGCCTTGAGCTTCTTGTAGGTGGTTCCCATGGTATTGGCCATGAGTTTGAGGGTGCTTCCCATCGCGGAATAGCAGGTGCCCACATACATCCAATCCCCGTATCCGACGGAGGCCCAGGAGTAGTTTTGTCCGCGATCGGCATCGCCGTCGGCAACGGTCGAGGTGCCATTGGCGTCCACATTGACAATGCCATCGTTCTCACCGAGGTCGGCGTTCGGATGCGAGATCTTTGTCGCAGTGTAACCGGCCCCTTGATTCACCGTCAATCCGGGGGTCTCTGTCGCGGAGGTAACACCGACCGGCAGCAGCATCGAACACGCTGCAACGGCCGCAATCGCGGCTCTGCGAATCTTGACATGCATTGGTTTCATGAATTCTCTCTCTTCGCTCGAAGGGGGGTTCGAAGTGACGCACTCATGCTCTGCGCCACCCCTAAACTACCGAAAATAGAAGACAGAAAATCCCCCGATTGTCACCTCTGAAAAATACATCCGTCTCGTTCGAGACAAACCGGATTATTTTCCAATCGCCAAGATTCGCACGCCACCGCTACCGCAGACCCGGTGCGGGCACCTGCAGAAAGTCGAGAATTCGCTCCAGATACGGGCCAAGTACGTCGTTCGGCATGGAGAAGATTTCGTGCAACGACCTGTCGTAGCGCACCTTCTCGATGGAGCCGCCGCCTTCGCGCACGCGTTCGATGAACTCATCCTGCGGACCGTTGAGCACCCACACGTCAAGCCCGGCCTGGAAGAGCAGCGTCGGCGTCTCGATGGCGCCGCACATGTCGGGTTTGAGCACCGCGCGGGACAATGCCATGGCCTGCCTCGCCCATTCGAAGGTCGCCGCATTGGTCTGATAGGACTCGTCGGCAAGCCGTTGCTTGTGGAACCAGCGAACACGCGCCTCGGAGGCACCGCGATAATCATCCAGATTGAGATCGTCGGAGAAGTCGGCATGACCGAACACCCGGCTTCTGCCGAACCCCAGTGCGCAGATGCCGCCGACGACGATGCGCGCAATCCACGTCGGCATGCCGACCACCGGAGCGATCATCGGCGCGGAAAGCACCGCCTTGTCAAACAGACTCGGATAGCGTTCCAACACCGCCGCGCCGATGCCGCCACCCATGGAATGGCAGTACAGGTTGAGCGGGCGATCCGCCGCGCACTCACGCCCGACGGTACTGGCGAACTTCGCGAAATCGGCCACATATCGGCGCCAATCATCGATCCAGACCAAGCTCGGATTGCTCATGTCGTGCACGGAATGGCCGTGACCGCGATGCTCGAACACGCACACGGAGTAGCCGGCAAGCAGGAAGTACCACACCATCTCGCTGTATTTGCGGCCGAATTCGGTGAAACCATGGGAGATGACGATCGTGCCACGGAACGAACCCGCCGCGCCGTCTTCGCGCAGTTCGTCGAATTTTCGGGCGTCATAGCAGCAATAGTGCAGTTTGCCGGGATTGTCGAGCGTGGGAAGCGCGTTGCCGTCGCTGTCGTGCGTCGCCGGCTCCATCCACCCCTCCGTCAGGCAGGCCTGTAGTGCCGGCAGTACCTTACCGTCCATTTCGGCGTCGTACTGCGCCTCGTCGATGAGTGTGATAGTCATGTCACCCATCATACGGCCAATGACTCACGTCATTGCATGCAGACCATCGCCAAGAGCCAACCGAGCCGCTACATCACGTGCGTGGACTCAAGACGCCGCAGCACCCAGTTGTTGAGGCGGATTACCGGCCGCCGCAGCACCAGCCCGAGCAGCAGCGACGGCAGCAGGAACAGCGCGAGCGCGCCAAGATCGATCCAATACTCGAAACCATATGAACCGGCCATGGCCGCATGCATCGCGTCGATGGCGTGAGGGAACGGCAGGAACGGGTAGCAGACCTGGAAGAACTTCGGCAGCGTCTGTATCGGGAACGTGCCGCCCGAGCCGGCCACCTGCATCACCAGCAGCACCACGGCCAATGCCTTGCCGATGTCGCCGAACGACACGGTCAATGTGTACACGATGTTCGAGAAGACCACCGCGCACAGCCATCCCACGGCCAGGAACTGCAGTGCATGTTCGGCCTGCACGCCTAGGAAATACATGTCTCCCAGGCATACGATGGTGCCTTGCAGCAGCGCCAGCAATGCGAAAATCCCCAGTCGTCCGAAATATTCATGATGCAATCGCAGTCCGAACTTCGCCGCATTGCCCGGCATCTCACGGTTGCGGGCACGAATCGGCAACGAGTCGCGGTCCAGTCCAAGCACATGCGCCTTCTCGCGGTCGGATACGGCCACCTTCACGATGGCCACCAGAATGATGGCCCCCACCCAGATGGACAGCACCGTGTAGAACGGCGCCATGGCCGACCCGTAATTGGCGATCGGGTAGATCGGCACACGATCGAGCGCCACCGGTGCGGACAGCAGCGTCGCGAGGGTGTTGGTGTCGTCCGATGCCAGCGAGGCGATCGCACTGCTGTCTCCGGTCTGTTCGGCTTGCTTGAGCTTCGCGCTCAGGTCGGACAGTTTGCCGGCCGATTTGCCCAACGATGCCGATACGCTGCCGAGCGTCTTGCGCACGGCCGTCACGTTGGCGCCGATACCGCCGGACATCGATCCGATGTCACCGGTGACGTCATCCAGTCCGCTGATCACGGTGCCGGTCTGCGCAACGAGCGTTTGCACCGATGTCGATAGGTCGTCCAGTTTGGGTTTGACGTTCTTCTCATAGTCGTCCTGCACGGTGGTGATCGACTGTTTCGCCGCCGTGATCCGATCGAGGATCTGCTGGCGATCCTGCTGAATGTCGCCGCTGTCGGCGGCGACCTGCTTCGAGGCGGCGTCGAGCGCCGTGGCCAGATCCTGCGTATCCTGCTGCGCCGCCTGCAGTGCTGCGATCTGCTTGTCGATGGCGTTCAGCAACGCCTGTTTCGAGTCGCCGTCCGGCAATCCCTCGACAGCCGAACGCATCTTCTCAAGCTGCGCGATGTAGTTGCCGTACACGTTCGCACCGCTCGATACCTGCGATGACAGATCCTGCAGCGTCTTCGCGGCGCCATCCGCATCCTTGCCGAGCCGGTCGAAGGCGGTGCCGACCTTGTTCGCGATGCCGTCCAGCGACGAGACCGCCTGCTGCAGTGCCTGATTGACGGAATCGGTCACATCGGTGCAGGCATCGGTGAGTGTCGAAGCGCTGGACCCGCTCTGCTTCAAGGTCTTGCGCGCCTGTTTGCCGGCCTTGCGCGTCGAGGCGAGCAGTTTGTCCGTGGAGGCGATCACACTGTCGGCCGAGCCGAGCAACGCCGAATAGGCGTCCACCTGCGCCTGCGCGGCGGAGATGGTGGATGCCATGCCATCAATGTTCGACACCAGATTCGTCATGTACTGCGTCATCTGCGGGCTTTGCGAATACTGCACCATGTTCGCGGCGAGGTCGAGTCCGACCTGCGCCATCGTTTTCGCGAAGGTCTTGTCGATGGTGTTCGCCACGGTGGACGCGCCTTCGTCAGTGATATGCGGGGCGATCGGATTGATTTTCTCGTTGAGGTAGTATTTCAGCGTCGCATGCCTGACGGTGGGTGAGAACAGCGTCATCATGTCGGCGCTGAAGGATTTCGGAATGACGATCGCCGCATAGTATTCACCGGATTTCACGCCGTCGACCGCCTTGGCGCTGTCCACGAACTGCCAGTCGAGCTGATGGTTGGCGCGCAGTGCGCTCAGTACCGTCTCCCCCACGTTGATGCGCACCGGGATCAGCTTCGACTTGTATCCGGAGTCCACGTTCGCGACCGCCACTTTCAGCGATTTCGTGTTGTCGTACGGATCCCAGCTGGCGGCGATGTTGAACCATGCGTACAACGCCGGTACGATCACCAGCCCCATCGATACGATCAGGGCGATCACATTGCTCGTGGCATGGCGCATGTCACGCCTGAAGATACCCCAGAGATATTTCACTGCGCGTACCTTTCCTTCAGGTATTCGACCACGATCAGGTAGGTGTCGATCACGATGATCGACACGATCCACAGCGTGAGCATCACGGTTTTCTGTTGGATGATGAACAGCAGGACCAGCAAGGCGAACGGCAGCACCGCCAATGCGATGAAGCCCCACCGCACCAGCTTCGGATATATGCCAAGGAATCGTTCGGCCCTGTCGTGCGCGATTTGCGGATACCGTTCGGCGAATTCGCGCGCCCTGCTCACGAAGTGCAGTTGGCTGTCGACGCCGGCGTTGCGTTCGGTGATCATCAGGTCGGTGTCGGCCAGCCGCTCGTCGAACAGGGCGTTGAGGTTCATGGCGAGCCGGCGCACCACCAGTCCGATGAACAGCGCGACCGGCAGGTACCACAGCAGGTGGAACATGTAGTCCCAGTAATGCATTTTGTACAGTCCCGCAATCGGCCCACGCATGGCCTGAATGCCGTAGGTGAACGGCAGGAACGGCTTGAGCCGCTGGAAGAATTCCGGCATCATCTCAATCGGGTACAGGCCGGAGGCGCCCGGAATCTGCACGATCACGAGAACCACGGCCACCGCCTTGCCGATGTGCCGGAAGGTGACGGCAAGCGCATAGATGATGTTCACGTATACGAACGATTCGAGCAGCCCTGCGAGAATGAACAGCAACGGATGCTCGCATTGGATGCCGAGCGCGATATCGCCCACGGTGGCGATGATCGCCTGCATGAAGCCGACCGTCATGAACAGCAGCCACCGGCCGAGATAGCCCTGTGTCGGCGTGTAGTTGCGGATGCGCTCGTCGCGGTCCACTTCGAGCTTGTAGATGGCCACGAGTACGAAGCCTCCGACCCACAGCGCGAGGTTGGTGTAGAACGGCGTGACGGCGGATCCGTAGTTGTCGGTCGGGTATACGACGATTTCGCTCAGGTGCACGGGGTTGCCCATGAAGTCGCCGATACTCGTCGCGTTGAGACCCAGCAGTTTGGTGATCTGCTCGTAGGTCTGCGAGCTGGAGAGTGCGGCCACGTCGGTGCGCGTGGTGTCGAGGTTGCCTTCGAGGTCGCCCAGTTCGCCGACGGTGGAGTCGAGCGTGGTGCGTGTCTGCCGCAAGGTGTCGTCGAGCTGGTTCAGCAGGCCGTCGCTTTGTCCGATCAGGTTGCCGAGTGCGTCGAGTGTGCCGATCAGGGAGCCGCTGGTGGCGCTGAGCGAGGTGAGTGAGCCGTCGAGCGATGGCATGATGGTGCCGGTCAGTGTGCCACGTGCGTTGATCAGTTTGTTCGCCCCGTCGGCGGCGAGCCCGGCGACGGTGTTGCCGAGCGTGGTCGCGGTGGTCGTGCTGTCGCCGATCAGGTCGTCGGCGTTGGTGCCGAAGGTGTCGAGCAGCTGCTGTTCCTGTTTGAGCTGGGTGCGCGCATCGGTGATCTGCTGCGCGAGCGCCTGGTATTCCTTGCTGTTGTGGTCAAGGCCGCTGGAGGCGAGCACGCGGTCGAGACCGTCGATGAATTCATCGGTTTTATCGCAGGTTTTCTGCATTGCCTGGCTGACGGCGTTCACGGCGCTTTTCGTGGTGTTGAGGCCGCTGACGATCTGGCCGGTGGCGGTGTTGACGCCGATCTGCAGGCCCGACAATTGCACGCTGCCGTTGTCAAGCGCCTTGGAGAGCGTCGTCGAGAACCGTTGCGCTGCGGTCTGTGTGTCGTTGAGCAGTCCGATGGTGGTGTTGGCGGTGCCCGTGGCGGTGGTGAGGTCCGCGCTGATTTGCTTGTTGGTATCCTGCGCCTTGGCGATGGTGGTTTCGGCGTCGCCGAGCGAGGTCGACATATTCGTCAGTTCGTCACGCACGCCGTTCAGCTGGTCGATGGTGGTGTTGAGGTCGGCGATGACATCACTCTGCGCACCGTCGAGCGATTGTGTGGTGTCCCGCGCGGATCGCTTGACCTCCGTGGCCACGGCGGCGGCGACGGAGGTCACGAAGGTGGAGTTGATCTCTTCGTCGATCTCCGTCGCGCCGGTGTCGGTGATTTTCGGCGCGATCGCATTTTCCTTCTCGTTGACGTAGTACGTGATGTGCGGCCGTTTGGTGGTGCCGGTGACGGATCCGATCAGGGTTTTGCTGAAATCGCTCGGCAATACGATCGCCGCATAGTATTCGCCGGATTCCACGCCGTTGATGGCATCCGACTTGCTGACGAAACGCCAGCCGAGCTGATGATTGGTTTTGAGTTTGCGGACGGTCTGCGCGCCCGCGTCGAGATGCCCGATGAGGGTGGAATCGGTGCCGAGATCCTCGTTGGCCACGGCCACCTGGATGTTGCCGGTGTTGGCGTAGGGGTTCCAGTTGGCGAGGATGTTGCACCATGCGTACAGCGACGGGATCAGGGCCACGCCGAGGGTCACGACCAACGCCACGGGACTCTTCACGATACGTATGAGATCGCGCGCGAAAATGGCGAGAATCGTTCGCATATCTTTCCTCCGGCAGGTCGAACACTCAGCTATCAGGTCGCATACTGATATACCGGCCCGTGAGCACTATAATCCGACCTTGACCGGCTGCGATGCGGATAACGCGCTTGGCGAATAACGATGCCGGCCGGCGGCATCGGCCTCGCGGAATCCAACCCCCCCCCCCGTAAAATTCCCGTGGGATTCTTCTCGCGAGGTCCGCAACACGCTCCGCATCGTCCGCACCGCGACCGGCGGAGGGCGTCACGCCTTGTGTAGCGCGTTTGCGAGGAAGTCGCGTTGGAGGATCAGCAGGTTTTCGGCGACGGTCTCGTCGTTGGTCATATGCGTGATGCCGGTCAGCGGCAGGAACGTGTGCTCCCGGCCGGCGGCCATCAGCGCCTGGCTGAGTCGCAGGCTGTGCGCGATGGTCACGTTGTCGTCGGCGAACCCGTGGATGAGCATGAGCGGACGGGTGAGTTTCGGAGCGTCCGCAATGATGCCATTGCGCTCGTATACGGCCGGGTCGAGTCCCAGATACCGTTCGGTGTAGTGCGTGTCGTAGAGCGTCCAGTCGGTCGGCGGGGCGCCGGCGCAGGCGGCTGCGAACACTTCGGGCGCTTCCAGCACGGCGAGCGCGGAAAGGAATCCGCCATACGACCAGCCGATCATCGCCACGCGATCCAGATCGGGTTCGGGAATGGAGCCGTCCGTCGCGGATCCGGCCTGTTCCGCCCGCAATTCGTTCAGGATTTCCGGCAACGCACGCACGGCATCGACCTGATCCTCAAGCGTCACGGCCTTCATGTTCTCGTAGATCGCGCGGTCCCACCTCGGCCCGCGGCCGGTGGTGCCGCGACCGTCGGCCGTCACGACGATGTATCCCTGATCGGCCCACCACTGTGCGTCCCAGTGGAATGACTGGCTTGCGACGACCTGTTGGAATCCCGGGCCGCCGTACGGCTTCATGAGCACCGGCAACCTGTCGGCATGGGCGTACCGGCTGCCTTCGGACGGCAGAACGATCGCCGTATGCAGCGCACGTTCCCCCGATCGCACGAATCGTACATTCGGCGTGAATCCGGGTTCGGCGGCGTGGTTCTCGATCGGCGCGACCACCATGGACAGCGTCTCCACACCGTCTTCGCCGACCGTTGCGACGTTCATGCAATGCTGCATCTGGATCCGCGCATCGTCCATGCCGCGTCCGGCCATCACGCATCCGTTGCCGGCACGTGACATCGTCCATTGGCCGGGCGTGTAGGTGAGCGGCTCCCAGCCGCCATCGAAACGCAGCGACACCACGTCGAAGCTGCGCGCATCATGATCGGCAGCGTTCGCCCGCCACAGATACGGCAGTTCGGATTCCGGCAGCAGTTCCGGCGTGCGCTGCACCACGCACAGCACATCGTCGTCGGTGACGTCAAGCACTTCACGCACCTGCAGGCCGACCGGCGTGAACGCATATCCATCCACGCTCAGGCGATTCGTGTCGGCGTCCATGTCGTTGACCGCGCAGATCAGGCGTCCGTCCGGCGTGTAGGCGGGCGTCCCGTGCATCAGGTCAAGCCAGCGGTCATTGTGACGCTCTTCGAGCACATGGGTCGTGCCGGGCTCCTCGCCCTGCGCATACTCGGGAATCGCAAAGGAGAAGGTCTCGACCTCGTCGCCGTTCTCGTCGATGAATTCGGTTTCCGGTGCGATGACCGGCATGATCGGTTCGCCGACATGGATGGCCAGCACCTGATCGTTGCGTTGCAGCCGATCCTGCACTTCGATGATCGGATCGTGACCTTCCGTCCAGTTCACGGAAGCCAGATATTCGTAGGATTCCCGGTCCCATTCCACTGCATGCGGCACTTCGCCGTAGCAGCAGCCGTCGGCATCGAAACCGAGTTCCAGCAACGTCAGACGCACGTCGGCGTTGGCCGTCAGCGCCTGCGGATAGTGGCGGACGGCCGTGGGCGTGGTCGGATTCGCCGGATCGCAGATATGCCATACCGGTTCGTCCGAGGCGTCGAAGGTCTCGAACAGCACGTATCGGGAATCCGGCGACCACCAGAAGCCGTCGTACCGGTCCATCTCCTCACCGGCGGCGAATTCCGCCAGGCCGATCTTCACCGTATGGGGCGCCTGATCGTCTCCGTTGCCGTCGCATACGCCGTACACCGTGGTGATGGACTCCCGCGCGGCCTGCCCCGGAGCCGGCCAATCGGCGATGTCGATCAGGTTCAGGTGCTCGCCGGTCGTGTACATCACGTGGCGGCCGTCGGGGCTGATGCGCGGGTTGAGCACCGGCCCGTATCCGCTCGTGGTGAGGGTCGGATCCTCGAAGGCAAGCTGGCGGGTGCGTGCGCCGGTGCCGTCCTCCCGGATTTCGGTCAGGAATAGTTGGCCGTTGATGGTGAACACGACGCGACGTCCGGCCTGATCGACGGAATAGGCAACGATTCCGGAGCCGCCTTCGCGAGCACGCTCACGCCGCGCACGTTCCTCGGCCGGAACGTCCTCCGCGTCGGCATCGGCCAGCAGTTCACGCGGATCGGCGAGCAGAATCTCCCTATCGTCGCCGTCGCCGGTCGTGTCGATCACGCTCATCCACAGTGAGGTGACGGTATCTTCCGGGCCGTCGGATCGCAGGAACAACGCATGCGACCCATCGCCGACCACGCGGGCGGAGCGGGGCGCGCCGCACGTGAATCGCAGGGTGCGGGCCTTCAATCGAGGAAACTCATCAATCGCATCATTCATACATTCCAAACTACCGGCCATCCCAAACCACCCAAACCACCGACGCCCGGACCACCCCCACCGTCGGTGGTTTGGAAACGAGCTCAAGGAACCGACGTCGAACCAGGCCCGTATCACCATCCACGCCCCACTTTGCATGGAATTTTTGCAATTATGGGTCTTATAAATTGGCTCTCGGCACTCTACCGCGTAGGATAGGTGAGGATAGAAAGGGACAAGTATGAGCGTTCTCGATCGATTTGAGAAGAGTGTGGAAGGCGCCGTCAACGGAGTATTCGCTAAGTTCGGGTCCAAGGACCTGCAGCCGGTTGACCTCTCCAGCGCTCTTGAACGCGAGATTGACAAAGAGGCAATGCCCGTTACTCGCGACCGTACCGTAGCCCCGAACGAATACCGTTTCAAGCTGAGCACACCGGACTTCAACAACATCGTGGAGTGGGGTGCCGAGACCCTGGCCAACGAACTGGCCGACAATCTCACGCAGTATGCGAAGAGCCAGCATTATGCATTCGTCGGACCGGTCGTGGTGATCTTCGAAGAGGACCTTGACCTGAACAAGAGCGATTTCAAGCTCACCAGCGAGTCCGTGCAGGGCAATGCGGTGCCGGTGACCACCGAGGCGCAGACCGAGGATTGCCCGATGCTGGAAATCGGCGAAAAACAATACCTGCTCACCAAAGACAAGACCATCATCGGCCGCGGATCCAACTGCGACATCGTGATCGACGACCCGGGCATCTCCCGCAAGCATCTGGAGATCGACATCAACGGCGACAACGTAATCGCACGTGACCTGGGTTCCACCAACGGCACGTATGTCGAAGGCCATCAGGTGCCGGCGGCCACGCTGCTGGATGGCAACACCATCACCATCGGCCGCACCCGAATCCTGTACTGGGCTTCTTCGCAGGATCAGGAGTGACCAACCCCAACCCGGGAGTTGCCTTTATGCTCACCGAACTTACCTTTGCGATCCTCAAGTATGGTTTCCTCATACTGTTATGGGTTTTCGTAGCCTGTACGGTCCGTTCGCTGTACAAGGACATCGAGACGTTCAGCCCGCGCAAGTCGCGGGCTCATCGCCGTAAGGAGCGTCGCGCACGCAGGGCGGTCGAGGCGCCGGCGCCCGTGGCGTCGGCCGCACCCGTCGTCCCCACCAACGAGATGCCGATTTCGAACGCCAGACCCACCCTGTTGGTCGTCATCGATGGCCCGCTTGCCGGCAGTTCCGTCCCTTTGACCGGCAACACCATCACCCTGGGCCGTGCAGCTTCGAATACCGTGGTGCTCGATGACGAATTCGTCTCCTCGCACCATGCACGCGTCTATACCGATCCCGCAACCGGCCAGTGGGCCATCGAGGATCTGGGCTCCACCAACGGCACCGTGGTCAACCAGCAGCGCCTGAACGCCCCGATGATCCTCGGCTCGCGCGTTCCGGTGCGTATCGGCGCAACCACCTTTGAATTGAGGTGACTTTGACGACTTCCGCCGCTTCACAACCATTGTTCCTGTACTCCACCACCGTCTCGGATGTGGGTACCGTGCGTTCCAACAACCAGGATTCCGCGTTCGCGGGCGAACGTCTGATCGCCATCTGCGACGGCATGGGAGGCCATGCCGGCGGCGATACCGCGTCCACCATCGCCATCCGATCGTTGGCACATATCGAACGGGACAATGTGCAAGATGACGTGAAGACCGTCGCCCACATGATGGAGACCTCCGTCATGGCCGCGCACGACGCCATCGTCGGCAAGGCCAAGCGCGAACGTCGCCTCGCGGGCATGGGCACCACCGTCACCGCCGTGGCCTTGGTGTCGGGATACTGGGTGCTCGCGCATATCGGCGATTCCCGAGCCTACCTGCTGCATGACGGCCATCTCATCCGTATGACCTCGGACCACAGCTATGTGCAGCATCTGCTCGACACCGGCCGCATCAGCGAATCCGAGGCGCGCAACCATCCGCAGCGCAATGTCGTGATGCGTGTGCTGGGCGATTTCGATATCGACCCCCGTCCCGACATCGCCGTACGCAAGGCGCATCCGGCCGACCGCTGGCTGTTGTGCTCCGACGGTCTGTGTGGCGTGCTGGAGGATTCCACCCTGCAGGAGGTGCTTGCGACCTGCTCCGATCAGGAGGAGTGCGCGCAGCGTCTCGTTTCCATGGCGTTGCGCGCCGGCAGCACCGACAACGTCACCGCGGTGATCGCCGATGCGACGCTCGCTCTGAACGCCGACGCCTTCGATCTGCCGCATCAGACGCCGCTGGTGGCCGGCGCGGCCAGCGCAAGCCTCGAGCCGATCGCCGACATCATCAACGCACCGGTGGCCACGGCACCGCTGCTGCGCGAGGGCAAGCAGTCGCCGGCCGCACGCGCGGCGGCCCTGCGCCACGGCAAGAATCCCGACGAGACCGGCAACGAACCACAGCCCGAACAGCGTGTGGCGCAACCATCCACCGTACGTGAGGAGACGGGCGACCGCACCAATCCGGACACCGGCGAAATCCCGGTCGTACACAAGAACGACGGCCGCATCTCCGCCGACCCGAACGATCCGGAAGTCGCCAAGGCCATCCGCAACGAACAGATCCAACAGCGCAAGACCAAGCGTGCGCACACCAAGCGCAACCGCACCATCGGCATCATCGTCACCCTTCTGGTGCTGCTGGGGTTGGCGGGGGCCGCCTTCGGCACGTATCGTTGGAGCCAGACCAAGTACTACCTCGGCAACGACAACGGCAGCGTCACCATCTTCCAAGGCGTGCCGACAAGCATCTTCGGACTGAAGCTGTCCCACGCCATATCCGCCACCGGCATGAAGACCTCCGATCTGCCGCCAAGCTGGCAGGAGCAACTGCAGCAGGGCATCTCCTTCGATTCGTATAGCGAAGCGGAGAACCACACGAAGCTCATCGAGAAGCAACTCAAGCAGCAGCAGGCCGAAAGCAAGAAGAAGAGCGAAGGCAAGTCGTCGCCTTCCGCCAGCTCTTCGGCCAGCCCCAGCGCGAGCGCCTCCGCATCGTCGTCCGCCAGCTCAAGCCCGCAAGGCGGTGACAAGTCATGATCGCTACCCGCTTGAGACAGTTCGGTCTGCTGATGCTCAGCATGCTGATCTGCGCCGTGGCGTTCTTCCAGATGTTCGAACGCACCACGGGCGGCTTTCCGTCCAATTACATGGGGATGCTCATGTTCATCGCCGTGCTGTTCCTGGTCGTGTGGGGCCTGTTGCTGCGATTCCAGCCGTATGCGAACCAGACCATCATGTGCTGTGTCATGCTGCTGACCGGCATCGGTGTGACCATGATCGCCCGCATCGATCAGGAGACCAATACCTCGGTCGCGTTCAAGCAGCTGATGTGGTTGGTCATAGCGCTCGTGCTGAGCGGTCTGCTGGTGATTTTCCTCAAGGATTACCGCGTACTGCGCCGTTTTTCGTACGTGAGCATGGTCGTCGGCCTGGTGCTGCTGCTATCCCCGATGCTGCCGGTGATCGGCTCCGAACAGTATGGTGCGAAGATCTGGGTGAAGATCCCGGGTCTCGGCTCGTTCCAGCCAAGCGAATTCGCCAAGCTGTTTCTCGCGTTCTTCTTCGCCTCCTACCTGTTCGACCACCGTGACCAGCTTGCGGTCGGCGGCAGGAAGGTGCTCGGCCTGCAGCTTCCGAGAATCAAAGACATGGGACCGATCATCGTGGTGTGGATCGTGGCCATGGGCGTACTCGTGATCCAGCATGATCTGGGCACCTCGCTGATGTTCTTCGCCATGTTCGTTTCCATGCTGTATGTGGCCACCGGCCGCAAAAGCTGGATTATCATCGGCTTCATCGCCTTCGCCGCGGGCGCGTTCCTGGCGGCGAACATCTTCAGCCATGTCGGCGCGCGCGTCGACGCCTGGCTGCACCCGTTCAGTGCGGAGCAGTATGGCAAGGAGTATGGCGGATCGTACCAGTTGGTCACCGGCATCTTCGGCTTGGCCTCCGGCGGCATGATGGGCACCGGCCTGGGCCAGGGGCATCCGTCGCTCACGCCGATCGCCAACTCCGACTACATCTATGCGGCGACCGGCGAGGAGCTCGGCCTGACCGGCCTGCTGGCAACGCTGATGCTGTATCTGCTGATCATCGCCGCCGGCATGATCACCGCCATGAAGATCAAGGACGGTTTCGGCAAGCTGCTGGCCTCCGGACTGGTGTTCACCATGGCGTTCCAGGTGTTCACCGTGGTCGGCGGCATCACGCTGGTCATTCCGCTGACCGGTCTGACCCTGCCGTATATGGCCGCCGGCGGCTCGTCGCTGATCGCCAACTATCTGCTGGCCACATTGCTGATCATCATTTCGAACGCCGCAAACAAACCGGAGGACGACCTGAACAGCGACACCTTCCAATATGAGGCGATGCAGGCGCTGCGCAATCGCGAGACGAAGCACCGCACGCAGCCCACCGAACCGATCGCACGCACCGTGACGGGAGGTTCGAATGAATAGATCGTTGCGTCAGCTTTTCACCATTGTCATCATCCTGTTCGTGATCCTTGGCATGTCGACGACCATCATCACCGCCATCCGGGCCAACCAGCTCAATCAGGATCCGCGTAACACCCGCGCGCTCTACCATGAATACGGCGCCCCGCGAGGCTCGATTCTCGCTTCGGACGGTTCCGTGATCGCCAAATCCGATCCGTCGAACGACGCATTCTCCTATCAGCGTTCCTACTCCGACGGCCCGCTGTATGCGCCGGTCACCGGGTTCTTCTCGATTAGCCAGCGCGGGTGGAGCGGAATCGAAGCCTCCCGCAGTTCACTGTTGTCGGGGCAGTCCGATCAGCTGATCTGGCAGCGTTTCAAGTCGCTGTTCACCGGTCAGGAGAACAAGGGCGCCACCATCGAGACCTCCATCGATCCGAAGATCCAGCAGGCCGCCTACAACGCCTTGGGCTCGCTTGACGGTGCGGCAGTGGCCATCGAGCCGAAGACCGGCCGTATTCTCGCCATGGTGAGCACGCCCAGCTACGATCCGAACCAGCTGGCCGGCCACAATACGTCGGAAGTGAACGAGAACTACAACACGTTGTCGTCCGACCAGACGAATCCGATGCTCAACCGCGCCACCTCGCAGCTGTACCCGCCCGGCTCCACGTTCAAGACGGTGGTGGCGGCCACCGCGCTGGAAACCGGCCAATACCAGACCGACACGCAGATTCCCGCCGGCGCCAGCTATACGCTTCCCGGTACCACGGTGCAGCTGACGAACGCCACCTCGCAGGGAGACGGCTCCGACGGCAAGATCTCGTTGGAAGACGCGATGGCGTATTCGTCGAACACCGCCTTTGCGCAGTTGGGCGTCGCGTTGGGCGACGAGAAGATCTCGTCGATGGCCAAGAAGCTCGGCTTCGACAGTTCGATCACCGTGGACGGCACCAGTTCCTCCGGCACCCCGTGGATGACCGTGGCTTCGAAATTCCCGACCGATGTAAGTGACGACAAGCTTGCGCTGGCGTCGATCGGGCAGGGCGATACCGTGGTCACGCCGCTGCAGAACGCCTTGATCGCGGCGGCCATCGCCAATGACGGCAAGCTGATGCAGCCGACGTTGGTCGATCGCGTACGATCGTCGGATCTGTCGGTCGTCTCGCAGACCAAGTCGGAGGAGATGTCGCGCCCGTTCAGCGCCGATACCGCCGACAAGCTCACACAGATGATGGAGGCCGTGGTCACCAAGGAGGATCCCGAACTGGCGATCGACGGCGTGCAGGTGGCGGTGAAGACCGGTACCGCGCAAATTGGGGAGAACAATGGATCCGTCGACGCCTGGGTCATCGGATTCGCACCTGCGGACAATCCGAAGATCGCGGTGTCCGTGGTGGTGCACAACGTGGACACCTACGGCGCATTGGCCGCAGGGCCGATTATGAAAGCAATGATGCAGGAGGCGCTGGCAGAATGAAACTGATTGAAGGACAGCTCATCCACCGACGCTACAGACTGGATTCCCGTCTGGCGCAAGGCGGCATGGGTGAAGTGTGGAAGGGCTATGACATTCAGCTCGGCCGCCCGGTGGCCATCAAGGCCTTGCGTGGCGATCTGGGCTCCAGCCAGGAGGCGAAGCTGCTTCGTCTGCGAGCGGAAGCCCATAATTCCGCCAATCTGGCGCATCCGAACATCGCCGCCCTGTTCGAATACTATGAGCATGACGGCATCGGATTCCTGATTATGGAGTATGTGCCGAGCAAGTCGCTGGCCGATCTGTTCCATGAAATCGGCGGCCCGATGGAGCCGACGCAACTGCTGCCGATTCTCATCCAGACCGCGCGGGGCCTGTTCGTGGCGCATTCGCATGGCGTGATCCATCGCGACGTGAAGCCGGCGAATATCATGGTTTCCGATTCCGGCGAGGTGAAGATCACCGATTTCGGCGTCTCCTATTCCACCAATCAGGAGCAGATCACACAGGATGGCATGGTCGTAGGTACCGCGCAGTATATTTCTCCAGAGCAGGCGCAGGGCCATCAGGCCACGCCACAGTCCGACATCTATTCGCTGGGTGTCGTCGCCTACGAGGGCCTGTGCGGGCATCGTCCGTTCACCGGTACCACGCCTGTCGATATCGCCGCCGCACATGTGAACAATCCGGTTCCGCCGTTGCCTGACTCCGTGGATGTGCAACTGCGTGAATTCGTGATGTCGATGCTCGCCAAGGATCCGCTTGACCGTCCGAAGGATGCGTTGGCGGTATCCCGCATGCTGACACGCATAGAACGCCGTCTGCTCGATCAGCAGACACAGCTGGCAGATACGACGATCGTTCCCACCGGGGGCCGGCTTCCTCGTCGTGTGGTCAGCAGACCCCATATCTCGCCCAGCAGTGATTGGAAGGAACAGGGATGAGCAACAACATGCCTACCACTTTGGCGAATGGCCGTTATCAGCTCGGCCAGTTGGTCGGTCGCGGCGGTATGGCCGAAGTGCACGTGGCTCTTGATACGCGTCTGGGCCGTACCGTGGCCGTGAAGATCATGCGCGCCGATTTCGCCAATGACCAGATCTTCCTCGCCCGCTTCCGTCGCGAGGCGCATTCCGTGGCGCAGATGAACAATCCGAATATCGTGAACATCTACGATTCGGGCGAAGAGGTCGTGACCACCGAGACCGGCCAGACCGAGCATCTGCCGTATCTGGTGATGGAGTATGTGAAGGGCCAGACCCTGCGCGACATCATCAAGGTGAATGGCGCGCTCAGCCAGCGCGATGCCGAACAGGTGATGATGGGCGTGCTGAACGCGCTCGAATACTCGCATCGCATGGGTGTGATACACCGCGACATCAAGCCCGGCAACATCATGATCTCCGAGCAGGGCGTGGTGAAGGTCATGGATTTCGGCATCGCCCGCGCGCTTGACGACTCCGCCGCCACGATGACGCAGTCGCAGGGCGTGGTCGGCACCGCACAGTACCTCTCCCCCGAGCAGGCCCGCGGTGAAACCGTCGATATGCGTTCCGACCTGTATTCCGCCGGTTGCGTGCTGTATGAGATGTTGACGGGCAAACCGCCGTTCACCGGCGATTCCGCGGTGGCCATCGCCTACCAGCATGTTTCCGAAGTGGCCACCCCACCAAGCTCCGTGGTACCCGGACTGCCGAAGATGTGGGATTCGATCTGTGCGAAGGCCATGGCGAAGGACCGCCAGAACCGGTATGCCACCGCATCCGAGTTCAAGAACGATCTGCTGACGTTCATGAATGGCGGCGTTCCGGTCGCCGCCGCATTCAATCCACTGACCGACCTGACCAACGTGAAGGCACGCAAGCAGGCCGAGCAGGAAGCCGCGACCGTGGCGATGAACCCGACGAGTGGCGAAACCGCGGCGACACAGGCATTCAACCCGGTGACGGGCCAGTTCGAGCAGGTGATGGCGAACAACGGCGGTGTCGCCATGAAAACCCGCGCCGAGCAGCGTGCGGCCGCCGCCAAGGCGAGGAAAAGAAAGCAGATCATCATCGGCTCCGTGGTGGGCGTGCTGGTGGCGTTGCTGGCCGTGCTGGGTATCGTCTACATGCTCAATCGCGGCAGCTCGACGGCCGACACCGTCGACGTGCCGGATTTCACTGAGATGTCGAATATCTCGCAGACCACGGTCGAGGAGAAGCTCAATGCGCTCGGCCTGAAGCTCGATGCCCGCGAAGACACGGAATCCGACCAGACCAAGGGCACCGTCACCAAGCAGAATCCGAAGGGCGGATCCAAGGTGGAGAAGGGCTCCACCGTATCCGTGTGGTTCTCCACCGGACCGCAGACCGTCACGGTTCCCGACGTGTCGAACAGGAGTCAGGAGGAGGCCAAAACCCTTCTGGAGAATGCCGGTTTCAAGGTGGGCAGCGTCAAAACCGTCGATAGCGGCACCATCGAAAAAGACAAGGTGGTGAGCACGGACCCCGCCGCGAATTCCAAGCAGACCAAGGGCACGATCATCACGCTGTACATTTCGTCCGGTATGACCAAGATTCCCGACAATCTGGTTGGTCAGACCAAGGATTCGGTGATCAGTCAGCTCAATAAGGCCGGTATCGGCACGGTCAACGTGGAGAGCGAATACTCCGATTCCGTCGCCTCCGGTTCGGTCACCCGCCTTGAGCCGGGTTCCGGCAGCACCGTCGAACTCGGCACGTCCGTAACCATCTGGGTGTCCCTCGGCAAGCAGCAGGTCAGCGTGCCGGACGTGTCCGGCATGACTTTGGCGAGCGCCAGGAGTCTGCTTACCAACAACGGCTTCCAGGTCACCGTGAACGGTTCGAGCGACGATGACGCCATCGTCACCGGCATGAGCCCCGAAGGTGGCTCACAGGCCGATTCCGGCGCCACCATCACCCTGACCACCAAGTCCGACAGCTCGCCGTCCCCGTCCACGTCGGGCAGCACGTCCCCCTCGCCCACGTCCTCTGCCACCCACTAAGGATGCCTGATATGACAAAAGGAGCGACTCAACGTCGCTCCTTTTGTCGTTAAGCCCCTCCCGCGGCAATCGCGAAAGGATTCAGGGCAAATCAGCCCGCCACCTTGGGCTGCAACCCGATGGACCTGTCCACGGCCGAATCCTGCCCGCACACCTTCAGCCAATTGGCCAGAAGCCGATACCCGTCCTGCGTCATCACCGATTCCGGATGGAACTGCACCGCATACATCGGCAAATCGCGATGCCTGATGCCCTGCACGATATGATCACCCTGCGTCCAGGCGGTCACCACAAGCGTGTCCGGTACGGAATCCGGCTCCACGGCCAGCGAATGGTAGCGCGTCGCCGTCATCGGATTGGCCACGCCTTCGAAGATCTCATCGTCGACATGCTCCACCTGGCTGGTTTTGCCGTGCATGATGGTCGGCGCATGGCTTACGGTCGCGCCGAATACCTCGGCCAACGCCTGCATGCCCAGACACACGCCAAACATCGGCTTGCCCTGCGCCGCGCATAGGCGGATCACGCCCTCGCTGGCACCGGATTGCGCCGGGGTGCCCGGTCCGGGGGAAATCAGCACGCCATCATAGCCGTCAATCGCACCGGCCGCGTCCGGGTCGATCGCATCGTTGCGCGCCACGGTCACGGTGGCGCCGAGCGTCTTAAGATAGCCGACAATCGTGTAGACGAAGGAATCGTAGTTATCTACGACCAAAATGCGTGCGGAATCGGTCATAATGCTCCTATCAACGGTTGAACAGCAGTGTACGTGCGCGAATCGCCGCATCGCCCCCTGCGTCTCACTACACAGCCGTGTAATTCGACATCTCCTGCAGCATCGGAATGTTCGAAGCCGCCCAGGGGAACAGCCATTCGAACGTCGATCCCGCGGCCGCGAACAGCAGGAGCAACAGCAGGATCAGCCGAATCGGCAGCACTCCCGGCTGTAACCGCAACAGGCCGCCGTATATGCTGAAATCGGGTTTCCTGCGCTCTCCTGCGCGAATGGCCGCCAGCACCGGCCAACGCCATGCCACCGCGGCCGCGATGAAAATAACCGCGTAGGCGGCGAGCGCGCCGAAGATCCACGGCTTCAGCGTGGTTATGCCCGAAGCGAATGAGGCCTTCTCATTGTTGAT
Organism: Bifidobacterium moukalabense DSM 27321; assembly: GCF_000522505.1. Classification (GTDB taxonomy): domain Bacteria; phylum Actinomycetota; class Actinomycetes; order Actinomycetales; family Bifidobacteriaceae; genus Bifidobacterium; species Bifidobacterium moukalabense. The sequence goes on along the minus strand of NZ_AZMV01000007.1, from coordinate 64,731 downwards.
GAATTTGACTTTGCCATTGGAGTCGGTGGTGGCGAGCTCCTGTGGGATGCCGTCGGAGACTTTGGCCCAGTAGGAGAATTCGCCGTAGCTGATCCATCGGTGGGTCGGGGTGGAGTATTTCGGCTCGCAGGTGGTCATGGTCAGCATGCGTTTGGTCGGCGTGGTGCCGGGCTCTTCGGGATTGGATGACACGACATCCACGTCGGTCGGCAGCACGATCTCGCTCTTCGTGTAGTGGTACACGTACCAGTAGTCCTGCGTGCGGATGATGATGGGGTCGCCTTCCTGCAGTTTGTCCACATCGCCGAGCGGCTGCCCATAGCCGTTGCGATGTCCCGCGAAGGCGAAATTGCCGATTTGGCCGGGCATCTGCGAATCCTTGTAGTGCCCGAGACCGTGCTTGTTGAGTTCGGTGAGCGTCGTGCCTTCCACGAGGTTGCGCTGCCACTGGCTGCCGAATCGCGGAATGTAGACCTGGGCGATGAGCTCGCCCTCCTGCGCGTTCTGCGGCTGTACGGGCGGATCGCCCTCCTGTGCCTGGGCGATGGTCACGTTCTCGTCCTTGCTCGGATCCGACCATGACACCGATTGACGGGTCTCGATCTGCGTGTGCTCGGACTGCACGCCCGTCCACCACATCTGCCATGCGATGTACAGCGCGCAGATGGCCGCCGCCGTCAGCATGATTTCGGCGAGCACCCCCAGCAGCGTCCAGACGAAGCTTCTTCGGCGTGCCGCAACCGGCTTGACGTGCTTCATTACTGATTTCCCTCTTCCGTCTTCTGTTCGGCATCTTCGTTGCTGTCATCGCTCTCGATGACTTTCGCATATTTCAGTGGCTGTTGCAATGCGTCGGTCGCGTCGAAATGCAGCTTGTCCTTCTTCTCGACCTTCCATCCCAGGCCGAACGCGCTCACATACTGCCGGTAGATGGCGATCTCCTTTGAATCGTTCAATGCCTGCTGCATGCGGTCCACCGGTCCGATCGCGGAGATCTTGAACGGCGGCGAGTATTTCTTGCCCTGCAGCAGCAGTACGTTGCCGGAGCAACGCACGGCGGAGTTGAACAGCACACGCTGGTCCATGATCATCATGGATTCCGCGCCTCCGGCCCACAATGCGTTGACCACCGCCTCGACGTCCTGCTGATGTATCACATAGTCGTTGATGTTGGAGGTCGATCCGGATGAGTCGACCATGTTCTTCCATAGCGGTGAATCGTTGAGCGTCACCACGAGCCCCGGCCCTTCGACCGCCGGTAGCATGGTGCCGGCGCCGGCGCTCTCGCCGTCTTGCGCGTCATCGCCGTCCGTGCTGTTGAGCGTTTTGCTCAGATCATCCACCTTTGAGCTGAGGCCGTCGACTTCCTTGCGCAGCGAGTTCACCTTTTTCACCCGTTGCTCCACCAGTTCGGCGGTATCGTTGGAGACCACCACGGAACGGTTCACACGCAGGTTGGTCGTCAGCAGGAATCCGGACAGCATCAATACCAAGAACACCGCGATTCCGGCCACTTTCGACCGTTTTGCGGTATGTCTGCCGGTATGTTTCGCCATGCGGACCTTCCCCTATCGATTGCTGAACGTTTGCTCTGAATTTGAGCAGTTTTACGATGTGAGTTCGCCGCTTTCGAGTCTACCCACTATTATGACTTTTAGCCTATTGAAGGAGACTATGCTGATGGCTGACGAAGAGCTGCACGAAACCACCGCGGATGACCAGAAGGACTGGCAGTCCGAGGTTGCGGAAAGCACGGAAGAGACCGCCGACAACGACGCTGTTGCCGAGTCCGCCGAAGACGATGATGATCTTGACATCCCGATGGACCGCGTCGAAGCGGTGCTGAACGCCACCGTCGACAAGGATTCCCTGACCCCCCAGATGCAACGCATGATGAACCGCCAGGCCGAGAACACCCGCCGTGTCGAGGAGACCATCAAGGGCACCAAGTCCAACCCGCGTTGGTTCGTGCCGCTGTTCTGCGCGCTGATGATCATCGGTCTGATCTGGGCCGTGGTCTACTACTTGAGCGGCAGCTATCCGATTCCGAACATCGGCGCATGGAATCTGGCCATCGCCGTCGCGATCATCATGGTCGGATTCCTCATGACCATGTGGTGGCGTTAGCCAATACCCACCGTGAAATGGCGTCTGGGCAATCCCAGGCGCCATTTCGCCGTTTCCGGGACCTAGACCCGTCCCGATTCCTCCAGTCGCCGGGTGAATCCTCCCGCCGCACTATCACAACTTGACGGTACGCAGCAGGATATGCCCGCCCTCCTGAGTGGTGGTGCCGAACAGATAGGTATCGCCGCCATCGGCAAGCTTGAGCCTGTTGCGCAGTTGCGACGCGGTGAGCGGGAAATTACGCACGGCGATGTTCGCCTGCCGGACCCCGCCCAGCAACCGCCGCACATCCCTTTTGCCCATGCCGCCAATCGCCTCGACGGCGAAACCGCGGCCCGGAAAGTCCGTCACCGGTTCGTCGGCCACGAACAAGTGACTACTCGGCCCGATCTGCGTCACGCCATACCGCTCCTCGAGCAGATCGAAACAGCCGGCCTTCATGATCGACGCATTCGGCTCATACAGATATTTCATTTCCGGCAACGGTGCGGTACCTATGCGCAACCCACGTGTGTAGGCCGCGGAATCGTAATCGATCCGCTGATCATCGTTCACGCAGTACACACGCGGCGCACGCATGCCATTCCGCAACCGTCCCGTTCCGGCAGCACCGTCCAACACCAGCAGCAGTTCCTTGCATTCGTTGCCGGTGGAGACGATGTGCACTTGCGTCACCGCTCCGTCGAAATCGGTGACGGCCTTGCGCCAATCGAGCATCGGCGACAGCTTGACCATTACGAATCGCGCTTTGGCAAGCAGCGCATCACGCAGCGCGAGCACATCCGGCGTGCAGTCCTGCATGGCATACGTACGGGCGCCGTGCTCGTCGCGGCGGGCCGGATCCATGTAGATCAACGACACCGGCTGCATCGAACGCAGATATTCGATGCCGTCACCGCACACGACCTCCACCTGCCGCAATCCCAGCACCGTCATGTTATGCGCGGCCAGCCTGCACAGATGCGATTGCCTCTCCACGTACGTGGCATGTGTGAAGCCGCGTGCCAGATACGAACAATCCACGCCGAACCCACCAGTCAGATCCGCCATCGTCGGACCGGTTCTCCGTACCGACGATTCCTTTGCGCCCTGTTCTCCCGTACGTTCCGTTTCCATGCTGCAGGCGGTCTTCGCCACGCCTGCCTCGGATTGAGCCGGATCGCCGGCATGGTCGGCATCGGCGTGCAGCAGACGATCGGCGATTTCAGCCTTATATCGCGCCGTGAACTGCGACGAGCACTGTTCCATGGCAATATGAGGAGGGTAGATGATGTCGTCGCATTCGGCCCATTCCGGCAGCTTTTTGCGGGCGATCTGCCAACCGGCGATCTGATCGAGCGCCTGTGGCAGATCCAATCCGTCCATACGTTTGGTCTTCAACGCCAGTTCGCGCACGTCCTCGCTACGGTGAGCCCTCACGAACGCACGTGTTTCCGGGCTGATCATCGCCTCATGTTCCATATCCGTAATCATAGGTGCCCACTTCCCGGCACGATGTGAATAACGGTGGATATCTGTGGACGAATGTGGACAGCTTCCATATTTCGTGGTTGAAAATTCTGCATACCACGAAATATCGGTTTCGACTATTCCCCGTTTTTCGACGTGTGGATAGTAGGTTATCCACCTTATCCACAAAGGAAAATCCTTGCAAAAGGCCATTTTGTGAATATCTATGTGGACAAATCCTGCGCTTATCCCCGAGTTATCCTCAGCCATGACCCTACTTATCCACAAGGTTATTCACAGATGTGGAAAACTACACGCTTGTAACTTCCCGACTTCCCCGTCACGGGTCTTACCATAAAAACGGCCGCCGGCCTACCTGGGCCGACGGGCCGATCGATGCATCGAGGCCTATCCGATCAGAGCAATGCCGCGCCTACCGGATTGCCCATATTGCACAGCAGGTCAATCGCAATGATGGCAATCACCATGATCACCCCGTATACCAATGTGCGTCGTACCAGGCTTCTGCCGCGCAAGGCGCGCACTCCTGAGACCAGCAGCCAGGTGAAGATGCCGCCGAACAGGAACCCTCCCAGATGCGCCTGCCAGGCGATATTCGGCATGATGACCGGCATCAGGAAATTGATCAGCATCCAGATCATCATCGAACGGATATCGAGACCGATCCGGCGATAGACCACCAGAATGGCGGCGAACAGGCCGAACAAGGCACCGGAGGCACCGTACACAGGCGTAAGCCAGCCGGAACCGCTCGGGTCGAGTACGGCCCAGATCATCATGCCCGTACCGCCCGCCAATCCGGAGACGGTGTACAACGCAAGGAATGGCCAGTGCCCCATCATGCGTTCCAGCACCGGGCCCACGCACCACAGAGTCAACATGTTGAAGAGAATGTGCCACAACGAGTTCGGCTGATGCAGGAACATCGAAGTGATGAAGGTCCACGGTCGATGGATGGCGGTGGCGGGCATGAGCATGCCGGCGTTCAGCATGGCGCCGAGTCCGCCCTGCCATACGAGGTTCAGCAGCGCCTCCGCAATCCACACCACGATGCATATCGCCATGATGGCGGCGGTAATCAGCGGATCGCCGTTCCGCCAGCGATACCGCAGGGAGTGCGCAGAGAAAAGATCCTTGAACGAAGGGGAATCGGGAAATAAGCTGAATCGTTGGTAGGCCATGCCTTCAACTGTACTGGAGCCCACGGAGCCGACCGCTCACCGAACGGCTTCACTGCGCGGTTTTCTTTTGACATAGCCGGCATTTCCCCGCGCGTAAATCCACCCAATCGTCACATTCAAGGAATTATGATGGAAGGCAGAGTTGACTTGAACGAACAGGTCAGCCTGTGTATGGGAAAGGAGCCGTCATGGAGAACAAGTCTTCTAACGGTTGGAAGTTCTTCGCACTGCTCTTCGGAGCTTTGCTTGCAGCGGTCGTCGGTCTGTATGTCTACAAGCAGCAGAATCCGGACTACGACCCGTGGGAGGAACCATGGGAGAACAGCTCTTCCCCGGTTGACCTTGGTCTGACCAAGGATACCGCCGAACCGGAAGCCGAAGCTGAAACCGCCGAGCCGGAAGCCGCCTGATCACTTCCCTGTCATTACCTCATCAAGGTCCGTGCCCGAATGGGTGCGGACCTTTGTTATGCCACGCCAGTCCGTATAGCAACGACTTTCCGGCATCCTCGGCATCACCTCACCTTGGCCACACCAGCGTGACCAAACCGGAACGACGTTGCCGGCCGCCACGTCGACATGCTTTGGCCTCATACCCTTGTTCATTCAATGCGAAGGGCCGCCAGGAACGAATCCCGGCGGCCCTTCGGTCATCTATTCGGTTATCGCTCAGGCGAGCGGACCGGTCTTCCAGATGCGTTCCAGATAATCCTCGATGGAGCGATCGGAGCTGAAGTAGCCGGAGTTCGCCACGTTGATGAGGGCCTTGCGGTTCCACTCGAGCGGCTGGACGTACAGGGCCTCGATCTCGGCCTGGATGTCGGTGTAGGCACCGAAATCGGCGAGGGTCATGAACCAGTCCTTGGTGAGCCAGTCGTGGACGAGGTCCGCGTAAACGGACTTGTCGCCATTGGAGAAGGTACCGTCGGCAACCATATCGATGGCGGCCCTGAGACGCGGGTTGGCATCGTAGTACTTCTTCGGATCGTAACCGGCGGCGTAGAGGGCATCCACCTCGTCGACGGTCATGCCGAAGAGGAAGAAGTTCTCGGCGCCGACGCGCTCACGAATCTCGACGTTCGCACCATCAAGGGTGCCGACGGTCATGGCACCGTTGAGGGCGAACTTCATGTTGCCGGTGCCGGAGGCCTCCTTGCCGGCCTGAGAGATCTGCTCGTCAAGGTCGGTGGCCGGAATGAGGTGCTGGGCCAGTCGCACGTTGTAGTTCCACGGGAAGTACACGTTGAGCTTGCCCTTGACATCCGGATCGTTGTTGACGACGCGGGCCACGTTATTGATGAGCTGGATGGTCTGCTTGGCCAGATAGTAGCCCGGAGCGGCCTTGGCGCCGAACACCACGGTGCGCGGCAGAACCTCGTCGGCGGAGAGTCTGCCGGACTTGATGTCGGCGTAACGGGCGATCAGGGCCAGGATCTTCAATGCCTGACGCTTGTATTCGTGCAGACGCTTGACCATGGTGTTGATCATGGTGTTCGGGTCGATGTCGAAGCCGTACTCGCGCTTGGCGTAGTTGGCGAAGTCGACCTTGTTGGCCTGCTTGACGGCGGCGAACTTCTTGACGAATTCGTCATCGGCGGCCAGCGGCTCGAGGCCCTTGAGCAGCTCAAGGTCGCTGAGCCACCGGTCGGTGCCGAGACCCTCGGTGATGAGGTCGGACAGGCGCGGATTGGCCAGCTTGATGAAGCGGCGAGGGGTCACGCCGTTGGTCACGTTGGTGAACTTGCCCGGATACACGTCGGAGAAGTTCTTCAGGGTGACGTCCTTGAGGAGCTGGGAGTGCAGCTCGGCCACACCGTTGACGTGGGAACCGCCGTAAGTGGCGAGGTATGCCATGCGCACGGAGTCACCGGTGTAGATGGCCATGTCCTTGATGGTCTCGTCGGCAACGCCCTTGGCCTTGAGTTCGGACTCGAACTGGTCGTTGATCTTCTCGATGATCTCGAGGTGACGCGGCAGCAGTTCGCCGATGAGCTTGGACGGCCACACTTCCAGGGCTTCCGGAAGCAGGGTGTGGCAGGTGTAGTTGAAGGTCTTGTTGGTGATGGTCCACGCGGTATCCCAGTCGTAGCCGTACTCGTCCATGAGAACGCGCATGAGTTCCGGAATGCCGATGACCGGGTGGGTGTCGTTGAGCTGGAAGGTGATCTTGTCCGCGAACGTGGTCAGGTCCGGCTTGTCCTGGCCCGGGTAGAAGACGCGAATGGCGTCGTGGATGGAGGCGGACACGAAGAAGTACTGCTGCTCGAGACGCAGCGCCTTGCCCTGCGGGGTGGAATCTTCCGGATACAGGATCTTGGAGATGTTCTCCGCCTTGACCTGCGGCTTGACGGCGTCGAGATACTCAGACTTGTTGAAGGTGAGCAGATCGAACTCGTCGTAGCTCTTGGCGGCCCACAGGCGCAGGGTGTTCACACGGCCGGAGGCGTAGCCCGGAACCATGTAGTCGACCGGCACCGCGCGCACGGACCAAGCCGGCTTCCATACCTTCCTGCCGTTCTCTTCGACGACCTCACCGCCGAAGGAGACCTTCTGATCGCGGTTGTAGTCGATATGACCCCACGGCTCCTCGTTGGCGAGCCAGTAGTCCGGGGTTTCGATCTGCCTGCCGGCCTCGTCGAACTCCTGCTTGAAGATGCCGTACCTGTACTGGATGCCATAGCCGAACGCCGGCACGCCCAGCGAGGCCAGGGAATCGATGAAGCAGGCTGCCAGACGGCCCAGACCACCGTTGCCAAGGCCCGGCTCGTATTCGGCGTCGACAACGTCCTGCACGGAGAAGCCGAGGGACTCGACGGCCTCGTTGAACTGCTCGGTCAGGCCTGCGTTGAGCAGCGCGTTGCGCAGCTGCTTGCCGATCAGGAATTCGGCGGACAGATAGCCGACGGCCTTGGTGTTGCCGTTGACCATGTCGGCCTGGGTCTTCATCCAGGAATCCACAAGATGGCGACGGACTGCTGCCGAGACTGCGACATACACATCGGCCGGCTTGGCCTGCTCCGGCGTGACGCCCTGCGTGTACTTCAGCTGCTCGCGAATCTCATTCGCGAATTCAGCCGCGGTAACAGGGGACTTTGGTGCGGTAATTTCGGTCATTGATTGACTCCCTTTGACGGATTACTCTCCCTGAACATTATGCCTTGCCCCAGCGTCCTTGCGTATACGGCAGTATGAACACTTAGTAACACTATGCATACGTTCTCAAATTCAGCATACAACGTAATCACAGAAAGATGAAATTTCAAGTGATCACAATGCAGCATTCGTTTGCAAAATACCGCAAAAAAAGGTACGAATGATGATTGAGATCACCTACAATTTCCCTTCAACACGCCCCTTTTGAATTATGACCACGTTGTCTGCAGACACCCATCTTAGTCGTTTGCCGGCGGCAAAATACCGTTTATGGCTGTTATTCGAGAACAGGACCTCAACAAGGGGCGCGAAGCGTTTGCAGACTGGCTGCAGGAGGCACGGCGCATCATCGCCGATCGGACGCCGGCCGGCGGCACGGAGGCACTTGACCTTAAGCTGAATCTCTCGCCGAAGCTACCGCGTCAGACATGGGCGATGGCCGTGCGCTACTCGCTGCATTTGCTGGAGAACAAGGCCCCCGGCGAAGGCGTGGAGGTGCGGGTGGCACCGTGGGGAGCCATCAAAATACTGGACGGACCGGCTTCGGACCCGCATAATCTCACCCCTCCGGATGTCATCGAACTGGAACCGGACGTGTGGATGCGTCTGGCCACCGGCATCACCAGCTGGGCGGAGGAAAGAGAGGCCGGCCGCATCACCGCGGTCGGCGAACGTGACGATCTGAGCGACCTGCTGCCGCTTCCGTAGAGGAGTCCGTGATATGGAAAAGCCGTGGCCGAACGGAATGATCGTTCTGCCACGGCTTTTTCAAGTGTGCGAATGCACTCAGTCCTGCTTCTTCGGCTTCAGTGCACTGGGCACCGGCATCGGGATGGGCTTGTGCGGCTTCGGTGCAGCGGCCTTGGTCACCGGGATCTCGCCGCTGGTGGCCTTTGCCGCGGCTTCGGCGGCCCACTTGGCGTACTCGTCGAGATCATCGGCAGGTTCGGAAGACCCCCGCTCGTCGTCAGCAGACTCATGTTCACTGTCCGCATGCTGAACATATTTGGTTTCGATGTCGGCGAAGGGGTCGAAGGAACCCGAACCGGGTTCCTGGGCACCAAGCTCCTTGGCAAGCTCATCGTAATCGGTGTCGGTGGTCAGGTACTTGAGCTTTCGGGCTATTTTCTGCTGTTTGGCTTTCTGACGTCCGCGGCCCATCTGACCCCCTGAGGATTACTGTGCTATCAATTCATCAAACACGAGAGTACCACTTGTTGAGCCCCGTTTCGTTGTCGGCTCAGACTTTTACGATAAAATCGTTTATTTTTGTAGGAAAAAGGACACACGATGACGGACGACACCCAGGAACAGCAGATCACCGCTGCAGGCAATGAGATGAGCGCAAGTTTCCTCGCCGCAAAGAAGCGTTCCGATGCGACGCTGGCCAAGTTGGAGGAGAATCCGGGCAAGTTCACCATGCTGACCGGCGACCGGCCGACCGGCCGTCTGCATCTGGGTCACTATTTCGGTTCCATCCGCGAACGCGTGGCCATGCAGAACCGTGGCGTGAACTCCAACATCATCATCGCCGACTATCAGGTGATCACCGACCGCGACACCACCGAGCACATCGAAGACAACGTGCTCAATCTGGTGCTCGACTACATGGCCGCGGGCATCGATCCGAACAAGACCATGATCTTCACGCATTCCGCCGTCCCGGCCGAGAACCAGCTCATGCTGCCGTTCCTGTCGCTGGTCACCGAGGCCGAACTGCACCGCAACCCGACCGTGAAGTCCGAGATGGAGGCCTCCGGTCATGCGCTGACCGGCCTGCTGCTCACCTACCCGGTGCACCAGGCATGCGACATCCTGTTCTGCAAGGCGAACGTGGTGCCAATCGGCAAGGACAACCTGCCTCACGTCGAGATCACCCGCACCATCGCCCGCCGGTTCAATGAACGTTACGCCAAGAAGCGTCCGGTATTCCCGGAGCCGGCCGCGATCCTGTCCGAAGCGCCGGAAATCCCAGGTCTGGACGGCCGCAAGATGAGCAAGTCCTACGGCAATTCCATCATGCTGGGCGCCACCGCCGAGGAGACCGCCAAGCTGATCAAGAAGAGCCCGACCGATTCCGAACGCCGTATCACCTTCGATCCGATCGCCCGCCCGCAGGTCTCCGCGCTGCTGACCACCGCCGGCCTTGTGACCGGTCGCGATCCGAAGGAGATCGCCGAGGAGATCGGCGATTCCGGTGCAGGCGCGCTGAAGCAATACGTAATCGAATCCGTGAACGAGTTCCTGGCCCCGCACCGCGAACGCCGTGTCGAGCTGTCCAAAGACATGGATTCCATCCGAGACATCCTGCACGACGGCAACAAGCGCGCGAACGAGATCGCCAACGAGACGCTGGAGCAGGTACGTGAGGCCATGGGCATGCGATACTGAGCAGTCCTTACGAGAATCCCTTACGAAGCCTCTTACGGAAAAAGGTGTTGGATCCGCCGGCCGCAACGGATCCAACACCTTTTTCATACCTATCCCGCGGTACCGTTCCCAGGTCGCAAGTGCCGTTCCCGGGCTCCCGAGAACGGGTCGGACCGGCGGCGGGATACCCTTAGAACTGCGCGCGACGCTCGCCGGCGGCGATTTCGGCGGCCACCAGATCGTCATCGACCTTGCGGTCGTTCGGATCGTCAAGATAGTGGTCGAATTCGTACAGCACCTCGTCACTCGGTGCCGGCGTCAGGAGCGAGACCGCCACGATGCACAGCAGCGAGACGATGAAGGCCGGCAGCAGTTCGTAGATGGCGAATACGCCGCCAAGCGGCTTGATGAGATTATGCCAGATCAGCACCATCGCGGTGCCGGAGATCATGCCGGCGACCGCGCCGTACTTGTTGGTGCGGCGCCAGTACAGCGAGGTCAGCATCAACGGGCCGAAGGACGCCCCCAGGCCGGCCCATGCGTACGAGACGACTTGGAAGATCGAGGAATTCTGATCGAAGGCGACCACAATGCCGAACAGGAACATGACCAGCAGCGTGATGCGCGCCACCATCATGACCTGACGATCCGTTGCCTTACGGTGGATCAGTCCGCGGAAGATGTTCTCGCCGACCGCGGAGGCGCCGATGATCATGTAGCTTGACGAGGAGCTCATGGATGCGGCGAAGATGCCGGACACGACGATGCCGCACATGAAGCTCGGCAACAGCGCCTGCGATACCACGATGAAGATGTTCTCGGCAGCCGACTGCGTGGTGAACTGCGTCGGCATCATGGCACGGCCGACCAGGCCGATGCACACGCCGCATGCGAGCGAGATCACACACCACGTGGTGGCGATGATGCGGGACTTCCTGATCTCCTCGGAGCTACGGATCGACAGGAAGCGCACAAGCACCTGCGGCATGCCGAAGTAGCCCAGTCCCCATGCCAGCATGGAGATCATGGTGATCACGCCGTAATCGGTCGGCGTGCCGAACATGGCCTGCCCGGCCTTGACGATCTGCTCGCCGGCGTCGTTGAGCACCGGGGTGGCCATGTGCGTGCCGTCGAGAAAGCCCGGGATTCCCTTGAGGAAGGCCACGGTGTTGTCGATGCCGCCGGCGGAGGCTATCGAGCCCACGAAAACCACCGCCAGAGCGAAGAACATGAGCAGGCCTTGGATGAAGTCGGTCACCACCACGGACAGGTAGCCGCCGATGATGGTGTAGGCGAATACGACGGCCGCGCCGATCACCATGGTCAGATGGTAGTCCCAGCCGAACAGCGTGGAGAACAGTTTGCCGACGGTCACGAAGCAGCTGCCGACATACACGCAGAAGAACACGAGGATGATCAGCGCGGCAATCGTGGAGACGATGTTCTTTGTATCGTGGAAGCGCTTCGAGAAGAAGTCCGGGATGGTGATGGCATCACCTGCGACCACCGAATAGCGGCGCAGGCGCCGGGCCACGAGCTTCCAGTTGAGATAGGTGCCGATGGCCAGGCCCAACGCCGTCCACAATGGATCGGCGGCACCGGTGAAGTAAGCGACGCCAGGCAATCCCATCAGCAGCCATCCGCTCATGTCGGAGGCTTCGGCGCTCAAGGCCGTCAGCCACGGGCCGACGCCGCGCCCACCCGCGAAGTACTGGCGCGTGGATGAGTTGGATCGTTTGGAATAGACGAATCCGATGGCGAGCATGGCCACGAAATAGATGACCATGGCCAGCAATACCCAGAAATCCTTGGAGACCACGTATCTCTCCCTCTCAAAAAAACGTGCGACTCGTTTAATCTATCGTCTGAATATCACATGCCGTCGAAACGTCTCATCCCAGAGCGAGAAAGCGGTGCGCCGCTGGTGGGATCCTAGATGTCGTAGCGCCAGGACCTGTCGGTGATCACTCGCGCCATGGCCAGCCCGATCGGCAGGCAGAGAATCACCATGAAGGCGCGGAAGGCCCAATCGAGGGCGTTCAGGGTATCGAATTCACCGAGATGGAACATGGCCTGGTACATGTACAGGCCGGGCACCATGATCACGATGGATGGCACGGTCAGGCAGATGCGCGGATAGCCAAGGTGAGGTGCCAGCAGGCCATGACGCACGGCGGAACGCCATGCGGAGGCCAGCAGGCCGGCAAGCAGTGCGCCGATGAAGGCGCCGGCTTCGGCGGGAACGCCCATGTCGACGATTTCCAGGCGCAGGGTGTCGGTGATCATGCCGATGGTGGCGGCGACCAGGCACATGCGTTGCGGGGAGTTGAACATCACGGAGAAGCCCCATACGCCGATGAAGGCGAACAGCATGCGTAGCAGGCAGTTGACCACGGGATCGAGTCCGAGCGGCTCGAATCCCTGCGGATTCAGATGCACGATGGAGGCGACCATCCATCCCGCCAAGGTGGCCATCAGGATGATGCAGAACACGTAGGTGATGCGTTGCACGCCCGACGGGAAGTCGATTTTCGCCATATCGAGACCGCCGGTTATCAGGGGGAAGCCGGGGATCACGAACAGCATGGCGCCGATGTAGGCGGTATCGTGCTGCAAGGCTATCGGGTTGAAGACGCCGATCAGTCGCAGCGTGCCGGTGCAGGCGAGCGCCGCGACGGCCACGCACACGAAGGTCACGAAGAACTGGTTGAGATGATGGGCGAACAGGCGCCGCCGCAACCAGTGGCCGAGACCGGCGCCGATGAAGGCGCCGACCATGTCGAAAGGACCACCGCCAAGCAGGAATACGAAGGATGCGCAGGCGCTTGCCGAGGCGAATCCGGCGAAGGCCGGCGAGTAGAGCGGCTTGCGATGTTCGATCATGTCGAGTCGCTCGTGCGCCTGACGCACGGTGATGCCGGTCTGGTCGTCCTGGGTTTTGCCGACATGGTCGAAATGTTCGGCATATTGGCCTTTCGGCGGCTTGTACCGACGGTCCTTGAGGCGTCCCTTCGCCTCACCGTGTTGTTGCGCCGAATCGGCGCGATCGGAACGGTGCCCGGCTTCCTCGATATCGCGCAGGTGCAACGGATGCGCGACCGATTCCTCGTCCTTGGAACGTTCCGTCACCATTTCCAGCGCGCCGAGCACCGGATCGTCCGAGCCCTCCTGGTTCCGTCCGGCCTTCCGCCGCTCCCTGAGCTTCTTCGACAGCTCGGCGGATACCTGGGAGGCGTCCCTCTTGTCGAGATGCTGCATCAGTCCTTCGGAGACGCCGGATTGGCTGTGATACATCGAGCCTTTGCCGAGGTTGACGTTAAACCAGTCGGCGAAGTGTTCGAGCAGCCAGATACGTTCGGTGTTGACGCCGGTGGTCGGCAGGTCGATGACCTCCGTGATGCGGTCTTTGCCGTCGGTGCAGGAGGCCTCGATATCGGTGAGGTTCACGTCCGCACGCACGTGGACGCCGAGCGGATAGGCGATGCGATGCATCATCTCGCGCACGCGGAAGCTTCCCGTGCCCGCGCCCAGATCGAGCATGCCGACGCGTACGATCACGCTGGCCTTGGCGGCGATGCCGGCTTCGGTAACCGGCTTGTTCCAGTCACGCTCGATGTCTTCCATGTCGAGGGGGATGGAATGAGTATGGAATTTGCTGACGGCCTTCGCGCCGTTTTCAGCATTCTCGTCATGTTGATGTTCTGAGCTCACACCATTCAGGTCTAGCGTGGGGGCTGGCCGCAAGGTTTCGCCACACTCCCCCGATTCCATTTTCCGGACATTTGCCGCCCACAATGCGGACAATCCGCACGGGTTCGTAATACAAGTGTCGATTACGCGCGCTTACAATGTTCACGCATTAGCTTAACCAAACTTAAGGCTTTGGGCTCGCAACGGACGGCCAAAACAATCGCGGAGGAGCCGCGAAGGACCGGCAGACCGAGCAACCTGATGGTTTGGAGAAGGAGGTCTGATGACAACTCATGATCAACAGATCACGCCCGCGGACGCGGCCATCGTCTCGTCCGGCACCGGAACCAAGGGTCCCGAAGAGCGCGATCTTCCCGCATCACTCAAAGAGGAAATGGATCTGTGCCTGCAGATTCTTCGTGAGGTCCTCGGTGAATTCGACGAACGACTGCTGGAGACCTTCGACGAGGTTCGCGGCTACGCATTGAACGCCAGCGCCGAACGTTTCGCCGGCATTCTGACGGACACCAACCCCAATCAGGACGATTTGCAGAACGTGGTCGGCACCGTCGACAAGATGAACATACACGACGCCCAGCTGCTGGCCCGCGCATTCGCGACGTATTTCCATCTGGCCAACCTGTGCGAGGAGAACTACCGCGTCTCCGTGCTGCATCAGCGCGAATCCGCCGTGGATGGGAACCAGGCGGTCGACCCGGTGAACGAAATGACCTGCGCCTACCATCAGCTCATCAACGAGCTGGGCCCGGCCAGAGCCAAGGACCTGCTCGACAAGCTCGAGTTCCATCCGGTATTCACCGCACATCCGACCGAGGCCCGCCGCAAGGCCGTGGAAGGCAAGATCCGCCGCATCTCCCGACTGCTCGAGGTCCACAAGATGCTCGGTGGCTCGGACAGGAAGGAGAACTCCCGCCGTCTGTTCAACGAGATCGACGCCCTGTTCCGCACCTCTCCGATCGCGCTGAAGAAGCCGACACCCGTCGAGGAAGCGGACACGATTCTCGACATTTTCGACAACACGCTGTTCTACACCATCCCGCAGGTCTACCGTCGTTTCGACGATTGGGTCCTCGGAGACAAGGCCGGACTGGTCTCGCCGGTATGCCCGGCGTTCTTCCATCCGGGAAGCTGGATCGGCTCCGACCGCGACGGCAACCCGAACGTCACCGCCAAGGTGAGCCGTCAGGTGGCCCGCAAGTTCAGCGACCATGTGTTGGGCGCATTGGAGATCGAGACCCGCACCGTCGGCAAGAACCTGACGATGGAGGCCGGCACCACCCCGCCAAGCGACGAGCTCAAGAGCCTGTGGAACCATCAGAAGGAGATGAGCGAGAGGCTCACCGACAAGGCCGCGCTGATCTCCACCAAGGAGATGCACCGCGCCGTCATGCTGGTCATGGCCGATCGTCTGCACTACACCATCGAGCGTGACGCCGACCTGATGTATCACTCCTGCGACGAATTCCTGCAGGATCTGAAGATCGTCCAGCGTTCCCTGGCCGCGGCCAACGCCAAGCGCTCCGCATATGGCCCGGTGCAGGATCTGATCTGGCAGACGGAGACCTTCGGCTTCCATATGGTCGAGATGGAGTTCCGCCAGCATTCCGTGGTGCATTCGCGCGCGCTGGAAGACATTCGCGAGCATGGTCTGCACGGCGAACGCGGACCGTTGCAGCCGATGACCCACGAAGTGCTCGACACCTTCCGTGCGCTCGGCGCCATCCAGAAGCGCAACGGCATCAAGGCCGCCCGCCGTTACATCATCTCCTTCACCAAGAGCGCCAAGAACATCAAGGACGTGTACGAGCTGAACCGCCTGGCGTTCTCCCGCCCCGAGGATGCTCCTACCATCGACGTGATCCCGCTGTTCGAGCAGCTTGAGGATCTGCAGAATTCGGTCAACGTGCTTGAAGACATGATCAAGATCCCGGAGGTGCAGGCTCGTCTGAAGGCCACCGGCGGCAAGCTCGAGGTCATGCTCGGCTACTCCGACTCCTCGAAGGACGCCGGCCCGACCTCCGCCACGCTGGCCCTGCATTCCGCCCAGGAGCGCATCGCCAAGTGGGCGGAGTCGCACGATATCGATCTGACCCTGTTCCATGGCCGCGGCGGTGCCGTCGGTCGTGGCGGCGGCCCGGCCAATCGCGCCGTGCTCGCGCAGCCGGTCGGTTCCGTGAAGTGCCGTTTCAAGCTCACCGAGCAGGGCGAGGTCATCTTCGCTCGCTATGGCAATCCGGTTCTGGCCATTCGCCATGTGGAGTCCGTTGCGGCCGCGACGCTGCTGCAGTCCGCTCCGAGCGTGGAGAAGCGCAACACCGACATGACCGAGAAGTACGCCGACATGGCGAACAAGCTCGATGAGTCCGCGCACAGCCGCTTCCTCGACCTGCTGAACACCGACGGCTTCGCACCGTGGTTCTCCACGGTCACGCCGCTGACCGAAATCGGTCTGCTGCCGATCGGCTCCCGCCCGGCGAAGCGCGGCCTCGGCGCCAAGTCCCTTGACGATCTGCGCACCATTCCGTGGATCTTCTCCTGGGCCCAGGCACGCATCAATCTGGCCGCATGGTATGGTCTCGGCACCGCATGCGAGCGGTTCGGAGACCTTGCCACCCTGCGTAAGGCGTATGAGGAATGGCCGCTGTTCTCGACGTTCATCGACAACATCGAGATGTCGCTGGCCAAGACCGACGAGCGCATCGCCAAGATGTATCTCGCCCTTGGCGACCGTGAGGATCTCAACGAGAAGGTCTTGGGCGAAATGGAGCTCACCCGCAAATGGGTGCTCAAGATCGTCGGCGACGAATGGCCGTTGCAGCACCGTCATGTACTCGGACAGGCCATCCGCATCCGTTCCCCGTACGTGGATGCACTGTCCGTCACCCAGGTGCTCGCCCTGAAGTCACTGCGCAAGCGGGTGGATAAGGAGGAGTTCGACCACGGTCAGAAGGAGAACTACACCTATCTGATCCTGTGCACCGTTTCGGGTGTCGCCGCAGGCCTGCAGAACACCGGCTGATTCACACTCCGGATCCCTTGGAGGCCCTCGTCCGATTGGATGGACGAGGGCCTCCCTGTATTCGGGGGTACGACTCGCTTCCCGGGGTAGCATTGAAATGGAGACAAGGAGGTTTCCATGAAACGCGCGCACCCCACGGCACAGGCAGAAAAGCGTAGGGCCACAATCATCGTCACCATTCTCATATCCGCACTGGTGGTGACAGGTGCGGCAATCACCCACAGTCTGGGCATGTGGGGTGCGAAGCCCGCGACGATGGCCACGTCCCCGGGCACGAAGACCACAACATCGCAACCACGGGCAAGGCAATCCTCACCATCACAGGAACAGACGAACAAACAGGCCACACCATCCGAGAATGAATCGCCGTCACCGAAACCAGCATTGCATGTGGAGGCGCAATCATACGAATTCGACATGCCGGAGTACTGGCGGGACCGTGTCACGGCGCATGTGGACGGCGATACCGTAACGCTGCTGTCCAAGGCCTATCCGGACATGGATCATCCGATCTGCAACATCCACGTCGCCAGTGGCGAAAATCCGAGGAGCGCGGGTGATATAGGCAGTTTCCTCATCGGTTGGTTACCGATGACATCCGACCAGCATATCGAAGTGTGGGCATACCGGTATCCGGTCATCGCGGCAT
This sequence comes from Bifidobacterium moukalabense DSM 27321, assembly GCF_000522505.1. Lineage (GTDB taxonomy): Bacteria > Actinomycetota > Actinomycetes > Actinomycetales > Bifidobacteriaceae > Bifidobacterium > Bifidobacterium moukalabense. The sequence goes on along the minus strand of NZ_AZMV01000007.1, from coordinate 47,052 downwards.
CGCCAGACAGCGACATTTCACCGCAAACAGATGCGAAGTATGCGGATCTCACCGACCTGCAATCCGGAGGCACAGTGGACTACGCCAGTGTCAAGGACACACTGATATCAACCGACATGCGTGACATTGAAGGCCTCTTCCCCATAGACACATGGCTCACCAGCAACCTTGTCGACGTCATCAAGGTGAAATGACACATACTGCCAACAAACGGCCAGTCCGAACCGTATGATGTTCCTAATCTCAAACGATGGAGGCCATGTCGATGACGGACGAACTGTTTATGGACCAGAATGACGTCGAAGGAACGGCAAGCGGCGTGTGGAGCCGCATGTTGGCCGGCAATCGCAGGTTCGCCGACGGCAGGCCCGAACATCCGAACCGCAGCGCGGAGGCGCGCGAGGCACTCATCGACACGCATGAGCCTGATGCGGCCGTATTGTGCTGCTCCGACGCACGCGTAAGCCCCGACATCATCTTCGACGCAGGTATCGGCGACCTGTTCACCGTGCGCACGGCAGGCCAGGTCATCGACAACGCCGTAACCGCCTCCCTCGACTATGCGGTGGACGTACTCGGCGTACGTCTGCTGGTGGTGCTCGGTCACCAGAACTGCGGCGCGATCAAACAAGCCGTCAAGGAATACGACGCCCTGCTGCACAGTCTGACCGCCGGCGCCGAGGATTCGCTCATGGCCGCCGACAGCGTCGCCGATCTCGACGAGCGCATCATGAACGCGGAATCGATCATGCTGCGCACCGTCGGCTTCTCCATCTGGCAGGCACACGAATCGGAACTCGAATCCAACGAGGATTTCGAACGCGTACACATCGCACGCACCATCGAACAGCTGGTCGAGCGCTCCGAATCAGTCCAGCGGGCGCTCGCCGCCGACCGGCTTATGATCGTCGGTGCCCGCTATCAGCTTGATTCCGGCAAGGTCGAGGTCCTGAGCTTCTGAGATACCGTTTGACATGCCGTTGATTTAGATTGGAAGTATGTCACTTGGCCTGAATATCCTGCTGATTTTCGTCTTTCTGTTGCTCGGATCCGTGTTCGCCGGCACCGAACTGGCGCTGGTGAGCCTGCGCGGATCGCAGATCGACCAGATGGAACAGGAGGATGCCCGAGGCAAGCGGGTGGCGCAGATCGCACGCGATCCGAACACGTTCCTGTCGACGGTGCAGATCGGCGTGACGCTGTCCGGATTCCTGTCCGCATCATTCGGCGAATCCTCGATCGCACCGTATATCGTGCCTATCGTCGAAGGCTGGGGCGTGCCGAAAAGCGTGGCCTCTCCCCTGACCACCATCGTGCTGACGCTGATCATCTCATACTGCTCGATCGTCATCTCCGAGCTGGTGCCGAAACGTATCGCCATGCAACGCAACGAACAGATCGCACGTGCCGTGGTGCCGGCCATCCACGTATTCGCAAAGGTCTGCAAGCCGATCATCTGGCTGATAGGCAAGAATACGAACGGTCTCGTGCGACTGCTCGGCTTCGACCCGAACGAGACCGACAGCGAGGTCTCCGACGAGGAGCTGCGCGTACTCGTCAACACCAACACCAATCTGAGCAAAGACGAACGTACGATTCTCGATGACGTGTTCGATGCGTCCGAAACGATTGTGGCCGAGGTCATGCGTCCCCGCGCCGACGTGGTCTTTCTGGATGGCGGCATGTCTATCGGCGAGGCGGCCGCCTATGTACGTGAGATGCCGTATTCCCGCTACCCCGTGACCGGTAAGGACTTCGATGATGTGCTCGGTTTCGTGCATGTGCGGGATCTGCTCGACATCCGCGATCCGGAAGCGAAGACCGTGGCCGACGTGACGCGCGAGGGCATCTCTCTGCCAGGCACGTCCAAGCTGCTACCAAGTCTTGAACTGCTGCGCAAACGCGGCATCCATCTGGCGGTCGTCATCGACGAATACGGCGGCACCGACGGCATCGTGACGCTGGAAGACATGACCGAGGAGCTCGTCGGCGACATCCGCGATGAATATGATCTGCCGGAGGAAAAGGGCGGTGAGCGCACCGAACGCACCGCGTTCGTGAACGGAGTGGCCACCATCGAAGGCGGCATGACGATCGAGGATTTCGCCGATCTGACCGGCATTGAACTGGAGGACGGCCCTTACGAGACGGTGGCCGGCTATTTTCTGGCGCATACCGGCAAGATGGGCGAGGTCGGCGACGTGCTCACCTCCGACGACGGCTACGACATGACCATCACCAACGTGGATGGCCGACGCATCGAAACCATCGAGGTGCGCCGCCATGCCGATCATACCGACGGCAAGTAGGCTCGCTACATCCTCGACCACCCTTTTTACCCCTCCGCCTTCGGCTTACAGCGTATTAAACCCCTTCCGCCTTTTCTAGACTTGAAGCGTGCACATCATACGCACGCAATTCCATCGAACGGAAGGACAGCGATCATGGCATTGACATTCATTGTTCCGGGGCTCGACGAGGCCGCCTCGGAAAAGATCATCGGCATTCTGCAGAATCGTCTGAGCCAGGAGCAGGAGGCCGCTCTGGTGTTGAAGCATGCGCATTGGAACGTGACCGGGGAGAACTTCATCGCCGTGCATGAGATGATCGACCCGCAGGTCGAGGCCGTACTCAATATGGCCGACGAGACCGCCGAGCGCATCGCCACCTTGGGAGGATCCCCCGATGGACGCGCGGATGCAATCACCCGCTTCCGTACCTGGCCGAAGTTCGAAGTGGAGGGCCGGGGCAATACCTTGGACTATCTCAAGGCTCTCGACGCCTATTACAGCGAGTTCATCAAGGCAAGCCGCACGGCCATTACCGAACTGGACGAGCTGGATGTGATCAGCTCCAACATCATGCAGGATCATGTGCAGGAGCTCGAGAAGTTCCAGTGGTTCATGCGTAGTCATCTGGCGTGATTCATGGCCTCTGCGCCACTGACACCCGTATAGGGCGCCGTCGATTGGTCTCCGGTCGACGGCGCCCTTTGCATTGCAGCGTCTTACATCGTTTTATAGCAGTGTTCCACACCGTGTTTCACGGCATTCGCGGTATGTCTACAGCACCACGTGCCGGTTGATATCGCGACGTAGCTGGCGCCATCGCGGCAGATAGGCGTCCATACGCCGCTGGAAGCCGACTCCATGCCCGTTCTCCCACAGATGCGTCATTTCATGTACGAGCACGTATTCCAGGAATTTCGGATCCATCAGTCCCAGCTGCAGATTCAGTCTGATACGACCGGTTTTGGGCGTGCACGATCCCCAGCGGGACGTCATGATGCGCAGGGTGATGTGTGTGGGCTCGCGGCCGACGATCGGGCCCCATGTTGCGAGTAAGTCCGGCAATTGAGTCTCGATGTTGCGCTGCGCCCGCACCCTGTTCTCGTCGTTCCAGACGAAGGTAGGCGGATTATCGGGATTGCCGTCGAGTGGCACGCCCTGATCCGATGATGCTTCCCCACGCCGGATCTCCATCTCCCGCGCCAGCATCATCTTCCGCTGGGCCCGTTCGATCCAGGACTTTCTCTCGGTCACGAACCGCTCGATGATGCCCGCCGACATCCGTTGCGGCGCCGAAACTTCGATACTGGCATCCGGCGGTTTGATACGCAGATACATGTTCTTGATCGGTTTGCGGGTGATATGTACCGTCATGCCTGCGATTTCGGTGGACTCCTCGGCAAGCGCCCGATTGCGGCCTCGCACTCCCCTGCTGTCACTTCGAGTATTGGTCTGACGGCTGTATGACATGTCTGCCATTGTGTCGCGAACCCGGGTCATAGCGGGAAGTGGTCGGATCCCGCCTTACGGGTGGGCCTGTATTGCGGAAGGATTCTTCCTGCCCCGTAGATACCAACAGGACGTCAGTTCTGCGACACGCCGAAATACACCCTTGAGTTGACTTTCAGAATCCTTCGGGTAATATTTCAACTCGTTGTGCTTACGAGTACAGCAAGTTGGGCCCGTAGCTCAGGTGGTTAGAGCGCATCCCTGATAAGGATGAGGTCGGAGGTTCAAGTCCTCCCGGGCCCACGTAGATGGGAATGAAGCGGCATGGCCGCTTTTTTCACCTATGGGGCTATGGCGCAGCTGGTAGCGCATCTGCTTTGCAAGCAGAGGGTCGCCGGTTCGAACCCGGCTAGCTCCACGGGGCTATGGCGCAGCTGGTAGCGCATCTCCATGGCATGGAGAGGGTCAGGGGTTCGAATCCCCTTAGCTCCACGACCAAGGCTTCCGGATTCTTCCGGAAGCCTTTTTCATTTCCTGATGGACCGCATGGATATCCGTAATTCCAACGCTTCACGCTGTTTTTCCTCAACGACGGGCATTGGCTACGCACACTGTCCGATTTGACCTATTGGGTACCCGAATCGGTACCCAATAGGTGTCATTTGAGGTGGAGAAGGCCGGTCTATCGTCAGATATGAGCCGCGTTTTGCTTGGCGAGCTCATCGCGAATCTGCTGAAGCAGTTGCACCGTCTGTTCTTCGGCAGTCGTTTCGGCGGCAGCCTCTTCTTCGGCCTTCTTATCTTCGGCAAGCTTGGTCTTGGCCAGCAGCGCCTCGGTCACATCACGGAACTTATTGATGGGTACCAGAATGCAGAAATACACGGCGACGGCGATGATCAGGAAGTTCAGGATCGCGCCGAGCACGGCACCAAACGAAACGGTCGCACCGTTGAACGTGATCGCCAGCAGACCGTCCATATTGGGCTTGCCGAAGATCATGGCGATGAATGGGTTGATGACGCTGTCCACGATCGCGTTGACCACAGTGGTGACGGCACCGCCCATAACGACGCCGACCGCCATGTCGATCATGTTGCCGCGTGCGATGAACTTCTTGAATCCTTCAATCATGATTCCTCCCGAGGGTTTCTCGTTGCTTGAATTATTTTCGGAAGACATCTTCATCGATTCCTCCGAAGCCTTCCACCCCTAATCCTATAGGAATCATGAACTACGGCCATTCGTCCGATTCCGGAGAATCGGACATCAACCTCCCAGCCAAATCCTGAACAATATCTTGTGACGCCCAACCTTGCACATCTAGAATGAAACCGTCTTATTGATAACCCAACTATCCCGAAGGGGAAGAATATGCTCACTGACGAGTACGTCAAGCGCGTATACGCACAAGTCGAACAACGCGATGGCGACCAGCCGGAATTCCTGCAGGCCGTCCGCGAGGTCCTCGAAAGCCTCGAACCGGTGGTCGCAAAACACCCTGAATACGAGAAGGCAGGCGTGCTTGAGCGCCTCGTCGAGCCGGAACGCGTGGTCAAGTTCCGCGTCGCTTGGACCGATGATGAAGGCAACGTACAGGTCAACCGCGGCTATCGTGTTCAGTTCAACTCCGCGATCGGCCCGTACAAGGGCGGCCTGCGCTTCCATCCGAGCGTGAATGAGGGTGTGATCAAGTTCCTCGGCTTTGAACAGATCCTCAAGAACTCGCTGACCAGCCTGCCGATGGGCGGCGGCAAGGGCGGCTCCGACTTCGATCCGAAAGGCAAGTCCGATGCCGAAGTCATGCGTTTCTGCCAGGCTTTCATGACCGAGCTGTGCCGTCATATCGGCCAGTTCACCGACGTTCCGGCAGGTGACATCAACGTTGGCGGCCGTGAAATCGGCTACCTGTTCGGCCAGTACAAGCGCATCCGTGACGAATATTCCGGCGTGCTCACCGGCAAGGGCCTTGAGTTCGGCGGTTCCCTGGCACGTACCGAAGCCACCGGCTATGGCCTGTGCTATTACACTGCGGAGGCACTGCGTGTACTGAAGAACGATTCCTTCAAGGGCAAGACCGTGGCCATCTCCGGCTCGGGCAACGTGGCCATCTTCGCCACCGAGAAGGCTCAGGCTCTCGGTGCGAAGGTCGTGACCGCCTCCGATTCCAACGGCTACATCTATGATCCGAACGGCATTCAGCTCGATGTGGTCAAAGACATCAAGCTGGGGCACCGCGGCCGCATCAAGGAGTATGCCGAACGTGTGCCGGGCTCCGAATACCACGAAGGGTGCAAGGGTGTGTGGACGGTTCCGTGTGACATCGCATTGCCGTGCGCCACTCAGAACGAGATCGACGAGGAATCCGCCAAGACACTCGTGGCCAATGGCTGCACCGTGGTGTGTGAGGGCGCGAATATGCCGTCCACCCCGGAGGCAATCGCCGTCTACCAGGCCAATAACGTTCTCTACGGCCCCGCCAAGGCCGCAAACGCCGGTGGTGTGGCGGTTTCCGGTCTTGAGATGAGTCAGAACTCCTACCGCCTGTCTTGGAGCTTCGAAGAGGTGGATGACAAACTCAAGTCCATCATGGAGAATATCGTCGCCAGTTCTCTGGCCGCGGCCAAGGAATACGGCCATGAGGGTGATCTGATGCTCGGCGCCAACGCGGCCGGCTTCGTCAAGGTCGCCAACGCCATGGTCGCCCAAGGCGTGCTCTGATAGCCCAGTCCCAACCAAGCTTGCCGGTCCGTACGGATCGATTCCTCTCTATCTGCGCGGACCGGTTTTTCATTGCCTCGCCATTTGTCCGATTCCGGATTTTCGGACAAACAGAGTACGAGTAAAAACAGGAAGGCGGCACCTCCGGTAGGGGAGGTGCCGCCTTCTTACGTTCGTAATCATACGGTTGGATCAGTCGTCACCCAGCGTCACGTGGATGCCGCCCACCAGCGTGCTCACCACGTTGTACAGCAATGTGGAGATGGTCGCAAGCACGGTGATCAGTATCACCTCGAAGATCGAGAGGATGGTGACCGCGCTCAGCACGGTGCTCAGCGACAGCACATTGGCCAGATCGAATCCACCGGCATCCAGACCGGTGGAAGATACGATCTGCGTCACCTGATCGAAAACGCCGACCACATTCAGCATCATCCACAGCAGTGCCGCGGCAACGATCTGAATGATGCCTCCGGCTATGGAAAGCATGAACGACACCTTCGCCGCGGACCATGCGTCGATGCGCGTCAGAGACAGGCTCATGCGCCGTGCGCGAGGCACATTACGACGACTCTTGCCATGCACTGATTTGACCGCGCCTTCATGGGCACGCACCTGTTCGGCGCCGATCAGCGGCTGGCTCGAAGCGGAACGGGCCACACGGGGGGCGTGGGTTTCGGTTTCCTGAGCTTCGGATGCCGGAGACTGTACGCTCGGCTCTTGTTCTTCCATGTTCTCGCTCATCGTTGCTCCTTGCAAGATTATGCCCGGCTCTTAGGCTGAGGCTACCAGTGTTTGACGACGATTACTCGGTCTTGGCCGAGGCCTCTACATTCTCGCCCGATTGCGTGGTGGCCGCCTGTCCATCCGCCGCTTCCGAGGAGGATTGCGTGGCCGGTTCCTCGCTCTCGCTCTCCTGCTCGTCGTTGCGGGCGATGGAGATGATTTCATCGTTCTTGTCAGGCTTGGCGAGCGTCACACCTTGGGTGTTACGGCCCGTGCGCTTGACTTCGGCGACGTTGGAACGGATGACCTTGCCGGATTTCATGATGGCCATGACCTGGTCATCCTCCTCCACGATCACGGCACCCACCAGGGAGCCACGGCCTTCGGCCAGTTGCACGGCCTTGACGCCATAGCCGTTACGCCCCTGCAGACGGTACTCGCTGATGGCCGTACGCTTGGCGAAGCCTTCGTTGGTGACCACGAGCAGATCCTTGTCGGAATCGCCCCAGACCACATCCATAGCCAGCAGCTCGTCGCCTTCGCGGAACTTCATGCCCTGTACACCGGCGGTCTGACGGCCCATCGGGCGCAGTTGCTCATCGTTGGCCTGGAACTTCAGACTCATACCCAACTTGGATACGAGAATGATGTCGTCTTCGGCGTTGCACAGCGCGGCGCCGATCAGCTCATCGGCGTTTTCGCCGTTCTCATCGGTCATCAGACGCACTGCAATCAGGCCGCCCTGACGCGGGGAGTCATATTCGGACAGCGCCGTCTTCTTGACCTTGCCGGAACGGGTGGCGAGTACGAGATACTTGGCCACCTCGTAATTCGGAATCGACAGCACGGCCTGAATGGTCTCGTCCGGACCGAACTGCAGCAGGTTGGCCACATGCTGGCCCTTGGAATCACGCGATCCCTCCGGCAGCTCATAGGCCTTCAGGCGGTACACGCGGCCCTTATTGGTAAAGAACAGCAGCCAGTTGTGCGTACTGGTCAGGAAGAAGTGGTCGACCACGTCGTCCTCGCGTAGCTTGGCGCCCTTGATGCCCTTGCCTCCTCGGTGCTGTGCACGGTATTCGTCGGCCTTGGTGCGCTTGATGAAGCCGGAGTGGGTCACGGTCACGACCACGTTCTCTTCGGCGATCAGGTCTTCGACGTTCATTTCGCCGGAGTACGGCAGAATCCGGGTGCGCCGTTCGTCGCCGTACTTGGCGACGATTTCGTCAAGCTCATCGCCCACGATCTTGCGCTGTCGTTCCGGCTTGGCAAGGATGTCATTGTAGTCGGCGATCCTGCGCATGAGCTCATTGTGCTCGTCAAGGATCTTCTGACGTTCCAGGGCGGCCAGTCGGCGCAGCTGCATGGCCAGGATGGCATCGGCCTGCACCTCGTCCACGTCAAGCAGGTCCATAAGGCCCGTACGGGCGGTCTCAGCGGATTCGGAGGCACGAATGAGGGCGATGACCTCATCGATCATGTCAAGGGCCTTCAGATAGCCCTGCAGGATGTGGTCGCGCTCTTCGGCTTCACGCTTGAGGTAGGCGGTACGACGCGCGACCACGTCGAGCTGGTGGTTCACCCAGTGGCGGATGAACGCATCCAGGCTCAGCGTGCGCGGCACGCCGTCGACCAACGCCAGCATATTGGCGCCGAAGGTCTGCTGCAGCTGGGAATGCTTGTACAGATTGTTCAGGACCACCTTCGGCACGGCGTCGCGCTTGAGCACGAGCACAAGTCGCTGGCCGGTACGTCCGGAGGTCTCGTCACGCATATCGGCGATGCCTTGGATCTTGCCGTCACGCACCGCCTCGCGGATGGACACGACCAGTCGGTCCGGATTCACCTGATACGGCAGCTCGGTGATCACCAGGCACATACGGCCCTTGATCTCCTCGGTGTTCACGACCGCGCGCATGGTGATCAGGCCTCGGCCGGTACGGTAGGCCTGCTCGATGCCCTTGTGTCCGAGAATCGTCGCACCGGTGGGGAAGTCCGGTCCCTTGATGATGCGGATCAGATTGTCGAGCAGCTCCTCGCGGCTGGCGTCCGGATGATCCAGCGCCCAATGCACGCCTTCGGCCACCTCACGCATGTTGTGCGGCGGAATGTTGGTGGCCATGCCGACTGCGATACCCGATGAACCGTTGCATAGCAGGTTCGGGAAACGGGCCGGCAACACGGTCGGTTCTTGGGTCTTGCCGTCGTAGTTCGGCAGGAAGTCGACGGTGTCCTTGTCGATGTCGCGCACCATCTCCATGGCGAGAGGCGCCATACGGCATTCGGTGTAACGCATTGCCGCGGCCGGGTCGTCGCCGGGGGAGCCGAAGTTGCCTTGCCCGTCGACGAGCATGTAGCGCATCGACCAGGACTGTGCCATACGCACCAAGGTGTCGTAGATGGCGGAATCGCCGTGCGGATGGTATTTACCCATGACCTCGCCGACTACGCGGGCGCACTTGGAGTAGCCACGGTCGGGACGGTATCCGCCGTCGTACATCGCATAGATCACACGACGATGCACCGGCTTCATGCCGTCGCGCACGTCCGGCAACGCGCGGTCCACGATCACCGACATGGCGTATGACAGGTAGGAATCGCGCATCTCCTGACGCAAGTCCTTCTTCTGGATACGCTCGCCGGTCATCAGGCCGTAATCGGTGTTGTCGGCCTCCTGCGGGCTTAGCGGCTCCATGGAACCGTCAGGCACGAACTGGCCTTTTTCGTTGTTGTTGTTTTCGTCTGCCAATTTCTAATCCTTGCCTTGAAGTCCCTTATGCGTCGATCCAGCTGACCTTGTTGGCGTTGCGCTGGATGAACAGGCGACGGGGTTCGACCTCGTCTCCCATGAGCATGGAGAAGGTCTCGTCGGCCGCGGCCGCATCCTCGATCTGCACCTGCTTCAGGATGCGATGCTCCGGATCCATGGTGGTCTCCCACAGTTCCTGATAGCTCATCTCGCCCAGACCCTTGTAGCGTTGAATGCCTTCGCCCTTCGGAAGCTGACGGCCCGAGGCCTTGCCTTCGGCGAGCACACGGTCGCGCTCGGCGTCGGTATACACGAAGTCGTGCGCACCCTTGGTCCACTTCAGGCGGTACAGCGGCGGCATGGCCACATATACGTAGCCCGCGGTGATCATCGGCCTCATGTAGCGGAAGAACAGCGTCAGGTTCAGGGTGGCGATATGCGCGCCGTCCACATCGGCATCGGCCATGATGATGACCTTGTGATAGCGCACCTTGCTCAGGTCGAAATCCTCGCCATAGCCACCACCGACGGCGGTGATCAGCGATTCGATGGTTTCGGATTTCATCATGCGGTCCAGGCTGGCGCGCTCGGTGTTGAGGATCTTGCCTCGCAGCGGCAGGATGGCCTGCGTGATCGGGTTACGTCCCTGAATCGCGGAACCGCCTGCTGAATCGCCCTCCACGATGAACAGCTCGCATTCCTCAGGATTGTTGGACTGGCAGTCCTTGAGCTTGTCGGGCATGCCGGCCGACTCGAAAATCGACTTGCGACGGGTGTTCTCACGCGCCTTCTTGGCGGCGATACGTGCGCGGGAGGCTTCGATGGCCTTCTGGATGATGTTCTTGGCTTCGCTCGGGTGGGAGTCGAACCAGTCGCCGAGTTTGTCGGTCATCACACGCTGCACGAAGGTCTTGGCTTCGGAGTTGCCGAGCTTGGTCTTGGTCTGGCCCTCGAACTGCGGGGTGGTGAGTTTCACCGACACCACTGCGGTCAGGCCTTCGCGCACATCGTCACCGGAGAGGTTCTCATCCTTGTCTTTGAGAATGTTCTTCTCGCGGGCGTATCGGTTGATCAGCGAGGTCAGCGCCGCACGGAAGCCTTCCTCGTGGGTGCCGCCTTCGGTGGTGGAAATGGTGTTGGCGAAGGTGTGCACGGCCTCGGAATACGCGGTGGTCCATTGCATGGCGATTTCCGCGGAGATGCCGATTTTCAGGTCTTCCGCCTCGAAATCGATGACATTCTCCTCCACCGGCGTCGCCTTGCGGGATTTGACCAGATAGTCGACGTAGTCCTTGATGCCTTCGTTGTACTGGTAGGTGACGGTCTGATGCTTGGGTTCGGTGTCGTCGTTCTCACCCGCCACCTCATCGCCGGCCTGATCAGGCTCGCGCAGATCGGTCAGGGAGAGTTTCAGCCCCTTGTTCAGGAAGGCCATCTGCTGGAAACGATTGCGCAGGGTTTCGAAATCGTAGGTGGTGGTCTCGAAGATCTTGCCGTCTGCCCAGAAGGTAACGGAGGTACCGGTGGATTCGCCTTCGGCCATCGGCTCACCCTTGGCCAGGCGGGCGGTCGGCTTCTGGTCGATGTAGGTCTGGGTCCAATGGAAACCCTGACGTCGTACTTCGATGTCGACGCGGGTGGACAGCGCATTCACCACGGAGATGCCCACGCCGTGCAGACCGCCTGAGACCGCGTAGCCGCCGCCACCGAACTTGCCGCCTGCGTGCAGCTTGGTCATTACTGTCTCCACGCCGGAAACGCCTTCGCCCGGCACTTCGTCGACCGGAATGCCTCGACCGTCATCGACTACGCGGACGCCGCCGTCAGGCAGAATCGTCACTTCGATATGCGACGCATAGCCGGCCAAAGCCTCGTCGACGGAGTTGTCGACGATTTCGTAGACCAGATGATGCAAACCACGCGGACCGGTGGAGCCGATGTACATACCCGGGCGGATGCGTACCGCCTCGAGGCCTTCCAGCACCCTCAGATCGGAGGCGTCATAATGTTCGGGCGACAGCGAGTCGTCAAGCTGCGCGTCTTCGAGCTGATCGTTCTGAATCTGATCTTCCTGCGTGTGTTCAGCTGATTCATTTAGCGAATCCGCGTCAAGGTCTGCCACAGAGATTCCTTCCTGCATTTTTCCCGCCGACGAAGGTCATTTGCGTGGGCGATACCGCCTAGAACGCAAATAAAGGCCCCTTCTAGGCGTTTTACATACACTGCTTGATAGTCTACTCATGGAGGGGGACACCTCAATGGAGGCAGTATTCCTCGAAATAGCGCCGATTCTCCCTGCCTTCCATGGAAAACAGGGAGAGGATCGTCACAACGCCGTCAGACCAAGTGATGATTCAGTAACGAGTACGTCGGGAAATCCGCCCACGGCTGAACGACTGCTGCTGCGGACCCGTCACCCGCACCTCATTGATGGTCAGTCCTTCGAGTTTTTCACGGATGATACGTGTCAGTTCGGGAATCATATAGTTCAGCGTGGTGGTCCATGCGGGACTGTCGCAGCGAATCGTCAGAATGCCGTCACGCAGGGCCACAGGATAGGTATGCATGGCGTTCTCCCTGCCGACCACCTGATCCCAATGATTCTGCATCTGCGCGATCTTCAGATGCGGCGTCCATTTGCCTTGGGTCGCGATCAGGCCGAATATGTTGCCGACTTTCTGCGGATCCCGCCCCGGTTTGCCGAAATTCTCCCATGCCAGTCGCGCCTTGCGCTCACGTTCCTTCCGCAGTCCCGCACGATGCGAGATGCGTTCGAACACCTCAGCCGGCAGCTTGCGTTGGTCCAGCTTGAGTATGTCGCAGACGGGAGGGTTCGGCATCAGCGCTCATCCTCCTTCCGTTCCGCGGTCGCACTCCGCCCGGCAGCCAATGCGGCCATCATCGTGACCAATCCGTCGTCTTCGCCGGCATGCTCGCGCAGCGCAGCCACGTCGATCACATGCGCCTGTGTCGCGGGAATGTCGCTGGCCGCGGCGACGGTGATCAGCACCTGATCCTGTCGCCCGGCGAAATCCAGGATCTGCTCGCGGCGAGACTCGTCAAGTTGGGCGAACACATCATCGAGAATCACGATCGGCTTGGCCTGCTGCTCGGTGCGGACCGTCTCATACAATGCCATCTTCAGCGCCAGCGCCATCGTCCACATTTCGCCGTTCGATGCGAATTCGCGAGCGGGCATGCCGTTCAATGTCAGGGTCAGATCGTCGCGGTGCGGACCGATCAGATTCTGCCCGCGTGCCACTTCACCGGGATAGATGCGTTGGAAATGCCGGCTGATTTCCGCGGCCGGCTCATCATAAAGCATCACTTCGTCGAAGGACGGCTCATAGTGCAGGGAGGCCTGCTGATCGTTCCCCGCCAAAGATGCATATACGCGATTGAACGGTTCGGCAAGTCGCTCGATCAGAGCGCTACGGTCACGGGTCAGCGCCATGCCGATGTCGATGAACTGTCCGGTCCAGATCTCCAGTCCGCTGAGGGCGGCCTGCCGGCCATACTGGGGATTGGTATCGCCGCGATCGCCGAGCTGCTTGAGCAGGGCCGTACGCTGCTTGGCGACATGTGTGAACTGTTGCAGTCGCTCCATATAGTACGGTATCAGCAGTGCACCCGCCTGGTTGATGAAGTTACGCCTGGTGGCCGGATCTCCTGAGATCAGTCGCTGGTCTTCAGGCGTGAAGGATACGGAGGGGATCCTGCCTATGACATCCCTCATGTACAGGGAGCTGCCGCCGTCGATGCGTGCACGGTTGGCGCCTCGTGCCGCGATGGTCACTTCATAGGAATGTCGGTTCCGCCCGTCCTCCACGTTCGCGCGGATGGTTGCCGAAGTGCAACCTCTTTCGATAAGCGGCAATGAGGATGAGGTGCGGTGGCTGGAGCCGGTTGACAGCACCTCCAAGGCTTCCACGATATTGGTCTTGCCCAGTCCGTTCGATCCCTGCAGAATGTTCACTCCCGGCTCGAAATCGAGCACGCAACGCTCCCAGGAACGGTAGTGATCGAGTGCGAGTCGGGAGATGTACATGGATGGGATCCTCGAATCGTGCATAAGTACGGGCTGAATATGCCGTTTCGGCGATATTCAGCCCATGTATCCGTTGTCGGTGTCAGCTGTTGAATCGCATCGGCACGAGCAGGTAGCGGTAATCCATGGATTCGTCGGAATCCGCCTCCTGCTGGCCGTTGAATTCCACCGGCTTGACGGCTGTAGTCATCTTCATGCGAACGAACGGCTCGCTGATGGCGCTCAGACCCTCCACCAGATAGGACGGATTGAAGGCCACGGTGATGTCGTCGCCATCCATATCGATGTCGATGCTTTCCCTGGCCTGGGCCTCGTCGGCGGTACCGGCCGACAGCGTCAGCTCCTGCCCGGAGAAGGCCATGCGAACCGGGGCATTGCGTTCGGCCACCAGGGAGACGCGCTTGATGGCGCCGATCAGTGCCTGCTTATCGATGACCGCATGAATCGGATATTCATCGGCGTATAGGCGGTCGACGGCGGGGAATTCCCCATCAATCAGCTGCGAGGTGGATACGCGCCCGGCATTTTCGAAGCCAAGCAGCGACGGGCTGTCCGGGTCGAAATCGAGGACGATGTTCTGATGCTCGTCGAGCGAGCGGGCCACATCACGCAGCAGTGTGCCGCGTACCAGAGCCGTGGTATTGATGTCGGGATTCTCCGGAGTCCAGGTGAAGCTCGAGCGTGATAGACGGAAGCGATCGGTGGAGCTCATGATGACCTTGTCACCTTGGAACTGTACGCGGATGCCGGTCAGTACCGGGCGGTTCTCTTCGCGGGAGACGGCCACGGAGGCCTGATTGACGGCCTGCATGAAGGTGGGGGAGTCCACCTGGCCCAGCTTGGCGGGGACCACGGGCAGGTCCGGGTATTCGCTATCCGGCATCAGCTGCATGGTGAATGTGGATTTGCCGGAGGTGATGGTCATGGTCGAGCCATCGGTCGACAGATAGGTCTTCTCGGCAGGGAGGGACTTGGTGATGTCGGCAAGGAGTTTGCCAAGAACCAGGGCCGTACCTGCCTCGTCGATGCCGGCTTCGATGTGGTGGCGTGCGGAAATCGCATAGTTGAAGGCGGAGAGCTGCAAGGTGCCATCGATGGCTTCGAGACGAATGCCTGCCAGAATCGGGGTTGCAGGACGGGCGTCGATGACGCGGGTGGTCCAGGCCACTGCGTCGGCAAGCGCTTGGGAATTGATTTCAACTTTCATGACGGAATCCTCATTTCGTTCAGGCTACAAGCCATTCTAGCGAAGTGCGTGGCGTCTGCGCATCATGGGGAATTCCCCACTTACGATGATGTCGACGATTTTCCTATTACAACCTTCCTTCGTCATAATAAGGCCTGTGGATAATGTGGGTAACTGTCGGAGAAGCACTGTTTGCAAGGCTTCCGGTGGATAACTCGAATGTGAATAACTTCGGGATGAAATGTGGACAAATGGACGACTTATCCACAGGCGGAACTGCGGCTAGGATTTATCCACAACCGAGGTTGGTGCATTCACGGGTTACCCACGGTCAAATTGGGTGTTTTCAACGGCTTAGTCACGGGATTTTCCCACATTTGTGTACAAGTATGTGGATAACTTCGACGCCTATTGTGTACAGCACGGCGTGTCAACGGCAGTAAATATTTACTTGAGTAAACTTATTTACCAATCGGAAAACCGGCTTCGAAACCTTAATTTTCGGCGGAATGCTGCTTCAGACGGACCGTCAGTTCCATCACATAGTTGTAGATTTCCTGCTTTTCCTGCATCTCGTCGCTGATACGGGTGTAGGCATGCATGACGGTGGTATGGTCCTTGCCTCCGAATACCAGGCCGATATCGTTCAGGCTCATGCTGGTGAGTTCACGCACCAGATACATGGCCACCTGACGCGCCAAGGCGATGTTCTTGGTGCGGGAGCGTCCGACGATGTCGTCGAAGGTCAGATGGAAATACTTGGCCACCTGACTGATGATGTCGGCCGGTTTGATCTCCACATCGGAGGTGAAGAAGTCCTGCAGGGTATGCTCCGCCAGCGCGCGGGTAACCGGCTGGTTGCTGAGCGAGGCCATGGCGGTCACGCGGTTCAGCGCGCCTTCCAGCTCACGGATGTTCTCGGTGAAGCGTTCCGCGATGAGGTTGAGCACATCGTTGGGAATATGGGAGCCGTTCATGGTGGCCATCATGCGCAGGATGGCGATTCTGGTTTCCAGATCCGGCGGCTTGACGTCAACGGTCAGGCCGGATTCGAAGCGGGAAATGAGACGCGCCTGAAAGCCCTTGAGGTCCTTGGGCGGTACGTCGGAGGCGATCACGATGCGCTTATTGGCCTGGTGCAACGTGTTGAACGTATGGAAGAACTGCTCGAGCGTGGCCTCCTTGCCGCTCAGGAACTGGATGTCATCGATGAGCAGTACGTCGACCTCGCGGTAACGACGGTTGAATTCCTTGATCTGGCCGGAATTCTGATTCGTATCGCCCAGCGCCTCGATGAACTCGTTGGTGAATTCCTCGCTGGTCACGTAGCGGACCTTCAGATTCGGGTCCTTGACCAAGGCATAATTGCCGATGGCATTCAGCAGATGCGTTTTGCCCAGGCCGGAACCGCCGTAGATGCACAACGGGTTGAAATCATGACCCGAGCCTTCGGCCACGGCCAGCGCCACGGTGCGTGCGAAGCGGTTGGAATCACCCGGCACAAAGGTATCGAAGGTGGCGTTCTTGTTCAGATGGGTCTGTGGATCCAGCAAAGGCCTGTTCTGGCCGCTGGGGAAAGTTCCCTGCTCGGTGGTGCGGAACGGCTGCTCCGGCATGCTGGTGGGGATGGGAAGCTGCCCCTGCGTCGATTCCTCGTGCTGGCTGCGCGGCTTGCGGTCGAAATGCGGGTATTCCTCGATTTCCGGTTCGACAGGCTGTTGCATCGGCACGATCTTGAATGCGGGGAAGATGTCCTGCTCAGCGGAATCCTTCAACGCCTCCATCAGCGGCTGGTTCAATTCGGTCTGCAGTGCCTGCTGGGTTGCGGCGCTGGGTACGCATAATACGATGGTCGGGCCCCACATGCCCTCGGGGACCACGTTTTCCAGCCAACCCTTGTCCCGGGCGGAAAGCTTTGGATTCTGGCGCAGCAATGCCAGCGCGTCAGACCATACACCGCGAGCCTGATCGAGAGGATCATGGGGAGTATCGACCATGGATTCCCTTTCCCAATAGACGGCCTGCGGATGTACAACTGTTTCTTTTTACTCCCTTTTCCCCAAGTTATCCACCGTCTAGCGTGTTGAAAAGGCTGAAATGTGAATAACATGAATGTAATTTGTGGATAACTTTCATGGGGAATTCGGCGTTGTTCCAACGGTTTTGTGGATATTTGACCGGGAGGATTCCCCTCTTATCCGACAGGGAATGACTCACGATTTTGACTGTGTTCAGGGGTCAGAGTAATTTAGTAGAGCTTGACTCATGAGGAGCCGTGCCTTGGCATGGCTAAAACACCGGGAGCATTAATTATGAAGAGGACATTCCAGCCGAACAACCGTCGTCGTCACATGAAGCACGGTTTCCGTCAGCGCATGCGCACCCGCGCAGGTCGCGCCCTGATCAATCGTCGCCGCGCCAAGGGCCGCAAGTCCCTCGCTGCCTGATTGTATGTAGTGGCATAGCGATGGAACGGCTGAAAAGCCATCGCGATTTCGTCGCGGTGCTCAAACGCCGTCGTAGGGTATCGCGTGAAGACATCGTCGTACATTACGTAATGCATGACGATGTCTTCATATCCGATTCCGCGGCGAAGGGTGATCGACGTATCGGTCTGGCCGTTTCCAAGGCTGTCGGTAACGCGGTGACGCGTAATGCCGTCAAGCGTCGCTTCCGTGTACTTGCGCGAAAGCACGAGTCCTTACTGCCTGAATCCTGCGATATCGTATTGCGCGCGAAGCCAAGCGCGGCACATGCCGATTTTTCGTCTCTGGACCATCAGATGGCGGCTTGTTTCGAGGCGATAAGCCGTAAGGCAGCGCATCAATGACGCGGATGGGGCACAGTGGTGACTGGATGATTCGTGCCATACGTTGGTATCAACGTCACATCTCCGCAAAGACCCCGCCCTGTTGCAGATACTATCCAAGCTGTTCCAACTACGCGATTCAGGCAGTGACGCGTTTTGGCTGCCTGAAGGGTGGTCTTCTTGCCCTGTTGCGCATCCTGCGCTGCAGGCCTTGGAGTCGCGGGGGAATCGACGATGTTCCGCAGCGCTATTCCATTTGCTATAGATTTCCGTGGTCGAAGGCTCATGAAGAGCCTCGGCTCACACCACTGGCCGCAGACGATAAGGAGACGGGCCTGCAATGCTGAATCAAAATCAATTTCTCCTCGATAGCGGTTTCTGGGGCTGGCTGTATAAGCTCCTGACGCCAATCGAGTGGCTCATGACGCAGATCATGGCCATCTTCCATAAGTTCCTGACGCTGCTAGGCATGCATCCGGTCGGTTTTTTCGTGGGTGCTGTCCATTATCTTCCTGGTGATTGTGGTGCATGCGTGCGTATTCCCGCTGTACTACAAGACCATGAAATCGATGCGCAAGATGCAGGAAATCCAGCCGAAGATGGCGCGCATCCAGAACAAGTACAAGGGTAAGAACGACCAGGCCAGCAAAGAGGCCATGCAGCGTGAACTGATGAAGCTGTATCAGGACAACAACGCGAACCCGATGGGCTCGTGCCTGCCGATGCTGATTCAGGGCCCGATATTCATGTGTATGTTCTATACGCTGTCGGCCATCCCATACATCGCCCGCGGCAAGCGCGCCACGTTGGGTGCCTTCGATCAGGCCACCGCACTGCAGTTCACCAAGACCACGGTATTCCATACCAACGTCACCGACAACTTCATGACGGCCAATACCGGCGGCAAGGTCGTCATCGCCATCTTCGTGGCCCTGATGTGCTTCTGCTTGTGGTTCATGCAGTACAACAACATGAAGCGCAACATGCCCCAGAACGGTCCGCAGACCAAGCAGACCGAGATGATGCAGAGGATGATGCTCTGGGTGTTCCCGATCATGTACATCTTCTCGGGTGCCACCATGCCGTTCGCTGTGCTGGTGTACTGGCTTGCCAACAACATTCTGAACCTCTGCCGTTCACTGTGGCAGGTCTACGCCTTCCCGACTCCTGGTTCTCCGGCGGCGGAGGCCAAGACCGTTCGTGATCATGAGCACGAGAACGCTCGCCGTGCCAAGGCCGGTCTTCCGTCCCTCGAAGAAGAGGAGTTGGAGAAGGCCAAGGCCGCGGCCGAGAATAAGACGAAGAACGGATATCAGCGGCAGCAGCCGACCCGTAAGAAGAGAAAGAAGTGAGTAAGGTGTCCCGTGTTTCACGTGAAACACGGGACACGCCCTTTCTTTCAGGGTTATCACTGAAGTGATAAACAGGACTTAGACTTTAGAATAGAACCCCGCTCAAAGGAGTACACAACCATGGCGCAAGATGATGAAAAGACCATCGATCAGCTCAATGAAGAAGCTGATATCGCTGCCGATTATCTTGAAGGATTGCTGGATATCGTCGACTACGAGGGCGATATCGAGATGGGCGTGCGCAATAATCGTCCCACGGTACAGATCGTTGCCGATGATGATACCGATATCAAACATCTGATTGGCCGCAATGGGGAAGTGGTGGATGCCCTGCAGCAGCTCACTCGCCTGGCTGTGCAACAGAAGACCGGTGAGCGTTCCCATCTCATTGTGGACGTCGATGGCTATCTCAAGCACAAGCGTCAGCGTCTGCATGATATCGCATTGGATGCCATCGACGAGGCTCGTGAAACCGGTGAGCCGGTGGATCTCAAGCCGATGAATTCCTTTGAACGTAAGATCGTGCATGATGTGGTTCGCGAGGAAGGATTGAAGTCCCGTTCCCATGGCGAGGAACCGCATCGTTATGTGACGGTGTATCTCAAGTCCGGGTCTGCCGAGACGACTACGGAAGACGATTATTTCGAGGACGACGTCGAGGCCTGAGCTCGTTTCACGTGAAACAGAAGAAACAGAACGCCGCCACTGTGCGGCGTTTTTTTTTGTAGTGCACGTCGATGATGCATTGCAACGGTCCATCCGCGGATATGTTCATTGAGATTCGATCAGTCGGTTGGTCCTGCGGTCTTGAACGGAGTATGACCATGACCGCTCTTCCGCCCGCCATCGCAGATGCCGGGGCTTCGTTTCCTGTGCCTCCATCGGAGAGTGGTTGGGAGGATTGATATCCCTGTAGTTATAGGATAGAGAACATGACTGAAGTGACTGACGAACTTGATGATTCGCCGATTCTGGAAGAGGTGCTGGGGGATGCGCTTGTGAAGTTGCGCATCTTTCATACCAAACTGGCACAGGAGGGGGAGCCCCGCGGACTGATCGGACCACGTGACATCGGTATCATCTGGGAACGGCATATTCTGAACTCGGCGTCCATTGTGCCATTCGTACGCAAATCGACGGCAAAAAGACAGTTTAAGACGGTGGCTGATATCGGCAGTGGAGGCGGATTTCCAGGAATCGTTGCAGCCGCATGTCTGCCGGATCATCGATTCACGCTGGTGGAACCTATGGAACGTCGTATCGAATGGCTCAACGAATGCGTAAGCGACATGGGGCTTGACAACGTCACGGTGGTGCGGGCACGGGCCAACGAGATGATCGAGGCCATACGTGGTCCTAAGGCCAATAGAAGGGGGAGGGGAGGGACGCCTCGCACCACTCCCGTACTTGATTTGGACGGCAATCCGATCACGATAAGACATCCGTTTGCCGTGGTGACATGCCGTGCCGTGGCGCCCATGACCAAACTCTCCGGATGGACATTGCCTTTGCTCGAGACCGGTGGTCGTCTGATCGCATTGAAAGGACGTTCCGCACAAGATGAAATCGATAAGGCTACCAAGGAGATCATCAGGAACGGCGGGATCCATCCCCGAGTGGTCGAGGCTGAGGTGGGACCGGGGCTTGAAGCGACGCATATCCTGATGGTTGACAAGAGATAGGTTATCCACATTTTGGCGAAGTTATCCACTTTGTCCACCAATCTGGGTGACATGAAACGCAGTGAAAAATTTTCCGCTATTTTGCAACGTTTGTCTTGTGGATAACTTGATAGGAACTATATGAGTTATCCACAAGTCATGCACAGTTATCCACATTTGTGCACGATGTAAGGCATGTCCACCCAGATGAAGAAACTTGAACATACTGTAAGTAATCGAGGAGGGCTAGTTCATGACTGGACCTGAAGGACCAGACAACCTGACGTCTATGGAATCCGCAACGGATACCATCAAACGTATTTTCGGAGGGAGCTCCTCCCCATTGGGAGCACAGATCGCCGATGAGTCATCACGATACCGTGCTTTGCAGAAGGTGACGTTCCCCAAGCCCGAACGTACTCGCATGATTGCCGTGGCCAACCAGAAAGGTGGTGTCGGCAAAACGACGACCGCCGTGAACGTTTCCTCTGCGTTGGCACAGTATGGTGCTCGGGTGCTGTTGATTGATATGGATCCCCAGGGGAACGCATCCACCGCTCTTGGTGCGAGGCATGCCTCGGGGGAGCCGTCGGTCTACGACGTGCTTGAAGGCCGTATGAGCATTGCCGACGTCAAGCAGACCTGCCCCGATTTCGAACTACTCGATGTAGTGCCGGCCTCCATTGATTTGAGTGGTGCCGAACTGGAAGTCGCCGATATGGCCGATCGCAACGTTCTGCTCAAACGTGCCGTCGATGAATTCCTGGAATCCAGCGAACATCATTATGACTATGTGATTATAGATTGCCCACCGAGCCTGGGATTGCTGGTTATCAACGCCATGTGTGCGGTTACGGAGATGCTGATTCCGATCCAGGCGGAATATTACGCGTTGGAGGGGCTTGGTCAGCTGATCAATACCATTGGCTTGGTGCAGGAGCATTTCAATCCTGCCCTACTGGTGTCCACCATGCTGGTCACGATGTTCGATAAACGTACGTTGCTCAGCCGCGAGGTACATGAGGAAGTCAAAAAGCATTATCCGACTATCGTGCTTGACACCACCATTCCACGTACGGTGAAGATTTCCGAGGCTCCGAGCTTCAATCAAAGTGTGATCGCCTACGATCCGAGAGGCATGGGCGCGATCTCCTATTGCGAGGCTGCACTGGAAATAGCACGTCGATCCCCAACGGTGTTGCAGGCTATTGATGCGAGAAGAAACGAGAACTGATTATGGCTACGAAGTCACGTTTGGGCAAAGGCCTTGGAGCACTGTTCCCCGCTTTGCCGGGAGAGAATCAGAAGCACGAAGACGTTGTGCAGGAACCTCAAGTGACCGCCGAGAAACCGCAGGATGGCAAGATATCCGTTGCTACCGCACAGGCTTCCGTTGATGCCGTACATGGCATGAAACAGTCCGGCAAGAAGAGTGTTTCACGTGAAACTGCGAAAAAGACTTCCGGCCGACGCAATGCCATGCCATCCATCACGTTGAATGAGACCGCCCATCCCGCGGATATGTTCTTCGGCGGTTCCGGGTTGGGGGTGGAAACGTCCAAGCCGACGGCCGATAAACAGACTGGTGTTTCACGTGAAACCGAGTCCTCCAAGAAGGGCGACGAGGAAACGGAGCTGTTGCCGGTTCAAGGCGGATATCTTGTTGAATTGCGCCTGAGCGACGTTGGCCCGAACCTACATCAGCCGCGTACCATCTTTGATGAGGATGATCTGCGCGAGCTGGCCGATTCCATCAAGGAAGTCGGCGTACTTCAGCCCATCGTCGTGCGTAAGCGTCCAAGCGAGCAAATCGAGGCGGCACGCAAGGAGCAGCGTGAAAAAGCGCAGGAAGGCGCGAATAATGCGTCTGAGGCCCATAATATGTTTGATGGCCGCATGGATAGCATGTATGAGCTCATCATGGGCGAGCGTCGCTGGCGTGCCTCGCAGATCGCGGGTCTGAAGACGATACCGGCAATCGTCAAAACCACTTCGGATGACGATATGCTGCGCGATGCCTTGCTGGAGAACCTGCATCGAGTGGCATTGAATCCACTGGAAGAGGCGGCCGCGTACCAACAGATGATCGACGATTTCGGCCTGACCCAGGCACAGCTTTCCAAGTCCGTTTCAAAATCGCGTCCGCAAATCGCCAATACCTTACGATTGCTGCATCTACCGGCGGTCGTACAGAAAAAAGTCGCTTCGGGACTGCTTTCCGCCGGACATGCCCGCGCGCTGCTGGGATTGCCGACTGAGTCCGATATGGAGCAGTTGGCCACCCGTATCATTTCTGAAGGATTGTCGGTGCGTAGCACTGAGGAAATCGTGTCGATGAAGGTTTCCGAAAGCGATCAGCCAAAGAAACCCAAGGCAAGCAAGCTGAATCCGTGGGCGGGAACTCCGGTGCAGGTAGGTCTTGAGCAGCATTTTGGCACCAAAGTATCGATCAAGGGCTCCAAGAAGCACGGTCGCATCGAAATCGTGTTCAAGTCCGAAGACGACATGAACCGAATCGTCGATCTCCTTATGCAGCAGCATCAGTAGCTTGCTTGCATCGATTATTATTCGTTGTAACGATGCATCTCTCCTGCTCGTATGCCGCATGATCTGATTTATGCGGTTGTGTTGCGCTGACGCTGTATCCGCAGAGGGGAGGCATAACTCTGTTTCTGATACGCTCCGGGCCGCTCAGGCCAAGTCCTTACGGTCTGAAACAGAGTTATGCCTCCCCCTCTGCTCGTAAGTGCATTTGTGTTACGTATATTGCAGGGCTTATGTAAGTACGTGTGTAACATGCCGCCCCCACGGACACACGGCGGAAATCGGAATGCCGGCAAACAACCATTCATGATGGGTAAATGAAGTCCGATATGAGAATCACTGCAGATAGGATTGGGCGTCGAGTGCGGCGCGGCAACCCATTCCGGCGGCGCTGATGGCCTGACGATAGACGCTATCGACGCAGTCGCCCGCGGCGAAGATCCCGGGAACACTGGTTCGGGTACTGGCACCCTCCACCCGGATGTATCCGGCCTCATCACGATCCACCACACCATCGAGGAATGCAGTGGCAGGAGTGTGTCCAATGGCGACAAAAACTCCATTTACAGAAATAACTTCGCTGTAATCAGATTTTAAGTTATGTACTAAAATTGAATTAACGCCGTTATTATCTCCATTAATCTCTTCAACTACAGAATCAAGAATGAAATTGATCTTTGGATTACTCTTGGCTCGTTCGACCATGATCCGCGAAGCGCGGAACGAATCACGGCGGTGGATCAGCGTAACGGAGGAGCCGAAGCGAGACAGGAAGTCAGCCTCTTCGAAGGCGCTGTCCCCGCCGCCGATCACGACGATTGGTTTGTCTCGGAAGAAGAATCCATCGCAGGTGGCGCAGTAGGAAACGCCCTTGCCGGAAAATTCAGTCTCTCCCGGTACTCCGAGTTTGCGATACTGGGAGCCCGTGGCTACGACCACAGCTCGGGTATCGTAGACGTCACCTTGATCGAGAGTTACGGTTTTCGTGCCGGACTCGGCATCAGCGGTAATGGACACGACGTCATCCCAGACGATTTCGGCGCCGAATTTCTCCGCTTGTCGCTGCATATTGTCCATGAGATCAGGGCCAAGAATGCCGTCGGGGAATCCAGGAAAGTTCTCCACTTCGGTGGTGTTGACGAGCTGGCCTCCGGGGGTCAGGGCCCCGGCGACGATCAGGGGTTGGTATCCCGCACGGCCCAAATAGATGGCAGCGGTGTATCCGGCTGGGCCGGATCCGACGATAATCACATCTCGCAAATCATTCATAACCCCACCATACGGGCACTCCTACCAAGCCGCGCCGTATGAGCTCAGGGCGTATTGCCACCCGTTATCGTTTCTCCCGATAACCAGCTATGCGGCATTGGTCCGATAGGGCGAAGGCGACACGATGCCAGCTGTTTCACGTGAAACAGCTGGCATCATATCGTTGGGAGATCAACGAAAATCAATTACTGAAATCGACTTCGCCGAGTTTTTCGATGAGTTTCATGTTCTCACTGTAATCGACAGGGCAGGCGATGATATCGACGCCGGACTGGTTCCTCAACGCCTCGCATAGGGTGGGGTAGAGTTCGTCGGCCGTTTCGATTACATGGCCGCGTGCGCCGAAACTGTGGGCCAGCTCCAACACATCCGGATTGTCGAAATCGACATCCTCGTACGAACCATTGTGAATGTTCATCTTCCACTTGATCAGTCCGTAGGCCTTGTCTACCCACACCAGCACCACCATGCGTGCATCTACGCGAACGGCCGTTTCGATTTCCTGCACATTCATCAGAAAACTGCCATCGCCCATCACGGCCAGTACCGGGCGGCCGGGATGCTCCAGCGAGGCGGCCACGGCACCGGGTAACGTCCATGCCATGGTCGACAACGAATTGTCGATCATGCAGGTATTGGAATAGTAGGTCGGGTACAGACGGGCCATCCACATCTTCAATGCACCGGTGTCGACCAATGTGATATCGTCGTCGGCCATGGCGCGACGGGTGTCGTATACGATGCGTTGCGGCTTCATCGGGAAGGAATCGTCGTTGGCGTATGAACGGAATTCCGAATTCAACAACTCATGAATCAGTGGGTGCGATTCGTCAAAGCGAATGCCCTTCACCTGCAGTCGGGTAATCAGCGCCTCCAGAGTCTGATCGATGTCACCCATGATATTCAATGCGGTTGAATAGTGCGCATCGGTATCTTCAATAAAGGTATTGATATGAATGATGGTCTTATCATCGTTCGGATTAATTTTCTTCGGATCGAACTGCTGAATGGAGAATCCGACAGAGATAATTAAGTCAGCCTCATCAAAAGCAAAATTCTCATAATCATGTTTCATGAAACCGACTACGCCAAGTGCATTCGGAATATGATCCGAAATCACGCCTTTGCCTTCGAATGTGGTGGCCACCGGCACATTCAGCTGTTCAGCCAATGCGAGCAGACGATTCTCGGCGTGTGCCCGGGCCACGCCGTTGCCGGCCAGAATGATCGGATGCTGCGCTTGGCTGATGATGTCGGCCGCACGTGCGATCGTGCCGTCAGTCGGGCGAATATGCATGGTGTCCGGCAACGGCAATGGCTTGATTCCTGCCGGAACGGGCATCTCGGCCACGTCTTCTGGCAGAATCAGACAGGTTGCGCCCGGACGTTTCCGTTGCGCTACGGAGAAGGCCTTGCGGATGATTTCCGGCACCGAACCCGGCGTGGCGATCATACTGGTCCACTGCGTCAGTGGGCGGAACACCGACACCAAGTCGACTATCTGATGGGATTCCTTGTACGAACGGGTCACGTTGCCCTGCGCGCAGATGGCGACCATCGGAATGGTGCTGGCGTTGGCCTGCGCCACCGGCAAGGTGAGATTCAACGCACCCGGTCCGAGCGTGGCCAAGCATACGCCCGGTTTGCCGGTGAGATGGCCCTGTGTCGAGGCCATGAAGCCTGCCCCCTGCTCATGTCGGGTCAATACGAAGCGAATGCGTCCATCGCGCTCCAAAGCCTCCATCAACGGGATATTCTCCTCGCCGGGAATGCCGTAGATGACGCGTACGCCCTCGTTGACCAGGCATTCGACGAACAGGTCGGCCACGTTGCGCACATGTTCATGGCGGGCATGATCCGAAGATTCCGAAGCGTGTTCTGCGATGTTCTCAACAATGTCTTCTTGTTTCACGAGCTCACATACTAACGGGGGTCATGTAACAACCACGATAACGTTTCGTGCCGCCATGCGGAACGAAGGCATATGGAGAGCCCCGCGCCATTCCGTGATGAACGGATGCGCGGGGGCTTGGCGGATGAGGCGATATCCGCGGTGCCTAGAACACCTGGAAGCTGTCGATGTACAACTGGTTGCCCGGCAGACTGTCCATAGGCACCCAGAGCAGAATATCCTGCGTATTCACGGTCTTATCGAACTTCACGTCGGTGGTGCCGCTGGCGTCGAACTCGAACTGCGCCACCTGCTCACCCTGCGTCGGACTCGACGTGGTGTTGACGCGCACATAGCCCTGGCCTCCGGAGGAGCGGATCTTGATGACCAGACGGTAGACGTCATGAGGCTGGCTCAGATGCACGTAGTAGCCATAGCCCTGCTGCCCGTCGGGATTGGACACGAACTGACGATAGTCGATTTCGTAAGGAGTGTTGTTCTCCGGCTGCTTCGGATCCGGTACCTTCTTCGCCTTCTTGTCGCTGGTGATGACCTTGTCTTCCGCCTGCTTCGTGGCCTGCTTCGTGGCGGAAGGGCTGGAGTCGGCGTTTGCGGAGCTGGAGTTATCGGAAGGTTGCGTGGTTTCGTTGCCGAATGGCACATCGTCAAGATTCATTTCCGGCCAGGCGTTTGCGGAATTGCCGGAGGAGCCATTCGTGGCACCGTTTCTGGTGAGTCCGTGGATGGCGAATCCCAAGGCCACCGCCACGACGATGACGGCGATGATGATGGCCACGACCTTGGTTTTGACCTTACCGAACAGCGTGGCGTCCGCCACGTCGGAGGAATCATCTTCGACCGGTGGATTCTTCGGTGCGAAACTTGGCGGTACCGGCGCGTTGCCGGACGCATAGGCTGCGTCAATGGCGGCACGTTCGGCTTCCAGCGCACGTTGGGACTCCTCGCCGGGTTGAATGACTCGACCATCGGCTCCGATGACCGGAATGCGGCCGGTCTTTTCCAACTGGGTTTCCGAATCATCCCCATACGGCATGGAGTCGGCGGTCACCGTGATGGGGAATGAGAATTGCGTTGCGGCATCATCCACTACGCCGTCGATGTCCTCTTCGCTGAGCACGGCCTTGCTGTTGGCCCACAACGTCTTGACGGCGCCACTGGTCGCGGCCATGCCCTTGGCGATGGCCTCTTTGCTGTCGGACAGATCGGTGTGCGGTTCCGGAGCCTCGAAATTCAATTCGGGGATGCTTCCGGAACTGACCAGCTTATCCGGTAGCGCGATGGTATCGCTGTCGAGAATCTGCAGCACCGGAACATTGACGATGGAACATTGCGAATCCGTGGAAGGCAGTGCGATATCGGCTTCCGTCAGCGTCTGTAACGGCTGATAGTGGTCGAGCAGCGCATCCAGTTCGGCGAGCGTAGCCATCGGAATGGTCGGGAATCCGTCTTCCTCCTGCAGCTCAAGGCCACGCTTGCAGATGACGCGGAATTCCATGGGAGCGTCCTTTGCAATCGTCGCCAGATTGAAATCAGTGGCGAGCGTCGAGGGCTTGCGGATCAGCATGGCATACAGCAGTGCGGCGATCTGACGAATCGCAAGCCGCTCCCTGCCATTCACGGATTGGACGCGAGACATGTCGGCGAGCATGACGCTGACCGGAGTATCGGCGATCTGCACGCCGTTGCGGGTCAGACGCACGGTATCGGTGCTGATGGAGAAGTGCGTGAGGTTGTTCTGCTGCAGCACACGCAACGCCTCCAGCACTTCGCCCAGTATGGACCGCATCGCCTCGTAGCTCAACGGCTGCATCGCGGGATTGGACAGATAATCGCTGAGCGAAATGCCGGAATCAAGTTGGGTGATCACCAGGGCGACGTCATCGACATGCTGAAGCTGCAGCACCGGCGTGAAATGCGGGTCACGAGAGATGGCCAGCATGGAGGCGGCCGCATTGACGTCGGACAGCGCCTTCTTGCTGTTGACGATGAAGAGCTGGCAGTCCCGTGCGAGCACGTGGTCGCTGGCCTTCCATACCTGCAGACCCGTTTCTTCGCGAAGCGGCGAGACCAGCACATAACGGTTGCTGACGGTATCTCCCAGCTGAGGTTTCATAGGTTCCTTCGGCTCTGTAATAGGTGTGTTCGTTCGAGTGCTGCCGGTTGCCGGCACTGGAGATATTCTACCGTCCGGGCTGGTCGTGCGCATTCCCGGAATACGGCTTGTCACCATGGAGACGACGGATGTCAGTTCCTCGGATCGCAGCACCCACAGCACAGCCAGATAGACCACGGTGATGATGATGGTCAGCAGGATTGCCGCGAGTACGGCCTGTCCCCAGTTCATGGAACCGTCATCGCTCCCGACATGCGCGCCGACCAGTGTGTAGACGGCGTTGCGGCACAGCAGGCCGACGATCGCCGCGGCGATTTCCGCAAGCGTCGCCTTGGCATAGGCGCGCATGATGTGCGGACCATCGATGTCGCCGTCGAAACGGCTGCGCAACATGCGCATCAGCAGAGGGTAGGGAAGGATGTAACTCACCGTAATGGCCACGCCGACCAGAATGATCCATTGCGTGGGTGGCAGCAGGGCAGATCCGATGATCAGGGCAATCGCCTGAATACCCATGGTGATCGCCATGAAGATGAACGGATGCTTGCCGTCTTCGAAGGCGTAGAACGTGCGTTGGATCACCAGGTACGAACTGGCATAGGGCAGGCCGATGCCCAATGCCAGCAGCGGTGTGCTGATTAGCAGTGCCTCGCGCACGGATACGGAAGGCAGCAGCGCGAGCACGATCGGTAGCGGCAGTACGATGAACGCCGTTGCCAGAAAGCACATGATGAGATTGAGATTACGCAGTGCGGAGCTCAGATCGCTGCGCGCCTCGCCGATGTTGCCGTCGGCGACGGCCTTGGATATCTTCGGGAAGATGGCCGTGGCGATCGAGACCGCAATCAGCGAATACGGCAGCATGTAAATCGTGTAGGCGTTCTGATAGGTTGCGTTACCGGCGACGTCGAGCTGATTCATGCCATAGAGCTGATGGGCGCGGTACGGGGCGCTGGTGGCGATGCGTGTGAGAATCACATTGACGATCTGATCGACGCCGACGATGCCGAGGCTCCAGGCGGCCACCGGTCCCATCGAGCGCAGTCCGATGCCATGAATGCCGAGTTTCGGACGGTACCGCAAACCGATGCGGGTCAACGGAACAAACAGGATCAACGCCTGGAATGCCACCCCGATCGTCCATGTGCCGGCGGTGAGCAGAATCTTGTCGGAGGTCCAGAAGTCGACGGGTTGTTCCGAAGCGCGGCCGAACAACGCGATGAACACGCCGAAGCCGATGCAGCTGATCACATTCGCGCCTACCGAGCTCCACGCGTAGGTGGCGAAATGATCCTTGGCCGCCAGAATCTGTCCGATCACCGTATAGAGACCATAGAAGAAGATCTGTGGCATGCACCACAGCGTGAATGCGTTGGCGAGGGCCATCGTATCCGGCCCGCCGTTCACGTACAGTTTCGTCAGCAACGGCGTGCAGACCGCCATCAGCAACGTCACGCCAAGCAGCATGGTGATGGCCAGCGTGATCAGCTTGTTGAGCTTGGTCTCGGCGTCCTTGTCCTTCAGCGTGCGCACGATCTGCGGTACGAGCACGGCGTTGAAAATGCCTCCGGAAACCAGCGTGTAGATGACTTGCGGAATCATCGATCCGGCTTGGTAGGCGTTCGCGGCATAGCCGGTGGTGCCAAGCGCCCATGCCAGCAAAATGGTACGGATTTGCCCGGTTACGCGGGAAGCCGCGGTACCCGAGGCCATGATCAATGAATTACGGCCAACGGAAGAACTCATTCGTCGGGATCCTTCTTACGGTTGAATTGTCGCCAAAGCCCCAGCGCGGCAAGCAATACGGCGATGCCGATGATCACGAAGCCGCTTTTGTCGCTGATCTGCAGAGCGCTGGTGATATGTGTGGTCTGTACCGAACCGAACACGGTGCCCTGCCTGTCCATCAGCGATAACGTGGCGTCGGCGTTGCCGGAAGTGGCCACACGAATGGTGAACGCGACCTGGGCTTCGCCATGGGCCGGCACCTCCACGGTATCCATGCGCGACGTGACGATTTCCATGGAATTGGTCAACGATGAGACTTTCACCGTCACCGGGTAAGGATGACTGTTGCTGATGGTCACCGGCATTTTCGCTGTTTCGCTTACCACGGTCACGTTTTCCGTCGGAGTGATGGCCACGCCGTCGGTCAGCAGCGAGGCGAGCTGTTGCGCGCCTTTGACCATCGTATTGCTGCCGGTCGAGTCGTTGCCCAAGGCGTGCAGGGCCAGTATGGATTGCGCGCGGACGAGCTGCCTGCGCCAGGCGGCGATGGCTTTGTGGTCATTGAGTTTGTTGTCATCCGTCAGGATGAACGCGTTGAATCTGGCGATGTCGTTGGCGGTATCGGCCAAGGCGTTCAGTGTCTGCTCGATGCTGGAGCGTCCATCGCCGCTCAGACCGTCGCCATCAGGCACCGCCGAGGCCGCGTCGTCACCGGTCAGATGCGCGTCGGTGTCGACCAATGTGTTGAGATCGGTGACGTTCAGCCAGGAGGCCTGTTCGATGACGGACATCAGGGCGTCCACGTCGGTCGGATCGCCGTTGGGGGACAGGCATACCAGAAGATTGCGGTCCGAATATGGCTGTTCCATCTGATAGAACGCGCTTTGCGCGGCGAAACGGGCCAGTCTGCCCGCCGAAGAGCCCTCGCCGTCGGCTTTGGCTTTCGTGCTGGTCGCCTTGCCCTGTGCCAGATCGGTCAACACGTTCTGCGCCGACAGCACCGTGATATCGCCCGCATCGGTGGAGACCACGGTTTTGCCGGTTTCCACGGTGGCGGCATCGCTTTCATCGAAGTCATGGGTGGCGATGACCGTATCGTATCCCTGCTGCCTGGCCTGCGTCAGCGCCTTGGCGGTCCAGTTGCCCGTTCCCTGCCAGGCATAGACATGAGCCTGCGCATTGTCGTCCCCAAGCGCCGAACGGTAGGTGGAGACGGCTTTTTCGGCATTCCAGGAGGATTGTTTCACGCCGGCCTTGTTGTAGAGTTCCGCATTGTCTATGGCCGAGTATGCGGTGATGTCGAACGACGCGGGTTGCATGATGCCGTCCACTCGCGTCGGCATCGTCATGGCCTGCAGATAGGTGGGGTCGGCAATCGTCTGCAGGCCACCATGCTTGGCGATGACCTGTTCCATGGCCTTGGGCTTGGCGTCGTTCTTGCCGAGCGTCACGATTTTCGTCACGGTGCTCGCCTTGAGACCGCCCTTGTCGACCAACTGGTCCATTACGTCGGTATCGGTGGTCCAACTGTCCGATGAGAGCGGCTGCACCACGGTGATGTTCATCGCCGGCGTGGATGGGGTGTCGAGCCCGGTGTTGGAACGGGTTGCGAATGTGTGCACTTCGTCGATCGGCGTGCCATCGGCCTGATAGCTCAGCAGAACAGGCTTCGGCCCCCATGCGTTGATGGCCTGCAGCGATTGCTGCGTGGCATCCGCGTCGATGGAGACGCTTGCCGATGCGCCCACCCGCAGGGCCGGCACCTGGGCCTGCCCGACGGTGTTCGGCGTGGGGATGTGCGCGGTGCCTTCGGACCATTCCTGAATGTCGTTGCGCGACACGAACGTGTAGAAGGCGTTCAACGCCAACGTGAGCGTGCCTTCGGGCAGATCATGGTCGGTGGTGTTGGTCACCGTGGCCTGCACGTGATACCCGGAGGAATCCGTTATCACCGCCGTCGAGGAGTCTATGGTCAGCGTATCCTGCTGATTGTCGTCGGCGAAAGCCGGGTGTGCGGGAGTGCATAACAGCATCAACGCCATGGTCAGCACCATGGCGAGGATTGCCGAGAGCGCGCGTAAGGCACGCGAAACGTTCCGATGTGCGGAGTGGTTCACCATTCAAGCCTGTCTGTTGAGTTTCCTTGCATACAGCCATGCGATCTTCCGTTCGTTCGGATAGCTCAGCACGTCATCCAAATCATTGAAATCCACCCAGATGGCGTCTTCGGCTTCATGGTCGGGATCACCCTCCACCGTCAGTTCGCCGCCGATCTGACGCAGTGCGAAATGGTGCACGAGCTTATGTACGCGCTGGCTGGTGCCCGTGAACCAATAGTCGATGGTGGCGATGGAATCGACCACTTCACCCAGAATCCCGGTTTCCTCATGCACTTCGCGTACCGCAGTCTGCTGCGGGGTCTCGCCCTTTTCGATATGTCCCTTCGGCAGGCACCATTCCAAATGTCCGCTGCGCGAATGCCTGGCGATGATGGCCACACGTCCGCGGTCGTCAAAGACCAGCCCTCCTGCGGAATATTCGCGCACCACCGGAAGCTCCTGCGCGTCCAGCGAGGCGAAGGTGGTCGGTCCGTCGCCGGTGCGCCGCTGCGGCATCATCGCCGGGGTGGGCGTGCTGGGCGTGATGATGGTCTGCTGTTCCAAGGAAACGGACTGTGAGGTGTAGAGCAATTTGTCCGGTTCCATCGGGTTTTGGGTATGCTCGTCCGCAGCATGGGCAAGCATGCGTGCAAGGTCTGCGGGCGTAATCATGGTTTCAACCATACTCACCCAATATTGAAAACAGAAACTCGACACCTTATTCCTAGGGGCAGTGTTGCGAAACCTACGCAAGCCGTTGCAAAGATTCCGGCATGCTTGCAGCTGAATGTGAGACCCCTGGTGGCATGTTCGGCGTGTTCGGCGACGGTATGCCGGACAACCCCGTCCACGAGAGCCCATACCGCGCTCACGCTATGCTGGTACGCGGAAAGTACACAGAGACTTGTGGTGCCGGAAAGGGTTGGCGTGAACTTCGAAGTATGGCCTGAAGCCATTGAATTAGGGCGCATGTTCGCCGAAGAGGGCTATGAATTGGCGTTGGTGGGAGGTCCGGTGCGCGACCTGCTGCTTCACCGCAAATCGCATGATCTTGATTTCTGCACGTCGGCACGTCCCGAACAGTTCGAACATATTCTGCGCCGTTTCGGCCGTGATGGATTCTGGGATATGGGCCGCAAGTTCGGTACGCTTGGCGCCATGCGCCGCCGGGAGGACGGCACCGAGGTGAAGGTGGAGGTCACCACCTACCGTTCCGATACCTATGATCCGGATTCGCGCAAGCCAGAGGTCAATTATGGCGACACTCTGGAGGGCGATCTGTCACGTCGTGATTTCACGGTGAACGCGATGGCGTTGCGTGTGCCTGATCTGGAATTCGTCGACCCGTTCGGCGGTGCAAACGATCTGGCCAAGGGCGTGCTGCGTACGCCGGTCGACCCCCGGCAGTCGTTCGATGACGATCCGCTGCGCATGATGCGCGCCGTGCGTTTCGTGGCACAGCTCGGCTTCCGCATCGAGCCGGAGACCGCCGAGGCGATCTCCGATATGGTCGATCGCATCGACATCGTCTCCGCGGAACGCGTTCGCGACGAGCTGACGAAACTGCTGCTGTCCGATCGTCCGCGTGCGGGCATCGAAGCGTTGGTCGAATCCGGCCTGGCGGACATCGTCCTTCCCGAGATTCCGGCCTTGCAACTGGAAATCGACGAGCACCATCGTCATAAGGACGTTTTCGAGCACACCATGATCGTCGTCGATCGCGCGGTGGCGTTGGAAACCGGCCCCGACGGACCGGTGCCGGCACCGGATCTGACGTTGCGCCTGGCGGCGCTCATGCACGATATCGGCAAACCGAAGACCCGCCGTTTCGAGCCCGGTGGCAAGGTGAGCTTCCACCATCATGATGCGGTCGGCGCGAAGATGACGCGCAAACGCCTGAAGGCCCTGCGCTTCGACCATCATCTGGTCGAGGACGTCAGCGAGCTGGTCAATCTGCATCTGCGCTTCCACGGGTATGTGGAGGAGCCGTGGACCGATTCCGCGGTACGGCGTTATGTGAAGGATGCCGGTCCGCTCTACGAGCGTCTGAACCGCCTGACGCGTGCCGATGCGACCACGCAGAACCGTCGCAAGGCCATGATCTTCTCGTCGGCCATGGATGAGATGGAACAGCGCGTACGGGACCTCAAAAAGAAGGAGGATTTCGACGCGATCCGGCCGGATCTCAATGGTGACGAAATCATGCAGCTGCTGGGCATCGAACCTGGACCGATGGTAGGCAAGGCCTATAGGCACATGCTTGAATACCGGCTTGATAACGGCCCCGTCGAACACGACGTCGCCGTGGCCGAACTGAGCCGCTGGTACGCCGAGCAGTGAAACGAATGCCCGCCTTCCCAATCGAAAGGCGGGCATTCGCTGATGCTGGGGTCGGCGCTCAGCCTTCCGGCGGATTCACCGGGTCATGCTGATCGGCCTTTGGCAGATCCGTCATCTTGTCCGCGGCCACGCAGCCCTCGAAGCTTTCGATCTGCTTGCCTGCGGCCGGCACCTTCTTGGTGTCCTGCAGATTGTCGAAGGTGGCGCCCACCACGATGTCGATCAGCTGGTCGGTGCGATCGTCCATGACCATCTTGGCGTCGGTGAAGTTGCTGTTCACCGTATACGCCTGGTTGATGGCGTTCTTGCCGAACAGGATCATGGTGCGCTCCACCTTGGTGCTGGTGTAGTTGTCGGGCGTCTGGGTATTGAACTCGCGGTTCTCCAGCGCGCCGCTGACGGCTTTGGCGAAGCCGATGAACTTCGTGCCGTTGAGCACACGGACCGTGATGTTGCGGTTCTCCGCATACTTGCCTGCGGAACCGTCCTGCTCATTCACCGCACAAGGTACCTGCTGACCGTAATTCGGTTGCACCGTAGCCGTTGTGATGGTGCCCAGGCCGCCGACATGGAAGAAGAACAGCAGGGAGATCACCATGACCACGGCCATGACGGCGCCGATGATGGAGAACACCACCTTCTGACGATGGCGTACGTACTGTTTGCGTGCTTCGCGCTCATCGATAGCTTGAGTCATTTGCGAGTTCCTTTTTCCAACGTCAATTGGTACCAACCTTACTGTCACGCAATGATATGCACAATCGGAACGGCAGGTGCCTGGGCCGCGATGATGCGGTCGACCGTACGCGACTCCTGCCATGCCAGACCCACGGATGAGGCCGCCTTGTCATCCGGCACAAAAGCGATGACGGATGGCCCCGAACCGGAGACGAACGCATGGCTTGCGCCAGACTCAAGTGCCGCTTCGATGGCCTGACCGCTGCGGGGATGCAGTGAGATCGCAGCCTGCTGCAGGTGGTTCTCATCACCCTCACCTGCACCGATCTGGTCGAATGCCGCATATACCTCCGGCGTGCGTAGTTCCGCACGATAGGCGCCTACCAGCAGGCACCCGGCAAAGCCGCGGTCGGTCAGATCGCGTACGGTATCGCAGTTCGGAGGCAACGCCTCGATCCGTTCGCCGAATCCGGTGCCATGCGCATACCCTCCCGATAGACAGAACGGCATATCGGCGCCCAAGGTGGCGGCGACCTTCCGGAGCCGGGCCAGAGGCCAGTCAAGATTCCATAGCTTGTTCAACGCCAGCAATGTGGCGGCCGCATCGGCAGAACCGCCGGCGAGACCGGCGCCGACCGGGATGCGCTTGTCGATGCTCAATGCCACATCGGGTTCGTTGCCGCTGGCCTCGGCCAAGGCGAACAGGGCGAGTACGGCATGATTGCGGCGCATGTCGCTGCCGGACGATGCCAGATCGCCCAAGTGTGTGCCCTCGAGGTTGAGGGAGAACCCGGTTCCGGGCATTTTGCGCGTTGCGGTGACGGTATCGTACACGCCGACCGCGCAATAGATGGTGTCGAGCTCGTGGCGGCCGCCCCATTCGGTATGGGGCGCGCCCACATGCAAGGTCAGATTGGTTTTCGCCGGGCAGTCGACGCTCACGGCTGAGAGCGGGGCGGTCATGCTGCGTTCGCCTCGCCGTCAAGGGAATCAAGCGCTCGCGTCAACGCCACGAATTCGTCGATGGTGAGCGTTTCACCACGACGGGTGGGGTCGATGCCGGCCATGCCGAACACCTCGTCCGGAACGAGTTTCTTCAGGGCCGCGTGCAGGGTCTTCCTACGTTGGCCGAAGGCGGCGTCGATCAGGCGGAACACCGTCTCACGCCTTGCGGCCGGGCCGCCGGCACCGTCGGCGGCGGGCGTATGCCCACCTTCATAACGCTTGAACAACACCAATGCGGAATCCACATTCGGCGCCGGCCAGAACACGTTGCGGCCGATGACGCCCGCGCGTTCGGCCGTACCGTACCAGGCGAGCTTTACGCTTGGGGTGCCGTAGATCTTCGATCCCGGATTCGCGGCCAGACGGTCGGCCACCTCCTTCTGCACCATCACCAGGAAGGAACGCAGGTTGTCGAATCGTTCCAACAGGGTGAGCAGAATCGGGGTCGCCACGTTATACGGCAGATTGGCCACCAGCGTAAAAGCCTCGTCGCCGCTGAAATCCGGCAGATTTTCCGGCGAGACGGTCAGTGCGTCACGATTGACCACACGGAATCGTTCCACGGCATCCGGCATGAATTCGGCAATGGTGTTCGGCAGGCGTTCGGCCAGCGACGGGTCGATCTCCACGGCGGTCATCGAGGCGCCGGTCTCCAGAATCGCCAAGGTCAGCGAACCGAGACCCGGACCGACCTCCAGCACATGATCGTCGGCCGTCACTGCGGCTTCGCGCACGATGCGTCGTACGGTGCCGGGATCGATGACGAAGTTCTGCCCGAATTTCTTGGTGGGGCTTATGCCGGCCTCGTCGGCGATGCGGCGGATGTCGGCGGCTCCCAGCAGATGCCCCTGCATGGTGGCGTTATTGGTTGCGTATTCAGTCATATGCTCGTTGTTCCCATTCCCATCAGTACCAGCCATGTTGCTCGGAATGCTCCCAGGCCTTCGTCGGGTTGCCGTAGCGCTGTGCGATGTAGTTCAGGCCCCAATCGATCTGCACGGCCGCATCATCACGCCAGTTCGCGCCGAAGGCGGCCATTTTGCTGCCTGGCAGGGACTGCGGAATGCCGTATGCTCCGGATGACGCGTTTTCCGCACTCCACATCCAGCTGGATTCACGGTTCCAGAGTTTGACCAGATCGGTCCAGTTCTGCCCGGTCCAACCATACTGGGCCGCAGCGCCCGCCGCATAGGTTTGGGCCTGGGCGGCCGATGGATGGTAGAGTCGGCAACCACTCGAAGCATTCGTCGTCTGCTGTGTCTGCGACTGTTGGGTTTGCGTCTGCGTTGGTGTTGGCGTTGGCGTCTGCGTTTGCGTTGGTTCGGTGGTGGGTGTCGACGTCGAATCGTTCTTCTTGGAGGAATCGTCTTTGTTGGAGGAATCGTTCTTCTTGTCGGTCGAATCCGAATCCTTGTCATCCGACTTGTCCTTCTTGTCGGACTTGTCTGAATCGTCGTCATTGCTTCCGGAATCCGCCTGACCGTTGTCGGAATCGTCGGAATCGGAACTCTCGGTCTTCTCCGGACCGACGGCGATGATCTGATCGATGGCGATCTTCGTGGTCACTTCGTTGATCAGTTTTTCGCTTTCCTCGACGCCGTCCACATAGGTGACGTCGTAGGTCTGCTGGATTTCGCCATCCTCGCCTTCCTGCCTTACCACGGTCTCGCCGGGCTGCAGGCTTGCGTCGATGATGGTCTGTGTGCCGTGAGGCACGATTTTCGTACGCGTCTGCTCGTCATGCGTCACGCGCTGTACGCGCAGAATGGTCTCGCCATTGTCCTTTTCGACGCTGACGCGGTCCTCCTTGTTCAGGATGATGCCTTTGGAATCGAGAATGGAGGCCGCCGGCAGCTTGCCGTTGGGTGCGACGGAGCTCTTGCCGTCGGCAATGACGGTCACAGGGCCGCTCTGGTTGATGACCATGCCTCCGGTGAGCTTGTTGTAGACGTTATCGATGTTGACGGTGATTTTCGACGCTTCCGCCTCGTTCTCCTCGAAGAATCCGAGCAGCTGGTCGGCGCTGGTCGCCACCGTCCAGAACGGCACTTCCTGGCCGTCGATGGTGATGGTGGTCTGATAGGCGCTACGCACCGTCACTACGGAATGATTCTGCAGGGTGCCGTTTGATGTGGATTCCACCAGATCGTGCGTCTTGACCTTCACCTGCTGCTCCTGCAACAGGCGGTCAACGCTCATCGCGTATGTGGTCACCGTGGTGGTTTTGCCGTCCACCGTCAACGCCACCGTTTTGCGCGCCCCTACGCCGAACGCCAATATCGAGGCGAGGGTGACCGCCGTAACGCAGGTGACGGTGCGTATGCGGCGTAGCATCACAAACCTCTGAGGGGTCCATCTTCTCGCCATAGCTCCTCTTTCCGATGCAGGCATACAACGTCGCCATTCTAATGGTCGGTGCGGAATGAGGGACCGGTTTTTTCGGCGCATTGGCCATACCGCCACATTTTGGCGGGCGGCAAAGAAAGAGGGGGCAGGAGAGAAGGGGATGTCCTGCCCCCTATGCCGGGCGAGACAGGTTGGGGGACGCCTCGCCCGATTGCCAGAAGCCACAAGTTGGGGGAAGGCTTCTGGATTACTTACCCGCGGTAAGAATAATCCCGAAAGAATCGGGTTCGAGCCTCCTGTCGGGATCGAACCGACGACCTGCCGCTTACAAGGCGGCCGCTCTGGCCATCTGAGCTAAGGAGGCATGTTGGCACTCGCCGAAACGAATTTCGAAAAGTGGAACGCTTGAATAGCATAACCAGCACGCCCAAAGCAGTCAACTTGACTTGTGCGCCTTACGGGCGTGCCGGCAGTTAGGGGGTGTTATTCCCCGGTGGTGACGGAAATCGGACCTTTCTTGGATCCGATGGACGGCATATCGCCGGCAACGCCGACCTGATCCGCCTTGAGCCCGATGGATTCAAGCAAACCTTCGGCGAGGGTCGTCTTGGCTGTCGACAGCTGGTTCATATCCCAGAACTTGCCGTTGATCGTCACCGTCGGCGTGGTCATGCTGCCCTTGTAGTTGCCGCTCACATTCCACAGCTCGGAACGCTTCGGCGTATACGTGTCGATGGCGTCGAGCCAATCCTGGTATTCGCGGTTGAAGGCCTTGTCGGCAACATCCTTGGAAACGCCTGCCGCGATCATCTGCTTCTTGATCTGGGCATCGCTCACCGACTTGTAATTCGAGCCTTCCTCCGGCTGGAAGTCTTCGGCGTACATCTTCTCCAGGAAGGAGATCAGGTGGCTTGGGTCGCTGTCATGTTCGGCCAGGTACATGGCGGCGTTTGCGGCGCGGCTGGAATATTCGTCGGTGGACCAACGGTCCATGAACGCCATGAAATGCAGGTCGAGATTGATCTGGCCGGCATCGATCATCTTTTGCAGATCCTCATCGAGCTGACGATGCAGATTGCCGCAGCCGGGGCACAGGAAATCCATATAGATGGAGATGGTCGGCGCACCTTCCACGGCCTTGCCGTAACCGTTCTTGGAAATCAGCAGTCCGCCCTTCTTGTCGACCAGGGACGGCGTATCCTTGACCTCCTGCAGTTTGTCGTACGCCTGCTCGACCGTAAGATCATCCTGCGCGTCGCTCGTCTTATGCGTGTTGTGGTAGACGGTGAATGCGCCGATGGCGACGAGAATCACCAGTACCGCTACCACGATGGCGCCGATCATCGTCTGCTGCTTGCGTTCCTTTTCCGCCTGTTCGGCACGTGCCTTGACGGCCGCCGCCTCGGCTGCCCTCCGCTCGGCACGGCTTTCGCGCTTCTGCGCATTCTTGTTGCTCTGGGCCATCCTGTTCCTTTCCCAGTGATTGCGGCACCATGTTGCTGTGCACCATAGTAACGATGAGACCTTATCGATTCGTAAGGGAGATTCGGAGCGGTCCGACGTACGGGTTTTGCGGCTTCCGTCCGACGGTGATCGGCCATCTACCGCGCGCCGCGCAGCGATCCGGCACCGAGCCGCATCAGCACGGCACCCGGTGCGATGGCCATCACCAACCAACCGATCACGCCGGAAATCGCCTGTATGAGGCCGCTGCGCGAGAACGGTCCCTCAATGAATGTCGGCAGGGGAATGGTCAGGCCAAGAAGGTCGGCATCGATCAGTTCGTATGGCAGTTGCAGGGCAAGCGTGGCCATCGCCAATCCCAACGCCATGATGATCAGCATGATTACCGTGCGGGCGCAGGAGTAGCCAAGACCTTTGAGCATGTGCC
This sequence comes from Bifidobacterium moukalabense DSM 27321, assembly GCF_000522505.1. GTDB lineage: Bacteria > Actinomycetota > Actinomycetes > Actinomycetales > Bifidobacteriaceae > Bifidobacterium > Bifidobacterium moukalabense. The sequence goes on along the minus strand of NZ_AZMV01000007.1, from coordinate 6,140 downwards.
AAGGCAGGCTGGCCGCGCGGATGGCCCAATCGGTTTTCCGCCGTTCACCGCCTCGGCGGCCCTCGCGTTCAAGTTGTGATTCCACATTGCATCCGATGGTGAACAGCACCCAGCCGAGCATCAGGGCCGCGCCAAGCGCCATCCAGGGGGAGAATAGTGCGCAAATCGCCACCGGTATGGCGAGCAGCACGCATGGGAGCACTCCTCGCGACAGATATTCGCCACGTTTGACATCCGCAGGATTCGGCGGTTGCGGCGCATTCGGATCGATTGCGCTCTGCGGTACGGCCTGGGCGAGCTGCGGCGGCTGGCCGGCGACGGCATAGGGCTGTGACGGCTGCGTCATCGGTGATTGCTGGCTCTGCGCGATGTCGGCATGCGGAATCACCGATGGAGGCAACGATTGTGGGGCGGCCTGCGCCGTCGATCGATCCACCATGCGTTGCAGGGCCGGCTTGACGGTCGGGTCGATTTGCGTCGGTGCGCCTCCTGGGTTCCGGGCATCCTGCATCGGCATGGTCGGCATGGTCTGCGTTTGTTCGCCTTGCAAGGTCCGCGGAAGCGGCCGTGTGCCGCCTTGCGTCGGTATGACGCTGGTCGTACCTGCGTTCAAGGTCCCCAGCGCCTCGGTGGGAGCATCCGTATCGGCGTCGATGATCTGTGTGGACTCTCCGATCTGCGGCATGGTCTGCGTGCCGATGGCGTCCTCGCCGCCGACGTCGTCCTGCAGATGCCATAACGTGCGTGGATTGGAGTTGTCCTCCTGTCCGGATTCATCAAAAGGGGGCATCATCTCCGTTGCATCGCCTGAGAGCGTGGTCTGCGAAGGCTGCTGTGCCTGCTGCCAAGCGAGTGGGTTGAGCGCGTCGAGTGAAATCGCCTGCAGCAATGCATCCGGCGTGCAGCGCTTCGTCCTGTCGGGAGCAAGCGCCGATCGGAGGGCTGCCATGGTGCCTGCCGGCAATCCGGTCAGGTTCGCATTACCTGCGGCGGCACGTTCCAGAACCGCCATCATCGGTTTCGTGCCGAATACCGGTTCTCCGGTCGCGGCGAACGCCAGCACCGACGCCACCGACCACCAGTCGGTCATCTCGTCCGATTCGGCACCGTCGATGATTTCCGGTGCGATGAAGCCGGGCGTACCCATCACCAGACCGGTGCGGGTCACATGGCTTTCGCCTTCGCCCATGGCTATGCCGAAATCCACCAATACCGGACCGGTGGTCGACACCATCACGTTCGTCGGTTTGATGTCGCGGTGTACGATGCCGGCCGCGTGCACCGCCTTCACGGCCTCGATCAGCTTGCGGGACAGCCGCTCCAGATCATCGCCGACGTAACGGCCGTTGATGCGCACATCCTCACGCAGGTTCTTGCCTTCGATCAGTTCGGTGACGATGAATGCCAGAGCGTCGTCGAGTTCCATGTCGACGATGCCGCATACTCCGGGATGGCGTACCTTCTGCAGCGACATCGCTTCGCGGCGCAATCGCTCACGAGCCGTCATCCGATCACGGCAGGCCTCCGCCGAATCGCCTTCTTCGGTCAGTGAGTCACGCAGAATCTTCATCGCGTATTGGTGGCCGCCGTCGTCGCGCACACGCCAGACCGATCCCATCGCACCCGAGCCGAGCCGGGCGATCAACGTGTAGCCTCCTACGAGGCTGCCTTCTTCCAGATTCAATGCGCTTAGGTCGCTCATGGCAACCATCGTACTTTGCGGTGCCTTACTCACGCCCCTGATGTGCCGAAAGGGTGTGTTTTCCATGCAAATCATGCACGGAATGCATGCAGATTATGCACGCGAATCGACAGGCTGGGAGAATGACGGACCCTTTTCGGACGGGGTTTGATGAAATCGAAATATCGGCATGAAGAGGTGTCTTCACTTCTTGGTGATTCAACGGTGCGGGGCAGCGCCGTGCAATCGCTTGGCTTCGACAACGGTATCGGGCCTGCATGCCGTTTGGTTATGAGAATCAAGGAGGAGACATAATGCTTGGCATTAATTGGAGTGACGTGATCAACGTCCTCAAATCCGTGATGCCGCAGCTGATTGCGATCGGCGTTGTGCTGGTTCTGGCAATCATCCTGACCTTTGCCGTCAACAAGAAGACGGTGAAAAGCGTCGGCACGCGTAAACTGATTCATTCCGAATCCTGGCTGGTATTCCTGGTCGCCACGGTGATTGCGGTTTCCATGATGCTGTTCGGCCCGTTGAACACTTTGGTCACCAGTGCCACGGCCAAGAAGTATGCGCTTTCCGACGCCACCGTGTCCGCTGCGAACAAGCTGGCCAAGGAAGTGCAGTCGGAAGCGGTCACTATGCTGAAGAACGACGATTCCAACCTTCCGTTGTCCAGCAAGAAAGTCAATGTGTTCGGCTGGGGCTCCACCAATCCGGTTTATGGCGGTACCGGTTCCGGCTCGATGAGCGCGCAGTATGCCACCACTTCCATTCTTGACGGTATGAAGGAAGCCGGTTTTGAAACCAATGCCGATCTGACCAAGCTGTACACCGATTATCGTGCGGATCGTCCGGTTGTGGCCATGGCCGAGCAGGATTGGACCCTGCCGGAGGTCCCTGCGAAGCAGTATACGGATTCCCTGGTTTCCGAGGCCAAGGACTTCTCCGATGAGGCGGTGGTCGTGCTCACCCGAGTTGGCGGCGAAGGCGCCGACCTGCCGAAGGATATGAAGGCGGACGGCATCACCTACACCAACAACTCCAAGGACTACGAGGACTTTCAAAAAGGTCAGGGCTTCCTGGAGTTGAGCCAAACCGAAAGGGACATGCTCGATCTGGTCACCAAGAACTTCGACAAGGTCACTCTCATCTATAACGGCGCCAACACCTTCCAGTTCGACTTCCTCGACTCGTATCCGCAGATCAGGTCAGTGCTGTGGTGCCCGCCGGCGGGTCAGACCGGTTTCTCCGCCCTTGGCGAGGTGCTCGCCGGTGAGACCAATCCGTCCGGTAAGACTTCCGACACCTTCCTCAAGGACCTCACCAAATCCCCGTCCTACAACAATTTCGGCGATTTCAAGTATGACAACATGAAGGAATTCGCCACGGAGAACTTCGAGGAAGGCCAGACCTCCCCGGCGTTCGTCAACTATGTCGAAGGCATCTACGTCGGATATAAGTATTGGGAGACCGCGGACGATGAAGGTGCCGTCGATTACGACGCCTCCGTCGCCTTCCCGTTCGGCTACGGCCTGTCCTACACCACCTTTGATCAGAAGATGGGCGATGTGAACTATGACACCGAGAGCGGCACGATCACGTTCGATGTGACCGTGACGAACACCGGTGACCAGGCCGGCAAGGATGTGGTCGAGGTCTACTACAACCCGCCGTACACCGATGGCGGCATCGAGAAGGCCAGCACGAACCTGGTGGCGTTCGAGAAGACCAAGGAACTTGAACCGGGTGCATCCGAGACGGTGAAGGTCGAGTTCAATGACGACGACATGGCCTCCTACGACTACAAGGGCGCGAAGGCGTATGTGCTGGAGAAGGGCGACTACGCGGTGTCCATCCAGTCCGATTCGCATACGGCGATTGACAGCAAGACGGTCAATGTGGCCGATACGATCACCTATGACTCCGATTCGAACTCCCACAACGGTGACCAGACCGTGGCCACCAACCAGTTCGATGAGGCAGCCGGCGATGTGACGTATCTGAGCCGTGCGAACCACTTCGCGAATTACGCCGAGGCGACTGCGGCCCCGACCGACTTCACCTTGAAGGAAGACGTGAAGAAGACGTTCTTCAATAATTCGAACTACGATCCCTCCCAGTACGACAATGATTCCGACGAGATGCCGACCACCGGCGCCAAGAACGGTCTTAAGGTCGGTGATCTGACCGGTAAAGACTATGACGATGCCGATTGGGACAAGCTACTCGACCAGCTGACCTTCGATGACATGGATACCTTGATCGCCAACGGCGGCTACGGTACTCAAGCCATAAAGTCAGTTGGTAAGATCGCTCTGACCGACCTTGACGGCCCGGCATCGCTGAACAACAACTTCACCGGCGTCGGCTCCATCGGTTTCCCGGCTTCCACCGCATTCGCATGTACATGGAATAAGGATCTGGCCAAGGAATTCGGCAACATGATCGGTGACATGGCACATGATATGAATGCCTCCGGTTGGTATGCGCCGGCCATGAACATTCATCGTAATGCTTTCTCCGGCCGTACCTTCGAGTACTTCTCCGAGGATGCGCTGCTTTCCGGCACCATGGCCTCCCGCGAGATTGCCGGCGCCAAGGAAAAGGGCGTGTATTCCTTCATGAAGCATTTCGCTCTCAATGATCAGGAAACCAACCGCTTGAGCGAGGTGAACACCTGGTCCAACGAGCAGGCAATCCGTGAGATCTATCTCAAGCCATTCGAGATGAGCGTGAAGGAGGGCGGTGCACAGGCGGTCATGAGTTCCTTCAACTACATTGGCACCGAGTGGGCTGGCTCCAACACGCACCTGCTCAACAGTGTCCTGCGTGACGAGTGGGGCTTCCGCGGCTTCGTGCTGACCGACTATTTCGGTGGCTACGGATACATGAACGGCGACCGTGCCATCCGCGGCGGTGGCGATGTGATGCTGGCGACCACTACAGTCACCAACCACATCACCGATCACAGCGCCACCTCAGTGAAGGCGATGCGTACCGCCTGCCATAACATCCTCTACACGGCGGCCAATAGCTATCACTATGCCGATGGCCAGCCGCAGGAGGAATTGCCGGTCTGGCAGACCGCCCTCTACGTGGTCTGGGGCGTGATCGCGGTGCTCGTCATCGGTCTGGAATTCCTGACCATCAGGCGCTACATGGCCCGCAGGAAGGCAGTGGCGACGGTCGAGTCGGCTGCCGAGCCCACCAAGACCGAGTGAGCTCGCCCCCATATCCCATAACTGAATGATCGATGAATGATCAAGCCGGAAGGCGGCTGTTCGCGCAGTCGCCTTCCGGCTTTTCGTGTCGGGGTTTCCCTGTCCGTCCTTGCGTCCTGTGTGACCGAGATGAGTTTCCGGGTTGCGTGGCGTGTGGGTTCCTTCGTGGAATGGGGCCGTCCGCGGGTCCGTCTCCGCGGGTTGCGTGGTGCGTGTGGGTTGCCGTGTCTCCGTGCGTGGCCGGTGTCGTCCGGCCGTGGCCCGTGTTGCGTGGTGTGTGCGACACGCCGATGAAGATTCGATTTCGTGCAGTGCGATTGCTGTTCCATGGGATTCCGGCGGTGATGTCGGCCTTGCAGGGTGGTTTGCGACACGCCGGCAAAGTCGTGTGTTCGCAACGGTTTTAGGCCTTTTCGCGCCTGCGGGGTTGCGTGGGTGCGGGTTCCCGTGTATGTTTGTCTCTTGCTGCTCAGCACGGCGGCCCGGCTCCCATGGTTCGGGGCGGTCTGCTGGTGCGGTGGTGGTTTGAGAACTCAAGAGCGTATCTGTACTACTTCTTTATGGTCAAATGATTGCCAGTCCGTCCTACGGCCCGCGCGTTGCGCGGGTGCCGGGAGACCGGTCGAACGGGACGGGGTTTTCGTGCGATGCGCCTTTCCTGATAAGGCGATGTCGATTTTCTTTGTTTTTGAGGGTCATTGTTTGGTTCTCTTCATGAAGGTTTTTTGTGGAGGGTTCGATTCTGGCTCAGGATGAACGCTGGCGGCGTGCTTAACACATGCAAGTCGAACGGGATCCCGGGGGTTCGCTCCCGGGTGAGAGTGGCGAACGGGTGAGTAATGCGTGACCGACCTGCCCCATACACCGGAATAGCTCCTGGAAACGGGTGGTAATGCCGGATGCTCCGGCCCATCGCATGGTGGGCCGGGAAAGATTTCATCGGTATGGGATGGGGTCGCGTCCTATCAGGTAGTCGGCGGGGTGACGGCCCACCGAGCCTACGACGGGTAGCCGGCCTGAGAGGGCGACCGGCCACATTGGGACTGAGATACGGCCCAGACTCCTACGGGAGGCAGCAGTGGGGAATATTGCACAATGGGGCGCAAGCCTGATGCAGCGACGCCGCGTGCGGGATGGAGGCCTTCGGGTTGTAAACCGCTTTTGATCGGGGAGCAAGCCGGCTTGTCCGGTTGGAGTGATGACCCTTCCGAATAAGCAACCGGCTAACTACG
>NZ_AZMV01000006.1 GCF_000522505.1 Bifidobacterium moukalabense DSM 27321 | reverse complement strand
ATCGTGGTGTCCGTCCAATCCGGAATGCTCCGTGTACATGCCCTTGGTCTCCTCGTGCCCGTTCGCTGGCCTTGACCGCCCACTCCAGCAGCGGGTTCACGTCCGGATAGCCCGTCGGGTCGACCGACAGCAGGCGCGGCAGGTCCACCGCGCCGAACCCCCGTGCGATGCTCCCCGTCCAGCCTCGCCTCGCCCGAATCGTTGCCCCTCGTGTTGCGCACCAGGGACTGCAGGATCTGGTTGCCCGTCGCCTCCGGCCACTTCTGCACCGCTAACGCCAGATACCCCGTCAGGTCGGCTGCCGCGGTCGACGTGCCGCCATCGGCGAAGACAAGATCACGGTCACCGGTGTAGTTGTACCTCGGCGTGTCGGCCCCGGGGCTCAGGATCGACACGTTGCCGTCCATGACATCCGACGTGGCCGACACCGTGCCGTCCCGCGCCAGGGAGTTGACGGTCACCGTCCCGGGAAAATACTGGGTGTAGGCCGGTTTGCCCACCAGGTCGTACAGGCCCGCGTCGGTGGAGTTGTTCCGGCCGCTCACCAGGATCACGCCGTGGCGCAGCGCATGCAGGGCCGCCTGCGGATAGTACCAGTTCTCCCCACCGCCCCCGAACGACATGTTGATGATGCGCGCGCCCGAATCCACCGCGTCGGTGACGCTGGACTCGACCTGGCCGGCATTGTTCCCGTCGGCATCCATGCAGCCCTCGCCGGTGAAGAATCCGCCGATCGGGCCGGTGGTGGGGAAGCTGTCCGCGTAGGCGATCACCGACGCGTCCGGCGCGATGCCCTGGATGCCGGCGCCGCCGTCATAGCCCTTCCCGTTGCCCACGATCAGGGCGACCATGTCGGTGCCGTGGGTCATGTTGAACCCGTCGGCCGTGCCCAGCGTCATGTCCCGCTTCGACATGGTCCGGCCCTTGTCGTATTCGCCGTGGCACGAGTCGCCGTGCGAGAGCGCCAGCCTGTACGTCACGTCCGCGTCCGCCAGGGCCGGATAGTCCCGCACGACCTGGTCGTCGATCACCGCGACCTTCACGCCCTTGCCCGTCAGCCCGGCATCCCACGCGTCGCGCACGCCCATGTCCTCGATGCGCCAGTCGGCCGTCCCGTCCGCCGCCGCCGTCCGCGCGCACAATCCCGCGCACAGGCCCGCGCACAGCAGGCAGGACGTCAACGCCGACACCATACCGGGCAACCGCCCCCAACGCCCGCGCCGCACCACCACAACACCACCCCTACTCGGAAGACGACGAACCGGTGGCCACCGACCCGCCGTCCGAAGAGGACTCGTCCAACGTGATGATTTTCGCCATCCCGGATGCCGAAGCATGGCCGGTGGAATCCGCGGACGGCGCCGCCGCCACCTTGGCTTGGGCGTCATTGATGGCATCCACCTGTGATTCCTCGGTTTTGGTGAAAATGTCCACGGTGGTGTTCAGCCGCTGTGCATACTCCTGCACCGCCTCGTGAAGATGCTCCCTGGATTGCCGGAACGCCTGGGCGGACCGCTTGAGCTCCTCCTCAAGCATCTGTTCGAAGAAGTTGGCGTTTCCGCGCGTCGCACCCTTCCATTGGGCATCGACGTCCCGTACATCCTCTCCCATGTCGTTCAAATCATTCGCCTGGCTTTGCACCGTTTCAGGCTGCAGGCTGACTTCCTCAACCATCTGATTCCCTTCCTCCCATCACGTCATCGATATACAAGGCGGTGAGGTCGGGGCATTCCTCCCCATGCGGGATGCCCCGACCTCACCGAATTCCTATGCCTTAGAAACGTTGCGCGGACTTCGCGTCGGATTCGACATACTGCTGGGCGATCTGCGAGGTCACCTGGGAGATCTGCCCCAGAATCTGGTTCATCTCCTGCAGCTTGTTGGTCCAATCACGCTGGGCCTGATAGTAGGCCTCGCGGGCCGCGCCGTCCCATTGGTCGATCAGGTTCTTCACCTGGGTTTCGAGGTCGTCAAGTTCCTGAGAGATGCCCTTGGCGTTGGTGGCGATGTCGTCGGAAAGAACATTCACCTGCTCGGGGCGAACGGAAAAAGAGCTCACCATTGTTGTTTCTCCTTACGGTTTACGGGTTGTCGTGTGTGCCTCGTCCGTTAGCGCAGCAGGGCATCCAGCTTGAGCGTGCGGGACTGGCTTTCCTCTTCGTTCGCGGCCTGATCCTTGGCAGTGCCGGTCAGACTATCGCGCAGATCGTTGAGGATGCGATTCAGGGCGGTGGCCTTCTCCTGCCAGTTCGTCATCAGCATGTTGAATGAGTTGGCGGCGTCGCCACTCCAGAACGAGCTGAGTTCGGCTATTTTCGAGTCGATGTTCTTGATGCGGTTATCGATGCCGAGTCGTGCATTTTCAACCGCGATGGAGCCCTTGTCAAGGGCGCCTTCCTCTGCTCTGATTTTTTCCGCCATGTTGCGTTTCCCTTCCATAGAGAACCATTCTTGTTCGCGCCACACTGAATGATGATCAATGCAACGACTCTTCCCAGAGTAATTTAAGTCTACCGTTTTTGCAATTGTATCCCCTCTAACTCATGACGGAAATAAGACCCCCATATATCAATTACTTCCAGCATCATCCACATAAATCCCATAATTAAGCCCCAACCTTCTTCTGGCATACTTCCGATGACTTTCCACATTTCAGATAAGTCTTTACATTTGGTCACATGAATAACCGAAAGTTTTCAACAACACGCGCAGCATACCCCCTCCCTCCCATCGTCAAATATTGTCAGTGGATTTTGACAAAAGGAGTCTATACTATTTTTCACAGCAGAAGCCGCAAATATGGATTTGCCACGCACGTAATTTGCGAGAGAAAAGATAGAAGATATGAGTTTCAAGGCAAGTGCAATGCCATATGGACCCCCTGTCCACTCCCAGCCGACGGCCCCCGTTCCCCTGCCCCGCACCTCCGACGCGGACACATTGCGGCTGACGATCGTCTATAACACGCGTACCGTCACGCTTACGGTATCGAACGGTCCGATCGTCGCGGACCTTCTTCCGGATATCGCCCGCAGACTCGGCGTATTGGATCCCTCCATCGTGTATGGCGGATATCGACTGATCACCGCCGACGGAGAACCGCTCTCCCCGTCGCAGACCTTCGAGGAACAGCATGTACCCGATCAGAGCGTGCTCACGTTGGAGCCCGGCGCGTCGGTCGATACGGACGTCGTGTACGACGACGTGGTCGAGGCCGTCGGTGCGAGCGTGCAACGGGTCTATCGCCCTTGGACCAAGGACCACACCACACTCACCTCACTGCTCATCAGCGTGGGGATGCTCGCCATCAGCGCCGGCTGGTTGGCATTGTTCCCCGCTTCGATATGGAACGCCGCACTCGGCATCGGCTTCTCCGTGGTGCTGATCGCCCTGGCCGCATTGCTGCATGGCAAAGCCATGACCGTACAGGCCACCGTCATCGGATTGACCGCGGGCGCCTTCGCCGCCGTGGGAGGCTATCAGCTGACATCGTTCCTCATACCCGACCAGGCGTTTCATGCCCTGCCCCTGGTCGGGGCGAGCGCGGGACTGCTGATCGCCGGATGTCTGATGGCCGTTGCGGCCTCCAGCACACGGCCCTACGGGTTCATTCCGATCATCATCGGCCTGTTGCTGGCCATTCCGGGTGTGCTTTCCACGCTGCTGCCCGCATGGATGGCGGATATCTGGATCATCGCGACGATGCTCGCCGCGCTGGCCGCGAACGCATTGCCGTGGATGTGCCTGACATTCGCCCGCATCAGCGTGCAGAGCCCCCATAGCGACGCGGAGATCTTCGCCCTGCCGGAACCGATCGATTATGACGAAATCAAGCAACGCTACATCACCGGCTCCACCATGCTGTTCATCGGGCGGGTGAGCGCCGCCGCGATGTTGCTCGTCGCCATGCCGCTGCTCAACTCGCTCGACACACCGCTCGGGGCGGTGATCTGTCTGGTCGCATTCCTCGCCATGCTGCTCGACTCACGTCAGATCTATACGTTGCGTGAGATGTGCGTCACCGTAGGCGCCGCAGGCGCCGGCATCGTGATTACCGGCCTGATGAGCGTGCGTGCGCATCCGGAATTCAGCATTCCGCTGACCATGCTGATGCTGTGCTGCGCCTTGGCGACCATCGTGCTCACGCATATCACACGCAGACAGTCGCTGTTCGCCACCCGTATGGCGGACGCGGCGGAGACCCTGTGCATCATGCTGCTCCCGCCGCTCGCCTATCTGGCGATCACCCTGTGATACTCGTTGTTCTTGCCGCATAAAGGATGTTCTCATGGCAGATAAGAAGGATCTTTCCGAAGCGCAAAGCTATTCGCGGCGCCGGTTGGTCACCGCGTTCACCAGCGGCATTCCGGACGGCGTGGAGCTGACACCGAAGAAAAACCAGACTCCGGTGATAGTCGGCGTGGGTCTTACCGTCATCGCCATACTCATCAGCATGTTCTACGGCATCATCAGTCCCTCGCTGCCGTCCGGTTGGGAGAACAACAAACTCATCGTGGCCAAGAACTCCGCGGCACGTTACGTCAGCGTCCATGGCACCCTGCATCCCGTCATCAACGCCATCAGCGCACGATTGCTGATCCCCTCATCCGATTTCAAGGTGCTCACCGTTGACGACGACCAGCTCAAGGGCATTCCCATCGGCTCCACCATAGGCATTCTGGGCGCGCCGGACTCACTGCCGGATAGCGGCAATCTGATTACGGGGTCCATCAACAGCTGCGCCTCCGAACACGGCACCGACACGACCGTCAGCAACGACAGCGCAAGACGACGGGCCACCCGCGAGGCCATAGTCGCCTCCGTGGACGGCATCGACTATCTGGTCACCGGATCTCACCGATACCGGCTGCCCTCCGAGCCGACATTGCGCGACACCTATCTAAGGGCGCTCGGCATACCGCAGACGGCCGCCATCGACGTGACCGCGCAATGGATCAACCTGTTCGAGCAGGGCGACGCGATGGAACCCATCGCCCTGAACAACGAGGGCGAGACCATCGGCATACGTGGCGTCGACGTGACGGTGGGCGGCGTGGTGATGCAGCAGGGGGACGCCAAGCAAACCAGATACGTCGTGATGTCGGACGGATCGCTGTCCGCCCTCGACGATTTCACCTACGGTCTGTACATCATCGGAAAATCGGAGCGCCTCACGCAGCCGCGCACGCTCAGCGCCACCGATTTCCAGTATTTCTCCAATTCCGCGACATCGGTGATTCCCGATACCTGGCCAAGCGACGCGCTTGTTCCGACGCAAGGCGGGTCATCGGCGTGCGCCGTGTATCCGTTGAGCTCCTCCGGCAAGGCGACCCCGTCGCAGGCGCAATTGGCCATCGCGGGTGATCACGGCGCCCCCGCAGGCGGCAAGCGTTCCGATTCCGTGACAATGCGAGACGGAACGGGGGCATTGGTCCGGGCGGCGATAGGCACTTCCAGCGAAGGAACCGTATTCGCCATCGATTCCACGGGCACGGCCTACCCCATCCCCGACTCCTCCGAGGAAATACTCAAACGTCTCGGCTATTCCGACGATGACGTTCGCACCATTCCGCGCGCATGGATCGATGTGTTCCCCCAAGGCGTGCGGCTTACCACCGCGGCTGCGGGCTCGGCTCCGACCGCCTCCGCCGATGCGTCTGCCATGTCGGTCGACGCCGCCATGGCGGACGCGCAGGAGCAATGCCAGGCGGGCGTGGAAAACTACATCACGCAACAGCCGTGGACCAATGACCTGTTCGATCTGGACACCCTGCATCGGCAATCCACCGGTGAGGGCGTAACCGTCGCGGTCATCGATTCGGGTGTGGACGTGGACAATCCGCACCTCAAGGACGCCGTGATTCCGGGAATCAGCTATCTTGCGGACGATCCCACCAATGGCATGACCGACACCTACAGCCACGGCACCGCGGTGGCCGGCATCATCGCCGCCCGCGAGGTGCAGGGTTCCTCGGTGCGGGGGCTCGCCCCGCAAGCCACCATCCTGCCGATTCGGGTTTTCGAGAACATCCGCGAGGAGAACGGCAGGCAAACGGGCGCACCATCCATGGAAACGGTCAGTCAGGCCGTAATATACGCGGTCGACCACCATGCGCAGATCATCAACATCTCACTGAGCGACACCCGTGATGTTCCGCAGATGAAGGAGGCCGTGCAATACGCGGAGTCACATGGAAGCCTTATCGTCGCCAGCGCAGGCAACCGCCTGACCTCCACCAGCACCAAGGATGGCGAACGCTACCCCGCCGCCTATGACGAGGTCATCGGCGTCACCGCGCTCAATACCGAATTGAACGTCACCGATGATTCCGTTCATGGCGACCAAGTGGACATTGCGGCGCCAGGCATGATGACGGCATCCACCATTCCGGGAGGCGTGGATTGCGCGTTCGCGACGGATACGTCATCCACAAGCTTCGCCACCGCCTACGTGAGCGCCGAGGCGGCGTTGATCGCCGCACGGTATCCGAACGAAACGCCGGCCCAATGGAGGCAACGCATTCTCGTCTCGGCGAACCGCTCCAATTCCGATCAACGCGACTCCACCGTCGGATGGGGCATCATGGATCCGCAGAGCGCCCTGGCGCTGTCCCTATCCGATAATCTGCGAGGCCCGCAGCTCAACGGCGAAGCGGCGGCACGGCACGGCACGGCAACAGCGAGCAAACCGCTCGTACTGCACGGGCGGCACGATTCGGATGCCGCCATGAAGATTCTCGCCGGTGCCGCCACCGTGACGGTGCTCTGCATATGCGCCGTCGCCTGGCTGCTCGCCCTCCGACGACGCGCGGACGGGCGATAGCGTTCGGACCGTCCCTACCGTGCGACCTCGAGGGCTTCCTCGAGACTGAAGGCACGGGCGTAGAGCGACTTGCCGAGAATCGCGGAATCGACGCCCAGCTCGGCGAGCGCCTTGATGTTGCGCAGATCGTCGAGCTTGGAGATGCCGCCGGATGCGGTGACCTTGGCATCGGTGCGTTCCGCGACTTCGCGAAGCAACTCGATATTCGGGCCGCTCATCATGCCGTCGCGTGCCACGTCGGTGACCACATATCGCGAACAGCCGGCGGAGTCAAGGAACTTCATGGTCTCGAACAGGTCGCCGCCTTCCTTCACCCAACCGCGGGCGGCAAGGGTATGGCCACGCACGTCGAGGCCGACGGCCACGCGGTCGCCGTACTTCTCGATCACGGATGCGGTCCAATCCGGATTCTCAAGCGCCGCGGTACCGATGTTCACGCGGGCCGCTCCGGCTTCAAGGGCCGCATCAAGCGAAGCGTCGTCACGGACGCCGCCGGACATTTCGATATTGACCTTATCGCCAAGCTCCCTGACGATGGCGCTCAGCTGATCGCGGTTATCGCCCGTGCCGAAGGCCGCATCGAGATCGACCAGATGGATCCATTGCGCTCCCGATTCCACCCATGTGCGGGCGGCCTCCAGCGGGGAACCGTAGTCGGTTTCGGAACCGGACTCACCCTGACGCAGGCGCACCGCCTTGCCGTCACGGACATCGACTGCGGGAAGCAGCGTCAAAGACATGTCATTACCTCTCTTCTCAAATCAGCAATCTGCAAATCGGCGGGCGGGGAAAATACGAAAATCGCCGATAACCGAACGAATATCAGAACGTCGCGATCCAATTGCGCAGCAGTTGCGCGCCGGCTTCGGCGGATTTCTCCGGATGGAACTGCGTGGCGGACAGAGGCCCTCGTTCATAGGCGGCGACGAAACGGCTACGGCCGTAGGTGCACCAGGTCACATGTTCCTCGGCGTCGCCGAAATCGATCTGGTCGGCGGACGTGTCGGCCGGTGCCGCGCTCATCGCGGCGAAGGAATGCACGAAATAGAACCGCTCGTGCTCCACGCCCTTCATGAGAACGGAACCTTCCGGGGCCTCGACGGTATCCCAACCCATATGCGGCACCACATCGGCGTCAAGCAGCTCCACGTCTCCCCTGACCAAGCCAAGGCCGGGAACGCCGTCGCCATGCTCCATGCCGCGTTCGAACATGATCTGCTCGCCCACGCATACGCCGAGCACGGGGCGGCCGGCGCGCAGACGGTCCTTGATGACCATGTCGCCGCCGACGCCCGTGAGACCTTCCATGCAGGCCGCGAAGGCACCCACGCCCGGCACCACGAGGCCGTCGGCCTGCAGAGCCTGCCGATGGTCGGAGGTGAGCGTCACATCAATGTCAAGATTGGCCAGCGCACGCACCATGGAGCGCACGTTGCCGAAACCATAGTCGAAAACCACAACGGAAGTCATGGGCGTTCTCCTTTGTTCGATTGGTCCGGTTGTCCGAAAGCTATTCGATGGCGGAACCGCCGCGTCCGAATCTCGTATGTTCGGCGATGACCTTCATGGCGCCATCATGATCAAGTCCAGCCGAATCCACGATGGTAAGACCGGTGTCCCTGAGTCCGTCCAGATCGGTGATGCCGAGCATGAGGTCCTCCACGAACGATGCCGTGGAGGTGAACAGCACCGGCGGAGCGAAGGTCTGGCCGGATTCACCCTCCACATATAATGTGGCCTCGAGCTTGTCCGCACGGTTCACCGCAAGGATCACCGGCATGCCGGACACCACCGTGGTGATGTCTTTGGCGGCCGCCTCGGGACCGTCGCCATCCAGATTGCGCAGTATGGCGACGGCACCCTGTTCGGAGCCGACGCATTGCGCGGAGATGTCGGAGATCTGGCAGAAGGCGGCAAGCAGCTGCGGCGAGGTCAGTCGGGTGATGATCACCGCCGTCTTCGCACGGTTGCCGAGCAGACCCTGCAGCTCGTCCTCGAATTGAAGGGAGGATCGTGCCGCGTCCAACACGTCATCGGCGTCGCTTTCGTCATCGCTTTGCCCGGCCTGCGATTGCTGCTTGGCCGCCTCGGCCTCGTTGAACTCCCGCTCGAATCCCGCCATGGCGGCTTCCAGCTCCTCCTCGCTGAAATGCATGTCGTCGGCGTTGAAATCGTCCGGATTCAGATCCTTATCGTCCATCACAGAGCACCCTTGGTGCTGGGGATGCCGTCCACGCGGGGATCCGGTTCGATGGCATAGCGCAACGCACGTGCCAATGCCTTGAATTCGGCTTCGGCGATATGGTGGGGATCACGTCCGGCGAGCACCTGCAGATGCAGGCAGATGCCCGCGTGGTTGGCGATGGATTCCATGACGTGACGCACGAGCGAACCCGTGAAGTGACCTCCGATCATGCAGTATTCGAAACCTTCCGGTTCGCCGCTGCACACGCAGTACGGCCTGCCGGAGATGTCGACGACCGCCTTGGCCAGCGCCTCGTCCAACGGTACGGTGGCATCGGCGAAACGGCGGATGCCACGCTTGTCGCCAAGTGCCTGTCTCAGCGCCTCGCCGAATACGATGGCGATGTCCTCCACGGTGTGATGCGCGTCGATATCGGTGTCACCGGTCGCCTTGATGGTCAGATCGATCAGCGAATGCTTGCCGAGCGCGGTCATCATATGGTTGTAGAACGGCACCGACGTGTCGATGTCGGTCTTGCCGGTGCCATCGAGGTTCAGGCTCAGTTCAACCTTGGATTCGCTGGTTTCACGAACGATGGTTGCGGTACGCGCCATGGTTGCGACTCCTTTATTGGTATGGTTCAGTCCTGTTCCACAATACGCAGCGCTTCGACCAACGCTTCGCGGAAACGCGCCATCTCCTCGTCGGTGCCCATGCATACACGCACCCAGCCGTCGGGTCCGACCACGCGGATGAGCACGCCGCGCTTGAGCAGTTCGTCGAAGATACGCTCGCGATCGTCGAAATGGCCACCGAAGAGAATGAAGTTGGACTGCGTTTCAGCGGTTTCGAGCGGCCTCCCCTTGTAGGTCTGTTCGCGAAGCCATACGGCGGTGGCGTTGCGGGTCTCACGCAGATGGGCCACACGGCTGAGCTGCTCATCGGTATGCTCGAATGCCGCAAGGGCCGCCGCCTGGGTCACGGCGGACAGATGATACGGCATGCGCACGATGCGCACGCAGTCGATGATGCCCTTGCTGGCCGCGAGATAGCCGACGCGCGCGCCCGCGAAGGCGAAGGCCTTGCTCATGGTGCGGCTTACGGCGAGATTGCCGTACTCGTCGATGAGCTCAAGCGCGGTTGGTGTGCCCGGATCGCGGAACTCCACATAGGCCTCGTCCACCACGACCACCGGATGCACACCTTCGGCGGCTCCTGCGACCTCGACGGTTTTGGCGGTCTCGAGAACGCGCCTCAGGTCATCCATCGCAAGCGGCGTGCCGGTAGGATTGTTCGGGCTGGTGAGCACGATCATGGCCGGCTTGACGTCACGAATGGCTTCGATGGTGTTTTCGACGTTCAGTGAGAAATCCGCATTACGGTGGGCGAGCCTCCACTGGGTGAAGGTGTCGCGCGCATATTCCGGATACATGGAGTACGTCGGATCGCAGCCAAGGGCGATGCGTCCCGGACCGCCGAAGGCCTGGAACAGCTGCAGCATGATCTCATTGGAGCCGTTGGCGCCCCACAGCTGATCCACAGCCAGATCGACGCCGGATTCCTTCTTGAGATAGTCGCGGAACGCCTGACGCAGCGCGATATGCTCGCGATCCGGGTAGCGGTTGAGGGTCGGGGCGATCTCCTTGACGCGCTGTGCGATGGTTTCGATCACCGCCGGTTCCGGTGCATACGGGTTTTCGTTGACGTTGAGGCATACCGGCACGTCAAGCTGCGGAGCGCCATATGGTTCCTCGCCGATCAGGTCATTACGCAGCGGCAGGTATGCCGGAATCGCATTGCCGGAGGTTTCGCTCATCGCAGGCCCGCCTGTTCTTCCTGTTCCTTGATGGTCGCCTTATCGTATGGATCGTCGATGAAACGGCTGAGCACGCACTCACCGTGGGCCGGCAGATCCTCGGAGACGGCGAAGGCGTTCACGCGTGCGGCGAGGGTCTTCAGGCCCTGTTCGTCGTATTCGATGACTTCGACCGGCTTCATGAAGGTGTGCACACCGAGACCGGAGGCGAAACGTGCGGTGCCGGAGGTCGGCAGCACATGGTTGGAGCCGGACATGTAATCGCCCAGCGGCACCGGGGAATACGGGCCGCGGAAGATGGCGCCGGCGTTACGGATCCTGGCGATCACGGCATCCGGATCGGCGGTCTGGATCTCGAGATGCTCGGCCGCGTACGCGTTGGCCGCGTCAATGGACTGCTCGATGCCGTCGGTCAGAATGATGCCGGACTGGCGGCCACGCAACGATGTTTCGACACGCTCGGCATGCTCGGTACGCGGCACACGGTACTTGAGATCCTCCTGCACTTTGGCGGCGATCTCCTCGCTGTCGGTGATGAGCACGGAACCGGCAAGCTCGTCATGTTCGGCCTGACCGATCAGATCGGCCGCGAGCCAGCTCGGGTTGGCGCCCCCGTCGGCGATGATGGCGATTTCGGTCGGGCCTGCGACGGCGTCGATGCCGACGATGCCGGAGACCATGCGCTTGGCGGTGGCCACGAAGATGTTGCCCGGACCGGTGATCTTGTCGACCGGATCGCACAGGATCTCGCCATCCTGAGGTTCGGAGCCCTTGGCACCATAGGCGAACATGGCCACGGCCTGGGCGCCGCCGACCGCGTAGACCTCATCCACGCCAAGGATGGAGCAGGTGGCGAGAATGGTCTTGTCAGGCAGGCCATCGGCGTTGTTGCGGCTCGGCGGGGTTGCGATGGCAAGGGATTCGACGCCTGCGGCCTGCGCCGGCACCACGTTCATGATCACGGAGCTCGGGTATACGGCCTTGCCGCCAGGCACGTACAGACCGACGCGCTGCACCGGAATCCAACGCTCGGACACGCGGGCGCCTTCGGCCAGATCGGTGTGGAACGGGGCCGGCACCTGGGAGGCGGACACGGCGCGGGAACGACGCACGGATTCCTCGATGGCGGCACGCACCTCCGGATCAAGCTCGTCGACGGCGGCCTTCATGGCCTCGACCGGCACACGCAGGTTCTCGGGGCGAATATGGTCGAACTTCTCCGCGAAATCGCGAAGGGCCGCAGCGCCGCGGGCCTTCACATCGTCGAGAATCGGCTGCACGAGTTCGGTGGCCTCGTTGGTACCCATCTCGGCGCGCGGCATGGCATCCAGCATTTCGGCCCGGGTCAGCTTCCTACCGCGCAGATCAATGATTCGCATATAGTTTTCTTCGCTCATAACGCCCCATCGTAACAATGTCGGGTCACGAGACCTGTCATAAATCCCACGTTCAGCCGCATTGTGAGACGTTCCCGCCTGATGGCCGCGGCCGGCCACCCTCGGATCCCACGATCATAGGGTGGTCGCACCTTGGTGTGTTACGGGAGCGGCGTTACATGGCGATGCTAGCTTGCATTGGTAATCAACCGTGATTACGACGGCAAGGAGAACCGCCATGTCCCAGACGTCACCCGTATCGACGACACCCGAAAACATCAATGGCGCCAGACCGAGATTCTTCTACGGGTGGTGGATCGTCATCGGCGGCTTCCTGATGATGTGCACCTGCTATACGACATTCGTGAACTGCTCGTCACTGTTCCAGGCGCATATCGTTTCCGATCTGCACATGACCATCGGCCAGTACAATACCGGAACATCGCTGGCATCGCTGATCTCCATCGTGGCGACACTGTTCATGGGCACGCTTATCGACAAACTCGGAGCCCGCCAGATCGCCTCGTTCCTGGTGATTCTCTCGGCGCTCCTGCTGTTCGGCTATTCCGCCGTCACCGCCGCATGGCAGGTGTACGTGCTCGCAGCCGTCTCCGGTACGCTCATCACCTCCGGCGTACGCCTGTTCATTTCCGTGGTGGTGACCAACTGGTTCAATCTGAAACGAGGCCTTGCCGTCTCCGCGGCATTGTGCGGTTCCGGTTTCGGAGGCATGATCCTCTCCCCGATCGCCAGCACCATCATCGCCGACCACGGTTGGCGCACCGCCTACGTGGCGCTTGGTGTGATCTGTCTGGTCGCCGCGTTGCCGATCCCGATCATCTTCTTCCGCACCAGGCCGAGCGAGAAGAACCTGCTGCCGCTCGGCGCCGAAATGAGCGAGGATGAGGTCAAAGAGGCCGAACGTAGGAGCGGCCATTCGTTGTCCGAGGTGAATGTAGCCGTCGGCTGGAAGGTGTTGCGCAAACACGCCGGATTCTGGCTGTTGGTGCTCGGCTTTCTGTTCGTCGGCGTCATCAACGGCGCGGTTTCCGTGAATATGGTCTCCAACATGACTTCCGTGAACAATGACGGCACCGAAGTGATCACCGGTGGCCATAGCGTGGTCTGGGCCGGTTACATCATGTCGCTGTACATGGGTGTGGTATTGGTCGCAAAAGTCGCATTGGGCTGGATCTTCGACCGTTTCGGCATGGCGGGCGGCGTGCTCGTCGGTTCCGTGTCCTGCCTGTTCGCCTGCCTGTTCCTGTGCTTCCCATCCACGAACTGGGGGCCGGTTCTCGCCGCGATCTTCTACGGTATCGGCACCTGCACCGCCACGATCGGTCCGTCCATCATGATTTCGCACGAGTATGGCCGTCGCGACGTCGGCAAGCTGACCGGCATCGCGGTCTCCGCCACCGCGCTCGGCGGCATCATAGGCGCGATCGTTTCCGGCATCGCCTTCGACGCGGCGCTCTCCTTCACCCCGGCATGGATCATCGGCATCGTCTGCTCGGTGTTCATGGGCGTGACGCTGATCGCCTCGGCCGGCATGGCCAAGGGTGTGGTCGCCAGGTGCATCGCCAGTGGCGCCCCGCATATCGATGCCGAAGGCAACATCATCGAAGAGGCCCAGGAGGAGGCATAGGCGAAGGCTTAGCCCGGACCGGCCGCTCCAATCAGGCCATGGGCAGGGAACTGGGGCCGAAGAGTATCTTGATCTCGGCGAACAGGGAGGTGTCCCGCTTCACACGGAAACGGTCACCGAAGGTAAGCACCCTGGCGTTGCCTTGATCGTCCATGATGGCGAGTCTCACTTCGCAATAGCCGGGATGATTGTTCAGAATCTGCCCGAGCTGCATCACATGATCGCGGTTCAGCGCGACCTGCGGCAACGTGATCACGAGCGGTCTTTCATCCTCCGTCTCCAATGTCGGCACTTGGAATTCCGTGGCACGCAGGCTTACGGTTTCATCGCGCCGCTCGACCTGGCCACGGATCTGCACCACGGTATCGACGGCCAGTTCGGGCGCGGCCGCTTCGTACACCTTGCCGAAGAACATGCACTGGACGGAGCTTTCCAAATCCTCGATGGTGACGATCGCCCAAGGGTTGCCCTTCTTCGACACACGGCGGTCCACATTCGTGATCAGACCGGCCACCGTGACCTGTTGGCCATCAGGCATGGTTCCGGCACGGTCGATCAGATGCGCGATCGACATCTCACGCAAACTCGACAATACCGATTGCATGCCGCTCAACGGATGGTCGGACACATACAGGCCCAACATCTCACGTTCGAAATTGAGCTTGGTCTTCTTGTCCCACTCCTCCACATCCGGCACATTCACCATGGCATCGCCCATGCCGTCCTCCTCGGAGGGATCGTCCAGATCGGCGAACAGGTCGAACTGGCCCTCCGCCTGCTTGCGCTTGATGCCCACCACCGAATTGATGGCCGCCTCGTGAATGGTGAACAGCGCACGTCGGTTCGGATCGATCGAGTCGAAGGCTCCGGCCTTGATCAGCGATTCCACCAAGCGGCGGTTCAATGCGCTTAACGGGACACGACGCACGAAATCCGTGAAATTCACATACTTGCCATGGTCGTTCTCACGTTCCTTGATGATGTCGTCGACGGCGTTCTTGCCGACGTTGCGGATGGCACCGAGGCCGAATCGCACGACATCGCCGACCGCCGAATATTCGAACACCGACTCGTTCACATCCGGCGACAGCACCTGAATGCCCATACGCCGCGCCTCACCCAGATACAGCGCGGTCTTGTCTTTGTTGGTGCTGGCGCCCTGCAGCAGGGCGGCCATGAATTCCACCGGGTAATGCGTCTTCAGATACGCGGTCCAGTAGGAGATCAGACCGTATGCGGCGGAATGCGCCTTGTTGAACGCATAGCCGGAGAACGGCACCAGAATGTCCCACACGGCCTGAGCGGCCTCCTGCGAATAGCCATGCTCCTTCATACCCGCGAAAAACGGGATCTTCTCCTTGGCCAGCACCTCCGGCTTCTTCTTGCCCATGGCTCGACGCAGCACATCCGCCTTGCCGAGCGAATAACCCGCCAGAATCCGCGCGGCGGACTGCACCTGCTCCTGGTACACGATCAGGCCATAGGTCTCGTCGAGCACCTCCTTGAGCGGTTCGGCCACCTCGGGGTGGATCGGCGTGATCTTCTGCAGGCCGTTCTTGCGTTTCGCATAGTTGGTGTGCGAATCCATATCCATGGGGCCTGGCCGGTACAGGGCGATCAATGCGGAAATATCGTTGAAGTTGCTGGGCTTCAATGTTTTCAGCAGCGAACGCATACCGTCGGAATCGAGCTGGAACACACCAAGGGTGTCGCCTCGCGACAGCAGATCGTAAGTGGCCTTGTCGTCCAGGGGGATCCGGGTATGGTCGATGCGCTCCTTGCCGTTCGCCTCGATGTTGTTCAGGGTGTCCCGAATCACCGTCAAGTTGGAGAGCCCGAGGAAGTCCATTTTGACCAGGCCCAGCGTTTCGCACGTGTGGTATTCGAGCGTGGTGGTGACGGTACCGTCGGTACGCTCCAGGAGCGGCGAGGTGTTGGTGATCGGCTCGCTGCCCATGATGGTGGCGCAGGCATGCACACCGGTCTGGCGAATCAGCCCCTCGATGCCCATCGCCTCATCGGTCACACGCTTGGCATCCGGATCGGAATCATACAACTCACGGAACTCACGCGCTTCGGCATAGCGTTTCGAGGTCGGGTCGAAGATGTCGTGCAGCGGAATGTCCTTGCCGCCGGTCTGCGCCGGGGGCAGCGCCTTGGTCACGCGCTCGCCCATGGAGAAGTCGAAGCCCATGATGCGTGCGGAATCCTTCAGCGCCTGCTTGGTTTTGATGGTGCCGTAGATCACGCATTGCGCCACCTTGTCACGACCGTATTTCTCGCCGACATAGTCGAGCACACGGCCACGGCCGTCCGGATCGAAGTCCACGTCGATATCAGGCAGGGAGACTCGTTCCGGATTGAGGAACCGTTCGAAGATCAGGCCGTGCTGGATCGGGTCGAGTTCGGTGATGCCCATGGCGTACGCCACCATGGCGCCTGCCGCGGAGCCACGGCCGGGTCCCACCATCACGCCGTGCGTCTTGGCCCAGTTGATGTAATCGGCCACCACGAGGAAGTAGCCGCAGAACTGCATCTGGCAGATCACGCCGCATTCATAGTCGGCCTGCTTGAGCACCTCGATCGGCGGATTGCCGTCATAGCGTTTTTCTAAGCCCTCCTCGACCTTCTTCAGGAACAGCGAGGTTTCGTCCCATCCTTCGGGGCAGTCGAACTGCGGCATGAAGGCGCCGTCCTCATGATCGTCGAACATCACGTTGCAGCGTTCGGCGATCTCCAACGTGTTGTCGCATGCCTCGGGAATGTCCTTGAACAGTTCGCGCATCTCCTCGGCGGATTTCAGGTAGTAGCCGGTACCGTCGAACTTGAATCGTCCCGGCTCGTCGAGGGTGGAGCCGGAGTTGATGCACAGCATGGCATCCTGCGCGCCGGCGTCTTCGGCCCGCACGTAGTGGGAGTCGTTGGTGGCCAGCAACGGCGCATTGAGCTTTTTGGCGATGTCCAGCAGGCCGTCGGTCACCTGCCGTTCAATGCTCAGACCGTGATCCATGAATTCGATGTAGAAGTTGTCACGGCCGAAGATGTCCTGCAGCTCCCCTGCCGCACGCAGGGCCTCATCGAATTGGCCGAGCAGCAGTCGGGTTTGGATGATGCCTGAAGGGCAGCCGGATGAGGCGATGATCCCCTTGGAATACTTGGCCAGAATCTCCTTGTCCATTCGCGGGTAGCGCATGACACGGCCTTCCAGGTTCGCGTCGGTTGAGGCCTTCATGAGGTTCACGAGGCCTTCGTCGGTTTCCGCCCACATGGTCAGATGCGTGATCAGGCCACCGCCGGACACGTCGTTGGGGTTACGCTTGCGATGGTTCGGGTCAAGATCCGGATTCCAGTTGGTGTCCCAACTCACTCGGGTCGGATCCTGACGCGCGGTTTCCGGCGTGACATAGGCCTCGATGCCGATGATCGGTTTGATGCCGGCGTTGACCGCGGTGCTCCACATCTCATAGGCGCCATGCATGTTGCCATGGTCGGTGATGCCGACGGCCGGCATGTTCAGTTCCTTGGCGCGTTTGACCAGATCCGGTATCTTCGAGGCACCGTCGAGCAGCGAATAGTGCGTGTGGTTATGCAGTTGCACGAAGTTTCCGGAAGTAGCCATGCTCTCCAATCTACCTATGATTCCTGACGGCCGTTTACGCCGAAGGCCGCAATTCACCGCATCGGAACAACCGACACGCGCGCCTCGGCGCCGTGGCCTGCCCGTACGCCCATCGTCAGCGACACGCCGACGCCTGTGGATAACCCGTTTGATGCGTCCACAACCCCCGATTGCGCTGGACTTACGCCTTCCCGCCCGCTAGCGTCGCAACCGACCGGTATCCGCACCTTACGAACAAAGGAGTGCCATGACCCCCAAAACCCGCCGTGCATTGCGGCTCATCGCCCTGATCTGCCTGATCGTGGCCATACTGCTGGCCGTGGCGATCGTTGCGGGAATGCTGTATCTGCAGCGCGGCAGCTACAATCCGTTGGATTCGTTGGTGCTGATTGCGGTCTGCATGATGGTCGCCATCTGTCCGGTCTGCCTGCTGACCGCAATCGTATTGTTGGTGGTTCAGCTGATTGCCGGATTCATATCACGATGACGGTCGCGCATCATGTCGAGCGCATGCTGCAGGTCGGCCGGATACCGCGATCGGACGGTGGTCCACACATGCGTACGTGGGTGACGGAACTCAAGTTGCATGGCATGCAGCCACTGCCGTTCCAGTCCCAGCGTCTCGCCCAGCTGCGGATTGGCGCCGTACATCGAATCTCCCACCAACGGATGCCCGATGGACGAGAAATGCACGCGGATCTGATGCGTGCGACCGGTTTCCAGATTCACGGAAACAAGCGTCGCCTCGCCGAAACGCTCCATCACATCCCAATGGGTGATGGCCTCCTTGCCGGCCGGTGTTACGCAGAACCGGAAATCGGAGACCTTCGCGCGACCGATCGGCGCCTCGATGGTGGCCTTGTCCTCCTTGAGATTGCCCTGCACCAGCGCATGGTAGGTTTTGACGACCTCATGCTCGGCGAACTGCCGGCGCATCTCCACATAGGCAAGTTCGGATTTGCATACCAGCATGAGTCCGGAGGTACCGACGTCGAGTCGGGATACGATGCCCTGACGGCCCGCCGCACCGTACGATGTGATGTGCACGCCACGGTCGAGCAGACTGCCGAGCACGGTGGGTCCGGTCCAACCGACGGAGGCGTGTGCGGCCACGCCCACCGGCTTGTCGACCACGACCACATCATCGTCTTCATAGACCACGGCCATGTCGTGGGCGATCGGTTCCGGCTCGGCTCGTTCCTCGACGATGTCGAATTCAACGGTCTCCCCCGCCTGCAGGCTCGACGATTTGGCGATGTCACGGCCGAGTACGCGAGCCTGACCGGTTTCGATCAGGTCCGCGGCCTTGGCACGCGAGATGCCGAGCATCTTGGCCACGGCCACGTCGAACCGTTTCCCGACAAGCGCATCAGGTGCTGGAACCAGACGGCTCATGCTGCATCCGCCTCGGCGTTCTTCTCGTCAAGCTCCTTCTGGCTGAACGGCTCGCCGAACAGCAGCAACAGCACCGCGGCGATACCGGCGATCATCAGAAAGATGTCGGCGACATTGCCGACGGACCATCCGTAGTTCAGGAAGTCGACCACCTTGCCATTGAGAAAGCCCTCGGCATAGGCGATGCGATCGATGAGATTGCCCAACGCCCCGGCGAAGGCCAAGGCGAACACCACGGTCCATGCCATGGAGATGGTGCGTAGGGTCAGTACGATCAGCACCACGCAGGCCACGATGGCCAACAGGGAGATCAGCCACGTCATGTTGGAGCCCATACCGAGCGAGGCACCCGGATTATGCACCAACGTAAACGAGAGGATTCCGGGGATCACGCGCACGGTCCGCCCGTCGGCCAAGGCATGTTGGGCCCATGCCTTGGTGATCTGATCGAGGGCCAGCGCGATGACGGCAACACACGCAAAGACGGCTACGCGCCCGCGCAGCCGTCTTTGATCATTCGTCATAATGTCAGACACAGCCTAATCTCAGTTGTTCTGATCGACCTGGTTGTAGTTGTTCGTATCGGAGACCTGGGACACGAGCTGACCGAGGAACTCGGTAAGACGTGCGCGGTATTCGGTTTCGAACTGCTTGAGACCCTGGATATTGCCCTCGATGACCTTGGACTGGGATTCAAGGTTGTCGCGCACCTGCTGTGCGTAATCATCGGCGGCGGAACGGGTCTTGGCGTCATAGTCGGCGGCGCGGCGCTGTACTTCAGACTCATAGGTGTCGGCTTCGGAGTGCTTCGCGGAGAAGTACTGGTCGGCCTCACTGGTCTTCTGCGCGACGTAGGAATTGCCTTCGTTCTGCTTGTCGGACAGATACTGATCGCCTTCCTGAGTCTTCTGCGCGACGTAGGCGTCGGCTTCGTTCTTCTTCTGATTCAGGTATGCATTGCCCTCTTCGGTCTTCGCAGCGACATACTGGTCGGCCTCGTTATGACGGTCCTGCATGTAGGTGTCGGCATCCTGGCGGGTCTTGGCCGCATAGCTGTCGGCGTCGGAACGGGTGCCCTCGGAATAGGAATCCGCGTTGGCATGCGTGTTCTTGTTGTACTCGTCGGCTTCGGAGCGGGTGCGGTTGGAATAGTCGTTGGCCTTGCCGATGAGCTCATCGTACTTACGCTGGCTCTGTTCGGTGATTTCCTTGGCCTTGGCCTTGCCCTTGTCGACATACTGGTCATGCAGCTGCATGGCCAGGGTCAGCATGGCGGTGGCACGCTCCGGTTCGGTGGAGGCACCGGCCGCGGCGCCGGCGATCTTCTGCAGGCTGCCGGTCTCGGTACTCGGTTCGACCTTGGAGACCTGATCGCGCAGTTGCGCCTCACGCTGCTTGGATTCCTCAAGCTGCTGGGACAGGTTCTTGATCTGTTCGGCCTGCTGCTGGGCCACGACGACCTGCTGCTGGGCGGAGGCCAGCTGACGGGACAGGTCCTCGGTACGGGCGCGGAATTCATCACGCTCATGCTGCACGGCGTTGAGCTGCTTGCCAAGATCGGCCTGGCCTGCGGCCTGGGCGGCCTGGGCGGTGAGCTGGTCCACCTGATCGGACAGACGATCCACCTGATCCTTGAGCTGCTCGTTCTGGGCCGACAACGCACGGTTGCTTTCCTCGGCTTCCGTGAGTTTGGCGGCGGCGACCTGAGCAGCCTGGGCGGCCTGATCGCCGGCACCTGCGGCCTGTTCGGAGGCGGACTTCAACGTCGCGTTCTCCTGCTGCAGAGACTGCACCTGTGCACTAAGCTCGGAAATTTTGGAGTTGAGCCCCGCGACATCCGGACCAAGGGGCTGCGTGGACTGGCCGACGGCGACCGCCTGCTTGCCCAGAGCCTCAACTGTCTCGGTTACCTGATCGAGGAAATCGTCGACTTCATCGACGTCATAACCTTCCTTGAAACGCACGGTTTGGAAGGTATGCTCCCTAATATCTTTCGGCGTCAACAGAGCCATAAATCTTACACCTCGCTTTGGGCTTGATGCCTCGCTGTGTTGTATCAATTTCCGATGCTATCACGGAACCTACAGATTTACGCGGAGAAAGGGCGTTTCATCTGATAATTAGATAAGGAAATCAATCACAATAAGAATGAAATAAAGTACGATGAACGCGACATCGAAGTAGATGGGCCCCATAGGAATGGGCCGGATATATTGGCGCAACCAACGCAACGGCGGTTCGGTCAATTGGTAGACGGCACTAATCAGAGCGGAGATGACGCCACTGGGTCGCCAGGACCGGGACAGCACCGATACCCAGTCAAGAATCATGCGCACGAAAAGCACGAAAATATACGCGTTAATAAGCAGATGAACAATCTGACCGATCAAAGATAACAGCATACGCCCCACCCTACCAACATCGTATGAGAAATGGGCTGCATGAATACTTAAGGCTCATGCAAGCCAGTTTTCGCTGGGTGAAAAATGAAGGTTTTTCACCCAGCGAAAACCGGATCATGCGAATGTCAGTCGGCGAACAGGTCGTGGGCGGCGCTCGGAGCCTGAGGCTCCTCCACCTTGATGTTCACCTGAGCCGGGCTCAGCAGGAACACGCGCGGAGTGACACGTTCGATGGATCCACGCACACCGAACACCACGCCGGCCGAGAAATCCACGATGCGGTAGGCCACGGGCTCGGCCACGCCGGTCAGGTTCAATACCACCGGAATGCCATCGCGGATGGCGCGACCGACCAGCTGGGCGTCCTCATAGGATTTCGGATGAATCGTCGTGATACGGCTCACACGACCGCCTTGGAACGGATTGCTCTGTTCGCGCGATGAGGCCGCGGAGGTAGGAGACGTGGTGGAAGTCGAAGCCATGGGCGTCACCGAGTGGTCGGAGTCGAATGAGGTTTCGGTGCCGTCGGCTTCATCGGTGAAGTCGTCATCCTCGGCCACGTCGGACATGCCCAGATAGGACATCGCACTCTTCATGAATCCTGCCATGAATGTTCCTTTCGCCTGTACGCATCAAATCTAGCGCAGGAAATCCGGAATATCGAGATCGCCCGGATCGTTCGGGGAGACCACCTCATGTTCGGTGGTCTGGTCGAACGACTGGGGGGGCGTTCGGCTCCGGAGTGGACGGAATATAGCTCGACAGCGGCTGTACCTGCGGCGCCGCCGGGGTCTGTATCGGCTGTGGCTGCACCTGCGGCTGCTGAGGGGTTCCGGAGCTCAGTGCGGACACCGGCACCGTAGCGGTTGCCTGCGGCTGCTGCTTGTCCTCGGCAACGGCCGGTTCGGCCTTCTTGGAGTTGGCATCGAAGCCTGCAGCGATGACGGTGATGCGCACCTCGTCGCCGTAGGCGTCGTCCAGGGACAGGCCCCAGATGATCTGCGCCTCCGGATGGATGGCCTTGCGCACCAGCTCGGTGGCCGCCGCGGCCTCCTGCAGTTTGATGTCGGTCGGGCCCGCGATGTTGATGAGTGCGCCATGTGCACCTTCGATGCTCTCTTCCAGCAACGGCGAGCTGATGGCGATTTCGGCGGCTTGGGTGGCACGATCCTCGCCTCGTGCGGAACCGATGCCGAACAGGGCGGTGCCGGCACCACGCAGAATGGCGTTGACATCGTTGAAGTCGACATGAATGTAGGAGTTGGCGGTAATCAGGTCGGTGATGCCCTGTACACCCGCCAGCAGTGCGGTATCGGCGGTCTTGAAGGCATCGACGATACCGATCGTGCGATCGGACAGTTCGAGCAGTCGATCGTTCGGAATCACGATCAGCGCATCGACCTCCTTGCGCAGATTCTCAATGCCAAGTGCCGCGGAAGCCGCACGCTGAGGTCCTTCGAAGCTGAATGGTCGAGTCACCACGGCGATGGTCAGGGCACCCTGCTGATGCGCGGCGCGTGCGACGATGGGGCTGGCTCCGGTACCGGTGCCGCCGCCTTCGCCACAGGTCACGAACACCATGTCGGCGCCCTTGAGCGATTCCTCGATATCGGACTGATGATCCTGGGCGGCCTTGGCGCCCTTCTCCGGGTCGGCTCCCGCGCCGAGCCCACGGCTTGAGGCATCGTTCAAAGAGATCTTGACATCCGCATCGGAACGCAGCAGATCCTTTGCATCGGTATTGATCGCGATGAACTCAACGCTCTGCAGACCTTCGGCAATCATGCGATTGACGGCATTGCCGCCGGCTCCACCGACACCGACGACCTTGATGTTGGTCTTGTCGTTGAAATTGTCAGTCTGGGCAATCTCGCTCACCATTGTCTCCTGTCACTCACGTTTACGCATAACTCTATCGCAGACGGCCTGATATTACGCGCACTTTTCCGGGCGTGTACCGGCGTTTCGTCGACTTTTTTATCTTGCCGGCGTTTCCTATTCGTTCCAAGGCCCGGACGGAACCCCGCCGCTCAGTAGCTCGCATCCATCGGGTCGTCCCCGAACAGCGCCTGCCGTTCGGCGTGCGTGGTTTCGCGGGATTCCAACCATCCATAAGGCAGATGAACCTTCTTCGCAAAACGCACGCGCCCCCTTGGTTTGTCCGCCACCCTCTCGGGAAACCGAATGCTCGGATCGAGTTTTCCGGCCTCTCGGCGAACATCCGCAAGGTTTTCACATTCCATGAACGCACGACGGGTGGAACCACCTACCGGGAACCCCTTGAGGTACCACGCGACATGCTTTCTCAGATCGTGAACGGCCATTCGCTCATCACCGTCATAGAACTCCGTCAGCAACCGGGCATGACGTTCGATCACCGCGCAGACATCCCCCAAAGTCGGGTCCATGCGTTCATCGCTACCGGCGAACGCATTCTTGATGTCTGCGAACAGCCACGGCCGCCCTTGGCAGCCACGGCCGATGGCGACTCCCGCGCAACCGGTTTCGGACACCATGGCCAACGCATCGTTGGCACCCCAGATATCGCCGTTGCCGAACACCGGAATGTCCAGCGCCTCAACCAGTTCGCCGATGCGGCTCCAGTCGGAATGCCCTCCGTAGTACTCGGCGGTGGTGCGCGCATGCAGGGTCACGGCCTTGCAGCCCTCCTCCTGCGCGATATGCCCTGCCTCGAGGAACGTCTCGTGGTCGTGGTCGATGCCGACGCGGATCTTGGCCGTCACCGGCACGTTCGCCGCGTCGCAGACCTTGACCACGCGCTGGATGATCTCGCGGAACAGATCCGTCTTCCAGGGCAGGGCCGAACCGCCGCCGCGCCGCGTCACCTTGGGCACGGGACACCCGAAATTGAGGTCCACATGATCGGCCATGTTCTCGTCGATGACGATTTTCGCCGCCTGCTCGACGATCGCCGGATTCACACCATACAGCTGCAGCGAACGAATCTTTTCACTGGGTTCGAAATGGCACAGACGCAGCGCCTTGGGATTGCGGGCGACCAGCGCCCGCGCGGTAATCATTTCCGCCACATACAGACCATCCGGGCCATAGCCCTCGCAGATTACACGGAACGGCCAGTTGGTGACTCCCGCCATTGGCGAAAGCATGACCGGCGTCTCGACGTGGACGGGCCCCAGATCGACGGGTTTGATAACAGGAGGAACCGACGGCCGGGCCGCGTCGGTGCGCGGATCGAGCACGTCGGTTTCCTCGTAGGCGGTCACAATGCTATCGGGCATACGGATGCTTTAGTACAGGCCACCGGCCTCGGCGATCCTGACGGATTCGGGCCATGCCTCACCGCCCATCTCGACCGGCACCTGCGGATAACGGGTATGCTTCTCGCCGACGCGGGCGGCAACGTAGTCAGCCACCTTGTCGAGGGCCACGCGCTCCTGCTGCATGGTGTCGCGTTCGCGGATGGTGACGGCCTGATCGTCGAGGGTATCGAAATCGACGGTCACGCACAACGAGGTGCCGATTTCGTCCTCACGGCGGTAGCGACGCCCGATGGCGCCGGCCTCGTCGTAATCGATCATCCAGTCATGCTGGCGCAGATCGGCGGCCAGGTTCTGGGCCACGGACTGCAGTTCCGGCTTCTTGCTCAGCGGCAGCACGGCGGCCTTGACCGGGGCCAGGCGCGGATCGAGGCGAAGCACGGTGCGCTTGTCGACGCCGCCCTTGGTGTTCGGCGCCTCGTCGACGTCGTAGGCGTCCACAAGAAATGCCATGAGGGAACGGGTCAGGCCGGCGGCCGGTTCGATGACGTACGGCACGTACTTCTCGCCGGTGGCCTGGTTGAAGTAGCTCAGGTCCTCTCCGGAATGCTTGGCATGGGCGGACAGATCGAAGTCGGTGCGGTTGGCCACGCCTTCGAGCTCGCCCCAATCGGAGCCCTGGAAGCCGAACTTGTACTCGATGTCGACGGTGCGCTTCGAATAGTGGGCCAGCTTCTCCTTCGGATGCTCGTAGTGGCGCAGGTTCTCCGGCTTGACACCGAGATCGATGTACCACTGAGTGCGGGCGTTGATCCAATACTGGTGCCATTCCTCATCGGTGCCCGGAGCCACGAAGAACTCCATCTCCATCTGCTCGAACTCACGGGTACGGAAGATGAAGTTACCCGGGGTGATTTCGTTACGGAAGGACTTGCCCATGTTGGCGATGCCGAACGGCGGCTTGGAACGCGAGGAGGTCATCACGTTCTTGAAGTCCACGAAGATGCCCTGCGCGGTTTCCGGGCGCAGGTAATGCAGCGAGTTCTCGTCCTCGACCGGGCCGAGATGGGTGCGCAGCATCATGTTGAAGTCGCGCGGCTCGGTCCAGTTGCCACGGGTGCCGCAATCCGGGCACACGATGTCTTTCAGGCCGTTCTCCGGCAGCTTGCCGCCGTGCTTCTCGGCATAGGACTCCTCGAGCTTGTCGGCACGGTGGCGCTTGTGGCAGTTAAGGCATTCGATCAACGGGTCGTTAAATACGGACACATGGCCGGAGGCCACCCACACGGCCGGCGGAAGGATGATGGACGTGTCGACGCCCACCACGTCACCTCGGGTGACGACCATGGAACGCCACCATTCGCGCTTGATATTGTCCTTCAGCGCGACGCCGAGCGGACCGTAATCCCAGGCGGAACGGGTTCCGCCGTAGATTTCGCCGGCGGGGAACACAAAGCCGCGACGCTTCGCGAGGGATACGACTTCATCGAGTTTGGATACAGCCACAATGCACCTTCTGGTTTGAACGGTTTGGGGTCTTTTACAAGCGCACAGCCTACCGATATGTGCTGACAGCCGAAGTCCCCGATACCGGCTTTGCTGCATTGCAACAATGTGACGTTATTCGGCGGTTCCGTTAATGGAAGAGATCACACTCGAACTACGTGGGGAGATCCGAAGAAAAGGCACGCCACGCGCCGATAATAACTGTCAACACCCTCGTATAGGTTGAAAAGCGCTTTGTACATGCAGGGGAGCCTCCGTCGTGCGGACGGAAGCTGAGATAGGCGGAAAGCCTGACCCTTTGAACCTGTTGGTTAGGACCAACGTAGGGAGCAGCGTCATGAGTGACAACTCATATGTCGATACCTCATATAGCAGTGCCTCTATCGATGCACTGCGCGAACGGATCGCGCAGGCCGTCAACGACGTGCGCAAGCAAACGCCGCTGGCGCAGTCATTCACCAATTTCGTCACCATCAACCTCGTAGCCAACGCCCAGCTTGCGGCCGGCGGCACCGCGGCCATGAGCTTCCTGCCGGACGACATCGTCGACACCGCCGAAATCGCGGGGTCGAACTACATCAATGTCGGCACGCTCCTGCCGTTCTACAAGGAGGCGCTGCCCCAGATCGCCTATAAACTGCACAAGAACGGCAAGACCTGGGTGCTTGACCCGGTCGCCGCCGGCATCGGCAAGACGCGTACCGCGATTCTCGAATCCTTCCGCACCTATCCGCCGACCATCGTGCGCGGCAATGCCAGTGAAATCATCGCACTCGACGCGATGTGGGGACTCGCCGCGTCCGACTCCGCCGCTCCCGGCACCCGTCCGGCAGGCGTGGAGGCCGTCGATGAGGTGGATGCCGCGATCGAGGCCGCCCGGCGCATGGCACGGCATCTGGCGAAGCACTCGCCTTCAGGCAAGGGTGCCGTCGCCGTATCCGGTGCCGTCGATCTGGTGACCGACGGCGAGCATACCTTCCGACTGCCCGGCGGCAGCGCGATGATGACGAAGATCACCGGCGCCGGCTGCTCCTTGGGCGGCGTGACCGCAACGTATCTGGCGGTCGCCGAACCATTGGTCGCAGCCGTTTCCGCATCATTGCTCTACAATCGCGCGTCCGAAATCGCCGAGAGGGAATCCAACGGACCGGGTTCCTTCCAGGTTGCGCTGCTTGATGCCTTGTGGAATGTGACCGCCGAACAGGTGGCCACTTCCGAGATCATCGAGGACTGACGATTCCACCGCACGTCATGCATGCATATTCCGCCGACCGTCGGCCATCATGCATGGCGGCATACGTCGGATGCCCGCAGCTCCGGCACCAAATCGCATGATCGGCAGGACTTCCGGATTACTTACCAAAACAAGGGGAACCAACAATGAATGATTATCCATACGCATCGATGCGTGACTGTTTCGACATGAGCGCGTACTTCGTGGTCGGCCCGCAGGACTGCAAGGGCCGCCCCATCACGGACGTGGTCGATGACGCGTTGCGCGGGGGCGCGACCTTCATCCAATTACGAGCCAAAAACGCGGATGCCCAGGAACTGACGCTTATGGCGCAGGACATCGCGCAGATCATCGAAGACAACGACAAGTCCGATACCGTGGCCTTCGTGATCGATGACCGTGTGGATGTGGTCTGGCAGGCCCGCAACAAAGGCATCAAGGTCGACGGCGTGCACATCGGGCAGACCGATATGGAGCCGCGTGAGGCCCGCGCGCTACTTGGCGAGGATGCCATCGTGGGCCTGTCCGCCGAAACCGAAAGCCTGGTGAGACTCATCAACGAACTGCCGGACGGCTGCATCGACTATATCGGCGCCGGCCCGCTGCATGTCTCCACCACCAAGCCGGAAGCCTCCGTAGGTGGCAACGACGGTTCCGGGCACACGCTCGACGAGGACCAGATCAACACCATCTGCGCGGCGAGCGATTTTCCGGTCGTGGTCGGCGGCGGCGTCACGGCCGATGACATGGAAATGCTGGCCCGTTCGAAGGCGGCCGGCTGGTTCGTGGTGTCGGCGATCGCCGGTGCGGACGATCCGGAGGCGGCCACCCGTGAAATGGTGGAACGTTGGAAGGCCGTGCGCGGGGAGACGAAGCACGGCTTCGCGCCGCGCGTGAAGGCCGCCGATGCCGAGACCACGGAAAACGCGCAGCCGCTCGCAATCAACGCCGAGAAGTTCACCAATGCGAAGGAGGCGAAGGCCGCTTCCAAGCTGGCCAGACAGCAGCGCGTGGACATCGCCGCGCGCGACTCCAGGCAACGGGACAGGGCGCATATCCGCAAGACCACGTCGGTGCATTTCGAAAACCAGTTCGGTTCCTACGATCTTGAGGTGCCGTACACCGAAATCAAATTGTCCGATACTCCGGGCGTCGGTCCGAACGCACCGTTCAGGGACTACAACACCGAAGGACCGAAGTGCGATCCGAAGGAAGGTTTGGCGCCGCTGCGTCTCGACTGGATTCGCGACCGCGGGGACATCGAGGAGTATGAGGGCCGCCGGCGCAATCTCGAGGATGACGGCAAGCGTGCCATCAAGCGCGGCAAGGCGTCCAAGGAGTGGCGTGGCCGCCGACATAAGCCGCTGAAGGCGAAGGATCACCCAATCACCCAGATGTGGTATGCGCGCCACGACATCATCACGCCGGAAATGCGTTATGTTGCCGAACGCGAGCACTGCGACGTGGAACTGGTACGTTCCGAACTGGCCGCAGGCCGCGCGGTCATGCCGTGCAATATCAACCACCCCGAGGCCGAGCCGATGATCATCGGCTCAAGATTCCTTACCAAGCTCAACGCCAACATGGGCAATTCCGCGGTGACCTCCTCCATTGACGAGGAGGTGGAGAAGCTCACGTGGGCTACCAAGTGGGGCGCCGACACCGTGATGGACCTCTCCACCGGCAACGACATCCACACCACCCGGGAATGGATTCTCAGGAACTCCCCCGTGCCGATCGGCACCGTGCCGATGTACCAGGCGCTTGAAAAGGTGGAGGACGACGCCTCCAAACTCAGCTGGGAGCTGTTCCGTGACACCGTGATCGAACAGTGCGAGCAGGGCGTGGACTACATGACCATCCACGCCGGCGTGCTGCTGCGCTTCGTGCCGCTGACCGCCAACCGCATGACGGGCATCGTCTCGCGCGGAGGGTCGATCATGGCCGAATGGTGCCTGCAGCATCATCAGGAAAGCTTCCTGTACACGCATTTCGACGAGCTGTGCGAGATCTTCGCCAAGTACGACGTGGCGTTCTCCCTGGGCGACGGCCTGCGGCCCGGATCGCTGGCGGATGCCAACGACGCGGCGCAGTTCGCGGAACTCATGACCTTGGGCGAACTCACCCAGCGGGCGTGGGAGTATGACGTGCAGGTGATGATCGAAGGCCCGGGGCACATTCCGTTCGACACCGTACGCATGAACATCGAAATGGAGAAGGCGATCTGCAAGGACGCCCCGTTCTACACATTGGGCCCGCTGACCACCGACACCGCGCCCGGCTACGACCACATCACCTCCGCGATCGGCGGTGTGGAGATCGCCCGTTACGGCACCGCCATGCTGTGCTATGTGACGCCGAAGGAACACCTCGGTCTGCCGAACAAGGATGATGTCAAGCAGGGCGTGATCGCCTACAAGATCGCCTGCCATGCAGCCGACATCGCCAAACACCACCCGCATGCCATCGACCGCGATAACGCGATGAGCAAGGCGCGTTTCGAATTCCGTTGGCTCGATCAGTTCAATCTGAGCTACGATCCGGACACGGCCATCGCCTTCCATGATGACACCCTGCCCGCCGAACCCGCGAAGATGGCGCATTTCTGTTCGATGTGCGGCCCGAAGTTCTGCTCGATGGCCATCTCGCAGAACATCCGCAAGAGGTTCGGCAACGCCGAGGCACAGGAGAGGCTCGTGGCCGATGCGCAGACCATCGCGGCCGGCATGCAGGCAATGAGCGAGAAATTCCGGGAAGGCGGCTCCACGCTCTACCAAAGCGCGCAATAAACCGAGACAA
The DNA here is from genome assembly GCF_000522505.1 of Bifidobacterium moukalabense DSM 27321. Classification (GTDB taxonomy): domain Bacteria; phylum Actinomycetota; class Actinomycetes; order Actinomycetales; family Bifidobacteriaceae; genus Bifidobacterium; species Bifidobacterium moukalabense. Next base: position 36,192 of record NZ_AZMV01000006.1, on the reverse strand, counting down.
GAGACCTTCCGACCATTCACGGCCCGTTCCACGACCAGCCCATCAGCGGGAGCCACAAGATAAAAGGAGTATTCATGACCAGCACATTGCCACCGGTACTGAGCATCGCCGGATCGGATTCCTCCGGCGGCGCGGGCATTCAGGCCGATCTGAAGACCATGCTTGCCAACGGCGTATTCGGCATGACCGCCATCGCGGCGCTGACCGCGCAGAACACCACCGGCGTGCGCATGGTCACGAACACTCCCCCGGACATGCTCGCGGCGCAGATCGACGCCGTATTCGAAGACATTCCGCCGTTGGCGGTGAAGATCGGCATGGTCTCCAGCGCCGAACTGATTGGCGTGATCGCCGATCGCCTGATCTTCCACAAGGCCACGAACATCGTGCTTGATCCGGTAATGGTGGCCACCTCGGGAGCCAAACTCATCGAGGACGACGCCATTGCGGCGCTGACCTCCCGGCTGTTCCCGCTGGCCACCGTGATCACGCCGAACATGCCGGAAACGCAGGTACTGTGCGATCTGGCCGTCGAACAAGGCGCACAGTCGGTCGATTATGAGAACGGCGAAGGCATCTCCACCCCTGTCGACATGACGGTGGCCGGGCATTTGCTGGCGGGGCATTTCGGCTGTGCGGTACTCGTCAAAGGCGGTCATGGCACACAGGACGCCAATGACGTGCTGGTCGAGCCGAACGGCCGGTCGACCTGGTTCGCCAGCCGTCGCATCGACAATCCGAACACGCATGGCACCGGATGCACGCTATCGTCCGCCATCGCCTCGCATCTGGCGCTTGGCGAGGACCTGCCGACCGCCGTCGACCATGCCAAGCTGTATCTGACGGGCGCCCTGGAGGCGCAGCTCGATCTCGGTCATGGATCGGGCCCGATGGATCATGCATGGCGGTGGCGTTGACCGCGTAAGCTGAACGTAGAGAAGAACACAGGGAAAAGACGAGCCGAAGAAAGGAATCCCATGTCCCTTGATCGCAATGCCGAGAAGCAGCAAGTGCCGGTCGATCCGCAGACCGGCAAGCCGTATATCAATACCCTGGCCGCCGTCGCCATCTCCCCGGCCGGCGCGAGTCCGGAAAAATCCACCTACGTGTCGCAGGCGGTCGATGTGATCCGCCGATCCGGACTGCCGAACGAGACCAACGCGATGTTCACCAACATCGAAGGTGACATCGACGATGTGCTCAAGGTGATCCGTGACGCCACCATGGAGCTTGCCGGCCAGGGCTACCGCACCGACGTGGTGATCAGGCTCGACATCCGCCCCGGTTTCGAAGGCCAGATCCATGCCAAGCAGCAGCTTGTCGACGAGATTCTTTCCGACGCCCGGCAGTGACCCTGCATTGACACATCGCCGGTTTTCTCGAGAAATGCGATTCCCCGCAATAAGGGAAGGTATAGTGTTGCCCTTATGACGACGATGAAGGAAATTGCCGAAAAGACCGGCGTGTCCGTATCCACCGTTTCCCTGGTGCTCAATAAGCGCGATGCCGGACGCGTCAAGCCCGACATCGCACGGCGCGTCCGCCAAACCGCCACCGATCTGGGGTATAAGCCCAATCCCCTGGCACGAAGCCTGCGCACCAGCAAGACCCGTATCCTCGGGTTCATCAGCGAAGAGGTCGCGACCACTCCGTACGCCGGCGGCATCATTCTGGGCGCGCAGGATGCGGCCAGCACCTACGGCTATATGCTGATCACCGTCAGCACCGACGGGCGGGCCAGCGAGGAAAGCGAGATCGCCGCCCTGAAACGGTATGGCGTGGACGGGTTCTTCTATTCGAAGATGTCGAACCGCATCGCCACCGTGCCGAAGAGCCTATCCGATTACCCGGTGGTGCTGGTGGATGCCACCGATGCGAACAACGCACTCCCCAGCGTCGAACCGGATGAATTCCGGATCGCCTTTGACGCCACCAGTCGCCTGATCGAAGCCGGCTGCGAACGCATCGCCTATATCGGCTGTTCCGAAAACATGATCGCCCAGGATGGCCGTCTCGCCGGCTATCGCGCCGCCCTGGAAGGCACCGACCAGGGGTTCGACGAATCGTTGGTGTGCAATGTGCTGAACAACGGTCCGGCCCTACGCGCCGTGAACGCATTGTTCGACACGCGCAATCCCGATGGGTTCTTCTGCTTCAACGATGCACGCGCCTGGTATGTGTACGAATGTGCCGCACGCCGTGGCCTGACGGTGGGCAGGGATATCTCGGTCGTAGGCGTGGACAACCACCGCGTGTTCGCCGAAACCCTGGAACCGCAACTGACCACCGTGGAACTGCCCCATTACGAAATGGGGTACTGGGCCGCCTGCAAACTGATCTCCATGATCGAAGACAAGCCGGTCGACACCGCCAAATGGCCGCGGACCACATCTCCCATGCCCCCGCTTGATGCGCCCATTCCCGCAAAGATCCATTGCGCCCTGATCGAGAAGGGCTCCGTCGCCCGCTGACGCGCCTCCGACGCAGGTCCGCCGCAAGCCCGCCGCCGACACTCACGACACGCCGGAAAGGGGTGACGTTTCCATACCCTCTTTCGGCTTCATTCCGGCAGTTATGCAATTTTCTTGCAACCATTGACGTCAATCGATTTACGTAAATCGATTGACGTGTTACACTTTTATCAAGTTCGCCACCCGACACGGCAGCTGGGAAGACGGACGGAAACAACACAACATCAGCAAACAACAGCGGCGTCGCACGGCAGCGGCACCAAGAAGAGAAAAAGAGAATCAATGGCAAGCTCAACTCGATCTGCATGGAAGAACCCTTCCTACCTGCAGAGCTCCTTTGGCATCTTCATGTTCTTCTGCTCATGGGGCATCTGGTGGTCCTTCTTCTCCAGGTGGCTCACCGACCCGACCCACGGACTGGGCATGACCTCCGCCGAACAGGGCCAGATCTACTCCATCAACTCGCTGGCCACCCTGGTCATCATGTTCGCCTATGGCACCATCCAGGATCAGCTCGGCATCAAGCGCAAGCTCGTCATCTTCATCTCCGCCATGGCTGCGCTGGTGGGACCGTTCGTGCAGTTCGTGTACGCCCCAATGCTGACCGCCGGCGGCGCAACCCGATATGCGGGCGTGCTCATCGGCTCCATCGTACTGTCCGCAGGCTTCATGGCCGGCTGCTCCCTGTTCGAAGCGATTACCGAACGCTATTCCCGCAAGTTCGGCTTCGAATACGGCCAGTCCCGCGCCTGGGGCTCCTTCGGCTACGCGATCGTGGCGTTGTGCGCAGGCTTCCTGTTCAACATCAACCCGCTGCTCAACTTCTGGGTCGGCTCCATCTGCGGTCTCGGCATGCTGTGCGTGTACGCCTTCTGGGTTCCCGCCGAACAGAAGGATGAGCTCAGGAAGGAAGCCGATCCGAACGCCGCGCCGACCAACCCGTCCTTCAAGGAAATGGTCTCCGTTCTGAAGATGCCGACCCTGTGGGTGCTCATCGTCTTCATGCTGCTGACCAACACCTTCTACACCGTGTTCGATCAGCAGATGTTCCCGAACTACTACGCCTCCCTCTTCACCACCACTGAAATCGGCAACGCCACCTACGGCACCCTGAACTCCTTCCAGGTGTTCCTCGAGTCCGCCATGATGGGCGTGGTCCCGATCATCATGAAGAAGATCGGCGTGCGCAACTCCCTGCTGCTCGGCGCCACCGTGATGTTCCTGCGCATCGGCCTGTGCGGCGTGTTCCACGACCCGGTCTCCGTGTCCATCGTCAAGCTGTTCCACTCCATCGAGGTCCCGCTGTTCTGCCTGCCGGCGTTCCGCTACTTCACCCTGCACTTCGATACCAAGCTGTCGGCCACCCTGTACATGGTGGGCTTCCAGATCGCCTCCCAGGTCGGTCAGGTGATCTTCTCCACCCCGCTGGGCGCACTGCATGACGCCATGGGCGACCGTGCGACCTTCTTCACCATCTCCGCCATCGTGCTCGCCGCACTGGTCTATGGCACCTTCGTGATCAAGAGGGACGACCAGGAGGTCGGCGGCGACCCGTTCTACACCGACAGGCAGCTCAAGGCCATGGAAGCCTCCAAGGTCACGGCCTGAGCCGCGAATCACGAATCGTAGAACGACCTGAAACGTGGTGTTCGAAGCGGTTTTCCCCTTTTTACCGCTTCGGGCACCATCACCCTATACTCCGAACACATCATCACACCCCTCTCATGAAAGGCAATCAACGATGACTGGCTTCACACCGGACGCACCGGTGCTCAACGAAATCAAGAACCATGGCGAAGAGCTGGCCAAAGCCGAAGCGGGCGTGGCCGCAATGTCCGCCAAGCGCAACGATCGCTGGTACCCGAAGTTCCACATCGCCTCCAACGGCGGCTGGATCAACGACCCGAACGGCCTGTGCCGCTACAAGGGCCGCTGGCATGTGTTCTACCAGCTGCACCCGTATGGCACCCAGTGGGGACCCATGCATTGGGGTCACGTCTCCTCCGCCGACATGCTCGACTGGAAGCGCGAACCGGTCATGTTCGCCCCGTCGCTCGAGCAGGAAGAGAACGGCGTCTTCTCCGGTTCCGCGGTAATCGGCGACGACGGCGAACTCAAGTTCTATTACACCGGCCATCGTTGGGCCAACGGCGTGGACAACACCGGCGGCGACTGGCAGGTGCAGATGCTCGCCGAACCCGATGACGACGAGCTGACCAGCGCCACCAAGCGCGGCATGATCATCGATTGCCCGACCGATCAGGTGGACCACCACTATCGCGATCCGAAGGTGTGGAAGACCAGCGACAAGTGGTATATGACCTTCGGCGTCTCCTCCGCCGAAAAGCGTGGCCAGATGTGGCTGTTCTCCTCCGACGACATGGTGCGCTGGACCTACGAGCGCGTGCTGTTCGAACACCCGGATCCGAACGTGTTCATGCTCGAATGCCCGGACTTCTTCCCGATTCGCGATGCCGCAGGCAACGAGAAGTGGGTCATCGGCTTCTCCGCCATGGGTGCGAAGCCGAGCGGTTTCATGAACCGGAACGTGAACAACGCCGGCTACATGATCGGCACCTGGACCCCGGGCGAGGCCTTCCAGCCGGAGACCGAGTTCCGCCTGTGGGACTGGGGCCACAACTACTATGCCCCGCAATCGTTCAACGATGGCAAGCGGCAGATCGTGTACGGCTGGATGAGCCCGTTCGTCGAACCGATTCCAATGCAGGATGACGGCTGGTGCGGCAATCTGACCCTGCCCCGCGAGATCACGCTGGGAGCCGACGGCGACCTGCACACCGCCCCGGTCGCCGAAATGGAAGGTCTGCGCGAGGATACGTTCGATCATGGCGCGATCTCGCTGGGTGTCAATGGTGAGAAAATCATCTCCGACGACGCCGAAGCCGTTGAGATCGAATTGACCATCGATCTTGAATCCTCCACCGCTGAGCGTGCCGGTCTGAAGATCCATGCCACCGATGATGGCGCTTACACGTATGTGGCGTTCGATGCCCAGATCGGACGTGTGGTGGTTGACCGCCAGGCCGCCGCACAGGGTGACCGCGGCTACCGTGCCGCCCCGCTTTCCGCCGAAGAGCTGGCCTCCGGCGAGCTCAAACTGCGCGTATACGTGGATCGCGGCTGCGTCGAGGTGTATGTGAACGACGGCCGTCAGGTCATGAGCTCCTTCAGCTACGCTTCCGAGGGTCCGCGCGCCATCAAGCTTGTCGCCGAGTCCGGCACGCTTGAAGTCAAGTCGCTTACGCTCCACCACATGAAGTCCATCGGTTTGGAGTAAGCCGATCCGGAGCGGATCGACCCGCCTGAACCACCCTCAGTCAGCATCGCCTTGCCGTCTCCCGCCAACGGGCGCAGGCAGCCGCAAGCCGACTGAGGGTGGTTTGCTTTTTCGCCGACATTCCAACGGAACCTACACCGGAATGTCGGCGGAAAGCGCCCACTCCTCCGGCGATTCCGCAATCGCCATGCTTCCTCCGCGGTCCTCGATCAGGCGCCTGTAGCGCGCCAGGCCGCTACCATGGGCCAGACCGGCATCGCGCTCGGCCGGGGTGTCGATGAGTGCGATGTGCACGGCGTCATCTTCGATGCCGATGGTCAGCACATACCCTTGCGCCAGTTCGGCGTGCTTGATGATATTGCCATACAGTTCCTCCACGAATCCGGTGATCAGATCATCGGAGGAGGCCTCGCCCTCGCCGGAGACGATCGTCCTTCCGGAGCACCCCAGTCTGACGAGCCTGCGTTCCATACGTTCGCAGACGCTCCGCAGTTTCGACCGCAACGTCGTCCCGCCCCGTGCCGATCTCGCTCTCTTCAGGCCATGGGATTGCGTATCGCCGGAGTCGTTCGACACTTCGCCACGCTCGATCAGATCAATGACCTGATGCGTATGGGTCAGCGCATTCGCCGCAACGGACCGCAGCTCGCGCAGCTCGGCATCGTCGGGAACATGCCCTTCGGCGATATCGCCGTCGATGCGCAGCACCAGATAGGCCAGATCATTGGACACATGATCGTGGATGCTTCTCGCGGCACGGACATGCCGTTTCCGTTGCTCCGCACGGATCCGCTCCAACTGCTCGTCATACCGTCTGCGCATGCGGTATCCGCCAATCACGAATCCGAGCGGCAGCACGCACACCATGATCATCACCTGCCATGGGAAACCGGATGGCGTCACGGTTTCGACATCCGCATCGCCAATATCCATGGTGTCGCCGTAGATATCATCCGTTTCGCCGGAACCCTTTGCAGCGGACCGCTCCGGCGACGACAACGACGTTGCCGTGAACGGCATATCCGCATCCCGTATCAGCGGAAAACCAATGCCTTCGCACATCATCAGCCAGGCAATCATCGCAAGCATTGCGCATACGCCGGCGACGACCGCACGCCGGAACGCGATCACCGTCAAAGAGACCAACATCAACGCGGTCAGGCCGACCGGCACCACACCGGTCACCAAACACAGGGCGATCCACATGGTGGCAGTCGCCATCGCGGCCCGAAGCGGAAAGCGAAGCATCAGCATCGCCACACATGTGGCAAGAAGCACATAGCAGCCGAGCGGAATCCCGATCTCCCCGATCAGCATACGCCAGATGGCCTCAGCGCCCGAACCCACGCCAAGCGCTACCAGAGCGACCGTCTTCCACTTCATCAGAATTCGTGCCTCCGTATGCAGATCGCGATGGCGTGCGCCCTCGAGCGTGCGTTGAGCTTCATGGTCGCCCGTCGCTCGAAGGTGGAGATCGTCGTCACGCTCACGCCCATGCGTTCCGCAATCTCCTTGGTGCTCAATCCGTCCGCATAGAGCCGCAGCGTCTCCCGCTCCTTGTTCGACAGCTTGCCATGCCTGAGATACTGCTGGTCCTCTATATAGTTGTTGGCATCCCGCAAATCCATGAACCGCACCGTTTCGCCGCCGGACGTCTGCGTCGCCCCGGAAATCCGATCGCTTTCGGCAGCGGCATATTCCTCGCCGATCGGCGCCTGGTACGCCCTCCCCTGCGCCGCATCGCAGATGGCGTTCCTGAGATTCGCTATATCGGTTTTCGCGACCAGCGCCTGCATGCCGCTCAGAGCCGCCGCCTCACGGAAGCTCGACACGGTGTAGGAGGTGACTCCCACAATGCCGACCTGTGAGGTACGGGCCCGAATCGCACGGCTGACCTCGGGGCCGTCCGCGCCTGCCATGGCCATATCGGTGACGAGCACATCCGGGCATTTGGCCACGTTGACGCAACGACTGATCGCCACCGCGCCTATATCGGTGGTCCAAATCACCTCGAAGCCGGTATCAAGCCGTTCTATCAACGTCTTCATCACCGTAAGCGCATACGGGTCATTGTCTACGATTCCGATTCGAATGCTCATGGCAGGCCCTTTCCTACGCTTCTATCATTACCTGAAATGCATGGCGCCAGGCAAGTTGTCATTGAGACCATGACAAGGAGAGACTTTCCGCACACGGTTCGATATGCTGAAATCAGCAGTCGATGATCCGGCTGTCAACGGCGACAAGCGGATCTCATACCCGGTACGGATATCAGACCGGCATTTGGTAAGGAAGGACATGCCATGACACGCATCAATCCGAGAGACGCAGCCGCACCGCAGTCGACATTGCGGAGGAGGTCCGGCAGACGCAGATTCATTGCGATCATCGCGGCGATACTCGCCGTCGCGATTGTCGCGACAGGAGGATTCTGGTATTTCGCTTGGGGCGGGCGCTACACGTTGGCCGACCTGCTCAGGCCGAAGGCGGTTGCGGCAAGCGATGCCGCCGTGGAGTCGTCCCGCTCGTTCGCCTATGCGAGCGCAGTGAGATTCCTCTCCAAGGAACAGAACACCAACTACTCCCCTGCTTCGCTGCAGATGGCGTTGCTGGTCGCCGCACAGGGCGCGAAAGGCGATACGTTGTCGCAGTTGCAGCGAGTGCTGGCCAGCGAGAAACTGACCGACAACGACCTTGCGTCGATCTACCGATCGATCATCGGCAAGCGCGACGGCAAGTCGCGGTTGGATGCGGCGAATTCGATATGGGCCCGACGCGACCTTGCGCTGAACAAGGACTACGCCGATGCCGTGCATCGCATCTTCGGCACGCAGATCAAACGCGTCAAGGAGTTCGACGCCAACACCAACAAGGCCATGAGCAGGTGGATCAGCGATCAGACCCGTGGCATGCTGAAACCCGAAATCGACACCTCCGGCAATGTAGGCATGTCGATCATCAATACGCTCTACGCCGACGGCCGTTGGAGCGACCCGTTCACCAAGTCGGCCACCAACAAGGCCGATTTCCATACGTTGAAAGGTTCGACGAGCACCATTGACTTCATGCATAAGTCGTTCGACACCGTGCAGGATGCGGATGACGCCGACGCATACACGAAAGGCAACGGCTGGCAGCGCGTGGACCTTACGTTCGACAATGGCGGACGCATGAAGATTCTGCTGCCGGACGACAACGCGCGGTTCGAGGCGTTGCGCTCCAATGCCTCCGCGCTGCGCAAGGCGTTCTCCGCCGAACCGAACGCGCAAAGCGGCACCGAAGTCAATGTGAGTCTGCCGAAATTCGGCATCGACAGCACCTTCGACAGTGATTCGATAACCAAGACGATGCAGGCGATGGGCGTCACCGACGCATTTGACACGGATAAGGCCGATTTCTCGGGAATGTCGAATGCGCAGATGTTCATCGGATCGATTGTTCAGGGCACACGTCTCGTGGTGTCGGAGGAGGGGGTGAAGGCCGCGGCCTTTACCCAGCTTGACATGATGCTTGCGAGCAGGCCCACCGAAATCATCGATTTCAACGTCGACCACCCATTCCTGTACGAACTCGATTCCCCCGACGGACTGCCGCTGTTCATCGGCTCCGTGGTGGACCTGTAAGCCGTCTGGCTTCCCCGTACCCTTATGCTCCTATGCTCCGGCCCATGCCCTATACTGGTCAGCCGGTAATGAACTTTTCTGGCCGACAGGCGAACAGGCTCCTCACCTTACTGATCTCTCGCCGCCGGTCATGTGCGCGCCCACTTTGGCGCAGAAAGCAAGGTGAACGATGGCTCAAACGCGCGTTCAGCACAGACCGGCACGGTACGGATCGGCGGCAAAATCGGCGATCGCACTGGCAGCCGCCTGCAAGCGGCGTATTCCGACGATCATCGCCGTGGCGGTGCTGTTGGCCGTTTGGGAGGCGTGGGTACGCATCGGCCATGTGCCGAGCACGATGATCGCCGCGCCAAGTGAAATCGCGCAGGCCACCGTTGAGACGTGGCCGACGCTGTGGCCGGCGACGCAGGTCACGCTGATGGAAGGCACCATCGGTTTCCTGTTCGCCGTCGCCTTCGGCATTCTGATCGGCATTCTGCTCTACTGTTCACGCATCGCGAATGCCGCATTGTTCCCGTTGTTGTCAGCCGCGCAGACGATGCCGTTGATCTCGATCGCCCCGCTGTTCCTGATCTGGTTCGGTTTCGAAATCTCCGGCAAAATCGTAATTGTCACCGTATTCGGTCTGTTTCCGATCGCGGTGCAGACGATCCGCGGACTCGAGGCGGTGCCGCAATTCTATTCCGACGTCGCGTTGACCTGCGGCGCAACGAAGGCGTGGACGTTGTGGCATGTGAAGCTGCGCGTGGCCGCACGGCAGATCTATGGCGGCATCCGCGTCTCCGCCGCCTATATCTTCGCCACCGCCGCGACCGCGGAATATCTGGGCGCGCGCAAGGGGCTTGGCATCTGGCTGCAGGCGGCGTACAACTCGTTCCGTACGCCGCTGATCTTCTCGGCCACGCTGGTCATCATCGTGATCACCGGCGTGCTCATGTGCCTGGTGAACCTGAGCGAACGCGTGCTGCTCGGGCCGGCCGACGCCGACGCCGATCCGGACGCGGAGCAGTGAAACCTGACGGTCCGGCACACGTCGCACCGTCTCGTATAATGAAAGACGCTGTTAAGCCAATGTGTGGCAAACCGGCCATATTCCACCGCCTACCGGGGCATCCGCAGGGCACATAAGGAATCGTCGGGGGCATTGGACGAGCGGGGACCCGGGGCCCTTCGTATCGTTTTCTGCCCGAACTCCGCCCGCAGCGCATCCCTAGAAAACGGTAGAGAAGCAAGATTCAAGGGAAATCGCATCGTATGAAGAACAGCATCTTCGGCAAATTCGCCAACAAGGCAATCGCATTGCTGGGTTCCGCAGCCATGATTCTCGGCGTCTCCGCCTGCGGCCAGAGCAACGACACCTCCGCCAGCACCGATTCGGATGGCCTGACCAAGGTGACGTTCATGCTCTCCTGGGCCCCCGACACCAACCATATCGGCGTGTATGTGGCCAAGAACAAGGGCTATTTCACAAGCGTCGGCCTTGATGTGGATATCGTGGCCGTGGCGCAGGCCGGCGCCGAGCAGGCCGTGAACAACGGCGTGGCCGACTTCGCGCTGTCGAACCTCACCAATGTAGGCGTGTACGCCACCAAGGGCGCGAAGATCAAGCAGGTCATGCAGGTGCAGCAGAAGCCGAGCGCCATCTGGTGCTCGCTGGCATCCAATACCGAAATCAAGTCCCCGAAGGACTTCGACGGCAAGACCTTCGCCACGTTCGGTTCGAACGAATCCGACGCGGTGATCCGTCGCATGATCCAGACCGATGGCGGCAAGGGCACCTTCGACAAGGTGACCGTCGGCACCTCCACCTTCCAGACCCTGTCCAGCGAGAAGGCCGATTTCGGCGGTTTCTATGCCACCTGGGAGGGCGTGCAGGCCGACATGTACGGTCCGAAGCTCAACTGCTTCACCGAACCGGATTACGGCGTACCCGGCAATGCCGACACCATCGGCGTAATCACCAGCGACAAGACCATCTCCTCCAATCCGGGCTTGGTGAAGAAGTTCGTGCAGGCCACCAAGAAGGGCTACGAGTATGCATACGCCAATCCTGACGATGCGGCCGAAATTCTCGTGAAGGAGGCTCCGGATGCGAATCTCAAGCCCGCATTCGTCAAGAGGAGCATGAAGACGATCGTGGACGGCCAGTATTGGGGGGATCCGGCCAAGATCAAGGATGGCTCGTTCGTATTCGGTACGAACGACGTGCAGGGTGCGCAGGAGTATTTCGACTTCCTCGCGCAGGAAGACGCCTACACCGATTCGCATGACAAGGTGATCCATAAGGCCCCGCAGGCCAAGGATCTCGCCACCGACGAATTCCTGAAATAGGCAGCGTCACAGGCATCCATGCCGAATATGCGGGGACATGTTCGGATCACATATGATGAAACCGCATATTCGGCACATTTTCTACGACATCGATTCGGTACAGTGAATGCATGACCATACAGTCTGGGGACCCCATGAACGACCGTAAACTGATTCTCGACGTGGACACCGGCATTGACGACGCCTTGGCGTTGGCATATCTTGCGACTTTCGATAATGTCAACCTGCTCGGCGTGGTCGGCACGTATGGCAATGTCGCGATGGGGACGGCCGTTCGCAATACGGAGTACGTGCTGGAGCGGTTGGGGCTCCGTCACGTACCGGTATTGCGGGGATCGTCGCATCCCTCCTGGGCCACGTCGTTCATTCCCGACGCCGGCTGTGCGCAGTTCCATGGCACGGACGGATTGGGAGGATTCGGGCCTGCCGCTTTTGCACGTACCGCTTCCGCACCTGCCGGAATGCCCGATTCCGGTGAAACGGGCATTCCGGCCACTTCCGCACCCACTTACGTGTCCGATTCGGCGGAATCGGACATGCGCAGCCTGATTTCCGTCGGCGGCTATGATGTGCATGATCCGCACGCGAATCCTGCCACCGATTCGTTTTCGCTCACCTTTTCCTCCTGCGATTCCGCGAACGTCCCTTGCTCCCCTACCCTGCCGGAAGGCGTACGATTCATCATTGACGCGGTCCGCCGATATGGCGGCGGCGTCACGGTGGTGGCCACCGGCCCGCTGACCGACGTTGATACGGCGCTGACCGCGGCACCGGACATCGCCGGCAAATTGAAGCTGGTGATGATGGGCGGCACGCTCACCCAAGAGGGCAACTGCTGGGATCTGACCGCCGAAACGAACATCATCCAGGATCCCGAGGCGGCGAATCGTGTGTTCCATTCCGGAGCGGATACCACCATGATCGGCTTGGATGTAACGCACCGGTGTCTGCTGGGCGGCATGGCCACTCGGCGTTGGAGGGAGACCGCCGATCTGCGGGAGCATGCCGGACTGGACCCATCGGCGTACTCATACCGCTTATTCAGCCCACGAACACTGCGGTTCCTTGCCGATATCGCCGACTTTTCCATCGCCGCCAACCTCAAGTCCGATGCACGCCTCTTTTCCGCAGGCATGCCGCTGCATGATCCGCTCGCCGCGGCCGTCGCACTCGATTCGACGTTGGTCTCCTGCCTTGACCTGCCGATGAAGGTCGAGACGGAAACGGGCGACTCCCACGGTACACGCGGTCGCACCATCGGCGATCCGGAAGGTCTGATCGATCCGCAGGCACCCCGCATCCATGTCGCATTGCATGTCGAGGCCGAACGCTTCATGGATGCATTTTCGACCCGTATCGCCGGTATCCGGCGTTAATCGGGCCACGTTTGCGCAATTGCACGGTACTTGGCGGTTCATCCGGACGAAAATCGGTACTTGACGGTTCATTTGGACGAAATCGGCCCTGATTTCGTCCGAATGAACCGCCAAGTACCGTAAAGAAGTTTGAGAAAACGTCTGATTGGACTGCCACCGGACCATAAACTAGCTGCACGATTCCTGTTTCGGTACGCGCGCACTCTCCAATCGCCGTGTCAGAGCCCGTGCATCGTCCAAATCCGCGTAATACATACGAATCGTATCCACGCCACGCTTGCCCAAACACCGCTGCCGATCGCGCTCCTCATCGACAACCTGCCGAATCGTACGTCCTGAGGTCATCGACGGATCCACATATTTCCGCACCCCGTCAAATTCCCCGGCAATTAACGTGCCATCCTCACGTTTCCACAGAAAATCCACCCTGTGCATATGGCCATGGTGGTTCAGGCAGGGGAATTCGACCTGAATCCAATGCACGGGGAATCCCAGCTCATCCAGCACGGCACGGCATTCCGATTCCCCCGCCGTTCTCGCTGCCACCGTTACCTTGGCGATCACGGAGCGAATGCGTTCCCTATCTCGTAGCATCGGGAGAGCATCCACATATGCCAGCAATGACTCGATGGTGGTCCTTCCCTGTCGCAACGCGGAATCAATCGGTGCCAATGCATAGCGGAACGGCATCATCGCGGCGCAATCGACAAGCGTGCGCTGGACTGATGTCACATGCACGCCGTCAACGACCACGGCATCGGGATCATTGAGAACGTGATACCGCACGTTCGTCTGATTTTTGGAACGGCGGCACCGGTCCACCGCAACATGGATCGGGTACAGTTGCCGGTATGAACATTCCAGACCATGCATGACGGCTGCGCTTGCACCGCAGAACAGCCATTGCTCATGCCATTGCCCTAGCGAACGGATGACATGCCGTAGCCGTTCATGCCGGTCAAGGCGTTCCCAATACTCCTTCACCGCATATAGGCCGCGATATACCCGCACAATGCTGCCTTGCCTTACACGCCGCGAGACCACTTTGACGTCCGTGTCCCAGAACGGACGCATGCAGCATCGTCCCTGCTGCGCCTTCGCAATCAGAAGATTCAGAGAGCAGTGAGTTTCTTTTTCGCTCATCTGCGCAGTCTAAACGAACCGACTATGTCAGGACAAGTCGACGGCGCGGTCGGAATGGTTGAGCTAAGGCACGCATGTGCGGTTCATCCGGACGAAAATCGGGAATTGGTGGTTCATTTGGACGAAATCGGCCCTGATTTCGTCCAAATGAACCGCCAATTCCACGGAAACGTCTGAGAAAACGCCTGATTGGACCCCGCCAAGGACGCCTGGCGGATGCCAAATCCAAAAACGCCCGATGAATCCTACTTCTTCACGCCGCCGAACCGACGGTCACGGTTGACATAGTGGCCGATGGAACGCCACAGCACCTCACGACCGCAATCGGGGAAAAGTTCTGGCACGAAGTCGAGTTCGGCGTAGGCGGCCTCCCATGGCAGGAAGTTGGAGGTGCGCTGTTCGCCGGAGGTACGGATCACCAGATCGCAGTCCGGAATGTCCGGATTGTACAGATGGTCGGCGATCATCTTTTCGGTCACACGATCGCCGGAAATCCTGCCGTCACGCACCTCGCGCGCGATGGCCGCGCAGGCGTCGGCGATTTCGGCACGCCCTCCGTAGTTCAGGCAGAACACCACGTCGATGGTGGTGTTGTTCTTGGTACGTTCCTGTGCCACCTCGAGTTCGTCGATGACGGACTTCCACAGTTTCGGTCGGCGGCCGGACCAGCGCACACGTACGCCCCACTCGTCCATCTGCGCCACACGGCGATGGATGATGTCGCGCGAGAAGCCCATGAGAAAATGTACCTCCTGCGGCGAGCGCTTCCAATTCTCGGTGGAGAACGTGTATAGCGACAGATAGCGTACGCCTGCTTCGATGGCACCGGCGATGGTGTCGAACACCACCGGTTCGGCGGCCTGATGGCCGTCGGTACGGATCAGCCCACGTTGCTGGGCCCAACGGCCGTTGCCGTCCATGATCACGCCCACATGGCGAGGCACCTTGTTCTTCGGAAAATCGGGAATGATCGACGGATTGGAAAAAGGGGCCGCCGGAATGTCAAGCGACTTGTAGTCCACGTTCTCAAAAGCCATACCCGCTAATCTAGCAAGCGCAGCGAACGAATGGGCCGCTCCAGATAGTACTCACCCCATTTTTCCACCAATTGGCGGGTTTCGGCGGTCAGCGGAGCTGTGTCCAGCTCCCCCCCAATCGCCATCGACAAGCGCCTGCATCTGGCATAGCGCGTTCCATGACATCGGCGTGGATTCCGGGGTGTGGTCGGCGGAGCACATCACGCCGCCGGCGGGAATCGAAAAATACCAGGCCTTGCCGGCGTCGATCGGATCCCCGCAGACCACACAGGCACGCAGGCGCGGCGTCCAACCGGCAATCGCCAATGCACGCATCACATAGGAATCCCCGATCGCATTCGGATCATGCGCATGCTTGGCGAGCGCGTTCAATGCACCCAGCACCAACCGGTACTGCATCGTCATACGTTCGTGTTCGCCGGCCACAAGTTTGTCGGCGGTCTCGGCGATCACGTTGGCGGCGGTATAGGCGGCGTAGTCGGCGCAGATCGGTCCGGCGTAGGCGGAAATCGATTCGGCTTGGGAGATCACATCAAGGGAACGGCCTTCGGCGACCAGCACATCCACCCGCATGAATGGCTCAAGACGCCCGCCGAAACGTGATTTGGTACGGCGCACGCCTTTGGCGACGGCGCGGATTTTGCCATGATCGCGCGTCAGCAGGGTGATGATGCGGTCGGCCTCCCCGAGTTTGGCGGTGCGTAGAACGACGCCTTCGTCTTGATACAACGGCACTGTGCGCACCTCCTTTCCGGATGATCGCCTTGCGATATCTCCCTCGGCCGCCTGGCGGCCATTTCAGTAGATGAACAGTCCCCAGAAGGCAAAGACCAACAGTACGTCCAGCATGGCGGTGGCCGTCAGCCAGAACAATACGCGTCCGAATCGCGTGGAGGCAAGCACCGGTTGCCGGCCGGAGACTATCCCCTCGATGGCGTCTTTACGTGGCGGCCATTGTGCAAGACCCCGATTGCCCGCCACTTCGATCAGTCTCATGAATACACGCGACCATGCCCACACCACGGCCACGCAGACGATTTGGATAACGGGCCAGCTCCAATACATCATGCCCGGATCCTTGGCCGGTGCACTGCCCCATGCCAGTTTGACCACGCCCATGATCACCTCGCCCAGACCCGCGAAGAACAGCACCAGCGTGGCCATGGTGGCGATGGTCAGCGTGACCAGCGCATTGCCGAAGCCATGGGTGAACCCCAGGCTGTATCGGCGATGATGCACCCGGGCCCAGATCTTACGAATCAGCACCATCAGCCACGCCACCGCGATCATCAGCAGCAACAGCAGCATACTGACATGCAGCACGACTAGGTAGATGGTCAGGCCACGATTCGCCTTGAGTTCGAGCGGCACCGCGATCGACTGGTACAGTTCGGCGCCCGCAACGCGTTCGCTGGTCTGTTTCAGGCCTTCCGTCGTACCGACGGCCCAGCTGATCACGTCATTCACATAGTCGTCGGCGAATGGCGTGCCGGTCTTCGCCTCATCCCCCAAACGCAGCACGTGGTTGGCGATCGGGTAGCTGCGTATGGTCACGTCCCAGTTGCCGGCCTTGTGCGCCATGTCCACGATCTTCTCGGTGCCTTCGACCTGTGCGGTCATCACATCCTTGGTACCGTACGCCACCAGCGTCGGTATCGAATAGGCCTGCGGCACCAACGTCTCGATATCGAAATTGGTAAGTCCGAACAGTTCCGAATCGATATTGAACACGCGCCGCACGATCGACTGGTAGCCGTCATTCGCGCCGACCAGCGCGAAATCCTGCGCGGCGAGGAACCCCAACGAGTGCCGTGGCGAATAGACCATGGGGCTGAGCAGCACCTGGAATGCGACATCATGGTCCTGCTGCAGCAGATATGAGGAGATCCACGTGCTTTCGGAGGTCGCGTAGATGCCGACCTTCGCCGCGTCCACATCGTCAAGGGAGCGCAGGTAATCGATGACCTGATCGTAGATGGCGGCCGATCCCGGATAGTCACGCGTCGCATCATTGGTGGACCATACCGGCTTGTCGAGCACGGCGGTGACGAAGCCCGCGGAAGACAGGCTGTAGGCTATGTCGCCGAAGGAATTGTCACAGGTCCCGTAGCCGGCTCCATGCATGAAGACCACGCCGGGTCGGTTGCCGCCACCGCCCTTCGGTTCGCGGATAAGCACCTTGATCTTCTGGATTTCACCGGTGGACGGCCGTTTCGCGTTGATGATGATGTAGCGTTGGCTTACCTCATAATCGCCCTGTTTGGCGAGGGTCTTGCCGCTGCTGTTGTCGAAGGTGACCGCCGTGTCGGACGTCAGCGTTTCGATGGTCTGCCCGGTCGGTTCGTAATCCCACGTGGCCGCGGTCAGATTCGAGATGGAGACCAGGATGCCCAGCAGAATGATGAAGATGGGTAGGCTTACCATCAACCGTCTGCCGCGCGACCATACCCGCGCCTGGCGAACGGTTTGAAACTGACGTTCCTGATCTGACACGCCGTTCATTCTACCGACTCCGACCGAAATGGCTTCAGTGCGTGACGGGTACGACCACCGGACCGGTGGCGTTGACCGGCACCTGGCCTTCGCTTTCCATCTGCGCGGCGATGTCCTGCGCCTTGGTGAGCAGGGTTTCGACGATCTGGTCTTCCGGCACGGTCTGAATGACCTTGCCCTTGATGAAGATCTGTCCCTTGCCGTTGCCCGAGGCCACGCCCAAGTCGGCTTCGCGGGCCTCACCGGGGCCGTTGACGATGCAACCCATCACCGCCACGCGAATCGGCGCGGTGATGTCCTTCAATCCTTCGGTCACGGCGTTGGCGAGCTGTATCACGTCGACCTGCGAACGGCCGCAGCTCGGGCAGGAGATGATGTCGAACTTACGCTGGCGCAGTCCCATGTATTCGAGCAGCTTGCAGCCGACCTTCACCTCCTCGACCGGTGGGGCGGACAGCGACACGCGAATCGTATCGCCGATGCCTTCCGCCAGCAGCGCACCAAACGCAAGGCATGACTTGATGGTGCCCTGCCATGCCGGGCCGGCCTCGGTGACGCCGAGGTGCAGCGGCCAGTCGCCTTTGGAGGCGAGCAGACGGTAGGTCTCGACCATGGTGATCACATCATGGTGTTTCACGGAGATCTTGAAGTCACGGAAGCCGACGTCCTCGAACATGCGGGCTTCCTTCATGGCGGAGGCGACAAGCGCCTCCGGAGTCGGGCCGCCGTATTTGGCGTACAGTTCCTTGTCGAGCGATCCCGCGTTCACGCCGATGCGCAGGGAGATGCCCGCATCGGTGGCCGCCTTGCAGATGGAGGGGCCGACTTCATCGAACTTGCGGATGTTGCCCGGGTTCACGCGCACCGCGGCGCAGCCGGCATCGATGGCCTGGAATACGTACTTGCTTTGAA
Source organism: Bifidobacterium moukalabense DSM 27321 (assembly GCF_000522505.1). GTDB lineage: Bacteria > Actinomycetota > Actinomycetes > Actinomycetales > Bifidobacteriaceae > Bifidobacterium > Bifidobacterium moukalabense. Next base: position 17,508 of record NZ_AZMV01000006.1, on the reverse strand, counting down.
AATGGATGTCGGCGATGATCGGGATCGGCGATTTCCTTACGATTTCCGGCAATGCGTCAGCGTCATCCTGGCTCGGTACGGCCACGCGCACGATGTCGCAACCGGCTGCGGTCAATTCGGCGATCTGCTGCAGGGTCGCGGGGATGTCGGCAGTAAGCGTATTGGTCATGGACTGCACGGAGATCGGTGCTCCCCCGCCGACGGGCACCGGGCCCACCATGATGCGGCGGGATTTACGGCGCGGGTGCAGCGGGCTTTCGCCGATGGCGGCTTCACCGGTCTTGCGGAACGGCTTTTCGTTTTCTGGCATCGTCACAATAATCCTTGTAAGTCAAACCGTCGTCGGTGTGGCCGACGACGGCACTACTGGGGAAACCACTACTTATTTATCAGTTCGTCGGCACGACGGCGAGCTTCGAGTTCGAGTCGGCTCATTTCCTCCACGGATGCGAACAACGGGTTGCCTCGCATTTCGGAGTCCATGTCGTCAAGCACCTCTTTGACGGTATCGACGATGCCGAGGTATGGCAGACGATGCTCCAGGAAGGCATGCACGGCCTGTTCGTTGGCCGCATTCAATACCGCGGTATGCTTTTCGGACGCCTCAAGGCAATGGCGTGCCAGGCTCACCGCCGGGAACGCTTCGTCGTCAAGCGGTTCGAAGGTCCATGTGGCGGCCTTCGTCCAATCGCAGGCTGCGGCCACGTCGCCAAGGCGTTCCGGCGCGGAGAGCCCCAATGCGATCGGCAGTCTCATGTCCGGAGGCGATGCCTGCGCAATGGTGGCGCCATCGCGGAACTCGACCATCGAATGTACGACGGATTGCGGGTGCACGGTCACGTCGATGCGGTCCGGAGGCACGTCGAACAGCCGGCTTGCCTCGATCACTTCAAGGCCCTTGTTCATCAGTGTGGACGAGTTGATGGTCACGACCGGACCCATATGCCAAGTCGGGTGATTCAGTGCCTGCTCGGGCGTGATACCGACCATCCGGTCGCGCGTCCAGCCGCGGAACGGGCCACCGGAAGCGGTTACGACCAGTCTGGATACCTCGCCATGCGTGCCGGAACGCAGCGACTGCCAAATGGCGGAGTGTTCAGAATCGACCGGATTGATCTGCCGTTCACGAACCTGCGCATCGAACAGCAGGTGGCCGCCTGCCACCACGGATTCCTTGTTCGCCAGTGCGAGCTGGGATCCGGCCTGAAGCGCCGCAATGGACGGCTCAAGGCCGATCGAGCCGGTAATGCCGTTGAGCACCACATCGGCACCGGAAGCGGCCATGTTCACCACGGCATCAGGCCCGGCGGTCACTTCGACATGCGAGGCGCCCGCCTGTTCCAACGCGTTGCGTAACGGCTGTACGGCATTTCCGTCGAACACGGCCACTTTCGCCACATGGAAGCGTGCGGCCTGCCGCGCAAGCAGATCCACATGCGCGCCGCCGGCCGCCAGGCCGACCACGTCGAAACGGTCGGGATGGCGCGAGATGACATCAAGACCCTGCGTGCCGATGGAACCGGTGGATCCAAGAATTACGACTGTTGAGGTCTGCATAAGTTATGCGTTTTCTCCAGTGTTAATAAGGTACGACATTCTGACGATCGACAACGGATGCCGATCAGTCATCAAACGTCGGGAACGACAGATCGGGAATGTCGACGCTCAGGCCATGCGAATCGTTGGGGAACAGTGGCGAAACCTTCGATTCGTCCTTCTTCCCCTCGGTCTTGCCTTCGTTCTTCGCAGCGGAAGTCTCAGGCTGTACGGCAGGTTCGGCCGGAACCGCGGAAGCGCCCGAAACATCGATGGACGGGGGAACCGGCGTATGTTGGGCGGCCGACAACGAAGTCATGGAACTCAGATCAAGGGCGTCGGTATTGACCTGTGGCACGTTCGGGGCGGTCAGATCGGGAACACGCGGAGCAAACGAGGTTTCGGCCTGGGACGGCTCCTCGGCCGACCCGGCCATATGGGCCAAAGCGGCAAGAGAGGAATCGGTAGTGGACGTGGCCGGCTTGTAGGCAGGTGCCGACGGAGTGAAGCTCGGCGGCACATCAGGGCTCGGAGTCTCTTCCTTTGCCGGCTCCTCGGCCTTGTTGCCCTTGGAAACCCGCGTAGCGGACGGCTGGAACACCGGCGGTACGGATGGAGGAATCGCAGCCGACTCCGTTTCCGGCACGCTGACGGGAGAGGTGACCGGAGCCGCGAAAATCTCACGTTCGGCCCTGTTGAGCGCATCGAACGACTCCCCCGGCTTTGTAGCCGTTTCGCCGCCATTCTCTGGCACCGCCGCAGGCGTGGCGAACAACGGGGCGATCAGCTGGGTCTCCTTGGCATCGACGGAAGCCGGCGTCTGCTGAGAGATTTCAGTGGGCTCGCCTACGAAATCGGCCACGCGGGCATATGACTCCAAGCGGGTCAGCAACTGCACGCATGAGCTCAGGTAGTAGTCCACCTGACGTTCGTCATAGCCCCGCTTGCCCTTGCGTTGCGTAAAGATCACGTTGGAGACGGATGTCGAATTCAGATCGACGAGATGCTTGGCATCCTCACGGGAGAGCTTTTCGAGGTCAAGTTCGGAGGCGGCCTTCGCCATGCTCTGGTCGATGATGCGATCGACCTGCTTGCGGTCGTAGGACGGCGTCTTCGGCTCCCCCGGCTTAAAACGTTCGCCGGCCTTGCGATCGGCATGCTCGTTGAGTTGCCGGTACAGCGCTTCGGTCTGGGCCTTCCACGCCACACGTCCGTGCTGGGAGATTTCCCACGTGGTCTGCTTATCGACGACGGCGCGTTCCAGGCGAGACAGGGCCGCATCGACCTGGGCGATCACATAGCCGCCCTTCACCAGATCGAACGAGACGTTCTGGATGTCATGCTGGGTCAGCTGAACCCCTTCGCTCTCGTACAGCTTGTGCGCACGCTCCAGGAAAGCGTCCACCTGCGCAGGGTCATACCCCCATTTGCGCTTTCCGGTGCGAGCGACTCCAGATGCGTTCCTACCGGCTTCAGGTTCCTGCGCCATTGGCTATCGACCTCCTACAGACAGTATTCAACGTCATCACTTTACGTGATTGATTCGACGCCTATGCGATTTCATGCAAAATGTCGCGGAAACGACACGCGAAACATGTCGGAATATGCCGTTTGGAGGCCCTCGCGACTCGCCCGACACGCAATGCACGCACCATACGGTACAGTAGGGCGGTGCGGGCGATTAGCTCAGTTGGTTAGAGCGCCACCTTTACACGGTGGATGTCGGGGGGTTCGAGTCCCTCATCGCCCACGAACGCAAGATGGCTTGGAATCAACGATTCCAAGCCATCTTTCTTATTCTCGGGCATGCTTCGGGCGCACCGCCACACCATGCCCGCTCACATCTCGAAGCTACCTGCCCTTGCCGAACGCACGCAGTCGGATGCCGTTCCAATCGCCACTGACCGTCAGCGGCGTCGCCGCGTTCATGCCTGCGGTCTTGGCCGCGGACTGCACCACGCTCGAACTTGCGGCACCGGGGCGTCCCGGCTTCGGGGTCAGCACCCACAGCGGACCGTCATCACCGAGAACGGCGTATGCGTCGACGATGGTATCGGACAGTTCGTCCTCGTCATCACCGTCACGCCACCAGATAATCACTCCGTCGACGGCGGAATCATAGTCCTCGTCGACCAGTTCCTCACCGGTCAGTTCCTCGATCTTGGCGCGGATCGAGTCGTCCACATCATCGTCCCACAGCCATTCCTGTACCAGGTCGCCGGCTTGGAAACCGAATTCTTCAGCGTTGTCAGATGCCGTTTGATTCACGTTCGCCAATATACCAACACAGCTCGAACATATACGTTACGAACACTGGAATTGCTCACTGTTCGAGACTGCATCCGACCTGATTCCCCTTCACGCGATGGTCATCCGCTACTCGGCCTTGCACCCCTGCAGCGAGGAGCCCTTTCCATCCCGGATGGCGACCAGCGCCTGATACGCCTCATCAAGGGTCGAGACCTTCACCACTTTGAGCCCTTCGGGGATATGCCCCACCACACTGCTGCAATTGGATTCCGGCGCCAGGAACCAGGTCGCGCCATCACGTTTCGCTCCGAGCATCTTCAGTCGGATGCCGCCGATCGCACCGACCTTGCCCTGATCGTCCATCGTGCCCGTTCCGGCGATGATGTTGCCTCCCGACAGCCGCTCACCGGAAATCTTGTCGATCAGCCCCAACGAATACATCATGCCGGCGGATGGCCCGCCGATGTCGTCGACATGCATGGTGACCTTCGCATGGGAAACGTCATAGCCTTTGTCTTTCAGGAAGTTCAGGGCCGCGGTGGTGGCGGAATCCTGCGAGGAGGTCATCTCCTTCTCGCTGCTGCTCTTGTATTCCTCGGTGGTCTGCCCGACCGGCACCACGGCCTCACGCGGCATCACCGTGGCATGGGGGTCGGCCCAGCTCCACAACGCCTGCGCGTTCGTGACGGGATATCCCGGCACACCCGATGCGTTGACGGTCACCAGCAGCAGCTGGCCGGAATCCTTATGGGTCTTGACTCCCGATACGGCGATGACCTGCCTGCCGCCTGACTCGCCGAGCACGTTCTGCGTAGGACCGGGCGTCTCGACCACATAGGCGCTGGGCAGCACCATCACCAGCGCGCACAGCGCCACGGTGAACATTCCCGCAAGATAGCGCCACGAACGGGCCGCGAAGAAGCCGTCCGCACGCTTGCCGATGCGGTTGAGTGTACTTTTGGCGTGAAGTTGACGTGATACATGCATATTGGGCATACCTCCCATAGTATGGAAGCATCTAAACTTAGGAAAACATGTGGAAAGCAGGGAACGGTATGGACGAGAACGCGATCCGTCAGTGGCTTATCGAATGCTTTGGTCCGATTCAGGGTGAGATGGCATGGAATCAGCTTTCCAACCTTCCCGATGAGATCCGCGAGCAACTGCTCAGCCAAGACCCCAGCAAACTGCCGAATCCGGCCGAAGTGCAGTCCCTCATGCAGGCCTTCTCCGCCGGAGGCCTCAATACGATGGGTGACATGCAACGCACGGTCGAGGAAGGCCCGATCAATGTGAAGCTGGCGAAATCGCTGGCTTTGCAGCAGGCGAACGGCTCCGGTTCCGAAAGCAGCGTCAGCGCCGAGAACGGAGAACTTGCGCGCAGGGCGATCAGCGAGGCGAATCTGTGGCTTGACACCGCCTGCGAATTCAACCCGTCCCCCGGGGAGACACAGATGCTGACCCGCGCCGGTTGGGTGGAAGGCACCATTGACGCCTGGGCGCAGTTCGCCTCGCCCGTGGCCCAATCCATGAACGACGCCCTGGCCTCCGTGATCGCGGACCGCTTGGGCGGTGCCGTCCAAGGCGAAATCGCCGGCATGTTCGCCGGTCCGGTGCCGATTCCGATCCCGGAGGGCATGAAGGATCCGGAACAGCTGATGAAACTGCTCGGCAACACCTCCTTCGCCATGCAGCTCGGCCGCGCCGCCGGGGATTTGTCTCATGAGGTGCGCGGCAGTTTCGATCAGGGCATCGCCCTGCTGAAGAATCCTTCCGGCGCTCTGATCGTGCAGAACATCGTGGAATATGCGAAATCACTCGACATCGACGTGAACGAGGTCATGGCGTTCCTTGCGCTGCAAGAGCTGGCCCATGCCCGCCTGTTCGCCGCGGTGCCGTGGCTGATGCCGCGTTTCGAGGCGCTGATCGGCAAGTACGCGCGTGGCATCGACATCGATCTGGACGCCATGGAGGAGCAGCTGCGCGACGCGGGAACCATGGACCCGGAGTCGATGGCCGATGCGGTGAACCTCACCAAGGTCGGCATTCCGGACACTCCGGAACAGCAGCAGGCGATGACCTCGTTGGAGACGTTGCTGGCTCTGGTCGAAGGATGGGTCGATGCCGTGGTCTGGCGTGCCGGCATGGCACATATCCCACATATCGAGCAGCTTCGTGAGATGCTTCGCCGCGAACGCGCCATCGGCGGTCCGGCCGAACGCACCTTCGAAAGCCTGTTGGGTATGCAACTGCGACCGAAGCGCATGCGCGAGGCGGCGGCGCTGTGGGAGAGCATCGGAGCGCAGGAAGGTCCCGCGGCACGTGACGCGAAATGGTCCCATCCCGATCTGTTGCCACAGCTGCCCAACGACGCCGCGACGGAGGGCGCGCCGTCGCAGGACAGCCAGCCCGCCGAATCCGGCAGTCGGCAGGCTGAGGGCGAGATGGGGAGCAATGCCCCGACATCGGATGCCGGTACCATCGACTGGGATGCGGAGCTCAGCAAGCTTCTCGACGAGGAGCAGGGCGATGACGGCAAGCAGGATGACGGCAAGCAGGAGGAGCGATAATCCCGTCAGCTGAGAAAACGGCTGACACGACGGCCGCGGCCATCGTTGGCACCCTCCTTGGATCGCGCGTACGACAGGTGCAACGTGTCTTCGGCACGGGTCACGCCCACATACAGCAGGCGGCGCTCCTCCTCCAACCGGTCGCCGTCCTGCGGTGAACCGTATGGCAGGAGTCCTTCGGAGCAGCCGATCAGGAACACATGCTTGAACTCCAGGCCTTTGGAGGCGTGGATGGTGGAGATGGTCACACCGTTCATGTCCGAGCCGACGCCCAACGCCTCCAGCATGGCCAGACGCGTTTGCGCATCATCGGCGAGCGCGGAGTTCTGCCATCCGCTGTCCCGACGGATGCGGTAGCGCAGATGCTGCTCCTGCAATGCCTTGCAGAAGACCTGCTGCTGCGCGTTGATGCGGGTCAGGATCGCGCAATCGGATGGCGCCGCTCCCTGTGAGACGAGCTTGGCGATGCGCAAGGCCACGCCCCGGGCCTCCTCCATGTCATCGGCGTAGACGGTCCGCGTAACCCCCGCCCCTTGTTCCCGACCGGATTGCAGCACAAGATAGTCGTCCCGTTGCGGCGATGCCTTGAGTACACGGTTGGCGTAGCCCACGATCTGCGGTGTGGAGCGGTAATCCCTGTTCAGGCTGATGTCGGCCGAGAGCGGACCGAATTCACCGGCGAAGTTGAGCAGGCTGTAGCTGCTGGCGCCGGCGAACGAGTAGATGGTCTGCGCGGGGTCGCCCACCACGCAGATGTTGCGATTGCCGCTTAGCCATCGCGTCAGCAGGCGATGCTGCAGCGGCGAGACGTCCTGGTATTCGTCGACGGTGAGCCATCCGATGGATGAGCGGATGGAGGCCGATGCCTCGTCATAGCTTTCCAGGATATGGCATGCGATGAGCAGGATGTCGTCGAAGTCGATTTCGCCGCGCGCCGTCTTTTCGGTTTCGTATGCCTGGTATACGTCGGTGAACTGGTCGGGTTCCAGTCCGGCCGGGGGCTGTCGGTGCGTGGCGGCGCACACGCGTTGGTAGTCGTTCGGTGCGATCAGCGAGATCTTGCACCAGTTGATTTCCGCCTGCAGATTGCGTACCGTTTCGTCGTCGACCTGCATGGTGGTGACCCTGCGCAACGAACGTGTCACCAATTCCCTCGGCTGTCTGCCGATGTGCGGGAACGGCCCTTCGCACAGATCGGACCATACGCGGCGGATTTGATGCAGCGCCGCGGAATGGAACGTCGCGGCCCTGACCGCGCCGTCGATTTCAAGTTGCGACAGCCTGGAACGCATTTCCGCGGCGGCCTTCACGGAGAAGGTCACGGCGAGTACGCGCCGTGGATTCCACTCGCCGGTGGCGCACGCATAGGCGATGCGGCGCGTGACGGTACGGGTTTTGCCCGCCCCTGCGCCTGCGATGATGCGCACGGGGCCGCTTACGGTCGTGGCCGCGGCCCGTTGCGCATCGTCCAGCCCTTCAAGAATCGTCTCTGCAGATGCGTTCATATGCACCATTGTGCACCCTCGCACGCCAGGGAATCGTCGGCGTCGGCAAAACGGTGTTGTTGTATGCCTTTACGCCCTATGTGTATTAGTGTTGACCTTGTGACCGAACGAAGCAAACTCATGATGGCCGCCCTGACGAGCGCGGCGATGCCGAATATCGCCGTGGCCGGCGTACGCGGCAGCGAGCAGACCAATGCGACCGACGAGGGGTGCGGCATCGATCATGCCGTGATCCAGGACGCCGCCGGCAAACTGTATGACGTGTTCGCCTCCGGCACCGTGGCCGGGCGTAAGCGCCTCGCGGGGCGCGTGCGTGCCGCGCAGACGTTGCATCAGGCGCGTGAGCTGGCCGGTCTGGGTTTCGATCTCGATCATGTCATCGCATTCTCCAACGGTGACCTGGAACGTTGCGCCACCGGCGACACCACGGTCATGGTCGCCATGCATCATGTCGGGCAGGCTCGTTCCCTGGATCTGCTGACATTGGATGATTGCGCCAGCGTGGGCACCGCCTTGGGAGCGATTCATCGGCTGCGTCCGACCTTTCTGCAGGAGGCGAAGTATCCCGCATTCACGACAGGCCAGATCCGCGCCCAGCTGATCGCCTGGATCAAGAGACTCCGTCAGGCGGGCCACGTTCCCTCGGAGATCACCACAAGCTGGTCGAACATTCTTGAGACTGACGGCCTGTGGTCGTTCACCACCTGCCCGGTGCATGGCGGCTTCCATGACGGCGATTTTCTGTTCTCCGGGTCATCCATCACCGCGATCACCAACTGGCAGGATATGCAGGTGAACGATCCGGCCCGCGATCTGGCCTGGATCTTCGCCAAACTTGACGAGAGCCATCGCAATGCGGTGCTGTCCTCGTATGGTCGCATGCTGGGCAATCGCCTGGATGACCTGATCATGCTGCGCGCCAATCTGTGGCTGCAGATGGAGCAGGTCGGCGATTTCATCTCCGCGCTGAACCAGGCCGACAGCGCCAGGATCATGCAGTTCAAGGCGCAGGTCGAACGCCTTGCGCACCAATTGGGCGTCGCCACGGCCAAGACGCATGCCCAATCGACCCCGCACCCGCAGGATGACCGCAATGACAGCCGCCCGCCGAGCACCATCACCGTCGGTACGCTGCTGAACGAGTCCGAACGCCGTCGTGAGGCGGCGCAGCAGCCGCCGGCCGATGACGACACCGGGGAGACCGATATCACCGGCGAGCGCAATATCGAGGCGACTTCCGAAGTCGAGGATGATTCCACCGGTGAGTTTGATGTGACCGGCGACTTCGACGTGACCGGTTCCGCCCAGATCCAGGCTTCCGCAGCTTCCGGCAGTGACGCGACCGAGGTTTTCGGCATCGCCGACGGGCATCAGGCCGACGCTCATGCCGACGATGGCGAGGCGACGCCGATCAGCACGTTCATTCCGGAGCATTCCGCGAGGGAACTGCACGATACGATGCCGTCTTCCGCCACCATCGTCATCAACGATCCGGCCGCCGATGACGATACCAACGAACGGCTGATTCCGCAGGAGCACAGCGAGGCGGCCACGATGATCATTCCGTTGCTGCAGCGTGACGAGGCCACCATGCAGCAGGCCAAGGCCAGAATCGACGGTCAGGAAGCCTCCGATGAGGCCTCCGACGCGACCGGCGGGAATCCGCAGGTACAATGAATGCCAGCGCCGGGCAATACGGCAATGCGCATCATCACTATTCACAAGGAGCATCATGGATATCGAACTGGGCATTCAGAATGTGGCACGCACCGTCACCTTCAGCACCGAGGAAAGCGCCGAAGCCGTGAACGCAGCCATCGCCGAAGCCGTGGAGAACGGCAGAACCATCAACCTGACCGATGACAAGGGCCGTCGCATCGTGGTGCCGGCCGGCTCCCTCGGCTATGCCATCATCGGTTCCGAAACCAAGCATGCCGTCGGTTTCGGCAATCTCTGATTCATTACGATATTTACGATCGGATGCCCGTTGGCGGAAAGCCGGCGGGCATTTTTCATCTATGCGCCGAAAAGCGGCAGCACCCCTCGACGGGCGATCTCACGCACGGTCGCCTCATCGGTGAGGTTCTCCCCCAGTTCGTTCGGCTTGCCCTTGCCATGCCAATCCGAACCACCGGTCACCAACAGGTCATGCGCCGTGGCGATGGCGAGCAGCCGTTCACGCTGTTGCGGCGGATTGCCACGATGCCACACTTCCAGACCATCCAGGCCTTCCGCGATCAGGCTTTCGATCTGTTCGTCGGAAAGCAGCCGCCTGTTGCGGCTCAGATCCCCCGCATGGGCGATCACCGTGACGCCGCCGGCCGCCTTCACCGCGCCGACCACGTCATGCGTGGTCGGCGAGGGCGTGGGAATGTAATACTTGCTGGAGGTGCTCACCACGCCGGCGAAGGCCTCGGAACGGGTCCGGTATACGCCGGCCGCCACCAGCGCATCGGCGATATGCGGTCGGCCTATGGTGGTGCGCAGCCCTTCATGCGCCTGGGCCTGCACGCTTTGCCAGGTGATCGGGTAGTCCTCGGCGATGTGCTCCACCATGCGCTTGGTGCGCCGCAATCGCGCGTCACGCGTGTTGGCGAACATCTCACGGATCTGCGCATTGTCGGGATCATACTGGAACGCCAGCATGTGTACGGAGACCCGGCAATCGTCGGCGGTGATCTCCGTGCCGCGCAGCAGCGGCAGTCCCACCTGCGTCGCCGCCTTCTCCGCATCCGCCCAGCCGGCGGTGGTGTCATGATCGGTGATAGCAACCCCCTGCAATCCTCGTGATTTCGCCTGTTCAAGCAGGGTGAGCGGCGTTTCCGTGCCGTCCGAGAACACGGTATGGCAGTGAATATCCCAGCCGACGGCAGGCGGTGCGGCAATACCAACGTGAGTCATATCACCATCGTAAGCTGATTGGCGGTATACCATGACGCAAACCGGGTGGCTTGTGTCGCGAACGACCGTTACAAGGATCTGATTATGAGCGAAATCGACTACAACAAACCACGCGGATGGCGTCACGGCGCCACTTGGACGTATCTGATCATGCTGCTCGCTTCGGCCGTGGCGCTGGTCGTGTCGTTCGTGCTGTCGGCGGAGACGCTCGAACTGGCCCGTAATCCCGGGCAGAAGCTCAGCTGCGATGTGAATGCGGTGATGTCATGCTCGACCGTCGCCGAATCCTGGCAGGCGGAAATCGTGAAGTTCGCGGGATTGAGCTATCCGAACGCGTTCTTCGGCATCGCCGCGGAATCGGTGTTCGTGACGATCGCCGTGATCGGCCTGGCGCGGATCGCCGTACCGCGTTGGTTCGCGATCTGCACGTGGCTGGGCGGTCTCGCCGCGCTGGCCTATTCGTACTGGCTGACTTCGCAGTCGTTGTTCGTGATCAACGCGCTGTGCCCATGGTGCCTGGCGCTGATGTTCTCCACGACCATCCAGTTCATGGCGCTCTCGCATGCGACGGCGGTCGTGCAGGAGCTGCCGGTGAACCGTGACGGCGTGCGCAAATACTATCGGCTCAACATCGATCTGATGATCGACATCGTCTGGCTGGTCGCCCTCGTCGTCATCATTCTCGTCAAAGACGGCCCGATGCTGTTCTCCTGAGCCTAGAGCAGCTCCACCTTGCCGACGATCGTGGCGCTGCCCGTAAGCGTCACGTCGTCATCGGTCACGTCCACACGCAGGGTGCCGCCGCGGACCGTGATGGTCCAATGGTCGATGCCGGTTTTGGAACGCAGTGTGACCGCGGTGGCGCACAGGCCGGTGCCACAGGAGAGCGTCTCGCCGCAGCCGCGCTCGTTCACGCGCATGGTGGCCTCCCCCTCGTCGTCGCCTTCGCTCTGTTCGTCGATGCGCACGAATTCCACGTTCTGATCGGTCGGAATCCGCGGCGAGACCACCGGCTTGGCGACCAGATCGAGCTCCTCCACGGTCGGCAACGAGGCGAACGCATCCTCGATCACCGCCACCACATGCGGATTGCCCATGTCCACGAACGTGCCACGCGCCGAACCCGCGGTCCCTGGAATCGACACCTCGTAGCCGTCGACGTCACCCCGCCTCCACGGACCCATCTCCACACGGAACACGTCTTTGCCGAGTCCCTCCACATCGCCGAGCGACGTCAGGATCTTCACGCCCGCGCGCGTGCCCAGACGGAACGGTTCACCGCCGGGCTGGTCGGTGAACCCCTGCCGCTGTGCGAACAAGGTGATCGCACGGGTGCCGTTGCCGCACATCTCGGCCAGGCTGCCGTCCGCATTGCGGTAATCCATGAACCATTCGGCCTCGTCTGCGGTGCATTCGGCGACCTGCGCATCCTTCAGGTCGGAGACATCCTGCGGGTGCGCAAGGCGAATCAGCCCGTCACCGCCAATGCCAAAATGACGGTCGCACAGGAACCGCACCTCATCGGCGGTCGGCTCGTATCGGCCGTCAGGGTCCGCATAGACCACGAAATCGTTGCCGGTGGCGTGCGCTTTGTAAACAATGCTGGGGATACTCATACCGATTCACTGTACACGCGGTAGGCTATGTGAAGACGTCATGACGGCAAGATGGGAGGAATCATGGCTTCGACGGCACCGATCGGCGTGTTCGACTCCGGACTGGGCGGCATCTCCGTGGCCCGCGAAATCCGTAGGGACATGCCGAACGAGCAGGTGCTGTACTTCGGCGACTCCGCCAACGCCCCGTACGGCACGAAAACACCGGAACAGGTGCGCGAACTGTCGTTCGCCATCGTCGACCGATTCGTGAAACAAGGCGTGAAAGCGATCGTGATCGCCTGCAATACCGCCACTTCCGCCGCGGCGGACGCCTTACGAGACGTGTATGACGTACCGATCATCGGCATGGAGCCGGCGTTGAAGCTCGCTTGCGACCGCGGGCAGGGGCATCGGCAGCGCGTGATCGTCGCAGCGACGCCGCTTACCTTGCGCGAACGGAAATTCGCGGTGCTGATGGACCGTTTCAAGTCGGATCATACGATTTTCCCGGATCCCTGCCCCGATTTAGTGGAGATCGTCGAGCAGGGCAGGCTTGACGACCATGATCTGGTGATGCGCACGCTGCATGGATATTTCGATCAGTATGATCTGTCGACGATCGATTCGGTGGTGCTCGGCTGCACGCATTTCGTGTTCTACCGCGACTACTTCCGTGAGCTGCTGCCGGATTCCGCGGCGATCATCGACGGCAATCCGGGTACCGTACGCCATCTGCGCGTCGTGCTCGAGTCGCTGGGCACACTCGCCCCGGACCATGCCATCGGCGGAATCGAACTCGCCAATTCCGACACTTCCGAACGAATTGCCGAATTAGCGGACGCCCTTCTTCATCGCTGAACGCGAATGTCCCCAATACGCGCGTAAAGTCAGGGCAACGGACGAAAGGACGAATCCATGACGATGAAGACGGCGATGATCGACGTTGGCGGTGGCTTCCGAGCGATTTTCGGAGCGGGCGTGATGGACCGCATGATGGAGGACGGCATCAGCGTCGACCACTGCTACGGCGTCTCCGCAGGCAGCGCCAACATGGTCTCGTTCATCGCCGGGCAGCATGGACGCAACCACAAATTCTATACGGAATATGCGTTCCGTAAGGAATACGCCAGTTTCGAGAGCTATATCAGGAACCATAATTTCGCCAACCTGGACTATGTGTATGGCACGCTGAGCAATCACGACGGCGAATATCCGGTCGACTATGCGGCGTTCGAAGCGAACCCGACCGGCTTCACCGTCGTCGCCTGCAATGCAGAAGACGGCTCGGCCAAATATTTCGACAAGTCGGATGTCAGCTATGACAATTTCGACATCATGAAGGCGTCTTCCGCGGTGCCGGTCGCCTGCGAACCGTATGTGATCGACGGCATACCGTATTACGATGGCGGCATCGCCGACCCGGTGCCCGTACAGAAGGCGCTGGACGATGGCTACGATCGCGTGGTCGTGATCCTGACCCGCCTGAAGGATGTGCTCCGCGAGCAGAAGAAGGATATCGGACCGGCCAGAATCCTGAGGCACACCTACCCGGCCGCCGCCGAACGTCTGCTCAATCGGTACCGGACGTATAACGACGAGGTCGCGCTGGCCAAGGAGTACGAGAAGGACGGTCGCGTGCTCATTCTCGCACCGGAAAGCCTGTATGGACTCAGCACGCTGAGCAAGTCGTTCGAAGGGCTGGAACGCATGTATCGCGCCGGTTATGCCGCCGCCGAAGCCATCCCCGATTTCCTCAACAGCTGACGGGCGGGCACCGCAGCACGCACCGCCCGCCGCCCGCCGGCCTTCCACCGGCCTCTCCCCTACCTTCCGAACGAGCGTGGACGGCTTCTTCGCTCCTTCCACTTCGCATCAGCCTGCAAATGGCCTGCCGCGCCTGTTCAGCGGGCTTTTCGTAACGTAGGGATTGCCGACGATGAAGAACCGACGTAGCCGCTCGATCGCCTTGCTGATGCCGATTCTCGGAGACGCCGCGATATGCTCGCCTTCCAGCAAGGCCTTGCGTTCCAAATATAATGGGGCCACGCTCATGTCGTGCCCGTATAGGCTCAGATCGATGCCCATGGCCTGGCACAGTTTCGCCGGCCCGTTCGTCAGGTCGACATCCTTGCGATTGCCGACATTCTTGCGATCGCCGATGATTGTGCGGCTGCCGCTCCGATTCGCAAACCGCCGCTCCCGCATGATGCCGATGCCCCGCACCGGCTCGACGGCGCGGATCAACGCCCCAGCGCCGAAGCCATCATTTCCCGCACTGATATTGAAACAACGATGCATGCCATAGGAAATATAGACGTACGCATGACCGGCAGGCCCGAACAACGCCGCATTCCGTTCACTTTTGCCATGGAAGGCATGACTCGCCGGATCATCCTGATCGTAGGCCTCCGTCTCCACAATACGGGCGACCACGACTCCACCATCCTCGAATTCACGGATCAGCAGGCAACCGAGCAGCCCGACGGCCGCCTCATCAACCGAACCGGACAATATGTCATCCGGAAAATCCCGTGATGCCATGCACTCCCTCATGCCGCACCGCCCTTCCGCACGTCTGCCCTGCACCGCCATGACAACGACTCACGCCGTAAAACAGCTTCATGATAGGTCAGACACCATGATTACGCCGACTGCATGCGTAAAACTGGCCGCCATCCATTACCCCCGCCATCCGATACTCTGCTATAACTTGATGATATCCGGAACATTCGGAAATCAAGGGAGATGCATATGCGTGTGCAGACAGTGGCAAGCATCGATTTCAACAGCGACGACGACCTGCTGTTCCTGGGATTCCACGGATTCGGCAATAACGAAACCGAGATGATCCGCGTCATCGATGCCCTCTATGACGGCTCCGGCCACAAGCCGAACTACATGTCATTCCGCGGCACGTACAGCAGACCATTCGTCGGCAACTACTACTGGTACCCCGACGGCTGCTCCACGGAGGAACGCCGCCGCGAATGCCACCGTGTCGACACTGCCGTTATCGGACTGCTGCGCTCGCCCGCATATGCACGGTTCCGTAAGGTGCTGATCGGTTTCTCGCAAGGCGGCTACCTGTCATACCGCATGGTGTTGGAGCACCCCGATCTGTTCGACGCTGCGATACTGATGAGCCCGTCGTTCAAGGGCGAGAAGGGCTCTGCGCCCGTTACCGGCCGCACACGGTTCGCGTTGTGTTATGGATGCGAGGATCATACGATTCCCGTAGCCGACCAGCGCACCGCAAGAATCAAACTCGAGCAGACCGGCAACCTCACGTATTTCGAATACCCCGGCATGGGACATGGCATCTGCGATGCCGAAATCGCTGATTTGCGTAGGTGGATGGGATTGTGAGAGGTATGGTGTGAGGTCGTGTGATTGCGAGGGGAACCGTCTGTTTGCGATTATGGTGCTTGTTTGGGCTTATTGTAGCCGATGGTATTGGGGATTATATTTGGCGTAAAGAGTGTTATGAATTCTTTCACTAAGAAACAATATTGAAGTGGCGAATTGAGATGCTTTAGTCTTGAAGTTTCTCTGTTGTGCGGGTTCAAATAAAAAAAGTTAGCGTTCTGATTTCAGACCATGTCCTCCGTGAGAGAGCTACACCTCATCAACCAGTAGCCATCGGTCACCATCCGAATCGGACACGGGCCGCATCTCAACAGACGCGCCAAACCGGCACGCCAAATACGCGCTCATACTCTCAACCATAATAAGCTCCCTTACTTATCGTCATCGTCAAGCAGTTTGCGAGGATTAGCCACATGCAAGGCATCACATATGCGCAACGCCTTAGCCAACGTCATATTGCTTATGGAATTGATGCCATTCTCGTAAGCGGCGACATGCTGCTGCGTAACGCCTAGCTTTTCGGCCAGCTGCTGCTGCGTCATGCCCCGCTTCAAACGTAACTCCCTCAAACCCATGACGAAAACTCCTTTCAAGATCAGTCGTCGTCACCCATCGTGCACTCCGGGTCAAGATATTCAACACCATCCGCGCCATAGTGGACATTCAGAATCGTAGCCGGGTCGTGCAACGCCACGAACCAGTCAACCAGCCGTTCCAACGTCATCGACTTCGCAAACCCGTGGACACGATCATAGAACGCATCCCACACCGATTGCGAATCCTCATCCGCATCCACCAATCGGTCGAACTCAGCACGCAGCCCATCATCCGGCAGCACAGCCGACGCGAAACGCACATCATCCAAACCAACCCAGTCGGACGCACACCGGTCAGCCAACTCCCCAACAGGAATCAGCATCGTCCCGCCATGACGCGCCAACCGCGAAACAATAACAACCTCAGCCTTCATCACAAAATCCTTTCAATCAATTAGAAAATCAACAGGGTCACACTGCAACGCCTCCGACAGGCGACGCGCAGTATCCAAATACATCTGAGACACGGGACGATACCCAGTCTCAAACCAAGAAATATTAGGCTGAGGAATACCCGTCAAAGACGACAGCATCCGTTGCGTCAAATGCCGTTCCCTACGAATCCTCCTCAACCCGGTCACGCCAGCCGACACGCCACCACGCCAAGCATCCTCATCCGGATACAAGTCCAACACGTTGCAATGCAACACGTCGGCAATCCGCCGAGCCGTACACAAATACATGTTCCGCGCCTCAGACGGATTACACTCCAACGTACTCAGCCGCGTATAGGCGATACCGGTCAACGCATCCAACTGGAACAACGTCAACCCGCATCGTTCACGCTGCTCACGCAATCCCATGACCGCCCCCGTCATTTAGATCTCCACACTCCGTGAGGAGAGCGACCTTGCTGACATCGGTTTTGGTCGCATACGTGTTGATTTCAATCCACGCTCTCCGTGAGGAGAGCGACGTCACTCGTGGTGAGTTCGTCGCGTTGGCATTCATTTCAATCCACGCTCTCCGTGAGGAGAGCGACTCAGGAAGTTTTCGGCGTTCCGCAGTCCGATACATTTCAATCCACGCTCTCCGTGAGGAGAGCGACTTCGTGCCCTTCTGTTTCGGGGGATTGCTCATTAATTTCAATCCACGCTCTCCGTGAGGAGAGCGACCAACGCTACTGCAAACCACACAAACACGCCTACATTTCAATCCACGCTCTCCGTGAGGAGAGCGACCGTCA
>NZ_AZMV01000005.1 GCF_000522505.1 Bifidobacterium moukalabense DSM 27321 | reverse complement strand
GCATCGACGGCTTCGACAAGGTGCATGCGGATCAATCCTATGTCTATACGGTGACTGTCAAGAATCATGCCGCCGAGACGTGGTATCAGGTCAATCTGGCCGACTATGTTGCCTCTGGCGAGACGAAGCGCAGTGTCACGAATCTAAGCACCAACGTCGAGAACACGTATCCCGGCTGGAATGATTCAACGGATTCATCGAGATTCGAGACCAGCATTCCAGATACGATGATCCGGCAGGGCAAGGATGCGCTGGAATGGAATGTCGCCTTGAACGTCGATGGCGAGGAAGTCGCCACGTGTCCTGCCGATGGTGATGCGAGACTCGAGTGATGATTCTTCCTTTTGGCCCTGCTTCGGCGGGGCCTTTTTCGTCGCGATTTCCCTAGTAAAAAAAATGTTAAGTATTGTATAGAGACTTATATATGTATAACGTCGGTTATACCGATTTACGCGGTTTTGGTAATCTTCCTTATACATACTGTATAAATTTGCTTATACTCTCGTGTGGTAGTATAGTTCATAGCATTAAATAAAAAACCCGTGCGGTTGGTCAGAACCACACGGGTATGGAAAACCTAGGACGATTCTCCATGCACCAGCATACGGCAAGGCATGGAGGGAAAGCAGATGAAACCGATGGGATACAAGAACACCGACGCCTTCTACGAGCTCGCACATGAGGGTCGTCTTGCCTACCGTCGCGGCGACAACCTCGGCATCTACGCGATGGCTCAACTTGTGCTCGCCTACATGTGTGACCAGACCTACGATTGGGACAGAGACCGCAACCAGCCGCCCGAAAAACTGCGCAAGGCCAACGCGCCATGCCGCTATTACACGCTCGGCTGGAGCGGATTTGCGGAAGACCACGGAATGGTGCTGCTCACGCCGGAGCAGGCCATGAGTGAGGATGCTGACAAAATCATGCGCAAGCGAGAATTGAATGCCAAGAAGCAGTTCAGTGACGCCGCGGTCTGGTTGCAGGAGCGCGGCATAATCAAGAAGCTGGAATCGGCTTCACTTGGCAAGAATGCCGGGTTCCTCCTGCTGCTTGGTGACGATAAGGAAAACAAGGCCGTGGAACAGTGGGCGCGACAATGCCTACACCTACCGATGATCTGGTGATTCGTGCCCACATTTTGCCCACGTCTGTGAGGTAAAAGCCGTGAATTAGCGGTAATTACAGTGAATTACCACGGTTGACGAATAGGCGGGGAACCATTGGAAAACCAAGGAAAACCGCCGATTCTGACACCCGGACGAAAGTGCCTCCAGTGGGACTCGAACCCACAATCCGAAGAGGTCGATTTTAAGTCGACTGCGTATACCGATTTCGCCATGGAGGCATACCGCCCTCGAAAGGACGATGCGAAGATATTATGCCACGTCAGCGCGAGGCAAGCAATCTGGTGCCGTAGTCCAGCACAATGCCGTCAAGCAGACCATGCTCGCTGGCCATGAAGGAGTCAATGGCTTTGCCGTGATCGGCCTGCGCCGCGGCGGAGATCCTGGCGAGTACGCGGCTCCATACCAATGCGCCGCCGCCGACCACATCGACACGGCCCGGATGAATGGTCTTATAGGTCAGACGCTCCTCACGCGGCATGCGCAGGAACCTGTCATCCACCGCAAATGCATCCTTGAGGGTGCAACGTGCACCGTCAACCACGGAATGATCGTATTCAGTCAGCCCCATCGACAGCGCAGTCATGGTGGTCACTGTACCCGACACGCCGATGATGGTATGCGCCTTGCCTGCGGGAACGGTACGGAACGCCTCGTCGATGTGCTCGTCGATATCTTGGATCGCCTCGTCGATCTGCGCCTCGGTCGGCGGATCGCTCCTGAGGTGGCGTTCGGTCATGCGTACCGAGCCGATGTTCATGGAGAACGCCGCCTGCACCTGCGTGGCCGGCTTGCTCACACCATCGCCGCCCAGTACCAGTTCGGTGGAACCCCCGCCCAGATCGACCACCAGATACGGTGCCTCGACGTCCCTGCGTACAATGCTCGTCGCACCGAGGAAACTCAGGTCGGCCTCCTCCGTTCCGGGAATGACCTCCGGACGTACACCGAGAATCCGTTCGACGCCGTCTTCGAATTCCTCACGGTTCTCGGCGTCACGGGTAGCCGAAGTGGCCACAAAGCGAATGCCGTCGACCGGATGCTCGGCCAACACCCCCGCGAATTCGCGGGCGGCCGTGTAAGCCCGCTCCAACGCCTCATCGGCGAAGCGGTGGGTCTTGTCGACGTCCTGCCCGAGACGGATTACGCGCAGGATGCGCGGCACGATGTCTTCCACGCCGTTCTCATCCACACGGGAGACCTTCAAACGAATCGAATTCGTGCCGCAATCAATGCCGGCAACGGTAACAGACTTCATGTTCTCACCTTGGGTTTCGCTATGGTTTACGTTCATGCCTCGATATCGACCGCACAGCGGCATACATTCGGGTCGAACTCGTCACGGATGGCCTCAAGGGCGAGATCCCCGATCGGGTTGGAACCCGGCCCCATGACCAGCGTCTGGGCCAGCAGGGCGTGCAGACATTTGACGCGCACAGGCATACCACCCGCGCTGGTGCCCTCGATATGCTCCTCGCTGTCGCCCATGGCCTTGGCGATCTCATGGCGGAACGCCAGATACAGTTCATGGGCTCGGCCGTATCGGGCCAGTACATCCGCGTCTTCGGCCAGCAGGTCGTTGTATTCCTTCATCTTGCCTTCGGCCTCGATATGGGAGATGGCCTTCACCGCCTCGGGACCGGTCAGATAACAGGTTGTGGGGAACGGCACCCCTCCGGGTAGCAATGGGCGAGTCACCACGGCCAATGGACGTCCGCACACGCATCGGGCACCGACGGCGACCATGCCTCGCGGATAACGGCCAAGCTGTCTGTTCACCACGTCAATGTCCTGATCGGTCGCCGGGGTGGCCAGCACCTTTGTGGCAAGTGCCTTGGCCTGTTCGATGATCGTCATGTCCTGTGTCACTCCTATTGCGCTCCTGACTGCGATTGGTCGTTGTTCTGCGTATCTCCGGACGATTCGTTCTGTTGACCGTCGTCTTTTGCCGTACCGCCGTTTGCGGTCGCCTTCTTATCGTCGGCCTGATCGGCTTGTTTGAAGGAATAGGCCATTTCCTTATACCACGGCAACGATGTCTTCTGCGATTGGTCTTGTGAGCTGCCACCGGTATTCGTAGTACTTTCACCGGTCACGGCTTCGGGGTGCTGCACCCGGATGGCCTGCTCCCCGGGAAACACGAATCCGAGGCGGTCGCGCGCCTGAGCCGTCACATAGGCTTTATCGTTCCATCGCGCGATGTCGTTTTCCAGTTCCTGCTTCTGGGCGATCAGCGACGCCTCCTGTTTTTTCAGCCCGTTGAGTTCCGCCAGATTCAACGCATAGGTATGGAAGGTCGATACCAGCTGGATAGCCCCCAATGCCACGATGAACAACGACACGAAAAAGGCGATCGGTCCCGCACTGCTATAGCGGGTCTTGCCCGTCGCCTTGGACTTGCCCTTGCCGGCCTTGCGTGTCTTTGTACCCATAGCAATGAAAATACCCGCCACATTCGACGAGGGATGTGGCGGGTATTTTCAGTTAACGCCTAACCAGCGTGGGATCACTTGGCGATGTACTTCTTGCAGGCCTTGAAAGCGCTGTAGCCGGCGTACTGAGCGGTGGAGCCGAGCTCCTCCTCGATCTCGAGCAGACGGTTGTACTTGGCAATGCGCTCGCCACGGGCCGGGGCACCGGTCTTGATCTGGCCGGTGTTCTTCGCCACGGCCAGGTCGGAGATGGTGGTGTCCGGGGTCTCGCCGGAGCGGTGGGAAACCATGGAGGTGAAACCGTTCTTGGTGGCCAGCTCGATGGCGTCGAGGGTTTCGGTGACGGTACCGATCTGGTTCAGCTTGACCAGCAGGGAGTTGGCGGCGCCGAGCTCGATGCCCTTGGCCAGACGTGCCGGGTTGGTGACCAGCAGGTCGTCGCCGACGAACTGCAGACGGTCGCCAAGCTTGGCGGTGATGGAGGCCCAGTCTTCCCAGCCTTCTTCCTGGAACGGATCCTCGATGGAGACGATCGGGTACTCGTTGATGAGGTTCTCGTAGAAGTCGAGCATGTAGCCGGCCTCACGATCGTCACCTTCGAAGTGATACTTGCCGGTCTCCTTGTTGTAGAACTCGGAGGAAGCCACGTCGAGGGAGATGCCGATCTGCTTGCCCGGTTCGTAGCCGGCGGCGGAGATGGCGTCCATGATGTAGTTCAGGGAGTCCTTGTTGGACTTCATCTTCGGGGCGAAGCCGCCCTCATCGCCGAGGCCGGTGGCCAGGCCTTCCTTCTTCAGGACGTTCTTCAGGGTGTGGTAGACCTCGACGCCGGCGCGCAGAGCATCGCTGTAGGTGTCGAAGCCGTACGGGGAAATCATGTACTCCTGGATGTCGGTGGCGAAATCAGCGTGGGCGCCACCGTTCATGATGTTCATGTTCGGGACCGGCAGGATGTGGCCGTTGGTGCCGCCGATGTAGCGGTACAGCGGCTGGCCGGTGGACTCGGCGGAGGCATACAGGGCGGCCAGGGACACGCCAAGGATGGCGTTGGCGCCCAGACGACCCTTGTTCGGGGTGCCGTCGAGCTCGATCATGACCTCATCGAGAGCGCGCTGGTCGGAGGCGTCCATGCCGATGACCTTCGGAGCGATCTCTTCGTTCACGGCCTTGACGGCGTTGAGAACACCCTTGCCCATGTACACGGACTTGTCACCATCGCGACGCTCCCAGGCTTCGGCTTCGCCGGTGGAGGCACCGGACGGAACGAGGCCCAGGCCCTGAGCACCGTCTTCGGTGTCGAGAACGACCTCAACGGTCGGGTTGCCGCGGGAATCGAGAATCTGACGCGCGTAAACGCTTTCAATTACTGCCACAACTACTCCTTTAAACGTTAGGTTGTGATGACATTGCCTAGAATAGTGCGTTTTGTGGACGTATCGCAAACTATTCGACACGAATCATGTGAACGTTCACACCCTTTCCTTGGACGAACGATCTACTTGCGGGGAGCAGGAGACCAATCCAGATCGTCCAGAAGCTGGTTCGTCCATCGCACCACTTCGTCGGAACCCATCGGCTTCGATCCGAGCGAGCCCGCAAAGGGGGCGGGAATCAGATACGTTTTGGTGACAGGCCGGTATTGGATGCCTTTGTAGATTCTGGCCATACGCATCTGCACGGATTCGCGCGGCTCAAATTTGGCCACACGCACGTTACGCCCCTGTGCGATGATTTCGGTGATGCCGAGCCTTCTCGCCTTGGCCCGCAGCCGGGCCACATCGAACAACGCGTCGAACTCGACCGGAGGCTTGCCGTAACGGTCGGTAAGCTCGTCACGCAGTTCTTCGAGGTCGTCCTCGGTACGAGCCGTGGCCAGCTTGCGGTAAGCCTCGAGCCGGAGCTTGTCGGAATCGATGTAGTCGACCGGAATGGACGCCTCGATTGGCAGATCGATGCT
The DNA here is from genome assembly GCF_000522505.1 of Bifidobacterium moukalabense DSM 27321. Classification (GTDB taxonomy): domain Bacteria; phylum Actinomycetota; class Actinomycetes; order Actinomycetales; family Bifidobacteriaceae; genus Bifidobacterium; species Bifidobacterium moukalabense. The sequence continues at coordinate 57,561 of NZ_AZMV01000005.1, read as the reverse complement.
CACGGCCACCGATTCGACGCGTTCCGGTTCCTTGTATTGCTCCACCGCTTCGGACACCATGCGCACATACAGGTCGAAACCGACGCCTTCGATGTGGCCGCTTTGTTCGTCACCAAGCAGATTGCCGGTGCCGCGCAATTCCAGATCCTTCATGGCCACATCGAAACCGGAGCCAAGTGCCGTGTTCTGCGCGATGGTGGCGAGACGATCGTGCGACTGCTGGGTCATCGGTTTGGCCGGATCGTATAGGAAGTAGGCGTAGGCACGCTCTCGACCGCGTCCGACCCGCCCTCGCAACTGATGTAGCTGGCTGAGGCCGAAACGGTCGGCATGATCGACGATCAATGTGTTCGCATTGGAGATATCGAGACCCGTCTCGATGATCGTGGTGCATACCAGCACGTCGATGTCTCGATGCCAGAAATCACGGATCACGCCGTCGAGCTGCTTCTCCCCCATCTTGCCGTGCGCGATGCCGACATGCGCCTCGGGTACAAGCTCGTGAATCTTCGCTGCGACGGACGCGATGTCCTGCACACGGTTATGCACATAGAAGACCTGACCGCCACGCAACAGTTCCCTGCGCACGGCCGCGGTGATCTGCGCATCCTCGTATGCGCCGACATAGGTGAGCACCGGCAGGCGATCCTCGGGAGGCGTGGCCAGCGTGGACATCTCACGGATGCCGGTGACGGCCATCTCAAGCGTTCGTGGAATAGGCGTGGCCGATAGGCTCAGCACGTCCACGTTGGTGCGCAGCGCCTTGAGCGTCTCCTTGTGTTCGACGCCGAAACGCTGCTCCTCGTCGATGATGACCAGGCCCAGATCCTTGAACTTGATCTTCGGATTGAGCAGCTTGTGTGTGCCGATCACCACGTCAACGGTGCCGTCCTCCAGATCCTTGATGGTGTCGTTGATCTCTTTGGTGGTCTGGAAACGGCTCATTGCGGCCACATTCACCGGGAAACCCTCGTATCGTTCGGTGAAGGTCTCAAAATGCTGCTGCACGAGCAGCGTCGTCGGTACGAGTACGGCCACCTGCTTGGAATCCTGCACCGCCTTGAAGGCGGCACGCACGGCGATCTCCGTCTTGCCGAAACCGACATCACCGCAGATGAGGCGGTCCATCGGCACGGACCGTTCCATGTCGGATTTGACCTCGTCGATGGTGGTGAGCTGGTCGGCGGTCTCCTGATACGGGAAGGCGTCCTCCAGTTCCTTCTGCCACGGGGTGTCTTTACTAAAGGCGTAACCGGGCGTGCGCTGGCGTGCGGAATACAGTTTGACCAGATCCTCGGCGATTTCATGCACGTGCTTGCGTGCCTTGGCCTTGGTGGCCGCCCAGTCGGAACCGCCCAGCTTGTTGAGTTTTGGAGCCTCGGCACCGATGTACTTGCTGACCTGGTCAAGCTGGTCGGTGGGAATGAACAGTTTGTCGGCCGGAGCGCCACGCTTGCTCGGCGCATATTCGATGACCAGATATTCGCGGGTGGTCTTGTTGGCGCCGGTGCCGATGGACCGTTGGCGCATCTCGACGAAACGCCCGATGCCATGCTGCTCGTGCACCACGTAATCACCGGCCTTGAGTTCCATCAGGTCGATGGCCTTGCGTCGGCGTTTCGGGGTTTTGGCCTGCCCTGCGGCCGAGGTGCGGCCGGTCAGGTCCCGTTCGGTGAGCAATGCCGTTTTCGCCGCATTGTCGACGAATCCGTCGACGGCACGGGAACGCACGCATTCGAAATTGGCGATGCCGGTCTCGTTGATGGCACGTTTCAGACGGGCCAGGGTGCCCTGCGCCGCGGCCGTGATGGTCACATCGTAGCCGGCGTCAAGCAGCCCCTCAATGCCGGAGGCCGCCTTCCGTTCATCACCTCGATATTCGCCCGGATTGGTGGCATCGATCCGTATATGACCGGGCAGGCTGGAATCCACGCCGAAACTGGTGAGTTTCCACACGTCATGCTTCGAAAACGCGAGAGATGCTATGGTCTGCTCGAAGTCGAGGAAATTCGCCTGATCGAAGGTGATGGGCGCACCGGCGCCATGGCCGGACGCGGCTACATGCCAGCTGGCGGCCAGAAACTCGTTGGCGGTTTTGGCGAGATCCTCGGCGCCCCTACGCAGCTTTTCCGGATCGGACAGCATGATCAGCGCATCCGCCGGCAGCATGCCCTGCACCGATTCCATATCGTCGACAAGCGCTGGCAGCAACGACTCCATGCCTTCCACCGGAATGGCGTTGGCGATGGATTCCAGCATATCCTCGGCATTGGGAATGGAACCGATCAGCGATTTGGCACGTTCACGGATGTCTTCCGTAAGCTGCAACTCACGGCATGGCGTGGCCCAGACACTCTTCAGCGATTCCCCGTACGTACGCTGGTCGGAAGCGTGGAATTCCTTGATGGTGTCGATTTCGTCGCCGAAGAATTCGATACGCACCGGATGCGGCAGCGTTGGAGGAAACACGTCAATGATGCCTCCGCGTACGGCGAACTCTCCACGGTCCATCACCAGATCCACATGTGTGTAGGCGCTCTCCACCAGTCGTTCCGACGCCTCGCCAAGCGCCAGTTCCTCGCCTTGCGCGAATACCAACGGCTCGATGTCGCCAAGCCCCGCCACCACCGGCTGAATCAGGGAGCGCACCGGCATTACGAGAATGCGGATCGGACCGAACATGGCATTGCCCTCTTCAGGGTGTTTCAGCCTGCGAAACACCGCCATGCGGCTGGCCACCGTATCCGCGCGGGGGGACAGACGTTCATGAGGCAGCGTTTCCCAGGCTTCCAGTTGGGCCACATCCTGAGGGTCCCCACCGTACCAGGAACGGATTGCCTCAACAGTCTCCTCCGCCTCCCGTCCGGAAGCGACGACGAGCACGACCGGCTGATTGCCGGCGGTACCGGCGGCCAAGGCCGGCCGCAGTCCCTCGGGAACACCCACGATGATGCTGGGGTCGATGTCGGATTCCGGCTCTTCGATCTCACCGGAAATCAGCGCACGGAAATCATCATCCGTTTCCAGGATGTCGAGAATGCCGGACAGCTCAGCGGCCATTGAACTGCTCCTGAGCCTTGGCGAGACCGCTGAAGATGATGGTTTCGGCCGCATCGGCGCCATCGGCGAGGAATTCAGGCAGCTGCTTGCGCTGGTCCGGGCCGAATCCTCCCAACACCCAGTTCACCGTGTTGTCATGGGCGCGCGCACCGCGTTGGGCATGACCGACCCCCATGCGTACGCGGGCGTATTTCGGTGTGCCCAGTGAGCGGTCGATGGATTTGATGCCATTGTGGCCGCCGGCCGAGCCTCCGGACTTGACCTTGATACGACCGAAGTCGAGGTCCATGTCGTCATGGATCACCACGATATGATCCGGCTCGATCTGGTAGTACGAACTGATGGAAGCCACCGCATTGCCGGAATCGTTCATATAGGTCAGCGGTTTGGCCAGGAAGAATTTCACGTTGCGACCCGACAGGTTCATCACGCCCTTGCCGAGCATGGCCAACCCCTTGTGATCGGAGAAATTGACCGACCAGCGTTCCGCCAGCAGATCGGCGGTCATGAATCCCATGTTGTGGCGCGTACCTTCATACTTGGAGCCCGGATTGCCCAACCCCGCGATCAGCCAGAAATCAGATGCCATCGTTGTTCCCATTCCCCGTTCCACTGTTGTCTCCGTCGTTAACCGGGAAAATTGTACTTACAGGTCGAGATACCAGTAGCTCATGTCACGCATGGTGCCGGTGGAATCGGTGGCGGCCGACGGCATCAGACCGAACCGCGTGAAGCCGAAACGCCGCATCAACGCGATGGAACCGGCATTGTCGGCGAAGATGATGCCACAGGCCTTGCGCATATTACGCTTACGGCATTCCTCGAGCAGTTTCGCCAGCGTGTAGGTGCCTACGCCTTTGCCCTGCCATGCGGGATCGACGTAATAGGCCAGATCGGTGACGCCGTCGTAGCCGGCCCGATCATAGAACACGGACAACGCACCGAAACCGATGATCGTCCGGTCGCCATTGTCGTCCGTCGTTTCGATGACGAACACCGCATACGGCTCCTTGTGTGATTCGACCCAGGCCTTACGCTGGTCGAAGGTGCGCGGAGTGATGTCGGCGGAGGAACCGCCCGCCATGACTGCGGCGTTATAGATGTCGGTGATGGCTTGGATGTCGTCCTCATCGGCGATTCGATAGGTGTATTCGGTCATGCTTGTCTACCATAGCGTTCCCGGATAACGAAGGAGGAGCCGCATCCACACTTGTGGATACGACTCCTCTCCGAGAAGATGCACAGGGAGCTACCGTTCGAGTTCGATGGCCTTGTTCAAGGCCTCCTGCAACTTCTTCTGCGCCTCGCCGTAGGCACTCCAGTCGCCCTTCTTCATGGCGGCGTCGGAATCCTTCATGGCCTGGGCCGCGTCGTTCAGCGCGTTTTTCAGATCGCTGTCGGCCGTGCCGCCCGTGTCGTTGCCGGTGTTCGAATCCGTGGAACCTCCTTGCGAGGCATCGCCCTGCTGACCGCCGGAGTCGGTCTTGCCCTCCGTCTTGCCGGACGAGGTGCCGCCCTCGACGTTTTCGGCATCGCCTGCGGCCGCTCCGGAATTGCCGCCGAACACCTGATCGAGCGCCTCATCCAGGGTGTTGGCGAATCCGACTTGGTCGCCGAAGGCCACAAGCACCTTTTTCAGAAGCGGGAAGCTTGTGGAACCGGATGATTTCACATATACCGGTTGGACGTACACCAGACCGCCGCCAAGCGGCAGGGTGAGGAGATTGCCCCGCTGCACGTTGGTGGAGCCGGATTCGAGCAGGTTCAGTTCCTTGGATACGTCGGCCGAGGCGTTGAAGTTGTTCTGCGCCTGGCCCGGCCCGGGCACGTTGGAATCCTTCGGTAGCTCCTGCAATCGTATGGTGCCGTAATTGGATCCGATCTTGCCCTTTTCGTTGCCCGCATCGGAATCGACCGACAGGAAGCCCGTCAGAATCTCTCGTGTCGAGGAACCCGCAGGAATATACGAGGAGGTCAGTGAGAACACCGGCTCGTTGGATCCGCCGGTCTGCAGGGTCAGATAATACGGTGGCTGGAGAATGTCGCGCTGCTGGGCCTGCTGCGACTCGGTCGGATCGACCGGGGTCTGCCAAAAGTCCTCACCGGAGAAGAACTGGTTCGCGGAAGATACATGATATTTGGCGAGTAGTTCCCGTTGCACCTTGAACAGGCTTTCCGGGTAACGCAGATGACTCATCAGATCACCGGAGATTTCGGAGAGCTGGTGGTACTGACCGGGGAATATCTGTTCCCACGCCTTGATGACCGGATCGGACTCGTCCCACACATACAGATCCACCGAACCGTCATAGGCGTCGACGGTGGCCTTCACCGAATTGCGGATATAGTTGGCGTTCTGCGAGTTCAGGCCCGTGACGGTGGACGAGGTCTCCGTGGTGGAATCCTTGGTCGCATCCCCCAGATCGGTCATCTGCGAATATGGGTAGGCATCGGAGGTGGTGTAGCCGTCGACGATCCATTTCACCCTGCCGTCGACCACGGCCGGGTACACGCGACCGTCGAGGGTCAGATACGGGGCGACCTTGGCCACACGCTCCTTCGGGGAACGATCGTACAGGATTTGCGAATTGGCGTTCACACGGTCCGAGAAGAGGATCTGATCGGAGCCGAAGCGGATCGCGTAGAGCAATCGGGAGAAGATGTTGCCGATCTTCGGGCCGCCGTCGCCCTTGAAGGTGTTGGTGGCGCCTTCGGATCCGGTCGGATAGTCGAACTCCCAGGATTTGGTGCCTTCCGGAGCGCCCACGATGGAATATTCGGAGGCGTTCGGAGAGAAGTAGATGCGAGGCTCGTACTTTTCGGAATCCGTCAGTTTGCCTTGGGTGGGGATGCCGGATTCGAAGAACTTCGGCTGACCGTCGCTGGTCACCTTGTTGCCGTAGGCGGCGACCACGCCGTAGCCGTGCGTGTACACGGTATGGTCGTTCACCCAGTTACGGTTGTCGAGACCGTCGAGATCAAGCTCGCGGGCCGCGATGACGGTGTCCTGGCTCACACCGTCCACCTCGTATTTGTCGACCGACAGGGTGTCGGCGAAGGTGTAGTACTGCTTGGATTGCTGCAACTGCTTGAAGGTCGGCGAGACGATCTGCGGGTCGAGCAGTCGGATCTGCGCGGTGGATTCGGCGGAATCGGCCAGTGCGCCGGCTTCACCTTCGGTGGTGGCCTTGTACTGTTCGGTCTTTACCTTGTTCAAGCCGTAAGCGGTGCGGGTGGCGTCGATGTTGCGCTGGATATAGGTGGATTCCATCTCCTGCGCATTCGGGTTCACGCGGAAGCGCTGCAGCAGCATGGGCCATGCGACGGTAAGCACAAGGCTGACGACAACGGCGGATGCGATGGCCACGGTCGGCACCTTCCACGCCTTCAACGCTTCCGAGGCGCGTACCGCGATGGGGGCCCGGCCTTCCAGAGCGTGGGATTTCATGATCCACACGCCCAGCACCACGCCGAGGATGACGGTGATGGCGGCCATGATGAAGGTGACCGGAATGGTGGCGTTCACCGTGGTGTAGGTCGCGCCGGTGATGCGACTGCCTTCCGCCGTCAGGGTGGAGAACACGCCGACCACCTGATTGGCGGCCCAGGCGAACATGTTCAGCATCAGCCAGATGCCGATCTGGCGGCGGGCGCGTTTGGTGATGTTGAACAGGCCACGACCATTGACCGGCATGGTGATGCTGATACCGCCCATGAGCACGTGCGTGATGATGGAGAAGATGATGCCGGCGAGCAGCAGCAACGATACGGCCGACATGATCAGACGCAGTCCGGGCAGTACGAACACATAGAAGCCGTTGTCAAGACCGAACTGCGGGTCGGTGGTGCCAAAGCTCTGCGCATTGAACATGAGCAGGATCTCGGACCAGTTCGAGTTGAACTGCGCGCCGAAGATCAGACCGACAATCAGCGAAACGACCACGGCCACGCGACGGGCGTTCTTGGAGCTCACGCCTTTGCCCACTTCGATGGTGTCGCCCTTGATGCGAATGGTGGAACCGTCGGCCGCATCCGGACGCGCACGAATCGCCAATGTGGCGGATATGAAGCTGATGCCGGCGAGCAGCAGCGCATAGGCGACCCACAGACCGACCCTGGTGCCCAACTGCGTCCAGATCACGCTTTGGAAGCCAAGTTGGTCGTACCACATGACATCGGTAATGAACTGCGCCAGCGCGAAAAACAGCCCGATGACGATGGCCAGGGCCAGAACGATGCCGATGAGAATCCTACTGCCACGCGATGCCCCTTTTCGCGGGCGGGCGGGACGTCGTGCGATGCGCGGGCGGGAGGGACCTTTCGGAGGCACGCCCGAGCCGGATTGCGAAGCGGCGTCGCCATCGGTCTCGACATTGAGGATGATGGGATCATCATTCGAGGAACGCTGCTTGTCGGAGCGGTTCGCACCTTCCGAGGAATCGAACAGGGGGCCAAACATATCAAAGAAAGACATGATACCAGCCTACAGACAGGCAAGGAACGCATGTCAACGACCAGACGATTCATGGTGGGGAGGTGGTATCACCAAATCCCCCTTCCCAAATCCGGCGCACATCCCGCCGTTCCCCTCATGTGATAATTGGTCACATGAAGAAGGCTTGCGTTTGTTCCATTCACCGCAGTGCACTGTCACTCATCTGCGTCGCGCTGTGCGCAATGGTTTCATGCTCACCAGGACCCGCATCCAACAACGCGATATCCTCACCCGAAACCTCCCCCACACACATGGCTGAAGCACACGATTCCCTGAATCGTTCCAAGGTACCGACGGCAATTGACGACTCTCCTCATGGCAGAGCGGTGGCGGCCGTAACCGGTATGACAATGACGGAACGGGTGGGCCAATTGGTCATGGCGCCGCTGTATGCAGGCTCGGATCCCTCGACATTGCGCGATCTCATCGCCGACCAGCATGTGGGCTCGGTGCTGATCATCGGCAACTGGAATTCCGGTACGGCCGGTGTGGCACGGGCAACCTCGGCACTGCAGTCCTACGCTCCCGCCGATAACCAGCTGCTGATGACCACGGATCAGGAAGGCGGCGAGGTGCAACATCTGCGTGGGGATGGCTTCGACACCATGCCAAGCGCCGTCTCACAAGGCACGATGAGCGTCGATCGACTCCGGCAGTCGGCGCGGATGTGGGGCTCCCAGCTGAAATCCGCGGGCATCAACATCGATTTGGCCCCCGTACTGGGAACAGTGACCGTAAACCGTGATGACAACGCCCCGATCGGCGCGTTGCACCGTGACTTTGGCCTGGATGCGGCCGGCAACGCCGAGCACGGCAAGGCATTCATCCAAGGTATGGCCGATTCCGGTGTGGGCAGCACGATCAAGCATTACCCCGGACTCGGTTCGGTGACCGGCAACACGGACTTCACCGCCGACGGCATTCTTGATACGACCACCACATTGGATGGCGCGCAGATCGGCGCGTTCAACAGTGCGTTGGAGGCGAATCCCTCGATGGTGATGATGTCATTGGCAACCTATCGGGCGATCGATCCGAACAATCCGGCCGTGTTCTCAAGCACGTTGATCACCGATTACCTGCGCGGCACAATCGGCTTTCAGGGCGTGATCACATCGGATTCGATGTCAGCGGCCGCATTAGGCGGCATGCCACCAGGCGAGCTGGGGGTGCGCTTGGTGGAGGCGGGCGGTGACCTTGCCTGCATCGGCGCCTTGGATTACGTGCAACCCGTGCTGGACGGACTGAACGCGAAGGCGGTCGTCGACACCGATTTCGCGGCGGAGGTGACGCAATCCGCCATACGAGTGATGACTCTGAAATACACCATGGGACTTGCTCGGTAGACAATGGGATCACCGGGATCCTCCATCATACGAGGAACGTCCCCGCTTCCGAACGGAAGGGGGGACGTTCCTTATGTCAGCAACAGCAGCTGGTGTTGGGATGTTCCTTGTCATAGGCTTCGCGGGCGCGCAGGAATTCCTTCTCGCTGAGAGGCCGTTCACCGGGATGTTCAGAGGCGAAGCGTTCAAGATAATGGTCGTACCTTGCTTCGCCGCTGATCTCCCGCATGTACCAGACCACGCCACGCCACGCCCTGGTCAGCGCCGCCGCCAAACGTCGCGGCATCAGGCGGCCGCCTTGCTTTCATGGGCCAGTTCGTAGGACTTGGCCGCATACTCGCGGGCGACCTTCTTCTCCAAGGAAGTGGCGATCAGGCTGGTCGGGGCGAACCATTCGGATTCGACGAACGGATCCTCGGAAGTGGTTTCGGCTCCGAACCTGCCGGCCTTCAGAGTCTTCACGATGACGACGACGCCGCAGATCAGGAAGGTGGCCATCATAATCAGGAAGAATACGGACAGCACGCCGTCAAGATAGGCGTTGGACAACGATGCCTTGGCATTGGTCAGCGCCTCGCCGGTCAGTTCTCCGGAATCGATCTTGGCCTGCCACGTCTTGGCTGCGGCGAAGTAGCCGATCTTGGAATCGAAGATCTTCTGGAAATCGGCGGTGAAGGTCACGGCCACATCCCACACAAGCGGTATGACCGGAATCCACGCGTACTTGGCACGGCCCATCTTGACCACGCACACCGTCACCAGCATGAAGCAGGCGGCGGCAAGCAACTGGTTGGAGATGCCGAAGATCGGGACCATGGCGTTGATGCCGCCGTTGGCGTCGGAGACGCCCATGTACAGCATGGTGCCCCACAGCGCGGTGGCGATCAGCGTGGTGATGATGTTGCCCGGACGCCAAGTCGGGTCGCCGAACTTCTTGAGCTTCCTGACATTGGCAAGCATCTCACCGATCTGGTAGCGGGCCACACGGGTGCCGTTGTCGACGGTGGTAAGGATGAACAACGCTTCGAACATGATGGCGAAGTGGTACCAGAAGGCCATGGAATTGTGGCCGCCAAGGTAGGACTTCAGGAAGGACGCCATGCCCATGGCGAAGGTGGTGGCGCCGCCGGTACGAGACACGATGGACTTCTCGCCGATGTCGGAGGCGGCCTGCTTCAGGGCCTCGACGCCTTCATATGTCTTGGTGTCGCCGTTGGAGCCCTCGGATTCCCAAGTGACCTTCATCTGGTTGCCTTCGATGTCGGAGACCTTCATCGAATTCACCGCCTTGACGGCGGCTTCGGCCTGCTCGTCGGCGGCGGAGGTGGAGGTGATGGTCATGCCGGAGGCGGCGGAGATCTGGGCCGCGGACATGTTGGTGGAGAAATACACGCCCTGGGAGATGGTGATGGCCGCAATCAATGCGATGACGGCGGTAAAGGATTCGACCAGCATGGAGCCGTAGCCGATCATGCGGATCTGGTTCTCCTTCTCCAGTGCCTTTGGAGTCAGGCCGGAGCTCACTGCGCCGTGGAAGCCGGAAAGGGCGCCGCAGGCGATGGTGATGAACAGGAACGGGAAGAGGTTGCCGGAGAAGGTCGGACCGGTCGATGTCGAGGCGAGTTCGGTCAGCCCCGGCACCTTGACGGACGGGTTGGCGATGATGATGCCGATGACGAGCAGCACCAGGGTGCCGATTTTCATCAACGTGGACAGATAGTCACGCGGGGTGACGAGCAGCCAATGCGGCAGGGCGGCCGCGCAGAAGGAGTAGATCACCAATGCGATGACCAGTTCCTTGGCGGACAGGGTGAAGATCGGGGCGAGTACCGGGGAGTCGGCGATCCAGCCGCCGGCCACGATGTCAAGCACAAGCAGCACGAAGCCGAGAATCGTGGTTTCGATGACGCGACCCGGGCGAAGGAAGCGCTGGTAGCAGCCCATGATCAGTGCGATCGGGATGGTCATGCCGATGGAGAATACCGCCCATGGGGATGCCGCCATGGCCTTGATGGCCACGAGGGCGAGGAACGCCATGGCGATGGCGGTCATGACGACCAGGAAGATCGACAGCACCATACCGCCGAACTTGCCCATCTCGTCGGCGGCCATCTGGCCGAAGGAACGGCCGCGACGCCTGGCGGAGATCCACAGCATGAGCATGTCCTGCACGGCACCGGCGAAGATCACGCCGAGGATGATCCACAGCACGGACGGCAGGTAACCCATCTGAGCGGCCAGGATCGGGCCGACGAGCGGCCCCGCACCGGAGATGCCGGCAAAATGCTGGCCAAAGAGCACGCGGCGGTCGGTACGTTCGAAGTTGGCGCCATCATGCACGCGTTCGGCCGGAGTGGCGTTCGCGTCGTCGGTACGCATGATCTTGATCTGGATATAGTACGCGTAGAAGCGGTATGCGATGGCATAGGAGCAGATGGCCACGACCACGAACCAGATGGCGCTGATCTGCTCGCCTCGGGATACGGCCAGGATGGCCCAGCCGATGGCGCATACGATGGAGATGGCGGCCCACAGCAGGGCCTTCGGCCAGGTCCACACCATCTTCGGCTTCACACCGACCGGCAGACCTTTCGAATTGCGAATGACGCGCTCCGCTTCTTCTGGCGTGTAGTCATCCTTGAACTCCAGCTTGCCCGGCGCTGGCGCCGGGGTGCCGGCAGTGCTTGCTGCACTAGTCATTATCGTTCTCTCTCAGTAGATAGCTTTTGGATGTAGCCGGATTCGAATGATCGAACCCTTTCTCGCTTGTGGCTAAGGCAACAGCGTATGCGAGAGAATCGTATTTCTGGGTTACTTCTCACGATATGGGACACGCCCGGAAGCCACCCTATCGATGGTTCTTCCGACGATGGGCCTTAGGCGAACTGGGAGTTGTAGAGGGCCGCATAAGCGCCACCCTTGCGCATAAGCTCGCCATGATCGCCTTGCTCGATGATGTCACCATGATCCATGTAGAGGATCAGGTCGGCGTCGCGGATTGTCGACAGCCGATGGGCGATCACGAAGCTGGTTCGGCCGCTCATCAGTTTGGTCATGGCCTTGCCGATCTCCGCTTCGGTTCTGGTATCGACGGAGCTGGTCGCCTCATCGAGAATCAGGATCGGCGGGTCCACGAGGAATACACGGGCGATGGTGAGCAGCTGCCGCTGGCCGACCGACAGATTGCCGGCCTCGTTGTCAAGCACCGTATCATACCCCTGCGGCAGGGTGCGGATGAAGAAGTCCGCATGCGCGGCCTTGGCCGCCGCAACGATTTCATCGCGCGTGGCATCCGCCTTGCCGTAAGCGAGGTTTTCGGCGACGGTTCCGCCAAACAGCCACGTATCCTGCAGCACCATGCCGAATTCGTGGCGTAGATCGCCACGTGCCATATCGGCCGTGGGAACGCCGTCCAACGTGATATGCCCGCCGTCGATCTCGTAGAAGCGCATGAGCAGGTTGATCAGTGTGGTCTTGCCGGCGCCGGTCGCGCCGACGATGGCGATCTTCCTTCCCGGTTCGGCCACGAAACTTACATCCCTCATAAGCGGCCGGTCCGGCTCGTAACCGAAACGCACATGGTCGAACGTCACACGACCGCGCACCGGCTCCATCACCTGCGCCGGTTCGGCCGGATCGGGTCGTTCCTCTTTTTCGTCAAGCATGGCGAAGGTACGTTCGGCGGAGGCGAGCGCCGACTGCAGCGAGTTGATCATGTAACTCGCCTCGGTGATCGGCTCGCTTACCTGATTGACATATTGATAGAACGCCTGAGCCACACCGATGGTCATACGGCCCGAGATGACCATCCAACCGGCCAGCAATATCACGAACATCTGTGAGAAGCGCGAAATCATACGAATCAGCGGATTCACGCAGTTGGTCAGAAAATCGGCGCGTTGCGTCACCTTACGGGTGTGCTCGGCTGCGTCATCCATCGCGGCGATGCTTTCGGTTTCGTGATTGTAGGCCTTGATGATGTTGCGACCCTTGTAGTATTCCTCGGCCAGGCTGGTGAGTTCCCCGACCGTCTCCTGCCGCAGCGATGCCACTTCGAGGTTCCTGCGCGCCACCAGCTTGGTGACCAGCAGGTTTACCGCGATGAATGCCAAGGACACGACGGTGAGCAGCCACGAGTAGTAGAACATGATGATCAGCGAGCCGATGATGGTGGTGATCGCCGTGATCAGGCGTAGCAGTCCGTTCTGCATGACTTCGCTGATGCGGTCCAGGTCGTTGGTGACCCGGCTCAGCACCTCGCCAGGCTTGTTGCGGTCGAAGAACCGCAGCGGCAATCGTTGCAGCTTGGCGCTCACCTGCTTGCGCAGGGTGAGGTTCAGGTTTTCGGCCACCGAAGCCATCAGGTATGACTGCAGGTAATAGAAGCCCCACTCCCCCGCATACATGATGGCGAGAACCAGCAGATTCCAACCGATGCCACCATTTGCGAAGCCGATGGTGAACGCCGTATGCCGCTCCCGGCAATCCTTGATGGCGTTCCACAACGCGTCGACCACGACGGCGCTGTACATCGGGGCGCCGATATGGAAGAAGGTGTACAGCACGATCGAAGTGCCGACGACACCGAGACGTACATGTTGATCCCCCAGCTGCGAGAACAGACGTTTGGCGGTGCCGAGGGTGTTCTTCGGCGTGTCCAGCTCCCGTTCGCCGACGGTGCCGTCGTCGGTTCCGACGTTGTCGTTCATCTCGGCCATGTCACACCTCCTGCCCCATGGTCGGTTCCTGTCTGGTCTGCGACTCGACGATTTCGCGGTACACGTCGCAGCTCGTCATCAGCTCGTCATGCCTGCCGATGCCTGCCACCGCACCGTCGGACAGAACGACGATCCGATCGGCATGCTGGATGGTGCTCACACGCTGCGCGATGATCAGCACCGCACGATCGCCCATCTCCTCATGCAACGCACGACGCAGTGCGGCATCGGTTTTGAAATCAAGTGCGGAGAAGCTGTCATCGAAGATCACCAGCTGTGACTCGCCGACCAACGCGCGGGCAATCGACAGGCGCTGCCTCTGCCCGCCGGAAAAGTTCGTACCGCCTTGCGCAACACGGGCATCAAGGCCGTCGGGCGATTGCGAGACGAATTCCGTGGCCTGCGCGATGTCGAGCGCATGCCATAGCTCGGTTTCGGTCGCCTTCGCATCGCCGTAGCGAAGGTTGTCCCCGATCGATCCGGAGAACAGCCACGCCTGCTGTTGCACATACGCAATGCGTTCGCGCAGATCATGCTGGCTCATATCGCGCAGATCCACGCCATTGAGGCGGATCGAACCGTAGTTGGCGTCGTGGAATCGCAGCGCAAGCATGGCGATGGTCGATTTGCCGGAGCCGGTACCGCCGATGATGGCCGTGGTCTGGCCTTTGTTGCATGAGAAGCTTACGTGCGTCAGTGTGTTCTCCTGCGCATCGGCGAAACGGAAGGTCACGTCGTCGAATGCCAGCACCTCACCATCGTCGAGGGGCTCACGGTCCGTCATATCGACGGCCTCTCCCTCGACCGGATCGGCGATCTGCGGACTATGGTCAAGCACAAGGCGAATACGTTCGGCGCATTCAAGGGCGCGAGGCAGGGTGATGATCACCATCTGCGCCATCATCAGGTAGAACAGGGCCATCATCGAGTATTCGACGATGGCGGTGATGTCTCCGATTTGGAAACGCCCGGCGCTGATGCGACCGCCCGCCAGGACGTAGACCAGCACCACGAATGCGTTGATGGCGAAATACGACAGGCCATCCAGATTGGCGAACAGTCGGTTGGCTTTGATGGACGTGCCCGCATATTCGGTGAAGGTCGCATCCATACGGGCGCGCTCATGCCGTTCCTTGTTGAAGGCTCGGATTACGCGAACGCCGGTCAGATTCTCCAGCAGTACGGCACCGATGCGGTCGAGCAGCTTCTGCAATCTGCGAAACAGCGGCGAGGCGGAACACATGATGAAGAACGCCACGATCAGCACGAAGACGATGGCCAGCAGCAGCCAACTCGCCATGTACGAATCCAGACGGAACGCCAAGGTGAACGCCATGACGAAGATGACCGGCACCGGCAACAGCATGTTGATGACGTTGGTAAGCGCCATCTGGATGTTCACTACGTCGTTGATGGTTCTGGTGGTGATGGATGCCGTGCCGAAATTTCGGAAGTCGAAGATCGACAGGTCCAACGTCTTGCGATACAGCGCCATGCGCATGTCCTTACCGATGCGGCTGCATAGCTGCGAACAGCAGTAGCCGCCGCCGATGGCGCAGATTCCGGAGCACAACGCCGCCACGCCCATTTTGAGGGCGGTGGCGGTCATGACGTCGAATGATGCGGAGGTGGCGGCCTCGTTGAGCAGCTCAGCCGCGAAGGTGGGAATGACCAATGCGCCGATCACGTCGGCGAACACCAGTATCAGCGTAAGAATGAATAGGCCCCAGTATGGTTTGATGAACCGGATGACCAGCCGCATATGTTCCCGTCCTTACTCCTGCTATCGGCTCGTCTCGAGTTTTTTCAGCGCAACTCGGTAACCATATTGCCATATTTACGATAAAAAACAACTTCTACAGAAAATCTTATATTGTAGCCGCGCCGTGCAACATCGCACCCGTACCTAGGCGGCGAACACCAGTTGGACGAGCAGCATGTAGACGATGGTGCCGCCCGCAATCGACAGCAGCATGTTCCTCTTCCATAGGTGCAGCAGCACGATCACGGCGATGGCGATCGCCTCGGGAATGCCGTGGCTGCCGGAAAGCGGTTGCACGCCCTTCAACGAATAGACGACGAGCAGGCCGGTCATGGCGTATGGCAACACTTTGCCAAGGTACTCAATGACACGCGGCGGCTGTTTGGATTCGGGGAACAGCAGGAATGGCAGGAATCGGGTGATGACGGTACCGAGCACCGCCATCAGTACGGTCACGATGCCCTGCCAGGTGGTCATGATCATCATGCGCGGCCCTCCCGCCCGTCGGATTGCATATCGGTTTTCAGATCATCAAGATACGGACGCAGCATGAGGAACATCACCAGCATGACGGCCAGCGAGGGGATCATGAAATCGTCGGCGCCGAACAGCGCCAGACAGATGGCCGGCACGACGATGCCGGTCAAAGCGGCCATGTGGCTTTTGCGCTTCGAACTCATCCACTGATCCACGAAGATGACCACGAATAACGCGGTCATCACGAAATCCAGTCCGGAGGTATTGAAGGTCAGCCGTCCACCGACGATGCCGCCGATGGTGGCCCCGAGCACCCAGGAGGCCTGATTGAGCAGCGAGACGAAGAAATAGAACCAGCCGCGATCCACATTGCCGGGAATCCGTGCGCTGTTGTTGACTGCGAAGGTTTCATCGCACATGGCGTAGATGAGGTATGGCTTCCTCAACCCCATGCCCTTGAATCTGCCGAGCATGGAAATGCCGTAGAACAGATGACGGGTGCCGATCATCATCGCAAGCATCAGCGTGGCAAGGGGATTGAAGGCGGAGACCAGCAGGTTCACGGTGACGAATTCCATGGAACCCGTGAAGATGAACGCACTCATGCACATGGGCCACAGGAACGAGAAGCCACGGGTGCCCATCAGCAGGCCATACGACATGGCGAGGAAAAAGAAACTGATGCAAATCGGCAGCACCTTGGGTACGGCGGCCCGCAAAGCCTTGGTCTTCACACCCTTCTTCTGACGCACCGACGTCCTCTCCTTCACCATCGCGCCCGACGATCCCTCGAGGATCATGGTAACGGCACCATCGTCGTATAAACGCCCTGCCGATTATCGATGCTGCTTATGACGGGTTCAACAACTCAACAAGGGCGGCCGCCCTACTATGCTCATGTATGAGAATCACCACTGGTGAACCCGCAAGTCTAAGGAGTATCGATGAAGACGCTGGTTTTGGTGTTCCACCCGCATCTGGAGAAGTCGCAGGTCAATCGCAAGCTCATGGACATCGCCGACGAGACCGGCGACGTGACCGTGATCGACGAGTATGCCGCATACCCGGATTTCCGCATTAATGTGGAGCACGAGCAGAAGCTTATCGAGTCACATGACCGCATCGTGCTGCAATTCCCCTTCTACTGGTACAGCTCCCCTGCCTTACTGAAGCAATGGGAGGATGCGGTGCTGCAGGCCGGTTGGGCGTATGGCGGCGGACACGCATTGGAGGGCAAGGAATTCATGGTGGCCGTCTCCACCGGTTCCCCCGCCGATTCGTATGCCCGTGAGGGCAGCCACGTACGCACCATGGAGGAGCTGCTCTCACCGTTCGAGACGACGTTCCGCCATGTGCACGCCACGTATCTCGAACCGTTCCTGATTCAGGGCGTCGCCACCTCCACCGAAGCGCAGATCGATCGGGCCGTCGCCCAGTATCCGACCGCGCTGACCGATTGACCTTCATTCCAACCGTCGGGCACGGTCAGGGCGTCGTTGTCGCCTGACCGTCGTCGACATCCCCAAGCCATACCGACGCCAAGGTGCCGTATGCGTCGGTATGTTTCGGGTTGATTGGTCTCACCCAAGCCGTGCCGACGCGGAGCCGCATCCCCGCCGCCCGAAGAACCTCGTCACGCCTGCTGGCTGTAATCGTGATGGGCGAGCGCGAATGCCGGCGGCTCGCCGGGTATCCGGTAGTACGGGTGCTGCGGCAGGCTGTTGATTTCGTCCATTTCGGCATCGGTCAGGGAGAAATCGAAGATGTCGAGATTATCCTTCATATGCTGGGGGTTAAGGGTCTTCGGGAAGATGACGTTGCCTTCCTGCAGATGCCAGCGCATGATGATCTGGGCATTGGCCTTGCCGTATTTTCCGGCCAATCTTGTGAATACCGGTTCCTCCAGCAGCGTGCGGTCGCCGTGCCCGAGCGGATACCAGCCTTCGAACACGATGCCGACGTCTTCCAGCTGGCGCTTGAGCTCATGCTGGTTCCAATACGGATTGATCTCCACCTGCAGCACGGCCGGTTTGATTTCGGCCACATCAAGAATTTCCTGAATCTTGTGCATCGGGAAGTTCGACAGGCCGATCGACCTGACCTTACCGGCCTTGACGGCCTCTTCCATGGCCTTCCATCCCGCCACATACTCGCCGTAAGGCTGATGGAAAAGCAGCAGGTCGACGTAGTCCATGCCGAGTCGTTCGAGCGTGGCATCAATGTCTTTTGCGCATTGCTCATACGGGTAGCTCTGGGGGAACAGCTTGGACGTGACGAACAAATCCTCGCGGGCCATTCCGGATGCCCTGACGACCTGCCCGACGGCCACTTCGTTGAGGTACGCGTTCGCGGTGTCGATGTGTGTGTAGCCGGCGTCCAGCGCCTGTGGCAGGTGTTCGAGCACCTCCTTCGACGTCATAAGGAATACGCCGTAGCCGATGGCCGGGATCTGCAGGCCGTTGTTCATGGTGAAGTTTTGCATGGATCCTCCCTGATCTGGTCGATATGCATGATCGTCGCGTTCCTGGATTTTGCCGCGATATGCGAACGCAACGAAATGCTTAGTGAATCATGGTACTTCCTTTTCTCGCGATCCCACTGAGTACCAGGAACCCCGGGGGGGAGGCATCAACGGTCGACACGGCTTGGATCATTTGCGTTTCGCCCAAAGCATATGGCCGCACGCCATCCGAATATCGCCATGATGTATACCCATTGGTATTACAACAATAGTTTCCATGCATAAAATGCATGGAAAAGCGTTCGTGACGAACATTGGTTTGCATTCGGCTTCGATTCCATAATGGGTCTTGCAACAACACCGACAACACGATTCGAAGGATTTCATGGTGGAATACAGCAAAGGCTATGTATACGAACTGATGGACCAGGGCGGCCCGACCGACAACCGCGAGCCGTACTTCAAGGAGGCGGTCGACGAGATGATGCGTGCCCGTACGCTGTGCGCAAAGGCGAACCAAGCCATGCCCGACGACCCGTCCTATGTGGGTTATCTCGAGGAACTGTTCGGACGCAAGCTTGATGACGTACGCATCCTGACGCCGTTCACCTGCGACTTCGGTGGCGGCCGCGTGAAGTTCGGCAAGAGCGTGTTCATCAACCATTCGGCCATCCTGTCCGCTTCGGGGGGCATTGAGTTCGGCGACAACGTGCAGGTGGCGCCGGGTGCGCGCATCGCCACCATCAACCATGACTTCAACGCACGTCATTCCATTTACACCTATGGCAAGGTGACCATCAAGAAAAACGCGTGGATCGGCATGAACGTAACCATCTGCCCGGGCGTGACCATCGGCGAATACGCCGTGATCGGCGCCGGTGCGGTGGTCACCAAGGACATCCCGGATTATGCGGTCGCCGTCGGGTCCCCGGCCAAAGTCATCAAAATGCTCGACCCGAGCGAACAGCAGGAGTAGGGAGAGCCGTCAGGATTCGGCCGCGACTTCGCGTACGCATGTGAGGAAGGCCTGGGCCGCCGGGGCAAGCGGCTGATCCTTCTTCCATGCGATATGCAGCGCGATGTGCATGGGCGGATCGAGCGGCCGGAAACACAGTCCGCTCCCCTCGCTCGTATCGACAAGCCCTTCCAGGCTCATGGCGCAACAGCATCCGGCACGCACGAATCGGCTTGCGTTATACGTAAGGTTCATGGTGCCGACAAGGTCATACGGCCGCAGATCGGCGCCATACCAACCGGAAAAATCACGCCGTACCAGCGAACCCTTCGGCACGATCATCGGCAGGCCCTGCAGATCTTCGGCATGAACGCTGGCCTGCGCGGCCAATGGGTTGTCGGGCCTCATCAGCACCCCCATCTGGTCTCCGCCCGGCAATGGGAAGTGATCGTAGCGGCTCATGTCGGTCGGCTGCACAAGCACGCCGAAATCGGCCAGCCCGTTGTTGAGCCGTTCCACGATGTTTTCGCCATAGTCATCATGAAGCTGCACGCGGATGCCGGGATGCAGCTCCCGCACATGCATGGCGGCCTTGGCAAGCACATCCATGACCGAAGATTGCGCGGCTGCGATATGCACGCTGCCCTCGATCTCCTCGCCAGAGGCGATTTCGGATTTGGTGCGGTCGGCAAGCTCCACGATTTCGCGCGCACGTCGGTACAGCAGCTGGCCTTCATGCGTCAGCTCCAGCGCACGCCCACGATTGCCCCGCACGAACAGCGTAGCGCCCATCTCCTCTTCCAGCTCCTTGATCTGACGGGACAACGCAGGCTGACTGATACGCAAGACATCGGCCGCGGCGGTGACGCCCTCCTCCTGCACCACCGCAATGAAGTTGCGCAATACTTTGATTTCCATAATCGCCCCGTTCCGTCGACTCCATGCATCAACACTATAAGTATATGCATTTTTTCGATTAATTACTATAGCTGATTTGTATTTGTTATATTTTTCATCCGGTCATACGCTGGCAACACCACACAACGTTCATCATCGGAGGATATTGAGATGACCAAACCAACCCATGTTCTGTTCATCGGTGCGACCGGCAGTATCGGACGGCTGGCCGTGGCCGAGGGACTGGCCCAGGGGTATCAGGTGCGCGCCCTGGTACGTGACGCGGGCCGCGCACGCTTCGACGCCCGGGTAGACGTGTTCGAGGGCGATCTGACCAGCGTCGAATCGCTGAAGGGCGCACTGGACGGCATCGACGGCATCGTATTCACCATGGGTGCGCATGACGGCCCCTCGATGGTCGAGAAGATCGATTACGGCGCGGTCCACAACGCCCTACTCGCCTTGGATGGACGTAAGGTGCGCATCGCCCTGATGACGGCAATCGGCGTGACCTACATGGATTCGAAATACAACCGTGACTATCAGGCGCACGATTGGAAAAGACGCTCCGAGCGTCTGGTGCGCGCCAGCGGCAACGAGTACACCATCGTGCGCCCCGGCTGGTTCGACTACAACGATTCCGACCAGCAGCGGCTCGTATTCCTGCAGGGTGATACGCATCGCCACGCAAGTCCGGAAGACGGCGCGGTCGCACGCGCACAGATCGCGCGTGTACTGGTGTCGGCGCTGGGCAGCGACGAAGCCGACCGCAAAACGTTGGAGCTCATCGCCGAGCAGGGTCCGGCACAAGCCGACCTGACCCCCCTGTTCGAGGGTTTGGAACCGGATGCGGCCGGCTCGTTCGATGGCGTATACGATGAGGCGAACTTCCCGCTCTCCACCCAGCCGAAGCGCGTGCTCAAGGATCTCGACGCGATTCGGTCACTGGCCTGACCACGAAGACCATACGGCGATAGGACGGCGGAAAACCATGAACATTCGCAAAGCACTTTCGGCCTGCCTGTGCATCACCGCACTCGCGCTCGGCGGATGCGGATCGACGCCCTCTTCCGGCGACACATCGTCCGCAAGCCCGAAATCCGAATCATCCAGACAAACGGCAACCGATTCATCGAAAGGAAACAGCATGGTGGTGGTATATTTCTCCCGCGCCGGCGAGAATTACGGCGTAGGCAACGTGAAGGTCGGCAACACGGCGAAACTCGCCGAAGCGATTGCCAAAGAGACCGACGCCCCGATCATCGAGATCACCCGCAACGAACCCTATCCGGAAGGCTATGACGAGGTCACCAGTGTGGCACAGGACGAGCAGCGCGACAACGCCCGCCCGCAGATTACGCTCAACGGCGACACCGACGCCTTAGATTCGGCCGACACCGTATTCCTCGGCTACCCGATCTGGTGGGGCGACGCACCAATGCCGGTATACACGTTTCTTGAAGGCCGCGATTGGAAGGGCAAGACCATCTACCCCTTCTGCACGCATGAGGGCAGTGGCCTGGCGTCGACGTCAGGCAGCATCGCCGACGCGACCGGCGCGACCGTGAAAACCGGCCTTGCCGTGCGTGGCACCGATGCACAGAAGAACGCCGACAAAACCGCCAAGGCGGTCAGCGATTGGATAGCCAAGGCCGGTCTATAGGAGATTCGATCGGTTCGGTCAGTCCGGCTGCTTCAGCGCACCTTCAAGCCGAAGCAGCCGGGCTTTGGTTTTGAGACCGCCCGCATAACCGGTAAGACCGCCGTCGGCGCCGATGACGCGATGGCAGGGCACCATGATGCCGACCGGATTGTGATGCACCGCACCGCCGACGGCCCGCGCCGAAACCCTGCGGCCGTCGGCGCGTTTCGCCTCCAACCGATGCGCAAGCTCACCGTATGAAACGGTCTCGCCATAGGGGACTTCCCGCAGTAGCGCCCAGATCTCCTCACGAAACGGCGTCCCCTCCAGCCGTATCGGCACATGCACTTCCGGCTTGCGCCCCTCGAAATATTCATCCAGCCAACGGAAGGCAAGCCTGAAAACCGGCAGGTCGTCCGTCCATGCCGCGTTGTCGTCGTCACTATCCTCCGCATGCCCGTCGAACCACAATCCCAGCAACGCCTCACCGTCCGAGATCATCGTGATGCCACCAATCGGCGAATCGTAACGCGTCTTGTATCTCCCGCCCATCACACACCTCCAGACGGCTTCATTATGCACAATGTACCGCGGCATACGCAAGGGGTCGTAGTCATTTCAATCGATGACCCCTCCGGTTTCGATGGCATCCAACAGCTTGTCAAGCACATGCTCGAACTGCAGTTTCTCCTCATCCGTCAGCACGTTCAGAAGCATGGGCTTGGTCCGAAGCATCCCCTCGGCCAGTTCGGCTCCGGCATCAGTGAGCCTCACCACGAAGACGCGGGCATCATAATCACTTCGGGTCCTCTGAATCAGCCCCTTGCGCTCCAGCTTATGCACCATCTCCGACGTCGATTGCGGCTGCACGTGCAATTCCTGTGCGAGTTCGCGCTGCGACATGCTCCCACGCTCGCGTAACAAACTGACGATACGCCCCTGACCTCGACTCGACAACGAGAACAGTGACGGATTACCACCACCCGTGTCATTACGTCTGGCGCTCATCTTCTTTGCGAACTCGCTTTGGAATGCCATGTATTTCTGCATGATTCGCACATCGCGCTCGACATCCTCACTCCGCCGCAAATCCGTCATAACGCCTCCGATACGGCTTGGATTCCACCTCAAGACACACCGATTCTATCAGGGTATTTGACTATTTATTCAGGTACCCATACTATATGAAATCAATCAGGGTACCTGATAATTAGTTTTTAGACATCACCATCTCCAAGGAGCGAGCATGGCCATTCCAGCAATACAGACCATCGACATCACCAAACGCTATGGTTCGAAAAAACGTCGTGGACGGCGTCTCCCTCACCATCAACCAAGGCGAAATCTTCTCGATTCTCGGCCCAAACGGTGCAGGCAAAACCACACTTCTGCGGATGCTTTCCACACAATTGCCCGTGGATGGCGGTACCGCGTCGATTTTCAACTACGATGTCAGCAAACAACCTGAACAAGTGCGTCGCATCATCGGTATGACCGGCCAGTTCACCACGATTGACAATGATCTGACCGCCATGGAAAACATGGAGATCATCGGCCGACTCAACGGCTTGTCCCGCAAACAGGCTCTCAGCCGCGCCGATGAACTACTCGAGCGATTTTCCCTGACCAATGTCAAGGCCAAGGAACTGTCCGCTTTCTCTGGGGGCATGCGCAGGCGACTCGACCTAGCGTCAAGCCTGATGACCCATCCAAGACTCATCATCCTCGACGAACCGACCACAGGCCTCGATCCCATTACACGTAGCGAAATGTGGAACACCATCCGCCAGCTCGTCAATGAAGGCTCCACCGTACTGTTGACCACGCAATATCTGGAAGAGGCCGATCAGTTGGCTGACCACATTGCCATCATCCGCAACGGAAAGGTCATGGCTCAGGGAACGCCAAATGACCTGAAGAATCTGATCGGCGATACCCATCTGGAAATCCGTTACGACAACAAACATCAGATGCGGGACGCGCAACGGATCATCAGCGGACACCTTCCCTCAACGCATATCTCCCGATCATCGGAATCAGATACTTTGATCCTCAACATGAAGGAATCGACGGACATGCTGGATCTGCTCAACCATCTGCACGATCTCAATCTGACCCCAGATGAATTCTCGACGAGCAAACCCTCATTGGATGACGTGTTCGTCAGAATCGTTTCCCAAGATACCGGCAAAGCCGACAAAGCAATCGGTAAGTAGGTCGCACCGCAACATGGCCTGCAATCATCCCGGCGCATTCAACCACTTTCCCCACAGCAAGCACCAAGGAGACATCATGACAACCACTTTCCCCACCACCGCACAGACCACGACACTCAGTCCGATCATCACACTGATGAAGGATACGATCACGCTGGCCAAACGCTCACTGCTCAAGCTCAAACACAATCCTGGAGCACTGGTAGATGTCATACTGCTTCCGATTATCTTCATGATCATGTTCACCTATCTGTTCGGCGGCGCAGTGGCCGGCAGCGCCACGAAATATCTGGCCACCGTAGTCCCTGGCGTGGTTGCGTTCGCATTGCTGATGGCCTCATCGAACTCAGGCACCCAACTTCGTGAAGATATCGAAACCGGCGTGTTCGATCGATTCAAGTCACTGCCAATCGCCCGCATGGCGCCGCTGACCGGTATGCTGACCGCCGACATCATCCGCTATGCCATCGCCTCCCTGTTCGCCGTAGCAGCCGGATACATCATGGGATGGCGACCACAAGCCGGATTCGGATGGGTACTGCTCGCCAATCTGCTGGTGATCTTCGTCATGTGGTGTGTCAGTTGGGTGTTCGCGCTTATCGGCGTGCTGGTGAAATCGTCCGGCACCATCTCTGCATTGTCCACCCTGACCACCATGGTCCTCGGCTTCGTCTCCAACGCCATCGTACCGATCGACACCCTTCCCGCGGTCTTGCGGGCATTCGCCAGAATCAACCCGGTCACTTACCTGGTGGATGCCTATCGTGTCATGGTCACGCAAGGCATACTTGGCGATGAGGCACTGGCCGCACTGTTGGCGGGAGGCATGACCCTGATGGTCTTCATTCCGCTCACTGCCATTTTCTATCACAAGAAAATCTGACACGAAATCATCCGATGATGCCTTGCAAACGCCCGCCGCTACGTATGTCGGGGATTTCACAGGAGCGAAAGCGCCAATCAGAATCGCCCATGAACGCCTATCATGGTGCTAGTGGCAGGCATCGACGAAGGAGTTGGCATGGGATATGCGTTGATCACGGGAGCCTCCGGCGGCATCGGACGCGAGTTGGCCTCGCTATTCGCGGCGGATGGGCATGATCTGGTGATCACGGCCAGGAATCGAGCTAAGCTCGCCGAGATGCAAGGTCTTCTGGAACGACATTACGGCGTGCACGTCGAAACGTTCGCCATCGACCTGAGCGAAGACGGCGCCCCGCTGAAACTGTACGATTACACGACCTCGCACGGCTTCATCATCGATTATCTGGTCAACAATGCCGGCTTCGGCGAATGGACGGGCTTTTTGGACGGCACCTGGCGCCGACAGCATGAGATGATGCGACTCAACATGAATGCGTTGGCCGAACTCACCTACCGGTACGGACGGGATATGCGGGAGGCCGGCACAGGGAGGATCCTCAATATCGCATCGGTCGCTTCCATGATGGCCGGTCCGTACATGGCCATGTATTTCGCATCGAAGGCGTTCGTGCGTTCGCTGTCCGAAGCGGTGGCGTATGAGCTGCGCGGCACTGGCGTGACCGTGACCTGCGTATGCCCCGGTCCGACTGCGACCGGTTTCGAGAAGGCCGCAAAGATGAGCGGACGTAACTTCTTCACCATGACCAGACCGGCCACGGCCCGTCAGCTCGCCATCTACGCGTACCGCAGGATGTTGCGGGGCCGAACACTTGCCTACCACAGCATGTTCACCAAATCGGGCGCATTTGCGGAACGAGTGCTCCCCCGCTCCGTGACCCGTCGCCTCGCCGCGTTCATGAACGGTGGCGATCCGAAACGAAGGGGCTAGGCGACCCCACCATTTCAACGCCTCTTCTTCCGCATACGCCCGTTCCCCGTGTTCCAGCCGGCATTGCAGGAGTCGTGCCGGACGATATCAGACGCCTTCAACCACGCAGATTCAATAACGGAATTGCATGAATCAACATGTTTCATCGACATTGGATATGCGAAACGCTTTGTCGTAGGCTTCCAGGCATACCAAGGGAAAGGAACGAGAACACCATGAGCAAACCTTACATCGTATGCCACATGATGATGTCGATCGATGGCCGCATCGACTGCGGCATGACCGCGCAGCTGGCAGGCAATCATGAATACTATGAGACACTGGCGGCGCTGAACGCCCCGACCCGTGTAAGCGGACGCGTCACCGCACAGCTGGAGATGGCCTCCGGGAAATTCCACGGCACCGGCAAGCCGCTCGGCCATGAGGCCTTCTCCAAGAAGACCGATGCCGAAGGGTACAACGTGATTCCCGACACCAGAGGCACGCTGAGTTGGTCGGATGATTCCGGCAGCGCCAAGCCACTGGTGATCCTGACCTGCGAGCAGGTATCCGAGGACTATCTGGCATTCCTGGATTCACGCAACATCTCGTGGATCGCCACGGGACGCGACCGCATCGACCTGGCACGCGCCAGCGAGATTCTCAACGAGGAATTCGATGTGGAACGCATGGCCGTAGTCGGCGGAGGCACCATCAACGGCGGATTTCTCGACGCCGGGCTGCTCGACGAGGTGAGCATCCTGATCGGCCCCGGCATCGATGGCCGCAAAGGCATGTCCGCCACCTTCGATGGACTGCCGATGAACCGCAGGCCCGTCGCCCTGAAACTCGAATCCGTCACTCCTTATGACGACGGCGCGGTCTGGTTGCGTTATTCGCTGTGACCTTCGGAACGGCTTTCCGCGAATCGTCGATGATTTGCGGAAAACCACAAGGCACAAAACCTTGACTGTTGGAATTGTCATGACATGGAGAGGATCCACGCGTTACTATGAATTGCATGACTGAAACCGTTTCATCCGTGCTTGACACCTCCGGCACGTGGACAAATCCTTTGCGCGATCCGCGCGATCTGAGACTTCCGCGCATCGCCGGACCGTGCAGCATCGTGATTTTCGGCGTAACCGGCGATCTATCACGAAAAAAAACTGCTTCCGGCGATCTATGACTTGGCCAACCGTGGTCTGTTGCCGCCAAGCTTCGGACTGACCGGTTTTGCGCGCCGTGATTGGACCGAAGACCATTTCAAGGAGTTCGTCAAGGAAAACGTCGAAGCTCATTGCCGCACGCCGTTCAAGGATTCGACATGGAAGCAGCTGGCTGATGGCATCCGCTTCGTGCAGGGCACCTTCGACGATCCGAAGGCGTTCGAGCGGCTTTCCGACACCGTGGCGGAGCTGGATCGCGACCGCGGCACCCGCGGCAACCACGCCTTTTACATGTCCGTGCCGCCGCGCGCGTTCCCACAGGTCTCCCGACAGCTGGCCGACTGCGGTCTGGCGAAGTCCACCGAAGGCGCCTGGCGCCGCGTGATCATAGAAAAGCCGTTCGGGCATGACCTGGCCAGCGCCAAGGAACTCGACCGCGTGGTCTCCGAGGTGTTCGACCCGTCGAGCGTGTTCCGCATCGACCACTATCTCGGCAAGGAGACCGTGCAGAACATGCTGGCGCTGCGTTTCGCGAACGCCATGTATGAGCCGATCTGGAACAGCAACTACGTCGATCATGTGCAGATCACCATGGCCGAGGACATCGGCGTGGCCGGTCGCGCGGGCTATTATGACGGCATCGGCGCAGCACGCGACGTCATCCAGAACCACCTGCTGCAACTCATGGCGCTGACCGCCATGGAGGAGCCGGTCTCCTTCTCCGCCGCCGACCTGACGGCCGAAAAGACGAAAGTGCTCTCCGCAGTGCGCCTTCCGAAGGATCTGGCCGCACACACCGCACGGGGACAGTATGCCGCCGGCTGGCAAGGATCCCACGAAGTGGTCGGCTATCTGGACGAGAAGGGCATCGACCCGGCGTCCATCACCGAAACGTATGCGGCGATCCGGCTGGATGTCGACACACGACGTTGGGCCGGCGTGCCATTCTATCTGCGTACCGGCAAACGACTGGGCAAGCGTGTCACGGAAATCGCCGTGGTGTTCAAACGCGCCCCGCATCTACCATTCGAATCGACGGCCACCAAGGAGCTCGGCAAGAACGCGATTGTGATCCGCGTGCAGCCCGATGAGGGCGTGACCATGCGGTTCGGTTCCAAGGTGCCGGGTGGCACCTCCATGGAGGTGCGCGATGTGTCGATGGATTTCGGCTACGGCCGTTCGTTCACCGAATCCTCGCCGGAGGCCTATGAACGACTGATTCTCGACGTGCTATTGGGCGATCCGCCACTGTTCCCGACCACGCGTGAAGTGGAACTGAGCTGGCAGATCCTCGATCCGATCGAGGAATTCTGGTCCACACTCGGCCAGCCACAGCCATATCGCTCCGGTACGTGGGGCCCGGAAGAGGCCGTTGAGATGCTCGCCCGCGACGGACATCGTTGGAGGATGCCATGATCATCACCATGCAAGACACCGAGACCCGCGAAATCTCGGCGAAAATCGACGAACTGCACGAGGAACGCGGCGAGGCCGCCTTGGGTCGAGTGCTCACGCTGCTGATTTCCACGAATGAGGCCTCGCTGGAGCACGATCTCGAGGTGGCGAACAGCGCCAGCCGCGAGCATCCATGCCGTGTGATCGCCATTGCTCCGAGTGCGCGCAAGGTGGAGGCCGGTGATAGCGCCGAAGGCGAGCATCACACCTTCCTCGACGCCGAAGTACGATTCGGTTCCGACGCCGGCGCAGGCGAGATCATCGTACTGCGTCCGCGCGGCGGTCTGGTGCACCATGCGGACACGCTGGTGATTCCGCTACTGGTGCCGGATGCACCGGTGGTCGCCTGGTGGCCGAACGAAGCTCCGGCGAATCTGTCGAAGGATCTGCTGGGTTCGATGGCGCGCAGCCGCATCACCGATGCCATGAACTCATCGAATCCGATGCGCACGATGAATGACCTGCGCCGTAATTGGTCGTCGAAGAATGTGGACATGTCATGGACACGTCTGACCGTATGGCGGGCCATGCTCGCCTCCATGCTCGACCAGCCGCCGCATCTGCCGGTGAGCAGCGTGCGCGTGACCGGTCCGAAGGATTTCCTGCCGATGGACCTGCTGGCCGCCTGGCTGCGGTTGCGGTTGAACGTGCCGGTGATCGTCGAGGACGATCCGGGCGCAAATGCGGTGACCGGCGTATACCTGACCCGTGCCGACGGCGTGCTGAGTCTGGAACGCCCGTCCACAGGCGATGGCGTGGCCATGCAAAGCGTGCCCGGCCAGTCCCCGCAGACCATCAGCGTGCCGACGCGCACCATCGAGGAATGCCTGAGCGAGGAGCTCGGCCGCCTCTACCCCGACGAGATCTACGCCGAAGTCGTGACGCAGGGCTGGGATCTCATCAACCCGCAACACTGAAAGGGGGATCTTCCATGGCAGAACGCAAAACTGTTATATACCCGAATCCTGAAGTGTTGGCACAAGCCGTGGCGGCGCGCACACTACTGACCATCGCCGACCTGCTGGCCGAGCCGAATCGCAAACGAGTCGACATCGCCGTGACCGGCGGCACCGACGGCATCTACGTACTGAAGGTCATGGGTGAAAGCGTCTTGGCCAAGGCCGTGGACTGGTCCCGCGTGCACGTGTGGTGGGGAGACGAACGTTTCGTGGCCGCCGACAGCGATGACCGCAACGCGAAGCAGGCTCGCGAGGCCTGGTTCGACAAGCTCATCGAAGACGGCCGTATGCCGGCCGGGAACATTCATGAGATGCCTGCGGACGAACGCGGCGTCGAAGAGATCGCCGGAGCCTCCCCCGAACGGACCGATGAGGTGCTGGCAGCGGCCGCCGCGGAATATCAGCGTGAACTCGTCGAGCAACTTGGCGAGCATCCGTCTTTGGACATCGCGATGTTCGGCGTGGGGCCGGACGCGCATTTCGCGTCACTGTTCCCCGATCACGGCGAGACCGAAATCGATGACTCGCACACTTTGGTGGCCGGCGTACGCGATTCGCCGAAACCGCCGCCGCTGCGCGTGACGCTGACCGTGCCGATGATCGCCCGTTCGAAGCATACGTGGGTGTTCACCTCCGAAGCCCGTAAGGCCGACGCGGTGAAGGCCGCCTTCGCCAAGCGCGACAACCCGCATGCACCAAGCTCCTACGCCGATGGCGAGGAACTGCTCTGGCTCATCGACGAAGGCGCGGCCTGCAAGCTGTAAGGCTCTTCATCGACGAAGACAATGGGAATAGGAAGGCCTCGCGACCGTATATGTCGCGAGGCCTTCCTCATACTTGCGTGGAGATCAGGCTTCGATCTCGTTGCGCTCCTCGGTGGCCCACAGGGTGTGGAACGCGCCAGGCTGATCCACACGCTGGTAGGTGTGGGCGCCGAAGTAGTCGCGCTGGCCCTGGATCAGGGCGGCAGGCAGGCGCTTGGAACGCAGGCCGTCGAAGTACGAGAGCGACGATGCGAACGCCGGAGTCGGCAGGCCGTTAAGTGCGGCCTTGGCCACCACGTTGCGCCAGGATTTCTCGGCGGCTTCGATGGCGTTCCTGAAGTATGGGGCGAACAACAGGGACACGTTGGCCTCGCCGGATTCGAATGCTTCGGAGATGCGGTTGAGGAACTTCGCGCGGATAATGCAGCCGCCGCGCCAGATGCGCGCCACGGCGGCTAGGTCGATATCCCAATCGTATTCCTTGGCAGCGGTGGTGATCTCGTTGAAGCCCTGTGCATAGGCGACGATCTTGGAGGCGTAGAGGGCCTGTCGGATGTCTTCGATGAAGGCCTTCGCCTCCTCCTCGTTCAGGTTCAGCTCGCCGCTCGGACCGGCGAAACCCTGCTTCTGGGCCTCTTCACGCAGGTCGGCTTCGGAGGACAGGCCTCGTGCGAACACGGCCTCGGCGATGCCGGTGACCGGTACGGCCAAGGACAACGCGGTCTGCACGGTCCAGGTGCCGGTGCCCTTCATGCCGGCATGGTCCACGATTACGTCGACCAGCGGTTTACCGGTCTTCTTGTCGACCTGATGCAGCACCTCGGCGGTAATCTCGATCAGGTAGGAATCGAGTTCGGTCTTGTTCCACTCTTCGAACACGTCACCGATCTCGGCCGGGGTCATGCCAAGGCCGCGGCGCATCAGGTCGTAACTTTCGGCGATGAGCTGCATGTCGGAGTATTCGATGCCGTTATGCACCATCTTGACGAAGTGACCGGCGCCGTTCAAACCGATGTGGGTCACGCACGGTTCGCCTTCGGCCTTGGCCGCGATGGATTCGAAAATCGGCTTCAGGGTCTTCCAGGACTCTTCGGAGCCACCCGGCATCATGGATGGGCCGAGCAGGGCGCCTTCCTCGCCGCCGGAAACACCGCAGCCGACGAAGTGCAGGCCACGGGCGCTGATCTCCTTCTCACGGCGAATGGTATCCGGGAAGTAGGCGTTGCCTGCGTCGACGATGATGTCACCCGGTTCCATGAGGTCGGCGAGCGCGTTGATCATGGCGTCGGTCGGCTCGCCTGCCTTGACCATGATGATGGCGGTGCGAGGCTTGGCAAGGCTGTCGACGAACTCCTCGAGGGTTTTCGCCGGGAAGAACTCGCCTTCGGTGCCATGCTCGTTCATGAGTTTTTCGGTACGGCCGTAGGAACGGTTGAACACGGCGACCTTGTTGCCGTGGTGTGCGAGATTGCGTGCGAGGCTGCCGCCCATTGCGGCAAGGCCTACCACACCGACGTTTGCTTCAGCTGACATGCTGGTCCTCCGTCAAAATAAGTAGTACTTTATGAGCCATCTCTCAGTCTAATCCCAAACGTCCCAACGACGGCCCGTCGTCTCATGGAAGCCGTCGTGCCCTAGTCACCTGCTGACGGTGATGTCTTTGTCGCCATGCACCACGACGGCCTGACGATTGGTGATGGCGCGTAGGTCGGATGCACCGGCATATCGGCGGGCGATTTTGGCGGCCTTGCGGCCGAGGAACGGTCCGTGGCAATGCGGAAGCACCCGGAAATCCACCAGTCCAAGACCACGCAGATCATGCAGCGAAGGCGCCGCCGCCGCATCGTCCATGTCGCGGATGTACCCGATATCGGGACCGGCCACCACCGCTCCGGCGGATTCGCCGATATACGGTTTGCCGTTCGCCACGGCTTCGGTGATGATCTTATCGGCCCCGGAACGCCGCATCTCCTGCAACAGGAGGAAGGAATTGCCTCCACCCACGTAGATGATGTCGCTGGCGTCGATCACATCGTGGATAAGCCCGTATGAGGCGCTGGCTATGTCAAGGCTGTATATGCTCATGTGCATACGCCGTAAGGCATGTTTGGCAAGACCCATGATCGGTGCGTACGGGCTCCCCTTGCTGGCGGTGGGGATGAACGCCACCGTTTTCGCCTTAAGTCCCGGCTCTACACGAGGTAGCAGTCGACTGACCGGATTGAATGCCGAAACCAGCATCAGCTTCTTCACGATGACCTCGGTTCCATTTCTGGAATTACGTTACTTGGTGATTGCGCACTCACTATAACGTATCCGAATCGTGGAAGCCTTGGGGGTTCGCGCTCGGAACAACCCGTCCAAACGAATTAGTCGTGGGGCATGATGGTCTTGACGAAACGCATCGCCTCAGCCGGTGTGAGCGAAGGCACGTAGGCCTGCGCCACCGCCAGCGAGATCTGCGGCAGCTTGGCCGCGTCCGGATAGCAGATGTACACCTTGGCCTCTTCGGGGTGGAACTTCAGTTTGAATCGGAACAGCGAATGGAAGCCATAGGCGGGTTCCATGATGTCGGCCACCATCTGCAGGGCATGGCGCAGCACGGCGCTTTCCTCGGCTCTGTCCGGATCGTCGCTCATGCCGGCCAATGGTGCCGCGGACAGGCTCATGAACTCCACATCGCCTTCGTCGCGCAGACGCTCGGCCATACGCGCGATGAGGAACTCCATGATGCCGTTGACGCTGTCGGTGCGATGCCGCATGAAGTCGAGCGTCCAGCCGATCACCCTGCCATCACGGTAGGTCGGCAGCCAACTGGTCACACCAAGCATCTTGCCGTTTCCATCGACCGCATAGAGCAGCTGTACACGGGAGTCGACCAGCTCGTCGAGACCACCCAGGGTGAAGCCCATCTCCGGCAACGCCTTTTCGCCGGCCCATTGCGCGGAGATCTCACGGATCTGCGTCTGCACGGAGAACGGCGCCTCGCGGAAGGTGGTGAGCACGTCGGTGATGCCGTCCCTTTTGGCCTTGTTGATGGCGGTGCGCACATCCTGCCATTTCTTGCCGCGCGTCTGCCACGCATTCGGATCGACGATCATTTCGGTACCGACATCAAGAGAATCCCATCCGGCGGATACCAGCTCGTCGCGTTGGGCCGCATGGATGCTGTAGAAGACAGGCGTCCAGGAATGCTGGGCGCAGAACCGCGCGAAGGCATGCAAATCGTCGCGGTATTCGCTCGGATCGCCGAACGGACCGGTCACGGTCAGGGCGATGCCGTAGGAGACGCGGTAGGCGATGGCCGAGCGGCCGGTCGCGGAGAACCAGTAGTCGTTGCCGCTCCATGTGGCCATGAACGACATGGATTCTCCACCGAGTGGAATGATCTCGTCCACGCGATGCCGAGACACATCGTTGACCATGGAACGGTCGCGCAGGCAGTCCCACGCACAATACAACGCCACGATCCAGAATACCGGGCCGACGCATTGGTAGATGGCCTGAGACAGCCAGCCGATCGGTATGAAGGCCGGCTCCACGCCGCTGAGCAGGCCGATCGGCAGCAGGCGCTGCACATAGTCGGCAATCAGATCGAGCAGGTGCGGTGCCTCGTTGAAGTCCGTGGGAACGCTCAGGCCGTAGCCGATATAGAGCAGCCCCAGCAGGATGAAAGCGGAAAGTACGATCGCGACATCACGCAGAATCGTCTCGCTCTTGGTGCGGATCGTAAAGCATTGACGGAAAGCGATCACGACGATTGCGAAAATCAGCGGCAGCGCCATCGTGGAAAACATCGCATGCAACGCGCCATGCCTGACCAGCGCGGTCATGGCCTCGCCGGAAACCGATGCATTGGCATTGTCGTCGGTCGCGTACGACATCGGGATCACCAGGTAGAACAGGAATGCCAACACGATCGTACACGCGTTGAAGATGAC
This sequence comes from Bifidobacterium moukalabense DSM 27321, assembly GCF_000522505.1. GTDB lineage: Bacteria > Actinomycetota > Actinomycetes > Actinomycetales > Bifidobacteriaceae > Bifidobacterium > Bifidobacterium moukalabense. The sequence goes on along the minus strand of NZ_AZMV01000005.1, from coordinate 23,452 downwards.
GCTCAGCACCGCCGCCAAGCGACGGCCGCAATACAGTCCCCAGGCGATGAGCAGCAGCATCAGCGTCGGCATGATGGAGACCAGCCAATTGCCGGGCATGGAGAAGCGCAGCATACGGTACTGCGCGAAACAGTTCACCCGCGAAGTGCCGTCCAGACAGTAGAGCACCCTGCCGGTGTCGAATTCGGTCGAACCGGTCAGCAGGCCGAACATCGACAGCAGACCGAAGGATTGGCGTGACGAGACGGCCACCAGCGAGCCGATGGCCTGCACGCCGGCGACGATGCCGACCAAACGGCGCATTTCGTAGATCGCGCCGTTCCGATAGGAGTCGCCCCGCCCATCGGATGCCATGAGATAGCCAAGCACGTGGCCGAGCAGTGTCGCGGAAAGCAGGCAGTAGTCGCTGGCCTCGCCACGGTAGAGGAACATGATGAGCACGATGGCGTACCCGATCACGCGAATACGGCGACGCCACAACACGGAAGAGAACGCGCTGGCGCACATGAGCGTACCGGCCACCACGATCAGCGGCCCAAGAATCGCGCCATCGCGGGAGATCGCATGCCATTGGGGATTGTGGCTGGAGAGCAGGGAGCACAGACCCATACCAAGCGCGATGCCGCCCAGCGTGGTGATGACGGACACCCACATGGTCTTGATCTTGCCAATCACCGATTCAGACAGGCCGAATGCGATGAGAATCAGCGGAATATCGATGACCAGGCGCCCAAGATGCGACACGTACAGCATGGAGATGGGGGCCGTGTACCACCGGCCGTGCGCCAACGCTTCGAAACTCACCTTGGCCAGATGCGGGGGGAACTGCCACTGCATGATGGCGCAGACGATCCGGCTGATCACATTGACCAGCAGAATGAACAGCGCGAAGCAGACAGTCAGAAGGTGATGGCGGATCCAATCCGCGATGTCGGCCAATAGGGCCCGGAAGCCGAACAACGGCTTCAGCTGCTGTTGTGATTGCATTTCAGTCATAGTGTCCATTCGTTTTCGGGTCGGTCCTTCAGGAAATCTTGATGCGGCGAAGATTCGTAAAGTCGGAAAGCTTCGGTTTCACGTCGCTCAGGCCGGTGTCATAGCCGAATACGGCAAGCCCGTACCGCAACGTATCCTGTACGGCATGCCAGTCATGCGCATTGCCAAGCGATTCCACGGCGGTGACATGCATACCCGCCTCGCGGGCGACGGGCGCTATCTTTTCGATATTGTGCAACGACTCGACGTCGTTCTCCCCCGTGCCCATGATGAGCGTCTGATCGGAAGGGGCATGGTCGCGGATGGCGTTGATCGGAATCTGACGCTCATACGCTTCGCGGTTGCCGTCGAAGAAGCGGTCGATCATCTCCTGCTCGCTACCGTTGGTCGGTCCGATCTCACTGCCGGTGGGGATGATGGTACCGAACAGGTTCGGGTAATTCGGCCCGATCTGCATGGAACAGGTGGCCCCCTGGGAGAATCCCGCGATGGCCCAGTCCTTGGCATCCTGCGCGGCGGGCAGATTGTCCTTCACCCAATCGACCACATCCTGCGTCAGATAGGTCAACGCGTTGCCATATACCTTCGAGTCCACGCACAAGGTGTTGTGCGAATCCGCACCAAGCTGATCCGCCGCGATGACGATGGGCGCGAGACCCTGGTGATGCCGGGCATAGTCGTCCATCATGGCCTGGATACCGCCTGCATTGAACACACGGTTCGGGCATCCCGGCTGCCCGCTCATCATCAGGATGACCGGTAGGGCCGGCTTGGCTTTGGTCTTGACCAACGCCGCTGGCGGCAGGTAGACAAGCGCCTTACGTGCCTTGAAACCTGATTTGGTCGCCGGAATATCCACTTTGTCGACCACGCCGTAGGACGGCACATCGCGAATGGTGTGGTCGGCGACACCCTGCTTCCACTGTGCGATGGTGATGAGGTCCTTGCGATTGGCCATGCCGGTCAGATCGGCTTCGTGATAGGAATCCATACCGAACAGCGAACCCAATGTGGCGTACTCGCCATACGCCTGATCGATGCCAAGACCGGAGGAGAGCAGTGCGAACACCACGAGGATCACGGCCAGTACACGACTCGCACGCCTGCGCAGGACGATATGCGTGACCGCGAACCCCACCATCGCGCAGCCGGCACTCGCCCATACGAACACATGCGGTCCAAGCTCCACACCGAATACCACAAACACATCCGAGATCAGCCATACGATCACCAATCCCACGGCACCGGCGACCGCCGCAATCACCACGGGCAGCAGCACTGGCTTAAGGCCCGCCTCACGCTTGCCCGCAACGGCGCCGATCAACAGAATCACAATCAGCAAAGCCGTAATCGCAAACAACGTCGTCGGCAGCCATCCCTGCAACAAGCTCACGTTCATCAGCCACTGGCGCATTCGTAATTCCCCTCGCTCCACCATCGCCCAACCGTCGTCACACGGCTTTCCGTCATATTGCTTCCATGGTGTAGTTGTAGTACATATTCGTGGAGCGCGAGTCATCCGTAGGATTGATTTTCGCTGGGGACCGTGGGGGAAAATCCTGATCATCCGCTGGATCGGCATCACGGAAATTTCCTTGGGAAAACCAATGGTCGCAACGCCTACGCCGATCGGAAGCATCGTCGTCGACCGCAGGGACGGCGGCCGGCATATGGGGGTCTTTCACCTGAAGTCGATTCCACGCTCAGCGAACCCTTGGATGGCGGATGGACCGGCGGCTTCATGCCGTGGCACGCCTCCACGCCCTGGCGGATGCCAGGAAACGCTGTGCGCGGTTCGTCGAACCGGCAATCACGGTATGGTTGCCCTTATGCAATACGTGTTTTCGGCGTCGGATGTGTCCTGTGAGATCGTGGTTGACGGCGAGCGGCGCATGATTTTCGACGATGTCTCGTTCGCGATTGCGTCCGGTGAGATAGTGGATCTGATCGGCCCCTCCGGTTCAGGCAAAAGCAGCCTGCTGACGGCGTTCGCCAAACTCAATCCGCGGGCCCACGGCGACTTTGCGCTGCAGGGGCGTCCCGCCTCGGATTTCACCCCGCAGCAATGGCGTGCGCAGGTGGCCTACCTGCCGCAGAAACCGGTGTTGTTGGGCGATTGCGTGGCCGACGCGATCCGTTTGCCGTATACGCTGGCCGTTCGCCAGTCGTCCACGCAGGGCGATGGGCGCAGGGGCCGCAAGACAAGGCCTGCCGATCTGCTGCCTGATATGAGGATCCGCGAGACGCTGGACGCCCTCGGCTGCGCCGACATCGATCTTGGACGCGCCCCGCATGATCTGTCGGGTGGGCAGGCGGCCCGGGTCAGTCTTGCACGTACGTTGCTGACCAATCCCACGGTATTGCTCGCCGACGAGGTGGATGCCGGCCTTGACGATGAGAACGCCGACAAAGTGGCGACGATTCTGGAACATGCGGCAATGGACGGCATGGCCGTGATACGCATCCGGCACCGGCCGACGGACGGTCGTGCCACGCGCATCATGCGACTTGCCGACGGCGTACTGACGCAGGTCAAGGCCGAATCACGAATCGAAGCCGCCAAGGGAGGCGATATCGCATGAGCGGCAATTACTATTCCATCGATGTCTGGGGTCTGGTCACGGCTTTGATCATGGTGGCCATCGCCGCCGGCATCTCCGAGATCATGCGCATGGGCGTCGGCAGAACGCTGCTGTGGTCGGCATGCCGTGCGTTGCTGCAATTGTGCGCGATGGGCTTCATCATGGATTTCGTCATCACATCGAACAACCCATGGCTGGTGTTGTTGCTCGTGTCGTTCATGCTGATCGCCGCCGTGCAGATTACGCTATCGCGTGCCAAAGGCGTGCCGAAAGGCTTGGCTGGCCCGGTGTTCCTGAGCTTGGTAATCACCATGCTCATCATGATCTCGTTGGTCACCGAACTCGTTATTCGCCCGCAGCCATGGTATGCGCCCCAACTCGTGGTGCCGCTGACCGGCATGCTGCTGGGTAATACCGTCTCCGCCTTGGCCGTAGGGCTGAGCCGCTTCTTCGAAAGCATGAGGGAGCGGCGAGACGAGGTGGATACGCTGCTCGCGCTCGGTGCCACGACCTGGGAGGCGGCACGTCCGTCGATCATCTCCTCGATTCGTCTGGGGCTGTTGCCGACCACCGCATCGCTGGCATCCAGCGGCATCGTGACGGTGCCGGGCATGATGGCCGGACAGATCATCGCGGGAGGCAATCCGATCGACGCGGCGAAATACCAGTTCATGATTCTTGCCGCCATCGCCGCGCTCACTCTGCTGGCCGACAGCATCATCATGCTCATGGTCTACGGGCGCTGCTTCACTGCCGACGACCGGTACCAGCCGGTTGCCGGCTGAAAGGCCACGATCGTTCCGTTCCGGCGAATCACCCGGCAGGGGCGTCACCTGATATGCAACATGGTCGTTCATCTCCAATGACAGGAAGATGAACGACCATGCGAATCATCGCCGACGATCAGCGCATGCGGAACGGCGTCTTTCGTATTTTCGAATGCTTACGGAACGGCTTGCCGGCGTGCTTATCGTGGCGTTCGCCGTGCTTGGCCTCCATACGGCGATCATGGCGCTTCGCATCTGCGGAACGCTCGTCCTGAATCACGCGTATTTCCTTACGATGGATGCGCCTGCCACCCTGCTGCCCGTCATAGCGACCGCCGCGATTGCCACGTTCATTACGGCCGCCCTGGCGATCGTCTTCGAAACGGCGCCGATCACGTGCGTCAGCCTTGCGCTGCTTCCTGGAAGGGGCGCCCTGATTCCCGTCAAACTGCTTTCGGGACTGCTTGGCCTTTTTGCCGGAGAACCCGCGACGGCCGGAATCCTGCGATTCATCCGACTCGGCGCGCTGCTGCTCGTGCAGACGGGCATACTTTTCGCGGCGCTTGTTGTTGCGCTTCCCCTCATGCTCGTCCCGACGGGTCCGCTGGCCCTCTGGATTCTCCCAACGCTCCTCACGGGCGATGGCCTCGCGGTTGCTGCGCCCCTTGAACTTTTCGGCACGTCGCTCGGCACGGTTCCTCTTCGGTTCGAAATGCTCCTCATGGTTATCGGAGTACCGCTCGGAACGTTCGTTACGGCCGCCGCGCTCGGATTTGAAGGGCTTGCCGCCCTTGTCCTTGCCGCGATCCTTGTTACGCCCGCCGGAACGATTCGCATGCCCGAAGCGATCGCCGCGTTCGGTGCCGCCCCTGCCATTCCTCCTTCGACGGGGATTGCCCGCCGGCTGGGATTGCTCGAGCGTCCAGCCGAACACCGGTTCAGCCACTTCGCCCACAAGCTCAAGCACCTCCGGAGAGTCGTGCGTCACTTCGATCGGCTTGATCTTGAGACCAGCCTCGTGCAGCAGGCGGCGGACCCTGCGTCGTTGGTTCGGCAATACGATGGTGACCACGTCGCCGGACTTGCCGGCTCGTGCGGTGCGTCCGGAGCGGTGCAGGAAGGACTTCGAGTCCTCCGGCGGTTCAACCTGCACCACGAGTTCCACACCGCTCACGTCGATGCCTCGCGCGGCCACGTCGGTGGCGACCATCACGTTCACGTCGCCGGATTCGAAGGCGGCTAGATTGCGGTCACGCTGATTCTGACTCAGGTTGCCGTGCAGTTCGGCCGCGGGAATGCCTCGCTTGGTCAGATCCTTGGCCAGTTTCTGCGTCTGGAACTTGGTACGGGTGAACAGGATGCGACGGCCCGAGCCGGAGGCGAGCGTACGCACCAGTTCGGCGCGTTCGGCCTGCGTGGTCTCAAACACGTGGTGGGTCATCTCGTCGACCGCCGCGGTAGCGGAATCAACGCTGTGCACCTTCGGGTCGGTCAGGAACGTATCCACGACCTCATCCACGCCGTGGTCGAGCGTGGCGGAGAACAGCATGATCTGCGCGTCGAACGACACTTGGGCGAGCAGTCGCTTGACCGGAGGCAGGAAGCCCATATCGGCCATCTCATCCGCCTCATCGATCACGGCGACCTGCACGTTCTCCAGAGTCAGCGCATGCTGCTGAATCATGTCTTCGAGTCGGCCCGGGCAGGCGACCACGATATCGGCACCGGCCTTCAGATCACGAATCTGGCGGGCGTAGCGCACGCCGCCGTAAATCGTGGTGGTGCTCATGCCGTAGATCTGCGCCAACGGCATCAGCACATCATTGATCTGATTGGCGAGCTCACGGGTGGGAGCCAGCACCAAGCCGCGTGGGCTCGGCACGAAATCCTCGGAACGACGTTCCTCGGCGTGACCCTGCTGCACGCGTTTGACCTCATGACGGAACTGGCTCATGTTCTCGTATTCGCCGGCGTCCACCTCTCCAAGGCGGGCGACCATCGGAATGGAGAACGCCAGGGTCTTGCCGGAACCGGTACGGCCACGGCCAAGCACGTCGCGACCGGCCAGGGAATCCGGCAGGGTATCCGCCTGAATCGGGAAGGCGGTCTTCTTATCGTCAGCCGCAAGCACGCGCACGAGCGGGCCGGGAACGCCCAATTCGGCGAACGTCAGCGGACGTTCCTCTTCCTCGCCGTATTCGGACACGTTGTCTGCGAGGGCATCTTCTTCAAAAACGGTATCGGGCACAGTGGCCTTTCATGTCAAACTTTTACGCACGTTGCGCAAACCTGTTAACAATAGCCCATGCCCGATACTTTCAACGGTAGTTGCGTTCGATGAGAATGTCGGAGACCGTCAAATCGGCGTCATTGACCAGATTGAACAGGATGACCTTCGCCAGCTCGGCCGGGCTCATGAAGGTATGCTGCTTCTCTTCGGACACGTAGTCATGGCTGTCACGATAGAAGTCGGTGTCGATGCCGCCCGGATACACGCCGACGATTTTCACGCTGGAACCCTTGTAGGCCGCCTTAAGACTGTTCGTGTAGCCCTTCTCACCCCACTTGGTGGCGCAGTACACGGACTCATTGGCGTTGCCGCGGGTCGCCGCGGTGCTCATGACGTTGGCGATTTTGAGGTCGGCCTCTCCGTCGGCCTTCAATGTTTCGACGCTCCAGAGGATCATGCCCCTGAGCCCTTTCAGGCACTTATCGACATCGGCGGCCTCGTACGCGGTCGGCGCTTTGAACGACGGCTGCCCTGCATTGTTGATCAGCAGGTCGATATGGCCGATTCGCCTGATGGCCGCGATGGAGTTCCTCACGAAGGATTCGTCGGAAACATCACCCACGAAGGCACGATATTCGTCTTTGCCGAAGGATTTCGACAGCTCCGCCTGACGTTCCGTGTTGAAGTCGATGCCGGCCACGAACCAGCCCTGGTCGATCAGCTGGCGGGTCAGCTCATAGCCGAGACCCAGTGCGGAACCGGTGACGATGGCGATTTTCCTACCTGTTGCGGTGTTCATGGTGACTCCCCCTGTTGGTGTTGCCTGCATTGCCGACGCTCATCATCATAGATCCTCAACCGCACTTGAGGTCAAACGATTGACATGCTTATGTCGATGCCCCTCATCCGAAGGGGCATCGACCATGCATCCCTTACAGGACGTCCGGATCATCCTTGGCGATGGTGCCGGTGGCCTTGCCGATGGCCTTGAGGCCATGGTAGGCGACAAGAATCACGATCGTGCCGATGGCGATGCCGTTGAACGAGATGCCGTTGACGGAGAACGCGAACTGGCCGATGGCGATGATCATCGTGATGGCGGCGACCATGATGTTGATCGGCTTGTCGAAATTGACCTTGTTCTCGACCCAGATGCGAATGCCGATCATGCCGATCATGCCGTACAGCAAGGTGGTCACGCCACCGAGCACGCCCGCGGGAATGGTGTTGATGATGGCACCGAACTTCGGGCACAGGCTCAGAATGAGCGCGAAGGCGGCGGCACACCAATAGGCCGCGGTGGAATACACCTTGGTGGCGGCCATCACACCGATGTTCTCGCCGTAGGTGGTGGTGCCGGAACCTCCACCGAAGCCGGCGATGGTGGTGCCCAGGCCGTCGGCGAACAGGGCCGTGCCGATCTGATCGTCGTAATCACGTCCGGTCATCTGCGAGACCGACTTCACATGACCGACGTTTTCGGCGACCAGCACAAGCACCACAGGCACGAACATCGGCAGGATGGAGAAGTCAACCTGCGGCAGGTGGAAGTCCGGCAATCCGACCCATGAGGCCTCGCCGATGGCGGAGAAGTCGACCTGCCCACGGATGCAGGCGTACACATACCCGATGATCACGCCGATCAGGATGTTGAGTCGCCCGAGCAGCCCCTTGAACAGCACGGCGATCAACAGCACGGCAAGCAGGGTCACCACTGCGGTGTCGGGAGCCGCCTGGAAGTTGCTCCACACGCTCGGAGCCAGATTGAAGCCGATGATGGCCACGATGGCACCGTTGACGACCGGCGGCATGATGATGTCGATCCATTTGGCACCGGCGAAGTGCACGAGCACGCCGACCAAGGCCAGCAGCAGGCCGGTGACCATGATGCCGAAGGACGCGACGGCGATGCCCTTATGCGCGGTGGTCACCGCGGTGATCGGGGCGATGAAGCCGAAGGATGAGCCCAGATAGCTCGGCAGCACGTTCTTGTTGATCAGCAGGAACAGTGCGGTCGACATCGCCGTGAAGAACAGCGTGGTCGACGGATCGAAACCGGTCAGGATCGGCACCAGGAAGGTGGCGCCGAACATGGCGATCACGTGCTGCGCACCGATTTCCGCGGTACGGGGCCAGGTCAGGCGCTCATCGGGTTCGACCACCTCGCCTGGGTGCAGCGTCTTGCCGTCACCGTGAATCCTCCATGTGAACAAGTTGGACATGCGATTGTCTCCTTAACTCTCTCACGCGGCAGAACAACGGAAACGTGCCGCGCGTCACAGGCCATTGTAATGGCTCCGAACGCACGGCACGTTTCAGCGGGTGGCCGTCCTGGAGTCAGACGGCGTCATAGGTGGCGGTCGACGGCGTGCACCACATCCACCAGATCGCCGTTGGACAGCACCGGTCGCTTGAACTCCCGCCATTCGTCGACCTTCACCACCCAACGTCCCTCCGTCTCGTCGAACACCGGACGTGCGGTCTGCTCCCAACGGAGACGTTTGTGGGTGCGCCCGGTCGCCGGATCCCGACGGGAATAATGGAAACAGGTGCAGTTCGTGATCCGCCACTCGTCGGATGCCGCACGATGCATGAACTCCTCGTCGGAGAGGTCCTCCAACGTAAGCATCAGCGCAAGCATCAGGTCGCCGTGGCTGACCATCACCACGGATTCTGCGTCCGACTTGCGATCCAGGGACGTGAGCAGGTTGTGCACGCGGTTCTCGGCCACATCGGCGATGGATTCGCCCGCCGGCGGCCTCCAGTACAGCGGGTCGGTGTTCTTGAACATCCAGTTGCGCGCATAGTTGTTCTTGAAATCGTCCTTGGTGATGGTGTTGATCTCACCCCATGAACGTTCGCGCAGCACACGCGTCTCCTCCCATTTCGCCTTCGGCAGCGCCATGGTCGCCGCGGTCTCGCGGGTGCGCACATACGGAGAGACCAGATAACGGTCGAACAGCTGCTGCTGCGCCACCAACCACCGGCCGATGCAGTCGGCCTGTTTGCGGCCGATCGCAGTGAGTCTCCACGAACGGTCCGGCACGGTCACGTTGTCTTGCGTGAACAGCGAATCATCGCCCTGTTCGCCGGCACTGATGATGACGTTCGCCTCGGATTCACCGTGGCGAATCACATACAGATCAAGAGGCATTCCCATATTCGATTATTCCTTTGCTTACCTTCATCCGTCGTCATTGAACCATCTCTACCGTAGCGGATTACGGGAGGGACCCTCCGCATCGTTGCGCCACTCGCGAAGAAATTTCGCATGACGGCCATCGAACGTTCACTATTCCGGCCAGATTCCGGCTTGCGCATACTTGCGACGGTACTCCCCCGGCGTCATGCCGCTGTGCTTCTTGAACACCTTCGTGAAGTGGCTTTGCGACCGGTATGCGAGGATCTGCGCGATCTCATTGAAGCTGTACTCCGAATACTTGAGCATGTTCTCCGCCGCCTCCATACGCTTATCGGTGACATATTGCGACAGCGACGTTCCCGTCTCCCGCACGAACAGCTCCGACAGATACGTCGGGTTCAGATGCACATGCTCGGCGAGAATCGGCACGGTGATCTTCTCATGCAGATGGTAGTGGATGTAATCCATGCATTCGTTCACCGCTTTGGAATGCGTCTCGGCCTTCTGCATGTCCGCCATCGCCCATGTGAAGAACGTCATCATGTCGGTGTGCAGCCGGCGCACATCGTCGGCGGTCTTGCAGTTGTCGAGATCCTGGATGTACAGGTCGGAGGCATTGTAGGCATCCTCCTCATCCATGCCGCCTTCGATGGCGAAGCGTGTGGCGAGCGTGATGGTGGTGACGAACCGGTATTTCGCATTCTTGAGCGGATCGTCCGACAGATAGCCGTACAGGCCCGAATCCCACAGTCTGTTGCTTTCGGAAATGGCGCTGATGTCGCCCGAACGCATCAGATCGTACTGTTTCATCTCCTCCACATAGCGATGATGACGTACCCTGTCCTCGCGCGAGAGAAAGTCCAGATACCGCAGCTTCGCCTCATCGACAACCGCCATGCGACCTCCCACCCTTGGCAAATCCGACAGTCATTACGATAATTATATAACTCACGTCTTGTCGGCATGCTCGTTCCAAGATTTCGGTTTCAAGCCGTCTCCCGAAAATGAAGCCGCACAGCACCTTTGCAACGAGACCATGCGTATACATCGTGAAACCGGACTGCCCGGTCGGGATCGGTCGACGTCCAACTAGCCATGGTAAGCATACCGAGACGTCCGTAGCCCGTAATGAGGCATCGAATCTAGAAGTAGGTGCTCCAGCCGAGCTTGACGGCCAGGATGACGCCGGTCAGAACGGCGGCGGCACGCATGACGTTCTCCGGAATATGGCGGGTGACCGGCGGGGCGATGGCGCTGCCGATGATGCAGCCGAGACACATCACGATGGCGAACGGCCAGTAGACGGAACCGCGCACGATGAACATGATGGCGGCGGAGATGTTCGCGCCGAAGCCGACCACGGTCTTCAACGCGTTGATCTGATGGAACGGGCCGATCTTGCCCAGATCAAGCACGGCCAGGGTCAGCGTGCCGGCGGCCGCGCCGAAATAGCCTGAATAGACGCCGACAAAGCTCACGCCGAGCCACAGCCACCAGGGGTCGTGCAGCCTGCCGTCACTTGATTCATTTGCGATTCGCGCGGCCTGCTCGCCCTGTTCGGATTCCGGCAACGCCTGTGCCACGGCGTCTCGTGCGGCCGCCTTTTTGCGTGGATTCAGCGCGATGATCGCCGAGCTGAACAGAATCAGCGGAGGTACGGCGAATTCAAAGACCTCGGCAGGCAGTTCCAGTAGCAGCAGACCGCCGACGATGCCACCGGCCAGACCGATCAGCGCATAGACGATCACGCGCGTGCGCTGGCCTTTGAGCTCCTTGCGGGCGGCCAGCAGACCGCCGATGCCGGTGCCGACCACGCCGACGGTGTTGGTGGTGTTCGACAGCACCGGAGGAATGCCGAATGCGAGCAACGCCGGGTAGGAGATCAGCGAGGACGCGCCGACCGCGTAGCCGACGAATCCGGCTCCTATGCCGGCGATCAGAACGAGCAACAGCGTGGTGACGGATACTCCGGCGATCATGGCACTCCCTATATTCGTTTGACGTGCGGCCTCATGGATGACGAGAGCCAAGTCTAATGACTTGGCTCGTGGAGGTCACAGGTTGTTCAGAACGTGGCGTGATCCGTTCCTCCGCCCCTCGGGCCATCTTCTTCGCCGGGAGACGAGAGGATGAATGCGGAGGGAGGATCGTTCAGCGCCTGATAAGGGACTCGGTCCAGTAGGCCGCAAGCGGAATAAGCGCCCACTGCAGGGCAAGGCCCGGCAGTCCCGTGGCAAGGTCACTGGTCCACGTGGCTGAGATGGAATTGCCCGAGCCGAAGGCGAACACGGCGATCGCAGTGGCGGGTGTCAGCACGATTCGGCCGGCCAGCTGGGCGAGCACGACCTTCACCAGACTTGGCATCTTCACGGAACGCAGCAGGCCGGCGATCAGACCGTAGGCGCACAATTCGATCATCATCAGCGGCAGCATGGCCAGCACCGGCATGCCGGATAGCATGAAGCTGACCAGTGGGGCCGCCGCGCCGGCGATGGCGCCGACGGCCGGGCCGGCGATCAGACCGACGAAGATGATGGGCAGATGCATCGGCAGGAATGCGACGCCGAGCATGGTGCCCTGCCCGGAAACGACGCCGATAACGTGGAACAGCTGTGGCAGTGCGACCGCGGCCACGATGGCGAGCACGGTGGCGGAGGCCTTGACGGTCAGGCTCAAACGCGGCAGGTCGGTGCGGCGCAGTGCGATGGATGTGGTGGACATTGGGTTCTCCTTTGCTCTCCTCGTCCCCTCAGGGGCATCTTCCTCGTCGGAGGAAGGATCGGGGGAAGTTTTTTTAGATGGCGGTGTCGATGAGAAGATCGGCGCCTTCCTGGGTGTCAGTCAATTCAAAATAGCGGTTTTCGAGCGGAATCCATTCATCGATGAATCGCCGCAGCATACGGGGATTGCGCGCTTCCAGACGGCGAAGCTGTTCGGTCGGGTCGATGGCGAGGCAGATCATCAGATCGTAGTAGCCACGCAATGTGGGATGCATGCTGTAGCTTCCTTCAACGACGGTGAGCGGGGCCGGTTCGATGATGCGTGACGTCGCGAAGTCGCCGGTACGGCAATCCCATGGCCGGTACCGTACCGGCTCCCCGGCCGCCAACGGCTTCAGCACCTCGGCTTCAAACCGTTCGTGATCGACGTTGCCGCCGGGTTCGACGAAGCGCTCGGGCGTACGCTGTTCGGGGCGCAGGAAGAAATCATCCATGTGCAGCACATTGCCGCCGAAGCGGTCATGCAGCCTAGCGGCGAACATGGTTTTGCCGGATGCGCATGGACCGTCGATGGCGACGAACGCGCACCGGCCCTCGGTCAGCAACCGTTCCATGCGGCCAATTACGGATCCGCTGCCTTCGACGGGCCTCATCGGGATTCTCCTTCCATACGATTCTTGCCATTGCAGGAGTCGCAACCGCAATGATCGAATCGGCTCTACTCGAGCACGGTCAGACGGTAGGCCCGTGAGCCGATGCCCAGTTCCTCGGCATACTCAAGCGTGTGTTCGCCATGCCGTGTGGCGATGCGCTCGGTCACCGAAGCGCCATCGGGAGCCACGTGGATCAGATCGACGCAGGCCTGGTCAAGCGCCACCGGATCAAGCGAGGACAGCACGCCGATGTCATGCATGTCCGGCTCGGACGGTGTGGCGAAGCAGTCGCAATCCACGGATAGACGATTCATCACGTTCAGATACATCATGCTGCCGTGCATGTGGCTGATCACAGCTTCATCGGCTTCGGCCATGGACTCGAGGAAATCGTCCTGCTCGGCCGTGACCCAGTGGTCTTTGGCAACGCCGGCGGAGTGAATCCAACGCTTGCCGTTTGACGAGGCGATGCCGATGGACACGTTCTTCAGCGCACCGCCGAAGCCGCCCATCGGATGCCCTTTGAAGTGCGAAAGCACAAAGAGGGAGTCATAGTCGTCGACGTGCACACCGACGATGTCATACGGAATATGCTTGTATTTCGCAACCGGAATCTCGATCTCGCCGCCCATATCCATGATCTGGATCGGGGCGATGTCACCGTAGCCGCGCTCCTTGAACACCTTGAGGCTTTTCTCCGGAGTCTCACGATTGCCATCGTATGCGGTGGCGCATTCCACCAACGTGCCGCCGATCTCCCGCACGAGATCCTTGACGAGCGCCGGATTGAGATTGTTGGATTGCTCGGATTCACCCGAATGGATCTTGATGGCCACCTTGCCTTCCGGCGTCGCGCCCAGTGCACGATAGGCGGCGATCAGGCTTTCCGGAGTGATAACCGGCGTAAAGAAGACTTCCGGAGCCTGGGGGTCGTTGGTACGGTGTTCCAGCCGTTCCAGTCGGGTGCCGTCGATTTCGGTCATAATCGTCCTCGATTCATCTTGTCGTCATTCCCAGCCTAGCAACTTAAAGCCGACTTGAAGCAAACCACATCCCGCGTCACCCAGAACGGATGTGGCGCACGTGGCCTCAGGGCGTCAATACCTCACGGGCCACCTGTATGAAATCGGTGATGGCGCTCCACTGATAGCTTTGCCTACGTATGCCGAAACTGATGGCATAGCGCGCGTCTTCACCGATTGGCAGAACGCGCAAGTCCCTGCGCGATTCGGCATCAAGCATCTCATCAAGGAACTGCCGGATCGTCAGACTTGCGCCCACGCCAAGCTGCGTCAATGCGAGCGCGGTCTGCAGATTGCCGGATCGGGCCCTGACCTGAGGCCTGAACCCTGCGCGTCGGAACAGTTCGGCTGCGATATGGCCATCGATATCGTCGGGCTGGCCGAGTATGAACGGGCAATCCTTCAACGGCAGACAATCGCCTTGTGCGATGCGTCGTTCCGCCTCGTCGGAGCCGATGTCGCAGGCGGAACCGCCGGCGACGGCGCTCATCCACAGCCGGTTGGACATGATCAGCACCATCTCCTCGCTGTAGAAATCGACCAATTCCACGCCGACCGGAGCACGGTCGAAATGCGCAATGGCGATATCGACCTCACCGTCGATCAGACGCCTCGCATGGCGTTCATTGGCTCCCTCGACCATGTCGACCATGATGCCGGGCCTTTTGCGCTGGTAGGCGGCGATGATGCGAGGCATGATGGTGCGCTCCCTGGTGTGTGCGACGGCGACTCGCAGGACACCGGTCTCGTCGTGCGCGATATCGTTGAACTCCTGCATCATCATCGTGTGATCGTGCTGGAAACCGGTGGCGTACCTCAGGAAGGTCTCCCCCGCATAGGTCAGTTCCAGCGGCACATGACGTACGACGAGGTCGCAGCCGACCTCCCGCTCGAGATTCGCGATATGCGCGCTCAAGGTCTGTTGCGTGATGCCAAGCCGTTTCGCGGCCTTGGTGAAGCTGCGTTCTTTGGCAATCATGATGAAGTAGTCCATGCTCAGGAAGTTCATACACAGTATTTTACCTGTGACCTGAATCGGATTATTTCGTAATATTCCTGTTAACCTTACGAAGGTTTCATTCAGACCACCGTGCCGGATGGGCTTCAGACACCTGAATCCGACACTACGCCGGCCACGGGCCGGGAGGGGAGATTCATGGCCGAGATCGTCACCATGGCGCTGTTTTGCGCGGCACTTGTATCGTGTATCGCAGCCGGCATCTCCATAGTCCCGGCACTGGCCGTCGGCGTACTCATCTTTCTCGTTCACGGACGCCTGACCGGACATGCCTGGAAGCCCATGCTCCGCGGGGGTTTCGCCACCATGAAGGCGGCCAGCATCGTAGTGGTCACATTCGTGCTGATAGGCCTGTTGACCACGGTGTGGCGTGCGGCCGGCACCGTACCGTTCATCGTGACGAACGCGACGGCCCTGGTACGCCCGCATGTGGTGATTTTGCTGACGTTCCTGCTCAACTGCCTGATGTCGCTATTGACCGGTTCATCGTTCGCTTCGGCCGCGACAATGGGCGTGATCACCATGACACTCGGCACATCCATGCAGGTTTCACCGATGTTCTTGGGCGGTGCGATTCTTTCCGGCGTGTATTTCGGCGACCGATGCTCCCCCGTCTCCACAAGCGCGCAGTTGGTCAAGACACTGACGCATACGAATATCTTCGAGAACATACGGCTTATGCTGCGTACGGCCGCGATACCGTTCGTGCTGACCTGCGTCGTCTATGCGTCCCTGGCTCTGTGTACGCGCCCTTCCGCCGGTTCGGTGGATGTCGCCGCCCTGTTCGGCGGCGCGTTCAATCTGCATTGGGTGACGGTACTACCTGCCGTGGTGCTGATCGTTCTGGCAGTCGCACGCGTGGACGTGCGACTGACGATGGGCGCCAGCATCTGCACAGCCCTGCCGATATGCCTGTTCGTACAGCATATGGATTGGCTTTCCGTGGCCCGTGCATTGGTATTCGGCTACCATTGCACGGATTCTCGGGTGGCGCCGCTGATCGATGGCGGCGGCATCGTCTCGATGATCAAAGTGATGCTGATCGTCTGCATTTCGTCATCATATTCCGGCATCTTCCAAGAGACCGGCCTGCTGCGTGGCGCGCATCTGCTGGTCCGGCGCATCGCTGATCGCATCGGAGGATTCGGCGCCACGTTCGTCACATCCATGGTGACGGGCTGCGTAGCCTGCAATCAGACGCTGTCGATCATGCTCACCGACCAGCTGTGCCGCGAAGTCGAACCTGACGAGCACCGGCATGCAATCAATCTTGAGGACACCGCCGTGGTGGTGGCGCCGCTCATCCCCTGGTCGATTGCCGGCGCGGTGCCGCTCGCCTCGGTCGGGGCCCCGACCGTCAGCCTGCTGTTCGCCTGCTTCCTGTATCTGCTGCCGATAACGGGTCTGCTGGCCGCCTCACTTCCCCTCCCCTGCAGAACGGCGATACGCGGAAACATGGCGGAGGGAGGAATCGTCAGAAGAAGACGAACGCCACTCCGGCGGCAAAGCACATGAGCAGAACCGACGTGATGAAACTGGCGAGGAACGCCTTCCGCCCCTTCTTGGCGATGGCCTTGAAGTTCACGTTGATGCCGAGCGCGGCCATGGCCATACCGAGCACGATATAGGCGAAATCCACCAGCTGCGGGGTGATTGTGGCGATGAACGGCACGAAGGTGCCGATGACGGAGGCGCCGATGAAACCGAGCATGAACCACGGGAACGACACCTTGCGTTCGCCGTCGGACGGCATCTCGGAATGGTTCCTGTCCCACCAGACGGCAATGATGATGGCCGCGAACACCAGCATGAGCACGCGCGAAAGCTTCATGATGGTGGCGATGTCAACCGCGCCGAATGCGTCACCCGCGGCGACGGCGTGCGCGATCTCATGCAGGGATGCGCCGGCGGTGATGCCCAGCTGCGTCTTGGTAAGGCCGGTCAGCGGGCCGAGCGCGATCTCCAGCAATGCGAAGATGGTCCCCATGATGGCGATGATGGCCACGGCCATCACCTCGTTGTTCGCCTTGTCGTCCTCCTGTTCCGGCGGCACCTTGATGGAGCCGGACAGTCCCATGACGGCCGCCGCGCCACATATGCCGGTACCGCCCGCCACAAGAATCGCCAACTGTGGATCGACACCCATCCTGCGGGCGATGTTGTAGCATACGACAATGGTAAGCGCCACCACAACCGCGGCGATCGGCAGACATTTGATGCCTTGCGTGAACAGCACGGTCAGGTTGAGCTTGAAGCCGAGCAGGATGATGCCCAGGCGCAGCAGCTTGTTGGAAATCAGTCCGGCGGCATCCTTCACACCGGCCTTGTGCGCAACGGATCGGCCTGCATACCATCGGCGAATCGGAAACTGCGCGATCATGCCGATCAGCAGCGCAATGATCAGCGCACCGAATAGGCTCAATCCCGGAAACCGCTTCAACCACGAGGCGACGAGCGACGCAACCAGCGTCACAATGCCGATGAACACCATTTCCCTGGTGGCGATGCGCTTCCACCACTTCTCGCAAAACTCTTTCATGAAATTCCAAGTTTTCCGGTGTCCGCGGACAAATCACCGCCATTTCGCCGGCAACTGGACTTCGGAGAGCAGGATGGCGCCGAAAATCAGAGCGAAACCACATACCGACGGGAGAGTGAGGCGCTCTCCTGCGAAGAGCACGGAGACAAGCATGGCGAAAATGCATTCGGTGCTCAGAATCACGGAGGCTTCGGAAGTGGGCAGATTCTGCACGGCGATCGTCTGGAACACCTGGGCGATCACCGTGGAGCCAATCACCAGATAACCAATGCACAGCACTATGTCCCAACGTGCCCATGCCACGGACGGACCACCTTCGAAGAGCACGGCGCCACTGCCGAACAATGCGGTGCACCAGAAGAACTCCATCAGCATCAATGCAATCGCATCGAACCCCTTGCCCATGAATCCGACCAGCACCAGGTTCAGGGCGAAGAAGAACGCACCGATGATGGTCATGGTGTCGCCGAAACTCATATGCATGAGCTCGGCGCCACCGCCACCGCTAAGCGACACAAGTCCGATGCCGAACGCGCATACGAACGCGGCGACCAGATGCTGCCAACTGGGGCGCCTGCGCGTAAAGGCCCAGACGATGAACGGAACCATCACACAGTATGTGTCGGTGAAGAAGCTGTTGCGACCGGGTGACGTGGTCTCCAAGCCTTTGAGCTGGAACAGGAAACCCATCCAGTAGGTCAGGGCAAGGATCAGTCCGGGCACGACGTAACGGCGAAGACGGATCCTACGCAATCGATGAAGGAACACGACGGCCATGAGCAATGTGGCGGCACCCATACGAAAGAACATCAGCCATTGCGTCGGCACGGTATCCTGCGCATGCTTCAGCATGGTGTAGCCGGTGCCCCACACGATGGCGTTGACCAGCATCATCACACGAGCGACCGGCCTGGATACGGTAATGCCTTCCGACTGCAACTGCACGACCTCAGCGCCCCGGCTCACTTCGCCCATGGCACCCTACGCTTTCTTCCTCTCCGCCGTATGCTCCACGTGCCACTTTATGCCCCCGTCAAAGTGCAACACGCGGATTCGTCACTCGGCCTTGGAAGATTGGCCGTCAACCCAGTTGTCGGCCATGGTGATGGCTTCGTCGAGGGTGACCTTGGCAGCCTTGTAATACTTGGAATCCTTGATGCCACTGTCGTCGATGAGTTTCTGTCCGGCATCCACGGCTTTGGACAGCGCATTGAGCAGCTTCCTGCCGGTCAATGTCGCACTGGAATCACCCGACAGCCGTTCGAGCAACGTCTGGGCCTTGTCTATGGATTCGCTCAGCTGCGCCTTGGCATCGCTCAGGGTCTTGTCATCGGTCGAATCGCCGCCGTCGCCGCCGGCCGCCGAGGAATCGCCATCCGAGGCCGTACCGTCGGAGGCGTCACCGGAACCGCTCGACGCCGAGGATTGGTTCTTGGCTTGGATTTTCGCAAGACTGTCCTTCAACGAATCCGTGGCGCTATGCAGTGTCTTCGAAACGAGGTTGAGTTGTGTGATGGTCGCACCGGCGGAACATCCCTCGGTGTCGACGGTGCCTTCCGCGCTGGTGGCCGCATCGGAGAACGCGTCAAGGATGTCATTGACGCCAAGCACGCTACGGACCAGCTTCTGCAGTTCGCCGCTGTTGTCGGAGGTATCGAGGATCGCCTTGCGTGCGGAACTGAATTCGGCCACTGACTGACGGCATTCAGCCAGCGCCTCCTGCTGCTTGGCATGATAGACGTACGCCCCGGCCGCACCGGCCACGACCAGAACCGCAACGATGGCCGCGACGGCGAGCCAGTGCGACCCCGAACGCTTTTCCCCCGCTTCATCCATCATGCATTCACCTTCTGAAGTCTCATATTCGTTTCACGGTCGTTTTCCGCCCCTAATTGTAAGGCCCGATTCGAAACAACCGTTCGAATCGGGCCCAGTTACGCTCAGCGTGGCATCACTTTTCAGACACAGCGAATTTGAATTCATTCATGCCATCCCTTGGCATTGGCATATCAGGCCATTCCCAATAGGACATCCATCGTTGATTCAGCCTGAGATGAGGGGCAATGCGAGGCTGACGATGAGCAACAGCACCAACGCCGCACATATCAGCCAGACCAAGGGATGCGCCATGTTGAAAGTGTATCCGACCCCCATGCGCTTGGGCACCACGATGGCCGGATTTTCGGGCGAATAGTAGAACATGCCCAGCACCCATTCGTCGCCATCGTCATCGGCCATGTTGTTTCCGTCTTCGTTCTCGCCATCCGATTGCCATGTCCGAGAACCGCACTGGCCGAAGATCACGGCAAGAACCAGCGCCGCAACAATGATCGCCAATGCGATCAGCATCATCACCGAACCCCACGCGCGGATACCCCACCAGTTCGCATACATGGGAATCAGCCCGATGAATCCGAGATTCACCGTCAAGCCGACAATCAACACGTAGACGCTCCATGCGCGGGAGAAGCGTCCATATGCATAGCCGGAAATGGAAGGACGTTCCGGGTCGATTCGCCGCGGCGAATGGATGATCATCGCATGAACGGCAGTCATCGTCGCAGCCATGATGAGCTGTATCAGCAAAGGCATGCCAAGCACCACCCACAATGATTTATCCAGCCAACCATCGATCCGACCTGCAGCGTTCACATGTATGGGCAGACGGTCGGGCATGCTGTCATACAGCACGAACACGGAGGCGGTCATTATGATGACCGGCACGAGGTGCAGTAGTTCCCAGTGCAGGCCCAGCGGCTCCGGGCCAGCGTTTTCGGCAAGGAACGCGGCGCGTTCGAGCTTGGTCGCCTTCCAGCCACGCTCATGTTTGATTTGCATTGTGCGCTTGCGATACCTCACAACCAGCGCGAATGAGACCACGATCAGCAGCAACGACGTTGCCGTCGCCGCAATGGTTCCGCCGAGGGCTCCCCACAGCACCAAGCAGACGATGCTTGCGGCTACCGCTATCGCGCTCACCGATCCAGTACAAGCGGTATATCCGATTTTCGCACGTCTGATCCCAGGGTCGCGTTGCGCCGAAACCGGTACGCTCACCCCGAAGCACACCGTGCGACGCACCATCCAAGGAGCGAGAGTCACACTGACGCCTTCGAGCGCAACCATCGCGACCATCATCCAATTCGTCATCGCAGATCCTCCTCCGCTTCTTGACCGTCGGCATGGCTCCCGGACCGGTCGATGGTTTCGTCCCGAAAAACGGCGGAAGCATTGTGCTCCACATCGGCCATGAATTCGTCCAGCGAGCCGCCATGGGCCTTGTATTCGACGGCGATGCGGTAGATATCGTCGCACATGCGTCGCATTTCACGATCATGCTGCTGCGACAGGGAGCCGACGTCGCGGGGCGCAACCATGGCGCCGGACCCTCGACGCATCACGATATGGCCTTCATCTCTCAGCATGGCGTAAGCCTTATTCACCGTATGGAGATTGATGCCAAGATCTTTCGCCAACCGGCGCACCGAAGGCAGCATATCGCCCGGTTCGAGCTCTCCATGCGCAAGACCGGCAATGATCTGCCGACGCAGCTGCTCATACAGAGGAAGGGCATCGGCCTTATCCACGGTGATAATCACTTCCGCCCTTCTTTCCCATATTGTTCTACTTGATATAGAACAATACCACACTGTGATGATTGATTATTTGTACTGATTATTATTTATCCACCATCATCTGACGTTTTGAGTACACTTATTTATAGTTCATATGATTTATAAGGGTTAACACAAGAGAATGAAGTATGATGAATAATGAATATAGGACTTTGGCACGGCTGTTCCATGCGGACCGGAGCGGCGACTCATACGCCAACCATGACCTGCTCGCAAGTCAACGCCTCGGCGCCAACTCCACCTTCGCCACCGGCATCACCACCCCATTGGGCGAATTATTCGTGGCCACACCCCGACGAATCAGCATGCTCACACAGAGGATACTGCTGGCGGAACGGCGTATATCCGACATGTGGCAGAGCATTCCCGGCGTCATGCAATGGAACTACATCACCCATGCCGTGTCCGAGGAGCTGTTCGCCACGAACGAGATGGAAGGCGTCAGATCGACCAGAAAGGAGACCGAGGCTGCCGTGGCCGTGGCCAAGCAGGCCAAGACGCAAGGAGACGCGAGGAAGGCGAGATTCGGAGAATTCGCGAAGTTGTACCTCAACCTCACCGACAGGAACATCGCACTGCCAAAAACCCTTGAAGACATCCGGTCTATCTACGACAAAATCGCACTCGATGAGATGGACGACAAGGACAGGCCGGACGGAGAGCTGTTCAGGAAAGGCGACGTGGAGGTGCAGGGGCCGCATGGCACCGCAATCTACAGCGGCGTCAGCGGTGAAGCGCGGATCTCCGCGCTGCTTGCGCAGATGATCGATCTCGCCAAATCGGATGAGATGCCGTTCCTGCAGCGGTCCATCGCAAGCCACTTCCTGTTCGAGTACATCCACCCGTTCTACGACGGCAATGGAAGAACAGGACGCTATCTGCTCGCCCTCTACCTCAGTCATGGCCTCACGATCCCCACGGTGCTGTCGATCTCCCGCACCATTGCCGAAAACAAGAACGGATACTACAAGGCGTTCACCGAAGCCGAAGACAAGCTCAACTGCGGGGAGCTCACATTCTTCGTCTCCACACTCCTCATGCTCATCGAACGGGCACAGACATCGCTCATCGACGAGCTGGGCGTCAAGATCGACCAGCTCGGCAAGGCCGGCGACCTACGCGACGAACTGGAAAACGAACTGAAACTTTCTCACAACGCGACCTGCCTTCTCTACGCCGTCATGCAAGAGGAACTCTTTGACACCACCAAATCAATGACCTTGGAGGAGGCCGGGGCCGATCTCATGCTGACGAAGCAGACCATGCGCAAGTATGTGGAGGAGCTCGACCGCGCCGGGCTCATCGAGTTCACCGGCAGACGCCCGCTCCGGTTTGGAGCCTCCGAATCGCTGCGCGGGAAAATGGGCGTTGCCGTGAACGATGACCTGAACAAGCAGGCGGAACGCGCTATGCCGAGGATCTGAAGGCAACTCGATCGAATTCGGTCAAATACCACGATGTCGAGCATCATGAGCGCACCAAGGAAACCGGCCGTCACAGCCATGTCGCTTACTATCGCGTCGGCCATTTCGTACGCATTCAAAAACGGCGCGGTTCCAACGGCTGCAGGCTGTATGACCGTTGGAACCGCGCCGTTTTCGGGCGATTGGAATCAGTGCTTGGACACGTTGAACTTGAATGTGTGCATAAAACGTCGAAGCCAACGTTTCCAACGGTTTTCATGCCCTGTGGAGCGTTCGGGTACTCAAAAGGCACTCTTCTTTTTTTTCAGGGGCAATCATAGTCCGATGTCGGCGGCGTCCGCAAATGAGAGGAGGCGCGGCCGTTTGCATTGCCCGGCCGCGCCTCTCGTCTTGAAAGTGTCAGCAAACAAGACGACTTCCATTCTAGCCCTTTGCGACACGCCGACTTGCGTGTTACTACGCTCGTGGTAATATTGGTCATGTCAGCAAACAAGAAAGGACACGATCAAAATGCTCACCGCACTCGACATCAACACCAACAAGGCAACCGACATCAAGCCCATCGCCATCAACCAAGGCGCATGGGACGTCCTCTACCTCGCCGACGCGAACACCGGCAAAGGCATCTGGTGGGCGAACGGCCAGTGGAACATCGACATCGAGGACGGCGACCTCGAGCACGACGCCGACCGGGTCGAAGACGTCTACGGCGCCGACGAAGAGG
>NZ_AZMV01000004.1 GCF_000522505.1 Bifidobacterium moukalabense DSM 27321 | reverse complement strand
GTGACTTCCATCGTGGTGATCGTCGTGACTTCCGTCGTGATGATGGTGAGCGTCGCAACTTCCACCGTGATGGCGATCGTCGTGACTTCCGCCGCGACGACCAGCGTCGTGACTTCCGTAAGGATCGTGACCAGCGGGACGCGGGTGAAGAGAGGAAGCAGTTCACCCGCGAGGAAAAGATGGAGTACCGCGAGGCCAAGCGTGGCGAATACCTGTCGAAGCCGCGCCGCAATTCCGACGGCACGATGAGTTTCCCCTCGCAGAACCCGTATACGCATCGCCGTCCTGATGAGCCCAAGATGCCGAAGAGCATCGAATGGCGCATGCTGAGCACCGATGATCGTGAACGTCTGCGTGGTCTGTCCAAGGAGCATGCCGAGAATATCGGCCTGCATATCCTTGCCGCCTACACGTTGGAGGAGAGCGACCCGGAAGGCGCCCTCGAGCATGCCAAGTGGGTGGCCCGCCAGGCGTCCCGCATCGACTTCGCCCGTGAGACGCTGGCCTTCATCGCCTACCGTCAAGGCGACTACAAGCTGGCGCTGAAGGAGTTCCGCACCGCCTACCGCATGAACGGCTTCCTGGATTATCTGCCGTTCATCGCCGACTGTGAGCGCGGCCTTGGCAGCCCGAAGAAGGCCATCGAAATCGCCATGAGCGATGATGCCAGATATCTGCGCGGCGAAGCCAAGGCCGAGATGTTCCTCGTATATGCAGGAGCCCTGGGCGACCTCAAGATGTGGGACAAGGCCATCGAAATCGTTCATAAGCTGGGCCGTTCCAAGGGACTGGCGGGCGAGTACCGCATGCGTGCGGTGCAGGCCGAACAGTACTTCCTCGAGGAATCCGGTCATACCGATGAGGCCATCGCGCTGGATCAGCTGCTCGACAAGCTTGAACTGCAGTATGCCGAATCCGACATGGATGAGACCTCCGACGATTTGGTCATCGAATATGACATGCAGGAGCTGAACGACGAACTTATGGATATGCTGGGCATCACCGAGGAGGACGCCCAGTACGCCCCGGAGGATGAGGATTCCGACGAGGCGTCCGACGGTGCCATCGACGCCAACGGCGAAACCGATGACGAAACGGAGCTGCCGGCCCAGGAGGCCGTGGAAGGCGCCGAATCGGATGTCGAACCGGCGCGGGAACAGGACGCCGATAATGATTCCGACGTATCGGCTGAACCCGAGGCGGAGCATGCCGACGAATCCGCCGACAACGAGTGAGGTGACGTTGATCACATGCTGAAGTCCACGAATCGGCCCTTGAGCGAAACATACCGGCTGGCGCTGCTTGACCTTGATGGCGTGGTGTATCGGGGCAAGAATCCGGTGGAACATGCGGCGACGAATATTCGCAAGGCGGAAAGTCTGGGCATGACGGTGGAATACACCACCAACAACTCATCCAGACTGCAGTCCGTCGTAGCCGATCAGCTCAGGGGCTTCGACCTTGACGTCGAACCATGGCAGGTCATCACCTCTTCCGTGGTGGCCGCCCGCATGGTGGCCCGTGAGGTGCCTGCCGGCGCCAAGGTGTTCGTGCTCGGTGCCCGGCACCTACGTGAGGAAGTGGCTAGGCAGGGCCTTGCCGTGGTCGACTCCGCCGAAGATGAGCCGGTCGCGGCGATCCAAGGCTGGTATCCGGACATGTCATGGAATGAGATGGCGCAGATCGCCTATGCGGTCGAACACGGCGCCACCTATTTCGTGACCAACCGTGATCTCACCATTCCCCGTGAGCTCGGCATCGCCCCGGGTTGCGGATCCATGATCATGGCCGTGGTCAATGCCACCGGTGTCGAACCCGTTTCGTCGGCGGGCAAGCCGGAGTCCGCCATGTACGACGAGGCGCGGCTGCTTGCCGCGCATGACGATGCCGAGCCGGTGGCCAAGGAACTGTGCCTTGCCATCGGGGACCGCCTCGATACCGATATCGAAGCCGGAAATCGTGGAGGCTATGATTCGCTGGCCGTGCTTACCGGCGTTACCGATCCGCATGAGCTTATGCTCGCTCCGGCGCATCTGCGCCCGACGTTCATCGCCAAGGATCTGCGAGGCCTCAACGAACCGGCTCCCGTCGTGGAACGCAACGCCGACGATGTCTGGATATGCGGCGACGCACGGGCCGGACTCGAAGGCGATGCGCTTGAAGTCAGCGACGTCACCAACATGAACGGTCTGCGTGCGGCCTGCAATGCCATGTGGGCGGCCGCCGACAACGGCCGTGCCCTGGATGGCGTCACCGTACCGGAATTCCATATCGACTGACGATCGGCAGCCAGTGCAGCATAACGATTCGCAACATGCCGTCCGCCTCGATCTTGCCCTACTGGACCGCGGGCTTTCCGACAGCAGGTCGAAGGCCCAGCGTCTGATTGCCCAGGGCAAGGTCAGCGTGAACGGCGTCATTGTCGCCAAGGCGTCGATGAAGGTCACGGACGGTGATGAGATTGCCGCCGATAGGGGAGACGATTACGTTTCGCGCGGAGCCTACAAACTGGCAGGCGCTTTCGATCTGTTCCTCAAGGACGGTCTGCGTCCGGCCGAAGGACTGCATTGCCTGGATATCGGCGCCTCCACCGGAGGATTCTGCGATGTGCTGCTGCGTCGCGGTGCGGCGCAGGTCATCGCGTTGGATGTCGGGCACGGACAACTCGATTCGAGAATCGCGAATGACGGCCGAATCATCGAAATGAGCGGAGTCAACATCCGTGACGTCGAGGCCGACGACCTACCGTACCGACCGGAGATGATCGTTTCCGACGTATCCTTCATCTCATTGACCCATGTCATTCCGGTGATCGCGCGAATCGCAGCCGATGACGCACAGATCGTGCTGCTCGTCAAACCGCAGTTCGAAGTGGGCAGGGGCAACCTCGGCAAGAACGGCATCGTCGAAAACGAAGAACTCCGTGAACAGGCGCTGCGCAATGTCATCGCCTGTGCGGAATCCAACGGGCTTGACGTGCGTGCGACCGGACCTTCGCCGATCGAAGGCACGCACGGTAATGTCGAATACCTGCTCTATGCCGTGAAATAACCGGCTGTCGGCTATCCCCGAATGAAGCGGTCAATCTGATCCTGCTTGCCCATGATGATGAGCTCGTCGTTACGATGCATGATCAGTTCCTTCGAGCCGTATTCGAACTCCTTGCCCGGTGACTTGATGCCGACCACGGTGATGCCGAAGCGCTCATGCACGCGCGCGTCCCCGATGGTATAGCCGACCACGTGTGGGGGAGTGTGGATCTTGACGACGTTATAGGCACCCTCAAGTTCGATGTAATCCAGATAATTGCCGGAGACCAGGTGCCCCACCCGTTTGCCGGCGTCGGTTTCCGCATTGATGATATGCCGTGCGCCGATACGCTGCAGAATACGTGCATGCTCCTTCGACACGGACTTCGCCCAGATATCGGAGATGCCGGCATCCAGCAGGTTTCCGGCGGTGATGACGGATGCCTCCACGCTGTCGCCTATGGCCACGACGGCCGTGTCGAAATCCGAGGCGTTGATCTGCTCCAACGCCATCACATCGGTCATGTCGGCCTGCACGGTGGGAATCTGCGAGGACCAGCGGTTCACCAGTTCGCCGTCCTTGTCGACGGCAAGCACGTCCTGGCCCATCATGTCCAACGTGGTGGCCACGGAACTGCCGAAACGGCCCAATCCGACCACGAGTACGCTTCTGGTGCTGTTCGCCATGATTCTTCGTATGTCCCTTTCCGTTGTGTGTTCTTCGGAGTCGTGTCCTGCAAAGTCCAAGTATATGGATGGCCTGCGTCAGCCGACCACGATCTGTTCGGTGGGGTAGCGCACCGCCTCCAGATTGCGCGGACGCGACACGGCATAGGCGATGGTCATCGGACCAAGCCTGCCGATGAACATGGTGGCCGCGAGAACATAGAGGGCGGTCGGATTGCCGGCATCGGCCACGCCTACGGAATAGCCGCCGAGACCGAAGGCGGAGCATGTGTCGAACAGTGCGTCGCACAACGAGCAGCCGGTAACGATCATCAACGTCATCGACACCACGGTCACCAGGGCAAGGCAGGCGGTGCTGACACTGACCGCGGTCATGACGGCCTGGGTATGGATACGACGGTGGAAGGCGTTGATCTCCCTTCGACCGGTGAAGGCGGCACGGCACACCAGCAGAATCACGGCAAGGGTGGTTACGCGAATGCCGCCTGCGGTGGAGGTGCTGCCGCCGCCAATGAACATGACGATGCTCAGGAACACCTTCGTGGCATCGCTGACCTGGGGCATCCACGACAGGTCGAAGCCGGAGCTGCGGGGCATGACGGCCGCGACCATGGCATGCCACAGGCGAGGCTCCACGCTGTTATCGGGGAACAGCGACCGGTTGTTCCATTCCACGACGAGGAACCAGGTGAGCGAGGTGGCCACGATGCAGAAGGTGGTGATCAGCGTGAGCTTGGTATGCAGGCTCCAACGCTTGGGCGGCCTGTGCATGCGCCAGGAACGCATGAGGTTGAGCAATACGGGGAAGCCAAGCGTACCGCAGAATGCGCTGGCGAGGATCGGCAGCCCCACGGCCCAGTTGTTGACATGCAGACCGGCACCGTCGGGCGTGAACCCGGCGTTGTTGTATGCCATGACGGCGAAGAACAGCGATTCCCACAATGTGTGGCGCACATCGCCATGATTGACTTTGTACAGGCCGGGGAACAACGCGATGAACGTGATGCCTTCGATGACGAACGCGGTGGTGATGACCACGGCGAGCACACCCTTGATCTCGCCAAGTTTCGTGGTGCCGAGCTCGCTGGCGGTGAGCAGCCGCTGCGTGGCCTTGAGATGATGGTTCACCGCCAATGCGATGAGCGAGGCGAAGGTCATGACGCCCAGACCGCCCATCTGCACCGAGAAAATCAGCACCGCCTGACCGAAGGTGGTCCAATGCGTGGTGGAGTTGACGATGGAGATGCCGCAGGTGGAGATTGCGGAGACGGCGGTGAAGAACGCGGTGGTGAAGTCGGTGGTGTCGCCTTTCGGCGTGGCGATCGGCATCAGCAGCAGGCTGGTGGAGATCGCCACCAGCAGCAGGAAGTAGATGATGGTCAGACGTCCCGGATGCGAGGTCAGGCGATGCATGAGACTGCGCTTGCGGGGCTTGCGGTCTTCCGCCATGGCCTTCTCGAAGGTGTCTCCCGAGAACCACCAGGCGTAGCCGTGCGAGGCCTCACGGTTGGAGGAGGACTCGTCAAAGACGAGGTTCGACATGTGTTCCTCTCTCCTTCGCCATGTAACGGGAACATCTTTCCATCAGCTATTGTAGGCATATGTGTGACTAATGGGCGACCCCGCCGGATGATCTCACCGGGATTTGTGGCGTGGGCTGCTCGCTTTCGTTCATTTGTTCGATTACTATTGGAGTCGAGGACGTTCCCTGGTCGAAAGGGTCTGAGATGGTCGATGCCCGGCATGCGGTGGTCGTAACGCATAGTCGTCTGCGGGAAAGCGGGACGGTGGTGCAGGAGGCGGTGGAGCAGCTCGCTCAGGCCGGTTTTCACGTCTCGATCATCGACA
This sequence comes from Bifidobacterium moukalabense DSM 27321, assembly GCF_000522505.1. Classification (GTDB taxonomy): domain Bacteria; phylum Actinomycetota; class Actinomycetes; order Actinomycetales; family Bifidobacteriaceae; genus Bifidobacterium; species Bifidobacterium moukalabense. Next base: position 383,634 of record NZ_AZMV01000004.1, on the reverse strand, counting down.
ACGTGGAGGCTCCTGATTTCGGCAATCAGCCTTCCGCCGTGCCTGACAACACGGAAATCGTGGTGGTGCTGGGCGGCGACGGCACGATTCTGCGCGCGGCCGAGCTGGTGCACTGCACCGACGTGCCGATTCTCGGCGTCAATCTGGGTCATGTCGGCTTTCTTGCGGAATTCGAAAGCTTCCAGATGAGCGAGGCGATTCGCAGAATCGCCGATCATGACTATTCCATCGACGAACGCATGATCGCGCATGCCGACGTGTGGCTGCCTGGATCCGACAATCCCATCGCGGACTGGGCGCTGAATGACATCACCTTGGAACGCGCCGATCGTGGCAAGATGGTGGAGCTGTCGATCCGCGTGGACGGTGTGGAGATGAGTTCCTTCGGCTGCGACGGCGTGATCGTGTCCACTCCGACGGGCTCGACCGCCTACGCATTCTCGGCGGGCGGACCGATCATGTGGCCGAACGTCAAGGCGCTGCAGTTGATTCCATTGGCAGCCCACGCGTTGTTCGCCAGGCCCCTGATCATCGGTTCGGGATCCACGTTCGCCATCGACATTCTTGACGATTCCATGTCGGATGGCTGGATCTGCTGCGACGGCCGTCGACAGCGCGCCCTGCCGAAGGGCACACGGATCGAGGTGCGCGAATCGAAGGGCACGCTGAGGCTGGCCCGGCTTTCCGGAGTGCCCTTCACCAACCGTCTGGTCACGAAATTCGACCTTCCGGTCGTTGGCTGGCGTGAGCAGGCACGCAAGACCGGCGATGTCCATCATGGGCATATCTTCCCGGAGGCCGCGGCCCCCATTGGAGACGCGGATGCCGCGTCGGATACGGCAAGTGACGAGTGAGACCGGAACATGCTTGAAGAACTTGAGATTCGCAACCTTGGCCCGATTCGTTCCGCGCTGATCGCCCCGGCTGGCGGCATGACCGCCATCACCGGTGAGACGGGTGCCGGCAAATCCATGCTGCTGAGTGCGATCCGTCTGATTTCCGGCGGCCCCTCCGATGGAGGCCGCGTGTCGGTAGGTGCCAAGGAGGCATGGGCGCAGGGCGTGTTCGAGGTCGGCGAGTCGGTCGCGGCCGTGGCCGCCGCCCGTGAGGCCGGATTCGAACCGGAGGACGGCGAACTGTTCCTGTCTCGCAAGGTGCCGGCTTCCGGCCGGTCCCGTAGCATGCTGTCGGGCCGGAGCGTGCCAAGGTCCGTGCTTGGCTCGGTCGCATCCGAACTGGTGACCATTCATGGGCAGGCCGACCAACTGCGCATTGCCTCTCCCTCCCGCCAACGCGAGTTCTTGGACCGCTATGCCGGCGACGACGAAGCGATGGCCGCGTACAACAAGGCATGGGAGACCCTGCGAGCCATGGACGAACGGCTGGAGCGACTGTCCAGTCAGGAATCGTCAATGAGGCAGCAGGCCGATTATCTGCGTGAGTCCATCGAGCGCATCAACCGTATCGATCCGCAGCCGGGGGAGAGCGAGGAGCTGCATGCCCGGCGCGACCGCATTGAGAACGCCGCCGAAATCGCCCAGGGCGCCGCCATGGCGTTGGCGGCATTGGACGCATCGCAGGTCGGCGGCGACGTCGATACCGCAAGCGCCGCCGACCTGATCGATCGTGCGGCGCAGGCGTTGCGATCCATCCATGTGGAGGGCGTGTTCTCCGATCTGGCCGACCGTCTGGACTCCATCGGCACCGACCTGTCCGATGTGGTGTTCACGCTTTCCGGCGAGGTGGACAATGAGAACAGCATGGACGACCTTGATTCCATCAATGGCCGCATTCACGAACTCGACGAACTGACCCGGCGTTGGGGGCCGACGCTTGCCGACGTGATCGCATGGCGTGACAAGGCCGTATTCGACCTTGAGGATCTCGACGCATCTCCCGAAAAGGTCGAACAATTGCAGACGGAGCGGGGCCGGCTGTTCCGCAAGGCGTTGAAGGCGGCGCAGGCGTTGTCGAAGCTGCGTGCGGCGGCCGCCGGGAATCTGGCGGGCAAGGTCACGAAGGAGCTGTCGTCGCTGGCCATGGGAGGGGCAAGGCTGGAAATCAGTGTGAAATCCCGCGCCGATGACGGGTCCGGTTCGGCGGACGTGTTGGATGCCAACGGTTGCGACGATATCGAATTCCTCTTCACCCCGTTCCCGGGTTCCCCGCAACTGCCGATGGGCAAAAGCGCATCCGGTGGTGAGCTGAGCCGTCTCATGCTCGCGCTTGAACTGGTCGCCGCCGAACGGCATGTGGTGGCCGGTGGAACCGTGCCTCCCATGACCTTCATCTTCGATGAGGTCGATGCCGGCGTCGGTGGCAAGGCGGCGGTTGAGCTGGGCGCTCGCCTCGCCAGGCTCGCGCAATCCGCGCAGGTCATCGTCGTCACGCATCTGCCACAGGTCGCATCTTGGGCCGACCAGCAGTATGTCGTTTCCAAAGGCGCATCGGAGGGCGAGAATGGCGTCGTCACCACCATCAGGCAGGTGAGCGGCGGCGAGCGCGTACATGAGATCGCACGTATGCTGTCGGGCAGCGAAAGCGAGACGTCGCTTGAGCATGCCGAAGAGCTGCTGAAGGCATCGGTGCTCTAGGTGGCGCGTGGTGCAATCGCAAGACGGTAATCGCGGATCAGATATGGAACTGAGGGGAGCGGGTATGGCGGCAACCGACGGAATCGGCATCAATCAGGGCAAGGCGGCCATCTTCGATCTTGACGGCACCTTGCTCGATTCCATGGGCGTATGGGATCAGGTCGATATCGATTTCCTGTCGCGCCGCGGCATCGAGGTGCCCGATGACTACATGACCAAAGTCGCCGCCATGCAGTTCCGCCAGATCGCCGAATACACCATCGCGCGTTTCGGCCTGCGGGATACGCCCGAAGAGCTGATGGAGGAGTGGGACAACATGGCGCGCGTCATGTACTCCACCGTGGTTGAGGCCAAGCCGTTCGCCCGCGAATACCTGCGTCGACTGCGCGATGGCGGCGCTCGTCTGGCCGTCGCCACTTCGCTGCCGCCCGCATTGCGCGAGCCGGCCTTGCAGCACGTCGGCATCTTCGAATATTTCGATGCGATCGTCAGCGTCGACGACGCGGGCGATGTCGGCAAGGATCGGCCGGATGTCTATCTGCTGGCGGCCTCGCGTCTCGGCATCCCCCCGGAGGACTGCACGGTGTTCGAGGATTTGCTCGTCGGCATGCGGTCCGCCAAATCAGTCGGCATGAAGGTGTGGGCCATGCATGACGATTCCTCCGACCTTGACTGGTCCGAGATCTGCGAGCTCGCGGACGGCGTCATGTTCGACTTCCACGACGCTCCGCAACGGTTGTGAGCATGGGTGTTGCTTCCGCCGGAGCGGATTGCGTCTGACATCGTTCAGGATTGTTCCCTGTAGGCCTGCTCGAACATGCCGAGAAGGTCGATCAGTTCGATGTCCGCGCCTTGGCGGCGGTGACGGTCTGCCTGAGCACCTGCATGATGCGTTCCCGGGCGCGTTCCTTTATCAGCTCATTGCCATGGGCCATCACAAAGGTGCCCTTGCCCTGCATGTTTTCCACGAGTCCCTCATCACCCAGCTCGTTGTATGCCCTGGTGATGGTGAGCATGCTGACGTGCAGTTCCTTGGCGAGTGTGCGCAGGGAGGGGAGCGCCTCCCCGGCCGTGAGTTCGCCCGACAGAATCGCCGAGCGGATCTGATTCTTGATTTGTTCGTAGATCGGTTCTCCTGACGTGGATGAGATGGTCAGTTTCAATTTGCGCCTCCTCCTTGCCGTTCACGAAATCAAGCGGCAGGATTACTGCCATACTGTTATATATAACAGTATCACGGTTCGTGGTGACTGTTCAAGTGTTGTGTATAACAGTTGTGTTCGGTTATGCTTAATCGTTTAATGTCAATGTTTGCAACAATCATGGGCTGCCACTGCCATGGCGGGATGGCCTTGTCCAAGCATGTTCGACACACGTGCGTTCCCATTCCGTACGACTCCGCCGCAACGGCCTTGTCCAAACCCCAGCGAACAATACGGAACCTGCAAGCGGCCCCCGACGTACGGATCCAACGTATGCAACGCCGATCCGCCTGCCAGGAAGTCGCCATCTCGAACCAATCGTTATGCGCCCCCTCGCCGTCCGAATCAACGGACAGACAAATGGGGCCGGCTGCAATCGCAACAGCGCAACATAACGAAAGGAACCTCATCATGCCCCGTAACGGCAAGGAAGGCATTCTCTTCAGCTTCATCATGTCGGCCATCATGATCTACGTGATGGCGGCGCTCAACTACGGTGTACGCACCGGCGACGTCGGTGCCACCGCATGGAGCTACGCATTCTTCAACTGGCCTCTGGCCTATGTGGTCGGTATGATCTGCGATCTATGCATCTGCACGCCAAGCTCACGGGCCATCATGAATCGCTTCTGCGCGCAGACCGACCGCGCCGTGTGGAAGGGCATCACCGTCAAATTCCTCATGGTCGTGCTCATGACCGTATTCATGACCATCTTCGGCGCCATCATGGCCTTCGGCTTCAGCGGCGGCGCCGTGGCCGGTTTCTTCAGAATGTTCCCGTATAACTTCACCATCGCGCTTCCGATCCAGATGCTCGTCGTCGCGCCGCTCTCCGGCGTGATCGTGCACGCCGTCGGCGACAAGGCCGGTTGGAACAGGGCGGCACGGCAGCGCACCCCGAAACTTGATGTCGAGACCGTCGCCGATGTCATGCAGAGGGAGGTCTACACCGTTTCCGACACCGCCACCGTCCGTGACGCCATTGAGGTCATGCTCGATCGCAATACCGGCGGCCTGCCGGTCGTCGATGGAACGGGCGCCGTGGTCGGATTCGTGTCCGACAGCGATGTGCTGCGCCGTTTCGCACAGGACAACCTGCCGGTCTCCGACGTCTCCACGCTGATCACCGGCATGGCTCGCGGCGAATTCCCGCAGCTTTCGCATGCCGAACTCATGCAACGCAACGTCATGGAAATCGCGGCCAACAAGGTCACGACCGTCAACGTCGATGCGAGTATCGCCGAGGTCTGTCAGATGTTCGGTTACCAGCAGTACAAAAAGTTGCCGGTCGTCGATGGCGGCAGACTCGTCGGCGTCATCAACCGTGGCCATCTCACGCGCCGCTCCTTCGAAACCTGCCTGGAGTACCGGCAGAGCGCATAAGGCGTCGGTGGTTTCGAAGGAAGGTGCGGAAAACGTCGTTTCATGTGGAGGATATGGATACCACCACCATGAAACGGCGTTTCTCCTTTCCAAGGTGTCGTTTGGACGGAACGGCCATCGTGCTTATCGGCATGCAACGACGGTTTTCGGTACATAGCGACGGTTCTTGACGATTACGCGGGCGATACGGGTCCGCCGACGGCCCCGCGGCGACTTACGCTACCATGGATTGCAGGTTCCGGACGGGAACGAATGGCCATGATGGTCGGGAAGTCGAATCGGAAGGATCGCAGCATGACGACGCGACGTAACGATGAACGGACAGTGGCAGGGGAACGTCGCATGATGCGCCGCGCCGATCGTGAGGTTGCCGATCCGGCGCAGATCATGGCGATCGTCGCATCCTGCAAACTCATTCACATCGCATATGCGGATGCGGAAGGGCCGACCATAGTGCCGATGAACTTCGCCTACATCTGCGAAAACATCGGAGATGCGGCCAGACCGACATTCTATTTCCACAGTGCGCCGATCGGCCGTAAGATCGATGCCATCAAGGCCGCCGGCAACAAGCTGTCCGTCGCCTTCGAGATGGAAACCGATTGTGAAGTGGTGGCGGGACGTGTGCCGTGCAATTGGGGTGAGGCCTTCAAATCGGTGGTCGGTACCGGCGTCGCCTCCATCGTCAGCGATCTGGACGAATCCCGTCTCGCGCTTGAGATGCTGATGAGGCAGCAGGCGGGCATGGAGCATGTCGAATTCACCGACCGGCAGGTCCGCAGCGTCACCGTCTGGAAGGTCGAGTCGGACTATGTCACGGCAAAGGTACGCGAAAGACCGCAGCCGCGTCAGTAGTCTGCATCTCCTGACGTATCCGGGAATCGGCGAGCGGCGGCGTTCCTATTGTGGTTGTGGGCATCCCGCATCACCGTTGCGCCCGCCATCAATCGTCCGCATGGGCGGTGGGATGGATGACATGCGAGAATGCCAGATAGATGATCCACGCGATCGGCATCGTCAGCATGAACGCCGGATAGAACCAGCCGATCGGCATGTGCCCGTAGAAGACGCCCGCCAGAATCGGTCCCAATGCCATGCCCAGATCGAGTCCCATATAGTACGTGCTGTTGGCCAGTCCGCTACGTTCACGGCCGGCGATCACCACGGCCTGCGCCTGCGTGACCGAACTCATCAGACCGTAACTGGCGGCCATCGCCACGCCTGCGCCAAGCAGATACCAATCGTTCGTCATGAACGTCAGGAACGCCAGCATGGCAAGCATTGCGATCGAGCAGATCACCAGCCAGAACCGGAATCCCTTGGAATCGAACAGATTCTTCATGGTGATGCGCATGATCAGCAACACGGCAGCATAGAACACGAAGAACAGGTCGGATGAGACCGTCAGATGGCGCGCCGAGATGTAGTCCACGATGAACGACTGATTCGCGAAGTAGGGGATGGCGAACATCATGAACACCATCGTCAGCGGGATTGCGCGAGGCTCCACAAGATTGCTCAGGCGGAAGCGGTGCGCGATACCATGCCGTCCGGCATCGCCCCGGGATCGCGACGCGGCCTGGCGCGCCGGATTGCCGCCGTTTCTGACCAACATGACGACGATCAGCGTGAGCACGTTCAGTACCAGTGAGGCCACAAACGTCAGATGATAGCCGGCAACGGCCTGCAGGCGAATGCCAAGTGCCGGCCCCACCGCGATGGCCAGGGCGTTGACGATGCCGTACAGTCCCATGCCGGCACCCATATGACGGATCGGCAGCAGCAGCGACACCCAAGTCGCCAGACATACCGAACCACAGGCGAATCCCAGACCGTTGACCACGCGTGCCGCGATCAGCATGCCCGTGGAATTGGCCAGGCAATACATGATGCCGGCGATGATGTACAGGCTTGTGCCGACGGTCACCAGCAGACGTTTGCTCACCAAATCGGACAGATTACCCGCAACCGGCCTGCAAAACAGGGAGACGAAGCTCATCACACCGGCGATGACGCCCATCATGGTGCCGGCCGCGCCCATCAGCTCCGCATAGCCTGCGATGATCGGCGTGATGATCATGTTGCTGGTCATGAAGAAGAACGTCGCCAGCATGACCAATGCCACGTCACGGGTGATCAGCCGGTCCTTCTTCGGCCTATTCGCCATGCCTGCATTCCCGGATGTTGCGGGTGGGTTGGTTGTCGGGCCGGTCGGTCCATTCGCGTTGCCTGTAGCAGATTGCATCATTTTCGCCTCCGATTCCGACACTTTAGTGAGACTTATGAAAAACGGCCGCCCGCCTAAGCGGACAGCCGATTACCGATGTTGCGATTATCTCCTACAGGGACTTGGCGGCCTGCTCGACGAAATCCTCCATGCCGCTGATCTCAACGACGCTATCGAAGCGTACGTCGGCGGTCTCAAGACCGCGCAGCGCAGTCGGAGCGGTGGTGCCGGTGGCCTTGGCAAGCACGTCCATGCACTCGAAATCGGTGCCGGACGCATCCAGGCCGAGGGATTCGTTGACCACGCGAGGGAACTTGTACGGGCTGGCGGTGCTCAGCAGCACGCGCGGAGTGAGCGGATCCCGTGGCATCTGCTGCATCACGAAATAGCCGCAGGCGGTATGCGGGTCGATCACATAATGATGCTTGTCCCAGCAGTCCGCGATCATCTCGCGTACCTGATGCTCATCGGCCCAGCCGGTGCCGAAGATCGAACGGATCTTGGCGAGCATCGGCTCGGGAACCTCATAGGCGCCCCACTGGTTCAGATCGTTCATCAGCATGGCGATCAGGCGCGTGTCCTTGTCGGACATGTAGTACAGCATGCGTTCGAGGTTCGAGGAGATGAGGATGTCCATCGAGGGGGAGATGGTCTGGAAGAACGGACGCTGACGGTTGTACGTGCCGGAAGTCAGGAAATCGAACAGCACGTTGTTCTCGTTGGAGGCAACCACCAGATGCTTTACCGGTAGACCCAGCAACTTGGCATAGTAGCCGGCGAGGATGTCGCCGAAATTGCCGGTCGGCACCACGAATTCGACTTCGTCGCCCACGTTGATCACCTGCCGTTCCAGCAACTGCGCGTAGGCGGAGAAATAGTAGACGACCTGCGGCACCAGGCGGCCCACGTTGATGGAGTTCGCGGAGGAAAGCGCCACATGGGAACCGCCCGCCAGGCGTTCGGCAAGCTCCTTGTCGCCGAAGATGCGCTTGACCGCGGACTGTGCGTCATCGAAGTTGCCCTTGACCGCACACACGTTCACGTTGGAACCGGTCTGCGTGGTCATCTGCAGTTCCTGCACCTGGCTGACCTTGCCTTCCGGATAGAACACGGTGATGCCGGTGCCCGCCGCATCGGCGAAGCCTGCGAGCGCGGCCTTGCCGGTGTCGCCCGACGTGGCAGTGACGATCATGATCTTCTCGCGGCCATCACCGTCGGCCGGGGCGGTGCGCGCCATGAAGCGCGGCAGGATCTGCAGGGCCACATCCTTGAACGCGGAGGTCGGCCCGTTGAACAGTTCCATCACGAAATCGTCCCCAAGCGGCTTGACCGGGGTGATCCTCCCGTCGGACCATTGCGGGCCATACGCCTCGGCGATGCATTCCTTCAACTCGGTTTCGGTGAAGTCCGGCAACAGCACGGAAAGCACATCAAACGCGATCTGCTGGTAGGACTTGCCCGCCAGGGATGCGATGTCCACGTGGGATTCGCCTAGGGAGTCGGTTACGAACAGGCCGCCGTCATCGGCGATGCCTTTGCGAATGGCCTGCTTGGAGGTAAGCGAGTCGGTGGTGCTGCGTGTGCTGTGGAACGTGGTCACTGGACATCCTTAGCAATAAGGCGGATAGAGGTGAATACAGCATCAGTGTAATGGCAAAGGTGGGCAATGAAGGGCCTTGCGTCCGTGCAATGGGACGATGATTTCCGCCATGTTTCGAAACGTCCCTCGTCAAAAGCGATTACTGGTCGTAGACTGCTTCCTTAAACCGCATTGCTCGCGGACTGTCAGTACCAGCCAAGGAGAGCCCCATGACCACATCACCTCTCGCCCAAAACCCGAACGACATGTTCAACGCCCCCATCGCCCAGGCCGATCCCGAAATCGCCGCCGTGCTCGACGCCGAGCTGTCCCGCCAGCAAAACGGCCTGGAGATGATCGCCTCCGAAAACTTCGTGCCGCGTGCGGTTCTGCAGGCCCAGGGCTCCGTGCTCACCAACAAATACGCCGAAGGCTATCCCGGGCGTCGCTATTATGGCGGCTGCGAACAGGTCGACAAGATCGAGACCATCGCGCGCGAACGCGCCAAAAGCCTGTTCGGCGCCGAATACGCCAACGTGCAGCCCCACTCCGGAGCCCAAGCCAACGCTGCCGTCTACCAGGCACTCGTCAAACCCGGCGACACCGTGCTCGGCCTGGCCCTGGACCACGGCGGCCATCTCACCCACGGCATGAAAATCAACTTCTCCGGCCGCTTCTACCATGCCGAAGCCTACGGCGTGAACCCGGAAACCTTCCGCATCGACCCGGAAATCATCCGTCAACGTGCGCTGGAGACCCATCCCGCCATGATCATCGGCGGATGGAGCGCATACCCGCGCATCGAGGACTTCAAGGCCATGAAGGAAATCGCCGATGAGGTAGGCGCCAAATTCTGGGTCGATATGGCCCACTTCGCAGGCCTCGTCGCCGCCGGACTGCACCCAAGCCCGGTCCCGTACGCCGACGTCGTCTCCTCCACCGCGCACAAAACCCTCGGCGGACCACGCTCCGGCTTCATCCTCGCCAAGCAGGACTACGCCAAGAAACTCAACTCCTCCGTGTTCCCCGGACAACAGGGCGGCCCACTCATGCACGTCATCGCAGGCAAGGCCGTGGCATTCAAGGTCGCAGCCTCCGAAGAATTCAAGGACCGCATGCAGCGCACCCTCGACGGCGCCAAGATCCTCGCCGAACGTCTCACGGCCGACGACGTCAAGAACAACGGCATCAGCGTACTGACCGGCGGCACCGACGTGCACCTGGTCATGGTCGACCTGCGCAACAGCGAAATGGACGGGCAACAGGGCGAAGACCTTCTCGCACAATGCGGCATCACCATCAACCGCAACACCGTGCCGTTCGACCCACGCCCGGCATCCGTCGCCTCCGGCCTGCGCATCGGCACCAGCGCCCTCGCCACCCGAGGCTTCGGCCCCAAGGAATACGAAGAGGTCGCCGACATCATCGGCACCGCGCTCGCGGCCGGCAAGGATGCGAACGTGGACGCCCTGAAGGCGCGCGTCGACAAGCTTGCCGAGGACTTCCCGCTGTATCCGGGCCTCGACCAGATCCACTGACCGACGGGCATACGGCGCAATCGCGTCTTTTCCGATTCATTGGCGAAAAAACGGGCCATGAATCGGGAAAGGCGCGATTTCGCGCTATGGTAGGAGATTATGACGAATCCACAGACGGAACAGGGCGCGGTCGCCGCCGACGTGTTCGCAGCGGTCTGCGCAAAGGGTGACGCCGCACGACGCGCACAGGGCCTGCTGGCGCAATCCAATACGGAAGCCAAGAACGAACTGCTGTTGGCCATCGCCGACGCGCTCGACGCACGCGCCGACGAAATCGCGGGAGCCAATGCGCTCGATATGCAGGAATCCTTCGAAGCCGGCATGAGCGCAGGCAAACTCGACAGGCTCAGATTCGATGTGCCGCGAGTGGCCGCCGCCGCGCAAGGCGTACGTCACGTTGCCTCATTGCCCGACCCGGTCGGCGAAATCGTACGCGGATACCATCTGGAAAACGGCCTGCGCCTCGAGCAGGTGCGCGTACCGATCGGCGTGCTCGGCATGATCTACGAAGCACGGCCCAACGTCACCGTCGACGTGGCCTCACTATGCATCAAATCCGGCAATGCCGTACTCCTACGCGGCGGGCACGCGGCCGAACGCACGAATGCGGCGACCCTGAACATCATCGCCGACATACTGTCCGAACACGGGCACGACCCGGCGCTGGTCGCCTCCGTCGACGCATTCGGACGCGCGGGAGCCACCGCCATGATGGAGGCACGCGGCCACCTCGATGTGCTCATCCCGCGAGGGGGAGCGGGCCTTATCCAAGCCGTCGTACGCAACTCCAAGGTGCCCGTCATCGAAACCGGTGCCGGCAACGTGCATATCTACGTGGACCGCTCCGGAAACCTCGACAAGGCCATCCCGATCCTCATCAACGCCAAAACACAGCGCGTCGGCGTATGCAACGCCACCGAAAAGCTGCTCGTGCACCGCGATGTGGCCGAACGGTTCATCCCGCTGGCCGCACGGGCGCTCGCCGAGGCCCAGGTCGAGATGCATGCCGACGAACGGGCCTATGATCTGATCGACAAGGCCGGCATCGATGGCGTGAACCTCGTGCAGGCCATCGACGAGGACTGGGATACCGAATACCTGGCATTGAAGATCGGCATCAGGATCGTCGATTCGCTGGACGAGGCCATCGCACACATCAACCGTCACTCCACGGGGCACACCGAATCCATCATCGCCGAGGACTACTCGGCCATCGAGGAGTTCACCTCCCGAATCGATTCGGCGGTGGTGATGGTGAACGCCTCGACGCGATTCACCGATGGCGGTGTGTTCGGTTTCGGAGCGGAGCTTGGCATCTCCACACAGAAGATGCATGCACGGGGTCCGATGGGACTTCGTGAAATGACCACGACCAAGTGGATCGGATACGGAACGGGGCAGGTGCGGGCATGAGCGAACGGATCATGGTGGATATGGGTAATCCTTGGAATGCTGACCGCGAGGACCCGCGGCTCGGGTTGCGTCTTGCTTCGGAACGTCTGAGCATCGTACGGTACGTGTTCCTCGTGCAGATCGAGGACGGCATCGCCTCCGCGGCACAGCGCGCCTCGCTCGAATACGCCGATGCGGTGCTGATCGGATGGCCGGAAACCGATGCCGGCGACATCGCCGACCTGGACGAGGACCAGCTGAGGAACGTGGACGAGCAGATGCATCTGATGGAGCAGTACATCGCCAGATTCAGCGCAATGGAACGTGAAGGCGACATCGATGGCATGACCGACACCCTGATTCGCGTCACCGAACGGGTGGCTGAGGTCCGACGCCTGTATCAGCCTGATTTCCCGTTGCCGACCTTCGCCGAGATTCGACGTGTCGTACAGGATGAATGGGATGAGGATATGGGCAAGATCGACCCGCAGGAGAGTGTGCCCACTGCGGATGAGATCGAACGTGAAACCGCCGACGCCGACAAACGGCAGGATGAGGAGACGGCATGACCGGGCCGCGGCGCATGCGTCCGGAGTCGGCCGAGGCCGATTCCGAGCTTGCCGTCAGCTATGTGCTCGAGACGGAAAGGCGCATGGCGGACCTGTCCGTCGATGCCTCCGGTTCGGCGGTGGTATCCGGGCGAAGATCGGCACGCGGCAACTGGCATAGCCGGCCCCGCATCGGCATCATGGGCGGCACCTTCGACCCGATTCACAACGGCCACTTGGTGGCGGCTTCCGAAGTCTCGTGGGTCTACGATCTCGACGAGGTGATTTTCGTGCCGACGGGGCGGCCGGTGTTCAAGCTTGACAAAAGGGTCACCAACGCCGAGGACCGTTATCTGATGACGGTGATCGCCACGGCGTCGAACCCGAAGTTCACGGTGTCACGTGTGGATATCGACCGACCGGGCATCACCTATACCATCGATACGTTGCGTGATATCAGGGCGCAGCATCCGGAGGCGGAACTGTTCTTCATCACCGGCGCCGATGCGGTCGCGGAGATCATGCAGTGGAAGGATGCCGACAAGATGTGGGATCTCGCCCACTTCGTGGCGGTGACCCGCCCCGGATACTCGTCGCCGGAAGGCGTGAGGCTCCCGGAAGGCAAAGTCGACACGCTGGAGATTCCCGCACTGGCGATTTCGTCCACCGACGTACGCCGACGCGCCGAGCACGGCGAACCGGTCTGGTATCTGGTACCCGACGGGGTGGTCCAATATATCGGCAAACACGGCTTATACCGGTGATTTTCCACATGAACACGCGAGTCTCGCATGGTCTGTGTAAACGGTTAGTATTGGTCACGTCCAATTGACGCGAAAACAGACGTTTGGAGACATGGTGAGCGCAATCCTCGAAGGAAAGCCGGATAAAAACCTTATCCTTGTCACAGGCAGGACACACCCGAAGTTGGCGGCGGAAGTCGCGGAACAGCTCGGCATCGATGTTCTGGAAACCACAGCATATGATTTCGCCAATGGCGAGATGTACGTGCGTTACACCGAATCCGTGCGTGGCGCGGATGTGTTCGTACTGCAAAGCCATTGCAACCCAATCAATCAGTCAATCATGGAACAGCTCATCATGATCGATGCCCTCAAGCGCGCTTCCGCACGTTCCATCACCGCGGTCTGCCCGCTGTTGGGCTACTCCAGGCAGGATAAGAAGCATCGCGGACGTGAGCCCATCTCCTGCCGTCTGATGTTCGACCTGCTGAAGACTGCCGGCGCCGACCGCATCATGAGCGTCGACCTGCATGCCGCCCAGTCGCAGGGTTTCTTCGACGGTCCGGTTGATCATCTCATCGCCATGCCGGTGCTGGTCGATTACATCCGCGACCGTTTCGCCAACCAGCTCGACAATGTCGCCGTGGTCTCCCCGGATGCCGGTCGCATCCGTGTGGCCGAACAGTGGGCTCAGCGTCTTGGCGGCGGCCCTCTGGCTTTCGTGCACAAGACCCGTGACATTACCCGTCCGAACCAGGCCGTCGCCAACCGTGTAGTCGGTGACGTCGAAGGCAAGGACTGCGTGCTTGTCGACGACCTGATCGACACCGCCGGCACCATCGCCGGCGCATGCAGCGTGCTCAAGGACGCCGGTGCCAAGTCGGTGACCGTCGTCGCCACGCATGGCGTGCTGTCCGGTCCGGCCATCGAACGTCTGAAGGGTAGCGGCGCCCGCGAGGTCGTGCTCACCGATACCGTGCCGATTCCGGAGGAGAAGCGTTGGGATGGCCTGACAGTCCTGTCCATCGCGCCGCTGCTGGCCAGCGCCATTCGCGCCGTGTTCGAGGACGGTTCGGTCGCCGAGCTGTTCGACACGTATCCCGAGCATCACGGGCAGGGCTTCCTGTTCGCCTGATTCTTTGGGCTTTCGTTAGCGTATTTTGCGTTTATACGGGTTCCGACTTGTTTGGAACCCGTATTTTTTGTCGGTCACGATCGCCTCCATGAGGACGTTGGCTATGGACCATGATAAAGCGTATCCGGCGTGCGTGACCGGAAACAGGCTGTACTCTGTACACGAATCGACGGAGCCCATACGGGACTACACAAGGATTCCGCTGCTCAATAGCCACGGACATATAACGCATTGAGAACCCGTTGGTCTCTTGATTGGCGGGGAATGTTCTGAATGTCACTGGGCTGCAAATGTGAGGTTGAAGACGTACGGTGGCGAATGCTGCGAGACATGAGAATCCCTCCGGACGACAGTGCCGAAACTAGAATCATGGTCATCCACGACGTCGAATGCTACAAGACAAAAGCTCGTTAGGAAGGCGTGAATGAAAACATGAAAATCCGTATCAGAGAATCGACAGAAGCATTGCAATTCATGCGTTACCGCTGAGACATGGATGGCTGCGGATGGGAAGCGAAGCGATTCCATGCGTAAACCGGTCATGGCGTCGTCGTTGGTTGAACTGAAAATCAAACAGGAAGTAGCAGCAGACTCACCACCGCGGAAGGATACAGGACGGATGAAGTGGATGCATTCTCCGGGAATGCATCGAAACCCTGCGCAACGGATATGGACTGTCCGCCGATGACGTTGAACAGCACCCGTTCGCCATCACATATATGGGCGGATATGCCATGAACGACGTGGGTCCGGTGCTCGATCGGATAGTTCAGACGCTGAGGAGCCGTCCGTCCGGAAGACACGCTATGCCTATGGGCCAGCCCGACATGGGCCAATTGCCCAAACCGGTGCCGAGTCAGTATCCATCCGTTCCGTGGTCTCTGGCCTCTGCATCATCTCGATCCCAACCGGAACCGCGTCCGGCTTCGCAGCCGACGGTTTTAGGCGGTCTCCTCTCTAAAGCCAGGAAAAGCGCCGAAAAATTCGCGAAGGACAATGATCTGGAAGGGAAACTCGAAGCTGGCAGGACCAGGGCGAAGGAGGTGCTTTCCAAAGCCAAAAGCGAAGTAGACCGTATTGTGGCAGAAGATAGCCGCGAGGACAGGATCAATGTGATGCGCGAGCATTCGGCCCGTGCATGGAACGGAATCCAATCCAATGAGACGGTGAGGAAGGCGACCTCACGCATGCAGAATGCCACTCAGATCATCGGAGATTCCATCGATGAGGCGCGTTCAGTGTGTGAGGAAAGGAAACAGCTGCGCGAGTGGAATGCCGAGGAACACACCGCCGAAACCTTGCAGGTCTGGAACGAACCCCTGTATGACGATTCTCCGTCCGTGAGGACTAAGCCGGTTTCTCCCGGCAACAAACCACGGAGGGTATTTTCTGACATCCTCGAAAACACCGCCCCACACGGCCGGGCGGGAACTAAGGCTGAAGACGCGGAGCCGAACGCCACCGTGGAAATTGTTCCGGAGGAACAGGCCCCGACGGTCACACTTCCCACGGTTCCGGGTGGAGCCAGCTCCGAACCGACGGACGTGATGGCGCTGATCGACGTCGCTTCGGCTGCAGAGCCCGACGGCGATGCGAACCTGCCGGACGAGGCGGATGAGAACCCATCGGAACGACCGGATTCCACATACGATACGCTTGCGAAGTCCGATATGACGCCTGCGTTGTGTTGGCCCTCCGACGAGAAATGAAACCAGTCCGGCGAACAGTCCATCCGACACAAGAACGAAGGGGAATGCGACGTCTAACGGTTTCGCGGCATTGCTGAAGGACAAGCGGGGACTCACAATTCTTATCGGCTGTGTGGCAGCACTTCTCCTGCTCGTTGGCATCGCGTACTGCGCCAGCCAGCCATCCAGCGATTAGGGAAAGAACGATCCAGCATTGACTCCGTCGTATTCAGACACTCCCGACTCTGGAGATAAGGATGAGTCGTCCGCACCCTCGTTCACGACGATCGACACGAACGCGTAGAAAGGTCATTCTACGAAGGACGTGATGGAGGAACTTGACGGGAAAAACTTGGCTTATAATTTCTTGATTGACGGAGGCGACGGCAGCGACCAGACTTCAACGGTGAAGACGTACGTGCGGAACGGCGAGGAATAGACCGTTATCAAGGCGAGGCAATCCACCACGGATGGCAAGGTCACGTTGACCGTCCGGAAGAATGAGACCACGTCGTCGAAGGAATCACAGCAGCAGGAATTCCAGCAGCAGCCCGATAGCGACGGCGTCATCACGACCGCCAACAATCCGGAGTTCGCGGCGTTGCTCGCGCTGAAAGATCCTGACGATTCATCCGTCGCCGCGTTCGCGGAGAAATACAAGGGCCGCACCACCTTCGATGACAACATCGCAAACGTTATACCCAGCGACGAGCATCCCCGTTTCTTGCTGGATTACACGTTGGTATATGGCGGCGATTACAACACGGACAGTGTCAGTGGGCCGAATTTCAGGTTCGAGGGAATCATATGGAGCGATTTCCATAACGGTTCGGTCGGACTGTCCTCTTTCGTCCATGAGGGACAGAACATCCATGTCAAGGCGACAGTAGACAAATACAACCCAGACAACGGTCTTTTCAAATTGGAACTTGTCGAAATGACCGCACGCTGAGAAGTTGGCGCTATGCGATACGTCCTCCACTTCTATGAGTTCGTATGCCGTCGAAACATCGGACAACATTTGTGTATTCCCTTGTCCGGCGATGACCAGCCTCCATCCTAGCGAGGAGTTCAGGCAGTTACCCATGCACGCCGAAATTCTTTCTGACCGGCTGGACGGCGTCAGAGAGTTTGGATGACGACGACGTCAATGAAATCCACCGCGACGCCGCGGAAGACCTTTCGGCCAACAGCCGTCTCGCTGGCATGATTTCTTTTGTTGCTGCGGAAGAGATTGACGAGTGGCATCGCACATTCGCCGCCAGTCGCGGTCTCTCCGCCAATCCGACGATGGCCAGTGGCACCACCGTCTTTCTTGACGATTGCGTCATGTTTGTCATAACGCAATCGTCAAGATGATGGGGAAAGAACGTTAATCTGAGGAATTAAAACAACGTGAGGTTCCCCGTCCGTCCTTTTGCAAGTGCATCAACGATTCCTGGGACGTTATGCTTTAGCTGATATTGCCAGCATTCATTCACCGCGGAAGCGGATGATTTGGGTTTCATATCCGGAAGACAGGTAAGAACTGTTTCCTTCCCGTCAAACATGAAGGTCATCTTGTCACCTTTGAACGAACACATGGACCGTGTATCATTCTGAATCACCTCTGCAAGGGCCGCGAAGGCAATCCGTGCGTCCTCGTCGGACACACGGCCCTTTACTGTTCCGCTCATTGCATAGTCAAGCAGATCGAGCGCTGCGTGACGGTCGAGCTGATTATGGAATTGCTTGTTGTAGTAGTGCTTCAGGCAGGAGAAACAAGCCTCTTCACAATCGCAGCCGTTGAGGATGCTTCTGGTCTTGTCGAAGAGTTTTTTTGAGATTATGTCCCTTGGACAGAGCGGACGAATATCCGGCGCCACTGGAGAGAGAGTCGAAAAGGAACACGTCGGCGAAAGCGGATCCGCCGTTCCCGTCAAGACGTGTGCGGCTACCGACGCATAATTCGTTGAAATCGATATCCAATAGATCAACGGCGGCAAGTCGCATCGCCTCAGCAAGCGACACGCGGGCTCGTTTAAGCCATTTATTCGACTGGTTGACGCTCACCTCGTTTGGATCAAGGCGGAGGGCGAATATGATCATGTCCGTGTTGAACACGTCTCCGATGTATAGGCCACGGCTAAAATCATGCGCGCAGCCAGGTAGCCGATTCTGCGGAGTCTTCGTGTAAGGCGCTTTGATGTATTTTTCGACTCCTGCCGAATCCGTCGTCGGGAAAGCGGCTCCACAATGGGAACAGATTGTGAATCCCTCGCCATTCGGACCTTTGTTGATCACCATGAGGGAGCAGTCGTGTCTTTCGCTGTATTCAATGTGATTGTAATCGGTGCCCATCATTTCTTCGGAAGGCGTCGCGGAGTAGAAAGGTGGTTCCGCAAAGGACAATTCGGAACGTTCGCTCGCCGACGGAGACGCATCTCCGTTTTTCGGCGCGAATCCCCACGGCTTAAGGAACGGCTTGCGTTCAAGTCCAGGTTCCTTGCAGAACGGGCAACGGTCGGGTTTACGTAGCTCCTTTTCGAATCCGAACCATCCACAAGTCGGGTTCGTGCAGAGGAGCACTTCGTTGTGGTAGTCCTTGTTATCGAAGTACTTCTTCGCCGGCTCGAATGAGGTACCTTGCTTTTTGGCGAATCTCGACGAATGTGCGTAGATTCCACCGGAAATGTACCTTTTTTTGTTCACGATGAGTTCTCGCCCTGGAGCGTATTCGCTGATGGCCATATCGAGGGACCGTTCCGGCCGCTGCTCGAGCTTCTTGACATCGGATGGATCCTCAATGTCGAATCCGGTGACGTTGCGGGGGAATGAGTACGTCGGGAGTATGGCCGCTTCGAGGAGACTATCCAAAAGGCTCTTGTAGGTTTTATTGTCGGCGGACAGATAGTTCTCTCCGTATTTTTCAAAATCCTTTTTAAGGTCGTCCAACTCCACGGACAGGGCACGACGGAACTTGTTGGCATCCAGTCTCCAATCCCGTGGAATCAGCTGATGCCGGATGATGACATTGAAGTCGTACGATTCAAGAAAGGAGTTCCAATTTCTCCAATAGTTTTCGAAGAAATTCTCAATCGTAACGTTCTCCATCGAAAATCCTTGCTCAGCACTGAAATCGGTGAGCAGAATAGTCGCCAGATGCCGTCTAATCAGCTTTTCGTTGTCCACGTCGACATGCGGTTCCCTCAGTTCCCCGCGAACAATACTGTCTGGATGTTCGAAATAATGGTTGTCGAAAGGCCTGGCATCGACATACGTCACGATGGTGGACACTGAGGAGCCGCGACGTCCTGCGCGTCCGGCCCTTTGCTGGTAGTTCTCGCGCATCGGCGGAATGTTGCGGAGTGCCACCGCCGTAAGGGATCCGATGTCGATGCCGACTTCCATTGTTGTCGTACAGGAAAGGACATCCACGGGATCTTCGTTGTCGGATGTGTAAATGTCTTGGAACCGCATTTCGTATTCCTCGGTGGTGGACCAGCTCTCGTTCTGGCCATCCTTATGGGATAGCTGCGCTGTATGTTCCTCAGTGTTGATTCTCGCGCGCAGGGAATCGTCATCACCTTGGAGAATCTTTACAATCGGATCGCGCCAAAATGCGACGGAGCTGAAATCCGTAAGTTCATGCATTTCGCCTTGCTTGCAGTGAGGGCATTTGCCCCATAAATCATAGGGGGCATTCTTACCACATCGGTCGCAGACCTTCCACCGCGCATTCGGTTCGATCCTCAATGTGACGCAATGCGGATCCAAGAATTTATACTGGACTTTTTTTTGTTGATGTTTCGAGGAAATGGTCCAGTGCGTGCTCAATATGCGCCATTTCGTCCGCACTGAAGCGTTTCTTCAGGAATTCGTACAGCGAACGTTGTCCCCTCGTCTGTCCCTTGAAAATGTTGTCATTGTCCACCCCATATTCCGCGGAAAAAGGCATTGCCCTATCGCGAGTGGACCAACTGATATTTGGGTTCAGGGCGGCGTTGTGAATGAGCAGATACTCGCTCCACGCATAGAAAATCGACTTGAATTCCGCTTCGGAGATTCCAGCTTCATCGAGGTCGCCATCGATATCTTCCATGACGTCGTCGGTCGGATCAATCCATCCGATTGTCATATCGCTGAGAGAACGATAGCGATCGCAGATGAGCGATAAAAGGAGGTAGTGGTATTCTTGCGGCGCGCTTTCATCACCTGCGACTAATAGTTTTTTTGAAGCGTCGAGGGTTTTCGTATTTTCTCTGGTCTTTCTCGATTTTTCCCATAATGGTCGTGCGGTCGTTGCCGTAGAAGATACGCGATTCATGTTCCGACACGGTTTTCAGGAGCATTGGATAGACCGCGCTGACAGTTGCCTCTTCTCTGTACTCTCGGTACAGGTCGTATGCCGCCCTGCACAGTAGCTTACGCATCAGATCTTTGTCGGAGGATTCGGTTAAGTCGAGCGCTATCCTGGCGGCAGCCTGCCTGCTGTCGGAAAAGAGGATCACTTTCTTTCCGGCATTCGGGTTTCTCCATAGTTTCTCCGGATTGCTCGAAGGCTCTTGCAAAGAGAATTGCTCGGCGACGACGTTGTAGAACGGCTCATTGCCCTTGGTAGTGAAATCACTGACCGAAAGACGACCGCTGCATTTCGGGCAGGTGGTGAACTGCATCTTCTTGCCGTCCATGTCTTTGGGCTGGTCAAAGGAGAACGCCACATGCGAGAAATGGGACTGTCCATGATGGTCGTCACGGTATATCTTGCCGGATACCGTGTTGAGCCATCCTGTCTTGGTGTCGTCCGGACGGGAGTCTTCCGCTATCGGCATGACGCTGAGCGCTTTGATTTCACTGTTGCCGACAGGCTTCTCGTTCCAGAAGAAGAAGTCGTCATCGCTGGGATTGGCATAGCCTTTAAGGAACAATGCTCCGCAAGTACGGTCGGTGGCCAGTTCGTAGGTCTTCGCGCCGCAGGAGCAGTGTCCGGCTGACCCGTTGATGAACGTCTTGCCGAGTGGCAGATCGTCCTTTTTTTCCGCATAGATACATCTAGGATCGGCACAGACCGTGAGCGATTGGATTCCTCTGATGAACAGGTGCATACGTGTCGGCAGAAGCGGCCGTCCCTCATCCAAGGCCAATGCGGCGATATTCAGCAGAATGTCGGTCGCCCTGACGGCTTCAGGCTCGTCTTTGAAGATTTCTTCCGCGACTTCCTCCAAGGTCATCGTTTTCCGACGAAGAATTTCCGCCAACGCCCCGAACCGTTCAATCTTCTGAAGTTCTTCTCCGGCTCGCTCGCGGACCATCTGCTCATCCATGCTCTCCGGTACAGGCTGGCCGATTCCCGACAGGAACCGCCGCAGGCGCATCATCGAAGTATCCGCATCATTACCGGCTCCAGTGGCAGCCACTATGTCCTTCGCGGAAAGAATCCGGGAACCACGGATGACTTCCTGCTCCTTGCCCGTGATGATGCGCAGATTTGAAGCCGATCTGCCCGCCATGTCCTCGAAGAAACGCTCGACCGGTTCATGATTCTCCGGAATGGAGGCGGAAGTCAGGATGAATTGGAACCGGCCCATTCCGACGCCAAGCCTTGCCGCGAGACGTTTCAGCAGCAGCGACACCTCGCCTCCGGCGGCGCCTTTGTACATATGCGCCTCATCAAGCACGAGCAGAATCCGTTCCTTCGGATTTCGCTCCAGCCATTTCGCGGTGTTCTCCCAGATGCCGTTTTCCGTTGCCCGGATGAGCATGTACTGCAGCATGGAATAGTTGGTTACGAGTATGTCCGGCACATGTCGCTGCATTTCGAAGCGCATCAGCATCTCCGTGTCCAAGGAACTCCATCCGTCTCCGCCTTCCGCGATCACATCCGTATAGGCGAGGATGTCTTTCTTTTCTGGGAAACGGCCGGTTTCCGACAGATGGAGCTTGTCTCCCTCACCAAGCTCGCCGAAATCCTTCCTCAGTGTTTCGGCGTATTCCTTGTCTCGCTGCTTGTTTCTCGCGTCGCCGGCGTAAGGAGTCCTGCCGGTATACATGCCAAATTGGGGACGTCGTACGTTCCTGACGGAATTCTTCCAGATGTCAAGGAAACTGCCTTGCCTGTCGCCGATCATCCTGCGCAGACGACCGACCTGGTCGGACACGAGCGCGTTCATCGGATACAGGACCAGTGCTCTGACCGCACGGCTTTCCTCCCATGAGGACCGTCTATCGGTCAATCCCATGGCCTCTCCCGCCATTTTGGACACGAGCGGCCACATAAAGCACTCCGTCTTTCCGGAACCTGTTCCTGTGGAGACCAAGACGTCGCAACCGTTCCAGAACGACTCGAGGGATTCGACCTGATGGCTGTATGGTTGGGCGAACACTCCCTTGTCCTTTTCCGCCATATTCTGAAGAAAAGCCTTGATTCGTTCCGGAACCGCAGCGTTTCCGATGCCTCCATCGGCAAGCTGATAGGCTTTCGTGGCTTCCAGATACGGTTTCTGAAACAGCGTTCCAGGAGCAGCGAGTGTTTTCTCGCATCTGGAGAGGAGCTCGGGCGTTTTGCCGAAGTATTCGGTCTCGATGTATTTGACGAGTCTGTTCGAAATGGCTTTCTCGGTATCGGCGATACTCAGTTGGACTGGCATGTTCGGTTGCTCCTTACTTTGATTCCGCAGGATTCAAGCATATCCACAGCGGTTTCTAACAGTTCGTTGCGGATTATCCGCATGGTTTCGTCGTCGGGAGCTTTTTCAGGCCAGGTCATGAAATCCAGCCATCTGGATATTTCCGTTGGAAGCATGCCAAAAGGTGTCTTGATCCTGGTATGGGATTCTCCCAGCGGTTCCAGCTCCGCCCAGTAGGGATTCCCCGCGACGCTCCTTAGATGGGTGTACAGAGGCTTCCACTGGGAGCCGTCGATGATTCTCGCCTCGATGTCGCCTCGTCGGTCGCGTAGCAGAAAGTACGTGCTGCGCCTATAGGCTTCCTCTCTTCTTCCGATCCCAATCCCATCCAATAGGATGGGATTCGCCGCCCAACAGTCCCTAACGTTTTGTCGGAACGGGTCGGCGTATTCGTAGACCCGTTCGTCCGTGCAGGATGACCAGACATGGTACTCCCGCGGTAGATCCCACCATGCTGGGTTGCGTTCAACCTGTGGTTTCCCATGTTCACGTGCTGAAAGCATCATTCCCGAAATCGGCAGAGACATGACGTTACCTGTCATGTCGTAGACGCCCAGGAGTGCTTTCAAGTCATCGCTGATTTGAATCGTATGACGGGAAGGACACCTGTACGTTCCGCCGCTGTTTTCAGAGATGATGTCTCCGACCATGATGAGCTTGTCGTAAAGGAGTTTGGATGCCGGAGGGTCCCCGAACCATTGCCCAATGAACGGATATATGAGGGAGATTCGCCTGAGCCAAAGGTTCAGCCTTCTCGAGATAGTGCCAGGCCGGCATCCGTCAGCCCCCATTCGTCCGTCATCCAGACAAAAGGCTTCGATCCAGAACCGTGATGCGGAATAAACCGTTCTAATGCCGAACGATTCGTCCGTCTCATTCCGGTATCGCCTGACGCCAAGGTCCGTAGCCATAATGCTGAGCAGATCGTCATACTTCATTGGCTGCATCCCTGTCGATTCTCCGCAGGAGCCGTTCAGCCCTGTTCCGGTCATCCAAAGGGTCGGCGACCATCATCATTCCCTCCGGTCCGGCGAAGGCGTATGCCAGAATGAGCTGATGGTCGGCTGTCCACCTGCTGAATTCGTCCATGGCCTTCTTCTCCTTCCGCCGCTTCTCTTCTCCAGTCTCATTACTGCCATGTCGGACCATTTTGCGGAATGCCGTGAGTATCTTACAAGGTAGTACAAGGGCATTGCCTGGAACGGTCTTGTTGAGCGTTTCAGGCAATGACCGTAAATCGTCCACCTTGAACTCGACGTGCTCGATATTCGCCAGCTTGCTTGGCGCGTAGTAATTCTCTATCTCATAGGATGGATCCCGAGCGAAATCATTTGAAGACACATAGAAAATTTGTCCCCATAGCTCTGGCGCGAGGAGTTTGAGATTGCCATGCGCGCCAATGGGCAGGATGAAGATCTTTTTTGTTCTTGCCCGAAGCAGCGAAAACAAAAAATGCCTCATTCATAGTGTCGAAAACATTATCCATAACCAGAACGGAACAATCGGCCTCATCCAGCTTCTCCAACGTTGTATCTATATCGCTCCAATCGGATGGCACTGGAAAATGGTAGGCGGGTTTGCCGCTCAAGGTGAATGCCAATGAGTTTGCGACGTCATTACAGAAGGCCGAATCCACCGCAAGGAACCTCGTCGCGGCCAACGTCGCCAGTAGTCCGGCTGCCAATCCTTCGATATCATTCCCACCAAGCGCAAAAATGGATTCATCGAGATTATCTTCGAGAATCATGGAGAGTTCCTCATCGTCGATAGTCTTTTTACGTGACATATCGGCCAAGGGTTGGGGAGACGGAAGCGTGGGGAAGGAACTACCGCCGGATGGAATAGCTCTAGCAAGGCTCCGCAATCCCAACTTCAAGGCGATATTGTCCTCCATCTCTTTCAGTACTTCGTTCTGACGCTGGTTTGCCTCCTTTATTTTTCCTTCAAGGTCGGAAAGCGTCGTGCTTAGCTCTTCACGTTGAGCCTCGTCTTCTTTTTTTGAGCTGGTCCAGAATGGACAGTTCATTGTGTCCCTGTTGAACCCGCTGTTCAACATCTCGGAATGTCTTATTTTTTCTCCTCTATCTCCTTGTCCTTGCCTGCAAGGACCGTGTTGAGACATTGCTGATGAAAATCCTTGTCCGTCGCCAGTACATGGGTGATGATTCGATTCATCAAATCATCATCGGCGTGCATCAACCTTTGTATTGCATGGGCATATAGCTTTTCGTCACGGGTATCAAAAGGTTTTCCCGAATAATCCTCCAGCGAGATTGGTGAACTGATAGTCTCCTTGAACAAGGTTCCGATTCTTTGGCGATCTTCCTTGGAGTAATCAAAACCGGACTGGTCGCAATACCATTTCAGGTAATCATCGGCGTAGTCCTCAAAAGGCCTGATTGGCACACTGCCTTTGGGACTTGGAAGGACAGCCTTGGAGTAGAGCATTCTTACGGTCTCTTCCCCAAACTGTCTGGGCATTTCCTGCACATCATTCTCGTTGATAAGGAAACAAAGTGCTGTGAACTTCCCGTCGTGCATGTATTTTTGCAGTTTCGCTTTCCCATCGTGGAATTCAAGTTTGCTGCTTTGCAGTAGGGCCGCTTCCAGCATGTTCCTCTTGCAGCGCTTGTATGCAATGAGGATTCGTTCTGTAGGTCGACCTTGGTATTCGAATCCGATGGAAAGCATTTCAGATAGTTTGGCATCATTCTCGGTCAGGTAGATTACCTCGATGAGATCTCGCGGATTGGTATCGTATGATGGATACTTAGAATCAAAAGGATCGACTATGGTCGGCCTATCCGGTCTTGCGGAATTCGGTTTCCATCTCAGACGTACGAAATCACCAGCAAAAACGTTTACTGTTGCTGGTGATGCTTCGCGAGTATAAAGTTCTCGGATCGTCCGGATTATCCTTATCGATCCAGCGGTTAAGGTTCAGCCATATGAAAGGGTTCTCCTGAGATTGGGAATCGCAGTCGGCAAGACGAAGATAGTTGTTGACCGTGCCATCGTGGTTATACCGGACCATGCAAATCGATTCCCTTGCATATTCCTGTCCCCAAAACATTTTTATTCTCCTCTTCTCGCTCGGACTACCGTTTCGCTTCTCGACGTATTCGTCTTTCCAACCTTGATTCCAGTACGTTTCATTGCGATTGACGTGCCAAGATTTGTCTTTCGCAACAGCAACCTCGTATCGGTTTTGGCGGTTGATCGTGCGGCAGACTCTTCCGCTTTGCCGACATCATTAAAACGCAACAGGAACGTCTTTGGGAAAGCTCCTTTCGCGGCTCTGATTAGAACCAAATCCTTCCGCCGTGCCGGGAGCGTTCTCTCGCTTTTAAGCAGACTTTCGCTCCAGGCTTCTCCCGTCCTTGACCGTATCTCTACGTCCACGGGGAATGAGCTGGTAAGAATCGGCTTGTCACCCGATGTCAAACTCACGGATGACTCGTCGTATCCCGATGTCACGAATGCCGACCAGTCGATTCTGTCTCGGATTATTGTCCGCCATGTGTGGAATTCATCCGGCCGGGATACCAGAAAACCGGTATCCAATTCGTAGATACACTCGTTCTTGCCCGTTCCGATATATCCGAACGGGGATATGTAGTCGTCTCCCAGCCCGTAGGTCGCCGCAGGGTGCATGATCCGAACCATCCCAGCGTCTTCGGGACGAGCGTTCCCCTCCGGCTCATGATATATGACAGGTGTGTTTTCGAACAGTGGCTGATCCATTCCGTTGGAAGTGAGGGACGGAGGCCAAAGCAGGTCAACCGTTTTCTCCTCATCGGTAAGACGGCAGCCGAAAGAGGCAAACATATTCGCAGCATCGTCTCTTTTGGAGGATGACGTGGAGACGGAAACCAGCCAAACGGTAAAACGGTTGTTGGCCGCGAGACTTCCTATCTTTTTCGCGGTATCGAAGGATTTCACGACTGACTGGGTCAGTTTCGGCTCTCCCGAATCAAGGACAAGGCAATAGTGCCGTCCTGCGTATACGTCGTTTCCGTGCCGAATCCTGACTCCGATATGAATGACATGATCCGTTGGGATGCCGTCGTAGTCGCTGGTGAATACCATGCCGGTTCTGCAGTCTTCGACTGTCCCGATTCTGCTGAGTATGGATTCGGAAGCTGTTACCGTTACCACCTTGCTGAGTTCCAGCGTTAACAGTTTCCGGATGGGGGCTTTCAGGGATTCCGATGCCATTTGCCATAGCGAATACACTCGTCCATTGACCGACATATAAGCTTCTACGGTTTTCCTCAGATCATCACGCAGTCTTTGTCCGATTCCGTACAGGCCTGCTTTCAGTACGTAACGATTCGTGGATCCGCCCTCTCGTTCAAGGAAGATGGGAATGACCGGATTTCGCGTAAGGAGATTTTCGGATCCACTACCGCTGACATATTCATCGCAGAACTTCGCAAGATCATCGTTCCGATGATGTTTGAAATACGTTCTGACCTTCTTGGAGTCCAAGGCGGCAAGGTCGACCGGACGATCACAATAGGGACATTTGAAACGCGCTCCCCGAGGAACATGTTTTTTTGTTTCTGTCATCGATTTCACGTGCGAAGACGATTATCTCTCTATTATCTTTCATCATTTTCGCACAATCCATAGCTCAACCTCCGATGTCGGAGACAGATATTGATTATCCGTCGCCTATGACTTTTCCTATTCTACGAAGAGGAGAGGGTGCATGAGCCGATTTAGAAAGGTGTGTTACTGTCCGCTGCTGATTGGTTGGCGTTGGGAATGCTCTCGTTAAAGGGTAATGAACTGGCTCATTATGCCCCAGGAATTATGATATGCTTTACTCCCAATTTAAGGTTACGTCGTAATGGGAAACTTGCCGTTTCAGTAAATGGCCTTGATTTTGACTGTGTCTGTGACTAAGGGTGAGGTTCTGGAACGAAAGGCGTTTTGATAAATACCAAATGGAATGATTGATGTCGGCATCTCTTACATATAAGAAATTAAAAGTGTTTCCATATACGTAAGGCATAACTACATAATTATCTATTTTCAGAACGGGAAAAGGGAGTCATGCACTACGCGACCAGTGCATACAAGAATGCGTATTCCTCCGCTACGGAGTCCTCCCAGATTTTAGCGGCGCAAATCTCGGGCGGATTCTCCAATGGTGCGTATCGTTCCGTACGCCCAGAAGAGTCTGGATGAGCGGACTCGAGGTAAGGAGGGCTGGTCAGTCAGACGTGGCATCCACGACGATGGCGCACGCCCAATGACGGTTCGGACGACGATAACGTCAAAAAGACCAGCCCGAAGAAGTTGCTCAAAGTGCTCACATGTTGCCTCAAATACATGAGACGTGCCGGCAAAGAACTGCCGAAGACCTTGGAAGAGGCGGGGGGAGAAGAGTCAACTGCCGTTCTCACCGTGCAGTCCGAAGAGATAGGCCGTCTCAGACTGGGCGCGACAACGGCGAACGGGAATCATGTCCGGAAGATTGAGACACTTTGATGCCGATTACCCATCATGCGTTTAAGAAAATCAATCCTTCGAGATGACAATTGTCCGGGAACTCGGGCCCTCCGACTTTCCGAGAGGACCCGTTTTCAGGCTCCCCCACCTGGACTCGAACCAAGACAAAGGGTTCCAAAGACCCGTGTGCTGCCATTACACCATGGGGGAACGGCAAAAATCCTAAAAGCTTTTCGCCGAGTATTCATTATGCCATATGCCGCCAACACAGCGTGTCGAAAGTGTCACGCATCTGAAAACATGCGATGCCAAACTATGCGAAATGCTTATTCGTCAAGCCTGTACGATGAATAACAGTTCTTGGAATGCTGCTCGAACGGGGCTGTATTCTTCATCTGTGCTCCGTTCGATCTATTCCCTGCATGCTGTTGCGGAAACAAGATGGTTGTCTGCCTAGGAGAAGGATCCAAAACGCTTACCCCTTACACGCTACCGCATACTGGAGTTGCTGTGCGCGGAGGATCTGGCAACGGGGATCTCCGACTGCGGCCGTGCCGAACGCTGCGTTGCTCTGTCCGGCCCCAACGGTTATAATCCTCGAACAGAAAAAGGCCGTTTCCCACAAGATTCAAGGAAACTTGCACGCTGTATAACCTATTATGCGAATGCAACAGGAACGGTGGCGTGAATGGCTTCCCTGGCCTTGAGGAGACGGTATGGATATCCGGTGCACTTACTGATTGCACGGCAGAATATCCTCTGTTGACGAGAATCAAAAGACGGAAGGCGGAAGATGGCATTAAGCGCCGCAATCATCCTCGCCGCGGGTGAGGGCACCCGCATGCGTTCCAGTAAGCCGAAGGTGTTGCACACCTTGGCGGGAAAGACTTTTCTGAACCGTGTGATGAATTCCGTATCGGCACTCAATCCCGACACGCTCGCCGTGGTGGTGCACTACCAGGCCGAGCGTGTCGCGGCCGCCGCGCGTTCCTACGATGAGCGTGTCACCATCGTCAACCAGGACGACATTCCGGGCACCGGCCGTGCCGTGCAGTGCGCCATGGCCCAATTGCAGGAACATGGGGCACTTGACGGCGTCGTATTGATTGCCGCTTCCGACATGCCGCTGCTTGACGCAGACACGCTGAATCGGTTGCTCGCCTTCCATGAACAGAGCGGCAACGGAGCGACCGTGCTCACCACCATTCTCGATGACCCGACCGGCTATGGGCGAATCATCCGCGACAGCGAAGGCAACGTGCTGCGCATCGTGGAACAGAAGGACGCCAACAGCAGTGAACTGGCCGTGCATGAGGTGAACACCTCCGTATATGTGTTCGACGCCATGCTGCTGGCCGAGGCCATCGCCAACCTGAATTCCGACAACGCCCAGGGTGAGTTCTATCTGACCGATGCGCTGGAAACGGCCAAGGCGCATGGCGCGGTAGGCGCGTTCGCCGCCTCCGACCCGCTGAGCGTGGAGGGCGTGAACGACCGCATGCAGCTCGCCGCCCTCGCCAAAGCCCACAACGCGCGCGTATGCGAACATTGGATGCGCGAAGGCGTGACCATCCTTGACCCGGACACCACATGGATCGAAGACGATGTTCGGATCGCCCGCGACGCCGTGATTCTGCCGGGTTGCTTCCTCCAGGGCCATACCGTGATCGGCGAGGGTGCCGAAGTCGGCCCCTACACCACGCTGATCAGCGCCGTCATCGACGCCGAAGCGCACGTGGAACGTTCCCGCGTGCAGAAGACCCATATCGGCCGCGCCGCCAACATCGGTCCATGGACCTACCTGCGCCCAGGCAACGACCTCGGTGAGGAATCCAAGGCCGGTGCCTTCGTAGAGATGAAGAAGGCGCACATCGGCAACGGCACCAAGGTGCCGCACCTGAGCTATGTCGGCGATGCCGATCTGGGCGAGCACACCAACATCGGCGGCGGCACCATCACCGCCAACTATGATGGTGTGCACAAGCACCACACCACCATCGGGTCGAACGTGCACGTCGGTGCGGGCAATCTGTTCGTGGCCCCGGTCGAGGTCGGAGACGACGTGACCACAGGTGCGGGTTCCGTGGTCCGGCATGACGTGCCGGCCGAATCCATGGTCTATTCCGAAAACACACAACATGTAGTAGAGGGCTGGAAGCCCGAATGGGAGCGCTGATTATGCCGGCAGTACAAGATTCCATCGACGCCATCCGCATCGCCGCAGCCGCGGCCGATCGCATGAAGGCCACCGACATCGTGGCCTTCGATGTCACCGAACCATTGGCCATCACCGATCTGATGATGATCGCCGGAGCCTCGAACGAACGTCAGGTGCTGGCTGTGGCGGAGGAGATCGAGAAGGATCTCTATCTGAAGGACAACAAGCGCCAGCCGCGTTCCCGCGAGGGCCTGACCGAGGGCCAGTGGGTGTTGCTCGACTATGGTGACTTCGTGATTCATGTCATGCATCAGGAATCACGCGACTTCTATCGCTTGGAACGACTGTGGAAGGATTGCCCGAACATCGACCTCCAGCTGGACCACGCGCGGGACACGGCGGAGGAAACCGTCGGAGCGGAATAGCCCGAAACGCAAGGAGAAGCATGCCGCGCAACGTAACGATCGAACCACAGGGCAAGGTGCCACAGCATGTGCATGCCATCACGCTGGTACGTCACGGACGCACCGCGTTCAATGCGCAGCATCGTCTGCAAGGGCAGATCGACATTCCCCTTGACGAAGTGGGCGAGTGGCAGGTGAAGCAGACCTCAAAGGCCTTGCGTGAGCTCTATGTGGATCACCGTCCGGATATTCCCAATCGGCTGGTGGTCTGTTCCGACCTTGCCCGTGCGGCCGCCACCGCACACGCCTTCGCCGATCCGCTGGGGCTTGCGGTGCATGCCGACAAACGTGTACGTGAACGCAGTTTCGGCGATTGGGAAGGCGTTGCCGTGGAGGAGCTTGCCAGGCGTTATCCGGAGGATTATCGTTCCTGGGCCGAGTTTCGCGGCGGAGAAGTCAAATACGGTGCGGAAACCAAGGAGCATGTCGGCAGACGTGGCGTGGAGGCCCTTAACGATTGGGCCATGCGCGCCGGAACCGATACCGACCTGTTCGTGTTCTCCCATGGCGCCTGGATCTCACAGACGCTGCAGACGCTGTTGGGACTGAACGAAGTGCGGCCTGACTTCGCCTCCATTCTTTCGATGCGCAATGCGCATTGGGTGCGTCTCGTGCCGATCGAAATCGAGGGCACGTTACGCTGGAGATTGCTGGATTACAATCACGGTCCGGCCATCGCCGATACCGAACAATGGGAGCATCCGCGTCTGTAACGCTTGGGATTTTAAGGATTCCACGAATTTTCACACAATCGCCAGTCCTTTTGAAGCGATACTCGCTATCGTCGTGTGCTGTGAAGAATTTTTTTCAAGGGAATCTCATTTTCGTCAATTTCCGCAGGCGCGCTTGCGGCGGTGACATCCTTCCTGCTTTCCGCGAAAATCGGCATAGCGGGATCGGTGATCGGTGTGGCGGCCGGATCCATCGTCTCCGCGGTCTCGACGCAGATCTACAAGAACGTGTTGAAGGCGTCGGGGGAGAAGATTCAGAACGCGGTGCCGTTCGGTTCGAACTCGGACGGGAAAACCTCCGAAAACACCGCCACGACCGACGGCGATACGGATGCCACACAAGTCATAGGCAAGGTCCGGCATGACGGAGACGATACCACGGTCATGACATCCGACCAGACCGCGGTGATATCAGGCTCTCCAAGGGTCATCACCTCCGGCGCCGATAATGGCGCAGCCACGCGCGTGCTGACCGATCTTGGGCACAATGCGGAAACCAAGCCGCACACCAATGCGGCAAACTCCACCGACGGCAAATCCCGGACCATGCATCATGCGGGAGAGAACCGTGTCATGTCATGGCTGCACGGCAAATATGCGCCGGCCATCATCGCATTCGTCAGCGCGTTGGTCGGCGTGGGCCTGAGTGCCGGCCTCATCCTCGTTCTCACCCACGGCAAAGGTACGGACACCGTGGTGCATGACGTGGTGTACGAGAAGGTCACCCCCTCGCCAAGCTCCAGCTCCACCGACACGGGCGGTACCGTTTCCGGCACCCCGACCCCAAGCACCGGTTCCACGACGGGCGGAACCGGTGATACCGGCGGAACGGCCAATCAGTCAACCACCGGAGGCGGTGACAAGACTTCCGGCGGCACGTCCGACAGCACGTCCGGAACCAGCGGCTCGACCGATTCCAAGAAGAACGGCTCGACCGACTCCGGCACGGGCACCACCGATGGCGGCTCGTCGTCGACCGACGGTTCGGATTCCTCCGGTACCGATTCCGGTACCGGCTCCGATTCGAGCTCATCCGACTCCACCTCAAACGGTTCGACTTCCGGAAGTTCGACCGGCGGATCATCCGATTCCGGAACCGGCACGAATTCAAGCGGAGACACCGGAACGACGCATTGAGTCATGCAATCCCGGTCCCCGAACGACACGCCGGGATTGCATGATTCAGGTCTGCGATGTATCTTATACAAGGTTTGCAGAGCAGACACGGGGCTATGGCGCAGCTGGTAGCGCATCTCCATGGCATGGAGAGGGTCAGGGGTTCGAATCCCCTTAGCTCCACAAGCAAGGCTTCCGGATTCTTCCGGAAGCCTTTTTTCGTATGAAGCCGTCGCTCGCCCGGCGGTGATATGGGCCGGATGCCACCGCAATGGGGTCGGTATGGCGAAGACGGTACGACGGCATTCACGCAGGGTGAACATGTGTCGAAGGCGTTCCTGCCGTAGTCTGGAAACACACCTATGCACCACAGGTGCACAAGTTGGAAAGGATTGCAATCATGGCGAATCTCACTGCGGAGATGAAGGAATTCCTTAACGACAATCTGGCATGGGTCGCGACCATCGGCAAGGACGGCCATGTGGATTTGGGACCGAAGATGAGCATGTTCATCATCGACGACAACCACATCGGCTACCACGAACGTACGGCGGGCCAGATGTATCGCAACCTGCTCGACGGCAGCGAATTGGTCGTCGCCGTCGCGAACCTCGAACAGAAGAAAGGCTATCGTTTCCGTGGCAATGTCGTGCTGCACGACGACGATGCGATCTACGAGGACCAGGTCAAGGTCGCCGAGGAACGCGGCACGAAGAAGCCCATGACCATTCCGGTGCTGGAGATCAAGGAAATCCAGGATCTGACGCCAGGTGCGACGGCCGGCAAAACCATCGTCAAAGACTGACGGAACATATGTCCGGCCCACCGGGCCCGTATGGGGATGATGCTGATAGTCATCCCCATACAAGCTTTTTCGGATCTGAATCTTAGGCATATCGAACCGACATGGCGGATTGGATGCCTTACAGCATGCTTTCCGTCATGTCTGCCCAATCGTATTGGGCCATGTATTCGCCGTGGTACAGATTCACGGCATCGGAATCTCCCCTCAGGAAGCGGAACAGGTCGCAGTCAAGCGTTTCCATCCTGATTGCCACGCTGTCCCGCCCGCGCACGATGACGTCATCCTGACCGATCGGCTCCAGCGTCGTTTTCAGATCGTGGATAAGATTGCGTACCTGGGCGCGACGCGACGGCGAATTGGAGGCATCCTCCCATAATGCCGTGATGAGTTCGCCGATGGAGCAGCGTGCGCCCTTGCGATGCACCAGATAGGCGAACAGTTCCTTGGACTTGCTACGATTGAACTTCAACGGTTCGCCACGATAGAACACATCAAAATCACCGAAGCATTGCACCACGATACGGTCGTCGGCCTCCGGCTCGATGGGGTTGCGCAGATTGGACAGTGCGACGCGGACGTCATCCTCATCGGCGGGCTTCAGCAGGTATCCACTGACATACATGCCGTGCGCCTCAAGCGCATGCTCGGCATGCGCGGTGACGAAGATGATGTTGACGTTCTCATTGCATCCCTTGAGTTTTCGAGCCAGTTCGATGCCATCCATGCCAGGCATTTCAATGTCGAGGAACACCACGTCGAACCGGATCCGACAGGCCTCGTCCAACGCCTGTCGCGCCGATGTCGCCTTCACGCAGGTGCCATCGGGCTCGACGTCGCGCAAAATGCGGCATAGTGCATTGATCGCAAGCTGTTTGTCATCCACGATGAGGATGTTCATGCGTTACCGCCTTTGGGAATGGTGATGGTCAGGGTCGTTCCATGGTCGGCATCATACGCGAGGGACCCGTTGCAGATGGCACCCAACCGTTCGGCGACGCGATCCAGGCTGGCCGTACGATGGTCGGCCCCTTCCGGGCATTCGGATTCGGCATCGTCATGCACACTGACGTAGTCCGCCGCGTCATCCTGCCAAACCTTGATGGCGAGCGCCGGGTCGACAGTGCATGGCGAATGGAATTTGATGACGTGTTCCACCAGAGGTTGCATGCTCAGTGGCGGAATCCGAAAATCCAGGGTGCGTATGTTCCATGACACCGTGATGTTTCGCGGGGCATCGGCCTGCAGCAGATCAAGATATGCCTTGACATGCCGGATTTCCTTGCGGATGGGAACCAGCGTAGTCTCTCCGGCCGCATCGATATTGCCACGCAGATATACGGACAGCTCCTGTATGGCTTTTCTCGCCCTGTCGGGATCCTCCATGCACAGTTCCTGGATGGCGGTCAACGAATTGAAGATGAAATGGGGGTGAAGCTGTTCGGTGAACGGTTTCACCCTGCCCTCCGCCAGTTCATGCGCGGCTCGGATCCGCCGCTCCTCGCCGTTCTGACATCGCAGCATGACAGTATCATCGAAGAGAATGCTGTGGCCGGATACATCAGCATCACCGTACCATAGCGAAGCCCCACGATTCCCGAGACGACCGGCAGCAGGAACAATGCCAGCCATTGCGGCAGAACATGTTTGGCACTGGCCGTACGCCTCGCTTTCCAAGAAGGCCTGGACGGCAGATTGGCGCATGCCAGCAGAATGAAGCCGGTGACGGCCACAGGCCCCACAATATGCACGCAGTAGCTGCCGACATGCGTCATCACGATGGGGAACGTACCATCAAGACCGGTGAATCTCCAAACCAGCAGACCTCCGAACATGGCGACGGCATGAAGCGCCAATACCGTAGCAAATGCCATGCGGCTCCGACGCGTGTCATCGCTGAGCGCCACGACGACGATCGCCCCGGCAAACATCGCCGGCATGAGGATCTCGATACCGGAAAGAATCGTATTGTAAGCCATAACCCCTTCTGCCCGCATGGAGGCATGGTTATGCCCCTTCGACGGAACCAGTATAGAAGAGAGCGCAAGACTGCCTCGAAACGTGCGGATTGCGACGGATGACCATGATCCGCCGCCACCGGCACCCATGGCGCAGCCGCCCCCACGGATACAATGAACAACATGATCGACGAAGTACTGTTTCTACGCCACGGAAGAACCTCCTACAACCTTGGCAGAAGACTGCAAGGCCAGATCGACATCCCCCTCGACATCGTCGGCCGATGGCAGGTGGACCAAAGCGCCTATGAACTTGCACGCCGATACTACTGGGCGAAGATCACCAACCAGGCGCAACATCCCGAATCCCTGCAACAGCCGACCGGACCGGACGCACATCCGGCCGATCCAAACGAAATCACACAGGCGCCGGCGGCGAAACGCCGGATGACCATCGTCTCCTCCGACCTGTTCCGCGCACAACAGACCGCCCACGCCTTCGCCAACCTGCTCGGACTGCCCGTCGAATGCGACCCGCGACTACGCGAACGCAGCTTCGGAGAATGGGAAGGCATGACCCGCGAGGAAATCCGCAGCATCGACGCCGCGGACTACGACTCATGGCGCTCGCATACCGGCGGGGAACTCAAGCACGGCGTGGAAAGCCGCACCCATACCGGAAGGCGAGGCAGCCGGGCGGTGCTCGACATCCTCAGCCGTCACCGCAAGAACGCCGCACCGACCACACTGCTCATCGTCGGCCACGGGTCCTGGATCGTCGCCACCATCGAGACATTGCTCGGCATGGATCCCGACAGCCTCAGCAACCTTGGATCCATGCGCAACGCCTTCTGGTCACGTATGACACCCGCGGGCGATACGGAACAACCCCGATGGACGCTCGACGAATTCAACCAAGGCCCGGCGATCGCGGCATTCACCGATTGGGAAAACGGACCCGACAATCTCAGAGGCCCGAACATGCCACAATGGAAACCGATCACGCAGTAAGGCCGAGCGCACGGCACCCCGGGAGACCGTAACACCACGGTCCCGACATGAATAGTCGGTTAACGTTTCACCCTGCGCATCGCAAATTCTGCGCATGGGACTATCCTTAATGAGGTTGTATGCCCGGCCACATGGTTCCCTGTGGATTCACGGGCTGCCGTACAGCGATAGAACGTCGGAAAGCGCGAAAGGCGGGTGAGAGACATGTTGAGAATGTTCAGAACGATTAACGGCCAGGTGGAGCAGATCCAAAAACCTGAGAACGGCTCCTGGCTATGCCTTTCCGAACCGACCGACGTAGAACTCGCCAACGTCGCCCAGGAGACCGGCATCGACCTGGCCGACCTGCGTGCCCCGCTGGATGACGAGGAGCGCTCGCGAGTCGATGTCGAAGACGACTATACGATGATCATCGTCGACATCCCGACCGTCGAGGAGCGTGGCGGTCGCGACTGGTACGAGACCATCCCGTTGTCGATCATCATCACGCAGTCGATGATCATCACCGTCTGTATGCAGGACACCTCGGTGCTGCATCCGTTCATGGAAGGCACCATCCGCGGTTTCAATACGTATATGAAGACGCGCTTCATTCTGCAGATCCTCTACCGCAACGCCACCATGTATCTGCGGTATCTGCGCATCATCGACCGCGAGAGCGACAAACTCGAACTGAAGCTGCGCCACTCCATGCAGAACCGTGAGATCCTCATGCTGCTGGAACTGAGCAAGACCTTGGTCTACTTCACCACGTCACTCAAATCGAACGAGATCGTGATGGAAAAACTGACGACCCTGCCTCGTCTCAAGCAGTATCCGGAAGACGAGGACCTGCTCGACGACGTCATCACGGAAAACAAGCAGGCAATCGAGATGGCCAACATCTACAGCGGCGTTCTCGCGAACATGACCGATGCCTTCGCCTCGATCGTGTCGAACAATCTGAACAACGTGATGCGCATCTTCACCATCATCTCCATCACACTGTCGATACCGACGTTGATTTTCTCCATGTACGGCATGAACTTCCAGGACGGCATGCTGGGCATGCCGTTGTCCGACAAACCGTGGGGCTTCGTGGTGATCATTCTGATTTCGATGGTGCTTTCGGGCATCGTCACCTGGTTCCTTACTCGTTCACGCATGTTCAAGTAGACTTTGCGTCACCGGTCGGTGGTTCCGGCACCGACGCATAGTGAATGTTCGGAAGGCGGTTATATGGCGCACGGGATGCGGAATATCGCGGCGATGCTCTGCGCAGTGTCGATCATGATCGGTACGGGCGCATGCGGCACCTCCATCTCCGTGGTGACCAACGGTCAGGCGCAGGGGCCGACCATCACCATCGGCGTGGCCACCGATCAGCCGGGACTCGGCTTGCTGCACGGTAAGGATTATTCCGGATTCGATATCACCGTGGCCCGATACGTCGCGCAGTACCTGGGATTTGCCGACAAGCAGGTCGTGTTTACGAAGGTGATTCCCTCGACTCGCGTTTCGGCGTTGACTTCGGGGGATGTCGACATGGTCGTGGATTCCTTCGCGATGGATGCCTCCTATGACGACAAAGTGACTTTCGCCGGGCCGTATCTTACGGTGAGGCGGGATTTGCTGATCCGCGGAGACAGCGCGGATGTGATTTCCGGCGTCGATGATCTGGATGGCAAAACCGTATGTACGGCCAAAGGCGGCACTTACGGTTCCGACATGCGGAATCTGGCAGCCAGCGTGACGGTCGAGGAACGTGACACCTATCCGCAGTGCGTCACGTCGCTGATGATAGGCGAAGCCGACGCCATCGTTTCCGATGATGCGATTCTCACGGGACTCGCCGCAGACAGGGGCAACGGCTACCTGCAGGTGGTCGGCAATCCATTCGGCGAGGAATCCTACGGCATCGCCGTCAGGCATGGTGAGAGCGAGTTGGCCGGGCAGATCGATGCGGCGCTCAAGTCCATGCTCGCCGACGGTTCATGGAAGAGCGCGGTACGGACCATGAAACAGGAGATCGGATACACCACCGACGCTTCGCTGAACCCGCCTACGGTGCAGCGGAAAGACTGATCTTCGCGTCGCTTCTTGGATACTGATTATCACCTTGCCAAGTGTCCAGTTGCGCGGCTAGTTTCATGCATTATGAGTGACACCGAGAAAAGCGCGCAGGCGCAATCGAACGAATCCGCCGAGCCATCGTTTCGCTACAACGCGAAGCTGGCTCAGGTCGTTGAGGAGAAATGGCAGAAGATCTGGGATGACGAGGGCACTTTCTGGGCCGCCAACGTCAAGGGCGAACTGAAGGATGGTGAGGGACGCAACGCGGAAGGCCGTCCGTCCTACTTCGCCATGGATATGTTCCCGTATCCGTCGGGCAAGGGTCTGCATGTGGGACATCCTCTGGGATACCTCGCCACTGACGTGGTCAGCCGCTACCACCGCATGAAGGGCGAGAACGTGCTGCATGCCATGGGTTATGACGCCTTCGGCCTTCCGGCCGAGCAGTACGCCGTACAGACCGGTCAGCATCCGCGCATCACCACCGAGCAGAACATCGCCAACATGCGCCGCCAGCTGCATCGCATGGGCCTGAGCTTCGACAACCGCCGTTCCTTCGCCACCATCGATCCGGGCTATGTGCGTTGGACCCAATGGATCTTCTCGCGCATCTATGACGCATGGTATGACCAGGACGCCACCAACCCGAGCGGCTCCAAGGGCTGCGCGAGGCCGATCGGCGAACTGGTCGAACAGTTCGAATCCGGCGCACGCGCCATTCCCGGCTTTGGGGGCAGGTCCTGGGCGGATCTGAGTGAGGCCGAGCAGTCGGATGTGCTCAACGACTTCCGCCTAGCCTACATCTCCAAGTCCCCGGTCAACTGGTGCCCTGGCCTGGGTACCGTACTTGCCAATGAGGAAGTCACCGCCGAGGGTAAGTCCGAACGAGGCAATTTCCCGGTATTCCAACGTGAGCTGCGCCAGTGGTCCATGCGTATCACCGCCTACGGCCACCGTCTGATCGAAGACCTCGACGGCATTGACTGGCCGGAAAAGGTCAAGCTGATGCAGCGTAACTGGATCGGTGAATCCCACGGCGCATCCGTGCATTTCACCGTTGAAACCCCGAACGGTGCCAAGGACATGGAGGTCTACACCACCCGTCCCGACACCTTGTTCGGCACCACATTCGCCGTCGTGTCCCCGGAACACCATCTGCTTGAGGATGTGCCCGCCGAGTGGCCTGCCGGAACGCCGGAGAATTGGAAGGGTGGCTACGCCACTCCGGTCGAGGCCGTGAAGTCCTACCGTCTGGCGGCCGAAGCCAAGACGGCCAAGGACCGCGTCGACGAGGCAGGGGAGAAGACCGGTCTGTTCACCGGCTTGTATGCCGTCAACCCGATTACCGGAGCCGAACTGCCGCTGTTCACCGCCGACTACGTGCTCATGGACTATGGCACCGGCGCCATCATGGCGGTGCCGGGCGGCGACCAGCGTGACTACGATTTCGCCGTCAAGTTCGGTCTGCCGGTCATCTACACCGTCAAGCCGCTGCCGGAATCCGGCGATGACTTGTCCGACTACGAGGGCAGGGCCCCGTTCGTCTCCCATGACGGCATCGTGATCAACTCCTCCGTGGAATCCACCAAGGCCAAAGGCGACGCCCTGAGCCTCGATGGTCTGCGAGTGGACGAGGCCATCGACAAGGTCAATGCATGGCTCGAATCCGCAGGCGTCGGCAAGGGTACCGTCAGCTACCGTCTGCGTGACTGGCTCTTCAGCCGTCAACGCTACTGGGGCGAACCGTTCCCGATCGTCTACGGCGAGGACGGCACCCCGCATCTGCTGCCGGACGAACAGCTGCCGATCAATCTGCCGGACGTGCCGGATTACAGCCCGAAGACCTTCGACCCGGAGGATGCCGAATCCAACCCGGAGGCGCCTTTGAGCCGCAACGAGGATTGGGTCAAGGTCGAGCTCGACCTAGGTGACGGCAAGAAGACCTACTACCGCGACACCAACACCATGCCGAACTGGGCCGGCTCCTGCTGGTATTACATGCGTTACCTCGACCCGACCGACACCGAACGCATGGTGGAGAAGGATGAGTTCGACTACTGGATGGGACCGAACCACAACAAGACCGCCGGCAAGTCCGGTGGCGTGGATCTGTACATCGGTGGCGTGGAACATGCCGTGCTGCACTTGCTGTACTCGCGCTTCTGGCACAAGGTGCTTTTCGACCTCGGCTTCGTCAGCTCCGCGGAACCATTCCACAAGCTGTTCAACCAAGGCATGATCCAGGCTTATGCCTACACCGACGATCGCGGCCAGTACGTGCCGGCCGCCGAAGTGGTGGAAGGCCCGGCCGACGCCAATGGCGAACCGACCTTCACCTGGAACGGCGAGCACGCCAACCGCGAGTTCGGCAAGATGGGCAAGAGCCTGAAGAACATCATCACCCCGGATGACATGTATGAGAACTACGGCGCGGACACCTTCCGCCTGTACGAAATGGGCATGGGCCCGTTGGCCGAGTCCCGTCCGTGGAACACCCGTAACGTGATCGGCTCCATGCGTTTCCTGCAGCGTCTGTGGCGCAACGTCGTCGACGAGACCACCGGTAAGGTGCGTGTCACCGAAGGCGAGCCCGACACCAAGACGTTGAAGCTGCTGAACAACACGATTGCCGACGTGACCGTGGAAATGGAGGCCATGCGTCCCAACACCGCCATCGCCAAGCTCATCGTGCTCAACAACCATCTGACCGGTCTTGACGATGTGCCGCGTGCCGCCGCCGAACCGCTGGTTCTGATGCTCTCGCCGATCGCCCCGCATATCTGCGAGGAATTGTGGAACAAGCTCGGCCATGCCGAGTCGTTGGCCCATGCCGACTGGCCGAAGGCCGACGAACGCTACGTTGGTCAGGACACCGTCACCGCGGTGGTGCAGATCAAGGGCAAGGTGCGCGCCAAGCTCGAGGTCGCTCCGGATGTCGACCCGAAGGAACTCGAGAAAATGGCCCTTGAGGCCGTCTCCGAACGTCTTGGTGGCAAGGAGCCGCGTAAGGTGATCGTCAAGGCCCCGAAGATCGTCTCGATCGTTCCGGCCGAATGACGCCTGAAGGCTGCCGAAAGACACTGAACCATTCTCCCGCTTGACGACACGCCGAGCCTGTGGATAACTGGCGTCCTCCGACCACAGGAGCTGTTTCGGCTGGACAAATGCCCATGATTCCATCAGCGTGGAATCATGGGCATTTTCGTTATCCTCAAGAAGCATCCAGCCGCCGCAGCCGCAACGATGACACGGCTGCGGCGGCTGGATGCTCCCGAGAAGACGGTGGAACCTGAATCTCATCCGCCCTCGCATCATCCGCAACCCGCACGATTGCGGATCCGGACATCACAGGCTCGGCATGCCGTCGTCGCAAAACCATCGTTAGCCGATTTGTCCGGTGTCCGGCCATCCGATTCCGAGGAGACGGCCAATCACGGGCGACGGGACAGACCCCGCATCATATTCCAACCGATTCACGCGGTCATCGCGATGCTGATCCTGACCTGCGCATTATGTGCAAGCCTGACCATGCTTGTCCAACAGGCGACTCACTATGCGCAACTGCAATCCACGCAAGCCATGACACGACAGGCTTCATATCCTCCATCCGATACGACATCGTCGCCGCCTGCGTCAGCCTCATCCACACAGTCGGATACGGCGCAATCCGAATCGCAGGATTCCGGCTCCGACCAGTGTCTTCTTGATCTCAACACCGCGAGTCTGGAGGAACTGCAGACGCTTAAGGGTGTCGGACCGGTTACCGCGCAACGCATACTCGACTACCGCATGCAGGTGGGTCGTTTTGATGATGTGAATCAGTTGATGGAGGTCAAGGGCATCGGGAGCAAGACATTGGCCAAATTCCGTGACCAGGTGTGCGTGCGATGAGCAGGAGGGATCAATGGTCCGAACACGAACAGGGGAGCAAGGACCGGCGTCTGCTGCCCGTGGCGTTGCTGGGCTGGTCGTCGAGTTTTCTCGCACATGTCGTGTTCTCGATGGTGATGTCGGAAGGGGCGCATATGGGCCTGGCTCCGATCGTCGTCGTGGTTCTGGTGCCTGTACTGGCCTTTACGGGACTGGTATCGTCTCGATTACGTGGACCAGGCGGCGCCATGCTGATGATTCGGCATAATGGCGCCATGGTATGCGTTGCCGCCATGCTGGCATGTTTCTCCACCGCGTTGACCTACGATCTCATGCAATGGAACGACGTATCCTCGGTACTGGCAAGGAGGGGAACCACGCGGGTCACGGTACGGCTGCATGTCACTGCACCGGCGGTCGCCTCGGACAGGCGCTCCAAC
Organism: Bifidobacterium moukalabense DSM 27321; assembly: GCF_000522505.1. GTDB lineage: Bacteria > Actinomycetota > Actinomycetes > Actinomycetales > Bifidobacteriaceae > Bifidobacterium > Bifidobacterium moukalabense. The sequence continues at coordinate 340,878 of NZ_AZMV01000004.1, read as the reverse complement.
GATTGCCAAGTGGACGCCATGCTGCAATCCGTGACCGAAAACCATGTCGTACGGGCATCGGCTGGCCGCATACGGGTATACGCCGACCAGCCCGACTGCGCCATGCTGCAGCAGGACGGCGTATATCAGTTGGACGGTATGCTGATGCCGGCCAACTATGGCGGCAGGCCGCTATGGCTGACCGATGCCGGCGACGTTCACAGGATCCGTGCGCCGAATGTCACGTTCCACCTTGTCGGCGTGATGCAGCGTGCGTTCTTCGTGCAGACCGGCAAGCTTTCGGATCAGGGGAAGGTACTGGTACCTGGACTGACATTGGGCATTCTCGGACAGGATTACGTACCGATGGAAGATCAGCCCGACGAATCCGGCATTGATGCCACCTATGCCGGTCGATTGGAGGATGATTTCCGCAGATCGGGAATCCTGCATCTGATGGCGGTCAGCGGCGGGCATCTCGCCGTGGTCGCCGCCTTGGTCCGTACGATCTGCGCGTTCTTCGTGATACCGCGAAGAATCACGGCGACACTGACCGCTCTCGCCTACATTGCATTGTCCTGCTGCATGTTTCCTTCGGATTCCGTCTCCCGTGCGCTACTGATGGGTCTGGCCGGTGCGATCTGTCTGTTTCTGGGACGGCGTGGACAGGCGTTAAGCACCTTATGCTGGACCACCCTGGGCGTGTTGCTTGCCAAGCCGTACATGTCGCGCAGCTTTGGTTTTGCGCTTTCATGCGCCGCGGTGTTGGGCATAGTGCTGTTTGCGGACCGTATAACCGACTGGCTGAAGGTGATCCTGCCGCAATTTGTGGCGCAGGCCGCAGGCATGACCATAGCGGCACAGCTGTTCACGCTGCCGTTGCAGGTGCTGATCGAGCCGGAATTGCCGGTATTTTCGATTCCGGCGAATCTCGTGGTCTCGCCGGTCGTTGGTTTCGCCACACTGACCGGACTGGCGTCATTGGCCTTGTCCTGGATACTTCCCGACATCGGATTCGCACTGGCGTGGTTGTCCGGTTGCGGCACCGCGATCATGGAGGTCGTATCGTCGCATCTGGGGTCGGGCGATCACGCCATCGTCCCATGGACCGGTGGCATCGCAGGCGCGTTGCTGGTGCTGGCGGTCGAATCGATCTGCGCCTGTACGGTATGGCTGATGCACCGCATCGCAAGACATGCGGGAACATCCGAACGAGGCATGCCTGGTCGACGTTTGCTGATCAATCCCGTGGATCGGCTACGCATGTGGGGCGAACGCACGGCCGTCGCACTGAGAAGCATGCACTGGGATGCCGGCAGGTGATGACGCGCTTGTCCACCGATGCGGCGAGATTGAATACTATGCCGAAAACATCCGCAGCGAATACGCCCTTCCATATCGTCTTTGGCGGTGACGCATACCTGAACGAACAGATGGTGCGTGACCAGTGCAGTGCCGCGCAACGCAGGTATCCCGATGCGGAATTGATCGAACTGGATGCGGCAGGTGCGGATCATTACGCTTTCGACGAAGCGGTGAGTCCCTCGTTGCTCAGTGATCGTGCGATCGTGAAAATCGTCAACCTGCAAGGCGCAGACGAAGGACTCGGCGACGCCATGGTCGATTACTGCAGGCAGTCATGCAGGAATCCCGCGGATTCCAGCATCGTCATCTGTCAACATGAAGGTGGTGTCAAGGGCAAGCGATTGGTGGACCGGCTCACGAAGGCCGGCGCCGACAAGCAGGTCGTGCCCGATTTGAAGAAGGCCGACGCGAAGCTCAACTTCGTCATGCAATGTTTCGAACGTAGAAACCGTCGTGTGGAACCGATGGCGGCGCAGCAGCTCGTGGCCGTGCTCGGTGAGAAAACCGGCGAGCTTGCCGCAATGGTTTCGCAGCTGTGTTTTGATTTCGACGACGATCCGATGGGCTTGGATCGCGTGAACCAGTACCTTACCTCCAATCCGCAGGTCACGGGTTTTTCCGTGGCCGACCAGGCGATGGCCGGGCGTTCCGCCGATGCCATCATCGCCATGCGGTCCGCGGTGGAACAGGGTATCGATCCGATTGCGCTGATCGGAGCCCTCGCCATGAAGCTGCGTACGCTCGCCAAGGCGTCGGCGGTACAGGCCGGCACCATTTCCCAAGCGGAGGCGAAAACGAATCCTTGGGTGCTGAAAAACGCCACGAGACAGCTTCCCGGATGGACCTCGGCGGGCTTGGGCCGGTGCATCCAGATGCTTGCATGGGCGGACGAGCAAAGCAAAACCAACGGGGGAGACCCGGTCTATGCGCTGGAACGCTCCATCGAACTCATTAGCCAAAAAGGACGGATCGGCTGATTATGAACAACAATGGCCCCACCATCACGGTCAAGACCGGTGACGACATGCGCGCCATCGGAGAACGGTTGTCAAAGCTGACCCGCGGAGGAGATGTGGTGCTGCTTTCCGGACCGCTTGGAGCCGGCAAGACCACGTTCGCGCAGGGTTTTGGTGCCGGTCTCGGCATCGCGGAGCCCATCGTGTCCCCGACATTCACCATCGCCCGTGAACTCGAAGGACGCTTCTCCGACGGATCTTCCGCGCACCTTGTGCACGTTGACGCCTATCGTCTGGGAGGCAACGCCTATGCCCCCGGTCAGGATACCGTGGGCAGGCTCCTGGATGAGCTTGAATCACTGGGACTGGATGAGGAGTTGGAGAATCCAGGCGACAATACGGTGATACTCATGGAGTGGGGCGAACAGATGGCGGCGGCCCTTGCCCCGGAACGGTTGGAAATCCATATCGACCGGCCCGCCGATGCCGGTATGCCGGATGATGACCGGGAGATGACCAGCGATGGCGTGCGTATCGTCACCATGATTCCGGTCGGCTCGGCCTGGAGCGGTTTCGATTTCGAAAACGGTTCCCGCTGACCGGCGTTTTGGACGCTTCTAGCGCCGGTTGTACAGTATCTAGAAGCTTGGCACAAGGAGTTCTTGAAGATGCAGACACTGGTGATCGACACCTCGTATGGTTCCACCGTCGGCGTGGTCGGACACGAACCCATCGTGGAGACCGATTCGCGCACGCACGTCGAGAAACTGCAGGTGAACATCGCCCGTGCCGTCGAACAGGCGGGACTCAGACCGCAGGATATCGAACGTATCGTGGTGGGCATCGGACCGGCGCCGTTCACGGGACTCAGGGCCGGTATCGTGGCGGCCAAGGCATTGGCGTTCGCCACCGGAGCCGAATTGGTGGGGCAGGATGTGCTTTCGCCCCAGGTGCGACTGGTCGATGCGCGCGCGAATGATGACGCATGCCATCTGACGCTTGCAGTCAACGACGCCCGCCGCCGGCAGCTGTACTTCATGCTGAAGGGCGCGGCGCGGGAGGGCGCCACGCCTCGGACATTGATCGAAATGGATATCGACTATCCTCAATCCATCGTGCAACGGGTCGACGCCGCGATCGAACGACTGCGGAAGGAACATCCGAATGTGCGATATGCGGTCGACATCGCGGGCCATGGTGCCATGAAATACGCCACGACATGGAATTCGCTGTCGGCGCTCAGTTCGGTGTCCGACGATACGTTGCTTGATGAGGGGGCTTGCGGATTGGAACGGTTCGCCGCTTTCGCCACATCCGACGAGGCGTTGTCCCATCCCGTCCCCGTTGAACCGCTGTACCTGCGGCGTCCCGACGTATCCGTGCCGAATCCGCTCAAGCATGTGCTCAATCATGCCGGTGCCGATAAAACCGAGTGAGGCGACGATATGATTGTCGATCATACGCAGGTCGAACAGGATATGGCCGTCAGCCAGATCGCCGCATTGGAGGCTGACCTGTTCGGCCACGGCGCCTGGAGCGAACACGCGATCCGGCAGGAGTTCAATGCGCCGGCACGCACCTATCTATTGGACCTTGGGCCGGCGGATGACGATGGGGTTCCGGTCATCCGCGGCTATGCCGGTTTCTGGTATGACGGTGACGACGCGGAAATCATGACCATCGGCGTCGGCAGACCGTTCCAACGTCGTGGAATCGCGGCAACGCTCCTGCGGTCCCTGATCGAGTCGGCCAAAGGACAAGGCGCGAAGCGCATGCTCCTGGAGGTGCGCGTCGACAATGAGCCGGCACTGGGACTCTATGAGCGTTTCGGCTTCACCAAAATGGGTCTGCGCAAACGCTACTACCAGCCCGAAGGAATCGATGCCTACACCATGAGCCTCGATCTTGCACCACGAATCATCGGTTTCCAACCACAGAATTAACGGAGTGTCCAACCAATGAGCGAACCAATCGTACTCGGTATCGAATCCACCTGCGATGAAACCGCCGCGGCCGTGGTGCAGGGCAGAACGCTGATCTCCAACGTCGTGGCCTCGTCCATGAACGAACATGCACGCTACGGTGGCGTGATTCCGGAGATCGCCTCCCGAGCACATGCCGAGGCCTTCGTGCCATGCGTATCGAAGGCCCTGATCGACGCCAATATGACGTTATCCGACATCGATGCCATCGCCGTATCCGCGGGCCCCGGTCTTGCCGGATGCCTCGCCGTCGGCGTTTCCGGGGCGAAGGCGCTGGCCTGGGCCGCGAACAAACCGATCTACGGCATCAATCATGTCATTGGCCATATCGCCGTCACCCAACTGCAGTTCGGCCCGTTTCCCCAAGACACGCTCGCGTTGATAGTCTCCGGCGGCCATACCTCACTGCTGCACGTTGAGGATGTGGCTCGGCATATCGATGTGGTCGGCACCACACTTGACGACGCCGCCGGCGAATGCTTCGATAAAGTGGCTCGACTGCTTGGTTTTCCCTATCCAGGAGGTCCGCATATCGACCGTCACGCCCAGTTAGGCGATCCGCATGCCATCAAGGTGCCGCAAGGACTGACTCAGGGCAAGGCCGGCCAGCAGCATCCCTATGATTTCAGCTTCTCCGGGGTCAAAACCGCCGTCGCACGTTGGATCGAGCAACGGCAGGCCGCCGGCCGTACGGTTCCCGTAGATGACGTATGCGCCTCACTGGCCGATTCCGTCGCCACCGTGCTCGCCAGAAAGGCCATGCGGGGCTGCGAACAGTATGATTCCAAGACGTTGATCGTCGGCGGTGGTTTTTCCGCGAATTCCCAGTTACGCGCCAAACTGTTGGAAGCCGGCAGGGAATGTGGTGTAGAGGTACGTATTCCTCGCATTAAGCTGTGCACCGACAATGGCGCGATGGTGGCCATGCTGGGAGTCAATCTGGTCGAGGCGGGCGTCAGCCCGTCCGCTCCGGATTTCCCGATCGACTCCGCCATGCCTCTGACCAGGATTTCCATGTGACACGCTGAGGTTTTGCAATAGCGCCATTCCGGAGTATCATCTTCGTCTTGTGCACAACGCATTCCTGCGTAGCTCAGTTGGCAGAGCATCCGACTGTTAATCGGACGGTCACTGGTTCAAGCCCAGTCGCAGGAGCCATGGTATGAGCCCTCGAAGGATCGAGGGCTTTTTGTTATTCCAATGAATCCAACACCTCATCGATAAGCGTGCGATCGTGACCTTCTCCCTCACGCAGACGAGGAAAGCGACGCAACGCATTCGCGGGGCTGGCACCCGCTGCGCGCGCCACATTCGATTTGGATTCCCCGTGTGCGATCGCCGTTTCGGCCAGGCGATCCACCAGTGAATCCGCCACCTGGCGAATGCGTTCAGCAACCCACAGCTGTGACAGGGCGGGAGAGAGCGAATAATCGTCCTGCAATTCGCTCGAAGCCTCCTGCACGGCCGCCCATAGCACCATGAACGGTTTGCGATAATAGGCGATTCGTTCCTCAACGGATTCGCTCTCCAGCTGCTGTAGGGCTTTACGTTGCGTGGTGTTGTCACTCATGTCTCCCATCGTAGGGCGCGACACGCCCGGAGCCTGTGGATAACCTCCATCCTCCGACCACAGCCCTCGTTCTGGCTTGACGGGGAAGATAAAGGGTCTTCATGCTGGCAGCAACGACAAAGGAGCCATGGTGAACGAACAGGATTATCAGCGTAGACTTCGACGATACCGGTATCAATGCGACGCCGAGCGCAGTGATTGCGAGCACAGACGGGCGATCGTCTCCTGTCTGGTCACGACGATCGCGGTGCTGATCTGCTGCTGCATGATGGTGCGATCATCGCAGGCCTCGACGATTGCACCATCATCATATTCGGATGACTGCAGCGCACTCATGCGTTGGCCTGTGTCGAACGCCAGAATAACGGAGCGGTTCACGGCACCTGAAAAGGCATGGCTTGCAGGGCATCGGGGCGTCGACCTCAACGTGGAGAAAGGCGAGGAGCTCCTTGCGCCTGCAGATGGCGTAATCGCCTTCGTGGGAAGTGTGGCGGGCAAATCGGTGGTGACCATACGTCACGGCACGATGCATGGCGAGCTGACCTCCACCTTCGAGCCGGCCACCACCGATCTATCCGTGGGGACAATGGTCGAAAGCGGGCATGTCTTTGCGCACGTCGAAGGATCTTCCGACCACTGTGCGGATGTCTGTCTGCACTGGGGGCTTAAAGGCGCCGGTCGCGATTACGTCGATCCGGAGGGGAAAGTCAGATCGACGGCGATCATGCTGAAACCGGTCGGGTGATGTCAATGAAAACGCTGAAAGGCAGGGTGGATTCCAAGGAAGATGACTGATTCGACTATGATGCATACTTGTAGGTTCATGCATTGAGGAGAATAGCGCCATGTATAAGGAATACACGCGTCCTTTGGAACAGTCGATCGACACTGACAAGAACATCTTTTCGGTTCTTGAGGAGCGTGTGAAGCGCGCGCCGAACGATTCCCTGGTCGAGTATAAGAACGGGGAAGGAGCGTGGATGTCCTTCAGTGCGGTTGAATTCCAGGCCAAGGTCATCGCCATCGCGAAGGGTCTGATTGCGCGTGGCATCATGCCGGGAGACTCGGTGTCCATCATTGCCCATACCTGCTGGCAATGGACGGCGCTCGACTTGGCCATCATGTCCATCGGAGCGCTCACCGTGCCCGTGTATGAGACGAATTCGCCGGCTCAGGTCACGATGATCTTCAACGATTCGAAGGTCAAGATGGCATTCGCCGAAGACGATGGCCAACGGGATAAAATCGAGTCGGTGCGCGGGCAATGCGCGGATCTGGGTGACGTTTATGTGATTCGGTTCGGCGCGATCGACACCATCATCGAATACGGTCGTTCCGTATCCGATGCGGAATTCTATGAACGCGAGCACGCCGTCAAGGGTTCCGATCTGGCGACCATCGTGTACACCTCCGGTTCCACGGGAACGCCGAAGGGCATTGAGCTATCCCACGCGAACTTCGTGTTCATCACCTATTCCGGTGTCCGTTCCATGCCCGACATCGCCATGAAGCCCAACCGTCGTCTGCTGCTGTTCCTGCCGCTGGCTCACGTGTTCGCCCGCTATATGCAGTTCTTCAGCTTCGCCGGCAACGTTTCGCTTGGACTGTCCGGCGATCTCAAAACCATTCTGGCCGATTTCCAAGCATTCAAACCGACATTCATCCTGGCCGTGCCTCGGATTTTCGAAAAGATCTACAATGCCGCCTCGCAGAAGGCCGGTTCCGGCTTCAAGGGCCGTGTGTTCGCGGGCGCCACCCAGGTGGCACGCGACTGGTCGCATGCGCAGCAGTCAGGCGAAGGCATTCCACTGGCGCTTGGCATGAAGCATGCGCTGTACAACAAGCTTGTCTACTCGTCGATCATGGACGTATTCGGCGGACATGTGGAGTATGCGGTCTCCGGTGGCGCGCCTCTTGACTCCTCCATCGCACACTTCTTCAACGGTGTGGGTCTGCCCTTGCTTGAAGGCTATGGCATGACCGAAACCTGCGCCCCATCCAGCGTGAACCCAACGACCGGCTACAAGATCGGCACCATCGGGCTGCCGTTGCAGGGCGTGACCATGGGCGTTGACGAGGAGGGCGAGCTGTGCATCACAAGCCCGGCCGTATGCGTGGGCTATCATAACCATCCGGAAGTCACCAAGCAGCAGATCGTCGACGGATGGCTGCACACCGGGGACCTCGGATCCATCGACGATGACGGATTCGTGTCCATTGTCGGACGCAAGAAGGACCTCATCATCACGGCGGGTGGCAAGAACGTCTCCCCAAGCGAGATGGAGGCCTCCATCATGACTTCGCCTGTGGTGAGCCAGTGCGTGGTGATAGGTGACCGCAAGCCGTTCATCGCGGCCATCATCTCCCTCGATCTGGCGGAGACGAATCTGTGGCTTGAATCGCAGGGCGCCGAACGTGTGGAGAATCTTGAAGAGGCCACGAAGAACCCGATCGTTCGGGCCGAAGTGGAACGTGCCGTCAACAAAGCCAATGAATCGGTATCCCGTGCCGAATCCATCCGAAAGTTCGAGATCGTGCCCGACGAGTTCACTGAAGAGAACGGTCTGGTCACGCCGAGCATGAAGGCTCGCCGCCAAGCGGTCGTCGAATACTACAAGACCCTGATCGACACCGTGATCTACGTGCCAAGAAAATAGGCATTGGTATTCGTAGATGGCGGGAGGGCCGCACCGGAAATCAACCGGCACGGCCCTCCCGCCATCTACGAATTCGAATCGATCGGCATCGTCTACATTCCGGCGTCGGCCAGAGAGATGTACCCCGGTTCGATAAGCGTTTTTTTTCAGATTATAGGCGCTGACCGCCAGGGCATCTTCCTGTACGGTGGGCGTCTTCTGTCCGCTTACGGTGGTGTTTTTGACGAAACTCAGTCCGTCGATCTTCTGCGATGCGTTGAAGCGTACGCATACCTCGGCGATGTCCTGGGCAAAGGCCTTGCGATTCTCCAATGCGGTCATCCATTGCTGTCCGTTCACGATGCTCGGCATGGAACCTGCATAGGCTCCGTAACCGGTGACGATCGGCCATTGCGCGTTCTGTTTGTCGATGGATTCGTCCTTGCCGGAATCATCGGCGGACTCATCGTCGTCATCCGATTCCGGGGCCTTGATGGGGTCCGGAACGGCTTTTTTTCTTCAGATCATGCTTGCCTGCGATGTTGTCCATGATGCCGGAGATCGTAATCGAAGGATTGATATCCGCAGCCGAGCCGGTGTATGCCAGATCCGATAATTCGGCGATGACCGCGTCCGCCACGAAATCGTTGCAGGCGATCACGCCATCAATGCGTGTATGGCTGGACCTATCCTTGTCCATGCCGAGACGTTCAGCCAACACCTGTCTGATCTGCTCGCTTTTCGTGGCCTCGAACGCCACCTTCCGCCAGTCGTCATCGGTGCTGGACGCGGTCAGCTTACCGGAAGGGCTTACGGCCTTACCGTCTTTGAAATACGGGCCCAACACCTTCCATATCCCCTTGAACACCGATTGGGCGAAGGTCGCATCGATGTCCTGACCGCTCTCATCGGTCGTATCGTAGGGGAGCAGTACCTCGATATGCTTCGGATTGTCGGAACTCGTCTTGTCCAAAGCCAACTTGCTTGCCAATTTCTGCGCCTGCAGCATGCCGATCTGCTCCGCATCGGACATCTTTACGAACGCATCCGGAACGTATTCCTGCAGGCTGTTGGAGATCAGCACCACCTTCATGCCTTCGTCCTGGGCAAGCCGCAATGCGGAAACCAGGCGTTCCGCGGATTGCGCGTAGGCCTGCTCGTCTTCATCCGAGGAATCGTCGTTCCAGGTGATGGCACGGCTCACATAATCGCCGTACTGTCTGTCCGATTCGGTGGTATTCGCCACAGGAGCCACAACCAACGTGGTCTTCGTCTTCTTGGCGGCGCCGGTCACGTGATTCACCACGTAATCCTGCACGCTTTGGCTTTGCCTATCCAGACTCGAAGCGGTTCTGACGGTGATGTTCCTACTGTCCACCCCCTTGGATTTCAAGGAGGATACGATTTCCGGCACCAGCTTCTCCCACTTGCTCAAAGGGGTCTGCTGCGAGATGGTGATACCGTCCGAGGGAGCGAAGATCACGACATTGCCGTCTTTCGTCGTACTGGATGCGCTGGCGGAGGAGGATGCCGCCGACGAAACGTCATCCGACCGTGAGCAGGCGCCCATGGCTAGGAGCAACCCCGCCGATGCCGCCAACGCGATCAGTCGTTTCGCCATAGCTGTGCAGTGCAATGTCATGCCGTCGTTCCTTCGCTGGTGTCGCTGATATTCCTGTGCTGACCATGATTGTAATATCTGGTCATCGAAAAGGCCTGAACATATGCGTGAATGCGCACATATTCAGGCCGGAATCATATGGGGACGGGAACGGGGCGGTGACCCTTATTCCGACAGAGCCGCGGCAAGAGCCTCATCAAGGGCGTCCATGAAGCCCTCGGTGTCGAGCCACGGCTGGTCCGGGCCGATCAGCATGGCCAGATCCTTGGTCATCTTGCCACCCTCCACGGTATCGACGATGACCTTCTCCAGCGTCTCGGCGAAATGCTTGACTTCGGGCGTATTGTCGAGATCGGCGCGGTGCTTGAGGCCACCGGTCCACGCGAAGATGGAGGCGATCGGGTTGGTGGATGTCTTCTCACCTTTCTGCCAACGACGATAATGGCGGGTCACGGTACCATGTGCGGCTTCGGCCTCGACGGTCTGACCGTCAGGGGTCATGAGCACGGAGGTCATCAGGCCGAGTGAACCGAAGCCCTGCGCCACGGAATCGGACTGCACGTCGCCGTCATAATTCTTGCAGGCCCAGATATAGCCGCCATGCCACTTGAGGGAACTGGCCACCATATCGTCGATCAGACGATGCTCGTAGGTCAGGCCGGCAGCTTCGTACCTGTCCCTGTATTCCGTTTCGAACACCTCTGCGAAGATGTCCTTGAACTGGCCATCATATGCCTTGAGAATCGTGTTCTTGGTGGACAGATACACCGGATAGCCACGCATCAGCCCGTAGTTGAAGCAGGCGCGCGCGAAGCCACGAATCGAATCGTTGACGTTGTACTGCACCTGGGCCACGCCGCCGTCGGGCCCATAGTTGTAGACCACATGCTCGATCGGTTCGGAACCATCTTCCGGAGTGAAGGTGACGGTAAGCGTGCCGGCTCCCGGCACCTTGAAGTCGGTGGCCTTGTATTGATCGCCAAAGGCATGACGGGCCACGACGATCGGTTTGGTCCAGCCCGGAACCAGACGTGGCACATTGCTCATGACGATTGGTTCGCGGAAGATGGTACCGCCAAGAATATTGCGGATGGTGCCATTGGGGGACTTCCACATCTTCTTGAGGCCAAATTCCTTGACGCGGGCTTCGTCCGGGGTGATGGTGGCGCACTTGACGCCGACATGCTCGCGCTGGATCGCCTTGGCCGCGTCGATGGTCACCTGATCGTCGGTGGCGTCGCGGTTCTCGATGCCCAGATCGTAGTAGTCGAGATCCACATCGAGATACGGCAGAATCAGACGATCCTTGATGTCCTTCCAGATGACACGGGTCATCTCGTCGCCGTCGAGCTCGACGACCTTGCCTTCGACCTTGATTTTGGCCATGTGTTGCCCTCCTGTCGGGATTGAAGGTTATGTGTTCCGTCATAGCGGAAGTGTGTTAATTTCGTGTGGCAATGTCCAAATTCGACAGATGGACACGGTACGTCCACTGTCATTGCTGAGCATTAGCCTTGAAGCCATGTCTCAGGAAATTGAAATCGGTTTGGGCAAGAAGGGCCGTCTGGCCTATTCATTGGACGATGTCGCCATCGTTCCCTCCCGTCGTACCCGTGATCCGCAGGATGTATCGACCGCATGGCAGGTCGATGCCTATGAATTCGACATTCCGGTCATCGGTGCGCCGATGGATTCGGTGACCAGTCCGGCCACCGCCATCGCCATGGGCAAGATGGGCGCGCTGGGCGTGTTGGATCTGGAGGGTCTGTGGACCCGATACGACGATCCGCAACCGTTGCTTGACGAAATCGCGCAGCTGCCTGCGGATCAGGCCACCAGCCGCATCCAGCGGATCTATGCCGAGCCGATCAAGCCGGAGCTCATCGTGCAGCGTCTGCATGAAATCCGTGATGCCGGCGTCACCGTCGCCGGAGCTCTGTCTCCGCAACGCACCCAGGACTATTATTCGACCGTGCTTGATGCCGGGGTCGACCTGTTCGTGATTCGCGGCACCGTCGTGTCCGCCGAGCATGTGTCAAGGAACCATGAACCGCTGAATCTTAAGAAGTTCATCTACGATCTGGATGTGCCGGTCATCGTCGGAGGGGCCGCCAACTACACCGCCGCCCTGCATCTGATGCGTACCGGTGCGGCCGGCGTGCTGGTCGGATTCGGGGGCGGCGCGGTCTCCGCCAACCGCAACACCATCGGCGTGCATGCCCCGATGGCCACCGCCATCGCCGACGTGGCCGAGGCCCGTCGCGATTATATGGATGAATCCGGTGGCCGCTATGTGCAGGTGATCGCCGATGGCAGCATGGGAGACTCCGGCAGTTTCGTCAAGGCATTTGCGCTTGGCGCCGATGCCGTGATGCTCGGTTCGCCGCTGGCCCGTGCCGAGGAGGCTCCGGGGGCAGGGGATGCATTGGGGTACCGAGGCCCGCCATCAGACGCTGCCGCGTGGTTTCCGCACGAACGTCGGCACCGTCGGATCCCTGGAGAGCGTTCTGTTCGGTCCGAGCCATCAGGCCGATGGCACCACCAATTTCATCGGTGCTCTGCGCCGTGCCATGGCCACCACGGGTTATGTCGATCTCAAGAGTTTCCAGCGCTGCTCGGTAACGGTCGCTCCGCATTGCGCCCGTTGACGTTCCGCTTCTGACGAGGGGTTGTCCACATATCCACAAATCCCTTCCGCCGATTTGACGGAAGGGATTTTTGACGCTGTAATGAATATACCCCCATATTCGATGGTGAATATGAATGTTCAGGAAAGGAGTCCTATGAAGGATCCCGAAGAAGAAGTTCCTCCTCCCGATGACGATATGCAGCAGGAGGAGGCCGAGCAGGAACCCGATGAAATTCCGGAGGACATCCCGTCCTCTGGATTGGATGCCATACTGGATCCGAATGATGAGACCAACACGATGTGGCGGGAATATGTGGACAAACCGAAAACGCCATTACCCGTCTTCGATGGCTTCATTGCCGTCGAACTCTCCGCCGAACCCATCCCATTCCACTTCGTACGCACCGATGCCGTGGAATGGGACCCGCAACAGGCTCATGCCATGGCGATGAACTCGGCACGCATCGCTTGCGATTCCGCAGATATCTTCCGCGGCAGGGCGAAGCCGGCGCGCATAGAGCGCAGAATGACGCCGGCATGCCTGAGACGATTGGAAAATGCCTCCCAGCTGTTGGTCGACCATATGCGTAGAGATGCGCGATTGCATGCCAGAATCGGAATACTGCCCGTCATTATGGGATCCATCAGCGGGTGGCTGGTCAACCCGCGAAAATTCGACTGCGTGGTCATGCTGCGCATCGGCGCCGAACGAATGTGCTGCAACATGGTGTTCGAGCGGATGGGAACCGTTTGGAAATGCTCGTATTCCGATATCGGTTGACACTTGCGGCGTAACTGAAAACGAAAAATAGACAGAATCCTTGGAAACGGCAACATCCAGCCGCTTCCAAGGATTTTCAGCGTGCCTTGAGAAAGCTGCAACTACTATAGGGATTCATGTTGCGTGAATTTATACCGGAACCTGCATACAACACCACTGATGAGGACACCGTGTATTCGCTGCTCTCCAAACGCGCCGAGCGAAACCCCGACGATCTGATCGCCCAGTGGCAGGATAATGAGACCCGACATTGGCATGACGTGACTGCCGGACAGATGCTTGATCGAGTGAAAAGCGTGGCCAAGGGTTTGCTCGGGCTCGGAGTCAAGCCCGGCAGCATGGTGGTCATCTACTCGGCGACCTGTTATGAATGGGGCGTCGTCGATTTCGCATGCGCCGCGATCGGTGCGGTAAGCGTACCCGTATATGAGACGGATTCAGCCAGGCAGACGGCCTCCATCATCGAGGAGGTGAATCCCGTCATCGCCTTCGCCGGCGATTTCTCGCATACACAGACGCTGGAACAGATTCGCGATAGCCATGATGGACTGAAGTACGTGTTCAATTTCGAAGCGGATGGACTCGATGCCGTCGCCGATTTCGGCCAGGCAATCGATGACATTACGCTCGACAAAGCCATCTCGCGGGTCAAGGCCGATGACATGCTGACCATCGTCTACACTTCAGGCTCCACAGGCAAACCGAAGGGTGCGATGCTATCGCACCGTAATTTCACGCATATCGTGCTCAACGGGTACATCATTCTCGATGAGATGCTCTATCAGCCGAATCGATTGATGCTGTTTCTGCCGTTGGCGCATTGCTTCGCCCGATATATCCAGTATGTGGCCATCGGTGGTCAAGGCGTGGTCGGTTACCTGCCGGGCGCCAAGCACCTGTTGGCCGATCTGCGTAGCTTCAGGCCCACCTATCTGCTTGGTGTGCCGCGTGTGTTCGAAAAGGTGTACAACGCGGCCTCGCAGAAGGCTGGTGCGGGCATCCGCGGCCGTCTGTTCGCCAAGGCCTTCGAGCATTTCGTGCAGTGGTCCAAAGACGAGCAGGAGACTGGTCATCATTCGATTGCCGCACGTGCCGAGCATACGTTCTTCATGTCCACCGTGGGCAAGTCCATTCGCTCCGCTCTTGGCCCGAACATGCGCTATCTGGCATGCGGCGGCGCGCCGTTGAACGTCGATCTGGCCCATTTTTTCAATGGCATGGATGACATTACGTTCATCCAGGGGTATGGCATGACCGAGACCGCGGCCCCGATGATCGTCAACTGGCAGGATGCCAACCGTGTGGGATCCGTAGGCAAACCTGGTCCCGGAATGGGCGTGCGCACCGACGATGACGGCGAGCTGCTTGTCGAGGGGCCGAACGTGTTCCTCGGCTACTACAAGAAGCCTGAACTCACCGCCGAGGTCAAGCTGCCCGATGGATGGCTGCGTACCGGAGATCTCGGCACCATCGACGATGACGGTTTCGTGTACATCACAGGCCGTAAGAAGGACATCATCATCACCGCAGGCGGCAAGAACGTGAGTCCTGCTCCGATGGAGGACATCATCAACACCTGTCCGATCGTCTCGCACAGCGTGGTTGTGGGGGATGGCAAGCCGTTCATCGGCGCGCTGATCGAGCTTGATCCGGAGATGGTGCGCTCCTGGCTCTCCCAGCAGGGCCTCGATGCCAATATGCCGTTGCGTCAGGTTGCGGGCAACGATGCGGTGCACGCCTTCATTCAGCAGTACGTCGAAAAGGCCAATGCCAACGTATCCCGTGCGGAATCGGTGCGTAAGTTCGAGGTGCTGGGTGAGGAATTCAGCCAGGACAACGGCACGCTGACCGCCAGCCTGAAGGTGGTTCGTCCGAAGGTGCTGCAGCGCTACGCCGAAACGATCGAGAACGTACTGTACGCACCAAAGCCTTCCGGAAAGCCGCTTCCAAGGACCGTGCAGATTCTTGACCGCACCACGGAAACGGTCAAGCAGGCGTCTGAAAGCGTTCGGCAGGCATCGGAATCCATGAGCCCGAAGGTTCGGCAGGCATTTGATACCATGCAGGAGAAAATCAAGAGGCAGGCTGAGGAATCGCATGGTGAAGCTGAGGCGTCGGTCGATTCCGCGGTATCTGCAACGACGAACATAGATGAGGAGAAATAATCTTGGCAATCCGTGAGATTCGAGTCGTGCCCGATCCGGTGCTACGCACCCCGTGCGATCCCATCAAGGAAATCACTCCGGCCGTACGCCATCTGGTGCAGGATCTGCTGGACACCGTTGACGATCCGGGTCGCGCCGGCCTGTCGGCCAACCAGATCGGGGTGAACCTGCGTGCATTCTCCTACAACATCGACGGCAAGGTCGGCTACGTCCTGAATCCCGTACTCGAAGAGACCAGCGGCGAGCAATACGGCGATGAGGGGTGCCTGTCGGTGCCGGGCTTGTGGTACAAGACCCGTCGTGCCGATTACGCCCGGGTGCGTGGCATCGATCTGGATGGGAACCCGGTCGTGCTGGAAGGGCATGGCATCATGGGTCGTATGCTGCAACACGAGACGGATCACCTGGATGGCCATGTCTATCTTGATCGTCTCGAAAAGGAGGAACGCCGCGAGGCGATGCGATACATGCGCAATCACCGCCAGTAGGCCTTTTGCTCCCAGCGAAAACGCAGATATCATACGCATACGGGGTCCCGTCCGGAAAAAAGACGGGGCCCCGTGCTATTTTCATATTTCGTATGCCACTCGGCGAGAGGCGCAGTCGCAAGCGTTTCGGACCAACCATTATCGTCAACCGGCATGCGACAAATTCGCGTCATGCTCGCGACGACCTGTGTCGGTCGGCCCCACCCTGCAGGCGGGGCTGCACGCAGGGACGCATGACCAGGCAAGAACCGACAAGAAAGAGGTAGCAATACCATGGCTCAGATCACTATGAGCGACATGCTGAAGGCAGGTCTGCACTTCGGCCACCAGACCCGTCGTTGGAACCCGAAGATGAAGCAGTACATCCTCACCCAGCGCAACGGCATTCACATCATCAACCTGTTCAAGTCGCTCGACATGATCGACGCCGCCTATGACTTCATCAAGGCCACCGTCGCTCATAACGGCACCGTGCTGTTCGTCGGCACCAAGAAGCAGGCTCAGGAAGCGGTGTCCACCCAGGCCACCCGCGTGAACATGCCGTATGTCTCCGAGCGCTGGCTCGGCGGCATGCTGACCAACTTCCAGACCGTGTCCAAGCGCGTTTCCCGTCTCAAGGAACTCGAAGAGATGGACTTCACCGACGTGCACGGCTCCGGCCTGACCAAGAAGGAACTGCTGCTCCTCGAGCGCGAGAAGGATAAGCTGGCCAAGCAGCTGGGCGGTATTCGCAACATGAACCGTACCCCGTCCGCCATGTTCGTCGTTGACGTCAACAAGGAGGCTCTGGCCGTCGAAGAAGCCCACAAGCTGGGCATTCCGGTCGTCGCCATCGTCGACACCAACGCCGATCCGGAATCCGTCGAGTACCCGATCGCAGCCAACGACGACGCCATCCGCGGCATCGAACTGCTGACCAGCCTCATGGCCGATGCAGTGGCCGAGGGCCTGCTGGAGCGTTCCGGCAAGGCCGCCAAGGCCGAGGGTGAAGCCGAGCAGCCGATGGCCGCTTGGGAGAAGGAGCTCCTGACCGAAGGCGCTCCGGCCGCAGAAGCCCCGGCTGAAGCTGAAGGCGAAGCCAAGGCCGAGTGAACACGTCCTCTATGATGGGAGGTGCAATGCCTCCCATCATGTGGGGCATCATAAATTTTCCAGAGGAGACAAATCAATGGCAGCAATCACTGCAGCTCTGATCAAGCAGGTGCGCGAGGAAACCGGCGCCGGCATGATGGACGTTAAGAAGGCCCTGACCGAGGCCGAGGGTGACGTGGCTCGCGCCAAGGAAATCATCCGCGCCAAGGGCATCCAGGCCGCGGGCAAGCGCGAAGGCCGCAAGGCTCAGGAAGGCACCATCGCCTCCAAGGTCGTGGAATCCGCCGACGGCCAGACCGGTTATGCCGTCGAACTCAACTCCGAGACCGACTTCGTGGCCAAGACCCCGAAGTTCGTGGAGTTCGCGGACAGCGTTCTCGAAGACGCCGTCAAGGCCGAGGCATCCTCCGTGGATGAGGTTCTGGCAGCCGCTTCCGGCGAAGCCACCGTGAAGGAGGCCGTCGAAGAGGCGGCAGCCCTGTTTGGCGAGCATGTCAAGGTCGGCCAGTTCGCCAAGGTCGCCGGCCCGCATGTCGAGATCTACGCCCACAAGAAGTCCGCTGAGATGCCGCCGAGCATCGTGGCCATGATCGCCACCGATGAGGCGGGCGCCGCCGTAGCCCACGAAGCCGCTCTGCAGATTTCCGCAATGGGCGCCCAGTGGCTGACCCGTGAGGATGTTCCGGCCGATGTGGTCGAATCCGAGCGTCGTGTGGCCACCGAGAAGTCCCTGGCCGAAGGCAAGCCGGAGAAGATCGTTCCGAAGATCGTGGAAGGCCGTCTGAACGCTTTCTACAAGGAGAACGTCCTGCTTGAGCAGTCCTACGTCAAGGATCCGTCCAAGACCGTCGGCGACCTGTTCAAGGAAGTGGGCGGTACCGCCCTGGCCTTTGCTCGTGTGGAGGTCGGCAAGGGCGAAGCCGAGTGAACTCGCATATGATGAATCCGTGACACACGGTGCCACGGATTCATCCCGAGGCGGTCATCATGCGCAATGATGGCCGCCTTTTACGTATGAGTCGTGTCGCTCATACATGGTGTCGTTGTTTGCCGATAGTCTTGAGAGCGGTAAATTTCGTGAGTTTTCGGGCAAGAAAGGCTTTTCATGACTGACGAAAACACTGGTGACAATCCGCGCAGGGTGCTGCTCAAGCTTTCTGGCGAGGCGTTCGGCGGAGGCAAGGTCGGCATCGATACGACCGTGATTCGGCGCATCGCAGGTGAGATCGTTCCCGCTGTCCAGCAGGGTGTTCAGGTGGCGATTGTGGTCGGCGGCGGCAACTTCTTCCGTGGGGCCGAACTGCAGCAGGCCGGCATCGACCGTTCCCGCGGCGATTACATGGGCATGCTCGGTACCGTGATGAACTGCCTGGCATTGCAGGATTTTCTGGAACAGGAGGGTCAGGCCACCCGAGTGCAGACCGCCATCACCATGGGGCAGGTCGCCGAACCGTATATTCCGCTCAAGGCGATTCGTCATCTTGAAAAAGGCCGTGTCGTGATCTTCGGCGCCGGTGCGGGCATGCCGTACTTCTCCACCGACACCGTGTCCATTCAGCGATCGCTGGAAATTCACTGCGATGAGGTGCTTATGGGCAAAAACGGTGTGGATGGCGTCTACACCGCCGACCCGCGCAAGGACGAGAGCGCCAAGCGCTTCGCAACCCTGAGCTACAACCGCGCACTCGTCGACAACCTGGCCGTCATGGACGCCTCCGCGCTTTCCATGGCTCGCGACAACAAGCAGCGCATTCGCGTGTTCGGCCTTGAAGGCGAAGGCAACGTCACCCGCGCCTTGCTCGGCGAGGGAATTGGTACCATGGTTTCCACCGCGGAGTCCTCGCTGGCCGAGTAACGACATTCAACGTCGAATATCGATCAATCACAAACAAGGAGTATGAATATGGCAAGCATCGTCGATCAGGCAAAGGCCCAGATGGCCAAGTCCGTCGAATCCACCAAGGAGAATTTCTCCGGTATCCGTACCGGTCGGGCCAACCCGGCCCTGCTCAACGGCATCACCGTCGATTACTACGGCGCTCCGACACCGCTGAAGGCCGTCGCCACCATCGGTGTCCCGGAACCACGCACCCTGTCCGTCACCCCGTTCGATGCCTCGCAGGCCAATGCCGTGGAAAAGGCCCTGCGCGATTCCGATTTGGGCGCCAGCCCGCGCCGTGACGGCAACGTCATTCGACTGACCATGCCGGAGCTTACCGAAGAGCGTCGCAAGGAATACGTCAAACTCGCCAAGGGCAAGGCGGAAGACGGCAAGGTCGCCGTGCGCAACATCCGCCGCAAGGCCAAGGAATCCATCGACAAGGCCATCAAGGACGGCGATATGGGCGAAGACGAGGGCGACCGCCTTCTGAAGGAGCTCGACAAGGTCACCAAGCAGACCACCGACGAACTCGACACCCTGCTCGAAGCCAAGCAGAAGGAGATCATGGAGGTCTGATTCGCGGACATTCATGATCGACAATCGACGCCAGCAGAGACAGTCAAGGAACCATGATGGAGCATCAGGAACAGCGCGAGAAGGAAGCCGAAGAGGCCATCAACGCCATCAATAGGAAAACAGGGCGTAATATGCCGCAGGCCATCGCCACCGCGGCCGTGCTGGTCGTGCTTATTCTGGCATGCCTGCTGATCAGCATCGACCTATTCGTCTATCTTGTCGTGCTGTTCATGCTGCTCGCATTATGGGAGCTGCGTGTCGACTTCGCCACCGCCGGGTTGCATATCCCGGTGGTGACGCTGTGGATCTGTTCGACGGTGACACTGCTGGCCACCTTCTACAGCGATCGGCATATCGTTGCCATGACACTCTGCGTGCTGGTGTCGATGTTGCTGGTGGCCATCGCCGCAAGCGCCAAGGTGACGTTCGGCAGCAGAATCTCGTTGGCCGTCGCCAACAAGCTGTCCCACACCGATGCCGGCGCAAGACTCGAATCGTCGTTCAACCATGAGCGGGGCGAGATCAGCCACAGCCGTCTCAGCCACGTGGCGGTCTCCATGTTCACCGTACTGTACATTCCGCTGCTCGCCTCCTGCCTGATCATGCCTTTGACATTCAACGACCATCCGGTGGCGCACGCCATCATGCTGGTGTTCATGCCGGCCCTGAGCGACACCGGCGGCCTATTCGCCGGCGCCTGGTTGGGCAAGCACAAGCTCAGCCCCCGCATCTCGCCGAAGAAGTCGTGGGAGGGACTGGCCGGCTCCATCGTATTTGCCATGGCAGGTGCGTTCGCGGTGATGTTCTGCACCTATGATTCCTCCGTTTGGATGTCCCGTTGGTGGGTACCTGTCGTCGCAGGCATCATGATCGGCGTCGCCGGTACGTTCGGTGACCTGTGCGCATCCATGCTCAAGCGTGATATCGGCATCAAGGACATGGGCCATCTGCTCAAGGGGCATGGCGGCGTAATGGATCGTGTCGACTCCATACTGCTGTGTGCACCGTTCGTGTGCGTACTGCTATGGGCCACCGGCATGTAACGAATAAGAGGATTGGTTGACACTGTGATGAACGACCCCGTGAACACCGCGAAGGATCTGCCTGAGACCGGTATCACGCCCGGAGGCACCACCGGTGCGTTCCGTGACGTGCTTTCCAAGAATCATGCTCGTCGAGGCAAGCCGCCGCTGCATTTTGCCGACATGAGTGAGGACGAGCGAATCGCCAAGGCCAAGGAACTCGGCCTGCCGAAATTCCGGGTCAGGCAGCTTGCCAATCATTACTATGGCCATTTCGATGTGAATGCCGGGGAATTCTCCGATTTTCCCGCAGCCAAACGCGCCGAAGCGGCCGAAGCGTTCTTTCCGACATTGATCACCGAAGTCACCCGTCAGATAGCCGATGAGGGCACCACCATAAAAACGCTGTGGCGTTTGTTCGACGGTTCGCTGATCGAATCCGTACTGATGCGCTATCCGACACGAACCACACTGTGCATCTCCAGCCAGGTGGGCTGCGGCATGGGTTGTCCGTTCTGCGCCACTGGCAAGCTCGGTCTGACCCGCAATATGTCCGCCGGAGAGATTCTCGAACAGGTGCGCGTAGCGGCGAAGGCCATGCGCGATGGAGAGGTCGCCGGCGGTCCCGGGCGTCTGAGCAATATCGTGTTCATGGGCATGGGCGAGCCGATGGGGAATTACAGGTCCGTATTGAGTGCGGTCCGCCAGATCAGCGCCATGCCACCCGAAGGCTTCGGCATTTCCGCACGTAATGTCACCGTATCCACTGTCGGCGTGGTTCCGGGGATCAGAAAGCTTGCCGCTGAAGGCATTCCGGTCCGTCTTGCGGTATCCCTGCACGCTCCCAGCGATGAATTACGCGACGAGCTGGTGCCGATGAACAAGCGTTTTGACACCACTCAGGTGCTGGATGCCGCCCATGACTACTATCTGGCCTCCAAACGTCGCGTCAGCATCGAATACGCGTTGATGCGCGGCATCAACGACCAGGTCGAGCATGCCCGTCTGCTGGCCAAACGGCTCAATCATTATGGAGACAACTGGGCCCACGTCAATCCCATTCCACTCAACCCCATCGAAGGATCGAAGTGGACGGCATCCAAACCGGAGGATGAGCGACGGTTCCTGGATATTCTGCATCAGGCGGGTGTCACCGCCACCCTGCGCGACACTCGTGGCCAAGATATCGACGGCGCCTGCGGACAACTCGCGGCAAAAGAGCGGCAATAGTCTGTCCGCTACTCGGACTTCATGCGAACATGCGTAACGCGTAGCGGTTACTCTTGCAATCGTTGTACGAAACCGTAAGCGAGGAGAAGCAGCATGTCATTGGCAGTCCGAGTCATCCCATGTCTTGATGTCGACGCGGGACGAGTGGTCAAGGGCGTGCATTTCGAAAACCTCCGCGATGCCGGGGACCCGGTCGAACTCGCCGCCGAATACTACCGTCAAGGTGCCGATGAACTGACGTTCCTCGACGTCACCGCATCCAGTTCGCATCGCCAGACCATGGTGGATGTGGTCAGCCGCACCGCGGAACAGATTTTCATTCCATTGACCGTAGGTGGTGGCGTACGCACCCCGGAAGACGTTGACTCCCTATTGCGCTGCGGCGCCGACAAAGTCGGCGTCAATACGGCGGCCATCAACGATCCGACCCTGATCAGCCGTGTATCCGAACGTTTCGGTAACCAGGTGCTGGTGCTTTCCGTCGATGCCCGCCGTGAACAGGGGGAGCGCCACACCCGGTCCGGCTTTGAGGTGACCACCATGGGAGGGCGCAAATCCACGGGCATCGATGCCATCTGGTGGGTCAAGCGCGCGCAGGAGCTCGGTGCCGGCGAGATTCTGCTGAACTCAATGGATGCGGATGGCACCCAACAGGGTTTTGACATCGAGATGATCAAGGCCGTGCGCAGGGAAGTCAAGATTCCCATCATCGCCTCCGGCGGTGCGGGCAAGGCCTCCGATTTTCCCCCGGCAATCGAGGCCGGTGCCGATGCCGTGCTCGCCGCGTCGATCTTCCATTACGGCAAAGTCTCCATCGGAGAGGTCAAGTCCGCCATCAAGGCCGCCGGATACACCGTACGCTGAGATGGCGGCATTCATCAATTGTTCCCATAATCGAAAAGAACGACATCAAGATTACTATGACCAACGAAGCATACGATAACAGCGTCAATCTCGATCCCCGCATCGCGGCACGCCTTAAGCGTGATGGAAAGGGATTGGTTGCGGCGGTGATTCAGCAGTTCGATACCAAGGAGGTGCTGATGGTCGGCTATATGAACGATGAGGCCGTCCGCCGCACCCTGACCACCGGTCGAGTGACGTTCTGGTCCCGTTCCAGACAGGAATATTGGCGTAAGGGCGATACGTCCGGCCACGCCCAATATGTCAAATCCTTCGCTCTGGATTGCGATGGGGACGCCATTCTGGTCGAGGTCGATCAGGTCGGAGCCGCCTGCCATACCGGCAAGCGGTCCTGCTTCGAGGAGGGCGGCCGGTTGCCGGTGGTCGTGGGTCACCGGACCAAGGAACAGGAGGAACAACGATGAGCGAATGCAGCGTACGCAACCTCAAGTGGGGCGCCACCTGGCCAGACCGCGAACAGTTCCATGAGCTCGCGGACGAAGGATACCGCGTCATTCCCATCGTACGCAGACTTCTTGCCGATTCGCTGACCCCGGTCGGCTTCTACGAGCGCCTGGCGGGAGACCGTTCCGGCACCTTCATTCTCGAATCCGCTGAATTCGGGGGAACCTGGAGCCGTTACAGCTTCATCGGCGTCAACTCCATGGCGCAGTTGCGCTCCAATGATGGCAAGGCCGACTGGCTGGGCAAAGTCCCGGTGGGAGTTCCCACCCAAGGCGATGTGATCGAGGTGGCGCATGCCACACTGAAAACACTGAAGGCACCGCATGTCGACGGTCTGCCAAACCTCACCAGTGGTCTGGTGGGTACGGTCGGATGGGATTCCATTCGTCATTGGGAGCCGACTTTGCGTGCCGAAGCCCCGAACGAGACGGGACAGCCCGAAACCGTACTGGCATTGGCCACCGACATCGCCGTGGTCGACCATGTGTCAGGTTCGGTGTGGATGATCGCCAACGCGGTCAACGTCGATGATCGCCCGACACGTGCCGATGCCGCGTACGACGAGGCCATAACGAGACTTGACACCATGCAACGCAAGGCCGCGACACCTGTCGGGGGAGAGGTGCGCGTCAACGTGCTGGACGAGACCATCAGCCAACCGGAGCTCCGTTTCCGTACGGAGAAGGCTGATTACGAGCATGCCGTCGAGGTCGCCAAACGGCACATCATCGATGGCGATGTATTCCAGGTGGTCATCTCCCAGCGTCTTGACATCGATTCCCCCGCCGATCCGTTCGACGTCTACCGCGTTTTACGTACGCTCAATCCCAGCCCGTACATGTATTTCATGGCATTGACCGACGCTCAGGGCCGCGATTTCAATGTTATCGGCTCCAGTCCGGAAACACTGATCAAGGTCGACAATGGCCATGCCATGACTTTCCCGATTGCCGGCTCCAGACCGCGTGGCGCCACCGTTGAGGAAGACGAACAGCTGGCCAAGGACCTGCTCGCCGATCCGAAGGAACGTAGCGAGCACATCATGCTGGTGGATCTCGCCCGCAACGATCTGAGCCGCGTGTGCCAGCCGGAAAGCGTGGAAGTCGTCTCGTTGATGGACATCAAACGATTCAGCCACATCATGCACATCTGCTCCACAGTGACCGGTCGGGTGAACCCCGACATGACTTCATTCGACGTGTTCACCTCCGCATTCCCCGCAGGAACGCTTTCCGGCGCACCCAAACCCCGGGCCATCGAAATCATCGACGAGCTTGAACCAGCCGATCGCGGCATCTACGGCGGCACCATCGGCTACTTCGATTTTTCGGGCAATCTCGATATGGCCATCGCCATTCGAACCGCATTCATTCGGAATCATGAAGCGAGCGTGCAGGCCGGAGCCGGAATCGTACTTGATTCCGTACCGGCCAGTGAGTGGCAGGAGACGCGCAACAAGGCGGAGGCCAGCGTCGAGGCGGTGCAGATCGCCTCGCAGCTTCGCCAGCTGTAGAAGCCAGGAAGCTTACCAATCGAGTAAACCACTGAAAGGAATACCATGTCTGTACTCGATGAGTTGGTGGCAGGAGCCGTCGAAGACCAGCAGGCGCGCGAGAAGGACGTGCCGCTCGACGAAGTGATGCGGCAGGCGGCCCAGGCTCCCGCGCCGATTGATGCGCGCCGATGGCTGAAGAGGGCGGATGGCATTCCGGTCATTGCCGAAATCAAAAGAGCGTCGCCTTCCAAAGGCCATCTCAGCGACATTCCCGATCCCGCGGCATTGGCCCACGAATACGAGCGTGGCGGTGCAAGCGCGATTTCCGTGCTTACCGAAGGGCGTCGTTTCCTTGGCTCACTCGATGATTTCGACAAGGTTCGTGCCGCCGTGCACATTCCGGTGTTGCGTAAGGACTTCATCGTCACCGAATACCAGGTATGGGAGGCTCGCGCTCATGGAGCCGATCTGGTGTTGCTCATCGTCGCGGCGTTGAATGATGCCAGACTCAAGTCGTTGCTTGATCTGGCACATAGCCTCGATATGACGGTGTTGGTCGAGACACACACCCGCGAAGAGATTCAGCGAGCCATCAATGCCGGTGCGCGCGTGATCGGCATCAATGCGCGCAATCTCAAAGACCTGAAGGTGGACGTCAACAGATACAACGAACTCGCGGCCGACCTTCCGGACGATGTCATCCGAGTCGCCGAATCCGGTGTATTCGGAGCCGTCGAACTTGAAGACTATGCCCGCGCCGGAGCCGACGCGGTGCTCGTAGGCGAGGGTGTCGCCACCGCCGCCAACCATGAACAGGCCGTAGAACGTCTAGTAAAGGCAGGAGCAAGAGTGAAAGCATCAGAACAAACCCCGTTGAGCACCCATGAAGGCCCGTATTTCGGACAATTTGGCGGACGCTACGTGCCGGAGGCGCTGATCACGGCACTTGACGAGCTCGAGCGTGTCTATGCGGAGGCCAAGGCCGATCCGGAATTCCACAAGGAGCTGGCCAGACTCAACCAGCAGTACGTGGGTCGCCCGTCGCCGCTGACCGAAGCCCCTCGTTTTGCCGAACGCCTTAAGGAGAAGACCGGTCTGGATGCCCGTATCTTCCTCAAACGAGAGGATCTGAACCATACCGGTGCCCACAAGATCAATAACGCTCTCGGACAGGCGTTGCTGGTCAAGCGTATGGGCAAGACCCGCGTCATCGCCGAAACCGGCGCAGGCCAGCACGGTGTGGCCACCGCCACCGTATGCGCCATGCTTGGCCTGAAATGCCGCATCTACATGGGCCAGATCGATGCCCGCCGTCAGGCCCTGAACGTAGCCCGCATGCGCATGCTCGGCGCCGAAGTCGTAGAGGTCACCTTGGGAGACCGCATTCTCAAGGATGCCATCAACGAAGCGCTGCGTGACTGGGTCACCAACGTCAAGGACACGCATTATCTGCTCGGCACCGTTGCAGGACCACATCCGTTCCCGGGCATGGTACGTGATTTCCAGAAGATCATCGGCGAGGAAGCCAAGCAGCAGCTGCGGGATTGGTACGGCATCGACCATCCGGACGCAATCTGCGCCTGCGTCGGCGGCGGCTCCAACGCCATCGGCATCATGAACGCCTTCCTGGATGACGAACGTGTGAACCTGTATGGGTATGAAGCTGGAGGCAATGGTCCGGAATCCGGGCGTCACGCCATCCGTTTCGCTCCCGGCACCGGCGAGCTGGGCATGTTCCAGGGAGCCAAGAGCTATCTGCTCGAAAACTCCGAAGGTCAGACGCTCGACACCTATTCCATCTCCGCGGGCCTCGATTATGCATCCGTGGGTCCGGAACATGCATGGCTCAAGGATATCGGACGGGTCAACTATTCGTGGGCCACCGATGAGGAGGCCATGAGCGGTTTCAAGGATCTGTGCGAGACCGAAGGCATCATCCCCGCCATCGAAAGCTCCCATGCCGTCGCCGGCGCGTACAAGGCCGCCGAGGATCTCAAGGCCAAGGGCTATGAACATCCGGTGATGATCATCAACATCTCCGGTCGTGGAGACAAGGACATGAACACCGCGGGCAAGTGGTTCGGCTACCTGACCGATGAGCAGGCCAAGGCGCTGGAGGCCAACGGCGCTCAAGGCAACAACGCAGACGGCGAGTGAAAAGAAGGAGAGCGATCATTATGACGAATGCAAACGACGCAACCACCCCGTCCGGTCAGCCGTTGGGTATCAGCCACAAACCAAGCCCGACCGAAGCCATGTTCGACGAGTTCAAAGCCGACAACAAGCCGGCGTTCATCGGGTACCTTCCATACGGATTCCCGAACCCGGACTACTCGCTTAAGGCGTTCAAAACCATGGTCGAGCATGGTGTCGATGCCGTGGAGATCGGTCTGCCGTACTCCGATCCCGTGATGGACGGACCGGTCATTCAGGCCGCTTCCCAGATCGCCATCGACAATGGCGAACGGATAGCCAACGTGTTCAGGGCCGTGGAGACCGTGGCCAATGCAGGGGGAGTGCCTCTGGTCATGAGCTATTGGAATCTGATCTTCCACTACGGTGTCGAACGTTTTGCGCGCGACTTCGAAAACGCCGGCGGCGCCGGACTGATCACGCCGGATCTCATTCCGGATGAGGCCGGCGAATGGATTGAAGCCTCCGATCGCCATGGCCTGGATCGTATCTTCCTGGTATCTCCGGACTCGACCGCCGAGCGTCTGAAAGTCGTGGCCGACAACGCCCGTGGATTCGTCTACGCCGCCGCCCGTATGGGTGTGACCGGCGAACGCGCCACCATTGACGCCTCGCCTCAGGAACTGGTGGCTCGTACCCGTGAAGCGGGCGCGAGGAACGTATGCGTCGGCATTGGCGTTTCCACCGCCGAGCAGGGGGCGCGTGTCGGTTCCTATGCCGACGGTGTGATCGTCGGTTCCGCCTTGGTGCACACCATGCTCGATGAGACCGGCAGCCTTGCCGTGGACGAGACGACCGGTCTCAAGGCTCTTGCCGCCAAGGCCGAGGAGCTTGCCGAAGGCATTCACAACGCCCGTAACTGAATCATGAAATAAGGGGTTCGCGCAGCTCGCACATATCGGCTGCGCGGACTACCATCAGGGAACCATGACACTTGCATATATTCCATCACCGACGATTTCGCAATTTTCCATCGGGCCGGTGACGATTCACATCTACGCCTTGTGCATCCTGATGGGCATCGTGCTCGCCGTATGGATTACCAACAGCCGATGGAACAGATTGGGAGGGAACTTCGACCAGATTCTAGACATCACGCTGGTCTCCGTACCTTCCGGCATCATCGGCGCACGCCTGTACCACATCATCACCACGCCAGAACGCTTCTTCGGCGCGAACGGCGACTGGGTGGAGATGTTCCGCATCTGGAACGGCGGCCTGGGCATTTGGGGAGGCGTCGCGCTCGGCGCACTGGCCGCATGGGCATGGTGCCGCCACAAGCACTATCCGATGGCATTGCTCGCCGATGCCATCGCTCCGGGTCTGTTGGTTGCGCAGGCCGTCGGTCGCCTGGGCAACTGGTTCAACCAGGAGCTCTATGGCGCCCCCACCACATTGCCGTGGGGTCTTAAACTCAATGACACGGGCACGGCCATCGGCCAAAGCGAGCAATGCTACGACGGTGCCACCTGCCCAAGTGGCACGTTGTTCCACCCAACCTTCCTGTATGAGATGATCTGGAATCTCATCGGCGCCGTCATCATCGTGTGGATCGGTTCCAAAGCCATGAAGAAACTCAAGGCGGGTTCGCTGTTCACCATCTACATCATGTGGTACACCGCCGGACGCACCTGGATCGAATCCCTACGCATCGACTACGCCCACGAATTCCTTGGCGTGCGCATCAACGTGTGGGTGTCCCTTGCAGTCTTCGTACTCGGCGTGATCTCCTTCATCATCGTGCAGCAGATGGGCAGGCCAACCGAATTGCTCGCCGAGAAGCTGCGCACGGTCACGCAGATCGAGGTACGGTTGAATGGCGAGGATAAGGCCGGTTCCACCAGATCAACGGCATCCGATACGACCGCCGCGCAAACGACGGATGAACAAACGGGCAATGAAGACGGAACCGTCTCAAATGCCGATGACCAGCCTCATATCCGATAGCGTCAAGTCGCTTACCTTCCATAGAATAAGAGTCATGACTATTCAAATCGCACCAAGCATTCTGTCCGCCGACTTCTGCAACCTCGAGCGTGACCTCAAGGCCATCTCCAATGCGGATCTCGTTCATGTCGACGTGATGGACCATCATTTCGTTCCGAACCTGACTTTGGGCGAGCCGATTGTGGCACGCATCTGCCAGGTCACCGACCTACCGGTCGATGTGCATCTGATGATCGAGGATCCGGACCGTTGGGCACCGGAATATGCCAGGCTTGGCGCCGCTTCCGTCAGCTTCCACATGGGTGCCACCCATGCCCCGGTGCGTCTGGCGCGTCAGCTGCGCGACATGGGATGCAAAGCCTGCTTCGCCGTGCGTCCGGCCGAACCCGTGGAGCCGATTTTTGACATTCTCGATGAGTTCGACATGATTCTGATCATGACCGTCGAACCGGGCTTCGGTGGCCAGAAATTCCTCGACAATCAGATGGCTAAGGTACGCCGCCTGCGTGACGAGATCACCCGCCGTGGCCTCGATACCAGGATTCAGGTCGATGGCGGTGTCAGCCCGAAGACGGCACACATCGTGGCCGAGGCCGGCGCCGACGTGCTGGTCGCTGGTTCCGCCGTGTACGGCGCCGAAAACCCCGCCGAGGCCATCGACTCCATCCGTGACAAGGCCGAGGCCGCCTTCAAAGCCTGAGCAACGCCGACATCCAAAAAGGAACTGACAGAATAGTATGAAGACTTTCGAATCGCTGTTCGCCGAATTGAGCGAGAAGGCCGCCAACAAGCAGGCTGGATCCCTGACCGTCGATGAGCTGAACAAGGGCACCCATTTCATCGGCAAGAAGATCGTGGAGGAGGCAGGTGAGACCTGGATCGCCGCCGAATACGAAGGGGCGGACCGCACCGCCGAGGAGATGAGTCAGCTCATCTACCATCTACAGGTCATGATGATCGATCGTGGCATCACTCTCGAAGACATCTACAAGAACCTGTGACATTTCCCGGGCCGCGTCTTTGCGCCGCATGGCTCATGAGGAGGAACAATGCTAAGAATCGCAGTGCCCAATAAGGGCATGCTGTCTGAGCCCGCCTGGACCATGCTGGCCGAAGCGGGCTACCGACTGCGTAGCAACCCACGTCAGCTCGTCGTCGAGGATCCCGATAATGATGTGGAGCTGTTCTACCTGCGTCCGCTCGATATCGCCGTCTACGTCGGCCGCGGCACCATCGATGTCGGTATCACCGGCCATGACCTGCTGCTGAATTCCGGTACCGACGCCGAAGAGCACATGCAACTCGGCTTCGGTGCCTCCACCTTCCGGTTCGCGGCGCCGAACGAATCCTCGATCAGCACACTCGAGGATATTGAAGGCAAACGTGTGGCGACGTCCTTCGACAAGCTCGTGCATGACTATCTGGTTGAACACGGCATCAACGCGGAAACCGTGCATCTCGACGGTGCGGTGGAGTCCTCGGTACAGCTCGGCGTCGCCGATCTGATCGCCGATGTCGTTTCCACCGGCACCACACTGCGCAATGCAGGCCTGCGCATCTTCGCCGAACCGCTGCTGCACTCCGAGGCGGTGCTCATCCGATCCCCACGCCTCAGCGAGGATGATGACCGGCTGATGATTCTGAGCCGCCGCCTGCAAGGTGTGCTCACCGCTCAGCGTTATGTGCTCATGGATTACGACATCCCCGTAGAGAAGGTCTCCGCCGCGGTATCCGTCACCCCGGGTTTCGAGAGCCCGACGATTTCGCCACTGCACAACAAGCAGTGGGCTGCCGTGCGCGTGGTGGTTCCGAAGGCCAAGGTGAACCCGCTGATGGACCAGTTGTACGAGATTGGTGCTCGTGGCATAATCGTCACCGCGTTGCAGGCTTCGAGAATGTAGTATTGCCCGCAGTATGAGCAAACTGATCATCAAGAAGCAATACAGTCCGGAACCGCGGGATATCTATTTCACGGTTCCGAACTTCATCAGCCTGCTGCGCATCATTTCGATTCCGCTTATCGCCATGTTGGTGGCCCGGCATGAGATGGTGAGCGCGCTTGTGGTCCTGGCACTGTCCGCGGTATCCGACGGCCTTGACGGATTGATTGCGCGTTCGTTCAATCAGGTGAGTAAAATCGGGCAGATCCTCGATCCAATCGCGGATCGCCTGCTGATTTTCTGCAGCATTCTCGCGCTCGGCATCGCAGGCATCATCCCATGGTGGATGCTGATCGTCGTAGGCCTGCGTGACCTGATCATGGCGATTCTCGTACTGATCCTGGCACAGCATGATTATGGCCCATTGCCGGTGCATTTCGTCGGCAAGGCAGGAACGGCCATGCTGCTGATTGCCATCGTCGCACTGATTTTCGCCGATATCTGGTCGAACTCAGCCACCGATGTACTGCACCTGTGCGGTCTTGCCACCGGCATCTGGGGCGTAGGCCTGTACTGGCTGGCCGGATACATCTACATTCGTCAGGGCGTTGGGCTGTTGAAGAGCGACAAGGACACCTCCCATGACGCATGATGCTTCCGAACACGCGTCATTCCCCGTATCCCCGGAGAACACGCCGACGAAGCGTCGCGCCGTGTTCTCAGCCTCCTTTGCGGGGCTGGAATCACATCATGTGCAGCCCGATGCGCAGCCGACGGGCCATACCGGAAGACGTCATTTGGAAGATGATTCGCTACGCTTGATCGATGATCTGACCAACCGCCCCATGGATGTGCTGTACACCGATTCGAGATTGGCCACCAAGCCGCCATCGGCCATTTCGGTGTGGGCTACACGGGTCACGGTGTTCCTCATCTGCATCGCCGTCGGCGTGGCGGGAAGTGTGTTCGTGCGTCAGCTCAGCACCGACCCACGCAAGGAAGTGCGCAAGCAGCTCGCCTCCCAGCTCGCCGACCAGACGGATAAGGTCGAATCGCTGACCAAGGAAGTGAACTCCCTGCGTTCCCAGATCGAAAGCGAATCGAAAACGGTTTCGAACTGGTCATTGAGCCAGACCACACGGGACGATGAAATGGTCAACGGCGTGCTTCCGGTCCGAGGGGAGGGCATCACGCTCACCATCGCAAACCCCATGTCGGTCAAGGGCGACGGCACGGATGAGAAAAGCGGCAATCAGATCCGGGTCGTCACCGATTCCGATCTGCAAACGCTCGTCTCCCTGCTGTGGCAGGCGGGAGCCGAGGCGATTTCCATCAACGGGAATCGTCTTGGGGTCCAGACATCGATTCGTACTGCGGGGTCCACGATTCTGATCGGTGTCACTTCCGTGCAAAGCCCTTACAAGATCGAAGCCATCGGTAACAGGAACGTACTTGCCGCCGCGGTGAGCGAACAAACGCAGAAGCCGTTGTACAGTGCATTCAAGGAAGCCGGCATCTATCCGCAGGTCAGCAAAAGCAAATCGCTTACACTGGAGGCGGCGGTTACCGGTGAAGTGACATATGCGAGAGGGGACAAGTAGATGGCAGCTGTCTTAGGTCTTATCATCGGCGTGGTCATCGGCGTATTCGTGCAGCCGGACATTCCAGTCGAACTGCAGCCATATCTGCCGATCATGGTCGTGGCCGCATTGGATGCGTTGCTCGGCGCGGCCCGTGCGTATTTTCAGCGTAGCTTCTCCGACAAGGTGTTCGTGATCTCCTTCTTCTCGAATGTGATCACCGCGACCCTGCTCGTGTTCCTCGGCAACCAGCTCGGTGTCGGCTCTCAGCTGCAGACCGCCGTCATCGTCGTGCTTGGCATCCGTATCTTCACCAACGTGTCATCCATACGCCGCTTTATCTTCAAGGGCTGATGCGTGATGTTACGGCACACCAACGAATCTCCCGAATCACCCGACGTGTTGACCAAGCTGCATAGCCAGATCGTCAAAGACCAGGATAACGACAGTACCGAAACCGGCTCGTTCCCGGTAATTCGGCGCAAGCCGAAGCGTGTGTCGTTGAACGCGAAGTCAACAAGGGCACGACTGTACTCCAGCGTGCTGGTCACCATACTGTGCGCGTTGCTGGGATTCGGCTACGTCATTCAGCTCAACAATACAAAGTCCACATATGAGACGATGAGCGAGGATGAACTGACCCGGCTCATCAGCGAAACCAGTTCGCAGGTGCAGAAGCTGGAGCAACGAAAAAGCGAACTGACCAGTCAGCTCAACTCCTTGAAGGATACCGCCGATAAAAACGCGAAGGCCGCCGAAATCGCCAAGCAGAACGCCGAATCCAACGGCATCCTGTCCGGTCGCCTGCCCGCTTCCGGCGAAGGCGTCGTCATCCGAATCTCCCAAGGGCAGAAACAAGACATCGATGCGTCCATATTGTTCACCCTGCTTGAGGAGCTGCGCAACAGCGGTGCCGAAGTCATCGAGATCAACGACGTCCGCGTGATCACCAGTACTTATATCAGCGACACCGACGACGGCCTTGACTGCGATGGAACCATACTGAAGGCTCCATTCGTGATCAAGGCGATCGGCGACAGCGACAACCTGCAGAATGCGGTGAATCTCGCCGGAGGAGTCGGTTCGCGGCTGGAGGTGAAATACGGGGCCACGGTCTCGGTCAAGGCCTCTCAGGACGTGGAGATTACCGCGACCCGTTCCGCTCCGCAGTACACTTACGCACATGTCATCGAGCAGTAGGATGAGCGGCCATCCTCCGTTGGCTTGGAATTCACCATTGCCGCGCGTCGATGTCTGCACTCGTCCCTATCTTGTTCATCGTTGATACACAAAGTCCAGGCCTGCACATTGGTAACGCGGACCCCGATAGCAAAGGACAACCCATGGCTGAACAGACCATCTCCATAACACTCGACGGCGAAGCGAAGGAGGTGGCGGCGGATCAGACCGGTGTCCAGCTCTTCTCGGACGACAAGAACATCATTGCGGTGCGCCTGAACGGCGAACCCCGTGACCTTTATACCGAGTTGCATGACGGTGATATCGTGGAGCCGATTGCGCTTGACAGCGAGGACGGCGTGGCCATCATGCGCCATTCAGCGACCCATGTCATGGCACAGGCCGTGCAGGAAATCCGTCCGGGCGCCAAGCTCGGCGTCGGCCCGGTCATCAAGGACGGCTTCTACTACGATTTCGACGTAGATGAACCGTTCACCCCCGAGGATCTCAAGGATGTCGAGAAGCGCATGCAGCGCATTATCAAGTCCTCCCAATCCTTCCGACGTCGTGTGGTGAGCGAACAGGAGGCTTTGGCGGAAGAGGCCGACCAGCCGTACAAGCTCGAGCTCATCAGGGATAAGGAGGCCCATCTCGATCCGGAGGCCGCCACTGAGATCAGCGAAAAGGAACTAAGCTTCTACGACAACGTCGACCGTGACGGCAACGTGGTCTGGAAGGATCTGTGCCGTGGACCGCATCTGCCGAACACCCGCTACATCAAGGCGTTCAAGATAGAACGCTCCGCCGCCGCCTATTGGCGTGGCAACGAGGCGAATCCCATGCTGCAGCGCATCTATGGCGCCGCCTTCGCCACCAAGGAGGATCTGAAGGCGTATCAGACCCGTCTTGAGGAGGCCGCCAAGCGAGACCATCGCAAACTTGGCGCTGAAATGGACCTGTTCTCCTTCCCTGACGAGATCGGCCCGGGTCTGGCCGTATTCCATCCGAA
Organism: Bifidobacterium moukalabense DSM 27321; assembly: GCF_000522505.1. Lineage (GTDB taxonomy): Bacteria > Actinomycetota > Actinomycetes > Actinomycetales > Bifidobacteriaceae > Bifidobacterium > Bifidobacterium moukalabense. The sequence continues at coordinate 306,253 of NZ_AZMV01000004.1, read as the reverse complement.
GGGTGCCGCGATCATCAACGCCATGGAGGACTATTCCCGTGAGATGCACCGTAAGCACCACTACAGCTTCGTGCAGACCCCGCATATCACCAAGGGTGGCCTGTATGAGACCTCCGGCCATCTGCACTGGTACAAGGACAGCATGTATCCGGCAATGCGCCTGGACGAGGAGAAGGACGAGAACGGCAATATCATCAAGCAGGGTTTTGACTACTACCTCAAGCCGATGAACTGCCCGATGCACAACCTGATCTTCAGGTCCCGTCAGCGTTCCTACCGCGAGCTGCCGCTGCGTCTGTTCGAGTTCGGTACCGTATACCGCTATGAGAAGTCCGGCGAGGTGCATGGTCTGACCCGTGTGCGCGGCCTGACTCAGGATGATTCCCACATCTACTGCACCCGCGAGCAGATGAAGGATGAGCTCAAGAACCTGCTGACCTTCGTGCTTGGTCTGTTGAAGGACTTCGGCTTGGACGACTTCTATCTGGAACTGTCCACCAAGGATCCGCACAAGTACGTCGGCTCCGACGAGATCTGGGAGGAGGCCACCAACACGCTGGCCGAGGTCGCCAAGGAATCCGGTCTGGAATTGGTCGACGACCCGTGCGGCGCCGCCTTCTACGGTCCGAAGATTTCCGTGCAGGCTCGTGATGCCATTGGACGTACCTGGCAGGTGTCCACCATCCAGCTCGACTTCAACCTGCCGGAACGGTTCAAGCTTGAATACATCGCGGCCGACGGAACCCATCAGCGTCCGGTGATGATTCACCGCGCGCTGTTCGGTTCCATCGAACGTTTCTTCGCCGTGCTGCTCGAGCATTATGCCGGCGCGTTCCCAGCGTGGCTCGCTCCGGTTCAGGTACTCGGTGTGCCGGTTGCGGATGAATTCGCCCCGCACCTGCAGCAGTTCATCGCAAGTCTGGAAGAAGAGACCGTTCGTTGCGAGATCGACATGTCCGACGATCGTTTCGGCAAGAAGATCCGCAACGCATCCAAGTCGAAGGTGCCGTTCATCCTCATCGTCGGCGAGGAGGACATGAACAACAACGCCGTGAGCTTCCGCTTCCGTGACGGCAGCCAGCTCAATGGCGTGCCGGTGGCCGATGCCAAGGACCAGATCATGACGGTGCTCAGGAAGCGCGTTCAGATCAACAGCGCCGACGACTTCAAGGCCGCCATCGCCGACTGAAGGTAAGTTGGATCCATAGCCATGACTGGAAGCGGCATGCGAGTAGCGGGTTTATTCCGCTTCTTCGCATGCCGCCTTTCTTATATAGCGAACAGGAATCGTAATGCTTGAGCATCTTCGCGGCCCATTCAAAAGACTGATAGAACCCATCGCGAGGGCGTTGATCGCCATGGGACTCACCGCCAATGCGGTGACGGTGATCGGGGCCGTTGGCACCATCGTGGTCGCCATCGCCACCGGCATCACCGGCTGGCTGTTTGCCGGCGCGGTGGTGCTGACGATTCTGGTGTTGGCCGATTCCCTGGATGGTTCCATCGCCAAGCTCACCACCGGTGGTACCGAATTCGGCGCATTCCTTGACTCCACGCTGGACCGCATCGCCGATTGGGCGGTGCTTACCGGCGTGATCATCTTCTTCCTGATGCACGGCGATTGGTGGTATGACGGCACAAACACCAGCCTGCCCGATTATACGAGCCGGGTCGGCGTAATCGCCGCAATGGTATCCATCATGACCTCCTTCGTCACCTCATACGCCCGTGCCCGTGCCGAATCCGTCGGTTTCGAGGTAAAGAACGGCGTCGCCACCCGGGCCGATCGGCTGGTCATCATTCTGGTGGGCATGGCCATCACCGGTCTGACCCACCAAGGTCTGTGGTTGGCCATGGCGATGGTGTTGCTCGCGCTGCTCGGCATCATCACCGTTTTCCAGCGCATCCTCGAGGCAAAGAGGCAGATGCGCATCGGCAGGAAGACGTATCATGCCTGATCGGCTTCTTCTTGACGTGGCCAGGAGTGCGGACCGGATTCCGGAGGCCGTATTAAGAGGGTTTTTCGTGTGCGCCGCCGACATCGCATGGACGTTCCGCATGGGAGGGGTCAGGCAGTTGGAACGCAATCTTACGCATGTATTCGCCAGCGAAATGCGGCAAGCGCATGAACTAATCGATAACCGGAAACTGCGGAGGCGCGTTCGTCGTTGCTCACGGCAAGGCATGCGTTCGTATTTTGCGTACTTTTGCGAGGCGATGACTGGCGGGGCACGAAGCGAACAGCAGTTGCGGGCGCGAATTCGGGGTATGGGCGGCGGATTCGACTCCATCGCCGACAATGCGCGGCAAGGGACGTCGTCGCTCATCGCGATGGGACACCAGGGCAATTGGGACTACGCAGGGTACTGGGCGCAGTTTGAGGTCGCCCCGGTGGTTACGGTCGCCGAAAGACTTGCCAATGCCGAATTGCTGCGCACCTTTGTTGAGATCCGAGAACGGCTTGGCATGCGCATTCTGCTCACCGGCCAGCACGATCTTACCGACCGGTTGCGCAATGCCTTGCAGGATTCCACGGTTGTTGTTCCGCTACTGGCCGACCGGGATCTGAGCAGACACGGCATCTTCGTCCATGCCTTCGATTCCACGATTCGCGTGGCCCGTGGGCCTGCGGCGCTGGCATACGATACCGGGAACCCTCTGTATGTGGTGAATCTGTATCGCGAAAAACTCAGCGGCCAGCGTAAAAAAACAGGCAGGCGCTCCATACGGGTATGTATGTGATATCAGTGGCCCTGTTGACGTCCACAAGTTTCGCGAGATGCCTCGGCAAGAGGCGTTGCAGGCGATTTCGCAGGCATGGGTTGACCTGTGGGCACGGGGAATCGCGGCCCATCCGCAGGATTGGCACATGCTGCAGCCGCTGTTCCTGGAGGATCTCGATCGTTCCCGGCTGCATGATGTCCCCGATGGACTGCGTTCGCGGATGGATGACAAATCCTTCGGTCAATGAGAGAATGCAGGGTATGGCTGAATCCGATGAAGAAGAACATGGCGGCGATTCCCTGAACGGACGCAAACTCCGCATTGGCATCATCTCGCCATATGCGTTCGAGACGCCGGGAGGCGTGCAATTCCATATCAGAGATTTCACGAACGAGCTGATTCGCCGTGGGCATGACGTACAGGTGTTCGCTCCGGGCAGACGCACCAAGGACATGCCGCTGTGGGTGCACACCAATGGCTCGTCATTCGCCATTCCGTACAACGGTTCCGTAGCACATCTGAGCTATTTTCTCATTGCTGGACTGCAGACACGACGCTGGATCCGGCAGGGGCATTTCGATCTGGTACATCTGCATGAGCCTGAGGCGCCATCATTGAGTCACAAGCCGTTCACCATGCATCGACATCCGCCGTTGGTCGGCACCTTCCATGCCTCGCTCGATCCGTACCCATTCGGCCTGAAGGTTTTCGAGCGCTACCTGCATCGATATCTCGAACCTCTTGACGAAGCCATCTTCGTCAGTGACGCGGCGCGGCAGACGGCCGAGCATTATCTGCCGGAATCCGTCGAGCGCACGGTGATACCGAATGGCATTTACCATGACCAATTCGCCTCAGCCGTACCTGACCCACGATGGACGGGCAACGTCCAGGCCCCGACCATCGGGTTCCTGGGTCGCATGGGGGAGGAACGCAAGGGATTCGCCGTGTTCGCGGCCGCGGCGCAGCAGGTGTTGGGACAATATCCATACGCCCGTTTTCTCTGTGCCGGAGATGGGGAGGACGACGGCAGGCGCATGGTCAGACGGCTGGACCCCTCAGGGCGGCTGCTGGAACATTTCGAATTCCTGGGTCGCATTTCGGAAGACGACAAAGCTCGTTTCTATCGTTCCCTCAGTCTGTACGTCGCCCCGCAAACCGGTGGCGAAAGCTTCGGCATAGTTTTGGCGGAGGCCATGAGCGCTTCATGCCCGGTGGTGTCTTCGGACCTGAGTGCGTTCCGCGCCGTGAGCCAGAATGGACGAAGCGCTGCGCTGTTTGCCAACGGGGACGCGACATCCTGCGCCGATGTCATCTGCCATCTGTTGGCCGATGACGCCAAACGCGCCGATCTTGCCGCCGAGGGGGAGCGAAGGTCAAGGGATTTCGATTGGAATGCCGTGGTGAACCGCGTTTTGCATGTCTATGCGCGCGTATTGTCGTAGAACCGCTTTAGAATCATTTCGTTTGAAACATCCGCAACCTGCCTAGGAGCATTATGTCAGGTCATTCCAAGTGGGCGACCACCAAGCACAAGAAGGCCGCCATCGACGCGAAGCGTGGCAAGCTGTTCGCCAAGCTGATCAAGAACATCGAAATCGCAGCGCGCATGGGCGGTGGCGATCCTGACGGTAATCCGTCGCTGTACGACGCCATCTATAAGGCCAAGAAGGCCTCCATGCCGGCCGACAACATCAAGCGCGCCGTCAAGCGCGGTTCCGGTGAGGAAGCCGGCGGCGCCAATTACGAAGACATCGTGTACGAGGGCTATGCTCCTGCAGGCGTCGGCCTGATCATCGAATGCCTTACCGACAACCGTAACCGTGCGGCGGCCGAGGTTCGTTCCACCCTGACCAAGGGCAACGGCTCCCTGGCCACCACCGGTTCCGTGAGCTTCAACTTCGAGCGCAAGGGCCAGATCATCGTTCCCGCCGAAGGCGTTGATTTCGATGATCTGTTCGAGAAGGCCGCCGAGGCGGGTGCCGAGGACGTGACCGAAGACGGTGAAGTCTATACCGTCGTGACCGGTCCTTCCGAGATGATCGACGTGCGTAAGGCACTGCAGGACGCCGGTTTCGATTATGATTCCGCCGATCTGGTCATGATGCCGAAGAACGAGGTCGAACTGAATCTCGAGGACGCCCAGAAGGTCTCCAAACTCATCGACAACCTCGACGACCTGGACGACGTTCAGAACATCTACTCGAACTGGACCGCTTCCGACGAAGTGATGGCCCAGCTTGACGCGGAGTAGCCAAACGTGATCATTCTTGGCGTTGACCCCGGGCTGACACGGTGCGGGGTCGGCGTGATCGAAGCCGGCGCATACCGCCGGCTTTCGTTTATTCACGTGGATGTGGTGCGCTCCGATCCGAAGATGTCGCAGGACCTGCGCCTGTTGGCCATCTACGACGGTCTGGTCGAGAAGATTGAACGATTCGCCCCGGATACGGTATCCATCGAACGGGTATTCGCACAGGAGAACCGCAATACCGTGCTGGGCACAGCGCAAGTCGCGGGGCTCGCGATGCTGGCCGCCGCACAGCGGGGAATTCCAGTGGCATTGCACACGCCCACTGAGTCGAAGATGGCCATCACCGGCAACGGCAAGGCCGAGAAAATCCAGATGGAGCGCATGGTCGCACGCATGCTGGGACTGAATACTCTGCCCAAGCCGGCTGATGCCGCCGATGCGTTGGCCATCGCCATCTGCCATGCGCTCCGCCCGGCGGGTGCCCTGCAGGGCGGTGAACGCGAACAGCACCTGACCGCTGCACAGCGGCAGTGGGCCAAGGCCGCCCAGAAGGCCGCACGCAGGCAGGGCGTCCGCAGAGGCATGTAGACTATCGAACAGATGTTCTATATGCTGGCGAAGGAGACACCACAGTGATAGGCATGTTACATGGCCGGGTCGAGTCCGTCGATACGGTCTCGGCTTTGATTGAGGTAGGCGGAATCGGCTACGAGACCAGGATGCCCTCCGCCGATCTGGCTTCCATGCACGCGGGCCAGGAAGTCAGGGTCTATACCTCACTAAGCGTTTCGCAGGACGCCATCACCCTGTTCGGCTTTCTGACCCCCGCTTCGAAACGCATGTTCCTGCAACTGCAGAAAGTCAGCGGCATCGGTCCCAAAGTGGCGCTTTCCCTGCTTTCCACGTTGCCCCCCGCACCGTTTGGCCCATGCCGTCGCCGAAGGCGACGCCACCGCGCTTGCCAAAGCGCCGGGACTCGGCAGGAAGGGTGCGCAGAAGATCATTCTCGAACTCAAAGGTTCCATCGATCTCAGCCAGATCGAGACTGCGGCGTCCGTCGCCAGTCAGCCGGAGGACACCGGCTCCGAACAGGTAGTCGAAGGCTGATCTCACTGGGTTGGCGTCAGCAGGACGCCCTGCACGCCGTTCAGGAGGTATGCAGGAGCAATGGAATCACAACGCCTTTAAGCGACGAGAACGTACCGCGTGTGTTGAAACTCGCATTGGCGTCGCTGGACCGAGGTAGGTGAACGGAATCATCATGACGAACGACTCCGCATTCGAGCAGTCGAATACCGGTGCCAATGAGGAATCCCTGCGTATGGTGTCGGCTTCTCCGGTCGGCAACGAGCCGGTCAGTGACGAAGAGCTGCGTCCGCATATACTTGATGGCTTCATTGGCCAACCACGCCTTAAAGCCCAGCTTCAGCTGTTTCTCGACGCGGCGCGCAAGCGTGAGGTGCCACCCGATCACATCCTGCTTGCCGGGCCTCCGGGCCTGGGCAAGACCACCTTGGCGATGATCGTGGCCAATGAGCTTGGCGTGCCGATTCGCGTCACTTCCGGACCGGCCATCCAGCATGCCGGCGATCTCGCCTCAATCCTCAGTTCCCTGGATGCCGGCGAGGTGCTGTTCATCGATGAGATTCATCGTCTGCCCCGCGCGGCCGAGGAGTTGCTGTACATCGCCATGGAGGATTTCCGCGTCGATGTGATGGTGGGCAAAGGGCCTGGCGCCTCGTCCATCCCGTTGACCCTGCCCCGCTTCACGGTTATCGGAGCGACCACGCGTGAGGGTATGTTGCCCTCGCCATTGCGTGCACGTTTCGGTTTCACCGCACATCTTGATTTTTATCCTCATGAGGAACTCGAAAAGCTCATCGAACGATCGTCCTCCGTGCTGGGTGTCCGTCTTGAGAACGGATCGGCCCACCAGCTGGCCGTGCGCTCCCGTGGCACGCCACGTATCGCCAACAGACTGCTTCGTCGTGTCAGGGATTGGGCCATCGTGCATGATCTTGAATCGGTGCATCCCGATGACGTCAAGGAAGCCCTCGCACTGTATCAGATCGATACCGAGGGGCTTGATCGGCTCGATATCGCCGTGTTGAAGGCCATCGTCACCAACTTCAATGGCGGGCCGGTGGGATTGAACAACCTGTCCGCCATGGTCGGCGAGGAGTCGGAGACCGTGGAGACCGTCTGCGAACCGTATCTGGTACGGGAAAGATTCCTTATCAGGACTCCCAAGGGTCGTGTGGCGACACGCAGGGCCTGGGAGCATCTCGGTCTTAGTCCCGACGATTCCCAGCTTGATGTCAGTAAGCTGGCATAGACTCTGTGTTCTGGACGAACGGTCCCACCGAGTGCCCCACCTTCAAGGAGTTTTGCTTTGGAATACGCAATTCTAATCGTTATCGTCGTCATGATGTTCGGCATGATGTTCCTGCAATCCCGCAAGGCCAAGCAGCAGCAGGCCGAACGTCAGGATTTCCGCGCGAATCTGCAGCCGGGCACTGAAATCATCACCATCGGTGGCGTTATCGGCAAGGTCGTCTCCGTCGACACCGAATACGAGGAGATCGTTATCGACTCCGAGGGCTCCCTGCTGCGTTTCGCCTTCAATGCCATCAACCGCGAATACGTTCGTCCGGCGTACGTGCACGATGATGAGGTCGATGAGGATGGCAATCCGCTGCCGCAGGAGAGCGATGGTCAGGTTGCCCAGGAACCGATCGAAAACGTGAATGACGGGCTGCCGCAGGTCGTAGAGGCCGAGACGGCCGCCGAAGAGTCCAAGGCGGAGCCGAAGAACGCCTGATATCTGTGCAATGAACGGCGAAAATCTCGTTTTTGGGATTTTCGCCGTTTTCATTCATGGGTGAATCATATAATTGCCACAAACTAGGGAGAAGGAAACCACCGTCATGGCACAATCGGATATTGCAGTCGCCGGGCTGGGCAAGGTCGGGGACGAAGATGCCGAATATCTCGTTTCACTGATTCGTTCGATTCCGGGCTTTCCTAAGGAAGGCATCGTCTTTCGTGATTTCATGCCCGTTCTTGCCGATGCACGCGCGCTGGGCATCCTGATGAATGCACTGGAGGCGGCGCTTCCGGTCGATGCCGATTCCTTCGATCTTGTGGCGGGGCTCGAGGCACGTGGTTTCCTGTTCGGACCGGCCCTTGCAGTGCGTTTGGGCAAGGGATTCGTCGCGGTGCGCAAGGCTGGCAAACTTCCACCGGAAACCGTGAAGCAGAGCTACGATCTGGAATATGGACAGGCTACCGTGGAAATCGAAACCGGTTCCGTTCATGAAGGCGCCCGTGTCCTGATCGTGGACGATCTGATTGCAACCGGCGGCACTGCCAATGCGGCGCGGAGCCTTGTTGAGAAGTGCGGCGGCAAAGTGGTCGGTTTCAGCTTCGTCATGGAGCTATTGGGCATTCATGGCATCGAATCCCTGGGGGACTGCCCGACCAGTTCTCTGGTCACCATGCCCGCCTGATACCTCCATCATCATCTAACAACCAATTAGTAGTCATAAAGGGAAGAAGTTCATGGATCTCTATGAATATCAGGCGAGGGAGCTGCTCGAAGAGCAGGGGATCCCGACCCCGAAGGCCGTGTTCGCGCAGAACTCTCATGAAGTGGCACAGGCTGCTGAAGACATCGGCTATCCTTGTGTGGTCAAAGCCCAGGTGAAGATCGGTCACCGTGGTCAGGCCGGTGGCGTGAAACTGGCCAAGACCCGCGATGAAGCCATTCTGGTGTCCGAAGACATTCTGCCGATGACCATTCACAGACACAAGGTCAGCGGCGTGCTCGTGGCTGAAGCCAAGAACATTCTGCACGAATACTACGTATCCATTTCCGTGGACCGAACCTCGAGGGACTTTGACGTACTCGCCACCGCGAATGGCGGCACCGAAGTCGAGGAGATCGCCCGCGAGCATCCGGAATCCGTCAAGCGCCTGCATATCGATGCCTTGGAGGATTTCGATATCGAAGCCGCCACCAAGATGGCCGAAAGCATCGGCTTCTACCACGCCGATGTCGATCAGGCGGCACAGATTCTGCTGAAGATGTGGCGCTGTTTCAAGGAGAACGACGCCACTCTCGTGGAAATCAATCCGCTCGCCAAAATCGGCGATCCGGACGATGAGTCCTCGAAAACGCTATGCGCACTTGATGCCAAGATCTCACTCGACGACAATGCTGCCTTCCGTCATGACGGCTGGCAGCGTTTTGCCGATCCGGTGCATGTCGATCCGTTCGAGCAAAAGGCCCGCGAACATGGGTTGCACTATGTGCATCTCAATGGATCCGTCGGCGTGATCGGCAACGGCGCGGGTCTGGTCATGAGCTCGCTGGATGCGGTATCCGGTGCCGGCGAGGATCAGGGCACGAATGTCAAGCCAGCCAACTTCCTTGATATCGGCGGCGGCGCATCCTCGGAAGTCATGTGCAGCAGTCTGGAGATCGTGCTATCCGACCCGCAGGTCGAGTCCGTGCTCATTAACGTATATGGCGGCATCACCTCTTGCGAGCAGGTGGCCAAAGGCATTCTCGAAGCACTTGATAAGTTGGGCAGCTCCAAGCCGCTCGTCGTTAGATTCGACGGCAATGCGGCGGCCGAAGGCCTGGAGATCCTGGCACAGGCCGACCGTGCCAATCTGCATGTCGCCCAGACCATGGAAGAAGCCGCACAGCAGGCCGCTCGTCTCGCGGCCAACAACGGCAGGGAGGTTCGCTGAAACATGACGCTTTTCATTGAAGACGGTGCACCGGTCATCGTGCAGGGCATGACGGGGCATCAGGGCATGACCCATACGGCCCGTATGCTCAAGGCGGGCACCAACATCGTTGGCGGCGTCAATGCACGCAAGGCCGGGCTTGATGTCGAATTCCCGGGCGCACATAACGGAGAGGATGCCACCATTCATGTATATGCCAGTTGCGCCGAAGCCGTAAGTGCCACCGGCGCCACGGCAAGCGTGGTTTTTGTTCCGCCCCGCTTCGCCAAAGACGCCGTGGTCGAAGCCATCGAAGCCGGCATCAAGCTGATTGTGGTCATCACCGAAGGCATTCCGGTCGCGGACAGCGCCTATTTCGTCGAACTCGCCCTGCGCAAGGGTGTGCGAGTCGTAGGTCCGAATTGCCCGGGTCTGCTCACGTTGCCATCGTCCGAAGGCGCCAAGGGTTGCAATCTCGGCATCATTCCGGACGGTATCGTCTCCCGCGGCCCGCTTGGCCTGGTCTCCAAATCCGGTACGCTGACCTACCAGCTGATGGGTGAGCTGTCCGATATCGGCTTTACCGCATGTCTCGGTGCCGGCGGCGATCCGATCGTCGGCACCACCTTGCTGGAGGCGCTGGAGGCATTCGAGAGTGATGACGCCACCAAAGCCGTCGTCATGATCGGCGAAATCGGAGGCAGTGCCGAACAGGATGCCGCCAAGTGGGCGGCCGAGCACATGACCAAGCCGGTCGTCGCATACATTGCAGGCTTCACCGCGCCGGAAGGCAAGCAGATGGGTCATGCAGGCGCCATCGTCTCCGGAGGCAAGGGTACCGCGCAAGACAAGAAGGATGCGTTGGAGGCCGTCGGCATTCGTGTCGGACGCACTCCGGGACAGACTGCGGAGATCATGCGCGAGGTGCTTGCTGCCAACTCGCTATGATGACTCACCTGAAGTATTGGTTGAAGGGGCTTGCCGTCGCCGCAACGTCCATGATCGTCTACGCCGTTGCCCTCGGTTGCTATATCGCACTGATGCTTCTGGTCATTTCCATGGAGGAGGGCGGAGACAACCTTTCCGCCCTCTCCGTACCGTTGACTGAAGCAGTTGTTCTGCTCAGCCAGGGCGTCGGCTTCCAAGCCGGTGCGATCACGCTGACAATAACCCCGCTACTGCTGACGGTGTTGCTGATTGCGCTGATCGCTTCGTTCGCGACACGCTTCGGCACTGATATCAGGGGATTCGTTTCCGGGTCGGTGTTCTGGGTGCTGATGAACGTCCTATTCGCCCACAGTGCGGAGGTGACGTTACTGGACCAGCTCACCGGCATCATATGGAAATCGGCCCTGGTGTTCGTCACAGGATATGCCGTCGCCGCAATTCCACGAAGCGAATTGACTCGACGACTGTTGGGCAAGGTGCAGACGCACGTTTCCGCCCCGGTTCGCAAGACCATATCGATTGGCGCGATTTTGGGCGTATTGCTGATCGGCATCTACCTGATGGCGGGATTGGCCGCCGTATTGTACTGGTGTCTCTCCAGTCGATCCGCAGTGATGAATCTTTATGAGCTTTCCGGCATGCAGACCGGCTCGCGCGTTCTCACCACCATCGCGGTTATCGTATGGCTGCCCAATATCATGATCTGGGCCGTGTCATGGCTGTTCGGTTCCGGTTTCGCCATAGGAGACCTCGCATCCTTCACCATGTGGAGCGGTCAGGGAAGCGCGCTGCCGGCGCTGCCGGCATTCGGCATACTTCCGCAGGCCGTGTCCATACCGTGGGTCCGCATCGTCCTACTGTGCATTCCATTTGCGGTGAGCCTGATCTCGGGATTGGCGATTATGCTGTTCAATCGCGGCTTCGCCGTGCGTATCGGCAAGCCGAACCAGCCGGTCGACGTCAAGCGCATGATATCCGGATTCGCCTGTTCGGCAGGCACATTCTGCATTGCCAGCGCATTGGTCGCCATATTGGGCAGTGTGCTGTTCGCACTGTCGAACGGAGCCTTGGGAACGAAGCACCTCGCGCACATCGGAGTGCAGGTGGTCGCTTCCACTCGCAAGGTCGGTCAGCCAACTGCATTGGGCCTGTTCTCATCATGGCTTGTCATGCTGGTTGGTGTGGCCGCTGTTTTCGGGATACGCTGCGTCATGGGGCGTATCCGGGAGGCCAGGGGCATGTCCTCTGAGCCAACCACCGTCAAACGTGAATTCACCGTCGTTCCCCGCACGGTGAATTCGACCATCAACAACAAGGAGGAGCAGGGTGACAACAACGAATCGACAGATACGGAGGGCTCTGGTATCCGTCTTCCATAAGGAAGGCATCGAGGTACTCGCCGAGGCGTTCATCAAGGCTGGGACCGAGGTGGTCTCCACCGGTTCCACCGCCAAGCGCCTTGCCGAGCTGGGTGTCAAGGTGACCGAAGTCTCCGAGGTCACCGGCTTCCCGGAATGCCTTGACGGTCGTGTCAAGACCCTTGATCCGCACATCCATGCCGGCATCCTCGCCGACATGACCAATGTGGATCACGCGGCTCAGCTGGAACGGTTCGGCATCAAACCGTTCGATTTGGTGGTGGTGAACCTGTATCCGTTCGCCGATACCGTACGATCCGGGGCCGATGAGGCAGCCACCATCGAAAAGATCGATATCGGCGGTCCTTCCATGGTTCGTGGCGCGGCCAAGAACAGCGCCACCGTCGCCATCATCACCGATCCGAATGACTACGCTCTGGTGGCTTCCCGCATCGAAAGCGGCAAGGGCTTTTCCCTTGATGAGCGCCGTTGGCTCGCCGGCAAGGCCTTCGCACATACCGCGGCCTATGATGCGACCATCAACGAATGGACGTCCAAACACTGGACGAAGCCGGCATCCATCGAACAATCCGCTGCCGAGGATGAGGCTGCGGTGAATGAAGCCAAGTTCCCCGGCGCATTCACCCGCACCTGGGACCGAGCCCATGTACTGCGTTACGGCGAGAATCCTCATCAGCAGGCGGCTTTGTATCTCGATCCGCTGAACCGGAACGGTTTCGCGCACGCCGAACAGCTCGGCGGCAAGCCGATGAGCTATAACAACTACGTCGATGCGGACGCCGCCTGGCGTGCCGTGTGGGATTTCGCCCCCCAGATCGCCGTAGCCGTGGTCAAGCACAACAACCCATGCGGATTGGCCATCGGCGCCACCGTCGCGCAGGCCCACAAGAAGGCCCACGCATGCGACCCGATGAGTGCCTACGGCGGCGTCATCGCCGCGAACAGCAAGGTCACTCTCGAAATGGCCGAAAGCGTCCGACCGATTTTCACCGAGGTCATCGTCGCACCGGATTATGATCCGCAGGCACTCGAATTGCTGCAGACAAAGAAGAAGAACTTGCGTATCCTCAAGGTCGCCGAGCCGCCGAAATCCAAGACCCAGTTCCGCCAGATCGACGGAGGCCTGCTGGTGCAGTCCACGGATCTCATCGATGCCCCCGGCGACGATCCCGACGCGTGGAAGCTGGTGTCGGGCGAGCCGGCTGATGCCGAGACCATCAACGATCTGGTCTTCGCGTGGCGGGCCATCCGTTGCGTCAAGTCCAACGCCATCCTGATCGCCCATGATCAGGCGACGGTCGGCATCGGCATGGGGCAGGTCAATCGCGTGGATTCCGCCAATCTGTCGGTCGAACGTGCCAACACGCTGGCTGATGGCGCCAATCGCACCAAGGGCGCTGTTGCCGCATCCGATGCGTTCTTCCCATTCGCCGATGGCGCTGAGATTCTCATTAAGGCTGGGATCAAGGCCATCGTGCAGCCCGGAGGATCCATCCGCGACGAAGAGGTGTTCGAAGCGGCCCGCAAGGCCAATGTCAGCATGTATGTGACCGGTACCCGCCATTTCTTCCACTGACGGGGGGTAGGATCCGTCCGGGATTCTCCGGTAACGCAAGGCGTGGCGTCCATGGTCATGAAAACGACGGACGCCACGCTTTGTTATGATTGCTGCGCTATGTTTATGACATCTAAGGAAGGTGTGACGGCCGATGAAGCATCCTTATGTTTCCGAAGACCACGAAGGCAAGCCCTGGTTTGAGTGGCTGGTGGCCGCCGCAGTGGCGGTTTCCGCGTTGCTGGCCTTCCTCGGCCATACGAAAGCCGCCACTGTGATCATCGCAGTGGCGGCTTTGGTCACCGGACTCATTCGGCTTGTATTGCGCGAACGCAGTCCTTGGAAGGTGCGGTCAGTCGCGTTCGACGCCTTCATCGGCATTGCCCTGGGCATCGGACTGCTTGTCCTGCTCGTCCTGTTCCCCGTCGGCATGTAGCTCTTCATCGGTCTCGGCCGATACTTCCTCTTGAGCGTCATCACCTTCCTCGGTCTTGGCGCCCTTCTTATTCGGGGAGGATATCATGGCGGCGACGATGATCACCAAAGCCACGACGGCCGCGGCAAGAACGGGGCAGATCCAAAACACCCACAGCTGCTGCAGCGGTTCCTCGTTAAGGCCTTGGTTCTGAGCGAAAATCGCAATGCCGGTGGCGCGTGCCGGGTTCAGGGCGGCACCCGTCACCGGATAGGTGATGGTGGTTCCCACAGCATAGGCCAAACCCATGGCAACGGCGTACTTGGTGTTGGATTCGTCATGCTCGCCCATGCCACGCATCGCGGTGGCGGCGATGATCAGACCGGCGATCAGCTCGACGACGACGGCCAGGGTGATGCCGAAGCTCAGCCCGAGATTGGCCAAGGTGGAGTAGGATATGGAGGCTTTATCAAACCCGTTGACGGCCAATGACAGCCAGCTTTTAAATGGGACCTGCTCCGACGTCGGCAACAGGAAGCGAATGGCCGCGCCCGCGCCGATACCGCCCAGCAACTGGGCGATGATATAGAGAATACCGTCAAGTACACGCGTTTTGCCGGTCAGCATCGCGGCGATGGACACCGCGGGATTGAATTGGCCACCGGAGATCCTGCCGAAGATCAGGATCATTACGGCATACGCCGCGCCGGTCAGCAACGCGATGAATGCCATGTTCAGGTTGGAAACGATGGCGTCGAGCGTGCAGATCGTGTAGATGGCGAAGCAAATGAAGAAGCTGCCCACCAGTTCGGCGCCTACGCGCAAAGCCAACGGTTGCTTTTTGGATTCCTCGGTTACGGGTGTTGCCTCAACAGCAGTCATAGTCTTTCCTCTGTCATATAGTTAATCCGTTGTAGGTACGTAAAAGGTCCTACCGAACGACTGCCATAGTACCAGCAGCTCCTACAAGAGCGGTACATGGCATCGAAATCCGATTATCTATCCGGCCACGTTGGGAGAACGATGCCAAACGCATATTCCCGCGCCGCCAAGGCGCATGACAATAACAATGAAGGTATCCGCCTGCAGAAGCTGCTCGCACAGGCAGGCTTCGGATCCCGCCGCAAATGCGAAGAAATCATCACCGACGGACGTGTCGAGATCGATGGCGAACTTGTCACCGAACTCGGTACCCGAGTCGATCCGAAGCACCAAGAGGTTCGAGTGGATGGTTCCCGCGTTCGCGTGAACCCCAATCATGTCACGCTCGCCCTGAATAAACCCAAGCGCGTGCTGAGCGCCATGGATGACCCGAAGGGCCGCTACACCCTGCGCGATATCGTCGGCGATAAATACGAGCGCATCTTCCACATGGGACGCTTGGACTACGATTCCGAGGGTCTGATTCTCATGACGAATGATGGCGAACTGAGCCAGCATGTCATGCATCCCAAGTATGAAGTCGAGAAAACCTACATCGCCACGCTTGAAGGCCGTATCAGCGGCACGGTCTGCCGCCGTCTGGTCACCACCGGCGTGCAGCTCGACGATGGATGGATCAAACTCGATCGTTGCGCCATTCTCGATTCCAGCCGTGACAGCACGCTGGTGAAGGTGGTGCTGCATTCCGGCAAGAACCGTATCGTACGCCGCATCTTCGGTTCGATCGGTTTCCCGGTCAGGCGTCTGGTCCGTACGCAGATCGGCCCGATCAAGCTCGGCGACCTGAAGTCCGGTACGTATCGGGTGCTTTCGCAGGTCGAGGTACGTTCCCTGTCAAAGGCGGTGGGGTTGTGATCCGTGTAGCCATCGATGGTCCTGCCGGAGTGGGCAAATCCTCCACCTCCAAGGCTTTGGCCAAGTACTACGGCTTCGCCTATCTCGACACCGGCGCCATGTACCGTGCCTGCGCATGGTGGTGCCTGCATAAGGGTATCGATCTGGATGCCGAACCCGTGAACGAGCGGCTGATCACCGAAACCGTGGGGGAGTTCTTCACCGAGGGGCATTTCGACATCAGCGTCGATCCGGACGATCCGAAGGTCACTGCGGACGGCGTTGATATCAGCGCCGAAATCCGTTCCTCCGAGGTATCATCCCATGTCTCCAAGGTATCCAACGTCATTCCGGTGCGCCATGTGCTGATTGCGGCGCAACGTGCCTATATCGCGCGTGAGGCTTCGGCGGACTCCTTCTCGGGAGGCCTTGGCGTGGTCGCTGAAGGACGCGACATCACCACTGTGGTGGCTCCCGATGCCGAGGTGAGAATCCTGCTCACCGCCCGTGAAGAAGTGCGTCAGGCCCGCCGGACGGGACAGTCCTCCTCCGGAGTGGGCACGGAGAACGTCGCGGCACGGGACAGAGCCGATTCCAAGGTCACTAATTTCACCTCCGCGGCTGAAGGCGTGCTCACCGTCGATAATTCCGACCTGGAGTTCAGTGAGACGCTGGATGTGCTCGTACGTATCGTCGACGATGCCATCGAAGAGCAGGAATATCGTCAGTATGTCTCCAACTTGGACGACTATGAGCTGGACGAGGGCGACGAGGGTCTGATCGACGGTTCCTCATTCATTGGTGGCGAACGTCAGGCCGGTCCGAAGCCGGTGGGCGTACTTGCCGTGGTCGGCCGCCCGAACGTGGGCAAATCCACGCTGGTGAACCGTATCCTCGGCCGGCGCGCAGCCGTAGTGGAGGATACGCCAGGTGTGACCCGTGATCGTGTGAGCTACGACGCGGAATGGGCCGGCACCGACTTCAAATTGGTCGATACCGGTGGCTGGGAGGCCGACGTTGAAGGCATCGAGTCCGCCATCGCCTCGCAGGCGCAGGTGGCCGTGCAGTTGGCCGACGCCGTGGTGCTCGTGGTCGACGGCCAGGTAGGTCTTACCTCCACCGACGAACGTATCGTGAAGATGCTGCGTGCCTCCGGCAAACCGGTGACGTTGGCGGTGAACAAGGTCGACGACCGCGAGAGCGAGTATCTGACCGCCGAATTCTGGAAGATGGGTCTGGGGGAGCCTTATGGCATCTCCGCCATGCACGGGCGCGGCATCGGAGAATTGCTTGATGCCGCGCTGGAATCGTTGAGGAAGGCGAAGAGGACCTCCGGATTCCTCACTCCGTCGCACTTGCGCCGAGTGGCTCTGGTCGGCCGCCCGAACGTGGGCAAGTCTTCGCTTCTCAACCAGTTGGCGCACGAGGAACGTTCCGTGGTCAACGATCTGGCCGGAACCACCCGTGATCCGGTTGATGAGGTAGTGACCGTGGACGGCGAGGATTGGCTGTTCATCGATACCGCCGGTATCAAACGGCGCCTGCACAAACTGTCCGGCGCGGAGTATTTCTCGTCGCTGCGCACGCAGGCCGCCATCGAACGCTCCGAACTCGCGCTAGTGCTCTTCGATGCTTCGCAGCCGATTTCCGATCAGGACCTGAAGGTCATGAGTCAGGCCGTGGACGCAGGCCGTGCCATTGTGCTCGTGTTCAATAAGTGGGATCTTATGGACGATTTCGATCGTCAGCGCATGGAGCGTCTGTGGAAGACCGAATTCGACCGCGTGACCTGGGCGCAGCGTGTGAATCTGTCCGCCAAGACCGGTTGGCATACCAACCGTCTTGCCAATGCCATGCGCAACGCTTTGCAATCCTGGGATAAGCGCATCCCGACAGGTAAGCTTAACGCGTTCCTAGGCAAGATTCAGGCCGCTCATCCGCACCCGTTGCGTGGTGGCAAGCAGCCGCGTATTCTGTTCGCCACGCAGGCTTCGACGCGTCCGCCACGTTTCGTGATCTTCGCCACCGGCTTCCTGGAACATGGCTATCGCCGATATATCGAACGCTGTCTGCGTGAGGAATTCGGCTTCGAAGGCTCTCCGATCCAGATTTCGGTGAACATTCGCGAGAAGAAGAAACGCAAGTAAAACAACAGATGGCTGTCCACCCTCATCTGGGGTGGGCAGCCATCGCCGCCGCATGCGAATCATGTCGCATTCCGTTCAGAACAGCGGTGTCTCCTCCTCATCGCGGGACTCGAGGTATCCGCTGACGGCTCGTCGTGCCAGCGAGCTCAGCGAAATGGCGTCCTGTTCGGCACGACGGCGCGCCCGCAGGCCCAGATCGTAGGGGAGTCGGATTTTCCATTCATCGCCCAGCTGTTCGCGGTCGTCGCCGTTTTTCGGCATGCGTCCCAGACGCACCTTATCGTCGCACGTATCAGAACCGTCGCGTTCCAAGGCCCTGCGGGTCAGTTCGGTAAGCGTGATGCCATCGTGTCTTGCCCTTTCGCGAGCCTCAATGCCGAGTTCCTTGGGCAATCGGATTTTCCATTCGTCTTCCTGCCGGGCATGCTCGTCAAAGACATGCGCCAAATCGTCGACGTCATCGAATTGCGGCTGCCTCTCCTTCGGCCCCAAGTCAATCACCTCACATCACAGATATTCTTCCCGAGCATGGAAAACCCGAAATCATAGGGAGGCAAGGCCGCCCCATCACATCTGATTACATGGTTTTGGCTTCATTCTATCAGGAAGCCTTGCATTGGCCGTCGTGAATCTGTTGCGCCACACGGTTCGTCGTCTCATCGAACTTGTATTCGTCACCCATCGTTCGCCTCAGTTCGTTCTCGTCGGCTCCCAGAAACATGACCGCGTAGCTTTGCGTTACCGCCTCCGTGCGGTCGACACCATTGATGACCACGTTCTGGGGACTGATCACGCCGCATCTCATGTGAATGGCATGATGAGCTATCTCGTGTTTGACCGTGGCAAGCGCATAGGCATTGTCCCAGTTGGGCATGCTCGTATTCGCATACAGCAGATTCGGCGTGGTGGGGCAGTATGCGGCCTGTGTCCTGTTTTTGGTGAGGTTGGTTCCGGACGGACATGCCTTGTACAGGTCATCGAAATTCCAGTCGATCTGCATTTCAGCCAGGCTCGCCGCCTGCTTCGCGGCTTGCAACCAGTCGTTGCCGTTGTATTGGTAGGCGGCGACTTGTGCCTCAAGTTCCGGCCATGTCTTTTTCAAGGTGGCGGTGTTGGCCTCATCGGTCGTGTAGGTTTCACCGTTTTCGCCGGTGAGCGTGATGGTCACACCCAGTGCCTCATGGTTGTTGAAATGCCGCTCGACCTGCATGACATCGTTTTTCCGGGCGGCGATGATATTGTCCAATTCGCTGGTCTGCACGCTGTACACCGAGTCGTCGGAATTTTTTATAGTTGTCATATTTCAGAAGAATGGCCGCGTAGTCGAGAATGTACTTCTTGGTGCTGTCGGACCATTCCATCTGGTTTTGCTTGATGAATCCATCCGCATCGGTCTCGATGGCGCTGGTGACGCTCTCGGAAAGATTATGAATGTAGTCGATGGCGTCCTGGTAGGTGGGACGTTCCTTGATGTTGTACCACAGGTCGATGCTTCCGGCTTTCGGCTTGTTGTCGTCGCTCTGCATCCTGCTTGTGGCCTCATCGATGATGGCGCTGGACCTCTGGCTGATGTAGAGGGTCAGTCCGCCGAAAAGAAGCACGATGATGAGTACCGGCACCATGATGACGCTGATCACAATCGCCGCGACGCCGCCGCCGCTGATGCGCTTGTACGGCTTGCGCGGTGGCTGGTTGTATGGCTGTTGCGGCGGCCATACGTAAGGCGATGGCCGTCCGGGTTGCTGTTGCGTCATTCCATTCTCCTTCACTCGGTTTTGTGAGTCCGCTCAGTTTTGTGAATCGTCTTCGCCGCTGGCGCCGTCGCCTATGGTCTCGTTCCAGTGGGCGAGCGCGTAGTCGATATCGGCTTGGGAGAAGCCGGAATACTTCAATCCCGAGGTGATGAACTTCCTGTCGTTCTTCTCTGATGGATCGTTGTATTTGAATCCGCTGATTTCCGCACGACGCAAGGCGTTTCGACCCCAGTTGGCATTGATGTTGTTCAATGCCCATGTTGCGGTGGGCTCATCGAACTCGCCTATGAGCGTGGAGCAGACGCCTGATCGTGACTCGCCTCGGTGTTCATCCGCCAGTCGCTCCGCTTCACGCAATGCCTTATCGGAGTCCAGACCCGTGGTCGGCTGAGCATTCGCGGTAGTGCACCAGGAGCTTCGCGCCGTAGTGGTGAGCGCCTGTTCCTCGTGCCTTACCGTATGTCCGAGCATGATGGAACAGGAAACGCACATGCCAATCATCAGCAGCACGATGACGCCGAGAACGATATACGGTATCTTGGTCGTCGGCTGCTTGGCCGCGACCTGCGGCGGATGCGTGGAGTATGTGTACGGGGTTTGCGGGTACTGGTTGTACGGCCTTTGCCCGTAGGCATTCCATCCCTGCTGGTTCGTGATGGGCCGGCCGTATTGGTCTTGGATCGGCTCACCGTGCTGGTTGAACTGTGGCGGAGCCGCGGTTTGCGGCGGTACGTTCGGATTGTCGTGGGGAGGATTTCGCCGATGTCTCTGCTGTTCGCTGTACTGCCCGTAGTCGCCCATGTGCTTTCCCGTTCTTCGTCGCCCTCGTGGTAGTGGCCTATCGAAAGGTCATCAATCGTTAGTTTAGGATATCTTACTATTTCTAGGAGAAAATCTCGGAAAAACATTCATTTAAACACTGAAAGACAAAAGGATTATCTAGGACTTATGTCCGTCGCATATACGGGGGTGCCCGTTTCACTCCGGTGTATGGTGAAGTGTATGCCCTGCTCATGCGGGCATACCGGGCCTGAATCCCTACGCTCTGCCGGTTGCATTGGTCCCCGCACATGCGGGGCGTTCCGAAGAAAGGAAAAGAAGTTGCCGACAGCACTGATAATCGGCGTGGTCGCCGTCGTTCTCATTATCGTTCTCGCCACTGCGAGCTACAAGGTGTGCCCGGCCAACAGGGTCATGGTCATCACCGGTCCAGGCGGACGCCGCTTCGTATCAGGCGGCGCCGCATTCATCATCCCGTTCATCATGCGGGTGGACTGGCTGAGCTTGGGAGCCGTCCAGTCCCTGCTGAAAACCGACACCCCGATTCCGACCAAGGACGCGATCCTCATCGACGTGAACGCGGTCGCCAACTTCCAGATCGCCTCCGAAACCATGACCATGGACGAAAACGGCAAGCGGATCAAGGCACTGGAGAACGCGGCCAAAAACTACCTGAACCAGTCGAAGGACAAGATGGAGAAGGACGTGACCCAGGTCCTTCTCGGCAAACTACGTGAGGTCATCGGCAAGACCGAGCTGAAAGAGCTGATGGAGAACCGTGACACATTCGCCACCACGGTTGCCGAAAGCGCCAAAATCGACATGGAACGGCTCGGCCTGCAACTGACCACCTTCAACATCCAGGACTTCACCGACCGGCAGAACGTCATCGTCAACATGGGCGCCGAAATGGCGGCGGAAATCCAACGGAACGCGAAGCTCGCGGCGATTAGGGCCGAACAGGACGTGGCCATCCGCCAGAACGAGCTCGACCTGAAGAACGCGGAACTGCAGACCGCCGCGGACAAGGCGAAGGCCGAAGCCGACGCGGTCAGGGGAATCACGGCCGCCGAACAGTCCAAGACGTTGAAGGTCAAGGAGCAGGAGGCGGAAATCGCCGCCGCGGAAAAGAGGGCCGTACTCGCGCAGCGCAACGCCGAGGTCAAGGAACAGGAGCTGAACGCGACCGTCCGCAAGCAGGCCGAAGCCGACCGTTATGCCACCGAGCAGAAGGCCGACGCGGAACTCTACGCGACACGGAAGAGCGCGGAGGCCGAACTGTATCGTCGCCAGCAGGAGGCGCAAGCCACCCAGGCCACCGCAGACGCCGACGCCCACGCAACCAGCGTGCGCGGCAGCGCGGAGGGAGAGGCGGCACGCGCCAGGGGCGTCGGCGAAGCCGAAGCCATCCGCGCCCAAGGCGACGCGTACAACAGCATGAACAACACGTTCATCCTCGCCCAGCAGTACATTGCCATCCTGCCCGAAATGGTCAAGGCGGCGGCCGAGCCGCTGACCAAGGTCGACCACATCACCATGTACGGAGACGGCAACGGCACCAGGCTGGTCGGCGAAACCGTCAATAATGTGAGCCAAATCAGTGAGGGACTGTCACAGTCCCTGGGCATCGACCTGAAAGGCTTGTTGAACAGTGTCGTGGCGGGACATGCGGCGGGCGACGCGCTGAAACAGTCCGCGCCAAAGCCCGTGTCCGAATCGGCTTTGGACGCCCATGGTCTCTGATATCCGGTCCATGATCCGGACCCGGGCGGGCACCTCCTCCACATGCGTGAGGGGTGCCCGCCTTGGCATACAGTCGGGCGATCCTGCGCCTTTGCTTTTCGTACCGGCCGGAGCCGGAGCCTTTGCGCTGGCGGGAGAGTTTCCTTTGCTGCCGCCGGAGTGCTTTGATCCGATGTGACGGTTCCTTCGGGTTACGGATGCGGCGGCGTTCGCCGTCATCGTAGACGATGCTGCCGAGCTCGCCCCAATAAATCCATCGTGGCTTTTCTGTCGAATGGCGCGTAGTCCTGTTCCTTGACCTGGGTGACGAAGCTGACGTACCAGCGGCCGCTTGGCTTATGGATGACGGTGCATGAGGACGGTTCGGACGGCGATCCGTACTCCATTTCGTTTCCGAAGAGGCTTACCGATGCTTATAGTGCAGCGAATCAGGCGGGGCGTTTTCTATTGGGCATTTGAAAAACCTTGATGAGTTCGCCGAGCGCCCTAAAGATATCATCGGCGATTTCAGAAGAGCTCTTAGGATTCTCTTCCATAATCCGATGGATAATAATATTGGAATAACCACCGACTGTGAAATAATACATATCATCCAAGGAAAGATCAGGCTCATCCGCCCTGATACGCTTCCATACGGCGCTTCCCATATACATTCGCTCGTTCACCCGATTGAAATTCTCTATCAAGCGGTAGTGCCTACGATCCCTGATCAATAGTCTCAATCGTTCCCTATTCTTGAAAAAATAATCAAGATTAATGATCATCATCTTCTTAAGTGATGTTTGTCTTATGATCTCATCTTTCAGTTGATAGTATCTCGTAACGAATTGATCATAATAAAATTCCAAAATGTCATCTTTATGCTTGAAATAACGGTAAAACGTACGCTTGGAGACTCCCGCCTCATTCAATATTTCATTCAACGTCAACTCATCAAACGTGTTATCGGGCAACAGCGTAAAAACAGCGTCCACAATCTTCGTTTTGGAGGTCTCTATTTGCCACTCCTTGCCATTCATTCTCCGTTTCCTCCTTCTACTCGGCGTCATTATTTCGTGTTACCACCTGTATAGCGTACAGCCGCAAAATTCCGATTCCTGCCGCCACTTTCGGATCGGATCAGTGGCTCTTGTAAGGTCAGAACTTGTATCTCGCCACGCATTCGTTACTGTGTTGATACGTCTCCATCGTAACGAATGCCAAAGAGGAGCGGTATGACCATCGAAAAATACACAGGAATCGAAAATTTCGATTTTCAGATTCTCAGACTGACGGGTGAATTGAAAAAAAGATATCCGACCATCGCGGAAGATCTTGAAACGATCCGTCAGATTGACCATGATTTCGAAACATGGTATCAATGGTGGTCCCAAAGAGCGGAACATTACCGATCGATAGGGCAATTCGAAATCGCCATGACCTATTATCGGGCCAGCCTATTTTATCTTAACTTTGATGACACCCGCAAGCAAGAAACCTATCTAAAATATAGGGATTGTCTTGAATTATTCCACAGCAATGACGGATTCCAATTTCACCGCATCCCCTACTCCAATGGCTATTTGCCAGCCGTCTTCATTCCCAAGGAAAACGCCACGAAAACTCTTCTGGTAATAGGTGGGTCCGATTCCTATATGGAGGAACTGGTGTCTTGGTTCCTGCCTCTGCAAGAAAACGTGGACTATAACCTGTTACTATTCGATGGCCCCGGTCAAGGTTCCGTCCCCTTCCAAAAACTTTATTTGGAGGCGGATTATGAAAAGGTCGTCAAACAGGTTCTGGACTATTTTGCATTGGAGGAGGTGGACGCCATCGGCCTTTCCTGGGGCGGCTACTTCGTTTTGAAGGCGGCATCACGTGAACAACGAATCAATAAATGCATCGCCTTTGACATCTTCTACTCCGCAATGGATACCCTCAAATTGCAAACAAGTCCGGTGGAATATTCCTTGCTGAATATAGGTCTCCTGCTCAAACAAAAAAACGCTCATCAATAGGGTGATCGGCCGAAGAATGACGAACGATCTCAACTTAAGATGGATGGTGCAGCATGGCCAGAACATAACGGGGCAGACCAATCCGTTCGACATGATAAACCAGATCAAACGGCATAACATCTCGCCCTATCTGGAACTCATCAAGCAGGACTGCCTGCTACTGGCGGGAAGCCATGATATGTACGTTCCGAGCTATCGGCTCAAAGAGATGGAAGCACGGATGGTCAATGCCAGAAAGCTGACGACACGCCTGTTCACCGAAGAGACGGGCGGCGTTCTACATTGCCAGATCGACAATATCAGCGTCGCCTTTGAGGAGATACAGAACTTCCTGACCAGCAAATGAACGAGGAGCGGAATCGCCGGCCACTCGCACGAACCGGCGATTCCGTTCTGCCATCGAATAGGCCAGACAAGTCAAAAAGGCCCTATACACCTATACACGCAAGGCCGATAAGCATCCGCCAAATCCAGGCAAAGCAAGAGCGGAGACTGCCCAAACTTGCCCAAACATACGCAAACGGCGGCATTCCGAAGGTCCTGAAATCGTTGGAATTCCGCCGTTTTTGGTCGGACCAGCGGGATTTGAACCCGCGACCCCTTGACCCCCAGTCAAGTGCGCTACCAAACTGCGCTATGGTCCGAACGGTGCAAAGCACCAAGTGAGAAATTTAGCATATCTCCTGGTGATTTTCAAACGCAACGTGTCGCGCAGATGTCGTACGTGTGTCATTTGTGATGAATCGCACACCGTCGCGTGGTCATTTACCCCCGATAACCGTGAGGTGCCGTAAGATGGCTACACTGTTACTAGAGATGATGCCCGATGCGGAAGGGAACCACATTGACTGAGGACGTATTCGAACAGTCCGCCGTAAAGATGCGGGAACACGGAATGACCGATATGGCCATCGCCCAGTTCAAACGCCTGTATGAGGTCTGGCGTAACGAGGAGGCCAGCAGCTGGATTCGTGAGGATGAGGTCGAACCGCTTACCGGCGTGCCGAGCTTTCATGACGTGTACGAGACCATCAACCATGACAAGGCGGTCGACGCCTTCGCACAGACCGCCTTCCTGAAGCTCAACGGCGGCCTTGGCACCTCCATGGGCTTGGATTGCGCCAAATCATTGCTACCGGTACGCCGACATAAGGCCCGTCAGATGCGTTTCATCGACATCATCATCGGTCAGGTGCTCACCGCCCGTACCCGTCTGGGCGTGGAGCTTCCACTCACCCTGATGAATTCCTTCCGTACGTCCGACGACACCATGAAGGTGATGCGGACCAACAAGAAATTCCACCAGGATGAGATTCCGATGGAAATCATACAGCACCAGGAGCCGAAAATCAGCGCCAAGACCGGTTCACCGGTCTCATTCCCCTCGAATCCCGAACTTGAATGGTGCCCGCCGGGGCATGGAGACCTGTTCTCCACCGTGTGGGAGTCAGGCCTGCTTGACAAGCTCGAGGAACGGGGCTTTAAGTATCTGTTCATTTCGAACTCCGACAACCTGGGGGCACGTCCCTCGCGTACGCTCGCCCAGCATTTCGAGAATACCGGTGCGCCGTTCATGATCGAGGTAGCCAAACGCACGCCGGCCGACCGTAAGGGCGGCCACATCGTACGCGATAAGACGACCGGACGTCTTATGCTGCGCGAAATGAGCCAAGTGCATCCCGACGACAAGGATGACGCACAGAACATCGACAAATATCCGTACTTCAACACCAATAGCATCTGGGTGCGCATCGATGCGTTGAAAGCCAAGCTTGCCGCGTATGACGGCGTATTGCCGCTGCCGGTGATTCGCAACAGGAAGACCGTGGATCCCACCGATCCGACCAGTGAACCGGTCATCCAACTGGAAACCGCCATGGGTGCAGCCGTCACGCTGTTCGACGGTGCGACCTGCGTGTGCGTGGATCGTATGCGTTTCCTGCCGGTCAAGACCACGGACGATCTGTTCATCATGCGTTCCGACCGTTTCCATCTGACCGACCAGTATGAGATGGAGGACGGCAACTACATTTTCCCCACGGTGCATCTCGACGCGCACTACTACAAGAACATCCATGATTTCGACACACGTTTCCCGTATTCCGTGCCTTCGCTTGCCGCCGCCAATTCGGTGACCATCGAAGGGGATTGGACCTTTGGCAGGGACGTCATGATGTTCGGCGACGCGCGGCTTTCCGATCAGGGTGAGCCGAGCTATGTACCGAATGGCGAATACGTTGGGCCGCAAGGCGTCGAGCCGGATGATTGGGTCTGAAACAAGGCTATGCCCAACACGAAAAACGTTGTTTTTTCGTAAATTGAACGCGATATACGCGAAAACCCTCTATCATGGAATGAGGTGTGGCATGTGGACCACACACTTACAACGAAACGTTAACGAGACGTGAGGACTAATGGCAGAGGGCAGTAACGGAAGGCGGCGTTTTTCCGACAAATGGGGCAAGCACGAGCTCGACGTATTGGCCGTGTTGTCTTCAGCTTTCCCGCAATGGCTCACCTCCCGTCAGATCGCCCAGCGCGTGAAGGCGTACGCCGATTCCTACGGCGAGCTGGCCGACCAGGCGGCGAAGGCGGCATTCGCCAAGCAATTTCAGCGCGACCGCGCCAAACTGGCCGCCATGGGCATCGCCATCGAATCCCGACAACCGGAATATTCTTCGAAATCCGAAGGCCAGGATTTCGCTTCGTATCGTCTGCAATTGGGCGATGAGCCGCGTGTTCGGCTGCGTTTCGCGCAGGAAGACCTTCCCGTGCTTGCCGCGGCGAACTATCTGGCTCGTTCCATGTCGATTTCCTCGACCCCCGTGCAGCAGGTGCAACACACCTCCCGTACGGCACCGCGTGTGCCTCAGACCCCGATTCCGGGTCTCGGGCTTGATTCCATCGCTCCGGGCCTTGGTACGCAGGCCATTCCCGACGAACTCGTCAAGGTGGTCGATCAACGCCGTTTCGCCGCAACCGTGGATGTCGACGGCGAGCATCTGAATGTCGCCTACACCGATTCGGATGACCTGGCCATGTTCGTGCTCAGCCACCCGGGTGCATGCATCGTGAGCCCGCAGGAGGCCGTTGATGCGTTCAACCGCCGTCTGAACGCCGCGACACAGTTCCAGCCGGCCGATGAATCCGCCGGTGCCAATCGCTCCACCGTCGTCTCTCCGGAAATCAGCCGCAAGAGCGCGGATGATGACGAATCGGAGGAAGGCAAGGGCCGCCAGAAGAAGAATTCCGCGTTCCAGACCGGCAGCGAAGTCGACCGCAGATTGCGTCTGATGCTGTTCCTGTCGGCGCATCTCGGCGAGGAATACTCGTTGGAGGAGCTTGCCGAACGTTTCATCGGCAAGCCGAAATCCGATGATGAGATGAAGAAGTACGTCAACGTCATCCATAAGGACATCAACACGCTTACCACGGTGTCGGATGATGGTGAAATGGCGGGTAGCCAGTTCTTCGATATCGATTGGTCCCTGCTGGATGCCGAAGGCATCGTATCCGCCACGAATTCACTGGGGCTGGAGCGCCTCGCCGGCATCTCCCAGCAGTATCTGAGCATGCTGACCGCTTCGGTGAGCTATCTGGCGCATTCGCCGCTGTTGCCGGATAGGCAACGCAGCCAGGCTGAATCCTTGTATCGTCGTCTGCGCCAGCACGTCGAGCCAGGTCAGATGCCTTGGCTCAGCCTGACCGGCTATGAAATGGAACCCCGCAGCTTCTCCATCGTCAAGAACGCCATCGCAAAGGGTGCCCTGCTTGACATGGAATACACCGATGGTGCCGGAAACACCCGTCGCAAGCTTGTCGCCCCCGACAAGATCTTCGTCGATGAAGGTGTGTATTTCGTTGCGGTATGGACCGACGTGGCCAATGCCGCGCCGAAGGACAGGCTGCGGTTCGTCAGGAAAGACACCACCATCAATAAGGCCAATGGCAAGCCTCGCATCTGGCAGGTGCTGCGCATCTCGCGCATTGAGAAGGCCGAGTTGGTCGAACCGATCGAAAAGGTCGATATTCCGGATGTGCCAGTATCCGAGCTGCGTAAATGGAGCTTCGATAACGGCACCGCAGCCGTGTTCATCACCAATCAGTCCGATCTGCCATTCATCGACCGTCTTCCCGGCGCCACCGTCGAGCAGTGCGGGGATGGCAAAAAGGTGCATCTGATTGTCTCCTCCGATTCTTGGTATGTCGCCTTCTGCATCGCACATGCCCGTCATATCACCGCGGTTGCGCCGGAGACCCTGCGCACGATGATCGTCGCGCGAGCCCAGCATGAGCTCAGCATCGGCGGTCATGAGAACGAAGACTGATCGGAGAACGACATGCCTTGGTGGATCTGGCTTCTGCTTGTTCTGTTCATGCTGGCAATGATCGTCGCGGGATGCATCTATGTGGTGTTGCACGGCTATCATGCGTTCAAAGACATTGCGCAGGTGGGAGGCCGTGTCGGCGAACGCTTCGGGGCCATGCAGAATACGCTGCCCGAGGAGGAGGCGAATTCCGCGCCTTTCTTCACCAGACCATTGCAGGATGCCGCGAATCGCTACGTAGACGCCCATGCTCAGGTCATCAAACGTCGCGAGGCGAAACGTGAGCGCCATGCCGCTCAGTGGGGTCGCTGGAACCACTTCAACGATTAAGCAATACCTATAAGGAATCATGACTCATCATCGTCACCGGCACAACGGTTCCGTGGATGCTGCAAGCACCGACGAGACCATGAAGCCATCACCGGCACAACGCTATGCCGCATTCAAGCAGACCCAACGCAGGCAGGCCACGGTCGCCGCGCGATTCGCGCAGTCCATGCCATTCGAGCTTGACGATTTCCAGATGGAGGCCAATGAGGCGCTGGAATCCGACAGCAATGTGCTGGTGGCCGCTCCGACGGGAGCGGGCAAGACAGTAGTTGCTGATTTTGCCATATATCTAGCTCAGGAACGTAATGTCAAGGCGTTCTACACCACGCCGATCAAAGCGCTGAGCAATCAGAAATACCACGATCTGGTGGATCAGTATGGGCCGGATAGGGTGGGCCTGCTCACCGGAGACACGTCCATCAACTCCGAAGCCGACATCGTGGTCATGACCACCGAAGTGTTGCGCAACATGTTGTACGAGCACTCCATGACACTTGGGGCGCTGCGTTATGTGATTCTCGACGAAGTGCACTATCTTGCGGACCGGTTCCGCGGACCGGTATGGGAAGAGGTGATTATCCATCTGCCGCAAAGCGTGAAGATCATCGGTCTTTCCGCCACGGTGTCGAATGTCGAGGATTTTTCCAGTTGGATAGCCTCAGTACGAGGGGATACCAAGCTGGTCGTTTCGGAGAAACGCCCCGTTCCGTTGGAGCAGCACGTACTCGTGCAGGCGGATGACCGCACCGAGCCGGAACTCATTGACCTGTATCGCCGTGACGCGAACGGCGATCAGACCGTCAAGCTCAACGCGCAGCTGATGAATCGTCTCGACCAGCTCGATCGCCAGGCGGCACGCAGGCAAGGGGAGCAGCGCCCCGATAGGCGCAGGGGCAAGGGAAAGGGCACCTGGCGAGGGCAGGAACCCTCCCATAAGGCGGAACGCCATACCCCCAAGCGCTGGGCCGTGGTCGACGAGCTGAACTTTCTCGATATGCTGCCCGGCATCTATTTCATCTTTTCCCGTAATGGCTGCGATCGGGCCGTCGAACAATGCATCAACGCCGGATTGGAGCTGACCGACGGCGATGAGGTGCGCCGCATCCGACGTATCGTCGATGAGATGATTGAGGGTCAGCTCAGCCAGGAGGATCTGAAGGCCCTGCATTTCTCGCAGTTCCGTTTCGCGTTGGAGGAGGGCTTCGCGCCGCATCATGCCGGCATGATCGCCCTGTTCCGTCAAATCGTCGAACGATTGTTCGAAGAGGGGCTTGTCAAAATGGTGTTCGCCACGGAGACGCTGGCCTTGGGCATCAATATGCCAGCGCGTTGCGTAGTGGTCGAAAAACTTGAAAAATATGACGGCACCGGGCATGTCGGCCTCACACCGGGGGAGTTCACCCAGTTGACGGGCCGCGCGGGACGCCGTGGCATCGACACCATCGGCCATGCCGTGGTTGTCGATCATCACGGCTTTGTACCGGCCACCGCCGCCGCGTTGTCCAGCAAACGTGTATACCCGTTGCATTCCAGCTTCAGACCCACCTTCAATATGGCCGTCAACCTGCTGAACTCCAGTGACTACGAAACGGCCCGCGTTACGCTTGATCATTCGTTCGCGCAATGGGAGGCCAATGAATCGGCCTGGCGGCTCGAAGCCCAGATGGATGCGTTGACAAAGGCCCTGGAAGGTTACGAACGTGCCTTCACCTGCGAATTCGGCGACTTCACCGATTTCATGCGTCTGCGCATGCGCTTGAGCGAACTGGAGAAGAACGAACGCCGTCGGCTCAAGCATGAGGTTTTTCGTACCCAGAACGAACGCAGCCATGCGTTTATGGATCTTGATGCGAAGATCGCGGCGATGCGCAAGTTGGATCGCAACCATCCGTGCCGCAAATGCCCCGATCTGCAGCAGCATCTCAAATGGGGGCATCGTTGGGCGCGTGAGATGCGCGAGCTGGAACGCGTGCGGCATCGTTACGAATCACGCACCGGGTCGGTGGCGCGGCAATTCGACCACATCTGCACCGTGCTGGAGGAACTCGGCTATCTGGAATACGGCTCAGCTCAGTCACAGCACGTGGACTACCGACTGACCGAGCATGGTCAGCTGTTGCGCCATCTGTACAGCGAACTTGATCTGGTGCTGGCGCAGGCGATCGATGAAGGGGCCTTTGAAGGTCTTGACGCGCCTGAACTGGCCAGTGTCGTATCGTCACTCATCTATGAGGCACGCGGGGGGAGCGGGGGAGAGCCACGCCATTATCCCGGCGGCATCCAAGGCAACGTGGCCGTTTGCGCGGCGCAGCTGCGCGGCATACACGCGAAGATCGCCATGCTGTGCGAAGACCATGCCCTTGATGAGCCCAGGCCGCTCGATTTCGGCATCGCCGACATCGTCTACGAATGGGCCCGGGGCGAGAGCCTGTCGCATGTGTTGTACGGCACCGACCTGACCGGAGGTGATTTCGTGCGCAACTGCAAACGATTGGCCGATGTACTTCAGCAGATCGCCGTCGCCGAACCGTATCTGGCGGAACATGCCGGAACGCTGGCCACGGTGGCCAGACAGGCAATGGAAGCCGTGAATCGTGGCATCGTCGCGTATTCAGGAGTCGACTGACACCCGTCCGAACACCAGAGTCATTGGAATAATCAACACGTCCGAACTGTTCTGTAGCGTAGACAGAGCAACGATTCAAGGAGGCAAAGGCAATATGGCAGAACGCAGTCTGCGAGGCATGAGCATCGGCGCGAAATCGCTGGAATCCGATGACAACGTGGATTTCGCGGCACGCAATGACATCGCATATGTATGTCCGAAAGGCCACCGAACCATTCTGCCTTTCGCTGAAGGCGCCGAAGTGCCCGACGAATGGGAATGCCGCTGCGGTGCGGTAGCGCATCGTGAAGGCGACGAGGATCGTCAGGCCGATGAAATCAGCAAGCCGACCCGCACCCATTGGGATATGCTGCTGGAGCGTCGCAGTGAGGACGAACTCAAGACCCTGTTGGAAAAGCGTCTGCAGATGCATCGTGACGGCTGGTTCCCGGATTACGAGTGACCTGCGGTTGAACAACACCTGAACGCCCTGCCCGGTCATCACGGCCGGGCATAATTATTGCCTGTATCACAACACAATCAAGGAACCAGAGGAGAACAAACCTCATGTCTGAACACCCGATGAAAGTCGTACTGCTCGATCTCGACGGCACATTGACCAAATCCGACCCGGGTATTATCGGCTGCGTGGTCAGAGCCTTCCAGGAGATGGGGTATCCGGTTCCCGATGACGACGAACTGCAACGCTTCATCGGTCCCGCCATCAGCGAATCCATGCAACGCAACGGCATTCCGGACGATGAGCTCGACAGGGGCGTGGCGATCTATCGTAGATATTACGCCGACGAAGCGGTGTTTGACGATCCCAACAATCCAGGGCAGAAAGTGCCAGGTCGCCTCAACAACACCATCTATGGCGGCATTCCCGAACAGCTCGCCAGGTTGCGCGCGGACGGATACCAGCTGGTCATCGCCAGTTGCAAACCGCAGTACCAATGCATTCCGATTTGCGAACATTTCCATCTCGATACCATGGTCGACGGCATCTATGGAGCCAGCAAGGATAATTCCCGCCTCGACAAGGACCAGGTGATTCGCTGGGCGTTCGATCACATCGGCTATGACGAGTCCGCCGGAGACAAGGCTTTGATGGTCGGCGACCGCTGGACCGATGCCGACGGCGCAAAGGCGTGCGGTTTGGACTGCCTGGGATGCGGTTGGGGCTACGCCGAACCTGGCGAGTTGCAGAAGCACGGCGCATATCGCATCATCGACACCGTGGATGAATTGGCTCAGGCCGTCGAGGAGTACTTCAACTAAACTACCGATAATGTACGTTATGTCAGAAAACAATCTTTGATCGGTCTCTTCATGATGTAGCCCGGTTATATCGGCACGTCCCTTCGGACTTTGCCCGACATAACCGGGCGTTTTCTTGCGGTCTCGCCTCGCTGGCCGCAGACATCATCATTCGGATTCGTCGGCAGGCTTGCCGGTCTGGTTGAGTCTGCGTTCCATTTCGCTTTTCATGCCTTTTCTGGCCTGTAGGTACATGAACGCCAGCTCGGCGGCGATCAGCGCAATCATAACCGCTGCGGACGGCCATCCCAGATGTTCGTAAAAGCGCTGGAATCGCATCGCCATGTTTTCCCTGAATAAGGAATACAGCGGGTATGGCAACGCCCCGATCACCAATGATGTGAAATGTAATCCGATAATCGACCAGCGCACCGGGTATACCGGGCGGTCCTTATGCGAGAACAGGCCGCCACGAATCGAACAAATCGAACAAATGTTCACTGCTATGACGGCGGCGATGATCCAAAGCAGAGCCGGCAGAATATCGAGCATGCGCCACTCCCCTGATGTCTATCTCATAACCATTCGATTGCCTAGGCTGCCATCTTACACAAGGCCCATGGTCACATCTATCTACCGACGGCCCTGGCCTTACGTTGCGCCTCAAGTTTTTTCCGCATGCGCATGGCCGCAATGTCATCGATTGGCCGTTTGCCGTCCATACCGGTCTGCAGTTTCGTCAGGTCGACATATTCCTCATGTTCCAGCGCATCCCTGATCTGCCGCCACAACGAGCCCACGGACACCCCGAATATCGCCTTACCGCTTTGCAACAGCTCGATCATCTGCTCACTGGTGGTGCATTCATGTACTTCCTGACCATCGCACATGATGGTAATGCCCTCCAGCTGTTCGGTCGTACGCTGTGTGAGGAATCCGATGGCCGTGGTCACGTTCTGCAGGTTGATGCCGGCATCCAGCAGTTTCTTGGAGACCGCCAGAACCACCACATCCTTAAACGAATACAGTCGCCGTGAACCGGATCCGTGCGAAGGCGTAATGGATGGTTCCACGATCTGCTTTCGTGCCCAGTAGTCAAGCTGCCGATAGGTGATCCCTGCCACCTTCGACGCCACGGTGCCACGATAGCCTCGTGTGACTTCCTGCATATCGGCCACGGGAAACAACTCCCCCTGTACCACATGCGGCGCGCGCAGACGCAACTGCGTTGTTGACTCTGCATCACTCATCGCGTTCTCCCTATGAACATATGGCTACGCCCATGAGCATTCGTACGAAGCCCATGGGCGCGATGCTGCTGTTCACAGTCTATCCCGCAACATGCGGGATATCAGGCAATGACGGCGGAGTTGGTGAAATAGACCAGGCGAAACTTGCCGATCATGATTTCATCGCCATTGTTCAGCTGCTTCTGGTCGACGCGTTGGCGATTCACGTACGTACCGTTCAGGCTGCCGGCATCAATGACGGAATACGCGCCATTGACCCTGCGGAATACGGCGTGGGAACGTGAAACCGTGGAGTCATCCAACAGAATGTCCGCACGCGGATCGCGGCCCACGGTAATCTCATCTTCATCGAGCAGATAGCGTGAACCGGAAACCGCTCCCCTGGTTGAAATCAGCAACGCCGTGCCATCGGACAGACGCATGATCGTATCGAGATCCTCCTTTGTCAGAGGACGATCGCCAGTGGAGGTTACCGGTACAGTGATTGCAGGAAGACCGATGATGGTCGTTTCGCCTGCGCTTGGAATCGGATCAGTCATACTCGCCATTCTATACATTCCCTTTGCAAATAGCCTGCATTGTCTGGGCCATGGTCACGAATCATACACTGCTTTCACGCGCCGCCTTGTCGATGATCGACACGAACTCGTCATGCGGCAGCATATCGTCATAACTACGCCAACGACGTTCCAGCTCCTTGTTCGCTTCGTCGTGTTGCTTGCCTCCCAGTGTGGCGTAGGCCTTCAGCTCGTTCGGGCCCATATCTTTGACTGGTTGGTTGAGATTCAACGATTCGTTCATAACCGCCCATTCTAATGCCGCGAACCATACCAAAACATGAAAATCGCCTGACGGCACCAAATGTGCCGTCAGGCGATCGAACGGATGTGCGACTAGTTTCAGCGCTGCTGATCGAGCATCTCCTGCAGGGCCTTGTTTACCGACGGAGAGCCGGCGGCCATGGACAGGGTGTTGATGCCGCTCATTTCGAAACCGCGCTTGATCGCGGAGAAGATCTTGTTCTTGTTCATGTTGTGTTCCTCGATTCCTATTAAGACTGTCTGTTATCGATCACCGATGTCGGTTGTGTTGTGAAGCTGCGTGGCGGACCGGTTCAGCGGTTGTTGAGCAGCTCGTGCAGAGCCCTGCCCGCAGCCGGAGTGTTGACCGCCATCAGACCGTTGATTTCGAAACCGCGCTTGATCGCGGAGAAGATCTTGTTGTCGTTCATGTTGTTTCCTTACTTGTTTATATTCTGTGGCGCACCCTGCGCCCCGCTATCTTCTGTTGTGTACGTTGTCCACTATAGAGGCCCATTCGGTGAAAGTCATGGTCTCTTCGTTCGATTTATTGTATTTTCGTCGGTTCTTCTTGACATTTAGCAAAAGAAAAGGTCGGAAAACTCCGTGGCCCATTCCAGTCCGAGGTCGAGGTTTCACCGGTCATATACCAGCGTGCGATCGCAACATGTTCGATATAATTCAAATATTTCCTGCAAGGAGAGTCAAAAACCATAAAAGGTCAGGAAAACATGTCATGAAAGAGTATTTCCGCTACTACACTCCCGTACTGGTTCTCATGGGCATCTCCTTGCTCCTGTTCCTTGCGGGAGCCGGGTTGGAGATACTCTTCAAAGAGGTCTGGAACAACATCACTGGTTTGGAGATGGATGACATGGGAGGCTATACGTTTCTTTTCTCGGCACCACTGATAATGATGGGAGCCCTTTCGGGTTTCCTGCTACGCCGCGCGTCACTGCTGCTCCTGATCATATCCGGATTCGTCTTCTGCATCATGACCCTCACACGTCTCTACAAGCGTCATCGGAACAGGAACGGCCGATAGGCGAACCTCGAGTCGCGGATGACCACATCCCTTTGTTAATCGACAGGATTATGCTGCCAGCGAGTTCACATGCGCAATCATCCGAAACGACCGAATATCGAATGCCGTCATTGGCATGAATCGGGATCCAGATACATGCCAACCGCCATGTTCCACAGGCTCGCGGCGATATGGACGTCCACATCGGCACCGCCTCTGCCGTGCGGCAGAAACCTCCTCGGACACCGGTATCTCCAAGCAGGGCGCCCGTGCGAGTCCCTGCAGCGTTCCACAATCGGACGGCGATGGCATTTCGGGCAAGGCAGCAACACCCGCGGCAATGCTTCGGAAGTTTTCCCGTCCATAAGTGACTCTCCTGGGCTTTGTCTTCTATATACAACAAGGAACACATGGAACGGTACCCGCCCCAAGGTGGAGTCCGTTCCCGCCTTGGCCTGTTGGGAACAGTCGGAAGACCTCTCCTGAACCAAAAGACCGTGCCGAACATGAACATACCGTTTTTTCGACGCAAGGAGGAACACTGTTCGCTATAGGCGTGGGCATGTGGCGGATGGGTGCCTTGCGGACAGGGACTCAGCCGCCGACCGGCAATCCTGTCCGGCTATATTTCACGTGGCTATATTTCACGCCTTCCGTCGCGACCCCCAACCAGTCGCAGTACCATCCAGGTGTTCCGCTGGCCATCCGACGTGCTCGTACCCATCTATCAGCCCGAAATGCGCATCGGAATCTGGTTGCCGATTTCCAAAAGCTGTCATCCATGTACAAGGAGACGCTCTGACGAATAATGTAGTTCCAACAGAAAAGCCGCCCTCAAGGACGGCCCATGGTGGGTGATATAGGAATCGAACCTATGACCCCTTCCGTGTGAAGGAAGTGCGCTAGCCGCTGCGCCAATCACCCATGTTGATTTATAAGGAGTCTTGATTTATAAGGAGTCAGACTCCAGTGGGCGATACAAGATTCGAACTTGTGACCCCTTCCGTGTCAGGGAAGTGCGCTACCTCTGCGCCAACCGCCCGGGTCGTATTCACTTCACAGAACAGATGGTCCTGTTTCATGAGAGGTGGGTACGAGAGTCGAACTCGTCTATACGGCTTTGCAGGCCGCTGCCTAACCGCTTGGCTAACCCACCACAAAGGTCGACATATCGGAACCTTAGAGCGGACAACGGGACTCGAACCCGCGGTCTCAACCTTGGCAAGGTTGCGCTTTACCAACTAAGCTATGTCCGCATGTTCCCTGCAGTATCACTGCCTGAGCACGAGTATCTACTATAACCACATCCATGTGATTTGCAAGTCAGCGTGTCGCATGGCGAAATCCCATATCCCTAACACCACCCTTGAAGTGAGGAATGGAAATCGTGAATCCTTGTGTTTCAGGCTATTCACCGATGGCATAAGCATTCTGCCACCCCACGATTTCGCGCTACATTTATTCCTATGTGTGAAGGAGCCGAACATGACTAAGACGATAATGCTTGCTGCGTTCGAGGGGTGGAATGATGCCTGCCAAGCGGCCACGAACGTCATTCGCCATCTGGTCTCTCGTTATGATTCGCAGGAGGTGCGTCATATCAACGACGAGGGCTTCTACGATTACCAGGTCGCCCGTCCGATGATCTACTCGGTACAGGGTCATCGACGCAT
The DNA here is from genome assembly GCF_000522505.1 of Bifidobacterium moukalabense DSM 27321. Taxonomy (GTDB): domain Bacteria; phylum Actinomycetota; class Actinomycetes; order Actinomycetales; family Bifidobacteriaceae; genus Bifidobacterium; species Bifidobacterium moukalabense. The sequence goes on along the minus strand of NZ_AZMV01000004.1, from coordinate 268,774 downwards.
CATCTGGCCGCAGACCACTTTTTACGACATCACGGTCTCCCCTGAACTGCACTTTCTTGCGCAAATAGCCCCGGAGCCGAACTACCGATGGGAGGAGTATTGCCGGAAGACGCTGCGTATAGCCGAGGATTATGATGTGAACGAAGTCGTGACCATAGGCTCCATGTTCGCCGATTGCCCGCATACCAGACCGCTTCCGCTGGACATATCCAAGGGTGACTGCGAATGTGAGCTCGACAAGAGATACAACGGTCCGATCGGTATACCCAACATCCTCGATGCGATTGCCGCCGACGGCGGTTTCTCCACCACTTCGATGTGGGTATCGGTTCCGCAGTACTTCAACAACGTTGAATGCATGCAGGGCACCTTGGAACTGATCCACGCGCTGTCCATACTGCTGGAGCAGCCCCTTAATGAGGGAGACCTCGCCAGAAAGGCCGCCCAATGGCGCAAGGAAGCCGATGACATGGTCGAAAACATGCATACCGGCGATTACATCCGACAGCTTGAACACGAATATGATCTCAGTGTCAAGGCCCAGGAGATCACATCGAACGGCGCTCCAGCCTGCGAACAGCTCATCCGTGAGGCGGAGGCTTTTCTTAAGGACCAGCCTTTCGCCGGATACTGATTCGATCCGCGCCCGCAATGGCGGAAGATACAGACATGGAAAGGTCCCGACCACCTTACGATGGTCGGGACCTGTGATATCCGGGCGACTGCGACGCGGCACGGCTAGGCCGCGGTCACCTCCAACGGGGAGATGACACCGCAGATCAGCAGCAGCGCCACGATCACCGCAAGCGCGATGCGGTAGATGGCGAAGGCCTTGTAGGAAAAGGTGGATACGAACTTCAGGAAGCCGATGATCACCACATAACCGACGATGAAGGCCACTATGGTGGCTGCGATGGTGGCGCCCCAGCCGGGGAACATGCCCGCATCGCCTGCAGCCACATCCTTGACCGCGGAGACTGCCTCGAGAATGCCTGCGCCGAATACGGCCGGAATGGCCATCAGGAAGCTCACACGCACGGCCGCCTCACGGGTATAGCCCATGGCGCGGCCGAAGGTAATGGTGCCACCGGAGCGGGAGACTCCAGGAATCAAGGCAAGCATCTGGCCGATGCCGAAAACCAGGGCATCCTTCCAGGTCATCTCCTCCATGGTCTTGATCTGCCTGGCGCGGGCGTCGACCACCCACAGCAGCACGCCGAACAGTGCCAGCACGGTCACGGTGATCCATAGGTTGCGCAGTGAGGTCTCGATGACATGCTTGAACAACACGCCTGCGATGAGAATCGGCATGGTGCCGAGAATAATGAACCAGCCCATCTGCGTGTCACGGTTATGTGCGCCCATACGGCTCCTGAAGTCCTTGCCTTCCCTGCCGAATAGGGAACCGAACCATGCGCCGAGGATACGGATGATGTCACGGCGGAAATACAGGATTACGGCTAATTCCGTGCCGATCTGGATGATGGCGGTGAAGGCCGCACCAGGGTCCGACCCCAGCATCAGATCACCGATGATGCGGATATGCGCACTGGAGGAAACCGGCAGGTATTCGGTCAGTGCCTGCACCAGTCCCAGAAAAATCGCTTGGAAGAAATTCATGAACCCTCTTTATGTGTTCGTCTGTTTTCCGAGCACCAGCGTAGCGAATGGGGTCTAAATTTCCCATCGATTTCACAGGGTTGTCTCAATCCGCGCACACAATGGGAGCATCAATCACAACCAATGCGATACCAAGGAGCATGACATGGGGAAATATCGCAAAAGCAGGGCATTCAGTCCGGACGGCTTCTTCGAATGTGAGGGCCGTGGCCTTCAATGGCTTGGCGAGGCGCATTCCCACGGTGGTCCCCGCGTGGTCGAAGTCTACGATTGGGGCAAGGATTTTCTTGATATCGAACGCGTGAACGCCTGTTCCCCCACTCCCAAGGCAGCCTATGATTTTGGTGCCTCTCTGGCTCGTATGCACGACTTCGGAGCGGAGTTCTTCGGCTCGGCGCCTGACGGTTATACGGGTACCTGTTATTTCGGCCCATTGCAGGATCCGGTTCCCATGGATTGCGGCACTTGGACCGACCCGGCCACCTATCTGGCGGAAGGCCGCCTTCGCCCGATGGTCGAACTCGGCATTCATCGTCGAGAACTCACCGATGCCGATATGGATCTGACCGAAGAGGTGATTCGAGCGCTCCCTGAAATCCTTGGCCGTGCGGCCATGGATAAGCCGGCGCGGGTACATGGCGATCTCTGGAGTGGCAACGTGATGTGGACTGCCGACTCCGGTTCCGTCGAAGCCGTATTGATCGATCCTGCCGCGCATGGTGGTCATCGTGAGGAGGATCTTGCCATGCTTAATCTTTTCGGTATGTCCTACCTCACCGAGATTCTGGACGGCTACCAGTCGGTGCATCCGCTGAAGGCAGGTTGGCAGGAGCGTATCACGCTGTGGCAGCTGTATCCGATTGCCGGCCATTGCGTCTTCTTCGGTGGCGGATATGTCAGCCAATATCGTGCCATGTGCAGGTCGCTGCTGCGATGAAACACACCGTACCGTTTACATAAAAGGGTGTTTCGGAACATGTGTTCCGAAACACCCGGATATGTTTAGGGCCCCTTTTTAGGGCCCCTTTGGAAAATCCGTACGCTAGCGCAACGCATCCTTGAGCTTGGAGAAGAAGCCCTTTTTCGTTCCGGCGGTTGGGCGCGCGCTTTGCGACACATGGGATGCACCCGAATCATGGCTGGCAGCGAACCGTTCCATCAGGGAACGCTCGTCATCACTGAGCTTGGTCGGAATCTGCACCACGACATGCGCCACGAGGTCGCCACGGTCGCCATTGCCGTTCATATGGGTAACGCCGAGATTCCTCAGGGTCACGGTATCCTCCGGCTGGCATCCGGCGGGAACGCTGACGGACTGCGGGCCATCGAACGTATCGATCTCAAGGTCATGGCCCAATACGGCCCAGCTCATCGGCACCTGAATCCAGCAATGCAGGTCATCGCCGTCACGTGTGAACGTGTCATCCGACGAGATGCGCACATCGACATACAGATCGCCCGCAACGCCGCCGTTCTCGCCGACTTCGCCCTGATTGGCAAGACGAAGTCGCGTGTTGTTGCCGATGCCTGCGGGAATGGAGACTCCGACATTGCGCGTGGTACGCACACGGCCATGCCCCAGGCAGGAGGGACATGGGTTTTCGATGACGGTGCCGTGCCCCTCGCAACGTTCGCAGGGGGCGGTGGTCATCATCTGGCCGAGCATGGTCCTGACCACACGTTGTGCAAATCCCTTGCCATGGCATTCAGGGCATTGTGTCGGCTGGGTGCCTTTCTGGCAGCCCGTACCGGCGCATTCCTGGCATAGGCCGAAGGTGTTGATCCTCACATGCGCGGTGTCGCCGAACACGGCCGTCTTCAGATCGATGGTCACATTGGCCAGGGCATCACGACCGGGCTGGGTACGCGGACGTGGCCCCGCCCCGGTGCCACCGCCGAAGGCGCCGCCGGTGAAGATGTTCAGGAAATCCCCCATGTCCCCGAATCCGGCGCCTCCAAAGCCTCCTGAGCCGCCGTTGGGGTCGTTCGGATCGACGCCGGCATCGTACATCTGCCGTTTCTGCGGGTCGGACAGCACCTCATACGCGCTGTTGACCTCCTTGAATTTGTCTTCGAATTCCGGCCCCGCGATATCGGGATGATATTTGCGGCTCATCTTGCGATAGGCCTTCTTGATCTCATCGTCACTGGCAGATCGGTCAACGCCCAGTACTTCGTAGTAATCCGTCACAGTCGTTCTTTCTCCCTATTGGTTCCGCGTGTCATTGTGCCATAAGGCGGGGTCAGTCGTTCGTATGGTGTTCATCGTGTGCAAGAAATGCCGTAAGGTAACGGGCGACCGCCCTGACGGCCGCCATGGTGGTCACGTAATCCATATGCGTCGGTCCGATGGACCCAACGAATGCCACCGGTTCTGAGGTGGCTGCCGTCTGGTCGCCATCGACATTGCCGTAATCGTCGTTCCCGCCGTGGCCATCAGCATCTGGACTGCCTGCGTTTCCGGCATTGCCGGCGGAAGTACGGCCGTAGCCACTGGTGACCACCGAGGCGTGCAGCAATCCCGGTGTATGGGTCTCCGAGCCGATGGCCACACCGACCCCATCGGATTGTGTGGTTTCGCTCAACGAGCTCATCAGTTTCATCAGCACGACCTGCTCCTCCAATGCGTCGAACAGTGGCGCCAGGTCGGCGACAGTATGCTGGTGCGCCAGCTGCGACGTGCCTGCCATATACAGCTCTCCCGCACGTTCGTCATCCGCCATGCCGTCGAGGGCCCGCGCCAATGCCTCCGTCAGAGCGCTGATGGAACGGTATTCGCTACGTGACTCCATCTGACGCACGCAATCGGCGGTCTGGGCCAACGAGACCCCGGCGCATTGCGTGTTGATCTCATTGACCAGATGGGCGAGCGTGGTCATATCCGGCAAATCGACGATGTTGAGGATATGCTGGGCCACGCGCCCGGTATCGGTGATGACCACCGCCAGCAACGTGGTAATGGAGACCGGCACGATTTCGACATGCCGTAACGTCGACTTGGACAGCGACGGCGCCGCGACCACCGCCACCTGCCCGGTGATCTGTGCAAGCAGGCGCGCCGCACGTTGCAACGTATCCTGAAGATTGACCGACCCCGACAGGAAACTGTTGATGCCTCGGCGCTGCGCTTCGGACAACGGCATGACGGTCGCCAACCGGTCCACGAAGTAGCGGTATCCCTTTTCCGTAGGGATCCTGCCTGCCGAGGTGTGCGGCTGAATCAGATAGCCCTCATCCTCCAATGCGGCCATATCGTTGCGCACCGTCGCCGAGCTCACTCCCAGATCGTGGTCTCTGGTCAGCGTGGTCGAGCCGACGGGTTCCTGCGAACGAATGTAGTCCTCAACAACGGCGCGCAGCACCAGCATGCGTCTCGACTGCGCCATGCATCCCCCTTAATATAAAAGAATAAGCATATACGGCATGATCGAACAGGATTGGAACGTGCCGCCTCACGATAAATCTCCTGATACTGTTTTAGCACTCCCGGCCCCGGAGTGCTAATCGTTCGCTTCGGGAGTATTGCCGCCATATCCCCCATACTCGTTCTTCCCGAACGATCGACGCATCCCCAAGCGAACAGCGCAAACGCACGGGAATGTTCATTGTGAGCGTTAACAGAACACAACTTACCAAAACACGCCAAAATTTCACTGCTACGTCACCTCACATCGCTACTATGGAATACGCAATGTGAGGGCGTCAAGCGCTCGGCACAAGCCGGATACGCGGCCCGACCAATTGGAAGGAAAGTAATCCTATGACCGAATTCAAGGAGACCGAGCTGGACGAGCGCGCCATCAAGATGGCCAAGGTCCTGTCGGCCGACGCGGTTGAGCGTGCGGGACACGGCCACCCGGGTTCCCCCGTTTCCCTGGCGCCCATCGCCTACACCCTGTACCAGCACTTCATCAAGCACGATCCGAACGATCCCAAGTGGGAAGGTCGCGACCGCTTCATCCTTTCCGGCGGCCACGCCTCCCTCACCCAGTACGTTCAGCTGTACTTCTCCGGCTACGGCCTGACCCTGGACGATCTGAAGAACTTCCGCGGCGGCGCCGACACCCGCACCCCGGGCCACCCGGAGTACGGCCTGACCCCGGGCATCGAAATGACCACCGGCCCGCTGGGCCAGGGCTTCGCCTCCGCCATCGGTTTCGCCTATGGCCAGCGTTTCGAACGCGGCCTGCTCGATCCGGAAGCCCCGGAAGGCGAATCCCCGTTCGACCACAACATTTGGGTCATCTGCGGTGAAGGCGACATCGAAGAGGGCATCTCCGGCGAAGCCGCATCCCTTGCCGCCAACCAGCAGCTGGGCAACCTGACCGTGATCTTCGATGCCAACCGCATCCAGATCGAAGGCGACACCAACCTGGTGCTGGCCGAGGATGTGCTCAAGCGCTTCCAGGCCTACGGTTGGTACACCGACGAGTTCAGCTTCATCCAGCCCGATGGCTCCTACAAGGAAGACGTCGACGGACTGGCCGAGACCATCGCCAAGGCACAGGCCGCCGCGCCGAACCAGCCGAAGCTCATCAAGGTCGACACCCTGATCGCATGGCCGACCCCTGGCAAGACCAACGATCCGTCTTCCCACGGTTCCAAGCTGGGCGCCGAGGCCGTTGCCGGCCTCAAGAAGCTGCTCGGCTACGATCCGGAAGAGTCCTTCCACGTCGACGAAGAGGCGCTGGCCCACGCCCGCAAGGTCGCCGAGCGCGGTCTCGAGGCCCACAAGGAATGGGACGAGAAGTACGACGCATGGCGCAAGGCCAATCCGGACAAGGCCGCGCTGTACGACCGCATCAAGGCCGGCGAACTTCCGGAGGGCTTCGACAAGGCCATCGATGACCTTGAGGCCACCTTCGAAGTCGGCAAGGGTGTCGCCACCCGTGGCGCCTCCGGCTCCGTGCTGAACGCCATCGCCGCTGTCATGCCGGAACTCTGGGGCGGCTCCGCCGACCTCGGCGGCTCCAACAAGACCGATCTCAAGGGTGCCGCCACCTTCGCCCCGGAGGAGTGCGCCACCAAGCAGTGGCCGAACTGCAACAAGTATGGCCGTCAGCTGCACTTCGGCGTGCGCGAGTTCACCATGGGCACCGTCACCAACGGCATCCTTCTGGGCTCCCATACCCGTCCGTTCGGCGGCACCTTCTTCATGTTCTCCGATTACGAGCGTCCGGCTGTGCGTCTGGCCGCCCTCATGGAGATTCCGAACCTGTACGTGTGGTCCCATGATTCCGTCGCCGTCGGCGAGGATGGCCCGACCCACCAGCCGATCGAGCATCTGGCCTCCTTCCGCGCCATCCCGCAGCTCGAGGTCGTTCGTCCGGCCGATGCCTATGAGACCGCCGAGGCCTACCGTGCATTCTTCGAAAAGAAGAACACCCTCCCGACCGCTATGATCCTGACCCGTCAGGGTGTCCCGGTTCTTGCCGAGACCGCCGAGAAGGCCAAGGAAGGCGTGAAGAAGGGTGCCTATGTACTCGTCGACACCGAGGGCACGCCGGATGTCATCATCATGGCCACCGGCTCCGAGGTCCAGTGGGCCGTCGCCGCCGCCAAGACCCTGGCCGGTGAAGGCGTCAAGGCCCGCGTCGTGTCCGTGCCGTCCCTCGAGTGGTTCGAGGAGCAGGATGCCGAATACAAGGAAGCCGTGCTTCCGGCCGCCGTCAAGGCCCGCGTCTCCGTCGAGGCCGGCGTTGCCATGCCGTGGTACAAGTACCTTGGCTCCTACGGCAAGCCCGTTTCCATCGAGCAGTTCGGCCTGCAGGGCGACGGTGCTCAGAACATGATCGATCTGGGCATCACCGCCGAGCACGTGGTAGAAGCCGCCAAGGCCTCCATCGCCGAAGTCGAAGCCGCCAAGTGATGCACCGGGGAGGGATACGAAGCCTGTATCCCTCCCCTTTCACCGCAAAACACAAGATTTGATCCAAATAGGTATCAAGGAGAAATAACAATGACTGAAGCAACTCAGCGCACCTCTGACTCCGGTGTCTCGATCTGGCTGGACGATCTGTCCCGCACCCGTATCGAGTCCGGCAACCTGCAGGAGCTCATCAAGGACAAGAACGTCGTTGGCGTCACTACCAACCCGTCCATTTTCCAGAAGGCTCTGAGCCAGGTCGGCCCGTACGACGCCCAGCTCAAGGAGCTCGGCAAGGTTGACGTTGAGACCGCCATCCGCGAGCTCACCACCACTGACGTGCGCAACGCCACCGACATCTTCCGTGAGGTCGCCGAGGCCACCGATTTCGTTGACGGCCGTGTCTCCATCGAGGTGGATCCGCGTCTGGCCCACGAGACCGAAGCCACCGAGAAGCAGGCTGTCGAGCTCTGGGAGAAGGTCAACCGTCCGAACGCCATGATCAAGATCCCGGCGACCCTCGAAGGCCTGCCGGCGATTACCGCCACCCTGGCCAAGGGCATCTCCGTCAACGTCACCCTGATCTTCTCGCTCGAACGCTACGAGCAGGTCATCGACGCCTTCATCGAGGGTATCGCACAGGCTGACGCCAACGGTCACGACCTGAAGCACATCGGTTCCGTCGCCTCCTTCTTCGTCTCCCGTGTGGATACCGCCGTCGACAAGCAGCTCGAGGAGATCGGCTCCGACGAGGCCAAGGCTCTCGAGGGCAAGGCCGCCATCGCCAACGCTCGCCTCGCTTACGAACTGTTCGAGAACAAGTTCGCCAACGATCCGCGTTGGGCTGCCCTCGAAGCCAAGGGCGCCAAGAAGCAGCGTCCGCTGTGGGCCTCCACCGGCACCAAGAACCCGGCCTACTCCGATTGCGTCTACGTTGACGAGCTCGTCGCTCCGTTCATCGTGAACACCATGCCGGAGAAGACCCTGAACGCTCTTGCCGACCACGGCAACGGCGCTCCGACCATCAAGGGCACCTACGAAGAGTCCCACGCCATCATGGCCAAGCTCGCCGAGCTGGGCATCGACTTCAAGGCTGTCACCGACAAGCTGGAAGCCGATGGCGTCGCCGCCTTCATCAAGTCCTGGGATTCCGTTCTTACCGACGTCCAGGCCGGCATCGACCGCGTCAACGGCTGAATCATTCGCTGATACGGTACCGTTTATCCGGTAGATAACGATTGACCCCATCCACAATGGATGGGGTCAATCGTTATCCGGGCCGTTCCGTATCAGTCCTGATAGTAGGTGCTGAAGAAGTCGGAAAGCTCACCGATGGTCTCCCGCAGCATGCCCATGCGAGGAAGATACACCACACGGAAGTGATCCGGCCGCTGCCAATTGAACGCGCCGCCATGGCTGATCAGGATATGCTTGTCATGCAGCAGGTCAAGCGCGAACTGCTCGTCCGAATGAATGTTGAATCTCTTCACATCGATTTTCGGGAAAATATAGAATGCCGCCTTGGGCTTGACAGCCGTGATGCCCGGAATCTCATTGAGCATGTCATAGACGAGATCACGCTGATCACGGACCCGGCCGCCAGGCACAAGATAGTCCCTGACGCTTTGATGCCCGCCCAAAGCCGTCTGTACGATCGACTGCGCCGGCACGTTCGAGCACATGCGCATGTTGGCCAGCATGTTCAGGCCCTCAATATAGTCCCTGGCAATGCGTTTGTTGCCACTGAGAATCATCCAGCCAACGCGCCAGCCCGCAATCATATGCGACTTTGACAGGCCGGAGAACGTCACGCAGAACAGATCCGGGGCAAGCGATGCGATGGAGACGTGCTCCAGACCGTCCATAACCAAGCGATCGTAGATTTCGTCGGAGAAGATCATCAGCTGATGCTCGCGCGCGATTTCGACAATCTGCTCAAGAATCTCCTTCGGGTACAGTGCACCGGTCGGATTATTCGGGTTGATGATGACAATGGCCTTCGTCCGATCGGTGATTTTGGAGCGCATGTCCTCGATATCCGGATACCATTCGGATTCCTCATCACAGGTGTAGTGCACGGCGGTGCCGCCGGCCAAGTTCACGCAGGCCGTCCATAACGGATAATCCGGAGAGGGGACCAGCACCTCATCACCGTTGTCGACCAAGGCTGATAGTGACAGATTAATCAGCTCACTGACGCCATTGCCGGTATAGATGTCGTCAATCGACACATTCGGGAGGTTCTTCAGCTGCGCGTATTGCATGATGGCCTTGCGTGCGGAAAACAGGCCTTTCGACGGCGAATAGCCTTCCGTATCGGGCAGTTGCTGCGACATATCGTAGACGACCTCGTCCGGCGTACGGAATCCGAACGGGGCCGGATTGCCGATATTCAATTTCAGAATATGCGTTCCAGCGGCTTCCATGCGTGCAGCCTCATCAGCAACCGGTCCACGAACGTCGTAGAGCACATTGTCAAGCTTGTGAGATTTGGTGAATGTACGCATGGTTCTTCCTTCTGTTGACTGCGTTTGCACGGACGCGGCATCATCATGCCGGGAACCGTTGAAGACCGGTTCAGGCAAAACGGCGATATTCTGGTCCATTGGAACGTCTTCTCCCATCAGCCACTGCTCATTCACCTGCAGAAACCCCGCAAGAAAACGGGCGATGTCAGCACGAGGCACGGTTTTCCCGCTTACATACTGACTCATGTGGCTTTTACCGAGCTTGATATTGAACTTTTCCGCGGCATGTACGAAATCAATCTGCTTCACCTTGCGAAACGCCATGGCGCTACCCAGTCGAGTGGAAAATGATGCGCTTGTCATACCGATCCTTTCAGTTCAATTCGATCAAGCATTAGTTCAAAAGTTTAGCACTAGATCGAAGGTGAATTCTCGGAAGTTCAATTCAAGACATGTATTTTCCGTAAACGAATTCCATGGAAGTTCAATCCAAGGTTTCTCGGCGGAAGTCCATGAGGAGTCTACAAAAGATGGCGTTCAATCCATTGCGCCACACCGTCATCGTTATTCGATGGACAGATTTCATCGGCGATCTTCAGCACATCGGGATTGGCATTGGCCACGGCCACTCCCCTGCCCGACTGCTGCAGCATGGAGATATCCACCAGATCGTCGCCGAATGAGACCGTCTGTGATAACGGTGCGGAGAAGTGGTCGGCCAGAATGGTCAATGCATGTTCCTTGTTGGCATCCGGGCTCATCAGCATCCACAACGTGCCTTCCGAGATATGCACGTCGAAATCCGTGGGGATGAGTTCGCGCACACGATTCCACTGTTCCGGATTCGGAAACAGTATCAGTTTGTCGGCGACGCCTTCCGGAACATCATTGAAATCGGTATACCGCCAAGTCTGCGTCTTCCAGTATTTGGTGACATCGAAATTCGTGTATCGGACGTCATCCATGACGATACCGACTTCCAAACCGGGAAGTTCCTCAAGCAGATACCTGCAAACCTCACATGCCCGCTGCGAGGAGAATCCGATTTTCATCAGATGACCGTCCTCGGGAAGTATACCGGAGGTGAGCATCTCATAATCCGAAACGGCGGGGTTGAAATCGATCAGGGCACCATTCAGATAGGCGACGGCATCGACCGGCAGTCTGTCCACGAACCGCAATCCGGTACTGACCGGTCGGGCCGTTTCGACCACGAATCTTACGCCGGCATCATGCAGTCGATTGATGCTGTCGATGGACCGTTGCGTCAGAAAACGTTCCTCGAAGGTTGCGCCATCATGCAACAAGGTACCGTCAAGATCGGCCACGACCATGGCGGTCATGCGGCTGCGTTCGGTGTTCAAAGCGGTCACGTCAGTCATTCCTTCATCCATTACGGAGGGCCAGAACGAATTTCGGCCCATGACCGTATGCCAGTCATGGGCCGAAACTATGCGGATTTTCAGATGAGATTGAACTTCGTCATCAGACCGAGAGCGATGATGATGGCCACCCACAGCAGCGCGATGATGACGGTCCAACGATTCAGATTCTTCTCCGCCACTCCGGAGGAACCTGCATTTTGGGTGAGGCCACCACCGAACATGTCGGACAGACCGCCGCCCTTACCCTTGTGCATGAGAATCAGCAGGGTGAGCAGCAAGCTGAAAATGACAAGAACAATCTGCAGCACAAGCTTGACGATGGCCATAGCGGACACGAGTGAACCTCCAGTTCGTAAACACTGTTGCTAACAATACCGCATGGTGTTGAGAAAATCGAATATTGACCACGCCTATCGGAATATGAGGGCGAATATGCCCTAGGCGGTCGCCTCAAGGGTCAGGCGGCAGATTTTGGTCAGTTCGTCCACTTTCAATGCGGCACCGCCGATGAGGAATCCATCGACATCCGGTTCACCGATGAGTTCGACCGCATTCTTGGAAGATACCGATCCGCCGTAGAGAATGCGCACCGTATCACCGACCGTGGTGCTGAACGTCGCCGTAAGATCGTCTCGAATGGCCTTCGCCGCGTCCTGCGCGGATTGTGGCGTGGCGACCATTCCGGTGCCGATGGCCCAGACCGGCTCATAGGCCACGATCAATCGTGAGGCCTCCTCATCGGAGAGGTCACGCGTGACGTCATGTACCTGTCCGACGGCGAAATCGAGCTCGATGCCCTTACGACGTTCCTCGTAGCTTTCTCCCACGCATAGGATGGGTTGCATGCCGGCCGCCAGTACCGCGCGTACCTGATCGACGATGTTCGCATCGTCCTCCGGATGGTATTTACGGCGTTCGGAATGCCCGACAATGACGTACGAGCATCCAAGATGCGCAATCATATCCGCGGATACGTCACCGGTGAACGCGCCCTGTGATGTGACGGACACCGCCTGCGCGCCATAACGAATCCTGAGCTTGTCGGATTCCACCAGCACCTGCACGCTACGCAACGAGGTGAAGGACGGCATCAGTGCGACTTCGCAACGCTTGTAGTCGAAACGCGCGTCACGCAGCTTCCAGGCCAGCTGTTGCACGAAATAGGTGGCCTCGAGATGGTCGAAGTTCATCTTCCAATTGCCCGCGACCAGCGGAATACGCCGTGATGTCATATGACTATCCTATTCCCTGCCTGTGTTGTGAGGATGGTTGTTCGGGATACGCACAAAAAAGAGCGAAATAAGAGGTGCCCTCCCACCGAAAGATGAGAGAGCACCCTTCATGATCCATGAAATCAGTCGAGCACCTTCAGACCCGGCAGTTCCTTGCCCTCGAGGAATTCGAGGGAGGCGCCGCCACCGGTGGAGATGTGGGAGAAACCATCCTCCGGGAAGCCGAGGTTACGCACCGCGGAAGCGGAGTCACCGCCGCCGACGATGGTGAACGCACCGGCCGCGGTGGCGTCAACCAGGCCCTGAGCCACGGCTTCGGTACCGGCCGCGAAAGCCGGAACCTCGAACACGCCCATCGGGCCGTTCCACACGACGGTCTTGGAATCGACGATCTTGTCGTGGAAGAGCTTCTGGGAGTCCGGCCCGATGTCCAGGCCCATCTTGTCGGCCGGGATGGCGTCGGCGGCTACGACTTCCGGAGCGATGTCCTCATCGGACTTCGGGAAGACCGGGTTCACGACGATATCGGTTGGCAGCACGAGTTCGACACCATTCTTCTCGGCGCGCTCGATGTAGCCCTTGACGGTCTCGACCTGGTCCTCTTCCAGCAGGGAGGTGCCGACCTCAAGGCCCTTGGCCTTGAGGAAGGTGTAGACCATGCCGCCGCCGATGACCAGACGGTTGGCCTTGTCGAGCAGGTTCTCGATCACGCCGAGCTTGTCGGAGACCTTGGAGCCGCCGAGCACGACGGTCAGCGGACGTTCCGGTTCGACGGTGGCGCGGGACAGGGCCTTGACTTCCTTCTCGACCAGCAGGCCCGCAGCGGCAGGCAGATCGGCAGCGACGTCATAGTTGGAGCCCTGGGCGCGGTGCACGACGCCGAAACCGTCGGACACGAAGGCCTCGCCGAGAGCGGCGATCTTCTTGGCGTAGGCGGCGCGTTCCTCTGGATCCTTGCTGGTCTCCTCCGGGTTGAATCGTACGTTCTGCAGCAGCACGACATCGCCGTCGTTCATTGCGGCGACCTTGGCCTGGGCATCCTCACCGTAGGTGTCGGAAGCCAGCGGAACCTCAATGCCGAGCAGCTCGCCAAGACGGGCGGCGACCGGTGCGAGGGACAGCTCCGGCACGACCTTGCCCTTCGGACGACCGAGGTGGGCCATCAGAATGACCTTTGCGCCTTCTTCGCGCAGAGTCTTGATGGTCGGCAGGGCGGCCTTGATGCGACCGTCATCGGTGATCGTGGTGCCGTCCAGCGGAACGTTGAAATCAGCGCGGACCAGAACGCGCTTGCCCTTGAGATTTCCAAGATCCTTAAGTGTCTTCATGTATTTCCTTTCCTAGCCGCAATAAGCATGGAATGGCCATATTGCCACTTCTGAATCATACAAGCCCAAACGAACAAAAACACCATGACGTTCGAAAACGTGCATGGTGTCGTGCATGATGTTCCGGAGCTCAGGCGTCCTGCCGACGTGCCTTTTCGGTCTTTTCGGCGAGCTGAAGCAACCGGCGGATGCGGCCTGCGATGGCGTCCTTGGTGATTGGCGGCTCGGCAAGACGGCCCAGTTGTTCCAAAGAGGCATCGGCATGGTCGAGACGCAGCTGGCCTGCGGACTTGAGATTGTCGGGAATGTCATCCCCGAGAATCTCAAAGGCCTGGCGCACCTTGTCGCATGCCTCGGCGGCGGCCTTGGCGCTACGACGCATGTTGGCATCGTCGAAATTCGCCAGGCGATTCGCCTTGCCGCGCGCCTCACCGTCGGAGCGCTTGCCGGTCCACTCACGGGCGGAATGGGGCGCGCCCATCAGAATGAGCATGCGCTCGATCGCGTCGGGATCACGCAGCGTCACACGTTCCGAACTGCGCAGACGACGGGACTTCGCCGTGATGCCCAGACGTCGTGCCGTGGACACCAGGGCCAAGGCGGCTTCATGATTCGGGCATACGATTTCGAGATAGCTGGCCTTGCCCGGGTCGGACAGTCGGCCGTTCGCCAGAAAGGCACCGCGCCAGGCGGCCTTGATCTGGGCGATCTTGCCGTTGATGATTTCACTGGGCAGTCCGAGCACCATGTTCTTGGTGTAGCGGCTGTACAGACCGGTCTGCAGAACCAGAGCCGCGCTTCCCTTGGGGACTCGGATCACGAAGCGCTGGACGATGCCTGTCGGGGTCTGTCTGGAGACCGGGGTCAACGTGGCTTCATGGCCGTACAGGTTCTTGATGGTGTCCCGCAACCACAGAGCCGCATCCTTGGAGTCAAGCTGAGCCTGCACCAGAACATGATGGTCCACCGTGTGCAAGCCGTTGCCGAATCGAATCATCGAAGTGGCCTGCGCCTTTTTGGCGATGGGCAATTCGTTGTCGATTGCGGCCAGCTCGCTTTTGACATCATCCAGAAGAGCCAAGAGCCAACCTCCTACTTTCCTGTTCTTCCCAAAATTTCAGGCGAGTCGCGGGGTGATTCCGCACTGCCACCGGCTTACTGTGATACCGAATATCTTGGACAATCACCGTGTGTTTTCACTATGTTCGGACGCTACATTCTCATCATACGGTCATTTTTCCGCAGAGCGCTTATCGAGTTCACGTGCGGAGACGGTGACGGAAAGTCCTCTCGTACGCAAACGCTTGGCAAGGGCCTCACTCATGGCCACGGAACGATGCTGCCCGCCGGTGCACCCGATGGCGATGGTGACATAGTGCTTGTCCTCCTGGGCATATCCCTCGATCGCCACCGCGATCGCCTTCTCGTAGGCATCGAGGAATTCCCCGGCCCCGTCGCTGGAAAGCACGTAATCGCTGACCGGCTGGTCCCTGCCCGTCATGGAACGCAGCTGCGGCACCCAGAACGGATTCGGCAGGAAACGGACATCAGCCACGAAATCGGCATCAATCGGAATGCCGTATTTGAACCCGAAGCTGAAAATGTGCACGGAAACGGTGGTGGGACCGGAGCCGAGCATGGCCTCATACAGTTTCGTCGACAGTTGGTGGATGCTGAGCTTGGAGGTATCAATGACGATGTCGGCACGTTCCTTGAGGTTCTCCAGCAGATCGCGTTCCTCGAGAATGCCGTCGATCAGACGGTTGCCCTGCTGTAGCGGGTGCGGCCTACGCACCGATTCGTAACGTTTGATCAGCACCTCGTCGCTGGCATCGAGGAACAGGATGCGCGTTTTGACGCCCAAATCGTCCAAATGGCTCAGCACCGCCGACAGATCATCGAAGTAGTCACGGGAACGCACGTCGATCACGGCCGCCAACTTGTGGATGCCCGACCCGGCCGTGGTCATCATGTCAACCAGCGGCACCAGCAATTTCGGCGGCATGTTGTCGACCACATACCAGCCCATATCCTCCACGCTGTCGGCCGCATGGGACCGGCCGGCCCCGCTCATACCGGTGATGAGCAGCACCTCGAAGCCTTCCGCCGGCGCGGCGGCGCTGAAATGGGTTCCCGCCGACTGCCTGTCGATCTCGTTGTCTTGTGCCATCACAGCGCCTCCTCAAGTGCCGCACGCATCGCATGTTCCAATCGTTCGCCCTGCTCCATATCGATGGCGTCGCTCGTCGACGGATCGCCATCCCACACACCGGTCATCAGCAGCACTTGGATTACGGCCTGATACAGCAGCATCTCCTCACCGCCAATGGAGTACCCACCTTGCCTTCTCCATGCCTGCATGAGCTTGGTCGGGCGCGGGTCGTAGACGACATCCAGCAGCGTGCCATGCACGACGGGACCGTTTTCCGTCAGGGTCGCCGCAATACCGTCGGCTGCCAACCCCGGAATCGTATTGATCGCCACGCTTGCCCCGGCCAGGGCATCCAAGGCATCATCCATGGTGACGATGTCGATGGGGTGCCCGCCCGGAAGGAATTTTCTTGCCAGAGGTTCCAGTTCCGTGTTCTTGCTGGGATGTCTCGCCACCACTGTGATGTGGCCGATTCCGGCCATGGCCGTACATGCGGCCAACGCGGAGGTGGCGGTGTTGCCGTTGCCTATGATCACGGCATTGTCCGCATGGTCCGCGGGCGTATTCGGTCTCCGCATCCGATATGAGTGCTCGAATGCCATCCGGATGCCCGGCACGTCCGTGTTGTACAGCCTGATATGCGGGAGATCCGCATCTCCGTCCCGATTCGGTCGGGTCCAGTCGAAGATGGCGGTGTTGGCGACTTTCAGCTCTTTCGCCCACATATCGGATGGTTCGCCGTACGGTTGAACCGTCTTTTTCAGTGGCATGGTCAGACTGAGCCCCGCCCAACTGGGGTCAAGGGATCGCAGGAAATCCTTGAGATCGCCCTCCCCCACCTCGTGTCTGCCATAGAACCAGTCCTCGAGTCCCATCGCGCGATAGGCTGCATTATGCAGCACGGGGGAAAGGGAATGCCCGATGGGCTTCCCCAGAACGGCACAACGATGATTCACGTTCGGCATGTTCCCCTCCTTGACGTTCACCCTTATGCTAACAACTTCGCCGTCATTTCGTGCCGACCGATCTTATTTCGTCCCATCTTTCGGAATGCCTTCGGATTGGTTCCGGCCTCGGTCGCGCGCATGCAGGGCACCGTATATCGATTCCGCCTTGGCATTCCCGATGCCCTTGACCTGTTTGAGATCCTCGATACCCGCCTCGCGCATGGCACGGACCGAGCCGAAATGATTGAGCAATCGTTTCTGATAGGCTTCCCCGATACCGGGAATATCGTCGAGAGCGGAACGCAATGCTCCCCTTCTTCGGCTTTGGCGATGATAGGTGATGGCGAAACGATGTGATTCGTCACGTACGCGCTGTAGCAGGTACATGCCTTCGGATTGGCGCTTGAGGATGATCGGATAGTCATCGTCAGGCATCCAAACCTCTTCAAGGCGCTTGGCCAAGCCGCAGACGGCCACATCGTCGACACCGCAATCCTTCAGGGCACGGGCGGCCGCCATGACCTGCGGCTTGCCGCCATCAACCACCACGAGATTCGGTTTATAGGCAAAGTGACGGCGATCCGTGTTCTGCTGGACGGGTGCGTTTCCTAGGTCGGCGTTCCCGGAGGCCTGGGATGTCTGCGCCGCCTTTTTCTCATTATCCATGCTTTCACCGGTATCGCCCGCGATATTGCCGTGACGGAATCGACGGGTCAATGTCTCATACAGCGCACTCAAGTCATCCAACGCGCCTTGGCCATCCGCACCACGGATGGCGAACCTGCGGTACTCGGACTTCTTCGCGATGGCATCCTCGAACACCACCATCGAAGCGACCTGGAAGGCGCCGCCGACGGTGTTGGAGATGTCGTAGCATTCGATGCGCAGCGGCGCCTGTTCGAGGCCTAACGCCTTGGCTACATCGTTCATGGCCGTGGTTCGTGCGCCCATATCGCTGATACGACTCATCTTGCTGCGCTGCATCGCCTGCCGGGCATTGTCGCAGGCACGGTCCATAAGCTGCTTCTTGTCGCCGCGGCTGGCCACACGAATGGTCACCGCCGATCCGCGCAGGCCGCTCAGCCATTGCTCGAGATCTTTGCGTCGCGCCGGTTCGATCGGCACGATGACCTCCCGCGGCACCGGCGCGATTGGTGCAAGCAGATCGGCCCGACCGGTCTGTTCCTGCCGTTCGTTACGTTCACGGGTGGCCTGCGCGCGAGAGATGGCGTCGGTGGCGGTCACGGATTGTGTGGACCCGATGGCATTGCGTTGCTCGGAAATAACGGTGCCGCCCTGAGCCATCGGCTCATGCCGAATGTTCCGGCTCGCCTCTCCCGTCGCGTCCGAATACACCTGCATGATCAGATCGGCGATCAGTTCCTCATCGCCGATGTCCTCCACACGTTCCACGCTCCAGTTACGTTCTCCTCGGATGGATCCGGCGCGCACGAAGAACGCGTGCACGGAAGCCTCAAGCTCGTCCGATTCGATGCCGAAGATGTCGGCATCCACATCGGAGTCGAACACCACGGCGTTCTGTTCGATGACAGTCTGCAGCATCTGAATCTGGTCACGCAGCCGGGCGGCTTTCTCGAATTCGAGTTCGGCACTGGCCTCCCTCATCTCTCGCGTGAGCTGCGCGATATACGATTTACCGATTCGCCCGGTAAGCACGCCGACAAGCTGCTCGCTCATTCTGCGATGCTCCTCCACCCCGATACGACCGACGCAGGGCGCCGAACATTTGCCGATGGAGGCCAGCAGACATGGACGGTTCGTGACCTCGGCCTTGTGATAGACGCTGTACGAGCAGGTGCGCACGGGAAACGTCTTCAGCAACCGGTCGAGACTGTGCCGCAGATCCCATACCTTCGCGTAGGGGCCGAAGTATCTGGTGTCTCGACGCTTACGGCTGCGGGTGACCCATACGCGGGGAACCTGTTCCCCCGACGAAATCGCCAGATACGGATATGTCTTGTCATCGCGGAACACCACGTTGAACCGTGGGTCGAACTCCTTGATCCATGTGTATTCCAGCGTCAACGATTCCAGTTCGGTGCCGACCACGGTCCATTCGAGGCTGCGTGCGGTAAGCACCATGGTCTGTGTGCGTGGATGCAGCTGGTGGAGCGGCTGGAAGTAGTTGGTCAGGCGATTGCGCAGGTTCTTCGCCTTGCCGACATAGATGACGCGACCTTCGCCATCACGCCATTTGTATACGCCCGGCAATGCCGGGATATCCGAGGTTTTCGGCCTGAACAGGTCACGTGTGTCCCCCAGCAGAGGGGCTCCGTTCCTGTTCACCCCACCGCCAGCATCCTCCGCGGTGTACGGAACGTCACCTTGCAGGTTCGCGGCCGTTCTCCGCCAGACCTCCGGACTGTGCTTTTCGATCATCATGTTCACAGCATGCCGTTAAGGAACCTGCCGGTCCAGGACCGTTCGCACTGGGCGACCTGTTCCGGCGTGCCCTCGGCGATGACGGTACCGCCACCGTCCCCGCCTTCGGGTCCCAGGTCTACGATCCAATCCGCGGATTTCACCACATCGAGATTATGTTCGATCACGATGACGGTATTGCCTTTGTCCACCAATCCCTGCAGTACGAGCAGCAGCTTACGCACATCTTCGAAATGCAGGCCCGTGGTGGGCTCATCGAGAATGTATACGGTTTTGCCGGTGGATCTGCGCTGCAGTTCGGTGGCGAGCTTGACGCGCTGGGATTCGCCACCGGACAGCGTCGGGGCCGGCTGCCCGAGACGGATATACCCAAGGCCGACCTGCACCAATGTATCGAGATACCGCGAGATGGAGGGGTATGCCTTGAAGAACCGCGCGGCCTCCTCGATGGGCATATCAAGCACATCGGCGACGGATTTGCCGTTATACTTCACCTCGAGCGTCTCACGGTTGTAGCGCTTGCCATGGCACTCCTCACAGTCGACGTATACATCCGGCAGGAAGTTCATCTCGATCTTCAGCGTACCGTCTCCATGACAGGCTTCGCATCGGCCGCCCTTGACATTGAACGAGAACCGTCCCGGCCCGTAACCCCGCACTTGCGCCTCGGGCGTTTTGGCGAACAGGGTGCGGATCTTGTCCCATACGCCGGTGTAGGTGGCGGGATTGGAACGTGGAGTGCGTCCGATCGGGTTCTGATCGACATGAATCACCTTGTCGCACTGGCCCACGCCCTCTACGCGGGTATGCTTTCCCGGTACGATACGTGCGCCGTTGAGTTTATTGGCAAGCACAGGATAGAGAATTTGATTGACCAGCGTGGACTTGCCCGATCCGGAGACGCCCGTCACGCAGGTGAACACGCCTAGGGGGAAATTCACCGTCAGATTCTTGAGGTTGTTCTCGCGAGCCCCGACAACGCGCAGCTGTTTGGTCCTGTGTGTTTTCCGACGTGATTCGGGCACTGCGATCTTGCGGCGTCCGGCGATGTAGTCGCCGGTGATGGATCTCGGCGCGTTGACGAGTTTTCTGGCGGGGCCGGAATATACGACCTCCCCGCCATGCTCTCCGGCGCCTGGGCCGATATCGATCACCCAGTCGGCGTTGGTGATGGTGTCTTCGTCGTGTTCGACGACAATCAGCGTATTGCCGAGATCACGCAGATGATGCAACGTGGCGATCAGACGCTCATTGTCACGCTGATGCAGACCGATGGAAGGCTCATCGAGCACGTACATCACGCCGACCAGACCGGAACCGATCTGCGTGGCCAGGCGAATGCGCTGCGCCTCACCGCCGGACAACGTCTTGGCGGCACGCGACAACGTCAAATAGTTCAGGCCAACGTCGTTGAGGAAGCCCAGCCGTGCGCGGATCTCCTTGACCACCTCTCCCGCGATCTGCGCGGCGGAGCCTTCGAGCCGCAGGTCGTTGATCCAGTCAAGGCTCCTTTCGGCCGCCATGTCGCACACATCCGCGATGGATTCGCCACCGACGGTGACGGCCAACACTTCCGGGCGCAAACGGCGGCCGTGGCAGGCCTGGCAGGGCACCTCGCGCATGTACGATTCGTAGTACTGCTTCATCTGGTCGGAATCGGTCTCGTCATGGCGTCGCATAAGTGTGCGGACCACGCCTTCGAAACCGGTCGAATACTCGCGCATGCGGCCCCATCGGTTGCGGTATGAGACCTGCACCTTGAAGTCACGGCCATACATGATGGCGTGGCGGACCTCCTCCGGAAGCTTCCTCCACGGAGTGTCCAGGTCGAAGCCCATCTCGTCGCCAAGGCCTTCGAGCACGTGACGGTAATATTCACCGGTCCCTTTGGTCAGTCCCCAGGGTTCGATGGCACCCTCATTGAGGGTCTTGTCGGGGTCGGGAATCACCAATTCCGGATCGATTTCCAGCTTATAGCCGATACCGGTGCACACCGGGCATGCGCCATATGGGGCGTTGAACGAGAAGGTGCGGGGTTCGATCTCGTCAAGTTCCAGCTGATGTCCATTCGGGCATGCTCGCTTTTCGGAGAATGGCTTACGGCGTTCAGGATCGTCCTCATCCAAATCGACGAAATCGGCGACGATCACGCCTTTGGCAAGCTTCAACGCGGTCTCCACCGAATCGGTCAGTCGCTGTCGAATACCGTCTTTGACCACCAGACGATCCACCACCACCTCGATGGTGTGCTTCTTTTGCTTGGTGAGTTTGATATCGTCCGACAGTTGCCTCATCTCACCGTCGATGAGGGCTCGAGCGTAACCGTCGCCACGAAGCAGCTCCAGCAGATCCTCGAACTCGCCTTTTCGGCCACGTACCACCGGCGCAAGTATCTGGAATCGCGTACGTTCCGGATACTTCAGCAATGTATCGACCATCTGCTGCGGGGTCTGCGCGCTGACCAGCGAACCGCATTCCGGGCAGTGCGGAATGCCGGTCCGGGCGAACAGCAATCGCAGGTAGTCGTATATTTCGGTGATGGTTCCGACGGTCGAGCGCGGATTGCGGTTCGTGGTCTTCTGATCGATGGAAACCGCCGGGCTCAGGCCCTCTATGAAATCGACATCGGGCTTGTCCATCTGCCCGAGAAACTGGCGCGCATACGCCGACAACGATTCGACATAGCGACGTTGACCTTCGGCGAACAGCGTATCGAATGCCAGCGAGGACTTACCCGAGCCGGACAGACCGGTGAATACGACCATGCGGTTGCGCGGAAACTCCAGATCGACGTTCTTGAGATTGTGCTCGCGAGCGCCTTGGATGACGATCTTGAGATCGTTGGGCAGGTGTTTCAGATCAGCTATCAGTGAACCGTTTTCGGCTTTCATCGGCGCTTTTTTTGATTTCTCGTGCGAGGAATGCGTCATTGGTCATGACGCGTTCCACTACGACTTCGCCGTTTGTTGCGTTCGTTCGCTTCGCAGCCACAACGATCCTCCGCTCGCTTATGTTCAGGTTCCAGCTTTCAAGGATACCCCATTTCAGGACTGCATTAGAACGTCTGTTCGAAATCTTTGGTCTGGTCCGGCTGCGGTTTCGGTCTGAAGCTCGGCCTCTTGATCGGCGATGTTTTCGGATGTGAGTTCCTGTAGGAAGGAGCGGCTGGTTTCCGGATCCTTGTATGCCACGTACGCTTTGGTGGATACGCCGAGGATTTCGGCGGTCTTGCTTTCCGGTGCGGATACGATGACTTGGAAACCCAGTCGCGGCAGTACGTTGAGTGCGCGTTGCGTGTATCGGCCGTCGGCCTTGATGAGCGCTTCGTCGAGGAATAGGGTCGTGTATGTGGGTCTGCCGGTCATGTCGCCGCCGAGCAGGTAGATGAGTGCTGCGCCGTAGATGAACGATGTCAGTTCCTGCAGGGCGCCACCGGATTTGCCGCCGGTGGAGCTGATGCGCTCGTCGGGTCCGTCGTCATGATGCACGATGGCGTAGAACGTGCTTCGCGCACGCGGGTCGAGGTTGCGTGCGCCGTAGCTCCTGATGCCGTTCACGTCGCGTACCTGTTCCAGTTCCTGACGAATCCGTTCGATGAGCGTGGCGCAGGAGGCGAATGCCTTGCGTGTGGCATCGGGGTTGTCCTTGTCGTTTCTGAACCATTCGTCAAGCTTGTTCAGTGTGGCTTTCAGAGATGAGGCGAATGCACGTTCGATGGGGCGGAATTCCACGTCGATGGACAGCCTGCCGCCGCGTGGACCGAATTTCTGCTCGGCAAGCATGCCGTTGATGCGTTCAAGCTGGTCCTTGACGTCTTCCTGGTCGGTTGTGAGCGCACGGTTGAGTTGCAGGAAATTTTTGGTGAGTTTGTCAAGGCTGTTGACGTACTCCTCGTCGGTTGCCTCGCGCGTGACGAGCATCTGCAGGCTGCGCAGCTCCTCAAGATAGAATCGGTAATCCTCGATGCCGCCTGTCACGGAATCATCGTCGGGAGCGTACCTTTCCAGGTAGGAGGCCATGCTCTGCTCCACGACGGTACGCAGCTCCCCCGCACGTTTGCCCAATGCCGCGTTCCGCTCGCGCATGGCGCGTTCCATGGCATGTCCGACGCGCGTCCCGAACGAATGCTCGCCGGCCTCGTCGTTCCCGCCGGCGATCAGTTTCGGTCTGTCCTCGGCATGGACCACACCGCCGAAGCATCCCTCATATGCGTCGGCCAGAGTGTTCGATACATCGCCGGATAGCGCATCATCGTCAAATTCGATGTCCTCATATGCATCCAGCCATGCGTGTTCGGCATCGACCGTCGCCTGGGCCAGTTTCATTTCGTTTTTTGCGTGGTAGAAGCGGGCATTCGCCTCGTCAAGCAGCCTGTCGATCTCCTTTCGTCGTTCGGTAAGCTGCGTCAGTTCAGGATTGCCTTCAATCTGCTCGATCCGCCGTTTCAGATTCTCGACAAGCGTTTCCGCACCGACCACATCGATTTTGCTCCACGTCATATTCGCGACCAGATCCGCGAGATTCTTTTCCGCATGCATCAGGTCGATGCTCTTGCGAGCCATGTCGCAGCGACGTTCGGTATCGGACAATCTACGATCTGCTTTGTCAAGCTGTTGCTTCAATTCCGTCAGATAGTCTTCGTTGACGAAACCGATGATCGGATTCATGCCCTTGGTGCCATGGAAACCATGCGCACCGGACTTGATCTGACCATCCACCTGCACCTGACGGCGTTCATGTGCGGCATCGTCGATCGTCTCCACGCACAATGCATCCAAACGGGTCGAAGCGGTCTGTTTCTTCAGCCAGCCGGAGAACGGCGAATCCTCACGATACTGCAGTTTCGACGACATCCAACCGTCATTGCCGGCGAATTCATAACTCTTGTCCACATCCACGAACCGCCAAGTGCGCCGGGTCATCAGCGACGGATCGATCGCGCTGACCTTCGCCGCGAATCCTCGCTCATGTCGTCCATCGACAAGAATGGTCTGCGCAATCGGCGCATACGTGACGTTCATGGCGGTGCGCCACTGTTCGTCGCACTCGCGTACGTCCATCAACTCCGCCACATACGGCAATTCGGTCGGGTCCAGGCCCACCGCCTTCGCAATCAGCGCACGAGCCTCGTCCATCGCCTGGGTGATGCGGGTCCTTTGCCTGCGTTTGCGATCGTAGTCCCGACGTAGCTGCGCACATTCCTGATTGGCGGCGGCACGCTCGCCGATCAGGCGATCCCGCTTGGATTCCAGTTCCTCCATGCGTTCGTCGAATGTTTCCATGGATTGGGCCAATGCGTCACGCTTCGCGTTCCAGGAGGCCTCGTCGGACGGCAATGCGCCTTCGACGCCCTCGAATTTCACGGCGATGCTTTGACGCTGCGAGCGCACATCCCGCATGTCACGTCGGGCGCGTTCCAGGTCATCGTTCAGCCGTTGCAAGGTTCCGCCGTCAATGCCTTTGATGCGTTCGACGACGGCTTCGCGTTGCCCGTTCAGATCGGCGATCCGCTCCTGTGCCTCATGCAGGTCGCGTTCCTGCTGCTTCACCTTGCGTTCGGCGGCGGGCAGTCCGGCTCGTACTTCGCTGGCCATGCGCGAGCGCGTCCATAAGGTCAGGGTTTCGAGGCCTTGCCGGCTGTTGGGATTCACGGCTTCGTATTCGCGTACCTGAGTCAGGTGTTTGGCGTATGCGTCGTATTGGGTTTGGATGTCTTGGAGTCTGGCGACGCGTTTGGCCTTGTCCTCCATGCTATGGAAGTTGGCGTTGAACCGATCGTAGTCGTCGACGGTGTCCTGTGCGAGTCTGAGCGCTTCGGGAACGTCGAGAACGCCTTGTTTGAAGATGTCGTCGAGCCGTGATGGCGCGTCTGCGGATTGGATTTTGTGCAGGAGTCGGCATGCTTCGGCGCTCAGGCCCATCTCCTGCCAGATGTATGCGTGGAATGCGCTGGCATTGGGGAATATGCTGCAATCCGGATACGCTTTCCTGAACATGTTGGGGGTGAATGGCGTATCGCGGTACTGGTCCATGTTTCGCGGATCGATTTTGCGATTCCATGCGATATAGCGGCGACGTACCTCATCCTTGCCGTCTCCGGCGGACAGATAGAGGAATTTGCCGCAGGAGAGCATGCCCCCGTCGGTGCGGTTCACGTATGTGTCGACGATGGCGCCCCATACGGCCTGCGGCGTACCGGTGGCGTCACGCCCTCGCAGGAAGATCGGCGTTTCGCCGTGTTCGCCGTCGCTGATGCCGATCATGCCACGCAGGTACGTGTAGTCATTGCGTTCGGAGCGACCGGAGTTGGATGCCTTGTTGTAGGGTGTGCCGGTTGGGTACAGCAGTGAGATCTGTGCGTCGACGAGGGTGGATTTGCCGGATTCGCTGGCGCCGGCCAACAAGGTGATGGGCGATTCGGCATCGATGGACGGCCTGAATTCCTGATAGCCGTCATAGGAACCCCAGTTGACGATCTGTCGGCTTTCCATCATCCAACAGTCGGCGACGATCCTCATATCGTTTCCTGTCATCATCGCTCCTCTTCGTCGATCGTCGTATCCTCATCGAATATGGATTCCGACGTTTCCGCATGCGCATCGTCCGTCATGGCCTCCGCTGTCACACCGAGCCACTCGTCAGCCAGCCGCCGGTCGAGTACGATCGGCACCAACGGCGTGATCGCAAGCATTTCGTCATCATCCGTCGGCTCGAGATAACCGTAGGTCGTCATGCGAGAGATCGCGGCGGCGATCTTCTTCGTCGTACCCTCTTCGTCGTTGCCGCCCGCAAGATAGCCGGCACCTGTGGCGAGCGCGGCGCGGATCTCGTCGCGGCTGACCTGCCAGTCGGCCACAGGGGTCTTCTGGTTCTCGTATTCGAGCACGTGGATGCGCAGGAATGCGAGCATGGCCGCATCCTCGCGGCTGAGGCTTGCGCGGGTTTTGAGCGAACGGATGTTCGTTTCGACGCCGCCGACGGGTGCCGCATACATGACGTGGTATCTCTCGTTGGATACGAGTCGGAGCATGTCGTTGTTCAGGGAGCGTTCGACGGCTTCGAGGTTGTCTTTGACCAGGTTGAACAGTTCGCCGGAGATGTAGCGCTCGCGTTTCAATGCGATGGCTGCCATGCGGGCGTCGGAGCTCATGTCGCCGGTGTCGCCGTCGAACAGTGCGGGCTGTTCGACGGGTGGGAATGACCGTTCGATTTCCGTGGTTTCGTTTGCTTCGTCCGTCATTCCTTATTTTTCTCCTATGATGTCGTCAAGTGTTGCCGTGGTGGTGAGGATTGGTTGGGTGCGCCATGTTCTGGCGGTGCCGTCGAGCGATATGCAGTTCCAGGTGGCGTATGCCGTGTCGTTTTCGGTGCGTAGTGCGCTGAGGAAGCCGATGATTTCGCTCTCTCGCCGTTCGTTTTCGGGCAGTTGGTTGAAGCTTGCCGCGAAGTCGACGCGTGTACCGTCGGCGGTCATGACCGGATTGCGGTTGATCAATCCGGCCATGTGCCGCAGACGTGGTCCGCATACTTCGATCATGGCTTTGAGATCGGGCATTTCGACCGTTGGCCGACCGTCAACCAGTTCCGCAATGGTGTTTCTTACCATCGGTTTCGCTGGCTTGGTGGGCAAGGTCGCGATTTGCGCGAGTCCGGTGTCGGTATGGTATGGCCGGTCCGTGGCGTTCGGGTTCGTCTTCGCTTCGGCGCTGGCTTTGGCGAACAGCTGGTTCAATGTGGCCAGCATGGTGCGGTAGCGGGTGTCGGTCTGCTGGCGGACGAGGCGGCTGATCGCCTCGTCCGAGGCGCGCGTTTGCCTGCGCACATCCTCGATGCCGGAATAGATGCGTTCAAGTTCGGCGCGGACCTGGCCGAGCAGCGCGCCCGGTTCGCCGTCCAGATACGGGTTTCTGGCGATATCGCGCACGGCGTCGTCGATTTCCTGGCGTCCTTCGTCGGTGACGATCACCTGGAACGCGTCTTCGAAGCGTCTGCCACTGTCGGATTCGCGGAACGACTTGCGGTATTCGTCATGATAGGCGGTAAGGATGCCTTCCACGCTCATGGCGCCAGCCTGCATGCGACGGCGGAGCGCGTCGCCGTTGTCGCGTTCGGCAAGCGCCAGCTCACGTAGGTCGATCGGCACGCCCCGAAGTGTGTTGTGGATGACGTTGATGATGTCGCCAACCTGTTCGGAGGTCAGTCTTTCGATGGTTTCGTCGTGTTCGAGTTCATCGATTTGCCTCTGACGTTCCCTGATGTCCTTTTTGAGCAGTTTGATGCGTTCTCGCGGGTCGGCGGTCAGCTGCATGCGTGCGTGCTCGATTTCCATGATGATGCTGTTCGCCTGCGCGCCGGACAGCGCCTGTGTGGTGTCTTCCAGCCGGTTCAGCGCTTCGATCGCGCGATGCGCACGTGCCGTCAGACGGTACAGGTAACGGTGCGAGGCGACGTCCAGCGAATTGGCGAGCCAGGCGTATTCATCGTCGCCTTCACGGGTCAATTCAAGTACGATTGCATGCGAGGCCTGTCTTGGCGTCTGATCGTCCTTCAGCATGTAGTCGCCGGTCTCGATCAGGCGTGACAGACTGCGGGAGATGCGCTCCTCCAGCACGTCACGCGGTAGTTCACCGGTAAGCGGGTCGAACGAGGACCGCAACAACGCAACGTACAGCATCGAGTTATTGCGCAGCAGAAGCCTCAGCACCCCGGTCTCATATATGGGCCGGAGCCGTTCCAGCTCCCGTCTCACGTCAGCCACGGCAATCCGCCCTTTCCGTATTCAGCCGTCCAATGGTCCAAGCTCCCATTGTAGGCGAGAACCAGTTCGGGCCGTGGATTGTCAGGGCGATCAGGGATACGGACTGCGAACGTTAGCGGGGCCGTCCCCTGATATCGGAAACGACCCCGCCGCCACGCATGCCTGATTCGATCCGGATGCCTACTCGAGGGCGGCGCCCTTCTTGTCCGGCACGAAGAACATGGCGATGAAGGCGACCACGTAGATCAGGGAGATCGTACCGATCGCGAAACCGAAACCATGGCCGGTGGCGATGGCCGCGATGGCGACCGGACCGAAACCACCGCCGATGAAACGGCCGGTGTTGTACAGTGCGGTCTGCGCGGTGGCGCGCAGTTCGGTCGGGAACAGTTCGGAGATCAACGCGCCGTAGCCGCCGATCATGCCGTTGGCGAACATGCCCATGAGGAAGCCGCCGATCAGCAAGGCGTTCGGATCCTTGAGCTGGCTGTAGATGACGACCATGACGGCGGCGCCGATTTGAAAGATCCAGAAAGCCGGACGGCGGCCCAGATGATCGGCGAGGAAGCCGAATACGGAAATGCCGAGCATCATGCCCAGCACGGTGACCGCGGTCCACAGGCCGGTGGAGGTCAGGCTCAGCTTGAGTTCGGTGTTCAGGTAGCTCGGCAGCCAGGTCATGATACCGAAATAGCCGGCATTCTGCACGGTGCACAGCACGATGATGGCGATGGAATATTTCACCCGTTCCGCGGTGGCGAACAGTTCTCGCAACGAACCGTGTTTCTCGTCGTTCCCGCGATGTTTGAGATAGATCGGAGGTTCCGGAACGAACACACGGATGAGAATCGCAACGATGGCCGGAACGATGCCGATGGCGAACAGGCCTCGCCATCCGAACGACGTGATGATCGGCGCGGACAGGAGTGAGGCGAGCAGTACGCCGACCTGAAAGCCCAGACCGACGCCGGAAGTCGCGCGGGCGCGGCGTTCGGGTGAGGATGCCTCGGCCGCGATCGCCATGCCGATGCCGAACTCCGCACCGATGCCGACGCCGGCAAGGAAACGGCACAGCGCCATCATAAGGAAATTCGGGGCGAACGCCGATGCCAGCGTAAACACCCCGAAGAACACCACGGAATAGGTCAGCACACGAATGCGACCGTACTTGTCGGCCATTCGGCCGAACACCAGACCGCCAAGGAACGCGCCCGCCAACGTGATGGTCGTCAACATGCTGGCGGTGGTCTTATCGATGTTGAAACTGGCCATGATGCCTGACATCGCGAAGCCGAGAATCATCAGATCGAGGCCATCGAGCGCGTGGCCGACTGCGGACGAGAACACGGCAAGGCCGGCATAATGCTTCATGCCGCTGGCCTTGTCCACGTCCTCCTTCTCTGCCATGAACACAATTGCTCCCCTCTTACTCGATTTGGGTAAATCTCATCAAGGGTAAGGCAAGGGGGAGTCATGGCATGGCGGACACCGAAAAAGCCATGAAGAACGGCCGGCATGGGAGACATCCCACATCGTGGGCCGAAGACACGGAATGTCTCACGTACGGTTGGATCGACTCACCCGATACTCATACTCATGAGCTGCGCGGCGTACTTCTCGACGAGCTCGCTGTCGCGTTCCGTCCACACATGGCTCGCGGAATCATCCGGTACGAAATCAATGTCCTCGTTCATTGCAACAGCCTCCATGGTTCACGTTCCGGCATCGTTGCCGAATTCACAACCATCATCAAGTGTCCGACGTGGACACCACCTTTTCAAGAGGGTATTCACATCGTGGTCGGCCCATGGCGAAATACCGTTTCCCAGCTGATTGAATTCGTTTTCGAACACGCATGTCTGACGCTACTATGGGCGTATCCAATCTCAAGGAGCGAATATATGAGCAATGAGCAAGTATCCGGGCAGGAGCCGATCGAACTGGGATTCATCGAACATCTCGAAGACATGATCAGCGTGCAGGAGGGTTCCACGGTTTCCCGCACCGTCATGCAGCAGGAGGGCGGCAATGTGGTGCTCTTCTCCTTTGATGCCGGTGAGGAGCTCAGCGAGCATACCGCCGCCATGCCCGTTTTCGTACAGACCCTGAAAGGCCGCCTCAAGGTGACCGGCAATGGCAGGACCGTGGATCTGGTGCCCGGCGGGCTGGCCTACTTCCCCACCCGCATTCCGCATGCGGTATACGCCGAGGAACCGTCCATCATGATGCTGACCATGATTACGCCGGCACGGAACAACGTCGGCGACTGATCGGAAATGATCCGAAATACAGGAAAAGCTCCCTCATGGGGAGCTTTTCGTTTGGAGCGGACAACGGGACTCGAACCCGCGGTCTCAACCTTGGCAAGGTTGCGCTTTACCAACTAAGCTATGTCCGCATGCGTTCCCACCGCGGTGGACAACGAGTCAGTAATATACCCGAGCCATAACGGGGGGCGCAAACCTCGGCGTGTCGCATCCTGCCCGGTCCTGTGCCCCTGATGTTCCCACTCAGATAAGGTCATACGGCATGCACTTCTTAACGAACCAGAAAATCACCAAGGCCACGACCACCAACAACTGCCAAAGACCAAGCACGATCGCCCCGAACGTCGCCAGGTACAGCACCACCGCACGTACCGCATAGAAGGCGGCCCGTCGCCAACCGAAACGCATCGTCGTCTCGACGGTCATGCGGGTGAATCCGCCGCCGAGCGTACGCCCAGCACGGAACCATGGAACGATCACCTCGAAGACCACGTACATCGCGATGGTGGCATACAGGGTATCGCCGATGCTCATCGATTCGATGGACCGTGCGCCGAAAACGAACAGCAGCATATGAATCAGCAGGCTCACCGACAATGACGCGACCTCGATCAGTACGAGATCGATCATCAATGCCACGGATCGGCGTAGAAAACCCGGCTGAGTGGTGATGGCGCTCGGTTCGATACGCTCGTCCGGCACGATCCTGTTGAACAGTCCGGCAAGGGCGAAGCCGATAAGCGCGCCGACGGTATTGGTGATCAGATCATCGACATCGAACAGACGGTAGGAACAAGGGTATAGGCCCCAGTCGCCCGTCAACTGCGTGGTTTCGATGAGCAGCGAGCAGCAGAACGCGGCCGGAGCCGCCAGAACAAGCCTCCATCGGAAGGTGCGTTTCATAAAGAAGCCAAGGGGCATGAAGAATACGATGTTAAGCGCAATCTGCAGAATGCCGACGATGCCGGCCGACCGAATGTCGTGAACGAATTCGAAAGGGTTGAGTTGCGGCTGCAGATGATGGGTGGCGCAGTAGGCCGCTGGATGCTCCGGCATCGGATACGTGGTGAAGCATACAAGCGCCAATAGGTACAGCACAATCAGATATGCGGTCAGCGCCGACGTGAACCGGATGCGGTTATCCCGATGGTACAGCAGTGCGAGCACCGGCAGCGTCAATATGAAGGAAAGGAACGGCCATAGCATGACCGCCAACATGAATGGTCGGGTGAAACTCTCGATGAACGCCATCTTGGATTATTGCCTCCGTCCGCTCTTTTTCGCATCCCCTATGTGATTCATATTTCCGTATTCACGATAGGCAGTCCGACCGCCTTTTCGATATCGTTCGTCGGATTCAGTTTTCAGCTGATCGGCCATGCCCCCTCATTCCCAAGTATGAGTTCGACCGCACCTTCCGCCCCGCCTATCGGTAACGGTGGCGCGTTACGGGCATCGGTGTCGAGACGGTTGCCTACGTTCGGTTTCGGCCATACGCCGGATCCGCATACGCAAGTCAGGCTTCTGCATCGTCCGCGCGCATCCGAAGGATCAAGAGGGAAAGGATCATATGAATCATCTGCTGCGTCGTTACCTGTATTTCATTCTGGGAGTAGTGATCAACTCCTTCGCCATCGCCTTCATCACCAAGGGCGATATGGGAACTTCGCAGATTTCCAGCGTGCCATACGTGCTCAGTCTGAAATATCCATTGAGTTTCGGCGCGACCACGTTCATCTTCAATCTGCTGTTCATCATCATGCAGATCGCCTTGCTGAGACGTGATTTCCGCCCCGTCCAACTGCTGCAGGTGGCGGTCAACCTGGTGTTCAGCCTCATGATCGACGTCAGTATGAATCTACTTGGCTTCCTCGATCCGACCGCCCTGTGGGAGCGACTGCTGTGCGTGGCGGTCGGCTGCGTCATCCTGGCGTTCGGCATCGTGATCGAGGTTTCCCCCAACGTGCTTATGGTGCCCGGCGAAGGTATCGTCCATGCATTGTCCACCGTCACCAAAGTGAGGCTCGGCACCACGAAGATCATCTTCGATGTGACGCTGATAGCCATCGCCGTGGTCCTTTCCTTCGTGTTCTTCGGGGGTCTTTGCGGCGTAGGCATGGGAACCGTGGTCTCCGCATTATGCGTAGGCCCCGTCATCAACTGCATCAATCGCTGGTTCAGGTTCCCCGCCCGTATCCGTGCGCTCTCCTTGGTCACGGACCGTAACCGTTAGGTCCTCTTTCGGCATCCCGCACCGCCTTCGCCCATCAAGGCCACGGAGAAATAGAATGGTGAGGTGTTCAACCCGTGTAAGGGGGGGGGGCAACGGATCAGCGAAGAGATTCAGGAGGCAATCGTGGAGTGTGAGGCGATAACCCGCCATTTGCATACCTTGGCCGACGCATCCTACAAGGCCTTCAACGCCAGGTTGATTCCGAACGTGGCTCCGGAGACGATGATCGGCATTCGTCTCCCGCGATTACGTAGCTATGCCAAGGAACTGCTGCAATCGGACGAAGACAATGGCACCCATGTTGTGAAGGATTTCCTCGGAACTCTTCCGCACGCATTGTTCGAGGAAAACATGCTGCACGCGATGCTGCTCAGCCTTGCCGCACATTCCACCGATGAGGCATGTGGGATGCGGCCATGGCCATGCTTCTCCCGGATGCTCCGGACAAGCTGCGTCTGGATGGCTGGACCCACAACAAAAGCATTCAGAAGGCTTGTGAATCACGTCGTATCACCAACGAACGGAAGTCGTATCTTCGGACCTTGAAAAGGGATCTCCCTCGGAAATAGGCGTGTACGCCACACCTGTCAGGGCCGATCACGGCAATTTGGCCTGGTGAAGGTTAGGCTGTCAGATTATTGCCGCGGATGACCCCGCCATAGCGCAGACAACCTTGATATAGTTCGATGCACAGTTTGCCGCTCCACCAAGCCCATGATTACGGAAAAGACATCATCGGCAACGGCAATGTCGTAGGAGGTTGTTATGACAACGGCTCAGAATATACTGAATGACCCATTTATGAACAAAGGCACCGCCTTCACGCTTGATGAGCGCGAAAAGCTTGGACTGGTGGGCGTACTTCCACCGTACGTACAGACGATCGAGGAGCAGGCTCAGCAAACATATCTCCAATTCCAGTCGAAAGGGACGAATCTGGAGAAACGTCTGTTCCTGATGGAGATCTTCAATACGAACCGCACCCTGTTCTATTATCTGTTCGCCCATCACCTCGACGAGTTCAATCCCATCGTCTACGATCCCGAGATCGCCGAGACCATCGAAAACTACAGCCATCTGTATGTGCAGTCGCAATATGCGGCATACCTTGACGTGGAGCATCCCGAGAATATCGAGACGACGTTGAGGAACGCGGCGGGCGATCGGCACATTCGATTGATCGTGGTCACCGACGCGGAAGGCATCCTCGGCATCGGAGACTGGGGAATGAACGGTGTTGACATCTCCGTGGGCAAGCTGATGGTGTACACCGCGGCGGCCGGCATTGATCCCGCTTCCGTATTGCCGATCGTCATCGACGCCGGCACCAACCGCCGGCAGCTGCTTGACGATCCGCTGTATCTGGGTACACGGCACGAGCGCATCAGGGGCGAACGATACTACGCGTTCATCGACCGGTTCGTACGGACCGCCGAACGGCTCTTCCCGCGACTGTACCTGCATTGGGAGGATTTCGGCCGCGAGAACGCCGCGACCATCCTGAACAAGTACAGGAATTCCATCGCCACGTTCAACGACGACATCCAAGGCACCGGCATCGTAACCCTGGCCGGCATTCTCGGCGCGTTGAACATCTCAGGCGGCAAGCTGACCGACCAGACGTACCTGTGCTATGGCGCCGGTACGGCAGGTGCGGGCATCGCCGAACGCGTCATGGACGAGATGATGGGCGAAGGCCTGTCACGTGAGGAAGCGCTGAACCATTTCTATATGGTCGACCGGCAGGGTCTGCTGTTCGACGACATGGATGACCTCACACCGCAACAGAGGCCGTTTGCCAGGAAGCGCTCCGATTTCAAGAACGCCGACCAATTGACCGATCTGGAAGAAATCGTCCGTACGATACGCCCGACCATTCTGGTGGGCACGTCCACGCAGCCAGGCACATTCACCGAGAATATTGTCAGGTCGATGTGCGAGACCTGCGAGCGCCCGATCATCTTCCCGCTGAGCAATCCGACTGAACTTGCCGAGGCGACCGCGCAGGATCTGATTGTCTGGTCGGAGGGCAAGGCGTTGGTCGCCACGGGCATTCCGGCCGGTAGTGTGACTTATGAGGGCGTTGAGCATGTCATCGGGCAGGCGAATAATGCGCTGATCTATCCGGGCCTTGGTTTGGGTATGCTGGCTTCCGAGGCGAGCTTGCTGACGGATGAGATGATTTCCGCAGCGGCGCATTCCTTGGGTGGCATGGTCGATGCGACCCAGCCGGGAGCTCCGGTGTTGCCTCCGTTCAAGGATGTTAGGCGGGTTTCCACCAGAATCGCCGAGGCCGTTGCCCGTAAGGCCCAGGAACGGGGCCTGTCGCGCACCGGCCAGACCGACATGGCGGCTGCGGTGCACGATATTCAGTGGGAGCCACGCTATTAAAGGCATGATTTGGCTTTGAGGCCTAGCATTGATGAAAGGCGGGCCTACGCGTCCTGATCACACGGAGCGCAAACCCGCCTTCGATAACATGGTCGTCGCCTGGCCTATCCGACCACTTGGTCGAGGAACCACTCGTCATGGCTGACCACCAGCAACGCTCCCGGATAGTCGGCAAGACATCTTGCCAGAGCCACCTTGGATTCCAGGTCAAGATGGTTCGTCGGCTCATCCATGACGATCAGCTGAGGCCGGTCAAGAATGCCCAAACACAACATGAGCTTGCGTAGTTCGCCCGGAGATGGCGCTTCGTTGGAAAGCAACTTATCCGGATCGGCGTTGAGCTGGGCGAAGGCGGCCAGCACCTGCGAGCGTTCCTTGCCCTGTAATGCGGCGAGTCGTCTCATGGTTTGAGAGAGCGCGGCTTCTCCTGTTTGCTGCCGGATGATCAGATGTGGCACGTCTTCCGGCATGCTGTCCAGCAATGCGTTAATCACGGTTGTTTTGCCGAGTCCGTTGGCACCGGTCAGTCCGATATGATCTTGCGGTCCGATGCTGAGTTTTGGTATGGCGACGCCCGGCATCCGTGGTTTTTCACCACTCATCTCTGGATTATGCGCGACCTTCCATTGATGTCCGTCGGCATGCAGTATGGATTGTGTTGGCGTTCTCGCGGTATCGTTCGAGCTGGTCACCCTGCCGCTGCCGAATATGATAATACCTTCCGTGAGATGCAGGAGCTCCTTTCTGTTGCTTGGCCGTATGTCGATCCAGATGTCGCCGTCGTAGCGTTTGGCCGCTACGGTTAGTGAATCCAGCGTGCGCTGTGCTCGTTCAAGACGCTTGTTCATTTGTCGGTATGCGACACCCGAAGCGGTATCGGTCTGTTTTTCGATCCATTTGTGGTGATCGAGGGCACTGTGATCTTTGCGGTCGATTTTCCACCCGTTGCGTTTGCGAGCATATGCGCTTTGCATGGCTTGATGCCGCTGTGCCTGTGCGGACCGCAGTCGTATGACTTCCTGCCGTGCCGCACGGATTGACTCCTCGTCTCCACGCAGTCTGGACGTCATCTGCTCATGTGCTTGCGTATATCCGCCATCATATGTGCTGATGACGGTGATGTTACGCCCACTGATGTGCTGTCGTTCGAATATGACGCATCGTGCACATGTAGCGTCAACCAGTGCGACATCGTGGGAGATTACGATGCCTATGCCCTGGTATTGGCGCATGGCTTCGACTATGGCCTTCCGTGTTTCACCATCAACGTGGTTGGTGGGTTCGTCAAGCACGAGCACATCGGGACGCGCTGTGATTGCGCAAGCGACCTGCAATCGTTTCGTTTCACCTCCGGAAAGCGTTTCATAACGGTAGGGCCAGTCATCGCCGATGTGTAGCGCGTTGCGTACACGCATGGTTTCGGGTGACCAGTCCGTGGCGAAGTCGTCGAGGTTCTTAGGCCTCACCATGTTGTCTTGTGGGCAGGTGGCGATAGTGAGTCTATGCGGGTCCGGGCTGATGCTGCCGGTGTCAGCGGGCAACATTCCGATGGCGATGTTCAGTAGAGTCGTTTTGCCGAGGCCATTGTCGCCGAGCACAGCGGTCCATCCTTGCTGGAAAGATGCGGACACGTGTTCGAACAGTGGTTCGGGCGTGGACGGATAGGTGTAAGAGATATCAGTAAGCGTGAGCATTGTTGTCCGGGCCATGTATGGGCTTCTTTCTCATACAGGCGCACTGCGGGTCTTCATTGTGAAAAAACGAACGAATACGGAACCGTGAAATGTGCATACGAGCAGGCTACGCGGCAGTGCGCTTCAACGCGCACGGTTCTGCCGACGGTATTCGTCGCTCGTTAGATACGCAATGTTCCGTTTCTCTTTCCCGAAAACCCTCTTGGCATATGGGAGGATTTAAAACATTTGACATATCCCATCGTAGCATAAGTAGGGTGCCAGCTCCCCTATGTTGATACTCGGGAAGCACTGCCACATCTTTGATGAGATATGCCATGGCGTAATCACCGAGGAGTCTGGCCATACCGATGGGCTTGCCATCATCAAAAATCATGAATCCTTGCAACGAGTGATTCAATGCAACCCTGATCTGTTCCAATCCGGGTGCATCCCATCCCACAGAACGATATATCGCCTCGAATTGCTCGGGTGTGGGCATTTTTCGTTCGATTTTCATTGGTCGCCCCTCCTAGTATTTGGGAGTCGGATTGATATCTGCTGATTGGGACCGATCAGTCGAGGATGATGTCGGCCTCGCTCATCCGCCGACGGGCTGCGATACCGAGTTCCTCACTGACCGGTTCGGTCAGGTTTTCGATGACATGCACTTCGAACCCCAGCTTTTTTGCGTCGAGAGCGGTCTCCTTGACGCAGTGCGATTCGGCCAGTCCGACCACATCGACCCGTGTGATGCCTGCGGTCTTCAACCCGTTGGCGAGTGTCTTGCCTGCGGCCATGGCGGCGGAGACTTCTTCGCGGGTGGGGATGCGGTCGGTGTTGTCCTCGAAGCCTTCGAAGCCGGAATATGAGGGCGAATACTGGCCCTTCTTGAAATGATGATCGATGTTCAATGCGGCGATGGCGGGATGCAGTTCGGCATTGGCGGTTCCGGCCTTGCCATGCACCGGCCAGGTATCCACGAAGTCAGGATGCTCGGACCAGTGGGTCCCCGGCTCGATATGCCAGTCCTGCGTGGTCGCGATATATGCGTACTCGCTCCGGTGTGCGTTCACATAATCCGCGATACGTTCGGCGACCGCATTGCCTCCCTGTACACCAAGTTCGCCTCCTTCGCAAAACGTCGGCTGCACATCCACCACGATCAAAGCCTTTGCCATGCTTCTTCCCTCCTGAATGGTTCCGACACCACTGTAGCGGATCGTTCACGCAAGTGGATGATTCGTTTCGTCCGCTGCGGCAACGCAATATAGCATCCTTCCCTGCGGACCGCCATATAATTTGAAATGGCGTATGCGTTATGCAGGAGAGCTATAGGGACATACGAAGCTGATGGAGTCGTTGCGTGCATCGAGTCACGCCACCGGTCTGTAAGTTGGTTCCGTCGGATGTGGAAGTGTGGTTTCGTAGGGAGCATGGACGATCTGATTGTGTCGGGACTGCGCATCGATTGGAGTATGCTGGCCGATTCATACGCCAGTCGAATCCCCTCGTTGCGTTCGCTTGACGAACTTGGATTCCATAAGAACGTCACCTTTCTGGTCGGCGAGAACGGTAGCGGCAAATCGACTCTGCTGGAGGCCATCGCCGTCGTCTGCGGCTTCAATGCGGAAGGAGGCACGCGCAACTACCGGTTCAGCACGTACGACGACACGTCAGACCTCGCCGAAGCGATGACGGTATACCGGCAACGTGCGATCGGCCCATCCAGCTTTTTCCTGCGTGCGGAAAGCTTCTTCACGTTGGCGACGCAGGCCCGTGAGTACGGTCGCGGCTACGACAACATGTCTCGTTTGCACGAGATGTCGCACGGCGAAGGTTTTCTGGAGATTCTCCTGTCCCGCACGGGAAGGGGCCTCTATCTTATGGATGAACCCGAATCCGCACTTTCGCCGCAACGACAGTTGACTCTGCTGGAGCACATGCACCGTATGGCGAACGGCGGATCGCAATTC
This sequence comes from Bifidobacterium moukalabense DSM 27321, assembly GCF_000522505.1. Taxonomy (GTDB): domain Bacteria; phylum Actinomycetota; class Actinomycetes; order Actinomycetales; family Bifidobacteriaceae; genus Bifidobacterium; species Bifidobacterium moukalabense. The sequence continues at coordinate 230,075 of NZ_AZMV01000004.1, read as the reverse complement.
ATCATTGCCACCCATTCACCGATCCTGCTCGGCCTGCCGGATGCGGGAATCCTGTCATTCGACGAAACCGGCGTCCATCCCTGCGATTATGAGGATACGGACAGCTACCAAATCACCAAGGCCTTCATCAATCGTCGCGAATCGTTGTTCCGGCATCTGTTTGAAAATGAACCGTGAGGCGGCCGGGAACGGTTGCGGGTGTTCGCTATGATATTCGATTGGCGTTTGAAGGAACATGAAAGACTAGAGGTATTACGGCATGGCGATTGAAGCGCAGGAGCTTGAGATTCAGATCGGCGCACGCACGCTGCTGCATCCCACCAACTTCCATGTCGCCAAAGGCGACAAGATCGGTCTGGTCGGCCGCAACGGCGCCGGCAAGACCACGTTGACCCGCGTGATCACCGGCGATATGCTGCCCACTGCCGGCAAGGTGCGCGTTTCCGGCAAACTCGGCTATCTGCCGCAAGACACGCATGCCGCGGATCCGGAGCAGACCGCGCTCGACCGCATGATGAGCGCGCGCGACATCGCCACCATCATCAGGCGCATCCGCAAGGCCGAGAAAGACATGACCGATCCGGATCCGGACGTCATGACCAAGGCCATGAATCGCTACGACAAGGCCATGCAGGATTTTGAAAAGGCCGGCGGCTATGCGGCGCAGTCCGAGGCGACCGCGATGGCGGCGAGCCTTGGCCTGCCGCAGGATGTGATGGGCCAGCAACTGGGCACGTTGTCCGGCGGACAGCGACGCCGTATCGAGCTGGCGCGTATCCTGTTCTCCGATGCGGATACGCTGATCCTCGATGAGCCGACCAACCATTTGGACGCCGACTCCATCGAATGGCTACGCGGTTACCTGAAGAAGTATGAGGGCGGGTTCCTGGTCATCTCCCACTCCACCGAACTGCTTGACGAAGTGGTGAACAAGGTGTGGCACTTGGACGCGCAACTCGGCCAGATCGACATGTACTCCCTTGGCTGGAAGGCATACCTGCACCAGCGTGTGGTCGATGAGGAACGTCGCCGCCGCGAGCGCGAAGTTGCCGAAAAGAAGGCCGAACGCCTGATGCAGCAGGGCATCCGCCTGCATGCGAAGGCCACCAAGGCCGTGGCCGCGCAGAATATGATGCGCCGTGCGGAAAAACTGCTGGAGAACACGTCCGAAGCGCAGAAGAAGGAAAAGGTGGCGGATATCCGGTTCCCGGAGCCGGCGGCATGCGGCCGTACGCCGATCATGGCGAAGGACATCTCCAAGGCGTACGGTTCGAACATCGTGTTCGCCGGCGTGAACCTGGCGATCGACAAGGGTTCGCGAGTGGTGATTCTGGGCTACAACGGCGCCGGCAAGACCACCACCCTGCGTCTGCTCGCCCATTTGGAGGATCCGGATACCGGCTCCGTGGAATATGGTCATGGCTGCAAGATCGGCTATTTCGCGCAGGAACACGACACGCTGGATCTTGATGCCACCGTGTTGGAGAATCTGATTCATGTCGCGCCGGAGCTGAATGACACACAGGCTCGTTCCATTCTGGGTTCGTTCCTGTTTTCCGGTGATGATGCGCTGAAACCGGCCCGTGTGCTGTCGGGCGGTGAGAAGACCCGATTGGCATTGGCGACTCTGGTGACTTCACGTGCGAACGTGCTGCTGCTCGACGAGCCGACCAACAATCTCGATCCGGCTTCCCGCGAGGAGATTCTCAAGGCCATCGCCAAGTATGAGGGCGCGATCGTGCTGGTCACGCACGATGAGGGCGCAGTGCAGGCGCTCAACCCGGAGCGTGTGCTGCTGATGCCCGATGGCGACGAGGATTTGTGGAACGATTCGTATCTGGAACTGGTCGCTGAAGAGTAGCGGAGCTTTTCTTCCATCGGCCAGCCGGCAGGCTACGCCTGCACGTGCCTGGCACTGTAGATGTCAGGTTCCACGTAGATTTCGAAGTTATACCACGGCAGCGCGTTGCGTACGGCCTGCTCGATCTTATCGACGGTTTCGACGTCGTAGTCGCGATCGAGCTTGCTGGTCTGCACCTTGACACACAGCAGGATGTCGTCTTCCGACATGTGCACGGTCTGCATGTTCAATAGCCGTTCCACGCCCGGTGTGGTGGTGACCGCGTTGACGATTTTCGTACGGGTATCCGGTTCCACTGCCTCGCCGATCAGCAACGAACCCGATTTGAACGCCAGCAGCAGCGAGCCGGCGATCAGCACAAGGCCGACCATCAGACCGCCCAACGCATCGAACGTCTCATTGTCAAGCAGAATCGCAAGTCCGATGCCGCCGCCTGCGAAGCCCAGGCCGATCAGGGCGAGCGTATCCTCCATAATCACCGAAGCAAGCTCAGCGGATTTGGTGTGGCGCCAGAACCGAAATATCCCCATACGCGGGGTGTCCGTGCGGTCCATGCGCTCATTGGCCTCCTTGACACTCTGGTGCAGACCGTAACCTTCGAGAACCGCACTGATTACCACCACGACGAATGCGACGAGCAATTCCATCCGGTTCACGTCACGCAATGCCGGGTTCTCAACGATGGCGATGAGCTTCTTGACCGCTTCGGACGTCGAGAAGAATCCGCCGACGAAAAACAGCAACGTGGCCACAACGAACGATGCCAGATATTTGGCGCGATACAGGCCAAACGGATGGTCGACATCGGTTTGGCGCCGGGAGAACCGGCCACCGGCCATCAGCACGATTTCATTGGAACAGTCGGCGATGGAATGTACGGATTCGGACAGCATGGCGGACGATCCGGTGAAGAACGCCGCACAGAGTTTCGCAATGGCGACGCCGATGTTCGCGCCCAGTGCCGCCTTGACGGCCGCACCCTGATGCTCGGCTTCCCGCACCTCCCCCGGCCTGTCCATGTCGATACCGTCATTTGCGGGGTCGTGCGACTCGCTCATTGCCTTTCCATTCCTTACGATGCGGTTGGTTGTCAGTCCCATTCAATCATGAGTACCGGTCACGACGTCGCATTTCCTTCGAATATCAACCGAGACGGGCCTTCAACCAGTCCCCTGCCATCGTTGCGGTGCATTCGGCCATGTAGGAGTAGCCATAGTCGCTTGGATGGAAATTATCATGCGCGTAGAAGCGTTCCTGATCGGCGTGCACATCTTCATGGGTCATGTCGAGGAACAGCACCTGCTTCTGTTCGCAGATGGCTTTGCTGGCGGCGGTCTGCTCGTCGGTCATATGCTCGATGACCTGACGCAACGCCTTGCCAAGGGATGGACTGCGATAAAGCTGCCCGGCACTGAACACGATGATGTTGTCGCTGAGCGTTTTCGCCTCGTCAATGGTCGAGGCCAGATCGGTCCGCCATTCCCCCAGACTCCGTCGCGCCATCAGGTCATTGGAGCCGGCGCACAGCACCAGTAGATCGGCCCCGCCTTCGACCTCCGGCAACAGGCGATAGCGCACACGGCGAATGGTGGCGCCGAGCCTGCCATGGGATTCCCATGTGACGGAACGATTCAGTACACGGGAGAAGACGATGGCCAGATCCGGCGCGAATCCGTGTGCCTGGTCATCGACACCGCAGCCGGCGATCATCGAATCGCCGATGGCCACCATGCGCAATGGCATCGAATGCGTATCCCCTTCGACCATGATGGTGCCGAAACGATCTCCGGGCGGTTCCTGATCAAGATGGATGCTGTGCTGGGCCCACCAGGCTTCCGCCAGTGCCAGAACGTTCATGAAGAACTCCTCGTGTTCGATGTCCTGCATCGCATCGTAGTCGCATGCGGGAACAGTGACGGCCGAAAACCGACGGATCGCTCAGGAATGACCGTCTTCATTACGCCCGATGGGAATCATCGCCATCTCACATGCTTGACGGCGTATTCACTCGCTTCGGGGGAATTGGATAGTCTTCTGTAGGTATTGTGACAGCAGCACCTGAAGGAGCATTCAATGGCGTATTCCCATAGCGCACCGTTCCATGCCGACGTGGTCGGCTCCTACTTGCGTCCGGACGAACTTAAGACGGCCCGAGCCGACTTCGCCGCCGGCAGAATCGACGAGGCCATGCTCAAGGCCGTGGAAGACAGGCTCATCACCGACCTGGTCGCCAGGCAGAAGGCGGCAGGCCTGCATGTCATCACCGACGGCGAATTCCGCCGCGGTTGGTGGCATTTCGATTTCATGTGGGGCCTCAACGGCGTGGACCATGCCGCGGCCGCACACCGTGTCGCCTTCCATGATGAGGTCACCCCGGCCGACACCGCCACCGTCACCGGCAAAATCGACGGCCACGGCCACCCGTTCATCGAACATTTCAAATTCGTCAAGCGATTCGAGGATGGCGACACCGTGGCTCGTCAGACCATGCCGTCTCCCGCCCAGACCCGCTTTGTGCTCACCGGCAACGCCTCCGCCTATCCGTATGACGCATACTATAGGGATGATGACGAGCTGACCGGCGATATCGTGGCCGCCTATCGGCAGGTCATTGCGGATCTGTATGCCGCCGGTTGCCGCAACGTACAGTTCGACGACTGCACGTGGACCCGTCTGTGCGACAGGAGCGTTCGCGAACGCCTTGGCTGGAGTGACGAGGACGCCCTGCGCCTGCAGCAGGAGAACCTCGATGTCATCAATGCCGTGATCGCCGGTCAGCCGGAGGACCTGGTTATCACCACCCACGTGTGCCGTGGCAACTTCCATTCCACCTGGCTCTCCTCCGGTGGCTATGCCCCAGTGGCGTCCAAGCTGTTCGGCGAGGAGAACGTGGACGCCTACTATCTCGAGTTCGATGATGACCGTTCCGGCGATTTCGAACCGCTCGCCAAGGTTTCCGGAGACAAGAAGGTTGTGCTTGGGCTGATTACCTCCAAGAAGCCAGAGCTTGAGGACCGGCAGACCATCAAGGATCGCATTCAGGAAGCCAGCCGGTACGTTCCGCTGGACCGCCTGTGCCTGTCCACACAGTGCGGTTTCGCCTCCACCGAAGAGGGCAACAAGCTCACCGAGGATCAGCAGTGGGCCAAGATCGCGCTCGTGCGGTCCGTCGCCGAGGAGGTCTGGGGCGAGTGACCCCTATCATTGCGGGAGGGCCATCCGGCTTAGTCGGATGGCCCTCCCGCAATGTGCCCCTGGGGCTAGTTCCGCGCAGCCTCGTTGATGCAACGAATCGCATTCAACGTACGTGGATAACCGATGTATGGCATACATTGAGAGACCACGGCGATCAGGAACGATTTCTCGTTTCCGACGGCCATGTTCGCCTTGGCGTGCGAGGTCAGCTGCGGTTCGCAACCGCCCTGCGCGGCAAGGAAGCACAGCGTGATCATCTCGCGTTCGCGGGTATCGAGACCACCGCGCGTGTAATAGTCGCCGAAGCAGTTGTCGGCCAGCCACTTGTTGATGTGACGGGTCTCCTCCGGACCGGATTGCGCGAAGCCCCGCATGCCTTCACCGAAAATCTCGATCTGCTTGGCCTCGCCCGCCTCGGCACGCGTCTCCGGCGTGGTGGTGCCTTGCGCTTCAAGCGGCAGGTGCACATTGGCCGCGCCAAGGAAGTTGTTGAGCTTCCTCAGGAACGGTAGGGTTCTGCCGAATCCGCAGTAGGCGGTGGCCTGGTACACCATCTCCTTGATGGCCACGGACGTCAGTCCGGTCTCATAGGCGACCGGAAGCATCATTTCGAATGCTTCGATGCCCTGACAGCCGACCAATATGGCGAGAATCGCCAAGGAGCGCGTCCTGTCATCCAGATCGGGGTGATTGGCGCCCGGCTCGTTCACCACCTCATCGTAGGCGAAGTCGGAGAACAGTCCGATGAATTCCGGATCCGTCTCGGACAGTGTCCTGTCATTGTTCCAGAAGGCGTTCATCTTCTTGTGCAATTCCTCAAACATATCTACCTTTCGTAGTGTTTCCGTCCGTGAACACTGTATCGCCCGAATAGCAACGGGGCCGGTGAACGATCAGACTTCGCTGACGCGCAGCAGCGACTTGACGGTACGGCGTTCGTCCATGGCCGCATATGCCTCCTGGATGCCGTCGAGCGTATATTCGGCGGTGTAGACGATACCTGGATTGATGGTGCCGTCAAGCACCTCCTTGAGCAGTCGCCGCATGTCGTAGGTGCGCACCGGTGCCGGGCCTCCGCGCAGACCGACGTTGCGGAAGAAGAGTCCGGGAATGTCGGCTTCGACGTCATGCGGCAGACCGACGCGACCGACCACCGCACCGGCACGCGCCACCTTCATGGCCGTGTCGTTCGACAGGGCGGAGCCGACGCACTCGAGCACCGCATCGGCACCATAGCCGTCGGTCATCTCCAGCACCTTGGCCACGGCCTCGTCACCGCGCTCCTCCACAAAATCAGTGGCTCCGAACTTGCGGGCGATCTCCTGGCGATCGGCGTGATGGCTCATGGAGATGATGCGGGAGGCACCCATCAGTTTGGCGGAAAGCACCGCACACAGACCGACCGCACCGTCACCGAACACGACCGCGGTATCCCCTGGCTTGACTTCGGCGGAGGCCGCCGCATGATAGCCTGTCGACATTACATCGGACAGGGTCAGCAGCGAGGCGAGCATTTCGTCGGAGAAGCTTTTGGCGTCGCCCGGAACGACCACCAGCGTGCCGTTGGCCTCCGGCACGCGTAGGTATTCGGCCTGGCACCCCATGCCGTCACCGCTGCCGAAATAGCCGCCGTGCGGGCAGCTGGATTCGAATCCGGCCTTGCATACCGGGCATTTGCCGCAGCTGAACGGGAACGGCACGATCACGAAATCGCCCGGCTTGGCGATGGTGACATCCGAACCGACGGATTCGACCACTCCGATGGCCTCATGGCCGGTCTGGCCGTCAACGTCATGGCCGCCGTCACGGTAGAACCATAGGTCGGAACCGCATACGCAGGCGCGAACCACTCGGATGATCGCATCGCTCTCCTCTACGATGGTCGGTTTCGGGCGATCCTCGCACGCCATTTGCCTGACGCCTTTATAGATTGCTGCCTTCATGTGAATACTCCTTTGTTGTTGTGATTGGCCCATATATTCCGTCATGAACCGGTTTTGGCGTGTTGCTGCCGTTTGACGGTTTCGATGATGTCCTTGTTCTCTTCGAGCAGTCGCCCGGCCTCATCTTCGTGGCCTTCGGCGATGGCCCGCCAGTAAAGCGTCTTGAACGCCACATAGGCTTGCTGCATGCGTAGCGCCTCCGCTTTGGCGGCAAGTCTGATGGACTGTGCGTCGAGCAGCTCCATCTGCCTACGTGCACCTTCCACGCCTTCGAAACGGTTCTTGAGATATTCTCGCATGGATTCCAGCGGCATGCCAGTCGCCGCAAGACACGAGATGGTGACCAACGACTGGATGTCGTTGTCGGAATAGGCGCGATGTCCGGAACTCGGATCACGTGCGATCGGATCGATGATGCCGATCTGCTCATAGTAGCGCAACGTCGATTCGGGAAGTCCCGAAAGCATGGACGCCTCACGAATCGAATGCCACGTGGTTGTTGCAGTGCTCATATCTCGCACTGTACGAACTTCAAGCACTCGAAGTCCACTCGGTGTGTTGCACGCCTTCGGCGGGCCGTCCATCGCCATGCCCGGACGGTTCGCCTGGTTTACATATAAAAAAGAGACCGGACAAGAACATTGAGATTTCAACGATCTTGCCCGGTCTCTCGAGCTTTATCCGCAAGGTATGGGCGTTTGCCTCCCATCAGCAGAAAACCAGCGAAAAGGATTACTTGGCGGTGATCAGCTCGGTGGAGTCCATGTCGAAGTCGGCCATGGCGTAGGAGCGGATGGCCGGATCGTCATAGGTGTTCATGTAGTAGGTCTTGGTCTTGGCGGAGTAGCCGCTGGTAAACAGCGTGCGTTCGAACTTGCCGTCGGCCATCTTGGCGCAACCGTCGACCATCTGCACGCTGCCGAGGGTGTGGAACAGACGCGACACGTTGGACTTCTCGTCGGCCTGCTGCGGATAGTGGGTGTTGGTGTAGGCCACGCGCACGAAGCGGGACGGGGAGCTCACATCTCCCGGGATGCCGTGCATGCTCACGCCGGCGCCCCATGCGGTCAGCTCGGCCTTGCCCCAAGTGGTCGGTTCGGCCATCTCGTTACCGACGCACATGTAGTTGCGCAGGTTCTCCATGTGGAAGTCGAAGGTCGGCTGGTTGGTGAGCACGTCCACGTTGTCATGATGGATGTGCATGCCGTCGGCCATCTGCTCGACGACAATGCTGCGGGTGCTGTCGCCGATGAGCCAGTGCAGCAGCGATTCCTGCTGTCCGGGCACGATCTGGGAGACGAGAGTCACGTTCTTCAGGGCCTCTTCGACCTCGTCGACGGTGTTGAAGTTACGGGCAACCCACAGCGGGAACTCAAAAGTGGCCACATTCACGGTGCCGTCGACCGGTTCGTGGGCGAAGGACGCATAGCCCGGGAAGTTAAGTCCTGCGATGGCAAGTCCGTTCTCGTTGGCGCAATCGAAATACATCGGCTTGTCGGCCATGACCACACCGACACCGATCACCGCATTCGGTTCGGCCTTGGCTTCGGCGCCGAACACATAGTCGTACTTGTAGGCACGTGGGGTGGCCAGGATGGTCTCGCCATAAGAGAAGCTCCAGTCGAGATTGCGGCCGAAATACATGTTCCCTTCCGCATCGGAGAAACGAACGCCAGTGCACATAAGGGACTCCTTCCATTTGCTTGTCATTATCTGTTGGTGCGTTCATGGTACCCCCGGACTCTTGATGAGCGCCGTGTTTTTGCCAACGGATAAACCACCTTTCCCGCAATGGATCCAGCGAAGTCGCACGGCATCCCGCAACCCGCTGCGTTCACAGGTGAGAGCGCATCACGACACGGCGAACACGCGCACGATTTGCATGAATGACGGATATGTGTATTATGTATGACTTGTGCACGGAAGCAATTCCGGAACAGGACAGCACATTCCTGCGTAGCTCAGTTGGCAGAGCATCCGACTGTTAATCGGACGGTCACTGGTTCAAGCCCAGTCGCAGGAGCAAGTCGAAGCCCTTGGATTTCCAAGGGCTTTTCTGTTTTATCAAGCCCCGCCACGTCTACGCCGTACGCCACGAAACCGTCCGGACGTCATCGGCTACCATTCGAGTTCCTGAATGCTCATGGGGTGCTCGTTGGTCTCGACCGCGGTGACCCTGCCGTCATGCATGCGGATCACCCTGTCGGCGATCGGCGCGATCGCCGAATTATGCGTCACGATCACCACCGTCGCGCCCTTCTCGCGACTCATATCCTGCAAAATCCGCAACACCTGCTTGCCCGTGTTGTAATCCAACGCGCCCGTCGGCTCATCACACAACAGGATCTTCGGATTCTTCGCCACCGCACGCGCGATCGCCACGCGCTGCTGCTCGCCACCCGACAACTGCGCCGGAAAATTATCCACACGGTCGGCCAGCCCCACATCGGTCAGGGCGACGATCGGATCCTGCGCATCGCTCACAATCTCCGAAGCGAGCTCCACGTTCTCCTTGGCCGTCAGATTGGCGACCAGATTGTAGAACTGGAACACGAAACCGATGTCGGTACGCCGATAGGCCGTCAACTGCCTGGGCGAGTAGTCGGAGATGTCCCGCCCGTCGATGACGACCCTGCCCCCGGAATTGGTATCCATGCCGCCCAGAATGTTGAGCACCGTGGACTTGCCGGCACCCGACGCTCCCAGGATGATCGCCAGCTCGCCCTTCTCGATGCCGAAACTCACATCATCGTTCGCAACGATGGTCGTGGATCCCATTTGGTAGCGCTTGAAGCTATGCACCATTTCGATATACGCCATTGCCCTCTCCATTCCCGAATTCGCCACGAGACGCAATACGGCTCCAATTGTACGTACTAGAGTAGGGAATATCGTTATTGCAAGGAGGGATTATGGATACCGCCAATGAAGACGACCGCCTGCAGACGCTCCTGTACGGAGCCTACGATTCCGATACCGTACGTGAGATGGAACGCCCGCTGCTTGACGATGGCGTTCCGCTGATGCGCATGGCGGCCTCCGCCGCGGCGCATGTGACGATGGATCTGCTTGACGATGAGGACCTGGCCGTCGAGGATGCGCGCGTGGCCCTCTTGGTCGGTGCCGGCGATAACGGGGGCGACGGCCTCTATGCGGGTGCGGAGCTCGCGCAGGAGGGCGCGCAGGTTACGGCGATCGCCGTCGGCCGGTCCCTTCATGAAGAGGCCTTCGCAGCGTTCGTCCATGCCGGCGGACGCGTGCTCGTACTTGATCCCGCCGCCGACATTCCCGGTTGCACCACCGGCTTTTCCGCGGGCGAGGCCGGGGAGAGACTGCAGGCCGCAATCGAGTATGCGCAGGGTTCGCATGTGATTCTCGACGCGATGACCGGTATCGGTGTTTCGGGTGCGTTGCGCGGCATTGCCGGGACGATCGCGGCTTCGCTGGGCTTGGATGGCGAGCTGCCCGACCGTCCCGCCCTGCCGAATAACGAACCATCCGCGGATTTGCCGTTGGTGGTGGCGATCGATACGCCCTCCGGCGTGGGCGTGAATGATGGTTCGCTGCCGGGTCCGTATATTCCGGCGGATGTTACGGTGACGTTCGGCGCGATGAAGCCATGCGCGATGGTGCCGCCCGCCTCGTATGCGTGCGGCAAGCTGATGCTGGTCGATTTTGGTTTTGATGTGGATGAGACCGTACCGTTCGCGGAGATGACGGACGGTGATTTCGTCGCCGATTCGATTCGTCTGCCACAGCTTGCGGACGGCAAGTATTCACGTGGCGTGGTCGGGTTGGTGACCGGTTCGAACCGTTACCCGGGCGCGGCGGTGCTGTCGGCGAGATCCGCCGCACGTACGGATTCGGGCATGGTGCGGTATCTGGGGCCGCAGCGTGCACAGGATATGGTGCTCGCAAGCCTGCCTGAGGCGGTCGTCGGCAAAGGTCGTGTGCAGTCCTGGGTGGTCGGTTCAGGCGTTCCTTCAGGCGATGACGAGGCCGCCGATGAGGATATGCAGCGTGAGACGATCGCCATGCTGTTGAAGCATTATGCGTTGGGACGGCCCGATGCCGGCGAGGCGTCCGTGGCATCGGACGAGCGTGCGCATGCGATGCCACCGATCGTGGTGGATGCAGGCGCGCTGGACCTGTTGCCGGAGCATGTGCCGGCCCAGGTGGTCATCACGCCGCATGCCGGTGAGCTGACACGGCTATTGACACGCCTGCGCACCGACGATGATGCCGCCGACGGGCTCACACTCACGCAGGTGCAGGCCAATCCATTGCGTGCGGCCATCGAGGCGCATGAGCTGACGGGCGCCACCGTACTGCTCAAGGGTGCGGTCACCATTGTGGTCGGCACCGACGGCGAAGGCGCGAACCGCATCATCCTGTCCGGTCGTGCGCCGGCCTGGCTCGCGACGGCCGGCGCAGGCGATGTGCTGGCGGGCATGCTGGGCGCGTTGCTTGCGCAGCAGGACGATATGCTTGCCGACGATCCGGCGTTGGTGCCCGAGGTCGTCGCCGCGGCTGCCTACATGCATGGCCTGGCTGCGGCATTCGCATCGGAATCCGAGCAACGTGGATGGCATCGTCCTGAGATCTACGGCCGTTCCAAGAAGCAACGTTTCGGAACGGTCGGCCATCCGATCATCGCCAGCGATGTCATCGACGCGATTGCGGGAGCCTTCACGGAGCTGGTTCAGTAACACGTTCCGCCGATATCCGAAATACAACGGTCTTATGCTGTGGCCAATTACAGCATAAGACCGTTGCGGAAAGGCGGCCCTCATGACGAAACGTCCGATCATCGGCATCACTCCCCTATTCGACTATAAACGCGACAGCCTATGGATGCTGCCCGGTTATATGGACGGCGTCGAAGAGGCCGGCGGATTGCCCCTGATGCTGCCCTTGACGGCCGATGCGGGTGAGATTCGACGATTGGCCGACCTGTGCGACGGCATACTGTTCACCGGAGGTCAGGATGTGGATCCCGCGATCTATGGCGGGGAGATCACTCCCGAATATCAGGCCATGGAACCGGAGTTGAGCGCCGAACGCGATGCGATGGAACCACTGCTGCTTGATGCGGCGATTCGTCTTGACAAGCCGGTTTTGGGTATCTGCCGCGGCATCCAGCTCATCAACGCCCGCCTTGGGGGCACGCTGTGGCATGACCTGCCAAGCGAGCATCCGAGCGATGTGGAGCATCATATGAAACCTCCGTATGATGTGTTCGGCCACATGGTGACGGTCGAGCCTGGCACCCCGATGGATGCCATGCTGAACGCTCTGCCGCAATCCGATATGGATGCGAAGAGCATGCATCGTAACGTTGACGGCGGCTGGACAATCGCCGTCAACAGCTACCATCATCAGGCCGTCAAGCGGATTGCGCCGTCGCTCAGACGTATGGCCATCGCCGAGGACGGCATCACGGAGGCCGTGTACCGGCCGGGATCGCGATTCCTGTGGGCCGTGCAATGGCATCCGGAATTCCTGCACGAGGTCGATGCCCGCAGCCGTGCGATTTTCTCCGCCTTGGTCAACGCAGCGGCCTGACGCCGGTGGTTTTCCCGTTACGCTACACTGACGGAAGGCAGATACATGTTTTACGAGAAGGATTCCCGATGACCAGCGCAACCCCCGCCATTACCGACGTCATCTTCGATTTCTGCGGAGTCGTGGTCGATTGGCAGTCTCGCGCGGGGCTGGAAGGACACTACCCACAGGAGCTGGTGGATCGCATCTGCTCGGATGACGACGAGTTCGGCTTCTTTGACTATGAGGATCGCATGGACCATGGCGCTTCCCTGGCCGAGGTGCTGCCAAGCGTCGAGCAGGACCACGGCAAGGAGATTGCCGACATCTTCGAGGATTACATCACCCGGTACGGCGATTCCCTGGTCCGTCTGCTGCCCGGCTCGGAACGGCTGCTGCGTGACCTGAAGGCCGCCGGATATGGCGTGTGGGGCCTGACGAACTGGTCATACGAGACCATTCACTTCGCATTCGAGAAATTCCCCCAGCTCACGGAAATTCTCGACGGCACGGTCGTGTCGGGCGAAGAGAAGATGTTCAAGCCGAACGCCGACTTCTACGAGCTGGCACTGCGGCGTTTCGGCATCACGGCCGAGAGGTCGGTATTTTTCGATGACACCGCGAAGAACGTGGATGGGGCCAACAAGGTGGGCATCCACGCCTTCCGCTTCGTCGATGCCGAACGGGCCCGCAGGGACCTCGCATCCCTGGGAGTGCGGCTCTGACCGTTCGGACGCAATCGATCAAGCGCGATTGCGATGCGCCATCCGCAATGCGACGTCCACAATGCAGAAACCAAGCGTTATAAATCGTATTTTCGTGAATGCCCGCTTATATAATCTGGGTTTATGACTCTCCTACAGTTGAAGTACATCGTCAAAATCGTAGAGTGCGGCTCCATGAACGAAGCCTCGCACGAGCTGTACGTGTCGCAGCCGGCATTGAGCTCCTCGGTGAAGGAACTCGAGAACGAGCTGGGCATCGAGATCTTCACCCGCTCGTCCCAAGGCATCGCCCTGACCGTGGACGGCGCGGAATTCCTCACCTACGCACGTCAGGTGCTTGACCAGGCGTCCCTGCTTGAGGAGCGCTATAAGAACGCGAAGCCACGCAAGCAGCTGTGCTCCGTGTCCACGCAGCATTACATGTTCGCCGTCGAAGCGTTCGTGGAGATGATCAGCTCCATCAAGTCCGACGAATACGAGTTCACGATCCGTGAGACCCGCACGAAGGACATCATCAACCAGGTGGCCAACATGCTGTCGGAGATCGGCATCATCTACCTGTCCGATTTCAACAAGGACGTGATCGGCAAGATGCTGCGCGAGAAGCATCTTGAGTTCCATCCGCTCTTCCGCGCGCCGTTGCACGTGTTCATCTCGCGCAACAATCCACTGGCCGGCAAGAAGAAGGTCACGATGAACGATCTGAAGCCGTTCCCGTTCATCCAGTACGAGCAGGGCGAAGAAGGAAGCTTCTTCTTCGCCGAGGAGGCGGTCTGGCCGGAGTACTCCCCCAAACAGATCAACGTAACCGACCGCGCCACGATTCTGAACTTCATCATCGGTCTGAACGGCTACACGGTATGCACCGGCATCGACAACGGCGACCTCAACAACGAGAAGATCGTGACCGTACCGCTCGACACCGATGAGACGATGCTCGTCGGCTGGATCACCAACGAGCGTGCAAAGCTCTCGAAGGCCGCCGAAAACTATCTGGAAAAACTCAAGTCGGTCGTCGCCGACCACGGTTACAACCTCATCGACTGAACAGGAGATTCTCCCTCATAATGAGGGAGAATCTCTCATATCCGGCGTATGCCGAAGCGCTCAGGCGCCGTACCGTTCCAGATAGGCGTCGGCGGCGGCCTTGATCTCCGGCGTGACATACGGGGTGCCGTCGGCGGTTTCGATGTGACGGCCAGCCTCGAAAATCTCTTTCACGTTGGCGATGGCGAACACCGGGAAGCCGAATTCGGCTTCGACGGCCTTCACCGCGGAGATATCGGAATCCTTGGTCTTCTCCATACGGTCCACGGACAGCACCAAACCGACCACTTCGACGTTCGCTTCGGCCTTGAGCTTCGGAATGACCTCACGCACCGCGGTGCCGGCCGTCATCACATCATCAACGAGCAGCACCTTCATGCCGTCGGCCAGCTGGGTACCTACCATCATGCCGCCGTCGCCGTGGTCCTTCCTCTCCTTCCGGTCGAAGGTGTAACCGACCTCCATGCCGTGCCCGGCGGTCAGGGCGATGGCGGTGGAGACACCCAGCGGAATGCCCTTATATGCCGGACCGAATACGGTATCGATATCCTTCGGCAGATTGCCGGACTCGATTTCGGATGCGATCTTCTCAGCATAGAATGCGCCGAGAGTCGCGATCTTCTTACCGTCGTCGAAGGCGCCGGCGTTGATGAAGTATGGGGACTTACGGCCGGATTTCAGCGTGAACTCGCCGAACTTCAGCGCCTTGGATTCCAGCAGGAACTGGGTAAAACGATGGTCGATGGATTCCATAATCACTCCTTCATGCGGTGAACGGTCGTTAACGCCAGGTCTCGCCCCCGGCAAGCTTGTCGGCCAGTTCGGGGCGTGTATCAAGCAGGTCGTCGAGCTCTCGAGCCACGCGCAGCGGCGCGGTCGGTTCGAACAATGCGGCCGCACCGACCTCCACGGCATTGGCGCCCGCATACAGGTATTCGAGCGCCTTCTCACCGGAGTCGATACCGCCGATGCCGATGATCGGAATCCCAGGCAGCGCGGTGCGTACGCGCCATACCGCGGCAAGGCCCACAGGCAATACGGCCGGGCCGGACACGCCGCCGGTCACATGCGTGATGACCGGTTCACCGGTACGGATATTGATGCGCATGCCGAGCAGCGTGTTAATCAGGCTTAATGCATCGGCGCCGCTTTCCACGGCCGCTCGTGCCGGAACGGTGATGTCGGTGACGTTCGGGGTGAGCTTGACGATCATCTTCTTATCGGTGATCCTGCGCAGGCGGGTGATCAGACGGCTCAACGCCACCGGATCGGTGCCGACGCTCATGCCGCCGGCGGATACGTTCGGGCAGCTCACGTTGATTTCCAGCATATCGGCCGGCGAATCGTCGAGCTTGGCCACGACCTCGGCATAATCATCGTCGCAATGACCCGCCACGTTGGCGATCACGGTCGCGTTGATGGCCTTCAGTTTCGGTAGGTCGTCTTCCAGATAGTGATCGACACCCGGATTCTGCAGGCCGACCGCGTTGATGTTGCTGGATGGCCCTTCGGCGGTACGGATGCCCGGGTTGCCCTCCCATGGCACCGGTGAAACGCCTTTGGTGGTGACCGCGCCAAGCTGGCTCACGTCGTAGAACCAACGTACGGCCGCGTATTGGAACGTACCGGAAGCGGTGGCGACCGGGTTCTTCCACGGAACGCCCGCCACCTTGGTGGAATGTTTCCACTCATGCCGTTCGTACAGATTTCCGTGCTGCATGCTGTCAGTCGTCATGCTCTCACTCACCCCATCCCAAACGTTCGCGCGTGAACACCGGCCCATCGGAGCAGACCTTCAGTCGTCCGTCCAGCGTGTCGACCGTGCACAGCACGCACGTGCCATAGCCACAGCCCATACGCTGTTCGAGGCTCAGCTGGCATTCGATGCCATGCTTGGCCGCCCACGCCGCCACGGCCTTCATCATCGGCAATGGCCCGCAGGACAGAATGGCTGGCTTCAGTTCGCCGTTCATGAGTTCATCCGAAATGCGGTCAAGCAGGGTGATGACGTTGCCTTCGGATTCGTCGATGCTATACACCGAATCGGCGTATCTGCCAACGTATTCGTCACCGAAATGCACGTTGCGGTAGCCGAACACGGCGGTGCTCGTCGCGCCTGGCGTACCGGCGATGGCCTGTGCGGCCCTCACCAGCGGCGGCACCCCAAGACCACCGGCGACCAGCACATAGTTGGCCGGCTCCTTGGTGTTGAACGAGTTGCCCAGAGGCCCCATCACACGTACGGTATCCCCGGCCTGCAGCCTCGCGAATTCAGCGGTGCCCTTGCCGACCACGGCGAACATCAGGCTCACTTCGTCGCCGTTGACCTCGGCCACGCCGAACGGACGCGGCATGAGTCTGGTCGGGTCGTTGGAATATACGTCGACGAATTGTGCGGGCCTTGCGTGCCCCGCAATGTATTCGTCACGGAAGGTCAGGCGATAGACGCCGTCGGTCAGCTTCCGATTGTCGACGATCTCGACCGTATGGCGGCTCGGAAAGAAGCCGGCCTGGGTCGCCTCGGCGACAGTCGGGGTGAACGTTGCGGTGGTCATGAACTCCCTCTCTATTACGTTCGTTTGCGTTCTTATGATTGATGGTTGCGTTTTCCGCGGGTCGTCCGTTTACGGAAGCACCGCACGAAGATCGTCTCGCATGTCCTTCGCCGCGGTTCTCGCCGATTCGGCGACGAGCTCCAATGCATCGTCGGCGCTCATGGATTCGGAATATCCGCCGGACCTTTTCCATGCGCCGATGATGCCGCGGGATGAGTTGACAAGCGCACCGGAACCGTCTTTGTCGAACATGCCGGCCACGCCCTGCGCGGTACCGCCCTGGGCACCGTACCCCGGCACCAGGAAGAAGGTGTGCGGCATGCGGGTCCGCAACGCCTTGCCTTCTTCAGGATGGGTGGCGCCGACGACCGCGCCTACGCGCGAGTAACCGTCCCTGCCGATGGTTTCGCCTCCCCAGCCTTCGACCAGATCGGCGACATGTTCGTACACGCGCTCGCCGGATGCCAGTTTCAGCTCCTGCAATTCGCTGCTGGACGGATTGGAGGTGCGCACCAGCACGAATATGTCCTTATCCGCCGCGGTCGCCGCCTCGACGAACGGCGTGATGCCGTCGGTGCCAAGATACGGGTTCACGGTCACGGCGTCTTCGTGCCACGGGTCGAACGGGATCTCCCCCGTCGCCACACCGCTTAGATGATGCGCGTAGGCCGCCGCCGTGGATCCGATGTCGCCGCGCTTGACGTCGCCGAGCACATACAGGCCCTGCTGCCTGGCGTATTCGCAGGTCATGGCGTATGCATCAATACCCGCCGGACCGAGCGCCTCATACATGGCGATCTGCGGTTTGACGGCAGGTACGATGTCGGCCACGGCATCGATGATGGCACGGTTGAATTCGAAGAAGGCGACGGACAGCTGCATGGCGGGCGCTTCCGAGGGGTCTTCGACCTGTTCGGCGATTTCATCGGCGAAACTCGCCACAACCTGCGCCGGCACGAGGGCTTCGGTCGGGTCGAGGCCGACGACGCTCGGGTTCTGCTTGGATTCGATCGCTTCGATCAGACGGTCCATCAGTCCTCCTTGTTGATGCGGCTGAAAGCCAGTTTCGAGCCGATGATGGTGGCAAGAGGGCGGCCGGTGACCTGCCATCCGCCGAATGGGGTGTTGCGGGCCGAGGAGTGGAATCTCTCCGGATCGACGGTCCACTCCTCAGCGGTGTCGAGCACCACCAAATCTACATTTTCGGGGTGTGTGACCTTGCCGAGGTCGAGCACGCGCTTGGTGTCGGAATCGCCTGGAACCGCATCAGCGTTCTCGTCAAGCAAAGCGGCCGCATCGGTCTTATCGTGGCCCATCAGTTCGGCTGGACCGGTCGACATGAGCTCGATGAGTCGCTCATCGGAAATGTGGCCTCCGTCGACGAGCACCTTGTGGCACACGCCGTAGGCGCATTCCAGGCCGATGATGCCGTTCGGGGCATCAAGGAAGCCGAGTCCCTTCTCCTCCATGGTGTGCGGCGCGTGATCGGTGGCCAGAAGGTCGACCGTACCATCGGCTACGGCGGTGATGGTGGCCCGCCGATCGGCTTCGGAGCGAAGCGGCGGATTCATCTTGGCGAGCGTACCGTATTCCAGCAACGCCTCATCGCATAGGGCGATGTAATGCGGCGCGGTCTCGCAGGTGATCGGCAGGCCCTCGGCCTTGGCCCTGCGAATCGTCTCGAAGGAGATCGCGGTGCTGACGTGCTGGAAGTGCACGTGCACACCGGTCGTGCGTGCCATTTCGATGTCACGTTCAACGATCTTCAGTTCGGTATCTTCCGGGATGCCGGGCACCCCGAGCCTGCGGGAGACCGGCCCTTCATTGACCGCACCGGTGTCATGATGCTCGCAATGCTCGATCAGATACAGACCGGATTCCTTGACATTGGCGAACACCTGATCAAGAATCCCAGGGGTTACCGCGGATCCGTCATCACTGATGGCCGTCACTGGATGGGCCAGCTGATAGGCGTCTTTCCCGGCGTCGCCATGACCTGGCAGGTATCCGATCCAATCGGCCGGTTCGGTCGCCTCCCTGCCGGCGCGTCCCTTGGAGGCGCATACGCACAGATCATAGCGAACCGGCAGCTTCACACCATGGGCCGCTTCGTAATGCTGCAGGTAGTCGATGACGGTATCGTAACCGGCATCAAGCACCTCGGATGCGCCTGGCTGGCCGGCCTCGACCTTCACTCCATCCATGGCGGGAACGGTGTTCGGCATGATGAGCACGTTCGTGTAGCCACCGGAGGCCGCCGCCGCACAGCCGGAAATCATCGACTCCTTGTAGGTCTGCCCCGGATCGCGGAAATGCACATGCGGATCCTCGAATCCGGGCGCGATGGTCATGGCCGAGGCGTCAACGGTCTCATCGGTGTCGGACGGAACGATCAGGTCGATGACTTCGCCGGTGTTCCAAACCTTGATGTCATGAAGAATGAGGGCCATGGGTCAGAACTTCGCTTCCTCGTCACAGTAATCACAACGGTATTCCTGACGGTCGGAATGCACCAGATGGAACATCTGCACGGCCGGTTCGGTGGTAGTCACGCAACGCGGATTCACGCACTTGATGATGTTGACGACATGTTCCGGCAGGGTCGGCTTCTTTTTCTCGACGATCCTGCCGCCACGCACAATGCCCACGGTCGCGGTGCGGGCCACGAGCCCCAGCACGTCGAGGTCGATGGCGTCCACTCCGCTTTCATCTTCGATCTTGATGATGTCCTTCGTGCCATACATATGGCTGTCGGTGTTCATGATCAGCGCGAGTTTGGTTTTGGACGGATCGATCTTCAGGTATTCAAGCACCTTGAGCGCGGTGCCGGCCGGCACATGATCGATGATGATGCCGTTTTGAATGCTGGTGACTTCCATCAGACTGCAACCTCCTCGGATTCAAGCGGTTCATATCCCGGCAGCCTGTCGCCGACCACCGAGCTTTCCAATGCCATGCGCATGAGCATGCCGTTCTTGACCTGCTCGAAGTAGGCGGCACGCGGATCGTCATCGACTTCAACGGCGATCTCATTGACTCGCGGCAGCGGATGCAGCACGGCCATGTCCTTCTTGGCGAGGCTCATCTTGGCCGCATCGAGGATATAGGTGTCACGCAGGCGCAGGTAATCGTCCTCGTTGAAGAACCGCTCCTTCTGCACGCGGGTCATGTACAGCACATCAAGGTCGCCGATCACGGAGGCCAGGTCCCTGACCTCCACGTAGGAGCAGGAGTCGGTGGCATCGATGCGATCGAGCACGTAGCGAGGGGTCTTGAGCTCGTCGGGGCTGATAAGCACGAAGTTCACGTTGCCGAAGCGGCACAGCGTTTCGATCAGGGAGTGTACGGTACGGCCGAAGGTCAGGTCGCCGCACAGGCCGACGGTCAGGTCGGTGACGCGGCCGAAACGCGATTGCAGGGTGGCCAGATCGGCGAGGGTCTGCGTCGGGTGCATATGCCCGCCGTCGCCGGCGTTGATGACCGGCACGGAAGCGGCGCGGGAGGCCACGAGTGCGGCACCCTCCTTCGGGTGACGGATGGCGACCACGTCAACATAGTTGGAGACGGTCTTCAGGGTGTCGGCGATGGTCTCGCCCTTGGTCACGGAGGCGAGCTGGGCGCCGGCGAAACCGATCACCTTGCCGCCGAGCCGCAGCATGGCCGTTTCGAAACTCAGGCGGGTGCGAGTGCTCGGTTCATAAAACAAAGTGGCGAGCACCCTGCCTTCACAGGTGTGCGCCACTTCCTTGCGATGGGAATCGATGTACTGCGCCTTGTGCAGCATCTCCCGAATCTGCCTGACGGACAAATCATCGAGGGTGATGA
This sequence comes from Bifidobacterium moukalabense DSM 27321, assembly GCF_000522505.1. Classification (GTDB taxonomy): domain Bacteria; phylum Actinomycetota; class Actinomycetes; order Actinomycetales; family Bifidobacteriaceae; genus Bifidobacterium; species Bifidobacterium moukalabense. The sequence continues at coordinate 209,380 of NZ_AZMV01000004.1, read as the reverse complement.
CACTTTTACCGATCATCGGCGTCTCCACCGCCGGTTCGAGTACTGAGGACAACGGCTCACCTTTCATGCAACTTGTGGTTGAAGGTGGCCACCCGAAGTGACCTAGCCAACTATAGCCTGAGCCGCTGACCCTCCCGTTCACCGCGTGTTCACGATTCGTCGCCTTCGGGATCCTCCAGGCGGATGCCGAGACCGGCCGCGAAGGAGCTGGCAAGTTGGGAGATCTGGTCGACGAGCATGGTGGTACCGCGCAATCCGGCGACGTCGTGGATCTCCTGCAGTTTCGCACCACGCAGATCGACGTCGCAGGCCACGGCATGCTGCAGATTGACGGCATGGACCGCGGTACCGGGAAACGCCACCCGTTCCAGCACCGCGTCGACCGCATCGAAATCGTCAATCGCACAATCCCGGAAGACCACATCACGCCATTTGGCGCCGCGCAGATTAAGATAGCCGAATCGGCAACCGGTGAATATGACGGACCGGGCCCTGCAATCCCAAGCATCGCAGGCACCGAATCGGCAGTTTTCAAAGGTGCCTGAGAATACGGACGCGTTCACGAACGACGAGTGCACCATGCCACAGCCGGCGAATCTCGTGCCGGTGAAGGTCGCATGGTCGAACAACGCCGTTTCGAACGTCAGATTTTCCAGAGAGCAGTCCAGAAAGGCGGTCAGCGTCCAATCCGAGATTTCATCGACGGCATGCTGCCCTTCAATGCGGATGGTGTCATAGGAGCCTTCCGGCTCGATCGCGCTCATACGCATCTCGGTCAGTGCGGACGGCATCCTCAGCACGGGAACGCGAGGGGCGACGGTCTTCTTTGCATGAGAATCAGGGAGCATCACAACCTTCTCCATCCGATACGGCGACACTCACCAGTGTATTCGGATGGCCACGCGCTCAAGGCTTATCTATAGGCTTATAAAAAGAATGTCAAGCCTCGGCGGGAGTATCGACCTATGAACAACGCAAGCAATTCAACGAAGAAACCCGTTTCCAAAAGCGCGATTGCGGCGATAACGTTCGCCTTGGTATCCGTTCCGCTTGCATTCGGCAAGCCGGTGCTGGCGAGGTTCTTCTGTTCGATTTTCGTGGACGTGTCCATCGTATTCGCCGTCATCTCACTGGTGACGGTATTCGGCACGCGAAAGCATGGCAATGGGACGCTCGCCGTCTGCACCGCCGTTTTCGTGACGTTGGTGGCCGTTGTGCTGTCGATGTACGTGCACTGACCGGCCTGATGCCTTAACGGCATACGGCCAGCCGGCACTTGGCATGCCCCTGAGTCGCTAGGCAAGCCCGTAGAACAGTCGCTCCATCACGTCCCGGCTCTTACGCATCACGGCGAGCAGATCGTTTTCGAAATGCTGACCGCGGTTCGCATCATAGCCCAGGTAGACCGCGATGCCACCGAGCGAATACGTGTCATCAGGCAGAATGTCGGCCTGATTGACGCGCCCGCTCCACAGGTAGCTGCCGTTGCGGGCCGCAGTGCACATGCGCCACGCCTTGCGTAGTATGACGGCGTCTCCGGCATCGACTAATTTGCGACGTTCCAGCTCATCAAGCGCCTCCAACGTGCCGTTGACGCATAGGTTCACGTTCTCCCCCGCATGCTGCAATTGCAGCAGCTGGATGGTCCACTCCACATCGGACAAGCCTCCCTTGCCGAGTTTCAGATGACGATCCCTGCGCACGCCTCGTGGCAGGCGCTCGGCCTCCATGCGAGCCTTGAGCTTACGGATTTCGGCGATCTGCGTCTCGGTCAGATCCATCTTCGGATAACGCAGCGGGTTGGCGATATTGACGAGGAAATCCTCGGCCAGTGCCGCATCACCGGCGGCATATCGGGCGCGCAGCAACGCCTGATGCTCCCACGTGCTCGCCCATGAACGATAATATTCCTCGCATGAAGCGTAGGAGCGCACCAGTGGGCCGTTCTTGCCTTCCGGACGCAGATCCATGTCGAGCTCGATCTTCGGCTCGAAGGTGGTGGGGCCCTGCAGGATGGCGCGCAAATCCTCCTGCACCTTGCGCGCGAACAGGTTGGCCTGGCCATCATCAGCCCCTTCGGCCTGACGGTAGATGATGATCACATCGGCGTCGGAACTGAAATTCACCTCCCTGCCACCGTAGCGCCCCATACCGATGACGGCGATTGCGGCCGGCGCCTCGTCAAACCGCATTTCGTCAAGCTGATGGCGGATGGCCCATCGCAACGACGCTTCGATGATGGCGTCATACACGTCGGTCATACCGGCCAGTGAGGTCGCATCATCGATTACGCCACTCATCCAGGCCAGACCGATGCGCTCGATCTCATGCCTGCGCATCGCACGCAGCGAGTTCGCGAAATCGTTGATGCTGCCCGCATTGCGTTCCAGTGTGGCCTTGGTCTGCGTGTCGAGGCTTTCACGTGTGCGGGGTCTGAGTTCCTCATCATTGCCAAGCCAGGTGACCGATTCAACCGATTTGTTGAGTGCGTCGCCGAGGAACCGGGAATTCGAAAGCACGTGGCACAGACGTTGCGCCGCAGAGGGCGAATCACGGAGGAATCCCAGATATTCGCTTTCCGTACCGAAGTTCTCCTCAAGCTTGCGCCAGTTGAGCAGACCCATGTCGGGATTCTGCCCTTCGCCAAGCCATTGCAGCACGGCCGGCAACAGGATCCGGTTGATCTTTGCGGCACGGGATATGCCGGCGGTAAGAGCGACGACATGGCGCATGGCTGCGTCCGCATCGGCGAATCCTATGGACTCGAAACGTTCGTGCGCGGCCTTCTCCGACAGTTCGACCTGCTCATCCTCCAGACCGGCATTGATCGGCAGCATCGGACGATAGTAGATGTCCATGTGCAGATGGCGTACTTCGCGACGGGTCTCGTCGTATTTGTCGACGAGCTCCTCGGGATGCAGATGGAAGGCACGCGCCAGTCTACGCAGTTCAGGGTTCCGGTTCAGCTCGTCCACGTCGATGTCACGCTTGCGTTCGATGCCGCCAAGGCTGGCGGTGCCGAGATCCGGGAACAGGTGCGTGCGCTTCAGGGCCCACATCTGCTGGCGATGCTCCATCACGCGTTCGAAACGATAGTCCCAGGAAAGCTTTTTCGCCTGCCTACGCGATACGTATCCGCCATCGGCCAACGCCTGCAACGATTCCAGTGTGGAACGGGTGCGCAGCGATTCGTCGGAACGGCCGTGCACAAGCTGGAGCATCTGCACGGTGAACTCCACATCGCGCAGGCCCCCACGACCGAGCTTGATCTCACGATCCTTGAGCGGTGCGGGGATGAGGTCTTCGACCCGCTTGCGCATCCGCTGGCAGTCATAGACGAAGTTGTCACGTTTGGACGCGGTCCATACGAACGGCCGCGTCATGTCCATATAGGCGTTGCCGAGTTCGGGATCGCCCGCAACCGGACGGGCCTTAAGCAATGCCTGGAACTCCCAGTTCTCCGCCCACTGCTCATAATAGGCCTCATGCGATTCGAGGCGGCGTACGAGCGGACCGTCTTTGCCTTCGGGTCGCAGACCACCGTCGATCTGCCACAGGGTCGGTTCGGCGACACCCATGATCACCGACTGGCATACGCGCTGCAGGGTGGTGGCCATTTTGGTGCCGACGCGGTTAAGCGTCATACCGTTGGTATCGGGGTCGGCAGGCTCCACCACATAGATGAGATCCACGTCGGAGACGTAATTCAACTCCTGCGCACCGAGTTTGCCCATGCCGATGATGGCGAAACGGACATGCTCGCTGCCTTCGACCTCATTGCGGGCGATGGCCAACGCACCTTCGAGCGCCGCATCGGCCAAATCGGACAGTTCCTGGCTGATACGCGGCTGAATGGTGGTGGGGTCGGCCTCCATGGCATCCTGCACCATGATGGACGCCAATTGTTTGCGATAGGTCCGGCGCAGTGCCGTCGCCGCATCGGCCAGTGGAAGACCGGCTTTGGGCATGGCGGATTCCTGCGGGTCGGCCCCCACCGCTTCAAGTACGTGCGCCCGCCGCTGCGAGTGGTTGTACAGGTGGCTTTCGCATGCGTCATTGGCGGCGGCCGCGACCAGTTCCGGTCTGAAACGCATGAGCTTGCCCATTTCGTCGGAGACGCCGAGCACGATGATGAGTCGGGTGAATCCCTCTTCGCTCGTCACGATGTCATCGAAGTTCCCGCCTTGGCTTTGCAGCGCCTTGATGATATCGACGAGGTTACGAAGCGCCACGTCGGGATCGCAGGAACGTTCCAGCGTACTCATCAACAGCTGCAGTCGATCGTCGCCTACACCATTGCCCTGCAGTTCCTGCAGGAACCCGCGTGCCTTATCGAGATCCTGCAGTCCTGCGCGAATCAGCTCGCGCACCCCAAACGTATGTTGCATAGAACCCATGGTATTTAATATAGCGTCGACGATGACGTAGGGGCGGTCACGATATGCTCGCGCCCGCCCCCGGTGTTTGTTGCATCGTCTGAAGTCAGACGAAAAATGGTTTGACGTTGGACCAGATGCGCCTGCTGACGCAAGGGTGGTTCATCGTATACAAGTGCACGCCGTCGACGCCTCGTGCCACCAGATCGCTGATCTGCTCGGAGGCGTAGGCGATGCCGGCCTCCTTGAGTACGGTGTTGTCACCGCCCCACCTGTTTAGCATGACCTCCAGCTTTTCCGGCACGCAGGACTGGCAGATTCGGGCCATACGACGTACGGATCCGGCGTTCATCACCGGCATGATGCCGGCCTCGATAGGCACCTCGATTCCGGCCGCACGCGCCTTGTCAAGAAAGCGCAGGAAATCCTCATTGTCGTAGAACAGCTGCGAAATAAGGTGCGTGACGCCGGCATCGACCTTCTTCCTGAGATTGTCGATGTCGTCTTCCAGTGTGGCCGACTGTGGATGCTTCTCCGGGTAGCAGGCTCCGTAGATCTTGAGATTCGGGCGCTCCTCACGAATATAGGCCGCAAGGTCGCTGGCATGCTCGAAGACGCCGGCCGGCTCCGCGCCCTCCACGCGGTCGCCGCGCAGGGCAAGCACGCCGGAGACCTTCGCTTCGTCAAACATGTTGAGCGCCTGATCGACGTCGTCCTTATTGAGGTACTGTGCGGTCAGGTGGGCCACGCAGGGTATGCCGTATTCGCCTACGGTATTCGCAATGCGCGCGGTGAGCGTACGGTCGGATGATCTGCCGGTGCCGTAGGTCACGGAAATGAAATCGGGGTCCAACCCCTGCAGGCCATCCAATGTATCGTAGATGGTACCTACAGGGGAGGTTCGCTTCGGAGGGAACACCTCAAGCGAAAACAGTGGTGAATGCATGGGATGCTTCCTGCACCTTACCTGGCGAGCTTGGTGCGTACGGCCTTGGCCGCGGCCACAAGATGTTCGAGGCTTGGCCAGGTTTCGGCGTTGCCACGGGTCTTCAGACCGCAATCCGGGTTGATCCACACCTTTTCGACGTCCATCTTCTTCAGAATCTCGTAGATGCGCTCCTCGATCTCCTGCTCGGACGGGATGCGCGGCGAGTGGATGTCATAGACGCCAGGGCCGGCCTCGGTCTCGAAGTTGGCGTCGTGGATGGCGTCGAGCACCACAAGGTCGCCGCGGGATGCTTCGAAGGAGATCACGTCGGCATCCATGGCATCGATATCCTTGATGATGTCGTTGAACTCCGAGTAGCACATGTGGGTGTGGATCTGCGTGGTCGGCTTGACGGCGGAGTGCACCAGGCGGAAGGCCGGAATGGCCCAGTCGAGGTACTGCTTATGCCAGTCGGTCTTGCGCAGTGGCAGCTTTTCTCGCAAGGCGGCCTCGTCGATCTGGATGACCTTGATGCCGGCGGCCTCGAGATCGAGCACTTCGTCGCGGATGGCGAGAGCCAGCTGTTGGGTCTGCTGTTCGTGGGTGATGTCCTCACGCGGCCAGGACCAGTTGAGGATGGTCACCGGGCCGGTGAGCATGCCCTTCATCACATGGTCGGTGCGGGACTGCGCGTAGGCGCTCCATTCCACGGTGATCGGATTGGCGCGGGATACATCGCCCCACACGATCGGAGGCTTCACGCAACGGGTGCCGTAGGACTGCACCCAGGCGTTCTTGGTGAACAGGAAGCCGTTGAGGTTCTGACCGAAGTATTCGACCATGTCGTTGCGCTCGAACTCGCCATGCACAAGCACATCGAGGCCGATCTGTTCCTGATGCCTGATGCAGGCGTCGATCTGCGACTTCATGAACTCGTCGTACTCACCCTTGGTGATTTCGCCCTTGCGCAGCTTGGCGCGTTCGGCACGCACCTCCTTGGTCTGCGGGAAGGAGCCGATGGTGGTGGTCGGCAGCAGGGGCAGGCCGAGGGCTTCGCGCTGTTCCCTCTGGCGTTCGGCACGGGCCGGCTGACGAACGAAATCGTCGGCGGTCAGCGCTGCGAGCCGGTCGGCGACGGCCTGATCGGCGGCGACACGGGTGCCGTCGAAGAGTGCCTGGTTGGCTTTGAGTTCGGCGGATGCCTTCTTCTCATCCTCGCTGGCGTCCGCGAGCACAGCGATTTCATGCAGTTCATCGAGCTTTTCGACGGCGAAGGCGAAGTGCTTGCGCACGTCGGCGGCAAGGCCATCCTCGCCTTCGGTGCTGAACGGCACATGCAGCAGTGAGCTGGCGGTGGAGACCGCCACATTGTCGGTGACCTTCTTCAGCGCATCGACCAGACCGAGGCTGACGGCATAGTCGTTACGCCAGATGTTGCGTCCATTGACCACACCTGCGAAGATGGTGGTGCTCTCGGCGACGCCGTGCTTTTCGACGGCGGCGAGATTCTCGTCCTTGCCTTCGTTGAGATCCAGTCCGACGCCGTCGAAGCCAAGCAGATTCACGGTCTCGTAAATGTCTGCGATATGCCCGAAGTAGGTGTTGAGCAGGACCTTGATCCCGCCTTCGCGGGCGGGCAGGATTTTGGCGTACAGGGACTTGAACAGTTCCACGTCGCCCGGATCCTTGTCGAGCACAAGATACGGTTCGTCGATCTGGACCCATTCCGCGCCGAGTCCGGCGAACTTGGAGATGATTTCGGCATAGACCGCAGCGACCTTGTTCACGAGACCCTTGTCGTATTCGAGCTCTTCGGCCTGCGGGTTGCGGGCGAGCTTGAGGAACGTGTACGGGCCGATGAGCACCGGCTTGGTGGTGATGCCGAGTGCCTTGGCCTCAGCGAACTCATCGAACGGCTTGGTGCTGTTGAGCTTGATATCGGTGGCCGCATCGACTTCCGGCACAAGATAGTGGTAGTTGGTGGTGAACCACTTCTTCATCGGCAGAGCGGTCACATCGCCCTTGTCGCCCTGATAGCCACGGCCCATCGCGAACAGGGTCTCCTCCGGATTATCGAAGGCGAGACGCTGATAGCGTTGCGGGATGACATTCAGCAGGATGGCGGTGTCAAGCATCTGATCGTAGTAGCTGAAGTCATTGCTGGGGATCAGGTCGACGCCCGCATTCTGCTGCAGCTTCCAGTGCTTGGTGCGCAGCTCCTTCGCCGTGGCGCGCACTTCGTCAAGGGTGGCGTTGCCCTTCCAATACGCTTCAATGATCTTTTTCAGCTCGCGGTTCTGACCGATGCGTGGAAAACCGGAGACGGAAGTGAGAGCGGACATGAATCCTCCATCCGACATGAACAATGCAACCCGCCCAAACTATCACAGAAAGCCCTGCTATAAGGCATTAGGAAAATTTGAATGTCGTTATAGATCGGCCTTATATCAGGGATGATCCCGCGAAACGAATGCGACGAATACCATGGTAGCGTGGCTCACAAGAATCGCATTTCCTGAGGAGGGTGCAACGGTGGAGAAGGTCACGGCGGTGCGGACCATGAAACAGGAGATCGAAGAACGGCGTGCGGAGGAATCCGATGCGCAGATGGCCTCGCAGTCCGGACTTTTCCGCATGCGCGCCACTGTGTCGGGCATGGTGCAGGGTGTGGGATTCCGTTATTTCACCGTCATCGCCGCACAGAGACTGAACATCACGGGATGGGTGCGCAACATGCGCGATGGCAATGTGCAGCTGGAGGCTCAGGGATCACAGCAGGCGTTATTCGCCATGTACGAACGGCTCAGCGTGGGACCGAGGTGGAGCCGAGTGGAGCATGTGGCCACCGAGTGCATCCCCGTGCGGCATGGCGAACACGAATTCCGCGTATTGCGCGATGAATGATGCGATTGACGCCAATATAGGAACATGGAGGATTTCCTTCTTCGATTACCGGACACCGGTACAATCCAAAGCATACGGAGAAGGGATTGCCCATGTCGGATCGGAAAGCGGCAACGGTCGCGACACAAGCTGCCATATCGAAAAATTCAAAGCAGACGAAGGGAGAGAACGAATCAAAGCGTCCTGATTTTACAGGCACTTACTATCTCTTCCGACAGATCGACAAGGTCTATAGGCCGAACGAATATATCTTTACCCGAATCCATAAAGGCATATATAACGGAAGGTACATTGCTTTTTTGTTCTTCCGCTATTCATCAACAAATGTTTCCGAAGAATAAGGGAATGGCAAATTCCAAAGTGGACGCTCGAGCAAGGTCGCATGTATCTTCTGGAAAAGGATCTCAAGGGGATGAGGGAAGAGATCGATTATCTTGAGACCCAGTGGAATTCGGAATCCTCCGAGTCGGTAGAAGAACCAAGTTAGTCGAAATCCTTGGCGGCGAGCAGGGCGATAAGCTCGCCGCTGTGCAGCTGCCACTGGCTGAACGGCTCGTTCGAGCCGAACACGGCGATCGACGCCGGAGACATGCCCAGGTTCAACAGGTCGAGCAATGTCGGATCGGATTCGGAGCTGGCAATCCATTGACATGCGATCGATACGGTCGGCTCATGCCCGAGAATCAGCAACGTACGACGCTTCTCCTTGGTCTGCGCAAGCTCATCGAACACGGACTGCACGCCGCCTTCGTACAGGCTCTGCCGATAATCGACTTTCGGGTCATCGCCGAACACCTTGAGCATACGGTCACAGGTCTGACGTGCACGGGTCGCACTGGAACACGCTATACGATCGGGAGTCAGTTTGAAGGCCGCCAATCCTTTGGCCACAGCCTTCGCCTGCTTGCGACCCTTATCGGTCAGCTCACGGCCGGCGTCACCGCCATTGCCGAATGGCTCGGTTTTGGCATGACGCATCACCATCAGCACGTATTTGTAATCCTTGGCCTTTTTGGCAACCTTCTTCAGGCTTGTTCCCATGGCCGCATGCTCCCATCCTTGGTTCAGGCCTACAACGGCACCCTCTACATGTCTCATTGTCGCAGAACACGAGGCATGACCCGCGCATTACCCGCCGATTACGTTCACCTGCGCGTCGAGGTCGCGCAGCACCTTGCGCAGCTTGCGATCGGAAATGTCGCGTAGTTCGAGGTCTTCGAGCTGTTCCGCACGTTCCTCGGCACTCAGCGAGTCGATGTCGGTGGTCGTGTCCTTCGTGGCGCGGTCGCGCTTGCGCAGCGCCTGGAATCCCGGGGCCATGGCGCGTGAGATCATCAGGAAGCCGGTGTGGCCGATCATCTGGTGGTCAGGGCGAATCGCCAGCCCCTGCGCCTTCCAGTTGCGCTCCATCGTCTCCTGGATGTCCGGTTCGGTCCAACAGCCGGCCTCGCGCAACGCTTCGGCCAGTCGGCTCAGCTGCGTGGTGGTGGTCACATACGCCACCAGCACACCGCCGGGGGCCATCACACGATATGCCTGTTCGAGCCGGTTCCACGGGTCGAGCATATCGAGCATGATACGGTCGAAAGAATGCTCCGGCAGGCCGGCTGCGACCGAGTCGAAATCACCGGTCCTCAGATTCCACCATGCAGGGCGTTTGCCGAAATAGATCGTGGCGTTGGCTTCGGCCACACGCGCGAATTCAGAACGCATCTCGATGGTGGTCAGGCTGCCGCCCTCCCCCACCGCATCCAACAGATTGATGCTCATGGCACCCGAGCCGGCACCGGATTCAAGCACATTCATGCCGGAGCGGATGTCGCCGAGCTGGATCACCTGTGCGATGTCCTTCGGATACATGATCTGCGCGCCACGTGGCATGGACAGCACATAGTCGGCCAACCGAGGACGCATCACGGCGAATTCCCAGCCGCCGATGGCACGTGTGCCCTTCCACGGCTTGTTGGCGTCGCGCTCGGGATGTTCCCGGTTGATCTGCGCCTCGCGTTTGGCGCTGACCGTCACGATCACGGAGCCTTCCGTCCGTCCGATCACATCATCATGCAGGATGATGCCATGCGATGTCTGCGTTACTCCGCCCGGCACAAGCTGGTCGGTGATCTTGTTGGACCTACGGTCCGTGAACTGCACTTTCTCGCCGGCCTCAAGCGGTCCTCGACGCATCAATCGCTCCTTCATGGTGTTGCCGATCGTTCCGGATATTCATGCTACCGTACGGCGGACGTGCCGTTGGCCGGTGCGCTTGCCCGTTTCATGCCGCGTAGGCGTTCCAGCGTCCGTTCGCATGCGTGACCTGCAGCTCGAGACCGAACACCTGGCTGAGCCGTTCGGACGTAAAGCCATGTTCCAAGTCGCCGGTGTAGACGATGGTTCCCGGCGCCGGGTCGCTGCCGGCCACGTTATCCGCGTAGGCGTCCGCCTCATTGCCGGTGATGCGGCCCATAATCGCCACATGGTCGAAGCCCTGCGGAATCTCCTCAAGTCTATGCGTAACCAGCAGCACGGCACGATCGGATTCCTCCGCGCCGATGCGGCTCAGCGCACGCAACGCGATTTCCCTGCCTCCCAGGTCAAGGCCCGTGGTCGGCTCGTCGAGGATCAGCAGGTCCGGATCGGACATCAGTGCACGGCAGATGAGCACGCGGGTGCGTTCACCCTCCGAAAGCTTGAACATCATCTTGCCTTCAAGGTATTCGATGCCGAATTCACGCATAAGCGAGCGGGCCTTGGCATAGTCCTCGTCCGTGTAGGTATCGCGCCAGCGTCCGGTGGTGGCGGTCAACGCGGTCACAATCGCGTCGAGTGGATCCTCCTGCGGGGGGAATGCACGAGCCAGCTCGGCCGAGCTCAGGCCGATGCGGTTGCGATAGGAGAACACGTCGACTTTGCCCAGACGGTTGCCCAGGATGTCGACGGTGCCGCAGGAGGGGAATCCCCGCGTGCTCATCATCTGCACCAAGCTGGATTTGCCGATGCCGTTGGGACCGAACAGCACCCACTTCTCACCCTGTTTGATTTCGAGATTGACTTTGGTGAGAATCACACGCCTGCGACGGCGGAATTCCACGTCGGCAAGCCTCAGTGCGATGTTCCCGGTCATGTTTCGCTTCCCTCCCTGCTGATGTGATTGTGTCATATGAAACGCCTCCTGCCAGCATAGTGCGTTGGCGGGAGGCGTTGCTTCCGATCGCCTATCTATCGATCAATCGAATGCGATCCGCTCACTGCTGTTCGGCGAGCACATCCTCGTAGACCTTGACGGTCTTGTCGGCGATGGATTCCCAGCTGAAGTGGTCGCGGGCCCGTTCGTAGCCGGCCTGGCCCATCTGCTTGGCCTTGTCCGGATCGGCCATGATCCTGTTGATGGCATCGGCCATGTCATGCACGAACTTGTCCGGGTCGGTCGGGGTACCGGTACCGTCATGCAGCTGATCGATGGGCACCAAATAACCGGTCTCGCCGTCGACCACGACTTCCGGAATGCCGCCGGTGGCGGAGGCGACGACCGGCAGGCCGCAGGCCATGGCCTCAAGATTCACGATGCCGAGCGGCTCGTAGATGGACGGGCAGATGAACGCGTCGCAGCCATGTTCCAGGGCGTTGAGTTCCGGTTTCGGCAGCATCTCCTCGATCCAGATGATGTTGCCGCGCTCCTCATCGAGCTTGGCGAAGGCGGTCTTGACCTCCTCCATGATCTCCGGAGTGTCCGGAGCACCGGCGCACAGCACGATCTGAATGCCCGGATCGACGAAGTGCAGCGCCTTGAGCAGATACGGCAGGCCCTTCTGCCGGGTGATGCGACCGACGAACAGCAGAGTCGGCTTGCCGCGATCGATGTCGTAGCGTTCGAACACCTTCCATCCCGGGTCGTCATCAGCCGGGGTCTCGAACTGGCTCATGGTAATGCCGTTGTGCACCACAACCACCTTGTCGGGATCAAGATTCGGATAGGCGGTGAGGATGTCCTCACGCATGCCCGCCGATACGGCAATCACACGGTCGGCGTGCTCATAGGCGTCTTTCTCCGCCCAGGAGCTCAGATTGTAACCGCCGCCGAGCTGCTCACGCTTCCACGGGCGGAACGGTTCGAGCGAATGCGCGGTGATGACCAGCGGGGTGCCGTGCAGCATCTTGGCAAGGTAACCGGCCAGGCAGGCATACCAGGTGTGTGCGTGGATGATGTCGGCGTCAACGTCGTTGGCGATCTGCAGGTCGACGCCGAAGGTCTTCAGTGCGCCGTTCGCACCTTCCAACTCCTTCGGAACGTCGTAGCCCACGACCTTGAGCGAACCCTTCGGGTCATTGCCGGGAATGGCGGGGACATCGGCTTCGGCACGTGGACCGTCGAATGCACGGACGGTCACGTCGACGCGTTCCGCCAGCACCTTGGAAAGTTCTTCCGCATGTACGCCTGCGCCGCCGTACACCTTCGGTGGGTATTCTCGGGAAAGGATGTCAACCTTCATATCTGTACTCTCCTCTTCGAGTCAGGTAGTCGTTCCGTGTTCCACTTTAGGCCAAGACAATGCAAAACGCACGACTGTTGCATTCGTGTCACAACAATCGTGCATCTTTTCATAATCAGCCGCAACGTTTCAGAAACGTTTGCAACGCTTCTCCTGTCAGACGGCGGTGCCGTTCTGGTCAAGGTTCGGGTTGTGCTTCGGATTGCCGGCGGTGAAGAACAGGCTGACCACGCCAACCGCAAAGACGGCGGAAACCGTGGCGATGAGCCACATCGGATGCTGCGGAAGCCACATGACCACGAAGAAGGCGATGGCCGACAATGCGATCAGCGCCCAGCTGATCACGCGGAACCACTGGCGGGTGGAATGCGGAGCCTTGAACATCTTCGGATTCGTGTAGTCCGGATTGGTCGTCAGCAGGTTTTCCACCTCGTCGATTTTGCCGCCGGTCGGCTTCCACGGACCGTCGGTCCCCTCCCGCAGCCTGCGGGACTTCTCCTGCAACTGGTATTCGTCAAGCATTCCGGAGCGTGCACGGCCGTGGGTCTGGTCATACTGCTGCGGCACTCCCCTGCGGTTCTGCTTGGCCTGGGCTCGACGTTCTGCGCGGTTTGGCATTGAAGCACTCCTTTGTTACGTGTTGCTGCATGCCACTTTACCGCACACCTGCCGCTTTCCTTGTCCTCAGCACGCCATGTGGTCAATCTTGGGCGATTCAGGTTCGCAATACGGCGGGGCGGCCTCCCATCATGGTTCAGGAAGGCCGCCCTGTTGCGACTACGTTCGCCGATTATCGCATTGCCGTTCAGCGCGGCAACATCATCGGCCGTTTGGATGCGACGATCGGCGCCGGCAGTTCGGTGGAACCGGTGAGGTACTCGTCCACGGCGGCCGCACAGGAGCGGCCTTCGGAAATGGCCCACACCACGAGGCTCTGGCCGCGGCCGGCGTCGCCGCAGGCGAAGACGCCGTCCTGGGAGGTGGCGAACTTGTCGTTGCGCGCCACATTGCCACGACCGTCAAGCTTGACCGGCAGCTGATCCACCAGCGTGGAGGTGTCCGGATGCAGGAAGCCGACGGAGATGAGCACCAGGTCTGCCGGGATGACACGTTCGGTGCCCGTCTGGCGGGTGAACGGTCCGTTCTCACCGGGAGCGACATTCACGACCTTCAGACCGGTCACGTGGCCGGTCTCGTCCGACACGAAACCCTCGGTGGCTGTGGAGTTCTCCACCGTGACCCTGGCCTGTTCCTCCTCGGTGCCGATGAAATTCACCGAATCGGTGCTGTAGACGTATTCGGCACGCTGAGTCTCGAAGCCTTCATCCATGGAGGTGGTCTTCTGGTACAGGCGCGCGAAGGTCGGCCATGGCTGGCCGTCCGGGCGCTCGGTCGGCTCCTGAGGCATGATCTGCAGCACGGTGACGTCTTTCGCCCCCTGGCGGATGGAGGTGCCGAGACAGTCGGAACCGGTGTCGCCACCACCGATGATCACGACATGCTTGCCTTCGGCGGTGATGTCGTTGACCGGCTGGACTCCGTACACGCGACGGGTGGCATCGGGCAGGAAGTCCATGGCGAAGTGGATGCCCTTGAGCTCACGGCCCGGAATCTTCATATCACGCGGCACCGTAGAGCCGATGGCCACCACCACGGCGTCGTAGCGGGAGCGCAGGTCATCCCAGGAGATATCCTTGCCGATCTCCACGCCGGTGCGAAATACGGTGCCTTCGGCCTTCATCTGCTCCACGCGGCGGTCGATGAGTCGCTTGTCGAGCTTGAAGTTCGGGATGCCGTAACGCATCAGACCGCCGATGGCGTCATCGCGCTCGTATACGACCACGGTGTGGCCGGCGCGGGTGAGCTGTTGGGCGCAGGCGAGTCCGGACGGACCGGAACCGACCACTGCGACCGTCTGGTCGGTCAGTCGCTGCGGAGGCAATGGCTTGACGTAATCCAGATCCCACGCCTGATCGATGATCGTGCATTCGTCGTTCTTAATCATCGTCGGCGGCTGGTGGATGCCGAGCACGCAGGCGGACTCGCACAGTGCAGGGCAGATACGGCCGGTGACTTCCGGGAAGTTGTTGGTTTCGGACAGACGGTTGTATGCGTCCTCCCACTTTTCCTGGCGTACCAGATCGTTGAACTCCGGGATGATGTTGCCGAGTGGGCAGCCGTTCATGCAAAACGGGGTGCCGCAGTCCATGCAGCGGGCCGCCTGTTCGGTGGTCCACGGCTGCAGGCCGGATTCGGCGTGGACATCGAACCAGTCCCTGATGCGCTCCTCAATGGGGCGTTCGGCTAGTTCGCGACGGGTACGGACCTTCAGGAATCCACGAGGATCTCCCATGTCAGCGCGCTCCTTCCATAACCTGCTCGTACACCTGTTCCCAGACGCCGGGCGTATTGAAATCGATGTTGTTCTCCTCGGCGTCCCTCATCGCCTTCTGCATGGCGAGGAAGTGCTTCGGAACGATGTGGGTGAATCGCCCGGCATTGTTCTCCCAGTCGGCGAGGAGGTCTTCCGCGAAGGCGGAGCCGGTCTCTTCGGCATGCCTCTTGACGAGACCATGCACCAGTTCGTTCGTCTCGGCATCGAGTGGCTCGAACAGCAGCGCGCCGTTGGTGGCGGCCGCAGGATTGACCTGCTTCATGTCAAGGTCGAGCACGTACACGTTGCCGCCGGAGAAGCCCGCGCCGAGGTTGCGGCCGGTGGAACCGAGAATCACGACGGTGCCGCCGGTCATGTATTCGCAGCCATGGTCGCCCACGCCTTCCACCACGAAGGTGGCGCCGCCGTTGCGTACGCCGAAACGTTCGCCGGCGCGGCCGGCCACGAACATCTGGCCGGAGGTTGCGCCGAAACCGGTCACGTTGCCTGCGATCACGTTCTCATGCGGATCGAAGGTGATGCCCGATTCCGGACGAACCACCATGCGACCGCCGGACAGTCCCTTGCCTGCATAGTCGTTGACTTCGCCATATACGCGGATGGTCTCGCCGTGCGGGATGAACGCGCCGATGGACTGGCCGCCGGCGCCGTGGAACGTCATGTCGATGGTGTCGTCCGGCAGGCCTTCCTCGCCATAGCGTCTGGTGATCTCATAGCCGACCATGGTGCCGAGCGTACGGTACACATTGCGGATCGGCATCTCGATGCGCACCGGCTCCTTCTTGTCAAGGGCCGGCATGGCAAGCTCGATGAGCTTGTTGTCGAGCGCCTTATCGAGCTCATGATTCTGCTCGATGGTCCGGTGCAGGATGGTTCCCGGAATCGGCCCCGGTTGCATAAGCACGTTGCTCAGGTCGATGCCATCGGACTTCCAGCGCCTGATGGCCTCGTTCTGGTCGAGGCATTCGACATGGCCGACCGCCTCCTCCAGCGTGCGGAAGCCGAGCTGGGCGAGCAATTCGCGTACTTCTTCGGCGATGAACATGAAGAAGTTGACGACATGCTCCGGCTTGCCCGTAAAGCGGGCACGCAGTTCCGGGTCCTGGGTCGCGATGCCCTGCGGGCAGGTGTTCTTCTGGCAGGCGCGCATCATGACGCAGCCTTCGACGATCAGCGCGGCCGTGGCGAAACCGAATTCCTCGGCGCCAAGCAGGGCCGCGATCACGACGTCGCGGCCGGTCTTGAGCTCGCCGTCGCACTGTACGGTGATACGGGAACGCAGACCGTTCAGCACCAGCGTCTGCTGGGTTTCGGACAGGCCGATCTCCCATGGGGTGCCGGCATGCTTGATGGCGTTGAGCGGTGCCGCGCCGGTGCCTCCGTCGTAGCCGGAGATCAGCACCACGTCGGCATGGCACTTGGCGACGCCGGCCGCGATGGTGCCGACTCCGAATTCGGAGACGAGCTTGACATGGATGCGGGCCTTCGGATTGGCCATCTTCGCATCGTTGATCAGTTGCTTGAGATCCTCGATGGAGTAGATGTCGTGATGCGGCGGCGGGGAGATGAGCTCCACGCCCGGGGTGGCATGACGTACCTTGGCGATCCACGGCGGAACCTTGGCGCCCGGCAGATGTCCGCCTTCACCCGGCTTGGCGCCTTGGGCGAGCTTGATCTGCAAATCGGTGGCGTGCACGAGATAGTCGCTGGTCACGCCGAAGCGGGCCGATGCGATCTGCTTGATCTTGCTGTAACGCAGCGGATCGTTGATACGGTCCTCGGATTCGCCGCCTTCACCGGAGTTGGAACGCGCTCCGATGGTGTTCATGGCGATGGCGAGGGTCTCGTGCGCCTCCTGGGAGATGGAGCCATAGCTCATGGCACCTGTG
Organism: Bifidobacterium moukalabense DSM 27321; assembly: GCF_000522505.1. Classification (GTDB taxonomy): domain Bacteria; phylum Actinomycetota; class Actinomycetes; order Actinomycetales; family Bifidobacteriaceae; genus Bifidobacterium; species Bifidobacterium moukalabense. The sequence goes on along the minus strand of NZ_AZMV01000004.1, from coordinate 192,401 downwards.
GAGAATCGCTTGACGATCTCGCTGGCCGGCTCGACCTCGGAGATATCGATCGGCTTACGGTCGGACTTGAACTTCATCAGGCCGCGCAGCGTCATCAGGCGGTTGGAGGTGTCGTTGATGTGGTTCGAGTACTTCTTGAACATCTCGTAGTCGCCGCGTTGCGTCGACTGTTGCAGCAGGAAGATGGCCTCCGGATCGTTGAGGTGGTCCTCGCCAGTGCGACGCCATTTGTATTCGCCACCGGTACGTAGGTTGCGGTGCGGACGGGCGGTCCACTGGGTCGGATAGGCCACGCGGTGGCGGATGGCCACTTCTTCGGCGAGCTCGTCGAGGCCGACGCCACCCACACGGGAGGTGGTTCCGGTGAAATATTCGTCGATGACGTCCTTGTTCAGACCGATGGCCTCGAACAGCTGGGCTCCACGATAGCTCATGATGGTGGAGACACCCATCTTGGCCATGATCTTGAGCACGCCGGTGGACAGAGCGTCGGTCAGGTTCTTCACGGCGGTTTCGGCGTCCACGCTGAGATAGCCCTTACGCGCCAGATCCTCGACGGACTCGAAGGCCAGGTACGGGTTCACGGCCGCCGCGCCATAGGCGATCAGCAGCGCCACATGATGGACCTCGCGCACATCGCCGGCTTCGACCACCATGGAAATCTGCGTACGGGTGTGACGGCGCAGCAGGTGGTGCTGCACCGCTGAGGTAAGCAGCAACGACGGGATCGGACCCCAGGCGTAGTTGGAGTCACGGTCTGAAAGCACCAAGAAGTTGGAGCCGTTTTCGATGGCTTCGTCGATTTCCGCGAAAATTTCGTTCAGTCGTTCCTTCAGCGCCTTGCCACCGCCGGCGACCTGATAGAGGCCCTTGACGATGAACGGCCTATAGTATCCGCCGAGCGGCTTGGCCCGGTCGAGACGCTTGAGCTGCGCCATTTCGTCGGAGTTGAGCACGGGAAGCGGAATGAGGATCTTCTTGGCATGCAGCTCGGAATCGGCCAGCAGGTTCGGCTCCGGGCCGATGGCGGATTCGAGGCAGGTCACGATCTTCTCCCGCTCCCAGTCGAGCGGCGGGTTGGTGACCTGCGCGAACTTCTGGGTGAAATAGTCGAACAGCATGCGGCTACGGCTGGACAGCGCGGCCATAGGCGCATCATTGCCCATGGATCCCAATGGCTCCTTACCGGTGTTGGCCATCGGGGCAAGCAGGAGCTTCAGATCCTCTTCGGTGTAGCCGAAGGCGCGCTGGCGGCGCCGCACGGACTGGCCGGAGTGGTTGACATGCTCACGTTTGGGCAACTCGCTCATTTCGACGGAGTTGCCTTCCACCCACTGACGGTACGGGTGCTGGGAGGCAAGGGTCTTCTTGATCTCCTCGTCCGGGATGATACGGCCGTCATTGGTGTCGACGAGGAACATCCTGCCCGGCTCGAGGCGGCCTTTGGATACGATATGTTCCTCGGCCACCTCCGGCAGCACGCCGGTTTCGGAGGCGAGCACGATATAGCCGTCGTCGGTGAGCTGCCAGCGGCCCGGGCGGAAACCGTTGCGGTCGAGCAGTGCACCGACCTGCGTGCCGTCGGTGAAGATGATGTGCGCCGGGCCGTCCCACGGCTCGATCAGCGTGTTGTTGTACTCGTAGAACGCCTTGACGTCCGGATCGAGCTGGTCGTTCTTTTCCCACGCCGGCGGCAGCATCATGGAAATGGCATGGGGCATGGAACGGCCGGCCAGGTGGAGCAATTCGAGACATTCGTCGAAGGTGCCGGAATCGGAATAGCCCGGGGTGGCGATCGGCAGCAGCGGCTTGAATTCGCCGAGCAGCTCGGAGCTCAGTCGTCCTTCGCGGGCGGACAGCCAGTTGCGATTGCCCTGAATGGTATTGATCTCGCCGTTGTGGGCCAACTGGCGGAACGGCTGGGCCAGCGGCCAGCTCGGGAACGTATTCGTGGAGAAGCGGGAGTGCACGATGGCGATCTTGGCCTTCATGCGCTCGTCGGACAGGTCCAGGAAGAAGGGCTTGAGCTGCATGGTGGTGAGCATGCCCTTGTAGGTGATGGTGCGCGCGGACAGGGATGCGAAATAGATGCCTACCTCATGCTCCACACGCTTGCGGATGCGGAAGGTCCTGCGATCCAGTTCGATGCCCGCGAGCTGGCTTTCCGGGTCGGCCACGACCAATGTCTTGAACGCCGGCATGCTGGCAAGAGCCTGCAGGCCGAGCCCGTCCGGATTGGTCGGTACGACACGCCATGCGAGCACTTCGAGACCTTCTTCGCGCACGATCCTGGCGATGGCCTGCTCCTGCTGGCCGGAGGTGGCGATGTCACGGTCAAGAAACGCGATGCCGGCCGCATAGTGGCCTTCCTCGGGAAGCTCCACGCCCACGGTGGCGCGCATGAACTCGTCAGGCATGCTCATGAGGATGCCCGCACCGTCGCCGGTGTTCTCTTCGGCTCCGACGGCGCCACGATGGTTCAGGTTGACGAGCACCTCGATGGCATCATCGACGATTTTGCGTTCCGGACGCTTGTTGAGGGTGGTGACCATACCCACGCCGCAGGCGTCGTGCTCGGCGCCAGGATCATACATACCTTGGGAATCATGGATCGTGAGATCTAATGGGGCGTGGAAAGTCACCGAAACCACCTTCAATGTTTTTGGGCAAGAAAAGTCTTGCGGTTCTTTAGTGCGTGGTTTAGAATACCCTGTCCCTATGTCGTTGACGTTGCGGGTGTCCATATAACGAATCGACGGTATTGTCAATACCCACGTGCGGATTCTCCACCAAGCGTGCCGGAACGCTTTCGCCTCACCGCTACGGAATGGTGTCAGCCCAATGTTTCCAGGAGTTTGGTGATGATGGTGTCGTTGAGCAGGCGTCCGCGAAGCGTGGGAACTGCACGATGATGTTCGATGGTGACCAGACCGTCATGCTCCAGTTCACGCCATGTGGTTTCGGTGATGGCGCCGCCGAATTGCGTGATTTCAAGACCTTCTCGAATGCGCAGGCCGAGCATGATGGTCTCTTCGAGGTTCTCTTCGGCGGTGATGCTTTCGCTGCCCGCCCATGGGATCCTGCCTTCGTTGATGGCGGTGCCCCACAGATGTGGATGCGCGATGTCCCATGATCGAAGGCCGGACGTCGCCTCGGTGTTTCCGCCGCCAATCAGGCAACGCCCGTCAGGGGGAACGGGAACATGGGCGGGAGGAGCGGCGTTGTAGTGGGAGTGGGCTCCGGGGCCGAGTCCAGCCCAGTCGACGTTGCGCCAATAGCCGAGGTTATGCCTCGATTCATAACCGGAACGCGCCCAGTTGCTGATCTCATACCATTCGAGTCCCGCTGCGGACAGCAGCGAATCGGCGATTTCGTACTTGGTGGCCTCGTCATCGTCGTCCGGAGTCGGCAACGTACCGGCCGCGATCCGTCGGCCCATCGTGGTGTTCGGAGCCACGGTCAATGCATATGCGGAAATGTGGTTGACGCCCAGATCGATGGCCGTGTTCACGGAGGTACGCCAATCATCGAGGCTCTCTCCCGGCGCGCCGTAGATCAGGTCGACGCTGGAACGCATGCCGGCCTTGTTTGCTGCCGCGATTCCGGCGGCGACGTTGTCCGGCGTATGCGTGCGGTCCAGCGTTTTCAGGACATGCGGTACCGCGGATTGCATGCCGAAGGAGATGCGGTTGAATCCGCCGTCGGCAAGTTCGCGCACATAATCGGCGTCTACCGTATCGGGGTTCGCCTCGGTGGTGATTTCGGCGTTATCGGCGATTCCCCACGTCTTGCGCACCGCATCCAACATATTCACCAAGTCGGCGGCCTTCAGGATCGTCGGCGTGCCGCCGCCGAAGAAAACGGTACCGGCCGTCGGTTCGGCGATGCCGTGACGCTCCTGCCATTCACGCACGATCGCCATCTCACGGATCACCATGTTGGCGTAATTGCTGCGGGACGCGCCCGCGCCCATGTCGATGGCGGTATATGTGTTGAAATCGCAATATCCGCAACGCCTCATGCAAAACGGCACATGAATGTAGACTTCGAACATCAGCCTTCGGTCTTCTGGGCGGCGCGGATCTTGTCCTTCGTGTCGCGGTCATTGCCGGCGTCACCGGTGGACAGGGCGGCGATGAACGCCTCCTGCGGCACCTCGACATGCCCGAGCATCTTCATGCGCTTCTTGCCGGCCTTCTGCTTTTCCAACAACTTGCGCTTACGTGAGATGTCACCGCCATAGCACTTGGCAAGCACGTCCTTACGCAGGGCCCGGATGTTCTCACGGGCGATGATGCGTGAGCCGATGGCCGCCTGGATCGGAATCTCGAACTGCTGGCGGGGAATGAGCTCACGCAGCTTCTTCGTCATCATCACGCCATAGGAGTATGCCTTGTCGCGGTGCACGATGGCGCTGAAGGCGTCGACCTTCTCGCCCTGGATGAGGATATCGACCTTCACCAGATCGGCGGCCTGCTCGCCGTCCTCATGGTAATCAAGCGAAGCGTAGCCCTTGGTGCGGCTCTTCAACTGGTCGAAGAAGTCAAACACGATTTCGGCGAGCGGAATACGGTAATGCATCTCCACACGATCGGCGGAAATATATTCCATGGTGCCCATCTGGCCACGATGGTCCTGGCACAGGTCCATCACGGCACCGATGAACTCCTTCGGTGTGATGATGTCGGCGGCGACCATCGGTTCGACGATCCTCTTGATCTTGCCATCCGGGAATTCGCTCGGATTGGTCACGCGGTGCACGCTGCCGTCTTCGGCGGTGACTTCATACGGCACGTTCGGCGCGGTGGAGATCAGATCGAGGTTGAATTCACGGCTCAATCGTTCGGTCACGATTTCCATGTGGAGCAGGCCGAGGAAGCCGCAGCGGAAGCCGAACCCCAGGGCCACGGAGGTCTCCGGCTCATAGATGAGGGCCGCATCGTTGAGCTTGAGCTTGTCGAGTGCCTCACGCAGTTCCGGGAACTGGGCGTTATCGATGGGGAACAGACCGGCATAGACCATCGGCTGCGGATCGCGGTAGCCTTCCAGCGGTTCGGTGGCCGGGTTCGCTGCGGAGGTGATGGTGTCGCCGACCTTGGACTGGCTGACGTCCTTGGCGCCGGTGATCACGTAGCCGACCTCCCCGGCGCCAAGGGCCTTGGTCGGCATCATATCGGGGCTGATCACGCCGATTTCGATCGGATCGTGGGTCATGCCGATACCCATCATGTGCAGCTTCTCACGGGAATGCAGCTCGCCATCGACCATACGGATATACGTGACGATGCCACGGTAGGAGTCGTAGACGGAGTCGAAGATCAGCGCGCGGGCAGGAGCGTCCGGATTCCCCTTCGGGGCCGGTATATCGGTGACGATGCGGTCAAGCAACTCGGCCACGCCCTCGCCGGTCTTGCCGGAGACGCGCAGCACATCGGATGAATCGCAGCCGATCAGTCCGGCGATCTCTTCGGCATGCTTGTCGGGTTCGGCGCTCGGCAGGTCGATTTTGTTCAACACCGGAATGATGGCCAGATCATGGTCGATGGCCATGTACAGATTGGACAACGTCTGCGCTTCGATGCCCTGCGTGGCGTCGACGAGCAGTACGGCACCCTCGCATGCGGCCAACGCGCGAGAGACCTCGTAGGTGAAATCGACGTGGCCCGGGGTGTCGATCATGCCCAGCGTGTACTCGGTACCGTCGAAGGCCCATGGCACGCGCACGGCCTGCGATTTGATGGTGATGCCGCGCTCCTGCTCGATGTCCATGCGATCGAGGAATCGATCGCGCATCTCACGTTCCGGCACGATGCCGCTCAGCTGCAGAATGCGGTCCGCCACCGTCGACTTGCCGTGATCGATATGCGCGATGATGCAGAAATTGCGGATCAGCGACTGATCGGTGAAACCGGGCTGGTTGTGCTGCTGGCCCACGCCATCCTCCTCCTGAAATACGTGACGCAAACGATTCTAACTGCTAGTATCGGCAGTGGACGCTGCGACACTCCTAGGTCCGCTGGCGATTTATCCGCGCGCTATGTTATCATCTTCGTTTGTATGTCCTTATAGAAAACGTCGTTTGGAGTAATAGTGGCAAACATCAAGTCGCAGAAGAAGCGCGTTCTCACCAACGAGAAGGCCCACAAGCGTAATGTGGCAGTGAAGTCCGGTCTGAAGACCGCCGTTCGCGCCACCCGCGAAGCCATCGCCGCCGGAGATAAGGCCGCCGCCGAGGCCGCCTACAAGGTCGCAGCCCAGAAGCTCGACAAGGCTGCCGGCGCTGGCGTGATCCACAAGAACCAGGCTGCCAATCGCAAGTCCGGTCTCGCCGTGGCCATCAACGCTCTCTGAGCCGCATCAGCCAACAGCTAACGGAGAAGCCCCACAGGACAACCCTGTGGGGCTTCTCCGTTATTGTATGGGTCCCTCATGAGGTCGGCTCCATCGGCGATCCCCTTATCATCCTCTCTCTGATGAAGAGGAAAGTGCCATGGGCCTGGCGGAGGAAGATCGGGAATCACGCACTACCGGCGTTCGCTCTTGTCGTCCTCGTCCGGATGGACGACGGGCCGCTTCAGGTACTTCGATTCACCCGGGAGATAGGTATTGTGGCGTATGAGCGCCCCTGGCAGCTGGATATCGAAGATTTCGGACACCAGACGCATACCGACCACAAGCAAGACGATAAGCACATCAAGCACAACCTCCGCCGGGAAACCGACGATGCCGGCGTTCACGCCTTTGCATACCAGCACGGTGAGCACGCATCCGACGGCGGATGGCACTGCGTACCAGTGCTTGTCGCGAATCACCACCGGCACTTCGTTGATGAGCATGTCACGGATCAGTCCACCGCCCAATGCGGTGAACATACCCAGGAAGATCGACGTGGTGCCGGACATGTGGTACATCATGGCTTTGCTGGTGCCATTGACGGCATAGAGTCCCAGCGCCAGCGCGTCCAACGACAGCATGGACCATTTGAGCCTGTTGATCTCCGGATGCGCGATGGCCACGGTAACGGCGGCAAGCAGCGCCGTAAGCACCAATCCCTTGTCGGAAACGCCCACCGGTGGCAGCTCGCCAAGCAGCACATCGCGGATGATGCCGCCGCCCAATGCGGTCAGCCAGGTCGTAACGAGAATGGCGAAGATGTCGTACCCCTTACGCACGGCCGCCAATCCTCCGACCATGCCGCAGAAGAAGGTCGCCAGATATTCGATTCCGACAAAGAACCCATTGCTCTCCAGCGCCACTTCCATGCCCTTTCCTTCCCTCGCGAAGTTCTTTCGATCAACTGTAAAAATACCATAGCCGCAAAGGTGGCGTTCACTGCAAAAGAGCCGGAGGGCGGGATATGCGCCGTGCAACCGCACAACCTCGGCCTGAGTGGACCGGAGCGTGTTGCATTGACGTATATCCCGCCCTCCGGCGGTCTACGCACCGTCAAAAAACGGTCTTGTCGAAGATCAGCAGACCTTCCACATCCAGTTGTGCGGATCCTCGATCTCGCCGAGCTGGATGCCAAGCAGCTGGTCGCGCAGGGCGACGGTGAATTCGCCGGAGCCGCCGTCCGCGACGGTCACGTCGAACTTCTCGGACTTGAAACGACCGATCGGGGTGATGATGGCCGCGGTGCCGCAGGCGAACACTTCGGTGACCTCGCCGGACTTGATGTCTTCGAGCAGCTGTTCCAGGGCGATCATGGTCTCGACCACGTCGTGGCCGTTGTCCTGGATGAGCTGGATCAGGGAGCGGCGGGTCACGCCCGGCAGGATGTTGCCGGTCAGGGACGGGGTCTCCACGTGGCCGTCCTTGTGTACGACCATCATGTTCATGCCGCCGAGCTCCTCAAGGTAGGTCTTGGTCGCGGCATCCACAAAGCAGACCTGCTCGCAGCCGTGGTCCATGCCGGTATATTCGCCGAGCAGGGAGGCCGCATAGTTGCCGCCGCACTTGGCGAAACCGGTGCCGCCTGGGCCGGTGCGGAACCACTTGTCTTCAACCCAGATGCTGACCGGCTTCACACCGCCCGGGAAGTACGGGCCGGACGGGGAGGCAATTACGCAGTAGTCCACCTCATGAGGCGCACGTACGCCGAGGAACGGCTCGGAAGCGAACATGAACGGACGCATGTACAGGGTGTATTCACGGCGGGACGGAACCCAGTTCACATCACGCTTGACGAGAGCGGCCACGGAACCGATGAAATCGTCGATCGGCAGTTCCGGCAGGTACAGACGCTTGGCGGAGTTCTGGAAACGCTCGGCGTTCGCATCCGGACGGAACAGCCAGGTGGAGCCATCGGCATGGCGGTAGGCCTTGAGGCCTTCGAAGCATTCCTGCGCATAATGCAGCACGGATGCGCCCGGATCCATCTTCAGCGGCGCGTACGGTTCGATGCGACGGTCGCTCCAACCCTCACCCTTGGTCCAGGTCATGTGGGCCATGTTATCGGAGAACACCTGGCCGAAGGCCGGCTTGTCGATGAGCTCGGCGCGCTTGGCGTCGGATGCCGGGTTGTCGTTCGGGAGCACGGTGAACTTCTCGGCGAGCTTGTCGAGCTCCGCCGGATCATGATGATTCTGTTCAGTCATTCTTCACTTCTTCTTGTGCATCAGCCGCTTTCACGGCATGCGGATGGTGATATGCCGGCGCTTGTGGCACCGGCTCTGGTTAGTACTCTCTCACACCGCAATCTCAATCGATAACCATCGTTCGCGATATGAGATGGCACGAAATGATACGGAAACAAAGGAGTCCGCGCATGTTATCTACACGCGCGGACTCCTTTTTTTCAGATGTTTATGAAAGAGCCGTCTCACTCAGCGTCGGCGGACTCGGCCGCGGCATCGGCGGCGGCCGGAGCGACCTCGGCTGCGGCGTCTTCCGGCACCTCGACGGTGACGACGGACTCTTCCGGATCGTCAACGTCGAGCACGACGCCTTCCGGCAGCACGACATCCTTGGCGAAGACCTTGGCACCGTCGGTCAGGCCATCGACGTTGACCACGATCTTCTCGGGCAGGTTGGCGACATCGGCGCGAACCTTGAGCTCCTGAATGTCGACGAATGCGACGGCGGCACCCTTCGGGGTACCTTCGACGAACACCGGCACCTCGACGTCGATCTTCTCGCCGGCCTTGACCTCATAGAAATCAACATGCTCGACGATACGCTTCACCGGGTTGCGCTGCACGTCCTTGACGATGGCCATCTTGGTCTGATCGCCGTACTTGATGGTGAACAGGGCGTTGGTGTGGCGCAGGGACAGGGTGGTCTCCTTCATCGGCAGCTGCACGAAGACCGGGTCTTCGCCGCCGGCGTACACGGTGGCCGGGATCAGCTTGGCGACGCGCAGACGGCGGGCAGCGCCCTTGCCGAACTCGGTACGAGCGGCGCCTTCGAGGGTAATGGTGGTAGCCATGATCAAAACTCCTTGATGTTCGTTTCTTCTGTTTCGGCGCATCAACGAGCCGCGAAGACACTCAGGGAGTGAACTCACACGCCGAGTCGATTACGGAAGCCATATGCTTCCCTCGCCAAGACAACAGTCCTTAAGTATACACATCGATCTGACAACGCGTGTTCGACACCGGAAAACCGCGGAACGCACGTACAATCGAAAACAGTGATCATCATACGCGAACGCGGAACGAATACACGGAATCAAGGAATCGAGGCAGCAATGAGGCGCACCCATTCTGACATCGCCCGTACCATCTGCATTGCGGCGGGGGCCGCGACCGCGGTGTTCGCCGGAGCACTGGCTGTTTCCGCGAATACATTGTTCAGGTTCGCCTTGGATTCGCAGTACGGGAAGTCCATGCTCCGCCAGTCACCCTCGGATGATCCGGAGCGTGGGCGCCTGATGAATTCCGGTGAGGCGCGCGAGGCCGGCATGTGGTTCGCGGAGACCAAGCAGCCGGTCACCATCACGAGTTTCGATGGGTTTACGCTGCATGGCTGGCTGTTCGACCCGGATTGCGTGAACCCGAAACCGCATCTCTATGCGATCTGTTGCCATGGATACACCGGCGAACCCGCGGAGATGGCGAAGTGGGCGCATCGTTTTGCACGTCTCGGTTTCACGGTTCTGGTCCCGGCCCAACGCGCGCATGAGATGAGTGAGGGACGTTATACCGGCATGGGCTGGCTGGAGCGCAATGACCTGCTCAATTGGATTCATCTGATCATCGAAAGCGACCCGGAGGCACGCATCCTGCTGCACGGCAATTCGATGGGCGCCGCGACGGTGATGATGACCGTCGGCGACCCCAGACTGCCCCGTAATGTGGTTTCCGCCATCGAGGACAGCGGCTATGCGTCGGTAAGACTGCAGTTCATCGATACGGTCCGTGCGATGTTTCATCTGCCGAGGCTGCTCGCTGCGATGTGCGTGGATGCCGCCGGACTCGTCTGCAAATACAAGGCCGGCTACGACTTCAACGATGCGTCAAGCATGGAGCAGCTCCGTCATGCGACGATTCCGATGCTGTTCATCCATGGCGACGCCGACACATTCGTATCCCCACGCTTTCTGGATATGAACTTCAACGCCTGCTCAAGCCTCGACCGTGAGAAGGTGCTGGTGCCCGGCGCCGACCATGTGATGAGTTCGGCAGTGGCGCCGGACCTATACTGGCGCAAGGTCGAACGATTCGTCAGACGAACGTTCAAACTGTAGGATCCGCCTGTTTCAGCGCCTTTCGCCGGGATTGCAGATCTGCATGGCCACGCCGTCCTCCATGATCCGGAATCCGTGCCTCTGGTAGAACGTGGCGTTTTTGCTCTCCTCGGGCATGACCTCGATATACAGGTAATCACGATACCTGTCTTTGACCATGCCGACCAGATGCCCGGCGATGCCGTGACCCTGATATTCCGGATCCACAAGCACGTAGTGCATGTAGGCCACCATCTCGGTATCGTCGAGCACGCGTATCAGCCCTGCCAGACGGTCGCCGTCCCAAGCCGTGAATACGGTGGACGAGCCCATCAGCGCCTTGTGCAGGCGCTCCGGATACTCTCCCGACACCCAACCGACGGAACGGAACAACCGTTGCGTCTGTTCCTTGGTGAACTTCTTCTCATCGGTATACGTAATCTGCATAGCCTGAACGATAGCGCGCATATCGTTAAGGGGGCATTACCGTCCTAATATGCGGAACCTGTCATGACTGGAAGGCATGGAGGGAATCAATGCCCCTACGCACGGTACCAACGGGCGAACCACATACCGTCATCCCAACCGGCTCCACGTTCAAGCATCCAACCATGTACGCAGGCGAGATAATGGTTCAGCAGTCGGTCACAGATCATGGTGAAACCATGCATGGCAATCAGCTCCAATCAAAAACGGCCGAGTGCAGGCAATTGAGGTATCGCACTGTCACTGTCGGATTTTGGTATTCGTTTGATCTTCGTCGCTGCAGCTGAAGATACCTATTATCGTACAATCCATTACTGTTTCATGGCATGCATTTATATCGTTTCCGATTGCCGTACTATCAAAATCGTGCATCCATCATCATGAGGTCGGCGTAGGATTCCTACCATGAGCGAGGATTTCCAACCGATCACCGTGTTCTCGGACCTGTCCGAACAGGTGCACTACAACCTGCCCGGCCTGCCGTTGTACGCGCATCGTGACCCGATGTCGCGCTATCGGGATTTCCGCTGTTCGCGCCACTGGCATCGTGACCTGGAATTCCTGCACGTCATCACGGGCGAGATCTCCTATTTCATCAACGGGCGCATCGTGGCGCTGCGGGCCGGAGAGGGCATCATGGTCAATTCAAGCCGGCTGCACTACACCTTCTGCCCGGACCGGCGCGAATCCTGGTTCACCTGCGTGGTGGCAGGTCCTGCCCTATTCGAACGGCTCTCCCCCGACATCGCACGGCGTGTTGAGCGGCGGACCGCACAGAACATGGATGACTACATCACATTGACCAACGAGACGGCATGGCAGCGCAAGGCCCTGCAATCCATCGACGATATCGTCGCGCTGATGCCGAACGCCACCGATGCCAGCCCGCTACAGGCGGTCGCCCAAGCGATCGCCCTATGCGACACCGCCCTGGAGCATTTCCACCTTGTCGACGATGCGGGTACGCCGGAATATGCTTGCGAGCAGCGCAACCGGTTCGCAGTGCTCGCCATGACCGGTCTGATTCAACAGCGCTTCAGCGACCCACTCACGCTGGATGATATCGCCTCGGCGGCCTCGATCAGTCGAAGCCAGTGCTGCATGCTGTTCCGCAGGTACGTAGGCAGCACGCCAAACGAATATCTCATCGAGCAGCGCATCGAACATGCACGTGCGCTGCTTGCCGAAACCGGTATGGGAATCAATGAGATCGCCAAAGCCTGCGGCTTTTCCTCACCCAGCTACTTCACCAACGTCTTCCGCAGACGCTGCGGTGCGACGCCAAGGGCTTTCCGCACCATGCAACGAGACGATACGACCAGCGGGAATCCGCTTTCGCCACATACCGACCGTTACGACGATTATGGGATGAGCCGTGATCTTCCGTCAGGCGGTGTGGCTTCGCACCACGTCGAGGATGGTTGCGCCGCCAAGCAGGGCCATGACGCCACCGGTAACGATGGAAAGGATGCTTTTGCCGCGTGAACTGGTGAGTTTGGCGGAGAAGGTGGCGGCCGCACAGGCCACAACGGTGAGGATCACGCCGCCTTCGACGGCATGGATCAGGCCGAGCGACAGACCCATTTGGAGATTGCCGACGCCGGACACGAGGAACTGCGGGATGACGGCTATGTAGAAGACGCCGATTTTCGGATTGAAAAAGTCGGTGAGGAATCCGCGCCACCATGATGAGAAGAGGCTCGGCCTGGGCGTCGGCGCGATCAAGGCCTGTGCGGCGGATTCCGTGGATGCGGCTGGATCATCGGTGGATTCCCGGGTCTGCTTTGCAGCCCGCCCCGTTACGATCCCGAGCCTTCGCCTCACCCAATCGGACATGCCGGACATGCTCCACGCCAAGTAGAACAGATACAGGCCGCCGATCACACGGATGATGTCGTAGGCCAGCGGAAATGCGGAGATCAGCGCGGCAAGTCCAAGCGAAGCGGCGACCGCCCACACGAGCACGCCGCACTGGATGCCGAATCCCGCCATGATGCCATTGCGGCGACCGTAGTGAATCGCCTCGTTCATGGTCATCACCATGTCAAGACCGGGAACCATGGCCATGGCTCCCGCCAGCACCGCGAATCCCAGCAACGCCTGCATGTATGTCATGGCACTCCTCCCGTTGACGACGTACTCCACTATGCCATCACGGAAAGTCATTTTCCATACGCGAACAGCGTGATGCCCCCCACCGGTTCCCCGGCGGGGGGCATCACGACCTCATTCCCCGCTCGCCCAGGGAGGCCTCATCGGCCGTCCATCGACGAATCGACGCGATCGAACACTCAGAGCATTGACTCGTACAGCTTCTCCAGCGATTCCTGCGTGGTGACGAGCTTGGAGCCCGGAGTGTTCACGAGATTGCCCGGCGAAACCTTCTGGGCGTTCTGCGCAAGCCACGAGATGTCCTTCTTCTCGATGCCGAGATCGCCTAGCGTCACGTTGAGATCAAGATCCGCGAGCAGTCTCTTCACTCGTGGCGCGCAGTCCTCGGCGGTGAATCCGCCCAGGACCCTCGCGATACGACCGTACTTGAAACGGTTGTACTGATAGGTCGCTTCGATGGCGAACGGTTCGATGGCGGCCAGGCCCTTGCCGTGGGTGGCGTTCTTCAGACCGCTGACCGGATGTTCCATGGCGTGCGCCAGAGTGATGCCGGCGGTGTTGATGACCATGCCGCCGATGGTGCCGGCAAGGCAGACCTTGGACCACTGTTCGTCGGTACCCTCGCCGCGATACAGGCTCACGATGTTGTTGGCGATGAGCGGGATCGCATATAGGGCGAGCGCGTCGGTGAACGGCTGCGCATTATTGGCGGTGAACGCTTCGATGCAGTGGCACAGCATGTCGCAGCCGTTGGCGGCGATCACACTGCTCGGCATCGTGCGCATCAGGTCGGGATCGACGATGGATGCGGTGGCCACGAGCGCCGGGCTACGCAACGACTTCTTGTCGCCGTTCTCCGGATTGGTCATGACGGCGAAGCCATTGGCTTCGGATCCGGTGCCGAAGGTGGTCGGCACGAGGATGAGGGGCAGGGCCTTGTCGGAGGTGCGCTCACCATAGATGTATTCGCTGACGCCGCCCTCGTTCTCGGCCATGAACGCAATGCCCTTGGCCGCATCCATGGCGCTGCCGCCGCCGAGGCCGATCACGACATCGACATGCCGGTCCCTGGCGAGTCGGGCACCCTCTTCGACCGTGGTGGTCAGCGGGTTCGGCGTGACCTTGTCGAAGAGCACGGTGGTCATGCCCACGCCCTCGAGCAGGCCGCGGACCTTGTCGTAGGTGCCGTTGCCCTTCACGGAACGCCCGCCGGTAACGATCATTGCGGTGGTACCGTGTGCGGAGGCGATCTTGCCGATCTCCTGCACCTTGCCCTGGCCGAACACCAGATTGATCGGCAGGAAGTAGCCGAAACCGTTCGCCCATTCGTCCGGGGCGCTGGCTTCGGTCGCGGCGAGGTTGACGACGGCGGAGGATTCGATGACCGCCTCTTCCTGTTCGCCGCCGTTGTCGAGCTCGCTGACGTACAGCTGCGCGTAATAGCCGAACTTGTCTTTGTACACCATCTTGCTGAAGATGAAGAACACGACGCCGAGTGCGGACCAGCCGGCGACCATGAGCCATTCCTGCGGGGCCAGGGTCACGCCGGTGCCCGGAAGGACGTACAGCAGGATCATGATGCCGGACATCAGCACGGCCATGGTGCCGATGAGCTTCCAGTGCTTCACCCGGTATGGGCGCACCATGTCCGGTTCCTTCACGTGCAGGATGATGAAGGACAGCGACACCATGCAATATGCGAGGATGCATCCGAAGTTGCCCGCGTCCACGACCCACACGAGCATCTTACGTCCGGCGAACGGCGCGAGCACGCTCAGGACGCCGACGACGATGATGGCGACATACGGGGTCTTGGCTTTGGAATGCAGCTTGGTGAAGAAACGCGGAATCATGTAGGACTCGGCCATGGAGTACATGGCACGGCTGCCACCGATCATGAAGGAGTTCCAGCTGGTAAGGATGCCGCACATGCCGGCGAGGATCAGCACCTTCGCCATGATGTTGCTGTGGAAGGCCGCCGCCATGGCGTCGGCGGTGACCAGGCCGGTGCCGTTGGCCGAGGCGGCAATCTGATCGCCGGTCATCACATAGCCCACGGAGAAGATCACCAACGCATAGAAGCTGATGCCCAAAACGATGGAAAGGATGAGAATCTTGCCGATCTTCTTGAGCGGCACGTTGATCTCCTCGGCGGCCTGCGGAATCACATCAAAGCCGATGAAGAAGAACGGGCTGACGGCGGCGACCTTGACGATGGTGGACATCATGCCGCCCATGCCCGAGCCTTCGAACATCTGGTCCTGCAGATTGGAGACGTCACCGGTGATCACGGATGCCGCGATCAGCAGGATGCCGGCCGCGCCGATGCACAGGGTCAGAATGTTCTGCAGCTTGGCCGCGATCTGCGCACCCATGATGTTGATGACGGTGATGAAGACGGCGAACAGCACGGCGGTGCCCAGCCATGTGGCATAGATGTCGAATCCCGCGACGGAGTACAGGTACCCCTGCAGGAAGTCCGGCCACACATAGGTGATGATGGTCGGCAAGGCGCACGCCTCGAAGCAGACGACACTCACATAACCGAGCACGATGGCCCAGGTGCAGACGAACGAGCCGATCGGACCCATGGCGCGCATGCTGAACACATGCTCACCGCCGCATTCGGGCATTGCCGGCGTCAGCTCGGCATAGGTCATGCCGATGAAAAAGATCATCACGCCACCGAGGATGAAGCCGAGCATGGCGCCGATCACGCCCGCCGTTCCGATCCAGTCGCCGGTGGAGACCACCCATCCCCAGCCGATCATCGCGCCGAAGGCGATCATCAGGATGTCAAGGGAACTGAATGACTTTTTAAATTCCGAAGTTTTCTTAGTTGGCGTTTCCATCGAAAGTTCCTTCCTCACGTAAGCTCTGCGATGGCGATTCAAGAGACGAAGAGGCCGCGCTCCCCTGAGTCACGGCCCCTGTGTCCGGTTATTCGTTCAGCATTTCGACGAGCATGAGCAGATACTGGCAGGTCTTCTCCCAGCCGAGCAGGCTGCTGTTGATCAGCAGGTCGCGCTGGCTCCGGTCGCCGCGATTGGTGCCGGTGATGTACTGATGCCTGCTGCGGTTCTTCTCGTCGTTGTAGCCGACGATCTCGCGCGCCTTCTTTTCGCTCACGGATTGGTTCTCCATGATCGCGCGAATGCGATCCTCCTCCGGCGCGTAGATGAAGATGTTGATCAGATCGTCCCTGTCCTGCAGCAGATAGTTGGCGCTGCGGCCGATGATGACGCAGGATGACTGCTCCGCCATCTTGTGCATGGCCTGGTATTGCAGGGAGATGACCTTATTCGTCAGGTTCGCGTAGCGCGGGCCGAGCGTCGTCTCGAAGGTATAGGGGACGTTCGTTCCCCTGTCGGCCTTCTCCACAAGCTCCTTGTCCACGTCCAGATCGTTGATGATCTTATCGACGAGGTCACGGTCGTAGTATTCGATGCCAAGCGCCTTGGCGAGCATCCTTCCGATCTCCGGACCACCGGCGCCGTATTCGCAGCCGATGGTGATGACCATGTGCTTCATACAGCTCCTCCTTTCATACGGGTATTGGATTTCGGCAACCGCCGGGCAGGTCACTCGGACAGCGCCTCGATGGTTTCCTTGATGATGGCGGTCGCCTTGTCGGCATCCTCTTCGGTGATGATCAGCGGCGGGACCATGCGGATGACGTCCTTGCCGATGGCCGTGATGAGCAGCTTGCGGTCGAGGCAACCATGCTTGACGTCCACGGCGTTGATGGTGCCGTCGAATTCGACGCCGACGAATAGGCCCTGGCCACGGGCTTCCTTGACATGCGGCAGTTTGGAAAGCTTATCGATGAAGTAGGCACCGACCTTCTTGGCGTTGCCCGGCAGGTCGCGGTCGATGATTTCGGTGACTGCGGCAAGCGAAGCGGCGCAGCAGACCGGATGGCCGCCGAAGGTGGTGCCGTGGGAGCCCATGGTGAAGGCCTTGGCCACCTCCTCCGTGGCGCAGATCGCGCCGATCGGCATGCCGCCGCCCATGGCCTTGGCCATGGAGACGATGTCCGGCTTGATGCCGTAGTTCATGTATGACATGAGCGCGCCGGTACGGCCCCATCCGGACTGTACTTCGTCGAGCAGCAGCAGGATGCCCTTCTCATCGCAGAACTCGCGCAGTCCCTGCAGGAATTCCTTGGTCGCCGGGTGCACGCCGCCTTCGCCCTGGACCGGCTCGACCATGATGCCGATGGTGTTCTCGTTGCAGGCCGCCTTGAAGGCTTCAAGATCGTTGAACGGAGCGTAGGAGAAGCCGTCGGTCATCGGACCGAAGCCGACCTGACAGGCGTTGTCCGGCTGACCGGTCGCGGACATGGCGCCGAAGGTACGACCGTGGAAGGATTCGCGGGCGGTGACGATATGGTACTTGTTCGGACCGTACTTCTCGACGCCGTACTTGCGTGCCATCTTGATCATGGCCTCGTTGGATTCGGTGCCGGAGTTCTGGTAGAAGATCTTGTCCATGCCGATGGCCTTGCAGATCTTTTCGGCGAGCAGCACCTGCGGCACGGTGTACGGATAGTTGAAGGTCTGCATCAGGGTGGCGGCTTGGTCCTGCACCGCCTTGACGACCTTTTCATTGCAGTTGCCGACGGAATTGACGGCAATGCCCGCATAGAAGTCGAGGTACGGGGTGTCGTTCTCGTCATACATGTAGACGCCCTTGGCGTGGTCGGCGAGGAAGTCGAAACGCTCGTAGGTTTCGATCATATAGGTGTCGACCTTGTTCTTGATGTCTTCGAACGTCAGTCCGGTGTCTTGCAGCCTCATGGTGCAGCTCTCCTTGTTTCTTGTGGTGAAAGGTCTGGAAGGGGCCCGCCCGGCCGTCGTTTCCGGGCCGGAACTGGGACTCATTATGTTTCCCCTTGGAACCGTTTCTCCAGTCGTCCAAGCCCAAATCCGATTGTGCTTGAGCACAATCGATTTGTCGTAACATGACCATGACCCCGAAAAGAAGATGAACGATTCGTAAAGAACGGTAATATAAGGCCATTATGATGACCCTCCAACACGACCATGCGCACGCGATGTCCATGACATCTCGAAACACACTGTAAAAGCTATATTTCACGGAGATTACACATGACTTTGGAGTTACGGGAGCTCATTGAGGACTGCCCGGATGTCCCCCTTTATCCAACCGCGGGCAAAGACGGACTCAGCCGTCACGTCACTTGGGTACATGTGCTGGAGTCCACTCAGATGATCGATTATCTGGCGGGCGACGAACTGATCCTCGTCACCGGCATCGCCTTGCAGGAGGATGGCGCGCTGCTCAACCATGTCAAGTCCCTGTATGAGCATCAGGCGGCGGGCGTCGCCCTTGACACCGGTCATTTCTTCATGGAGCCACCCGAGGATGTGGTGACCTTTTGCGAGGAACACGGCTTTCCGCTGTTCACCATCCCGAAGAGCGCACCGTTCGAAAACATCGCCCGTCCGTTATGCCGCCGCCTTGTCGAGGAGGAGACGAAGGAGCGCATGGTAAGCGCGGCGTTCCAAAACGCCATCTCCTTCCCCGACCAGCAGGAACTGTATACGGCGACGCTTTCGGAATTCCATTTCGAAATCGAATGGCGCTATGCCGTGGCGATCGTACAGGTCGAGAACTATGCGGGAGACCCGTATGCACGGCTGAATCTCATCGCCACGGAAATCAGGAAATACCTGCACAGGGATGTACGTTTCAGCACCGTATTCAGTGCCTGGAAACAGATCGTCATCGTCATGCACTGCGACGAGCCGCAGCAGCTGCGCAATCGGGGACGCGGCATGCTGACGATCGTCGAGCATGCGCTGCGCCGGCAGGAAACCGCCTCCATCGGCGTGGGCAAGCTTACCAAAAGCATACGCTGCGTCAGCAAAAGCCACCGTCAGGCGGCTTCCATCCTGAAACTGCAATCGCGGAAAAAACTGAAGGACCGCATCAACTTCTTCGACGACCTCGGCGCGTACCGGGTATTGCTCGGCATCGAGGATCCGGAAATCCCTCGGGAATACTATGAACAGATTCTGGGGCCGTTGGTCGAATACGACAAGGAGACCGATTCCGACCTGCTGGATGTGCTGCGATGCTATCTCAATCACAACGGCAGCGTGAAGGAGACCGCCGACGAACTGTTCGTGCATCGCAATACGGTGAACTACAAAATCGCCAAGGCTTCGGAGATTCTGTGTTTGGACCTGTCCCGGCTTGACAGCAGACTGCAGCTGATGCTCGCCTTCATGCTGATGGACATGATGTAAGTCGGCCACCCACCCTACGGGCGGACAGGCGGTCTACGGTCACATGCCGCCAATGGATATGCGACGACTGTGATGGCGGCGACGCATGGCCTGAATATGCGTCCGCCTCTCCCGCCGCATCATTCGGCGATCATGTATCCGCAGGCGACGGCGACCACCGGAACGATGGCGGACGCCACGAAGTATCCGACGAATGCCGCGATCCTGCCGCCGCGCAGCAGGGTGACGGCTTCGTTCATCATGGTCGAGAAGGTCGAGAACCCACCAAGGAAACCGGTGGCGAGCAGCAGACGGGAAGCCTGCGGCACGACGGAACGCATGGAGAGCCCGGCGACGACTCCCGCCAGAAAACCGGCCACCACGTTGATGACGAATGTGGACATCGGGAATGCCCTATGCCAGAGCGTCCTGATGTATGCATCGCAGATGTAGCGGGCGGAGGCGCCGATTCCACCGCATAGGCATACCAGAATCGGTAGGATCGCATTCATCGTACGGCCCCCTTCTCCTTGTTCGCGATATGCGAACCGACGCGGGAACCCGCATAGGCGAGCGCGAATCCGACAAGGAACGTCGCGGCGCAGTAGATGGCGGCGCCGGGTGCATCTCCTCCATGCAGCAACGTGAACTGCTCCAGGGCGAGCGTCGACATGGTGGAGAGCCCTCCGCACATGCCCATGCCGAAGCCGCGGTTCACGTATTCCTTGGCACGGCCCGTAAGCCGTGTGGAGCAGCCCAGCCAGGCGGATAGCGCCGCGTATATGAAGCAGGCGGTCATGTTCGCCGTGAACGTGCCAAGGTGGAACGTCCCGCAATCGGCGATGGATGAGCATGCGTACCGTAGACCGGTGCCGACGCATCCGCCGACGAACACCACGCCCATCAGATCCAGTCGAATGATGTGCCGTCGTGACATGCCCGCCAGTATAGTCACGCCTCCGACCGGGATCCGGCCCCCATGGACGTGCCGGCCGGGTCGGCGAATACGTAAAAGGGGGGCCATTCAAAGGCGAACATTTCGCGTTGTGCGAAAATGGATCTCCCCCGAACGACTTCCATAATGACGAAATGCTCGGTCTGGAAAGGAACGAAAGCGGTCAGGCAAGACGTTCGTACGACGCAACGTCAACCGGTTCGAGCCACTCGTTGCTCATGGTGGAAGGGTCACCGGCGGGCACCATGAATGCGAGGTGCGAGAATGCCTCACCCGGAGCGGCGCCGTGCCAGTGCTTGGTATCGGCCGGAATGCACACGGCCTGGCCGGCCTTGAGCTCCTTCGGCTCCTGCCCGTCGATCTGGTAATAGCCACGTCCGCCTACTGCGATGAGCACCTGCGCGCCACCGTGATGGATATGCCAGTTATTGCGGCACCCAGGCTCGAAGGTTACGTTGTGGATGGTGATTTCCGGGGCATCAAGCACCGGTGCCAGATAGCTTTGGCCAACGAAATACTGTGCGAAACCGTCATTCGGTTCGCCCATTGGGAATGTACTTGGATTGTTCATATCTTGTATTCAACGCCTGCGCGAAAAGAATGTCCAATGAGTGTCCGACATGCTTTTCCATGCCGTTTCTGCATGGAAACCGACGATATATAGGGCATTGGTTTCCTCAGGTCGAACATGCTAGCTTCGAATCATACCGGTTTCGATTATGAGCGAAGGAGCACGATATGGTCGATATGCGATACGCACCCTTGGGATGGTCCGGCATCCAGGTTTCCAAGGTCTGCCTTGGCGGCATGAGTTTCGGTGAGGCATCACCGGATTTCCACCAGTGGACCATCGATCAGGATGCCACCGAGCATGTCGTCGGGCATGCCATCGACAGCGGCATCAATTTCATCGACACCGCCAACTGCTATGCGTTCGGTACCTCCGAAACGTACATCGGCCGCGCGCTGAAGCGCCTGGGCATCAGTCGAGATAGGGTGGTTCTGGCCAGCAAGGTGTATTTCAACGATGGTCATTTGTCGAAGGAAGCCATCGCCCATGAGATCGAAGGCACCCTCCGACGACTGGGCACCGACTATCTGGATCTGTACATCATCCACCGCTTCGACTATGGCACGCCCATCGAGGAGACCATGGAGGCGTTGGACTCGCTCGTCAGGTCCGGCAAGGTGCGCGCGCTCGGCGCCAGTGAGATGTACGCCTACCAATTCCACAACATGCAGGCCGCGGCGGAGGCGAACGGCTGGACGAAGTTCACCAGCATGCAATGCCATTACAATCTGCTCTACCGTGAGGACGAACGCGAGATGATTCCCGTATGCCGCCAGTATGACGTGGCGCTGACCCCTTACTCCCCTATGGCTTCCGGCCATCTGGCGAGGCCGAAATGGAATTCGGATTCCAAGCGAAGCATCACGGATAATACGATGCGCAGCAAATATGACCGGGACATGGAGCAGGACCTGCCGATCATCAGGCGGGTCCACGAAGTGGCCGAGCGTCTCGGCGTGCCGATGGCCCGCGTGGCGCTGGCCTGGCATTGGGCCAGGGGCATTACCGCACCGATCGTCGGCTGTTCAAAGACGGAACGCGTGGACGACGCCATCGCCGCGCTCGACGTGCAGCTCACCGCCGAAGACATCGCCTACATCGAGGAACCCTATACCGCACACGAGCTGGTCGGCCCCCTGGCCCGCCCCGGCGAGCGCGCCCTGGCCGGCACCCTCGCCCCCAAGCACAGGTAGGCATACGTCGGCGGATGCCGGCCATCCATCAGGCATACCCATGCGGACGCATCCTTGACGGTTCCATGCCCTGGGCACCCGCCATATACGAATGAGGCGGGTCTTTCCGGCCTTCATTTCGCCGCGAATACGCCTCGACGCTTAAGCCACGCATAGAAACCGAGGCAGATGATCACCGACAGGAGCGAACCGGCCGGAGCGGCGATACCCATCGGGAACAGCGTGGTCGGGAAGAGTTTCGAGGCGATGTACGAACCAGGCACTCGTACCAGTGTGATGGCGATGATGTTGTGGATGAAACCGATGTACGAACGCCCGTATGCAGCGAAGAAGCCGGAGAAGCAGAAATGCACGCCGGCGAAGATCGCGTCGACGATATAGCTGCGGATGTATTGCGTTCCAAGCAGAATCACGGTGGCGTCAGTGGTGAACAGGCCCACGATGGAGCTCGCGGTCAATTCCACGATGACGGCAATGATGATGCCGTATGCAACGGTGATCGCCGTGGCGTATTTGAGCGTCTTCACCGCACGTTCCGGTTTGCCGGCACCGATGTTCTGCGCAGACACCGCCGAAACGGTGGCGAGCATGGAAGATGGTACGAGGAACAGCATGCTGATCACCTTTTCGACCACCCCGACGGCCGCGGCGTCGTTGAGACCGCGATAGTTGGCGATTACGGTGATGATGATGAACGCGATCTGAATGCAGCCGTCCTGCACGGCGGTCGGCACGCCGATCGTGAGGATGCCGCCGAGCATGTCGCGATGCGGACGCAGATTCCCCGCATGCAGGTGGATGCCGGTCCGCTTGTACCGGATGGCGACGAACGCCACGATCACGCTGATGGTCTGCGCGAGCGTGGTGCCGAGCGCCGCACCGGACGGTCCAAGCTGGAAATAGCCTATGAACAGGTAGTCAAGCGCGATGTTGCATACGCAGGCCACGGCGATGAAGTACATGGGACTTTTCGAATCACCCAAGCCCCGAAAAATCGAACTGATGATGTTATAGGCGACGATGAACGGAATGCCGATGAAGCAGATCGTCAGGTATTGCGCGGTACCGTCCACCGCCTCCGTCGGCGTGCCGATCATCGCGACGATGCCATCGACGCTGAGCAACAGCACGGCGGTAAGCACAAAAGCCACACCCGCAAACAACGTGATGGTGTTGCCGATGGCCTCAGCGGCCCGATCAAGCCGGTTCGCGCCTACGGCCCGACCGATGGTCACGGTGGCGCCCATGGCAAGCCCGACGATGACGACGGTGAGCATGTAGAGCACCTGGCTGCCGTTCGCGACGGCGGTGATGCCGTCCACGCCGATGAACTGCCCCGCGATGAACAGGTCGGCCATGCCGTACAGCGTCTGCAGGAAGTATGACAGCAGGTACGGCAAGGCGAACGTAATGATGGTTTTGAACACACTGCCGCTGGTCAGATTCTTCTCCATATGCCCCTCTTTGCCGTCATGATTTCCAGCAGCCAGATTAGCCCCTTCAACAGTCATGCGGTCAACTCGGGCGGCCCTGCATGCCCACTATGTGACACGTATTCTCAGCGACGCGGCCGATTCCAGCATCTACTCCGCACTGCCCCGTTCGATGATATGAAAATCGACCGTCACCGATCGCGGTTCGATAATCGCTTCCGAATCGGATTCGATCCTGCCGAACAACATATCCAGACTCGCCGCCGCCATATCCTGCGGACTGACGGACACACTGGTCAGTCCGGGGTTGGTGTAGACGCCATCCTCCAGACCGTCGAAGCCGATGATGGCAACATCGTCCGGCACGTCGAGCCCGCATTCGACAAGTGCACGCATGGCACCGATGGCGATCGGATCCGTGGCGCAGAACACCGCGTCGAAGTCATCGCGCTCGCCGAGTACGCGAAGCATGGTTTCATATCCGGCTTGCCGGTTCCATGCGCATGGAATGACATCCTTCGCAGGATCACAGTCCAGCGAGAGCTCGTTCAGCGTCTCGACTGAACCCTGCAATCGTAACGCCGCGGAATTCGGTGCCGTCTCGATTCGCTCGAGTCCGTTGGGCCACAAGCCGAGAAGAAGGATCCGCGAGCGCCCATGCGCATACAGATGCCGGATGGCCGCCGCGGTTCCTTCGAAGCATGGCGTGAACACACAGTCGACGCTTCCCCGAAGGCCGAATCCGTCGACGACCACCAGTGGATGGGTCTTGCCGAATTCGACGATTGGCGCATCCGTGCCACTCGGCCAACAGATGATGGTACCGTCGCACACCTGCATGGCCGCGCTGGATAGCATGCGCTTTTCGAAGTCGCTGGAGAAGCGGGTTTGCTGCAGTACGGTCTGATAGTCATGACGTTGTGCGATGTCGGAGACGCATGCGGCCAGCTCGGCTGGAAAGATCAGATCGAAATCGGAGACGGTGACGCCGATGATGTGGCTTTTGCCGGAACTCAGTTGTCGCGCCGCCAGATTCGGTCGGTAGCCGAGTTGCGCCGCGGCCGCCCGCACACGCGCTGCGGTTTCGGGTTTGACAATCGCCTTGCCGCGCATCGCGTTGGAGGCTGTCATGCGGGAGACTCCGGCGAGACGGGCCACATCATCCAAAGTAGTCATGGTCAGATCATACCGTTCAGCCCATGATCGGCGCCGTTGCGCGCGAATACCGGAATCACATCGAGCGGCGCTTCGACGGTGACGGTCCGTCCACCTTCGTGGTTGTTGCCGTCGTGCAGGTTTGTCCAAGTCGTTTCCGGACCACCCGGCAAATACACTTCGCGTGAACGCACACCGGATTCGGTGACGGGCGCTATCAGGAGATCCGGCCCGAACAGGTATTCGTCGGCGATGTTTGCGGCCTTGTCGTCGTCTGGAAAATCGAAGAACAGACCACGCACAAGCGGCTGGCCGCTCTCATGCGCCGCCGCAAACAGCTGGCGCGTATAGGGACGCATGGCCTCGCGCAGTTTGATGTACTTGACCATCAGCTTTTCGATGTCCTCGCCATAGCTCCACGGTTCGTTATCGGCACCGGTGGTGATGTGGTCGATGGGGTTGCCGATACGGTCGACGGTCGGTTTGCCTTCGATTTTGGTGTAGGGCACGCGATTGCCGTGGTTTCGCATGACCGGCGAGAAACAGGAGAATTCGCACCAACGTGCGTACAGCTCCTTGAATTCCTCGTCGTCCAGACCGCCGTAGTTGAACCCGCCCATGTCGGTGGTGAACCATGGGATACCGGCCGCACCCATGTGGATCGCACAGGTGATCTGCGCCCTCAGGTCATCGAAGGTGGAGTGCACGTCACCTGACCAGATGAGCGATCCGTAACGTTGTGAGCCCGCCCATCCGGCACGCGTGAGGTTCACGATGCCGCCCTCGCGGCCGATGGAAAGCTGCCCGTCGTAGAAGGTCTTGTTATACAGTTGCGGATACACGTTGCCGACCTTGCCCACCGGTCCGATATGGTACAGGTAGTGCGCGTAATCATAGTCACCGCCCCATTCCGGTTCGGCCTCGTCGAGCCAGAATGCGTCGACGCCGAGATCGGCATAGTTCTTACGGCATAATCCCCATACGAAGTCACGTGCCGCCGGATTGGTGGCGTCGAAGAACTGGCTATCACGCGGCCACCACATGCCCACGTCCTTGCCTTGGCGGGTTTTGGCGAGGTAGTTGTGGTGTCGCATCTCGTCATAGTTCTCGGATTGCACGTCGATCTGCGGCCAGATGGAGACCATGAGTCTGATGCCCATTTCGTGCAGCTCGTCGGCCATGGCCTTCGGATCGGGCCAGAATTCCTCGTCGAAGCGGAAGTCGCCCATAAGCGGCCAGTGGAAGAAGTCGATGACGATCAGATCGATCGGAATGCGCCTCTTCCTGAAGGTACGCGCCACATTCAGCAGCTCCTCCTGATTCCAGTAGCGCAATTTGCATTGCCAGAAGCCGAGGCCCCATTCGGGCATGACGGGAGCATGCCCTGTGGCGTCGGCATACTGGTTTTCAATCTGCGCATTGGTTCCGACAGTGATCCAATAGTCGATCTGGTCAGCGACTCCCGCCTTCCATTCGGTGCGGTTGTTACCGAAGGTCACGGAGCCGATCGCCGGATTGTGCCACAGGAATCCGTACCCCTTGCTGGAAATCATAAACGGGATGGACACTTGGGAGTTGCGGTGCGCCAGTTCCAAAGTGGAGCCTTTGAGGTCCATGACCGGCTGCTGGTATTCGCCCATGCCGTAGATATGTTCACCCGCGTTCGCTTCGAACATGACGGTGGGCGATTCCGCCCCGTCCATACGCGGATTGTGCGCGCGTGCACGCAGACGTAACGCGCCGCCATCAGTGCATTCGCGGAGCAGACTCTCACCGGTTTCGGTGTTGAGGAACGTCAATCGGCAGATGCTGACATCCGCGGACTGTTCGTATTGCTCGGCCCGTACCGTTACGAGGCCGTTCGTCAATTCCGCTCGATTGCCGGTGATGACGATCTTCACCTCTTGCGGGTCGGCCTTCGCTTCCAGCAACGCCCAATCGGCATCGATGACAGGCTGCATGAGCCTGGAGCGGACGCGCACGCTGTTCGTTCCCCACGGTTCGATACGAAGATATTCGCCGTCGCCGGTCCAATTCAGCGCGTTATCGTCGATGATGAAATTAACTCCGGTGTTTTCGCGTGTCATGATGTCGCTCCTTACAAGCCGCACGCACTTCATTGCCACAATACGAATTGTAGCGCTATAATTGTAGCGCTACAATTCGTGTGTCACGCTCTTCCGATCATCGATGCAACACCTGCATCATAATACCGACCGTCGGTATGTATAATGGAACCGACATCACGCACCAATCGTTCGGCAAGGCGGCATATATGGCACGCAACGCACATCCCGAGGCGACACGTCAGCGCATCCTCGACGCGGCACGAAAACTGTTCGCCAAGCATGGCTACGAACGCACCTCCATCCAAGACATCATCAACGAGCTCGGCGACCTGAGCAAGGGCGCAATCTACCACCACTTCCCCAACAAGGCCGCCATTCTCGATGCGCTCACCGAAGCCGATACAGCACAGGTCAATGCCGCCCTGCCCCTGGACGACGATTCCTTGTCCGGGCTGCAGAAGATCCGGCACTGGATGCTTGCCACCGTTGCCAATCGGGAGCACATGCTGTTGCTGAGGGACGCGTTCCCCCTGCTCAACGACCCGAAGATGCTATCCGAAAACCTCAAATATTGGCGCACCACGAATGCGAGCATGTTCCGTCAATGCATCGAGGACGGCATCAAGGACGGCTCCATCTCCACCCAATATCCAAGAGAGGCCTCCGAATTATTGGCACTGCTATCCAACTATTGGCTCGCACCGATGTTCTATCCGGCCACCGCAGCCGAACTGAAGCATCGCGTCCGATGCCTGCTGACCATGCTTGCCGCGATCGGACTGCCGCTGTTCGACCTCGACTCCCCCGAAGTCAACACGTTGGCGGAAGGCATCGCCCTGCTCGGCGCCGAACCGGAGCACCGCACCGAGCCATAATCGTCCACAACGGCATTTTCAGCGAACGGCACCATCAATGGTGGAAAGCCACCGCAGCATTCGGCATATCCTCTTCGACAGTACACGACTTCATTCTCGCAATGATACATACCGTCGGTCGGTATTAATCAAATCGTCATCGGAAAGGCATCCCATGCTTGGCACCACTCGCTCTCCCTTGCTCTCCGCCACGTTCGTCGCACTGGTCGCTGGCCAGGGCATCTCGTTATTCGGCAACACCATGCTGCGCTTCGCCATATCGATGTGGGTGCTGGACGCAACCGGCTCCTCAACGGCCTTCGCAGCGATACTCGCAATCTCCGTCATGCCAACGGTCGTCATCGGCCCGTTCGGTGGCGTACTGGCCGACCGCATCAACCGACGTACCATGATGGTGGGATTGGACGTACTGTCTGGTATCGTCACCCTTCTCTCATTGATCTGGATCGCTCGAATGGGATTCAGCATCACCGTCATTGCGGGTATGCAGATCATCCTGGCCGTTCTGGATGCCTTGGAGACACCGACCGTACAGGCGGCGCTCCCTCAGATGTTCAAACGCCATGGTGCGGGGACCCTGCGCCAAGGCATGGCCGTCATCAACCAGGTGCAGCAGCTGAGTAACCTGATGCCCAGTTTCATAGGCGGCATATTGTATGCGTTCTTCGGCATCCGTCTCATGATGGCCGCCACCGTGCTCTGCTTCGTGGCGGCGGCCATCGTCGAATGCCGCATCCGCCTCGAGCCGCCGCATGCCGAATCCGATGGGGAAAGGCAGCCTTCGCCCATTGCGGATCTGAGAAACGCCTTCCTGTTCCTGACCCATGAGCAACCGGCGTTGTTCAGACTGGTTGCGTTGTGTGCATGGTTGAATTTCATTCTGGTCGGTTTCAGTTCGATAAGCTTCCCGTTTATCGTACGTACCACACTTGGTTTCAGCGCGGCCGTCTACGGCACCTGCGATGGCATCGTCGGCATTGCGGGCATCGCAGGCACGTTCGCCGCCGGCATGTTCGCAACACGCCTGCATGCCCAGCACGCTTCCATGTCGTTATGGTTCGAAGGCCTTCTGATGCTGCCGCCAGCCGTCTCATTCATGATGCCGGTCAGCGTATGGACTCGACTGCTGGTGCTCACCGGATGTCTGGCGGCCGGCATGATCGCCGTTGATTTCCTGAACCTCATCATCTTCCCGACCATTCAATTCAAAACCCCCGAATCAATGACCGGCAAGGTGATGGCCCTGATCACCTCCGTGGCCACATGCACCCAGCCACTCGGGCAGATGGTGTACGGCTGGCTGCATGAATGGCTGCCGGTCTGGCTGATTCTTGTATGCTCGGCATTGGCGATTCTGCCGTTCGCCGTGATGGCGCGTCCGATGTTCGACAACCTCGAGTCATAACGCGGACACGAACGGTACGGACACGAAAAAGGTCCTTCCCACAGGGAAGGACCTTGCATGATCGGCTCATGCCGACCGGCTGGATGCATGTGCGGCATCGAGGAGTGTGGCTGAGACGCATAGGATGCGCCCCGGGGGAACAACGCCGATGACGTTCCGCCATGACGCCTAGTCGATCAGCTCCTTGACCGCGGCGACGACCGCCTGCAGGCTCGCCTTGGCGTCGCCAAACAGCATCTGCGTGTTGTCCTCGAAATACAACTCGTTCTGGATGCCAGCGTAGCCGGTGCCGCGGCCACGCTTCATGACCACCACGTTCTGCGCCTTGTCGACGTCGAGGATCGGCATGCCGGAGACCGGAGTGCCGGGTTTGCGCGCGGCCGGATTGGTCACGTCATTGGCACCGACGACGAGGGCGACGTTGGCCTGCGGGAACTGCGGATTGATGTCATCCAGATCGACGAGCTCCTCGTACGGCACGTTGGCTTCCGCAAGCAGCACGTTCATATGGCCCGGCATACGGCCGGCCACCGGGTGGATGGCGTAGGAGACCTCGACGCCGTGGTCCTTGAGAAGCACGCCGAGATCGGCGAGCTCGCGCTGCGCCTGCGCCTGGGCCAGACCGAAGCCCGGCACGAAGATGACCTTCTCGGCGTAGACCAGCTGCACCGCAAGGTCGTCGGCGGAAGTCTCCTTCATGGTGCCTTCCGGGCCCTCCCCGGCACCGGCGGCGGAGTCGGAGCCGCCGAAGCCGCCGGCCAGCACGGACAGCAGCGGGCGGTTCATGGCCTTGGACATGGCGATGGACAGGGTCACGCCGGCCGCGCCGACGAGGGCGCCGGCCACGATCAGGGCGATGTTGTTGATGGCAAGGCCGGACATGGCCACTGCGGTACCGGTGCAGGCGTTGAGCACGGAGATGACGACCGGCATATCGGCGCCGCCGATCGGGATGACAAAGACAAGTCCGTAGCACAGGGCGAACACGGTGGCGAGAATCGACCACAGCAGACGCTGCTCCGGCTGCACGCACAACATCACGAAGGAGGCGACGGTCAGGACGATGAATACGACGTTCCAGATGCTCTTGCCCGGCAAAGTGAGCTTCTTGATGAACTTGATGCCCTGCAGCTTGCCGGCGGCGATGAGCGAACCGGAGAAGGTGACGGAACCGATGACGATGCCCAGACCTGCGGTGATCAGCACCACGAGGGACGGCGTGCCGTCGGAGGTCAGGATGTCGTTCAGCGCCACGAGCGCGGCGGCGCCACCACCCACGGTGTTGAACACGGAGACCAGCTGCGGCATGTCGGTCATCTGCACCTTCTTGGCGGAGACCACACCTGCGACGGCACCGATGACGATGCCGACAATCAATACGACAACGGCCACGGAGTGCTTGAATCCATTGGAGACCTCACCTGCGAACAGTACGATGAACGCCATGACCACTGCCATGACCATACCGATGGCGGAGACCATGTTGCCCTTGCGAGCGGTCTTCGGGGAGTTCATCAGATGCAGGCCGATGACGAACATCACGGCGGCCAGCAGATAGACGAACCATTCGATGACACCGAGCGGAGTGCTCAGCATTTCGGCCAGAGTGCCCATTTACTTGGCCTCCTCTTCCTTCTTCTTGCCCTTGTCGGACTTGAACATCTCCAACATGCGATCGGTGACCACGTAGCCGCCGACGACGTTCATGGTGCCCAGCACGGCCGCCAGGAAGATGAACACCCAGGCAAGCGGGCTGGTGGCATGTGCGGCGACGATGACGACACCGGCGATGACGATGCCGTGGATGGAGTTGGCGCCCGACATGAGCGGGGTGTGCAAGGTGGCAGGCACCTTGCCGATGACCTCGACGCCGATGAGCAGCGCGAGGACGAACAGCGTGATTGCGACGACGATATCCATCGTTCCTCCTTACTCTTCTTCCTTCTTGGCTTCCTCTCCACGGCCGGCTACGACCATGGCGTTGTCAAGTTCCTCATTGAGATCGATGGCGAGTCCGCCGTCACGCACGAAATGCGCAAGCACGTCGGCCACATTGCGGCTCAACAGGTTGGATGCGGTGGTGGACACGCCACTGGCCAGATACGGCGCACCGATGATGGTCACGCCGCCCTCGGTCACTTGGGTGCCGACGACGGAACCTTCGACGTTGCCTCCCAAATCGCTGGCAGCGCAGTCGACGATCACGGCACCGCGATGCAGCCCCGCCACGCCGGCGCGGGTCAGCAGGACCGGAGGCTTGCGGCCCGGAACCTTGGCGGTGGTGATGACGATGTCGAACCCTGCGGCCTTCTGGTCGACGGCGGCCTGCTGCTGGGCCTGCTCCTCGGCGCTCAGCGCACGGGCATAGCCGCCCTCGCCCTGACCCTTGGAGAAATCAAGACCGAGATCCAGGAACTTGGCGCCCAAGGATTCGACCTCACCCTTGGAAGCCGGACGGACGTCATACGCGGTCACGACCGCACCAAGACGCTTGGCGGTGCCGATGGCCTGCAGACCTGCGATGCCGGCGCCCAGAACGAGCACCTTGGCCGGACGTACGGTACCGGCCGCGGTGGTCATCATCGGCAGGAAGGAACCGTATGCGTCAGCGGCGGCGATGGCGGCCTTGTAACCCATCACGGAGTTCTGGGACGTCATCTCGTCCATGGATTGCGCCGAACTCAGCTGGCGCGGCAGCTTCTCCATGGCGACGCCGACCAACCCGGCGTTCTCGAGCGCGGCCACATAACCGGCATCGGTGAACGATCCGAGCATGCCGATGATCCACGTACCCCTCTTCACGTGGCTCAGCAGCTCATTGCTTGGGCGATCGACGAAACCGAGCGCATCGGCGCGTGCAATCACGTCGGCGGCGGAGACGACCTGCGCACCGGCCTTGGCGTAATCCTCATCAACGTAATGTGACGCGACCCCTGCACCGGATTCGATCAGGCAGGCAACGCCTGATTTACGCAATCTCGTTACGATATCCGGTGTCAGAGCAACACGGGACTCGTGCTCGGAGGTTTCGTTAAGCACTCCGAAGGCCACGGTGGCTTCTGGTGTTTCAGCCATAGATGCCCTTTCTTCCTCATTAAAGAAATCTATTGAACAGATACAGCGCAACAGTGTAACGTAGGTCACACCTATCCAGAAGCGAAATTTCACCTGTCGAATACGGTGCGACTGTCGAATATGGCTCAAAACGGCGCAATCCTAACACTTCCCTACGCTACCGTAAGGTGACGTGTCGCGGTTGAGGGATTATCATTCCTACTCAGATACCAAGTCATTCATATATATAGTAGGGCCAAGGAGCATTACGTGTCTGTCATCACCTCGTTAAGCAAGCAAGCCGCCAATCTCACGCAGAAGGCGTTGCGTCTGGGAGGTGATTTCGTCCATCCGGTCAGCGACGACTCCGGTAACACCCCCGACTACAACGATCCCGACAACCTCATCTCCCCCGACGGCCACATCGACCTGCCGCATACCGCCGAGTGGGGCCCAGGCTTCCCGTCAACGACCTTCCTCGACCCCGAGACGGGTCTGCTGACCACGAAGACGGAGGGCAACCCGCCGTTGGACGACGGCATGTCCATCTACGACATCTACGCCGACCGCGCCGAACGCATGGGCGACGCGCCTCTCTATACCTATAAGGAGAACGGCGAGTGGGTCACCAAGACCGGCAATGAGGTGCTTGCCGAGATTCGCGAGACCGCGAAGGGGCTGCTGCACTACGGGCTGAAGAAGGGTGACGGCGTGGCCTTCATGTGCCGTACCTCCTATCAGTGGGATGTCTTCGACGCGGCGGTCATGGCCTGCGGCGGCGTGCTGGCGACCATCTACGATACCGATTCGGCCGAGCAGATCCGCAACATCGTGAACAATTCGGATGCCCGTCTGCTGGTCGTCGAAACCAAGGACATGCGCGACAAGGCCGACGGCGCGGAAGAGGAATGCCCGACGTTGGAGCATATCGTATGCTTCGAGAACGGCGGTCTGGATGAGATCAAGGCGTATGGTTCCGGCGTGAGCGACGAGGAGCTCGATGCACGCATCGACTCCGTCCAGAAGACCGACCTGTGCTCCATCGTATACACTTCCGGCTCCACGGCGGCTCCCAAGGGTGTGGAGATGACGCACGAGCATTACTGCACCACCGCGTTGAACCTGCCGGACTACATGCCCGACCTGCTGCACAACAGCAAGCACACCGTACTGCTGTTCCTGCCGCAGGCGCACTCCTTCGCACGTGCCATCAACTACATCTGCGTGGCCAGCCAGCTGCACATCTACATCGCGCAAGGCATCAAGACGCTGATCGCTGACCTGCAGGTGGCCAGGCCGACCGTGATGATCGTGGTCCCGCGTGTGTTGGAGAAGGTGTACAACGCGGCTTCCCAGAAGGCCGGTCACGGAGCCAAGGGTGTGGCGTTCGCCGCAGCCGTGGTCGCCGCGCAGAACTACATGAAAGAGGTCAGCGCCAAGGGCAGGGCCGGAGCGTTGTCCAAGGCGCGCCGGGCGGCGTTCGATCCGATGGTCTATGCCTCGCTGCGCGAAGTGCTCGGCGGCCGCGCCAAGTGGATCGTGGCCGGCGGCGCTCCGCTCGATCCGGAGCTGATGGCCTTCTTCCGCGGCGCAAACGTGCCGGTGTATGAGGGCTATGGCCTGACCGAGACCACCGCACCGTGCGCCTTCAATCCGGTGGGCGTGCCGTACCATCAGGGTTCCGTCGGCATCGCGTTCCCGGGCTTCGAGCTGCGCATCGCCGAAGACGACGAGATTCAGGTCAGGGGCACCGCGGTATTCCTCCGTTATCACAAGAACGAGGAGGCCTCCGAGGATTCCTTCACCGAAGACGGATGGTATGCCACGGGCGATCTCGGTCGCATCGATGACGACGGTTTCCTGTACATCATCGGCCGTAAGAAGGATCTGATCATCACCGCAGGCGGTAAGAACGTCTCCCCCGGCCCGATCGAAGAGGTCATTCAGCGTTGCGAATTCGTATCGCAGGCGTTGGTGCTTGGCGACAAGCGCCCGTTCATCTCCGCGCTGATCACGTTGGATGAGGAAGCGCTTCGTCCGTGGCTGGAAAGCAAAGGCCTCAACCGTGACATGCCGCTTGAGGAGGCCGCGAACAACGCGGCGGTGCGCGCCGAGGTGCAGAAGTGGGTTGATCAGGCCAATGAAGGGGTGTCCCGGGCCGAATCCGTACGTAAGTTCATCATCCTTCCGGAAGAGTTCACCCAGGAGAATGGTCTGATGACCGCGTCCATGAAGGTGATTCGTCCGAAGGTGATCAAGCGTTACTCCACCCTGCTCAACACCCAGATGTACACCAAGAAGAAGTAACCGTTCCCCGAATGGCGTTGGGATGTCTGCCATCGATCATCCCAACGCAACAATCGCCGTGGAATGTCGTTCCGTTGCGAAAGATACGAAGAGAATCGCGACGGAACGACATCATCGCATCTCGAAACGTCGTTGTGCGCAGGCCGTCATCATATTTCCTGCACATAACGACGCTCTTCGGCGGGAAAGCGGCACTTTGCCCGAGGGCCGCGAAGCGGATCCCAATCGGGTCACAAACGGATCAGAAGCCCAGCTTCTCGAGCTGCTTGGGATCCGACTGCCAGCCCTTGGCAACCTTGACGTGCAGGTCAAGCTTGGCCTTCTGGCCGACGATGCGGTTGACCGGTGTGCGCAGCTTCTTCTTGACGCGTACAAGATGTTCCGCCCCCTTGCCGATGATGATCGGCTTCTGGGAATCACGTTCCACATAGATGGATACGATCACCTGCGCCTTGCCGTCATAGGCCATGCCGCTATCGTTGTCTTCCGGATACTCGATGGAATCCACGACCACGGCCAGCGAATGCGGCAACTCGTCGTCCAGTTCCTCCAGGAACGCACCACGTATCAGTTCGGCGATGGTGTCTTCCGGACGTTCTTCGGTGATCTGCTCGGTCGGATACATCTGCGGGCCTTCCGGCATGTTCTCCACAAGCACGTTCCTGACTTCGGACAGATTGTCGTTCTTCAGCGCGCTGACAGGTACGATGTCGGTGAAATCGGCGAATTCGTTGATTTCGATGAGCTTGTCGATCAGTCCTTCACGGGAAAGTTCGTCGATCTTGGTGACGATGGCGATCAGCGGCACCTTCCACCTGAACGTACCATCATCACGCTTCACCGCGAATTCGGAGCGTAACCGGCTGAGAATGCGCTTATCGCCGGGACCGATCTCCTGATCGCCCGGCAGCAGGAACGCGATGGCATCCACATCAGCCAAGGACTCGTCGACCACATCATTCAGGCGCTGGCCGAGCAGAGTACGGGGGCGATGGATGCCGGGCGTATCCACCAAGACGATCTGCGCGTTGTCAGTGGTAAGAATGCCTCGAATGGCCTTGCGCGTGGTTTCCGGACGCGATGACGCGATGGCGATCTGCGTGCCGATCAGCGCGTTGATGAGTGTGGACTTGCCTACATTCGGGCGTCCGACCACGGCGACGAATCCAGAACGATATGGGACTGGCGCCGCGGAATCCGCGGGAATGGAGGTCGGGTCGGTCATATCGTGTGGGTCAGTCATGCTTGTCCTTGGAATCCTTATCGTTATCCGACGCCTGATCGGCGTCGCCGCTTGGTTCTTCGTTCTGGTGTTCAGTTTCGTCCACACCCTCGACGTGTGCGGGCTCCACCACAATGGTGGACACCTTCTTGCGTCGTCCGGCGGAATCCACTGCGGTCAGCCTGAGACCACGGGTCACCGCGGATGCGCCGACGATCGGCACGCGCCCCAACAACTTGGTCAGCAGGCCGTACACCGTGTCGACGTCGTCTTCGTCGATGTCGATCTCGAAGATCTCCTCGAGATCGGCGATCGGGGTGCGGGCCGGCATGCTCCACTTCTTCTCCCCCAGTCTCTCCGGCTCGGCATGCTGGGTACGGTCATGCTCGTCTTCGAGCTCACCCACGATCTGCTCGATGGTGTCTTCGATGGTGACCATGCCGGCGATACCGCCATATTCGTCCACCACGACCGCCACATGCTGACGCGTGCGCTGCATCTGGTGGAATAGATCGTCGACCGGCTTGGATTCCGGCACCAGCATCGGATCACGCACGATCGATTCCACATCGCGGGACAATGCGGCCGGGTTGAAGGCGGTCGCCCGCACCGCATCCTTGAGATAGGCGATGCCGACCAGATCGTCGACGTCCTCGCCGATGACCGGTACGCGTGAAAAGCCGGAACGTGAACAGAGTTTCAGCATGTTTTCCAGCGTCTCATCACGTTCGATGCAGATCATATCGGTACGCGGCACCATGATCTCGCGGGTCAGGGTCTCCGAGAGCATGAGCACGTTGCGCAGCATCTCGGAGACCTCCGGATCGAAATCGTTCGCCTCGACCAGCCGGTCGATGGTTGCGCGCCCCTGTTCGAGTTGGATTTTCTCCAGCTCTTCGTCGTCGGAAAGATCGCCGTTACGGCGTTTGGTGTCCTTCTGCCCTCCGATCTTGGCGAATGGCGTCAGCATCGTCGCGGCCGACACCGCATTGGCATGCTGAAGCATGATGTCCACCGGCTTGGATGCCCCGGCGCTTCGTGGGCGCACCAGCAACGAAATCACGGCCACGATCAATGCGAAAACGAACCCGCACAGCAGCTCGGACCACAGCGGGGTATCGAGCAGCGCCGCGATGCATGCCACCAGCACGCCGTCGAGCACATTGCAGGTGATGCGGAAGAACGCGCAGGATCCGGCGGTCGCATATCGGTCGGAGACCAGACGCTGCACCTTATGGATGCGTTTGACTTTCTTGTCTCTGATGAATGGCGAGATCTCGGAATCCGTCTGAATCTCAAGGATGAGATTGTTCAGGCTGGCCCTTGTCACACGCGCCACCGCGCCTTCGGTGGCGGCCATCGACAGCGACAGCCATACCAGCAGCAACGCCACGATGACCAGAACGGCGATGATGGCGATGGTCATGCCTTCCATGATTTGACAATACCTCACTCTGCTTGCATGGACTATTTGGCGATCTGCCGGCCCGAACCGTGCTCGCGGTCCCATTCGGCCAGCGCATCCGATGCGCCGGCGGGTAACGTCGCCTGTGAACCGACACCTTGCCGAAGCGCGAAGAACGTAAGCAGCAATTGCCGCTGCAGGCCGAACATCTGACGTTCCTGCTCCGGGGTCACATGATCGTATCCAAGCAGATGCAGGATACCGTGAATGGTCAGCAACATCATCTCCTCCATGGTGCTGTGACCCGCCGCGAGCGCCTGTTGCGCCGCGACCCACGGGCAGATCACGATATCGCCGAGCACGCCTTCCATGACGGTCCTTCCGTCTCCCGGCCGCAGTTCGTCCATCGGGAAGCTCATCACATCGGTGGGGCCTTCGAGATTCATCCAGCGCATGTGCAGCTGGGCGATGGGATCGGGATCCACGAACATGATGGTCAGGTCGGATTGTGTGCTGACGCGCATCTGGTCCATCACCCAGATACCAAGGTCCGAAAAGACCTTGCCGTCGATCTGCCAGATGGTTTCGTTCGTGACTTCAACGCTCATCGGCGTATTCGTTCCTTTCGGTCGTTTCGATCTCATTGCGGCGTTTACGGCCTTGTCGGCTGTGATCGCCGGCGATGGCGGCGTGCCGGTCGTAGGCCGCGACTATCTTGCCCACCAGGGCATGCCTCACCACGTCTTCCGGCTGAAGATGGGCGAAGGCGATGCCGTCGATGCCGTTCAGAATGCGCTCGATGGTGGCGAGCCCCGATCGGGGTACGGTAAGGTCGACCTGCGTCACGTCACCGGTGATGATCATCTTGGTGTTGAAGCCGAGTCGCGTAAGGAACATCTTCATCTGCTGTTCCGTGGTGTTCTGTGCCTCGTCGAGGATTACGAACGCATCGTTGAGCGTACGGCCGCGCATATAGGCCAGCGGCGCGACCTCGATGGCGCCGTCATCCATGTAGCGTCTCAACTGGTCGGCTCCGAGCATATCGGATAGCGCATCATATAGCGGTCGCAGGTATGGATCGACCTTCTCGTTCAACGTACCGGGCAGGAAGCCGAGATTCTCGCCGGCCTCCACGGCCGGCCGCGTCAGGATGATGCGGCGTACCTGCCGGTCCTGGAAGGCGCGCACGGCCTTGGCCACGGCAAGATAGGTCTTGCCAGTGCCCGCCGGGCCTATGGCGAAGGTGATGGTGTGCGATTCGATGGCGTTGACGTAGGCGATCTGCCCGGCCGTCTTCGCACGCACCGGCTTGCCCAGGGCGAACGTGATGACGCCCGGAACATGCGGCTTGCGCCGGTCGGCGCTTTCGTCACGGTTGACGGCCATGCCCTGCACATGCTCCTGCAGGCGTAATTCCTCCACCACGCGTCCATGCCCGGGATGGGATTGCCGCACAGGGTTCTTCAGCACGTTCTGGTCGAGCATGCGCCGCACGGTGTCGGCATCCATCGGAGCCGTGTATGCGGCCTGAATGATGTCGGCGAGCACGTCCTCGGCCTGCGCCGCCTGCGCTTCGGATTGTTTGGAACGTGACATGATCGCGATGCGGTTGCCCCGTACGATGATGGTCAGATCAGGGAATGCCCTTTCGACCTCGCGGAGTACCTCGTCGATCGGACCGAGGACCGTCACCGGGTCAAGTTGTTGGGGAATCGTGATGGTGCGTGTAGTGGTGGCCACAGAACCTCTTCTTATATTTGACGTTGGAAAGCGAAAAAGGACTACTCGTCGAGCTTTTCGCCGGTCAGCACATGGGCGTGCACATGGAATACGCTCTGGCCCGCATCGAGGCCGGTGTTGAAGATCAGACGGTAGGCGCCATGGAATTCATCGTCGGCGATTCGTTGCGCGACCTCGACCATGTGCGCCAGCTGACCGGCATCGCCGGTGGCCAGCTCGGCGACGTTCGCATAATGGGCGCGCGGCACGATGAGTACGTGCACCCTGGCCTTCGGATTGATGTCCTTGAACGCATAGGTGGTGTCATCCTCATACACCTTCTCGCTTGGGATTTCACCGGCAATGATCTTGCAGAACAGGCAATCCGAATCGCTCATGACGCTCCTTCGTTGTGGTTGCGGACCTTCACCTCCATGCTATTGCGCAACCGGGATAAACCCGTGCATTGGCGTCACACGAAACGGCCCAGTGCGCGGGCCAGCAGCGACAACGCGACGGGACCGGCCGTGGAGGCCCTCAGAATGTTGCTCCCCAGCACGCATGCTTCGGCACCCGCCTCGGTAAAGGATGCGACCTCGGTGTCACTGATGCCGCCTTCCGGACCGACCACCACGTAGACGGTTCGCCGACGGCCGTCCTCCAGACATCTGTCCGACAGATCGGCGATGTTCTGCTCGATTTGGTTCCAAGTCTTCGTGGCATCCTGATGCAGCACGACCACCAGGTCACCGTGCACGCAGGCACGTCTGCAGATGGCGACCACCTGCCTGCTGGTCACGCACTCCCCCAGTTCGGGAGTCCAGGAACGACGCGACTGCTCCGTCGCGGCTTCGAGCACCTGCCGCCATTTCCTGTCCGTACGGCCCGCCTTCCACTTGGCGATGGAACGGTCGGCCTGCCACGGAATCACCTCATCCACACCGATCTGCGTGGCGGTGTCGATGGCCTGCTCGTCATGGCCGCTCTTGGCCAACGCCTGCACCAACGAAAGCCTGATGGTCGGCTGGGATTCCCTACCGAATCGCAGCACTTGCGCGATACCCTGCTGCGCATCACGCAACACGGCATGGATGCGAAGCCCCTTGCCGTCGGACAGCTGCAGTTCGTCGCCATCCTTCAAACGCATGGCCTGAATCGCATGACGCCGCACCGAGGCGGGTAGCGTCAACTTCCAACCGGCATTGAGCTCGTCGCTATTCACCGGCACGTCATCATGTTCCGTGTCAAGCAGAAAAAGGGCATCAGTCATAGCTTCCGAGCCTATCATCACCCCATATAACGCCTGCAAAACAGGGCGACACGCCGTGATTTGCATGACTGGGATCAGCTGCTATAGTTTTCATTCGTTGCCGCGAGCAACAGACACCTGTCCGGGTGGCGGAATGGTAGACGCGCTAGCTTGAGGTGCTAGTGCCTATTTTATACAGGCGTGCGGGTTCAAGTCCCGCTCCGGACACCGGATAAACCCCTTGGAAACAAGGGGTTTTCTTGTCTCTAGCGAAAGCCGGCGAAGAAATGCAGTTCATCCATCTTGATTCCATCGACGACGACCGCGTCGCCGCCTACACCAATCTCACCGAAATCCAGCTGCGCAACAAACTGGAACCGAGCAAGGGACTGTTCATCGCCGAATCGCCCAAGGTGATCGACCGTGCCCTGGCGGCCAATCGCGAGCCGATATCCCTGCTGGTCGAGGAACCGTGGATCGAAGGCATGTCGGAGACCTTCGCCTTCATCGATGAGCGTTGGGGCGAAGGCATCCCCGTGTACGTGGCGTCTCCGGAACAGCTCAGGCGGCTGACCGGGTATCGTCTGCACCGCGGCGCGCTGGCCGCCATGAAGCGTTGGATCCTGCCAAGCGTCGAGGAGGTGTGCCGTGGGGCACGACGCATCGCGGTGATGGAGAACATCGTCGACCACACGAACGTCGGTGCGCTGATGCGTTCGGCTGCGGCCCTTGACGTCGACGCCGTGCTGGTCACCCCCTCCTGCGGCGATCCGCTGTATCGGCGGGCCGCACGCGTGTCGATGGGCACGGTGTTCCAGATTCCATGGACCCGCATCGGTGGCGACAACAAGCATTACTGGCCGTTCACCGGCATGGAGGAGCTGCATGATCTCGGTTTCACCACCGTGGCCATGGCATTGGAGGATGACTCCATTCCCCTGGACGAACTGGTGCGCAGACTCAACAACGGACCGTCCGAGCCCGATCACATCGACAGACTGGCGCTGATCTTCGGCACCGAAGGGGATAGCCTATCGCATCATACGATATCCCGCGCGGATCTCACCGTGAAGATCCCCATGAGCCACGGAGTGGACAGTCTCAACGTGGCCGCTTCGAGTGCCGTGGCTTTCTATTCGACCGCGATTCACTGAAAAGTCTTGAAAAAGTTCGAGACTCGCGGGGCAAAAGCCTTGCAAGTTGCAGAAAATATGCAATTATTGTGTGCGTAAGCGGTTTGCGAAGAAGCATTCCGACCGAAGATGTGCGGTGTCGATATGACGCTCTAAGAGAGGAGTTCTCATGGCGAAGAATCCGAAAATTCTTTCCATCGTACTTGCAGGCGGCGAAGGCACGCGCCTGATGCCCCTGACCCGGGACAGGGCCAAGCCGGCCGTTCCGTTTGGC
Organism: Bifidobacterium moukalabense DSM 27321; assembly: GCF_000522505.1. Taxonomy (GTDB): domain Bacteria; phylum Actinomycetota; class Actinomycetes; order Actinomycetales; family Bifidobacteriaceae; genus Bifidobacterium; species Bifidobacterium moukalabense. Next base: position 150,864 of record NZ_AZMV01000004.1, on the reverse strand, counting down.
GGTGTGTTCCGTCTGATTGATTTCCCATTGAGCAATCTGGTCAATTCCGGCTACATGCAGACCGTCGTGCTCACCCAGTACAAGTCGCATTCGCTTGACCGTCACATTTCGACGGTGTGGCGTTTCTCGCCGCTGCTGGGCAATTATGTCTCCCCCGTTCCGGCTCAGCAGCGTCTCGGCAAGCACTGGTACCTGGGCTCGGCCGACGCCATCTATCAGACCATCAACATCATCGAGGATGTACAGCCGGACATTGTGGTCATCGTCGGCGCCGATCACGTGTATCGCATGGACTTCCAGCAGATGGTGCAGCAACACATCGATTCCGGCGCGGAATTCACCGTGGCCGGCATCCGCCAGCCGATCAGCCAGTCCAACCAGTTCGGCGTGATCGAGGTCGATCCGGAACACCCGAACATGATCAAGAGCTTCCAGGAGAAGCCGCAGACCACCACCGGCCTGCCGGACGACCCGAACTCCATCCTCGCCTCCATGGGCAACTACGTGGCCAACACCGATGCCCTGTTCGAAGCGCTGTCGCTTGACGAGAAGGCCGAAGACACCAAGCACGACATGGGCGGCGACATCGCCCCGTACTTCGCATCCCGTAACGAGGCCGGTGTCTATGACTTCAATTCCAACGAGATTCCGGGAGCCACGCCGACCGACCACGCCTACTGGCGCGACGTGGGCACGTTGAGGCAGTTCTACGATGCGCATATGGATCTGATCTCCTATGTGCCGGAATTCAACCTGTACAACACCGAATGGCCGATCTATACGCTGTCCGGCAATCTGCCGCCGGCGAAGTTCGTGCATGCCGGCCGCGACCGTCTCGGCCACGCCACCGACTCGATTGTCTCCCCTGGCGTCATCGTCTCCGGCGGCGAAGTGCACCATTCCGTGCTGTCGCCGAACGTGCGCATCCATTCGTGGTCGCAGGTCGTCGATTCGATTCTGTTCGACAACGTGACCATCAACCGCCGTGCGCGCGTATACAAGGCCATACTTGATAAGAACGTCGTACTGACCGAGAATTCGACGGTGGGCATCGATACCGAGCATGATCTGGCCCGTGGCTTCACGGTCACGCCTGATGGCATCACCGTGGTCCCGAAGGGCACCGTCGTCGACGACTGACATGAACGCACAATGACAAGGCGTGTTCCCGGACTATCGGGAACACGCCTTGTCATATCATATAGCCGACGGAAAATCAGTATTTCGGCAGATTATCGAAGCTGAAACCGATGGCGGCCAGCTGTTCACGACCTTCCGGCGTGATTTTCTCCATGGTCCAGCGAGGTTGCCAGGTCCAATCGATGCGGAATTCCTCGACCAGACCCGCCAAGGTGCTGGCGCATTCGTCTTCGATCAGATCGGTCAATGGGCATGCCGGCGTGGTCAGTGTCATGGTGATGATGGCGCGGCCAAGTTCATCGATTTCAATGCCATAGACCAGGCCCAGATCGATCACGTCGATGCCGAGCTCCGGATCGATGACCTGATGCAGGGCTTCCTTCACGTCGGCAGCGGTCGCGCGGCCGATGTCGTCGACCGCCTTCAACGCGATGCCATCATCCTGCCCGTCCTCGCAGCCACAGGCCCCGGCATGGCCACCGCATCCACAGGCATCCTGCGACGTGGCTTCCTTATGTTCTATTTCCACCGGTTTACCGTCCTTGAATCCTTTGGCCAAATTGGGGTTAAGCATGACGCGACGCGCGGCGTCTTCGTCGTTATCCAAAGCCTTGGCCACGGAATCGAATACGGAGGCCTGCGGTTCGGGCACCAGATTTTCGCTCATTGTCGCTCCATTTACGCTTACAGGTAATGCTGTTGAGTAGATTATCGCTTCGGGGGCGGTTTGTCATCGGTGTTTCGTCCATCGCCAAACGTGGCTGACAAAACGCCGCTGCATCGACATGTCAGCTTTTGGCCGCCAGGGCTTTGGCCACGGAATCCTTCATGCCCTCCCACCCGAGCAACGCGCATTTGATGCGCATCGGGTATCGGGACACGCCTTGGAACACGATGCCGTCCTCCAGGGACTCCTCAGCCGCCTCATCATCCAGGCCCTTGCCTCGGGATTCCATAAGCCTGTGGAACGTTTCGGCCAGATGCATGGCCTCATCCACGCTCTTGCCTTCGACAAGGTCGACCATCACCGACAGGCTGGCCTGTGAAATGGAGCAGCCGTGGCCGTCCCATACCAGACGCTCGATGGTATGCGGCTCGCTGTCGGAGACCTCGACATGCACGGTCGCCTCATCGCCGCAGGTCGGATTGAACTGGTGGGATTCACCCGGCGTGCAGTATTCGTGGCTCGCCTGTATGGTGGACTCCCCTGCCTGCGAGGCGCCTTCCGATGCCAGATCAGGCGCAAAATGCTCCTTACCGTGCGGATCCCGTGCCGCTTCGAGAATGACCTCCTGGTACATCTGCTCGAGATCGCCGCCGGACATTGCAACATCATTCATACTGATTCACTTAACTCCAAAGAACGGACGAACCTGCTTCACCGCCTCGACGAGCGCCTGCGCATCCTCGACGGCATTATAGACGCCGCTGGAGGCACGGTTGGAGGCATACACGCCGAAATGCCGATGCACCGGCTGTGCGCAGTGGTGGCCGACACGGATGGCGATGCCTTGCGCATCGATGAACTGGCCGACGTCATGGGGGTGCACGCCGTCCACTTCGAACGCGACCGTCCCGATGCGATGCTCGTTGTCGCGAGGTCCAAGAATGCGTACGCCTTCGATGTCACCGAGCTTGAGCAGTTCGTCGGTAAGGGTCTTCTCATGCGCTTCGAGGCGCTCCATGCCGATGTTCATCAGCCAATCCGCAGCCACCCCGGCCGCCACGACCTGGGCGACCGGCTGGGTGCCGGCTTCAAAACGCGCCGGAGGCTCCATGTATTGCGCCTCCTGATCCATCCATGCAAGTTCCACCATGGACCCGCCGAAATTCGCCGGCGGCAGGGCCTCGAGCAGGTCACGCCTGCCATATAGAAAACCGACGCCGGTCGGACCGTACATCTTGTGCGCGCTCCATGCGGCAAAATCGACATCCAGCGCATGGAAATCGACCTTCAGATGCGGCACGGACTGGCATGCGTCAAGCACGAACACCGCACCCACTTCATGCGCACGCCTGATGATGGGTGCGATATCGGTGATGGCGCCGGTGGTGTTGCCCACATGCGTGACGGCGACGATTCTCGTACGTTCGGTAATCACCTCGTCGGCGCTATCGGAACGGATACGCCCCTCATCGTCCAGATCGAACCATTTCAGGATGGCTCCGGTACGGGCCGCCAGCTCTTGGAACGGCAGCAGCACCGAATGATGTTCGGCCTTGGATACCACGATCTCATCGCCCGGCTTCAGGGCGAAGCGTTTGGCCGCCGCCCCTCCGCGCCCGAGCGAGGCATTGCCGAAGGCCGTGGCCAGCAGATTCAGACCGGCGGTCGCGCCGGAGGTGACGACGATCTCCTCCCCGCCTTCCGTCGCGTTGGCGCCGACCAGCCGGGCCATCTTGGCACGGGCCTCCTCGAACGCCATGGTGCTGCGCGCGGCAAGCTCATGGGCGCCGCGGTGCACGCCGGCGTTGATCGTCCTATAGAATTCCGCTTCCGCATCAATCACGCATTGCGGTTTCTGCGCGGTCGCCGCGGAATCCAGATACACCAGCGGATGCCCGTGGATCCGCTGATCCAGAATCGGGAACTCCTTGCGAATCGTTGCGAAATCCGTCATGCCAGCGCGCTTTCGGGATCGGCATCCTCCGGCAGATATACGTCATAGCCGTTCTCTTCAAGTTCGTCGGCAAGCTCCGGGCCACCCGTCTTGACGAAGTGCCCGGCTGCGAACACATGCACGATGTCGGGCTTGATGTACTTGAGGATCCGGGTGTAGTGCGTGACCATGAGAATGCCGAACTGATTGGCCTCTTTGGCACGGTTCACCCCTTCGGACACGATGCGCAACGCGTCGACGTCAAGACCGGAGTCGGTTTCGTCAAGGATGGCGAACTTCGGCTTGAGCAGTTCGAGCTGCAGCACTTCGGCACGCTTCTTCTCGCCGCCGGAGAAGCCTTCGTTCACGGAGCGGGTGGCGAACTTCGGATCCATTCTGAGGCGCTTCATGGCCTCGGTCAGTTCCTTGGTCCATGTGCGGATGGCCGGGGCCTTGCCATCGACCTCGGTCTTGGCGGTGCGCAGGAAGTTGGTCATCGACACGCCCGGTACCTCGACCGGGTACTGCATGGCAAGGAAGATACCCGCCTTGGCGCGCTCATCAGGGGTCATCTTCAGAATGTCCTCGCCATCGAGCAGCACCTGGCCGGAGTCGACGATATACTTCGGATGGCCCGCCAGCGTGTAGGCCAGTGTGGATTTACCGGAACCGTTGGGGCCCATGATGGCATGGGTCTCACCGGAGTTGACGGTCAGATTCACGCCCTTGAGGATCGGCTTGATGCCGTCCTTGGTTTCGACGTGTGCGTAAAGATCCTTAATTTCAAGAGTTGACATGTTATGCTCCTACGATTCCCTTACTTCTCTTCCAATACCTGCGCCACCGCGTCGCTTTCGCCGCGCGTCAGACGCTTGTCGATGACGTTCATCAGATGTTCGGAGATGGAGGGGATGCCGATCTCCTCAACGAGCTCCCCGAAGAAGCCGCGAACCACGAGTTTGCGCGCCTCGACCTCCGGAATGCCGCGGGACTGCAGATAGAACAGCTCCTCATCGTCAAAGCGTCCAACGGACGATGCGTGCCCTGCGCCGATGATGTTGCCGTTCTCGATTTCGAGATTCGGTTCCGAATCGGCGATCGCGCCAGGGGTAAGCACCAGATTGCGGTTGAGCTCGTAGGAGTCGGTACCCGGCGCGGTCGGTGCGATCAGGGCATTGCCCACCCACGTGGAGTGCGCATCCTTGCCATCGAGCGCACCTTTGTAGACCACACGGCTTCTGCACTCGGGATGATTATGCACGATCATGGTACGGTGTTCGATGTGCTCGCCCGGATCCACGAAGTAGATGCCGAGCATGTTGAGATCACCCTGCTCGCCACCGAAGTCCTGATCCATGCGGATACGAACCACGTCGCCGCCGAGCGTCACCACGGAATGACGCAGCGAAGCGCCCTCCCCCATGTGGATGCGTTGATTGCCGATCTGCTTGGACCCCTTGTTCCACTCCTGGATGAACGTGGTGGAGATATGCGAATCCTTACCGGTGGAGATTTCCACGCCTTCGGCGATACGGGCGTCGCCGTCATGCTCCACGACCACATCGGCATGCGTATGGTCCGCGGCGATGACCACCAGATGGAAGGCATCCATGGCAAAGCCGTTGCCGTGGACCTTGACCAGCACCGGTTGCCCGATCTCACCTTCAAGCTTCAGCACTGTCGCCCGTTCGCCGGAATTCCATTCCACTGCGGAGACACGGTCATTCGGTTTGGAGACGATGCCCGTGCCGGCATCGCCCAATGCGACCCGGTCAACGGTTACGCCGTCGGCCAACGGCGACCCGTCGATCATGCTGACGGAGATATCGGTTTCATTGGATGGTCGGAATACGTCGAAGAATTCCTCGACACGTTCGACCGGCGTATAGCGCCAATCCTCCTGAGTGCGGTCCGGCCTGGCGAAGGCGCTCACTTCAAAGGAGCGCGGCGCGCGATCGGCCGAAGACGGCATGGCCGCCGGATTCGCATACGAATCATTCGGATCCGCAACGGGAATGTTGATTTCCTGAGTCTGTGCCATGGTGATCAGCCCACCGATCCTTCCATCTGCAGTTCCACCAGTCGGTTCAGTTCGAGCGCGTATTCCATCGGCAGCTCACGGCTGATCGGCTCCACGAAGCCGCGCACGATCATGCCCATGGCCTCGTCTTCGGAAAGGCCACGGCTCATCAGATAGAACAGCTGGTCTTCGGAGACCTTGGAGACGGTAGCCTCGTGCGCCATGGACACGTCATCCTCACGCACATCCACATGCGGATAGGTGTCGGAACGGCTGAACTCGTCAACCAGCAGTGCGTCGCATACGGTCGAGTTCGAGGAGCCTTCCGCACCTTCGACGATTTTGACCAGACCGCGATAGGCGGAGCGGCCGCCGCCTCGGGAGATCGACTTGGCGACGACTGTGGAGCTGGTATGCGGAGCGAGGTGGATCATCTTCGCGCCCGTATCCTGATACTGCCCCTTGCCGGCGAAACCGAGCGACATGGTGCTGGCCTTGGCGTACGGTTCGGCGAGGATGCAGGCCGGATATTTCATGGTGGCCTTGGATCCGATGTTGCCATCGACCCATTCCATGGTGCCTCCCTCACGCACGTAGGCACGTTGGGTCACCAGGTTGTACACGTTGTTCGACCAGTTCTGCACGGTGGTGTAGCGCACGCGGGCATGTGGCTCCACGAAGATCTCCACCACGCCGGAATGCAACGAATCGGTGGAATAGATCGGCGCGGTGCACCCTTCCACGTAATGCACATAGGAGCCTTCGTCCGCAATGATCAGCGTACGTTCGAACTGGCCCATGTTCGGGGTGTTGATGCGGAAGTAGGCCTGCAGCGGAATGTCGACGTGCACGCCCTTCGGCACGTATACGAAAGAGCCCCCCGACCATGCGGCGGTGTTCAGCGCCGAGAACTTGTTGTCGTTGCTCGGAATGCACTTGCCGAAGTATTTCCTGACGATCTCCGGGTACTTCTGCACGGCGGTGTCGGTGTCGACGAAGATCACGCCCTGATCGGCAAGCTCCTTCTGGATCGAGTTGTAGATGACCTCGGATTCGTACTGTGCGGCGACGCCGGAAACAAGACGGCTCTTCTCGGCTTCCGGAATACCCAGCTTGTCATAGGTGCTGCGAATCTCCTCCGGTAAATCATCCCAAGTCGCGGCCTGCTTGTCGATCGGCTTGACATAGTACTTAAAATCATCCGCGTCGAAATCCTTCAGATCGACGCCCCACTGCGGCATCGGACGATTGATGAAGTCACGGTACCCTTCAAGCCGTTTCTCCAGCATCCATTCCGGCTCGTTCTTGTCCGCCGAGATGGCACGCACCACGTTCTCGTCGATGCCCTTCTTCGCCGCTTCGCCGGCGAAGTCCGTATCATGCCAGCCATAGGTGTAGTCACCGAACTGCTGGATGATCTCGTCATCCTGTTTGATCTTGTCTTCGTTCACACGCGAACGATCAGCCACATACTGACTCATCTCCACGTCAGCCGCGGCGTTGGGCGCTTGGTTTTCTACCACCGTACGCTGCCTCCATTCACTGATTAATACCTATGACAACCTAACAGAATGCATGGCGAAATACTAGTGTCCCATTCGAAATTCGGCTCCCCACCGGCGTGATGTATATAACAAAACGGGGGGAGCCGATCAATCGACTCCCCCGAACATTCGGCTTATTCAGCGTGCCTGCTGGTGTTCAAGCGCGGCATTGACCAGACCGGCGAACAGCGGATGCGGCTTGGTCGGGCGGGACTTGAACTCCGGATGGGCCTGAGTGGCCACGAAGAACGGGTGCACCTCACGTGGCAGCTCCACGAACTCGGTGAGCTCACCATCCGGACTCTGGCCGGAGATGCGCAGACCGGCCTCACGCAGGCGGTCCTTGTAGGCCACATTCACCTCATAACGATGACGGTGACGCTCGGTGACGTGCGTGGTGCCGTACAGTTCGGCGACGATGGAGCCCTCCTCAAGTTCGGCCGGATAGGAGCCCAGACGCATGGTGTGGCCCATATCGCCATTGCCGGCGACGATATCCTTCTGCTCCTCCATGGTGGCGATGACCGGGTTGTCGCAGTCCGGTTCGAATTCGGAGGAATTCGCGTCCTCGATGCCGAGTACGTCGCGGGCGTATTCGATGACCATGGACTGCAGACCGAGGCACAGGCCTAGGGCCGGCAGCTTGTTCTCACGGGCGTAGCGCAGGGCGCCGATCTTACCGTCAATGCCACGGATGCCGAATCCACCTGGGATGACGATGCCGTCGACCTGATCGAGCGCGGCCGCAGCCCCCTCTTCGGTGGCGCACTTGTCGGCGGCCACCCATTTGACGTTCACCTTGGCCCAATTGGCGAAGCCGCCTGCCTTGATGGCCTCGGTGACGGACAGGTAAGCATCCGGCAGGTCGATGTACTTGCCGACGATGGCCACGTTGACTTCATGCTTCGGATGATGCACGCGTTCGAGCAGATCCTCCCACTCGTCCCAGTCGACGTCATGGAACGGCAGGCCGAGTTCACGCACGACATAGGCGTCAAGGCCCTCGTCGAACAGGGTCTTCGGCACATCGTAGATGCTCGGGGCATCCACGCAGTTGACCACGCCCTCGGAGTCCACGTCGCACATCAGGGAGATCTTGTCCTTGATGGACTGGTTGAGCGGACGGTCGGAACGCAGCACGAGGGCATCCGGGGAGATGCCGAGCTGGCGCAGCATCATCACGGAATGCTGGGTCGGCTTGGTCTTGAGCTCATGGGCGGCGGCGATGTACGGCACCAGGGAGACATGCACGAACATGCAGTTCTCGGCGCCCAGATCACGACGCACCTCACGCGCGGCCTCCAGGAATGGTTGGGATTCGATATCGCCGACGGTACCGCCGATTTCGGTGATGATCACGTCGACGTCATCGGAGGCCTGGGCGCGCATGCGGGACTTGATCTCATTGGTGATGTGCGGAATGACCTGCACGCACTGACCGAGGTACTCACCAGCGCGTTCCTTGCGCAGCACCTCCTGATAGATCTGACCGGTGGTGACATTGGCCTTCTGGCTCAGGTATACGTCGAGGAAACGCTCGTAATGGCCGATGTCAAGATCGGTTTCGGCACCATCCTCGGTGACGTAGACCTCACCATGCTGGAACGGATTCATCGTACCCGGATCCACATTGATGTACGGATCGAGCTTCTGCTGCAAAACCTTGATGCCACGGCTACGGAGCAGACGGCCGAGGGAGGAGGCGGTCAGGCCTTTGCCGAGAGAGGAAACAACGCCGCCAGTGACGAAAATATGCTTGGTAACGTGCTCTTGAGAATTGCCATGTTGTCTTCTAACCATGGAACTCCAGCCTATCATCGACGCATGACGCGGCGTGTTTCGCCCGCATAAGAAAGGTGGGGTCGTTTTCGTCACGACGACCCCACCCTACGGAGACGGAAGAATGCAGTCAGCCAATCATGTCGGCTATAGGCCGTTCTCCTTTCCGTGCACAATCAGCACGGTCCCGGAAATGAGAGCCAACAGCGTCGCCACCAGCATGATGCCGAATATGTCGGCACCGGTCGCGGCGATTCCATTCGGCGCGGCGGACGCGCTCTTCTTGCCGGACGACGGCTTGTCGGCGGATGGTTTGGCCGAATCGGGCTTGCCATTGTCGGCATTGCCATTGTCGGTCTTACCGTTATCAGGCTTGCCATTGTCGGTCTTACCGTTATCAGGCTTGCCATTGTCGGGCTTCTTCGCCGTATCGAGCTGCAATACGGTGGCCGATAGTGCACCGGCGGCATACGAGCCGCCCTTGTCCACGGTAACGGTGGCGGCATCGGCATTCACCTTGCCATTTGCGACCAGCGCCTTGTAGGAACCGGAGTCGAGCCCCTCTATCTTGGCGGCACCGGCATTGGCGTTGAAAATCACCACATACGTGCCGTTCTCGTCCTTGACCTGGTAGGCCACCACACCGTCGGCGGACTTGATCAGCCTGACGTTCCTGTCGATGTCGTCGTAGCTGGTCAGCCGTAGCGCCTTGATCTGCTTGCGCAGTCTGATCAGGCCCTTGACGTAGTCGACGGAGCCGGCATACTGCGTGGTGCGGTCCCAGTCGATGGCGTTCATCGCATCACCGGTGTTATAGCTGTTGCCGTTGCCGCCTTTGGTGCGCAGGAACTCCTGACCGAGCTGAATGGCCGGAACGCCTTCCGACAGGTACACGATGGAATCGGCGAGCTGGGCACGGGCCACGGTGGTGGCATCGTCATCCGTCGGGACGGAGGCGCGCAGCTTGTCGTACAGGGTCATGTTGTCGTGGATTTCGGCGTAGTTGACCACCTGACCGGCATCCGCGTAGCGATCCTGCGCATTGCCGTTCCAACAGGTCGTGGTCGCATCCGCCTCATAGCGGCATCCGAGCGCATTATGCGCGATGAGATTCTCCTGACCGGTCTTGCCGGAGACGAAACCCGTGTCGGCGTCGGAGAACACGGAACCCTTGATCCCATCGCGAATGGAATCGTTGAAGAAGGCGATGCCGTTGTTCTTGCCGTCGGAGGCCACCTCATAGGCATTCGGCTGAATGGTCATCTTGCTCTTGTCCATCGTGGTGTTCATATCCCAGCCTTCGCCGAGGATGATGATGGACGGGTCGATCTTGTCGAGCGCGGCACGGACCTCCTTCATCGTCTCGATGTCGATCAGGCCCATGAGATCGAACCGGAAGCCGTCGACGTTGTAGTTCTTGGCCCAGTAGGTCACCGAATCGACGATATACTTACGCATCATCCTGCGTTCGGAGGCGGTATCGTTGCCGCAGCCGGAGTTGCTGACGAGCGAGCCGTTGGCATCGTAACGGAAGTAGTAGCCCGGAACCGTCTTGTTGAACGAGTGGCTGGCCGCGTTGTAGACGTGGTTATAGACCACATCCATGATCACGCGGATGTCGTTGCCGTGCAGCTCCTTGACCATCTGCTTCATTTCGGTGACACGGGCGCTCGGGTTGCCTGGATCGGAGGAGTACGAGCCTTCCGGCACATTGTAGTTCTCCGGGTCATAGCCCCAGTTCTGCGCACCGGCGGCGTTGTAGCTCAGGTCGCCGGTCTCGTTGACGGAACCGTAGTCGTACATCGGCATGATCTGCACATGGCTGATACCCAGGGATTTCAGATAGTCCAGACCGGAGGTCGCACCCTTGGCGGTCTTCGTGCCGGATTGCACGACGCCGAGATACTTGCCCTGCCTGTCGGCGGAGATGCCGGAGTCCGGACTGATCGAGAAGTCACGGATGTTCATCTCGGCGATGGTGGCATCGGTGGTCTTGCCGAAGGCCGGCATGCGATCGCCTGCGGATCCCATGTCCTTCTTGGAAAGTACGACGGAGCGTTCGCCGTTGGCTACCGCGGCAGTGGCGTACGGATCGGCGGAGACGTTCACCGTACCGTCGGCGAAGGTGAGCTGATAGGCATAGGCCGTGCCGGAGGCGAGGTTCTTCACCTTGGCGCTCCATACACCCTTGTCGCCACTCGTCATGTCGATGGTCCTGTCGACTTCGGCATTCGGGTCGACGGACTTGTAGGTGATGAGCTTGACATCGGTCGCGGTGGGCGCCCACAGTTTGAAGGACGTCCGTTCGGACTTATGGACGGCTCCCAGATCATCGCCGTCGTAGGCGTTCTCCTTGTCGAAGCGGGCGGTACGGACAACGGAGCCCGCGACGGCATTCTGCGAACCGAAACCTTCGATTTCGACGGTGTACCTGCCGCGCATGTCAAGGTCCTTCTTCACCGTGATCTTCACAGTGTTGCCGTCGACGTCGATGCTCTCGACCGCAACGGCCTTGCCATTGGCGTCCTTGACGGAAACCGCACCCTGAAGATCGTCCGCGGAGACCTTCTTGGACAGTCTGGCCGACAGCTCCCGGTATTTGGAGATCTCGGCGGACTTCATCGACGCCCCCAACGACGGGCGGGATGTGTACACGACGGCGTCGCCGCTCATCAGCCACACTTCAGCCGACGCATTGCCGTCGGTGTCGAACACCAGGGCATCGGATGGGATCTTGTGGTCGGCGTCGTCGGGGTCCTTGGCGCTCCACGCGTCACCGCCGTACCTGCGCAGCATGCCGATGTCGGAGGTTCCGCCGGCATTGTAGTAGGTGTAGTTGGTGAACGAGTACTTCGCAATCTCGCCCCAATCGTCATGGGAGTCGAACGTGGCGTTCCCGCCTCCCCAGTTGGAGGACCAGGTCCAGATATCCCACTGCGGGTTCTTGACATCCGCATCGTTTGCATTGAAATAGAGTCCGTCGTCGCGGTAGTAGTGCACGGTCACATTCACCGTCTTGGCGGTACAGGCGTAGTCGGCCGGAGCCGAGTCGAGGGTCTCCACCGTGGTGGCCTCGCCCTTGTCTTCGTTCTTCGTGCCGTCGATCCACACTTCCGCGGTGCCGTCGGCGTTCACCACGGCCTTACGGTCGCCACCATATTTGTTCCAGCCATCGGTGGTGATGATGAAACCGAAATCGGCGTATTTGCCGGTGAAGGTGAACGATGCCACCTTGCCCCAGCAGTCGGTACCGTCGAAGGCGTGATGCTCGGCATTCATGCCGGTGCCGTTCGAGTCGGTGCCCCAGATGTATACGCCACGCTGGTCATCGGCGTCGGCCGGCCTGTAGTGCACGACAAGCCGGGTCTGGCCCTCCATGGATTCGGGGTTGCCTACGGATGCGTTCTGACCGGCCACGCCCACATGGGTGATGCCCGCGTCGGCATGGTAGTTGCCGCCGCCGCTCGGATTCTCCCAAGCATCGGTGTCGGCATCGTGGAACACGAAGTCGATCTTCTTGCCCTTGGTGTTGATGGTGGCGGTATAGTACCCCTGTGCATCCAAGGTCATGTCGGCTTCCGGCTGGTTCCAGTCATCGCCCAGACCGTAGTGGACCTTGGGGGTCTTCCAGTCGCATTCGCCGGCTTGTAGTAGATGGTGACGGTCTTGTCGGTCGCGCTCACCTCGTCATCCTGCTGGCCGATGTCCGGATCGGAAGGATCCTTGGCGGCGGAAGCCTGTGGATGCGATGTCTTGGTGGCGCCGGCGTACAGTGCGATGGCGGAATGCGCCGGAATCTTCGTCTCGACCTTGCCTCCCTTGACGGTTACGGTCTTGGAGCAGTCCATGACCGCATACACGTCGCAGTACTCGCCATCGGCGAGGGAAGTCGTGTAGCTTGCGTTCTTGTCGTCCTTGGAATTGTTGATGGCGATGAAGCCCTTGCCATCACGGGAGAACGCGATGTTGCTGTCGCCGTCGTCCTGCCAGTCGGTCACGGCGGCATCGCCCGCATAATTATGGAAGGCGATCATGCCGCGGGTGGAGGTCCACCGTTGTTCGCAGTTCCAATCGGAGGAATTGGCGGAGCATGCGCTGCCCATGTCGACATCCGGCACCTTGGTGTCGGTGGCGCCGGGTGCCCCGTTGTCGTTGACGTCCCACTTGTAGTCGGACAGCAGTCGCGGAGTGCCATAGTCATAGGCGAGCATGAACGCATTGGCCAACTGGAACCTGGAACCGTCCTTGTATGTGAGCGCGCCCTGGTTGCGGGCGGTGTCCCAATTGGTCACGAATACGTTGGCGTTCGCGGAGTCGATGTCCTTGTCAAGACGGTCCTTCAGGCCCTTGAGCTTGGCGATTTTGTCTTTGAAAGCTTGGTTCATCTCGCTTTTGAAGCCGAATTGCGTCACGGTGCCGTTCTGCAGGTAGTTGCTCGGCTGGATGCCGGACGCTTCGGAAGAGTTGCCGATGACTTCCTGAATCCAATAGATGTCATTCGCGTTCTTGCCGATCTTCTGCGCGAACTTCTCCTTGAGCGCCTTCATGCTGTTGGTATTGATGTGCTTGACGGCGTCCATGCGGAATGCACGCACACCGGCATTCCATAGCGATACGAGATAGTCGGATTGGATGTCCTGCACCTTCTCGCTTTCGGAATCGAAATCCCACATGGAGCTCAAGCGGCATTCCTGCACTTCCTGCTGGTTGGTGTAGTCGGATATGTTCCTTTTGCAGCCATGGAAGTCCGAATCGGTGATACCGCCCGGATATTGCGAGGTGGCGAATCCCGGATAGGTTCCGGTGGAACCGTTGTAGTCGCTGCCGGCCACGCCTTTCTGGTCTCCGGCGGCGACGTCGGAACCGGTGGTCTGATTGATCACGACATCGGCGATGATATCCACGCCGGCGGCATTGCACTGCTTGATCATGTTCTTGAATTCGGCCTCGGTGCCGAGTTTGGAATCAAGCTTGTAACTCACCGGTTGGTAGCTCGTCCACCACTGCGTGCCTTGAATGGACTCCTGCGGGGGCGACACCTCCACGTATGCCACGCCCTCAGGTCCATAGGTGTCGGTGCATTCCTTGGCGATCGTGTTCCAGCTTTGCTGGAAGGCGATGACCTGCACGTCTTTCTTGGCGCTTGTCCGTGCTTCTGGCTGGGCTTGGGCCAACGTCGGCGCCACAAGTGCGGCGCACGCCATGGCTATGGCGACGCCAATCGCCACTGCTCGGCCAGCCGGTCGATTCTGGACGACCATAACTCTCCGTTCTCATCATCGAGATCAGCGAACGGGCTCCACAGCAGAATCCCACCACTTGACAACGTATGCGTTATTTGTATTCGTAGATAACGAATAACCTAAGACACACTCCGCGATGAATGTGCATACGTTTGCATCCTAAGTTGCGCCCAATTGTAGCGGAAACGCTGCGTAAGGCAATGAAACAGCGTGACCCGTTGCGGTGTAAGCCGAAACCGAACCTCCCGCATGCAATCCGTCACAAACGGTCTCCCCCCGTTTATGCAATCCGGTCAGTGATATCCTGCAACATTTGCGCAAACACGGTTCTTTTTCATAAAAGGCCGGATGCCGTTTCCGTCGGCATCCGGCCATGCGACCGGCCATGCGACCGCATCGAAGACGACCTATTCGCTTTCAAGCAGGTGGGCGACGGCGTCGAGGGCGAGCTTGTACCCGTAGAAGCCCATGCCGGTGATGGTGCCGGTGGCCACCGGCGAGATTACGGAACGTTTGCGAAATTCGTCGCGTGCGGATGGATTGGAGATGTGCACTTCCATAAGCGGCAGGCCTTCGTCGATCACCATGTGCGCGGCGTCGGCCAGGCCATAGGAGTAGTGCGTGAAGGCGGCCGGATTCATAACGACCGGGGTCTTCTCGTCAGCCGCCTGATGCATCCAACCGATCATCTCGGCCTCGTCGTCGCTCTGACGCACTTCCACGTCAAGGCCGAGATCCCTGCCCCATTCGGCGCACAACCTGCGCAAAGCGTCAAGATCCTGCTTACCGTATACGTCAGGTTGGCGTACACCAAGGCGCCCGAGGTTCGGTCCGTTGACAACCACTACTTTGGTCATGATCACTTCCTTACGATTCTTACCTGCCACGCTACTGCCGAATGCGGCGGAAGGCCTCCTCGACGGCGTCCGCCGGCGGATCCTCAAGATGAATCGGATGGCCGATGCCGTCGAGAATCACAAAACGCAGCTTGTTGCCACGGGCCTTCTTGTCACGGTGCATGAGGGCGAGCACGTCATCCCACGCACCATTGTTCCACGAGGTCGGCAAACCTAGCGAGCCAAGCAGGGAACGATGGTAGTCCACCAGATCCCGGTCGATGTGTCCCAGCAGATGCGACAGCTCCGCGGCATAGACGCAGCCGACTGCGACGGCGTTGCCATGCCTCCAACGGAAATGCTCCAGCTTCTCGATGGCATGGCCGAGCGTATGCCCATAGTTGAGGAACTCACGCAGACCCGCCTCCTTGAGATCGGCGGACACGTGGTAGGATTTCACGCTCACGGTGCGCTCGATCAGCTCGGCGACGACTTCCTTCATGCCGGAATCGATGAACTTCGCGCCATCGAAGGAACGCAGCTCATCGGCGTGGCTTTCCAGAATGCCGAGGATTTCCGGATCCCTGATGAAACCGGATTTCGCAACCTCGCCCAACCCCTCGATGAAGATGTCATTCGGCAGGGAGGCGAGCGTTCTCATGTCGGCGAGCACACCGGCCGGAGTGTAGAACGAACCGACCAGATTCTTGCCTTGTGGGGTGTTGATACCCGTCTTGCCTCCTGTGGAGGCATCCACCATGGCCAGCAACGAGGTCGGGCAATTCACGTAACGGATGCCGCGCATCCAAGTGGCCGCCACGAAACCCGCCAGATCGGTGGCCGCACCGCCACCCAAGCCGACAATGGCGTCGGAACGGGTGAATCCCTCGTCTCCCAGTCGCTGCCAGATGCCGTTGGCCACTTCGATGGTCTTGCCGGCTTCGGCGTCGGGAATCACGATGTCATACACATCGTAGCCGCCCTGCCGCAACAGGGTGCGTGCACGATCGGAATGGCGCTGCACCGGCTGCGTATGGATAAGCGCCACCTTGGAGGGTTTGTCCCCCAATACCTGTGCAAGCCGGTTCATCGCACCTTCGCCGATGCTCACGTCGTAAGGTTCGATCGTGGCACCGGTGACGTGCACGGTTCGTTGAGCGATCATATCCATCAGCTTTCTCGCCGCGGCCTGCGGCGTCTGACCATGCGTGCGCACATGCGTGGTCGCGACCCGTCTGAATACCGGGTCACGTTCCCTGTACAGCCTCTTCCAACGTTTGTTGGCGTCGCCGTTGAGCATCGGGCGACCTCCGCCGCGGTTAGCTCGTTCCATGGCCTCCTTGGGGTCGGCCATCAGATAGACGACCTTACCCCCGTCGGCGATGTAGTCGCGAAGCCCCTCCTGAATGGACTTGGTCATCGGGGCGCCCCCGCCCAACGAGAAGATGCCATCGAAATCCTCAAGAATATCGAGTACGACGTCACTCTCAAGTTCACGGAACGCAGGTTCGCCATAGCGCTCGAAATATTCCGGAATCCTCATGCCGGCATCATGCTCGATCTCGCTATCGGCATCCAGGAACGGCAGATCCATCATCTGCGCGACCTCCCTGCCGACGCGGGTCTTGCCAGCGCCCATCATGCCGATGATCACGGCAACGGGTCTATGCATCGTCATGACGCATCACCTCATGTGTTCCGGCCAGGAGGCTAGGTAGTTCTCGGCGTTGCGTTTGGTCTCGGCTACGTTGTCGCCACCGAACTTCTCCAAAACATACGTGGCGATGGTCAGACGCACCATCGCCTCGGCCACGACCGCGGCCGCCGGCACAGCGGTGTTGTCGGAACGCTGGTTGATGGCCTGCGCGGCCTCTCCCGTGGTCACGTCAACGGTCTTCAGCGCCTTCGGAATGGATGGAATCGGCTTCATCGCGGCACGCACCACAATCGGCTGGCCGTTCGACATGCCGCCCTCGATACCGCCCGCACGGTTGCTCAGGCGCACGATGCGACCGTCCTCACCGACCACCATCTCATCATGGGCTTCGGAACCCGGACGCATGGCCTCAAGGAAGCCATCGCCGATCTCCACGCCCTTGATGGCCTGGATGCCCATGATCGCGCCGGCAAGAGCCGCGTCCAGTCGGCGATCGGACTCCACATAGGTGCCGAGACCAGCCGGAACGCCGTACACCACGACTTCGACCACTCCGCCTAGGGTGTCGGCGTTGTTCTTGGCCTCGTCGATGCGGGCGACCATCCGCTCTTCGGCCGTCTTGTCGAGGGTTCGTACCGGTGAGGCGTCCAACGCCTCCAAGTCCTCCGGCTTGGGCAGTGCGGCCTGCTGTGGGTCGGTGATGCCGGCGCCGCCGATGGACAGCACATGGCAGACGGTACGGATGCCGAGCGCCTGCTCGAGGAACCGCCCAGCCACCTCACCCAAAGCCACACGGGATGCGGTTTCACGTGCACTGGAACGTTCCAGCACCGGTCGAGCGTCGTCGAAGCCGTATTTGCGCATGCCGGTCAGATCGGCATGACCCGGACGCGGGCGCGAAAGCGGCGCATTGCGTCCCTCTCGGGGAATCTCGTGGTCGAGTGGGTCTGCGCTCATCACTTCCGTCCATTTCGGCCACTCCGTGTTGGCGATCTCGATGGCCACCGGGGAGCCGATGGTCTCACCGAAACGCACACCGGTGAGCATGCGCACCTTGTCCTGCTCGAATTTCATACGTGCCCCACGGCCATAGCCGAGACGACGGCGCGCCAGTGCGCCGACGATATCCTCGGTGGTGATGTGGATGCCCGCAGGCAGCCCTTCGATCATGGCGACCAGTGCTTCGCCGTGCGATTCGCCTGCTGTCTGCCAGCGCAACATGCCCTCTCCTTTTCTGCCGAATGCAACTAGTGGACTATCTTAACGGTATGTGGTACATGATTTGCCTGCCGAGTCTGCTTTGTGGACTGGCCGTCAGCGTTGAGGACATTCACGAGCGCCGTATTCCGCGCGCATGGATTGCCATGGGCTGCACGGCGCAGATCATGGTGAACATCATCTACGCCTTATCAGTCAATTCGCTGTTTCTCGCGTTGCAATCCCTGCTGTTCGCCGCACTTGCCGCGGTCCTGCAGTGCGCACTCGCCCTGATCAAGCCGGGCGCGCTCGGTTTCGGCGACGTGACCGTCACGCTGGTCATGGGATTGGGCGTAGGCATGGCCGGCCTGTATGCATGGTGCTGTGGTGGCTGCTCATCGCCGTCATCGGTCTGTTGTGGATCGCCCTCTGGACACGCTTCGACCCGCAGAGGCATACACGATATGCCGGTAGAACGCCGTTCGCCCCGGCGATCGTGTCGGCCGGGGCGATCAGCGTCATGGTCTGCGCTCTGCTGTAGCGCCCGGACCGCGGTTAATTGGCGTTCTCGTTATTGTTCTTGTATTCGTCGCGAATCTTCCAGAACTCGTCTTCGGTTTCGACGAACTTCGTTTCACCGGTCTTCAGATTGGTGGTCACGAAATACAGCCACTTGCCTTCCGGCGGGTTCATGGCCGCGGTGATGGCACCGTCTCCCGGATTGCTGATCGGAGTCGGCGGCAGGCCTTTGTTGATTCGCGTGTTGTACGGATTGCTGGAATCATTCAGCTGGTCGTCCGTCAGCTGGCTGGCGGAAATGCCCAGACCGTAGGCGACGGTGGTGTCCATGCCCAACGGCATGCCGGCATCGATGCGGTTGAGAATCACCCGTGCGACCTGCCCGTAGTATTTTTCGCTGCCGACTTCGGATTCGGCGATGGATGCGATGATCAGGATGCGCTCACGGTCGCTTCCCGTAGGCACGTCAAGCTTGTCAAGCTTGGCTATACGTGCCTCCACCATGGCCTTGATGATGTCTTCGGCCGATTTGTTCTGGGCATCATAGGTCCCCGGTTCGAACCAACCCTCGAATTTACCGCCCGCCTCGCTCGGCAGAATGCCATCGCCACCGCCATCGATGACGCTTTGGAATTCCGAGACATCCTTGCCGGAGGCCTGTGCGGCGGCGGCGATCACATCGGATACACGTTCGCCGGCACGCACCTCCACGAAGCCACCGGCCTGGCTTTGGTCGGAAAGGATCTTCACCACTTCGGAGGCCTTCATATGCGTCTTCAGCGAGTATGTTCCCGGATACAGCGTGGCGCTGCCGGCGGACACGGCATTGGTGAAGGCCGCGGTGGACTTCACGATGTCGGCCTTCACGAGATTCTGAGCAATCTCAAGGGCGCCTTGTCCGGATTCCACGGTAAAGCTCACGTCCTTATCGCCAGGGCCCGAATAGTCCTCTATCTGAATCTGCTCATCGGCGGTGTTGATCGCCTTCCAATGCTTCAGCATGCGAATGCCGAAGAACGATCCGACCGCAATCAGGGCGACCACTACGATGACCGCGATCAGTGTGATGATGCGACGGCGTTTGCGTTCCGTACGGCGCCTGCGCATGGCACGACGAGATTTCGGCGGTTCCGGAGGCAACGCCGATGCGAAGGTCTCCTGCACAGGTTCGACCCACTGTGCGTTATCGGAGAAAAAGTCATCAAGATGCTCGGCCATCGATCGTTCCTCTCACCTTTCTGCGCGGTCCAACGCCGTCTGCAGAATCACCACGGCAGACTGCTGATCGACCATCGGGCGATGCTTGCGCCCGCTGATCTGTGCGTCGAACAGCTGCTGGTGTGCGGTCACCGTGGTCAATCGTTCGTCAACTAGTTCAATCGTTGGAATGTCATTGAGCGGTTCCAGCCCGTCCTGCGCCGCCTCCTGCATTCTTTTCTCTAGATTAGCAGCCCAACGTCGCGCCTTCCTGGCGCTCTTCCCCGCCTCACCGTTCAAGAGCAACGGCAGGCCGACCACCACATGATCCACCGATTCGTCTTCAATGACGTTGATGACCTCATCCAGTGCGCGGAATGAATCCCCATAAACCCGAATATTGCCCGCGGGGTGGGCAAGGGTGAGCTCAGGATCGGACAGTGCAAGCCCGACCCTAGCATCACCCAAGTCGACTCCAAGCCATACCATGCCTGAAGTTTCAGCCCTTCATGGCCTGATTGACCAGAGCCTCGAGAGCGGCGTCGATCTTGGTGGCATCGGAGCCACCACCCTGGGCGAAGTCGGGCTTGCCGCCGCCACCGCCGCCAAGGATCTTGGAAGCGCCACGGACCAGGTCGCCCGCCTTGATGCCCTGCTTGCGTGCGGCATCGTTGGTGGCCACGGCGACCATCGGCTTGCCGTCCTCATTCACACCGGCGAGAGCCACGACGACCGGGACGTCCTCGCCAAGCTGACCCCGGATGTCGAGCACGGTCTTGCGCAGGGCGTCGAAGGAACCGAAGTGCTCCACGTTCTTGGAGGCCACCTTGACGGGAGCCTGAGAGGCCTTGGCATCGGCGACGATGGCCGGCACGGATGCGGCTAGCTGGCCCTCGTACATGGCGGCCAGACGGCGGTCGGATTCCTTAAGCTTGGCAAGCAGCGTGTTCACGCGTTCCGCCAGTTCGTCCGGACGCGCGTTGAGTTGGTCGGAAAGCTGGGAGACCAACGCATGCTCACGGGCATTGAATTCGTAGGCGCTCTGACCGACCAGCGCGTCCACACGGCGCACACCGGAACCGATGGAGGCTTCCGACATGATGTTGACGGCACCGATCTTGCCGACGTGATCGATATGCGTGCCACCGCACAGCTCACGGCTCCATCCATCCTCGCCGATGGAGACCACGCGCACGACATCGCCGTACTTCTCGCCGAACAGGTGCATGGCACCCAACGCAATGGCGTCGTCGAACTTCATCTCCTGCGTGGTGACGGACAGATTGTCGCGGATGCGGTCGTTCACCCGGGCTTCGACGGCATCCATCACGGACCTCGCCGGAGCCTTGGACCACTGGAAATCGAAACGCAGACGGTTCGGTGCGTCTTCCGAACCACGCTGGGTGGCCTGCGGGCCAAGCTCCTCGCGCAGCGCCTTATGCACCATATGGGTCGCGGTGTGGGATCGTGCGATGGCGCCGCGACGGTCAAGGTCGATGTTGGCGTTGACTTCGGCGCCCACGACCAGCGTGCCCTCAGTCAGACGGCACTGATGCACGATGAGGTCCTTGATCGGCTTCTGCACATCGTCGACTTCAAGCACGGCGCCGTCATCGGAGAGGATCTCACCCTGATCGGCGAGCTGACCACCGGCCTCCGCATAGAACGGGGTGCGGTCGAGGATGACCTCGATGTTGGCCGGACCGGTGACCGCGGGCACGGAGCCCTTGCCTTCCTGCATGATGCCGATCACACGGGCGCGTGCCGACATATCGGTGTAGCCCAGGAAGTCGATCGGCCGGGCAAGCGTCTTCTTGAAATCGTCATAGACGGACAGATCCACATTATGGCGCTTCTTCAGCGCATCGGCGCGGGCACGGCTCTTCTGCTCGGCCATGAGTTCACGGAACTTGGCCTCGTCGACCTTCACTCCCTGCTCTTCGGCCATTTCGAGGGTCAGCTCGATTGGGAAGCCGTAGGTGTCGTGCAACTTGAAGGCGTCATCTCCGGAGACGATGGTCTTGCCGGATTCCTTGGCCTTGCTCACGGCCAGGTCGAATATCTCGGTGCCGGCCTCGAGGGTGCGACGGAATGCATCCTCCTCGCCATAGGCGGATTCGGATACCTCGTGGAACGTACTCTCCAGCTCCGGATAGCTCGGAACCATGGCCTCCTTGGAGACGGGGAACAGGGTCGGCAGCACCGGATCGGTCACGCCGAGGGCGCGCATGGCCTTGACAGTGCGGCGCAGCAGTCGGCGCAGCACGTATCCACGACCATTATTGGACGGGCGCACACCGTCGGACATGATCATGAGGGCGGAACGCACATGGTCGGCGACCACGCGGAACTTGACATCCATGGCCTCGTCATCGCCATAGGTACGACCGGACAGTTTCTGGGCGGCCTCGATAACCGGGAAGACCTCATCGGTTTCGTAGATGTTCTGCTTGCCCTGCATCAGGTAGGCGAGACGCTCCAGACCGGCACCGGTATCGATGTTCTTGTTCTCGAGTTCCCCGACGATATGCAGGTCGGTCTTGGACTTGACGTTGTCGACCTCGTAGTTTTCGAACACGAGATCCCAGATTTCGATGTAACGGTTCTCGTCGGCGATCGGGCCGCCCTCGACACCGTACTGGGGGCCGCGGTCGACGTAGATTTCGGAGCACGGGCCGCCGGGGCCGGGGCCGCCGGTGGTCCAGAAGTTGTCTTCCATGCCCATAATCTGGATGTGCTCGGGATCGACGCCCTCGTTCTTCCACATCGATCGTGCTTCCTCGTCATCGGTGAAGGTGGTCATCCACAGCTTCTCCGAATCGAAGCCATAGCCGCCCTGGTCCTGTGGCGTGGTCAGCAGCTCATATGCATAGTGAATGGCCTCCTCCTTGAAGTAATCGCCGAAGGAGAAATTGCCGAGCATCTGGAAGAAGGTGCCGTGACGTGTGGTCTTGCCGACCTCGTCGATGTCCAGGGTACGCACGCACTTCTGATTGGAGGCCATGCGGCTCTTCGGCGGAGTCTGCTCGCCCATGAGGTACGGAATGAACGGAACCATGCCTGCGATGGTGAACAGGGTGGTCGGATTCGGCGAGATCAGCGACGCGGAAGGCACGATAAGGTGATCATGCTTCTGGAAATAATCAAGATAGCGCTTCGCGATTTCAGAAGTGCGCATATGAGATTGAGCTCCTTTATTGCCGAAGGACCCGATGCCCTCCGGACGTCTTGTACAAATGTTGCCTGAACGGACTGAAGCGCGAAGGTCAATCGACCTTGGCTGCATATTTGGCGTTGAGTTCAGCCTCACGGGCTCGACGTGCGGCATTGAACTCGTTGACCAGTCCTTCAAGCGTACGCACGGTCACGTGGTCCTGATCGGGGCCGAGCAGGAACTGACGCGCCACGTCGGGCGTATTGGCTTTGATATATGCCTGCGCCTTGGTGACGGCCACGATTCCGATGCACACGCCAAGGGACATCCAAAAGAGACGCTTGAACATCACTCCCCCTTGTTCTGGGCACGGTCGGCGGTTCGATTGTTCATGAAGGACTGTGCCGTGGATTTCAGAGCATAGACGGCCGAAGCGATCTTGATGACCGGCTTGCCGAGGAAGGACCCGTACAGATCGGTCAGGGCGCCGACGTTATTGGCCGTGGTCGAGGCTGCCTCGGAGATCTTGTTGACATCCTCCAGCGACTTGTTGACCTGCTGTACGGTGGTCACACTTTCGTCAAGCGCCGGAATCGCATGATCCCCGGTGTCCTTGACGGTCTGGGCGATCTGATCGAACAGCTTGCCCAGTCGGATCAACGGGTAGATCATGAAACCGGCAAGAATCGCAAACGCGATTGCCGCAATCAGACCGGCGATCTCTCCAACACCCATCATGTACCTCTTTTCAGTCCCACGGTGACCCGCGAACACAATACCCGGCTAACAGTAGTCAAATGCCCCGACGGAAGGCAAATCGTTCACTGGTTATATGAAATGACGGTCACGGCCTGATCGATTGGCCGTTCCGTGTCGAAATCAAGGCTGGTGACCGACCCGTTTGCCGGCCGTTCGCTCAGATCGTAGCCTTCGGGAGCATAACGATGCATCAGGCTCAGCAACGTGTTGCCGTGCGAGATCTGCAGCACATGATCGCCGTCCTTCAGCAACGGATTTGCGGCGATCAGCGAAAATCCCCCTTCGACACGTTCCCAGTATTCGGCATCGGACTCGGCGTCATGGAACGGATCGGCTTCCTTCAGAAAGTCACGAGTGGCGGCGAGACCGAACTTCGCCACGATATCGTTATATCCTTTGGCCTCATGGGGTCCACCGGCGGCCGTCCATGCAACGCCCATATCCTGCCCCTCGAAATATCCGTAGAACTGTTCTCGGAAATGCATGTCGCTGATCAATGCCGGGCGGGCATGCCCTGCCCGCTCATTCATATCGAGAATGCGCTGCGCGGTAATCTGGGCGCGCGTAGTGTCGGAACAATAGGCGGCGGCAAAATCGTAACCGCACAGCTTGGCTGCGGCCTTGTCGGCGTCGGCGAGGCCGGATTGCGTCAGCGGTGAATTCGACCAACCCTGCAGCCGGTTGTACCGATTGAAAAACGTCTGTCCATGGCGGACAAGATGGAGATGAAGCAACATGCTTTCATGCTACCTGTTGAGATGGGCGAAACGCATGCATTACGATTGGGATTATGAGTCATTTCATTTCACGTTGGCTGGTTTTGACCATCGCAGCCGCAGTCATGGTCGCCCTGTTGCCTGGCATGCATGCCGTCGGGGAACCCCCGATTCTTGGCATCGGAGCGTTCGCATTGTTCATGGCGCTGATCAATGCATCGATCAAGCCGATCGTGCACGCCATAGCATTGCCGTTCTCCATTCTGTCGTTCGGTCTGATCGCCTTGATCATCAACTGGCTGTTCATGCAGCTCGCCTCCTGGCTGGCCATGAGTCTGTTCGACGTAGGTGTCGTCATCGACGGCTTTTGGTGGTCCGTCATCGGTTCGTTGATCATGTCGATCGTATCCACCATCGTCGGCGGCATTGTCGGAGGCATCGTCGCGGACTGATCAGCACCTGCCGGAATCCCCGTAGACAGCAAAGAGCCTCGCGGCCATGACGGCGGCGAGGCTCTTGCTGTATGTCCTTATACTGTATGTTCTTACAGTATGTGAATCCAGATCAGCGGGCGTAGAATTCGACCACGTACTGGATGTTGACCTGCACCGGGATCTCCTCGGCTTCAGGCTTGCGAGTCAGGGTGGCCTTCAGGGAAGGCAGGTTGACGTCCAGGTAGCCCGGAACCGCCGGCAGCACATCGCGGTGCACACCTTCGGCAGCGATCTGGAACGGAACCATGGTCTGGCTCTTGGCCTTGACCTGAATGGTCTGGCCAGGCTTGACGCGGTAGGACGGGCGGTCGACGATGTTGCCGTCGACGAGAATGTGACGGTGAACCACGAACTGACGGGCCTGAGCGGTGGTGCGGGCGAAGCCTGCACGCAGGACCAGGGCGTCAAGGCGGGTTTCGAGATCGGTCAGCATGGCGTTACCGGTCTGGCCGGCGGTGTGGGTGCCCTTCTCGTAAGCTGCGCGAAGCTGCTTCTCGGAAATGCCATACTGAGCGCGAAGACGCTGCTTCTCGCGCAGACGCACTGCATAATCGGATTCAGTGCGGCGGCGGGTGCGGCCGTGCTCACCCGGAGCATACGGACGCTTTTCGAAGATGCGCTGAGCCTTAGGGGTCAGAGCGATGCCGAGGGCGCGGGAAAGGCGCACCTGACGGCGAGAACGCTGAACGTTCGTCATTGGTTTAATCCTTTGTTTGTTCTGTCGTTGTCTGAACGGAACGCGCGCCGATTGCTCGACCCGCGCTGAGCCAGCCTCTCCAGTGCTTCCCTCGCGGCAAGCGCGAACGGCAACCTCATAACAAGGTCGGCCGCCGACCCACTGATGGGCTAAGGCTCCAGACGGTATACGCCCTATCAGGCGCACACCAATCGTCAATGATACACATAGGGGCGGGACTATCGAGGATAGCCATGTTATTCGGCATGTCTCGTCCTATGCCTCGCTCAGCACTCCCCTATCCATGCGGAATACGTAATCCACGTACGCCAGGGCATCCGGATCATGAGTGACCATGAGCACCGCGGTACCACTGTTCGCGACATCTCTCAGCAATCGCATGACGATCGCCGTGCTTTCGGCGTCCAGATCGCCGGTCGGCTCGTCAGCGATGAGCAATTTCGGACGATTCATCAACGCGCGTGCGATGGAGACGCGGCGCATCTCGCCGCCGGAAAGCTCCTTCGGATAGCAGTCGGCCAGATCGGCGACCTCAAGCATTTCCAACAGTTCGCGGGCACGCCCGGCGAGACGGTCGGAAGACCGGGTGGCCGCATCCGTAGCGACGGGTGCCGCCGCGATCACATCCGGCAGGCCGTCATCCACCGGTGGTTGGTCCGAAGACGTCTCCTCTGCATCATCATCGGTTTCCTGCGAATCATCGTCATCGGTCGCGTGATTGCCGGGTTCAAGTACCGCCGGAAGAATCACGTTATCGATTACGGTGAGATTCGGCAGCAGGGTCTGACTCTGCGTCACGAATCCGATCACCCGGTTGCGTATCGCCGACATCTGCCTGTCGCGTAGGGCGACGATGTCTCGTCCATCAAGCATGATCGAGCCGCCGGTAGGGCGCAACAGCCCGGTAATGAGGTTGAGCAGCGTGCTTTTGCCGTTGCCGGAACGCCCGACGATGGCAATGAACTCACCCTCCCTCAGGATGAGATCCACATGGTCGACCGCCGCGAACGGTTTGCCTCTGCGCGTGAACTCACGGGTCAGATCATGCAACTCCAATACGTTCATGCTCACTCCCCCTCCCTCAACGTCAGATAGGTTTCCGGTGCGGACAGTTTCACCGCGGTGGCGATGGACGCGATCACGCCGGTGATCACCGCGAATGCGAAGCTCACCACGATCAGCAGCATCACGTTCCACACACCGGATTGCAGGTACGGCAGCTGCAACTGCCTGCCGATCAGCGTGCTGAAGGGGAGGATCGCCAGCGAGGCGAGCGCTATGCCGATCGCGCCGCCCAGTGCGCCGATCATGACTGACTCCCTGATGATGATGCCCACCAATGTGGAACGTGTGGCTCCCATGATGCGGTAGGCGGCGAATTCGCGCTTGCGCTCGTTCATGGCCGATGCGAACACCGCAAGCAGCACGATCAGTCCCATGAGCCAGAACACGGCCACGAAAATCGTTACGTATCGCACGATGACCATCAGATTGCTCTTCGTGGTTGCGGTGATGCCGCCCGGATAGACATAGCCAAGGCCCTTGAGCCCCGTTGCCTTCGCGATGTTGGAGGCGACCTGCTGGGCGGAATAGCCGCTCTTGACCTTGATCAGGATGGCGGAGACCGCTTTGTCGGCATATTCCTGCGGAATGGCGGGATGGCCCACCTTCGAGGAATAGGATACGACGTCGGGCACGGTGTTCATGTTGACGAATACGGAATTGTCGAGCGATGTGCCCGTATTGGCCAGCTGTGCGGCTACCGGGAATTCATGCCCGTACAGTTTGACGGTGTTGTTCCCGGACACGTTGATGCCGGCACCGGCTATGATCTGACCGTCTTCGAGTACGCCGTCGAACTGAGAGCCGATCCATGGGGTGATGACGAAGTCGGTCTGCGGATTGAAGCCGATAATCTGCACCTTATCGTCGCAGCATGCGGCGGCCAGTGACGAAATGTAGGTCTGTGCGGTGATTTCGTCGATGCCGTCGGCTTTGGACACCTCGTTCTCGATGTCGTTGGTGAAGTAGAAGGTACTCGACCCGCCATTCGTCAACAGCGCCTCGGCTTCGTTCTTCGTGTTCTGCGGGGTGACCATCAGATCGGCGCCCATACGCTCCTGCATGCTGTTCAGACCCGCTTCAAGATTCATCGACAGCAGGGAGCCGCCGTAAAAGGCGACGGTGAGCATGGTGACCACGATGACGAGGGCCGTGGTTCGAAACGGTTTGCGCCTAAGATTCGTCAGGGGCAAACCGGCAAGGGTGATATGGCTCATATCAGCGATGCTTCGAGGGCTTCAGATCGAGGTACGCGGCGATGACGGAGACAGTCGCGGTAAGCACGCCCAGCACGATCAGCGTTGGCAACGTGACCATGTGACAGTGCATCATCGCGCCCTTGCACACGCCGATCAGCACGGTCGGTACCAGAATCACCAGTACGCCAAGCACGGCATTGGCGATGTCCAGACCGGCGCGGGTGGCATCGGCGACGAACAGGCCGATGACCGCGAGCAGCGCGATGGCGATGCCGATGCCAAGTGACGCCTGTGCGGTGTAATGGCAGGCCATCGGCATATCCGTGACCTCGCACACATGGGCGAAGGTTCGCGGGGCGATGGCGACCAGCACCCCAAGAACAAACTGCGGGATGGCTGCGAAAAGTTTCCTGTTCATGGTTTCCTCTCAACAATATGGTCAGGCCAACGCCTGATTATCGCAGTGTTAACCATGAAAGAAAAGTCTTGACTTTTCCCGCATGCCGTGCTATTAGAGCTTCTCGATAGGCGCCACACGCAGCATCAGCCGCTTGACGCCATCCGTGCCGAAATCCACGGTGATAATGGAATTACGCCCTTTATCCTGCGTATCGACGATGGTGCCCAGACCATATTGGTCGTGGGTGATCCTGTCTCCGATATGGAAATCCGCGATATCGAGGTTATTATCCTTGCTCAACGCGGAGGCAGGGGCGGTTTTCGGCTTATCAAGCGCTTTCGGCTTGGTGTGGCGGGTGGTCACCTTGCCGGCTTTACCTGACCTTCCCGAACCGTAGGAGGATGAACCGTACGAGAACCGCGAACCGGAGCCGTACGTGGAACGGCCGGATCCATGGGAGGAGCCACCGCGGGAAGACGACGAGCCATACGATCTATCATGCGCGCCATAGCTGGAACCACCAAAGCTTGAGTTGCCGAACGATGAGGTTCCGAAGTCGTCATCATCGCCCCAACCGCCGAATTCATCGTCATCGTCGAAGCCGCTCCGCCAACCGCCGCGCATGCGCTCCATACCGGCTTCCTTGCGTTTCCAGTCGATGAGATCCTCCGGAATCTCGTCGAGGAACTGGCTTGGCATCATCTCGTTGGCCTGCCCCCATTGCGCACGCACCGCCGCGCGGGTCACATACAGACGCCGCTTCGCACGGGTGATGCCCACATAGGCAAGACGACGTTCCTCGGAAAGCTCGCTCGCGTCCTCCATGGCGCGTGAATGCGGGAAGGTGCCCTGTTCCATACCGGTGAGGAATACGACCGGATATTCCAGGCCCTTGGCGGTGTGCAGGGTCATCATCGTGACCTTGCCTGAGTCCTCGTTCTCGCCGGGCAGCTGATCGGAATCCGCCACCAGTGCGGTGGTCTCCAGGAATCCCGCCAATGTGGCGTCCGGCGTGTTCTGCTCAAACTCCGCAGCCACGGATTGCAGCTGTGAAAGGTTGTCCACTCGGGAGGCGTCCTGCGGGTCTTCGGAGCGTTGCAACTCCTCCAGAAGCCCACTTCTGGACAGCACTTCCGCCACCACCTCGGATGGCTTGGCATCGTGTTCCCTCGCAAAATCGGTCAGCTCATGCATCAGGTCGCGGAACGCGCCAAGGGGTTTCGCCGTTCGTCCGGTCATGCCTTCGATCCGGTCAAGGTGTTCGATACCGTCGAAGAACGTCGTGCCATGCCGGTCGGCATACATGGCGACCAAGCCTTCGGCCCGGGCGCCCAGCCCTCGTTTCGGCACGTTCAGGATACGCCGCATGTTCACGTCGTCGGCAGGATTCACGATGGCCTGCAGATACGCGATGGCATCCTTGACCTCCCTGCGTTCGTAGAACTTGGTGCCGCCCACCAGCTGGTATGGCAGATTGGCGTTGATCATCGCCTCTTCCAACGAACGCGACTGCGCGTTGGCCCGATACATAATGGCCATGTCGCTGTAGGCGACACCTTCCTCCGTATGCAATCTCGTGATTTCGGAGGCGATATAGCCGGCCTCCTGCTGTGCGTTGTCGGCCGCATAACCGATGATCGGATCGCCTTTGCCAAGCGCGGTCCACAGTTTCTTTGGCTTACGGTTCTCGTTCTTCGCGATCACCGCATTCGCCGCATCCAGAATGGTCTGTGTCGAACGGTAGTTCTGTTCGAGCATGATGGTCTTCGCGTTCGGGAAGTCCTCCTCGAAGTCCTGGATATTGCGGATATCGGCGCCGCGGAAGGCATAGATGGACTGGTCGGAATCACCGACGACGGTGATCCAGGAAGGTCCGACCTTTCCTGCGCCCGCGGCATGCGGATCGGCCTGTTCACCCGAATCGATGCCGGCGAGCTCACGTACCAACACGTACTGGGCATGATTGGTGTCCTGGTACTCGTCCACGAAGATGTAGCGGAACCTATGGCGGTAATAGTCGCTCGCCTGCGGGCATGTCCGAAGCAATTCGACGGTACGCATGATCAGATCGTCGAAGTCCACGGCATTGGCCTGGGACAGACGATACTGGTATTCGGCGTACACCACGGCGAACAGTTCCTCGACGTTGTCGAACCGTCCCATCTGGTAGCCGCGTTGTCCCGGCCTGTAATCGGCGGCATAGGTCTTGAGCTGGTCCTTCCACGAGATCAGCGAGTTCTTGTAGTCGGAGATCTTGCCGAGGATCATGCGTGGCGTATAGCGCTTCAGGTCGATGTTCAAATCGGCGCCGATCAGCTTGATGAGTCGTTCGCTGTCGGCGGTGTCGTAGATGGAGAATCCGGATTCCAGGCCGATCTGGTCGCCGTCGCGTCGCAGGATGCGCACACAGGCGGAGTGGAACGTCGAGATCCACATGTGTTCGGCCTCCGAACCGACGAGCGCTGCGAGACGTTCCCTCATCTCGGCCGCGGCCTTGTTGGTGAAGGTGATGGCGAGAATCTGGCTTGCCCAGATGCCATGCGCCAGAAGCCACGCGATGCGGCGTGTCAGCACACGGGTCTTGCCCGATCCCGCGCCTGCGCCGATGAGCAATGCCTGACCGTAGTACTTCACCGCTTCGCTCTGCTGCGGATTGAGATCCTTGATCAACGTTTGCGGATCGCACAAGACGGGTCCCATGTTCTGCTGCACCGGTTCCACTTTCCTTCCCGAAATCATTTATTCGCGGAATACATGTCTATCACACGCGCAGGTCAGGAAAGACGTCGGAATAGTCAATTGACGCGCGTATATTGACGCCATATGCGGCTCGCCGCATGCCATCCACCATGCTGCATTCGCAGCCGACAACACCTAAGGGGATTCATGAAGGAGCTTGAAGAGCGCATTCGCGAACAGGGTACCGTCAAACCGGGCGACGTGCTGAAGGTCGATGCCTTCCTCAATCATCAGTGCGACGTGGAGTTGTTCGATCATATGGGCGCCGCTTGGGCCAGGCATTTCCAGGGCAGGACCATCACCAAGATTCTGACCATCGAAGCGTCCGGCATCGGCATCGCCTGCGTGGCGGCCCGTCATTTCGGCAACGTACCGGTGGTGTTCGCCAAGAAGGCACAGTCCATCAACCTCGATGGCGACCAGTACACCACCACCGTCTACTCCTTCACCAAGCAGAAGGAGTTCCCTGTCATCGTCTCCAAGCGTTACCTCAACGAAGGCGATCATGTACTGCTTATCGACGACTTCCTGGCCAACGGCAAGGCGTTGAGGGGCCTGATCGAGCTGTGCCGCAAGGCCGGCGCCGTGGTGGAAGGCATCGGCATCGCCGTGGAGAAAGGTTTCCAGGGCGGCGGCGACAAACTCCGCGAGGAAGGCTATGACATCGATTCCCTGGCGATTGTGGAGTCGATGAATCCCCAGACCGGTTCCGTTGAATTCCGCGCATAATCGGTCCGATTCATACAATCGCATCGCGAACGCTCATTCATGACTAAGAGAGGATCTACTGTGAGCGAAGAGAAGAACACCGTGAAGAAGGGGATTTCGTTCGAGGCGTTGAGCAGCCTGGACGCGCCCGTATCGTTCTGGAGGGGCATTCCTTTCGGCCTGCAGCATGTCATGGCCATGTTCGTAGCCAATCTGGCTCCGATCTTTCTGGTGGCCTCGGCCGCCAAGATGAATGCCGCGCAATCGGCCACGATCATCCAAGCCGGTCTGCTGGTGGCCGGCCTGGGTACCTGCCTGCAACTGTATGGCGTGTGGCTGATCGGCTCCCGCTTGCCGATGGTCACGGGCATCTCCTTCACCTATGTCGCCGCCGCCATGTCGATCGC
This sequence comes from Bifidobacterium moukalabense DSM 27321, assembly GCF_000522505.1. Lineage (GTDB taxonomy): Bacteria > Actinomycetota > Actinomycetes > Actinomycetales > Bifidobacteriaceae > Bifidobacterium > Bifidobacterium moukalabense. Next base: position 118,797 of record NZ_AZMV01000004.1, on the reverse strand, counting down.
ACAGAACCAAGGCTATGGCGCCGTCGCCGGCGCGGTCGTGCTCGGCGGCCTGCTGGAGGTCGTGCTTGGTTTGACGGCCAAATACTGGCGTCGTTTCGTACCGCCGATCGTATCCGCAATCGTGGTCACGTCCATAGGCTTCTCCCTGCTGTCCGTCGGTGCCACCAGCTTCGGCGGCGGCTCCGGGGCAAAGGATTTCGGCAGTTGGCAGAACCTTACGCTCGGCCTGATTTCGCTGATCGCATGCCTCGCCTTCCAGCTGCTGATGAAGGGCACCGCCAAGCAGCTGTCCGTGCTGTTCGGCCTGATTGTCGGCTATGTGGTTGCGATTGTCATGGGCAAGGTCGATTTCTCCGGTTTCTCGAGCCTACAGGTGGTATCGGTCCCCCACTTCATGCCGTTCCAGCTTGAATTCGACCCGGGTGCGATCATCTCCTTCGCCTTGCTGTATGTGGTTTCCTCCGTGGAGGTGCTTGGCGATACCGCGGCCCTCACCAAGGTCGGTCTCGACCGTCAGCCCACCGACAGGGAAACCGCCGGCGCCATCGCAGGCGATGGTCTGATCTCCTCAGTTTCCGGCCTGTTCGGCTGCCTGCCGCTGACCTCCTTCGCGCAGAACATCGGCCTGGTGGCCATGACGAAGGTCGTCAACCGCAAGGTGATTCTTTCCGGCGGTCTGATCCTGGTGCTGGCCAGCTTCGTGCCGGCCGTGGCGGAAGTGTTCAATTCCCTGCCGCAGGCCGTGCTCGGCGGCTGCACCATCATGATGTTCGGCAACATCATCCTGTCGGGCTTCCAGATGATCTCCGAAGCGGGGTACACGCAGCGCAACATCACCATCGCCGCGCTGAGCCTGACCATCGGCATCGGCTTCACGCAAGTCAGTGACATCTTCACCAACTTCCCGGCGCTGTTTCAGTCGATTTTCGCTTCCAACTGCATCGCGGTGGCGTTCGTAGTCGCCGTCATCCTCAATGCCGTGCTGCCAAGCGAGGAGCACTTCCTGTCCGCTCCGCAGCATCAGGGCTGATCCGAAGGTCCACTTTCCCGCCCCTGTTTGCAGTCATGTTCCGCGATTGCAAACAGGGGCGTGCCATATCCGGTTGATATCCCTCGAGTCTGCTCGTGTCAACGACTTTGACGACAAGGGGTTCCAGACCAGATGAACAATCAATATCTGGCCATGCATAACACTTTTCTTTTTCCCTTGGATTTTCGGTTGCCTTTTGAAACGAACCCGCTCCCCTATACGAACGTCCCAACCCCGATTGTTTCGGGGTTGGGACGCTTATTTACGCTCGATCATCGTCTGCGACAATCCATGTCGCCATGAATCCCACTACAGACAATCCGAGAGAAACTGCATGCCATTCCATCGAATGTTCTCGAGCGATCCGTCTGACTCTACGAAAAACGTGGTACATCGTTCCATAGAGTCAGACATTGTTTGGCCCTTCTTTATTCCCACTCGATGGTAGACGTTTTACGATGTTTGATCCTGCATATGAGGCGTGAGCCCTATTTCGAGTGTCGCCAAGTGCCGAAATTTCGTGACTTTGGCTTTTAGACAATCTCGGAGACAATTTTGGGACAAAATTTATACTCACGAGTAAACTCACACCCTTGAGTTTACGTTTTTGTCCCCAAAGGTTTTCAGACGCCTTGAAAACGCGTTTACGTAGGTCAATGACACGCTGTGATTTGTCCAACAAATTCAACTCTTAATCTAGTTGGACAAATGCACATCAAGCCCGAAACTGTTTAACGAGACATAAAAACCGAAGTTGCACAGCTGTGAGAGGGTATCCAGTTTTAGCTAGCCAAGGTATGCGCATTCGTGGAAATTGCGCACTTCGAGAAAATGTCGATGAACCCGCTTTCTGTTTCCGATTGTATATCGATTTATACGAGAGGACATATACACTCGGCGGTATACTAGGCCAACATATTGTTGGAAGGAAACCTATGACAACCAGCCGATTTGTTCGTGCTTTCGGGGCTTTCGCCGCCGCTTTTTTCGTCGCTTTGTTTTTACTCGCTATGCCGATGACAGCTTCGGCGGATGGGCAAAGCTTCACTCTTGGTTCCGTCGTGAACGCTGGATTGGACACCGGTTATTCTGAAAGCAACGAAATCAAAGAGTCGGATCCCCATTTCGGCTGGCAGTTAGGATCCTTCAACGTCAAAGGCTTCACGTCCGTTCAACGCAACGGCGAGTCGTTCACTTTCCTGAAAACCATCGGTGACAAAGTGTCGCTAAATTTCGAGCTATCCCAAGACATCAACCGTTTAAACGGGAATTCGTCGTTGACAATAGCGAATGACGAAAACGGCTACGACCAAGGGATGCAAATTAAAAAATCAGAACCTGGTTTTGGTCGCGGCACCCTCATCGTTCGCAAAACCGACTACCAGAACAACTCTTCTGATCCCCAGGTGTACAACGACTACTTTGCGGGCGTCACGGCTGGGGCTAACACTCAAGTCGATCTTTTCGAGGAAGGCGATTACGAAGTCGTTCTAGACTACGAGATCAAGAACGATGTGCACCATGTGGGAGGTTTTCTTTTCGTACCAGAAGCATCAATCTTCCCTAAGTACAACAATTACACCATCCGATTCAAGTTCTCCGTCCGAAACGGCAATACCATGGCGTTTCTCTTCGATGCGCAAAGCGGATCCGAGTTGACCAACGAATCGGTGGCCCCGAACGGCTTCTCTATCGACTTGGCCCGTTCGCGCTACCTGAATATAAACGTCAAGCGGGAGGTCTTGACCGGCAAGTCCTTTGACGTTCGATCCAACGCGCCGGCCAAGGATGGCGACAAATACACCGAAGAGGGCGTTTACACCATAACCTCCGAAAACACCTCAACGGGCCAAACAACGGAGAAGACCATTTACGTTGGCGGCGACCCCCAGCTGAAGGCTTATGCCGTTACGGGCTATTCCGTTTCTCAAATCAAAGAAATGGTCAATCAAGGTGCCGTGATAGGCGATGACGGATCTATAACATGGCCCGAATCGAGCAATCAAACAGAGACGCCCGTATCAAACGATTCATCCTCAGCGTCAACGACCAAGAGCGGCGGAGTCAATTTAACGCTCCCTCTTCTGATCGTCGCACTGATTGTTGTCGCGGTAATTGTTCTCGTAAAAAGCCGTTTCGCCAGAGCTGTCTCCCTCCCCGAATCGCAATCGCTCGCCAGTATCGACGGTGACGACTCAGTTGAGTTCGCAGTCGTTGACGCCAAGGATGACAGATGAAGAAGAAGCTTCTAGCCGTCTTGGTATCCGCGATGCTCGTGCTATCCGGATGCGGTGTTCCCACCCAGCAGAATTCAGCCGCCTCAGGTGATTCCGAAACGCGAGAGGGGAACCTCGAGGTTTCCTCCGCGCAGAACGGCGAATTCGCGAAGATGAGCGATGAGGGACTTCCCGAGTACATCCAGGATTCGGTTTACAATCAGGTTTTGAGCCAGGATTTTCCGGAAAGCGCGTTCGTTGAGAATGTCCAAGCTGTGTATATTTCGCAGGAATACATCGATGAGCTCACGTACAATTCCCAGTCCACCATCTTCTTCGGCTACACCATCGCAGAGCTCCAAGAGCAATTCCCGGGATCTAAATACGTTTACACGCTGGGTGAGGATGGACAGACATCCGTTCATGCTCTCCAAGATTACGATGATACGTATGACCAGGTTATTCGCAACGTTGCTGTTGGCGGCGGAGTCATCCTCGTCTGCGTTACAGTTTCGGTTGCGACCGCAGGGGTCGCACCTGCCTGCAGCATGGTATTCGCAGTTGCAGCCAGCACTGGAACGAAAGCAGCGCTCTCTGGCGCCGCGATCGGAGCCATAACCTCAGGAGCCGCTACAGCAATTCAAACAAATGGAGACGTTGAGGCTTCCATCAAGGCTGCTGACCTTGGCGGGAGCGAGGGTTTTATGCTCGGGGCAATCGGGGGTGCCATTGGAGGCGGAGCAGCGGAAGCCGCCGGCCTCAAGGGAGCAACACTGAACGGTTTAACCATGAATGAGGCCGCATCGATCCAGCGCGAATCGAAGTACCCGCTCGACGTAATCAAGCAGTTCAAGAGCGTTGATGAATACAACGTTTATAAAGATGCGGGACTCAAGACCGCAAACGTAAGCGGCAAGACCGCATTGGTTCAGGACATTGACCTTACAAGGGTCGATGAAAAGGGCTCGACGAATCTGCAGCGCATGCGGAAGGGTCAGGCGCCGCTCGATCCCAGCGGTGACTCTTACGAACTCCATCACATCAATCAGAAAGCGAATGGAACCCTAGCGGTTCTGAGCCAGGAGGAGCACAGAGGCAAAGGCGTTGCTCAAATTCTTAACACTACAGGTAAATCGAGCGAGATCGACAGGGACGCCTTTAAGATTCAAAAAAGGCAATTCTGGCGTGACTATGCATCCATAGTGGCCGGATAAGGGGTTAAAGCATGAATCGCAATTTCGAAGAGCTTGTTGAGCTGCCCGGCTTTTCGGGTTTCAAGCCAGCTTCCGAAACAGCAATCTTTGAGGCGGAGTCGGCTCTTGGCCTGCGCTTTGCTCCAGATTACCGAAACGCCCTTCTGGAATACGGCTGCATCGAGACGTACGGTCATGAGTTGACCGGGATCATAGACTCCAAAAGGCTGAACGTCGTGAATGCTACCGAGGATATGCGGTCAATCTATCAAGAGTTCAAGCCCGATTGCTACGTGATTGAAGATACCTACATCGATGGGATAATTATTTGCCAGAATGCTTCTGGCTCCGTTTTTCAGCTCGATTCGAGTGGCGCCGTTAGAAAAATCGCCTCATCGTTAATCGAATATCTTTCAGAGTGACAACTGCCATTTCGTCTCAGAGTCCCTCCTACTCTGCATAAATGCCCGCTGAACCTGCCGTTCATCTGCCTTGATCATCGTAAATCCGTAGAACTAGTCAAGTCGCTTGGTTATCTGGATACCATTAAGGCGGTAGACCTGGAAAGACGCCACTATCCCGCAGGTCGCCTTTAGTAAGCAAACCAGAAATGTAACCAGATAGGCGACCATGCCGACGTACACGATTGCCGGCCGCCGTGAATAGCCCGGCGGCACAACTGGATGGCATCTTGCACACAGGCACCCTGCTCATAGGGCGCCTGTTCTTGCTTTTGAAGGGACTAGCTGCGAGCTAATCGCCTACGATGGCGAAAATCGATGTCCTTCGACCAGCTTCCACGAGTCGGGGCGCGGTCACAAGACCAAGTCTATGTGGTGACGGCGCTCGCACTCCTGACGAAGATACATGACGAGTCGTCTGGGGTTCCGCCGCCAAGGCATGACGAAACGTCATCCCTTGAACCCCTCAACCATGACAAGGTGTCAGGAATACAGATGACGAGATGTCAGTCGATAAGGAGAAGAGATAACGAAGACTTCAGATAGAGGGAGCACATAATGGATGCCGGCGGTTTCATAACGGTCGAGGCTGCGAGGGCTGCAGGGCTGTCATTCACTGGGCGCGTCATCTGGGTCGCAAGCGTCGTGTGCCGCGCCGGCAAGATGCGGGAAGAGGGCATCGAAGACAAGCTCTGCGAGGAAATGCAAGACAAGTAAAGACTGCAATCGGAAAACCCGAGGCTTCGGGAAACCGGACCCTCGCTTCGTTTCGGGAGGAAGAAATTGCTGCTGTTGGGCTTGGCACTCATCGCGATAGCCGCCATCTTACTGGACGTAGGATTGGAGCCCGAGGAGACAATTCCCCCTACTCCGTGTACGAGATCCCGCTTGAGAGCATGAATGCGAGCGACGACGGGGAAGCGATCTCCGCCGAAAGTGCGAGGTTGTACTGAGAAGACCGACATTAACCAAGCCGGAGCCTTCGTGACCTCCAGCTATCAAACTATCAACTCCCACACCGTCGTCTACTCCACAGATTCAGTTGCCAACTGAGTAATTCGTGATAGCGATGTATTTTGAACGCCAATGGGCTGTTTGGATTTCCCACCTGTCGGCGGGTGTAAAATGACGTCATTCGAATACCGCTGTCTCTAGCAGTTTCGTCTCAATGTCCACTCGATTCCCAGGAGCCAAAGATGCCCAAGATCAAACTTCAGAATCTTCAGAAGGCCATCAACACCGGTAAATACGCCGTGGACGTCGGCAAGGAAGTGCTCCCTGTGCTCCAGCCCCTTATCGAGCAGTACGCGCCCAAAGTTGTCGAGCAGGTTCGGGACGCCGCAAACACAGCAGCAAAAAAAACAGTAAGAACGCAAAGGTCTCCTTCCTGAACAACATGCAGCTGAAAAAAGAGCTCAAAGAACAGAAGAAAACCAACGAAGAGAACCGGAAGAAGGCGGTTTCGTCCTCCTTGCCTCCCGTCTCCGCAAAGGAGTTCTTCAAGAATTTCGAGGCCAACATGTCGGATTCCAGCGAGCTGGATTCCGGATACATGGCCTTCACGGGCTGCTACGCGATAATCACCATGAAGTCCAAGGGAGAGAAGGACCTGTCCGCATACAAGGATGTTTTCGTGGGTTGTGGCTCTTCAGTTGGCCTGGCCGTCTACTCACAGCTGCGCGGGCTCGGAAACATCGACGTTTATGCCGATTTCAAGTTTAAGGAACCCATGTGGGTCCTGTCGTATCCTTGCAACGAAGACGAGATCGGCCCGGAATTCGCCGAATTGCTGCAAAATCTCAATGCGGCAGATTCCTATAACAAATGGGACCTTCAATCGCTCGTCTCCACAGAGGACTAAATCATGACAGCCGAAGACAAGAACCTAGCGGTCGTCAACGTTGAAATCGTGTCCGCCGATGACCTCGATGGAATGCAGGTGCTCGCCAAGGTCGATAAGGAATCGGCCGGAATAGACATTTTGGCCAAAGCAGACTCCGCTTTCCAGGTCGCCTCGGATGTTCTCGAATCCATCCCCGAGAAAGGCCTTTTTAAAGTTGAGGTACCCAATGGATTCACCATCCAAGACCTCGCGAAAGCTAAGGGCGACGAAGGTGCCTACCGAGCCGTCGTAAAAGGCTCCAACAACAAGATTGCCGGTCAGATCAAACTCAGGGAAGCCGGTAAGATCAACCCGACCCAAATTGCGGGTGCCGGCCTTGCAGCGGCGGCGATGGTCGTCGGACAAGCATACATGACCGAGATCAGCGATAGTCTGCACGGCATCGACGAGAAGCTCGATAAGGTCGTCTCGATGTTTGAAAACGAGCAGAGGGCAAAGCTCAACAACGCCTTGGATGTGGCCAGAACGTACTCTGGTTTATATGAGCACAACTTGAGGAGCCTCGAAGCCTTCCGAGCAGCTCGCAACGAGATCGAGAGGCAATACAACGAAGTCGGTGCGGTTGTTGATTGGATTACCCTCCAAATGGGCGACCTCGACAAAAGGGCAAGGGAAGCCGCGGCGAGCAAGAAGGAGCTGCAACCCCTCCTCGAAGAACTTCATTCCCGCGAAGAGCAGTTTGCCATGTGCCTTCAGGCTTTGTCTGCGCTGGGCATGACTCGCATGTACTACGACGGTGCGATGGATGAGCAAAGCGCTCTCATCGAAAAGGAACGCATAGTTAAAAAATCCCAAGGCTTCCTCGCAAAGCGAGCCACCGTTGCTGGGGTTATGGAGGTGAGGATTGGTGCCCTCAAAGGTGCGCCTCTAGCCATTCCTAGTGGCAACGACAAGAACCCCTTGAAGAACCTCACCTCGAAAACCCCACGGGCTGCCGCAAAGCAGAAGCTCCTTGAATCGAAGCAAAACATGCAGTCAGACCTTCGCAGCGCCGAAAAAAAGGTCAAAGCCAGCACAGAGAAATGTGAAGAGGGCATTAAACGCATCACAGTTGCGACCCATGCATCAAAGACCATTCTCACGGATGGTACAACCTGCTGGTTAGTCGAAGACGCCGAGGAAGATTAACGATACGATTCGAGAGGAAATTCGATGGCAAAGCCACTCTTCGAAGGGGTAGATCGACCGGTTGGAAACTTGGTTAGCGAGGTTATCGAGGCTAAGCGCAACAACGAGACGACCAGGTTCCGCCGCGAATACATCAGGCGCTTGAACGAGGCAAACGAGAATCGCGGACTGTCGAAACTCGATTACGAAGCCGAGGATGCCATGGAAGAGGGCATAAACGAGCTGCTCAACCTCGAGACCACCTACAACATCCCCATCCTCTCGATATCGAACAAGGCCGACGAGGAGCAGACGTCCAAGATATTCATCCGCGTGAACTCAGGCGGCACTAAGCTTAACGAAGGCGACTTCATCATGACCCTGTTCTCGGTTTACGAGCCGGCAACCAGGCAGAAGATTGAGGATTGGGTGCGAGGATAGCCGTAAGCAGGGCACCGGAACCTTCTACAATGCGCTGCTCACGGTAAAGCCAAGCCATATAATCAGGGCGACCGTCGGCGTCGGGTTCGGCCGCGGCAGGCTTCGCTATGCACGCCTCATCCTCAATGGCCGCGATTTGGAGACGAGCAAGACAAGCGTCGCCAAGCACGAGGAGAACTTCGCGAAATTCGGCTCCGCACTGGGCAAAGTGCTCAACCTGAACGACTGGCATGCATTCATCAACGCCCTCGGTGAGGCTGGATACGTAAACAGGGGCATGATCAGCTCCGAGAACACAATCCCGTTATCATATACAATCTACCTGCTTGCGAAGCACCGCTTTGATATGGCCGGAATCGAGTTGCAACGCGTGGCCAAGTGCTAGTTCCGCCATGGCTTCGTTTAGCAGATGTACACGGGGATTCGAGTCCGTCTTCGAGCAGCAGATGAACGCTTTGGAGGAGCTGTCGGATGCGGAGGCGTTCCGCCGCTGGCTCGACGGCGAGATTGCAGCGCGTCTGACCAATGACTACTTCAGTGTCACATTGCCAAACGAGTTCGAAAGAAACAAGGCCAGCGGCCCCGTGTGGAATGGCTTTCTAGCGGCTCAGGTGGCGCTCGGGTCGCACATTTTGCTTGGCACGGGAACCGTTGCGTAGCTCAAGTTGCCCGTTTGATTCTCTCGCCGCGAATCAGCAGTCAAAGACTCGACCCGCCTTGCAGGTTCGCGGATTGCTCACAGCAACAATTTCCTTGTCGGTCAGCTTGGCCATGATGTAATTGCTTGTTCGCCCCACAGGCTTCGGCCAATCGGGGGATCGGCTCGTATTCCTCCGGCATGCAGTGGAAAGCCATCGTCTTGTCGTGGATTCTCGCGTCGTTGGGGCAGGGCATGTTAGTTCTCCTTCTGTCGATCCAGAGCATTTACCATGTCTTGCTGCTTTGTCAGGAAAAGGTGTGCGTAGCAGTAGTGATGTCCACAGCCTCGTGGCCCACGTGCTCGACGATTGCCAACACACTGAACCCCATGCCAATGAGCAGGTTAACGTGGCTATGGCGCAAATCGTGCACGCATATGTGCTTCACGTCGACAGCCTCGCTTCCACATTTCTGCTCATGGCCCAAGTAGTACTTGGTCGCCTGTCCTCAGGTCCCAGATCCGCGCGCATGGCGATGAAGTCGGCCATCTCGTCGCGCAGAAACTTCGGCATCTGCACCTTACGCACGGAGTTCGGCGTCTTCGACGGCGTGATAACATCGCGCCTCTGCAGGCGCTGGTACGACTTGGTGATGGAGGGCGTTGAGTCCGCTAGATTGAAGTCGCCGGGCGTTAATGCCAACAGCTCGCCGTAGCAGATGCCCGTCCAGTACAGAACCTCGAACGCGTAGAAACTCAATGGCTTGTCCGATATGGCCTCGCTGAAACGCGGGTACTCGTCCTTCGTTCAGAACTTCATCGCGTCGGTAGTCTTCCCGCCGATCCTGTCCACACATCTTACCGGGTTGCCCTCCAAGCCGTAGAAGCATTCGGCGTGGTTGAAGCTGGTTGTTCAGCGTGCGAAGGCATGTGGGCTTGTAGTGGTTGCCTTTGGCGTCCACATGGTTGATGAGCTCGTTCTGCCACTTGACGATGTCCACGGGCTTAATCAGGCACATCAGTTTAAGCCCGAAGAACGGCAGGATCTCGCCGCTTATCATCCGCTCCTCGGAGAGCCAGGTGTGTTTGCGCAGGCGTCCCTGTAGTAGCACTGCATGTGCCAGGTTCCGGCATCCTTGTTCTTATGAGCGGGCATCTTCACCCACCTCCGGAAAGAATACACGCTCGAAGATGTCGCTTCGCATGCGCTCCTTCATGGCGAAGGCGCCCTTGGCGACGTCGCCTGGTTCACCTTGCGGATGATCTCGTAGGCGGTCGCCTTGTGGCCCCAGGCGCTCCACGACTTCCTGGACCCGCATGAAGCAGGGCCTTTTAGCTTGTCGTTGCATAACTTCTCCTTGGACGTACGTTTTTGTACGGTACTGCGATACGAAAAGCAGTCGTACGGAAACGTACTGTCAAGAGTTGAGCACGGATATGTACGGTATTAGAATATGCACGATTCATCTACGGAAAGGGGCCGTACATGGACATGGGCGGCAACATTAAGCGCTATCGTAAAATGCACCACATGACGCAGGGCAAGCTTGCAGAGAAACTACCTGCCGAGGGTGCCGTGCGTCACTACGAAAAACGGCATACGTGCCGTTAAGCCCGAGCTACTGCCACAAATCATCACCAAAGCGCTGGACGTCTCGCAATCCACGCTCAAGGATTATCAAGTGGAGTCCTATGCGGACCTCGTCGGCATGTTCCTGCAGTTGGAGGAAGAATACGGCCTGCAGCCGTCTGAGGATGGCATGGGCCTTTCAATCGACCCCAAGAGCAAGCACTCCCCGAAGCTTGCCTACGCATTCAGGGGATGGGGCCTAAAAAATGCACCGTATACTTCGGGAGTAGTTGCAAGGTGCATATAACGCTGTGTGCCGCCCTGTATCACTGCGTTCGAGCCTTGGGAATATGAAGCCGCATATCCCCAGTTCGGAGGCAAAGAAAAGTCCTCGACTCTTTCCAGAGCCGAGGACTGAATCAGCTCGAATATTCACCCGAATTGCAGGTGGTTTGGTGCTTACCGCGTACCCAGCGGCACTCGTCGGTACTCAGCGGGACAAAATCATCGCAGGCCGCCCCTTAAAAATTATTCCCACTCGATGGTCGCCGGCGGCTTGGAGGTGCAGTCGAGCACCACGCGGTTAATCTGGCGGCATTCGTTGGTGATGCGCGTCGAGATGGTGGCCAGCACGTCGTACGGAATGCGCGACCAGTCGGCGGTCATGGCGTCTTCGGAAGACACCGGGCGCAGCACGATCGGCGAACCGTAAGTACGCTCGTCGCCCTGCACGCCCACGGAATGCACGTCGGCGAGGAGCACGACCGGGCACTGCCAGATGTCACGGTCGAGACCGGCCTTCGACAGTTCCTCGCGGGCGATGGCGTCGGCCTCGCGCAGCAGGTCCAGACGCTCCTTGGTGATTTCACCGATGATGCGGATGCCCAGACCCGGGCCCGGGAACGGCTGACGCCAGACGATCTCGTCGGGCAGGCCGAGCTCGGTGCCGATGGCGCGAACCTCGTCCTTGAACAGGGTGCGCAGCGGCTCGACAAGCTGGAACTTGATGTCGTCCGGCAGACCGCCCACATTGTGGTGCGACTTGATGTTGGCTGCACCATCGCCACCACCGGATTCCACGACATCCGGGTAGAGGGTGCCCTGTACGAGGAACTTGACCTCCTTGCCGGAAGCGCCCGCCTCTTCGATGACCTGACGCTGCGCCTTTTCGAAGGTGCGAATGAACTTCTCGCCGATGATCTTGCGCTTCTTCTCCGGCTCGCTCACGCCCTTCAGCGCGGTGAGGAAGTCCTCGGAAGCGTCAACCGCGATGAGCTTGATACCCGTGGCCTCGACGAAATCGTGCCTGACCTGCTCGGCCTCGCCCTTACGCAGCAGACCGTGATCCACGAACACGCAGGTGAGCTGGTCGCCGATGGCCTTATGCACCAGCGCCGCGGCGACGGCGGAATCCACACCGCCGGACAGACCGCAGATCACTTGGGCGTCGCCGACCTTCTCGCGAATCTTCTTCACCTGATCCTCGATGATGCCGGAGGCATCCCAATTGTTCTGCAGACCGGCGCACTTGTGCAGGAAGGTCTCGATGAGGCGCTGCCCCATCGGGGTGTGCTTGACTTCCGGATGCCACTGCACGCCGTACAGTTTGCGGGATTCGTCCTGCATTGCGGCGACGGGGGCACCCTCAGTGTGCGCCAGCACTTCGAAGCCCTCCGGAGCGGTCTTGACTGCCACCCCATGGCTCATCCAGGTGTTCTGTTCGGCTGGGGAGCCTTCGAGCAGGCCTTCGGCCTCATCAATGGTGGTTTCGGTCTTGCCGTATTCGCCCAAGGCCGCCTTGTCGACATCCGCTCCCAACGCATAGGCCATGGCCTGGAAGCCGTAGCAGATACCGAGTACGGGGACACCCGCCTCGAACAGCTTCCTGTCCACACGCGGGGCACCGGGTTCGAACACCGAGGCCGGGCCGCCGGAAAGGATGATGGCCTGCGGATCCTTGGCCAGCATCTCATCGACCGGCATGGAATGCGGCACGAGTTCCGAATAGACATTGGCCTCACGCACGCGACGTGCGATCAGCTGGGCGTACTGGGCTCCGAAATCAACAACGAGCACAGGACCTGTCGCCATAACACTCTCCCTTGGATACGAGGTAAACAGAGACCGACAATAGTAATGGCTCCATTGTGGCGATGCTAGGCGACATTGGAAACGCTGTAAACACAGGGTGAACGAATCTCACAATTGCTCACTATGTTCGACTCAACACGCCGCGAGTGAACACTGCAAAACGAACGTGACCACGCACCCAAACCAGCTAAAAACCGTTGATATTGAGCCATTTATAACCCCTTTTTATGACATCGCGAGTATGCACAAAAGCCCCGATAAAAGCTCTCAGTTCGTATCAAAATAACAACATTTATGCACACAGTCGCAAAAAAAACAGCCAAAAGTCGCACCTCGCTCGTAATATGCTCAAGTGATTGGGAATGAACCAACCGCATAACCGCAAGGTTTTGCGAGGTTCAGGACCTAATGAAAATAAACAATCGCACAACACAGTGCAGGAGTACAGGAGTACACATGACGAGTCCTGTTATTGGCACCCCTTGGAAGAAGCTGAATGCTCCGGTTTCCGAGGAAGCTATCGAAGGCGTGGATAAGTACTGGCGTGCAGCCAACTACCTCTCCATCGGCCAGATCTATCTGCGTAGCAACCCGCTGATGAAGGAGCCCTTCACCCGCGAAGACGTCAAGCACCGTCTGGTCGGTCACTGGGGCACCACCCCGGGCCTGAACTTCCTCATCGGCCACATCAACCGTCTCATCGCTGATCACCAGCAGAACACCGTGATCATCATGGGCCCGGGCCACGGCGGCCCGGCTGGTACCGCTCAGTCCTACCTGGACGGCACCTACACCGAGTACTTCCCGAACATCACCAAGGACGAAGCTGGCCTGCAGAAGTTCTTCCGCCAGTTCTCCTACCCGGGCGGCATCCCGTCCCACTACGCTCCGGAGACCCCGGGCTCCATCCACGAAGGTGGCGAGCTGGGTTACGCCCTGTCCCACGCCTACGGCGCTGTGATGAACAACCCGAGCCTGTTCGTTCCGGCCATCGTCGGCGACGGCGAAGCCGAAACCGGCCCGCTGGCCACCGGCTGGCAGTCCAACAAGCTCGTCAACCCGCGCACCGATGGCATCGTGCTGCCGATCCTGCACCTCAACGGCTACAAGATCGCCAACCCGACCATCCTGTCCCGTATCTCCGACGAAGAGCTGCATGAGTTCTTCCACGGCATGGGCTACGAGCCGTACGAGTTCGTCGCCGGCTTCGACAACGAGGATCACCTGTCGATCCACCGTCGTTTCGCCGAGCTGTTCGAGACCGTCTTCGATGAGATCTGCGACATCAAGGCCGCCGCTCAGACCGACGACATGACTCGTCCGTTCTACCCGATGATCATCTTCCGCACCCCGAAGGGCTGGACCTGCCCGAAGTTCATCGACGGCAAGAAGACCGAGGGCTCCTGGCGTTCCCACCAGGTCCCGCTGGCTTCCGCCCGCGATACCGAGGCTCACTTCGAAGTCCTCAAGAACTGGCTCGAGTCCTACAAGCCGGAAGAGCTGTTCGACGCCAACGGCGCCGTGAAGCCGGAAGTCACCGCCTTCATGCCGACCGGCGAACTGCGCATCGGCGAGAACCCGAACGCCAACGGTGGCCGCATCCGCGAAGAGCTGAACCTGCCGGCCCTCGAGGACTACGAGGTCAAGGAAGTCGCCGAGTACGGCCACGGCTGGGGCCAGCTCGAAGCCACCCGTCGTCTGGGCGTCTACACCCGCGACATCATCAAGAACAACCCGGACTCCTTCCGCATCTTCGGACCGGACGAGACCGCTTCCAACCGTCTGCAGGCCGCATACGACGTCACCAACAAGCAGTGGGACGCCGGCTACCTGTCCGCTCAGGTTGATGAGCACATGGCTGTCACCGGCCAGGTCACCGAGCAGCTCTCCGAGCACCAGATGGAAGGCTTCCTCGAGGCCTACCTGCTCACCGGCCGTCACGGCATCTGGAGCTCCTACGAGTCCTTCGTGCACGTGATCGACTCCATGCTGAACCAGCACGCCAAGTGGCTCGAGGCCACCGTCCGTGAGATCCCGTGGCGCAAGCCGATCTCCTCCATGAACCTGCTCGTCTCCTCCCATGTGTGGCGTCAGGATCACAACGGCTTCTCCCACCAGGATCCGGGTGTCACCTCCGTCCTGCTGAACAAGTGCTTCAACAACGATCACGTGATCGGTATCTACTTCCCGGTGGATTCCAACATGCTGCTCGCTGTGGCTGAGAAGTGCTACAAGTCCACCGACATGATCAACGCCATCATCGCCGGCAAGCAGCCGGCCGCCACCTGGCTGACCCTGGACGAAGCTCGCGCCGAACTCGAGAAGGGTGCCGCCGAGTGGGAGTGGGCCTCCACCGCCAAGTCCAACGACGAAGCGCAGATCGTGCTCGCCTCCGCTGGCGATGTCCCGGCTCAGGAGATCATGGCCGCTGCCGACAAGCTCGATGCCATGGGCATCAAGTTCAAGGTCGTCAACGTCGTGGATCTGGTCAAGCTGCAGTCCACCAAGGAGAATGACGAAGCCATCTCCGACGCCGACTTCGCTGACCTGTTCACCGAGGACAAGCCGGTCCTGTTCGCCTATCACTCCTATGCCCGCGACGTGCGTGGTCTGATCTACGATCGCCCGAACCACGACAACTTCAACGTCCACGGCTACGAGGAGCAGGGCTCCACCACCACCCCGTACGACATGGTGCGCGTGAACAACATCGATCGCTACGAGCTCGTTGCCGAAGCTCTGCGCATGATCGACGCTGACAAGTACGCCGATAAGATCAACGAGCTCGAGGCCTTCCGCAAGGAAGCTTTCCAGTTCGCAGTCGACAACGGCTACGATCACCCGGATTACACCGACTGGGTGTACTCCGGCGTTAACACCAACAAGCAGGGTGCTGTCTCCGCTACCGCCGCAACTGCCGGCGATAACGAGTGAGCCTAGGCATTACCGCCTGATTGCTTGAATAAGACCCCGAGGGAATATTTCTCTCGGGGTCTTTACATTATGCACGTAAGATAGGCCTCAACACCCCCGAATCACATAGGTGCGCTCATGGCCGTTCACGCATTACAATTGCTGATGGTGTGAACAATGCAGTCACCCATGCACATGAATAAAGGAACAGGAGACACCGTGAGTCTTACCAGCGTCACCATCATCAGCCCTGAAGCAGCGAACGGCCGCAACGCCGTGGCTTTGGGAGTCGTCAAAGCACTGGCTTCCACCAAGAAAACCGCGGTGTTCCGCCCAGCCGTATGCCGTAAGGACACCTTCACCGACACATTGCTTGAAGCCAGCAATGCCGGTCTGACCCGCGAACAGTCCGTCGGCGTCTGCCCTCGCCGCGCACGTGAAGACAAGGCGGGTTCCCGTGCTGATATCGTCGCTGCATACACCGAAGCCATCGAGGCGGCACAGCCCGATGCCGTGGTCATCGTCGGCACCGATAAATCCCCCGTCAACGATCCCGCTCTCTTCGCCTTCAATGCCGATGTCGCCGCCGACCTGAAATCCCCTGTTCTTTTGGCCGTCTGCACCATCAACCGTACTCCGGAACAGGTGAGGCTTACCGTCGAGGCCTCCACCGCCACCATCGAAGAGGCCGGCACCAGGGTCGTCGGCGTGTTCATCACCGGGTGCAAGGGCGACCAGCCGGAGGCCCTGCATACTGAATTCGCGAATTATCCGGTTCCCGTATGGACGCTTCCCGCAGTCGATTTCAGTGAGGATGGCGCCGTCGAAAAAGCCTCCGAAGCGTTCTCCTTCAACGTCGACACCGCTGACCTTCTGACGGCGCTTGACGCACCGTTCGAAGCGCCAACCACGCCTTACGCCTTCCAGTACAGCCTGCTGGGCAAGGCGAAGGGCGATAGGAAGACCATCGTACTGCCGGAAGGCGAAGAGGACCGCATCCTCAAAGCGGCCGACTATCTGCTGGAACGCGACGTTGTCGACCTGATCATCGTCGGCGATGAAAACGCGATCCTGGCCCGAGGCGAGGAATTGGACCTGAGAGCCCTAGGCAAGGCGAAGTTCCAGGCCATGGATGACGAGCAAGTGCTCGCCCCCATGGTCGCCAAGCTGTGCGAGCTGCGCGCCAAGAAGGGCATGACCGAAGAACAGGCACGCAAGCAGCTGACCGACGCCAGCTATTTCGGCACCATGCTCGTGGTGCTCGGTATGGCCGACGGTCTGGTGTCCGGTTCCGTGAATTCCACCGCCAATACGGTACGCCCGGCATTGCAGGTCATCAAGACCAAGCCGGGCACCTCACTGGTCTCCGGCGCGTTCCTTATGTGCTTCAAGGACCATGTGGCCGTATTCTCCGACTGCGCCATCAATCTGAATCCAAATGCCGAACAACTGGCCGAAATCGCCATCCAGTCCGCCGAGACCGCCAAAGCGTTCGGACTGGATCCGAAGGTCGGCATGCTTTCCTACTCCACACTCGGTTCGGGCAAGGGACCGGACGTCGATCTGGTCGAAGAGGCCACCGCAATCGTCAAGGAGAAGGCTCCCGATCTTGCCGTGGTCGGTTCCATCCAGTTCGATGCCGCATGGTCGCCGGTCGTGGCGGCCGCCAAGGCCAAGGGCAATCCGGTCGCAGGCCATGTCAATGTGTTCGTGTTCCCGGATCTGTGCGCGGGCAACATCGGATACAAGGCCGTGCAACGCTCGTCCGGCGCCGTGGCGGTCGGCCCGGTGCTGCAGGGCCTGAATCGCCCGGTCAATGACCTGAGCCGAGGCGCGACAGTGCAGGACATCATCAACACGGTCGCATTGACGGCCATCGAGGCCCAGTAAACCGGCATTTTGTAGCAAGCAGCGAGTAATCTAAGGTTTTGGAAAGTCGCGCAAGCGGCACATCGATTAACACATGGAGGATGCCCACAATGGCGAAAACCGTCCTTGTCATCAATTCCGGTTCCAGCTCTATCAAGTATCAGCTGGTTGATCTTGAAACCGGTGAAGGTATTGCTTCCGGCCTGGTCGAGAAGATCGGCGAGCCGGTTGACGGCCACTACAAGCACGAGTTCAACGGTGAGAAGCATGAGCTGGAGGAGCCGATCCACGACCACGAGCAGGGCCTGAGGCGCGTGCTCGGCTTCTTCGATGAGTTCGGTCCGAAGCTGGCCGAAGCCGGCATCGTCGCCGTCGGCCATCGTGTCGTTCAGGGAGGCTCCCTCTTCCCGGATCCGGCTCTGGTCACCGACAAGACCATCAACCAGGTCAAGGATCTTGCCGTGCTCGCTCCGCTGCACAACGGCCCGGAGGCCAAGGGCGCCGAAGTCATGCGCTCCCTGCTGCCGGACGTTCCGCAGATCTTTGTGTTCGATTCCTCCTTCTTCTTCCAGCTGCCGAAGGCCGCCAGCACCTACGCGCTGAACAAGGAGATCGCCGACCAGTACCACATCCGCCGTTACGGCGCCCACGGCACCTCCCACGAATTCATCTCCTCCGTGGTGCCGTCCGTCATCGGCAAGCCCGCCGAAGGCCTGAAGCAGATCGTGCTGCACATCGGCAACGGTGCTTCCGCCTCCGCCGAGATCTCCGGCAAGCCGGTCGAGACATCCATGGGTCTGACCCCGCTGGAAGGTCTCATGATGGGTGGCCGTACCGGTGACATCGATCCGGCCGTCGTCTTCCACCTGATCCGCAACGCCCACATGAACGTGGACGAGCTGGACGCCCTGTTCAACAAGCGTTCCGGCATGATGGGCATGACCGGCTACGGCGATCTGCGCGAAGTGCATCGTCTGATCGCCGAAGGCAACGAGGATGCCAAGCTGGCACTCGACGTCTATGTGCACCGCATCGTCGGCTACATCGGCAACTACACCGCCCAGATGGGTGGCGTGGACGTGATCACCTTCACCGCAGGTGTCGGAGAGAATGACGACATCGTACGCAAGATGGTATGCGACAAGCTCGCTC
The DNA here is from genome assembly GCF_000522505.1 of Bifidobacterium moukalabense DSM 27321. Classification (GTDB taxonomy): domain Bacteria; phylum Actinomycetota; class Actinomycetes; order Actinomycetales; family Bifidobacteriaceae; genus Bifidobacterium; species Bifidobacterium moukalabense. The sequence continues at coordinate 100,214 of NZ_AZMV01000004.1, read as the reverse complement.
CGTTCGGTGTTAAGCTGGACGAGGAGAAGAACGCGACCCGCTCCAAGGAGCCGCGTATCATCTCCACCCCGGATTCCGCAATCACCATCTGCGTCATCCCGACCAACGAGGAACTGGCCATCGCCCGCAAGTCCGCCGCCATCGCCGAGGCCGGCAAGGACACCTACGGCAACACCTTCTCCAAGTGAGATCGTTGAGGCGCTAGCTAAGAACGACAAAAGGGAATCCCTCCCGAACCATTCAGTTCGGGAGGGATTCCCTTTTTGCATCGCATCATCGCATTGTCCGATGCCGGATGCCACCGGCCGTCAGCCGAGCATGCCATTCCACATATGTACGAAGTCCGGCAGTGTCTTCGCCGTAGTGGCGACATTCCTGACCTCGATGCCACCGATGCGCAGTCCCAGCATCGCCGCAAACGTGGCCATACGGTGATCGGCATAGGTTTCCATGATGGCCGGCTTGAGAGCCTCAGCAGGCGCCGGCGTGATCTCCAATCCGTCGGGCAGCTCCCTCGCCTCTCCCCCCGACGCGTGTGATCTCGTTGACCAACGCCTCGAGCCGGTTCGTTTCGTGGCCGCGCAGATGGCCGATGCCCAGCATACGGGTCGGTTTGTCGGCAAACATCAACACGGCGGCGAGCGACGGTGCGATTTCGCCGGCGGCGGTCAGGTCGAAATCACCCAGGCCGTTGATATGGCCGTCACCGGTCACCTCACAATAGCGAATGCCATTCTCCTTCGGGAACGACACCTTGGCACCCATATGCCCGAGATAGCCCGGCAGCAATCCGCCCGGCTGAGTGGTGGTTTCCGGCCAACGGGGCACGCGTACGGTCCCTCCGGCGATCAATGCCGCGCCAAGGAACGGCGCTGCATTCGACAGATCGGGTTCGACGGTCACGGCATCCGGCAACTGCACGGCACCGGGCCGTACCGCCCATACGCGGGCCTCTTCGTCGGCCTGAACGTCCACGCCGGAACCCTGAAGATCGGCGACCGTCATACGGATATGCGGCAGACTTGGCGTCTTCTCCCCCGTATGATGTAGCTCCAGACCGCCCGGTACACGCGAGCCGATCAACAGCAGGCCGGAGATGAACTGCGACGAACCGGACGAATCGATGGGGACCACGCTCGGCGTCTCCTGCGTAGCCGGGTCAGGCGCAGGCGGAGTGATCGTGAACGGCAGACGGCCTTCCTCACCGCGGTATTCAATGGTCGCGCCTAACTGCTGCAAACCATCCAATACCGGCTTCATCGGACGGGCGTAGGCCTGCTCGTCGCCATCGAAATCGACGGGACCGTCGGCGAACATCGCCAGCCCCGGCACGAAGCGCATCACCGTACCTGCGAGTCCACAGAATACTTTTGTATTGCCTCGGAACCGGCCATCCGCAGGCGGAACAACCGTAACCGTGGTATCGGTAGCGGCATCGATCTCGCAACGTACGCCAAGCGCACGCAACGCGTCCATCATCAACTCAGTGTCCCGCGAGCGCAGCAAGCCGGCCAGGCGGACGGGTTCATGCCCTAGCGCGGCAAGGATGAGATAACGATTCGACAGTGATTTGCTGCCCGGCACCACCACGGTGGCGTTCAGGGGCTTGCCGGCGAACGGTGCCGGCCACAGGGTCTCTTGAGGTGCATTCATATCCCCCATCGTAACCAAAGCCTGCAGAAGACATCGTGTTTGTCTCGCCTTGGATGGCATAGTGAACGAGATTGGTGCGTTCCGCGAGCGCGGAATGGACGGCTGAAATCGAGGAGGTTATGCGGTCATTGTGCCCTGCTGTGCCCAAGGACAATGAAACCCGGAATCCTAGGTATTACAACTGTTGGAATTCCGGGCTTTTTGTCGGGCTGACAGGATTTGAACCTGCGACATTCTGCTCCCAAAGCAGACGCGCTACCAAACTGCGCTACAGCCCGTTCGTGTTCGAAACGCAATTTGCGCATGAGCACAAGGAACTATTGTAGCGTATGTTTGGACAACGACAGGCTAGAATGGCGAGTGGTTTAACAAGAAGGGGCGGATATGGGACGTCATCAACAGGCCGAGACCTCCGGCATCATCTCCTTCATGATCTGCGCTGTGGTCGCAGGTTTCGCCATGAGCCTGTACATGCAGTACGCTCCGGCCATCTGGCGCGTCAGCCAGCGCCTGTTCACCGTCTGTTCCGGCATCGTGGCCGCCTGTGGCGTGGTCTCCTTCAGTTTGGGCTATGCGCGCAAATCCCGTTCGCTCACACTGAAACATGGCTGGATGGTTCCAATCCGCCGTATATTCGAGATCCTGGCCCTTTCGATGGTTTACGCCTCCACGATCTTCGTCACATCATTCATGATGCTTTCCATCATCAACGGCATCATGGGCACACGCACGCTTAACGGCTATCTGTCGATGCTCTGCGCCGGCATAGCGGGTGTCGTGGGCTACATCACCTTCGTACAGGCGGAACTGATGGACGCCAAGACCATCGCCGCATTGCTGCCGTTCTTCGTAGTGTCGGGCGTGAGCATCGCCGGACTTACTTCGGACGATCCGTATTGGTATAACAACAACTTCTCCCAACTGGGCGACCGTACCACGTTCGCGGCGCGCATGTTCAACTCCACATTGATGCTGGCCGGCATCTGCATCATCATTATCAGCTACTTCGCGATCTCCGAGCTGATCACCACCAACAGGCTGCGTCGGGAATATGCGCGGCAGACCGGGTTGGACGAATCCCCCAGGCATTTCAGAGTGCGAATCCTGCTGTTGGCGTTCATGCTGACATTGGCCGGCATCGCCTTCATCGGCATCGGCATGTTCCGCTATACGCCTCATCCGATTCTGCATAACGTGTTCGCCCGAGGGCTTCCCTGCCTGATGAGCGTGCTGCTGATAGGGCTGCCTTGGCTCGCCCCGCAACTGTCCAAAGCGGTGTATGTCGTGTCGGATCTCGCGATCGCCGTCGGTGCCTTCGCCGGATTCCAGTGGCTGGGCGGGCACAATACGTTGACGAACGTCGAGGCGCTGGCAGGTCTGATGTTCCTCGGCTGGTTCATCATCTTCTCCCGTCAGATCGCCGCCATTGAGGCCGATCGCGTGCAGACACAGCTGGTGCTGGCGCAGACGGACGGAATGAAGAACGTCGAAGACGCTGTCGAGACGAACGCCATCATTCCGGGCATGACCTCACGTCTGGCCGCCGAACGCTGAGTACGTTTTCAAAAAGGCGGTGGGTCCGTCCATATTCGCGAATATGGACGGACCCACCGCCTTTGGTCATCCGTGACCGTTAGAACTCGTTTACCTTCTTATCCGGCTTCTTGTCGCTCATAAGCAGCAGGAAGCTCCTCGACTGCGCGGTGATCGCGAAACCGGCCTCATAGTTGAGTTCCGGCCCCTTCGGATTATGCGTGTCGATGACCAGACGCCATTTCCTGCCATACTGCTCATCCGGCAGGGTGAACATGATCGGCTCGTAATGCGCGTTGAAGATCAGGATGAAGTCGTTGTCGACCATCCGATTGCCGTACCAGTCGGTTTCCGGAATGTCCGAACCGTTCAGGTAGATCATCACCGAGAACGCGTGCGTATTCGACCAGTCGTCCATGTCCATGATGGAGCCGGTGTGGTCCATCCATTCGACTTGCGGAATCATGCTGCTGGCGTCGCCCGGCTCGCGCCCGGTGAAGAAACGACGGCGATGCAACACCGGATGTTCCAGACGCAGATGGATCAGTTTCGACACGAACTCGAACAGATCCTTCTGGGTATCGTCCAGATCCCAATTCGTCCAGGAGATCGCATTGTCCTGACAATAGGCGTTGTTGTTGCCCTGCTGGGTGCGTGCCACCTCGTCGCCGCCGCAAATCATGGGGATTCCCTGACTCAGGAGCAACGTGGCGAACATGTTGCGCATCTGCTGTTGACGCAGATCGTTCACATCCTTGATGGTGGTGGGGCCTTCCACACCGCAGTTCCACGAACGGTTGTTGCTTTCACCATCCCGATTGCCTTCGCCATTGGCCATGTTGTGCTTTTCGTTGTAGCTCACCAGGTCGTTCATCGTAAAGCCGTCATGGGCGGTGATGAAGTTCACGGAGGCGACCGGGCGTCGGCCGTTCATCTGGTACAGGTCGGAGCTTCCCATCAGTCGGCTGGCGAATTCCGGCAGCGTGGATGGCTGCGAACGCCAGAAATCACGCACGCAGTCACGATAGCGTCCGTTCCATTCCGACCAGCTGGACGGGAAGCCTCCCACTTGGTAGCCGCCGGAGCCGAGATCCCACGGTTCGGCGATGAGTTTGACGCGGGAGATGACCGGGTCCTGTTCGACGATGTCGAAGAATGCGGACAGTTTGTCGACCTCCTGGAACTGACGGGCCAGGGTGGCCGCCAGATCGAAACGGAAGCCGTCGACGTGCATTTCGGTGACCCAGTAGCGCAGGCTGTCGGTGATGAGCTGCAACGCATGCGGTGACCGCATCAGCAGGGAGTTGCCGGTGCCGGTGGTGTCGAAATAGTGTCGAGGATCATTGTCGACGAGCCGGTAGTAAGAGCCGTTGTCGATGCCCTTGAAGCTCAGGGTGGGACCACGATCATTGCCTTCGGCGGTGTGGTTGTACACCACGTCGAGAATCACCTCCATGCCGGCGCGGTGATACGCCTTGACCATGGATTTGAATTCGTTGACCTGCTCACCGCGCTGGCCGGAGCTGGAGTAGGCGTTATGCGGCGCGAAGAAGCCGATGGTGTTGTAGCCCCAGTAGTTGCTCAGTCCCTTCTGCTGGAGGAAACTGTCGTTGACGAACTGGTGGATCGGCATGAGCTCGATGGCCGTGATACCGAGTTTCTTCAGGTATTCGATGACCGACGGGTAGGCCAGACCGGCATAGGTGCCGCGAATATCCGCCGGTACATCCTTGTTGAGGTTGGTCATGCCACGTACGTGGGCCTCGTAGATGACGGAATCATGGTATGAGATATTCGGATGCTGGTCGTTGCCCCAATCGAAATACGGGTTGACCACGGCCGCTTTCATGGTGTGTGCGGACGAATCCAGCGTGTTCATGTTCCCTAGGTCGTCGGGACTGTCGAACCAGTAGGAGAACAGGCTTTCATCACCATCTATGTTGCCTTCGATGGCTTTCGCATATGGGTCAAGCAACAGCTTGTTTGGATTGCATCGCAGACCGCGCGACGGGTCGTATGGTCCGTAAACACGGTACCCATATCGTTGCCCGGGTTGAATGCCCGGCAGGTAGTTGTGCCAGACATAGGAATTCTGCTCGGTCATTTCGATGCGGGTTTCATTGTCTTCTTCGTCGAAGAGACAGAGTTCCACTTTCTGCGCAACCTGAGAGAAAAGGGCAAAGTTTACCCCTGCCCCATCATAGCTTGCTCCGAGTGGATACATCGAACCAGGTCTGATTTGCATACTTTTAAGTATCTCACGACTTCGCGTGAAATTGGCCTATCTGCGATTTTTCCGGCGATTGTGGTATGGCTCGAAGCTTTATGGCCTTGTATTCCCCTGCATTCGGCGAATCTGCTCATGCTGAATCGCAATCATCGAATTGGATGCGGTGATACGCGTCTTCCGTAGCCGCTCCCAGGTGATCCATGCGGATTCGACATGCTCGTCGGCATCGAAATGCCGTTCGACGGATTGCCAGGCGCCAAGATGGATGACCATGATATGGGCCAGCTCGTCGGTCATGCCCTCCGACGAGTAGAACTCCCCCACATGATCGAAGGTGATGTCGTCGCCGCCGGCGGGCTGCACTCCGGTTTCCTCGACGAGTTCACGCAGCGCGGCCTGTTCGACGTCTTCTCCATCATCGATGAGCCCGGCGGGAAGACCATAGGCGAACATATCGCTTCCGACGCGGTATTCCCGTTCGATCAGGTACAGGTCCCGTTCAAGGTCATGCACCAGCATGACCACGCAGGGTGCATGCCGCATGACCTGCCTGCGAATCACCGTCTGCCCGCCATGGTGCAGGTGAAGCGCGAGCCGCATATCCTCGACGCTGAAGATCGCCCCCTGGTACACCAACTCGCGACTCACCACCGTGACGGGACATTCCATATCGATGCCGTCACCGGAGCGTTTCAACGCCCTGTTCACTTCATCGGCGCTCATGCTCAGCGCTCCTGACCGCTTGACGGCAATACCAGGTTCCACGGATCGGTGTTCATGGAGATCCACCGTACGGCTGGAATGTCACCGGTGGTTTCCGCCACGGCGCGGGGTACATCGCCCATCGCGTATTGGAACCACATGGATTCGATGGCGCTATGAGGCGTGTTGATGAACGCGGGGCGTACCTGAACATCACCTTGGCCGATGAGCACCCCCTGGGCACGCATGGAAGATTCGTATCTGGCCTGTTCAATGGCATCCGTCACCGGATGGTGGCGCAGGTCGCTGGTCACATACACGTCCACTCCCGCGGCACGAACCTCATCGAACAATGAGTCTCCGGAACCGGGGAGCACGGCCACCGTATGCACCGGAGCATCAAGTTCGCCGCAAACCTGTACACCGAGTTCGGTATAAGGCAACGCATCCGCCACACGACGGGCGAAATCGCACAGAGGCATCGGTTCCGGCAAACGCCCCACACGTCCCAATCCGACCGCATGCTCGGCCTTCGCATCATCGATGGGCACCAGCGGGCGCTGATCCTCCAAACCGAACATATCGGCGGCCGCCTGACCGACACCCCGATATGAGGCGTCGGCGTTCGTATGCCCCACCCACAGGGCGCATCCCGCCTCATTGAGCTTGCGTACGATTTCGCCACGGAATCCGAACCCGGAAACGGTATGCACGGAATGGAAAAACAGCGGGTGATGGCAGATCAGCAGATCGGCATGGTTGGCGACGGCCTCGTCTATCACCGCCATGGAGGGGTCGGCCGCGAATGCGATATTGGAAACCTCATGCCGAAGATCTCCCACAATCAGACCGGGCTCGTCCCATTCCTCCGCATATCGCAGCGGGTACAGCGTTTCCAGTACGTCGACGACCTGTTTGAGGTTTGCCATTACATTCCTTCCTGATTGCGGTCAGTGCGCCGCAAGCTGCCAATCCGAGCCGATGCCGGTGGAGACATCCAGCGGCACGGCCATCGTCACGGCGTGTTCCATCGCGTCCCTGACCAATGTGGTGGCTTGCTCGGCCTCGCCGGGGGCGATCTCCACTACAAGTTCGTCATGGATCTGCAGGATGATGCGACTCTTCAGCCTCGCTTCGCGCAACGATTCCGCCGCACGGATCATGGCGATCTTCATGATGTCCGCGGCCGATCCCTGAATCGGGGCGTTCAGTGCGGCACGTTCGGCCGCATCCCGGACCGCACGATTCGGCGACTTCAATCCGGGGAAATACCTGCGACGGCCGTAAATCGTTTCGGTATAGCCCTTCTCGCGTGCGGTGGAGACCAGCGATTCAAGATACTCATGCACTTTGCCGAAGGTCGCAAAGTACTGGTTCCTCAACGACTCCGCCTCTTTCGGAGCAATCTTGAGCTGCTGGGAGAGTCCATAGGTGCTCAGACCGTAGGCCAGGCCGTAGCTCATCGCCTTGACGTGGCTACGCTGGTCCGAGGTGATCTCCTCGACGGGAATGCCATAGACCAGACTGGCCACATATTTGTGGAAGTCCCTACCGGAGCGGAATGCTTCGATCAGCGCCTCATCGCCGGAAAGATCCGCCATGATGCGCAGTTCCACCTGCGAATAGTCGGAGCTGAGCAATGACTCATACCCCTCCCCCGGCACGAATGCCGAGCGAATCTCCCGACCTGCCGCATTACGGTTGGGGATGTTCTGCAGATTCGGGTCCACGGAACTGAGTCTGCCAGTCGCGGCAACCGTCTGTTCGAAAGTCGTGTGGATACGTCCGTCACGAGGATTCACGGCATCGATCAGCGTCTGCACGATCTGTTTGAGTTTGTTGGTCTCGCGGTGCCTGAGCAGAGCGCCCAGGAACTGGTTCGCACGTTCGTTATCGATGGAATGCTCGTACAATGTCTGCAATGCGGCCGCATTCGTGGTGTAGGAGCCCGACTTGGTCTTCCTGGTGGGTTTCAGTCCCATGTCTTCGAACAGGATCTTCCGCAGCTGCTTGGGGCTTTGTAGATTCACACGTTCGCCGGCGCTTTCCCAGGCGATTTCCTGAGCCTGGCGCGCATCGGCTGCGAACTGGTCACGCATTCCGTTCAGACGCATCATGTCGACCTGGGCGCCTGCATGCTCCATGTCGTACAGCACCTTCGATACGGGCAGCTCGATGGACTTGAGCAGACCGAACTGTGCACGCTGATCCAGCAGGTCCGCCAGAACGCTCGCCAACGTATCGATGATGGCTGTATGCCGCTGCAACTCATCGACGTGCGTGTTCGAAGATTCCTCCATGTCATCTAGGTCAAGCGTGCCCTGCGTGGCTGCGGACCCCTGTTCCTCGAAGTGCAGGTCAAGGAAGTGGCCGGCCGCCTGTTCAAGCGATTCCGCATGGAAATCCGGATGCACCAGATACCCCGCCAACTTGGTATCGAACAACGGTGTCGGCAAAGCCATGCCCGCGGATTCGAGCAGATGCTGCTGTTCCTTGTAGCCGTGCACCACCATGGAACGATGGTATTCATCGAGCACGCGCTGGAGTTCGCTCGCGATCGAGTCGTCGATATGCTCGATCTGCGCACCTTGACCGTTCACCATCAGCATCAGCGACGTCATGACGGCATTGCCGGGCTTGGCATCGCCTTCGGCCTGCAGAACCCATGAATGGTTGACGGCATCGACGCATGTCGCGGTGCTCTCGCTGAAGGATCCGGCATCGATGGCCGGATTCGCGTCCTCATCGTCCCCATGCAGATGTTCATCGGCGGGTGGCATGTTCTTATCGACCCATGTGCGCAGATCGTCTCCATGGGTGATCGCCGTGACCTCCGGCATCACAAGCCGATTGGATTCCGCCTGGACCGTGGCGCCTGCCGCCGACTGGCTCGCGTTGAAGGTCTTCAGCACGCGATTTCTGGTGCGGACGCCGAATTCCAACGTGGAAAACAGTGTATTAAGCTGTGCGGCGTCAACGGTGCCGAAGGTCAGATCGTCAAGCGCCACGCCAAGTTCGAGGTCACGCACCAATGCGTTCACGGAACGATTCAACTTGACCTGTTCGATGTTCTCACGCAGGGCTTCGCCCTTCTTGCCGGTAATTTCGTCGGCATGCTCGATGATCTGGTCAAGTCCGCCATACTGGTTGATCCATTTTGCGGCGAACCCGTCGCCTACGCCCGGCACACCCGGAATATTGTCGGCGGTTTCACCACGTAACGCGGCCAGATCGGGGTACTGTTCCGGTGTGACATGGTATTTCTCCACCACCGCCTCAGGGGTCATATGCTTCAGATCCTTGAAATGATGGCCCGGATACAATACGGTGATGTTGTCGTTGATCAGCTGGAATGCGTCGCGATCGCCTGACAACACCAACGTGCGGTATCCGGCCTTGTCTCCCATGGTCGCCAGGGTGCCGATCACATCGTCGCCCTCATAACCAGGCTGTTCGATATAGGTGACGCCCAAGGCGGACAGCATCCTCTGAATCAAAGGCAGCTGACTGAGCAGATCCTCCGGAGCGGCCTCTCGCGTGCCTTTGTATTGCGGTAGCATCGCACTGCGGAAAGTACCGCCTTTGACATCGAACGCCACCGCCAGATGGTCGGGATGTTCGGTATCGATCACCTGCGCCAGCATGGTGGCAAAGCCCCACACCGCATTGGTGGCCTGACCGGACGAAGTGCTGAAATTCTCTACGGGCAAGGCAAAAAAAGCGCGGAACGCCAAAGAATGGCCATCAACGACCAATAGCGTTCCGCGTGAGGTGCCTTCCACAGTTGCTGTGTTAGCGCTCATCCTCTGCTTCCGACTTCTGTTCGCCATATTTGGCGATAATGGCCATGGCCAGGCGCTTCTTCGGAATGCGCTGATCCATGGAGGTCTTCTGAATCCAACGGAAGGCGCCCTGCTCGGAGAAGTCCGCCTTGTCCATCAGCAGGCCCTTGGCACGATCGACGAGCTTGCGCTCCTCAAGGGTCTCCTCGGCTTTCTTGAGCTGTTCCTCGGCCTTCTTGAGCTGCTCCTCGGTGTCACGCAACTTGGATTCGCTACGTTCCACGTTGTCGAGCAAATCGTTGATCTCCGCGAAACGGCCCATGGCCACTTCGAGCGCCGGCAACAGCTTGGACTCCTCGTATGGCTTGGTCACATATGCCATGGCCCCTGCGCCGGTAGCCTGCTTGACCAGATCCGGCTGGGAGAATGCGGTAAGCATGACAACCGGGGCGATGTTCTCATCGCAGATCACGCCGGCCGCGGTGATGCCGTCGGTACGCGGCATCTTCACGTCCATGCACACCACGTCCGGACGATACTTACGGGTCAGTTCGATGGCCTCCTCGCCGTTGGCGGCCTCGCCGACGACTTCGTAGCCATTGTCTTCAAGCATGGCGACCAGATCCATACGATTCACCGATTCGTCTTCGGCCACCACAACGGTACGCTTACGAGGCTCGCCCTCCTTGGTGGAGGCCTCTTCAGGCGCCGCAGCGGCCTTGAGCTCTTCGTCGGTGAGCACCTCGCTCACTTCAGCCGGATCCGTGGTCTTCTTCCTTGCAGCCATGTCAGTCTCTTTCCACTATCGCACCCATATAGCCGCTCGACGCCAATCCAACCTAGGCCCGGATTGATTCGATGCGTGGGTACGCGCCCCGAACGGGACTCGAACATCACCCTTGCAAGACTCAGATTCAATCCGCGTAAAGCCGGCAGCAGACGACCTTAGCCCGTCCGCTTCCTGATTCTTTCTGAAATGATAGTAGCAGCTGCCTATATATGCGTGTCGCGTAAACCAAGTCTGCGCTTGCGTTCCAACATGACGAAATTGCCGGCCGCGACCGTCAGCGCACCCGTCAGAACGCCATAACCGTTGCCTGGCCACGGCAGAAGCATCACCGCGCCGCCCACGAGCAAAAACATGACGGCAGCGGACCCATCCGTACCGGTGAAGGTCGTTCCCGAGCGATAATAGACGCTGTCCGCGTACATCGCGGCATAGAACACCGCCAGCGATGCCAGCATCAACACCGCCACGAACGTACGATTCGCAGACGAATTCTCCAGCAGCAACAGCGACACGGTCACCAGATTGACGGCCATGACGATGAGATAGTGGCTGAACATCAGTCTCAGGGCTCGATCCACGCGCCGTCGTTCGGACAGCACATGCAGCTGCAGCACATACCCTCCATACATCAGCGCAATGAGCAGGAACACCAATACCGGCCGCAGCGTGGGGCGGGCGGGATCGAAGAATCCCGTCATGCCCACGACGCCTTCGCCGAAGGTGATGATGGTCAGTAGCTCGAACCGTTCGGCAAGATGGGGAAAGTTGATAATGCCGTAGTCGAATCTTCCCCGCAGGAAGAACGGCAGGAACGCACCGCAGACCACCGCCGCCACATCGAGCCAGACCACGATCGCGCCCGCGCTCACAAGCGATGCCACGAACGCACACAGGTACAGCAGGCAGTCGACCAGCAGGATCGTAATGGAGTTGCGCGCCGCGGCGGCCCGTTCACCGCCTTCGGCCGCGTGCACGGCATACATGAGGGCCACGCACGCCAGCATCGACAGCATCGCCAGATTGAACGTCCCGGACATCTCATCCCACCGTCGTGAGATTGTGTTGGACATATACACGGCGGCGAACATGTTGGCCCCGGTCAGCAGATACTCCCACCAACGCCATTCGCCGTACCGGTTGACGTAATTGGTCAGATACAGCCAAGCCTGCAGAATCACCAGACAGACCACCAGCCAGCGCAGCAGGTCGGCGACCGGTATCACGCCGTGTTCGGGTTCCTCGACCAAGGTTGTCAGCCGTGAAATCGCGTACACGTAGATCAGATCGTAGAACAGTTCGATTAGCTCTACCTTTTTCTCCTCGATTTCCACAGTGGGGCCTTCCCCTTCACTTGTTCCAGTCCTTGCACAGGCCAGAATGCCGGGACCTCCCCATCCCTTCCGGGCCGACAGCCGTACCGGTCAAGTATACAGACGCACGGGGCCTCCCCTCCTTGGTCGCCGGCTTCGTCCATTGCATTCGTCGGAGGGCGAAATCGCGCGTAGCGGATTGAGGGACGATCGTTTCCCGCCAATGGTCATAGGAGCGTGCCGATGCCGTGAAGCACGGCTATGTGAAGCGGGTAGTACGCATAGAAGAACATCCGGTATGAATGTTCGCCTCGCCGCCCGTTGTATAAGGAGAGCAATGGCAAGGCCAAAAAGGAGCATGCCTGCACGCCGAGGGGTAGGCCTCCCGGAGCGATGCAGACGAGTGCGAGGCCGAAGGCCAGTCCGGACAGTCTCCGCTTCATGTCTCCGCCCAGCCAGGCCAGCACCGGCGTGAGCACGCCCCAGAATCCGTAGTCCGTTTCCAAACCCGGGACGATTCGCATACGGAACAGCAGGAAGCAGGCCGACAACAGCATGAGGAACATGGCGCACCACAATCCATCGGCCGGCACGCGTACCGGTAAGGCGGCGCGTGCCCTATCCAATGAAAGAATGAGCCCGATCGAGCAGGCGAAGGTGATCATGATCGACTGGTATAGGCTACCTTCGGCCAGATAGGAGGCACTGGAGCAGACCATGCCCACCGACAGCACGGCAAGCAGATAACGGGCCATGTGCCGGGTGTGGTCGCAGCCTTCGGCGATGAAGAACGCGAAAATCGGGAACGCGAGACGGCCTGCCATACGGAGGACCATGAAGTCCGGCAGAAGAAAGACACCGACATGGTCGAGGGTCATGCAGACAAGGGCTATGAGCTTCAACATGGTGGCGTCCAACGGCGGCCGCATCCTCATTCCGGTCATGATTTCAACAGCCCATGCCCCGTCAGATACTCCTTGGCCACCTGTGAGGCCGCACGTGCGCGGACCTTCACCTCGTAGTTCATCGTGCTCATTTCGTCGTCGCTGATACGCCCGGCAAGCTTGTTGAGCACCCGTTCCAGTTCAGGATGCCTCGTCAGCAAAGACGCCTTCATCAACGGGGCGCCCTGATACGGAGGAAACATGTGTTTGGTGTCCTTCAGAGCCACCAGATGATATTGGCTGATCTCCGCATCGGTGGAGTAGGCATCCACGATCTGTACGTCGCCGTTGGTCAATGCCTCATAACGCAGGGACGGTTCCATCGTCCTGACCTTGAGATCGAGCTGGTACACCCGGCGCAGACCACGGTTGCCGTCTTCACGGTCGTTGAATTCCAAGCTGAAACCGGCCAGCGCGGTATCCTGCACCTTGGATAGGTCCTCGATGCCCGCCAGATCGTGCTCTTCGGCGTAATCCTTGCGTACGGCCACCGCATAGGTATCCTCGAACAGCATCGGTTTGAGCAACACGAGATCGTCCTGGGACCGGATGCCTTTGCGGGCCTGCTCGTATACCGTTCCGGGATCCGTGGAAGTCGCGGGTCTGGTTTTCAGCAGACTTTCCACGATGGTGCCGGTGAATTCGGGGTAGATGTCGATGTCGCCGCGTTTGAGGGCCTCGTACAGGAAGCTCGTCTTGCCGAAGTTCGGTTTGACCGTCACCCTGAGGTCCGTGTTCTCCTCGATGAGCAGTTTGTACATGTTCATGAGGATCTCCGGTTCCGGACCGAGTTTGCCGGCGATGACGATGCTCTCACCCCGGTCCGTCCTGTCGGCGATCACCGCCGGCACATACGAAACGCCCAATGCCATGACCACAGCCACAGCCGCGGCACACAGACGACGCAACGGCAGTCGCTCCATCCAGCGGATAGCGGCATTGAATGCCATCGCCAGCACCGCCGCCGAGATGGCGCCGATGAGAATGAGCGCATTGTCGTTGCGATCGATGCCCAATAGGATGAAGGATCCCAAGCCTCCCGCCCCGATGAGCGCGGCCAGCGTCGCGGTGCCGATGATCATCACGGCGGAGGTCCGTATGCCTGCCACGATGACGGGCATGGCCAACGGCAACTCGAATATGCGCAGCTTCTGCCAATCGGTCATGCCGAAGGCGTCGCCCGCCTCCTCCAACGTGGGGTCGATGCCTTTGAGACCGGTGATGGTGGCCTGCAGAATCGGGAATAGCGCGTAGGCGACCAGCGCGATCACCGCCGGTGTCGCGCCGATACCGATGATCGGTATCAGCAGACCCAGCAACGCCAGTGATGGGATCGTCTGCACGATGCCGGTCACATGCAGTGCGGCCTCCGACGTCCTGCCATGCCGACGCAACAGGATGCCCAACGGTACTGCGATGGCCACCGCCAGCATGAGTGACAGCAACGAAACCTGCATATGTTCCAGTAGCGCCTGCGTCCAATCGGGGAATCGCTCCCGCCATGTCTCCATCAGTGTTCCCATGATGCAGCCTTCCCCCGTTCCTCCTCACGCCGCATCCGCGTGCCGATCCCAAAGAACTCCCGCACGAATGCGGTCGAAGGATTGCCCGTCACCTCCTTCGGCGCGCCCACCTGTTCGATATGCCCGCTATGCAGCACCGCGATGCGATCGGCCATGAGCAGCGCCTCGTCTATATCGTGGGTGACCAGCATGATGGTGATTCCCAGCGACTGGTGCAACCGCAGCGTCAGTTCCTGCAACTGCCTACGGGAGATGGGGTCAAGCGCGCTGAACGGTTCATCCATGAGCATGATGTCCGGCCCCGTCAGCAGGGCGCGTACAATGCCGACCCGCTGCTGTTCGCCACCGGACAACTCCCGGGGCATGCGCTGGAAGTATCGCGTAGAAGGCAGTCCCACCTCGTCAAGCAGATGACGGGCCCGCTTCTCCCTACGCCGCATATCCCATCCCTTGAGCCTGCCGGTCAGCATCGCGTTCTGACCGACGCTCAGATTCGGGAACAACGCGATCTGCTGCAACACGTATCCCATGCCCAGACGGAGCGTCCTGGGATCCATATCCCGAATGGATCTGCCGTCAATGCGGATATCGCCGCGGGAGGGGTCGACCAGGCGATTGACCATCTTCAACATGGTCGTCTTGCCGCTGCCGCTCGGTCCCACGAGCACGAACAATTCACCGTCGGCGATGTCGAGCGACACGTTATCGACCACCGCGGCGGTCCCATAATCCTTGCCCACCTTGTCGAACACAATCATCGAATTTCTCCCGGACCAGCCGATTCCCTGCCTTGGGCACGCCCACGACACGGATCCGCATCCGCGGGGCATTCACGGCGCCCATCCCGCCAGATAGCCATACTCATCGCTCCGTATCGTTGAGAACCACGGTCTTGCCGAAACCGCCCTCATGCTCCACATACTCATGAGCCTGCCTGATCTGGTCAAGGCCGAACACCCGTTCGGGTTCGGTGGGCACGTTCCAGCGTTCGATGAATGCGAACATATCCTGGACGGCCCGCTCATCGATATCTCCCGAATAGCAACCCGTGAGACGGATGTGATGCCGCAGGTCCATGATCGGGTCGAAATCGTCGATCGTCCATTGCCCGCCAAGCAATCCGGTGACGCATACCACGCCAGCCTGTCGCGTATGTGCGATGGAGTCGCGCAAAGTGGCCGGCCCCACCAGTTCGAGAATCCTGTCGAAGCGTTCGTCCGGCTCAATGTCCAGCGTGCCGTCGGCATCCAGGACGGTGCGATCGAAACCGACGGCCTGCAGCTGCCGTTCCTTACCCCAATGCCTTGTGGATGCTGTCAAACGCACGTCAGGATGACGGGCCTTGACCAGACGGGCGAAGGCCACGCCCACACCGCTGGATCCAGCCCTCACCAGCACATCGTCACCCGGTCGCATATCCAATGCGAGCATCGACTGGTAGGCCGTATAGTAGGTCTCAGGTATTGCCGCCAGGTTCCGCCATGGCAGATTCGTATGCACCGGATATATCTGTTCGTTGGGAATCAACGTGTACTGCGCATAGCCACCGTCGAACTGCCTTCCCATGCCTCCCATCAGCGAGACGACCGTTGCTCCCAGCGGCAGACGGTCCTCGTCAGTGGTACGTTCGATGATTCCGACGCATTCGATACCGAGAACACGGGGCAGGCGTACGTCGGGAGACAGTCCCTGCCGGGTGAAGATCTCAGAATGGTTGATGCCGAATCCCATCACTTTGACCAAGCTCCATCCGGCCCGCACCTGCGGTATTGGCATGCGTACCAGTTCGAGCGCTTCGGGGCCTCCAGGGTTTCGTAGAATCACCGCGGACATCTCTTCGTCAACCATGACAACCTCTTTTCCTTCCGGCCCACGCCCTACGGCATGGGAACGCATCGGTTGGTATGGCAACCGTACCAGCGCCCGGTTTATGGGGACCGTTTAGGGGCCCTAATCGGCCCGTCGTACCGAAGTGATGAGATCAAAACGCATTCGCGAGCGCCTCGAGGAACCGCCTCCGTTATGGCGTATGGTCACGGCCAAGAATCTGACATTTCTTTCCGTATAACGAACGGACCGTTTTGCCGGCTCCTCTTCACCCACGATCCGGTCTGCGACCGGACCGCCGACGAAGGGGGCAATCATGGCGTGTACTCTCCCCCTGATTCCGGTATGGCCCACCGCGCGAACGCCTATCATCGTTTGCAATAGGGCCCTCGGGCCATCCGAACGTTGACGGGGAGGTCAGCAGGAACGACTGCTACAATCATGCGCAACTTCAACATGATTCGACGTTATGCAAGGGGTGAACGAATGAGAGCATGCGGACAGGCCGCGACAGGCACACTGGCATTGTCCCTCATATTGTCCGCCGGTCTCTCCATCCCCGCCGACGCCGCCACCGTCACGTCCGACGACACCATCGTGTCGGTACGCTCCTTCCCTAAACAGTCCGCAGTCCATCGTGACCTGTTGGCGGAATCCGCCGACACCGATGTCGACACGGACACGGATTGGGGCGGCATCGAATCGTTGGACGTGCCACAGACCAAGTCGCAGGCGGAAAAGGACGCGGAGGCCACCGCCAAAGCCGAGGCCGAACGCCAACAGCAGGAGGCCCAAGCGCAGGCTCAGACGCAGGCACAGGCTCAACAGCAGACTGGCGAGGCAAGCCGGAGCGGCGAGCGCACCGAATCATCCACCATCACCGCTTCGGCGTCGAAGACTGGGCAGGCGGTCGCCGAATACGCCATGCAATATTCCGGCTATCCGTATGTGTACGGCGGTAACCAGCCGTCCGGGTGGGATTGCTCCGGTTTCGTCCAGTATGTGTATGCCCAGTTCGGTGTGAGCCTGCCGCGCACGTCCGGTTCACAGATGACGGTAGGTTCGCCGGTCGGTTCGTTGGCGGAGGCACAGCCGGGCGACATCATCGCCAATGGCCAGCATGCGGCCATCTATGTGGGTAATGGCATGGTGATGAACGCCATGAGTCCGTCACAGGGTACGGGATTGGCATCGGTGTCGAACGCGTTTTCCTCAGCGTACGCGATTCGTCGAGTCATCTGAAAGATGGAGGGTCGGTCTCCTGTTTACCGAAGATGAAAACCCTCCATCCCGTTATTGCAGTGTTGCTAAAAAAGAACGAATGCAATCATTCACGGCTTGCGGGTTATCCACATTCGCATTATGCGCGGCATCATTGATTATTTGCAGCGGATAATGTGTTCGCTTGGCCCACTCCCTGTTATAGTCTTTGACCTTTCCGGTCTTGTCTTTTTCTCCATAAATAAGTTGTACCGGACATGGGATTTCCAGATCGCAATTATCTTGAAGGAAACCTGCATATCCAAGTCCCATAAGATGGCATAATTCTCTTTTTTCATAAATCGAAAGCATCTGCATCATATTGTCATATGCTCTTTTTGAAACGGAGACTCGCTTCGCCATCGCCCTTTTCATCCAGCGAAGGGGATAACACATGGCCATCCACTCAATCCGCTTCAGAATCCAGATATCCAACTTGGAATAATACGTATGGCCATAAGGGGTGCTGTCGATTGAGACGAATCCTTTAACACGCTCCGGATATCGTTTTATAAAGGATTGGGAGAAATATCCACCTAAGGACTGCCCTACGAAGACTGCTTTGTCAATAGAGCATTCATTAATGATATCTCTGATATATTCAGAAGAATCCTCAAAATTAAATGTCTCAAATGGTCGGGACTTTCCATGTGCCGGGGCATCCCACGCCAGTACATTATGCTCTTCTTTGAAGCATGCTATTTGTTCTTCGAACATACTATGATCTGCGGTAAGTCCATGAAGAAAGAAGATCGTGTTTGCATTTTTATCTTCGTTTTTCGCATACCAATAGTGAATGACGCCTTTATGTGTTTTCAGAACCTTTTCCTTCATATGAGTCCCACCTCTTCCATCGCTCCTTCCAGTAGAGTCGCGTTCGTCTCCGTTGACCCACATAGTGAGAAATCACCCCTAAGAACCGGACGTTTCAGCGTTCCACGGCATTGACGGTATTGTCTTGGGCCAGCTGACTGGGAATCACCAGAACCAGCAAGGTGACGAGTACCGCGATGCTCGATGCCGGCGGGAAGAATGTGGCTGAGAGAACCAGTCCCACGATCTTCAGCACTATGTCGATGTGGATCCACCTTCGCCGGTGCAGCACGAGACTGCGCATCCCCTCCCCTCCGTTGATGAGACGCAGTTGCCTGTAGTACCCGAGTACGGCAACGGTGATCAGCAGCACCACTGCACCATAGAGGACCTGTATGGTCCTGTTCCAGAAGGCATCGGCGACCAGCTTCGTCGCATACGGGTAGAACGAGGAGAAAAACAACATGATGACGGCGCTCCATACCGTTTTCTGGTTGATTCGTTCCACCGCATGGTAGGAGTAATGGATGTTGACCCACATGGCTCCCAGCCAGAAGAACGACAGGGCGTAGGCGAAGAAGTTCGTACGGAGCGCCCATAGGCCGGCAAGGTCATATGTCTCCGGTCTGGGCAGCTCCAGAACCAGTATGGTCATGATGATCGCCAGAACCGCGTCCACGAACGCCCCCAGCCTGTCCTTCTCCATCAATCCAGTTCCTCCTTGTCGGCGCCGTAACTTTTCCGATCAGCGTATAACCGTTACGCTTGATTTCACTCTCCGCCGAACATAGGTGGACATCCTCGGGGGCTTCATCGCCATAAGGACCGATGACACATTCGCAGGCCGGAGAACGTCATCCAGCTCAACCGAACCACGGCCTGCCCTCCACTCACCATCGCCTGTCCTTTTGCCATCGAAGCACATTCCATGGCTTTCTTCACCAGAAAAAGCACCGAAGCCGGAAAATCCGTTTGGCATTGGCTATGGATATACGGCAGGTGGTGAAATCAGAGCGTTTCGGCGATCATCTCGGGATCGATACCAAGATCCTTGAGCAGTCGCCGTGAATCATAGCGGTCATAGAATTCCTTCTCCATGCCGTAGCTGATCACCTTCATGTCCGAATCCGCGTAGAACGCGCTGATCTTCTGGCCGAAACCGCCGTCCACTATGCCGTCTTCCAAGGTGACGATCCTATCATGGTCCGCTTTCAGGCCTTCCAGCAGTTCGGCATCGATGCCGGATGCAAACCGGGGATTGATCAGGGTCGGCTGTATGCCAGTACGACGTTCATACGCTTCCGCAACCTTCTTCCCTATCCCGTAGAAGTCGCCCAGCGCAAGAATCGCGACCTTGCTGCCGCGCTGTTCCACCTTGAATCTGTTCAGATCGGAATAATCCCCATCCACGGTCCTTTCGTCATCCGTGACCCTCCCGTGCGGCATCAGAATCATCACCGGATGGTCCTTCTGATCCACGGCCCACGACAGCATCGCCCGGTACTCCCGTCCGCTGGTCGGGGCCAGTACAACAAGATTCGGGATGTTGGAGAAGGCCGATATCGCGTAGATGCCAAGATGCGTGACATCATTCATCGCCATGACGGATGCATAGTTCAGAACGATGGTGACCGGCGTATTGTTGATGCAGACGTCCTGCGATATCTGGTCGAAGGCCCTCTGCATGAAGGTCGCCGCCGTGATGACGACTGGTTTGCCGCCGTTTTTCGCGATGCCTGACGCCATCGCCACGGCCTGCTCCTCGGCAATGCCCACATCCCGGTATTGGATTCCCAGTTCTTCGCGCATCTGCGGTGTCAGTCCGGCTGCGCCGGGCATCGCCGGAGTGACCACGATGAACGAACCATCCTTTTTCGCCTTGTCCATGAGATATGCGGCGGTCAGATCCGTGTACCTTTCCGTATCGCCGAAGGAGATGGCCGGCCTGCCGGTGTTCGGGTCGAATGGTGCCGTGTAGTGCCACGCCTCCTTGTTCTTTTCGGCAATCCCGTACCCCTTGCCTTTGACGGTGTTGATGTGCACCACGATCGGATGGTCGATATCCTTCACTTTCCTGAAAACATCAATCAGTCTCAGCACATCGTTGCCCTCGGCTTCATACACATAGTCGAGCCCCATCGCACGGAACAGGTTGTTTTCCGCCTGCCCATCGGTTTCGCGAAGCAGTTTCAGATTTTCGTAGAGCCCGCCATGCACCTCCGCGATGGCCTGCTGGTTGTCGTTGACGACGATGATGAAATTGCCCTTCATCTCCGAGCCCGCATAGTCCAGGGCCTCCAACGCCTCACCGCCGGACAATGCCCCGTCACCGATCAGCGCGATGATGTTCTCATGGCCGCCGAGCAGGTTCCTACCTTCCGCCAGGCCACTGGCAAGGGCTATCGATGTGGAAGTGTGGCCGACATTGAAGAAGTCGTGTTCGCTTTCCTCGGGGTTGGTATAGCCGGACACGTCCCGGAAACGTTCCGGATTCGTATAGGCCTCCGCTCTGCCGGTAAGAATCTTGTGCGGATAGCTTTGATGGGAGACATCGAAAACGAACTTGTCCTTCGGGGAGTCGAACACATAATGCAATGCGATCGTAGCCTCGACGACGCCGAAGTTCGGTCCGAAATGACCTCCGGCTTTGGAGATCCTGTTCATCAGCGCGTCACGGATATCCGCAGCGAGCCGGACCAGCTCCTCATCGTCCAGCGACTTGACATCCTCCGGCCCGTGAATCCTGCTCAACACCTCATACATGGGTTTCATCTCCTAAATCTTCATCGAGCGGACATTGAGAATCGCATCCGCCGATCCATACGGGACAGTGTATAGGGCTTGAGGAAAGGCATTCTCCGATATTTCCCGGCATTCCGGCTGAAGGCGTAATATCCAATTGTGCCCCGTCAGTCGGAATGCCGGGAAATACCGGGGGTTCCGACAACGATTCAAACTGCCGCCTATTATCTTCGATTCCAATTCGCCATGCTGCTGCCTTGCCGTTCCACGAATCCACGATGTCCGTGCACGGGAATTCGTGCGAGCCCTGCCTCCAATGCCGCAAACTCGCCATCGGTCAGATGCACGTTCCATGCGCCTAGGTTTTCTAGAATACGCTCCTGATTTTTGGAGCCGGGAATCGGCACCACATTGGGATACTTGTGCAACATCCAACTCAGGGAGATCTGCGCCTTGGTCGCGTTCTTACGCTCCGCATAGCTTTCCAGAAGGTCAAGGATCGGCTGGTTGGCTTCCATATTCTCCGTGCGTAGCTGAGGGACATATTTTCGCACGTCGTCGCTGTGGGAGAAGTCCGAGCCGGCCGTCACCTTGCCCGACAGAAATCCGCTGGCAATCGGGGAGAAAGGAACAACACCTATATCATGCGCAAGGCAATACGGAATGACCTCCTCCTCGACGCCGCGCTCCAGCATGGAATAGATATTCTGCACTGCCGAGAGCGGCGTCACCTCATGGGCCCGCCGGATCGTATCCGCATCCACCTGGGAAAGCCCCCAGCCACGGATCAGACCGTCCTGGACGAGTATTCCCATCACCCCGGCCACATCCTCCACGGGAATGTCCGGGTTGATTCGGTGCAGATAATAAACATCGACATAGTCGGTCCGAAGGCGATCCAGAGAAGCCGTCAGATGCTCCCTTACAACGACCTCCAGGCCCTTTGCGGAAACCTCATTGGTGTCCAGGTGCAGTTTCGTCGCCAAAACGACCGCCCTACGGAAGTCATGGACGGCCTCCCCTACGATACGTTCATTATGCCCCAGGACTCCCGGCCGAGGTCCGTAGGCCTCGGCGGTATCAAAGAAGGTGCAGCCAAATGCATAGGCTTTGCGAATGGCCTCGATGCTGTAGGCCCTGTCCGGAATCTCCCCATATCCATGGCTGAGACCCATGCAGCCCATGCCGATGGGCGATACTTCGATATTTCCTAGTTTGCGTACATCCATCTGTTTTCCTCCCGCAGATTTCGATGTGCATTTCTCTGAGAGCTTAGAGTCATCATCGACCCACGCAACCAAATCTTCGCTGCCTGCACGAGACTTAGGCGCCCAGGCTTCCAGCAGCTTTGCCCCTTGCGTCTCGATACGGGCCTTCCATCGATTTTACCCGCGCTCCCGTCGGCACCTACCCCATCCCGTAACAGCAAAGACCGGTCGCCACCCGCATGGCCGAGACCATGATCCCGCGCCAACACCGGAACGTGGCTACCGCGTCTTACAGGAAGGAGTATGAGGGAGTCCTCTCCGTCGTCCGGCCCGTCATGGCAAGCCATATGCGACCCTGTCTCCTCCGGAGGAATGCGCCTACCGGTGGCATAATCGGATTTTCCTTTTACTTGTCGGCGCTTCCTGCGATCTGCTGGTTGTAGACGAAGTTCAGCATGGCCTTCTTCGGGAACATCGGCGCCAGTGACATCATCGGCTTCTGCATTCCCGGAAGCCCGCTGATGACATTGAGCTCGCCTTTCAGCATACCGTTATAGCCATCCAGTGCGACCTGCTTGGGATCGACCGCATTGGAGAAGAGCTTGGTATCCGCAAGCCCTCCTGTATCGGCAAACCCCGTTCTCATGGCACCCGGCATCAAGGCGGTCACCGTTACTCCAGTACCCTGCAGCTCCCTCCAGATGGCATTGGACACACTGGTCACATATGCCTTGGTGGCATAATAGACCGCCTGGAGCGGACCCGGCAAGGTCGCCGCTGTAGAGCTGACATTTAGCACCTTGCCACTGCCGCGTTTCACCATGTCCGACAAGAAGAGCTTCATAAGCCTCGTAGGCGTTTCGATGTTGACGGCAATCATGGACATATCCTGCTCCATGGTGCGCTCCCTTGTAAAATCGCCTCGTCCACCGAAACCCGCATTGTTGATCAGAACATCGACCGTCCAGCTATTGCTTTTGCAGGTGTCGTAGATGTTCTGGGCCGCCTCCGGAGCGGAGAGATCCGCTGCGATCGTATGCACAGTCACGTGATACTTTTCTTCCACTTCCTTCGCCTGTGCCTCAAGCTTTGCCTGGCTTCTGCCGACCAGAATAAGGTCGCCGCCCCTTTCTGCATGAATGCCGACGAAGCATGTGCCGAGTCCGCCATAGGATCCGGTAATGAGTGCTGTGTTTACCATTTTGATTTCCTCCTTCGTTGATTCCTGTATCCGCATTTGTTTCTCGATATCGTATGTCTCGTTTTATCCGACAATCATAGACGGTGAATTGTCAGGCCGAGTGCAACGTCGCTGTGTAACAGCCTCATATGGTTCCTTCATCCAAGGCGTCATGTCCTGTGGGAAACCTCTCCCGTTAAATCTTCACATCCGTTCACTATCGCAGTGGGGCTTGGTGTAGCTGTCGATGACCTGCTTGACGAAAAACACTATCGGCAGGATCAGGAATTCCTGGAGAAGATACGCAGGACCGAGGCCGAAGGAAACGGGACGGCCCGGCGGGTGTCGCCCGCCCGAGGCCGTTCGTCGCGCCGGTGCCCCCGGTGGGGCTCGAACCCATGACCATAGGCCAGACCGACGAGCCTGGTCCCGTCATCCCCGACCCCGCCTATCTCCTCCTGCTTTACGTCATGACGATCACAGCCTGCATGCGCATCTCCCACAAAGCCTGAGCCTGATTCCCCGTTTCAGCCCGTCGCGAAAGCGTCTCCTAGGGTGACACATTAACCCAAGGAACATTTTCCGACGGGCTGTTTCTATAACCGGAAAAAGGACGGCCACATGGCAGAGAAGAGGAAAAAGAGACGCCAATTCGGGACCGTGCTGCTCAGAAGGAACCCCAGCGGCAAGACCCGGACATGGATCGGACGATACACCTACAAGGGAGTCCGTTGCCAACGCTCATTCGGCAGGGACGGCAGGATCCAGGCACAAAGCTGGCTCGAGGAGGAAAAGCTCCTCGTGGACCTTGACCGCCGCGGCATCCAAAAGTGGGTGCCATGGCCGGAAAGAAGGAAAAAAGGGACGACGCCGCATCTCACATTCGACCAATGGGCCGACCACTACATCGCCACCCACCGCCGAAAGGACGGGCAGCCCCTCACGGGCAGTTCAAAACGCAATCTCCGCGCCGACATCGCCCACCTGAGAGCGGCGTTCGGAACGACACCGCTCACGAGCATCACACCCGCGATGATCCATGAATGGTACGAAATGGAACATCCCGAAGGCCCATGGGAGTTCAAGAGGGAGCGCGAACGCCTCAAATCGATCCTGGAGGAAGCCACGAGACCAAGCGACGGAGCCTCTCCTCTCATCGAGACGAATCCTTTCATGCTGCCCATCCCACCGGATCCGGACCCCAAATCATGGCGGATCCAGCCGGTGGACGGCGAGACCTTGAGGATGCTATACACCGCAATGCCCGCATACACGCGGATCGCGGTCTACCTGGCCGCGATGGTCGGCGGGCTGAGGACCGGCGAACTGTGCGCATTGCAACGTGAGGACATCGATCTGGAGGAGCGTACCCTGACCGTCCGGTACAGCGTGAACCGCGGAGCGGATGATCTGGGCAGGAGCCGCCTGGGAAGGACGAAGACCCCTCACTCACGCCGTACCTGCCCCATTCCCGATCTGGTCATCCCATTGCTCAAGGAGCACTTGGACCAACTCGATCCGGACGATCCGATGCTGTTGCAGGCCAGACGCGGCGAGGTCATCGCCCAGACCACCCTGACCAGCCAATTGAAGAAGGCCAGGGAACGGATCGGACTGCACCAGGCCGTGACCTTCCGCACGCTTCGTGTCACCCACACGACACTGCTGATGCAATACGGCGGCACCGTCCGCGAGGCGATGGACGAGATCGGCGACCAGACCATGGAAGTGGTCCTGAAACATTACGCGCGCACCATCCCGGAACACCGCCGGCTGGTCGTCAACCGCATGGCCGAGGCCATGGCCCACGATGGCCACGAACCGGCGGCGGCCCTCAAGCCACCGGACGGTACCATGACCGACCCCGCGGATTCCGACGCCACCTATAAGCGTATCCGCGAATGCCTGGAGGAGCTCGCCTCCATCCTGGAAGACGCAATCAAGACGAATAATCAGGACGGAAGACGCGAATAGGTAAAAACAGGGACGCAATGATTACGTTTCCCCAACGGTATGCCGGCACATACCGATTCCGGCAAGTACCGACATACCGCGATATACGGTGGATGCCACGGATGACTATTCGGATTGACTCGTCGGCCATTCCCTGGAGTACCGTCCCGTGGACAGCTCCTCGTGGGTGCGGATCACCCGCAGATGTATCACGTCGCGCGGCGTCGGCGGATAGTACAGGACCAGCACATCATCGGCAAGATGGAATTCCATGCAGCCGTTGTACAGTCCTCCCGGATTGTCCAGCACATGCGGCCGGTAGGAGTCCGGAACCCGGCCGTTGGGCATCAGCTCGTCGGCGATCAGCTCCACGAGTTCGCGCGCCAGAGCCCTGTCGTATCGGGCCAGCCGTTTGAAGTCCTTGTCGAACTCCCTGGAATGCGAGTCTATCTCATACATCCTGCGACGTCTCGTCCATCAGCTTGCCGAAATGGTCACGCACCTCGTCAGGCGTGCGCATCACGGTCACGGCATCCCCTCCGGCCGCCACTCCGGCGAGATACGCGCTGATCATGTCCACCAGGTTGGACCCACGGGCCTTGGCCACCGCCTCCGCCTCGGCATATCCGGGCAGGGATTCGATCATCGTCATTTCCACACCTCCGTTTCGTCTGTATTCGCCATTCTACAATCATTGGCTGTGGCATTCCTAGGCGTGGAACATGGCCGTAGAATTTGTGGTTCTCGGGCAATCGATTACCGTGAATGGACCACGGGGAGGATGCCGTCGTTCATGAACAGGGCGATGTTCTCCCCGATCAATCGTCTGGGATCGGCTCCACGCCGATGATGGATGTAGGATTCCGCATGCCTCTCGATGCCGCCGTATTCGACGTCACGGTACTCCTCGACGATGATGTCGCCCCGGGAATATTCCTCCGTCTCCTGCTGCGCCTGCCAGGCGATCCACACACGGTTTCCGTCCTCCGCCCACCATTTCACCGGCCACGGGGTCCGGGCGAGACCGCCATTGATGACCGCATCATGCGACGGCGACGAAGAGACGGCCGGCATGGCCGCCATGGCGCGGCGTTCCGCCCTGGTGGGCCGGTCAAGCAGCCATTGGGCGAATGTGTAGACGATGACGCCGAGGACGATCACACCTATCGACCCCGCGAACGTCGGAATGAAATCCGGTTTGCTGTGGTCGTACCAGAACCATGCGATCACGGCTACGATCAGCGCGAGGCCGGCGGCGAGGCCGGCGATTTTCTGAAGCACGATCGCCAGGGTGCGGATGGGATGGGTGACCAGGCCTATCGCGAAGGCGATGAGCATTAGCAACGCCCAGATCACCACACCGATCGCGATGACGACCAGGTATAGGGCAAGCCCGTAGATGCCGAACATGATTTTCTTCCTTCTTCGCCTGCTTGATGTTCTACATTTTATACGTAAACGTCACTTTGGTCATTCTTTTTCCTCCCTGATCCTGATTTCGGGATCGCTCATCGCCCTGTTCATGAACGACACCATGCTTTTCCACTCATGCATGCTGGACGAATGGCTGCTCCCTCCCACAACCATCGAACGGACGTTCCGCAAGGTCCGCAATAGACTCATTTGCCGCCAACAAAAAATATCCCCATGACCATTCAAGCTGCGAGGAGATTCGTTTTTCTGTCGAGGAGTCACAGTGCATGAAACCAGCTCTCCGCCTTGTGGGCGAGGGGCCGGTTTCCAAAAGATGAGACTAGATGCGAATATCTACCGCTAGATGCTAAAAGAATGCAGTTGATGGTAATTAACCATATGCGGCTTGTCGGGTTAGGTTAGGTCGCCGCGAGGGCTCCCCGAAGAAGAGAGGGCCATGCCACAGGACAGAGTACGAAGCGGGGGTACGGGTGCTAGGACTGCACAGTGAAGGGCTTCGTCCACTCGAGGGAGTAGCGCCAGTAAAGACGCCTCCTGACAAGTGCGCCGGGGAGTCGCTCGCCTGCAACAGCGCGAATCTCACCCAGGGACTCACGGGGCTGGGCGACCCTCATCCCCTGGTAAGTACCCTCGTGGTGGAGCCATCCGGACATCCTCGCAGGGACAACCATGAGAGCGGAGAGCAGCCAGTCCGCGACGGTCCTGTTCGCGGACAGGCCGACGACGAGCAGTCTGCCGCCGGGCCGCAGCAGCTCCGCCATCCGAACGAGTGCCGTCTCGAGCGGCATGTGGTGCAGGCACGCGACGCAGGTTATGGTATCGAAGCTTTCCGGGGCAAAATCCTGGGTAGCCATGAAATCACCGCAGATGACCTTGCCGCTGTCTGCGACCCTGCCGGCAGCTATCCGCGCGGCGGCGGGATCCACCTCCACCCCCACGACGTGCTCGCATACCCCGGCCAGAAGCTTCAGGAGCGTCCCGTCTCCGCAGCCCACGTCGAGGGCGGATCCGCCCCTCAGTGCGGCGTCCGAGACCAGCTCGGGGTAGTACGCGGAGTTGTGGTTCCAGCGCAGCTGACACCCGCTGTCCTCTTCGATGACATGTGCGCCCATCTGCCCATGCCTCCTCGATCTCGCCGGGCCATGGCTGCCACGAAACAGATATCCAAGCAGTCAATGGTATCAGAGAGCCCTTCATCGCTGTTTCGGTTGGGCAGCTGGCGTCCCGTCCGACCGTTGCCGTCCATGAACGGATGGATGTTCTCGAACACCGCGTGGAAGCTGGCCGACCGAATGCTTCTCGGCGATGATCAGTCGCATCATGCATCACATCCGATCAGTAGTTGCCGGACGCCCATGAGGGGCGGCCGTCGTCCGAGTGATCCTGGCCCGCGTCCGTCTCGTTCTGCGGAGCGGTTTCGTCGTCTGCCGTCTGGATGCCGGATCCGGTTGTCTCCGGATCCGGTGCGGCGTCGGCTGCCGGTTCGGGTCCGGCGGCTGTGGGTTTCCTTCCGGCCGGGGCGGCGACGAGCCCGCCCTTCGCGTCGAACGCGATGTTCTTCTCCGTTCCGGTCATCGCCCACTTGTCCGCGGCGGTCCTCTGGCTCATTCCGGGGAAGGCCTCCTCGAGCTGCCTCGCCGCGTCGCGCAGCGCCTTCGCGCTCTTGCGGAAGTTGTCGAGTCGGTTGTCGAACTTCTTCGCCGCCGCCTCCTTGCGCTTGAACGACTCGCGTTCGTCGCGTAGGAGGTCATCCACGTAATCGGATGCCATGGTCATGTTCCTTTCCAGTTTCATCGGTTCCCGGCTTCAGGCCGGCTGTGACCATGGTCACGCGATTGGGCGCACGCCGGTTTGGACAGTCGGGCTCCGTTTCCGGCGATAGCCAAAGAGCACGAACCGGAAACCAGTCCGTCGTTCCCGCTGCGCACCGCGCACGCCAGGACCGAACACGAATATCCTAGAATGGAAGACAACGAAAGCAAGGAGGCAGATATGCCGGTCATCAGCATGTTCTTCGGAATCATCATCACCATGAACGCCGGCGACCACGTGCCGCCGCACGTGCATGCGAGATACCAGGGGCACGAAGCGGCGTTCACCTTCGACGGGCGGACGCTCAAAGGAGACCTCCCGCGCAAGCAACGCACGCTCGTCGAAGCGTGGATACTGCTGCACGCCGAAGAACTCGAAGCCGATTGGGAACTGGCCCGCAACCTCGAGCACCCGTTCAGGATCGACCCGCTACGCTAACAAGGAGGCAACGGACATGACCATCGACTATTCAATCAAAGTGACCCGGTGCGAACCCATGCCGGGATACAAGCTCAAAGTCACCTGCTCCGACGGGGCGACCGGAATCTTCGATATGTCCCAATACGTCGACCGCGGCATGTTCAGACCACTCAAGGACCCGCAGACGTTCGACCGTGTGCGACTCGCGTTCGGCGTGCCCTCATGGCCCGGCGACATCGACATCGCCGCGGAACGCGTCCGCTCCGACATGCAGATCATCTAACGACCCGTGCGACCCCGGCCGTCATCAAGACGGCCGGGGCCTTTTCATGCCCGTATGCACGACGGTCGCGCCCATCCGGCGGCGAGGCCGGCGATTGGTTTGGACATCCGGAGCGAGGGAAAAACGAAGAAGCCCCGCGGAAAAATCGCGGGGCTGCCATTTGCGTGTCGGCTCCGGTTGCCTCAGGCTCCGGCACGACGTCGTTCTCCGGTTCGTCGGAGGATTCGACGGGAGCGGTCTTCTTCCCGACCGGGGCGGCGACGAGCTCGCCCTTTGCATCGAACGCGATGTTCTTCTCCGTGCCGGTCATCGCCCACTTGTCGGCGGTGGTCGTCCGGCTCATTCCGGGGAATGCCTTCTCGAGTTGTCTCGCCGCCTCACGCAGCGCCTTCGCGCTCTTGTGGAAAGATTGTCGAATTTCTTCGCGGCCGCTTCCTCGCGTTTGAACGACTCGCGTTCGTCTCGCAATAGATCATCCACGTAATCGGACACCATGATCGGCGCTCCTCTCAATTCATCGGTCCCCGGCTTCAGGCCGGCTGGAACCATGCTCGCGCGGACCGGGCTGCGCCGGTTTGGACAATCGCAGCTTCTCCAATGGCGGCAGAATAAGTAAATACCACTTTACTTGTTAAGTAAATAGAGGTAGACTATATTTATGAGACGTAAGGAACTGGAAAAGCGGCTCAATCGGTTGGCCAAGGAACACAACGCCACCGCCATCTGGAGCGAAGGAGGCAATCACAGCAAGGTCGCCATCCAAGGCGTCGAGACCACCGTGCCCGCCACAGCGAGATCAACGAGCTCACCGCCAGGGGCATCATCCGCTACTTCGAAAGGAATCTGAAATGAGGGAACCAATGAACGTGACCGCCACCGCCGAACGTTCCGGCGGCTGGTGGGCAGTGGAGGTGCCGGAGATCCCCGGACTGTTCACACAGGCCCGGCGTCTCGACCAGATCGACGCGATGGTGCGCGATGCCGCCGGTATGCTCGGCCGCGAGGTCGGCACCGTCACCGTGGAGCCGAGGCTCTCCGAGCAGGACGAGCGCATGCTCGCCGAGCTGCTGGACGCGCGTAGGCAGGCCAGCGAGGCGCAGTCCCACGCCTCCTCGCTCACCCGCGCCACCGTGGACGCCCTGCGGGCCCAGGGCATGACCGTGCGCGACGTCGCCGACATCATCGGCGTCACCCCGCAGCGCGTCAGCACCATCGCCAACGCCTGAGCCGCATACGCCCGCCGCATCCGGCCTTCCGAGAAATTCCACGAGCCACTATCCCGGCCACGCCCCGCGGCCGGGATTTTTCATGCCCACATGCGCGGGACGTCACCGGCCGGCTAAAGGTGACGCGGCTCCCGGTCCGCCCCGTGTCGGGGAAAATCCCCGAACCCGGACGAGTCTCCTCCGCATCACGCAAACGGCGGCCCCGCGATTTTTCCGCGGGGCTTCTTCGTTTTTCCCTCGCTCCGGATGTCCAAACCAATCGCCGCCCTCACGACGGATGATGGGCGTAAGGAGCCGGATACTTCCCTCGATGCCATTGATGCAAGGAGCGAACCATGAACGCGATCATGCCACACGGCACGCCACGAAGGCGTTGCGCGGAATTGCTCCCAATCCATGAAATGGATATGGGAGTAGCAAGCGACGTGATTGGATATCCAATCACTCGATTCGCGGGGCGAATCGGCTTGCCCGGGAGACCCGGACCCCATGGTCGAGCAAGCTCTCCGGACCGCTTCGCGGCATCACAGACGACCCGTTTCCGCGTCCTTCTCGGAGGCGCGGAATGAGCAAGGCCGAAGGTAGAACGCACAGCGTCGAGAAGATCATCAGGTTCACACCGGATGAGTGGGAGCAGGTCCGCAAGCTGCACGGGAGGCTGACCAGGTACGCGCCGGAGTACCGTTCGTTCAGCTCCTACGCGCGCAGGATGCTGTCCGAACGGCACATCCACGTCACCGAGATCAGACCGCTGACCGACCCCGAACCACTCGCCCGGGAGATCGACCGGATCGGCGTGAACGTCAACCAGATAGCCCACTGGGCCAACGCGAACGAGCACATCAGCCCCGAGCAGGTGGCCGAGATCCTCGACTCGTTCGACCGCATCGAGCGCCTGCTCGGCGACCTGTTCGCCGACAAGCGCCAGGCCGAGGAAGCCACCTGATCATGGCCGTGGTCAGGCTCGGCAAACCCGTGAAATCGAATCTCGGAGGTCCCAACGGGGCGATGGCGTACATCATCGACCCCGCCAAGACCGACGGCGGCCGTCTGGTCGGCTCGAACTACGAGCGGACCGGAACGGACTATGACGCGCTTGCCGAACCCATGCTCGAGGACAACCGCAACTCGCCGCAAGGCATCCGGAGGAACAGCCGACTGGCCTACCACATCAAGATGAGCTTCAGCCCCGACGACCCCGTGACCCCGGAACTGGTGCACGCGCTCGGCATGGAATTCGCGCGCAAAATCACCGGCGGCGAATACCGGTTCGTGGTCGCCACGCACACCGACCGGCATCATCTGCACAACCACATCATGGTGTGCGCGGCCTCCCGATATGGGAAGCATCTGAAGGCCGAACTACCCAAGGACATCATCGACCAGTGGCGCGCGGCATGCGATGAGATCTGCAAACGAGAAGGATTGAACATCATCTTCAACCCCGTCGTGGAGGAGCAGGCGCGCAGGATGCGCGGCACCGAAACCGCATCAGAAAACAACGGGACGGCACCGGCACGTGATCCCGGACCCGCCGCCGAGACGTCCGGGCAGGGCACCGAGGCGCCGCCGCGCATTGCCCGGCGCAACGGGGACGGGGAGCCGCTGGAGCGCCGTTATGGCATGTCGATGGAGGAAATCTACACGGCCGCGAAGGGCAAGGGAGTCAAGGACAGGCTGCGCGTCCTGATCGATCTGACCACGGCCGGGGCGGAGAACTTCGAGGACTGGAAGGACATGCTCGACGTGCAGGGCGTGGACGTGAAGGTGCGCGGCGAACACTTCACGTTCACCGTCAAGGACACCGGTTTCAGGATCCGCGACGTCAGACTCGGCCAGGCATACGACATGACGAACATCATGGCGGGCCTGGCGAACACGCCCATCATCCCGATCACGTTCAACCGCAGGCTCGTCGCCAGGCAAACCAAAAAGACGATCACCGTGTGGCTGCCCGGCACCCACCGGCAGAGGAAGATCACGTTCGACGTGCGGCATCTCGTGGACGACGGAGGCTCCACATTGCGCGCGTTCATGCCCCGCGACCGCGACCAGATCATCCTCGACCGGAGCAACCGTTACGCCGGCAAGGCCATCACGCACGGACTGTACCAGTGGTTCGGCGAACCCACAAGCAGGCTCGAACCGCTCGCCACACCCGAACGGCTGCCGCTCAGATACGGGGTGAGCCCGGCCCAGCAACGCTACTACCAGGCGCAGGCGCGTCGCCTCGACCGATTGGGCGACGAGGCGAAGGCGTTGAACGCGGCGATCCGATGGACCAGGCTCGCGGACGGCGACAGCGCCAAAGGCCTGAAAATGCTGCGCGGGAAGGTGCGCGAATCGCACGACGAACTCCAGTCCGCCGTCATCGCATTGCACGACGCGATCCAGCAGGATGATCCCGACCTCGTGGTCGAGGCGCGCGGGGAAATGGA
The DNA here is from genome assembly GCF_000522505.1 of Bifidobacterium moukalabense DSM 27321. Lineage (GTDB taxonomy): Bacteria > Actinomycetota > Actinomycetes > Actinomycetales > Bifidobacteriaceae > Bifidobacterium > Bifidobacterium moukalabense. The sequence continues at coordinate 67,151 of NZ_AZMV01000004.1, read as the reverse complement.
ACGGCGCGAACACGCGTGCGACCGGTACGAGCGCGAACTGGCCGCCATCGAACGCGAGATTAACGCCACACGCGGCCGCGAACAGGAACGAAACGAGCGTTGCGACCAGCAACAACACAAGCGTGGACGGTCCATCTGAACCGTCCAGGGAACACCATCCAACGACAGAAAGGAAACCACGATGCCGATCGAGGAACAGGCGGAGGAGAAGATCCAGAACGCCGTCCAGACCATCATCACCGGAGGCGCGAGACTCGCGCTCCGGATCCCCAAGAGCGCGTTCCTCGCCCTGCTCCGATCCGGAGCGAAGCTCATCAAAGCGGGCGCGCACGCGGCGGGGGAAGCCGTGAAAAACAGGATCGACAGCGGCGAGATGTCCGAGAAACGATTGCAGAGGAAGAAGGGCGGCGACCTCCACGAGCTGCAACTCGACGACTCGACCATGCGCGGAGTGCAGCGCAGTCTCGGGGAAGCCGGCATCGACTACCACCTCGAACGCACGAACGACGGCCAGTACTTCGTCCATTTCGCCGGCAAGGACGAGGACCACATCCGTCACGCGGTGCAACGCGCGTTCAGGAACATGGGCATGGACGTCACCGACGACGACCTCACCGTCGAACGGCCGATCCAACAGGACCAGGCCCAGGGTCGGAACCGGGCCGATACGCCCGTACCGCGGGAGACCCGCGAACGGCCCGCCGTGCCGGACGTACGGCAACGCATCGCGTGGGACTCCGTGGAACCGGAGGTCATGGAGATGGCGGCGAGCACCGTCGCGGCCCGTCACCCCGAACTGTCATGGGGAAGCCTCATGGGCGACACCACGTGGAACGAGCGGACCGGCCGCGAATACGCGGACCGGATCATCGGCAAGGCGGCGGCGGACCGGACCCTGCACGACGAGTTCGACGGGATCCTGCGCGACGACTACGGGCAAGGGTCCCGGACCCGCGCGCAAGACCTCGGACAGGCGGCACCCGCCCGTCAGACGGCGGCGCAGCCGGACAGGACGGGCGCAGCGAAGAAGAGCCAATCCAGACGCATCATCGGCCCCAAGACGGAAGGAGGGGCGGAAGGGCCCAAGCCGATCCGGTCGAAGAAGGCGCTGCTCGCACGGTTCAGGACCAGGCTCAGCGAGAACCTCGCCAAGCAGAAGGCCGGTCCCCTGCCGTCACCCAGCCGCGACCTCACACCCCGCAAGGGCCGTTGAAGGGAAACGACATGGACCCGCAGGAACTCATCAGACGGACCGCCATCCACCAGGACACGATCAACGGGCTCAACGATCCCACACCGTGGCCGGTGAAATGGTGGGCACAGGCCGGCGACACGGTGTGGACCGCCGGCACCGCCACCTCCGCCGGCGCGGATTCGGCCGGCATGTACTACGAGCCGGGCGACATCATCGTGCACCGCAACGTCATCGACGGCGACCACACGCGAGTCACGGGCGTGTTCAACATCTATCCCGAACCCGGCATGGATCCCATGAAGGGGATGCTCCAAGGCATCCGCCGGTGGGACGGGACCGAGCCGGAACGTTGGGGCGAGGTCGTCCGACCGGGCGACGCCACGCTCGACGTGCCCGGCACCGGACGGACACTGCCGATGGGATGGGGCGCCAGCCTCGCCATGGCCGCATCCTCGGCCGGCGGGCTCGATCCCGCACTGCTCCAGGCAAGCCTGATGCAGGCCGCGCTCGAATGCGAGCCACGTCCCCTCGTGTTCCTCCAGGAGGACAACGGATACGACCTCATGGTCTTCTCATGGCACCGGAACGAGCAGGGACTCTACGACGCCAGGAGCTTCAAGCATCTGCAATACGACGATCTGGGCATGCAGGTGACGACCATCAGCCACAGCGAGACACCCGACACGTTCCCCGCGCGCGCGATGAGCGACGGGGAACTGCTCACCCAAAGCCGCATGGCCTTCGACGACTACCAAAGGCTGCGCGAGCATGACGCCGGACCCGACGGCCATGGGATCACCGGCCATGTGGCGCGCAGCGGCATCCTCAAGCCCGGTCTCGAACAACACCCGCTGCTCCATCTCGCCGACGGCAGACAGGCGCCGGAATGGGACGGGTTCATCGATGCGACCGCCATCGGCATCCTCGAAGGCAAGCCGTTCACCCGGCCGCCGATCCGCAGGCAGTCTCCCGCCGGCCAGGAACATCCGGCCGACGCCGCACCCGCGACGCGGAGGAACCCCTTGACACGCGATCGGTGGCCGAACGTGTGGGTGGCGAACCGGGCCGCACACCCATACGTGCTGCACGCGAGGGACGGGCGCGACTGGCCCAAGATGATCGTCTCCCTGCCCAAGGGCACCACCATCGACGGCCGGGACCTGTCCGGCTGGGCGACGGACCTGTTCATGAGCGCCAGGAACCGCAGCCAGAAAGACGGGGGCAGGGCGGTCAACCTACGGTTCAGACCCGGCATTCCTGTGGAACTGTTCGTCGGACGGGGCGAGGAACGCCGCACGATGGAAACGGATCCGGAGACCCTCGCGCAGGCGATCATCGACGCACGGTCCCGCACCCGCGACGCGGAGGAAACCCTTGACACGCGATCGGTGGAACTCGTCTCGAAAACGGTGGAGGAATCCTGGCCGCAGGTCGAACGCATGCGGGAACGGTTCGCCGAATACCTGCGAGCCGGCACCTACAGGCCACGGACCGCCCTCAAATGGGCACGCAGGCTCGTCGACCGCACGGCCTCGAAACCCGACGACGGGCAGTGGACCAGCCGTCAACGCCGCCAGGCGGCAAGACTGCTCCTCGACGAAATCACCAAGGAGGAAAACGAAAGGGAAAACCCCGGCCGGGAACACGCCGTGAACGGCCTCGCCGCCGTACGCCATGAATCCACGACGGCACGGCCGGCGGGAGAGCAAGGCGAGGAGCGGACGGGCCGGCCGGAACGGGCCGGCCCTCCGTCGCCGGAACCGACCAAGGCGGCCGGAGGAACGACGGAGCCCGAAACCGACGGCGCACCGGAAATGCGTCGCATCGATCCCAAAACGACGCTCGCACGGTTCAGGACCAGACTCGTCGGACATCTCGCCGAACTGAACGATACGAGCCATGATCCCGCGACGGCACCGGAACGTGGCCGGCGCGCCCTGTAGAACGAGCGGGGACGACGACGCCGAAAAAGGGCATCCGGCCACCCCTATGGTCCAGCCCCGGCCCGCCGGCCTTACGTCCAAACCGGAGACATCCGGAGGGACGGAAGGTGGAGACGGAACCCGACGGGAAAGGAACACGCCAATGCCATCATTGACCAGAAACGACATCAACCGCCTCCTCAGGGAGGATCCCAACGTCACCGACATCAGCCAGGGCGACGATCCCATGGGTGGACACATCGATGCCGTGCTCGTCGACGGCAGGGCCGTCGAAATCGTCTTCCACGACAACCCCGCATGGAGGCGGAGGGATGAGAGATCCGGACGGATCGAGGTCCTGTACCTCAACCGTCCGCAGACGGAATGGCGGTTCGATGACAACGATCTCGCCGGCCGGGAACACACGATCATCGACCCCGCAAGGCCAGGGGCCATCGAAAGGCTCATGCGGGCGTTGCATGACTGGGAACGTGAGGGAGGCCTCGCCGTCGGCCGACCCGTCACGTCAGGCCATACGGCACCCCGTCTCCTCCGGAGGAATACGCCTACCGGTGGCACAATCGGATCGGCCCCGGCTGGCACATCGAATACCGCTCCACGGCCGTCGACCGCGACCTCGCCATGCGCAGGAAAACGGATGAGGGCTACTTCACGCAAAAGATCGAGGAGGATCCTACCGTCCTCTACGAGGAGCACCGCAAGGCCGCCTGCCTGCGCGCCGGCCGCATCCTCGCCCGGCGGACGTCGGCCGACGTGGAGACGATCCGCTTGCTGCACACCATCGTGAACGAAGTCTCCGAGCACAGGCCGACCGATGACCTTGCCGCATACCGCATCTACCCGTCCGCCGATGCCATCCGACTGGCGGGCGACGGCCTTACCAGCATCGAAATCCTGGAGAAACGTGAGTACGGCGGCTGGGATCCCGACACGGACCCGCTCATGCGCATCAACGAGCAAGGCGACTGGACCGGCATCAGCCAAGCACAGGCCGACGGTCTCGTGTGGGCGAAACGCGAGGAAATCCTCGACCATGCGGCCTACGATGACAGCCTCTCCCCCGGCATCCTCCATCGTCTCGATGAGCTGGAGGGGAACCGGCCGGTCCCGGAACGGAAGCCGGAAAAGGGGAGTCGCCACGGCTTGAACCTATAGGCCGATGTCCACCCTCAGATATATTGACGCAACCAATCAGGCATATCCGGATCATCCACGGACCAGGACGCGATCGCATCCTCTTCACGGTCCCACGTGTTCTCGTGCCCGTCAAAGAACTTCTGCCTGTGACATTTGTATTTCACAACCATATCGCCTTCAAGCCTGTACTCGTTCCAGTAATAGTTCTGCCTGCCATAGCCCTTCCATTCATTCGTCCTATAGATCGTCGACATCCGTCGCTCCTTTTTCCTTCCGGCTCGCTTCGTTGCGAATCCAGTAAGTCGTAATGATACCGGCCGTACTCATCCTTCGCCTCCCTCCGCGTCATTCCGTCCAGGTTCGTCCAAACCGGAGGCATCCTGGGAGAACGAAGATGGAACATGGCAGGACACGTCGCCCACATATGTGAAGGAGCATCAGATTGACGAATTCGACGATCATGCAACGGCGGGAACCCGTGATCTGGTTCGAGGGCACGCTCATGAGGGAACCCCAGAGCGTGGGGGACGGACTCACATGGCTGCTCGAAACGCTGCCCGCCGTGAAAGGTCCCACGGGAAAGATCACCATCCGCGCCCGCGGCGGGGACCATACCGCCAACATCCGCCGGAACGCGCGCAAGGGAACCCGCCTGATCATCAAAGGCGTGGCGGGTGACGAAGGCTCGGGCATCGACATCGACGCCATCAGCCTCGCGTTCGGCCCCAGCCACGACGACCGCGACCGGTCCACGGCCGAGGAGGCCACTGGCCGATGAGCCGCATCATCGTGAGCCCCGTGAAACCCACGGAGGACGACATGGCGGTCTGGATCGACGCCGACCGCCACACCGGCAGGCTCATGACCCGGCTCATGGGCGACGGCGAGCCGATCTGCATCGACCTGACCGGCGACGGGCTGACCATCATCGCGCCTCTCCCCCGAACCACGGTCCGCGACACGGCTCCCACCGACGGCGCAACGCCATCCCCATCCGTTCCGAAGGACGCTCATGAGGGGACGATCGGCGACAGGGCGACGCTGATAAGCGCATTCAAAAGAAAGCTCAGGGACAATCTCGACCGGGCGGGCATGCCGTCCGCCGGGACGATAGGAAAAGAGTGCACGCAATGAAACGCATCAGGGGCATCATCATCAGGACGCTGACCATCCTCGCCGGCTTCTGGCTCGCCGACCTGGCCGCCGCACGCATCCAGGCAGGCATCGCCGCCGGACGGACGGCCCAACAGATCATGGATGACATGACGGCCATGCCGCGTCACCCGCTCATGCTCGGCTTCGACCGCACCAGCCTGCTATGCGGCCTCGCGGGAGCCGTGGCCGCGGGACTGTTCCTCCTCTACCGGTGGAGCATGGGCCAGCGCAACTGGCGCGATGGCGAGGAATACGGTTCGGCCCGCTGGTCCAAGCCGGAGGAGATGGCACCGTACACCGACGGCGACACCAGCGAAAACCTGCAGATGACGCGCACCGAGGGATTGAGCCTGGACACCCGGGCCACCCGCCGCAACCTCAACACGACCGTGCTCGGCGGCTCCGGTTCCGGCAAGACCGCCACACACGTCATCCCCAACATCCTCAAGGCCAACATGGACTACGCCTGCACCGACCCCAAAGGCGAACTCTACGGCATGACGCATGAGACGCTGCGGCGGCAAGGATACGAGGTACGCAAGCTCGACCTGGTGGACCTGACATGCGAGACCAGGTTCAACCCGATGCAATACATCGACCCCGCCAAACCCGACGTGTCGATCATGCGCCTGGTCACCAACATCATGGACAACACCAGCGGAACGGTCCGGAAGGAACACCGGACCGATGATTTCTGGGCCAAAAGCGAGCGAAGCCTGCTGACCGCGCTCATCGCGTTCGTCCACTACCTGCCCGACGACATCCTCCGGGACTGCCTGCACATCGACGCCGGCCAGACCCTCAACGCCGTGGCCGACCTGCGCGACCTGCTCGAAGCCAGCGAACAGGACGAGACCAGGGAAAGCCCCGTGGACGCGGTGGCCAGGACCGCCATGGAAATCTACGAGGAGACCCGCAGATCATGGCAGGACGAAACCTCCGACCACGACGATCCGGACCTTCGGGAGGCATGGCGGCTCGCACAGGGACTGTGCTTCGCCGCCCGCCAATACCGGCCCTTCACCCAGGGTGCGGGAGAAACCAAGAAAAGCATCATCATCAGCCTGGGCGTACGTCTCGCCCCGCTGACCGTCGGCGCGGTCAGGGAGATCCTCTCCGGCGACGACATCGGCATCGACCGTATCGGCGGCTACCGGGACGAGCACGCCGGCGGCTACCGTCATCCCGCCGGCAGGATCGCGATATTCCTCGCCCTGCCCGACGAGGACCCGACCTTCAACTTCCTGGCCGCGATCTTCTACCAGTGCCTGTTCGACAGCATCATCCGCCGCTGCCGCACCTATCCCGGCGAACGGCTCGCCACCCCGCTGCACTGCTTCCTCGACGAGTTCGCCAACGTCGGCCGCATCCCGAACTTCGACAGGCTCGTCGCCACGATCCGCTCCCGCCGGGTCAGCGTCAGCGTCATCCTGCAGACCATCGCCCAGCTCAAGGCCATGTACCGGGACTCCTGGGAGACCATCGTCGGCAACTGCGATTCGGTGCTCTTCCTCGGCGGCAACGAACAGTCCGCCACCGAATGGCTCAGCAAACTCCTCGGCAAGGAGACCATCGACCTGCGCACCACCAGCGACAGCAAGGGAGTATCCGGCAGCCACACCATCAACTACCAGCGCGCCGGCCGCGAGCTGCTCACCCCCCGACGAGCTCACCCAGCTCGACAACGACATGTGCATCTACGTACTGCGCGGACTGCACCCCTTCCTCAGCCGCAAGGCATGGCCCGGCACCGCCATCCCCAAACCGAAATCGACCCTCAGACACTCCAAGGGCCGGAAATCACCTCATGCACGATGATGCGATTACGGCCCTGTCGATTCTCACTTCGCGCTCTCCGCGCTCCGCGGGGCGGTGTCGCCGAGGGTCGTGTACGCGCCTTCGAGCGGCCCGTTGATGCCGGTGCACAGCCAGCCGGCGTCCGCATCCCACCGCCAGGTGAGCGTCCATGGGGATTCGAGGCCGGTGTGCACGCTGCATACCGCCGAGGAGCCGTCCCCCGTGTTCAGGGCGCCGGCGTATTGCACGTCGGGTTGTGCCGCGATCCGGTCGGCGGGGATGTTCAGGCCCTGCGCGTCGCCCGTGAAGTAGAGTTTGAGGAGTCCGGCACGGCCTTTCCCATGGCTGGTGTAGGCCTTCACGGCCTTGGGCGCGAGCGTTTCGCACACCTCCCGCGCGGCCGGATGCGCGGCCGCGGCCGATGATGCGGAGGTCCTTCCCCCGCCCGGCTCCGTGACGGATCGGTCCATGCCCGTACCGGCGGGTTTCATGAGGATGAACGTGAGGTCCACCGCCACCAGGAGGATGATGGCGGTGATCATGGCCGTGACGGTGAGCCTGTTGCGCCGGTGCTCGTCCATTGTCCTTTCCTTCCTAGTGGATGAAGCTGATGCCGTTTCCCATGGCGGCCAGGCTCTGCGCGGTGATGGTCTCGGTGACCACGCTCATCCAGCCGCGGCCGGATTGGCTGATCAGGATCGACCCGTCGGCATTGACGGTCTCCACGACCGCGACATGCCCGTAGGACGGGTCCGACCCGTGCACGCCGGGCTCGAAGCAGATCACGTCCCCCGCCTGCGGGCTGTCGGATACGGGATAGCCGAAACGGCGGGCGGAATCGTTCCAGTCGCCGCCGTTGCCCATGTACCCGTCGACGGGTTTGCCGATCTGCTTGCGGCGTACGGAAGCCCACCACGTGCATTGGAACACCTGGTAGGTGGTGTCGGTGGCCGGGATGCCCATGGCCGCGATGTCCACGTGATAGTTGTCCGACTGCATGACCAGGGGCTTGTCGAGAGTGCCCGCGGTACCGCCGGACGTGCCGTTGCCGTCGGTGTATTTGGCGATCAGGGCGAGGATGCGGGTCACATAGTTCCTGGTCTCGGTGAACGGTGGGATGCCGCCATACTTCGTGACGTTGCCCAGGCCGGCGTTGTAGGCCGCGATGGTCAGCTGCAGGCCGTCGCCGCTGATCCGTCCGGCCGCCTTCAACGATTCGACCTGGCCGGCCAGCCCGCACATGTAGTTGCCTTCGGACCAGATCTGATCGTGGGGGTTGTTGATGTCGGCCTTGCCGTCGCCGTCGCCGTCCTTGCCGCTCGATGCCCATGTGGATGGCATGAACTGTGCGATGCCGGTGGCCCCCACGGAACTCACCGCGTTCGGGTTCCATCCGGATTCCGCCTCGATCTGCGCGGCGATCACGGGCGGGGTGATCAGATCGCAGATCGAGCCGGCGCGGATCACGTCGGACTCGTATTCGCCCGGCACGCCCTTGACGCCCGTGGACGCGCTGGCGGTACCCGCCATGAACACGCCGAGGACGGACACGAGCACGACCACCACCGTCAGGATCGCGACGAGCAACGGGATGAGGGGCAGGCTGACCGCACCCATGATGGACATGATCTTGGCCGCTATCACACGGATGACGCGCGCCATGGCCCTTGCGGCGCGGACCGACGCGTTCACGGCGCTCTTCGCGCCGCGGACGGCCTTCACGGGGGCGCGCCGGTGCCGCCAGATGAACCTGGCGGACGAACTGACGCCCCTGACGCCCCTACGGCTCGCCTTGAACGCCAGGTCGCGCGCGGTGTTGCCGGCCTTGGACGCGATATCGTCGTCGCCGGCGGTCAGGCGGGCGTTGGCCTCGCCCACCCAGCCCAGACCGGTCGAACCAAGGGCCTTGGCCTTGCCCGCAACCTTGCCCAGGCCTTTGCCGATATGTCGGCCGATGCCGAGGCTCGCCTTGCCCTTGGCCGCATATCCGGTGATCCGCTCGGATGGTTTCACGTCCTTGACGAGCATGGGCCCGCCCGCATTCCCACCGGAAGCGGCCCCGCCGCGGCGGGCGGCTTTTTCCGCTTTCCTGGCCCGCTTGAGACCGGTCCTGTACGCGGCGACCATTTCACGTTTGCCGTGGGTCATGTGTCGGCTCGCGCCGGCCGCCACACCGCCCACGCCGTGCCTGGCGGCGTTCGCTCCGGACACCATGGCACGGGCGGCGAGCTCGGCGGCGGTATGGCCCGCCGTGTCGGCGATGTCCGACCGGTCCGCGCCGCCGTTCCACGCGTTCGATACGGCTCCCGCCGCCGTATGGGAGATCCGTTGCACACCCGGACGGCGTGCGTGCGTCCTGGACATCGAGCCTACCTCCTGTCATCGAAGCTGGTGGAATACAGGTTGTACAGGAGCCCGCCGGACGGGATCCGCCCGTCGAACGGCACATAGGCGTTGCCGATCTTCATCAGCCCCTGGCCGGGCATCACGCCGGTGAAGTACTGGCGCTGCTCCTCGGAGAGCTTCAACAGTTCGCACAACGAGTCGGCGTCGCTGCCGTTCTGGCTCAGCAGCATCAGGAAGTCGGAATTGGACAGCATCATGCTGGCGTCCTGGTCCAGGAGCAGCTCATCGATGTTCTGCGTGATGCCGGTCACGCCGAGACCATACTTGCGCGCCCTCTTGTAGATGTCCTTGAACTGGCCGGCCGAGTACTGGTTGCCGAAGAACCGGTGGAACTCGTCGATGTACAGCCAGGTGCGCCGGCCCGCGGCACGGTTGCGGATCACCCGGTTCCACACCTGATCGATGACGACCATCATCCCGAACGTACGCAGTTCGCCGGTCAGCCCGGACACGTCGAACACGGTGAGCCTGTTGGACAGGTTCACGTTGGTCTGCCCGTTGAATCCCGACAGGGAGCCGGAGGTGTAGCTGTCGAGCGCGACCGCGAGCTCGTGGCCCGCCGGTTCGCCGCTGCCGTCCAATGTCCTGCGCAGATCCTGCAGCGTGGGCTGCCAGGATCCCGCACCCGTGTCACGGTACGCGACATACAGGCTCAATGCGGCACGGTCGACGAGGCTTTTCTCGACCGGGTCCAGACCCTCGTTGCCGCCGATCAGGCTGCCGATCATGCTCACCACGTTGTTGGTCTTCTGCTTGACGGGATCGCCGTCGCCGGTCTCGTCCAACACGATGTCCAACGGGTTGATGCGCGCGCCGGAGCCGGCGCTGATCGGGATGATCTGACCGCCGAACGCCTGCGCGAGGGGCAGGTATTCGCGTTCCGGGTCGATGACGATCACCTCGTCGTCGCGGTTGAGGAACATGCCGGCGATCTCCTGCTTGACGGTGAAGGATTTGCCGCCGCCGGACGTGCCGAGCACGAACCCGTTGGAGTTCATGTGGCTGCGCCGGTCGGCCAGGATCGGATTGCCGGACCGCGCGTTCGACCCGTAGAACAGTCCGTGCGGCTCGAACACCTCCTGCGTGGTGAACGGGATCAGGATCGCCGCGGAATTGGTGGTCAGGGTCCGTGTCATGGGCAGCGGGTTGGCGCCCAGGGGCAGTTCGGCGGTCAGCCCTTCGAGCTGCATGAATTTGAGACTTTCGGCCTTGCATGAGTGGGCGTTGACCTTGGCGCGCACGTTCCTGCACGTGAGTTCCAGCTCCTCCTCGCTCGCCGCGCTCACGCCGATCACGATGATCGAGTCCACGAGACGCTGGTTGGTCTGGCGCAGTTCGTCCCTCAACTGGCCGAGCTGTTCCTGCTGGTCCGCGAGATCGTCGGGCAGGTCGTCGGGGTCGAGTCCCTGCTTGCGGTTCCTGCGCCGCTGGTCCATGATCTGCATCTTGATCTCGGCGTTCTTACGGCGCACGCGGGTCATGCTGTCGCCGCGGTCCATGGGAGCGAGGTGGATGCTCACATCGACGCGCGCCCTCAGACCGGTCAGGTCGTTGACCAGCTGGTCCGACAGTTCCGGGGGCAGGGACGACACCCACATGGTACGGTGCAGGAAGGAGGAATCCATGGATTCGACGTCGAGCCGGTCGGGTTTCCTCGCGTCGATGCTCCACGGGCATACGAGGTCCTTCGTGTCGGGCTGGCCGGGCTGGTGGGCGAACCGGCGTTCATCGAACGTGAAGGACTCCCCCGGCCTCAACACCTCGGCCATGAGCCGAAGCCGGTGGGCCCGGTCGAGGCGTATGGCGGCGCATTCGTCGATGTTGCGCAACTGGGCCACGAGGTTGTTGCACAACGCGTTCAACGTGGCGCAGGCGGCCTGCCGGTCGTTCTCCGTGATGGTCACGGTCATGATCTTGATCGTGCTCGTGTCGCGGCTGACCGACTCCAGCTTGCCTTCGGCGAGCCGGTTGTAGTCCCGACGGTACTCGTCGAGCCCGTCGCCGTGCTCGTCCATCATCACGTCGGCCAGGATCTCGCGCACGCCGCGGCTGCGCGTGTAGGAGGCGATCTGCACGCTCTGGCCGGCGTCGAAGCTGTTGATCACCCTGGCCCACTTGTCGATGATCTCCATCTGATGAGCCTCCGGGCTGAGTTGGTAGTTGATGTCCCTGAACGCGATGCTCGCGCTCCACCGGTCGCCGCCAAGGTGGGCGATGCCGTTGCGCAGCATGGAATCGTAGCCGATGAGCTGTTTGACGCCTTTCGGCCTGCGCGCCGTTCTCCTCCTGCGGGAGTCCTTCGTGTCGGACCGGTCCCTGGCCTTCATCGGGAGCATGGTCATCTTTGTCACCTTTCCTTGATCGACGGTCTGCCGGCGGTCCTGAAGGGACGGGAGGGCCCGTCCAGCGTGTAGATCTCGCGGGTCACGTAATGCCGCCACACATATTTCAGGTATTTCTCGGGCATGAGCCCCTTGGGGCGGGCCCACCCCCATGCGGCGATGGGCAGGCCTGGCGGGAAGATCAGGTACATGCACAGGTTCGGATCCCATCCCAGGCCGAGCCACATGCCCAGGTAGCCTCCCCCGCATACGACGGCCAGGACGATGGCGGCGAGGCACTGCCGCCAGCTCATGCCCATGAAGACCTTCGATTCGATGGTGCTGATCTCACGGTAGACGGGCATCTGCAAAGCCATGATCGGTGTTCCTTTCTTCTTTATTCGCCGCCGAAGAGTCGTTTGGCGGCGCTGTTGGACGCCATGACGATGCCGATCAGCATCACGCTTGCCAGGAGCAGGCCCGTGAAGTTGCTCAGGACCCAGCCCGACAGGCTGTCGCCGTCATGGAAGGACTGCGGGGCGGCAACCGATCCGACGAACGCGCGGTACAGGACGATCGCCAGGTAAAGGGTCGCGCATTGGAACACCGCGCTTGCATACTGTTTGAAGTAGTTTATGCCCCACTGCCGGGTCTCCTCCTGCGCGATGAAAGCGATGGGCAGGGGGTTGAACGCGGTCAGCAGGTAGATCTGCACGAAACGCAGGAGGACCACGACGGTCACGACGATGGTCGCGCCCTTGGAGACGAGGAACGGGATGATCAGCAGGATCAGGCATGGGATCTGCCCGAACGCTCCGGCCGACTCGATGGCGCTCCTCATGCTGTCGCCCAAGCCCGCGCCGGCCGCCGTCCCGGTGGTGGGGGCCGCGGTGTGGATGCCGCTCATCACGGACCGTCCGATCTCGTCGATGGCCTTGAGCATGAGCTCGCAATGCTGGGCCGCGGTGAACACCAGGACGAGTTTGAACATCGCCATGGCGATGAGCTTCACGCCGAGCTCACGATCCCCGTCGGCCCTGGTGCTGACCCTGGCGATCTCCAGCACGCACATGATCGCCAGGACCGTGCTCGCCACCGGTTTGACGGCGGTGCGGGCGACCGACAGGCTCAGCCCATACATTTCGGAGCTGTACTGGGCGGGCGTCTTGAGCAGTTGGGCGATGATGTCGTCGCCCACGCCCGACCCGATGGCGTTGAGGATGCCGACGATGAAATCGACCATGAGTGACGGTCCTTGCCTAGACGATGCTGGAGAACAGGGCGGCCGCGGCGATGATCAGACCGCCGCCGACGACCTGCCACACGCCCGCCTGGGTCGCCGGGCCGTTCTGGTCCTTCAGGCCGCCGGCAAGGATGATGACGCCCCACACGGCCCACAGGCCGCCGCCGATGATCGCGAACTGGCTGAACAGGGACAATGCGCTGTTCACCAGGTTGCCGCTGTTCTCCGCGAGGGTGACGGACTGGGCGAGGAGCATGTTCCCGGCCCACGCGGCGAGGATGATGGTCTCGGACATGGTGTTTCCTTTCAATGGTTTTCCGATGACATGTCCACGGTATGGCCGCGCGGAACGGCGTGGTTTGGACATCCGGAGCGAGGGAACGGGCCCTTTTTTCAGGAGGCGAGGATGATGCATGCGAAGACCACGGCGAGGATCAGGAACAGTGCCGCGCGGCACCGCGTTCACCATGGCATGCGGCGAGTCGAGCAGGTCGGCGAGTTCCTGATCCTGACCGAGATCGTTCATCGTTTTCCCTTCCTTCATTGCCGGGACAGGTAGGAGGCCAATGCGTCCTCCATCACTTCCTGGATACGCATGTCGTGTTCGGCGGCGTAGGTCCTGAGCCTGCGCCGGGTCTCCGCCCGCAGGCTCACGCTGGTCTTCACCCACATGCCGCCGTCCCCGGCACTCCGTTCCTTCGGTTTTTCGGTATTCCGGTTTTTCGGTGTTCCGGTATTGAGCAGGGCGGTCAGGTCGCGCGCTCGGGGCGTCAGGGCCATGTTCCTCATCGGATGGCCTCCCCCATGAGCTGTTTGATCTCGCCCGCCGCGTCACGGTATTCGTGCAGTCCGGCGCCGTGCGGGCGGGTCGGTTTGGCATTGAGGATGTCCTGGCGTTTGCGGATCAGGGCGTCGAAGCGGGCCCGGCGTTCCCGGTCGATCCATTCCAGGGCCTCGCGCAGTGCAAGGGTGTTGGCTTCGGTACGGCACAGCAGTATGGCGTTCGGGATGCCCCTCATGGTACATAGGTCCTGCACGCCGGCGGCCTGGTCGAGGTCGATGCGGCTGGGACCCGATGGGATGACCACGAAGTCGGCGGCCCTCAGCGCCTCGTCCAGGGCACGCCCGTAGGGCGCGGCGTCGATGAGGATCCAGCTTACGGCCTCGCCGCCGAGTCCGGCGGCGGCATCGCGCAGATGGGTGAGGTCGGCGGGACTGGCGCTGAGCACGTCGAACGGCAACGGCTCCCCCAGTTCGCCGGCACGGTACCACCAGTCCTTCACGTCGCCCTGCACGTCCGCGTCGGCCACCAGTACGCGCTGTTCGCCCCGGGCCTGGTCCGCGAGGGCGCAGGCCAGGAACACGGCCGACGTGGTCTTCATGCTGCCGCCCTTGCCGTTCGCCAACGCGATCACCGCCGGCCCGTCGTTCTTCCTCTCGATCATGTGCATTCCTTTCGGTCACCCGGTAATTCGGCATCCCGGTTTTTCGGTATTTCGGTATATGCCGTGGCCCTTTACCTTCCGGGCCAGTGGCGGGCCGGTCAGAAAAGGACTCCCTGGACCATGCCCGTGGGTATGGGTTGCGTGCGCCGGCGTTCCGGCGGCACCGGCGGGATGTCGGGGCGGGCCACGCGTGAGCGCTGCCGGCGTTTGGCCTGCCGCCAGTAGCCCGCGCCGACCAGCCTCATGCGGCGCGGCCAGTCGGGATGGACGGCCAGCCAGTCATGGATCCGCTGCCGGTCGAGCCGATGCAGGCCATTGACGCCGATGCCGAGGTCGGCGCCGATCAGCCTGGCCAACGCCCACCGGCCGGTGTAGTCGAGGCCGCCGTACACGCTCCCGTCCTTCCACCCGTTGACGAGGGCCCGGCTGATGCAGTCGAGCCGTAAGGGGCATGCGGCGCACAGTTCCCGGCCCTTGCGGCGCATGTCGCGGTCGATCAGCTCATCGCCGTCGGGCCCGCACGTGGTGTTCCACATGCGGTCGGCCATGCCGGGATCCCGATCGGCGATTCTGGCGCAGGGCGGGGTGATGCCGACGCCGGTCATGATCGCACCCCCTGGGATTCCGGCCGCTCCGTCCAGGTCCGTCCGAGCTCGGTGACGGCCTGGATCGCCCGGCCGTGGCCGAGACCGGCGTTACGCCAGTAGGCGGCCTGCAGTCGCCAGAGCAGGTCGGCGTCGCCGGTCAGCTGCGGATTGCGCAGCACGAAATCCGAGAATCCGGCCGCCGAGCATTCATCCCTCGGCCCCGTTCCCGGTCCCGCCGACGAGCCGGACCCTTCCGGCGGATGCGCCGGCACGGCGGGTCCGGCCGTGAGGGTCATGTCGTCGATGAGTTCCTCCCAGCGGGCGGCGAGCTGGCGGCCGGTACGGACGCGCCTGGGCCACCAGTCGCCGTCCGCGGCGAAGCCGATCGCCTCGATCATCGCCTCGGCGGGCCGTTTCTCGCCGGCCGCGGCCAGCCGCCGATGCAGGCGGTCCAGGGCGTTGCGGTCCGCCCTGGTCGGTTCCGGCGTGGACAGGCCGAGCCTCGAACGGCGTTCCGCGAGCGAGTCCAGCACCCGGCCCACGGACGCCGCGATCCCATCGCCTCCGGACGGTCCGGCTTCGGTCGTGGGTTCGTGTGTGCCGGCGGTCGCCCCGCCTGCGGGGAGATGCCCCGTAGGGGCAGAGGGGAAACTCGGAGGGTTAGCCTGTTGGGTTAATCCTTTATAAGGCAGCACTGTACGTGGTACAGGGCTGGCACTGTACCTGGTACAGGGCTGGGTATGCACCACGTGCGGCACCGGCTCCCTCCTGGACGCTTCCGCCGATTGTGCCTGTTTTTCCAGCCCTGTACGTGGTACAGTGCTGGGAACCGGCTTGTTTCCAACGTTTTCCTCGACGAGTCCGCATGTTTCCGTATTACGGGGCACGATCCCGGCCGCGGGATCCTTCCCGCCCATGGTGGAGGGATCACGCTCCGACCGGTGGGTCTCCTCGATCCACACCAGCGTGGCGGGATCGGATTCCACCGCCAGATCCCACACGATCTGGCAGTATTGGGGCAGACGGTCCCTGCCCCTCGTGCCGATGCGCGCGTAGCGTTGGTCGCCCTTGCGGATGAAGCCACGCTCCTGCAACAGGCGCAGGCTCTTGCGCACCGATGATTCGCTGAACTCGGTGACGGCGACGATGGTGTCGATCTTCGGGAACGCGGCGGTGCCGTCGTCGGAGGCACGGTCCGCGAGATAGACGAGCACGGCCTTGGCGGGAGCGTTGCCCACATGGCACCTGTACGCCCAGGATAATGCGATGTTGCTCATCTTCCCCTCCCATCACGCCGGCGCCCCTCATGGCCCTGCATGGCCATGTCGTCACCCATGCGGGCGGCCCTGCACAGGGCGAACACCATCAGCCCATCAAACGCGACTAGCACAATCAGCAGCCAATTCACGGCCGCCTCCCTTCCATCGACGGATGCGCCATCATCGCCGCCATACGGGCGGCGGCCTCATCCCGGCGGGCGGCATCGCCCACCGCATCCTCACGCCCGCTCCCCCCATGTCCAAACCGGGATGCGCGTATCACGGCTACCGTTGGACACGGAGCAAGACATACGGGATGACCTGATAAAGTCGTTCATGCGTGATCACTACTCCAGACAATGCATTGAGCGGCCACGGACCGGGATCCGGCAGGATACGGGACCCGCGGCCACTCGGAATATTGGTTGCACCGCCCGTCCCCGACGCTCCGACATCGGGAACGGGGCATTTTCTTTTATCGGTTGCGGAGAAAGAGAATTTCAAATGGGATCAGACCATCGCACCACCTCCCCCGGCATCGGAGACGGAATCAAGAATCCGCTGCGCCGTGCGGCACGAGTTCAGCGTGTAGATCCGCTCATACCAGTCGGCTGGCCCGTGCGCGACGAGGCGGAGGCACAGGAGGTCTGGTCGTTCCTGTCCGAAGAAATCGAGCATCGCTGGAACGGCTCGATCCCAGATCCCCTCGTCGAGGACGACGGCACGCTCAGGCCGACCCTGATCGGGCTGTGGTCCGAGGGCCGCCTTATAGGCGGTGCCTTCGTCCGACCAGCGATAGAGGAGGCAGCCGGATTCGCCGCCAACGGTTGGGAGAATGCCGCACAGGTGGTCCGAGAGCGGGTATGCGTCACCGAGGCCATCGCCGTGAGAAGGGAATGCCGGGGCAAAGGCATCGGACTCCAGATCAAGGGATACTGCGACGCCTGGGCGCGTGAGCACCACGCGCTGCTCATGCTCAGCATCCCCACCAACGATGGTGCGAGACACCTCAACGAGAAAGCGGGCCATACAGTCCTCGACACGGACGTCAGCATGGTGCTTCAGTTCACATGCGACGGGAAGCCCGTCACCGGCGGCGTCACGTTCCACAGGGAACAGACCGAGGGATACTCCGCCTGGGCGTTCAAGGTACTCGCGAAAACGCATGGCGCGGCCCTGCGCGTCGGTCAATGTCCGCACCCCGCCGTCGAAGCATCCACCGAAGACCACAACAGCATTATCCGGCTTGACGGCACCGGAGAGGCCCCGAAGATCGACACCATCGCATGATGCATCGGACACCGGATCGAAGGATCCGCCCGCGCCGGACCCGGCCGACAAGGCTGCCCCGTCACCAGCAGTGATGTTCATTCGGTCCTCCTTCCACGGACGGCGGCCGGTTCACGGCCGCCTCCCCTCCATCGACGGATGCGCCATCATCGTCGCCGGACACCATCCGCGGCGCAGGTATCGGATGGCCCTGCCATCCTGGCGGGCGACGTCGGCCATCAAATCTTCACAATTGTTCCCCCGCGTCCAAACCCGGACGTGAAAATCCCGGATACACTCGGATGGTGCGGGGCAAGACATACGGGAGGGCTTGATAGAGTCGTTCATGTGTGATCACTACTCCAGACAATGATTGGACGGCGCGCGACGGGAATCCTGGTAAAGACTCAGGCGCACGACGTTCGGGTTATTGATTGCACCGTCCGGTTCCGGGGTCCAGTTCGGAACCGGACATTTCTTTTTCATATCGTTCAAACGGAAAAGAAATCAAGCCATCACACCACCTCCATCGGCAGCTGATGCGGCGTGGTATCAATCACAAAGTCATAGGAAAGTCCGTAATTCTCGCGAAGCCAGACAAGATCCTCGAGACTCCATGGAACTTGACCATTGACCTTCCTGCATATACCACCGGGCGATTGATTCATCTCAGACGCAAGGAATCGATACGAGATGCGTTCCCGTTTCAACCATTCCTTCATGGTTATGTTTTCTTCTTCGTCTGTTTGTTCAATCATATTCAACACCATAGTGTTGAATTTGATTAAACGCAAGTCAATGAGATAAGCTCGTGTTGTATCTGAACAATCACATGCGAGGAATGGACAGAAATGACCTCTTCTGACGTCATGCCAAAAAATTGGCCTAGATGCAAACCAAGTCGAAAAGGCAATATCTTTCAATGTGAAGATACGGTTGGCCGCAAAGGGACTTAATCAGACCGACCTAGCGAAGTACCTCGGTGTGAAAAGATCGACAATCTCAGTGAAACTTGCAGGGAAAAGTGCTTGGTCTGTTTCCGATTTAGTCA
Organism: Bifidobacterium moukalabense DSM 27321; assembly: GCF_000522505.1. Taxonomy (GTDB): domain Bacteria; phylum Actinomycetota; class Actinomycetes; order Actinomycetales; family Bifidobacteriaceae; genus Bifidobacterium; species Bifidobacterium moukalabense. The sequence continues at coordinate 48,343 of NZ_AZMV01000004.1, read as the reverse complement.
ATACCGCAAATTTCCTGGACACTACGCCCGACGAACTCATGAATGATGTATTCATGAGCGAGCTCGGCATGAAAAAGAACCAAGACCAGCAAGATATTCTTGTAAACACCGGGACACCCCGCCATCTGGTCAGGTCCGAGACCGAGGGAAACGGGACGGCCCCGGCGGGTGTCGCCCGTCCGAGGCCGTTCGCGGCGCCGGTGCCCCCGGTGGGACTCGAACCCACACTGCGCAGATTTTGAGGCTGCTTCCTCTACCAATTGGGATACAGGGGCGTGCACGTGCACACAATTATGGGACTGTAACACATGAACGCAATCTCACAAAATCTTCGGTGGTGTCGCGTGTTTTTTCGTCACGATCCATACGATCGTTCACTTCATGGAACGTATTTCGAATGCTACGTTATCGGCCGTTTTCGGCTTACAATGGCAAGTGATTGCACATCCCCTGTAAGGAGGGCACATATGAGCAATGAGACATATCGTCGCTTCGATCCTTGGCGTACCGCTCCGGTCAAGGAAGAGGTTCGCAAGCAAATCGTCGCAAGTCATTATTTCAATGTGGATCATGTCGCGTTCAATTCGTCCGAAGTCGGCCATTTCGAACGTTATCTGGTTCAAGAGAATGGCGGCGACACCGTTGGAGTACTTGCCGTCACCGAAGACGGACAGATTCCACTGGTGGAGCAATACCGTATCCCAACCCATCGTTGGACACTGGAGATTCCGGCGGGGCACGCCCTCTCCCCCGATGAGCGCCCACTGGAGGTGGCCGCACGCAAACTACGGGAGGAGGCCGGCTTCGAGGCGGAAAAATTCACCCAGTTCTCCCGTTTCATCAATACGCCGAGCTTCTCCACTCAGCATACGGCGCTGTTTCTGGCCACAGGACTGTCGCCATCCGACCGCAGCAAGCTCGGTCCGGAAACACCCCGTGCAGAGGTGCGTCTTTTCCCGTTGGATGAGGCATACGACATGGTGGTCAACGGCACGATCGTCGACGCCAAAACCATCATCGCTATTCTGCGTCTGCACTGTGGACCGGATAATCTGATCGAGGGACTGAACGAGTAGCTTCCAGTCAATGCACTACACACGTGCGATTTTTCAGAAAATCCCCAGCACATATAAGAGGGGCTTCTTCCAAGATTCCTTTGGAAGAAGCCCCTCTTATGTCAATCAGTCAGTCGACCGTTTCCGCAACTCAGTCGCACGCGCCAACGGTGTGGACATAGATGGAATCGGTACGTCCCGGCTGATGTTCGCCCTGGGCGGAGCTCAGCACGACGATCTTGTCGCCGTCGGCTACCTTACCGGCATCCTTGAGGATCTTGTCGGTGAAGATCATCAGGTCCTTGCGGGACTTGTCATGGTAATCCTCGTCGAGCAGGAAGGACTCGGTGCCCCAAGACAGGGCCAGCCAGTGGTAGGTATGCTCATTGTTGGTGATGCCATAGATCGGGGTGGCCGGACGTTCGCGGGACACGCGATGCACGGTGGAACCGGTCTGGGTGTAGGCAACGATGGCCTTGGCGTTGAGCTTGTCGGCCAGGTCGACGGCGGCGGAAGACACTGCGCCGGTGCTGGACATATCCAGGTTCTTCAGCTCCGGAATACGGTCGAAACCGTGCTCGGTGGCGAAGGCGGAGATACGGCTCATGGTGTTCACGGTAACCGCCGGGTACTTGCCGACAGCGGTCTCGTTGGAGGTCATGGTGGCGTCGGCGCCATCGAGAATAGCGTTGGCGCAGTCGGAGGCCTCCGCGCGGGTCGGAACCGGGGAGTTGACCATGGAGCCGAGAACCTCAGTGGCCACGATGACCGGCTTGGCGTACTGACGAGCGAGCTCGATGCAGCGCTTGGTGGCCAGCGGAACCTCTTCCAGCGGGCACTCGACGGCCATGTCGCCACGGGCGACCATGATGCCGTCGAAGGCCTTGACGATCTCTTCGAGGTTCTCGAGAGCCTGCGGCTTCTCGATCTTGGCAACGACCGGAATACGGCGGCCTTCCTCATCCATGATCTCGTGGGCGCGGTCGATGTCGGTGGCGAAACGAACGAAGGACATGGCAATGATGTCGGCACCGGTCTTGATGGCCCAACGCAGGTCGGCCTCATCCTTCTCGGTCAGGGCCGGCAGGGACACGGCGACGCCCGGCAGGTTGATGCCCTTATGGCTGGAAACCGGTCCGGCCACGACAACCTTGGTATGCACGTTGTTGCCCTCGACCTTGGTGACCTCGAGACGGACCTTGCCGTCGTCGATCAGAATCGGGTCGCCGGCATGGCAATCGCCCGGCAGACCCTTGAAGGTGGTGGAGGTGATATGCTCGTCGCCTTCGATGTCGTCGGTGGTGATGATGAATTCCTGGCCTTCGGTCAGCTGGACCTTGTCCTCGCCCTCGGCGTTCTTCTTGAACCAACCGCAGCGGATCTTCGGACCCTGCAGATCGACCAGTGCAGCAACGTTGCGACCGGTGGCCTTGGCGGCGGCACGAAGGTTGTTGTAGACCTTCAGATGATCTTCCGGAGTGCCGTGGGAGCGGTTCAGACGAGCGACGTCCATACCGGCTTCGACGAGGCTGGTGATGCCTTCCAGAGACTCGGTAGCGGGACCGATGGTATCTACGATCTTGGCTTTACGCATGTATGCCTGCCTATTCCTGTTTTAACTTGATTTGGATCTGACGACCCTGTTTCCAATGGCATAGTCTACTAGCAAATAGCGCTCACTTCCACCCCGGACCGAGGTGTGTTGTGAGCGCTCACATTTCTTTCGGGAGAATGAAAACCCCAGTTTTCACACTGTTCGCCGACCGGTCATCGCGCATTGGCCTCCACGGATCGCATCTTCAGCACACTGGCCAGCGCGGATCCTCCGATGGCCACGACGATCACGGCCAGAGACAGCCATGTCGGCACTTCGGGAACCCAGGAGATCGGCCTTCCACCGTTGACGAACGGCAAGGAATTGCCGTGCAGGGCCTCCATGATGAGTTTCACGCCGATGAAGCCGAGCACGATGGACAAGCCAAGCGGCAGATACACCAGTTTGTCAAGCAGCTCTCCAAGCAGGAAATACAGCTGCTGCAGTCCGAGCAGAGCGAACACGTTGGAGGTGAACACGATGAAAGGATCCTTGGTCAGTCCGAAGATGGCCGGGATCGAATCGAAGGCGAACATCACATCCGTGGTGCCGATGGTCAGGAACACGATGAGCATCGGCGTCCAATATGCAACGCCGTTCTTCACGGTGCGCAGCTTCTCACCGTCGTATTCGTCGGTGATCCTGATGACCTTGCGCAACGCACGAATCAGACCATTCTCATGATATTCCTCGTCTTCCTCCTCACCTGCGACGAGTTTGACGGCGGTGACGATGAGAAATGCGCCGAACAGGAAGAACACCCACGTGAAGCGGGAGATGATGGCCGCACCGACCAGAATGAAGCATCCGCGCAGCACGAGGGCGACGGCGATGCCGACGGACAGTACGAACTTCTGCAGTTTCTTCGGTACGGCGAAGTTCGACATGATGATGACGAACACGAACAGATTATCGATGCTTAACGAGTATTCGGTAAGCCAACCCGAATAGAACTCGATGGCCGGCTTGGCACCTGCGAAATACCACATCAACCCGCCGAAGATCAATGCCATGACCACGAAGAACGCGATATGCCGCACGCATTCCCCGGTGGATGGCACATGAGGCTTTCGACCGATCACGAACAAATCGACGACGAAGAAAACAGCGAGCACCACAAATGTGACGCACATGAAAGCAAGAGGGGTTTCAGCCATAATTCCTCATGGTACGTAAGCCACATGACCGGCCGGATATCACTTGCTGGCCTCGGTCATCTGCCGTAGTTCCTTTTTCAGGTCCTTGATTTCATCACGCAGGCGTGCCGCGAGCTCGAATTGGAGCTGCTCGGCCGCCGTATGCATCTGTTCGGAGAGCTGACGGATAAGGTCGGCGAGATCCTGCGCCGGCAGACCGGCTTTCAGTATCTCCTCATGACGCTTGTCGGATTCGTTCCTGTCGAAGGTCGGCACACCCAGGTGCGAGTTTCCCGCCTTGTCGGCATTGCGGTAGCCGGTGCCAAGCAGGGTCTGCGTATCGACGTCCTCCTTGGCGAGCATGTCGTTGACGTCGCTGATCTTCTTGATCAATGGCTTCGGATCGATGCCATGTTCCTTGTTGTAGGCGATCTGGATATCACGACGACGGTTGGTCTCATCAATGGCCTTGTGCATGGCTTCCGTTACGTCGTCGGCATACATGACCACCGTTCCGGACACGTTTCGTGCGGCACGCCCGATGGTCTGGATCAGCGAACGGTAGGAACGCAGGAATCCTTCCTTGTCGGCATCGAGAATCGCCACCAACGAGACCTCCGGCAGATCAAGGCCTTCTCGCAGCAGATTGATGCCGACGATGACGTCGATCTTGCCCTCGCGCAATTCACGCAACAGTTCGACCCGACGCAACGTATCGACGTCGGAATGCAGGTATTCGACCCTGATGCCTCGTTCCAGCAGATAGTCGGTAAGGTCTTCGGCCATCTTCTTGGTAAGCGTAGTGACGAGCGTACGTTCGTTCCTCGCCACGCGATCCTTGATTTCCGCAAGAAGATCGTCGACCTGCCCTTCCACGGGCCGCACGTCGATTTTCGGGTCGACAAGCCCGGTCGGACGGATGATCTGCTCCACCACGCCGTCGCTAAGGCCCAGTTCGTAATCACCTGGCGTTGCGGACAAATATACGGTCTGGCCGACACGCTGCAGGAACTCCGGCCATTTGAGCGGACGATTGTCCATCGCGGAGGGGAGGCGAAAACCATGCTCCACCAAGGTGCGCTTTCTACTGGCATCCCCCTCGTACATGGCGCCGATCTGGGGTACGGTGACATGCGATTCGTCGATGACCAGCAAAAAGTCGTCGGGAAAGAAATCAAGCAGGGTATGGGGCGGGGTGCCGGGTTCACGCCCATCGAAATGACGGGAGTAATTCTCCACCCCGGAACATACACCCACCTGGGTGAGCATTTCCAGATCATATGTGGTGCGCATGGTAAGGCGTTGGGCCTCGAGTTCCTTGCCTTGCCGACGCAATTCGGCCACGCGCCGATCAAGTTCCTCCTTGATGGTGGTCAGCGCACGCTCCATACGCTCGGGACCCGCCACGTAGTGCGAGGCCGGGAAGATATGCACCTGCGACTCATGATCGATCACATCACCGGTCAAAGGGTGCAGGGTGGAGATCCGATCGATCTCGTCTCCGAAGAATTCTATACGGATGGCAAGTTCCTCGTATACCGGAATGATCTCGACGGTGTCGCCGCGCACCCGGAAAGTGCCGCGAGTGAAGGCGATGTCATTGCGCTTGTACTGCATCGCCACGAATTTGCGTAACAACTCGTCACGGTCTATCTGCTGGCCTTCCTTGAGGAACAGCATACGACCGGCGTACTCCTCAGGGGTTCCCAAGCCGTAGATGCAGGAGACCGTCGCCACGACCACGCAATCACGGCGGGTCAGCAGGTTGGCGGTGGCCGCATGACGCAGCCGTTCCACATCGTCATTGATGTTGGAATCCTTTTCGATGTAGGTATCGGTCTGCGGAATATAGGCTTCGGGTTGGTAGTAGTCGTAGTAGGAGACGAAATAACTCACCGCATTATCGGGCATGAGCTCGCGAAATTCGGCGCACAGCTGTGCGGCAAGCGTCTTGTTCGGCTCGATGATGAGGGTCGGACGTTGCAGACGTTCGATCAGCCATGCGGTGGTGGCGGTTTTGCCGGTACCCGTGGCACCCATGAGCACCACATCGTTCTCACCGTTCTCGATACGGGTCGCCAGCTCCTCGATGGCCTTCGGCTGGTCACCTGACGGCCGATACGGTGACTTGACCACGAAAGGCTTGTTCACACGTTCGATTTCGAATCCCATGCCGGCTACCTCGCTTCCGAACACCACTGTGCGTACAGTCTATCAATATGTTCGAACATGTGTTCTATATTTTGCGTGGCGTCGATCACCGCATCGGCGATGGCCTCACGCTCCCGTTCGGAGGATTGGTGGCGGATGCGCGCCCGCGCCTGTTCCGCGCTCATGCCCCGGGTCATCATCATACGTCGCACGCGCACGTCCGCCGGCGCTTCGACGGTGACGATATGGTCGAAACGCATCGGCATGGCATCGATGACCTCAGCCAGCAGTGGGACATCATGCACGATCACGGCCTGCGGATCCATCGCGGTCGCCTCGCGTTCCCTGCGTAGCGCCAACTGATAGATCAACGGATGCTCGATGTCGTCAAGTCGCTTCCGCATCCCTTCCGAGACCTGATCGGAAAACACGCGTTCCGCCATCCACGTACGGTTCAACCCGCCACGCCCATCCAATGCATCGGCGCCGAAGCAATCGACGATTCGCTGCAACCCCTCACTCCCCGGAGCGACCACCTCCCGGGCGAGCTCGTCGTAATCGATAAGGAATGCACCCAAGTCACGCAGATGAGCGGCTACCGTGCTTTTGCCGGCCGCGATGCCGCCGGTCAGACCAATTCGAATCGTCACACTTGCCATTGTGCCGAGTCGAACGGACACCCATGGGGAGGTGGATGTCCTCGATTCCGCCATGCTCCGTTCAAAAACGGCGAAGGGATTTGCGGCAATACCCCGTCATAATGGTCCGGAAAGAGACTGGACAATACAGAAGTCCCGCACCTTGTCGAAGGTGCGGGACCTGACAGTCATCGGTCTAACGGTCGCCCGTCAGTACAGACCGATCACTTGCCGAGCAGCTGGTCGCGCAGAGCGGCGAGCTGGTCGGAGTCGGCGAGGGTGCCGGCGGAAGTGTTCTCGGAGGAGTAGTTGGACACCTCTTCGACCTTCTCTTCCTTCGGAGCCTGACCGTCCTCGGCTGCGGAAGCCGCGGCGTTCTCAAGTTCCTTGGCAACGAATGCCTTGTGCTGCTCCCACAGATCGTGAGCGGCGGCGTACTGGGACTCCCACTCCTCACGCTGCTTCTCGTAGCCAGCGATCCATTCGTTGGTTGCCGGGTCGAAGCCTTCCGGATACTTGTAGTTGCCCTGCTCGTCGTACTCCGCCGGCATGCCGTACAGAGCCGGATCGAAGTCCTCGGAAGCCGGATCGACGGAGTCGTTGGCCTGCTTGAGGGACAGGGAGATGCGGCGACGATCGAGATCGACGTCGATCACCTTGACGAAGACCTCCTCGCCCGGCTTGACGACGGTCTCCGGGTTCTCCACGTGGCGGTTGGCCAGCTCGGAGATATGCACGAGGCCTTCGATGCCGTCCTCGACGGAGATGAAGACACCGAACTGAACGATCTTGGTGACCTTGCCCTTGACGATCTGGCCAGGAACGTGGGTGCGGGCGAAACGCTGCCACGGATCTTCCTGGGTGGCCTTGAGGGACAGGGAGATACGTTCGCGATCGAGATCGACGTCGAGCACCTCGACGGTGACCTTGTCGCCGACCTTGACGACCTCGGACGGATGGTCGATGTGCTTCCAGGACAGCTCGGAAACGTGGATCAGGCCGTCGACACCGCCCAGATCGACGAATGCGCCGAAGTTGACGATGGAAGACACGACGCCTTCGCGAATCTGGCCCTTCTTGAGCTGGGACAGGAAGGTCTCGCGCACTTCGGACTGGGTCTCCTCAAGATACTGGCGACGGGACAGGACCACATTGTTGCGGTTCTTGTCGAGCTCGAGAATCTTGGCCTTGATCTTCTGGCCGATGTACGGGGACAGGTCGCGCACGCGACGCATTTCGACCAGCGATGCCGGCAGGAAGCCACGCAGGCCGATGTCGACGATGAGGCCGCCCTTGACGGCTTCGATGACGGTGCCTTCGACAACGCCATCGGCTTCCTTGATCTTCTCGATGTCGCCCCAGGCGCGCTCGTACTGTGCACGCTTCTTGGACAGAATCAGACGGCCTTCCTTGTCTTCCTTGGTGACGACAAGGGCCTCGATGGTGTCGCCAACCTCGACGACTTCGTCAGGATCAACGTCCTTCTTGATGGAAAGCTCACGGGAGGGGATGACGCCCTCGGTCTTGTAGCCGATGTCGAGCAGCACCTCGTCGTGATCGACCTTGACGACGGTACCTTCGACCAGATCACCATCGTCGAAGTTCTTGATGGTGGAATCGACTGCCTTGATGAAGTCCTCTTCGGTGCCGATGTCGTTGATGGCGACCTTGGTGACTTCGTTATTGTTCTCTGCCATTAATTTGGTTTCTTACAAATAGTGGATGGATAAAATCGTTCTTCAGTTATATTGTGCGCGTACAACACACGCAAAGCTTTAGTCTACATGAGACCATGCACAAAAACGAGCGGGATTTTCGCGCGACACGCCCGAAATAATCGGTTCGACGGCTCAGCGGCGGCGCTCGGCCATCTCGACCACGTTTTCCAGCAACATGGCCCGGGTCATCGGTCCCACTCCCCCCCGGATTCGGCGTATAGGCCGAAGCCTTCTCGTAACAGGCTTTGTCGATATCGCCCCTGACGCGGTAACGGCCGGCCTCCTCGTCGAATACGCGGGAGACGCCGACATCGACAAGCACCGCACCTTCCTTGATATCATTCGGTTTGACGAACGCCGCGGAACCCATCGCAGCCACAATCACGTCAGCACGCCGCATATGGTCACGCACATCCCTGGTGCCGGTATGGCACAGCGTAACCGTGGCATTGACCTCCTTACGCGTGAGCATCAGGCCGATGGTGCGGCCGATGGTGATGCCACGGCCGAGCACGCATACCTCCTTGCCGTTCAGATCGACGTCATAGGCTCCGAGCAGTTCGATGACGCCACGGGGCGTGCACGGCAGCGGCGTCACGATCTCACCCCGGGGGTGCAGCACCAATTCGCCCAGATTATAAGGATGCATGCCATCCGCGTCCTTCTTCGGATCGATCAGGTCGATGACGGCGTTCTCGTCAATGCCCTTCGGCAGCGGCAGCTGCACGATGTAGCCTGTGCAGGCGGGATCGGCGTTCAGTTCCTTCACCGCCGCCGCAATCTGCTCGAAGGTGGCATCCTCAGGCAATTCACGCTTGATGGAATTCACGCCGATCTCAGCGCAGTCGGCATGCTTTCCGGCAACGTATTTGACCGAGCCGGGGTCGGAACCGACCAGAATGGTCCCCAATCCCGGTTCGACACCCTTGCTCTTCAATGCGGAGACCCTCTGCGCAAGATCCTCCTTGATGCGTGCGGATACCACCCTGCCATCGATTTTCATTGCCATACAGGTTCTCCCCTCGTGTAGATGATCTTGGCCTATTGGCATTTGCACGTATCGTAGGCTATCTTGGTTTCAGTCGGAAGTCGTGCGCACGTTCGTGAGACGAACACGACCGGGATGATTTTAGGAAGAAGGCATTCCAGCATGCGTCTGCATCAGCGTTCCCTCCTACGCGCCATTGCCACCGGTATCGTCACATGCATGGTATTCGGCGCCACCGCCTGTTTCGGTCATGGCTCGGCGGACGATCAACCGACCTCTTCGTCTTCGACGACCGCACAGACCTCCCCCATCACCGTGGTCGCCTCGGTCAACCAGTGGGGCTCTCTGGCGGAGCAAATCGGCGGAACCCATGTGAAGGTGACCTCCATTCTGGGATCAACCTCCGTGGACGCCCATGATTTCGAGCCCAAGACCGCGGACATCGCCATCCTCCAGAAGGCGCAGGTCGTCGTCTCCAATGGGGCCGGTTACGATACCTGGGCCACGAAGAACCTGACGAAAGGCAGCGTCAGCGTATCCGCGGCGCAAATGGTCGGAGCCATGGAGGGCGACAACCCTCATCTGTGGTTCTCCAACGATGCGCGCAACGCCATGGCCAAGGAACTGGCCGACACCTACAGCCGCATCATGCCGGCACGGAAAAAGTATTTCGCCGACAGGCTCTCCGCATGGAACAAGCGCGAAAGCAAGGTCGAGAAGGCGATGAAGTCCTTCAGCAACAAGCATAAAGGCGCCACGTATGCGGCCACCGAAGCGGTTGCATACTATCTGATGAGCGATATGGGCTTTGATGACAAGACCCCTGAAGGGTATGCGCAATCGGCCGCCTCCGACGGGGAACCGGCGCCGGCCGATCTGCAGGCCTTCCAGGAGCTGTTGGAGAAGCATCAGGTGGATCTGCTGGTCAATAATGTTCAGGAGGCCAGCGATGCCACGAATCTGCTGACCGGCACCGCGCAGAAGTCCGACGTTCCGGTATTCGATGTCACGGAACAGATGCCGGCCGATCAGTCGAACCTGACTTCCTGGATCCTGTCGCTGGTCACGTCCCTGACGGAAATGATGACGACGAACGGCGCCGAAGACGATTCCTCCGAAAACGAGACGGCATCGCCGGGCGAATCGTCCGATTCGGCCTCGCCATCCGAAGACGCAACGGAAGAGCCACAGCCGGATCCCGGCAAATAGCACCACATGCACGTCTCACGGAAGGACTCCCGCCGTCGTACGAGGGTCCTTCATCTTATTGAGAATGGTTGTCAACACTGTTTGTCATGATACGACAGGAACGACATCATAAAAGGAGCTTTTCATGCATGATGGCAACGGCTCTACCGACGGCCAGGAACCACAGGCCGCGATCGTATTCAAGGACGCCTGCGTCAAGCGCGGCGGGCATGTGATCTGGCGGCACGGCACATTCAGCATCCCCAGCGGCTCGGTCACCGCCATCGTGGGCACCAACGGCGCGGGCAAGACCACGATGATGAAGGCCGAACTCGGCCTGATCGATACCGCGGAAGGTAGCATCACGGTGCTTGGCAAGCCCGCCGGTGCCATGAATCAGCATATCGGCTACGTACCGCAGAGCTACGCCGTCGACATCGAATCGAATCTCACTGCCGAGCAATCGGTGCTGCTTGGTTTGACCGGCACCCGTTTCGGCATTCGCCCCGTCACACGCGCCCAGCGGGAGAAGACCCGCAAGGCCATGGAATTCGTGGGCCTTCTCGATAAGGCCTCATACCGGCTGTCCGAATTGTCGGGCGGATTGCGCCAACGTGCGGCCATCGCCCAGGCGTTGGTAAGCGATCCGCAACTGCTGATGCTCGACGAACCGCTCGCCAACCTCGATCTGGCCAGCCAGCGGGCCACCGTGCATGTACTCGCCAAACTCAATCGAGAACTCGGCATGACCATTCAGGTGGTGGCGCATGACCTCAACATGTTGCTTCCGATTCTTACCGGTGCCGTGTATCTGCTCGATGGCCATCCGCATTACGCACGCATGAACGAGGTATTGGACTCTGAGCTGCTCACCCACCTATACGGCACCACCGTACAGGTGGTCACCACGCCGCAGGGAGACATGTTCGTAACGCCCAGCGATGATGAACCCGAGAATATTTTCGTTGACGCGCATGACCCTCAAGAGGTCGCACGATTCCACCAGCACATCGAAAAGGGGCAGCACGCATGAGCCACATCGCATTCACATTCGACCCGGATTGGATGTCGACACTGACCGCACCGTTCATGGCCAACGCATTTCTTGCCGGGTTGTGCATCGCCCTGGCCGCAGGTGTGATGGGCTATTTCACCATCGCACGCCATTCCACATTCGCCTCGCATGCCTTGGCCCATATCGGATTGCCCGGAGCCACCGGCGCGATACTGATCGGCCTGCCGGTCTCCGTCGGCATGGGCGTGTTCGCTCTTGGCGGAGCGTTGGTGATCGGCGCACTTGGCAAGAAGGCCTCGCAGCGTGAAATCGCCACCGGCACCGTGCTGGCTTTCGCCACCGGCATGGGTCTGTTTTTCGCCCGACTGTCGAGTTCGGCCTCACAGCAGATGCAGTCGATTCTGTTCGGGTCGATTCTAACCATCACCACCGGCCAGATCATCGGCTTCGCCATCTTCGACATCGTGCTGCTGGCTGTGCTGGCGCTTATCTACCGCCCACTGCTGTTCAGCTCGCTGGACGAGCAGGTGGCACAGGCCAAGGGCGTACCCGTCGGTCTGATGAACATCGCATTCATGGCGATCATGGCCGGCGTGATCACCATCGCCGTACCCGCCGTAGGCACATTGCTGATTTTCGCACTGGTCATCACTCCGGCGGCGACCGCGAACATCATCGCCGGCTCGCCGTTCAAGGCGATGGTCATCGCCAGTGTGATCTGCCTGATCTCCATCTGGGGAGGTCTGGTACTGTCCGCAATGTTCCCGGCCCCTCCAAGTTTCATCATCGTGACCATCTCCACACTGTTCTGGGCCATCGCCAAGGCCGTGGGTGCGCAGACCAGGAGATAACGGCTATTCCAACGGTTCAACGAGGGCGTTGGCAATGGCGGCGATGCCCTCCCCCGAGCCGGTGAACCCCATGCCGTCCGTAGTGGTGGCCGTCACCGACACCTCGCAGCCGATTGCCGCGGACAGTGCCGTTTCCGCCTCACTACGGCGTGCGCCGATCTTCGGACGATTGGCGATGATCACCACACTGGCGCTTATTGGCCGCATACCGTGGTTCTTCAGATGATCGACGGTGGCCTGCAACATTTCCGCACCGTGCCTTCCGGCACCATCGGAATCCGCCCCCACACCGAACAGCGTGCCGATATCACCAAGGTGCGCGGCGGCCAGCAACGCGTCGATCAGCGCATGTGCGGCGACATCGCCATCGGAATCACCCGCTATGCCGTCGCCATCCCAATGCAAACAGGCAAGCCATAGCGGCCTGCCTGCCTTGAGATCAGCGAATCGATGGGCATCAAAACCCTGACCGATGCGCATCAAAGAACCTTACTTCTTCTTGGATTTCTTGCCTTCGGCCTCGATACGGGCCAAGGTATCCATCGCGGCCTCCTGCGGGGCCTCGGTATGATGCCGGTCATCACCCGGCTGCGGAGCCTCGTACCCCAGATTCACGTCAAGCAGACGTTGGGCCTCTCCCTCCTCGAGGTGCTCGGACAGCGAAATCTCGGAGGTGAGAATGCTGCGGGCTTTCGTGAGCATGCGCTTCTCGCCGGCGGACAGACCATGTTCGTCCACATCGCGCTGGGCCAGATCACGCACCACTTCGGCGATCTTGTTGACATCACCGGTGGCGATCTTCTCGACATTCAGCTTGTAGCGACGGGACCAGTTCATTTCCTTTTCGATGATCGGGGTACGCAGGATCTCAAAGACCTTCGCCACCTCGTTGGCGTCGACGATGTCTCGCACACCGACCTTCTTGGCGTTGTCCACCGGAACATTGATGACCAGACCGTCGGACGACAATACCGACAACTGCAGGTATTCACGGGTAACCCCCTTGACCGTCCGCTCGGTTATGGCCTCCACCTTCGCAGCGCCGTGACGTGGATAGACGACCATGTCGCCGACCTTGTAACCCATGAATCCTCCGTGAAAATCTTACACAAAACCCGAATTATTGTGCCACCCGGTATGGACTTGTCCAAAAAACAGCGAAAAAAATGAAAATAAAGCACGACACGAAGCCAATTTCCGACCAATCATGCTTACACTTTTGCCATGGTTACAGAATCCAAGATCAAAGAAGATGTCGTTGCCGTTCCTGTTGCTCAGGGCGACCTGGATGCAGTAAGCAACGGTACGTTTTACAATCCGCACGAGGTGCTCGGTGGGCATCTCGGGTCAGACGGGCGCGAGGATATCGTCACGATCCGCGTGTTGCGTCCACTGGCGAAATCCGTGACGATCATCACACAGAGCGGCGACGCCGAGGCGGTGCATGAATTCAACGGCGTATTCACGGCACTCATCAAGGCGGTCCGGACCGATGACGGTTACGGCGTGCCGGACTACCGCATTTGCACCGAATACGAAGACGGCACCGTGGTGGTATCGGACGACCCGTACCGTTATCTACCCACCATCGGCGATATGGACATGTACCTGTTCGGAGAAGGTCGCCACGAACGACTGTGGGAGGCCCTCGGAGCCCATGTGTTGCGCTACGACGACCCCATGGGCTCCTCCGACGGCACGCCTGGTGAGCAGGTGGTCGGCACCGCGTTCACCGTATGGGCCCCGAACGCACATGCCGTGCGCGTGGTCGGCGATTTCAACGGATGGAACGGCCGCACGCACGCCATGCGTGAATTGGGATCCTCAGGTGTCTGGGAGCTGTTCGTGCCGGGCGTCGGCGATGGCGAGATCTACAAGTATGAGATCCTCAATGCCAACAACGAATGGACGATGAAGGCCGATCCGATGGAACGCTCGCATGAGATTCCGCCGCGCACCGGTTCCATCGTGGTCGATTCCGAGCATGAATGGCATGATGAGTCGTGGATGGCCAAGCGTGCCGTCACCGATCCGCATAACGGTCCGGTCAGCATCTATGAGGTGCATGCGGGCAGTTGGCGCAGCGATGTGCACAACTATCGCGAATTGGCCGACAAGCTCGTACCGTATGTGGCCAAGGAGGGCTTCACCCATGTGGAGTTCATGCCGTTGGCGGAACATCCGTTCTCCGGCTCCTGGGGCTATCAGGTCACGGGCTACTACGCGGTCGATTCCAGGCTTGGCGGACCGGACGACTTCAAGTATCTGGTCGACAGGTTCCATGAGGCCGGCATCGGCGTGATCATGGATTGGGTTCCGGCCCACTTCCCGAAGGATGCGTTCGCACTGGGACGTTTCGACGGCACCCCGCTGTATGAGGATCCCGATCCAATGCGCGGAGAACACCCTGACTGGGGCACCTATGTGTTCAACTTCGGACGCCGCGAAGTGCGTAACTTCCTGGTTGCCAACGCCTGCTTCTGGCTGGATGAGTATCATGTCGACGCGCTGCGCGTGGACGCGGTCTCCTCGATGCTGTACCTCGACTACAGCCGCGAACCGGGCCAGTGGCATCCGAACATCTACGGCGGCCGTGAGAACCTTGAGGCCATCGACTTCCTCAAGGAGGCCAACGCCACCGCGTACAAGAACAATCCCGGCATCATGATGATAGCCGAGGAGTCCACCGCATACCCGGGCATCACTGCCCCGACCGATGCCGGCGGCCTCGGTTTCGGCCTCAAGTGGAATATGGGATGGATGCACGACACCCTGCAGTATCTGCATGAGGAACCGATCAACCGCAAATGGCACCACAACGAGATCACCTTCTCCATGGTCTATGCGTATTCCGAGCATTATGTGCTGCCCATCAGCCATGACGAGGTCGTATACGGCAAGGGCTCGGTATTCGGCAAGATGCCGGGCAATGACTGGCAGCGCTATGCCGGCGTGCGCGCCCTGTTCGCCTATCAGTGGGCCCATCCGGGCAAGAACCTGTCCTTCATGGGCAACGAGGTGGCCCAATACGGGGAATGGGACCATGACGGCTCCGTGGATTGGGATGCGCTCAACTGGCCGGACCATCGCGGCGTGCAGAGGCTTGTTGCCGATCTCAACGCCCTGTATAAGGAATCGCCGGCGTTGTGGAGCCAGGACTTCGATCCGGCGGGCTTCCAGTGGCTCACCAGCGATGATGCCGACCACAATACGTTAAGCTTTGTGCGAATCGGCAAGGATGGCGAACAGATGGTCATCGTCGTGAACTTCTCGGGCGAGGCTTGGCAGGATTACCAGGTACCGCTCACCAAGGGCGGCAAGTGGACCGAAGTGCTGACCACCGACGACAAGATCTACGGCGGCTCCGACATCCATAACGGCACGTTCGAAGCGGTCGAAGGAGAGTATCATTCACGCGATTGGTCCGCCAAAATCACCGTTCCGGCTCTCGGCGCAGTATTCTTGAAGCCAGAACACTGAGAAAGGCGAACCGCTATGCTCAACACATCAGCACGACTCTCGACTACCCCACGTACCGTTCTGGTGGTCGAGGATGAACCAACGTTGGCCACTGCCATCGCGCAGCGCATCACCGCGGAAGGTTGGACGGCCCGTGTGGCCTCCGACGGTGCGAGCGCCGTACAGGCCGCCGCGCAGCTACGTCCGGATCTGGTGATCATGGACATCATGCTTCCGGTGATGGACGGTCTCGAAGCGACCAAGCGCATTGTGGCGGAACGTCCGGTTCCCGTGCTGATTCTGACGGCACGAGACGACGAGGCCGACAAGGTCATCGGTCTCGGGGCCGGGGCCGATGACTATATGACCAAGCCGTTCTCCATGCGAGAGCTCATCGCACGCTGCAAGGCGCTGCTCCGCCGCGTGGACCGTGCCAAGGTCATCGCGAAGAACTCCGAAAACGAAAAGATCCTCGATTTCGGCTCGCTGGTCATCGACCCCGCGCAACGCATCGTCACCGTCAACGGCGAGCAGGTTCATCTGACCCCCACGGAGTTCGACCTGTTGGCCACGTTGGCCCGCAAGCCGAAGTCCGTGCTCACCCGTGAGAAACTGCTCGAGGAGGTGTGGGACTGGGTGGACGCCTCCGGTACCCGCACCGTGGATTCGCATGTTAAGGCGCTCCGTCACAAACTGGGTTCGCAGACCATCCGCACCGTACATGGCGTCGGCTATGCATTCGAGCCGCCGGAGCAGTAGTATGCGGTAGTATGCATACTTCCAATTCGAATAAGGGGCGTTCGGTCAATCCTTTGGAGACCGAACGCCCCATTGGTTTGTTGTCCTCGCTGAAGGTCGAACTCAGCGTATTGATCGTCATCGCGACGGCCATCGCGTTCATCATGGCCTGGTTCCTGCTCAAGGTGGGCCTAAGCATATGGATCGCCATGCCGATCACGCTTGCCGTGGCTCTGGGCATCACCTACTTCTTCTCCCGAGGACTCACCTCCCCCCTGCGTCAGATGCGGGACGCGGCCGAAGCCATGGCCGACGGCGACTATACCGTGCGTGTGCATGTCGATTCGAACAGCCGAGATGAAGTGGGCCAGCTGGCCATCTCCTTCAACGAAATGGCCGAGGAACTGCAGCATGCCGATCAGATGCGCCGCGACATGGTGGCGAACGTCAGCCATGAACTGCGCACTCCGGTTTCAGCCTTGCAGGCCATGGTCGAGAATATGGCAGACGGCGTGGTCGAACCGACGCCAGCCAATCTGGAAAGCATCCTGAACCAAACGCATCGCTTATCGGATCTCATCGCGTTCCTGCTGGACCTGTCCCGTATGGAGGCCGGGGCGGCCAGCCTGCAGATCGAGAGGTTCAATTTCCATGATTTCATCGACGAGACCGTGGAGCCATTGGAGATAGCGGATGCCGGCCATGCGCACGACATCGAGATGCATGTGCCCGCCGACATCGAGATGGAAGGTGACCAGGACCGCCTGCGTCAACTGTTCACCAACATCATCGCCAATGCGCTCAAGCATTCCGCCGACAACACCACCGTGCTCATCGAGGCGCATGAAAATCAGGATTTCGGCACCATCGTGACCAACGTGGTCAACTTCGGCTCGCAGATCCCGCAGGAGGCGCGATCCGATATTTTCCGCCGCTTCGTCAAGGGCAAGACCGGCCCCGGCACCGAATCGGGCGGCACCGGGCTGGGATTGTCGATCGCCCGGTGGGCGGCGCAGTTGCATGGCGGTACCGTGCGTGTGGTCGACGATCAGCGTGGAGCCGATTTTGAGATCACCCTACCGAAATATCACACCGCCGATGACGAATGACCTTCTTCCCGTGCCGGCCTACCGGCCGGCGTATAGGCCAACGCCAGCACGGTGACCACCGTCGCGCCGGCCTGCTGCAGGGCTTCGACGCAGCGGCGCATCGTGGTACCGGAAGTGATGATGTCGTCGACCAGCACGACGGGCACGCCACGTAGGTCTATTCCGGGTCGAACGACAACATGGCCCCTCAATCGCCGGGAACGCTGGGCGACGCCTCGCATCTGCACCGACCTGCGTTTCACTCCCCTGCTTTCCAAGGCGTTGCAGACCTTCGCCGAAAGGCGTGCCCGCCGCAATTCTCTCGCCAAACGCCCTGCGAGCTGCATCATGTGCCTGCGTCCACGTTGACGTACGGATTGCCGGGATGACGGTGCCGGAACGATCAGAACGGGCTTATCATACGACATCCCGTCATGGAGCGTATCAAACAGTCCGCAGGAATGCGCAAGATCATACAACATCTCGCAAAACGGCCCGTCGCATTCCTCATCGCCATGGTCCTTCCATGACAGAATCGCATGACGGGCGGCGCCTCGATACCAGCCGCAGGCAAACCAGCGACCCATCGCGACGGCCGGCAGAGGACGCTCCACCTGCTGATGGAACAGCCTTCGGCAATTCATGCACAGCACGGCATCCGGGCGATCGCAGCCCGCACAGCCCCTTGGGAACAGCAGATCGACGATCATCGCCGACATTCGCGCCACCGCCCCCATACGATCACCCGACCTGAGCGCGAAGGCATTCGATGATGTCGTCACACAGCATCACGGTATCGGCCGGGCCGGTGACACGGACGGCCCGCGTTCCCGCCACTGCTGCCGGGTAATCATTGCCATCAGGATCCATACGGTCCCCTACGAAAATGATCTGATGCACATCGATGTCGAGTATCCGCGCCAACTCACGTACCGCGAACGATTTGTCAATGCCTCGCGCGGAGATGTCGACGCTGGTCGAACCTCCCGAACGTACCGCCAGATGCGGCAGATCGTCAGCCACCGCCTGTGCAAGACGGTTTTTCTTCTCGTTGGTGGGATCCCACGCCTCCTTGGCCTCCACGGGCGCATTCTGCCCGAGTGCGGAGAAGGTGATCTGGCTGCCGCGGTCCTCGATGCGTTCACCCCACGGGGCGTCGGACCAAATACCTTGCGCCTTGGCGTTGCGCTCCAACGATTCAATGGCTTTGGCACGATCCTCGTCGCTGAGGTCACGGGCGAATACCTGTTCCCAATCCCTACCGTCCCAACGGTAATAACGGGTGCCACTGGTCGGCATCAGATGCAGATGGAAACGATTGGCACCGGCGGTCAGACAATCGGTGATCTGGCTGGTCACCAAGGCGTATTTTCCGCCCGAAACCACAGCCACGGGAATCAGGGTGGTGAGGAGCGAGAAACGCTCGGCCATATCGTCTTTCATGGGTTTTTTCGAACGGGCCAGCGTGTTGTCGAGATCGAAGGCGACCACGCGGGCGCCGGAACACAAAGCATCGACATCCACGTCGTTCCACATCGGTACTGAAACCACCGCCATGTATGCCTTTCCTTCCCACGCTGGACCAATGTCATTATGGTAGCGCACGACACGACCCCCACCTTGCTATGGTGGAGGCTATGCATCAACTGCCTTGGGAGTCTACAGTGTACCGCAACCGTCATGGAAGGGGCATTCGCACGCCTATGTTCGGTACGCGCCTGCCTCGTTACCGCACCAGAAGCGGCATGTTCGACGATATGGTGGTGGCGCAGATTCGACGGCTCAATGGCGCATGGCCGGAATTGGTGGCTCCCGTGCAGTTCGCCGTGGAGGACGTACCACCGTCCGATCCCGCACCATGGGAGGCAGTGCCCCACTTCGGATCCCAGTGTTTCCCCGCCGATCATGGCATGCCGTCTCGCATCGTGCTCTACCGCATGCCGCTGCAGTCCCATGCAAGAAGCCGCATGGATCTGCAGTTCGCCATACGCGACGAAGTGGTTTCGCGTCTGGCCGAACTTTACGGACGCCGACCTGAGGAGATCGATCCCGACTGGGGCATGTAGGCCGTCAGCGTACGACGGTCATGTCGGCGTTGGCCCGAATCTGCTCCTTCGTCTCTTTCAGGTCGACCGGGGAGATGATGGACAGACCAGCCATTTTGGCCTTTGCCACGTCTTCCTGTCCGATTCGTCCGTTCCACACCATGGCTCCGCCGTCATCATCCAGGCTTGCGGCCGCCACGGCGCCATCGATGTCCGCAAGGTCCAGCATCGTGGCCGCACCGGCCTTAAGGGTGATTGTGCGTTCGTCAATCCGTTTGCCGTCCGCGTCATAGCAACGAAGCACGGCTGATGCCTCCTGATCGGAGGTATTCATGACGCCCAGTTTTGCCGAGGCCTGATCGGGGATCGCCAGAGCCGAGACATGCGACGGGCCGGTCGCGTTCACCAATGCGAAATCGGCCTGCCCATCGTTACCGTCGTCTTCGACCTTCGCGGAAGCGGAAACCGGCTGGCTGGCGTCGATGATAAGGCCCGTCGCCCCCTTGGGCACGCCGCCCAGGTCAATCACCGATGCCCGGTTGCCTTCGATGGTCTGCCGATGCGCCTGCTTGAGCCCTTTGCCGTCCATCCAGGAAACCGTAAGATCGGCGGTTTGGTGGGCAAACATATACAGACTTACCGTGTCGCCTTCGCTCAGCGCGCCGAAGGCCAGTCGCTTCGATGCGGTGTTGTTCGCGGCCGCATAATCGGATCCCTTGGATGTCAGACCATCCATGGCGATGCTGCGGATGATCGCCGCAATCGGCGTTTCAGCACTGGATACCGTAACGTATAGCGCATCCTGTTTGGAGGCCGCGGCCGCGAGGTTCATCACCGTCTCGCCATTCGCCGCCACGGTGAGCGTGGATCCTGTGGATAGGGCCAATGCGCCTGAGCTATCGGTGCCCCACACCTTGACCGTCAGCGAGGTGGCCTTGGCGGAAGGATTCGCCACTACCAGTTGCTGGGTCATGCCCGTCTGGGTGCCGGTCACCAGAAACGATTGTTCCAATGCCGGCGACATGCAGGAGGCGGCGGAAACACCTTTCAGGTCACCGTCCGTGGCCCACGACATCACCGACGAGACGGCTCCGGTACCGTCGTTGGAAGTCAGCAGACGGGTATCCTGCAGCTTGGCTCCATCATCGACGTTGCCGGAAGCCACGAAGATCTCGTCATCATCATCCGCGTCCTGTTTGTTCAGCGTCGTTGCGGACGACGTGTCATCCGAGCCCAGCGTAAGCGCCGACGAACGGAACACCGATCCGAACGCCGTATATCGCACGGAGGAGGCGACGTTGCCGTTGGATGCCTGGTATTCGCTGTCGCCATAAGCCTCGGTATCGGCTATGGTCATGCGGGCCGGGCAATAGGTCTCCAGCTGTGTCGGGCTTACGGTATGGGAGACCGACGAGCGGGAGACCGCGGATGAATCGGCTTTCAGCCAGGAGGGGCGGTAGACCAGCGACACGACCACCAATGCGACGATGATCAATGTCGACACCGTTGCGAGCACCACTCGCATGGCCACGCCTGCACGGGTACGAGAATGACGGCTCATGCTGCCTCCTGATTGCGATGACGAATACGGGGCGCGGCCACCAGACAGTACAACACGATGATGATGCCCATGCACCACAGCCATGCGGAACGCCATGGACTGCTCGCGGCCGTTCTCGATCCCGAGTCGTTGATATGTTGTTTGGCCGAATCCTGAAGGGTAAGGCGGTAATAGGTGCCCTGCTCGGAACTCACCACGCTTTGTGTACCGTCGGATGCGCTGATATTCGAGCTGAGTTGGTCAGCAGACTCCTTCTGGGCGGCGTTGGCATCGTCACGAACCACATAGATGCCGCCGAAGCCCAGCTTACTCAGATCGGCGATGGCATCGGCGTCGGCGTTCGAAAGCAAATGCGCACTGTCTTTGGCGATGCGTGTACTGGCGTCATCGACACGGCCCGCAACCATTTCGACACGTTGGGCCGGAGAGCTGTCGATCAGATCGCCGGATTGGGTACGCATCACGGTATAGCTGACGTGATTGGCGCTATCGGCGCGCAAGGCGAGCACCCGGTGATCCGAACGTTGCTCAAGGTAATCCGCCGCCACCATGGGCAGGCCCGAACGGCTCGTATGCACCTGGCCGCGATCATGCCCGAACCAGTCGAAACCCATGCAGGTCACCACCGTGGCAAGCAGCAGGCATACCAAGGCGATACGCGCCGCATGAACCAAGGTCGGCAGTACACGAGGATGCGTCTCGAGCTGCACCGCGCCGCTCGTTGACTGGCGTAGCGAGACGAAACGCTGCACTGCACCTCCGGCGACCAGGCAGACGCAGGACAGCACGCCCATCATCATGAAGGAGACACCGGGCAATACCGAGCCGGCCACGACGCCATCGGCATCCACCGCCACCGCCACCGCGGCGGAAAGCAACGCCGTCACGAATCCGGACAGCGACACCACCCACATCATGCGCGAAACACGCAAGGCGAAGGGAAGGAACAATGAGACCACGGACAGAAGCACAAGTACGGCCAGCATCATCAGCATCAGCGTTCCCCAGATGCCCATCGGCATCGAGACGATGCCGAACGCGCGGGAAAGCACATCAGACAGATTGAGTATCGCGGGAGAACCGTCATGCGTGGAATTCGGGAGCATTACGCTGCCAAAGATCTGTCGCCATGCGCCATCGGAGGCGAAACGTACCGCATTCACCAAGGTCGGGGCACACACGAAAGCGGCGGGCAACGGAATCAACAGCAGTGCCGGTCGGTGGCTGCGTACCAGTATCAGGAACAGCAGGAACGACACCATCAACGGCAGCAACAATTGCGGTTCTGCGGCAACCACCGGAATGAAGCATAATGCGGCGATCGCCGCGGCCTGCACCGAGTGGTGGGGCCGTTTCGGCTCCTCCGTACGGTACATGCCCACCGCACGGAACGAAAAGGCAAAGGCCGCAGGCAGAAACACCATCACCGTCATCATCGCGACATCGGCATCGCGGTAGAGGCCCAACGCCACCGCAAGGGCGAACCAGGCCAACGAAGTCACGGAACGCACCGTATCGGAACGGGTGAAGATGCCGGCCAAGGCCCAGAACGACAGCACGCACAACGGGGCGGACAGGAAGAACACCACGGCGACGGCCGCCGCGACGTGACCGGCGGTCAATGCCGACACACACATCAGTACCAACAGCCAGGGGGCGCTCGGAGCGCTGATACCGGTGCCGGAGGCGTAGGCCCATGATGTGGTCGCCGCTTCGACCAATTGCGTGAACTTCGCCGATGTGGGCAGCAGAGTATTGGAGTACATGACAGCCCCGGAGCACACTTCGCGCAATACATTCCAATACAGCACGGCAATCCATGCGAATGCGACGACCGCGGCGCTCAGGGCGAAGGTCCAGCGGCGAACGAGCCTTCCGCGCAGGTGCTCCTTGGCAAGGGGGCCAAGCACCACGACGTCACGCTGGTCAAGGAACGCCTGACGACGGTCGCGCCACCGCGCAATCTGCTGACGGGTCACCTGCAACGTGGACAACGACTTCATCGGAACCCTGCTTTGCCTGCGCACCCTGCTTCGCGCGCGTAGCGCCGAAGGCAGACGCCACAGCGTTCTCCATGGCAGCGCCAGCGTGCAACACGCCTCATATGGCTGCTTGCGGGTCAGACATAGTAGCGCAAGCCACAGCGACTGCACAATGGACCACAGCCACAGCAACGGCCACCAGGAACGATGCCGATCCGTATAGGAATACCGGGTCTTGGACACAGCCACAGCCATATAGGGATCGACGCGATTCCCATCATCCAACGGCTGACCGCCCTTGGTCCGCACACCTTCGAATCGTGCCCTCCTATGGGCGATCTGGGCTTGGGGAACCACCACCACACGGCCGCCGCCGAGGCATATGCGTCGGCAGAAGTCGATGGATTCCCCGTATGTGGTGAACCATGGGTCAATGCCTTCGGTGGAATGCAACGTGGACAACGGCACCAAGGCACCGGCCAGATCGACGGCGAACACGTCCTGTCTACCGTCATATTGTTCCTGGTCGGGTTCTCCGTCCACCACCAAGGATGCGACACCGTGATTGCCGGCATACAGGCCGACGTCATGCAGCGTCTCGCCCTGCCAATCGAGTTGCTTGGCGCCGAGCAGCGATGCCGTGGGCGTGTTGCGCCAGGCGTCCAGCAATGATTCCAGGCAGTGCTCATCGGCGGGCCGGGAATCGTCGTGCAACAGCCACAGGGCACGGACCGATGGATCAAGGTCGATCTGCCTGATGCCGCGCATAACGGCATTCGAGAAGGAAGTCGCGCCCTTGACGCCGAGCAGCACCACCCGAACGGTCTTGCCCTCCGGCATTTCGATGATCGGTCCCGCCGGGGAGGGAATGACCTCGAAGGACATCTGCATGGGTTGCATGACCCCGCCGGTACAGTCCACCACCACGATGGTGCCCGGCAGCATCCGCTGCGACAGCACCGCATTGAAGGTGGCCGGGAAGAAACGCAAATCCTCCTCCACCGTCATCACCGCGGCGACGGATGCATCGACATCCTGGCGATGAGAGTATGGTCTGCCGTTCAGCAGGCTGGTCACGGTCTCTTGAATATCGCTGCTGGCAATGGAACTCATAGTTTAAGTGTACGCATGCGGAGCGCGGCGCGTCACGCCCGCTCCCTGTGCTCTTTCTTGTATCGACGACGTTCACGTTCGCTCATGCCGCCCCAGATGCCGAACCGTTCATCATGGTCGATGGCCCATTTGAGGCATTGTTCACGAACCTCACATTGCGCGCATACCCGCTTGGCGTCTCTGGTTGAACCGCCTTTTTCAGGGAAAAAAGCCTCCGGATCGGTTTGCGAGCATAACGCCTTGTGCTGCCATGACACATCATCGTCCTGCTTGAACAGCCCCCATAGTTCAGCAAGCGGATTTTCGGAGGAATCGCCGACAACGCCCCACATGCGTCCCTCCTTTATCTATAATGTGCACATTCTGCAACGTCATAGATTACACACATGCAATTTGCTTTTGTCAAATTTCATGACGTGTCAATACCTCCACTTTCAGCGGAATGTGGTACACCCTTCGCATCAACCCATGCGGATAAGGTGATTTGCCGTAGAATCGGTGAATCTCATGTGATGGTCCTATAATCACATGCTTTAGTAGTGTTATATGTTTTCAGGGTGCGTCGAGCGCTCGACGCGAGTACTTCAAGATCAGGAAGGCGATACCGTGACCTCTTCTCCTGCCGGCAACAAGCTTCCTAACATCAATGGCCTGCGCGATTCCAATCCGAGGCACAGTCTCGGGTACCGCGTGCAGCATCGGGCAAGAACCGTGATTGCCTCGGTCGTCGTGGCCATGCTGGTGTTTGCGGGAACCGCGGCCGCCGCAACGTGGCTGGACGTGGACAGCGTCGTTCAGCATCAGAAGGTGAATGTGATCGGACAGGGATCGGTGTCGGACGAACCGACCATCATCGACCCGAATTCCGGCAAGCCGATCGAGATCCTGCTGCTTGGGCAGGACTCGCGTGACGGCGAGGGCAACCAGGCCATCGGCGGCGACATGACAGGCAACCATCAGGCCGACACCGCCATGGTGCTGCAGATTTCCGCCGACCGCTCGTCCATCAATCTGGTGTCCATTCCTCGCGACTCCCTGGTCGACGTTCCGCAATGCACGACTTCCAAAGGCACCATCCCCGCGCAATATGGCGTGATGTTCAACTCGATCTTCGCCGGCGCCTACCAGACCGGTGGCGATCTGGCCTCCGCGGCCAGCTGCACACTGAATGCCGTGAACAGTCTGACCGGTCTTAACATCCAGAATTTCATCGTCGTCGATTTCGCCGGTCTGGTGAAGATGATCGATGCGGTCGGCGGCGTCGACATCTGCGTGCCCCAGGACATCGATGATCCCTACTCCACCCTGCAACTGTCCAAGGGCATGCAGCATCTCGACGGCACGCAGGCCACACAGTACGCCCGTACCCGCTACACCTTGGGAGACGGTTCGGATACGGCCCGTACCACACGCCAGCAGTATCTGATCAAACAGCTGATGAGCGAGGCCCTGAGCAAGAACCTGTTCACGGACACGGCACAGCTGTACCAGTTGGCGAAATCCGCGCTGGAATCCCTGAACATCTCCGAGGGCATGGCCGACACCGCCGCACTGGTCGGTCTGGCCATGAGCCTGAAGAACTTCAGCATGTCGCATCTGTATACGCAGACCGTTCCGGTGGTCGCCGCACCATCCGATCCGAACCGATCCGTCTGGGCCGATAACGCCGACGAAGTATGGGCCAAGATGCGTGAAGGCAAGACGCTTTTCGAATCGACCGAGACCGACACGTCCGCATCCGATAGCGATTCGACGACGGACGGCGGCTCCACCGACTCCCAAGGCACCGATGGGAATTCCAGCGAGCAGACGCAATCCACCGAGACTCCCGATGCGACGACCGGTCTTATCACCAGAGCCGACGGCACTCTGATCGACCCGAACACCGGCGGTACCGTCGACCCGGAGGACGGCTCGATCCACGATGCGACCACCGGCCAATACATCGGCATCGCGGACCGCTATCTGAATGCCACGGTATGTGCCGTTCCGGCAAAGAACTAGACCGTTGACGACTCTTCTCGGTTTCACTCGGTGTAAATGAGTGTAGGGACGAATCGTACTGGAGGAACCATGACCGAAGAAACCGGCGGCGCAAACCCGCACGGGGCACCGCCAAGCTTCATTCCGTCCGCAGGACGCCGAAAGTCGACGTCACCGTCACGAAAGGCATCGGCCCAGAGCGCGGATCAGCAGATTCCCAGCTTCTCCCCCACCGCGAAGCCGGCGCATTCCGGCACCAACGCATCCGAAGCTCCACGCAGCTTTCAGCCGGCCGCGACCCGCTCCTCCGATGCCCCACGTCGCACCGCACCTTCGACCCGCAGTGCCCAAGCACATGACGACCGGGCATATGCGAATCAGGCCCCCGCCTCGTTCGCTCCGTCAAACGCACGAGCAAGCCAGCCTCGTGGAACGACCCGACTCAGTGGGTCCTCCTCCGTCTCGAGCCTGCGGGGACCCTCCGCAAACAGACCATCGGCGGCGACAAAAACCATGCCGCGCAGACGTCATCATCCTGGTCGCATAATCCTCACGGTCCTATTGGTGCTGATCATGGCGCTCGGCCTATCCGTCTTTTCCGCCTGGAACTGGGTGGATGGGCAGCTCAACAAGAAATCCTGGCTGACAAGCAAGGCCGATACGGCCGGGGAAAGCTGGCTGATCCTCGGCTCCGACGAACGAGACGGTACCACCGGTGACACCGGAGAGGTCACTGGCTTCCGTACCGATACGATTCTGGTGTTGACCAAACCCGCATCCGGCTCTTCGTCGTTGATTTCCATTCCGCGTGATTCCCTGGTGGAAATCGACCAGCAGTATATGAAGATCAATGCCGTCGCACAGCTGTACAGCGGCAAACAACTGGTCAACGAGGTCGAGGACATCACCGGTCAGAAAATCAACCATGTCGCGCTGATCCAGTTCGGGGGCCTGGTCAAGGTCGTGGACGCGCTTGGTGGGGTTGAACTGTGCTATGACCAGGATGTGGACGATCCATATTCAAGCCTGAACTGGACGGCTGGCTGCCATACCGCGGACGGCAACACTGCCTTGGCGTTCTCCCGCATGCGCTATGCCGATGCGCAAGGCGATTTCGGCCGCGCGGCACGGCAACGACAGGTCATCAACGCCATCGTCAAAAAGGCCTCGTCACGGCAGACCCTGATGAACTTCTCCAAGGCCAAGACGGTGGCCCAGGCCGCCCTGAATTCCGTGACGGTGGATGAGAAGGCCTCCACCGCTTCCCTGCTACGCATGGCTTTGGCGTTCAAAAGCGCCTCCGGGGACAAGGGCATTTCGGGAAGCGTGTATTGGACGGATCCCGATTATTACGTCGATGGCGTCGGTTCAAGCGTGCTGCTTGATGAACAGAAGAACCTTGATCTGTTCTCGCAGCTCGCAACGGGCAAGCACGCTTCCGGCACCGTGGGAACGCTGGCCGAACAGAACTGACGACACGCCAAAGGATGTGGATAACCCATGTCCTCCGACCACAACCCTCGGTTCGACTTGCATCTCTTTTATGGCGATGCCCAGACTGCTGCCATGAAAGACTCTCATGCATCCCGACTCGACGACGACAGGCTCATGCTGCTGAGCTGGTCGGCTCCTGTGCTGGCACAGTTCGTCATGCTGATCATCATGTGCACGCAACGTCACTGGATGTATGTGCTCATGCTTGCCCCGGGGCTGCTCGGCGGCGCACTGTCGTTGGCCGTGATGGCGATGCGGTCGAAGCGTGCCCGTCGGAAGGCACTGCGGGAGGATTCCGATACTTCCGGCGGCCAGCTGGCATCCTCCGTCACAGGGCCGCCAAACCGTACATCGTCAGAGCTCCCGCGAATCCCATGCATCGATTTCGAACGGCTGCATCGTCTTGATGATGATCCACTGACATGGCGCGGCATAGTACGTCGATGGCTCGAATCGAGTCCTTCCGATTGCGACATCGGCATGACTTCGCATGCGCCATTCGCGGTCGATCTGGTTCATGCGGGGCCGCACGCCATGGTGGCCGGCACCACCGGGTCGGGAAAGTCGGTCCTGCTCATCAGTTGGTGCATGGCATTGGCCATACGATACAGCCCGGAGGCATTGCACTTCGTCTTTCTCGACTTCAAAGGCGGATCAACCTTCAATGCGTTGGAGCATCTGCCCCATACCGTCGGCAACGTATGCGATCTTGACCTATCGCATGCCATACGTGCCTTGAATGCCATCGAGCAGGAGCTGATCCGGCGTGAGTCGCTGGTCAGCGCGGAACGAGTATCGCAACTCAGCCAACTCAGACATCCCCCGGCACGGCTTGTGGTCGTCATCGATGAATTCCACGCCCTTCGTGACCGATTGCCCGACTATATGCAACGACTCAACCGGCTTGCCTCGTTGGGGCGGTCGCTCGGCATGCATCTGATCGTCTGTACCCAGAACCCCATGGGGCAGGTACATTCCGACATGAAGGCCAACATCTCACTGAACATCTGCCTGCGGGTCACCGACCAGATGCAATCCCACGAGTTGATCGGCACCGACTCCGCCGCTGACATCAGTCCGTCCATGCCGGGAGGCGCCTATTGCCATGATGGCCAACGGGTCATAGGATTTCGCTGCAGTGCCGTGCGCCATGTCGAAGCGTTGGTCGATGCGGTCGGCACCGCCGCACGCTTCCATGGATGCACGCCCCAACGACCTCTCTTTTCAGCGCCGCTCGCCAAACGTGTGGCCTTGCCGGATCTGCGGATGCCCGTCGACGGTTCACGGCACGACATACCGTTCGCACTGGCGGACAACGGTGTCATCGTCGAACCGATCGCCCTGGATATCGACCACGGCAATATCGCCGTCATTGGCGCGTATGGCCGTGGCAAGACGAATCTTTTGCTGCACTGCGCATCGCAGTCGTATCTGAATGGCGTAGGCACGGTACGGTTCACGCATAAAATGCGGAATGTCTACCATACCAGCGAGGAAAGCCATAACGCCCGGCACAGGCGTGACACATTCGCTCCCGATGGCCGCAGACGTCTCGTCTGGTTCGTGGACGATGCCGATGACCTGCTCGACCCATTCCGTATCGACAATGCGGCCAACGACCTGCGTGGCGCGTTGGCCAACCCCGATGTCACCGTGATCTGCGCGGTGGAAAAGGCGAATCCCCTGCTCGCGGACCGATGCCCCACCCGCATCGTGTTCCCGACCGGTGATCGGGCCAATGATCTGATGGCGGGTATTCCCGGACCGATGCTGGACGGATTCAAACCCGACGATTATACGCTCGCCGGTCGCGCGGTGTTCATACGCCAGGCGTCAGCATGTCTTATACAGTGTGTGGAACTTGGGGATTATGCGGGACCGAATGTTTCTTTTTAGCAAGGACTCTTGAAAAGTCGTGTGATTCGTGGTTATCTGAGTATCGGACTTACAGTGCCCAACAAGGCAGGAGGAAGGCGAATACATGAGCAGTGCTTTTGACTGGCGAGCCAAGGCCGCATGCCGCGATAAGGATCCGGAACTGTTTTTCCCGGTCGGCAACACCGGCGCCGCCTATCAGCAAATCGAAGAGGCCAAGGCCGTTTGCCGTACCTGCAAGGTGATTGATGCGTGCTTGAAGTGCGCTCTCGATACCAATCAGGACTATGGCGTTTGGGGAGGCCTGAGCGAAGATGAGCGCCGCGCCCTGAAGCGCCGCGCCATGCGGGCACGCCGCTCCCAAGCCATGCAGATGCAGGTCTGAGCAGCCATCGGCCCATATCGACGGCAATAGAGGGACCGGTCGGATTCACCATCATGAATCCGACCGGTCCCTCGTTTTTCCCATGTTGATATGGGGTCAGTCCTGGGCCGCACGCAGCTTCATATCCAGCACCACTCGGGTGCCTCCGCCGCGACGCGGTTCCCAACGTACGGTACCGCCAAAATCATTGGTGACGAAGGTGTTGATGATCTGCGTGCCCAATCCCGATCCGGAGGAGCGTGCCATACCATCATGCTCCTCGTTGGCCAGGCCCGTGCCGTCATCCTCGACCACAACATTGAGATTGTTGCCGCCCCGACCCACGGAAATCGTAATGCGGCCTTCCTTGCGCCCCTCGAAGCCATGTTCCACGGAGTTGGTGATCAATTCCGTGAGCACCAACGATAACGGCGTGGCATCCTGCGCCGGCATCATGCCGAACTTACCGATGAAGTCGATGTTGATATGCTGGTCGCGCATGGTGGCCAGATCGACGCTCATCTTCAACAGACTGGAGATGACCTTGTCGTAGTCGACAATCTCGTCCGCAGTCTGGCTTAGTCCCTCATGGACCATGGCGATGGTCTGCACGCGGCGTTGAGCCTCCTTCAGCTCCTTCTTGACCTCCTCGGATTTGGTTTTACGCGCCTGCAATCTGAGCAGTGCGGAGACCGCCTGCAGGTTGTTCTTCACGCGATGATGGATTTCGGAGATGGTCGCATCCTTGGTCTGCAACTCCTTCTCACGGCGACGCAACTCGGTGACGTCACGGCATAGCACGATGCCGCCGCACCTGCCATTGGTGTCCATCAACGGCAATGAGCGCATCGAGACCGCCGACTTGTTGGCATCCAGTTCGGAATCGACCGCAGCCTTGCCGCTCAGGACCAGCGGCAGCGTCTCCAGCACCGGATCATTCTCATGCAGCAGCCTGGTGCCGATTTCGCTCAGGTACTCCCCCTGCATCGTACTGACCGAACCGAGTCTGCGGAAGCAGCTGATGGCATTCGGAGAGGCGTAACGCACGATGCCGTCAACGGTCAGTACGATGAAGCCATCGGATACGCGGGCGTTATGCCGCTGGTTCATAATCGGGTTGCGGTACGGGAACTGGCCGCGCGGAATCATCTCATACAGCTGCTTGCCTGCACCGATGCTTTCGGATTCATATCGGCCGTTCGATTCGCGCGTCGCCATATTGGTTTCCCGAACCACCAGACCAAGCGTCTTGCCGTTGTGCCGCACGGGCGCATACACGTTGCAGACCGTGGAGTTGCCGACATTACGAAGCACAGTGGAGCGGAACACCGTTTCGGAACGCATGGCGGCGTCGAGTTCGCCGGTCATATCCGCAGACACCTCGTCGCCGACCACATCGTCGGCTCTCAGGCT
The DNA here is from genome assembly GCF_000522505.1 of Bifidobacterium moukalabense DSM 27321. Classification (GTDB taxonomy): domain Bacteria; phylum Actinomycetota; class Actinomycetes; order Actinomycetales; family Bifidobacteriaceae; genus Bifidobacterium; species Bifidobacterium moukalabense. Next base: position 16,894 of record NZ_AZMV01000004.1, on the reverse strand, counting down.
CATCACCGTGGATGGGCGGCATTGCTCGGCTATGATGTATCTACCCTCGCCGTTCTGCAGGATCAGCAGCAGATCGGCAAAGCTCAGGTCGGCGATCACCTGCCAGTCAGCCACCAGATGATGCAGCCATTCACGATCTTCGTCATCGAAATCCGGTCGAGTCGTCAGAATATGTGAGAAATCAGCCATACACCCCATCATACGCAACGCACACGAGGATACGCGCGATATGGCTGGCCGCTTATTGCGAGGGCATCGCTTGACTTATCCATAGGTTACGGTAACGTAGGTTACGGTTCCGTAACATATAGTGGAGGCACGCGATGGCGAAACCCACCGAAGCAGAGATAGAGGCAAAACGCGCCGTAATCAGCGAAGCGAGAGAACAGGCATTGCAGGCCAAGGCGGATGTGATCCGTGTCAAGGCACGCAATCATGCCGAGAACATCCGGCGCAAAGCCGATGAAAGGGCCAAGCTGGTAATCGCCAAGGGCGAGGCGCATGCGGCAAAGATAGAGGGCATCGTACCTGCGGAGATCGAGCGCAAGATCCGCCTGGACGTGCACGGCCGCCCCAAGCCCATGCTGCGTGGCTGGATCCATGCCGTCGCCGCCCCTCTATCGTTGGCGGCCGGCATCGTGCTGATTTGCCTGGCGCACGGAACGGGCCTGAAATGGGCGTGCGCGGTGTTCATGACCTGCTCGTTGGTGTTATTCGGCAACTCCGCCTGCTACCATCTGGGAGACTGGTCACCGCAGGTCACCGACGTGCTGCGCCGCATCGACCATATGAACATCTTTCTGCTGATCGCGGGAACCTACACCCCTGTTTCATTCGCGCTCAGCCCGTTCTGGCGTGACTCCATCATTATCGGCATGTGGACATGCACCATCGTGGCACTGGTCATCCATGTGATCTGGATCAGCGCACCACGTTGGCTGTATGTAATCGTCTACATCGTGTTCGGCGTTTCCGGCGTGGCCTTCATGGGCCTGTTCTGGATCTCTCCATACGCCGGCCCTGCGGTGGTGGTGCTGCTCGCCACCGGCGGCGCCTGCTACATTGCCGGAGCCATCGTCTATGGCCTGAGAAAGCCCGACCCATGGCCGAGGGTATTCGGATTCCATGAGATCTTCCATCTGGGTACCGTGGCCGGATACGCCTGCCACATGGTGGCAATATACATGGTGATCGTACAGCTATGGCCGGCAGCGATATAGCCGATTACGGATACGGAAAACGGGTTCCGTCGAATGCTTCTTCGGCGGAACCCGTTTTCCGTACGTCACGGCATGATGGCCGGTCAGACGAGCGGCTTGGCCTCCTTGATGGTCACGGAGATCTCACGGCCGTTCGGAGCCGTATACGACACGGTGTCGCCGGCATGGGCGCCATTGATGGCCGCACCGATCGGCGATTCCGGACTGATGATGTCATAGTCGGTGGCGATGGAAAGGTCACGGGTTCCCAGCACATAGACCAATTCACGGCCGTTGAGATCAAGCGTCACCACGGAACCATCACCGACCTCACCCTCCTTGGGCGCGACCAGGATCTTCGCGTTACGCAGTTTGACGGTCAGCTCGTCGATACGGCCCTGATTCACACGCTGGGCCTCACGAGCGGCCTGATAGCCGCCATTCTCGCTCAGATCACCCTCGGCACGGGCTGCGGAGACCTTGGAAAGAATCTCGTCACGATATTCGCCCTCGCGCCAGGCGAGCTCTTCTTTCATCTTGTCATAGGCTTCCTGCGTAAGCAGCAGCGTCTTTTCTTCGGCCATGTTGTGTGTCCTCCTTGACCTTGGAAGAATGGTACCCGACGCTCAGCGGGTGGAAATGATGTCGATCACGAACACCAGGGTGTCGTCACCGCCGATACCGGCCTGCGGAACGCCACGGGAACCGTAACCGTACTCCGGCGGAATGGAGACCATAAGGCGGGAACCGACATTATGCCCCGGAACGGTCTGATCCCAGCCCTTGATGACCTGGCCCACGCCAATGCCGAAGCTGGCCGGCTGATGGCGGTCGAAGCTGGAATCGAACGGGGTGTCCTTGCCCCAGACCACACCGTGATAGTTCACGGTGACGGTATCGCCGCGGCGGACCATCGGACCGTTGCCTTCGAACAACTCCACGACCTTCAGTCCGGACGGAGCGGCCTCGGACGGGAACTCAAACGTCGGACGATCGCCGAATTCGCCCGTTGCGACAGGCATTTCAGATGCCATGATGAACCTCCTTGAAAAGCACAATGCCACCTAGATTAGCACTATTCCAAGCTAGCATTCAACGACGTTGACCGCCAGGCCACCCTTCGACGTCTCCTTGTACTTGGCCATCATGTCCTCACCGGTGTCCTTCATGGTCTTGATGGCCTGGTCAAGGCTGACGATGTGCGTGCCATCCCCCAGCATGGCCATGCGCACCGCATTGATGGCGGTGTTGGCCGCCATGGCATTGCGCTCGATGCAGGGAATCTGCACCAGCCCGCCGACCGGATCGCAGGTCAGTCCCAGATTATGTTCGATGCCGATTTCGGCGGCGTTCTCGACCTGCCGCGGAGTGCCTCCCATCACGGCGCACAGTCCCGCTGCCGCCATGGAACAGGCCGTCCCGACCTCACCCTGGCATCCGACCTCGGCCCCAGAGATCGAGGCGTTGCGTTTGAACAGATAGCCGACCGCTCCTGCGGTAAGCAGAAAGGCGATCACGCCATCTTCATTGGCATAATCGACGAAATGCCAGTAGTAGTGCAACACGGCGGGTATGACGCCAGCCGCGCCATTGGTGGGGGCCGTCACGATTCTGCCACCGCCTGCATTCTCCTCCGACACCGCCAATGCGAACAAGTTGACCCATGCCGCATCGGACGACTCGAGTACGGCGTCGGCACGGCGGTGGTCGCTTCCGAGCACGTCACTGTTGGACGCGAGTCTGGCATACATCTTCGGTGCCCTGCGTAATACCTCAAGACCTCCGGGGAGCACCGTCTCCGTAGTGTTGCAGCCATGCTGCACGCATCGACGCATCACACGCCATACATTGTCCAACTCGCTGCGCACCTGCACCGCGGAACGCATGGCCGTCTCGTTGGCCCATACGATGTCGGCGATGCTCATATGATGTTCATCGCACAGTGCGATCAACTCGTCACAAGTCGTGAAAGGATACGGCACCGCGGTGGCATCGATGGAGGAATCGCCGTCCTGATCCGAAAAGGCGCTTCCCACCGGCGGCCGATCGTGAATGCCGATCATCGGATCCTCCACGGATCCCTGACGGACGAATCCCCCTCCGATGGAATACCAGACCTGTTCCCCGATCAGATTGTCATATGGGTCGAAAGCCTGGAACCGCATGCCATTGGGATGAGCCGCCATCCGGTGCCATACGTCCAACACCACATCATGCGCATAGTCGAACGGGATGCGATGCGTGCCGTTCAGCATCAGTTCACCCGAACGCTCGCATTCCTGACGAATGGTGTTTACGTGATCGGTATCGACGCTTTGCGGCACGTTGCCTTCCAGCCCGGCCACCGCGGCCCTGTCGGTACCATGCCCCAATCCGGTAAGCGCCAGGGAACCATATAGCACGGTCCGCACGCGATTCACCCGTTCAAGCGAGCCGTCACGTTCCAGCGAGGCCACGAACCGACGAGCCGCGACCATGGGTCCGACGGTATGGGAGGAACTTGGACCGACACCGATCTTGAACATTTCAAGAATGCTGAACACGGACACCCTGCCTTCCTGGACGGACGCCGTACGAATACGGATATTCAGTACAGCACGGAGAACATGCGAATCATGATAAGCAGCCCGACAATGCCGATCACGACTTCCGCAATGAGCATAGCGATGGCCATGCCCTTGCGATTGGCGAGTTTTACATCAAGCAGCTTCGCCAACAGAAACGCGATGAAGCCCAGCGCCGCGCCATTCAACGCAATGGCACCGACCTGCCCATTGGTGAGCACGGATTCGCCCACGTTGGTCAACACCGAATTGATGGTCGTGGTGAAGACCAGCAGGCTCCATACACCATAACCGATAAGACCCACGGCGGCGTACCCGAAAGGACGGAATCCCTCGCGTAGCCTGAAAGTGAACGATTCGGAGCACCACAGCAACGCGAAGCCGACGACATAGGTGAAAGCCACCGCCATGAAACAGGCCTCCAGAGCCCATGGCAGCAAGGCCAGAGAGCTTTTCAGTAACGTGAAGTACAGCGGGGAACATACCATCTCGCCGATGCAAAGCACCCCACCGATGATGATCGCCTGCGCCAGCATCAGCGGAATATCAGTGGCGGGTTGTTCGATTACTGGTCTGGTATCTTTCGACGTCATGTCTTTTTTCCATTCATATGGAGCCTGCGGGTTATCAACGCCAGCCAGTGTAATAACGGTATGTTTCGTGTTGAGTCCCCGCCATGGTCGCCGGACTGCATCACGAGTCTGCGTCACGCACTTCATCGGCGGATAACGACCACATGGCATCCGCCCGATTCGGCCCAGCTCCGATGCCACTTGCCGTTGTGCCTCCAGTGGGACTCGAACCCCCTCGCAAGTCAGGCCGAAACCCCGGCATCCGCAACGTCGGCAGACGTTGACTCCACCTGCCGTGCCCACATTTTGCCCACGCCCCCGGCAAACAGCAGTTCACCCATCCGAGCCGACAGATCATCCAAGTCCGCATCGAACAGGTCGGCATAGGTATCCAAGGTCATGGCCGCCGACTTGTGCCCCAACTGCCGTTGCACCGTCTTGACGTTGGCGCCGGACTGCACCATCAAGGAAGCCGCAGTATGCCGCAGATCATGCAAGGTCATCTTCCCGCCTATGCCGGCCTTGCGCAGGGCGGACGCGAACCAACCATCTTTGCGGGTTGGATTCCAACCGTTGCCCATCGGCTTGTCAAACGGCATGTCCGGTGCCGTGAAAAGGAAGTCAGTCGGCCTTCTGCCTGCGCATTGCGCCTTGAGCGCCGGGAGCAGGACAGCCGGAAACATTACCACCCTCTTCTCGTGCGTTTTAGGGTCGGTCTCGACCATCCGGCTACCGACCCTCGTGATGCTCTTGGCGACGGTCAGTCTATCCCTTTGCAAGTCAACGTCCTCGACCCGCAAGGCGACAAGCTCACCCCATCTCAGCCCGCAAAGGCCGAGGGTGAGGATTATCAGCCGCCGCCACTCGCATTGATCGGCCAGCCGTCCCAGCTCACTGGCGGTGAGGTAGACATGCTTTCTGCCGGTCTTGCGCGGCAGACTGAGTCCGTCGCATGGATTGTCGTGAATGCATTTGGCTCGTCTGGCCGCTTCGAGCAGGGCCTTGAGGATTCCTTCGGCGCGGAGCACGACGCTAGCACTTCGCTCGCCAGACAGTGCCGTAACCCATTCCTGCACTTCGTCGTGCGTGATGGATTGCACTTCGCGCATACCCCATTTTGGCTCGACATGAGGGCGCCAAGTGTCTTCCAGAGACTTGATATAGCTCGGCTTGCATCTGGTCTTTTTTTGCGGCTATCCACGGCTCCCAGAAGTCTTCGAGGCGTCGGCGTCCGGCTTGTGGGTCGATGTAGGCTCCCGTGGTCTTTGCCGTGGTCACATTGGCGGCACCCCAAGCATCGGCATCCATTTTGCGACGGAAGCCGCGTTTGCCGGTGGCCGTGCCGTCCGGCTTGCGGTAGCGCACCTCGTACCTTCTGCCGCCTTTGGTGTCGTAAGGGCGAATCGTGTAGGCCATGTGGTCTCCTTTGCTGACAAGACCAGTATAAAGAAGGCGGCCTGACCGTGCAGACCGCCCTCGCCTTGAAAGTGTCAGCAAACAAGACATGTCTCAGTATACAGGTGCGACACGCCGACTTGCGTTATTATCCCGCCTGAGATAATATGAATATGTCAGCAAACAAGAAAGGAAAACCAAAATGTTCACCGCAACCGATTACACCAAGACCGCCGCCTACGCCGACATCGACCACTGCTGGAACGGCAGTGAATACTACCTCGAAGCACACGAGGAAAACGGCGCATGGGAGACGATCGACCGCGACCAGGCCGTCAGCGAAGACGGCAAGGCGTACTACGCCGAATACTTCTTCGGCAAGGAAGGCGACGACGTGCGCATCCCCGAACGCACCTACGCCGCCGAAGACATCGAAACCTACGCGCAGACCTGGTAAAAAAACAGCAGACAGCCCCGCCCCAACCAAGCGGGGCCTTACTTTTGCGGAAAGGAAGACCATGAGCATTAAAGCATTGCGGGAGAAGGCCGGACTGTCACAGCAGGATTTGCAGAGGAAGGCGGGACTCAATGCGATCAGCCGCATCTGGAGCTGGGAGGCGTGGGATAGGACGCCAAGGCCCAATTGGGCGCGAGACCCCAAGCGCATGAGCATCGAAACCGCAAAAGCATTGGCCGACGTGCTTGGCGTGACGTTAGACGATTTCTATAACGCACTATAAGACACGCCGACTTGCGTTATTATCCCGCCTGAGATAATATGAATATGTCAGCAAACAAGAAAGGACACGATCAAAATGGCACACTACAATATCACTTACTCGTGCGGCCACGAAGAACGCATTGAACTGTTCGGCAAGGTCAGCGGACGTGAAAGCCGCATCGAATGGCTCGAAACTCAAATGTGCCGCGCGTGCAAAGCCGCCCAGGACTCCGAAGGGCTTCCGAAACTCTCCGGCACCGAAAAGCAGACCGCTTGGGCCGCACGCATTCGCCGAACCTTCCTCGACCAAACCGAATCCCAGTTAGGTCACGTCATCCTTACCAACCCGCAGGCCGCCGAAGCCGCCAATGAGCTACTGAACCTCGTCAAAGACTCTATAAACGAGCAGACATCCGCCGCATGGTGGATCGACAACAGGGATAGGCTCGAACCGGAATTCGCTAAGATGGCGATGGCGAAACGCGAGGTATCTAAACAGGCAGATTGACATGCAGACAGTTACGCGATATGCTTACTCATGTCGTACCGGAATGTCGAGCGTCCGGTTGAAATATTCTCAGCTCAATCTGAGATACGTGGATTGAAATGGTGTTTGATGTGCGGGTATTAGAATCCGAATCACACTAATATCATTGCTTCCAGCAATGCGATGGCCCCTCAGGAAACCGAGGGGCCATATATTTTTTATCAGAATCGACATGGCTAAAGCCTGAACGCGGCTCCGTGCCGCTCCAGCAACGAACTGATTGGCAGAGCATCAGCGAAATGCTGTCCGCTCTTCTTTATATCAATCCATTGGCTTGCCGACCTGTAACGCTTGCCAAGACCATCCCTCACCTGTTGAATGTCTTTTGCAACCTTACCTAGATTGTTCGCGTTCTGCCTGAGCTGGGCCACCCGTTCCGACACATAAGCCTGTCCCATACCGCCTTGTGCGCCGCGTGCCGTTGTATACGTTACATTGCCGTACTCATTGGGGTGTTTGGCTGCCTTTTCCAATGTTTTAGCGTCAGCCAGGTTGTATTCCGCTTCCGTAAGTATTCTATCGATATGCTTATCCACTAGGGATAGTTCCTTATCCCTGATACTTTCTGCCCAGCTGACTTGTTTCGGTGAACCGTCCAGTGCTGGTAGTTTATCCGGCGACCAAGATTTGGCGGATGCTAACGCTGCGCCACCTCCTGATCCTGATTTTCCCCTTGAGCTGCCTGCGCCTCTGCCTCCCATTGTTTCAACCTCCTTGTGTTGTGGTTTGTGTATTGGATGTGTTTTGTGGTGATTTTAAATCCGTCTGGGATTTTCCCGTATAGGAGTATGAGTGATGGGCTTATCAGATCTTCCATGACGCGAAATCCGTGTTTCCATAGTCGTGTAGCCTCCCGATCACCCAGTACGCCGACACTACTCACGCTGATAACGGAACGACTTGGCAAACCGTCGAACGCAAAATCATAGCTGTCGGGGCTAGACCATTGCGCAGACGGGATAACAGACAAGCCCATTCGTTGCCAGACCATGCCGATAAGTCTACTCCGGTAGCAGTTCCAGCGTTGCATCGGTAGTGGCATGTCGCGGTAGAGGCTGAAATCAGGAGTGAGAACGCACTGGAACTTGGATAGCATTTGTCCGTATTTGATGGGGTTTTGCCAGCATCGCTCGAATTGGTAGTCATCGAGGTAGAAGTGACATCCAAGCCGTGTAGCCTGCTTCGTGGTCGTACCTTTAGCATAGTTGAAGCCAATCAGATCATCTGGTGGAATTGTCTTGCAGGGCCATATAATCGGCATGCCATTCGCAGTAAGACAATCATCGGGAAGCAGATCAAGATTATAGTAGCCGATCGTGCGATTTCTTCCGTTCCTTGTCATAAAACACCTCCTACCACGAAAACGCCCCCTCCCCCAGCCGAAGCCGGGAGAGGGGCGTTAAAAAAATGGGTGCAAGATTTTCCACAGGCACCCGAATGCGTGATTTTTTACACGCGAAGTTAATTTTTGGATGCTAGTTTGATTCTCACGCCCGAAAATTAATCAAGGTCACTCGTTGTCGGTGACGGTGATCTTCAGCTTGTCGAGCTTGTCCTTGACGGCGGTTTCGACAGTCTTGGCGATTTGGTCTGGGTCTGCGCCTTGTGCGGAGGCCAATGCCTTGACCGCTTCGGACAAGGCGGATACTTGCGTGATGAGCTGACTGGTCTTGCTGTCGATACCGGCTACGCGGTCACCCAATTTGGCGCCGCCTTGAATCGGCATTTCGGCCACCAGATTGCCGAGCGGCGAAGCGTGCGTGTCCTTGTTCCATTGGGAAAGTCGGAACAGTTCGGTCCTTGTCGCGTTCGCCGCAGCATCGGTGCCTTGCAGCCGGTCACGTACCTTTACGCCGTTCTGGTCGAAATTCCAAACGTCTTCCGCATTCATGTTGTCTCCTCCTAATAGTTCGTTTGCTCGATTGATGATTCGTTCCACCGGCAATGCGTTCGTGCATCTGTCGGGGCATCCGTAGTGGTCGGTGCCGGGTACTTCGCGGTGTAGGACGATGTTGCCGGTGCGGTTGCCGCTTGCGTCATGGTTGAGACTGTTCCAGCCGTATCGTTTGGCGATGTCGGCACAAAGTTGAGCCGAAGCCTCCACTTCCGCATCGGTGACCGGGATACCGTCCATGCCGCCCTCATGTTCGATGGTGACGCCGGAGCAATCGGATTGCCAGTTGGCATCGGCCCACGAGCCGTTGTTTTCGTCCACCCACTGGTAGATCGTGCCGTCGCCGCCTACGCCGTAATGCGATGCGGCTCCGAAGCTGGAACGTTGGAAGCAACTATCGGTGCCTGCGAGCCTGCCGACCATGATGTGTAGGGTGATGTGGTTGACGGACTGCCCAAGCCGTCCGCTGTAATGGTTTGGGCTGCCCCGCCAAACGGCGAAACTTGCACCAACCATCAGAGAGCACCGCCCGGCTCGTACTGGGCTTCGTCGGTGGTTTCGACGGTCGCCGACTCAGTAGCGGTCTCGGCAGCTTCGGCGGTTTCGGTTTCCGCTTCGACGGTTTCGGTTGCATCCTCTGCCGTTTCCTCTGCCGGTGCGGTCTTGGCTACCGCACTTGCGGCGCTCATGGCGGCGTTCTTCGCTGCGGTCACACCATTCACCACGCCTTCCTTCTTCAGGGCGTCCACGAGCTGCTGACCCGCGAGCGAAGCGCTGGTAATGTTCTGGTTCTTCCACCAGCCGTACACGGTTCCAATCACGCCGATGACGGCGAAAAGGGTTGCACTCACCTGATCGTTGGTGAACGGGAGCGTGTTGATGCCCGCGAGATTCAGGCCCGCATTAAGCAGGGCGTAAAGCGTGACCACGATGGTGACGATGGCCTTCACCCTCTCCGTGGTCATGCCGGGCAGATTATTGTTGGTTTTGGTGGTCTTGTTGGCATGGTCTGCCATGTTTCCTCCTAACAAAAAAGCCACCCCATGTTGGAGTGGCCTTGAAAATGGTTTCGGCTGTTATGCCGATTTAGTCTCGAATTTGACGTGCAGATGATAGGTGCCCGGTGAAAGTTCCTGTTGTGTCCAGAAGCCCCACCAAACATCTTTCTCTGCCTTGGTGGCGGTTTCGACCTGGAATGAGGTACCTTCGCCCCAGCCAAGGCCGCCGTTGAGCCCGACTTTCACTGTGGACTCATAGGTGAGTCGCACGGTGCCTTCCGTCGGCCAGTCGGCGCTCATGTCGCCTAACTTCGGAATCCAATCGGAGCCGATGATTCTCGTGCCGTTGGCGATGGTTTCACTGACGGCCAGCAGATAGTCGCCGTCACCGGCCTTGGTGAGGGTCATACCGGACGTGAGGGTGGAGACTGCGAAAATCTTGTCGGTTTGGTCTGTCCATTCCGGTTTTGGCTTGCGCCAGATGACGGTTCCGGCCTTGCACAGTCCGGCGATGCTGACACCACCGAATGCCATGCCTGCGACGGTTTTCCCGCCGATCATCGCCCCCGCACTCATGTCGTCCACCAGTACAAATTCGCACTGTCGGCGGCGCTTTTGGTGGTGGCGTCGGCTTCGTCCGATGCTTGGATGGCTTGGATGCCGTCCTTGCCGTCCTTGCCGGCGGGGCCTTGCTCGCCATCCTTGCCGTCCGCGCCCTTTTCGCCCGGAGTGCCCGGGTCGCCTTTTTCGCCGGGGTCGCCTTTCTCGCCTTTCTCGCCGTCGGCACCGTCCTTGCCGGGGTCGCCTTTCTCGCCCGGGTCTCCCTTTTCGCCTTTCTCGCCGTCCTTGCCGTTGGTGCCGTTGGTGCCGTCCTTGCCGTCGGCACCGGGCTCGCCTTGCGGGCCCGGGTCTCCCTTATCGCCTTTCGGCCCTTGGAGACTGCCGGCATCCTGCCAAGAGGATTCATCCCACAGCCAGATATGGCCTTGGATAAGGTAGGCATCGCCGCTCTCGCCGGTGGGGTGGGCCGCTTTCAAGGCTTCCTCGCTATCAAAGGTGCCTTTGATGCTGATGCCGGTACCATCCTTGCCTTGGATGCCATCCGCACCTTTCAGGCTCACGCCGGTATCGCCCACGATGGCGGTCTGGCCGGAGACGGAGGTGAGCATGTAGACTTCGCCCGTGGAATCGAGCACCGTATCGCCCACGCCGACATGATCGGACGGTCGCAGGTCGGTGATGGCGATGGTGGCTCCGGCCGTCAATTGTGCGTCGATCACGCGCATGGAATGCACCAAAGTGCTGTAGGATGATGCCGGTACGAGTTCGGCATCGGCCAATTCCGCATATTCCAGCACGTCCGTGGAATCAGGCACGGTCACACGACGGGTGAAAGTGTAGGACGTGAGTTCCTCCCTCACTTCCCAACACCAGTCATCGCCCGACGGCATGAGCTCGACCGTCACCGTACCGTCGTCGGCCAGTTTCGCGCAGAATGCTCGCGGTGTCAGAATGGCCTTGCCATCCTCGATGGTGAGCCGTCGGGTAGGCCGAAAGAACACGACACCCTTTTCCGCCGCATGACCCGTACTTGCAGGTGCCTGCAAGTCAATATGAACCTTAGTCACTTACACCCCTCCTTAATGTTTGTGCGCGCCATGGTTGAACAAGAGCATGAGAACCGTGATGATGATGAAGCCAAGAAGGTAGATCAATCGTCCTCCTTAACCAAGGTTTCCGGCGCAATATCCGGCCGTAGCTCGTCCGGCAACCGTGGCTTTGGATGCCGTACCAGAAACTCAGGTTCGACGATTTCGCAAAACTGTTGGAGCCAATGGAAAAGGCTTCGCGTGTAAGCGGTCAAGGCGAAATACTTGCGTTGCTTCTCCTCCAAGTGCGCGATCTGACCGCCTTGCGATTCCACCTGCTCGCGCAATGGTTGTATCACCGAATCGGTCAGAATGCGTACCGCCGCTTCCGCCGCTTCCGCCGCGAGCTTGTCAGCTTCCGCATTCTCACGGTCTTCCTGAGCCTTGGATTCACGGTTGCTGATGGCGGTGATGATCGCACCGACGATACCACCGCCGGACAGCAGGGCGATGATTACCGCGCTCCAAAAATCGGTACTGTTGACTAAATCCTGAAACGGCGGCACTATTTCACGACTTTCTGCCAGTAGTCCGTCTTTTCCTTCGGATTGCAGTCAGGACGTGAAGTATGGTCAACGAGACACCGGTACATGGTCATCTCATACGTGATTCGGTCTCCCTGCTTGTATTCCTTGCCGTTGGAATCCCAGACCGGGAACAGGACAACATACCGTAGCGCCTTGTCATCGTCCAGTGAGAGAATCTGCTCGGTCAGATAATGCTCGAACGCTTCGTTACGGCCTAGTTCCGGTGTGATAGTCCATGATTGGATGATCTGGCCGTCACTCATGGTGTACGAAGGTGTAGCCTTGCAGTAGGCCGGTATCTCCGGCTTCTCCGATTCCACAATCGGATAGCCATCATCGGACAACGTGACCACGCCATCCTTCAAAAAACCGGTAATCATAAGAATCTCCTTAAATCTGGTAGGAAATCGAACATGCAAAATAGTCAAACGACGCATAACTGCTCGACCCGCCATACTGCCAGCATTTCACCTTGCCAGTAGTCTCAATCTCCACGAACACCGCCGCACTGCCCTGATGCCCTGCGATCATGCCAAGCATCTTGGAAGGTCGATAGCCTTCCTTGATATAGCCGATTTCGACCTGATTGCTCGTATTGCCTACCGTTGCAGACGAGGCGAATGAGTGCATCACGTTCACCGTGACGGTGCGATTCACGCAAGTGGCCGACAGTTCGATGTTGTCCCATTTTTTGGGATTGTTTGACATCGATGTAGTTGGATGCTCGCATGCCGTTGATGTTCACGGTACCGTTCAGGTTCAAATGGTTGCCGTAAATGTTCGTACCTGCGCTTGGTGCGGCTTGTCCGATGCCGATGCCTTTGCCGTCCGCGGAGAAGTCGAGGATGTATGTTGCCGGGCCGACCGTGGTGTATGAGGTTCTGGTCGCATACTTGTCGGTGAGCGTGCATCGGAGCGGATAGGTCGTACTCGAGTCGTATCCGCTTTTGATGACTGTGGTTGTCGTGCCGGTGCCGGATGTTACGGAAGCATCGTAATCATGCCAGCCGCTACCGTCCTTCCAGCCGAATTTCAGGCTTACGCACTGGTTCGACGTATCATGTGCCGTATCCACACGCCATACTGCGACGTGTTTGACGTATGTGCCGTCGTCTTGTGCGTTGCCGCTTGCGTCGCATCGGTAGGCGTAGTAGCTGTCGATGGTCGGCGGCAACGAGTCAAGCTTCCAGACGGCATACAGAGTGTAATTGCTATCGGACGTGCCGACATATGATTGGCCGGGCTGGTATTGCGCACTGCCGGTAGCCGAGGTTGACCAGCCGAGGAACGTATAATTGGCGCGGGTTGGCTTCGTGCTTGGAATGGCGAGGGATTCTCCCCACCATTTGGTGACATTGCCGGGCGCACCACTGCCGCCGTTCGCATTGAAGCTGACCGTGTGCGAGGGTTTCGCGGCCACGGTAAGCGCCAATATGGCTTCGGACAAGCCCGCATACGCGCCATTGATACGGATATTGGCTCGCGTATCGATCGACTGCTGGGAGTGCGTCTTGGCGACGTACACTTCCTTGGCGCACATGACCTGCGAAGCGTTCGCACCAATCGTAATATTGGTTGGGTCGGCGTCCGCCCACTGGCCGTTCGCGCCAGCACCAACATGACCCTTCAGGCCGGCATAGTTCCAGCCGTTCAAGGTTTGCATGCGGCATTCCGCACGAATGGTCACACCATTATTGTCTTCCGACTTTATCCATGAGCCGAGCCAACAACGCCAATTATATTGTTGCGCACCGTATGCGTCTGCCATTTTTCCTCCTTAACCCACGTATTTCAGGCTCATGTGCCCGTCCGAACGGGGGACGAACGCATATTTTCCGATACGCAAGGTCTGTAGAATGTCAGCATTATTGATATTCAGGCGGTCGTTGGAGATATAGGCGGCGATGACACTGCCTATCAAAAAACTGCATTTGCGTGTTGGTCAAACGCATTTTCGCAGTGCTCGATGCCGCACCCATCTCCATGACCGGATTGTCACTATCCTGACCGAACGTGATGTAGGATTGGCGTGCCGCGATTTCGGCATTCAACCGTTCCGTAAGGTCAGTGACGTTCGTATCATTGGCCGTCTGATATTCGCTCAACTGCGTGCCTACGCCTGCCGCCGCTTCAGCATTGCTAAAGGCGATAGTCACCTTATCCCTCGTAATATCCAATGAGGATTGCAGGCTTTTCAGACTATCGTCATCACCCGTATACGTGCCTTGGACAGCCAATGCGATACTGTCCTTGGTGGCACTCACTTCGGACTTCGTAGCCAAGCCGCTACCGTCCGCGCCCTTGTAATCCTGCACGACCCCTAAGGCTACCGACTTCGACGTTTCATCCACATACGACTTGGTACTGTACGTACTCATATCGGCCTTGGTTTGATACGTCTGGCTGACTTCGGTCTTGAAACCGTCGAAATTCGTCTCCACCGTGGTGGCCTTCGACAGTGCATCATTGGCGGTGGCGCTGACCTGCTTGATCGTCTCCGCATTACCCTCGGCGGTCTGCTTCGCTTCATTGGAAACCGTGACCGCACCACTCGCGGTCTTATACGTGCGGGCCATATATGCGAACATGCTGTCCACGCCCGGTGTAGTCCATGTGGCCGTGCCGTCAGACATGATCGTGCGAATCGTCCTATACAGCTTGCCGTCGTAGCCGTCTGGAATGGTTGGCTCCGTTATGCTCCATCCGGACGGATTCCCGGCACCGGTTGGAGGCGCCGGAGTGTCCGTCGCCAACTGCCAGAACGTCGTCAACGACGTGACCGAAACGCCAGCCGCACCAGCAGTACCGGTGTCGCCGGTATCACCTTTCTCGCCCTTAGCGCCTTTCGGTCCGGTCATCAGGACTGGATTGGAAAGCTCCGTCCGGCCATCACCATACGTGACGGTGATTCGCAGCCACGTATACTGGCCGTCAACGTATTCCGGCGGTGTTTCCGACCAGCCATCGGATGGTGTAGCCGTCGCATCCGTCGAAGTCGCATACTCCGTCTTACTCGCGGTGACCGCCAGCTGGCCGGTCTTCTTCGCCTCCTCATACGCCTTATCAGCATTCGCACTGGCGGCATCGGCCTTCTGTGAGATTTCATCCACGGCCTTATCGATCGCATCCGTATCGACAAGCGGAGTCTGATTGCCGTCCTCGTCAATCCAGTTCGCACCATCCTCGGCACCCTCACCAGCAATGAAATCCTTGCCGGTCGAGGTAGGAATCCGCACAGTACCGGTCTTGTGGGTCTTCTGCGTTGACGCGGAACGCAATGCCTTAAGGCCGAGGGAAAACGGGATTGCTGAATCGTCCGGATTGATTTCCACGTGCTGGGCCATAATATAACCGCCTTAAAATGAAGGGCGACGGAAACCCCTCGGCTTAGGCCATTGGGTCTTCCATCGCATCGAAGATCAGACTTACCTTGTCCGTCTCGTCGCCGGACATTTGCATCAGACGGCATTCGTACAAGCCGTCCGTAAGCGAGGGGAATCCGTTGATGTCCAATTCCATGATTTCGCCCGGCCAAAAACTGCCGAGCGGGTGAAGGGGCGTACCGTTTTCGTCCGTGTCGTTTGCGTGTAGCTCGCCCTTGAATTGCACCAATGGGCGACTGTTCGCATTCAATACGCCGTCCGTGTGCTGTTTGAGCAGATCGGCCTTGTCCGTATCGGAATCCGAGTAGGCGTTTTCCTTGAGGGGCCAAGGCTCGTGATTGCCATTCACAAGGCTCAAATCTTCGGACAAGTGGCATATTTGCGCCTTATCCGTACCGGAGCCTGAGCCGTATTCGCGCATGATCGGGCCGAGATGGTCGATGGTCAGATTCTCCAACGTGCCGCCATAGGGACTGTATGTCAGCCGATGCACGGTCTTCTGGCCTAAATATACGTCGCCGTCAGACCCTGCGGTGAAGTCGAAGCGTACGTAGTCGCCGGACAGTTTCGGCCTGAACTGCATGTCCGGGCCGCCATCCACATTCGCAATCTTCGTCAACACGTCACTGGCTTTCAGATTCTGAATATCCCACGAGCTGTACGTGCGCTCGTGACTGCCTTTCTCGCCACGGTAGGCCCAATCGATGGGCAGTTGTCCGCCCGGCTTGACGTTCGTGGCAAGCCATCCGACCTCAGCCGCAATACCACGCAAACTCATGTTCTTGAAGCTGATTTCATCGCTCGACGTACTGCCCGCCGCCGTACCATACTTGCCCTCACGCACCACATACCGGTTTTCCAACAAGCCCATGATGCTTGAAAGTGAGAAATCCGTGTCAAGCGCGGAATCCTTACGTTGGCCGATCATGCCGCACAATACCGGCATGCCATACGACCATTCATCATCAAGGCTGGAATGCCAACACAAGGCGATGGAACGCCGGTCGGGTGCGAGCATGTAATTACGCTCTCCCGCCGACTGCGCCGGAATCGCGCTCCACGGGAGCGTGAGACCGCTCACCTCATTCTCACCGACACCCTTATCCTTAGTGGTAGCCAGTGAGGAATCGGACACGCTCACGCTCCAGCTGAAGCTTGGCAGGTCAATCGGAGCGAGAATCTTGCCAGTGATCGTATCCACAATGTACGCGCGCCAAGCCATAACCAGCCCCCTTATCCGATGCTTACGCCCCTGTCCCAGATTTCCAACGTGCGGCCCGGGTAGGTTTGCTGACTGTCGGTTCGGGCGATGAAATACACGTTCTCGCCCCACCCGATACGATGGTTGCGCATGCGTACCGTATGCCAGCCGGACGGCACCGAAACCAGCGCGTTAAGATGCAGTTGCTGCCAAGCACGCGAGACTTGGAACTGGCCGCCGCCAC
>NZ_AZMV01000003.1 GCF_000522505.1 Bifidobacterium moukalabense DSM 27321 | reverse complement strand
TAGCGGAAACGACAGCTCCGCCGCAGTGAGCCGATCTGCGCGAACGCCAACAACGTCGAAAGGAAGAGACCATGCGCTACATCAGCCTGTTCAGCGGCATCGAAGCGGCAACGGTCGCATGGGAGCCGCTCGGCTGGGAGCCGGTAGCCTACGCGGAAATCGAACCATTCCCCAAAGCCGTCCTGAAACACCATTATCCCAATGTTCCCGACTTGGGGGATATGACCAAAGTGGATTGGAGCAAATATCATCATGCAGCAGATGTCGTTGTTGGAGGAAGCCCTGCCAGGCATTCAGCGTTGCCGGACTCAGGAAGGCTCTGGCTGACCCGCGCGGCCAGCTCATGCTCGAATATCTCCGAGCTTGCGCAGAAATTGATCCGGAATGGATCGTATGGGAAAACGTACCCGGAGTATTGTCGGCTGAACACGGAAGGGCCTTCCAGTCGCTCCTTGAAGCCGTGGCCGAACTCTGGCCTGATGGGGGGGGCGGCTTGGAGAGTGTTGGACGCTCAATTCTACGGTGTGGCCCAAAGGCGCGAACGTGTGTTCCTTGTCGTCAATACTCGAGACTGGCGACGTGCCGCGCCGGTACTTTTTGAGCGCGAAAGCCTGTGCTGGGATCATTCGTCGAGCCGAGAGAAGAGGAAAAGCCTTACCGAAGGAACTGCTGAATGCACTGGAAACGCAGATCAGCGTGTTAAGTCATTCTCCTGGAATGCGGGATCAAAGGCCGGAAGCATCGCATATGGTGATGTCGCCCCGACATTGAAAACCGAACATAATCCTGCAATCCACAAAAGCGTGATGTTGGATTTCCATCAACAGGATGGACGGTTCAAGGTCAGTGACCATTCGGACGTGTCGAATACGCTCACCTCTCACATGGGGACTGGTGGCAACAACGTTCCGCTGATCCATCAGGTTGATGAAATCGAGAGAGAGTCGATGCCGCTCAAAATGATCTGCCGTGCGGACACCCAGGCAAATGCCGCACAAGGATTCGACCTTTCGCCGACATTGATGGCTCACGCGGGACAGGATGCGCCATTCATCTATCCTGCGCAGGTAACTGACTGATAGGAGAAGCTGGTGGCTTTCACTTTTAAGATTCGCGGCGGCAAATCAGGGGGGTAAGGGACTGCTTGTGCAGGATGAACTTTCCGCAACCCTCAGCACGCATTCGGATCAGCAATTATACAAGGAAGGAGATGGGGATATGGACGGTTTGACGGTACGTCGTTTGACACCGTTGGAATGCGAACGGCTTCAGGGATTCCCTGACGGGTGGACGGATATTCCTTGGAAAGGCAAGAAGCATGCGCCGGACAGCCCACGATATAAGGCTTTGGGCAATTCGATGGCAGTGCCGGTCATGAGGTGGATAGGCGAAGGCATCCAAATCGTAGAAAAGGAAACAACATGAACAACGTTCTCAGCATCGCTTGGAAGCTTGAATGGCTTCAAGTGCACGGATACGTGCGGGAAATCAACGGCGAGCAGACCCTCAGCACGAAGGCCCTCAGCCTGATTTCAAAAGTGCCTGTCGTAAGGCTTCGGCTCGCCGTAGCCAAGGGAATGCTGGAAGAGGGAAACACATTCCACATTCCAGAAGACATGTTGAGAGACATGCGCAGAGGAATCAAGGAACTTCAAGCCAAATACAACACCACCAGCATGATCGAGATTCTTTACGCGGAGGCAACCAAATGAGCAACGATATTGTTGAAATTCCATTCCACAACGATATGTTAATCGCCCACCAGTCCGAAGACGGAGACGTATTCGTCGCCCTCCGTCCGATTTGCAACAGCATGGGGATTGATTTCAGCGGACAGTTGCAAAAGATGAAACGACAGCCTTGGGCAACTGTGGGTGAATTACACACAGTTGGCGCGGATGGAAAAATCCGTGATATGACGGCTATCAATCGGAAAACGTTGACGATGTGGCTTGCGACCATCGACACGAGCCGCCTTAAGGACGAACAGGCCCGCCGTAACGTGATCGTCTACCAGCAGGAAGCCGCCGAAGCACTCGACAGGTATTTCAACGAAGGTGGTGCAATCCGCGTTTCCGATTCCGATAGCGATGCGGACATCATGGCTCGGGCCGTGCTTGTGGCGCAGAAGACCATCGAGCGGAAGAATGAGCAGATTCAAGCACAGTCCGATCGCATCAGGGAATTGGAGCCGAAGGCCTTGTTTGCGGACGCGGTTGCCGCTTCGGACGGCACGTGCCTGGTAGGCGAACTGGCGAAGATGCTCCGCCAGAACGGTTTGGACATCGGCCAGAACCGTCTTTTCAGACTGCTCCGTGATGACGGTTTCCTTGGCAAGTCCGGCGCGAACACGAACGTGCCGACGCAGAAGGCTATGGAACTGGGCCTGTTCCGTATCAAGGAGACGGCGGTAACGCATTCGGACGGCCACGTGACGATCAGCCGCACGCCGAAAGTCACAGGCAAGGGCCAACGGTATTTCATCAACCGTTATGGCCTGAACCATGATGCCTGAGCGCCTGCTGACTCCGCTTCAGGCCGCGAAGTTTCTTGGTGTGAGTCCTCGAACCCTTGCGAATTGGCGGAGTCGTGGCGGCGGGCCGAAGTACACGAAGCTCGGCAATCCGCCACCGCAGGGCAGGCAGGATAGGCGGCCAGTGCGATACCGGCTACACGACTTGGAAACCTACGGAAGCATCCTCACAAGGACGGAGACGAGATGAAAACCCACCTGCCAACCACAAGCTTCATTCCCGGCGCCCGACTCCGAAGCCAAGCCAAGCTGAAGGGTTCCCGGGTCAGCCATCACGAGCCGCCCACCCTAAGCGAGCAAGGCATCGACGTGGAACAGCTGATCACAGACCATGAGAAGGAAATACAGAGAATGCGAGGTGAAACACAGTGAGCGACAAAGAGCCAGAAGAGACCGATTGGACGGATTTCGCGGCTGACATCGCCAAGCTCCGTGCGCACAGTCCACGAGACCCAATGCCACGGCTCGACGGCAAACCACCAGCCGAACCGCCTGCCGAGCCAAGGAAGGAGAAGCCAGTGAGAGACATCATGCATCCGAGCGACAAGACCTGCGAAGCATGGTCGAAACTCACACCGAACCGGCTCACGCCGGAGCAGGCCAAAGCCGTCTCGGACTGGCAGGCGCGCCGACGCATTCTCGACTATTGGCTGCAATTCATGGGCCTGAACGGCCGTCAGCCGACAGTACGCGAAGCCAAGGCCGCATTGCACATCAGCAACGGCACCCTAACCCGCCATCTGGAAAAGCTCCGCAAAGAAAACAAGCTCCCCGCAGCCCGCAAACCGGGCGGCATGAAAACCACAGGAAAGGAAACCACCATGACCGACAAGAAACCAACCAGCACCGAAAACGACAAGGCCAACGAGAAGTTCGCCGAGCAGTCCACGTCCAGCGAGCTTGACAGGCTCAAAGCCTACGTCAGCCACGAGAAAAGGTGCGAAGTCAATGCTGGCGAAGACTACAAGGACTACGGCGATCCGATCCGTCAGCTCGAACGGTACCTCACCATCCTTGACGACTTCGCCAACGAAACCATCCGCATTCGCCGCGCCTCTTATGAGGCAATCAAGAATGACGATTGCTTCGTCTTCGCCGAACACGACTTCCTCAACGACATCCTGAAAACCCGCCGAAGCATGGCCGCACTACTCAAGGCACTCAAGGAAGGAGCCATCGACCATGAGTGAAGAATTCGATTTCAGCAACACGAGGCCGGACGAACTGCGAGCCATCATCATCGCCAGCACGATCATCGACAAGCGCAACAGCGCCCTGCTCAAGGCCGCGAAAGCCGCGTGGGCGGAAGACCATGACGGCGGCGACGTGGAGGACTGCACGTTCGCCGGCATGGATGCCGGCAGTATCACCCTCACCAAAGGCGGCAACGGCGGCTACACGGTCAAAGATCCGCTGGCCTATGCGGACTGCCTGCACGACATGAAGGAACCATTGGCCGGAGGGCGGAACTCGTGGGAGCAACGCAATTATCCGAAGCCAGAAGCCATGACCGACGAGTTCCTTGAAAACCTGATCCGCGCCCACGGTGGCGAACTGCCGCCCGGAGTCGAATATAAGCCGGGCCGACCGCAAACCGTGACCCTGCGCCTGCCGCGCGGATTCGTCAACAAGGCATTCCAAGCCAGCCAAATCGCCAACACACTCAATCTCTTGAAAGGAAACAACACTAATGAGCAGTGATCTCGTACTCACCAAAGACCAGAACAATTTCACCGAACAGCAGATGGCCGCATTGCAGGCGCTCGGCGTGGAAAACGCAGGTCAGGGCGACCTGATGCTGTTCCTCAATCAGGCGCAACGCACCGGCCTCGACCCGTTCTCGAAGCAGATCTACATGATTGGCCGGCGCACCAAGGTCAACGGCCAATGGGTGACCAAGCAGACCATTCAGGTCGGTATCGACGGTTTCCGTCTGATCGCCCGCCGTGCCGCCGATGCCAGCCACGAACGCTATTCCGCGCCGGACATTCTCTGGTGCGATCCTAAAGGCGGTTGGCATGATGCTTGGATTTGGGATACGCCACCGGTGGCCGCGAAGGCGACGATCGTACGCGGCGAAGGCCAATTCTCAGCCGTCGCCCTCTATCGTGAATATGTCGGCACTCGTCTTGACAAGACGACGGGCAAGCAGGTGCCGAACACTATGTGGGCGTCCAAACCGGCATTGATGCTCGGCAAGTGCGCTGAAGCATTGGCATTGCGCAAAGCTTTTCCGATGGAGTTGAGCGGCTTGTACACGTCGGACGAAATGAGTCAGGCCGACAACATGCAGACGGTACCGGCAACCGTCGTGGAAGAGCCACCGGCTCAGCCGACACAGCAGATGGCATCCAAGGCGCAAGCCGACGCGATCAACGGTCTGCTGCACGAGTGCGGTGTGGATTCTCCGGACATGGCGCAATTTGTATTCCATGCTCATACCGGATTGTCCGGCATCACGTCGGCTACACAGCTCAGCCGTATCGATGCCAAGAATCTGACTGCCAGCAAGGACGTGCTCAAACAGCGCACCTTGCAGGCAATCGAGGAATATCGCAAGCAACATCAGCCGGAAGAAGCGGCTGACGAAAAGAAGGAGGCATGATGGCAGGCGAGACCATTCTCACGATCATCGGCAATCTGACCGGCGAACCGGAAATGCGAACCACAAGCAATGGCGGCACGGTATGCAATTTCAGTATCGCCGCCACGCCCCGCACGTTCAACCGCCAGTCTAACCAGTGGGAGGACGGTGATGCCCTGTTCATGCGTTGCACGGCATGGCGGGACTTGGCCGCGCATTGCGCACAATCTTTGCATAAGGGCATGCGGGTGATCGCGCAGGGTCGTTTGCAACAGCGCACCTATCAGGCCAAGGACGGCACGAATCGTACTGTCGTGGAGTTGCAGGTGGATGAAATCGGCCCATCGCTGAAATATGCGACGGCTCAAGTGGCGAGAATCCAGCATGCGAACGGCGGCGGCCAGAACATGGCTCAGGCTCCGGCTCAACAGCCGGTAGCGGGTGGTTGGGGTGCGCCAGCCGACCCGTGGGGCGCACCAAGCGGAGAGGACGAATTCTAATGAGCAACCCGCCGAAACAGAAGGGCACGAAATTCGAGACCGCAACCGTCCGATACCTGCGCTGGGCGGTGCAGGACGAACGCATCGACCGCATGGCATTGCACGGCACCAACGACACCGGTGACATCACCGGCGTGCTCTTCTGGGGACATAAGGTGTGCGTGGAATGCAAGGATACGAAGAAGCCGGATTATGCGGCACACTATTCCGAACTCACGGATGAAATGAGCCACCTCGATACCGAATACGGTGTCCTGATTCAGCATCGCAAGGGCCTCGGACTGGAACACATGGACGGCCAAATGGTGATAATGACCCGAAGCATGCTCGACCGGTTCACTGCGCCATTCGCCACGTCGCCAGTGCCGGAGGTCGTGCAGATGATGGCAGAACCACTCAACGTCAAAGGCCCACAGCTCGTGTGGATTCCCTTGCGCCTGTTCGCCTTCCTCTTGAATGATCTGCTACCGCTCGGCCCAGACGAAAACGGGGAGGTGTGAAGATGGGCGCAATGTGTGGTTATCGCATTCAAGGGCACGTGTACACGGCCCCGCAGATGATCGCCCTACGGCTTATCGTCGCAGGCCATCAGATTGGCACCGGCAGCGGCCCACGACGCACCGCCAACATCCTGGAACGGCTCGGATGCATCAAGGAGACAGTGCCGGACACATTCCAGGCTACCGATTTCGGCAGGCAGGTTGCGGCCATCGCCAGCGAACGTGATGCCATGCCACCGCAGACACAGCTCGCCAACAAGGTCGTTGCCGACCATTTGAACGAATTTTGGGATTACCTCTACTCGCATCCGAAAACCTACCATTATCAGCCGTCCAAACTGAGGGTCGTGTGTGAAAGGAGCCGTAATGCCTGACGGAATCCGCCAATGTCCCGAATGCGGACACTATGCCATAGGCCCCGACCGGTGCCCACGAGCGCAGAACCCGCGCTTGGACTGCAAATACCGGAAACAACAAAACAAGCAACTATCCGAAATGCTCAAAAGAAAGATGGGACGATGACCAAAAAATATATCGGGAACTATCCGCTCACCATCCGCATCAGCGTCGGAGGTCTTGATCTCGGTAGTATCGACATCAAAGTGCCGACCTACATCAATCCGCATACGCCCCTCTACTACGATCGCGATCTCATCAACGGTTACGAAACCGTTGACCTGCATGGAAGCCTACCGCGCGATTTCCGCAAGAAGGTACGCGAAACGTTCATCGAAGCAATGAAGGCATTGGAAGAATCCCTCAACGAGGAGACGGAGGTGATCGCACATGAAAAAAGCAGTATGGCTTGAAAGCGATATGGCTTGGATGGAAGAAGCCGAACATGATCTTAAATTCCCTACGCCGGAACAAGGCGTAGTGCTTCAATGCCTATCCTGCGGCGGATGGTATGTGGCCGAATGGAACTCCAGCGCCGAACAATATGAGTGGGTGAAACACCACGAACTATTCATCCGCCTATTCCATCACAAGGACTGGAAAGCAATCAAAAACAACAGTAAGGAGAACTGAAATGAGCAACATCAGTCCAAATCATTACAAGGGTGGCCCTTTCGAATGCATCGAACTCAGCCGTCTGCTCAGCTCGGATTGGGGGCAGGTAGTCCAATACTGCTACCGCTGGAAGGACAAGAACGGTACGGAAGACCTTAGGAAGGCCGCATGGTTCGCGCAGGATGCAGTAATGCACGGCATTCCGATCATCACCGATGACACCTGCGCTCGTGAAATCGACTACCGCGTCAGCGAAATCCGCGCACTATTGACGACTCTCGCCAAGGCGGACTGGATGGAACTGGAAGAAATCTGGATAACCCTCGCAAACGGCACACCACAACACGTCCTCACACTGCTGATTCGCAAGATTACGGAAGTCGAAAACGAAAAGGAGAAAACAGAATGAGCGCAGATCAGGAAGCACGAGAACACTACACTCGAGTTGAGCAACGCTATTTCGACTACCTGAACCGCGAATACGGCGCATCGATCGCAAAATCGTTTCGACCGTCGGCGGCGCCTACGAACGCGGCATGCGAGACGGCTTCGACTCCGCACAAGCTGAATTGCGCCAATACTTCGACGTGCGCTACAAGGACAAGTGATGAAGGACTTGCTTGACCCTCAGCCGGACTTGGTGGAAATCGCGGAAGCATTGGACATCATGAGCAAACCGCATCGCGGCAGCGCATGGAAAAACATCACCGACGAGCCGTGCACCACCATACGGCAGGAAGCAATCTGGAAAACCTACGGGGACGGGAGACTTGGATAAATGGCTAGGCGCGGATACGTGCAATTGGTGAACGGCTTCTACACCAACGACAAGGTGCAGGAACTATCCCGCAGCGGCCATATGGACGCGATCGGCGTGTTCTGCATGGCGCTCACCTACTGTGGAGACCATCTCACGGACGGTTTCGTTCCGCGCCGAACCATGCTCTTCGTCATCGGAGCCACCGACGAACAGCTTCAAGCCCTCTGCGACGTGGAAATGCTCGAGGAAGTCGAGGAAGGGTGGATAATCCACGACTATCTCAAGCATAACCGCAGTATGGAACAGGTCATGCACGTCCGTAAGAAGACCGCAGACCGAGTGGCCAAATACCGCGACTCTACGGATGTAACGCCGTTACAGTCGGCATGTAACGCCGTTACATCGGGACAAACACCAGAACACCAGAACACCAGAACCCAAAAGAAAGAAAAAGAAGAATTTCATTCTTCTTTTCCAAAAGAAATCAACATCAACGACTTCGAACAAGCAAGGGAGAAAGCCCACGCCAACGGCGAGATCATCAAGGCCTATCCCGACCTTGACCTGCCGGAAGCCTGGAATGCTTTCACAGCCCGCCATTATGGCGAGACCCGCACCATCACGGACTGGACTCGTCAATGGAAGGGCTGGTGTCAGCGCCGCGCCAAAATGTCGGGCATTCCACCATCGAAGCCACATGTGCATTCCTGGCAATGCGACCACGTACTGCGACAACTTGGCCGCACGCTGGAGACCGCACAACCAGACCAAACCGCCTGCCAACTCGCAGACCAACTCAACAAGGAGCACCAATGAACGAACAGGACGAGAAGCCGACCATTGAGGAAGTGATCGACTACTGCACATTATGCATCAAAGGCGCACGGTATCAGATTCGCAAAGCCGAAACGGAAAACTGGCCGCACGACCTCTCCAGCTTCCACGGAGCTAGGCATGCATTTGAATCCGTCATCGACTTCTGCCACGGAAAAAAACGACTTCGACGTCTACCTGCACCAACTCAACAAGAAAGGAAACTAATCATGGCGACGAACGTGAGTGAGAAGGATAAGACCCTCAACGAAATCATCGAATACTGCGAGGCAAAAAGCAGGGAAGAACAGAATTACGCCCGCACTGTGCTTAACGACATTGCCAAAGGCTGGGCTCTAGCAGGAGCTCGCACATATGACCGCATAGCCAAGCATTGTGAATCCATGCTCGGCTATTCCGGTTCGATGCCAAGCGAAGTACCAAACCAAAGCGAGGACGCAAAATGATCTACCTCATCGTAGCCAATCAAATCATGGAAGTGCTCACCGATATGGACGAAGCACTCGAACAGGCCCGCCATTATGCGCCGGAAGTCGGCGACATCACAGTTGCAGACGTGGCGACCGGTAGAAAGCTGATAGTCACAGCCGATGGCAGAACCGAAACAATGGATGCGAACATAAGGGCGGTGAACCGATGAGCAAGTCTGACCGTGAATATCAGACCGACGTGTACAAAGACAAGGATTGTTGGATAGGTGGTACGCGAAGGGTATTCACCCCACACGCTCATCCAGTGTGCAAAGAAACTGGCTACGACTTTCCAGCACTCATGTACTGCCCTCAATGCCACCAATGGTACAAGGACACGAGCACCACGCTTGCAACAGTATTCCATTGGGAACCAATACCGGAATGGAAGGCAAGACTACTCCACCGCAAGACCTATCAGGCAATCATCAACAACAGGCCAATCACAGAATAGGAGCCAATCAGGTTGACTGGCACGACATCGCACGAATCCTCCAAATCCCGTATCCAATCATCGCAAACGAACTAGGAGAACAGCCTCGTGAAATGCCCCACCTGCGGAACACAAATCAAGCCAACCAACTGGATCTGTGGTAACTGCCAAAAAAAACTACTGGCAACTAATCTACCGGCTCGGCCACGAACAACTGCCAGCACTGCAACTGCTCAGCCTCAAACAAGCACGCATCGGCAGACGCCAACGCACGCCAAGCACCGGTTACGCACCACTACCACTCGACCAGCACGCACTCGACCTCATCGACGCAAGCAGTCAATGGCTAGCCGAAACCGCAGGCAAAATCAACACAGCATACGCCAACCTCCGCTGGGACAAAGCATGGAAGCGAATACTCGCCAACCGACACACCCTCCTCAACATGCCAACCATCGAAGACGACTACCATGCACTACAACGCATCATCCGACGCAACAACCAAGCCCTCACGCCAGCCGAAGACATGATACTCATAGGCACCTGCCCCCACTGCGCACGCCAACTGCAAGCCCCACCAGACGCACTCACAGCAACCTGCACGTGCGGCGGAGAATGGCCGGTACCAGCCATCAAAGCCGAACGCGACCGCAAACTCTGGGAACTGCAAATCACCGGCACACCAGCCGACGCCGCCAACGAACTCAAACGCTACGGCCTATCGGTATCACGCAACCTCATAAGCCAATGGCTCCGACGCGGCAACTTGCACGCCACGCCGACAAACCGTAAGAACGAGTACGTGTTCAACCTAGGCGAACTCGCCGCCCAGCTTGACTGTCACCAGTAAAATGGTATACTGACGTACGTCAGTACGAGATAATCGGAACTGAACTGAGAATTAGCAAGCCCTGAGCAACCAAGCTCAGGGCTTTACTATTAGCTGATCCACAAGCTGTGGGAACAGTCTCCGGGGTCGTCCAACCAAGGGCGGCCCCAGCAATAGTCCCCGCCCATTCAAACAGGGGCACCCGCTTCGGCCCGGCACGGCAAGTAGGGCTCTTCACCCTTGACTCTCTCCCTACCACTGGTTCGACCCCAGTGCGAAGCACCACACAAGAAAGCGATCACACCATGAACGAAACCCTCAAGGAAATCGCACACCAACTCACACGCATCGCAGACCAAGGTGAACAAGCCACCATGCGAATCACCCGGGCCGACGCACTTGAAGCATGGGGCATGCGAATCTACGAGGGGGAATACCTACAAGCCCTCACCAACCTCGGCATCCAGATCGTAGACTGACCAGCATGCCGACAAGACCACAAGCACGATGCACCTTCACAGGATGCAAAAACAAAGCAGTCAACCAAGGCCGATGCAACCAACACCAACGCAAACCATGGCAAAACCAATCAGCCCACACCCGCGAACGAGCACTGCATCGCGCCGAATGGAACCACATACGTAGTCTCCGACTCAAACTCGAACCAAACTGCCGAAGATGCAACAGTAAAGGCACAAACGTAGACCACATCACACCAGTCGGAGCAGGCGGAGCATTCCTCGACATCAACAATACTCAAACCCTCTGCAACCAATGCAAAACCATCAAAGACCAAGAAGACCGAAAGAACTACCCCCACATATTCCACTAAAGGGAGGGGCGTCCCGAAAGTTCAAAAGTGGATGCCAAAAGCGCGCCGCCGAAACTCTCTTTCGCGCGTCTGAGGTTTTCAGGGTCTAACCACACGACGGAAGGAGCAAGGTTATGGGACTTCGCGGCCCTCAAAAAAACGCCGCTCCAACTCAGGGTCATCAATGGTCGAGGCCCTGACCGTGATGCTGGCGGCAGGAAAATCTCTGACGATGACGCAGGATTCGAACATAAGGCGCCCACGGTTCCAAGCTGGCTGTGCGGCGAAGCACTGAACACGTGGCGGCGTTTGGTGCCGAGACTGGCGGCCTTGGGATTGTTGAAGCCGGAGGATAGGGATGCTCTCGTAGCCTACTGCACCGCCGTGGCCTCACTCAGGTCGGCGCAGGAGTGCATTAATGAGGAAGGCGTGCTGATCGAAACGGAGCGTGGCGCACGCAAGTTGAATCCGGCGTTTACGGTGCTTACCCAGTCGCAGAATACGATTCGTGCGTTCGCGCACGAGTTCGGGCTGACACCGGCAAGCGAATCGAATGTTGCGGGAAAGGCGGAGGGAAAGGATGAAGAATACAACCCATTCGCCTGAGCAATTGCCCGATGCCGAGACGTTGGAACGGTTGAAGATCAGCCCCGAGGTGGCTTGGTATTGCCTTGAGCGTGGCATGGAACTGCCGGAGGAATGGCAGGTGCCGAAGATCAAGACGCCCGAACCTCGTAATGTCGAGGGTGCCGTGTTTGACCCGGCGCGGGTCGATAAGGTGCTGCTGAGCTTCCACACACTCCGGCATACTCAAGGCAAGTGGGCTGGTAAGCCGCTTGACCCTGACCCTTGGCAGTTGGTATGGATATTGGCTCCGGTGTTTGGTTGGGTGCGGAAGAATGCCGATGGTCAGATGGTGCGCATCATCCGCGACTTGTATGTGGACGTGCCGCGTAAGAACGGCAAGTCCACGTTGTCTGGCGGCATTGCCGTGTATATGCTTGGCGCTGACGGTGAGCCGGGTGCGCAGGTCGTGTGCGCCGCTTCCACGGAACATCAGGCCGGTTTCGTGTTCCAGCCGATCAAACAGCTTGTGGAGAAGACGCCCGCCTTGAAGGGTGTGATGACGGCGCATCAGAAGCGTATCGTGCATAATCGCTCCGGCAGTTACATGGAAGTCATCAGCTCGGCGGCTGATGCGGCTCATGGCATGAACCTGCACTGCTTCATCGTTGACGAATTGCATGTGCATAAGACGCCTGATTTGGTGCGGACGTTGGAAACTGGTCGAGGCTCCCGTACGCAGCCTTTGGGTGTGCGTATCACCACGCCTGATGACGGCAAAAGCAACACCATCTACGACCAGACAAGAAAGTACGTCGAACAGCTCGCGGCTGGCACCATTACCGACGATACGTATTATGGCGTGGTCTGGGGTGCTGAGGAGACCGATGACCCGTTTTCTGTCGAAACGCAGATGAAGGCGAACCCGGGCTATGGGAAAAGCCCTTCTGCCGAGTATTTGGCGTCGCAGGCGAATCAGGCGAAGAACTCGCCGGCACAGCTCGCCAGCTACCTCCGCTTGCACTTAGGCATCCGTACGAAACAGTCCGAACGGTTCCTGACATTGGAATCCTGGGATCGCAATTGCGGTGCCGAATATGCGTCTGCCGACCAGATGGCCGAAGCCTACAAGGGCCGTACCTGCTATGGCGGCTGGGACTTAGGCGCAGTATCCGACTTGACCGCTTGGGCGTTGCTGTTTCCCGACGATTCGGACGGCTACGACGTTTTGGTGCGGTTCTGGGCGCCTGAGTCCGATCTGCCAGCCTTGGATAAGCGTACGGCTGGCATGGCATCCGTATGGGTGCGTGACGGGTGGTTGACCCTGACTCCGGGCGACGTCACCGACTATGGCTACGTGGAAAAGCGTATATTGCATGATCTTGACTGGTTTGATGTGCAGACCATCGGTTACGACCCTTGGAATGCGACGCAGGTGGCGAATGACTTGCAGGAGGCTGGTCTGGACGTTGACCGACTGACCATCGTAAGGCAGGGTACGAAGACGTTGAGTCCGGTGCTTAAGGAGATGCAACGGCTTCTGCTGACCGGCACCAAGGAAGCGCCCTTGTTCCGTCATCATGGCAATCCGGTGCTTCGCTGGAATGTGGACAATCTGGCCGTGAAAACCGATACGAACGGGAACGTTCAGCCGGATAAGCAGAATTCCGGCGACAAGATCGACGGCGTAGCCGCAGTGTTGAATGCGTTGAGTGAAGCCCTATCAAGGCCAGCGCCGAAAAGGAGCATTTATGAAGAGGAAAGCCTTTTTGCTTGACCTGATTCAGATGGTCTTGGAAGCCATCGGTCTCGTGTTCATTGTCGTTGGCTGTTTTCTGATCTGGACTCCGCTCGGCTGCATCGCCACCGGGGCGATTGTCTTGCGTTTGGCGAAGGTGGTACGTGAATGAGCTTGCTTTTTAAAGGGAGCGGTAGCGTCATCGACTTTTCGGGCAAGGCTGGGGCTACGGTTACCGGCCCTTGGCCTGTGGTCGATGCTGGCGCGCCGTTGACCAGTGGCCCCCGCGCCTTCGAGATTTATTCGACTCAGCCGAGCGTGCGCAAGGTCGTGGAATTCATCGCCCGGAATGTCGCCCGAGTGCACATTCAGGCGTTCGAGGGCGAACCGTACGGCAAACGTAAGATGCTCACCGACGGCGATTTGTACAAGATGCTGAACCACCCGAATCCAGCTAACGGCACGAGCATGTACCGGCTGATTCACGACATCGTAGCCGACCTGATGCTTTTCGACCGATTCTGCGTCCGATACTCACGTTCCGATGACACACTAATCCGACTTTCGACGGCACAATGGCGATTCCACAAGCAGCCTGGCACGATCGACGAAGTGGACGGCATCATCACCACCGACCTCACCAGCATGCCTGACGGATACGCCAAATTCTCCGAGGGTGCCGATTACGGCTTCTTCTGGGACAAGGGTTACGGCGGCTATGAGGGTGTCAGTCCGATGCTGACTTTGCAGCAGACTTTGGACGAGCATACCGAGGCCGTGAAATGGCGCCGCCAGCTCTGGAAGCATGGCCTGCGCATGCCTGGCTACTGGAGTCAGGACTTGACCGAGGCGGCGCTGAGTCCAGACGCTCGAAAACGCCTGCAAACCGAACTGGGCAATTGGATTGACGGTGGCGGCAAGGAAGGCGAAAGCCCTATCCTTCGCGGCATCACCTATCAGAAGGTCGGTGCGGAATTCACGCCGAAGGATGCGCAGGAAGTCGAAGGCCGCACCCTAAGCGACATCGAAGTGGCGTCAGCCTATCAGGTGCCGCCTGAAATGGTCGGCGCCCGTGAAGGCAAATACGCGACGCAACAGGCGTTCCGAGACGCCCTCTACCGTGAAACCCTCGGCCCCCTCTTCGAGCAGTTGCAGGGCGCTTTCAACGAGCAGATATGCTCACGTTTCTTCAAAGGCCAATTCATCGAATTCAACATCGAGAGCGCCTTGCGCGGCAGCTTCATCGATGATGCACAGGTGACGTCATCCGCTGTTGGCGGCCCTTGGATGAGCGTGAACGAGGCACGTGCCGATCATGGTCTCGCACCGAAGGGGCCGGACTATGACGAAATCCTAACCCAGCTCAATACCGTGCGCGGCGGCGGTACGCAGGCCAGTCCGCATGATAGCGGCTCTCAGAATCTTGGAGGTGCGAATGCGTAAGGAAGGCGAACAGCCCCCTGAGAAACAGCGCATGACCCTACGGACGAAATCGGAGGTCATGGGCTTAGGTGGCGATAAGTCGTTAGGTGAAGGCAAATTCACAGCCGTGGTATCCACGTTCGACGTGGTGGATTCTCAAGGCGACGTGATGAAACCGGGTGCCTTCGATGATTCCATTGCGAAATTCAAGGCTGGTACGGTGATACCGATTCTGTTCGCGCACAAGTGGAATGACCCTCAGGCGAACATCGGCACGATTACCGGCATGCGGCAGACTGCGACCTGCTTGGAGATTGACGGCCAGCTTGACTTGAGCAGTCCGAACGGCTTGCAGTGTTTCAAGATGCTCAAGGATGGCCGAGTGCATGAATTCTCGGTCGGCGGCGACGCCGTTTACGGCCCGTCGATCAGCAAGTCTGACGGCGGTTGCGTCTGGCCGATTGAAAAGTTTGACCTGTTCGAGGTCAGCCTGTGCTTGCGTGGTGCGAATCCCGAGACGCGATTGGTCAGCACCAAGAGCGATGACCCGCCGAACGATACCGGCCAGCAAGACATGAAACCTGATTCTACTGAAGGCTCCGAACCAGACGGTTCGGGGCCTTTTTCAATGCAATTCGACCGCGACGAACTGCGCAACCTCATTCGTGAGGTCATGCACGAAGAACAGTCGCAGGCCGAACCCGCCGAACCTGCCGAACCAGCCGATTCGGCGGAAATTGCAAGTTTGCCCGATTTGACCGCGTGGGCGGCGGAAATGGAAACACAGCTCATCAGCGAAGGAGATTCAGATATGAGCATGAAACAGGAATTGCAGGACGCCCTCACGCGCGTGAAGGCCATTGCGGCTACCGCGCAGGGCGAGGGCCGCGCATTCACCACGGAGGAAAACGATGAGATCATCGCCCTCCGTGCGAAGGCCGATGACCTGAAGGCACGCATCGCCAAGGAGCATGAGGCTTCCGAAGCGTTGAAGAGCATGCTTGCCAAGTCTGAACCGTCCGACGACGTGTCCGGCAAGGCCATCGTTGCCAAGAGCATCGGCGAAGCGTTCGTGAACACCGACGCCTACCGCGCCTTCAAGTCGGCTACTACGCCTGATCGTACGCCGGTGCGTATCGCCAAGAGTCAGATTCGCGTCAAGT
The DNA here is from genome assembly GCF_000522505.1 of Bifidobacterium moukalabense DSM 27321. GTDB lineage: Bacteria > Actinomycetota > Actinomycetes > Actinomycetales > Bifidobacteriaceae > Bifidobacterium > Bifidobacterium moukalabense. The sequence goes on along the minus strand of NZ_AZMV01000003.1, from coordinate 27,498 downwards.
CCGACCCGAATCCGATCAGCACCGCACTGCCGGGCGCCGTCAATCCGACCGTCCTGCCGGGCTACACTGACGTCACCTATCCGACGCCGAACGTGTTCCTCGGCCTTATCACCCGAGGCTCCACCAATAGCGGATACGTCAAGTATCGTCAGCTGATCTCCGTGACCAACAATGCGGCCGCCGTCAAGGAAAACGGCTCCAAGCCATTGTCCGATCTTGGCACTCAGATGGCCGAAGCGAAGGAATGGACTTGCGCCGACGGCTTCAAGGTCACCAATCAGGAACTGCACGATGACGGCATCATCTCGACCCTTATCAACCAGACCCTGATGCGCAACCTCAACGAATACCTTGAGAAGACCATTCTCAACGGCGATTCCAATACCGACGTCGCACAGAAGGGCATCCTGAACACCGACGGCACCCAGCAGGTCGCCTTCGATACCGACATTTTCACGACCGTACGCCATGCGAAGCGCGTCCTCTCCGCTATCGGCACGAACATTCAGGCCATCGTCCTGAATCCGGAGGATAACGAGAGCATCGACCTGATGCAGGACAAGCAGGGCCGCTACTTCGGTCAGGGGCCGTTCTCGATGGGGCCGAACATGCTGTGGGGCATTCCACGCATCGAATCTCAGGCACTGCCGAAGGGCACCGCAGTCATAGGTGATTTCAGCACCGTGCAGTTGCTCAACTACGTGCCGCTGACCATCGAAGCGTTCAACCAGAACGAGGACGATGCACGCCACAACCTGACCTACGTTCGCGCCGAGGAACGCAACATGCTGTTCATCCGCGAACCGAAGCGCCTCGCCGTGGTCAAGCTCGCCGCAGCATCCGCCTCTCACTGATTGGCGGTGAGTGATGGCCGGCAATGACGAGCTTGCGCCATTGGCTTCCATCGCCGATCTTGCCGTCAAGACCGGGGCCAGCACGGATGACGAGAAATTGAATCTCGCGCTCCGTCTGGCCTCCGGTCGTTTCCGTGAACAGACCAACAATCCGATCAGCCTGGTGACTGAAACCGTGGTCTTAGATTCGGACGGTGGCAGGGCGTTGACCTTGCCTTGTCTGCCGGTGCGGGACGTTTCCGAATTGCAGATCGACGGCGAAACCGTCTCGGATTTCGAATGGTCTGCAATTGGCGCGATTCGTCTCGACCGTCCGATTCCGAACCGTTGGCGGAGCGTGCAAGTCACCTACACGCACGGCTATGACCCAGTACCGAAAGGCGTGCAGGATGTCGTGCTCGAGCAGGCGGCGGCCATCTACCAGATGCTTCCCGGTGTGGTCTCGTACACGACAGGTGCGGAACAACGCACCTATTCCACCGCTCTAACGGTGGGCACGACTGCGCAATGGGCGGCGATGGTAGCCAGATACAAGGTGGACTGACATGACACCAGACGGTATCCACGGGCACACCTTGACGATCATCACGAAGGTTGTGGATGGCGAGACGGACGAATACGGCCAACCGCAGTACACGACCCGCAAAACCGTGCTGGAGGGCTGCAACGTGCAGCCGGTGGCGGTCACTGATCTGCCGCTGTTCGAGGACGCGAACCATTTGCCGCAATGGAAGTGCTTCAGCCACGAGGGCGACTTGGTGGCACGGCTCCTGACAGGCGATTCACGCATCGAATGGAACGGTCGAATCTTCCAACCGGCTTCCGCCGCCTACGACTATGTGACGGCGGACGGCATCGGCAATCATACGGAATGGTGGATGACGGAGGTGGCTTCATGACCTCGAAATTCACTGTTTCCGAGGATTGGATGCGCAAAAACGTGCTCGCCAATCCGACCGTTACCGCCGCGTTGAATGCGAAGGCTCGGCGGCTCGCGCCGATTGTGAAACGTATCGCCCTGAAGGAGGGCGATCAACGGTATGCGGCTTCCGTGCGGGTCATTCAAGGCCAACGTCCCGGTTCGAAGTCGCCGAGCCATATCCAGCGTCCCTATGCGCGTGTGATGATCGGCGACGAAAACGCGACAGCGAAGGAGTATGGCGACGGGAAACTGCCTAAAAAAGGCTTCCTGCGTCGTGCGATAGCGGAGATGGGGGACTGAATGCTTTTGCAAGGCCAATGGCCGCACGGCCTCCCATTGCTGATCGCATGGCTGAAGGACAAGGCCAATATCACGGCTGTTTCCAAGCTGCCGGATGACATGACCAACCGGTTGCCTTTGGTGATGGTGTCGCCTGCGCCGGGTGGCGGTCAAGGCGACGGCTACACGCGCATCCGGAGTCTCGACGTGGACGTGTTTGCGGCTGATTGGAAGTCGATGGCTGAAATTACTGGCGGTATCGAAGCCGCCGTCTTCCGCCTGTCGGGGGACGGCAACCAATACGGCTATGTCGATACGTCTTCTATCACGGAATTCTCGCAAACCGCTTACGAGCGTGCCGCGAACGTGCTTCGGTGCACAGCCACGGTCACCCTTAGCATGCGTCCGAAAACAAGTCTCAAATAGTGAAAATAAGGAGGAATGATGGCCGCAACAGACGTAGCCAGTATTCTCAACGATAACAACAAGAACGTCCGCAAGTGGGGCACTCAGCTGCTTGCCATTGCGGACTATTCCACCGAGATGCCGACCGCATTCTTCGACGAGACGACCGGCAAGCCGAACGCCCTGCCGGAAGGCTTCAAGGTGCTCGGCTACATCTCGACCGATGGTGCGAAAATGTCTCGTTCCACCGAATCCTCCGACGTGCAGGCCGTGCAGGATTTGGAGCCGGTACGTTCCGACATCACCAGCCGTAACCGTACTCTACAGCTTACCTTCTTGGAGATGAATGCGTGGGTGAAGGCATTGGCTCACGGCCTGCCGGTATCCCAGTGGCCAGCCAAGAATGACGAAGGTTTCGAGTACACGGACGGCGAAACCTCGGACTTCCCCTACTATCGGCTGATCTGGCTTGGTCAGGACGGCATCGGCACTGATGCGCATTATCGTGTCGAGGCGGGCTATCGTGTGAAGGTCACGAATCAGGGCGACAACACGAAGAATCGTTCCGATGCCGAGGGTGAAGACCAGACCTTCACCTTCTTCCGTGACCCGAAGACCAACAAGACCTTCTACGAGGGCGAGAAGATCGCCAAGACGGCTTAGGTAGCTGCCGTCGCTGAATCATCGTCCGACGTGACGGCGGATGGTGTGGAGACGGCTGAGCAACCAACGTCTGAATCTTCTCAATGATTCTTCCCGTGTGGGTGGCTTTCGGTTCCTTTCCCACCCATACGGGATTTTTACTGTCAATAAAGGAATTTTTCAGAAAGGCAATGATTTTTATGGCTAACAAGCAGTATTCTCTTCAGGCGGTCAAGGCGAAGTACCTGGAATCCCATCCGAACATTCCGGAATACGTCGAATTCACGATCGATGATGATTCCAAGACCGTCTACCGCTTCCATCTGCCGCTGTTCCAGACGAATGAGGAAAAGCGTGCTTTCAATGAGGCGCAGAAGGCCGATGATGAATTCCAGCTGGCCAAGGCGCTGTTGGGTGACCAGTATGAGCGGTTCGATGCCGAGGGCGGTACCGTGACCTTGCTGATGCTTTTGCTTCAGCAGGCCGCCGAGGATTTGACCGAGAAGGATTCCGAGGGAAACCCTACACAGCGGTAGAACTTCTTGAAGCGGGAGGGTATGCGGAGGAATTGGAGGCCGCCTTGTGCGCGGTCTACAGTCCCCGCGACCCGATTCAGGAGTTCTGGCAGGGGAAGATCAGCCTGCGTGCCTTGCATGCGCTGATCGTGCACATGCCGCCCGACAACGTGTTTTATCGGGCGTTGGTCGGTAGCGGTTGGAGTGAAACCGAGTGGATACTGCATGACTTGAGCGACATGCTGAGGGATGTGCAGTTGACGGTAAGCGCCTGCGCTCCGTTCGTAGAGCATCCGCTCGAGGACGAGGACATTCGGCCTCGATTGAAGCCTCCGGCCATGCTGGCGGAGGAATCAACGTCGGTGGAGCCGGTGGATGAACAAATTCAGGCGCAGGAGCGGGCCGAGCTATTGGCACTCGTACAGCCGTCTGGAAAATGATGATTGGTGAGGTGACGGAAATGGCCGGAACAGCCGCATGGATTGACGTACTGCCGAATCTGAGCGCATTCAGCACGAAACTGAATAGCGGCGTGAACGCGTCCGTCACCTCTGCCGGTCGTAATGCGGGCAAGAAGTTCGCGGACGCGATGAAGCAGGCGGCTGGCACGTCGAACCCTCTGTCCGATCAGGTCAAGGCGCTCGAGTCGGCGGAGAAGCGTGCCGCGACTACGGTGAATCAGTGCAAGTCGCAGATCGTGACCGCACGAGAGGCTGAGCGTACTGCGACGTTGAAGGTGCAGGCCGCCGAAGCGAAGCTGACGGAAACCACGGCGAAGTATGGTTCGTCCAGTTCTCAGGCGATCAGTGCGCAGTCTCGTTTGAATGATGCGCGGAGCAAGGCTCGGCAGAAGACCGAAGCCTACAAGAGCGCCGAAGAGCAGTTGAAGAGTGCTCAGAATGGGTTGAAGGAAACCCAATCGCAGTTGAAGAGTGCTCAGGATAATCTGAATTCCAGCACGTCCAAGTCGGCCGGATTCTTCCGCAGCGCCGCCGATAGTGCGCGTAATGCGGTCAATTCGTTCAAGAGTATGCAATCGTCGGTGAGTTCGTCGAGTGCAAGCGGTATCGCCGACTCAACCCGTTTCTTTTCGGCGTGGGGTGCGGCTAAGTTCGGTGCGATCGCTGGTTTTGCGCAGAGCGCGTTCAGCAAGGTCGCGTCCGTGATTTCGTCCAACGTGTCCGGCGCCATCACCCGTGCCGACACCATGAACAATTTTCCGAAGGTCATGAAGAACCTCGGCTACAACGCCGACGATGCGGCCGCTGCGATCAAGCGTATTTCGTCCAGTTTGGATGGTTTGCCGACTTCCACGGCTTCGATGGTCGGCATGGTACAGCAGCTGGCACCATTGACCAGTAATCTTGACGAGGCTACCAGCATCGCCCTCGCATTCAACAACGCCGTATTGGCTGGCGGTAAGGATACCACCTTGCAGGCGAACGCCATCGAGCAGTATAATCAGATGCTTTCCGCGAACAAGGTGGATGCGGCGGCTTGGCGTAGCGTGGTGAATGCCATGCCTGGCCAGATCAACCAGTTAGCGAAGAGCATGCTCGGCGCGAATGCCTCACAAAACGACCTTTACAGTGCTATGAAGGGCGGAAAAATCACCTTCAGTGATTTCAACAAGGCGCTGGTCAAGCTGAACACGGAAGGCTACGATCAGTACGCCTCTTTCACCGATCAGGCGAAGGATGCTACACAAGGCATCGGCACGGCATTGGAAAATGTGAAGAATCGTGTGCAGAAGGCCGTCCAGAAGGTAATCGAGGCGTTCGGTACGTCGAACATTTCCAACGCCATCAACAAATTCTCCGGTAGCTTCAGTAAAGCCGGTGATATTGCGGCGACAGCCGTTACTAATATAAAGACCAAGGTTTCGGCTGTTGTCAGTTATCTCAAGACAGGTGAATTGTCTGACGAATGGAAGAAAGCTTTCGGTACCGCTTCTTGGGCACCACAGCTTCAGGCCACTTTAGATGGTATCCGTTCGACTTGCGGCAAAGTGTTTGACAGCATCAAGGAATCGGCGGCCAAACTAGCCGCCTCATGGTCAAACCTGCTCCCGCCTGAAGACGTCAAGGCCGGTATCGAAGCGTTCGCCAATGGTGCGATCAAGACGATTGGCAACATCGTCGAAGGCATTGCGGTCAGCATGGCGAACGTGGTCGGCTGGATAAGCCAATTCATGCAGACGTTAAGCGAATCCGGTGCCGTGCAGACCTTCGCAGAGGGATGCGGCGCTCTGGCCTCCGCCTTCGGCGACCTGTTCAAGGCTCTGACGCCGGACAACGCGGAAACCGTGAACAAGATTTCCACGAATTTCGACAGTGCGAAGGATTCCGCGAAAACGTTCGCTGACATCATCAGCGCTCTTGGTGAGGGTGTGTCAAAGGCCGCGCAGGGATTGAAAGACATTTCCAAGTGGATAAGCACCTTCAAGAAAGACTTGGAATCTTTCGGAGTGCTCGATACCATCAAGGAGACTTTCAGCACGATCGGCGAAAGCATGTCGAAGTGGGCTTCGGCCATCAAGAAGCTCGGACGTGCTATCAGCAGTCTGATCGACGCGTTCACGCCTTTGAAATCGAAGGCCGATGATGCGAAGAAGAGCCTTACGCCGTCCGATGCGGCGTGGGGTATGAAAAGTCTAGCTGACTGGTGGCTCAAGGTTGCCAAGACGATTTCCAAGGTCATTGACGGCATCACGCATGGCGTGCATGTCGTGGCCGACGCGATCGACAAGATCACCGGACTGTTCAATAAGGTTCCTGATCTGAGCAAGGCTTTCGGCACCGCTACGAACGTGTTCTCCGGGCCGGGCGGTCTCAGCCTTAACGGTATCGGCACTTTCAGCAGTCTGATTGATGATAGTGGCGCCGTTGAGATTCTTGGCCAGAAGTGGAACGATTTTACTTCGCAACTATCCGACAGTTGGAGTCAGGTCACGCAGGACATGCAAGGCGTGTTCGGTGATCTAGGTGCGGCCATTCAGGAGAAGTGGCAGGCCGTCGTTGACTGGCTAGGGCTTACACCGACTACAATCATCGACTTCTTCACCGGAATTCCTGACGCGATCAGCGGTTTCTTTAGCTCGGCTGGTGAGTGGATTCAGGAGAAGTGGCAAGAACTGGTCGATTGGCTGGGATTGACGCCAACCTCAATCATCGACTTCTTCACCGGAATTCCGGGTGATTTCAACGACCTTTTCCAGTCGGCTAAGGACAAGATTACCGGGATCTTCGGTACTGTCGGTGACTGGTTCGACCAGCATGTCAAGACTCCGATTAAGAACGTGCTGGACGCGATCGGCAATACCTTCCAGTCTACGAAGGATTGGATTAAGGAAAGCTGGGATAAGGTCAAGGAAGCGGCTAAAAGCCCTGTGAAATTCATCGTTGATACCGTTTATACGAACGGTATCAAGAAGGTGTGGAACAGTGTTGCTGGCGCGGTTGGTTTGAAGCTCAGTCTGCCGGACGTGAAGTTCGCTAACGGTGGTATCAATCCCGGTTACGCTCCGGGTAAGGATACCATTCTGGCGATGACTTCGCCGGGTGAGGCGTGGATGGTGCCGGAATGGGTGAAGGCCGTAGGCGCGTCCAATATCTATCGTTGGAATGCGATGGCCCGGAATCAGGGTGTTGGCGCCGTCCGTGAGGATATGGGACTCACTCCGCATTTTGCTAAGGGTGGTGTCGTTTCCAAGGTGACGAGCGCGGTTTCCGGCGCGACCTCTTCCGTGAAGAAGTGGCTGGAAGACCTGACCGAAGAGGCACAATCCTTCGTGAAAAACCCGGGTAGTTGGGTCACGTCGAAGATTCTCGACCCCGTGAAATCGCAGGTCATGAAGATTTCGGGCGGTCAGTTCGGACAGATGGTCGGCAAGCTCCCGGTCAGCGTGGCCAGTGCTTTGGTGGATAAGGCGAAGGCTTCGGCTTCCGAACTTGCGGCCAAATGGGTGAGCAAGACCACGGCAAGCGACGACAGTAGTGATGGCGGCCAATATCAGGGTGCCGTTTCCGCTGGTGTCGAGCAGTGGCGTAGCCTTGTGGTGCGGGTGTTGAAGGAATTGGGCCAGTCCGAAAGCTGGGCCAATACCGTCCTGCGCCGCATGAACCAGGAATCCGGCGGCAATCCGAACGCGATCAACAATTGGGATTCGAACGCGGCGGCTGGCCATCCGTCGAAGGGTCTGATGCAGACCATTCCAAGCACCTTCGCCGCCTACGCAGGCCCATACGCAAGCAGGGGCATCTACGACCCGCTCGCCAACATTTACGCTGGCGTGAATTATGCTTTGCACCGGTATGGTAGCCTGTCGGCCTTGAATCGGGCTGGCGGCTATGCGCTTGGTGGCATCGTGGGCGACAATCGGCCAACCCTCTATGATCGTGGTGGCATTCTTCCTCCGGGCCGTCATCTCGTGGCGAACGAGACGAAACAGCCGGAACTCGTGCTCACCCGCGACCAGATTCTGAAGGTGTTCGGCGGCACTGCGGAAGGCGGCGATCGCACCGTCAACATGAACATCAGCATCCCGGAACGTACCGACCCTTGGAGTGAAGCCGCCGTGTATGTCCAGACGGCACGGCATCAGTTGCGCGGCTAAAGGAGGCTACACATAATGGACTCGTATTATGCCGAGCTAAGCGCCAATGGCCTTGAGACGGTACGTTTCGAAGGGTTGGGCGACTTGGATTGCCTGTGCATCGGCAAGGATGGCATCGAAGGCTGGCATTCCACGCCTACGCCGAAGGTTTCGGCGACGGCGCGAGGGCAGGGTGACGGCGGACATGACGTGAGCGAGGATGACATCATCTACGCCTCACGCACCGTCACCCTGCACTGGAATGCGAACGCTTCAAGTCGCCAGTCATTGATCGACTTGACGAACAAGGTGCGCAGGTTCGTGCATCGGCACGTGAAACTGCGTGTGGTTGACGGCATCGAGGACACCTACTGTGAGCAGGGCTATCTGAGTATGAGTCAGGAGCCGAAGTATCGTGAGGGCAAGATCGATGATTCCGAAATCACCATCGTTTTCGAGCGTCCTGAGCGTTTGTCGTCTAGGTCTCATGATGGTGAGGCTCGTGCGGCGACGATTCAGTCTGGCGGTTTGAGCTACGGTAGCGCGAATGCGGGTTTGGCGTATCCGTTGTCGTATGGTGTGGTGTCCGGTGGTGCGACCTTGTGCCGGTTGCCTAATGATGGTACGAGCCGTGCTTATCCGACGTTCACGATCAATGGTGACTGGCCGAGTGGTGTGAGCTTGTATTTGAATTGCGAGGGCAGGCGTACTGAGTTGCGTTATGATTCCGCGATTCATTTCGGTACGCCTGTCCTGTTGGATACGAGGACTCGTACGGCGACGTTGGGTGGGGTTGATGTTTCCCGGCATCTTTCCTCTCGTGGTTGGCGGACTATTCCGGCTGGCAAGGCATTGACGGTACTGCTTGGCACGGCTGGTAGCGGCTGGGTTTCGTGTTCCAGCCACGACACATACATGTAAAAAGGAGACAATATGGCTACTACGGCTCTCGGTATCAGGCCGGACGGGGATAATCAGGGCGTCAGTCCATCCGTGCACCGGCATATCATCAGCGCACAATGGAATAACGACGGCATCATCCAAGGTTTGGGCGTTACCGGGCGCTCCGACTTGGCGTATGATGTCGGTGCGGGTACGGCGCTTATCCAGCCGGACGGCCAGTCCGGTGAAGCGGTGCTCGCCTATTGGCCGGGCGGCCAGACCGAAGCCGTCGCCGCCGGCAATGCGGGCCTGCCGCGATATGATGTGATCTGGCTCCGCGCTCACGACTTGGATAAGGGCGATTCCGATAATCATGTGGTCGTTGGCGTGACGCAGGGTACGCCTGCGGCTGACCCTGACCTGCCGCTCGATCAGGTACCGTCCGACGTGGTGCGCTTGACGGCCATGTATGTGCCTGCGGGCATGACGCAGACCAGCTCGTGCACGACCACGGGTGCGGAACGGTGGGCCATGCCATACGGTGCTTCCAAGGGACTGCTCGGACGCAATGTGCGCAATTACGAGGGGCCCGCCAACATGGGCGACGGGGGTAAGGATTATTATGAGCAGGATACTACGTTCTTCCTGCCTACCGACCGTCTGATCGAACTGCGCTTCACAGCCACGGCTTGCGCGTGCATGCACAGTAACCCTTCTAAGCCGACCGAGAACGCGACGGAGATGGCGTGTTGGTATGCGGGCTTCCAATTGGATGGCAAGGACGTCGAGGGTGGCGGCGGCCAGTTCCAAGTCTCGCGTGCTTGGCAGCAACTGCATCTTAACGCGCTGGTTTCGGTGCCGTCCGGCTGGCATACGGTACGCATGCGCAACCATCGTATCGGGTGGGGCGAGAACGTGTATTTCATCGCCCGAACCGACAGTCAGCAAACCTACCCGGGCCGCACGTTGGAAATCTGGGACAGGGGCGTAAGCATCGGATAAGGGGGCTGGTTATGGCTTGGCGCGCGTACATTGTGGATACGATCACTGGCAAGATTCTCGCTCCGATTGACCTGCCAAGCTTCAGCTGGAGCGTGAGCGTGTCCGATTCCTCACTGGCTACCACTAAGGATAAGGGTGTCGGTGAGAATGAGGTGAGCGGTCTCACGCTCCCGTGGAGCGCGATTCCGGCGCAGTCGGCGGGAGAGCGTAATTACATGCTCGCACCCGACCGGCGTTCCATCGCCTTGTGTTGGCATTCCAGCCTTGATGATGAATGGTCGTATGGCATGCCGGTATTGTGCGGCATGATCGGCCAACGTAAGGATTCCGCGCTTGACACGGATTTCTCACTTTCAAGCATCATGGGCTTGTTGGAAAACCGGTATGTGGTGCGTGAGGGCAAGTATGGTACGGCGGCGGGCAGTACGTCGAGCGATGAAATCAGCTTCAAGAACATGAGTTTGCGTGGTATTGCGGCTGAGGTCGGATGGCTTGCCACGAACGTCAAGCCGGGCGGACAACTGCCCATCGATTGGGCCTACCGTGGCGAGAAAGGCAGTCACGAGCGCACGTACAGCTCGTGGGATATTCAGAATCTGAAAGCCAGTGACGTGTTGACGAAGATTGCGAATGTGGATGGCGGCCCGGACATGCAGTTCAGGCCGAAACTGTCCGGCGACTACGTACGCTTCGACTTCACCGCAGGGTCTGACGGCGACGTATATTTAGGCCAGAAGACCGTGCATCGGCTGACATACAGTCCCTATGGCGGCACGTTGGAGAATCTGACCATCGACCATCTCGGCCCGATCATGCGCGAATACGGCTCAGGCTCCGGTACGGATAAGGCGCAAATATGCCACTTGTCCGAAGATTTGAGCCTTGTGAATGGCAATCACGAGCCTTGGCCCCTCAAGGAAAACGCCTACTCGGATTCCGATACGGACAAGGCCGATCTGCTCAAACAGCACACGGACGGCGTATTGAATGCGAACAGTCGCCCATTGGTGCAATTCAAGGGCGAGCTACACGCAAACGACACGGACGAAAACGGTACGCCCCTTCACCCGCTCGGCAGTTTTTGGCCGGGCGAAATCATGGAATTGGACATCAACGGATTCCCCTCGCTTACGGACGGCTTGTACGAATGCCGTCTGATGCAAATGTCCGGCGACGAGACGGACAAGGTAAGTCTGATCTTCGATGCGATGGAAGACCCAATGGCCTAAGCCGAGGGGTTTCCGTCGCCCTTCATTTTAAGGCGGTTATATTATGGCCCAGCACGTGGAAATCAATCCGGACGATTCAGCAATCCCGTTTTCCCTCGGCCTTAAGGCATTGCGTTCCGCGTCAACGCAGAAGACCCACAAGACCGGTACTGTGCGGATTCCTACCTCGACCGGCAAGGATTTCATTGCTGGTGAGGGTGCCGAGGATGGTGCGAACTGGATTGACGAGGACGGCAATCAGACTCCGCTTGTCGATACGGATGCGATCGATAAGGCCGTGGATGAAATCTCACAGAAGGCCGATGCCGCCAGTGCGAATGCTGATAAGGCGTATGAGGAGGCGAAGAAGACCGGCCAGCTGGCGGTCACCGCGAGTAAGACGGAGTATGCGACTTCGACGGATGCGACGGCTACACCATCCGATGGCTGGTCGGAAACACCGCCGGAATACGTTGACGGCCAGTATACGTGGCTGCGAATCACCGTCACGTATGGTGATGGCCGGACGGAGCTTTCCAATCCAGTCCTGATGACCGGACCGAAAGGCGCTAAGGGCGAGAAAGGTGATACCGGCGACACCGGTACTGCTGGTGCGGCTGGCGTTTCGGTCACGTCGTTGACGACGTTCTGGCAGTTGGCGACGGACACTCCGGCGCCTCCAACCGGTGCCGGGAATCCGTCCGGATGGAGCATAACGGAGCCAACCATTCCAGACGGCTACGACGGCAAGCTGTATAGGACGATTCGCACGATCATGTCTGACGGCACGGCCACATGGACTACACCGGGCGTGGACAGCATGTTCGCATATATGGCCCGCACGTATAAGACCGCGAGTGGTGCGGTCACGGTTTCCAATGAAGCGAAGCAGACCGCCGAGGGTAATGCGGAGACGATCAAGCAGGTCAGCGCCACCGCCAATGATGCACTGTCGAAGGCCACCACGGTGGAGACGAATTTCGACGGTTTCAAGACCGAAGTCAGCCAGACGTATCAAACCAAGGCCGATATGAGTACGTACAGTACCAAGTCGTATGTGGATGAAACGTCGAAGTCGGTAGCCTTAGGGGTCGTGCAGGATTACAAGGGCGCGGACGGTAGCGGCTTGGCTACGAAGTCCGAAGTGAGTGCCACCAAGGACAGTATCGCATTGGCTGTCCAAGGCACGTATACGGGTGATGACGATAGTCTGAAAAGCCTGCAATCCTCATTGGATATTACGAGGGATAAGGTGACTATCGCCTTTAGCAATGCTGAAGCGGCGGCAGGCGTAGGCACGCAGTTGAGCGAATATCAGACGGCCAATGATACGAACGTCACTGACCTTACGGAACGGTTGAATGCCGAAATCGCGGCACGCCAATCCTACATCACGTTCGGTCAGGATAGTGACAATCCGGTCATGGAGATGGGTGCGGCATCGAGCACTGCGAAAATGCGTTTGACCAACACGCAAATGCAGTTTTTGATAGGCAGTGTCATCGCCGCCTATATCTCCAACGACCGCCTGAATATCAATAATGCTGACATTCTACAGACCTTGCGTATCGGAAAATATGCGTTCGTCCCCCGTTCGGACGGGCACATGAGCCTGAAATACGTGGGTTAAGGAGGAAAAATGGCAGACGCATACGGTGCGCAACAATATAATTGGCGTTGTTGGCTCGGCTCATGGATAAAGTCGGAAGACAATAATGGTGTGACCATTCGTGCGGAATGCCGCATGCAAACCTTGAACGGCTGGAACTATGCCGGCCTGAAGGGTCATGTTGGTGCTGGCGCGAACGGCCAGTGGGCGGACGCCGACCCAACCAATATTACGATTGGTGCGAACGCTTCGCAGGTCATGTGCGCCAAGGAAGTGTACGTCGCCAAGACGCACTCCCAGCAGTCGATCGATACGCGAGCCAATATCCGTATCAATGGCGCGTATGCGGGCTTGTCCGAAGCCATATTGGCGCTTACCGTGGCCGCGAAACCCTCGCACACGGTCAGCTTCAATGCGAACGGCGGCAGTGGTGCGCCCGGCAATGTCACCAAATGGTGGGGAGAATCCCTCGCCATTCCAAGCACGAAGCCAACCCGCGCCAATTATACGTTCCTCGGCTGGTCAACCTCGGCTACCGGCAGTGCGCAATACCAGCCCGGCCAATCATATGTCGGCACGTCCGATAGCAATTACACTCTGTATGCCGTCTGGAAGCTTGACTCGTTGCCGCCGACCATCGACAGCTACTACGCCTACCGATGCGACGCAAGCGGCAACGCACAAGACGACGGCACATACGTCAAACACGTCGCAGTATGGCGTGTGGATACGGCACATGATACGTCGAACCAGTGCGTAAGCCTGAAATTCGGCTGGAAGGACGGTAGCGGCTGGCATGATTACGATGCTTCCGTAACATCCGGCACCGGCACGACAACCACAGTCATCAAAAGCGGATACGACTCGAGTACGACCTATCCGCTCCGATGCACGCTCACCGACAAGTATGCGACCAGAACCTCATACACCACGGTCGGCCCGGCAACATACATCCTCGACTTCTCCGCGGACGGCAAAGGCATCGGCATCGGACAAGCCGCACCAAGCGCAGGTACGAACATTTACGGCAACCATTTGAACCTGAACGGTACCGTGAACATCAACGGCATGCGAGCATCCAACTACATCGATGTCAAACAATCCCAAAAATGGGACAACATCGAACTGTCGGCCACTTGCGTGAATCGCACCGTCACGGTGAACGTGATGCACTCATTCGCCTCGTCTGCAACGGTAGGCAATACGAGCAATCAGGTCGAAATCGGCTATATCAAGGAAGGCTATCGACCTTCCAAGATGCTTGGCATGATCGCAGGGCATCAGGGCAGTGCGGCGGTGTTCGTGGAGATTGAGACTACTGGCAAGGTGAAATGCTGGCAGTATGGCGGGTCGAGCAGTTATGCGTCGTTTGACTATTTTGCATGTTCGATTTCCTACCAGATTTAAGGAGATTCTTATGATTACCGGTTTTTTGAAGGATGGCGTGGTCACGTTGTCCGATGATGGCTATCCGATTGTGGAATCGGAGAAGCCGGAGATACCGGCCTACTGCAAGGCTACACCTTCGTACACCATGAGTGACGGCCAGATCATCCAATCATGGACTATCACACCGGAACTAGGCCGTAACGAAGCGTTCGAGCATTATCTGACCGAGCAGATTCTCTCACTGGACGATGACAAGGCGCTACGGTATGTTGTCCTGTTCCCGGTCTGGGATTCCAACGGCAAGGAATACAAGCAGGGAGACCGAATCACGTATGAGATGACCATGTACCGGTGTCTCGTTGACCATACTTCACGTCCTGACTGCAATCCGAAGGAAAAGACGGACTACTGGCAGAAAGTCGTGAAATAGTGCCGCCGTTTCAGGATTTAGTCAACAGTACCGATTTTTGGAGCGCGGTAATCATCGCCCTGCTGTCCGGCGGTGGTATCGTCGGTGCGATCATCACCGCCATCAGCAACCGTGAATCCAAGGCTCAGGAAGACCGTGAGAATGCGGAAGCTGACAAGCTCGCGGCGGAAGCGGCGGAAGCGGCGGTACGCATTCTGACCGATTCGGTGATACAACCATTGCGCGAGCAGGTGGAATCGCAAGGCGGTCAGATCGCGCACTTGGAGGAGAAGCAACGCAAGTATTTCGCCTTGACCGCTTACACGCGAAGCCTTTTCCATTGGCTCCAACAGTTTTGCGAAATCGTCGAACCTGAGTTTCTGGTACGGCATCCAAAGCCACGGTTGCCGGACGAGCTACGGCCGGATATTGCGCCGGAAACCTTGGTTAAGGAGGACGATTGATCTACCTTCTTGGCTTCATCATCATCACGGTTCTCATGCTCTTGTTCAACCATGGCGCGCACAAACATTAAGGAGGGGTGTAAGTGACTAAGGTTCATATTGACTTGCAGGCACCTGCAAGTACGGGTCATGCGGCGGAAAAGGGTGTCGTGTTCTTTCGGCCTACCCGACGGCTCACCATCGAGGATGGCAAGGCCATTCTGACACCGCGAGCATTCTGCGCGAAACTGGCCGACGACGGTACGGTGACGGTCGAGCTCATGCCGTCGGGCGATGACTGGTGTTGGGAAGTGAGGGAGGAACTCACGTCCTACACTTTCACCCGTCGTGTGACCGTGCCTGATTCCACGGACGTGCTGGAATATGCGGAATTGGCCGATGCCGAACTCGTACCGGCATCATCCTACAGCACTTTGGTGCATTCCATGCGCGTGATCGACGCACAATTGACGGCCGGAGCCACCATCGCCATCACCGACCTGCGACCGTCCGATCATGTCGGCGTGGGCGATACGGTGCTCGATTCCACGGGCGAAGTCTACATGCTCACCTCCGTCTCCGGCCAGACCGCCATCGTGGGCGATACCGGCGTGAGCCTGAAAGGTGCGGATGGCATCCAAGGCAAGGATGGTACCGGCATCAGCATCAAAGGCACCTTTGATAGCGAGGAAGCCTTGAAAGCGGCCCACCCCACCGGCGAGAGCGGCGATGCCTACCTTATCCAAGGCCATATCTGGCTGTGGGATGAATCCTCTTGGCAGGATGCCGGCAGTCTCCAAGGGCCGAAAGGCGATAAGGGAGACCCGGGCCCGCAAGGCGAGCCCGGTGCCGACGGCAAGGACGGCACCAACGGCACCAACGGCAAGGACGGCGAGAAAGGCGAAAAGGGAGACCCGGGCGAGAAAGGCGACCCCGGCAAGGACGGTGCCGACGGCGAGAAAGGCGAGAAAGGCGACCCCGGCGAAAAAGGCGACCCGGGCACTCCGGGCGAAAAGGGCGCGGACGGCAAGGATGGCGAGCAAGGCCCCGCCGGCAAGGACGGCAAGGACGGCATCCAAGCCATCCAAGCATCGGACGAAGCCGACGCCACCACCAAAAGCGCCGCCGACAGTGCGAATTTGTACTGGTGGACGACATGAGTGCGGGGGCGATGATCGGCGGGAAAACCGTCGCAGGCATGGCATTCGGTGGTGTCAGCATCGCCGGACTGTGCAAGGCCGGAACCGTCATCTGGCGCAAGCCAAAACCGGAATGGACAGACCAAACCGACAAGATTTTCGCAGTCTCCACCCTCACGTCCGGTATGACCCTCACCAAGGCCGGTGACGGCGACTATCTGCTGGCCGTCAGTGAAACCATCGCCAACGGCACGAGAATCATCGGCTCCGATTGGATTCCGAAGTTAGGCGACATGAGCGCCGACTGGCCGACGGAAGGCACCGTGCGACTCACCTATGAGTCCACAGTGAAAGTCGGGCTCAACGGCGGCCTTGGCTGGGGCGAAGGTACCTCATTCCAGGTCGAAACCGCCACCAAGGCAGAGAAAGATGTTTGGTGGGGCTTCTGGACACAACAGGAACTTTCACCGGGCACCTATCATCTGCACGTCAAATTCGAGACTAAATCGGCATAACAGCCGAAACCATTTTCAAGGCCACTCCAACATGGGGTGGCTTTTTTGTTAGGAGGAAACATGGCAGACCATGCCAACAAGACCACCAAAACCAACAATAATCTGCCCGGCATGACCACGGAGAGGGTGAAGGCCATCGTCACCATCGTGGTCACGCTTTACGCCCTGCTTAATGCGGGCCTGAATCTCGCGGGCATCAACACGCTCCCGTTCACCAACGATCAGGTGAGTGCAACCCTTTTCGCCGTCATCGGCGTGATTGGAACCGTGTACGGCTGGTGGAAGAACCAGAACATTACCAGCGCTTCGCTCGCGGGTCAGCAGCTCGTGGACGCCCTGAAGAAGGAAGGCGTGGTGAATGGTGTGACCGCAGCGAAGAACGCCGCCATGAGCGCCGCAAGTGCGGTAGCCAAGACCGCACCGGCAGAGGAAACGGCAGAGGATGCAACCGAAACCGTCGAAGCGGAAACCGAAACCGCCGAAGCTGCCGAGACCGCTACTGAGTCGGCGACCGTCGAAACCACCGACGAAGCCCAGTACGAGCCGGGCGGTGCTCTCTGATGGTTGGTGCAAGTTTCGCCGTTTGGCGGGGCAGCCCAAACCATTACAGCGGACGGCTTGGGCAGTCCGTCAACCACATCACCCTACACATCATGGTCGGCAGGCTCGCAGGCACCGATAGTTGCTTCCAACGTTCCAGCTTCGGAGCCGCATCGCATTACGGCGTAGGCGGCGACGGCACGATCTACCAGTGGGTGGACGAAAACAACGGCTCGTGGGCCGATGCCAACTGGCAATCCGATTGCTCCGGCGTCACCATCGAACATGAGGGCGGCATGGACGGTATCCCGGTCACCGATGCGGAAGTGGAGGCTTCGGCTCAACTTTGTGCCGACATCGCCAAACGATACGGCTGGAACAGTCTCAACCATGACGCAAGCGGCAACCGCACCGGCAACATCGTCCTACACCGCGAAGTACCCGGCACCGACCACTACGGATGCCCCGACAGATGCACGAACGCATTGCCGGTGGAACGAATCATCAATCGAGCAAACGAACTATTAGGAGGAGACAACATGAATGCGGAAGACGTTTGGAATTTCGACCAGAACGGCGTAAAGGTACGTGACCGGCTGCAAGGCACCGATGCTGCGGCGAACGCGACAAGGACCGAACTGTTCCGACTTTCCCAATGGAACAAGGACACGCACGCTTCGCCGCTCGGCAATCTGGTGGCCGAAATGCCGATTCAAGGCGGCGCCAAATTGGGTGACCGCGTAGCCGGTATCGACAGCAAGACCAGTCAGCTCATCACGCAAGTATCCGCCTTGTCCGAAGCGGTCAAGGCATTGGCCTCCGCACAAGGCGCAGACCCAGACCAAATCGCCAAGACTGTCGAAACCGCCGTCAAGGACAAGCTCGACAAGCTGAAGATCACCGTCACCGACAACGAGTGACCTTGATTAATTTTCGGGCGTGAGAATCAAACTAGCATCCAAAAATTAACTTCGCGTGTAAAAAAATCACGCATTCGGGTGCCTGTGGAAAATCTTGCACCCATTTTTTTAACGCCCCTCTCCCGGCTTCGGCTGGGGGGAGGGGGCGTTTTCGTGGTAGGAGGTGTTTTATGACAAGGAACGGAAGAAATCGCACGATCGGCTACTATAATCTTGATCTGCTTCCCGATGATTGTCTTACTGCGAATGGCATGCCGATTATATGGCCCTGCAAGACAATTCCACCAGATGATCTGATTGGCTTCAACTATGCTAAAGGTACGACCACGAAGCAGGCTACACGGCTTGGATGTCACTTCTACCTCGATGACTACCAATTCGAGCGATGCTGGCAAAACCCCATCAAATACGGACAAATGCTATCCAAGTTCCAGTGCGTTCTCACTCCTGATTTCAGCCTCTACCGCGACATGCCACTACCGATGCAACGCTGGAACTGCTACCGGAGTAGACTTATCGGCATGGTCTGGCAACGAATGGGCTTGTCTGTTATCCCGTCTGCGCAATGGTCTAGCCCCGACAGCTATGATTTTGCGTTCGACGGTTTGCCAAGTCGTTCCGTTATCAGCGTGAGTAGTGTCGGCGTACTGGGTGATCGGGAGGCTACACGACTATGGAAACACGGATTTCGCGTCATGGAAGATCTGATAAGCCCATCACTCATACTCCTATACGGGAAAATCCCAGACGGATTTAAAATCACCACAAAACACATCCAATACACAAACCACAACACAAGGAGGTTGAAACAATGGGAGGCAGAGGCGCAGGCAGCTCAAGGGGAAAATCAGGATCAGGAGGTGGCGCAGCGTTAGCATCCGCCAAATCTTGGTCGCCGGATAAACTACCAGCACTGGACGGTTCACCGAAACAAGTCAGCTGGGCAGAAAGTATCAGGGATAAGGAACTATCCCTAGTGGATAAGCATATCGATAGAATACTTACGGAAGCGGAATACAACCTGGCTGACGCTAAAACATTGGAAAAGGCAGCCAAACACCCCAATGAGTACGGCAATGTAACGTATACAACGGCACGCGGCGCACAAGGCGGTATGGGACAGGCTTATGTGTCGGAACGGGTGGCCCAGCTCAGGCAGAACGCGAACAATCTAGGTAAGGTTGCAAAAGACATTCAACAGGTGAGGGATGGTCTTGGCAAGCGTTACAGGTCGGCAAGCCAATGGATTGATATAAAGAAGAGCGGACAGCATTTCGCTGATGCTCTGCCAATCAGTTCGTTGCTGGAGCGGCACGGAGCCGCGTTCAGGCTTTAGCCATGTCGATTCTGATAAAAAATATATGGCCCCTCGGTTTCCTGAGGGGCCATCGCATTGCTGGAAGCAATGATATTAGTGTGATTCGGATTCTAATACCCGCACATCAAACACCATTTCAATCCACGTATCTCAGATTGAGCTGAGAATATTTCAACCGGACGCTCGACATTCCGGTACGACATGAGTAAGCATATCGCGTAACTGTCTGCATGTCAATCTGCCTGTTTAGATACCTCGCGTTTCGCCATCGCCATCTTAGCGAATTCCGGTTCGAGCCTATCCCTGTTGTCGATCCACCATGCGGCGGATGTCTGCTCGTTTATAGAGTCTTTGACGAGGTTCAGTAGCTCATTGGCGGCTTCGGCGGCCTGCGGGTTGGTAAGGATGACGTGACCTAACTGGGATTCGGTTTGGTCGAGGAAGGTTCGGCGAATGCGTGCGGCCCAAGCGGTCTGCTTTTCGGTGCCGGAGAGTTTCGGAAGCCCTTCGGAGTCCTGGGCGGCTTTGCACGCGCGGCACATTTGAGTTTCGAGCCATTCGATGCGGCTTTCACGTCCGCTGACCTTGCCGAACAGTTCAATGCGTTCTTCGTGGCCGCACGAGTAAGTGATATTGTAGTGTGCCATTTTGATCGTGTCCTTTCTTGTTTGCTGACATATTCATATTATCTCAGGCGGGATAATAACGCAAGTCGGCGTGTCTTATAGTGCGTTATAGAAATCGTCTAACGTCACGCCAAGCACGTCGGCCAATGCTTTTGCGGTTTCGATGCTCATGCGCTTGGGGTCTCGCGCCCAATTGGGCCTTGGCGTCCTATCCCACGCCTCCCAGCTCCAGATGCGGCTGATCGCATTGAGTCCCGCCTTCCTCTGCAAATCCTGCTGTGACAGTCCGGCCTTCTCCCGCAATGCTTTAATGCTCATGGTCTTCCTTTCCGCAAAAGTAAGGCCCCGCTTGGTTGGGGCGGGGCTGTCTGCTGTTTTTTACCAGGTCTGCGCGTAGGTTTCGATGTCTTCGGCGGCGTAGGTGCGTTCGGGGATGCGCACGTCGTCGCCTTCCTTGCCGAAGAAGTATTCGGCGTAGTACGCCTTGCCGTCTTCGCTGACGGCCTGGTCGCGGTCGATCGTCTCCCATGCGCCGTTTTCCTCGTGTGCTTCGAGGTAGTATTCACTGCCGTTCCAGCAGTGGTCGATGTCGGCGTAGGCGGCGGTCTTGGTGTAATCGGTTGCGGTGAACATTTTGGTTTTCCTTTCTTGTTTGCTGACATATTCATATTATCTCAGGCGGGATAATAACGCAAGTCGGCGTGTCGCACCTGTATACTGAGACATGTCTTGTTTGCTGACACTTTCAAGGCGAGGGCGGTCTGCACGGTCAGGCCGCCTTCTTTATACTGGTCTTGTCAGCAAAGGAGACCACATGGCCTACACGATTCGCCCTTACGACACCAAAGGCGGCAGAAGGTACGAGGTGCGCTACCGCAAGCCGGACGGCACGGCCACCGGCAAACGCGGCTTCCGTCGCAAAATGGATGCCGATGCTTGGGGTGCCGCCAATGTGACCACGGCAAAGACCACGGGAGCCTACATCGACCCACAAGCCGGACGCCGACGCCTCGAAGACTTCTGGGAGCCGTGGATAGCCGCAAAAAAGACCAGATGCAAGCCGAGCTATATCAAGTCTCTGGAAGACACTTGGCGCCCTCATGTCGAGCCAAAATGGGGTATGCGCGAAGTGCAATCCATCACGCACGACGAAGTGCAGGAATGGGTTACGGCACTGTCTGGCGAGCGAAGTGCTAGCGTCGTGCTCCGCGCCGAA
Source organism: Bifidobacterium moukalabense DSM 27321 (assembly GCF_000522505.1). Lineage (GTDB taxonomy): Bacteria > Actinomycetota > Actinomycetes > Actinomycetales > Bifidobacteriaceae > Bifidobacterium > Bifidobacterium moukalabense. The sequence continues at coordinate 6,071 of NZ_AZMV01000003.1, read as the reverse complement.
GGAATCCTCAAGGCCCTGCTCGAAGCGGCCAGACGAGCCAAATGCATTCACGACAATCCATGCGACGGACTCAGTCTGCCGCGCAAGACCGGCAGAAAGCATGTCTACCTCACCGCCAGTGAGCTGGGACGGCTGGCCGATCAATGCGAGTGGCGGCGGCTGATAATCCTCACCCTCGGCCTTTGCGGGCTGAGATGGGGTGAGCTTGTCGCCTTGCGGGTCGAGGACGTTGACTTGCAAAGGGATAGACTGACCGTCGCCAAGAGCATCACGAGGGTCGGTAGCCGGATGGTCGAGACCGACCCTAAAACGCACGAGAAGAGGGTGGTAATGTTTCCGGCTGTCCTGCTCCCGGCGCTCAAGGCGCAATGCGCAGGCAGAAGGCCGACTGACTTCCTTTTCACGGCACCGGACATGCCGTTTGACAAGCCGATGGGCAACGGTTGGAATCCAACCCGCAAAGATGGTTGGTTCGCGTCCGCCCTGCGCAAGGCCGGCATAGGCGGGAAGATGACCTTGCATGATCTGCGGCATACTGCGGCTTCCTTGATGGTGCAGTCCGGCGCCAACGTCAAGACGGTGCAACGGCAGTTGGGGCACAAGTCGGCGGCCATGACCTTGGATACCTATGCCGACCTGTTCGATGCGGACTTGGATGATCTGTCGGCTCGGATGGGTGAACTGCTGTTTGCCGGGGGCGTGGGCAAAATGTGGGCACGGCAGGTGGAGTCAACGTCTGCCGACGTTGCGGATGCCGGGGTTTCGGCCTGACTTGCGAGGGGGTTCGAGTCCCACTGGAGGCACTTTCGTCCGGGTGTCAGAATCGGCGGTTTTCCTTGGTTTTCCAATGGTTCCCCGCCTATTCGTCAACCGTGGTAATTCACTGTAATTACCGCTAATTCACGGCTTTTACCTCACAGACGTGGGCAAAATGTGGGCACGAATCACCAGATCATCGGTAGGTGTAGGCATTGTCGCGCCCACTGTTCCACGGCCTTGTTTTCCTTATCGTCACCAAGCAGCAGGAGGAACCCGGCATTCTTGCCAAGTGAAGCCGATTCCAGCTTCTTGATTATGCCGCGCTCCTGCAACCAGACCGCGGCGTCACTGAACTGCTTCTTGGCATTCAATTCTCGCTTGCGCATGATTTTGTCAGCATCCTCACTCATGGCCTGCTCCGGCGTGAGCAGCACCATTCCGTGGTCTTCCGCAAATCCGCTCCAGCCGAGCGTGTAATAGCGGCATGGCGCGTTGGCCTTGCGCAGTTTTTCGGGCGGCTGGTTGCGGTCTCTGTCCCAATCGTAGGTCTGGTCACACATGTAGGCGAGCACAAGTTGAGCCATCGCGTAGATGCCGAGGTTGTCGCCGCGACGGTAGGCAAGACGACCCTCATGTGCGAGCTCGTAGAAGGCGTCGGTGTTCTTGTATCCCATCGGTTTCATCTGCTTTCCCTCCATGCCTTGCCGTATGCTGGTGCATGGAGAATCGTCCTAGGTTTTCCATACCCGTGTGGTTCTGACCAACCGCACGGGTTTTTTATTTAATGCTATGAACTATACTACCACACGAGAGTATAAGCAAATTTATACAGTATGTATAAGGAAGATTACCAAAACCGCGTAAATCGGTATAACCGACGTTATACATATATAAGTCTCTATACAATACTTAACATTTTTTTTACTAGGGAAATCGCGACGAAAAAAGGCCCCGCCGAAGCAGGGCCAAAAGGAAGAATCATCACTCGAGTCTCGCATCACCATCGGCAGGACACGTGGCGACTTCCTCGCCATCGACGTTCAAGGCGACATTCCATTCCAGCGCATCCTTGCCCTGCCGGATCATCGTATCTGGAATGCTGGTCTCGAATCTCGATGAATCCGTTGAATCATTCCAGCCGGGATACGTGTTCTCGACGTTGGTGCTTAGATTCGTGACACTGCGCTTCGTCTCGCCAGAGGCAACATAGTCGGCCAGATTGACCTGATACCACGTCTCGGCGGCATGATTCTTGACAGTCACCGTATAGACATAGGATTGATCCGCATGCACCTTGTCGAAGCCGTCGATGCCGATGGCGAGATACTGGCCGGCGGTTCCCAGGCTGACGGACGACAACCGTTCGTCATCGCCCGTGCAACTGCCGGATAAGCCGGATTCGAGCGGCAACGCGCCAGCCTCCTCCAAGGCCGCCTGCCTATCCTTTTCCTGCTCCGCGGCCTTCTGCCCGGCATTCTGGCCGCAGGACGCCAGCCCAAGCGGCAACAGCACGGCGCAGAATAGTGCCGCAAGTCTTGTACTTCTTCTCATTCTCATACCTTTCAGTAGGCATTCCAGCCGGTGACGGTCTGACTGTCGTCATTGCCGGTCGTGGTGCATTCCACTGTCACTTCCTGCTTTGCATCGTATTCGTTAGTGACGGTGGCCTTGACCTTGTAAAAGTAGCTGCCGTCATCCTGCCTCGTAACGTCCTGAATCACACCAAGAATGTCATGCTCCTTATAGCCGTAAGGAAACCGATTCTCGCCCTCGTTCTGACATGCGGTCATAACGGCAGGGGCGGCATCATCCCCGGCTTTCTCATTCTCAGCAGTCTTCTTCGCCGCATCGAGATTCTCCTGTGAATCGACCATGCATGTAACAGTCTTATCGGATTGCGTGGCACTGACTACTTTCCAATCATCCCAACCGTCGATCTTGGAGCCGTCAGCATTGTAGAAGTTTTCGGTGATGTCCGTCTTTGCCACGTCGCCATCACTGACGGCCTTGAATGTGAGTCCCGCCTTGACGATCAGATCATGCGCCTCATACACGGTTTTGCCGTCAAGAGAGCCGATGTCGAACGATTCCGTGGTCTTGGACGGTTTCGGACTGCTCTTCGCACTGGAGCCGTTATCATCCTTCCTCACGTCCGATGATGTGGTGCTGGAAGAACCAGCCTCACTGCTACCGTCATCGCCGTGGAAGACGCCACCGCAGGCCACGGCTCCGAAGAGGACGCATCCGACCAGCATGCCGACCAGACCGATTCGTGAGAACGTGACTGGACGGCTCCAGAATCCAATCTTGGGTTCCTGCGAATAGTATGGCGAGATCGGCTTCTGCGGCTGTGGGCGCCCTTGTTGCGGTTGTGGATTGTTGGTGGTCATTGGATTTTCCTTTCTTCTCTGAATCAATGACTTAATGGTACGTCCGTTAATGTCTTCCGATAGTCAAGCAATACGTCCTTGGTGATGTTCAGGCCGCTTGCCATGTGCCATAGGTCGCCGTCGTACATGCGTTCCAAGGTGGCGCATTCGGTTGGGTCTACCAAGAGCAGGGCGGTTTGGCGGCGGGTGCGGCATTCGCTCTTCGCGCGGCTTCTCATGTCGCATGCGCAGTCGCCATGCCACCAGTGCACCAGCTCGTGCACGAGGGTACAGCGCTTGCCGGTGTAGGTGAGCCGCCGATCTATGAGGATGGCTTGCAGTCGAGCATCGTAGGCTCCGTACAGGCCGTCCGGGAGGATGGCGCTTGCCACGGTCACCGGCAGAACGGTGATGGCCCGGCGCATGTCACCATAGGTCATGCGCCGGTCGATGGGCAGGTCAGGCAGGCTCGTCGTAGTCCGGCCCTGCCTCTCCATCAATATCCGCCTGTTTGCTGTCGCTCATGTAGGCGGCCAATGCTAGCGGGTCTTCCTGCAATTTGCGCAAGGCGGCGCGGATTATCCGTTCTTCGTCGGTAGGCTCCTGCGCGGCCTCCTTCAAGAGCAGGAGCGCGTCACAGCCGAGAGCCTTCGCAACCGCGTCGATCTCTTCGGTATTGAAACATCGTTCTCCGCGCGCCTTGGCGTAATAGGAGTTGCGGCCTATTCCCGCCAGTTCGCATAGCCGGTCGATGGTCATGTGCTTGTCGTGTCGCTTCTTCTCTATGGTCTCTATGACCCTTTGAGTGAAGTCTGATTCATATTTACTCATACCTATATTGTACCGTTTTCTGGTACGTTCGCAACACACATACCGAATCCGGTTGCAAAAACGTACCGAATGCGGTACAGTATGAAGCATGAAGAAGAACACAGAACTCTCCGAGACATCGGTCAGACTGATCCGCGCGGTACGCGCCGAAGCCGCAAGAGCCGGCGTATCGACACCGGAACTTGCAAAACGAATCGGTCGAGACCGCAAATTCCTCTACGACCGTTTCGCCATGAAACTGCCATTCAGCACCGACGACCTATCGGACATCGCAAAGGCGCTCAACGTCACTCCCGAAACGTTGATTCGGTCAGCCAGTCTCGATGCTCAAGCGGGCAGGCAGGAGCAGGCGGCATGACGGATATTCTTAATCCTCCCGCCCCGCCAGCACGAAACCGGCTGACTGACCCGGGCGACATCCACTTCATCTCGAAGGACGGCTGGCTGATCGACTTCTACGCCGGCAACCTCGGCAGTCTCAACATGTACGTGACCATCGGAGACAGGCCAATCGGCATCACCCTCACGCCAGCACAGTTCGAGACCCTCGCGCACTGGATGCAGGAAAGAGTAGGAGCCACACGATGACCGAAGAAGCCCTGCTGGAAGATTTGAAAGCCCTCGTGAAAGGCATGAGCTTCTTCCGCGCGCACCTCGCCAACACGAAATGTGATGACGACTTTCAAAATGGCGTCGTGGTCGGCGGCAAGGCGGCAACCGGATCATGTATCAAACGACTCAACGACATCATCCAAAAATACGAAAAGGAGAACCAGTCATGAAGTCGAATACCGGCATTTTGGTGGCTACCGCATTGGCCTGCATCACCGGAACGCTACTGCTTTCTTGGGCTACAGCTGAATCGCTCGGTTGGACTATCACGGCGGCGGTAATCCTCCTCGGCTCGGTCATGTACCTGGCCGCACAAGCCAATCACGACGAGTCGTACGATCCGTCCACGGATTGAAAAATTCAAGATTTGCGGTCGGCTCCGGACACAACCTAGGGCCTTTCGATTGTTCCAGCCGACCGCACCTTGCTCTGCTGGCGGAATGGTATACGCGGCGGTCTTAAAAACCGACAAAACCCCACAGCTTTTAAATGGCGGGGTGATACGGGTTCGAGTCCCGTGCAGAGCACTAGGTGTTCGCGTCAACGCCACTTGACCGTGGTTTTCAGGATTCACCACAGCCAAGAACGAAGACGGTTAGCGGAAACGACAGCTCCGCCGCAGTGAGCCGATCTGCGCGAACGCCAACAACGTCGAAAGGAAGAGACCATGCGCTACATCAGCCTGTTCAGCGGCATCGAAGCGGCAACGGTCGCATGGGAGCCGCTCGGCTGGGAGCCGGTAGCCTACGCGGAAATCGAACCATTCCCCAAAGCCGTCCTGAAACACCATTATCCCAATGTTCCCGACTTGGGGGATATGACCAAAGTGGATTGGAGCAAATATCATCATGCAGCAGATGTCGTTGTTGGAGGAAGCCCCTGCCAGGCATTCAGCGTTGCCGGACTCAGGAAGGCTCTGGCTGACCCGCGCGGCCAGCTCATGCTCGAATATCTCCGAGCTTGCGCAGAAATTGATCCGGAATGGATCGTATGGGAAAACGTACCCGGAGTATTGTCGGCTGAACACGGAAGGGCCTTCCAGTCGCTCCTTGAAGCCGTGGCCGAACTCTGGCCTGATGGGGGGGGCGGCTTGGAGAGTGTTGGACGCTCAATTCTACGGTGTGGCCCAAAGGCGCGAACGTGTGTTCCTTGTCGTCAATACTCGAGACTGGCGACGTGCCGCGCCGGTACTTTTTGAGCGCGAAAGCCTGTGCTGGGATCATTCGTCGAGCCGAGAGAAGAGGAAAAGCCTTACCGAAGGAACTGCTGAATGCACTGGAAACGCAGATCAGCGTGTTAAGTCATTCTCCTGGAATGCGGGATCAAAGGCCGGAAGCATCGCATATGGTGACTGTCGCCCCGAACATTGAAAACCGAACATAATCCTGCAATCCACAAAAGCGTGATGTTGGATTTCCATCAACAGGATGGACGGTTCAAGGTCAGTGACCATTCGGACGTGTCGAATACGCTCACCTCTCACATGGGGACTGGTGGCAA
>NZ_AZMV01000002.1 GCF_000522505.1 Bifidobacterium moukalabense DSM 27321 | reverse complement strand
AAGTCGGTGAAGGTGCAGTTGTATGCGGATGGCGCCGCCCAAGGTGCACCGGTCGAATTGTCCGGGGCGAACCATTGGGCGAACACATGGACCGGCCTATACCAGAAAAAAGTCCGGCAAGTCGGTTGCCTACACGGTCAAGGAGATCGGTACCGTCGATGGCTATACGGGTGAGGTCACGGGTGACATGACATCGGGCTTCACGGTGACCAACACCGTCAAGCCGACCCCTGACAAGCCAACTCCTGACAAGCCGGCGACGCCTTCGAAGTCGACTCCGGACAAGCCGGCGAAGAAGACCATGGCGGCGACGGGCTCGAGCCTGATCGTGCCGGGTGTCGTGCTGGCGGTGCTGGTAGTCGTGGCAGCGATTGTGGGCGGTGTATCACTGTTCATGCGCCGACGCGGCGGCAGGTAACGCCCATTCACCTCCATTCATACGGGAGGGCCTTCAGAATGCTTGAGCGAAGGCCCTCCTTTTGTTTTCTCATCAGGAAAGGAAATCATGACGTTCATTTCACGAGCGGGACGCTATGTACTCAGAAAACGAATACGGACCTTGGTTCTGCTGGTCATTCTGACCATCGTGGCCGCAAGCATGCTCGCCACGATCGCCGTATCGCATGCGGCGCAGCATGAGGCCGAACAGATCGAGAAGCAGGCGACCGTCGGCTTCGTATTGGCGAATAATCCGCAGCACAATTCGGGAACACCGCGAGGCGCCGGTACGGTGAAACCGGCCGACGTGCAACGCATCGCAAAGCTTTCCGGCATCGACTCGTATGTGGTCCGACAGAACGTCACCGCCGATCTGGTCGACGCCGATGCGATGAAGCTGCCCGACGGCAACGATTACGACAAGACGAAGGAGCAGCAGTTCGGCAACGCCGTGAACCTCGAGGGCACGAATGATTCGTCCAAACTCAACGCCTTCGCATCGCATACGCTCAATATCGCGCAGGGGCGCCACCTGAAGTCTTCGGACAAGCATATGTCGATGATTCACGAGGATCTCGCCAAGGCCAACAATCTCAAGGTGGGCGATACGCTCACCCTCAAGGCCAATCCGTACGATGCCGACAACGAGTCAGGCTCCACGGCAAGCGTCACCACCACGATCGCGGGCATCTTCAAGGGCGACAGCAACAGAAAGGTGGCCACCCGCGCCGAGCTGACCTCCAACACCGTGTACACGGATCTGGACACCACGCGTGAGCTGTACCAGTACAAGCCCGGCAAGGAGATCTATCAGGACGCCACCTTCACCCTCGCCAAGGGTGTCGATGTGGAAAAGACCATGAACGATGCGAAGAAGCTGCCGGTGGATTGGAACAACTACCAGATCACCCGCAACGACCAGTACACGGCCGGCATGCTGAGTGCGGCGCAGGGCGTGCGTTCCATGATGCGCGGCACCCTGATCGGCGTGCTCATCTTCGCGGCCCTCGTGCTGTGCCTGGTGCTGCTGCTGTGGATGAATGACCGCCGTCGGGAAATGGGCGTGCTGGTATCGATCGGCGTGGGCAAGCCATCCATGATCGCCCAGTATTTCAGCGAGATGATTCTGGTCGGCCTGCCATCCCTGGCACTTGGCTGGCTGTGCGCGCGTGGCATGGCGCAATGGCTCGGCTCGTCCACGCTGCGTTCGGTCAATGCCTCCGCAGCCCGCGAGCTGAGCAGCATGGGCCAGGCCGGCGGCAACCTCGAATCCAATATGGCGACTCGTTCGCTGAGTACGCTTGCGGTGTCGGTCGACGTGAACGCCATCCTTCCCGTCTCCCTCGGGCTTTTGGGTGTGGTGCTGGTGTGCGTGCTCATCTCATGCATGCCGACGCTGTACAAGTCGCCGCGTGACCTGCTGGGGATGCAGCGATGACGAAGGTGAACGTATGGAGCCGCTCCGTGCTGGCCATCGTGCGCAAACCGATTCGCAGCGGACTCATCGGCCTGCTGATGCTGCTGGTCTTCACCGGTCTGGTGGCGCAGGCCGGTGTCTCGGCGGCCCTGCAGGAGGTGGCCGACCGAATCGGTGGAAGCATGGGCATCGGATTTGCGGTCGAGGCGCGCGAAGACCCCATCAGCGCAAAGGAGGCCGACCGGTTCTCCCATCTTGATGGCGTGAAAAAGGCCGCATATGAGACCAAGACCTTCGCGGAGCTGGACGGCGCCCAGCCCGTCGTTCCCCAACAGGGGCCGCGGCTGGACGCCGGCGTATCCGCGCAGGTCAGCGTGCTGGGTACCACGGATTCCTCGCTGTCCACGGAATTCCAAAGCGGACTGTACCGCCTCGAACAGGGGAGCCACATCTCCGGAAACGGCGACGGCGTGCTGGTGCACCAGGATTTCGCGAAGCAGAACGGATTGTCGGTCGGGTCGACCTTCACGCTGAAGCAGGGTGACCATGCCTCCACCGTGCGCGTGTCCGGAATCTTCTCCGGCAAAACGCAGTCGCAGAGCCCCATGCCGTCGGATTCCTCGGAGAATCTGCTGTATGCGGGAATGAACGTGGCCTCCACGCTGACCGGCGAATCGCGAATCGATACGGTACGTTGCCTGTCGGCCAGCGCGCAGACCCTGCCGCAGACCATTCAAAGGGCCAAGAAGTTGGCCGGGTCGAAATACGATGTCACGGACAATTCATCCCGTTTTTCCAGCGTGCTGCAGGCCGTGAACACGGTACGTAACCTGGTGCGTCTGATTCTGGCGGTCGTCTGCCTGGTCGGCGTGCTGGTGCTGGGCATGGTGCTGGTCTTCTGGGTTCGTTCCCGGATTCATGAGATAGGCGTCTTCCTGGCCATCGGTATCGGCAAGGCCCGGATAATCGGGCAATTCGTGGTCGAGACCTGCCTGATGGCGTTGGTTGCGGCCCTGTGCTCGCTTGGCACCGGCGCCTTGTTGTCGGGGTTCGTCTCGTCCATGTTGCTGGCCAATGCGGATGATGCCTCCCTTTCGTCGTTGCAGGTGGATGCCTTGCCGCCTGCTCAAACACTGCTCATATTGCTGCTCGGCTGCGGGGTCATTGCGATCGCCCTGGTGGTGTCGCTCGCCTCGGTGCTGGCGCGTTCTCCCAAATCCATTCTTTCCTCCATGAGTTAGGAGTCATAATCATGTCGGTTTGTCTACAGTTGGATCATGTCGATTACACGTACGGTGCGGCCAAGATACGCGTTCTGTCGGATGTCAGCGCGGATTTCGAGGCCGGTAGGATGTATGCGATAACCGGTCCGTCCGGTGCGGGCAAGTCCACCCTGCTGTCGTTGCTGGCGGGGCTGGATTCCCCTTCCAAGGGCGAGGTTCGTTTCGAAGGCGGGAACATCGCCGAGACGGGGTATTCGAAGCATCGTCGCGAACACGTGTCCCTGGTGTTCCAGGACCACAATCTGATCGACTATCTCACGCCGGTGGAGAACCTGCGCCTGGTCAATCCCAAGGCCGACCTGAAGGTCCTTGAGGATTTGGGTCTGAGCCGCGAGGAGGCGAAACGCAACATCATGCACTTATCGGGTGGTCAGCGCCAACGAGTGGCGGTCGGCCGCGCCCTGGTGTCTCCGGGGTCCGCGATTCTGGCGGATGAACCGACCGGTAGCTTGGACCCGAAGACGACGGGTGATGTGATCGGCCTGCTTCGGGATGCCGCGCACCAGCTGGGTAAGTGCGTCATCGTGGTCACGCATTCCGAGCGTGTGGCCGATGCCGCCGATGTCGTGCTGAATCTCAAGCGCAAGAAGCTGACCAAGGCATAACCCCCGGGATAGAGAGACAACCACCCGTTATGCTCTCAGCGTGATGGGTGGTGTGTCGTTTTTTGCACCGCTTGTTTCAAGGGTATGTAAGGGGATTGAAGAGTGCCGATTTGCTTATAGGGGGAGAGGTTTCCCCGTTCTGCCGATTTCCCTTCCGAACAGAGTATAGTGAGGCGAATTATCGAAAGGAATGTAGGCATCTGAAGGTCTGCGACGACGCATGACCATACGGAAAAATTCAAAATCGGCATCTGCCGATGCAAGAACGGATACGGGGAACCATATGCGGAACAGCAAAAAATTTACTGATCAGGAAATCGAGGAACTTGAATCCTTGGCGGTCGTGGAACATGCGACTGCGAGTCGCATCACCTACTCGCACGCGTTCCAGGTGTACTGCATGTACCAGTATGTGCATGGCACGCGGCCGAGCGTCATCTTCTCCAATGCGGGGCTCCCGTCGCGACTGATCGGGCCGAAGCGCATCGAACGGTGCATCAGCAGGTGGAAGAGCAACCCCCAGCTCATGGCCGAGGTCCGACAGCTCGACGAAGAGGGGCGCAAGCCCGCCATGCGTGATGAGATCATCCTTTCAAGCCTGTCGGAAATACAGGAGCTCAACAGAACGATCATCACGCTGCAGGAGCGCATCCGTAAGATGATCGCTCACTTACGTTAGGAATGATGGGGTATGACCAACGTCGAATTCACGCTGGAAGAGGTCTGCTACCTTGAATCACTGCCGGCGATCACCCATGCGACGAGCAAACGGATCACCTATTCCCATGAATTTCAGGTGTACTGCATGTACTGGTATATGCGTGGATTGCGCCCTTATCAGATTTTCTCCAGTGTGGGAATGCCGCTCGAACTGATCGGCGCGAAGCGCATCGAACGCTGCATCAGCAGGTGGAGCGGCGATCGGAAGCTGATGGATGAGGCGGCTGAGTATGCGATGTCCGGCGAGAAACCTCATGTGGTCGGCGAAATGCCCGATGAGACCGGCATCGCCTTCAATCAGACGAGAATGCAGATGTACAGTTCCGAGATCATCGAGGCGCAGCAGCATATCGATGAGTTGGTATCCCAGCTCAAGATGCGTTACGGCACCCAACTCATCAAGGATGAGCAAATCTGGAGACAGGGTGATTCCGGAAACTGACTGATGCCATTCACCATGCAAGTTCAACGAGAGGAGCGGTCATGAGGAAGATGATCAAGATTGTTCGCGGGGCGAATCGTGGCGCAGAGACGGGCCACATGAACAGACCGGTGATGTACTTGGATTTCGACGGCGTCCTGAACGCGTTCCCCAACACTGGAATCGTCAATTATTCCGATGTGGGGCACGTGGAGCTGGTGCCCGATCCGGACGGGTACCGCACGGACCTGTACTCGGCGAAAAGGGCGTTCCCCCTGGATAAGACGGCGGTCATAGATTTCGGACGGCGTGGTTTCCATGAGCTGCATTGGTCCGATGAGCTGGCCGGCAAGCTGTACGCCTTGGCGAGGGACGGAATGCTGGATCTGCGCTGGCTGTCCACATGGCAGCCGTATACGGAGATGCTTGGCGATCGTTTGGGATGGGATGATTCCGTCGTATCCAGCGTGTTCTGGCATGACCCCAACACCCATGAGGGCAGGGTCATGCAGAAGCTCGATCTGATCATGAACGAGATCGGCAAGCAGCGCGAACGTGTCGAACGGGGATATGACGCCCATGCGATCATCTGGGTGGATGACGGGGCCATCAATAATCGCACCATCACCGCGCTCATCCACACGAAACTGGCATCGCCGCTATTGCTTATCTCGCCGGATTCACGCATCGGCATTTCACGCCGGCAGATGGAACTGATCTATGATTTCGTCAACCATCCGCCAACGACGCCTTGCGTCACCTATTCATGCCCCTGGGATGAGAAGGGCCATGTCATAGGGAATAGCGAGGAAGACGATTCCGTCGTGATGATGGATTAGGCGAGTCCGTTGCCGCGCTCGCGGCCGCATTCGCTTCGCTTCGGCGTTTCCCAATGATGGCAATGCTTGATGCCGCATAACCGGTCTCTTTTTCGCACCTCTTTATTGATAATGATTATCATTATGATATAGTTACCGACGTGTCCACCCATTGCCGAGTCCTTGGCACGCATGCCCATGACGACAATGCGATGGCGCGACTCGTCGAATTCGACGAGATCGGCCATATCAATGGAAATAAAGAATAGATAGAAAGAGAAGAGCATGACCGAGAACAGTCTCAGCCAGCCCGAAAACAGGAATCCGGAGAATATGGAATCCGGGTCGTCCGGAGATTCGACCGGCGTCGGCAGGAAAGGCATCGTCGCCATCGTCGTCGCATTCGTCGTGGGCGCGTTGATCTCCGGCCTTATTATCGGAGGATTCGCGTTCCTCAATGCGAAAACCGGCAGGAACACCGCCAATGCGGCCAACGGTTCGACCTCCGCTGCCAGCGACGCCAACGATTCATGCAGCACCACGCTCAACGTGGTCGCCTCCGTCAACCAGTGGGGTTCGCTTGCCCAGGAACTTGGCGGCAAATGCGCGCAGGTCACATCCCTGATCAACTCCACCTCCGTGGAACCGCATGACTACGAGCCCACGCCGGCCGACCTGGCCAAGCTCTCCAAGGCCGACATCGTGGTGATCAACGGAGCCGGTTATGACGGCTGGGCGGAGAAGGCCCAGCTCGACAAGAGCAAGCAGACCATCGTCAACGTGGGCGACCTCATGGGCATCACCGCCACCGAGGAACACGAACATGAGCATGAAGGCAACGACAACGAGTCCGGTCACCACCATCATCACGGCTCCACGAACCCGCACCTGTGGTTCAGCCCCGAGGCAGTGCTCAAGGCGGCGACCGCCATCACGGATGCCTATACCGCCAAGGCCGGTGAAGGCACCGACACCGCAGCTACCGCACAGCGTCATTCGAACGCATGGAATGCGGATTATGCCGAATTCGTCGCCATGGTCAACAAGGCCCGTGCCGCCGGTGTGAAGCGTTCGTATGTGGCCACCGAATCGATCATCAGCTACCTGCTCGACTATCTTGGCGCCACCGACAAGACGCCGGAATCCTATACGAACGCCATGAACAGCGAGGGCGAGCCTTCCGCGGCCGACCTCAAGTCCACCCTCGACCTCGTCTCCGGATCCGATGTGGATCTGCTGGTCGTCAATCCGCAGGAGATGGACGGTTTCGCCGAAAAACTCAACGATGCCGCCAAGAGCAGCAACAAGACGATCCTCTCCGCCACCGAACAGCTGCCCGAGAACCAGACCACGCTGCTGGGCTGGCTCACCACCATCGCCAAGCAGGCGCTGGCCAACGATACCACCAACGGCTGGTTCCTCACCCAGGATGTCGCCGACCGTTCGATGGCCGACTATGAGGGGGAGTGGCAGTCCGTCTACCCGTACCTGAAGGACGGCAGCCTCAAGAAGGTCATGGAAGCCAAGGCCAAGAAGGGCACCATGAGCGCCGAAGAATACACGAAGTACTATGACACCGGCTACAAGACCGATGTGGAACGCATCACCATCAAGGGCGACCGAATCACCTTCACCCGCAACGGCACAGACACCACCGCCACCTACAAGTACGACGGGTACAAGATCCTCGACTACAAGAAGGGCAACCGCGGCGTGCGCTACCTGTTCACCGCCGTGGGCGATGTACCTGACGGCGCTCCCAAGGTCGTGCAGTTCTCCGACCATGGCATCGCGCCGGGCAAGGCCGTGCACTTCCACATCTTCGCGGGGGATTCCCGGGAGGAGACCCTCAAGGAGATGGACAACTGGCCGACGTACTATCCGTCCAGCCTGAGCAAGGATCAGATCGTCGAGGAGCTGCTGGCTCACTGACGCCGGCCTGCTGATTGGTTTGGGGGTCCGTGCCGCGCCAATGCGTCGGCTCCCGTGAATCATGACGGGAACCAACGCATCGTGCGGCACGGATAAAACCAGCGATGCTCCGCCCGCGGCAAGGTGATGTGCTTCGTTTCCACTGTTATCGAGTAGAGGGGTGTCGATCCTTTAAAGGCGATGGTAAACGACAAGCCATATATACATCCTTTCTACACCCGAAAAAAAAGATTCAGTGCATGGAGACGGAACAATACCGTCTATCGGCATTCTTTCAGAATAGGGGGAGTGCGTCTCGTGAACTTTTACCATGAAAGCGTGTGGCTGATTCTCATTTGAGAACTGGCCCTTTGAATGAAAAAAACAGCAATGATCAAGGATTTTCCAATGAGAAGAGCAAAGAGATGGGTAAGCATAATTCTATCGCTCGCCTTATGCATGTTCATGGGATTCACACAGGCAGTGGCACAAGCCGCGCCTGAGGGGAAGGCCGTGAATGTTGATTTCACAAATTTCGAGATTCAGAATACTGATCACAAAAAGGCCAATGAAATATACCATACGTCAGCATTTCTGTTGTCGATGGATTGGGATGCCAGTTCCTACGGCATCAATTTACATGAGGGAGATTACTTTGATGTCACGTTGCCTGACACATTTAAATTTCCCAATGGCGTGACTGCTCAGGATTTCGATCTCCTCGATCCGAACGGTAACGTGGTAGCCAAGGCGCATGTGACTCCGGGAGCTGACGAGAATGGTGGTACCGTTCGTGCCACTTTCACTAAAACGGTGGAAAATAAATACAATGTAAAAGGCACCATGTATCTGGTTGCCAAATTCAACACCAAAAAAAGTTGTCCTTAACGAAAAGAATACTTTTACCGTTCAGATAGGTTCGACCTATAAGTCTGGTGAAGTTACAGTTGTAGGCCCTCACGAAATTGAACATGAGGTTCTCAATAAATGGGCTGGCAAAGTGGACGGGAAGCCTAATAACGCACAATGGTATGCGCGTATCAACCACATGAAGTCCACCCTTCACAATGTCGTAATATCCGATACTCTGGATGATCAGACCCAATCCTATATTCCTGGAAGTTTCGAGTTGCAGAAGGTCGTTTTCAACAAGTATGGCGACGTTTCTCGCGTTCTTGAAACGGTGAATATCGACTCTAAACTTACCATCAGTGGTAACTCCTTCACTTTGAATCTGGGCGATGTGAATGGCGATCAATACTACCTCACATACCAATCGACTTACACGTCAGGTAAAACATTGAAGAACAAGCTGGTGTTGACCTCCGACGAGGATACGAAGTCGTATGAGTTCGCTTACCGTTCAGCCGAATCGGGCGGCACCGGCGATGGAGACTTAGCGAACAAAATTAAGCTCGTCAAGGTCGAAGAAGGTAATGAGAGCGTCAAGCTTGCCAACGCGGTATTCACCGTTACCAAACCTGATGGTAGTACTTTCGAATTGACCACCGGTGCAGATGGTACCGTCACTTCTGGAACCCTTGAACAGGGCACCTATAAGGTCAAGGAAAAGGTCGCCCCTACTGGTTACAAGCTGAATGATAAGGAATACACGCTCACAGTTACCTCCTCCAAGGAGGGTGCCGTTCAGACAGTGACCGACAAGCCTATCACCACTAAAGTCAAGGTCGTTAAGAAGTGGGTTGGTCCTCGGAGTGGTTCGGTGAACGTGCACTTGCTGGCCGATGGTGTGGATACCGGCCAGTCTCTGATCTTGGATGAGGCCGGCGACTGGAAGGGTGCGTTTACGGATCTTCGCAGGTACACTGCGGATGGCAGGCAAATCGCCTACACCGTTTCGGAGGATCCGGTCGATGGCTATACGGGCGAGGTCACGGGTGACATGGCATCGGGCTTCACGGTGACCAACACGAATGTGCAGACCACGCGTGTGGCCGGTACGAAGACCTGGGACGATGACGGCAACCGTGACGGTGTGCGTCCGGATTCGATTACGGTCAACCTGCTGCGCGATGGCAAAAAGGTCGATGCCGTCCAGGTGTCGGCGGGTGCGGACGGATCATGGACATATGCGTTCGAGAACCTGCCCAAGTACGATCGGCATGATGGGCACCGGTACGACTACACCGTCGGCGAGGACGCGGTCAAGGACTATGCGACCAAGGTCGATGGCTTTGATCTGACCAATTCGTATACGCCGGGCAGGACGTCGGTGTCTGTGTCCAAGGTCTGGAAGGATTCGAATGACAAGGAGCACAGGCGTCCGAAGTCGGTGAAGGTGCAGTTGTATGCGGATGGCGCCGCCCAAGGTGCACCGGTCGAATTGTCCGGGGCGAACCATTGGGCGAACACATGGACCGGCCTATACCAGAAAAAGTCCGGCAAGTCGGTTGCCTACACGGTCAAGGAGATCGGTACCGTCGATGGCTATACGGGTGAGGTCACGGGTGACATGACATCGGGCTTCACGGTGACCAACACCGTCAAGCCGACCCCTGACAAGCCAACTCCTGACAAGCCGGCGACGCCTTCGAAGTCGACTCCGGACAAGCCGGCGAAGAAGACCATGGCGGCGACGGGCTCGAGCCTGATCGTGCCGGGTGTCGTGCTGGCGGTGCTGGTAGTCGTGGCAGCACTTGCAGGAGGTATCGCATACTTCATGAGGCGACGCGAAAATAAGTAATCTGGTTGCTTTTACCTTCATATAGGGAAAGCTTCGGATGACAGATCGCACCTCTGACCGTTAGATAAAAATGGTCTAACGGTCAGAGGTGCGTTTTATTTTCTCATTGAATACGAACAAGCGTACCCGAACCCGGGCACGACGGTCAAAACGCTAGATGCAAGCACCCCAACGGCGGCCATTCTCGTAAAACGTGACGGCAAGCCACCTAAAAACCGTGTAAAACGTTACGGAAAACGTGGCAGTCGATATACTGGTAAACACGGATTCCGTTGGGATTTGAAGAGCAACTACGCATGTACCCATTGGATTTCGAGGAATTCTGTTTGACCGATAATGTGCAGGAATCGACCATTGATATGCTTCGAGACCGCTTCACTGGGAACGAACCCGTCAGCGATTCGGTGCATGACACCATGATGCGCCTGTTCCAGGCGGATGTTGTGGTGGGCGGTATGCCTGATGTGGTCCAAAGGTATGTGGACACTCACGATATTGCGCAAGTAATCGCCTTGCAGTCCGACCTGTTGGCTTTGTACCGTCTTGACATTGCCAAATATGCGGATGATAAGGACAGGACGAAGATTCGGTCGATTTTTGATGCTATTCCGTCCCAATTCGATGACAAGAATCGTCGATTCGTGCTTGCGGATCTTTCTAAAAATGCTCGTCAGAATCGTTATGCGCCAGCAGCTTCCTATGGTTGGCGGATGCTGGTGTGGCCTTGCCCTGCTACAACGTCAAGGAGCCGGTTCCACCATTGGAGGGCAACGGCAACATTCGGCAGAATGGTCGGATTACCTACCTTCCGCTGTATATGAGCATGTTCCTCGAACCGGAGCGTCGCCCGGAATCGATGATCTTCGATTTGGATCTCAGCGCCCTACGGCAATAACAGTTCGGGGTGCGATTGCTCATCAAGCCGACATGCATAGCAGATATGATTTCTAATGGCACCTAGGAATCACGCGTGGAATACGGACCATGTCTCTCTTGTCGGCCTCGGGCTCTAAAAAAAGGTGCAAGAATTCGGGCGTTATCCTACCGAGGGCAGCTGCTCACAATGATTTTTGACGTAGATGATTACTCGGCTGCGTAATAGCGATCAAGCTGAGGCATATGCACATGATGATCCCAATCGATAATTTGAGTGAATCCAGTTGTCTCGAGTGACGCTTCAGCAATATAAGCGTCAACGATGAACAGCGCTGCAATCAAATTCAGTGCTACCTCCAGGGTCCCTTTCGAATAGCATTCCGCTCTGTGGTGTTTAATTTCGTTGTAGGCTTTCCACCAAGGAAGTGTATTCTCAGCGCCATCCTTAAGGTAACTCCATGGAGCTAAGCGAATTTCAGATCGCAAGATTTTCACCTGTGCCGTAGAAAATTGCTTCAAGGTTTTTTCGTCAATTACTTTTCTATAGTCACCCATATTTGCCTGTCTTTTCGAGACGGCTTCGGAATTCGGGCTTACAGCTGTCGCAAAGCTCTTGAGAGCAACATCAAGCTCACTGCCGGTCGAAAGAATAAGCTGCGTTATGTGAGGACCATAGGCATTATTGTTGTCTTTGCAAAGCTCAATGGTCTCAGCAATCGTAATAAGGTCTTTTTCCAAAAGGAGGAAATAATCCCAATGCATTTGCACCAAACTTTTTTTTGTACATGGTTTATTCTGTTTCCTCTGTTGAAACAGTGACTGAAATCGACACGAGCGGTGCGGAGGGGATGCCATGCTCCTGGAGTTGTCGGATCAGTCCTTTCCTGATATACGGCCATGCCGCTGAAATTGCATACGGTATTTATTCGCGAATTAAGCTTCCAGCCGTCCATCGAAAAACAAGGCTCGAAATACGCAGGAATTCGGGCCTTGCCGTGCCGCCTTACCCTTCATGTTACGAAGTTTGGCTCATTGCCCGTCGGCAGTTTTGCTGTACCGGTATACACCGATGGAATTATTGGGATCGTCGTTATCGGTAAGGGAGACCTCTTTCGTCATGGTGACGTTCGAATCATAATGTTCACGGAGGAATGTCAGCATTCTGTTGGCTGTGCTCTTGTCTCCAATGAGTCGAACATCGGAACGATTAATGAGGTTGCCATACCGATGGTCCTTATCAAGATCGTGTTTGTCGAGAATATAGTCGTCGGGTGCGGCGAATATCTCCCAACCACCGCGGGGGATGGTGTTGTCTTCGTATCGGCAAGTCTTGAAAGTTTCGAATACGCTGTGGCTTTTCACGTAAGCTTCATCGCAAACAACGTTAAGGATGAAGATCTGTTCAGGGTGATTTGATGCATATTGTCGGATATTGTCTTGGATGATGGATGTTTCGGCTGCATCTGCTTTGATGCTTTCAGCGTGGTTGACGGGAAATGCAAAGGCTAAGACGATGCAGATGACGCTGAGCAGAACGGTAAAAAAATGACGGCAATCGTCTCGATGATGTGATGTTCCGCCGTGCTGATGTCGTTTCCTGAGTCGGTTTGTCGGCAAAGCTGTATGAGGCAGTGAGAAGGGCGTACAGAGCGATGATATCGAGTGAGAAAGTGACCCGATCGAACATACGATTGCGTAGCGCAAGAGCAAGAAGAGTGGCTATGACGCAAAGGATGATGCCTGTCTGCAGAATGACGACTGAGCGGACAAATCGGGTCATATTGAGCGATACGAATGCGGCAAGCAAGGAAAGCAAAATAATCGCCATGACCGTGAGCAAAAGATTGCGTTTGCCAATGAGCAGAATGTTGGATAGCGAGTATTCCTGTACGAAGGCCGAGATTTTCTGGAAGGTATCAAGGCTGAATACACTTTTATCGCCGAACCACCAGGCGTAAAGCATATCGACATCATTATTGCTGAGATTGGGGGCAACGGTTTGAATGGTATTCGCATCGACGGATTGTGTATCAGTGATGGCACGACCGATCTTAAGCGCACGTGGAAGTTGCTGCCATCCAGGCGTGATGAGGTAAGCGGCTATACCGATTGCATATGCGAGGATTGCGGCGATGCCGGCGGCAATACCTCGAAAAATGGAAGGCATATGTCGTTCGTGGATGAGCACCCAGATTATAAAGGGAACGAACAAGATAAAGGTGGCGAATCCGGATTCGGGGCGTAGGCTCGTGCCTAGGAAGACCAGGAAGAAACCTGCAACGTCTTGTCCCGTTATATGCTGTATTTGCTTGCTGAGTGCGTTGACGACGAGCAGCGAAAGACCGGATGCCGTGACGACAAAGGCAACGGCTGTGTAGTTCAAGTAGGTGGTCAAGAACGACTCACATGCTATGAGCATGGCCGTGTGGGAAACTCTGATGGATGGTCTGTCGGTTCCTTTGGATACGAGATGGAGCATCGCTGCGGTGGAGAGAACTATGAGCAGCAACTGGCAGAGTGCGAACACCGGCAAACCGGGGAATATCTTGCCTAGTATTCCGAGGGGTACGCTGATGGGGGCAAGCGTGTACAGCATGAGGTATGACGTTTGCCCGTAATAGACGCCTTCCGGGTACATGGCCTGTATGGCGTCATCAATTGTGGAAAAGGCCGGCATCGCAAATATGCAGATAAGCAACACCGGAATGAACGCGATGAACAGACATGTGAGGATGTCCCATTTGTGTGTAAGGAACTTGATGAGATGAGGGAACTGGGTGGTATTGACGTTCTTAAAGGGATGTATCGCTGCGGCTTCGTGTTGTGCGTTCGGTTGTTGTTCCATGGCTGTTTTCTTGGTTTTGTGTGGCGTAGATGTCGAATCGTCTGTGCTCGTTGCGATTGATGATGGGAATGTGCATCTGTGAGCTGCCCAGAGCGGCGTCATTTATAGTCTTTGTTGAATGTTGTATCTTGGCCTGTGTTTGGTTTCGAGGTAGATTTTGCCGATGTATTCGCCAAGGACGCCAAGGCTGAGCATGAGCATACCGCCGATAAGCCAGAGACTGCACATGATGGATGCCCATCCTGCGGTGGAGTTGCCGGTGAAAAGTGATATGAGTGTGTAAACAAGCATGACGATTCCGGTGAGGGTGGACAGCAATCCCGCGCCAGTGACAAATTTGAGGGGTTTGGCGGAAAAGCTGGTGATGCCTTGAATGGCGAAGGAGATCATTTTCTTCAACGGATACTTACTCTCGCCGGCGGCGCGTTCGCCACGCTTGTATTCCACAACGGCGGTGGTGAAGCCCAAGTCGGGAACGATACCGCGCAGGAATAGATTGACCTCGTGATATTGGGAAAGTGCTTCCAAGGCTTGACGGTCCATGAGCCTGTAGTCCGCGTGGTCTCGGATGGTCTCGGCTCCCATCCATGCTTGGACGGAGTAAAACGCCTCGGCGGTGGTGCGTTTGAACCAAGTGTCCTTGTCACGGCTGGATCGCACGCCGTAAACGATTTGCGCACCTTTGGCATGCTCGTCGAGCATGCGGTCGAGGGCGTCGACGTCATCTTGCAAATCGGCATCCATGCTTGCGGCAACGTCGCAGCCTTGTTCGAGGGCGGTCATGAGGCCCGCCAGAAGTGCGTTCTGGTGACCGCGGTTATGGGCAAGCCTGATGGCATGGAAAAGTATGGGATTATCACGGTGGAGACCCTCGATGACCTGCCAGGTATGGTCTTGGGACCCGTCGTCGACAAACAGGATGCGACTGGACTGCGAAATCATCTTCGCGTCAATCAGGGAACCCATCTTGCGTTCCAATATGGGCGTGGTTATGGGCAGTTGTTCCTGTTCGCGGTAGCAAGGAATCACCAAGAACAGAACCGGTGGCTTTCTCACCTGTGACACCTCATCTGGGATTCGGGAATGGGTCGGATCTGCATGCCTGACACGCGTGCCATTGCTTTCCATGCTTTGATTGTTCCCATTCATGATTCTCTCCTAGTCCGTTCTCCCGAGTGGAATTCTACTATAGGGGGTAGTACGGGGCATGTGAATTAACATTGTTCCGAATGAGAACGGACGATTTTGCGGGCATGGCGATGATGATGTCGTTTCATACTGGGGTGGGAACTTCTTTTCATGTCACTATGTGATTACCGCTCCTTCAGAGACCCGATCGAACGGAATGAAATACCGCTTTTGCCGATTTGCATAAGAGCCAGCCTCATCATGAAATATCAGTAGGGTGGCGTGGTGATGGGGAGCTGTAGAATCGGGGCATGACCGAAGAGACCTTTATTCCCAAGAACATCATCGTGACCGGTGGCTGCGGCTTCATCGGATCGAATTTCGTACATTATGTGGTCAACAATCATCCGGATGTGCACGTTACCGTGTTGGACAAGCTGACGTATGCGGGCAATCCGGAGAACATCGCGGGACTTCCCGAAGACCGCGTGGAGCTGGTCGTGGGCGATATCTGCGATGCGGATCTGCTTGATCGTATCGTGCCGGGGCATGACGCAATCGTGCATTATGCGGCGGAATCGCACAACGACAACTCCATCGCCGATCCCGAGCCGTTCCTGCATACCAACGTGGAAGGTACGTTCCGCCTGCTCGAGGCGGTGCGCAAATACGGCATCCGCTACCATCATGTGAGCACCGACGAAGTGTATGGCGATCTGGCGCTGGACGATCCGGCGAAGTTCACCGAATCCACGCCGTATCATCCAAGTTCGCCGTATTCGTCGACGAAGGCGGCGTCCGACCTGCTGGTGCGCGCATGGACGCGTACGTATGGATTGCGCACAACCATCTCGAACTGCTCAAACAACTATGGTCCGTACCAGCATGTCGAGAAATTCATCCCGCGCCAGATCACGAACATCCTGGAAGGCATCCGCCCCAAGCTGTATGGCAAGGGCGAGAACGTGCGCGACTGGATCCATACCGAAGACCATTCCTCCGGTGTGTGGACGATTCTGACTAAGGGCCGTATCGGCGAGACGTATCTGATCGGTGCGAACGGCGAGAAAAACAACATCACCGTGCTGCGCATGATCCTGAAGATGATGGGCCAGAACGAGGATGCGTTCGACTGGGTGAAGGACCGACCGGGCCATGACCGTCGTTACGCGATTGACTCGACGAAGCTGCAGACGGAACTGGGCTGGACCCCTACGCACACGGATTTCGAATCGGGTCTCAGGCAGACGATTGACTGGTACACCGAGAACCGCCAGTGGTGGGAGAAGACCAAGGCCGCGACCGAAGCGCGCTACAAGGCCCAAGGTCAGTGAGACCGGGCATGGATTGGATGTTGGCATCCGCATTCGAATGGACTGATGAAGAAGATGGGAAATATGGATTTTGAGAAGGAATTGAAGGTCACGGAAACGAACATTCCGGGTCTGCTGGTGTTCGACCTGCCGGTGCATGGCGACAATCGCGGTTGGTTCAAGGAGAACTGGCAGCGGGCGAAGATGCTGAAATTGGGTCTGCCGGATTTCGGACCGGTGCAGAACAACATCAGCTTCAACGCGAAGAAGGGCGTGACGCGTGGCATTCACGCCGAGCCGTGGGACAAGTACATCTCCATCGCGACGGGCGAGATCTTCGGTGCGTGGGTGGACCTGCGCCCCGGCGAGAGCTTCGGCCAGGTGTACACGACCCGACTGGACCCGTCGAAGGCGATCTACGTGCCTCGTGGCGTGGGCAACAGCTTCCAGGCCCTCGAAGACGGCACCGCATACACGTATCTGGTGAACGCGCACTGGAGTCTTGAGCAGAAGAAGACCTACACCTTCGTGAACCTCGCCGACCCGGAGCTGAACATTCAGTGGCCGATTCCGCTTGAGGAATCCGAACGAAGCGAAGCCGACCTGCATCATCCGATGCTCAAGGACGCCAAACCCATGGCACCGCGCCGCACGATGGTGACCGGCTGCAACGGCCAGCTCGGCCATGCGATTCGCGACTACGTGGGGACCCATGGTCTGCAAGGCTTCGAATTCAACGACATCGACACGTTCGACTTCTCCGATCCGAGCCAATACGACCAGTTCGATTGGAGCCTGTACGGCACGATCATCAACGCCGGCGCCTACACGGCCGTGGACAAGGCCGAAACCGGCGAAGGCCGCCCTATCGCATGGAAGGCGAATGCACAAGGCCCGGCCCTGCTGGCCAGGATCGCCAAGGAGCACAACATCACGCTTGTGCACGTGAGTTCGGACTACGTGTTCGACGGCGTTGAGAAGGAGCACACCGAAACGGAAAGCTTCGCCCCGCTCGGCGTATACGGGCAGACGAAGGCCGCGGGCGACATCGCTGTGGCGAACGTGCCCCGCCATTACATTGTGCGCAGCTCGTGGGTGATCGGGGAAGGACATAACTTCGTGAAGACCATGATGATGCTCTCCAACCGCGTGGCCGACCCGAGCGACCAGCTCAACGAAGTGACCGTGGTGAACGACCAGTACGGCCGACTCACGTTCACCAAAGACATGGCCGAGGCGATCTTCCATCTGCTGGATGCGGACGCCGAGTACGGAACCTATAACCTGACCGGTTCAGGAGCGGTGAAATCCTGGGCGGATATCGCCAAGGCGGTGTTCGACGAGACGAACGGCAACGGTGGCCAGGTCAAGCCGATTTCGACCGATCAGTATTTCGCGAATGCGAAGAATCCGGTGAGCCCCCGCCCGACCAATTCGGCGCTGGACCTTACGAAGATCGAGCGGACCGGTCTGAACGTGCCGGACTGGGAGGAATCCCTGAAGGCCTACGTCGCCAGGGAACTGCGGAAGTGAAGAACAGCCCTCGTCAGAGGGCGCACCATATATATACGTGAGGAGAAAGTCATGAAGGGTATCATTCTGGCGGGCGGTTCCGGAACCCGTCTATACCCGCTTACCACGGTTACATCGAAGCAGCTGCTGCCGGTGTACGACAAGCCGATGATTTACTATCCGCTCAGCGTGCTCATGATGGCGGGCATCCGCGATATCCTGATCATCTCCACGCCGAAGGATCTGCCGAATTTCGAAAAGCTCTTGGGAGACGGCTCGCATTACGGCGTGAACTTCTCCTACAAGGTGCAACCCAGCCCGGACGGCCTGGCACAGGCGTTCCTGCTGGGGGAGGAGTTCATCGACGGTGAACCGTGTGCGCTCGTGCTGGGAGACAACATCTTCTACGGCAACGGTCTGGGTGCCACGTTGCG
This sequence comes from Bifidobacterium moukalabense DSM 27321, assembly GCF_000522505.1. Classification (GTDB taxonomy): domain Bacteria; phylum Actinomycetota; class Actinomycetes; order Actinomycetales; family Bifidobacteriaceae; genus Bifidobacterium; species Bifidobacterium moukalabense. The sequence continues at coordinate 381,654 of NZ_AZMV01000002.1, read as the reverse complement.
TGGCGCGGTACGCAAGGCGGAGTCCGGTGAGGGCGCAAGCGTGTTCGGCTACTATGTGGACGATCCGGAACGTTACGGCGTGGTCGAGTTCGACGAGAACAAGAAGGCCATCTCGATTGAGGAGAAGCCGGCCCGGCCGAAATCGCATTACGCGGTGACGGGCCTGTACTTCTACGACGAACGCGTGGTCGATTTCGCTAAACAGGTCAGGCCGAGCTCCCGTGGCGAACTGGAAATCACGGATTTGAACCGCATGTATCTTGATGCGGGCGCATTGAACGTGCGTACGCTGGGCCGCGGATATGCATGGTTGGACACGGGCACGATGGATTCGCTGTTCGAAGCGGGTGAGTTCGTACGTACGGTCCAGCATGCGCAGGGTCTGCCGATTGCCATCGTGGAGGAGATCGCCTACGAAAACGGGTGGATCAGCCGCGAACAGCTCATGGAATCCGCCGAGCGTTACGGCAAGAGCCCGTACGGCCAGCATCTGCAAGGCATCGCCGACGGTGAGATCATGCTCGTGCCCAACATCGACAAACGGTGAATTTGCCCCGAATTCGAGGGGTGCTCTAAATGGGACTTTGATTTACACGCATAAGATGAAGAGTTCAGTGGTTTCTGCAGAGGACACTAACGCTCAGCAGGTTGTCGTACCGCAAGGGCAAAAGGCACTGACCGAACGTTGTTCAATCTCCCGCCGATCGGCGGGAGATTTTTCATGTTCCTCCCTAGCGTATTGGGAATGGCGGAATATAGACTAGTGACTTTAGAACCCGGCAAGTTTGCAGCCAATAGTCGGTATATATGCAGAATTGAGGATACATGGGAAACGATGAGCATGACTCCAAGCCCGTCGAGGGCATATTGGACAGCGGCTCCCGTGATATCGTCGATACCCTCTGGGATATTCCGCCGCTGAGCTTTCCCGAGTCGGAGCCCATTGCCGAAGAGCCATTCCCCACAGGCAGAAGGGTTGTTTCCTCCAGCGGCAAAGACGAATCTGACACGAGCGCCGGAGATACGGCCGTTCTGACCGCTGCGCCTCCCGCCGCTGAAACCGCGGGCGTTGCCGGTACTGCGGATGCTTCCGAAACCGTGCCGTTGGCGAATCTGCGCAGCATCGTGGACGCACCATCCACCATTCCGCTGTTCGATATGCCGTCCGTCAGCAACACCGCGGATGCCGCGACCAAGGTGGCCGACCCCATCGAAGACATCTCCAAGGATCCGGAACATGATCCGTTGAAACTCGTTCCGGCCACGCCGAAAGAATCCCATACCAAGCAAATCATCGCAGGAGTGGTCGCGGCGATCGTTGTGGTGGTGGCGGTGATCGGTCTGCTCCTGTGGCACAACCGCCAGACCTCACAGGAACGTCGTGCGGCCGTCACCACATGCGAGCGGGCTGAGAAAAAGTATGATTCTGCCAATACAAGCATGGCTGCGGCACTGAAGAAGGCGACCGCATTGCAGGATACTACCGCCAGTCAGGTGATGGATGCACAGACGCTGACGAAGCTCAATGATGCGATCGCCGATGCGTAAAACATGAAGACCGTAGGCGGCTGCGAGGCGTCACAGTCCGACTCGGTATTGCGCCAGCATGCCCGTTCGATGAGCAAGCAACTCAGCGGCATCAAGGAGAACACCAAAGCGTTGACTTCGGCAACCACGGCCGTGACCGACAGCAAGGCCGCCAAAACGAAGCAGGACGCCATCGACCAAGCACGCACGAATCTGCGGAATGCCATCGATACCGCACAGGAACTGCTGGATGGCAGCCTGTACAAGGTGGCCGACAATGCCACGCGCGTGGCATTGGAAAACGCCATCAGCACCGCACAGGCACTGATCGATGGCAACAGCACGGACACCAAGGCCATGCAGAACGCCGTCAGCGGCATAACCACCGCCTCCGATGGCGTGAACGCCTCCATCGCCGCACAGAACCAGGCCAACGCCCAGTCGCAGACCAATACCAATACGAATGGTGGCACGAATACCTACAGGCGTGGATCTACCACGACCGTGCCTGATCCGTCGTCACCCAAAACCACCGAATCCGAATCGCCTTCGCCAAGCGCCACCAAAACGCCGACGGATAACGAGACGACGAATAACCAACTTTCGGGCTCCAGCGAACAGCCGAAACCAGGCGTGTCCACTGACACACCCAAAGGGGGTACTTCCGAGCAGAGTGAATAAGTTCTTCCACTCACGCGTCTGAAAGCCTCAGTGCGCAGGAGGTGTATATCGCCGACGTGCTATCACGTGATTCCGAGATGCTGCATGGCATGTCTCTGGCCATCGAATCCTTGGGTATGGAATTGGCGTTGTCAGTATCGTTGGCCGACATCAGCTGCCATCGTCTCTACCTGCGCAATACCGCGGAACAGCCCGTGCTGCTGGCGAGTCTGCCGTAGTACACCAATTCCGCATACGTGATTAAACGCGTGCTTGACATCATTTGCTCGGTGGTTGCACTGGTCGTGTTCTCCCCGTTGATGCTGGGCGTGGCCATCGCCATCAAATTGGATGACGGAGGTCCGGTATTGTTCTCGCAGACCCGTATCGGGGTGCATGGTCGGCCGTTCAAGATGTATAAATTCCGTTCCATGGTTACCAACGCCGAAGTGTTGAAGCAAAAGCTTGCGGAAGAAAATGGCCAGTCCGATCGTTTTATTTTCAAAATGAAGAACGATCCGCGCATCACCCGAGTCGGTCATTTTATTCGAAAGACCTCGCTGGATGAATTTCCCCAATTCTTCAACGTCCTGAAGGGAGACATGTCGCTGGTGGGGCCGCGCCTCGCACTGCCCGAGGAAGTGGCGCGTTACGGATCGCTGTATTCGGCGCGACTGCTGGTCAAGCCCGGCATCACCGGACCGTGGCAGGTTTCCGGGCGTTCCGATCTTTCCCAGGAGCAAAGCGAGTATTTGGATGTCTCCTACATCGAGAATTGGTCCATTACGGGTGATCTGGCCATTCTCGCAAAAACGGTGCTGGTGGTGTTCCGTGGAACGGGATCGTATTAGGTCTAAAAATAAATCCTATTCGAATTTGAATTACCGTTATCAAGCAGTACACTGAATATGAAATTTGTTTGCAACTGTTTTTTCGAATAGGAGTAAAACATGTCGGTATTACAAGGGTTTGAGGAAGTCAATATGACTGCGCCGCGCGGCAAGCTTACCATGCTGGTCACCAATGATGTGGTACGTTTCAACAAGGCGACTGCGATCGCGCTCGGATACCCGGCGTATGTCAAGTTGCTGATCAACGACAAGACCAGGCAGTTCGCCGTCAAGCCGTGCAAGCAGTCCGACGCCAATGCCGTGAAGTTCAGCAAACCGGAAGGCAAGCAGACCGCCTCCGTGAACATCAAAGACGCCGTGGTTCTTGACTCCGTGCTCAAGTATTTCAACTTCGACGAGGTTCAGGAGGGGCAGGTGGCCTACCAGTCCATGCAGGGCACCTTCTATTCCGAGGAACGCGTGGCGATGTTCTCCGTGGCTGATGCCAAGGCGGGTGTGATGAAGAAGCGTGGCCGCAAGAAGGCCGAATCGGAGGAAGCCTGACGTTCGATTTCGCTGTCTGATTATCTGACAGCCGAAACGTCTTTGGCGACGGAGCCTTACTGGATCGAGTCGTAGCCCGACAGTGCCGGACCGAAAAACGGGTCATGGCATATCGGGTGCGACTCGATTTACTTTTTTAGACGTTTTGCGGCGCAAATAAGGCGCCGGAAGCGACGTAATTATGATTTCCACTCTTCAAACGGAGAAATGACGGGTGATTCATTATTTTCACCCTGCCTTGTGGATATATCTTATTTTCGGGGGGATGTGTGTGTACGATAATAATCGTTACATGCTTGCCGTATCCCGAAATGATTTATGAGATAGGGTAGAGAAAAGGTGTCGTACGGGGAGAGGAGGGGCCATCTTGAGTGTTGCTGTGGGCGTGAGAACGCAGAGACAGATGAACGATCTGAGACAAAGCCAATTGTCGCGGGTGCTGTATTGGCGTTTCTTCCTCAACCTGGGTCTGATGCTGTGCGACGCGGTGATGTTCATCCTAGCCGGTGTCGCCGTGTTGAACATGCGTGGCGAGATGGGCCATCTGCAAGCCGATCGCCTGGATTTTCAGTTCGACGGCATCATCAATGACATGCTGTACATGGTGGGCGCGGCGCTGGCGTGGATCATCGGCCTGTACTACGCGGGCGTGTATCACCGTCATGTGATGGGCGACGGCTACCAGCTGAACCTGCTGTTGTTCAAAGGCATGGTGTTCAGCTGGATTGTACTATGCGCGGTGAATTTCGTAATCAAACTGAACCTGACGCTTGGCGGCCTGACATTGACGGTGCTCGTCGGCTGGCTGTTCACCATGGTGGAGCGTGTGGTCTCGCGTGCGCTGATCACACAGGGGCGGCGCAAAGGCGCGTATTCGTACGGCACCGTGCTGGTCGGTTCGCCGGAAGGCATCGGCAGGACGTTGCGCTTCCTGCGCAAGCGCCAGCAGCTCAACTACCGTCCGGTGGCGGTATGCCCGATTCGTATGGACCAGGATGGCCGTATCGTCGCCGATTCCGACGCGGATGCGATGCGGCGGCAGATCGAAGACAATTGGCAGGAGAACATTCCGGTCATTCAGTACAGTGACCGCTATCTGGCTGAAATCATGGTGGATATGGGCGCGCAGACGGTGATGATCTCGGATGTGCTGTACCGTTCATCGGACAATTTCAATACATTCTCGGTACGCATGGAATCGCTGGGATTGGAGATCGCCCTGATTGCGTCCGCGGCCGACACCGCAGGCCACGAGACCACAGTGCGCTCCATCCAGGGCAACACCGTGATCACCATGCGGCTGCCGCAGTACACACCGGCAATGCACATCGCCAAACGCGCATTCGACCTGGTCGTCTCCTTCATCGCGATTCTGTTGTCGCTGATCATCACTGTGCCGGTGGCTGTCGCCATCAAACTGACTGACGGCGGACCGATTTTCTACACGCAGACGCGCATCGGCCGGCGTAGCAAGCCGTTCAGGATGATCAAATTCCGTTCCATGGTCACGAATGCCGATGAGCTGAAGGCCAAGCTGGCCGAACAGACCGGTCAGGAGGATCGCTTCATCTTCAAGATGAAGGATGATCCAAGAATCACGAAAGTCGGCCATTTCATCCGACGCTTTTCCATCGACGAGCTGCCGCAGTTCCTCAACGTGTTCGTAGGCGACATGAGCGTGGTCGGGCCGCGTCCGCCGTTACCGGAGGAGTACGAGCGTTACAACCAGCTGTATGCCACACGGATGCTTGTCAAACCCGGCATCACCGGACCGTGGCAGGTATCCGGCCGTTCCGACTTGAGCGCCGAGGAATCCGAGGCGTTGGATGTGAGTTACGTGCAGAACTGGTCCGTGCTGGGTGACGTGGTGCTGTTGTTCCGCACCGTCGGTGCCGTGCTCAGCCATAAGGGTGCATACTAAAGAGATGAATGAGGGGGATTTTCGATCTTTAGATAGGGGTCTGCTCTTGTCAGAGTTGTCGGTAAGATAGCCTACGAAGGACTGAGCGTCTCTCGGCGAATAGGGTGGATTGACCGCTTCGGTGTGAGAATGAGAGGGAACATGACTATATCGGACGTGCTGAGAGCCATCAAGAAGCACTGGGTTGTGGAAATAGTACTGTTCTGCGCGGTGGTGGGTGTTGTCGCGGGGAAGACGTTCACCACCATACCGGTATATACGGCGAGCACTGAGGTATTGGCGCAACGTGGTTCTTCGCTGTCCAGCGAAGACACGGCCACCACGGGACAGCAGTACTCGAACGACACGTCGTTGACCAGCCTGTACCCGAATCTTGTACAGTCCGATGAAGTATTGCAATCCACCATAGACAACCTGGGACTCCATACCACGACATCGCAGTTGCGCTCCAACGTTTCGGCGGTGTCTAGCGATACCTCGTCCATCGTCTATGTCTATGCCACGGATTCCGATCCGAAACAAGCCGTGCGTATCGTCAATGAGCTGGTGAAGCAGCTGAAGAAGCAAGCCGATACGATGGCAGGTACCGATGCGAATGTCTCCTTTGCTGTTATCCAGGCGCCAGTGGAGCCTAGCTCCGCCTCCTCCCCGAACGTGAAGGCGAACCTCGCCATCGGCATTGTCGCAGGATTGGTCATCGCGATGTTGGGTGCCATTATCCGTGAAATGCTTGATAAAGGCGTCAATGGCGTTGCTGATGTGCAATCCATCGTTCGTAATCCTGTGCTTGCCTCCGTGCCGAAGACTCACATAATGTCCGATGGCGCTCCTGCCGTCATCACCAAGCCCCGGGATCGTGCGGCAGAGGAAATCCGCCGTCTGACCACGAATATTTCCTTCGTCACTCCGAAGGATTTGAACCAGTCGAATGTCATCATCGTCACCTCCGCCAGCCCTCGAGAGGGCAAGACCACGATATCGGTGAACATAGCTGCTTCGTTCGCCGAAAAGGGCAAGAGCGTGCTGCTTATCGGCGCTGATGTGCGTCATCCATCCTTGGCCTCCGCCTTGGGGCTGAACAGCGGTATTGGTCTGGTCTCACTGCTGGCCGGCGAGGTTTCCGCCAAGGAAGCCATCCAGCCGTACTGGAAATCCTTCCTGCATGTGTTGCCCTCGGAGGAGCAGAAGACACCGTCCGGCATCATTCTGGGATCCGATGCCATGCGTCAGCTGATTGAGCAGGCCGCCGAACGTTACGACTATGTCATCATCGATACCGCTCCCATGACCGTAGCCAACGACGCCGCCGTATTCGCGGAACGGGGTGGCATGCTGCTATTGGTCGTGGGCCAGGGCGTCGCACAGAAGAAGGCATTGCGTGAAGTGGTGAAGGAATTCCGTATGTCCAAGACCGCCATCCGTGGCGTGGTATTGAATATGGTTTCAATGGACAACGCCGGCCGTTCCGACCATTACTACTACGAAGCCCACGAAGATGGCCCTTCCTCCAAGAAGAAGTCCAAGTCGCGTGCCACTCACTCCAAGAAATAAGAGCAGTTTGCATAACTGGCCCGTATCTGCGTAGTAAGGGGATTCCGATGGTGGTGGTGAAGCTATGGTACCGGTTTACCGGGGTACTGTTGAAGTTCCTCTATAAGGTCATTTACGGCAAATCCATCCGCTGGGGCAAATCATTGCACTTCCGTAAAGGACTGCAGCTGACCGCCGAGATGGGCGGCACCATCACCATCGGAGACCATGTCTTCTTTAACAACGATTGTGCGGTGCATGCCATCGAGGAGATCCATATCGGCAGCGAAACGATTTTCGGTGAGAACGTACGCGTGTACGATCACAACCACCGTTTCGCCGACGAGGAGGAAGCCATCAAGGGCCAAGGCTATTCCACCGCACCGGTGGTAATCGGCGAGCATTGCTGGATCGGCAGCAACGTGACGATTCTCAAGGGCGCCACCATTGGAGACAACTGTGTGATCGGCGCCGGATGTGTGATAGCCGAGAACGTTCCCTCCGATACCGTGGTCCGTTTGGACCAGCGGCTGATCAAGGAAGAGGTCCGTCATGGCTGAGGATACCCCGCTTCGAGTGCTGGTGCTTGACACGGTGATGGACCGTGGCGGTGCCGAAACCATGATGATGAACTATCTGCGCCATTTTGATCGCAGCAAGGTCATCTATGATTTCCTGGTAAACCGCGACTACCGTGCGGCCTACGAGGATGAGATCGAAGCGCTTGGCGGGCGCATCTACCGCATGTGCCCGATGTACCCGCAGTATTTCGAACGTTACAAGCGTGAATTCCGCAATTTCCTGGAACAACATCCGGAATACCGGCTCATCCATTCGAACCTCGAGGAACGTAGCTATTTTCCGTTGCGGATCGCGGCCGAAAAGGGCATTCCGGTCCGTATTGCGCACGCGCATAACCGTCCGGTCGGTTTCAACCTGAAATCCATCTTCCGCGAATACTTCCGCATGCGCCTGCCGAAGTATGTGACGCACATGTTCGCATGCGGCACGGAAGCGGGGGATTGGCTGTTCAACGAGAAGAACCGTGGCAAGGTAATTCAGCAGCGCAACGCCATCGACACGGCGGCCTACAGGTATGATTCGGCCATCGCCGCGCAGGTGCGCGAGCAATTCGGCGTCACCGATCCGAGTACCTTCGTACTCGGCCATGTGGGGCGGTTCTTTCCACAGAAGAATCATACGTTTCTGATCGATATTTTCGCCGAAGTGCATAAACGGCATCCGAACAGCGTGCTGTGGCTCGTGGGCGGCGGCGAGCTGAACGACGAGTTGAAGAACCAGATCACAGCCAAGGTGAATGAACTTGGTCTGGCCGATGCCGTGACGTTCCTTGGCGTGCGCACCGATGTGAATCGATTGCTCCAAGGCATGGATTCTTTCGTACTGCCGAGCCTGTATGAGGGCTTGCCGGTGACCATGATCGAGGCGCAGGCGTCCGGCCTGCCCTGCACCATTTCCGATCGCGTTCCCCTGCAGTGCGATGTGACGGGGAATGTGCAGGCAGTCGGGCTGAATGACACCCCTGAGGAATGGGCCAAACGGATTCTGGACCAGCATGCCGAATATGCCGGAACCGATCGCACGGAAGGTGCGGGCATGGTGACCAAGGCGGGATTCGACATCAAGGCCAATGCCGAATGGCTGCAAAGGTTCTATATGGACGCGTTGGCCGAATCCGCATGCGTTTGAGGTGATCACGATTCATGAGCAATGAGCTTGAGCTTGGGAATAAGGGCGATTGGTGGGAGAACCGTAACAAAAACGCTGTATTGGCCCTTATCTTCGTTGTGATGTTGGCGGCCAAACTGCTGACCATGATGCTTCCGGCAAAGTACTTCTACGACAATAACCGCATCGTCGGCATGGTCAATGAAGACATGAGCATGGAGGCTTGGGGTGGTTCCTATGTTGTCGCGGCGAACTTCTTCAGGGCTATCAATATCTTCGGTTTCACCTCCATCAGCCAGTGGAGCTGGTTCCTTGGCATGCTGCTGACCTTAGTCGTGTTTTTTATGGTGCTCAGGCTTCCTGAACTCGACATGGTGCAGACCATCTTTCTGCTGGCCTGCGTTGGCTTGCTGAATATCTATGTGTTCAACATCGGCAAGGATGCTATTCAGTTCCTGTTCTTCATGGCGGTGTATCTGGTGTTATTGATGCCAATCAAAAGCTCCGCTGTAAAGATTGCCTGTGCGGCGATAATCCTGTATTTCGAAAGTAAGGTATTCCGCTCGTATTATGTATTAATCGCCGCACTCGTGCTTGCCATTTACTGTATTCTGGCAGTGTTCCGCAGGAATCATAGGCTTCCTCCTGCGGTTAAGATCGTCATCACGACGGTAACGATGTATCTGTTGGTGTGCGTGATGATGGTGGTGGCGAGTGTAGCCATGCACAGTGAATACGAACAGATTATGGGTATCCGCGACTACAGTCTGAGCAGTCGAGAGGGTGACGTCGACAGCGTCACCATTATCAAGAACTGGGTTGGTGGAGATAATTCCACGAATCTGCCACTGTTCCTGCTGAATTATCTGATCAATGCGGTCCGCATGATGATTCCGTTCGAACTGGCGATCAAGGGCGTGCAATATCTACCGTTCTTCTGCTTCCAGGTCGCTGTGACCGTATACTTGGCGCACCTGTTCGGCAAACTCGACGAGATTGAGGATGAAACGCAGTTTCTGGCCATTTCGATTTTCCTGGGCTATGTGCTCGCATCCGCGCTGTTCGAACCGGATTTTGGTTCGTGGGTTCGCCACGAGGCGGCCACCTTCCCGGTGTTGCACCTACTGGTGTTCTCTCGCAATCAGCAGCTGGCACAGTGGAAACGAGACGTCGATAGGATCAAGGGACGCATCGGCAGGCATGCGAATGTGGTCGGAAAGATGGAGGCCTGATGCATATCGAGTTTTTCTCCGGTGACATTACTCGATCGGGTGGCACTGAAAACGTGTCCATCATGATCGCCAACGAGCTTTCGGCAAAAACCGATTATGAGATCTCATTCGTTAGCCTGTTCGAGGAGCATGATAGTCCGTTCTTCTCGATTGATCCGAATATTCGCCGATTCAAAATATACCCTACGGCCACACATGGCATTCAGCATTATTTTGATACCTGCCAGCGATTGCGGAATATCGTTGATGGCCAGCATGTCGATGTGCTGGTTGATATCGACGGCATCCTGGATATGTACTCGCTGCCGATCAAGCGTCGTACCGGCGTGAAGGTGGTGTCATGGGAACATTTCAACTACCTGCAGAATCCCGGCGTACCTTACCGCAAACTGACCCGTCGGTGGGCGGCACATCGTGCGGATGCCATCGTGACATTGACTGAAACCGACAGAAAGCTTTATGAAAGCAATCTCAAGCTGAAATGCCCGATCATGGCTATCGCGAATCCCATACTGCCTCCGACCGAGGCCTCCTACGATGCTGATTCCCACCTGATTCTCAGCTCCGGGCGGCTGACATATCAAAAAGGCTTCGATTTGCTGGTCGAGGTCGCAGGCAAGGTCTTGCCGAACCATCCGGATTGGCGGTGGGTGATTCTCGGAGAAGGTGAGGATAGGCCGATCCTGGAGCGAAGGATTCACGAGGCGAACCTGGATGACCGGCTGGTTCTCAAGGGACGGGTTGACGACATGGATTCGTATTACCGGCAGTCCGCCATGTTCGTGATGACATCCCGTTTCGAGGGGTTGCCAATGGTGTTGCTCGAAGCCAAGGCGCATCGTTTGCCGTTGATAAGTTTCGATTGCCCGACCGGACCGTCGGAAATCATTGAAGATGGCATCAACGGTACGGTCGTACCGTTGGGGGATACCGATGCCATGGTCACAGCCATCAACAAGCTGATTGACGACAGGACCAGACGTATCGAATATTCGGCCATGAGTGGCAGCAATGCTGAACGGTATGATATGGCGACGGTTCTTGATGGTTGGCGGCGGCTGTTGCGTTCATTCGATTTGAACGAAGGAGGATCTGACTGATGACGGATCAGACAGTGGTATCTGTGGTCATTCCCGTCTATGGAGTGGAACCGTACCTCGACCATTGCATACGGAGCGTGGTGGGGCAGGACTACGAATTATTGGATATCGTTTTGGTGGATGATGGTTCACCGGACGACTGTCCCCGGATGTGCGACGAGTGGGCTGCACGTGACTCCCGCATTCGTGTGGTTCATAAGAAGAACGGCGGCCTGGCATCGGCAAGGAATGCGGGACTGGACGTCATCGTTGGCGACGTGGTCACATTTGTGGACAGCGATGACTATGTGGAGCCGAACTATGTATCCGAACTGCTGCATTGGCACAAGCAAAGCGGCGCGGATGTGGTGATGTGCTCATGCATGCATGATTTGGAGGATGGCAGTATCGTTGCCGACAAGCGGAGTACGCCTGAAGGGGATGTGGACAGTGAAGAGGCCCTGATTCAGTTCCTTTATCATCTGTCATTGGCGGGGCCGGTATGGGGCAAAATGTTCGACGCTCGTTTTTTCAAAAACCAAGGCGTTCGCTTCCATGAAGGATTGAACAGTGAGGACTACTATGTGCTCGCGCAGGTCTTCCTGCAAATGAATAAGATCTTCGTGCGGGTGGAACCGCTATATCATTACCGCATCCGGCAAGGCTCCATCGTGCATATGGACTCGTTCAATGACCATTCATGTGATGAAATTCAAATTGCCGACCTGTGCTGTGACTACCTGGCCAGGCATGGATACCGCAACCGGAAAGCTTTGAATTACTTCCGCCTGCAAGGGCGTGCTGATGTGCTGTTCAACATCTTTCAGAGTGATGCCTCGCATGAGGTATATCGACGGATCGCACGTGACATGAGACGGCACCTCTGGCCGGTATTGCACGACGGGACGGTTCCGGTCTCAAGAAAAATCAAACATACACTGTTGTCCTTGGCGCCTATGTCATACCGCATGCTGCAGCGAGTGGTCGGAGACCGTTCATGAGTGCGGGCAATCCTTTGGTCAGCCTTATCGTGCCTGTGTATAACGCTGGCGATTATCTGAATGTCTGCGTCAACAGTCTGCTTCGGCAGACATATGCCAACATCCAAGTAATTCTGGTGGATGACGGTTCCACCGATGGCAGTGCCGACTTATGCAATGCGTGGGCCGACAAGGACTCCCGTGTCATGGTGATTCACCAAACTAACGTTGGCGTCTCCATGGCGAGAAATGCCGGCATCAATGCGGCGGATGGGGATTGGCTGGAGTTTGTGGACTCGGATGACTGGCTTGAAGCGGGAACCGTCGCGGAACTGCTTGGATTGGTTCACGACAAACATGCGCAGATGGCCATATTCAACTACCGGAGCGTATCTGTTGAGGATACTCCCGACACTGTGCAGGGGCGGTCGGCCGACTATCGGATCAAGGCCGGAATTCTTTCCAGGAAGGATGTATTGGATTGCATTCTTGCATATTCCGGGGTGAAAGGGTACGTGTGGAATAAATTTTTCTCGCGTGCACTAATTGAACAGGGAGATCTTCAGTTCGATTCGAGGATCAGCATGTGCGAAGACCTGCTGTTCAATGTGGAATATGCGCTGCTGCCCACAGTGACGGTAAGTACTGACCGGTGCCTGTACAACTACCGAAATAACCCCGAGTCCGTCTCTCATAGGGTGGATCTGGAGTCCATGGCGACCTGTCTGGAAGCGCATGAGCGCATGATGGCGATAGTCCCGCAGGAATCAAGGTCTTCGGTGGGGGCATCCTACGCCATTCTGGCGGAGGAGTTGTTGCTACGTACCTATGACGTCAGCGATGCGACACATCGTGACGAATGCGGGACGATTCTGCGCAAATACTGGTGGCATGCATTGAAGAGACAGCGGTCACCACGATATTGGGTGCGTATCCTCGGCGGAGCCTTGTGCCCGTCGTTGTTTTACCCTGTCTGGAAGCGTATGAAGGGAGGACGCTTTGACTGAGGCATCTCTTAAACGCATCGTTTTTTTTGTGTGGTCTTGGAGATGGCGGCATGGAGATTGCTCTGGTGCGTCTGCTGCGCGGATTGGACTACGGTCGGTTTTCAGTGACTTTGTTGACTCCTGAACGTGAGGGTCCTCTATTGAGGATGATTCCGGATCAGGTCACGGTCCGCCACTGCCATTTCACCTCAGATTTTGCGTACGGCATCGGACTCAATGATTTTTCCGACTGCACTGCGATTCAACGTGTCACATATCGATTCGGACGTAAGCTGCTGACGCTTGGCAGTGATGAACGACGCAATCTGGTATATGACTGTGCCGTTTCCCATATTGACGATTTGCCGAAGGAACATTTCGATGCGGTATTTGATTTTCGGGGTTACGGATCATTGACTACCACCATTGGAGCTCAATTGGATGCGGACTTCCATGCGATCTGGATGCATGACGAACGTATGGAGTGGCTGCCGTTGGCCATGCCGTATCTGAAATGCTATGACAAGGTATTCTGTGTATCCGAATCAGTGAAGCGTAGATTCGATGAGCTGGCGCCCGCATATGCGGACAAGGCCGAGGTGCTGTATAACGTGTTGGACGCAGATTGCATCAGGCGCAAGGCCTCCCAAGCGTTGCCCGACGATTTTGCCAAGCATTCCAACAAACTGGTCACATTGGGGCGCCTTCATTCACAGAAGGGCATCGATATCGCGGTGAAAGCCGCTGCGCGGCTGCGGCAGCAGGGAGTGGATTTCATTTGGCTGGTGTTTGGCGAAGGCGCTCAACGGGCCGAACTGGAAGCGATGATTCATTCATATGGACTTGAGCAATGCTTTGTTCTTAAGGGGCGTGTGGATAACCCCTACCCCTACATCAAGGCGGCTGACGTCTATGTGCAGCCATCCCGATACGAGGGGTATAGCCTTGCGTTGCAGGAGGCGCGGCTTGTAGCCAAGCCGATTGTCGCGTCTGATGTGCCGAGCTCTCGAGAGCAGATTATCGACGGACGTAATGGAATCCTGGTCCACCTTGACGAAACCGCATTGGCGGAAGGAATCAGCCGATTGCTTGGAGATCCGGTTTTGCGTGGCACCTTGACCGCCAATCTGCGCAACGAACGATTCGACTATGAAAGTCAGATGCAACGACTGTATTCGCTGATTGATAGTGCAGGGGAGGCATGATTATGGGACCACGGCCCATTCACATTCTCCAATGGGGTATGACAACCGGCTTGGGTGGTATTGAGACTTTTGTCATGAATGTGTACCGGCACATGGACCGGACCAAGGTGCAGTTTGATTTCTTGCAGGGTTATCATGACGGTCCGCTGCATTTTGAGGATGAGATCCAATCCATGGGAGGAACCATATACCGCGTTCTGGTGCCGCAACGGGATTCCTTGATTCGATCGCGCACGTGTCTACCGCGTTTTTTCCGGCACCACCCGGAGATCGCGGGGGTGCATATGCATGCGAATTTCCCCTACGCGTTGCCGTTGAAATACGCTCAACGTGCCGGTATCGGGTTACGTATTCTGCATTCCCATAACATCGAGGAATACCAGCATCGCGAAAACCCGTTGCGGGCGTTGCTGTGGGATATGCGCGGTCGCGCCATCGCCCGAGACATCGACCGATATCCCACGCATTATTTCGCCTGCTCGGATATGGCGGCGAATTTCATGTTTCCAAGTAAGCCATACACTTGGGTTCGTAATGGCATTGACACTGAGCGATTCGCCTATGACGCCGCCACTCGGGAACGACTACGCCGTGAGTTGGGATTCGCGGACCATACCTCGGTCATCGGATTCTGCGGGGGTTTGCGACCGCAGAAGAATCCGTTGTTTCTGCTGGAAGTATTTGAGCGGTATCACGCGATCAATCCGGATTCCGCGCTGATTCTGGTTGGTGAGGGCTTTTTGCGCGATGACATCGAACGGCGGATTGCCGACAGGGAACTGGATGGCTGTGTGCGACTGCTTGGCCAGCGCACTGATATTGCTGAACTCTACCAGGCCATGGACGCTTTCGTACTGCCTTCGGTGGCTGAAGGGTTGGGCATTGTGTACGTCGAAGCGCAATGTGCCGGTCTGCCTTGTCTCGGTTCCGCCGCCGTGGTGCCGGAATCCGCCCGGGTGTGTGAGCTCATGAGCTTCGAACGGTTGGAAAGTGGGCCAGAGGTTTGGGCGGAACGATTGGATGACATGATCAGCCATGCGGCTGAGCGGAGAGACCGGAGTGCCGAAGTGAAGGCCGCAGGATATGAAATGTTCGACGTGGCTGCCCAATTGCAGGAATTCTATATGAGGAACGGAAAGAGAGCGTGACCGTATTCCATAGCATTGCGCCAGTTGCCTCACCATGCAGGGATGTATATCTGCATGAATTCGGACGTGTGGCTATGAAGCGTTTCATTAGAACGTATCCGCTGCCAATATGACGTTGCTATGGAAGTGATATCTGTGATGAGGGAGTATGCGATGGATTTGGTGAGTGTCATTGTGCCCGTATATGGGGTGGAGCAGTATCTTGACCGATGCGTTCGTAGCGTGGTGAATCAGTCGTATCGTCATCTGGAGATTATTCTGGTGGATGATGGCAGTATGGACCGGTGTCCGGCGATATGCGATACGTGGGCCGGCAGAGACCCGCGTATTCGAGTGATTCATAAGTCCAATGGGGGTCTTTCCTCCGCTCGTAACGCTGGGTTGGACGTGGCTGGTGGCGAGTTCATCGCATTCGTGGATGGTGATGATTATGTGGATCCGGAGTATGTTTCCACCATGATTGGTGCCGTGCAGGATGTCCACGCTGATCTTGCCATGTGCTCCGTATTCCATGAGGATGCTGATGGCAATGCCATTGCCCAGATGGTTCCCGTTCATCGCAGGGAATATGCGCCGGTGACGGATGTACGAAGAACATGCCCGGGTATGGATTGCATGAGACAACGCGGCGATGAAAATGGTGCGGATAATGTAGTGGCTTGGAACAAGCTGTACCGCCGCTCGTTGTGGGAAGACATCCGATATCCCCTGGGAAAATTGCATGAGGACGAGTTCGTGACCTATAGAATCCTCGCTCGTGTGGGTATTGCGGTACTGTTGCCGGATCGTCTGTACCACTATGTTGAGCGTGCAGGCAGTATCATGCATACGAAATACACCCTGCGATCCCTCGATATCATCGAGGCATTGATCGGTAAAGTGCGTTTTCTGTTGGCCGAGGGCGTTACCGATTTGGTCCCTGTATTTTTCAGCCAGCTCAAGGACTCGATATATCGGGCAAGACAGTTAGATTGGTCGGACAAGCAGGTACGTATGAGATTGAAAGCACTGTTCCGGCTGTTCCGCACAATTCCATGGAGCATCATACGATACCTGCCCCTTAAGGACCAGGTCAACTATATAGGGACGCGCATCTGCCCATTCCTGTTCTGGAAACGCAAGACATACGGCGGCAAGAGCGTCGTGGAAGAGGATGCGCAATGAAGATTCATCGAGAGTCTTGGAGTTTTTTTCCATTGCATCAGTTTGTGCAGAAGTACCATTCTTTCCCGTTCTCCGAGCAGAAGAAGCAGGTCTGATGCGAATGTGAGCAATGCGGTTACTGCACATGCTAGTAGTAAACCAATCCAATTGGTTTGCGGAATATTCAGCATGGTATTGGCGAAGCTGCTGAGAATAATCGCCAGCATGGTGGAAGCGAGATATTGCGCATATACGGGGTAGAATCGCAGCCAAGACAGCCGTAGACAGATAGAGGCATATACGGGTACAACGGTGATGTTCGCAAGTATATCGATGAATTGTGGTACGGCTGCGACGGCATAGATGCCCCAATTGGAGAATTTGACACACACCAATGTGACGACAAGCGAGATGATGCCACATGCCAACCAGCTGAGAGAGTAATTGCGCAACCGATTCACCAACAAAGGCACCGCCTGCAACGTACTCGCTATGCCGGTGAAGAAAAAAACCGCTCAAAGTCAACATCATGAGCATATAGATCATGTGGGTGTCCTGACTAGGCTGCCATAGGGCGATGAAAGCCGAGCCGTTGATCAGCAGGGTCACCACGATAACGTTCGTGAACAATCCTGTGATGCGCATTCCTGTTTTGAGTTCATCCAGCAATGCATTGTGGTCGCCTTGCGCGTAGAGTCTGGTCTGTTCGGGAGAGAACAAACCGGAAATGGTGTTTGTAAGAGTTATGAGGGCATTGGGAACGACCTGGGCGATGGATAGGTAGCCCATATGCAATGGACTGATGGCTAGATTCGCGATAAGAAGGCTGAGCCCGTTTTGCAGGATCTGTTGCAGTTTGATCACGGTATTCCATATGCCACTGGACAGCATCGTCCATGTGGCACGAAGTGAAATGGCCTTCCATCTGATGCGCAGCTCAGGCGTGAGACGAATGGTGAACATGTAATTCAATATGGCCAACGTGAGCTGTGCCAAACAGGTGCCGAGTCCAACGAACAGCACGTAGGTAGGGAACAAAGCGAAGCACACCACCATGACGGTGATTCTGACCACGGAGAACGCGATGTTAGCCAAACTGGACAGATACAGCTTGTTTTTGATGAACGTTGCCACTGATAGCACGGATGACATTGTGGCCACTACGTAGTTGAGGTAGACAAAGCAGAATAGCCATTTGACATCGGTTACCAGATGGGGGGAAATACGAATGACGTGTTCAAGATTGATGATCAACGGGATGGCAATCGCGGTCGGCACCAAGGTCATGACGAGATTTGCGGCTAGAGCCGAAGAGAAATAGGCATCCGCCTTGCGTTTATCTCCCTGATGGTAGGCCACGGTGATGAAGCGGCCCGCAACGGAGTTCAACGCTATGGTAAATAATGTCGCATACCCCACCATGGTGTTGGCCAATCCTGTAAAGCCATAGGCTTCGGCTCCCACCCTGCCGACGATGAACGGCGTAATGGCGAATCCGATGCCCATGTTGACGACGAAGTTCACCAGAGAGGCTGTAAGGTTGATGACGAATTGCTTGTTTTTGTTCATAGGTGTTGCTGGCCAACTGCACCACGATGCGGACTGGTGATGGCAAATTATGCCGGTCGCGCCGTAGCTAATCTCGATAATACCGTTATTTATTATACGGTAGGATGAACTGCGACACGTTACATGCTTGACTGAATTTACGGTGTTTTAGGCGAGGAATGTGGATTAAGTGTTCGTGTCATATGTATTATCCATGGAGTAGGCTATGTAGGGAAAAGCACACTTGGGAGAGAGTTAAGGGCTTGAAGTTTCTTGTGGAAAGTCATGCTGTTGAATTCTGCGTATCAAGCGAGTTTTTGTAACCTGATGTTTATTTAATTGCAATGAATTTATTGTAAAAAAATAATGAAAAAAGGCGATGAGGGTATGGGTGCCGAAATAAAAAAAAGTTGAACGAAATATAAATATTGAGATACTGCGTATATTCTCGCTATTTTTGATATTTTTTTTGTCATTATCTATACTATAATTGTTCTGAATGCACTGGAAGTTTCCTTCGCATTTTAGTGTATTGGGCTGATAAGATAACCGGTCAGACTGGTGTTTGTTGTTTTCTGCTCATCACTGGCTACTTCATGGTCGATAAATCATTTAGGTTGTCTCGTGTAATTAAAACCGATATTCAAGTTATTGTCTATAGTTTATTATTATGTATAAGTTACTACTTATTGATGTTTATGCAAGCGTTCCCCGTTTCTATTATTTCGCATTGGAAAGGCTTGCCTGAGATTACCACTATCTTCCAATCTGTGTTTCCTGTATGGAATTCTGTGTATTGGTTTGCTACGGCTTATATATTCCTGTTGTTTATTTCTCCAGTGCTAAATATTCTTATTTCTCGTTTTTAGTGCTCGTCAGCATATGATGGTAATTCTTGGTCTTACAGCAGTAAGTATATGGCAATTGTTCTCCAAATTTTCGGCGTATTGGAATAATCTGCTGTATGTGGTAGTTATCTATATGATCGGTGCTTGGATTCGTTTATACGCGGATCGTATTCAAGTGTCTCACATAAGATTAAAAAATGAGTTGTGTGATTGGCGGCGCGGTGTTATTGCTGTTGCTTTTCTCAATGGAGTATGTGTCCAAAGGTTTTGTAGCGCAATGGTTTAAATGGTCTGGACACTCTATGCTCGGAGGTGTTCCTGTCCTTCCCATGGCTGTCGCAACGTGCATATTTTACGCTGTGGTGCGACGGCCTTCAAGATCTTGTGATATGCGAAGGCTGGCGCCGTTGATTGCTCCTGCAATGTTCGGAGTCTACTTGTTGCATGGCAATCAGGTTTTTGCCGCGACGTTCTGGTATGCGGTGAACTTGTGCATCCCATCGGTGACCGGTCCGGCGATGATAGCAGTCAATGGAGTGTCCGTCATTGTGTTGTTCATTGTCCTAACAGTGCTGTCTATGATGATCAATACCGTTCTGGTGACTCCGATCACCGGATTGGTGATGCGCTCTTCACTCATGCAACGGGTATCCCGCCGCGTTGACAATATGTGGAATTTCGATGTCAGATGATGCATTGGGAGGCGCGCCCAACGTCTCCCATGATGTTTTCTTGAGGTGGGGGAAACTGCCTTAGACCGAGTGCCTGCATCGATAGATATCATAGGTGCCGGAGGCATCCGTTACAGAACGAACAAATTGATATTTCGTGTCAAGTATGTCGTCGATTATTGGCGTCAGAGTGCCATACTGCTGCACCACGAGCATCTCGGTACGAGGCTGTGCGTAGGAATCAATGATTGTGGCTCGCAGATCATCGCTGAACTCGGCCTGCCAGTCCTGAAAAACCGCATAGGGGTAGGCAGGTTTCACATCGTTGAGTGTGTATGCCATCGCATTCATGTTGTAGAACGCTATGGATCCTTGGGATTGCTTTACCAATCGAGCGACCCAAGTGTTGTCGAATTCCGACCAGGTCGTGACCTGATAGGTGCGCATGCCGGCATAACCCAGTAATACGGCCGTCACGCATACCAGTGCCACGATGCGTGACACCTTATTACGTAGAAAGGCTGCGGCCGGTATCAGCACGGAGGGAAGAAAAACCACATCGATTACCGTGTAATGGAGATAGGACCCGGTCTGGATGGTGAACATCTTGAAGAACAAAGCAGCGAACATCATCGCACAAAGCACAAGGAAGATCGAGTAGCAGGTGATTGATGCATGTCGGATCAGGCGAATGATGCCTGCCAGCAACATGGCGAACGGCACTGCGAACACCAAGACAAGGGTTGAAAGATTGGGAATGCCTGCGGCGGCCAGGCCACCTGCATAGTGCAGGTTGTACAGTATCGTGCCGTACATGAACTCGTAGAATACGTCATGTGCGGCAAAATACACGGCAAACGGTATGAAGAACGTCGCCACCCCGGCCAGGAATCCCAGAATGCAAATGCCTAGATTGTTCCAAAGACGCCGTATGATCAATAGTGCGGTCAATACCAGCAGACCCACGCATACGCCTACGGCGTTACTGAGACGGGTCATAAAACACACACCAAATGCCAATCCATGGACATATGCCCATGAACTGGGGACCCGCCAAGCACCTTGGCCCGTGGGATGGCCCTGATAGGCGAACAGGGAACGCAACAGCAGCCATGCGCTTGCAGCCAGGAACGGCAGGCAGAACAACTCGGTCATATTCCATGATCCTGGCAGACATATCGCAATCCATAGCACGCAGATCCACAGCACCAGCATGCTGATAATGTATGAATAGATGGGTTTGCGATTGCCGGGATGGTGCTCATGACCATTCACTGTGCCGATGATCAACCAGAGAAGCCACATCGTGGCGAGTATGAAGACGCATTCGATAATGACGATGCCATAGCCGTTGCCGGTAAGTTTCCAACCAAGCATGTTGACGAAGAAAATGAACGGCCCCTTTTGATCCCAGATATCTCGGTAGGGCACGCCACCCTCTGCCCACACCTTGCCGACGAGCTGGAAGAAATCCTGATCAGGCATCAAGCGTAGATTTGCGGGATATAGCGGGGAAAAAACATCGAGTAGAAGAACGGCCATGACCGCGATACATGCATTGGCCAGTGCGCATACAAGCATCCGCTTGTGCGGCGTAAGGGCTGAAACTTTGGTGAAAGTCATGTGTTCTCCGATATGGCTTAATGTAGCGTCTTGGCTGGTATGCCAGCAATGGTGGTATTTTTTTTCCAGGATCGAACGTGTGACGACGGCTCCCGCTCCGATTCGAGTTCCATCGGCGATGGTTACATTGCCAATGACCGACGCGCCAACGCCGATGTCGATATTGTCGCCCAGCTGGGGAGCGGTAAAATCCGTCGCCGCGTTGCCAATGCAATTGGCACCGTGCAATACGCAGTTCTTACCGATGCGTGAATCTCCATTCACGACGATGTTGCCGTAATGGTAGATGCGAAGTCCTTCGTCGAAAACATTTTCGGAGATTTCAAATGCCGAGTCGGCTTCCTAAATAGTTCTTCTTTCTGCGTGCCAAAAGAAAGGCAAGAAAATGCAGTGGCGTCTTGTGGCGGTTGTTATATCGGTATTCGCATATACGCAGTCGCTTCTGGTATCGCCAGATCTGAACTCTTGGGTCGTTGGTGAGGTATGCGATGAGCGTGTCGCGGCGGTCGCCATATAGGTACGCGGTTTTTTCCAGGGATAGGAATCGCTGCAAGTCAGTTTTGGTCTGAATCACGGCGCGCCCCTCTTTGCAGATGCTCTGCATCTGTGGTCCTCTCTTTTTGCTGCTAAGGGGAATTATAAGGGGTCAGGGGAGACAAGTCCTTTGCGGGGATATCCTCTCGGATATGGCGGAACTGGAGGGATTGCCGCATTGCTTGTTTTCGTTGATGAGGGTTGTATATTAACCCTATCCGTACGGTGCGCCGTTCGCCGTTTCAGTTCAGATAGCTTTGCTGTACGCTGTCAAGCATGCATGCCGATGTGAACCTGTCGAGATAGGTGCCACGAACGGCATCAGGGGAAAACCCACCACCACGGGATCGCTCGGAGATGATGCGTTCCACCTGGCGTGCGCCGTCCTCCACATCCCCCACCTCGAACAGGTAGCCGTTCACGCCAGGTCTTACCACTTCGTTGCTGCCGGTCACATTCGTCGCCACGATCGGCACACCCGCACGCAATGACTCGACCAATGAATACGGCAGTCCTTCATACAGTGAGGTCAGCAGGTATACGTCGAACGCCGTGACGATACGTTCCGCATCATCACGGTAGCCGAGCAGGTGCACGTGGTCGGCAAGGCCGTTGCTTTCGACGAACCTCGCCACATCATCCTGCAGGTCTCCATCACCCACGCAAACGAAATGCACGCGCGGATTATGCTCGACCACCATCTTGGCGACCTTCACAAATGTCATCGGGTCCTTCTGCGCGGCCAGGCGCACGGTCGAACCGACTACGATCGAGTCCTGCGGCAAGCCGGACAATCCCAGCGCCCGCAACGCTTCATCGTGCGAAGGCAATTCAATATCGGGAATGCCGTTATAGACGACCTTGAACTTATTCGGATTGTCGATCCCATACCTCAATGCGATATCACACTCGCCGGCGGAAACGTTGAACGTACGGGTGGTGAGCAGGTGGCTGAACATTCGCTCGAGCATCACGAACAGCAGTTTTTTGGACTCGGAAAATTCCCAAGCCTGGAATGAGTAGGCGTGAGGTGTGTAGAATACCTTCGCCACATGGCTGCCAATGATTGCGGAGCGGCCGATGATGCCCGCTTTCGAGCTATGGCAGTGCAGAATATCGGGCTTGATCTGCTTGATGAGCTCATGTACGCGCAACCATGCTCTGATGTCGTTCGATGCGGAAATATCCCGGGTCAGTTCGGGGATGGGGATGAGTGTCGCATGCTTTTCCATCTCGGGCAGGGCCTTGCGGTAATAATCATCAAGTCGGTCTGTCCCGTAGGCGACCGTCACGTCGAACCTGTCGTGGTCGATGCCGTTGACGATATCCACGACGTTACGACCGCAACCGCCCATAGCCTCTTGGACTATGAGCAGCTTCTTCTTGGCCGTGATCATGCTTTCCCCTCGAATTGTTTTCTGAAACCCACATACGTTAGGGTGGTGCCAACACCCTCTCACATACGTATAATACTCTTATCCAGGCACGTCTGTCTCTCCCCTAAACATACTTGCCCGCTCCCCTAAATATGTCCGTCGGATGTTTACTGGTCTCCCCCTTTGTGGCACGGCATCCGTATAATGTGCGAGAGGACAGTGGAAATTTTAGAAGGGAATACCGGAGTATGTCGGGAAATGAGTTCGGGGAATGGCCAGAAGTGCATGCTCCAAGTGGAAATCACGGTGCGGGTACCGCGAGGACTTATGATTTTCCCCTAACCGAAGAGGACCGGCTCGCCGAAGAGGACGTTTCCAGGGGACTCTCGGTTGGTAATATCGGAGGTTCAATAGCAGAAGTGAAGCCGAAGGGATTCGTATACCGGCATCGCCGCGAGCTGGTCGGTACCGCTGCGATCGCCGTGGTCGCCACGGTGGTGACGGGCCTTGCGCTCAACTTCCGTCAACATGTCGACAGCCAGGAGGTGCTGAGCTCCTGCCAACAGTCCGTCGATATCTATCATTCCAATACGGAACGTTTGAAGAAGACCATCGACGGCGCGGCCGACGATCTGTTGATCGCAAAGAACCAGGTACAGGATCCACAGACAGTGGCTGACCTGCGCGCCGCAGTCGACAAGGGCAATGAAAAGACCAAGCTCACCGCCGGCTGCGACGCGTCAGCCTCAGCCGAGGACAACCAGGCCAGCGATGAAAGCATCACCGAGGCCACCCGCAAGTTGGGGGACAAGGTCGAAGCCATTCTGAGTGCCAAGACCGCAGTGGAGCGTTCAAAAAACGCCCGCGATGTCGCCGTGGCGAAGGCCGAGCTGGTCAACAAGGTCAATGATGGCCAGAACGTGCTCGGTACCGTGCATTCCAACGACCTGAACGCCCGCCAGGATTTGTTCGCGGCGTTGAACGATGCCCAGCAGACGGCGACCACGTCCGCTTCCGCCGATCCGAACGTATACATCAATCAGCTTAAGATGCTTCAGAAGGCCATTGACGAATTCAGCGCGACAGGCATTTCCGAGTAACCGTGGGATCATGCCGCTTGACGTAAGGTGACCGGATCCGTGGCCGGTATACGAAAAGTCCCGTACGCGCGGACGTACGGGACTTGCGCTTTTTTGAGATCGGAACCCGTGTGACGTATGGTTCCATGCGCCACACGGGTTCCGAATCAGTAGCACTTGTGGGCGAGCCAGTAGCTGTAGGCTCCCTGAATGGAACCGTAGCGTGAGGCGCAATAACCCCAGAACCACTTGAGCTGGGTCTGATAGTTGGTGGCCCAGTCGGAACCGGCGCTGACCATCTTGCTGCCGGGCAACGCCTGCGGCAGGCCGTATGCGCCGGAACTCGGGTTCGTGGCGGACACGTTCCAGCCGGATTCATGCGAGATGATGTACACGGTCGCGGTGAAATCGGCTTCGGTATAGCCGTTGGAAATCAGATAGTCATGAGCCCACTGCTGCATGTCGCCGGCCGGTACGGTGGTGCCGACCGAAGCGGTGCTGCTGGACGAAGAGGAGGACGACGACGATGATGTGGACGTGGAGCCGGTGCCGACGAGCACCACCTTGTCGACCGGGGCCTTCTTCACATACGAGCTGATCATGTTCGAGGAGACGACGGTGTCACCGGAACGGGTCACGAGGTTCGTGGATTCCATCACGCCCTCTTCGCCCTCGGTCTC
The DNA here is from genome assembly GCF_000522505.1 of Bifidobacterium moukalabense DSM 27321. Lineage (GTDB taxonomy): Bacteria > Actinomycetota > Actinomycetes > Actinomycetales > Bifidobacteriaceae > Bifidobacterium > Bifidobacterium moukalabense. The sequence goes on along the minus strand of NZ_AZMV01000002.1, from coordinate 356,801 downwards.
GACCTTCTCCTGACCCTTCGGCAGTGAGGAGGTCTCCTTCTTTACGACATTGAACGCGATCGACGAGTCGGCGACCTCGACGGAGGCGCCTGCACGGTTGACGGTGATCACGGTCTTCTCGTCGACCTTGGTGGTCAGCGACGGGGAGACCGTGTCTTCCGGTTCAAGCGTGATGTTGCCGGCTTCCAGCACGGACTTGACATTGGTGAAGTTGGTGCCCGGCACCACGCGGGACTTGCCGTTGATCTTCACGGTGACATATGAGGTGTCGCCGCCAAGCGCCTCACGGGCGTTGCCGCGGGACGCCTCGGCATCGGTGGCGGAGTAGGCGGTGACGCGTGCGGTCGGTTCCGCCTGGGTGGATGACGCATAGAAATTATGCGAAACAATGCCACCGGTAGCCAGCAGCCCCACCGCCGCAACCGTTGCGACGATCTTCACGCACTGGGACCTGTTCGGCAGGCTCAGGGTAAACGGACGGCCATGCTTGCTGTGGTTAGCCATTCTGCTCCTAAAAAGCGACTTCATGTGCCTCGACGAATTCGGATTCTGCGCGCGGCCGCAAGGGCTTCGCCGGAATGCGCACATCTAAAAGAGCATTTTACCCCAAGCGCTCGATCATCAGGAATCGGAGCCGGCACTCACATCCAACGCCTTGGCCTGGCCGATCAGATCGTCCAGATCGGAGGCGCGCAGGGCACCGGCCTGCTGGAACACGATCTGCTGCTTCTTGACGACCATCAGCGTCGGAACGGCCTGCACCTTGGCCGCCTGCGCAAGATCGGGATTCTGGTCGATGTCCACCTTGGCGAAGTAGATGTCGGGATTCGCCTCGCTCGCCTTCTCGAAGGTTGGGCCGAACGCGCGGCACGGACCGCACCAGGTGGCCCAGAAATCCACGAACACGAGATCATTGCCTTCGATGACCTCGTTGAAGTTCTCAGAGGTGACTGCATGCGTTGCCATAGCTGCTCCTTACATTCGTGTGTGTGCAGTATATAACCCGCGGCATTCGCCATGCATTCCATTGTCCGCTATGGGAGGAACGGCAAAACGCTTGAACGTTACGCGGGGTGCGCGATAATGGGAGGCATGCCAGTGATGAATGATGAGGTGCCCGACGAGGGCGATTTCGATGCCGGACGTAGGCGCGGTGAATTCGACGACATCACGCCGGAGGATTTCATCCGTGGAATGGGCAATCCGCCCGGATGGCTCAGCTCCGACGAAATCAACCGCATGCGCGGCGAAATGCCGATTCCCTACGTGCAGATCGTGCCGGTGCGCACCGATGAGCTCGGTCGCGTGGCACAGGTCGGATCGTTGCTGCGAGTCTCCGATGACGGCAGCGTCGAACGGACGCTGATCGCCGGACGTGTGCTCTACCATGAGTCGATTCGCGAGGCGATCGCCCGTAACGTCGCCAAGGATCTGGGAGACATCGCCCTGCCGGTATTGCCGACCAGCCTGCAGCCGTTCACGGTGGCGGAATTCTTCCCCACCCCCGGCATCTCGGATTTCTTCGATGCCCGGCAGCATGCGATTGCGTTGTGCTACGTGGTGCCGATCGCGGGCGATTGCAAGCCGCAGGACGAGACGTTGGACGTGGAATGGGTCGATCCGAACGGTGCGATGCTTGACACGTTCATCGGGCAGATGGGCAACGGATATGGAACGATTGTGAGGCAGGCGCTGGCCTGGGCCGGCCGGTGACGGCTGAGACGCCGACGGGCGAGACGGATTGGAGTATGCAATGGGAATCGAACTGAAGAACACCGTATATCGCGAAGGGAAGGGGATTCCCGTGGTGCTGGTGCACGGGTTCCCGGTGGATCACCGCATGTGGGACCGGTGCGCCGCCGAACTTGCACGGATCGGAGACGAGCACGGCATGGCACGCTTTCCGATTTGGGCTCCGGACATGCCCGGTGCGGGCGAAGGCCCGATTCCGAGCGATGAGGCCAGCGGAGGCAGGGATGCGGACGGCACGTTCCCCCATGCCCTTGACCGCATGGCGGACGCATACGTGGACCTGATTCATGATGCCGGCTACGAAAAGGCCATCTGGGTGGGCCTCTCCATGGGAGGCTACCTGATACTCGACATTCAGCGACTGCATCCCGAAGCGGTGGCCGGCCTTGCCCTGTGCGACACGAAAGCCGATGCGGATTCGACGGCAACGCGTGGCAGACGCGTCGCCATCGCCGAGGAATGCGAAGCCACCGGTACGCATGATCCGGTGATGGGATTCGCCGTGGCCAACGAGACAGACTCCAGCATCAAGCAATCCGCCGAATACGCCCGCCAATTCACACTGTGGATCAACGAGCAGCCGGCCGACGGCATCGCCTGGCGCGAACGCATGGCCGCAGGGCGCCCGGATCTCAACGATGTGCTGGCGAAGGTAAGCACGCCAAGCGCGGTGATCTGCGGCGACAAGGATCCGTCTAGCCCGCCCGAAGTGATGGGTCCGGTGGCGGACGCGATGACCGGCACGAACGTGGACTTCACCATCATCGGCGATTGCGGGCACTTCAGTGCGTATGAGCATCCCGAAGCGGTGGCCGAGGCGCTGCGGCAGCTCGTTCGTAGGATAGCGTGATCGGAGAAGGGAAAGCGATGAGCGTGTTTTCTCCTTTGGCATTGACGCAGGCACTGCCGTTCCTGCCACTGGCACAAGGTGACATCGACTATGAGGTGAGCCGCAGGGGCGAGCCCGACCTATTCGCGAACATACTGTCGGAGCCGGCCACGAAAGTCATCCTCATCAAGGACGGCAAAGTGGCGGTGCCGCACGGACAAGGCGCAATCGCCGGCTACACCAACGTGAACATGCGGCTCGCACAGCTGCCGGGAGGCTACGTCGCGGCCGAACTGCGCTCGCATCCGGCGGCGCTCGCCATCTTCCTCGGCTCGTACGGAGGCCGGCGCGACGAACATGTGGTGGCCGTTGACGTGACCCGCGTGCATGCGGCTGAGACCCCCGTGGCCGACAGCGCCCACGAAGGTGCCGATGACGCCTTCGATGAAGGCGATGCCGCCGAAACGGCCGCTACCGGGCCATCACTGCTTGAATCCGCCGCGGAACGTTTCGACTGGGTTGATCTGCGTGCCTTCGCACCACATGCCAACGCCCGTGAGGCAGGGCAGGCGACCACCGCCATATCGCTGGGCATGTGGCATACGCGCCAGCGTCATTGCCCGACCTGCGGCGCATCGACCGAACCGGCACTCGGAGGCTGGGCCCAACGCTGCACCAACGAGACGGACGGCAGGCGATTGCTGTTTCCCCGTGTGGAACCGGCCGTGATCACGGCGATCATCGACCACACGGACCGTCTGCTGTTGCAGCACAACAGCGCGTGGGGCAATGCCGGACTGTACTCCGTCTCCGCGGGATTCGTGGAATCCGGCGAGAATCTGGAGCATGCCTGCCGCCGTGAAGCCAAGGAAGAGGTCGGCATCGAAGTGGGGGAGCTGCGGTATCTCGGCTCCCAGCCATGGCCGTTCCCCTCATCGCTGATGATGGCGTTCAAAGGGCTTGCCGTGACCACCGATATACGGGTGGATGGTGAGGAGACGCTCTCCGCACGTTGGGTGACCCGTGACGAATACATGAACGAACTGATTGCAGGTCGTATGGAGGCCCCCGGCAAGGCAACAATCGCAAGGTATATGATCGAGGAATGGCTCGGACATGAGCTGCCGTGAACGTGCCGCCGCAATTGGTCATCGCACGGCGTATAGTTGGGGGTTGTTGTGATAGGGGAAGAAGACCATAAGGAACAGCAGCATGTCTGACGAGCGTGAGCAAGCCCTGGCGGGAGACGATACCGTCGTGAGCGCACCGCTTCCGGTAACACCGGCGGTGTTCACTCCCATCGAAGAGTTCGTCATGCCGGAAGCGAAGAAGAAAAGCAGGTGGCCTCTGATCCTCACCCTTAGCCTGATAGGGGTGTTGCTGGTCGCTGCGGTCGCCGGATTCTTTGCCGCTCGCTGGTATTTTCAGGACAAGGCCGCCCCGGGCGTGACCTTCGCCGGGTCCAGCGTTGCAGGGCAGACCAAGGAACAGCTGAAGGACACCGTCACCAATGCGGTGAAGGGCACCACCATCACCATCACGGACAATGACGGCAACACCGCCGCGGCGAAGCTCACCGATCTCGGCGTGACCGTCGACGTCAACAAAACCGTCTCCAATCTGCTTGCCGCCAAGCATGACGATGGCGGCGAACTCGGCTACATCAATGCCGTGAACCCATTCGACAGAAGCAATGTGTCGCTTGCGGCGCAAACCAACGAGCTTGATCTCGCCACGTATGTAACCGACAAGTTCGTGGACGAGGATGAGCGTGCGGTCGCCTCCACCATCACCTACGATGCCGACGAGCAGGCCTTCACCACCGTGAAGGGCCAGGAAGGGCGGGCTCCTGAAACCAGCAAGGTGCTGGCCGCCGTACGGGACGCCATCAATGTGCCGGGCGGCAACAACACCGCATCCATCAGCTACAAGAACGTCGATATGCCGGTCAGCGTGAGTGCGGCACGGCAGGCCGCCAACGAGGCGAACATCCGGCTGAACAACAAGATCGTACTCGACAACGGCAACGGCAAGACCTTCGAACTGCCGGTCGACGCCGTCGCCTCCTGGATCAAGCCGAACGCCGACCTGGACAAGGGCACGATCTCCCTGACCTACGACGAACAGGCCATCGGAAAATATCTTGGTCAGGAAGTGCCGAATCAGCTCAATCAGGACAAGGTCTCGCAGGAAGACGCCGTCGACAGCGACGGTACGGTGCTGGTGACCATGGTCAAGGGCGTGGACGGGGTGAAGGTCAAGAACGTGGCCGCCCTTACGCCGAAGGTGGTGAGCGCCCTGCAAAGCGGCCAAGGTGCGACGATTCCCGTCGACAGCGACGTGGACGCGTTCGATACCGTGCAGAAGAAGTCGGAATATCGCATCGTGGTGGACCGCGCTTCGCAGACCGCCACCGTGTACCGAAATGGTCAGGCGGTCAAGACCTTCCTGGTATGCACGGGAACCGCCGGCAAGCATGAAACCGATCTGGGCACCTACTACATCTATCTGAAGTACAGTGTGCAGGATATGACCGGTCTGAACGATGACGGCTCGCGCTACCTTTCCAAGGATGTGAAATGGGTCGGCTACTTCAACGGCGGCGAGGGATTCCATACGGCAAGCTGGAACGACTATGGCATCGCGCACGGCGATCCGGTGCACTACGGTTCGCATGGCTGCGTGAACATGTACGAGGCGGACGCCAAGTGGATCTACGACAATTGCCCTGAGGGCACAGTCGTGCAGGTGGTGGGCGACATGCCGTCCGGTGCGGTACGCTAGGCACATGAGCGAAGATAACGACAACAAGCTGAACCTCGAAGTGCCTGCACACCTCGAATACTCCGAAGAGCACGTATGGATCGATGCCTCCGTCGAACCGGCCATGGCGGGCATCACCGAATACGCCACCGAACAGTTCGGTGAGCTCGTGTATGTGGATCTGCCGGAGGTAGGCGTTCAGGTCGAAGCGGGCGATGAAGTGGCGGAGCTGGAATCCGCCAAGGCCGTGACCCCTCTGGTATGCCCGGTGGCGGGAACGATCCGTTACGTGAACACCGAGGCATCGGATGATCCGAGCATCATCACGAATGATCCGTACGGCGAAGGCTGGATCTTCAAGATCGAACTCGAGGATGACGAACCGGATCTGCTCGGCCCCGAGGAATACGCGAAAATCGTTACCGAATAGTTGAGCGTCGGCCGTCGTTTTTTGCCGATGCGCCAGGCTTAAAGTACCCTGAAAGTTCCCTGATTTTCGCGTTAGGGTAATGGTTTGTTCTCCCGAGCCTTTTATAGTGGGGATATGAACGAGCCACAGCCACTGCCACAGCGTCAGATCGATGCGGACGATAGTGATGACATGCCCACCGTGCCGATTCCCGCACGCAAGGTCGTCACCACCTTCGATGCCGCCTCACGGCATGAACGCATCGAAATCAAGCCGCCACTGATTCGGTTCTGCCGCCGTGCCATCACGCATGGCTTCGGCATCTGGCTGCGCTTTTCCACCGCATTGGTGCGACGCCTCAACTGGTACCCGCGCGTCGAACCGTATGTCGGCTACGGAACCGAACACTATTCGCGACTGATCTGCCGTACCGTTTTCGGCCCGTTCAAACGTCAGGCCGGACGATTGACCCGCGGTATCCGCGGTATGCTCACCATTCCGTCGCCGCATACGAAAGTGCGCATCGCCATCGACGACGTGCCGTTGGAAACGGTGCAGGTAGGCATCTCCGAAGTGTACGACCAGGTCGACAGGTCCCGTGACGTCTCCAGCGAATTCGCGGCATCCGACTCCGCAGGCTACCTTGATCTGGTCGCCGAACATTCGCTGGAACCGGGCATCCACAACGTGTCGTACCGGGTGCGCAGCCGCAAGCCGGTCACCGCAAGTCTTTTCACGATACCGAGCGGCACGAAGGTCGGCGTGATCTCCGACGTCGACGACACCATCATGGTCACGCAGGCGCCGAGCCTGATGAAGGCGGCCTACAATCTGCTGCTGCTCGATCCCAAGAAAAAAGTGCCGGTGCCGGGCATGAACCTGCTGTTCAACCGCATCGCCGACATGTTCCCGGATGCGCCGTTCTTCTACCTGTCGACGTCGCCATGGAATGTGGAAAGCTCGATCCGGCATTTCATCACCTACCACGGATTCCCGGAGGGACCGCTGTTGCTGCGCGATCTCGACCCGCGGCCGAAGACCTTCATTCCTTCCGGCGTACAGCACAAGCTTGAGTATGCGGAACAACTGATGGCCGATTTCCCCGATATGAAGTTCATTCTCATCGGCGATGACGGCCAGAAGGACCCGACCACGTACGCGACCATCGCCAAGCGGTACCCGGGACGCGTGCTTGCGGTAGGCATCAGGCAGCTTTCGCCGCGCGAATCCGCGGGAGGCTTGGGCACCGTGGCGGGGTTTGCGGCCACGCAGCCGATGCCGGTCACCGACGTGCCCATCTTCGCCGGCACCACCGGGTCCAATCTGATGAAAACCATGATGCCATACCTGAAGCAGCAGCTCGACCAGTAGGCTTCCCTTCCCTCCCAATCTGCCGACATTGAGGGGCCGTGAGTGTCGGTGGTTTGGGTGAGAGAGGATCGGGGTGAAGAGGGTGGGTGTGGCTGCGGTCGGCCCACGGCCTGTGCCATGCGGTCTACGGTCTGTGCCGTGGCTGCGGAACGGTATAATCGCGTTCATGACTGAATTTGAAAACGGCGTTGACGCCGGTGCGCCGGTGGCCAAGCGAGTGCCGCAGGAGCGCGTGTTCCATGGTGATACGTTCGTTGACGACTACGAGTGGCTACGCGACAAGGATTCTGCGGAAGTACGGGAATATGTGGCCGCACAGAACCGGTATTGCGCAATGCGCATGGAACCGTTGAAAACGTTGCGCACCACGCTGTTCGAGGAATTCAAGTCGCATGTGCAGGAGACCGACATGTCGGTGCCGACGCGCATGGACGGCTACTGGTATTTCACACGCACCAAGCAGGGCGAACAATATGGTGTGCAATGCCGTCTGCCTATCCGAGGCGACGACGATTGGGATCCGCCGCACATTGAGGCCGGTGTGCCGATCGACGGCGAACAAATCGTGTTCGATACCAACGTCGAGGCGAAGGGTCACGATTTTTTCCGGATCGGCGGCATGGATATTTCCAAGGACGGCCGTTGGCTGCTTTACGGTGTCGATACCCGTGGAGACGAACGCTACGATTTCCGCATACGCGATCTTGAAACCGGAGAGGAGCTGCCGGAGGTGTTCGAAGGGATCGCCGGGGCATGCTTCACGCCGGATGCGCAATGGGTCTTCTACACCCTGCTTGACGACGCATGGCGCCCGTGCGCGATTATGCGTCACCATGTGGGAACGCCGGTCGCCGACGATGTGGAAGTGTTCCGCGAGGCCGATGAGCGCTTCTGGGTGGGCATCGGGCTGTCATTCGACGAACGCAACATCGTGATCGGCACCGGCTCCAAGACCACCACGGAAGTGCTGCTGCTGCCCACCGATACGCCCGAAGGCGAATTCCGGGCGTTCATTCCGCGTGAAGCCGATGTGGAATACGACGTGAGCTTCGCATGCTTCGAGGGAGCCGGCGAGCATGGCGAGGACATTCCGCTTGCCGTGGTGTACCACAATGCGTTGAATCCGAATTTCGAGATCGACGTGATCGACATGCGTTCGCATGAACCGCCCTATCGCCTGGGCGAGGGCGTGTGCGTGGCCGTCGGATCGCCGTACGGCTGCGAGCGTGGCGACGACGTCGAACCGGGAGCCTCCGCACGGCCGATCGGCACCGCATATTCGAACCCGTGCAACCCCGCCATCCTGCAGGGTGCGCATGGCCTCGGCATTGAAGGCATCGCGATCCATCGGCATTTTGTGGCGCTGCAATACCGCGCGGAAAGTCTGCCGCATGTGGCCGTGATGACCAAGACCGCCGCTGCCGAGGATTTTCTGGCCGGTCGGCCGTGGCGCTTCACCGAGCTCGTGCCGCATGCGCTCGAAGACGATTGGGATGTGGACGAATCCGTGGATGAGGTCAACGAGGAGCGTGCCGAAGTATGGGCCGCGCTGGACCGGGATTATGGCACCGACATCATGGATGCCGACGATACCGCTGGCCCCCATGCACGCAATCTGCACGGGCATGCCGATGTTCTGCAGGCGGCGCAGGGCGAGGGGTCCGCAGTGCACGGCATCTCACGCAAGGCCATGACGTCTTCCGACGGCGCGACGGCCGATGACATGCCGGGGGAGACCCGCAGGCTGTATTCGATCGGTGTGGGCGGCAACCCTTCGTACGATGCGCCGCGCGTGCGCTACTCCTTCTCCAGCTATACGAGGCCGGGCGAACTGCACGATATCGACCCCGCCACCGGCGAGGACCGGCTTCTGAAACGCGCCACCGTGTTGGGCGGTTTCGATCCGCGGGACTATATGGAGCGCCGCGTATGGATCACCGCACGTGACGGCGAACGCATTCCGGTATCGCTCGTGTGGAGGCGCGACGTGCCGACCTGCGATTCGGCCATGTTCATCACCAGCTATGGTGCGTACGAGATCAGCTCCGATCCGGGCTTTGCGGTGTCGCGCATCAGCATGCTTGACAGGGGCGTGCTGTATGTCGTGCCGCATATCCGCGGCGGTGGCGAAATGGGGCGCGCCTGGTACGAGCAGGGGCATCTGCTCAACAAGAAGCATTCCTTCGAGGATTTCGTGGATGCCACGCAGGCTTTGCAACGGGCGGGCCTGGCTTCGCCGGCGCGTACCGTGGCGAACGGCGGATCGGCCGGCGGCCTGCTGATGGGCGCAGTGGCCAATATGGCGCCGGAATGCTATGCGGGCATAGAGGCGGACGTGCCGTTCGTGGATGCGCTGACATCGATTCTTGATCCGTCGCTGCCGTTGACCGTCACCGAATGGGATGAGTGGGGCGATCCGCTGCACAATGCGGATGTGTACCGGTACATGAAGGGGTATACGCCGTATGAGAATGCGCCGGAGTCCGCGGACGACGTGCGCGTGGCGGTGTTCCCGAAGATCTTCATCACCACGTCGATGAACGATACGCGCGTGCTGTACGTGGAGCCGATGAAATGGCTCGCCCGTCTGCAGCATGCCGGCGTGGACGCCGTGGCGAGAATCGAGGTGGAGGCCGGTCATGGCGGCACCTCCGGGCGCTACAAGCAGTGGGAGGAGGTCTCGTACGAGAACGCCTGGTGCCTGAGCGTGATGGGGATCACCAGCTGATCGCAGGCCAGCCCGCACTCGGATCGGCACCAGGATTCGCCCCGTGACGGATGGGGTGTCCACTTGCTGAGCGGCTTTGGCTCGAAGAATGAATCGCTGAGTAGAGTCGCGTGCTATGAGTGAAACAACGAAGAAGTACACCATCGCCGTCATCCCGGGCGATGGCATTGGCAAGGAAGTGACCCCATGGGCCCAGAAGGCTCTGGAGAAGGCGGCCGAAGGCGTCGCCGAATTCGAGTATGAGCACTTCGATCTGGGTGCGGAACGCTACCTGCGTGACGGCGCGATCCTTCCGGAAGAGGAAGAGGATCGCATCAAGCAGACCGATGCGATTCTGCTGGGTGCCGTCGGCGATCCGCGCATCAAGGCCGGCATTCTGGAACGCGGCCTGCTCCTGAAACTCCGCTTCGATCTTGATCAGTACGTGAATCTGCGACCGTCCAAGCTGTACAGGGGTGTGACCTCGCCGCTCGCCGATCCCGGCGACATCGACTTCGTGGTGGTGCGCGAAGGCACCGAAGGCCTGTACTGCGGCGCCGGCGGAGCGGTTCGCCGCGGCACCCCGAACGAAGTGGCCACCGAGGTGTCCATCAACACCGCCTACGGTGTCGAGCGCGTGGTGCGTTACGCTTTCCGGCTGGCCATGAAGCGCAAGAAGCATGTGACGCTCGTGCACAAGAAGAACGTGCTCGTCAACGCGGGCGACATGTGGCAGCGCATCGTCGACAAGGTGGCCGAGGAGTATCCGGAAGTCAGCCACGATTACCTGCACATCGACGCGACCACCATCTTCATGGTGTCGGATCCGTCCCGCTTCGACGTGATCCTGACCGACAATCTGTTCGGCGACATCATCACCGACGAGGCCGGTGCCGTGGTCGGCGGTGTGGGCTACTCCGCCTCCGGCTGCATCAACGCCTCCGACGAGTACCCGTCGATGTTCGAGCCGATCCACGGTTCCGCTCCGGACATCGCCGGCCAGAACAAAGCCAATCCGACCGCTGCGATTCTATCGGCCGCCATGCTGCTGCACCACCTTGGCTTCGACGATACCGCCGCGAGCATCGATGCCGCCGTCGAGGCGGATATCGAGGAGCTGGGCTCCACCGCGCGTTCCACCGATGAGGTCGGACGTGACATCCTGGCACGCATGTAGTCCGCAGGTCCGCCGATAGCGAATGTTCCCCCTGGCGGCCCAGTCCGTCGGAGGGAACATTTTTCAGGGGGGAGATTCAGGGATATCTCGGGGAAATCATTGAGGTAATCGTACGACTTATGCGATACTGTTGAGTTATGAGCGACAATAACGATTTCACCAACGACCAGATCAACAACCCCGCTTCGGCCGACGGTTCGACTCAGGCAAACGGTTCACCGACGAACTACAGCCAGTACGGAGCTGAACAGCCGGCCGCCGACCAAAGCCAGACCGCGAACACCCAGCCGGCCGCCGACTACGGCTCCTACGGCCAGCAGGCTCCCGCACAGCCGAACTACGGCCAGACCGCGGACGGAACGTACAATGCGTACGGCGCCTATGATCAGCAGGCCGGCCAGGCCTATGGGCAGAATGGCTCCTACTATGCGCAGCCCGGACAGGCCGACCAGCCCGCCTACGATCCGTACGCCCAGCAGAACGCCTACACGCAGCAGGGGCAGCAGGGCTATGGCCAGCCGAACTACGGCCAGTACAACTATGGTCAGCCGAACCCGTACGCCCAGCAGTACTATCAGCCGAACGGCCAGCCGCTGCCTCCGGGATACGTGCCTCGCCAGAAGCTCGTGGCCGGTCTGCTCGGCATCTTCCTCGGCAGCCTCGGCGTTCATAACTTCTATCTCGGCAACACCACCAAGGCCGTTGTTCAGCTGTTGCTGACGGTGGTCGGATGGATCGTCCTCATCGGACCGATAGTGTCCAGCATCTGGGGCCTTGTCGAAGGCATCCTGATTCTATGCTCCGACATCGGCTCCCCGTGGCATCGCGATGGCCGCGGCGTAGAGCTGCGCGATTGATGGGCAGAGGCATATACAAGCAGCCGGGCGGTAAACTCGTAGGGGTTACCGCCCGGCTTTGCGATGGGTACTGCCATATCGACGGCGATTTCTTCATGGACGGCAATGAGGCCCGTTCCCGCGAGATGCTGCTGGAGATCGGGCGGGCATTGCTCGAAGGGCGGCCGATCGTCGATATTCCGCAACGATATCCGGATGTCACACTGGTCGGCATGAGCATGCAGGGAATCGAAACGGCCTTTCACAGGGCCGTCGCGCAGGACGGTCAGGTTCCGCGGCAACGGGAACCGCAGGCGCCGCATCAGACGCGGACCGTACCATCGCAGGCATCGCACCACATTCCGACGGACGGCGAATTCGGCGAACTGTCGGCGGAGGAATGCGCCGACAGATGGCGCAATCTCAAGCCGGTCATCCTGCATGACGTGCCGCGCGGCCCGCAGGAGCAGATGGAGACGGACCAACAGTGGGCCCGCGACGTGGCGGCCGGCAGACGTGAGGCGACCCTGCGCATCTGGGAATGGGCCGCTCCGGCCGTGGTGATCGGCAAATTCCAGTCGTTGCCGGACGAGGTCAACGAACAGGCTGCGCGGGCCGAAGGCATTCAGGTGGTACGGCGCTGCACCGGCGGTGGTGCGATGTTCATCGAACCGGGCAACACCATCACCTACTCGCTGTACGCGCCGACGGATTTCGCCAAGGGCGTGAGCGTCGAAGGCTCCTATAGGCTGTGTGACTATTGGCTTGTCGTGGCACTGCGCGAACTTGGCCTGGACGTGCGATTCACCGGATTGAACGACATCGCATCGCAGCACGGCAAGATCGGCGGGGCCGCGCAACGCAGATTCCCACCGGCAGGCGCAGGCCCCGGCGCGATACTGCATCACGTGACGCTCGCCTACGACATCGACGGCGAGAAAATGATGCGCGTGTTGAATGTGTCACGCGAGAAAATGTCGGATAAGGCCGTGAAATCGGCGGTAAAGCGCGTCGATCCGATGCGCTCGCAGACCGGCATGAGCCGTGAGGCGGTGGTGGATCATCTGACTGCCGCGGCCAGGCGCGTTACAATATAGCGCGAATGGTCGAGGGCGATCCGACTGAAGATGGAGGTGCGATGGGTGTGGCCACGCCGAACGGAATCCACGACGAAAGCACGACGCTGCTGCACACCGCACTGTTCAAGCAGGTGTCCAAGGATGAGGCCGAGGAGCTGTTGCCGCATCTGCAGCATGCGGAATACGGCAAGGGCGATTTCATCTTTCGCGAGGGTGACACCGACCACCGCATGTACGTGCTGGAGGAGGGGCGCGTCAAACTGATCCGGCAATCCTCCGACAGGCGTGTGCAGCTGTTGAGCATTCACGCATACGGCGAGCTGCTGGGCGAGATTCCGGTGTTCGATCCTCACGGCGGACCGCGTACGGCCTCCGCGGTGGCGATGACGAACGGTACGCGGGTGGTCTGGTTGGAGCATGACGCGCTGTTCGCCTGGCTTGACGAGCATCCGCGCGTGGCCGTGGACATGCTGCAGGTGCTGGCGCACCGCATGCGCGCCAATAATGAGCGCATCTCCGACTTGGTGTTCATGGATGTGCCCGGTCGGCTGGCGAAGACCTTGCTGAATCTGGCATCGCGGTTCGGCGAACCGGTGGAGGCCGGCCTGAAGGTGCCGCATGATCTGACGCAGGAGGAGATGGCCCAGCTGGTCGGTTCCTCACGCGAAACGGTGAACAAGGCGCTGATGGATTTCGCCAATCGCGGGTGGATCGCGCGCGAAGGCCGCTCGATCGTCATCTATCAGCCGGGCATGCTGATTCGCAGGTCGCGCAGGTAGTGATTTTTCGGCTTGTTTTCAGCATTTTTTGAGATTCGCGCCGGTATGTGATGAACCCGTGACGGCTGTGGGCGTGAAGTTGATTAGTATACCCGCCACTTTAGAATGGGCAACATGCCCAAGAAGAAGACTTTGACTGCTCGACGTGTGCTTACACTGGTGCTTGCCTACATCACGCTCTGTGTGGGTGGCGGCGTCGCGACCAGTGTGTTCCTCCTGCCTGCCGTGCTCGGAGCGAACAGCGTGGCCAAGGCGGTGATTCCATCGCTGACGGTGGAGGGCATTGATTTCGATGTGACCAGCCTGCCGCAGCGCTCCACCTTCTACTACAACGACGGTAAGACCGAATTCGCTGATTTCTATACGCAGAATCGTGAAGTGGTGCCGTTGAAGAAGATCTCCAAGGCCATGCAGCAGGCGGTCGTGGCCCGAGAGGACAAGCGATTCTTCGACCACTCCGGCGTGGACGTGCAGGGCGTGCTCCGCGCATTCGTCCAGACATATCTCAAGGGCGGTGACCAGCAGGGCGGTTCGACCCTGACCCAGCAGTATGTGAAGAACGTACTGGCCACCCAGGCCCGAGAGGACGACGATCCGATCTCCGAATACCATGCATCCGAAGACACCATCGCACGAAAGCTGCGGGAGATGCTCATCGCGGTGCAGATCGAGAAGAAATACTCCAAGGCGGAGATCCTGCAGGGCTATCTCAACATCGCGCAGTTCGGCCGTAACAGCCTATGCGGCGTCGAGATGGCGGCAAAACGCTACTTCAACGTATCCGCCGCCGACCTGAACGTGGTGCAGGCGGCGACCATCGCGGCAATCACCAAGAATCCCCAGAACTTCGACCCCTCCGTGGAGGCCAATCAGGAGGAGGCCGAGCATCAGCGCAACATCGTGCTCAAGCTGATGTACGATCAGGGGTTCATTTCCAGCGAGAAGGAATACAAGGAGGCCGTCAATACGCCTCTGAAAGACACGCTGAACATTCAGGACGTCAGTTCCGGATGCCAGGCGGCCGCCAACAACACCGGCTTCTTCTGCTCGTATGTGGTCAATCAGATCCTGAAGAACAAGGCCTTCGGCAAGGACAGCGAGGCACGTGAAAAGCTGCTGAAGGAAGGCGGCCTGAAAATCGTGACCACGCTCGACCAGAACGCCAACGATGCGGCCATGAAGGCGGCGAACGACACCATACCGGCTGACGATCCGACAGGCTTCGAAGTGATGATAGCGGCCATAAAACCCGGCACGGGCGAGATACTGGCCTTCGGCATCAACCGAACCTACGATGCGACCGATGATGCGAAGAACGACGAGACCAAGACGTCGATGAACTACATGGTCGACGAGGAAGACGGCGGTGGCATGGGCTTCAACGTCGGTTCCACATGGAAGCCGATCAATCTGGTGGCCTGGATGCAGCAAGGCCATTCCATCAACGAGTCGTTGACCACCTCCACAAGCTATGCGATGTCGAAATTCAGCTGCAACGACTACTACTTCACCGGTCGGGCATGGAGCGTGCAGAATTCCGGTGGAGGCACCACCTCACCGGAAACCCCGCTGCAGGGCCTGATCAGATCCCATAACACCACGCAGGCCTCAATGGCTTCGACGATCGGCCTGTGCGCCATTGCGGACGCCGCCAAGGAGATGGGCTACCATAACGCGACCGCAAACGCCACCGACATCTACTCGGCGAATTCGTTCCAGCCGCCAATGACCATCGGTACCGTGCAGGCATCGCCGCTCACCATGGCGAACGTATACGCCACGCTCGGCGCCAACGGTGTGGAGTGCACGCCCATCGCCATCACCAAGGTGACCGATCGCAGCGGCTCCGATGTGAAGGTGCCGTCCGCGAACTGCCATCAGGCGATCAGCTCGGAAATCGCGCAGACCACCGCATACGCCCTGAACCAAGGCGTCGTGGTCTCCGGCGGCGAGGCCGCCACCACACAGCTCGACAATGGCCGCAAGACCTTCGCGAAAACCGGTACGAATGAGAATACGGTGATGACCACGGCAGGCTTTGTGCCGAATCAGGTGGCCGCATTCGTGGCCGTGGCCGATGCGCAGGATCCGATCCACAACACCTTCGACTACAAGACCATCAACGGTGTATACCATTCGAACTGGTACGGCATGTACATCGCCACCCCTGCCTGGAAGGAGTTCATGAACACCTATCTGGCGGCGATCAATGCTCCGATAGACAACGACTACGGACAACCTGCGGCACAGTACACCACGACGAAGAAATCCTCCGGACAGCAAAAGGAGCAGACACAGACGCAAACGCAGGAACAGGAGCAGCAGACCCAACAGGATACCAATCAGCAGCAAGAGGATCAGTAGATCCGATCGTATGCTGATGTCACTTTGCGAAAGTGAACAGTCCATGAACGCCCGCCCCAACCGGCGGGCGTTCTGCCTAGAATGCAGGTAAGGCCGGGTGGATGCCGGCGATCGGCATGATCCGAACGGTAACGCTGTGTGAACTATAGAGAGGTGGAGTCATGGGTGACGTCGAGAAATCCAAGAAGAAGGACAAGAAGAAGGGGCCGGCGCGTCTGTTCGAGCCGATGACCCTGCGTGGCGTGACCGTGCGCAACCGCATCTGGCTGCCGCCGATGGATACGTATTCGGCGTTCGCGCAGGACGGCCGCCCCACGCCATTCCACTACCAGCACTATGTGTCGCGTGCCATGGGCGGTTTCGGCATGATCATCATGGAATCCACCGCAGTGGCACCCGAGGGGCGCATCTCGCCCTGCGATCTGGGCCTGTGGAGCGACGACCAGATGGACGCGTGGCGATGGATCGTAGCGGATGCCAAAGCCGCCGGCGCTACCATGGCCGTGCAGCTCAACCATGCCGGCCGCAAGGCCTCCACAGGCTGTTTCGCCGTGGGGTTCGACGGCGAGAGCGTACCGGAGGAGTTCGGCGGATGGCGGACCGTATGCCCGAGTGCGAACGCATACGGTTCGTTACGTGCCCCGCGTGCGTTGGGCGTGGATGAGATCCATACGATTGTGGCGCAGTTCCGCGATGCCGCATGGCGCGCCTACGATATCGGCTTCGATGCCGTGCAGATCCATGCGGCCCACGGCTATCTGCTGTCGCAATTCCTCGATCCGCTGATCAACGAACGCGAGGATGAATACGGCGGATCCTTCGAGAACCGCATTCGCATACTAGTCGACGTGGTGGAGGCGGTGCGCACCGTCATCCCCGACGATATGCCGGTGCTGGTGCGCATCTCCGCCACCGATTGGGCCGCGGGCGGATGGGATCTCGATCAGAGCGTCGATCTGGCCAAGGTGCTGAAGGAACATGGGGTCGACTTGGTGGATGTATCCACGGGAGGTCTCATTCCAGGCGTGACCATCCCGGTCAAACCGGGCTATCAGGTGCCGTTCTCCGAACAGATCCGTTCACGCGCCGACATTCCGGTGACGGCGGTGGGACTCATCACCAAGCCGAAGCAGGCGGAGAAGGTGCTGAAGGCCGGGCAGGCGGATGTCATCGAAATCGGACGTGCGGCATTGCGCGATCCGTACTGGCCGTTGCGTGCGGCGAACAAGCTGGGCATATCGATCGAGGAGGCGCCGTATCCGGCGCAGTATGTACGGGGTGCCTTCCGCTGATCATCTCCTCGGAGACGACCCGCGCCTGCAAAGGTGACGGTCGTCAGGAAGATTGCGTGCGGATGAACGAGCGGGAGGGCGGCGCCGCCCTCCCACGGTTCACGCACTCACCTACGCATCGATGCCGACGGCCTGGCTGACGTGATCGAAACCGTCACGCTTGAGCAGCTCGGCAAGGCCGCGCTTCAACACGGTGATCTGCTGTGGCCCGCGATACATCAGGGCGCTGATGAACATGACCAGGCTTGATCCGGAACGAATCTTCTCGTAAGCCTGCTTCGGCGTGAAGACGCCTCCGATGCCTGCGATGGCGAAACGGTCGCCGTACTCACGATAGGTCTGCCTGATCATCGCATTGCTGGCCGCATAGCAGGGGGAGCCGGACAGGCCGCCCTCCCAGTCGCGCGGAATCTCCATGCCGGTGCGGTCCTTCTGCAGGTTCGCAATCGACAGTCCCTGCACATTATGTTCGGAAAGCACCTCAAGCAGATCCCTGAACTCGGCCCAGCTCTTGTTCAACGGCATCTTCACGAGCGTCGGCTGGGGACGGTCGATCCTGTCGAGCTCGGTGAACAGTCTGTCGAGTGCCTCGGGACTTTCGTTGAACGGTTCGCCGGCCATCGTGTTCGGGCAGGAGATGTTCACCTCCACCATGGCGGAACGGCCTGCCGCACGGCGCATCGAAATGCAGTAGTCCTCGATGCCCTCGTCAAGGTCGCCGGTCTTATCATCGTTCGTGCGGGCGATGGAAATCGAGACCTGCATGCTCTTCGCATCATGCCAGGCATGTTCGGCGCGTGGGATCACCTGCTCCGAACCGTCGTTGGCAAGACCGACATGCACCATCATCGAATCGTATTCGGGCAGGCGGTGGAACCACGGCTTTTCATTGCCAGGGCAAGGACGTGAGGTGGTGGAGCCGACCGTTTCGAAACCGAAACCGACATTATCCATGAGCACCGGCATCTCGCAGTTCTTGTCGAGACCTGCGGAAAGACCGAATGGATTGGCGAAGTCGATGCCCATCACGTTCGTTTCGAGCACCGGGTCGGTATAGTTGAGCATTTCGCGGCATAGCCACATCAGCGGCGGAATGTTCTTGGTGACCTTGCAGAATTCGATCATCTGATCGTGCGCCACATCGGGCTGGTGGTTGAAGACGAAGTACGGCTTGATGACGTGCTTGTATCCGAAGGTGAAAAGGTCCGTGGTGGCCTTGTTCACCGCGTCGTGCCAGAAATTTTCAGAAACATATGCCATGGTTCACTATTTTCGCACCGTTGGGGAGGAATCTTCAACCGGCGATGGATAAATGCCGGATCGGAGTGATGGAATGGTGGCTTTCGCGCCGTTCCGGATTGGTCTTCAACTGCTTTCCGAGGCGTGGCGACGGCCGGGGACGGCCGGACGTTGCTCTGGGTTGATTCCAAGCCGCTTCTCGGGTTGAAACGGTACCGAACCGACGGTTTGAATGATATGGTGAGTTGGATTGTTGCGTGAGGAGGTGCGGCGATGACGGAACGAACCTGCGTGGTGATGCCCACCTACAACGAGTTGGAGAACCTGCGTCCGACCATCGGCGGGATCTTCGCATGCCGCCCGTCGGTTGAGATCCTGATCGTCGACGACGGTTCCCCCGATGGCACCGGCGAGCTGGCCGACCGAATGGCGATTGAGGATCCGCGCATCCATGTGCTGCACCGCGCCGGGAAGAACGGTCTCGGACCGGCCTATCTGGCTGGCTTCGCATGGGCGCTGAACCAAGGTTTCGATGTGATCTGCGAAATGGACATGGATGGCTCGCATCGACCGCAGGATCTGCCGAAATTGCTGGACGCGCTCGCAGGCGGGACCTCCGGTGCCGTACCGGACCTGGTGATCGGTTCGCGCCGCGTGGACGGCGGGCGTACGGAAGGCTGGTCGGCGTTCCGTGATCTCATCTCGCGCGGCGGATCGTGGTATGCGCGAACGATGCTGGGGATTGACGTCCGTGATATGACCGCTGGATTTCGCGCCTATCGTGCGTCGATGTTGCGGGCCCTAGACCTGGATGCGATCGAGGCGAACGGCTATGTGTTCCAGATCGACATGACCCGTCGTGTGGCGGCCGCCGGCGGAAGAATCGTGGAAGTGCCGATCGTGTTCCCGGATCGGGTGCGGGGCAAGTCGAAGATGAGCAATGCCATCGTGGTCGAAGCGATGCGTCGCGTCACCGTCTGGGGGCTGCGAAGACTGCTCCGCAAGTGATTCGTGGGATATCGGCAGGTCACCGATCCACATGCGCGGTGAAGACCGCATGGCGAAATTGCGCCGCGTTCAACGCGTTAGGGTGGAAGTGATACGTGCGATGACACGTGCGGTTTTGTGCGGTTCGACCGTAATCGGTTAACGTTTTTACTGCGAAAAACGCCCGAAACGCTCATTCCAGTTTTTATTTTGAGTGAACGTGTGCGATAATGTTCGAATGATATCGTCACAACGTCAGCATCTGATACTGAGCCGATTGCGCACCCGTGGTGCGGTTCGTATTACCGCGCTATCCAAGGAATTGGGCGTCTCCGCCATGACCATTCGCCGTGATATCGCCGATTTGGCCGACAAGGGCCTGCTCAAGCGTGTGCACGGCGGCGCGGTCACCACCAGCACATTGCTGAGCGAGCCGCTGTTCTCCGTAAAGTCGCAGATGGACATCGGACTTAAGGACGCCATCGCGCAGGAAGCCATCAAATACGTGGCTCCCGGTGACGTGATCGCCATCGGCGGCGGCACCACCGCCTACGTGTTCGCGCAGCATCTGCTCG
This sequence comes from Bifidobacterium moukalabense DSM 27321, assembly GCF_000522505.1. GTDB lineage: Bacteria > Actinomycetota > Actinomycetes > Actinomycetales > Bifidobacteriaceae > Bifidobacterium > Bifidobacterium moukalabense. The sequence continues at coordinate 336,642 of NZ_AZMV01000002.1, read as the reverse complement.
AATCGCAGCAATCCTCCGGAATCACCATCCTGACCAATTCCATTCCCGTGGCGGAACTGGTGCAGGCGCTGGAATCGAAAGACGTGGAAGTCATCGTGACCGGCGGCGTGACCACCCGTTCCAACTCGCTGGTAGGGCCGATCGCCGACAAGGTGGTCGCCTCCCTGCGCGTCAACACCGTATTCCTGGGCACGCATTCCGTGTCCATTCCACGCGGCTTCCTCATGCCGAACTCGCTTGAGGCCGCGACCGATATGGCATTGATGGACATTGCCGATCGGACGATAATTTTGACCGATCACACCAAGTGGAGCTGCACGTCGTTGTCGCTGTTCGCACGCTTCGATCAGGTTGACACGGTCATTACCGATGATGGACTCGATCCCGATTCGGTTGGGAAAACAAGGGATTTGGTTAAAGAGCTCGTGCTGGCGCACCAGACCGAGCAGATGCAGGAAAGTGAGTAATCACCATGAGTGAATTCGCAAACTATGCTCCTGGAGAATATGCGAAGGAACACATCCGTATCACCCCGACCACGCTTGCCGATGGCCGTGACTTCTTCTATCTCGACGACGATCCGGAATACGTCTCCGGAGCCAAGACCCGCGAGCTGAACGATCCGCGTCAACTGGCCTACCGCTTCTCCAACCAGCTCAATGCGGCCGGCGAGGAAGTGCCGTACGCCGCTCCGGAAATGCGTCGCGACCCGCTGACCGGCGACTGGATTCCGATGGCGACCGCGCGCATGAACCGCCCGATCACCGCCGGACCCGGCGCCACCGCCAAGGGCAACCCGCTGGCCGCACGCAAGCCGGGCGATCCGTATCAGGACGGCGAAGTGCCCGACACCGACTACAACGTGGTCGTGTTCGAAAACCGTTTCCCGTCGATGGTACGTGTTCCGGGCCGTTCCGAAGCCGTGGAATACGTCGACGGCAACCCGCTGTGGGAGAAGAAGCTCGCCGCAGGCCGCTGCGAAGTGATCTGCTTCGATCCGGACGAGAATGGCCTGCCGGCCGATCTGCCGGTCTCCCGCCTGCGCACGGTTGTGGAGGCATGGGCCTTCCGCACCGCCGAAATCTCCAAGATCGACGGCATCGAGCAGATCTTCCCGTTCGAGAACCACGGACAGGAAATCGGCGTCTCCCTGGCCCATCCGCACGGCCAAGTCTACTGCTACCCATTCATCGCACCGAAGATGGAAACCGAACTGCAGCATACCGAAGCCTATCACGAGAACACCGGCGGCAATCTGCTCAAGGATCTCATGAACGCCGAAATCGAAGCCGGGGAGCGCATCGTGATGCGCAACCACAGCTGGGTCGCCTACGTGCCGGCCGCCGCCCGCTGGCCGCTCGAGGTGCATGTGGCCCCGGTACGCGACGTGCTCACCCTCGACGAGCTCAACGATCAGGAACGCTGGGACCTCGCCGTGATGTACTCCACCCTGCTGAAGCGCGGCAACGCGTTCTTCGACAAAGGTGACGGCAAGGGCATGGATCTGCCGTACATCGCCGCATGGCATCAGGCTCCGATCCACGACGCACGCCGTGAAAACTACCGCCTTAACCTACAATTCTTCTCCTTCCGCCGCGCCGCGAACAAGATCAAGTATCTGGCGGGATCCGAATCCGGCATGGCCGCATGGGTCTCCGACACCACTCCGGAACTCATCGCCAAGCGATTCCACGAGCTCGGACCGATCGACATCGAAGGCTGACCGGGGTCAATACGAACATAAAGGAAACACCAATGACTGATGTTGAATTCATTGAGCCGCTCTCGCATGACGAGGGCGTGAAGATCGCCGTCGATCTGTTTAAGGCCACCTATGGAGAGGAACCGGCCGGCGTATGGGCCGCTCCGGGGCGTGTGAACCTGATCGGCGAGCACACCGACTACAACGCGGGCCTATGCCTGCCGATCGCGCTGCCGCATCGTACGTTCATCGCGTTGAAACCGCGCGAAGACACGAAAGTACACGTGGTCTCCGATGTGGCGCCGGATGCCGTGACCGAAGCGGACCTCGACGGCCTGACCGCCGGTGGCGTGGAAGGATGGGCCGCCTATCCGGTGGGCGTGGCCTGGGCATTGCGCGAATCCGGCTTCGACGCCGTGAAAGGCTTCGACGCAGCCTTCTCATCCTGCGTGCCGCTGGGCTCGGGACTGAGCTCCTCGGCCGCCATGACCTGCTCCACCGCGCTCGCGCTTGACGACGTGTACGGGTTGGGCTATGGTTCCAGCGACGCCGGCCGCGTGACCCTGATCAACGCCGCCATCAAGTCCGAGAACGACATGGCGGGTGCCTCCACCGGCGGCCTTGACCAGAACGCCTCCATGCGTTGCTCGCTCGGCCACGCGATCCGACTCGATTGCAAGCCGGGCCTGTCCGCTGTGGAAAGCGTCGAGCCGAAGGAATTCGATCTCGACAAGTATGGCCTGGAACTGCTGGTGCTCGACACCCGCGCCCCGCATCAGCTCAACGACGGCCAGTACGCGCAGCGCCGCTCCACCTGCGAGAAGGCCGCTGGGATACTCGGCGTCGCCAACCTGCGCGTCACCGCCGAAGCCGTTGCGGCCTCCGCCGATCCGGCCGCCGCGCTTGCGGACGTGCTTGACAGGCTGGAAGACGAGACCATGAAGAAGCGCGTGCGCCACGTCGTCACCGAAATCGGACGTGTGGACCGGTTCGTGGATGCCTTCGCCGCGGGCGACATCAAGACCGCCGGCGATCTGTTCAACGCCTCGCATGACTCATTGCGCGACGATTACGAGGTCACCGTGCCGGAACTCGATACCGCCGTGGATGTGGCCCGTGCCAATGGCGCGTACGGCGCCCGCATGACCGGCGGCGGCTTCGGCGGCTCCATCATCGCGTTGGTCGACAAGGGCCAGGGCCATGAGATCGCCCAGAAGATCGCCGATGAATTCGAGTCCAAGGGCTTCAACGCCCCACGTGCCCTGCCGGCATTCGCCGCAGCCGCCGCGAGCCGCGAAATCTGAAGCCATGATCGCATGGGGGTGCTTCGATGGGTGCCATCATCAGGGCAACCCTAGGTGAAAAGGTGAGATACAGTCGCGCACGATTCTCCAAGATGTATTTTTTGGAGAATCGTGCGCGATTTCTTAGGTGGGATCTCATTGATTTGTAATGAGAATCCTAATTAAATACCCCCTAGAGGTGGATTCATCCTTACTTGAAGCCATGGGTGTGCTTCTGGTGGGGATGGCAAAATGCACGATTCCCGAAAAGCCAGGTTTTCGGGAATCGTGCATGAACGGTCAGCCGCGGTTATTTGCGGATCAGATGATAGGCGGCGTAGGCGGCGGCGATGACCAGCAGTACGATGCCGTACACCAGATACGGTTGGCTCAAGGCGGAGCCGCCGACCAGCCTCAGCGTGTATGGGGCGGTGAAGGCGCCGAGATTGCAGCCGACCAGCACCACCGATGTGCACAGCGTATCCGAACCCTTCGGGCAGACTTCGGAAATCTGGTTGAAGGTGTACGAAATCATGGTCGGGTAGGAGACGCCCGCGATCATCGCGCCCACGCACAGCACCACGAAATTCGGCGCGAAGTAGATCACCAGCGAGCCGGCGGCAAGCGCCGCGAGGCCGACGGTCAGGGTCTGGGCCTTCAGAACCTTATTGATGAAGCCGAAGGCGACGCCCATGAGCATGCCGCCGATGGTCATGACGCTTAGCAGTGTGGAGGCCTGCTGCATCGTGCCGAAGCCGGAGTCGGTCACAACGGAGGACAGGCGCGTGGTCAGGCCGATATACATGGTCACGGCTGCAATCAGGAAGACGGTGATTAGCAGGATCGGGCCGTTCACCGACTGCTTGGCGTTGCCTGCCTCGGCGTTCGCGGAATCGTCGGCTGCCGGCGTGTTCGGCTCCTTCGGAACGAAGAGTACGAACAGGATCAGAATCGGCACGGCGAGGAAGTAGACGAGGAACGAGCTGTTCCAGCTGAGCAATACCAGATATCCCGCGGCGAGCGTCATCAGTGACTGGCCGAGCGATTCGAACGCGGAGCGGAAACCCATCAGCGTGGCCTTCTCATCGCCGGAAAAGAATTTGGCGATCATGGAGACGGCCAACGAGTTGATCAGGCCGAATCCCACGCCGAGACCGATGCGCGAACCCATGATCACCCAGAAATTACCGGTGAAGAAGAAGGGGATGACGCCGAAGACGGCCGCGATGACAAGACCTGCGGTCACGGTGGCCTTATCGCCGATTTTACGGGCGATGAATCCTGAGACGATGATCATGATGATCATCGAGAATGAGGGTACGGTGCTCAACAGTTCGACGTTGGCGCGCGGCTGGTCGGGGAACTGCTTGATGAGTGCCGGCATCACGCCGGAGATCGCGTTCGCCGAGGTGAGCAGCAGCGAGATGGAAAGCAGGGAGAATTTCATCAGTGGACCGTAGCCACTGCGGGTGGGGGAGGGTGCGTTGGTCATGTTGCGTCCTTACAACAGGGTGTTCTGTTCTGTTTGGTTTGGTCGGTTTGGTGATCGTCTGTGATTATTATGCCCGGACGAAACCCGTAAGAAAGGTTGAAACGGGTTCCGTCCGGAAGAATGGAGGGGCGTCAGATCTGTTCGAGCGCACACAGGGCCGCGCCGATCACGCCGTCGTACTTGCCGGGGATGGTGTAGACGATCGGCAGATCCTCGGCCGGATACGGCTTGCGGGACATGCGCTTGATCTTCTCCTCGAGACGCTGCTTGGGGAAGCCCTTCATCTGCGTCACGCCGCCGCCGATGATGATTTTCGCCGGGTCGAGCAGGTTGATGACGGTCGAGAAGGTCCAGGCGAGATGTTCCAGCCAGTCGTCGATGAACGGCTCGTCGCCGTACTCGCTGAACGCATCGTCGATGGAGGCTCCCGGATGGTGCGCTTCGAGCTCGCGTACCAGGGCGTTGCCGGAGGCGGCCGTTTCGGAGCAGCCCTCCAACCCGCATCCGCAGGTTCTGCCGGTCGCCTCGTAGATATGGCCGAGTTCGCCGGCCACGCCGTGCAGTCCGACCAGGATCTTGCCGTCCACCGCCAGCGCGCAGCCGATGCCGGTGCCGACGTAGCAGCCGAAGGTCACGCCTTCAAGATTCTGCAGGTTCAGGCGTTTCGCGTCGTAGCGGATGATCATGTTCACGTCGCGGTCGATGAACACCGGCACACCGAAGCGGCTCAGGCGTTCCGGCACGTTCACGTTGTTCAGTCCCGGAATGAACGTGGTCTGCAGCACCACGGTGCGGGTGGCGTCGACGACGGACGGGAAGCCGACGGAAATCGCCTTCAGCTCGTATTTGCCGTCGAGCATCTCGGCAAGATAGCCTTCGAGATAGTCGGCGAGTTTGGTCATCGGGTCCTCGCCGCTCAGGGCCTCCTGCGAACTGACGCGACGGGAGTCGACGAGTGCGCCGAGGGCGTCGACCAGACCGACGCGCAGATTGGTGCCGCCGATGTCGATGCCAAGCACGACCGGGGTCTTCAGCGTGGCGGAATTGACCGGACTGTCGGCGGTGGCGACGATCGGTTCGTTGTTGGCGATTGCGGTTGCGGGGGTTGCATTGTTGTTCATGATTGCTCCATTGCAAGAGAAGGATTGCTGTGATTGTGCTGTGGTATTGCTGTGGTCGAGGGTGACGCGGAACCGTTCCTGGTTTGGATGAAAGGTATGAAGGAGAGGGAGCGATCCCGCGCCAAGTGATGATGAAGGCGGTTGCCGCGGGCTGGATCAGTCTTCGGCCGGCAGCGTCTCGCCGGTGGTGCGTTCGTAATTGGCGCGCATCTTGGCCCAGGCCTTGTCGAGGTCGCGGTCGAGCGAGAACAGGCCGGAATTGCCCAGGATGAACGTTTCCGCACCGGCGTTGCGCAGCTTGGCAAACGTCTTTTCGCTGCAGGAGCCGTCGATCTGGATCTCGTAGTCGAGACCATGGTCGGACTTGTATTTGGCGGCCCGCTCGATCTTGGCGAGCATCTCGTCGATGAACGGCTGGCCGGCGAATCCGACGTCGATGGTCATCAGCGTAAGCAGGTCGACGCGTTCGATCAGCGGCAGAATCGAATCGAAGGTGGTCAGCGGGTTCACCACGAGGCCGGTGCCGCAGCCGAGTGCGCGAATCGAGTTCATGGTGCGGAAGGCGTGCGTGTTCAGTGTTTCGACATGCGGCGAGATCACGTTCACGCCGACCTGGGCGAGCGGTTCCAGCCAATAGTCGGGGTCGGTGGTCATCAGATGCGCCTCGTTGCGTACGGAGCTGTGCGGCAGCACCCACTTGAGCCATTCCGGGCTCAGGGAGAGGTTCGGCGCGAAGTGGCCGTCCATGATGTCAAGGTGAAGGGAATCGGCATGCTGGCTCAGCGTGCTTACCTGCTCGCCGGCGATGGAGAAGTCCATGCACATCAGCGAGACCGCAAACTTTGGGGTTTCCATATCGGGTCCTTTCTTATGATGGCTGTCTTCGTCGGTACCAACACGGGGAAGCTGCTGCGCTTTCGCCGTTTTCCTTAAGGTGATTCCCAAGATACGGTTTCGATTAATGCGGCTCAACGACAGATTTATGTCGTAATCCGACATTAATCTGTCATATATAAAAACATTGAAATTCCAACGATTCTTGAAAGGATTGCGATGAAGCAGTCTGCGATACCGTCCGCGAAAAACCAGTGGCGTTTCACCTTGCCGGACCGGCCGTGGACGTTGGCGGTCACCGGCAGCGAGCTGCCGAGCGAAGTCGCGTTGCTGGTCGCCTCCGGCAAGGCGAACAGCAAGGCCGAGCTGGTGCGTGAGACCGGTCTGGCGCGATCGACGGTGTCGTCATGCGTGGATGGAATGCTGCGCAGGGGAGTGCTGACGATTTCCGGCGTGATCGCCGTGGACCGTGGACGCCCCGCGGAACGGCTGATGATCGACGACCGGCTCGGCCTGATCGCCGTGGCCGACGTGGGTGCGCGGCACACCATGCTCGGCATCGCCGACATGAACATGCAGCTGCTCGCACACGAGTGGCATGTGATTTCGATAGCCGACTACGCTCCGGAGGACTTTCTGGCCTGGGTGAGCGAGCAGTTGTGGCGCATGGCGTCGGCGGTGCATGCCGACCTACCGTTGCGGCATGCCGCATTGTCGTTGCCCGCGCGCATCGACATTCGCGAGGATGCGCCGATCCGTCCGCCAATCATGCCCGGCTGGGATGCATTCGACGCGGTCCGGCACATGCAGGACGCGCTCGGATGCCCGGTCAGCGTGGAGAACGACACCAACATCCGCGCGCTGGGCGACGCAGCCATACTGCCCGAAGACGAAAGGCCTATCATCGAGGTGAAGATCGGCACCGGCATCGGTGGAGGCATCATCATCAAGGACGGGCGTATCTTCCATGGCTTCGACGGATCGGCCGGCGAAATCGGACATACGTCATATGATCCGCGTAACCGCAAGCGTTGCGCCTGCGGGCAGGTGGGATGTCTGGAAGCGCAGGCGTCCGTGCCGGCCATGCTGCGCCGCATGCAGGAGCTTTCGCCCACCGCCGACGAGCCGGCCGGCGTGGAGCAGCTCATCGAACGGCTTCGTGACGGTAATCTCGGTGCCGAACAGGCGGTGCGCGAGGCAGGCGAATCGATCGGCGTCATGGTGGCGACGCTGTGCAATATCCTCAATCCGAGGCACATCATCGTCAGTGGACTCATCGCAGAGGCAAGCGACGAGCTGCTCACCGCCATCCGTACCACCGTATATAAGACCGCCCGCCCACTGACCACACGCAATCTGAGCATCGGACGCAGCCCGCTCGGACGCCTTGCCGGCCTGGCCGGCGGCGTCGTGCTCGCCACACAGGAGACCCTCTCGCCGGAACGGCTGTACAACGAGTGAACGCGTAGCCGACACGCCGGGCGAACTTACGAAGGATGATGATTCATGCTAGCTTGACGGCTGTTTGCATAACCGCATGGCCTGGCCGAATGAATATGGTCTGGCCATGCGTTTTTTTTGTGCCCGAAAACGGGCAGGGGGCCTGAAATCAGGAAACCCCAAGCAACCTATTGCCGTCGAGAGAGGAAAGACGTTGTCCGAAGCAATGGCAACGCAGCAATCGCAGGTCGTCATGCAACCGCAGGGAATCGCACTGCATGCGCAACCGCAGGAAAACGAACGTTTCGCACACCCGCATAAGGTGATGCTCGGCCTATATGTCGGCGCATTTCTGGGCATGCTGTCCGAAACGTCCATGAACATCGCACTGCCGGACCTGTGCGACACGTTCGGCATCACCACCGGCAGCGCACAGTGGATGGTCGTCGGCTACATGCTCGCCATCGGCATCGTGCTGCCATGCGTGGGATTCCTGCTCAAGTGGGTCAGGGCGAAGACCCTCGTGCTGGTCGCGCTCGCCTGCTTCCTCGTCGGTTCCGTGCTTTCCGCCGTGGCGCCGGTGTTCGCGCTGGTGCTTGCCGGCCGAATCATCCAGGGCATCGGCACCGGCATCGTGCTGCCGACCATGTATGCGGCCATCATGCGCGTGTTCCCTCCGCGGAAGATCGGTGCCGCCAATGGTGTGGCCGGTCTCGTGATCATGTTCGCCCCGGTGATCGGCCCGACCTTGGCGGGTCTGATCATCGGCGCATTCTCCTGGCGTGCGATCTTCATGCTGTTCGCCATAGTCTCCATGGTCGCCATCGCCTGCACCGCGGCCACGTTCGTCACGCCGATCGAAACCACCCGTCCGAAGGTCGACGCCTTGTCGGTGCTTGCGTCAGTGATCGGATTCGGCTGCCTCGTGGCCGGTGTGAGCCTCGTCGCCGACATGGGATTCTCACCGCTGGTCGTGGCGCTGCTGGCGATCGGCGTGCTGGTCGTCGCGTGCTACGCATACCGGCAGCTGCACATCCCCAACCCGGTGCTGGATCTGCGCGCGCTCGGCATCGCCTCGTTCCGCACGCCGGCCCTGATGGTCACCTGCTCGTTCGCCTGCACGCTGGCGATCATGTATCTTGCGCCGCAGGAGCTGCAGCGTGGCCTGGGCTTGAGCACTTCCGTGGCCGGCATGCTGATGCTCGCCGGCGGTGTGGTCAATGCGGTGTGCTCGTTCCTGACCGGCCGTTGGTATGACCGCGTCGGCGCACGCCCGCTGGTGCTTGCCGGTGCGATCATCGGCATCGTCGGTTCCCTGCTGTTCCTTACGATCGGCGTCACCACGGCACCGGCGTTCTTCATCCTGGCGCATGTGGTGTTCATGATCGGCATTCCGCTCATGCAGCAGTCCGCGCAGTCCGCCGCACTGAAGGGCCTGCCGCGCGAGCTTGCCGCCGACGGTTCCACGATTTTGAACACCATGCAGCAGGTGTTCGGCGCGATCGGCACATCCATCGCCACCTGCCTGCTCGGCATGGGCTCCGGTGCAAGCGAGGCGGAGGGCTTCGTGGCCGGTTCCCGCTACGGCTACGTGTTCGGCCTGGCGCTGATCGTCGTCGTGCTCGTGTTCGCCTTCTTCCTGAGGGACGGCAGGGATCGCGCACGCCGGGATCCGGCGCGATCGGCGTAGCGGGCGGCGGAACGAACCGTCTCAATATGTAATGCGAATCGCACGGAAGGCACGTGTTTTGGCACGTGCCCTTCCTATACTTGGGGTCACGTCCGGCATTCGCCGAGACGGCAGCTGGATATTCGCACCTAACGTTTAGGGAGTTCCATGAACAAGGCAATCATCACCGTCGTCGGCCAGGACACTGTCGGCATCATCGCACGCGTCTGCACCTACCTGTCCGCGCACCAGGTCAACGTGCTCGACATCTCTCAGACCATCATCGACGGTTTCTTCAACATGATGATGATTGTCGACTATTCCAACGCCGACAAGGAATTCGGCGAAGTTGTGGACGACCTCGAAAAGCTCGGCGACGAGATCGGCGTGCGCATCCGCTGCCAGCGCGAAGAGATCTTCACCAAGATGCACCGCGTCTGATAGGGGAGAAAAGGATACACCAATGCTGAATATCATGGAGGTCCACGAGACCAACCAGATGATCGAGCAGGAGAAGCTCGACGTGCGCACCATCACCATGGGCATCAGCCTGCTCGACTGCGCCGCCGACAGCGTCGATGAGGTCTGCGAGAACGTCTACACCAAGATCACCACGTATGCCAAGGACCTCGTGCCGACCGGCCAGGCCATCGAACGCGACTACGGCATCCCGATCGTCAACAAGCGCATCACCGTCACCCCGATCTCCCTGGTCGGCGCCAGCTCCTGCAAGAGCTCCGAAGACTTCGTCAAGATCGCGCACGCGCTGGACCGCGCGGCCAAGAAGGTCGGCGTCGACCTGATCGGCGGCTACTCCGCGCTCGTATCCAAGTCGATGACCCCGGCCGAGGAACTGCTCATCCGTTCGCTGCCGCAGGCACTCTCCGAAACCGACATCGTGTGCTCCTCCGTGAACGTGGGCTCCACCAAGACCGGCATCGACATGAATTCCGTCGAACTGCTCGGCCACATCATCAAGGACATCGCGCACGCCACCGCCGACAACGACTCCTACGGCTGCGTGAAATTCGTGGCGTTCTGCAACGCGCCCGACGACAACCCGTTCATGGCGGGCGGCTTCCACGGCGTGACCGAAGGCGACGCCGTCATCAACGTCGGCGTTTCCGGTCCGGGCGTGGTCTCCCGTGCGCTCGACGAAGCCAAGGGCAGGGATTTCGAATTCCTGTGCGAAACCATCAAGCGCACCGCGTTCAAGATCACACGCGTCGGCCAGCTGGTGGCGCAGGAGGCGTCCCGTCGACTCGGCGTGCCGTTCGGCATCATCGACCTGTCGCTCGCACCGACTCCGGCCGTGGGCGATTCCGTCGGTGAGGTGCTCGAGAAGATCGGTCTGGAGCAGGTCGGCGCACCGGGCACCACCGCGGCGCTTGCCATGCTCAACGACCAGGTGAAGAAGGGCGGCATCATGGCGTCCTCCTATGTCGGCGGCCTGTCCGGCGCGTTCATTCCGGTTTCGGAAGACAGGAACATGATCGACGCGGCGTCCAACGGCTGCCTGAAGATCGAAAAGCTTGAAGCCATGACCTGCGTGTGCTCGGTCGGCCTCGACATGATCGCCATTCCGGGCGACACCACCGCTTCGACGATTTCCGGCATCATCGCCGACGAAGCCGCCATCGGCATGGTCAATCAGAAGACCACCGCCGTGCGCGTGATTCCGGTCGAAGGCAAGGGAGTCGGCGAGATGGCCAACTTCGGCGGTCTGATGGGCTATGCGCCGATCATTCCGGTGAACCAGACCAGCTGCGAGGCGTTCGTGACCCGTGGCGGCCGGATTCCCGCGCCGATCCACTCCTTCAAGAACTAGGCTCCCGTTACGAAGAGCCCGGCCTTTCCTTTTCGGAAAAGGCCGGGCTCTTCGCGTCACGCCCCGCCGGCGAAATTGAGCTGACGCCAGGCCTCATAGATGGCGATGGAGGCGCAGTTCGTCAGATTGAGGGATCTCAGGCTCGGACGCATCGGCAGGCGAACCTGTTCGGCCACGTGCGGACCTGCCATGATGTCCATCGGATCGGGAATGTCGCCTGGTTCCGGACCGAACAGCAGAATGTCAGTCGGCTTGTATTCGATCTCCGTATACAGCTTGGTGGCGTGCGCGGTGAATGCGATGATGCGTGAATTCGGCATGGACCGCGCCAGATCGTCGAAATCCGGATGCAGCACCACATGCGCCATGTCATGGTAGTCAAGGCCGGCACGGCGCAGTTTCGTATCACGAAGGTTGAAGCCAAGTGGTTCCACCAGGTGCAGAATCGTACCGGTCACCGCACACAGGCGGATCGCGGAACCGGTATTGCCCGGAATGCGGGGGGAGTAGTAGCACAGGTGCGGCGTGGCGGTTTCGGCCTTGGCCGCATCCTCGGCCGACAGCATCGCGTCGACCACGGAAATCGGATTGCCGTGCGCGTCGGTCACCAGCTCATCCGGACCGTAATTCGACTTACGATAGCCGTATTCGAACATCTTCTCGACTTTGGCTTCCGCGTTCTGTGCGGCTTCTGTGCCCTGAGCCCCAAGGGCATGCTCTTCATTCGTCATAAATGCTAAGAATAGAAACGATGAACGACACCAATACCTCAGCTGAAGCCGTGCCCTCCATGTCGGGAGGCGGGTGTGGCCCGAAGGGCCGGACCATACTGCGGGATTCCTCGGAGCGCACCCCCGGGCGTGAGTACGGGGCGGATGCCGAGCATTCCGATGACGCCGGCGTGGTGGCCGGCTCGCTTGCCGAATGGTGGAGGGAATCCGCCCGTGATCTGCCGTGGCGATTCGGACGGACCACGCCATGGGGCGTGCTCGTCTCCGAAGTGATGAGCCAGCAGACCCAGATGAGCCGCGTCGTGCCGTATTGGCAGGCATGGATGGAACGGTGGCCGGATGCGGCCGCGCTTGCGGACGCGCCCAAGGCCGATGTGATCACCGCCTGGGGCCGTCTCGGCTATCCACGCAGGGCCTTGCGGCTGCAGGAGTGCGCACGGGTGGTGGCGAACGATTACCATGACGATCTGCCGCATACCTACGATGAACTGACCGCCCTGCCCGGAATCGGCGATTACACGGCCAGCGCGGTGATGAGCTTTGCCTACGGTGAACGGATCGCCGTGATCGACACCAACATCCGGCGTGTGCTCTCGCGCGTGTTCCTCGGAACCGAGTCGAGAGGAGGGGCGGCGAGTCCCGCCGAACGCGCGCTGGCGAACAAGGTGCTGCCCGAGGATCCTGTTGCGGGATGCCGCGGATTCGACCGGCCGTCCGTGATGTGGAATCAGAGCGTCATGGAATTGGGTGCGGTGATCTGCACGGCGAAAAGCCCACTGTGCGAACAGTGCCCGGTTTCCGCCGAATGTGCGTTTCTCGCCAACGGACGTCCGGGGCTGGGGGAGCGGCGCACGCGCCCCCGCCAACGGTTCCAAGGCACCGACCGTCAGGTACGCGGTCTGGTGCTGAACGCGCTGCGGGGGCTGCCGGAAGGGCGGAGCGCAGTCGGTCGTGAGGATCTCGAACGACTGTGGAACGACCATATCCAGCTTGACAGATGCATCGCATCGCTTGACGACGATGGTCTGATCGACATGCTGCCGGACGGCAGCGTACGACTGCCCGGCTGACCGCTACGGACGGCTGGGGTGAGACGCGGGCCCGCGTACCCGAACATGGGCAAGGTAGACTGAGGAATCATGGCACAGAAGAACTCCGCAAGGCCGGCCGTCAAGCGCAAGCGCAGCAAAAGGCAGCAGGCGATGTTCCGTCGCCGCCGCATCGTCGTCGGCATCGCGGCGCTCATCGCCATAACCTTTGTCGTGTTCTGCATCTATTCGATTTCACAGGGCATCGTCGCGGTCAACCGTGAGGTTCACCATGCCGACGTCTATGCGATCTCCAGGAAGAAGGTGCCGTCGCCTTCCGAGGAGGAGCAGAAGAGCGGGGTGCCGGATTGCGGCGCCTCCAATGTGTCGTTGTCGTTGACGCCGGCGTCTCAGAGCCTCGCCGTCGGCGGTACCCTTGATTTCACGACGACGGTCAAGTATGACGGTTCCAGCAAGGTCGGCTGTCTGGTCGACGTGTCGGCTTCCGGCGTGGTGCTGACGATCAGATCCGGCGACGATGTGATCTGGAAATCCGACGTGTGCCCTGCGGATCAGGATCTGCGGCTGATCGCCAAGGGAGACAAGGTCCAAGGCACGATTACGTGGCCTGGCGACCGCACCGGGTCCGAATGCGCGGACGATGCCACGCTGCCGCGTGTCGACCGTGGCACCTATGTGGCGCAGCTTTCGATCGCCGGCCATGCCAAGGCCAAATCCGACCCCGTCACGGTTACCGTGGAGTAGGTTCGCCTTCGATGCTTCGTGCCGCCTTCGTGCCGGGGAGGAAGGCGGTGTCGTGGAGAGTTCGGAAAATCCTTAGGATATGGTACGCTATTGACTTTGCGTAAGATGCATGTCATATAGCGGGCATGCTGACAAGGAAGAAGCGCCCGCGTATCAGGCATATGGTGGCCAATGAGGGCGCTTCCGGGGAAACATATCGATACGATTAAGCGAGCGATAAGGAACGTCCATTGGCTGAGGCTACGACGAACACCACCACCATCATCGCACGCGCCGACCAGCATGACATCGATCTGCATAAGGCGTCGGACCGTGTGAACTTCGGCTCCATCCGCGAGCCCATTGATGTACCCTACCTGCTGGGTGTACAGACCGACAGCTTTGATTGGCTCATCGGCAACGAACGCTGGAAGCGGCGCGTCGAGGAGGATCTGGAGAACGGCACCAACACCGTGTCGCATACCTCCGGCCTCGACGAGGTCTTCCAGGAGATCTCCCCGATCGAGAACTTCGCCCAGACCATGAGCCTGACCTTCTCCGATCCGTATTTCGAGGAGCCGCGCCACACCGTGCAGGAGTGCAAGGAGAAGGACTACACCTACTCCGCACCGCTGTACGTGAACGCCGAGTTCGAGAACGGCGATACCGGCGAAATCAAGTCCCAGACCGTGTTCATGGGTGATTTCCCGCTGCAGACCCCGCACGGCACCTTCATCATCGGCGGTACCGAGCGAGTGATCGTGTCCCAGCTCGTGCGTTCCCCGGGCGTGTACTTCGATCGCAGCCAGGATCGCACCTCCGATAAGGAGATCTTCGGCGCGAAGATCATCCCGAGCCGTGGTGCATGGCTCGAGTTCGAGATCGACAAGCGCGACGTGCTCGGCGTGCGTGTGGACCGCAAGCGCAAGCAGTCCGCCATCGTGTTCCTCATGGCCATCGGCATGACCAAGCAGGAGATCGCGGACGCGTTCAAGGACTATCCGCTGGTCATGGACGCCCTTGCCAAGGAGACCGTGGAGACCCAGGAAGCGGCCCTCACCGACCTGTACCGCAAGATCCGCCCGGCCGACACCGCCACTCCGGAAGCCGGCCGCAACCTGCTGGATTCCTTCTATTTCAACACCAAGCGCTACGATCTGGCCCGCGTCGGCCGCTACAAGATCAACCGCAAGCTCGGTCTTGAGAAGGACATCAACGACCGCAGCCTGTCCCGCGAGGACATCATCGCCACCATCAAGTACCTGGTCACCCTGCATGCGGGCGAGGCCAAGTTCCCGGGCAAGCGCGACGGCCAGGATGTGGACCTGCGCGTGGACGTCGATGATATCGACCACTTCGGCAACCGCCGCATCCGCCAGGTCGGCGAGCTGATCCAGAACCAGCTGCGTACCGGCCTGAGCCGTATGGAGCGTGTGGTGCGCGAGCGTATGACCACCCAGGATCCGGAGGCCATCACCCCGCAGTCCCTGATCAACATCCGCCCGGTGAACGCCACCATCAAGGAATTCTTCGGCACCTCCCAGCTGTCGCAGTTCATGGATCAGAACAACCCGCTGGCGGGCGTGACCAACAAGCGCCGCCTGTCCGCATTGGGCCCCGGCGGCCTGTCCCGCGACCGCGCCTCCATGGAGGTGCGAGACGTGCACCCGTCCCACTTCGGCCGTATGTGCCCGATCGAGTCCCCTGAAGGCCCGAACATCGGTCTTATCGGCTCCTTGGCGACCTTCGGCCGCATCAACCCGTTCGGCTTCATCGAGACCCCGTACCGTAAGGTCGTCAACGGTCACGTGACCGACGAGGTCGAGTACATGACCGCGGACCGCGATGCCGAGCACGTGATCGCCCAGGCCAATCAGGAGCTCGACGAGAACGGCAACTTCGTCAAGGGCCAGGCCCTTGCCCGAGTCGGCGAGGAAGAGGCGGTCGATGTGCCGGTCAGCTCCGTCGACTACATGGACGTGTCCCCGCGCCAGATGGTATCCGTCGGCGCCTCCCTGATTCCGTTCCTGGAGCACGACGAGGGCCACCGAGCGCTGATGGGTACCAACATGCAGCGTCAGGCCGTGCCGCTGATCCAATCCGAGCGTCCGCTCGTGGGCACCGGCGCCGAATGGCGCGCCGCGGTGGATTCCGGCGACGTGATCCTGGCCGAGAAGCCGGGCGTCGTGACCTACGTGTCCGCCGACATCATCCGCACCATGAACGACGACGGCACCACCAGCTCCTACAAGCTGGCCAAGTTCCAGCGTTCCAACCAGACCACCTGCTACAACCAGGTGCCGCTGATCCACGACGGCGAGCGTGTGGAGGTCGGTACCGTGCTGGCTGACGGCCCGGCGACCCAGAAGGGCGAAATGGCTCTGGGCAAGAACCTGCTCATCGCCTTCATGCCGTGGAACGGTTACAACTACGAGGACGCCGTGATCATCTCCCAGCGTCTTGTGCAGGATGACACCCTGAGCTCCATCCACATCGAGGAGTACGAGATCGACGCCCGCGAAACCAAGCTGGGCGCCGAGGAGATCACCCGCGACCTGCCGAACGTCGGCGAGGACGCGGTGGCCAACCTCGACGAGCGCGGCATCATCCGCATCGGCGCCGAAGTCGAGGCCGGCGACATCCTGGTCGGCAAGGTCACCCCGAAGGGCGAGACCGAACTGACCCCGGAAGAGCGCCTGCTGCGCGCCATCTTCGGCGAGAAGAGCCGCGAGGTGCGCGACACCTCGCTGCGTGTGCCCCACGGCGAGACCGGCACCGTGATCGCCGTCAAGGAGATCACCCGCGAGGATGCCGAAGAGGACGGCGACGAGCTGCCGAACGGCGTGAACCAGATGATTCGCGTCTACATCGCGCAGCACCGCAAGATCACCCAGGGCGACAAGCTCTCCGGCCGTCACGGCAACAAGGGCGTCATCTCCCGTATCCTGCCGGAAGAGGACATGCCGTTCCTGGCCGACGGCACCCCGGTCGACATCATGCTCAACCCGTTGGGCGTGCCTTCTCGAATGAACCTGGGACAGGTGCTTGAACTGCACCTCGGTTGGATTGCCCACGCCGGCTGGGACATCTCCCTTGACCCGGATGCCGAGGCCGCATGGAAGAAGTTCGTGCCGCAGGGTGCCGAAAAGGGCGCTCCGGGCACTCCGGTGGCGACCCCGGTGTTCGACGGTGTGCGTCAGGATACCCTCAAGGGCCTGCTTTCCTGCACCCTTCCGGACCGTGACGGCAACAAGCTGGTCGGTCCCGACGGCAAGGCGACCCTGTTCGACGGCCGTACCGGCGAACCGTTCCCGAAGCCGATCTCCGTGGGCTACATGTACATGCTGAAGCTGCACCACCTGGTCGACGACAAGATCCACGCCCGTTCCACCGGACCGTACTCCATGATCACGCAGCAGCCGCTGGGCGGCAAGGCCCAGTTCGGCGGCCAGCGCTTCGGCGAGATGGAGGTGTGGGCCCTCGAGGCCTACGGCGCCGCCTACACGCTGCACGAGATGATGACCACCAAGTCCGATGACGTCGACGGCCGCGTGCGCGTCTACGGCGCCATCGTGAAGGGCGACAACCTGCCGCCGGCAGGCATTCCGGAGTCCTTCAAGGTGCTGCTCAAGGAAATGCAGTCCCTGTCGCTGAACGTCGAGGTGCTCAACGCCGAAGGTGTGGCCATCGACATGAAGGACGAGGACGACGATCCGTCTTCCGCCTCCGACGACCTGGGCTTCAACATCGGTGCTCGCCCTGACGCATCCGCCAAGGAAGAGCAGGCGGTGGAGACCCCTGAATTCCAGTGATTCCTCGGACCGCCACGCCCCGGAGGCAGACGCCGCCGAAACGTGGCGGTCCCTACGAAACGTGAATAATCAAAAGAAACGATAGACAGGACAATAGAGTGCTGGACGTCAACGCATTTGACAAACTGAGGATCGGCCTGGCCACCGCCGACGACATCCGTAACTGGAGCTATGGCGAGGTCAAGAAGCCCGAGACCATCAACTACCGTACCCTGAAGCCGGAGAAGGACGGCCTGTTCGGCGAGCAGATCTTCGGACCCACCCGCGACTGGGAGTGCGCCTGCGGCAAGTACAAGCGTGTGCGCTTCAAGGGCATCGTGTGCGAACGCTGCGGTGTGGAAGTGACCAAGAGCCGTGTGCGCCGTGAGCGTATGGGACACATCGAGCTCGCCGCCCCGGTGACCCACATCTGGTTCTTCAAGGGTGTGCCGTCCCGACTGGGCTACCTGCTCGACATCGCGCCGAAGGACCTCGAGAAGGTCATCTACTTCGCCGCCTACATGGTCACCGGTGTGGATGAGGAACAGCGTCATCAGGATCTGCCGGATCTGCAGGACGAGTTCGACAACGAGATCGCCAATCTGGAGAAGCGCCGCAACGCCGAAATCGAGGATCGTGCCAAGAAGGTGGAAGCCGATCTGGCCCAGCTCGAGGCCGAAGGCGAGGCCAGGGGTTCCGCACGCGCCAAGCTGCGCAACAGCGCCGAGCGCGAGATGGCGGCCATCCGCACCCGCTTCGACGAGCAGATCCAGCGTCTGAACGCCGTGTTCGACCGCTTCAAGAGCCTGAAGCCGGGCGACATGGAGGGCGACGTGGATCTGTGGCGCGAGATGGAGGATCGCTACGGCGACTACTTCGAAGGCTGCATGGGCGCCGAAGCCATCAAGAAGCGCCTGCAGGACTTCGACCTCGATGCCGCGGCCAAGCAGCTGCGTGAGGAGATCGACACCGGCACCGGCCAGCGCAAGGCCCGCGCCCTGAAGCGACTCAAGGTCGTCAACGCCTTCCTGACCACCGGCAACAAGCCGGAGGCCATGGTGCTCGACGTGATTCCGGTCATTCCGCCGGATCTGCGCCCGATGGTGCAGCTCGACGGTGGCCGCTTCGCCACCTCCGATCTCAACGACCTCTACCGCCGTGTGATCAACCGTAACAACCGACTGAAGCGACTCATCGAGCTCGGCGCCCCGGAGATCATGCTCAACAACGAAAAGCGCATGCTTCAGGAGGCCGTCGACTCCCTGTTCGACAACGGTCGCCGTGGCCGCCCGGTCACCGGCGCCTCGAACCGCCCGCTCAAGTCCCTGAGCGATATGCTCAAGGGCAAGCAGGGCCGCTTCCGCCAGAACCTGCTGGGTAAGCGAGTGGACTACTCCGGCCGTTCCGTGATCGTGGTCGGCCCGTCCCTGCGGATGCACCAGTGCGGTCTGCCGAAGCCCATGGCGCTCGAGCTGTTCAAGCCGTTCGTCATCAAGCGCCTGGTGGATCTCAACTACGCGCAGAACATGAAGAGCGCCAAGCGTCTGGTGGACCGTGGCGACTCCGAGGTGTGGGGCGTGCTCGAAGAGGTCATCGCCGAGCATCCGGTGCTGCTGAACCGCGCACCTACGCTGCACCGTCTGGGCATTCAGGCCTTCGAACCGATCCTGGTCGAAGGCAAGGCCATCCATCTGCCGCCGCTTGCCTGCGCCGCATTCAACGCCGACTTCGATGGCGATCAGATGGCAGTGCATCTGCCGCTGTCCGCCGAAGCCCAGGCCGAGGCCCGCTCGCTGATGATGGCTTCCGACAACATCCTGAAGCCGGCGGACGGCCACACCGTGACCATGCCGAGCCAGGATATGATCCTCGGCCTGTACTACCTGACCACCGTCATCGACGGCGCCAAGGGCCAGGGCCGCGTGTTCTCCTCGCTGGAAGAGGCCGAAATGGCCCTCGACAAGCATGAGATCGACATGCAGGCCAAGGTGCTCATCCGCCTGCCGCAGGACTTCGTGCTGCCGAAGGATTGGGAACCGGGCGAGCTCAAGGTCGTCGATCCGGAACCGGGCAGCCCGGACGTGGTAAAGGAAGAGCGCTTCCACGACGGCTCCGTGCTGTTCGCCACCTCCTACGGCCGCATCCTGTTCAACAGCACGCTGCCGCTGGACTACCCGTTCGTCAACGAACAGGCTCCGAAGAAGCGTCTGAGCAAGATCGTCGACGACATCGCGACCCGTTACCCGACCGCTCAGGTCGCCGCGACGCTGGACGCCCTGAAGGATATGGGCTTCACCCGCGCACCGTGGTCCGGTGTGTCCTTCGCGTTCTCCGACGTCATCCAGCCGGCCGAACGCGACGAGTACATCGCGAAATACGAGGCCGAGGCCGACAAGGTCAACGAGAACTACGAAATCGGTATGCTCACCGAAGAGGAGCGCCGTCAGGAGCTCATCGACCTGTGGACCAAGTGCACCAGCGAGGTGTCCGAGGCGGTCGAGGAACACTTCGACTCCAAGAACAACCTGGCCATCATCGTGCAGTCCGGTGCACGAGGAAACATGATGCAGATCAACCAGATTGCGGGTATGCGTGGCCTTGTGGCGAACCCGAAGGGCGAGATCATCCCCCGACCGGTGAAGTCCAACTACCGTGACGGCCTGTCCGTGCTGGAGTACTTCATCTCCCAGCACGGTGCGCGTAAGGGTCTGGCCGATACCGCACTGCGTACCGCGGAGTCGGGTTACCTGACCCGTCGTCTGGTGGACGTCTCCCAGGACGTGATCGTGCGCGAAGAGGACTGCGGCACCAAGCGTGGCCTGTCCATGAAGGTCGGCGAACGCAACGAGAACGGCGACCTCGTGCTCGTCAAGGCCGCGGACGGCGGTCCGTACTCCCGTCTGCTCGCTTCCGACGTGATCGATCCGGCCGACGGCGAGACCGTGCTGTACAAGGCCGGCGACGCGCTGTCCATGGATGTGCTCAACGACCTTGTCGCCCACGGTGTGGAAGAGGTCAAGGCCCGTTCCGTGCTGACCTGCGAATCCAAGCGTGGCGTGTGCGCCAAGTGCTACGGCTGGTCCCTGGCCACCAACAAGCTGGTGGATGTCGGCGAGGCCGTCGGCATCGTGGCAGCACAGTCCATCGGTGAGCCTGGTACCCAGCTGACGCTGCGTTCCTTCCACTCCGGCGGCGTCGCCTCCGCTTCCGATATCACCCAGGGTCTTCCGCGTGTCACCGAGCTTTTCGAAGCGCGTACCCCGAAGGGCGAGGCTCCGATCGCCGAGTTCCCGGGCGTGGTGAAGGTCGAAGACACCGACCGCGGCCGTCAGGTCACCCTGAAGCCGGACGACGACTCCGTCGAGCCGATCGTCTACCCGGTGACCCGTCGCGCCCCGATGCTGGTCAAGGACGGCGACCATGTCGAAGCCGGCACCCAGCTCATCGAGGGTTCCGTGGATCCGAAGAAGATCCTGCGCATCCTCGGCCCACGCGCCGCACAGGTCAACATCGTGGAGGAGGTGCACACCGTGTACCGCTCCCAGGGCGTGGACATCCACGACAAGCACATCGAGGTCATCGTGCACCAGATGCTGCGTCGTATCACCGTGATCGACTCCGGCGACACTGATCTGCTGCCGGGCGAGCTCGTGGACCAGGCACGTTTCAAGGCCGCCAACATGGAGGCCGTGAAGAAGGGTGGCAAGCCGGCTGCCGGCCGTCCGGAGCTGATGGGCATCACCAAGGCTTCGCTGGCCACCGATTCCTGGCTGTCCGCCGCCTCCTTCCAGGAGACCACCCGCGTGCTCACCGAGGCCGCCCTGAGCCAGAAGGTCGATGACCTCAAGGGCCTCAAGGAGAACGTCATCATCGGTAAACTCATCCCGGCCGGTACGGGTCTCGCCCGTTACCGCAACGCCGTGGTCGAGCCCGACAAGGCCATCCGCGACACCATCTACCCGAACTTCGGCCTGGGTGGGGATGAAACGGGCGCCGACTTCGGCGATGCCGATCTGTCCGATGTGGACTTCTCCAACATCGACTTCGGCGATCTGAAGCTCGGCGACGACTTCAACCCGGATGACTTCCTCGACGACAACGGCGGCCAGATGGATCTGGGGGACACCCTCTGATTTCCGCGACACCGTCGGCGATAACCGATTAAGGCTGGGCCCCGACCACTCAAGTGGTCGGGGCCCAGCCTTAATCAGGGGAGTGCGACGTCCTGCGGCGTCCGTCAATCAATGCTCGGGGCTTAGCCTGCGGCGTCCGTCAGGGAGTCGCTCAGGGAACGCAGGGAGTCGCTCAGATCGGCCTCCTCCGCGGAATCCTGCAGCGCCTGGCTCAGTGTGGTCACGCTGTTGTACGGCGCCTTCAGATTGCTGAACTCGTTGAGCAGCTCGCGGAAGCGCTGGTACTCCGTGGTGCCGTACCTCAGCGAACTGATATCGCCGAGGGCCTGCATCTGGGAGATGAGGTTGCCGACCTTATCGACATAATCGCCGAGGTCCTTGCCGTACTGCGCGATGTCCTTGTTCGGCGACTTGGAGACATTGTCAAGCGCGGCCTTGCATCCGGACACGTATTCGCTGTACTTGGTGTAGAAGCTGCTGTCGTAGGAACTGACGCTCGGTCTGCTGTTGCAGGCCTGCGCGGCCGTGGAAAGCGCCTCGCCCGATTCGATCATCTCGTTGGCGAACTTCACGTACGTCGCGGCCTTCTTCTTGTACGCCTGGTATTCCGTGTTGACGTTTTCGTCATTCATGACCTTCAGGGATTCGAACTTCGCGTTGTCTTCCTGGAAGATCTTGAGACGCTCCTGCAGACGCTTCTTGTCCTTGGCCTGGAAGGAGTTGCTGCCGTATGCGGACAGGTAGGCCTCACGCAGCTTCGTGTTCACGTTCGTGTAATGCCTCTGCATGGTGGCCACCTGATTCGTGCCGGCCGTGTAGTCGGCGGCGGAGATGCGCCTCGACATGACTACCGCCACCACTATCGCAAGGACGACGATGACGGCGACCACCGCCACGATGCCCACGATCAATCCGGTCGAAGGCTTCTTCGCGACCTTCTGCGGCATGGGCTGGCCATATGGCTGCCCTTGCATCGGCGGGGTGCCCGGTTGCCCCGGTGCCCCTGGTTGCCCCTGCATCGGCTGCTGATACTGCGGTGACGTCTGCGGACGCTGTGGCGGCATCTGCTGATATGGAGGCATCGGTTGCTGGTTGGTCTGCGGCTGCGCAGATTGCGGTCGGGGCTGTGCATGGGATGGCGTGCGGGCGTTGTTCCGCTGCTCGTCATCGATGGGAAGCTGATCGTCCATAAGAGAAATCCTTACTGTGTATTCCCTACTTCTTCGTATGCAGAGTCACATATTTTCAGATTATCAGAAATATTTCCGAAATGACTAGCATTGTTCTAGCATAACCCTTTACCGCCGCAAAGTCAGGTGATGTAGCGAATGAAGTCGTTCCGAAGCGCGGATGGAGAAATGAATGGCGCTATCTTTGCAGGCCTCATGCACCTACAATGGAGCACATGAGTTTTCTACCATACCCACCGCCGCCGGAATCCGGCTGGTATGACGATGATGTCACCGCACTGTCCGGCACCGCACTGTCCGGCGTAGTCCGATCCGAATCTTTCGAGCAGGGACGACCGATGCAGAACGGGCCGATACAGGGCATGCGACCCGCAATGGGCACGCAGGCGGCGGTTCAGGCCGAACCGTTACGGGACGATTCGGAGGACCGGAGCGTCGAGGACTGGGACAGCACGGTACTGTCGTCATCCTTCACCATGAAACAGCCGAAGCATATGTACATGCTGCACAATGACATGACCGGTCAGGACGTGATCGTGGACATCAGCACGCTGCTGGGGCGCAAACCGTCCGCCGATGTGCCGGAAGGGGCCAAGTCGGTCAGACTGGAGGACCCGACGCGTACCATTTCCCGTAACCATGCGGCCATCAGCTTCGATCGGGATGGAAGCATGTGGCTCGAGGATTACGGTTCGCTCAACGGCACGTATATCATCCACGGTGATGAGGAGATCAAGGTGGAGGGCAGGCCCATGCAGCTTGAGGCGCCGGTCATGCTGCGCATCGGCGACCAGTTCTTCTCCTTCGAGGAACGCTAGCCTTCACCATTCATACAACGTGCGGCATGGGCGCGAACCACCGTGTGGTTTGCCGGTCTTTCGACCAACGCCGCCCAAAACCGTGTATGGATGCGGTGATTGCCGACTCACTGCCTGATGCGCAGAGCGGCGTTGATGGCCGGATCGTTCAACTGCGCCAGCCATTCCAGCAATGCCGGATAGGTGTTGGGATTACGGGCGATGCAGGCACGCAGTTCCGGGGCGTACTGTGCGATCTGTGCGATCTGCATCTGGTCGGTGGTGGTCAGCGCCATTTCCGCGGTGAAGCCGTACGGATTCCGCTCGATCGGCTGCTGCTGTTGTGGCTGCGGCTCCTGCACCGGTTCGGCATAATCCGCCACCTCGGACAGATCGGCGGGATTGGTATAGGGGTCAAGATATTCGGTCGAGGTGTCGGTGATCGGCTGGACATGATGGATCGGCTGGGCATAATGGTCCTGCGCCACCGGCTGCTCCGGCATGGGCCGCACGGGCTGCCGTTCCTGCATCGGCGAATCCTGCACCTGCTGTTCGCGGGGCGCCACTGCGGCCTCGGGCACGGCATAGCCGCGCTGGATCACTATCTGGCGTGCGCGGTCATCGCCGAACTGGGCCAGCCAGCGGATCAGCCCGGGGTACGCGCGCGGATGCGCCGCGACATTCGCCCCGAATTCCGGGTTCTCATAGGCGATCTTCGCCAGGAACGCAGGATCGGTGTTCGGGTCCTGCACGGCCGCGGCCGCGGTATCGTAATCAACCATCATGATCTCCTTATATCAATGGTTCGTAGTGTTTGTAATGTGTCGTCCTGTAAATCGCCGATGTCGTCATGCTCGGCGAGCCTGCCGACTGTCCAGTCCCGCACGGCGGGTGCGACCGTGATCATGTCGACCACCACCACGGTCACGTTGTCGTTGCCGCCGGCCCGTAGCGCCGCCGCGACCAATGCGTCGGCGGCGGCCTGAGGGTCGCCGTTGGCTGCCGCGATGGAGGCGAAACGCTCCTTGTCCACTTCGGCATGCAGACCGTCCGAACAGACGATGAAGCGCCCGAAGGCGTCCGCCGCATAGTAGTCGGGCGCAATGCCGGTCGGCGCTCCGATACACTGCGTGATGATGTTGCGCGGAATGTTCCGGAACGCCTCTTCAGGCAGCATCTCCCCGGAGTCGATGACGCTCTGACGCTCCGAATGATCGCGGGTGATGCGGGTGAACGTGCGCTCGTCCCAGCCGCCGTCCCCGGCGGCGCACATATGGTAGGTGCGTGAATCGCCGATGTTGATGACATAGCAGGAATCGTTGCCGTTGGCGGCATCGGCGGCTCGCGCCGTTCCGTCGCCGGCATCAACGGGCATGATCACGCCGGAAACCGTGGTGCCGGCGATGCCTCCGAGCGATTCGCCCAACGTCAGCACCTCACGTTGCGCGGCGTCCAACGTTTCCTCGATGTCATGCCGGTTGCGCGCGATCTTGGCACCCAGCCGCGCGAAATGACGGACCGTCGCTTCGCTTGCCTGTTCTCCGCCCATGCCGCCGCCCATGCCGTCGCATACGATGAATATGCCATGCTCGGCCAGAGCGTTGTCCTGATTGCTGGCGCGGCGGAGTCCGACATCACTGTTCAGACCGGCCAGGATATGGCTTACGCTCATGGGTTCCACCCCCTCCCACGCCGTCGGATATGGATATGGAATACATCCGCAAGCGACAACCTGGTCCTCCACCTGCGCGCAAAAGGCAGGGATCCGAGTATGGACCCACGCACCGCATCGATGTTGCGCCAATACCGCCGCACATGCTCCTCCTGCACCGCATCGCCCGAGAAGGCCGCATAGTCGGCCTCCTTCCCCAAGGCGAGCAGCACGTCGGAATCGACGTGCAGCTGGCGTCCGATGGCCTGCGCCTGATCGCGGCGCGTACCGTCGACGTCGAGGCCGCTTTGCCGTGCCAGGGCGGCGACGGATTGCCATCCCGCGGCCACGCGTCGACGTGCGTCACCATGCCTGCGGGCCCGTGCCAAGGCGATCGCCTTGATGCCGAGCAGCAGTGCGCAGACGGTGAGCAGCGCCCAGAGCGGACTTCCGTAGATGGCCACCTTTTTGGCGATACGCCCGAAACGCTGCCAGAACAGACTGGTGGAGGTCTCGTCGGCCGTGCTGCCGCCGATTGACGTCTTGCCCTTGGCCTGATTGTCGTCGCGAAGCGGATCGTCAAGCGGCACCGGAGGCTGGCGCACCAACGTCTGCGGGTTCGGCGGGGTGAGATTCTGGTTTTCGTCGGGTACCTTCGTCTCCTTCGGCGTGGGGTAGAAAGGCACCCACCCATAGCCGTCGAGTTTGATCTCCACCCATGCGGTCACATCATTGCCGGTGAATTCGGTGGTGGTGGACTTGCCGTGCGCCTTGGTGCGCTCCCTGCTGATGTCGCCCTCCTCGTTCTTCGGCAGGAAGCCGAGCACCACACGGCTGGGCAGGCCCAGGCTACGGGCCATCAGCGCCATCGCGGAGGCGTACTGCTCGCTGTCTCCCACCATGGCGGTGCCGGCGAGCAGCTGGTCGAGACGGTAGTTGCCATGGCCGGGGGAGGAGGGATAGTCCCCGGTCAGACCATGCGAGAACCAGCCGGACTCCTTGAGCTTGTTCGCCAGGGCGAGAGCCGCCTCGCCGCCTTTGGACTGGCCGCCGGCCACTGCGGTGGCGAACTTTTCCACGCTGTCGGGCACATCCTGCGCCTGCGGCTGGCTCGCCGAGGAGGCCTTGGCCTTGCCGATCTGATCGTCGGTGGGCACCACGGGCATGATGCCGGTTTCCGTGTAGGTCAGGCCGGCGGCCGTCCCGGATGAGTAGATGGCCGAATGCGTACCGGTGTTGTAGTAGAACGCGTCGGCATCGCCCGCATGCTCGAACCGCACGCCGGAGGCGGTGCCGGCCATCGGCAGCCAGTAGTCGCTCAGTCCTTCGTTCACCGTGAAGGTGGCCGTGAACTTCCTGCCTTTGGTGTTGTTGGCGATGGCGGTGCCGACGCGATGGTAGTTCGATGAGTCGGCGGCCATCGTGGAATCCGAAAGATTCCACACATTGCCGTCGAAACGGTCCATCACGGCCAGTCGAACGGTGGAGCCCGCAGGCAGGTCGGTGACGGTCAGCAATGTGTCATCCTTATGGTCCTTGATATAGGATCGCATGCCGCTTAGCGGGCTCGTATAGTCGTATGGGCTCAACGGCGGATCGTAATGGTCGCGTAGGATGGTCCGATCCTGTGCGACCGTCAGGCATGCGCCGATCGCCAGTGCGGCCGACAGCACCACGATGATCGCGGAACTGACCCAACGGCCCAATTCCAGTAATTTCCAGCGGGCGCTCACCCAGATCACCAGCACGATGGCGACGGCGGTGCCGACGATGGAACGATGATAGCCGTCGGCGGTGCCGAGCAGCGCGCAGATCGCCGTATTCGCCATTACCGGAATGATGGCGATCATGGTGAGCCGGCCGTCCTGCGCGACGGCAAAGATGCCGGTCAGCAGCGCGAACCATAGGCAGATCGTCCATACGGCGAGCAGGCTGCCGTTGGCGGTGCCGGTCGGCGGATCGATCGACAGCACGTATTTGAACGATCCGAGCGTGGACGTCCATCCTTGCGTCAGCGTGCGCAACGTGGGTATGACGTGCGCGATGGTGGTCTCGTTCAACAGGAGGACGGGTCCCACGACGAGTTGCGCCAGCGCCATGAACAGTGCCTGCCACCATAGTCGCAATGCAGCGACGGTGCCGGCGAACGCCACCAGGCAGCCGATGACGGTGGCCGGTATGGCGGCGGTGGCCCATGCGGCGGGTGAGCCGTACACGTCGATGAGGTTGCCGGCGACGGCGAGCGTGAGCAGTGCAGTCACCAGAAGGCCGGCGAACTGCCGTCCTGCCGGGCGGCGTGTGCTGATCAGCGACCGTGGTTTGCCGCTGCGGGTCATCCAGACCACCGAATGGGTGGAATCGGCCCATGATCCGGTGAAGGTGGAGGTGTGGCTTTGGTCGGCAAGCGGCGGGAAGGTCATGACAGCACCCCCATGATCATCGGCAGATCGTTCAGATCGCCGACCGTGGCTAGGGTGAAGTTCGGGAATCTTCGTATGGCGCGTTGCTGCCCGACGGCGGCCTGCAACACCACGCAGGTTGCGGAACGGGGCAATGCGAGCGCCATGTGCTTGATCTCGTCCACGTCCTTGAGCCGGCCGACGGTGAAGTAGTAGAACGAGGCGTCGGCGGCGTATTCGAGCGTGCCCTGCGCCAGGTTCGGATTATCGTCGAGGTTCGGTTCGATGGCGCTGCAGGAATCCAGGAACGCCGTGGCGTTGCGTGGTGTGGTGTGCTCGTCGCCGGCGTGTGCGGTCAGCGGGCGGTTCTGCAGCAGGCATTGCACGCCGATGGAGGCGTGGATCGACACGGCCAGCTCGAATTCCTGGGCGTCGGTATAGTCGTCGGGGTTCACGCTGATGCCCATGGCGGTGTCGGTGCGTCGTGTGGCCTCATATTGGCGGATCATCAGCGAACCGATTTTCGCGGAGCTCAGCCAGTGCACATTGCGCACGTCATCGCCCGGCTCGTATTCGCGTAGGCCGTAGAAGTCAAGATCGTCATCCACGATCTCGCCGCTCGGCTGCCCTTCGAGGTCGCGTTGGATGCCGGCGTTCAACGTATTGAGCGTCACGGTCGGTGGGTGAATGAACACCTGGATCCGGTCGACGAGTCGTTTTTCGTGGCGTACCAGGCCGAATGGGTCGCCTTTGCGGATCGACAGGGGGCCGACCGGCAGCACCGCACGCGCCATGGCGGTGAACTCCACGTCGGTCTGACGCGACTGGCCCGCCGCGAGCATCGGAATGGTGAACCGTTCGTGGTTATCTCCTATCGGCAGGTCGCCACGTGCCGAAGCGGTCGGCGTATTGCCGGGATTGTCGATGGCCACCCTCACCTGTACCGTGTCGCCCACGGTCACGCGCCTGTCGGATACGTCGATGGAGGCGGAGAACGACGTGTTGCCCAACGACATCAGTATCGCGGCAAACAGCATCAGCAGGTACGCCGTCGCCATGGCAAGCAGCTCATGCCAGCCGAGGATCGCGAACGTGGCCAGTGCGGTCACGGCCAGTACCGCCACCGCCCAGCCCAACGGTGAGACGTATGCGGTGAACAGGCGTCTCAGCCGGTGTCCGACGCGGCGCAGGAACCGTGTCATGGTTCGTCTGCGCCGCACTATTCGGGAATCCTGCATCGCAACCATCCTTCTCAGGCTCCCAGGGTCGGGGTCGGCACTTCCTCGAGGATCTGCGCGATCATCTGCTCCGGTGTGGAGCCGGCGAACGTGGCTTCCGCGGTGAGTGTGATGCGGTGCGCAAGCACGGAGACCGCCAGGTCCTTCACATCGTCCGGCACCACATAGCCGCGGCCGTCGGCGGCGGCCCACACGCGGGCGCAGCGGGTGAGCGCCAGCGCGCCGCGCATGGAGGAGCCCACTTGGATCTTTTCGTTATGACGGGTCGCTTCGACCAGTCGAACGATGTATTCGATGATCGCATCGTCGAGACGCACGGTCTCGCTGATGGCACGCATGCGCAGCACGTCGCCGCCGGAAAGTACGTGATGCACGGTGGCCGCGCGATCGGTGACGTTGACCTGGCGCAGAATGTCGACGCTCACATCATGGCTCGGATAGCCGATGGCGGTTTTGATGAGGAAGCGGTCCATCTGCGCCTCCGGCAGCTTGTAGGTGCCGAGCTGCTCGATCGGATTCTGCGTTGCGATCACCATGAACGGTTGCGGTACGGCATGGGTCACGCCGTCGACGGTGACCTTCTGCTCCTCCATGACCTCGAGCAGTGCGGACTGCGTCTTCGGCGAGGCGCGGTTGATCTCGTCGGCGAGCACGACGGAGGCGAAGACCGGGCCTTCGCGATACTCGAATTCGCTTCGTTTCTGGTCGTAATAGGTTACGCCGACCACGTCGGACGGCAGCAGGTCCGGCGTGAACTGGATGCGTTTGAACGACATATCGATGGAGTTGGCCAGGCCTCGCGCCAATTGGGTCTTGCCGGTGCCCGGATTGTCTTCGAGCAGCACGTGGCCGCCCACCACCATGGCGGTGATGCATTGACGGATCGGGTTGACCTTGCCGACCACCACCTTGGAGACGTTCTCCGCCAAGGTGGCGAACTTGTCATGGAATTCCGCGATATCGGCGCTGGCGGTCGGCATCATGCCGGTATCCATGATTTCCGGCGCCGACCGTTGACGGACCGGATCGGGACTGGCCGGCAGCCGTTCGGTCGCCGTCTGCTGCGAGGTCGTCTGTTCGACCGGAGTGGCGGTGGAGGTCGGAGTGGCGGTGGAGGTCGGGGCATTCGACGTCACCGAGGTCGCTGCATCGTGCGTGCTCAATACCGTGCCGTCCGCGTCGGCGGATTCATGGGATTCGGCCTCCCGACGTTCCGGCAGGTCCGGTACGGTGAAGCTCTGCTTCTGGTACGATTCGTTGCTGCGCTCGCTCAGATGGGTGGCATCGTCGAATGCATTGCTCATGGAATCTCCTCCGTTGCTTGGGTTACTGGCGAATGATGGGCTGTTCGGCGGGTTGGCTGTTCGGCGATTGCCGCAGCAGGCGGATCTCCCTGACCCAGGGATGGCCGCGTTCCGCCGAGAACAGCGAGGCCGTCGATGCCGAAGGCGTACCGGCCCCGCCTTGCGATCCGCCTGAGGAATCCGGCGTGGACGGGCTGGGCGAAGGGGCCTTGTATCTGTCGCCGTCCTTGAGCTCGGTATGGCTTTGCTGCGTGTTGTCGATCGCCTTGTCGGTGGTGCCCTCCACCTTGACGAGCCAGGAGTATGAGGAACCTTGCGGCAGCGTCGAGGCGTCCAACGTGGTCGTGAGGCCCGGATGCCATTCGAACGAGTACGGTTTCTTGGATTCGTCCGATAGGACTATGGTCACGGTCACGGCCTGGTTATAGGCGTTCACGGCGCCGCCGGAGACATGGATGACATTGGCGTCGCCATTGTCCCAATACAGCGACGGCAGGGTGATAGACGCCTGGACCTTGTTGCCGATTTCGCCGTTGCTGGCCTGTTCCGGATCGCTGGTATGACCCTTGAAGGTCTGCCACACGGTCACGGTGCCGCAGCTGCCCCATCGTTCAAGCGGATAGGTGGTGCCGAGGCTCGTGGTCGGGGTGTTGCCCTGCTTCGGCACGTTCACGATGAAGCCGTCATGATGCCTGCCGGCGGCGTTCCATGAAGCCACGCAATGGTCGCCTTCGGGAGCGACCCTGACACCGGTCGGCTTGTCGGGCTTGACGTCGGGCGTGATGGCGTCGCCCTGCGCGGTGACGGTTCCGGCGTATTTGGTGGTCAACGTGATCGTCGGCGTGAAGCTTTGGTAATACCAGGAGTCGACGATGTCGAAGGTTGCGGAGACATCCGACGATCCGCATGCCACACCGGTGTCGATGCCGGCGAAACTCACGGTGACGGCTTCACAGCCTGCGTTGCGCATGTCGCCGAGCTTGCCGGAGACGACGATCCGCTCGCCCTGCTGCACGGCGGTGACGGTCGGCTTGTCCGGGACTCCCCGTGGCGTGATGGCGTTCGAGGCCTGGGAGGGCTGGCTCCAGTTCACCCTGTTCCTGGCCCGCACGGTCGCGCTTATGGACATGCCGTCCTTGATGGCGTTGTTCTCGAAGTTGAAGTTGACGGCGGTCGCGGAGGTGCTCTCCCTCTTGGATATGCCGTCGCCCGTCAGGGTCACCTCGTATTCGGTGACTTCCGAGAAGTTGCCCTGCGGCGCCGACCATGTCACGGCCACGATGTTACCGTTGGCTTCGGCCCTCACGTCTTCCGGCGCGGAAGGTATCTTGTCGGGTTGCCCGTCAACGGCGTTCGATGGATTGGACCAGCCGACCTCGTTCTGCGCCGTGACGGTGAACGTGTACTTCCTGCCGTTGGTGAGCCCCGTCACCTGGCAGGCGGTCACCGTGCCGCATGATTTCTCGCCGGAGGCGTCGCCCGTCCACGACACCCTGTATTCGGTGATCGGGCTGCCGTTCGAGGAGCCGGCCGTCCAGCTCAGGTTCACCGCGCCATCCTGGGGGTCGCCGGCGATGGGGGAGAGCAGTGGGGCTTCCGGCCTGTCCGTCACCGAAACGCTGATGGTCCCGGTCACTTCGCGTTCCTTGGTCCTGGTGGCGTCACGCACGGTCACGATCACATGGTTCGTGCTTGCGCCGATATCGGAGGCCGCCGTGATCGATATCACTCCGTTGGCGGGGCAATCCACCATCAGTCTGGCGGATCCATCGCTCTGGCATCCCGTCACGGTGAGCGCGGTGTCAGGGAACGGATTATAGGCATCGGCCAGCACGTTCACCTGTTCGCTCGACCCGGCCTTGACCTTCAGGCTCTTCGCGCCGATACGCGCTATCGGCCTGGTGGAGGCCACCACACGCACGGTCACGCCGGCTTGTACGCTACCCTTCGCATAGGAGATGGTGATCGGCACGCTCACCGTGGTTCCCGGCGCCGCCGCCCTGTCGGCGCTCACCGCCAGTTTGCCATCGGGGCTCACGTTTGTGGCCACCTGATCGGAGGAGACCCCACCGGAATACGTGTATTCCCTTTCATCGTCGTACGCTCCGGACGGCGAATGCGTCAGGGCGGTCAGGTCGATGGTGGTGGGGTCTTCGCCGGCCACCACATCCACCGTGGTGGAGGAGAAGGTCGGCGCGGGCACGTCACGGCCGACCACGGTGATCGGCAGGGTCAGCACCGCCGAATTGACAATCTTCACCTTGTCGTTCTTGCCGTGCTTGCCGTCGACGGCGGTGAACGTGATCGAGGCGGGACCCGCGTAATCCTTTGGCGCGGTGAACTTGAGCGTCTGGTCGTTCACATATAGGTCGTCGTTGCCGGCTTTGGTGGCGCTCACCGAACCTGCACCGTCCACGTAGGCGGTCTTGCCGGCGCCGACGCGTACGTAATCGGCGATGTTGATGGTGATCGTCTCACGCGCGTTCACCTTCAACGCCGGCGCCTTCGGGCGTAGCGTCGGCGGGAAGACGCCGTATGCCGGCACCTGGATGAATGCGGTGGAGGTGATGTTTTCCGTGGTGTTCGTCACCGTATACGGCACCGCACGCGCCTCGTCGGTCAGATCCACCGTGATCACGGTGGACTTCCTGTCGCCCTTCACCCGCGCATGGTCGGCGGCGGAGGCGTCCACGCCGACCCGCAGTTCGTCGGCGGTGCCGGACGGGTTCGCGATCCAGCGCGACACGTCGACGTCGACCGACTTCCTATCGATCGTCGCGGAGGACGGCACACGGTAATCGTAGGCCGTCGGCGGTTCGATGGTCGCGTGCTCATCGACGTTCACCGTCAGCGTGGCCGTGTCGGAAAGGCCAGCCTTGTCCTTCACCGTATAGATGACGTAATACGTTCCCGACTGCTTCGGGGTGGTGAACGAGAGCGTGTTGTCCTTCACCTTCACGCCATCGATGCCCTGTGATTCCACGTTACGGTCGACGGTGAGGTCCGTGTTGTCTCCGGAGATGTCGTTCTGCGAGACCGGCACGGTGGCCGCGGTGTTCGGTCGCAGTGTGATCTCGTCGTCACGCGCGTACACGCCGGAATCGGTGCCCGATCTGAACACGCCGACGCGGATCTGCGCCTGCGCGCGCTGTCCGGTCCAATCCTCGACGGCATACGAGAAGGTGTCGGTGCCGGAGGAGTCCGCATACGCCTCATACACCAGATAGGTCGCGCCGACTTCGGTGATGCGGCCCAGCTGCGGCGCCTTGTTGCCCAGTCCCAGCAGCTGATCGTCGTCGCCATCGGAGTCGATGCCGGTCAGCGTGATCGGAATCCGCACCTTCTGCCCGGCGGCCACCTGCGCCTCCGCATCGGACGGCGTCGGTGCGGTCTTGTTGGAGGCGTCTTTCTGATGCACGGTGAAGGTGATCGTTCCGGAGGCGGCATTGTCGAGATTGTCTTTGACGGTGTACGTCACGGGGAACGTGCCGGTCTGGTCGGAGGCCTGATACCGCACGGTGTCGCCGGAAACGAACACCAGACCCTTGAACGTGCCCCTGTCATACTGCAGGTTGTTCTGCAGGCTTACCGTGGTGCCGTCCGAATAGGTGACGTGGTCGAGCACGTCGACGGACACGATGCCGTCGGTACGTACCTGTGCGTCGATGTTGTCGGCCTTCGGCACGGAATTCGCGGTGGTCAATGCCGGCGGCTGCAGCACGATGGTGCCGGTCGACGATCCGGCCGCATTCGCCACGCTGTAGGTGAGCTGCACCGGCCTGGTCGGCATCTGGCGGGCGGTGATGTACACGCGCTTGTTGCTGACCACGCCGGTTTTGATGCCGCTGGCCGCGTCGGCCTTCACGGAGGTGACCGACAGTACGCCGCCCATCGGATCGACGTCATTGGAAAGCGGCTCCACGATGGCGGTGTTGTCCGCCCCGAGCAGCGCGACGTCATTGGCGGCCACCGGCTTGGCGGAATCGCCGGTCACGGCCTGCACTTCCACACGCGCCAGGCCAGTCGTGGGAATCGATCCCTGCGTAATGGTGTACGGCACATAGTAGGTGCCCGGATTCGCGGCGGTGAACGTGAACGACATATCCGTCGCGTTCATGGTGGTCGAGGCTCCGTTCGGCGTCTCCACCGCGGTCAGCTGCGCCGGTTCGGCGGAAGTGCCGTGCACATACTGTTTGAGCGACACCGTGGTGCGCGTATCGGGCGTGGTCTGCCTGACCACCGGATCGATCACGGCCCCCAGCGTGTTGGCCGGCTTCACCGAGAAATACAGTGTGCCGGTGCCGGTCTGCTCGCCATCGGACACGCTCACTTCGATGCTTGCCCTGCCGGACATCATCGAACCGGCGTTGAATACCAGCTGTCCGTCCGCTCGGGTGGAGACCGTCACCTGGTCGGTGTTGGTCGGCACCGCGGAAACCAGCGTCAGCGGATCGCCGTCCGGGTCGGCGAAGCTGCCCAGCGCGTTCGTCGTGTACGTGGCGCCCTGCTCCACGTCGGTCTCCGGCGGCGTATCGGTCTGGACCGGCGCAAGATCGGCCCCGTCGGTGATGTTCAAGGTCACGATGGCGCTCGACGTCTGGCCGCGGCCGTCGCTGATCTCGTAGCTGAACGTCACCGTTCCCGCACTTGCGGACGTGGCGTTCAGCTGCAGATATCGGCCGTCATATATGGGCGAGACGGTGACGTCGCCGCCGTCCGGCGCACTCGCCGAGGTGATGCGCAGTACCGAGCAATCGGTCTGTTCGTCGTTACGCAGCACGTCGAGGATCTGCGACGAGCCGGCCCGGACGCCGAACATATCGTCCTCCGCCTTGATCTGACCGGACTGTGACGAGCAGGTCTTGCTGAAGTTATGCCGGTTGTTGGCACTGTCGGTGTTCTGCTCCTGCTGCTTCGTCTGCTGCGTCTGCACCTTGTTCCACTGGATCTTGATGACCTTCGTGGATTCCTGCGGATTCCACACGTTGCCGTTGACCACGTCGTTGAGCACCGTCAGACGATGGTTGGCTCGGAACACGAGTTCGGAGGTGGCGTTCACGTTCTGTAGGGATTTGAATTGCGGCTTCCCGTCATGCGCCGAGCATACGCGCAGGTAGTTGTTCGCCTTCTGGCTCCAGGCGGCGGATACGCAGCCGTTGGTGGATACGGGCTGTGCGGCGTTGCCCTTGCCGGAGTTGGAGGTTTCCACGGGTGTCGGATTCGTGGCCTTCAGATCGACCGTAACCAGCCCACGTTGGCCCGCGGCGGCCACCCAACCGCTCTGCCTGCCGTCCGTGGGCGGTGCCTGCAGGGTGAGCGTGCCACGCATCGAGACCTCCGCATTGCCGTCCGGCCAATGGATCGCATTGCCGGAAGCGAGCACAGGGGTATCCGCCACCACGGTGAAGGAATCCGCCTGCAATCGTTGGCCTGCACCGATTTCCGCCACCTTGGCGGGCGTTGCCTGCGGTCCGTCCATTTTCAGGATCGCGCCGTCGGACTGCCGATAGCCGTAGACCGCGCCGTCATGGGTCACGGCGATTCTACCGCCCGCCCCGAGCTTCATCTTCGGTGACGCGGTGGTCGGGTTCACGGATTTCACATCGGACGAGGCACCCGCCCATACGTTGCCGGTCTTCACGTTGATGAAGGCGATGGTGTTTCCGCCGACCAACGTCTGCATGTCCGCCTTGATGGCGGTATCGCCGTCCTCGCTGACGGTGGAGGCCGCGATATGACTGGCCTTCGTACCTTCCAGAAGCACGGTGTCGCCGTCATGCTGGGCCACGTCGAACCGTGCGGCGGACGAGGAGACGCCCGCGTCGGTGTCCTTGACCTTCACATTGAACCGCGCGGCCTTGCGGTCCTTCAGCGAGGTGATCCACACGGTGCCGTCGTCAAGCCGCACATGCTGCTGGGTCACCGAACTGATGATCAGCGCGCCGGCCACGATGCCCAGCAAGAGCAGCAGCATGATGATCGGCGTCATCCATTGCCCCTTGCCGGACGGCATCAGTCTGCGGAACATCGCGCCGATCTTGCGGGACCTCTCGTACGACCGTGAGGTCGCGGTCCGTCTCGGCTGCGCTGACTTGCCCATGGATCTTCTCCGGTTCTCTTGTGGCGGCGGTGCGTTATGGCTTGGCCGCACAGGCGATCGTCGGATTCTGCGACATCCGCCGGTCGGCTCGGATCAGGCTCACCTGAATGCAGGTCTGCGGGCCGTCGCCGGCCGGGACCTCGACCTGTGTGTCGTCCGTGGCGGTCGCCTGCGTGCTCATATCCACCCCGGAATCGCCGACGATGGACCACGCGTAGGAATCGCCCTTCTTCGGATCGGGATTCACCCAGGCGAACCTCACCTTGTCGCCGTTGTACTGGCCGGTAAGGTTCTCCACGGAGGGCACGATCGCCGTGTCGATGTCGTCGTTGTCATCGGTATCGTCATCCTTCGCCTTCGTCGTGGGATCCGTGACATGCACATTGCCGCCATCGGAGATGGAATCCATGTGTGGAATCACGATGAAGGCGAACACCATGGCGACCACGGCGATGGCGGCCACGACGAGCGTGCCGATGACGACGGGCTTCGCCCATGCCTTGGATTGGCCGGAGTCGGGCAGGTCGTCCGCGGCATGCGCGTCCGGATGGGAGGAAAGATCCTTCGGATACTGCGGCACGCCCTCCACCGTGGTCGGCGTGGCATGCCCGTACAGCGCATATTGCACCCGCTGCATGGCCCGGGCGAAATCAAGCGCGGAATAATACCGCTGGTCAGGATTCTTGTCGAGCGCCTTGCGCAGCACCTGCTCCACCTGCGGCGGTACATCGGGGCGGTTGAGCTTCGGCAGCGGCCTGTTGACGATCGCCGTGGCCAGTTCCTGCTTGTTGGACACGCGATAGGCATACTCATAAGGCGAGCGACCGGTGATCGTCGCGAACAGCGTGGCCCCCAGCGAATAGATGTCGGAGGCCTCATTGCCGCCACCGGTACCCGAAATCACTTCCGGCGGGGCCCAAGGCAGCGAGTAGCCGGTCGTGCGGTGATCGTAGATGGTGGCGGAGATGCCGAAATCCGACAGCACCGGCATGCCTTGCGCGTTGATGAGCACGTTGCTGGTTTTGATGTCCCGGTGGATGATGCCCTTGCGGTGCGCGGCGAACAGGGCGCTCGCCAGATCGATGCCGAGATCGAGCATCTGGTCGGCGTTGAGCGTGGCGCTGCGCAGGGCGTCCCTGTAGCTGCCGCCCGGCGCGAATTCGAATACGGTGTAGCCGAGTCCGGTGCTGGTCACGCCGGATTCGAAAATCGAAAGAATATAGGGGTGCGAGGAAATCTGCGCCATGAAATCGGCCTCGGCGCGGAACCGTGCGGCCGCACGTGGATCCAGGGACTTGTTGCTCACCTTGATGGCGACCGGCCGGGCAGGGGAACGCTGCTGGTACAGGTATACCGTTGCTTCGGAGCCTGCGCCCAGCCGTTGCACGAAATCATAGCCGGTTATCTGTGGCGGAACCGGTTGTGGAGCCTCCATGCCTCTTCCTTCTGCTCTAAGCCGTCACTCGGCCATACTCTTTTCGATATTTTAGGTTGTGCGTCTCCCTAATGGAACCCCGCCGATACCGGTTTGTCCCTACGTATCCCCTCAAAGGGGAATCATGGGGTTGCATGCGCGATGCGGCGAATCAGAGGCAGGACACACGTTGCACGCCGGCTGCGGCGCGAAGAACGATGATGATTCCGGATTCCGCATGAATTGCGGCCATCCACTGACTTCGGCAATGCCTGACGCGACCGTTGCCGATTCGGTGGCGCCGGCTCCGGAATCCCTTCGACCACCCGCGAAAAAAGGGTGATAAGGGGAAGATTGCGGTGGTTCATTGATCATCGGCGGAATCGCGTGGCTCCTGCATGTGCAGGGCGCCGAACGGGATGCTAGGAAGGAGCGGAGGGAGAGGTCCGCGAAACCTCCACCATCGTCTGGACCGCGTTGCGATGATTCCAGGCACTGACGTAATGCACGATTCCATATTGGGATGCTTTTTTTCGCATCGTGCGACGGACATGCCCGAACGCACGCCTCCTAGCCCAACCTTAAGAGGATCACATACGACTTAGGGGGTGTTGTGATGAGGATTGGCATCGCACGATCGGCAAGAAGACCGTGAATCGCCGATCGTGCGATGTGATTCCGGCATTTCGCCCGATGGGCACGCGTCGCGGGCGTGATCGGTTGAGCGGCCGATCGGTTGAGTAGTCTTGGGGATCATGACGGTGTTGCGCCAATGATCAGGGAGTTTGAGATGGCCGATGATGAACGGGCGGAACGGTCGGTCAACCGACGGATTCTCGCACTGGCGATCCCGACGTTCGGGCAGCTGATCGCCGAACCGGCGTTCGTGCTCATCGACACCGCCATCGTCGGGCATGTCGGCGACAGCGCGTTGGCTGGACTGTCGGTCGGCTCGACGATAGTGCTCACCGTGGTCGGCCTATGCGTCTTTCTGGCCTATGGCACCACATCCCGCGTCGCACGACTGATGGGGGCGGGCAGACGGCGCGAGGGATTGGAGGCCGGCATCAGCGGATTGTGGCTGGCGCTGGCCATCGGCATCGTCGTCTCCGTGGCGCTGTTCGTGTTCGCGCGCCCGATATGCCTTTGGATGGGCGCTGGCGGCGTCGCGTTGGATGATGCGGTCGCCTATCTGCGTGCGGTGGTGTTCGGCTTGCCGGGCATGCTGCTGGTGTATGCGGCGAACGGCATCTTCCGCGGCTTGGCGAAGGTTGCGATCACCTTGGTGGCGGCCGTCACCGGTGCCATATTGAATACGGTGCTGGATGTGACGCTCATCCTCGGATGCGGCTGGGGCGTGTTCGGCTCCGGCGTGGGCACGTTGATTGCGCAATGGTTCATGGCGGTCGTACTGATCGTACCGGCGCTGCTGTGGGCCCGTCAGGAGGGTGCCTCATTGCGGCCTCGCATGCAGGGCATCAAGGCGAGTATGGGCGACGGCCTGGTATTGTTCATCCGCACGCTTGCCCTGCGCGCGTGCCTGATGGCCACGGTGATGCTGGCCGCGCGTATGGGTGTGCGGGTGCTTGCCGCCTATCAGGCCGTGAATTCGACATGGAATTTCGTATTGAACATGCTGGACGCCATCGGCATCGCTGGGCAGAGTCTTGTGGCGGCGGAGATCGGTGCGGAACGGCCGCAGCGGGCCTTGCGCATGACCAGGGCGGCCGGTCGGGCCGGACTCGCTGC
This sequence comes from Bifidobacterium moukalabense DSM 27321, assembly GCF_000522505.1. Taxonomy (GTDB): domain Bacteria; phylum Actinomycetota; class Actinomycetes; order Actinomycetales; family Bifidobacteriaceae; genus Bifidobacterium; species Bifidobacterium moukalabense. The sequence goes on along the minus strand of NZ_AZMV01000002.1, from coordinate 297,004 downwards.
GGGAATCGTGATCGGCATAGGTCTGATTGCCTTGGGATTGATTGCGCCTCCGCTGTTTTCCGCATCGGTGCCGGTGCGGCATCTGATTGCGGTCGGCATGGTCGTCGTCGGCGTCACGTTGCCGCTTTCCGGTTGGATGTGGGCGGTTGACGGCATTCTGATCGGTGCGGGCGATTACCGTTACCTTGCCGCCACCTGCATCATCACCGCATGCATCTACCTGCCGAGTCTTGCCGGCATCGGCGTGCTGTGCAACGGCTCCGCCGTGCCGGATACCGTCCGCATGACCGCGCTCTGGGCCGCCGTCACACTCCTGTTCATCGGAATCCGGGCCATCTTCAACGCTCTGCGCATCTGCGGCGACGCCTGGCTGAATCGATGAATCCTTGACTCTTCGAATATCGTTCCGGTCACGAGAAAAAAAAGGGCTTCCATCCAATGACGACTTTTACCTTGCATCCTCAATTAGGGTGGTGGTAGTCGGAGTCTTCATGAGAGACAAGTTTCATCGTGATGATTCCGGTCACCATCGGATGGTTTTTCTTATTCGCTATCTATTGCCAACAAATAATATGCGGAAAAACTGACTGCAACTCACTTGGGAACAGCAGAACGCTAGACGGTAAGACAACTTATTCAACGTGTCAGTCCGTCCCTGCATATAGGTTCTCGTCGCACCATTTTTCGTATTGGTCGATAGCGTCAAATATTGCTTTCTCGACTTCCTCGTATTTCCAAGAGCTCTCCTCGCTAAAACGGTCTATCCGCATCAACTCTCCCATGATTGTGTTCACACCACAGACGTGACGATATTTTCGTCTGTTAATTTCAGGCAGGCCGAATTCTTTCCTTGAGTGTTTTCCTTTCTTATTACAAAGCCTTACAGTGACTTTGAGCAGGCATTCGTCTTGATTGAAAATATGTGAATTTGGGGTTTCCACATTGACCATAAACTGCCACGCACCTGCACCTATTTTCTTTGAATTACCGAGCCATAGCGTCCAATGGCCGCCCTGTAGATTGCTGTTATATCCGTATCCTGTCCAATAACCCCTAGTGATGAGCCTTTTTTTGCAGATATTCGAAAAACCCACACCACCCATCGTATGACCAATCCTTCACAGGTAAGGAGCGATATTGGTCATATCTTGCACATATACGCTTGAGACGATCAACGTAATCCATAAGGATCGGATTTTTGGATGTCGTATTAAGACATTCGAGAATGTCCTTACGATTTAAAACGATATCGCATTTATTGCGAATGTCTTGTTCTTCATAGACAGTCTCAGTCTTAAAATAGACAACTCTAATATCATTTTTTCCTCGGTCATATATACTCGCGGCGCTGGTTCTGTACCTGTCAAGTTGATCGTTATGATATCGCGAACTAGTCTTATCTTCCACAACGATAGGGAATTCTTGCCCCTTGTACTGCAGAAGCAGGAGTACATCAATGTTTTCTTTTTGTCGATAAATTTCCTTGACTCCGACGGGGTCATTGTCATTGCCTCCAAGAAAAGCATGCAATAAGTTTTGGGAGGCTGTGCGTACGGTTGCGTCGTTACTGTCGAATTGTGCGCAGATCCAGCAGATAAATGCATCTTGAGAGAGTTCTGAGGTAGCGTAATCGAATAGATTTCTAGAAAAAGGTTTCTCTGTGTTTTGATTGGGGCTATTTTCTAATGTAGGAAGATTAACTTCTTTGTCCATGGCTCGACTCCACTTTGATTGAGCAACAATACTTGCCTTATCCGTCATCATGCATGATGGGAATGAAGGTGCTCGAAATTATATCATTATTGCTTTTTGGAATGAAAAGTATTCGTGATGTACTTGGTTTGGTCTGGTGGCAGTAATGCAATGCGCACGATTTACGTATTGACGATTATGGTTATTTGAAGTGTGCTGTGGCTTATTAGGGACTGATATGACGCACGATTTTCGAATCGTGCGGTTATTTTCAGGTCGTGCACGATGCCTATTCGAGACAACACCCCCCTAACTTAATAAACTCCATAAAATCTGAATCCGGATGAGCCTTAAGGGGCGTCATGGCGGTGCTTATCGGCGCACGATGCGATCGAAAGGCCGTAATCGCGAATCGTGCGCTGCGGCACTGGCGATTTGTCCGGTGAGCGCACGGTGAGGACGCAATCGGTCGAGTAGTCTTGGGAGGCATGATGGCTTTGGATGATCTTTCGGATGTGACGTTGGTTGCGGGGGCACCCCGCAGCGGCAAAACCGAGTTTGCGTTACGCACGCTGATCGCCGCGATGAGGCGGTATGGCGATACGCAGGCCGTGATGACGGTGTCGGGCCGGCAGATCGCCGATGATCTGGGCGACCGGGTAATTCGTGAGTTGTCCGCGATTTCGCAGGCCCGACCGGTTACCACACTGGCGGCCGTGGCCTTCCGCATCGTGACGGCCGTGCGCTCGCATGCGGGTCTGCCCCTACCGAAATTGCTCAACGGCGCCGAACAGGATGTGATCATCCGCCGCGTGCTCGCCTCGCATGTGGATCATACGAATCGCGGTGACGCATGCGCCGTCTGCGACCTGCTGCGCACGTATTTCGCGGTGGCCGACTGGTCGGGCATGGTGGCCGACGATTCCACCGACGCCTTCGCCAACCAGTTGCGTGACATGCTCGCCCGCATGAACGAGATCGGCGCAAAACCCGAACTCGAGGATGAACTGATTGCACGTGCTGCCAGCAAGGACGGTACGCTCAATGAACGGCACGAACGCATGCGCACCCAATGGCGTCTCGCCTTCGCGCTGCGTGCCGAATACGATGAGGCGATTCGTGCGGCCTATCCGGGCGAATACCGTCTCGACGCATCGCAGCTCATGGTCGACGCGGCCGCTACTGTGGCGCAGGCCGGGAGCGAAGACCTGCCGAGGCTGCTGATCGTCGACGATTTCCAAGACGCCACGCTTGCCGGATTCGACATGCTCGCAGCCCTGCACGAGCGCGGCGTGCGGCTGCTGCTCGTCGGCAATCCGGATGAATCCGTACAGACGTTCCGCGGATCGTATCCGGAATACCTGTTCAACGCGGCGCAATCGCGACTGGGGGCCCGGCTGGAACGAATCGACGTCACGGAAACGGAACGACGCAAGCCCGTGTATCGCACGTTGGCCGCAAGCCGCGTGAGTTTGTCGATCGCCAGCACCGAACCGACGGATGAGGCGCTGCCGAATCGTCCGGGCAAAATGCCGGCGCTGCCAGGCGCACTGCCTATCGAAACAGTGCCGACGGGCGGCCTCGCGGACGGCGTTTCGCCGGATGACGGCAGCATCGGAACCGCCATGTACCGTTCCGCCGTCGAAGAGTTGGATGACGTGGTCTGGAAGATCAAGACCGAACATCTGCAACATTCCCGCGACTGGAACGACATGGCCGTGATCGCGCACGACAACGACACCGTGCGTACGTTCGGCGAACGCCTGCGGGCCGACGGCGTGCCCGTGCGCTATTCGAGCGTGACCCGTCCGCTGAAGGACGAGCCGTTCGTGCAGGGCCTGTTCGCGCTGATCGAATTGGCCGAACTGAAGAGGCGGACGATTGCGGCATCGACAATGGGCCTTCGTGCGGCCGGTGCGTATGTTCGTTCGCGCGTGGCGCTGATCATGGGCTCGCCGCTGATCACGGTGGGCGGCGACGCACGGCATGAGGGACGTCCCGCACGATTGGCGACCATCGAATCGGCGATGAATGCGCTCGGCTCGCTTGCCGCGGTATTGGAATCGGACGATTCCGACGCATTGGACGATTCCGGCAGGGCCGACGTGGCGAAACAGGCGCTGCTGCCGCGACTGATCGCCGATTGGAGGGATTATGCCGCCGATTTCCGTGCCGTACGCGAGTCGGTTCCGGCGGATTCGGATACGCCGACGATTGCGGTCGACGACAGTCTGATATCGGGAGAGCTGCCTGGTTCCGCGGATTCGGACGATTCAAGGGACCCGGCCGACCTGCCGTTTGGCATGGAAGCGTTGTATGTGCTGCTATTGGAAGGCAATACGGTCCGCGTGCTCGACGCAATCGCCTCCGTACTGGGCGCCGACCCGCAATCCAAGGCATTCGCAAGCCTGTGGAAGGTGCTTGACAAGACCATCGAAGCGGAACGCAAGCTCATCTCCCATGAACCGCAATACGTGCTTGACTGTGCATGGACGGCCTGCAACAAGGCGCAGGTCTGGCAGCGCGTGTCGTTGGAGAACTCCGCGGCAGGCCGCGCGGCGAACGACCGTTTGGACGCGGCGATGCGCCTGTTCAGCTACGCATCGGGCGACGAATCGAACGGTGTGATGGCCGCACATACCATCGGCGCGTTCATCGAACAGGTGCGCGCCCTGACCATCGAAGCCGATTCGCTGGCTCACACCGCACCGATCGACCAGGCCGTAACGCTCACCACGCCGACCGGTGCGGCCGGAAGACACTGGAATCTTGTGTTCCTCCCGGCCCTGCAGCAAGGCCAGTGGCCGAATCTGGCTCCCCGCAACACCCTGTTCGGCGGGGAGAGCCTGGCGGATGTGATGCTGCATGGCGAACTGCGCGACGACATCGTCACCTCCGCGGGCCGTCAGGACGCGCAGATGGCCGCGGTACTCGCCTCCGAGCAGAAGAGCTTCCTCGTGGCACTGACCCGCGCCGACGAATGCGCGGTGCTGAGCGCCGTATTGAATGACGACAATGTGCCGTCCGATTTTCTGTACGGCTATCTGCCGGAACGATTCGACCGCGACCGCGACGCCGATCCGGAACATCGCGACTATGCGATGGTCGGCGGTGCCGGCGAGTTCAACGGTCTCGACGCCGATCCGCGTGGCCTGGTCGCGGCTGCGCGCAGCATGCTGGCGACCGAACCGGCCGGCTCGGCCAAGGCGAAGGATGCGGCCGCCGCGTTGGCGTTGCTGGCACAGCACGGCATTGCGGCCGCCGATCCCGCATATTGGCCATTCGCATGGAACGCCGATGATGCGGAATCCTCCACGATCGACACGGAGCCTTCCACGGTTGCGGCAGGTTCCACGGTGTCGGTATCGACAACGGATCCCGCACATCAGTCGGGAGCATTCGCGGATTCCGCGGGATTCAGTGCGGGAGGCGGGAATCCATTCGCCGCGGCTGCGCAGCCCCGGCGCGATGCCTCCGGCGGGCATGACCGGCATCGCGATGGCGACGTGGTGACGCTGTCACCATCCGCGGTGGACCGCCTGTGGGCCTGCCCGGTGTGCTGGATGCTCGAGAACCGTTTCGCCGGCCCCCGGCCAGGCAACGTCGACACCAACTTCGGCTCGATCATCCACGAAGTGGCGCAACGGGCCACCGAAGCGCATCTCGATCTGCCGCAACGGCATACGCAGCTCAGCGACGCCGACAACATCGATATGATTTTCGACTGGATGTTCGACGAATACGGGAAACTGCGCGGCGATTTGAACGCCATCGCCGATCCGGAACAACGCTACAGGGCGCTGCGCAAGGACGAGCAGGCGGCGGAGGCGCTACACAACATCGCCACGTATTTCGTCAACTCGAACCGCAGCGGATACCCCGCCAAAAACGCCGATAGATTCGAAGTCGGCAAGCTTACGGAGGCGGAGCCGGAACTGCAGTTCACCGCACGCTTCGGATTCGATGACGTTCTCGAGGCATACAACGCGATCGAAGGCGTCGACCCGATCGGACGCGGCGAGCTCATATCCCTGATGGGACTGCTCGTCGGCGGCTGGCCCGAGGACGGCATGACCGAACGGCTGACCGTGCGTCTGACGGGCAGGATCGACCGGCTGGAACGACGTGTGCTGAACGGCGGCGGCGAACAGGTGCGTCTGATCGACTACAAGACCGGTAAGCCGCCCAGCGGCCAAGACATGTTCAGCGATCTGCAACTCGTGTGCTACCAATTGGGACTGGCGTTCCCGGAAGAAGGGCCACGCGGCGCACAGGCCATTGCGCACATGCCGAATATCGGGCAGAGCGCCCTGTTCCACGTCATGCATTCCACCGCGCCGGCACCGCGCGGCACCGCGCAGGGTGAGGAGGCATATCACCAGCAGGCGCTGTTCGCCAACGGAAGCCTGAATGCGGGCAGGTATGTGTCCAGGCTCTGCCTCCCCACGCTCGACAAACTGTTCGTCGACGATCTCGACGGTGCCGAACGCCCCGAAACGGTCGGTGACGAGCATTGGCGGCAGTTCCTGGAACTGCGCCCCACCATGGCGGTGTGGTCGTTGACCATGATCGCTCGCGTCTTCTATGCGGCGGCCGCCAGCCGAGCCGGACGAATCACCGCACGTCCAACAGTGAAACATAGGGATTCATGCAGAAACAAAGCCGTCTGCCCGGCCTGCGCCGGCGAACAGAACACCGTTTTCGAAAGGAGAGTGGCATGAGCGGCACGCCGAAATTCACCGACAGCCCCGAGCAGGCGGCCGTCATTCAGGCCCCCTCGTACGCCGATGTGGTGGTGGTCGCGGGCGCGGGATCCGGCAAGACCTACACTATGACCAGGCGCATCATCAACCTGATCGGACAGGGCGTTTCGCCGGAAAAGATCCTGGGCCTCACCTTCACGCGCAAGGCCGCCTCCGAACTGCTGTCCCGCGTGTCCGCGGCAGTGGCGAACAATCAGAACGGCCGGGCTGGGTCGGCCGGCGCCGCGTTCCTCAAGCCGGAAATCTCCACATACGACGCGTTCTTCCAGACCATCGTGCGCCAATACGGTCTGCTCGTCGGCTTCGACCAGAATACACAGCCGCTGAGCGAAGCAGGGGCCATGCAGCTGATTTATGCCGTGCTCGACAAGCACATGGACGAGATCATGCGATTCGACGGCGACCTCGCATCGTTCGGCACCATCGCCGGCAGGGTGTTCGCACTGTCCAACGCCATCTCCGGCGCCATGATCGGCGGCGACTGCACCGGCTTCGACGAGGCCGTGGAACGTGTGCGCGCCTGGGACGAAGCATTCGTCGCACAAGTGGCCAAGGCACTTGAGGACGAAGAGATTCCCGCCGATATTAGGGTCCCCAGACCTCCGAAGAGAAAGAAAAAGGAACCCGACGAGGATTTCGAAGCGCGCAAACGCCAGTACCGCGAACAATGCCACGCCCTATGCGTCTACAAGGCCAGCCAATTGTCCGACGTGGCTCGTCAACGTGACCTGCTGCTGAACCTCGTAGCCGATTACAATGCCGAGAAAAGGGCTCGCAACATGGCGGAATTCAGCGATTTCACCATCGCCGCATTTCAGTTGGTCACCCGCTTCCCGTCAATCGGCGCCACCTATCGCAAGCGGTATTCGCACGTGTTGCTCGACGAATACCAGGACACCTCCACCACGCAGGCCGCGCTATTGGCGGCCCTGTTCCACGTCGATTCGGTACGCCGATCCGCGGTCAACGCCGTCGGCGACCCATTCCAGTCGATCTACGCATGGCGCGGCGCCAGTCCGGGCGCATTCCGCATGCTGCAGCGCGATTTCGGCATGAGCGAGACCGACAAGCCGTTTGCCTTGAGCGTGACCCGACGCAACTCCCGCATGGTGCTCGAAGCGGCCAATAATCTCACCAAACCGCTGCGATTGCCCGCCCGGCGCCTGAGCAGTTCGCTCATGCGCGAAGTGGACGTGCCGGCACTATCCAACATCGATACCGCGCCCGAAGGCACACTTGGCGTGCTCGGCTTCTCCACGAGCGGCCAGGAGATCGACGCCGTCGTACGCTTCGCCAAGCATGCGATCGCGCTGCACACGCCATCCGACGCCGTACTGGCCGGCGGTGTGAAGGACAATCGTCCGCATGTGGCCGTGCTGTTCCGCTCCAAAGCGCCGATGCCGAAATACAAGGAGGCGCTGGAACATGCCGGACTGACCACGCTGGTGGTCGGTCATGCGGCGCTGCTGGAACTCCCGGAAGTGCAGGATATCTTCGCCCTGCTGCACGTAATCTGCGACCACACCGACAGCGGATCGCTGATGCGGCTGCTCGCCACCCCGCGATTCGGCGTCGGAGCGGCCGACCTGCAGGCGCTTGCCGCCGTCGCGGAAAGCGTGAATGCGGCGCATCGGTATCGTGCACTTGTCGCGGCCGGCATCATTCCCGGCAGACCGGATGCTTCGGACGATTCGGGCATCGCCGATGCGGGAGCGCCCAAGCTGCCGTCCGAAGCCGAAATCCGCGCCATCGTGCGCGAGTACCGCGATCAGGTGCCCAACGCCGTCTTTCTGATCGACCTCATGCTGCGCGACGATCTGCCGAAACTCATCGACGGCAAACTCAGCGCCGGGGGAGCGGCGGCCGTCGTCCGCGCCGCCGACATGCTGCGCCAGGTGCAGCACGCGTACGGCCATCCGTTGCCGGAAGTGGTGAATGCCGCCATCAGTGCGCTGAATCTCGACATCGACATGCTGCTTGCCGAGCACATGCACCATCCGAATGACACCTCCAATGCGGCGCTCGCCAAGTCGCCGCTCGGCGCCGTGATGGGTCTTGTCGACACATACATGCAGGAGATCGCGGCCCAGGGCGCGCCCAGCCTGCGCGCATTCGTGTCATGGGTGGATTCGCTGCGCGACGCATCCGATGACAATGTCATCGCACCCGATACGCCCGTTGACGTGATGCTCATGACCGTGCATCAGTCGAAAGGCCTCGAATGGGATGCGGTGGCCGTGGTCGGCATGTCCAGCGGCACATTCCCGTCCAGCCAAGGCGACTTCCTGAACATCACAGCCGACGAAGACCACCTCAACGGCCTGAACAACGGCGAATGGACGCCGCCGGAATACCTCGAAACCGCCAGGACCTGGCTGCAGGACCCCGCGGCGGTGCCTGTTCCCGTGCGCGTGGATGCCGGTATCCTGCCGCGATTCCCGCACGATGCGCTCGTCGGCGGCGATCCGATCGAGGCGCTCGCCGGCCTGGACGATGCGGAGACCATCGACGATGAGGTGTTCGGAACCCTGCGTTCCCTGCCGATCGACGATATGGAGGGCGTGGACCCGGCCGGCCTGTATCTGACGCAAAGCGAGGAATACGGCCGCCGACTGCACGCCGACGAACGCCGGCTCGCCTATGTGGCGTTGACCCGCGCCCGGCACGAGGCGTTGCTCACCTTCAGCGTGCATAACGAAGAGAGCCGCGACTCCCGTTTGGTCGAAGGCAAGAAGCAGGGGGCCAAGAAACCTTCGAATTTCTGGAGTGAAGTACGCGATTCGATGAACGGCATCGTTTCGGCGGTGCGGGAGCCCGGCAACCTTGCCGTCTCCGATTCCACCGGTACGGCGGACGCAGCCGATGGCGTGGAGACGCTCGCCTCAATCGGCGCACCCCTGCCGGACGGCTATTTCGTGGGCGAACATGCCCAGGACTATGAGGACGCGGTGGTCGGCGACGCTTGGAATGCGCCGCTTGAGCCGGTCGACGAGCGGCGGGGCCTGCCGTGGCCGTGCGGTCTGAGCGATCGGCTGTCCGAGACGTTTGCCGAATCGACCCATCAGGTACGCTCGGCCATGCAGGCCCTATCCGGTACGCATGACGGCCGTCAATCGAACGATGGCATGACGGTGCCGGCCGACGAGTCGCTGCTGTTGCGCGCACGCCTGCTGGTCCGTGACGAATACCTCATGCCCGACACCGGCGATGCCGCAACCGATTTCGATGCGGCCGTCCGTGCCCGCGGCGAAAGGATTCTCGCAGGCGGCCGCCAGAACGTCACCTCCCTGCAGGCCCGTGCCGGTGTGATGGACGACCGCTCCCGCCGCGAATACTGGCGTGGCCTGGTCCGTCCGATCCCGCGCGTCGCCTCGCCGTCCGCACAACTCGGCACACGCTTGCACGCATGGGCGGAACGGTTCATCATGGCCGATGCTGAATCCGGTGCGAACGGCGGCAATGCCGTCTCCCGTGCGGATCTTATCGACGGTCTCGCGCAGGATGAGGCGACCATCACGGGTCTCGAACGATCCGGCGAACCCGGCAATGCGGCGCAGGAACGCAAGCTGCTCGACTGGCGGCACCGTCTCGTGCAATCGGTGTGGGCCAGACGCAACCCCGCGTGGGCGGAACGGCAGCTCGTCGTCAACGTGCCGCAACTCGGCACTATCGTCAACGGCAAGCTCGATGCGGTGTTTTTCGGAGGCATCGATCCGAACGACCGATCGAAGACCTACACCATCGTCGACTGGAAAACCGGACATAGGCCACGCACACGCAACGAAATCGACGAAAAGCTCGCACAACTCGACATGTATCGCATGCTGCTGTCGGCGATGGAGGGCGTGCCGCTGGATTCTATCGACGCCTGCCTCTACTATCTGAGTGAGCCCAAAGAGGGCGATCGGGAGCTCAGGGCTCTCGACAAAACAGAACAAGAGATCCTTGCCGAGTTGAGCTACGGAATTCCGCAGCAATCCGACAACGACTGATGCCGATGCGCCGAACGTCGAAGACGCGCGACGGCCTGCCTGTAGGGTAACGCACTGCAGGCAGCGTTGTGGAGGAACGCCGCTACCCTCGTGCAGCATGTGTGGGCGGGCACACGTGCCGGACGCAACGAAAGTTAAGGAGCATTTGCACCATGGCTGCGATCGACGCAACCAACACCACCGGCATGACGGCCGGCAACAACCCGAATTCGATGATCTATCGCCCGATCGGCTGGAATGACCTGGATGCCGTGGTCGAGCTGTTCGACCGAACATGGCCGCAGGACGGCGAGCTCGCCGGCACCGAATCATCCCTGCTGATCTCACGGTATTTCGTACTGCACTATCTGCAGCCGACCACGTTCGCGAACGCCGCCTTCACCACCGACGGCACGCTGGCCGGCGTCACCTTCATCCGCGTCGCCGGCGAACGGCCGCAGCTTGACGAGATCGACGTCGCCGATGAGATGGCCGGCATCGAGCGCGGCCTCGTCGCCGGCAGCGAGGTCGCGAAGCGTCTTGGAATGCTGAAAGACGCGTTTTCGCTGGAACTGACCTTGGAGAAGGAAAGTCGCGCCAATGAGACCACACTGGGCGAACTGGAACTGTTCGTCGTCAATCCCGACGTGCGTGGCCAGGGCGTGGGCGATGGCCTGTGGCGCCGCATGCAGGAGCATTTCGCCGCGTGGAACGTGGACGCGTTCTACCTGCACACCGATTCCGACTGCGATGTGAGCTTCTATGATCATAAAGGCCTGGAACGCATTGCGGAACGTGACGCCGGAACCCCAACCACCGAAGGCGGGGCGCCGTTGTTCGACGACATGTTCATCTACCGTGGGGAGGTGGCGGGCCTGTGAGCGAAACCATGGGAACCACGAAACCCACGAAATCGCCGTACTCGGTGCTGTTCTCCATTCCCGGAACGAAGGCGTTTTGCGCTTCCGGCGCGTTGGCCCGACTGCCGATGTCGATGATGGGTCTGGGCATCATCCTGGCACTCAATCATCTGTACGACAATTGGACCATAGCCGGCGTGATGAGTGCGGCCTACGTATTCGCCACCGCGGCCGTAACGCCGTTCTATGCGCGCCTGTTCGACCGCTTCGGCCAGCGCAGGGTCGGCAAGATCGTGCTCGCCGTGCAGATCGTGGCCATGCTGTCCTTCGCATTCGCCGCCTTGTTGCGCATGCCGATCCCGCTGCTGTTCGTGCTGGCCGTAGTGATGGGCCTGACGCAATTCGCCTTCGGTGCGCTCGTACGTACCCGCTGGGCGTATGTGCTGGAACGCACCGACAACAGCGAGATGCTCAACACCGCATATGCGCTGGAATCCGCCATCGATGAGATCGTGTTCATCTTTGGGCCGATTCTCGCCGCATTCCTGGCGGCCTCCGTGAATCCGGTCTCGCAGCTGTTCGTGCCGACCGCCGCCAGCGCGATCGGCGGCACGATATTCTTTGCGCTGCGTGACACGCAGCCGCCGGTCATCCGTGCGGTGAATGTGATCGCCGCCGACTCCGACGATGCCGACGTACGTTCCGCCAATGCGGCCGGCGGCGATGCGACTGCCGCCAAGGTCGTCTCCGACAGGCTGAGCATGAGGCAGCTCAAGACCTCCGGCAGGCGCAGGAAGCGCAATGTGCTCACCTATGCGGGCGTGATCCCGCTGCTGGCGGCGTTCGTGGTGTTCAACATGAGCTTCACCGCGTTCGATACGTCCATGACCGCCGTGATGAAGGCCCTGCACCTTGATTCGTTGCTCGGCGTGCAGCTCGCCATGTTGGCGCTCGGCTCCTGCATCGGTGCGCTGGTCTTCGGCTCGCGTGAGCTTAAGGGCTCACGTTGGCGCCATATGATCGTGTTCCTCGGCCTGATGACGGTCGGATTCGTGGTGATTCACGCCTGCCTCGGCAACTTGGTGCTGATGGGCTTCGTTGAGGTCCTGACCGGTCTGACGATTTCACCGGTGTTCGCTTCCGGCAATCTGGTGATGAAGGAGACCGTGCCGGAGGAGTCGCTGACCGAAGGATTGTCCTGGGTGAGCACCGCCGGTACCGTGGGCGCGTCGTTCGGCTCGATGATCACCGGTATCGTGCTCGACCATGCCACGCCGAACACCAGTCTGATGATGCCGTGGATTTTTGTGCTGTGCTCGATTCCGTTCGCCCTGCTCGGCTGGCTCATCGTCCGCAAGCGCGGATGACTGCAGGTTCCTGAGACAGACTGTCCTTTTCACGGGGGGGCGGACCGGTTCCGGTCCGCCCCTCTCTGTTCTTGGATTCCAGGGTTCTTGGATTCCGCGATGATCCCTCCGCTCATCCACCCGTCCGAACCGGATATCGTGGTCCGAGTCGAAGCGTTTCTTTAGATTCATACGTAGAATCCATACTTGGAATCCGCAACAGCTTTGCAGCAGTAAGGAGCAAACATGATCAAGGTTTCCGTGGTCGGGGCCAAAGGCCGCATGGGCTCTCACGTGGTCGACGCCGTGAACGGCGCCGCCGACACCGAACTCGCCCTCACGCTCGACGCCGGCGACGATCTGGGCCGGATCACCCCGGAGAACACCGATGTGGTGGTTGAGTTCACCGTACCGAGCGTGTCCCTGAACAATGTGCTCGCGCTTATCGGCCAAGGCGTCGACGTGGTGGTCGGCACCACCGGCTGGACCGACGAAAAGCTCGATCAGGTGCGTGCCGCGCTCGCCGAAGCCCCGCGCAAGAACCAGAGCGTGTTCATCGCCCCGAATTTCGCCATTTCCGCAGTGCTGGCCGACCATTTCGCCAAGGTGGCCGCGCCGTACTTCGAATCCGCGGAAGTCCTCGAACTGCATCATCCGAACAAGGTGGATGCTCCTTCGGGCACCGCCATCCACACGGCCCATGCCATCGCCGACGCACGTAAGGCGGCCGGTCTTGGCGAGGTTCCGGACAACACCGAAACCGATGGTGGCTCCCGCGGCCAGGTCATCGACGGCATCCACGTGCATGCCGTGAGACTGCGCGGCCTCAACGCCCATGAGGAGGTGCTTTTCGGCAATGCCGGCGAACAGCTGACCATCCGTGCCGACAGCTTCGACCGTATTTCCTTCATGCCGGGCGTGCTGCTCGCCGTCCGCAAGATCGCCACCGGCGACCACTCCGGTCTCACCGTAGGCCTGGACCACTTCCTCGATCTGTAGTCCCACGGAGATATGTGGCTTCACGGGAATCTGTAGCCCCATGGAAACTTGCAGTTCCACGTACCCGTGTCGCCACTTGTTCGGTCCGCAAACCACTTGACGAGGGCTTGGGGAGGGGCTTTACGACTTGACCAGCCTGGCAATGGCGGCGCTGACCTCGGCGAGCTTCTCGTCGGAAACGGTGCCGCCTTCCTGCGTCGCCTGCCTGACGCAATGGTTGAGATGGTCGTCGAGCAGCAGCAGCGCCACTGATTTCAGCGCGCTGTTGGCGGCGGAGATCTGGGTGAGGATGTCAATGCAGTACTCGCCGTCCTCCGTCATCTGTCTGATGCCGCGCACTTGGCCTTCGATGCGATTAAGTCGGGCGATGATTTTCTTCTGGTCGTCCGCATAGCCATGTTGCGTAACGTTCATTGCCGTGCTCCTCTTGACGCTGAAATCTTGACCTCAAAGCTAAATCCCAAGTCTACACTCTTGCAGATATACCCTGTAGGGGTATATGGTGGTGGTATTCGTTGAATCGAAAAGTCGAAAACAGGGAATCGGTGAGAAACTATGCAAGCTGTAATCGCCATCATTGTGGCATTGCTCGTGAGCGCAGTCGTGCTGTGGTTCTTCTTCGCGCCGCGCAAAGCGTATCGCGCGGCGATCGACGGCGATGTGCAGGAGGCGGTAATCGAAGTCAAAGGCGGGTACGATCCCGCCATCATCGAGGCCGAGGCCGGAATGCCGCTGAGACTGGTGTTCGACCGCAAGGAGGATGGCGAGTGCTCGTCACACGTCGTGTTCTCCGACTTCGGAGTGGATCTGGCGCTGCCGGCCTTCCGCACCACCACGCTGACGTTGCAGCCCGATACGCCGGGGGAGTATCCCTTCGCGTGCGGCATGAACATGCTGCACGGCACGCTGAAGGTGCTGCCCGGCAACCATCATCGCGCGCATGCCGGCTCCGGTCAGGCGGATCGGCCCGTGCGCCCTGATTCCGCAAGGTCCGTCCCTCCGGCGGCTACGCGGAACGAACCGTCGCCATCCGACGTCGCGAGGGAATCCGAAGAACATGATTCCGCGCAGTCGCATGAGATCAGAACGCTGATCGCCCGTCTCGTCGTGGCGGCCGTCTGCACGATTCCGGTGTTCTGCTCCACCATGCTCATGCTGTACCACATGCCGGCATGGCTGCAGCTGATTTTCATGCTGCCAATCGTGGGCTATGCGGCCCTGCCGATCTTCCGTAGCGGTTTCGCGGCGATCGCACATCGTTCGCCGGAAATGAACGCACTCGTCAGTCTCGGCACGGCATTCGCATTCCTGTATTCCTGCGTGGTCACGTTCGCGCCGCAGATTCTGCCTGAAAACGCACGTGAGCCGTATTTCGAAGCGGTCGGTGTGGTGGTCACCCTGATGCTCGTAGGCCAACTGCTCGAGGCAAGGGCACGTGTCGGCACCGGCGAGGCGATGCGCGCCTTGGCCGGACTGCAGCCGAAAACCGCCCGCGTGGTGCGTGACGGCAAGGAGGAGCAGGTCGGCATCGACAGCGTACAGGTCGGCGACATCATCGCCATTCGCCCCGGTGAGAAGCTGCCTGTGGACGGCATCGTCACCGCCGGCACCTCGAGCATCGACGAATCCATGATCACTGGCGAATCCATGCCGGTCACCAAGAAGATCGGCGACAATGTGACCGGAGCCACCATCAATGGTTCCGGCGCGTTGCGTTATCGCGCCACGAAGATCGGTAAGGATACGGTGCTCTCGCAGATCATGGCGCTCGTCAGGTCCGCGCAGAGCTCAAAGGCCCCGGTACAGCGCATGGCCGACAGGATCGCGGGCGTCTTCGTGCCGATCGTCGTGCTGATCGCCATCTGGTCGTGCGCCCTGTGGTTCGCGTTCGGCCCGGAGCCGCGTATCACGCATGCGCTGGTCGCCGCCGTTTCCGTGTTGCTCGTCGCATGCCCGTGCGCATTGGGACTGGCGACCCCGCTTTCCGTAACGGTCTCCACCGGTCGGGCCGCACAGATGGGTGTGCTCATCCGCTCCGCCGAAGCGTTGGAGACGACAGGCAAGATCAATGCCGTGGTGCTTGACAAGACCGGCACCATCACTGCCGGCAAGCCGTCGCTCACCGACGTGCTGCCGCTTGGCAGATGGCGTGACAATCCGGAAGGACTGCTGTCGTTGACCGCCGCGGCCGAGCATGATTCCGAGCATCCGCTCGCCGAGGCCATCGTCACGGGTGCGCGGAACCGCGGCATTCCGATCGGTGAAGTCACGGCATTCCATGCGATTGCCGGTCAGGGCGTCACCGCCGACATCACGCTGGGTTCACGCTGGCTTGCAGTTTCGGCGAAACATGACGATTCCACGGACCTACCAGACGCGGATATGCGCGAGACGCATGCCGTGGCGGTGGGCAACACCGATCTGATCGACCGACTTGAGATCGGTCTGCCGAGTATCGGCAACGAGAATCTTGACGACATCATCGCCGACATGCAACGTCTGTCGAGTCAAGGCAAAACGCCGGTGTTGACGGCCATCGACGGTGAGCTGGCGGGAATCGTGGCCGTCGCCGACACCGTCAAGCCGGATTCCGCCGAGGCGATCGCACGGCTGAAGTCGCATGGCATCGAAGTCGTCATGCTGACCGGCGACAACGAAACCACCGCACAGGCCGTGGCGGGCCAGGTCGGTGTCACCCGCGTGATCGCCGGTGTGCACCCGGAGAACAAGGCCGACGAAGTGGCCCGTCTGCAAGGGCAGGGCTATACGGTCGCGATGGTGGGGGATGGCATCAACGACGCCCCGGCGCTGGCCCGCGCCAACGTGGGCTTCGCCATCGGCACCGGCACCGATGTGGCCATTCAATCCGCCGACGTGACGTTGATGAACGGCTCGCTTATGGGTCTTGTGCATGCCATCGACCTGACGCACGCCACCATGCGCAACATCGCGCAGAATCTCGGGTTCGCCCTTGGTTATAACAGCGTTGGCATCGCCATGGCCGCGGGGGTACTGTATCCGTTTACAGGCCGAATGCTCAGCCCGATGATCGCGGGCGCGGCCATGGCGTTCTCCTCGCTGTGCGTGGTGTCGAACGCCAGCTGCCTGCGCTTGTTCGATCCGGGCAAACCCAAGACCTATCAGGTTCGCAAGCCGAATCTGAGTGACAACAATCACCATCAGAAAGGAAACATCATGGGACTGTTCAGTGATCATAAGGCCAAGACCGAAGGCTCCTGCGGCGGCCACTCCTGCCACTGCGGCCACGGCACCGCTGGTTCCGGCGATACCGCGACCACCGTGAAGGATCCGGTGTGCGGCATGACCATCGACCCGGCCACTGCCGCCGCAACCCGCGAGCATGAGGGCACCACCTACTACTTCTGCAATCCGAGCTGCGCCGACAAGTTCGACCAGGACACCGCCCGCTACGCCATCTGAGGCGCCGGTGAGGCCGAGGGCAGTCCATCCTGCGTTTTGAGGTTGTCTGTCTGGGGCGCTGCAACACAACGTCCCAGACAGACAACCTCAAAAAATCAGCGGGTGAAATCCGCGAGCAGGCCGACCACTTCCTTGGCCGGTGGATTGGCGAATTCCCGTCGCTTCGATGTGCGCATGCCGATTCGCACCAAACCCTCGACCAGCGCGGTCGCGGCGGCCACTCCATCGATGACCGGTACGTGCAACTCATTTTCCAATCGTTTGCACATGCCGGCCATTCCCGCGCATCCAAGCACGATTGAATCGGCGGCGCAACAATCCAACGTCGCACGGCATTCCGCCAACAGCGCCTCATAAGCGGCGTCCGGATGCTCGTCAAGCCCCAGAACGGGTACTTCGCAGGCGCGATAGGCCACGCATTGGCTTGTGAAACCGTATTCTTCGACCAAATCGTGCGCGCGCCCCAACGTTCGTCCCAATGTGGTGACGATGGCGAACGACCGGCCGACAAGCGTCGCCGCATGAAAGGCGGCCTGCGCAATGCCCACCACAGGGCCTTGGGCGAGCTCCTGCGCCGCATGCAATCCGGGGTCGCCGAAGCAAGCCAGCACATATCCGTCGCATCCGTCAAGCTCGCCCTTGCGCACCTCATCCATCACCCCCACCGCGGCCAGCGCCTCGTCGCTGTGCGACTCTATGGAAACCGGTCCCATGTTCGGGCTTACCGCCTCTATCTCAACGTCGGCGCTGGCCGCGGCGTGCGCGGCCTGCTCGATGGTGCGAGTCATGGACCATGTGGTATTTGGATTGATTACCTTGATTTTCATGGGACTTCCCGATTCATGGAATTGTGGCGGCCGGTATTGGTTTTCGGATATTCGAGTAGGAGGATGCCTGCGGTCCCCCTTGTGTAGGAATCACTGGCATCCTCCTGTTTGGGCTGCTTTTCGCTGTTTCTGGCTACTCTTTCGCGGCGCCGTCGCTCACGTTCGGATCGCTTTCGGAATCCGCCAGTCGTACGATCTGCGGACGCTTTCGTTCCAGCAGGGCGAAGATGGCCAGACCGAGTCCGGCGCCGATGAACCAGCTGAAGTTCGAGAGCGCGGTCAGATCAATGATGCCCATTTCGTTCAGCGGGCTGGGAAGCACGGCGCAGCAGATCGATGGGATGCCGGCGAGTAGAACGGTCAGCACCGCATTCGGGTTGAATCCATTGCGGTACCAATACCGTCCTTTCGGATCCATGGTGAACAGGTCGTCCACGGCGATGCGTTGCTTGGCCACGATGAAATAGCCCGCCACGAGAATGCCGAAGAGCGGTCCGATCAACGCTCCCAGCAGATCGAGCGTGTAGTGGATGGCTTGGTCGTTTGAATACCAGTTCCAGGGGGTGATGATTACCGAACCGACCGCCGCAATCATGCCGCCGGTGCGCCAGCTGATCTTCTGAGGGTTGACGTGCGAGAAATCGAATGCCGGGGAAACGAAGTTCGCCACGATGTTGATGCCCACGGTCGCGGTGACGAAGGTGAGACCGCCCAGCAGAATCGCAAACGGGGTGTCGATGCGTTCCACGGTCTTGATCGGATCGGTGATCAGTTCTCCGAATACGGGCACGGTCGCGGAAGCGCATACCACGGTAAGCAACGAGAACACCACGAAATTCACCGGCAGTCCCCAGAAATTGCCTTTTTTCACACTCTTATACGATCCGCAATAGCGGGAGAAATCACCGAAATTCAGCATTGGGCCGGAGAAATACGATACGACGAGCGCGATTGCGGTGATCATCACCGGAATCGATTCCATGAATCCGAGTGGTGCGGAGTTGGAGAGGTTCAGGTCGATGGCTCCCAGTCCGCCTGCACGTACCACCAGATAGATGGCGAGGATGAACATCACTGCGTAGACCAGCGGTCCGGCCCAATCGGTGAACTTGCGGATGGTGTCCATGCCGGTCCAGAACACGCATGCCTGTGCCACCCACAGAATGCCGTATGAAATCCAGCCGAGTGCCGAAAGCCCGAGGAACGAGTAGTCGTTGGCAAGCGTCTGGGAGGCGGGGATGAACTTCAGGAAGATGATGTTGAGCGATTCCGAAGCGAGGAAGGTCTGCACGCCGTACCATGCCACGGCAATGATGCCTCGGATGATCGCCGGAATATTCGCGCCCCTGACGCCGAATACGAACCGCATGGTGACCGGAAACGGCACACCCGCGCGCTGACTGGGCTTGGCGATAAGGTTGACGAGCGCCTGCACGATGACGATGCCGACGATGAGTGCGATGAACACCTGCCAGCTGGCGATGCCCAGCGCGAACAGACTTCCCGCGGTCACGTAGCCGCCGACGGAATGCACGTCGGACATCCAGAACGCGAAGATGTTGTACCACGACCAGGTCTGCTTCTTGAGAGGCGCAAGGTCTTTGTTGGCCAGGCGCGGGTCATATCCTTCCTTGATGAGGGTTTCCGGATCGCTTTGCGTATGTCCGTTCGGTTTCTGCGCCGCGGGAGCGGGCTGGGTGAAACCCTGATCGATGATCGTTGCTGTCATCGTGGTCTCCTTGATGTCTGTCTTGATGTTTGCGCTGTTTTCGAAGTTGAAATTGCGGATAAGACAATTAATGGAAATTTTTTATTTCTTGTTGCGAGAGATTTAGATTTCCTGTCGATTGCGGGAGAGGGGTTTTGGAAACCGTTTCGTTACATCGCTACGATTTTTTAATCGATTTTCCGCAAAATGACGCGATTTTGTTAATGTTGATGTAATATCTTCCGTTTTCATAGGGCAGATACCTTATTGAAAATATTCTTTCAAAAAAAAGAGGGCGCCTCTTTGGAATGAACGGCCTCCCATTTCTCGCTTCCAAGAAAGGGGAGGCCGTTTTGCGAAAGAGGCGTCCTCTGTGTATCCGGGGACTGGGCCAAGGAGACCCGCCGCATCACATGGAATTTCGGTAGAGCTCCTTGGCGATGCGAATAAGCAGCTTGTCGGACCCGGCCGGTCCGAGCAGACATGCTCCGCACGGCAGCCCGTCGGCGGTCTCCAGCGGAATGTTGACGGCGGGCAGTCCGGCGACCCCCGCTATCGATGTGAGCCGCAACGTATGCGCACGTGCGTTCTCGATGCCTTCCGTGTCTCCGGTATGAGCCACGGCCGGGGCCGTCGACGATGCGGATGGAATGAGCAGAACATTGCTTCCGAGAAGATTGCGCACCATGGAGCGTGCCTGCCGCAGATGCTCAAGTCCCTGCTCGTACCGCGACTGCGGAATGTGCGAATCGCATTCGAACCGGGCCGCGATCTCCGGCGCAAGATCGGCATAATGGCCGCCGACCCAGTCGCCATTGTTCCGCCATGCCTCATATCCGCGGACTGCCTGGAAAATCGAAAGGAGGTTATCCAGCATCTGCGAATCGAACTGCACTTCATCGCAATCCCCCAACATGCCGATCCGTCCGGAGCGTACGGCCGAACGTGAAACGGCACGGAACCGGGAGAATGCTTCGCGTACATCGGCGGTCACGCACTCGTCGAGCTTCGGGCTGACAAGTAGCTTTGCCACGCTTTTCACGGTGTCTTTGTCCGGCATCAGCGCCTTGCCCGCGAATTCGAGCGTCTGCGCGTCCCTGGTCATCCACCCGACGGTGTCGAACGACTGTGAAAGCGGATGCACCGCCTCGCAGCTGATGCGTCCGTGTGTGGTGCGAACCCCCCATAATCCTTGATATGAGGCTGGAATGCGAATCGAGCCCGCGGTGTCGGTGCCCAGTCCTATATCCACCTGCCCGCAGGCCACGGCCGACGCTGGGCCGGAGGATGATCCTCCGCTGACGTGTCCTGGGGCCTTCGGGTTCGGGGGAGTGCCGTAATGCACATTCGTGCCGGCAAGCGAGTAGGCGAATTCATCGGTCTGCGCAATGCCCGTGATTTGCGCGCCCGCGTTGAGCAACAGCCGAACGGCTGGCGCGGATTCCGCGCAAACGGGGGAAGTCCGCAGAAACGCTGGGTTTCCGGCGCCGATACGTTGCCCTTGAACGGCGTACAGGTCCTTCACCGCCACAGTCATGCCTGAAAGCGGCCCCGGCTTCGTGGCTTCGACCAGCGGAGATCCGACGACTCTCCATATGCTGCGGTCTATCGCCGGGGTGGGGTAGGTCAGGTGCGCCATGACGATCTTCCATGTGCCCGATTCCCCGATGCGCTGCCAAACCTGCGTTTGGATGACGCTTCCGCCCGTCGCCTTGTCGAATTGCGAAACGACGCATGCGGTCGATTCGTCCATCTGGCGTGCGATGCGTCGCCGTAGCGTGCGGGTCGGCGCATTCCTGCGCCTCGACCGAAACGTCGAGATCGCGGTATGGCCGGCAAGCACTCCCTTGTCGTCGGAGCGTACGGAAGGGATGCCGTCCGGATCGTTCGCGAACAGATCCGACAGTACTGCGGTGTTGTTGCCCATCAAGGCCTGTTCGTATCGGCGTATTGCGGCGAGCAGATCCGGAGCCAATGACTCTGCGGCATTGTCGGCTGTCGGGTGTTGCCCACCGGTGCCGTGTGCATTGAAATCGCTGAAACTATCCTTCATGTTCAATCGCCTTCCCTCCGCTGCTACGGGCGCGCGATAAGATTGTTCTTCCTGGCTTCGGTGCCCTTGCCGGATATGAATGTGCGTGTGATCACGCCGTTGAGCACCATGCCGTCGAACGCGCTGATCGGGTTGCGGCTTTTCAGCGCGGCCGCGTCGACCGTAAACCGTTCTCCAGGGCGGATGATCACCAGATCGGCGCGTTTGCCTGGCGCGATTTCTCCGCGGTCGTGGAATCCTGCGAATTTCGCGGTGTTGCATGACATCCAACGGATTGCGTCCGCTATGCCGAGTCCACGTTTCATGGCTTCGGTGAGTACTGCCCGGAATCCGACCTGCAGGCTGGAGACACCTCCCCAGGCCGTGGCAAGTGTGCCTGACTTCATGCTGGCATCCGCGGGGGAGTGATCGGTGGCTATGAAATCCAGCGTACCGTCCACCAGGCCTCGCCATAGCGCATCCTGCTCGCGTAGGTCGCGGATCGGCGGGCAGCATTTGAATGCGGTGGCGTTGTCCGGAATATGGTCGCAGTCCAACGTAAGGTAATGTGGGCAGGTCTCGGCGGTGATCGGCAGACCCTTGGCCTTCGCATCGCGCAGCGCATCCACGGTCAGACCGCTGGAAACGTGCAGAATGTGGGTGCGGCAGCCGGTACGTTCCACTAATCGTGCGACATTGCGCACCGCGTTCGCCTCGCACTCGGCGGGGCGGGACTGCGCGAAGCTGCGGTAGGTGGCCCCTACCTTGCCGGCATGCTCCGCCAATTCGTGCGGATCTTCCGCATGGCAGATGAGTTGGCCGCCGAACGAGGCTATTTCGCACATCGCCTGTTCGAGCTTGCTGTACGGCAATGATCCATATTCGTCGACGCCGCTGGGGGAGAGGAAGCATTTGAAGCCGAACACCCCTGCGTCCCATAGTGCTTTGAGGCGCCCGAGGTTCGTTTCGTCTACGCCTCCCCAGAATCCGAGCTGCACGTGGGCCTTATTCAGCGCACATAGGCGTTTGGTTTCCAATGCCTCCACGGTGAGTGTCGGAGGATTGGAGTTGAGCGGCATGTCAAGCACCGTGGTCACGCCTCCCGCCGCAGCCGCGGATGTGGCGCATGCGAAGCCCTCCCATTCGGTGCGGCCCGGCTCGTTGATGTGCACATGCGTGTCGACTATGCCTGGGATCAGCACTTCGCCGCCGTCCAGCCGAATGTCCTCGTCCGCGTCGACAACCATATCCGGGTCAGCGTTCACCATGATGATACGGCCGTCCCGTACCGCGACGGTACCTTGCGTCTCGACGCCATGGGAGAGGATTCCGCCGTGGATGGCAAGATCCGCCCTGTTCACGCCGGGCATATCGATTTCGCTCATGTCACGCCTCCCTTGCGTCGTCACTGGTCTTCTCGTAAGCGAGATTGTGCGCCGCCACGTTGAGCACCGCCTGTTCGAACGCCTGCGTGCCGTATGCCACGTCGGCCGCGGTCACGGACTCGTATGGGCTGTGGCTGACACCTCCCTTGCAGCGCACGTACAGCATCGCTATCGGTAGCAGTTTCGCAATGGCCATGCCGTCATGGCCCGGGTAGCTCACCAAACCGAACGCTTCCTTGTTTTCGGCCCGCTCGATTCCCTTTTCGATGCAGGAGCGCAGAAAGGGGTCGCATTGCACCGAATTCGCGGTGTGGATCATCGTATGAGAGATTTTCACCTTTCGTGAGGTGGAGATCTCATCAGCGCGCGCCCAGATCCGATCGAACACGTCGTCGCGTAGCCGATCGTTGCCGGCGCGCACATCAAGACTGAACGTCGTCTTTCCCGCGATTACATTCACTCCGCCGGGCTGCGCGGAGATTTCGCCTACGTTCGCGCGTGTTCCAGCCTGCTGGCTGATGGCGTCGATGGCGCTGATGAGTTCCGCGGCGGCGGTCAGCGCGTCGTGGCGCAGATCGTAGGGTGTCGCGATATGGCAGGACATGCCTTCTATGGTGACCATGTATCGGCTTGCCGCGGCGATGGAGGTGACCGAGGAGAGCGCACGGTCTCGCTGTTCGAGGATCGGTCCTTGTTCGATGTGGAATTCAAGGTAGCCGATGTAATGCTCTCGTTTGCGAGCGGCCTCATTGACCCGGTCCGGATCGAGACCGAAATCGCGGAACGCCTGGCGCATGCTCACGCCCTTGCTGTCGGTGCGTTCCAGCCATTCGTCGTTCCAACCGCCGCCGAACGCGTATGAGCCGAGCAATGTGGCTCCGAATCGTGCGCCTTCCTCATCGCCGAATCCAAGCACCTCGATGGCGAATGGCAATTCCTTGTTCTTGCCGGTCCTTGCCAGATGGGTTGCTACGGAAACCGCGGTGACCACGCCGAGAATGCCATCGTATTTGCCTGCATCCGGCACGGAGTCGAGGTGCGAACCGAGCACCAAGGCGGGCAGTCCCGGTTCGCGTCCCTCAAGGCGCCCCACCAAATTGCCGGCCTGGTCGATATGTGTGGCAAGCCCGCCCTCTTCCAGCCAACGTGCCGTTAATTCGTATGCTTGGGCCATCTGAGGTGACAGGTAATCACGTTCGATGCCGTTTTCCATGCAGGTCAGTTCGGCCAACTGATCGCAGCGGTCAAGAATCTCTTCGGCCGCGGCCACGGCCCATTCATCCGCGCTCATTGTTGTTTCTCCTCGTCTTTATCTTGGATTCTTCGATGGTTTTGGGATCGTGCCTTCGGGAGTTCTCAGTTCTCTTGATTGTCCTTGCGTTCCGCCGACTCGTATATCGCCAGCGCCGCATCGATGCCCCTGCCGGTATCCACGGCTACGCCATTGCGCTCCAGCACATTGCCGAGGGCCGCCGCGCATGTGAGTACGGCGTCTTTGCGGGCGTTGCAGCCCATGACGCCGATGCGCCAGATGGTGCCCTTGAGAGGGCCGAACGAGGAGGCGATCTCCACGGAGAAATCGTTGAGCAATTGGGCGCGCACGGCTGCGTCATCTACTCCTTCGGGAATCACCACGCCTATCACGTCATTCATGCGATGGCTCTGATTGCCATACAGCTTCAGTCCCATACCCTCAATGGCGGCACTCATGGCGGCACCATTGATGCGGTGCCGTTCGATGACATTGTCGATTCCCTCGCTCACGATGATGCGCGCGGCCTCGTGCGCTGCGTACAGCATGTGCGTGGCCTCGGTGTGATGGTTGAGGTGTCGTGGTCCCCAGTAATCGAAGACCTGTGGCAGATCGAAGTAGTTGCTGCGAATGCGCTTCACCGCGATTTCCTGTGCGGAATCGGCCACCCCGGCCTCGATGCTTTTACGCTCCTCCATGACGGCCGCCGCCCTGTCGGAAACGGTGATCGGCGCCATGCCGGAGGGTCCTCCGAAGCACTTCTGCAGGCCGGTCGTCGCGATGTCAATGCCCCATTCGTCCACACGCAGGTCGTTGCCCACCATCGAGGCGGTCGCGTCGGTGTACAGCAGCGCTCCATGCTTGTGGCAGATGTCTCCGAGGCCCTCAAGTGGTTGGCACATGGTGGTGGAGGTATCTCCCTGCACGGTGGCCACCAGCTTCGGTTTCACCTCGACGATGGCCTGTTCGATCTGCTCGATCGGGAACACCTCACCCCAAGGCCGTTCGATCACATGCACGTCAGCGTCGCAGCGCTCCGCGATTTCCTTGAGCAGCATGCCGAAGCGCCCCGCGCAGCAGACCAGCACCGGTTCTCCCGGCGCGATCACCGATACGAACGCCGCTTCGATGGCGGAGCGCGAGGTGCCGTCCACGACCATGGTCCGTTCGTTGCCCGTCTTGAAAATCGTACGCAACATCTTCTGTACTTCGCCCATCGCCTTGAACATGTACGGGTCGAATTGGCCGACCGTCGGCTTGCTCATTGCCGTCAGCACGCGAGGGTCCACGTTGGTGGGGCCGGGGGCCATAAGCAGGCGATGCGGCGGGTTGAGAGGCTCGATGTCGGATGTTGGTTGATCGGCGTATGCTTTTTCTGCCATGATTGGTCATCTCCTGTTGGCGGACGTGGTGAATGGCGGCGTCGTGTTTGTTGCTTTTCTCACCGTCGTGTTGATGGCAGATTTCAGCATTCGGAAGTGTCTGAAATTTTTCATTCACGTTAACGATTGTTTACGGAAGCGTCGGCAACACTTGGA
Organism: Bifidobacterium moukalabense DSM 27321; assembly: GCF_000522505.1. Classification (GTDB taxonomy): domain Bacteria; phylum Actinomycetota; class Actinomycetes; order Actinomycetales; family Bifidobacteriaceae; genus Bifidobacterium; species Bifidobacterium moukalabense. The sequence goes on along the minus strand of NZ_AZMV01000002.1, from coordinate 271,190 downwards.
ATTACAGCTGTTCTGGCCGAAAGACGATATGCTGTTGACGGGAAAAATAAATTAAAGGAAGATAGACGGTATGACAGCTGAAATTTTTGTTTCACAAAATGCCGGCGGTGACGAAAACACCGGGGGCATCGGGAGCGCGCTGATCTCCGGCATCGGGGAGAACGGGGGCGGCGCAGGGCGAGGTCTCGTGTCGCGCATCCGCGAATCCTATGAAACGTTGACCGCGACGGAACGGGAGGCCGCACAATACATTCTTGGGCATCTCACCGATGTTCTGGTGTGCAATTCCGTGGAGCTTTCGCAGCTAAGCGGCGTCTCCCAGCCCACGCTCAGCCGTCTGTACCGCAAGCTTGGCTACGCGAATGCAGGGGAATTCAGGCGTGACGTACGCCGCATGCACCAGCCCGGCGCTCCGGAAATCGCGAGAACCGAACAGTGCGACGACCTTCTTGACGACCATCTTCGCAGGGATGAGGAAAGCCTGCGCCATACGTTCGAGGGAATCGACCGTGGTCGGCTGGAATGCGTGTGCCAAGCCATGGCAAAGGCTTCCCGCATCGCGGTGATTGGGTTCCGCAACAGCTATCCGGTGGCGCTGCACCTGCGTGAACAGCTGCTGCAGCTGCGTGGGAACGTCGACATTCTGCCGCATCCGGGGCAAAGCGTCGCGGAGGAAATAGCCGATCTCACCTCGCAGGACGTTGTGGTGGTTGTCGGCGTGCGTAGGCGTCCGGTCTTCTTCCCACGTTTGGTTGATGTTCTGCTGGAACGCGGCGTTAACGTGGTGGTGATCGGCGATGTTTCGGTAAAATCCGCGCTGGTCGGACGTAACGTGACCCTCTTCGAAGTGGACCTGAATTCCCACCTGCTGTCGAGCTTCACCGCTGCGTTCGCATTCGTGGCGTTACTTGCCGACGAGGTGGGGGAGCGCCTGGCCGAAGCGGGCGAAGTATCAGGGCGCATCGAAAGGATCAACGGATATTTCAGCGACATCGGCGAGCTCGAAGGCTGCTGAGCGGTCAATGCCGAATCGGAAACATATTGTTGCAAAAGGGAGAGAGAACTTATGAACGCAAGGAACGACGTTAGGCCGAATATGGTTCGCGGTGGAGTCCCGTGGCGATGCGACATGCCTTCCACCGGCCTGTGGGCGGCGCTGGTGTTCCTAGTGGCGTTGAACCTGCGACCGTCCATCACCGCGGTCGGACCGCTTCTCGAACAGATCGGCACCGACCTTTCCTGGGGCGAAAGCGTGCAAGGCGTTCTCACGTCGATACCGCTGATCGCCTTCGCCGCGGTGAGCCCGCTGGTAACGTTCATCGAACGCAGGATCGGCATCGACTGGTCGGTGCTGCTGGCGCTTCTGTGCATCGCTTTCGGCGATTTCGTACGCTCCTACTGCGGCAACGTCGGCATTTGGCTGGGTACGGTGATTTTCGCCTCCTCGATCGCCGTCGGCAACGTGCTCGTACCGGTGATCGCCAAACGCGATTATGCCAGCCATGTTGCGATGGCCACCGGAGTCTACTCCGGCTGCATCACCGCCGGCTCGGCCACCGCCGGATTGGTTGCCGTGCCTCTTGCACAGATGTTGGGCGATTGGCGGGAATCGCTGTTCTTCTGGTCGATTCCGTCTCTGATGGTTGCGGCATTGTGGCTCTTGCGCATTGTGCATAATCGTAATGTCATGCGATCCACGCAGGCCGTCCGGAAGCCGGAACGAATCGGTGATGTCTCCGAACCCGCGGACCCGCGCACCTCATCCAATGGCATGTTCCTGCGCGTGCTGAGCCGCCCCATGACATGGTACGTAACCCTGTTCATGGGATTGCAGTCATCCGCCTTCTACACCATGTCGAACTGGATGCCCCGGGTCTCCACGTCCGCAGGATTCGACACATCCGTGGCCGGCGTGCACCTGTTCATATTCCAAGGCATCGGCATATTCGCAGGCCTGCTCATTCCCAAACTGATGAACGTACACGGCAGCCAGGTCTGCGCCGCGCTTGCGTCCAGCATTCCCATGCTCATCGCGGGCCTCGGCATGCTGCTGTTCCCGAAGGCCATGATCGTATGGTCGATCATCGGCGGCTGCGCGCAGGGATCGGCGCTGGTCGTGGCGCTCGCGTTGATCGCCATGCGTGGCCGAAACGGCGCCGAAACCGTTGTGCTTTCCGGCATTGCGCAATCGCTCGGCTATCTGATCGCGGCAATGGGCCCGCTGACGTTCGGCGTGATCGTACAGCTTACGGGCGGATGCCAGGCGTCGCTTGCCCTGTTCACTTTCATAGCGTTCCTGCAATGCGTTGTCGCCGTTCTCGCCGGTAGGCCTTCCGAAGATAGCGCTTCGCGTTCGATCAGGTCATAAAACGCGCATAAGGTCTGAAACGCAAGTTGCAAAGGTCTCAATCCGGACAAGCTATCAGGGATGTCGGCATGCGTGGTACCAAGAGGGAGTGTCATGGGCGCCAACGTTGCCATCGTTGACGATGAACCCGAATGCGTCTTCCCGGAATGTGACGCTTGTTGCGTATCGGCGCCCCTCGAGTCCGTGGCGCGAAGTACCGTGGAACATATGACTGACGGTACGATGCATCTTCTTGATCCCGCTCCTTTCGGACGAATTCTCCCGGCCATGGTCACTCCCATGAAGGCCGATGGCTCCGTTGATTTCGAAGCCGCGCGCAAGCTTGCGAAGCAGCTCGTGGCCGACGGCGCCGACGGTCTCGTGGTCAACGGCACCACCGGCGAATCGCCGACCACCCACATGGAGGAGAAGGTCGAGCTGGTCCAGGCCGTCAAGGAGGTCGTGGACGTGCCGGTCATCTCCGGTGCGGGTTCCAACGACACCGCACACACCGTGCGTATGGTGGAGCAGACGCAGGAGGCGGGCGCCGACGCGGTGCTCGTGGTCGCCCCGTACTACTCCCGTCCCTCCCAGGAGGGTGTGTACCGCCATTACAAGGCGGTCAACGATTCGGCCGACAAGCCGATCATCGTCTACGATGTGCCGGGCCGTACCGGTCTGCACATCCAGCTGGAAACCTATCGTCGCCTTGCCGAACTCGATCATGTCAAGGCGGTGAAGGACGCCACCGGCGACATCGCAGGAGCCGTCCGTAAGCGCATGGAAACCGGTCTGACCTGGTATTCCGGCGATGACGGCCTGTTCCTGCCGTTCCTTTCCGTCGGTGCGGTCGGCATCATCTCCGTGATCGCGCACGCGGCCGCCGGCCCGATGCGTGATCTTGCCAACGCCTTCGACCGTGGCGACATCCACGAGGCACAGCGTCTTGCCGTGCAGCTCGCTCCGCTTGTCGAATCCATGAACGGCAATGGCTTCCAGGCCGTCATGGCCAAGGCCTCATTGAAGGTGCGCGGTGTTCTTGACGACACCACCATGCGTCTGCCGAACGTCGGGCCGGGCGAGGCCGAAATCGAACGTGCCGAGGCAGGCATGCGCGCCTCCGGCCTGCTGTAGAACGAAGATGATTGCGAGCAATGGCCTGCAGAAGCTGCGCCAGTCGCAGTAGGCGCGGGCCCCATCATTCCTCGTTCCCGCATAGGCGGGAACAATTAGTAACAGAAATCCAACTAGGAAATGGCTACAGAAGAAACCAAGAAAAAGACAACGCACAAGCGTGGCAGCAAGGCTGCCAAGCACACTGATTCCGCGGCGAAGAAGGAGGGCGCGACCACGCGCAAATCCTCTAGCCGCACTCGCAACGCCAACGGTACCGGCCGTGGCAAAGGCACCGGCACCCGTTCTGCGGGCAATCGCCGCTCCACCCGTCCGGCACCGCAGACCACCGCGCCTCAGCAGGATTCCGTGCTGATCGCCCCGCCGAAGTATCGCAAGGGCTCCATGCGCATCGTACCGCTGGGCGGCCTGGGCGAGATCGGCCGCAACATGAACGTGATCGAATACAACGGTCACCTGCTGCTCATTGACTGCGGCGTGCTGTTCCCGGAAGAGGAGCAGCCGGGCGTGGATCTGATCCTGCCCGATTTCCACTACATCAAGGATCGTCTTGACAAGGTCGAGGCCCTGGTGCTCACCCATGGCCATGAAGACCACATCGGCGGCGTACCGTACCTGCTCAAGCTGCGTCCGGACATTCCGCTGATCGGCTCCAAGCTCACGCTCGCCTTTGCGGAGGCCAAGTGCAAGGAGCACCACATCAATCCGACGCTCGTCGAGGTCACGGGCCGCGACAAGCTCAAGGTGGGCCCGTACAACCTCGAGTTCGTGAACGTGACCCACTCCATCCCGGATGCTTTGGCCGTGTTCGTGCAGACCCCGGCCGGCTCCCTGATCGACACCGGCGACATCAAACTCGACCAGCTGCCGCTTGACCACCGCATCACCGATCTGGTGGAATTCGGCAAGCTTGGCGAAAAGGGCGTGGACCTGTTGATGATGGACTCCACCAATGCCGAGGTGCCGGGCTTCGTCAAGCCGGAGACCTCCATCGGCCCGGCCCTCGACCAGGCGTTCGCGCAGGCCACCCGCAAGATCATCGTAGCCAGCTTCTCCAGCCATGTGCACCGCGTGCAACAGGTCGTCGACGCCGCCCACAAGTACGGCCGCAAGGTCGTATTCGTCGGCCGCTCCATGGTGCGCAACATGTCCATCGCGGCCGATCTGGGCTACCTGCGTCTGCCGGAAGACACCGTCATCGACCTGAAGCAGTCCCATGACGTGCAGGATGACAAGCTCGTCTACATGTGCACCGGCTCCCAGGGCGAGCCGATGGCCGCCCTCGGGCGCATCGCCGATGGCAACCACCGCGACATCACCATCAACGAATTCGATACGGTGATTCTGGCCAGCTCCCTGATTCCGGGCAACGAGCACGAAGTCTACAAGGTCATCAACAAGCTCGTGCAGTTGGGCGCGCGCGTGGTCAACCGCGATAATGCGGCCGTGCACGTCTCCGGCCATTGCAACGAGGGCGAGCTGCTGTACATGTACAACATCGTCAAGCCGAAGTGCGCCATGCCGATCCACGGTGAGAACCGTCATCTGGTGGCCAACGGCATGATCGCCGTCAAGACCGGCGTCGATCCGCAGAACGTCGTGCTGGCTGAGGACGGCGACGTCGTCGATCTGTACCATGGTCAGGCCGCCGTCGTCGGTTCCGTACCGTGCGGCTACGTGTATGTGGATGGCGATTCCGTCGGTGAACTCACGGATGAGGAGCTTGAGAAGCGTCGTATTCTCGGCACCGAAGGATTCGTGTCCAGTTTCGTGGTCGTCGACACCGAAACCGCCGATGTGATTGCAGGACCGAAGATCTATCTCAACGCCGTTGCCGAGGACGAAAGCGAATTCGACAAGGTGCGCCACCAGATCGTCGAGCAGCTGCGGGATGCCATGATGACCGGTACCAACGATACGTACAAGCTGCAGCAGATCATGCGCCGTACGCTTGGTGGCTGGGTGGCCCGTCAGCTGCATCGCAAGCCGATGATCGTGCCGGTCGTGGCCGACATCGCGCAGGACGTCGATGACGCTATGGGCTTAAACGCAACCAAGTAACGCCTAGGACGCAAGGTTTACGTAAGCTGAAACCAGCCTGAATAATCATCGGAACAATCAAGGCGGCGTAACCGGAATAACTGGTTACGCCGCCTGCGTTGTACGGACAACCAATAACAAGGAGTGGCATGCCAGGAGCAAACCTCACCCGTATCGAAGCCGAAGAGCGCAAAAGCATCATTTCGGCGCCGATCCACTACACGGTCAGCCTTGATCTGACCCGCGGAGCCAAGGATTTCGGCTCCGAAACCACCGTCACCTTCGACGCGAAGCCGGGCTCGAGCAGCTTCCTCGACCTGATCGCCAACGAAGTGAGCGAAGTCGTGCTGAACGGCGAAACCCTCGATCCGGCGGCCGTTTTCGCCGACAGCCGCATCGAACTCAAGAATCTTGAAGCGCATAACGAGGTCACCGTCAAGGCCCTGTGCCAGTACTCCAATACCGGCGAAGGCCTGCATCGCAGCGTCGATCCCTCCGACGGCAACATCTACCTTTACTCCCAGTTCGAGGTGCCGGATGCCCGCCGTGTCTACGCCGTATTCGACCAGCCCGACCTCAAGGCCGTGTTCGACTTCTCCGTGCTTGCGGCCAAGTCCTGGATCGTCACCTCCAACATGCCGGCCGCCTCCGTGACCGATGCCGAAGCCGTAACGCAAGAGGGCACGCTCGGCGATCATGAGGCCGAAACCACCCGCCGGTGGGTATTCGAGCCGACCCCGATCATGAGCTCCTACCTGACCGCCATCTGCGCCGGTCCATATGCCGAATGGCACACCGAATACGCCAACGAGGACGGCCGTACCGTACCGATGGCCATGTACTGCCGCCAGGCCCTCGCCGACGCCTTCGCCAAAGACGTCGACTACCTGTTCGACATCACCAAGAGAGGCTTCGCGTTCTATGCCAAGACCTGGGGCGTACCGTACCCATACGCCAAGTACGACCAGATCTACGTGCCGGAATACAACGCAGGCGCCATGGAAAACATCGGCATGGTCACCATCCGCGACCAGTATGTGTTCGAATCCAAGGTGACCGACGCCTATGCCGAACGCCGCGTGGTGACCGTATTGCACGAGCTCGCACACATGTGGTTCGGCGACTACGTGACCATGAAATGGTGGAATGACCTGTGGCTCAACGAATCCTTCGCCGAGTTCACCTCCACGCTCGCCACCGCCGAAGCCACCGAATGGAAGGACGCCTGGGCCACCTTCAGTTCCGGCGAGAAGAGCTGGGCGCTGCGTCAGGATCAGCTGAGCACCACGCATCCGATCGTCGCTCCGATCAACGACCTCAATGACACCTATGTGAACTTCGACGGCATCACCTACGCCAAGGGCGCTTCCGTCCTGAAGCAGCTCGTGTTCTATGTGGGCCGTGACAAATTCTTCCAGGGCATCAACAACTATCTGAACAAGCATGCCTACTCCAACGCCACCCTGGCCGATCTGCTCGCCGAACTCGAGCTCACCTCCGGCCGCGACCTGAAGGCATGGAGCGCCCAATGGCTTGAGCGGTCAGGCATCAACACCATCGCCACCGAAGTGGAGGAGAACGAGGACGGCACCATCAGGCAGCTCGTACTCAGGCAGTCCGCTCCCGCCGAACATCCGGTGCTGCGCGCCCACCGCCTGGCCGTCGGCTTCTACAATGAGGATCCGGCAACCGGCAGGATCGTGCGCACCGAACAGTTCGAGCTTGACGTCAACGGCGAGACCACCGTGGTCGACGCGGCCGCGGGCAAGGTCCGCCCGGATCTGATCCTGGTGAATGACGATGACCTGACCTACACCAAGCTGCGTTTCGACGAGCGGTCCCTGAAGTTCGCCGCCGAGAACCTGTATCGTTTCGACGATGCGCTGGCCCGTTCCGTAATCTGGCTGGCCTTCTGGGATATGACCCGCGATGGCGAACTGCCGGCCAGGCAGTTCATCGACACGTCGCTGGCCGCCCTCGCCACCGAGCACGAATCCACCACCTTCCGCTATGCATTGGCCCAGATCAGCACCACCGTCTGGCACTACACCGCTCCGGCCGACCGTGCCGCGGTCGTGGAACATGTGGCGGCCGAACTATTCAAGCTGGCCAACGCCGCCGAGGCCGGTTCCGACGAACAGTTCCAGCTCATCACCGCCTATCTTGGCTATGGCGAGCCCGGGGATGAGGACTTCGCGGCCAATGCGAAGGGTCTGCTTGACGGTTCCGTCACGCTCAAGGGCCTTGAAATCGACAACAACTTCCGTTGGACCATCATCAATGCGCTGAGCACCGTGAACGAGATCGACCAGGCCGAAATCGATGCGGAACTCGCCAAGCGCGAAACCACCGAGAACCGCGAATTCGCCCTCGGCGCACGCGCGGTGGCTGGTACCGCCGACGCCAAGGCATGGGCTTGGAACGAAGCGCTGAACAACAATGAGCTGACCAATATGCAGCTTGAGGCCGTGGCAGGCGGTTTCGCCTCCACCCCGCGCGCCGATCTGGCCGAACCATATGCCGAGAAGTACTTCGAGGTGGCTGACTGGATCTGGCAGAACAAGACCTTCCACATGGCGGAGGCCCTGCTCGAAGGCCTGTACCCGGGCTATGCCGATCCCGCCAAGCTGGTCGAACTCGGCGATGCATGGCTTGAAGCCCATGAGCACGCCGACAATGCCCTCAAGCGCATTGTGCGCGGCAACGTGGAGGCCTCCCACCGCACCCTGAAGGTGCGCGACTTCAACGCGGCCCTGTAAACGGCGGCCCTGCAGGCAGGAGTCAAGCGGAAGGCGGATTTCCCCCGGGAATCCGCCTTCTTTCGTAGGTGCTCCGTAACGTTTCGTCACGATCGGCGCCGTGGTGGTGCGAGGTGAGTACGATAGTGCAAGGAAAAGGCAACTTCAGATAGCGAGGACTTGAGACTCATGCCACGTATGTTCGGAACCGACGGCGTTCGAGGATTGGCAAACAGGGACCTGACCGCACAGCTGGCGCTCGACTTGGGCGATGCCGCGGTGCGCGTGCTGGGAGATAACGGCGACAGGGGCGAGTTCGAAGGCCGTCGCCGTGCGCTGGTTGGCCGTGATACGCGAGTTTCCGGTGATTTCCTTGCCGCAGCGCTGTCGGCGGGCATGTCCGCTGGCGGTTTCGACGTGATTGATGCCGGCATCATTCCGACCCCTGGCGTCGCCTATCTGACTTCCGTGCTGAATGTCGAAATGGGCGCCGTGATTTCCGCCTCCCACAATCCGATGCCCGACAACGGCATCAAATTCTTCGCTCGCGGCGGTTTCAAACTGCCCGACACCAAGGAAGACGAAATCGAAGCCGTACTCGGTCAGGATTGGGAACGCCCGACCGGTGCCGGTGTGGGCCGTGTAAGCCACGACACCGCCACCGCGACCAACCTGTATATCGACCATCTGGTCTCCACCATCGCACCGGTCGGTCCTGACAAGTCCCAGCCGAAACCGCTTAAGGGCCTGAAGATCGTGGCCGACTGCGCCAATGGCGCCACGTCCGTGGTCGCTCCCGAGGCCTTGCGTCGCGCAGGTGCCGATGTGATTGTGATCAACGCCTCGCCGGACGGCTACAACATCAACAAGAATGCCGGTTCCACCCACCCGGAGCAACTGCAGGCCATGGTCAAGGCCTCCGACGCCGCCATGGGCGTGGCCTTCGACGGTGACGCCGATCGCTGCCTGGCCGTGGATGAGGACGGCAACATGGTCAACGGCGATCAGATCATGGGCATTCTGGCCCGTGCCAAGAAGAATGCCGGCAAGCTCAGCCACGATACCCTTGTGGTGACCGTGATGAGCAATCTGGGGCTTAAGCTCGCCCTGCGCTCCATGGGCATCAAAACCGTGCAGACCAACGTTGGCGACCGTTACGTACTTGAAGAGATGCTGCGTGGCGACTATTCGCTCGGCGGCGAACAATCCGGCCACGTCATCAACCGTGAATTCGCCACCACCGGCGACGGCACCCTGACCGCACTGACCCTGTGCAACGAGGTGGTGCAGTCCGGCAAGAGCCTCAAGGAGCTCGCCGCCGACTTCCCGCAGTTGCCGCAGCAGCTCATCAATGTGCCGAATGTCGACAAGTTGGCCGCCAAGACCAATGCCAAGGTGCAGGCCGCCGTCGCACGCGAGGAGAAGATGCTGGGGGATACCGGCCGTGTGCTGTTGCGCCCGTCCGGCACCGAGCCGCTCGTGCGTGTCATGGCCGAGGCCGAAACCCAGCAGCAGGCCGACGAAGTGTGCGAACGTCTCGCCAAGGTCGTCGCCGACGAGCTCGCCCTGTAGCCTCCCTTTTCCCTCCCTCAGATGAGGGAGGTGTCATGCCGCGGGCATGACGTGGGGAGAAGTGTGCCGTGAAGGAAAACGGAGAAAACATGTTTGGACGTAATGCAAAAGTGAATCTCGAACTCAACCGTGAGGTCGAAAAGCTCATTAAATCCGGCGGCAAGGAAAAGCTGCTGCCGATCGTGCAGGCCGGCGAACCGGTGCTGCGCCAGCAGACCGCAGCCTACGAGGGACAGCTGAGCCGTAAGACGCTCGACAAGCTCATCGATACCATGCGCGTCACCATGCTGGAGGCGCCTGGCGTGGGCCTTGCGGCCACGCAGATCGGTCTGGGCCTTGCCTTGGCCGTATTGGAAGACCATGTGCGTGAGGATGACGACGGCGATCCGCGTGAAGCGGCGGAATTCCCGTTCCATGTGATCATCAATCCCAGCTATGAGCCGATCGGCACGGAAACGCGCAGCTTCTACGAGGGTTGCCTGAGCTTCGACGGCTATCAGGCGGTGCGCAAGCGTTGGCTTGACATCACCGCCCGATGGCAGGATGAGGATGGCAACAAGCATGAGGAGCATCTGCACGGCTGGCCGGCTCGCATCTTCCAACATGAAACCGACCATCTCAGCGGCGAGCTGTATATCGATAAGGCGGAGATCCGGAGCCTGACCACCAATGAGAATCTTGAGGATTTCTGGTGTGAGGACCCGGTACCGACCGAAGCCGCCGCCGAACTCGGCTTCGATCTGTAAACGATATACGAACAAGCGGCTGCTCCCTGTGAAGGGAACAGCCGCTTGTTCGTATATCAGATCATTCTTCCGACGAAGAAGGTGTCACGGAGACTATCCCTCCGGATTCACCAGTATCGCCTTTGCATCGGCGTTCTTTTCCTCGGTCGAACGCATATCCCAGTTCGACTTGCGCATCGCATACAGGATCAGCGGCGGCACGCCAAGCACCACTACGACCACGGCTACCAGCACCGCGTAGGCCGTGGTGCTCAGGCCGGTGAATCCGGCAGGACGCACGAACGTCAGCACGAAGGCCGCGGCGGAGGCGATGAAGCCGACGCCTGCGATCAGTCGAATCGCCGGCACACGGTACGTGCGCTTGACCTCAGGATGGGTCTTGCGCAGCCGGATCGCGGAGGCGAACATCAGCATGTACATCCCCAGGTACAGTGCGGTGGCCATATCGACCAGCGTCGCGAAGGCGGTGTTGCCGTTCGGGATCAGCACGAACAGCAGTGCCAGCACGGTCACGATCACACCCTGCGGAATCAGGATGCCCTCCTGAACGCCGCGGGCGTTGCGCTTCTGCAGCATCGGCGGCATCAGACCGGTACGTGCGGCCGCCAGCAGACCACGTGAAGGTCCTGCAATCCAGGTCACGACGGAAGCGAACGCACCAAGCGCGATCAGCAGCGAAATGATCGGAGTGCCCCAGCTCATGCCGAAGTGATCGAAGAACTCCTTGAACGCCAGATTGATGCCATCGATCAGACCGAGCTCATCATGCGGCACGGCGAAGGCGATGGCCAGGGTCGGCAGGATGAACACGAGCAGGATCAGCGCGGTGGCCAGTGCGATGGCGCGCGGGAACTGATGACCCGGGTTCTTCATGTCGTTGGCGTGCACGGCGTTGACCTCCATGCCTGCATAGGCCAGCACATTGGAGACGATGAGCACGATCGACGCGATGCCGGTCCACGGCGGCAGCAGTGCGGAAGCATGCATGGAAGTATGCACCGGCTCGCCGATGCCCAGCCAGACCGCACCGAACACAATCAGCAGCAGGGCCGGGAACAGGGTGCCGATCAGTCCGGAGACCGAGCCGACCTTGGCGAATAGATTGCCGCCACGCAAAGCCACCATCGTACTGATCCAATACAGCACGATGATCACTGCGGCAACGTACACGCCGTTATTGCCCAGATTTCCGGCACCGAACACATACGAGAGGCTTACCGCGATGAAGGCGATCTGAATCGGATACCACACCACGTTCTGAACCCACTGCAGCCAGATGGCAAGGAATCCGAAACGATTGCCGAATGCCTCACGCACCCACACATACACGCCGCCCTTCCAGCCCGTGGCCAGTTCGGCCGCGACCAATGCAGCCGGCACCAGGAAGAACACGGCCGGAATCAGGTACAGCAGTATGGAGGCCAGACCATAATCGGCCATGGCCGGCAGGGAACGCAGTGAAGCCACCGCCACCACGGTCAGCATGGCCAGCTGGCCGACCGACATCAGGGCTTTGCTACTCGCCCCGGCATGTGCATGTGCGCCCGTATGCGCGTGGTTGCCTGCACCGGCAGGCGACTTGGACGGTCTCGTGACCGCGCCCGCTCCGGAACGTGCGAATCCTGGATGCGCCGCCGCACTCGCATTGTGCGCTATCACGGCAAGCGGTTTCTTTGCATGAACTGTCATTGCAGCCAGCTTTCATAAACATAATCGTTGTAGGAACAAACATGATTTCCTCCCCACCCTCCGCCAGCAGACGGTATCCACCAAGGCAGGCGAGGCTTCGCCCTTGTTCTCCCTGACGGGAGACGCCGTTGGGGCGGGCGAAGCCTCTTTTCCCGCTGATGGAGCGATACGCTAAGGCAGACGGAATTTCCCCTTACCTCCCGCTGGCGTGAGGTGCCACGCATAGGAGCGACGGAGGATGGTAATCGTCGGTAACTCAGTGATGGAATCCGGAGACCCGTGCCTCACTCGGCATCGGGGCCTTCAGACCATCCAGATACTTCACGCAGGCCTTCAGATCCTTCATGAATGCCTCGGCCATGTCGCGGCTGAAGCCGTTGCGCACCACGATGCGCTGTACGGTCACCTGCGTCAGGTCCACCGGCATCGGGTAGGCCGGCACCAGCCAGCCCTTCATGCGCAGACGATCCTGCAGATCATAGAGGTTCCACTTGCGATCCGGCTTGTCCTTGAGCATCCAAGCGAATACCGGAATGTCGGAACCGTCGTTCCACAGAGTGAAGTCATCCATCTTGGCGATTTCGCCCGACAGATACTTCGCCACATCGTGCGCGGCCTGCTGTACGCGGCGGTAGCCTTCGAAGCCCAAACGCAGGAACATGTAGTACTGCAGCAGCACCTGAGCGCCCGGACGAGAGAAGTTCAGCGCGAAGGTCGGCATTTCGCCGCCCAGATAGCTCACCTTGAAGATCAGGCTTTCCGGCAGGTCGGCGGTCTCACGCCATACGACCCAGCCCAGGCCCGGGTAGACCAGACCGTACTTATGGCCGGAGGTACTGATGGAGTACACACGCTTGACACGGAAGTCCCACTGAAGATCAGGCTGGATGAACGGCGCGATCATACCGCCCGAAGCGGCATCCACGTGGATGCGCACGTCGAGTCCGGTGCGTTCCTCGATGCGGTCCAGCGCGTCGGAGATCTTCTTGACCGGCTCGTACATGCCCGTGTAGGTCACGCCCATGATGGCCACCACGCCGATGGTGTTCTCATCGACGTACTTGTCGAGGTCATAGCCGTCGAGCACCTTGTGCTCTTCGGAGATCGGCACGTAGCGCGGTTCCACATCGAAGTAGTTGCAGAACTTTTCCCAGCACACCTGCACGGCGCTGCTCATCACCAGATTCGGCCGATCGGTCGGCAGGCCGGCCTTTTCGCGCGCTTCCTTCCAACGGCGCTTCAGGGCCAGGCCACCCAGCATGCAAGCCTCGGAGGAACCGATGGTAGAGGTGCCGATGGTGTTCATCGGATCAGGTGCATGCCATAGATCGGCGAGCATATGCCAGCAACGGGATTCGACTTCGGCGGTCTTCGGGTACTCATCCTTGTCGATCATGTTCTTGTCGGCCGCCTCCATATACAGGCGGTTCGCATAATCGTCCATCCAAGTGCTCACGAAGGTCGCAAGGTTCAGACGTGCGTTGCCGTCGAGCATCGCATCGTCGTGCACCACTTGGTAGGCGGTCTCCGGAAGGCTGCCTTCCTGCGGAATCTTGAACTTCGAGAAGGCCTTGGCTTCCTTCGGGCGGGCGAACAGCGGATTGACCTCCACGCTGTCGGAATCGGCTCCGCCGGAATAGCCGTAACCTGCTGCGATGGTATTGATGCTGGAATGTGCTATTGACATTGCGACTTCCTTTCATCATCCGGAACGCTCTCTGCGCTCCGATGCCAACGTAGAGCGGCGAATCTTCAATTTTCCTGTGAAAACCACCAATATTCACTACCGGGGAATCCAGATCACGCTCTCGAGCCGTGCTCATACGCATGTGCGATATATGCGATATATGAGGCAAGCCGCGTAGTTGCGCCATTCTGTTCCGTTGCCTCTTCGCTGGCATGAGGCGTGTCCGCCGTGAGCAGAGAGCGGTGGGAGAATCCATTCGTGCTTCGGCCGTACGGTGTCGGCTGGGTGAAATCGTCCGTCGTTCGGCTACGATTCGAGATATGAACGAAGCAGTGCAGACGGGCCGTTCCTGGCTGTCCGAGGCCAGGAACGACATCGATCAGTGGTCGGCGATGATGCCGAAGAACGCCGACAATCAGTCGATTGACTGGCGATGGGTCGCCTCACTCGATATGGAGCACGGCATCGGTGCCGCGGCGACGCAGCATATTGATTTGCTGGCGATGCTGCAATACCTGCGTTCCTCTGCGGCCGAATCCTCCGTGGCCGAGGCTTGCGTGGCTGAACGGTCCATTCCGTCGCCTTCGGCACGTCAACTGCACGATCTGCTGCAACGCGATCTTGCGATTCGCGATCGGCTTGAGTCGATTCTTGCGCAATGCAATACGACGTTCATGACGGATTTCGACCGTCTGATCGCCTCCTATCGTTTACCGCGCGCGTTTGCGTATGCGAATCGTCGTCTGTGTGACGAGATCGCCGTCCTGCGTGAGATCGGTGTGCTGATGCATCTGTGGACGGTCACGGAAGAACGTCGTGAACGCGTTACCGTGCCGGTGCTGCATCCGTATATACGAGCCACGGACGCAGTGGATGCCGCGCCCGTTGCCGATGCCGCGAACGGTGACCGATCGGCATCCGTCGAGACTTCGGAGTCCGTCATTCAACTGGACGACATTCAGGATCGTACCGCCGAGATAGTCAACGGTCGTGCGGCCCGACGCAAGGCCACACGTGAGCAGGAGCGCTCCGGCCGCTACGCCATGTCGCGCGCAAACCTGAGCGGCGTGACCAGTCCCGGCGGTTCCACATTGTTCGACGATGATTCGGGCTCCTCGGCCGGTCGTGTGAATCGGTCGGAGAAGGCGCGTCGTCTCGACGATTACGGAAAGCCGGATTGGCGGGACGCCTACCTTCCCGGCCGGGATGTCGACGACGTGATGGGCATCGATATCGAGACCACGGGCACCGATCCGGCTCGTACGTACATCATCGATGTCGGGTTCGAGTTCATGAACATGATTTCGTCGCGTCCTGCCGATGCCCCGGCCGAATACCGGTACGAGCAGAGTTCATACGCGGCCGGAAACGCCTACGGCCAGGCCCGTCTGTCTTTTGGCGTCACGTCTGAGAACGCCGCTATCGGCAACGACCTGATTCTTGGACTCACCGGCATCGATGTTCGTACCCGTGCCGAGGGATTCCGTCTGTTCGACGAGTGGCCGGCGGCTCAGATCGGATTGCTGCAACGCCTGGAACAGCAGCCGTATGTGGCGCACAACGCCCGTTTCGAGCATGGCTTCTTCATGTTGAATGTCGCCGGATATGCGGAAAGCTACCGTGCCGGCAATATTACGATCATCGATACGTTGCCGATGAGCCGCCGGTGGGATGATGGTTCGATTCCCGACGACAAGCATCCGTATGGCGACAATACGTTGGAATCCTACGCTAAACGTCAGGGTGCCTTGGATTCCTCGAACTCGGAACGTCACCTTGGCTTGGAAGACGCCCATATCATGCTGGTTGCGATGAAGCATCATCTCGCGATGCTCCGCGCCGAAGGGCGCGGTCCTTGGGGAGCGGACGGCAGATCAGGCCTCGGCGGCAAGCATTGCGGACGTCGCTGGTAGAGCGGACGCCCACCTGCGTGACGTTCCTCGCAGGTAGCGCCCGATTGCGGTGACGACACGCCGTTGGGGATTCGGTTTCGTGCAGTGCGATTGCTGTTTCATGGGATTCCGGCGGTGATGTCGGCCGTGCAGGGTGGTTTGCGACACGCCGGTAAAGTCGTGTGTTCGCAACGGTTTTGGGCCTTTTCGCGCCTGCTGGGTTGCGTGGGTGCGGGTTCCCGTGTATGTTTGTCTCTTGCTGCTCAGCACGGCGGCCCGGCTCCCATGGTTCGGGGCGGTCTGCTGGTGCGGTGGTGGTTTGAGAACTCAAGAGCGTATCTGTACTACTTCTTTATGGTCAAATGATTGCCAGTCCGTCCTACGGCCCGCGCGTTGCGCGGGTGCCGGGAGACCGGTCGAACGGGACGGGGTTTTCGTGCGATGCGCCTTTCCTGATAAGGCGATGTCGATTTTCTTTGTTTTTGAGGGTCATTGTTTGGTTCTCTTCATGAAGGTTTTTTGTGGAGGGTTCGATTCTGGCTCAGGATGAACGCTGGCGGCGTGCTTAACACATGCAAGTCGAACGGGATCCCGGGGGTTCGCTCCCGGGTGAGAGTGGCGAACGGGTGAGTAATGCGTGACCGACCTGCCCCATACACCGGAATAGCTCCTGGAAACGGGTGGTAATGCCGGATGCTCCGGCCCATCGCATGGTGGGCCGGGAAAGATTTCATCGGTATGGGATGGGGTCGCGTCCTATCAGGTAGTCGGCGGGGTGACGGCCCACCGAGCCTACGACGGGTAGCCGGCCTGAGAGGGCGACCGGCCACATTGGGACTGAGATACGGCCCAGACTCCTACGGGAGGCAGCAGTGGGGAATATTGCACAATGGGCGCAAGCCTGATGCAGCGACGCCGCGTGCGGGATGGAGGCCTTCGGGTTGTAAACCGCTTTTGATCGGGAGCAAGCCGGCTTGTCCGGTGAGTGTACCCTTCGAATAAGCACCGGCTAACTACGTGCCAGCAGCCGCGGTAATACGTAGGGTGCAAGCGTTATCCGGAATTATTGGGCGTAAAGGGCTCGTAGGCGGTTCGTCGCGTCCGGTGTGAAAGCCCATCGCTTAACGGTGGGTCTGCGCCGGGTACGGGCGGGCTGGAGTGCGGTAGGGGAGACTGGAATTCCCGGTGTAACGGTGGAATGTGTAGATATCGGGAAGAACACCAATGGCGAAGGCAGGTCTCTGGGCCGTCACTGACGCTGAGGAGCGAAAGCGTGGGGAGCGAACAGGATTAGATACCCTGGTAGTCCACGCCGTAAACGGTGGATGCTGGATGTGGGGCCCGTTCCACGGGTTCCGTGTCGGAGCTAACGCGTTAAGCATCCCGCCTGGGGAGTACGGCCGCAAGGCTAAAACTCAAAGAAATTGACGGGGGCCCGCACAAGCGGCGGAGCATGCGGATTAATTCGATGCAACGCGAAGAACCTTACCTGGGCTTGACATGTTCCCGACCGATCCGGAGACGGGTCTTCCCTTCGGGGCGGGTTCACAGGTGGTGCATGGTCGTCGTCAGCTCGTGTCGTGAGATGTTGGGTTAAGTCCCGCAACGAGCGCAACCCTCGCCCTGTGTTGCCAGCACGTCGTGGTGGGAACTCACGGGGGACCGCCGGGGTCAACTCGGAGGAAGGTGGGGATGACGTCAGATCATCATGCCCCTTACGTCCAGGGCTTCACGCATGCTACAATGGCCGGTACAGCGGGATGCGACATGGCGACATGGAGCGGATCCCTGAAAACCGGTCTCAGTTCGGATTGGAGTCTGCAACCCGACTCCATGAAGGCGGAGTCGCTAGTAATCGCGGATCAGCAACGCCGCGGTGAATGCGTTCCCGGGCCTTGTACACACCGCCCGTCAAGTCATGAAAGTGGGCAGCACCCGAAGCCGGTGGCCTAACCCCTTTTGGGGGTGGAGCCGTCTAAGGTGAGGCTCGTGATTGGGACTAAGTCGTAACAAGGTAGCCGTACCGGAAGGTGCGGCTGGATCACCTCCTTTCTACGGAGAATTCAGGGCACGGTTCGTGTCCGGTGTGTGCCCCATGCGCGTGGAATGGTTCCACGGTTTCGTGTGGGGATGCTGGTGTGGAAGAGATCGTCTGGCCTGCCGTCCCCCTGCGGGGTGGCGGGGGTGGTATGGGTGTGCTTTTGGGTTCCCGGACCGCCACCCCACAGTCTTGGATTGTGGTGCGGTTCGATGCCCATCATGGGTGGCCTGGACGTCGTTCGGACGTCGGGTGACAGTGGTGGCGCGTGGTGGTTTGAGAACTGGATAGTGGACGCGAGCAAGGGAAACCTGGTGTTTCTCTTTGCTTATCGCGATTTCGCCAAACTCTTCTTTTTTCGAGTTTGGTTTCGAGATCGATCGTTTTGTGATCATTTTGAGTGTGATGATTTGTCGTCTGGCGATCCTGCTATCAGGAGACCCGCGGGCGGGGCGATGGCCGTGGTGCCGTTGTGTCGCTTGCAAGGGCGTATGGTGGATGCCTTGGCAGACAGTACCGACGAAGGACGTTTGAGGATGCGATAAGCCTCGGGGAGCCTCCAGCATGGCTTCGATCCGAGGATTTCCGAATGGGGCAACCCGCCGGCCGTCATGGGCCGGCACCGCATTTGTTGCGGGGGGTACGCAGGGAAGTGAAACATCTCAGTACCTGCAGGAAGGGATACTCCGTGAGTAGTGGCGAGCGAAAGCGGATCAGACCAAACCGGCCGCGCGCGATACCCGTCGGGGGTTGCGTGGCCGGGGTTGCGGGAGCGTGTGTCCCGGCCCCGACGGGCCGGGCGGGAGTCATAAAGCGGCTAGCCAGGGGAACAGGCTTGAAGGCCTGGCCGTAGAGGGTGCCAGCCCCGTACCTGGACGCTTGCCGTCTCCCGATCGCGTGTCCCAAGTAGCGCGGGCCTCGTGGAATCCCGCGTGAATCGGCGCCGACCGTGGCGTAAGTCTAAGCATACCTGTCTGACCGATAGCGTACCAGTACCGTGAGGGAAAGGTGAAAAGCACCCCGGGAGGGGAGTGAAAGAGTTCCTGAAACCGTGCGCCTACAATCCGTCGGAGCCCTTTTGTGGGGTGACGGCGTGCCTATCGAAAAATGAGTCTGCGAGTCAGTGGTGCGTGGCGAGGCTAACCCGTGGTGGGGCAGCCGTAGCGAAGGCGAGTCCGAATAGGGCGTTTTTCAGTCGCGTGTCCTGGACCCGAAGCGGGATGATCTAGCCCTGGGCAGGTTGAAGCGCGGGTAAGACCGCGTGGAGGACCGAACCCACCTGGGTTGAAAACCGGGGGGATGACCTGGGGCTAGGGGTGAAAGGCCAATCAAATTCCGTGATAGCTGGTTCTCTCCGAAATGCATTTGGGTGCAGCGTCGGCTTATTGCATCGCGGGGGTAGAGCTACCGGATGCTTGCGGGCCCTTGTGGGGTACCAACAGCAGCCGAACTCCGAATACCGTCGATGTGTATGCCGGCAGTGAGTCGGCGGGGGATAAGCTCCGTCGTCGAGAGGGAGACAGCCCAGACCGTCGTCCAAGGTCCCGAAGCGTGTGCTAAGTGGGAAAGGATGTGGGGCCGCATAGACAGCCAGGAGGTTGGCTCAGAAGCAGCCATCCTTGAAAGAGTGCGTAACAGCTCACTGGTCTAGTGGTCCCGCGCCGACAATGTAGCGGGGCTCAAGCACACCACCGAAGACGCGGCGGCACGCGTTTGCGCGTGCCGGGTAGGAGAGCGTCCCCTGAGGGGCGAAGCGGCCGGGTGACCGTGCCGTGGACTTCAGGGGAGTGAGAATGCAGACATGAGTAGCGGAAGACGGGTGAGGATCCCGTCCGCCGGATGACCAAGGGTTCCGGGGCCACGTTCGTCGTCCCCGGGTGAGTCGGGTCCTAAGGCGAGGCCGACAGGCGTAGTCGAATGGATGAACGGGTGGATATTCCCGTACCGGCAGCGAACCGACAGGACCGAGACGGTGGGTGCCGACCTCCGGGTTTCCGGGCGTGCGTTCCTTCGGGGGCGCGTGCCGGGGTTCCCGTTGGGGGCGCAGCCGCAGTAGGTGAGCGCAGGGGTGACACGGAATGGGAGCCGGCCGCGGAGGTGGTTTTCCGTGGTCAAGCACGCAGCGCGCATCATAGGCAAATCCGTGGTGCATGGGCGCGAGGTGCGATGATGGGGCCCGTTGCGGGCCGATATCCGGTGGTCCAGGCCGTCGAGAAAAGCCTCGGCGTCAGGCGCGTTGCCGCCCGTACCCCAAACCGACACTGGTGGTCAGGTAGAGAATACCAAGGCGATCGAGCGAATCCTGGTCAAGGAACTCGGCAAACCGCTCCCGTGCCTTCGGCATAAGGGAGACCCCCGCGGGTGAACGGACATGCTCCGGGAGCGTGTGGGGGTGGCACAGACCAGGGGGTAGCGACTGTTTACCAAAAACACAGGTGCATGCGAAGGCGTAAGCCGCTGTATATGCACTGACGCCTGCCCGGTGCCGGAAGGTTAAGAGGATCCGTCAGCCCCCTTGGGGGTGAAGCGGTGAATTCAAGCCCCGGTAAACGGCGGTGGTAACTATAACCATCCTAAGGTAGCGAAATTCCTTGTCGGGTAAGTTCCGACCTGCACGAATGGCGTAACGACTTCCCCGCTGTCTCGACCAGGAGCTCGGCGAAATTGCAGTACGAGTAAAGATGCTCGTTAAGCGCAGAAGGACGAAAAGACCCCGGGACCTTTACTATACCTTGGTATTGGCGTCAGTCGCGGATTGTGTAGCATAGGCGGGAGGCTTCGAAGCGCGGGCGCCAGCCCGTGTGGAGCCGCAAGGTGAAATACCGCTCTGTTCTCGTTTGACGTCTCACCTCGAACGGTCATCCCGTTCAGGGACAGTGCCTGGCGGGTAGTTTAACTGGGGCGGTTGCCTCCCAAAGAGTAACGGAGGCGCTCAAAGGTCCGCTCAGCCCGGTTGGCAATCGGGTGTCGAGTGCAATCGCACAAGCGGGCTTGACTGCGAGGACGACGGTCCGGGCAGGGACGAAAGTCGGAGATAGTGATCCGGTGCCGGCGCACGGGCGCGGCATCGCTCAACGGATAAAAGGTACCCCGGGGATAACAGGCTGATCATTCCCAAGAGTCCATATCGACGGGATGGTTTGGCACCTCGATGTCGGCTCGTCGCATCCTGGGGCTGGAGCAGGTCCCAAGGGTTCGGCTGTTCGCCGATTAAAGCGGCACGCGAGCTGGGTTCAGAACGTCGTGAGACAGTTTGGTCTCTATCCTCTGCGCTCGTTGGAATCCTGGGGAGGCCTGCCCATAGTACGAGAGGACCTGGGTGGACGAACCTCTGGTTTGCCGGTTGTCGCGCCAGCGGCACGGCCGGTTGGCCACGTTCGGGAGGGATAACCGCTGAAAGCATCTAAGCGGGAAGCCTGCTCCGAGATTAGGATTCCTTACAGTCCTGAACTGTTGTAGCCCGCATGTGGAACACGTGTTTGATAGGCCGGAGGTGGAAGCCCCGCGAGGGGTGGAGCCGACCGGTACTAACGGGCGATGGCGACATAACGTCCCGACCCCTGTGGTTGGGTCGGGTCCGCGTCTTTCCTGCTGCGGGATCGTTCCAGGCGACAATAGCGCCGGAATTGGTCACGAATACGATAAAACGATGGGCTTTGCCTCGCGTCTACTAGCCGGTTCCCAAACCGCCACGGGTTCCAGTCCCGTGCGGGGTTGGAGCGTATGCCGGAACGGTTTCCGTGATGGTTTCCTGTTCCGTTGTTTTTGGTCTTGCGGTGGCCATGGCCCAGGTGTGACGCCCGGTCCCTTTCCGAACCCGGAAGCTAAGGCCTGGCACGGTGATGGTACTGCACCCGGGAGGGTGTGGGAGAGTAACGCGCCGCCGCATCCAACCGTTGGGACCCCTTCCCCGGTCGAGCCTGTCGGGCTCCCGGGGAAGGGGTCCCTTTTCGTTGTCGGCGGCCCCTTGCCCTCCGGCCCCGGGGCCTTCGGCGGGCTCCCGGGGAGGGGGTCTTGTGCGTGTTTGCGTGGCCTTTTGCCCTCCTTCCTTTCCGGTGTCCCGCACGACCCCACCCGCTGCCCACCGATGGGGGAACACCCCGGCCTGTGGGCCGGCACATCCGAACACATAGATACACTGAATGCTTATGCACTATTTCGTACCCAAACGTTGCACTGAGTCGAATAAGATCATGTATCACGACAAGGCAACGGCTCAGCAAGCCGCCGACCAAAGCTGGCGTGAACGCGGCACTGAGTTGTGGGTGTACCGTTGCGAATTCTGTGGAACATGGCATCTGACGCATCGCAATCCACAATCCAGCTACGCATATGTGCCGTTCAATCAACAGCTCAAGCCCCATTCCCGCAAGAAAGGCTATAAGCCCCGCAGAAAATAGCCGCTCGAATCCAATCTCAGCGCAATCCCCGCCCATGAATCCCTGGCATGAAGAGCGCATAGCCGATCAGTCGTAAAAACATTTGCCCCGTCCGACGGATCAACCGGACGGGGCAATCATGATCGTGGTATGAAGATAGGGATGCAGTCCCGAAGGCTTGAGCAGCGAGACTAGCGATCCAAGCGGAAACCCTGACGTTTGGCGTTCGGAGCCACGGTCTTGCCGTTCACACCTTCATCGACCGCATTGGATGCGATCTGATCACTGAAGGCATCGACCGGACGGTCGGCGTTGCGCAAATCGTAATACTGATGCACCGCCTCATCGAACCCGGCCAAGCCGGACAGCACGGTCTCGTCGCTATCCGGATACTCGTTCTCAAAGAATTGCATCGACCGCGGCATACGCGGCTTGACCGCGGGTTCCTGATCCGGCTTGCCAATCGCAAGGCCCAATACGGGATAGGTGTATTCCGGCAGATTCAGCAGATCGATCAGCGCCGGAACATCGTTCAGCAGTGAGCCGAGAATCACGCAACCGAGACCGAGCGAATATGCGGCGGTCTCCATCGCATGCAGGGCCAGTACGGCGTCGTTCTGGGCCTGCGAGTACCGATAGCTACCGTTAAGCGTAAACGCGTCGGAAGCGGTATCCACGCCCTTCGTGGAGGCGATGGCGGCATTGCGGTGCTCATCAAGCACGAACACGTACAGCAGCGGTGCGGTCGCAATATACGGCTGGCCGCCGATTTCGGAGAGACGCTTCTTGGCGGCAGGGTCGGTTACGCGGATTGCGGACCAGTCGTTGAGGAACTGGCTGCTTGCCGCATGCTGTGCAACGGTTTCGAGGGTTTCGATCACGTCGTCGCCCAGCGGCTTCGACTTGAATTTGCGGATGGAACGACGCTCCAGCAGAGTGTCAACAGTGGCATTATGAAGAAGATTGCTCATGCTATCCATTCTCGTCCGCTTCGTAGGATTGCGCAAGGAAAAATTTGTTACCTGCGCTTGGCGTGACGATGGTTGACGATGGCCTTGGAGCCGCGGTCGGACAGTTGCGAGACCAATGCGCCCAAGGCCGCGGAGATGACGGCGAAGGCGATGCCGAGCGTGGTGTCCTTGCGTGCGTCGGTGGTGCCGTCGGGAAGGGTCGCCTTGCGGCCGACGCTTTTCCTCCACACCATCTCGAACATCTTGCCGAATACCAGTCCGGCCAGCGAAGGCACGACGAATTTGAAGATCTTGTCGCCGAAGGAATCGGGATCGTTCAGTCTCTGATTGCGCATGGCATTCACCTTTTCGTCGATTTTATGCAGGGCCGCTACCGCACGGTCTGCGCCGGATTCCAGGTCTGGTGTTTCATTCATGGTCTCCATAGTAGTGCGTGATCGGATTGTTTTCCGCCCGATTTGGACGGGTGAAGCAGGCGGCGGAATGGACCTGCGATCCAAAGACACGTGGGACGGGTGCCAAGGTTGGCGGGTGAGGTCGGCTAGAGTAGGGATATGACTGAAAATCATTTTGGAGGCAAGGATGCTTCCGTTGCCGCGCCTGGACGTCTTGTGCTGCTACGCCATGGACAGACGGTGTGGAGCGAATCCGGCCAGCACACCGGCCGCACCGATATTCCGCTGACCGAGACCGGTCGTCTACAGGCCGAGGAGGCGGGGGAACGCCTGCGCGCGGCCTTCCCGAATGGTTTCGACGCAGGCTGCATGTTCGCGAGTCCGCTTCGCCGCGCCCGTCAGACGGCAACGCTTGCCGGCTACGGCGACCACAAGATCCTGCCCGAAATCGCCGAATGGGACTACGGTCGCGCCGAAGGCCGCACGCGTCAGCAGGTCAGCGAGGCCAGCGGTTTTGCGTGGGATGTGTGGCGTGATGGGCCTCGCTCGTTGAATCCTGGATTGGAAGGCGATTGGATTGAGACGATGCCGTCCGGTGAGCAGGTCCCGGTGCATAACGGTCCGGGCGAGACGGTGGAGGAGGTCGCTGCGCGGACGCGGGATGCCATCGAACAAGTGCTGCCGTTGCTGAACGCCGGTCATGACGTGCTGCTGGTGGCCCATGCGCACATTCTGCGCATCCTTACCTCGCAGTGGCTGGGCGTCGATCCGCATTTCGCGCGTCTGCTACGGCTCGACACTGCGCATTACTGCATCCTCAGCCAGTATAAGGGCGACAACGTCATAGAGCGCTGGAACTGCTAGGTATTGAGGTAGCGCGCTCCTTCCGCCTTCGGCAGGTGCCGTTCCCGAGGGGCGCCTTCGATGCGGTCGGGAGCGGAGGAGGACCGTCGTAAGTACACCCGTACGGCATAATCGACGATGCCGTACGGGTTGTGCCACCTATCGGACGATGGGTGTCGCCAACGTCGCGATGCATGCCCGGTGCCCGATGATTTGCCTTCCATGATTATGCATTCGTTTGCTTTTTGCTGAACACCGATGCCGAAAAAAAGCCTTCAGTTGAGCTGATTTTGCAGGATCCGACGAGAATGAAGCGGTCTTTGATAACGGTGTGTCGCAAACGCTTTCATTGTAATCAACGTTGGGAAAGTATTGCAAATAAAGAGATTTCAAAAAATCCGCAATACTGCAAGATCGTCATTTCTGAAGCTCATTTTGCTTACGTTTGCAAAAAGCTGAGAAATGCGGCACAATGGTGGATGCCGAAGTCGTGAAGACGCAACTTCGAGAAAGATATGTTTCCAGCGGGATGTCTGGAAGACAGGAATGGAAGAGAAAGGTTCGATGATGAATCGCACTATCAAGGCGGCAGTAGGCATGATTGCCATTGCAGCAATGTCCGTCGGCACGCTTGCCGCGTGCGGCTCGGGTTCCAGCTCCAGTGACGGCAAAGGCAAGGTCTACTACTTGAACTTCAAGCCGGAGGCCAATGACGCCTGGCAGGCCCTGGCCAAGAAGTACACCAAGAAGACCGGCGTCGAGGTCAAGGTTCAGACCGCCGCATCCGGCACCTACGAGCAGACCCTGAAGTCCGAAATCGCCAAGAGCGAAGCCCCGACCCTGTTCCAGGTCAACGGCCCGGTCGGCTACCAGAATTGGAAGTCCTACACCGCCGACATGTCCGACACCGAACCGTACAAGGAACTGATCGACCAGTCCGTCGCACTCAAGGACGGAGACAAGGTCGTCGGCGTTCCGTATGCCATGGAAACCTACGGCATCATCTACAACAAGGACATCCTCAACAAGTACATCGCCACCGACGGTGCCAAGATCAAGAGCGTCGACGACATCGACAACTTCGACACCCTGAAGGCCGTCGCCGATGATATGCAGGCCAAGAAGGACGAGCTTGGCATCAAGGGCGCCTTCACCTCCGCCGGTTTCGATTCCAGCTCCGATTGGCGTTTCAAGACCCATCTGGCCAATCTGCCGCTGTATTACGAGTTCAAGGAAGACAAGGTCACCGAGCAGCCGGAGACCATCAAGGGCACCTATCTGCCGCAATACAAGCAGATCTTCGACCTGTATCTCAAGGACTCCACCACCGAGCCGACTCAGCTGAGCTCCAAGACCGGCGATGACGCCACCTCCGAATTCTCCCTGGGCGAGGCCGCCTTCTACCAGAACGGCACCTGGGCATGGTCCGACCTGAGCAAGAACGGCATGAAGGCCGATTCCCTCGGCATGCTTCCGATCTATATCGGCGTCAAGGGCGAGGAGAAACAGGGTCTGGCCACTGGTTCCGAAAACTACTGGTGCATCAACGACAAGGCTTCCGACGCCGACAAGAAGGCCACCAAGGACTTCCTGAAGTGGGTCATCACCGACAATGACGGCATCGAGTCCATTTCCTCCGACATGGGCCTGACCACGCCGTTCAAGACCTTCAGCGACGTTAAGAGCGACAACCCCCTGACCCAGGCCGCGGTTGAAGACCAGAACTCCGGCAGGACCGCCGTCTCCTGGAACTTCACCATGATGCCGTCCGAGGAGTGGAAGAACAAGGTCGGCTCCGCTCTCCTTGAATACGCTCAGGGTACCGGTGACTGGAATGCCGTCAAGACCGCATTCGTGGATGGTTGGAAGACCGAATACGATGCGGCCCACTGAGCCCGGCCATTGGAATCCGGCCGAAACCGAACGGTCAGGTTCATCATAGCCGAGCATGACTGACAATCGTGCCGCGGCAGGCACTTCCTTTCCTCCTGGGCCGTGGCCGGTTGCGAAGATGAAAGGCCGCCACCACATCGTGCAGACGTGTGGTGGCGGCCTTTTCGCTTTCGTGCGTGTCCGCTGGCGTTTTCGCGGCGATGTCAGCGGACACGCGGATGATCGTTCATCGGTGCAGGCGTGCGGTGGTGGAGCGCACGATCAACTGTGCGGGGAACGTTTTGAACGGCTCGGCGAGCGGCCGCTTCTCGATGAGGTCCAGCGTCATCTGCGCGGCTTCCTGCGCCATCTCGACCGGCGTCTGGCGGACGGTGGTCAGGCCGAGATCGCGTGCGTAGATGCTGTCGTCGTAGCCGATGATGGAGATGTCGTTCGGTACGGTGAAGCCGTTGCGCTCCAGCTGGAACAGCAGTGGCACCGCGATGCCGTCCTCCTGGCAGGCGATGGCCGTCGGCATGTGGTCGAGGCTCAGCAGCTGTGTGACGACCTTGCTGATGTTGTTCTTGCCCTCGTCGGTGACGAGTACGCGCGGCGTGACGCCGTTGGCCTCGCAGCACGCCATGAACGATTCGAAGCGGCCTTGCACGCTGAAGTGCAGCGTCACGTCGCGGTCGGTGCGGATGTAGGCGATGTCCTTGTGCCCGAGCGTCATCAGATGGCGTGCGGCGAGCTCGGAGCCCTGCTTGTCGTCGATGCGTACGGCCGCGTCGAATCCGCGTTCTTCCGGCTGGACCGAGTTGATGCCGATGATCGGTACGTTCACGGATTTGAGCTGCTTGATCTCGCTGCTGTCGATGTCGAAGGAGATGACGATCACGGCATCGACGTTACGGCGGACCGGCAGCATGTCGAAGAACTCACGGCGTTCCTCGATGCTGGACATCTGATAGATGGAGATGTCGTAGCCTTCATCGTGGAAGATCTGGTTCAGGCCTTCCACGACGGATGAGCTGAACCATAGGTTGAGTCTGCCGGAGACCAGTACTGCGATGCGCAATGCACGGCCGGTTTTCAGCGCCGCCGCGGAACGGGAGATGGAGAAGTTCAGCTCGTCGGCCGCCTTCATCACCTTCTCGCGGGTGGCTGCCGATACCAGATCGGGGCGCGTGAACGAACGCGAAACCGTCGAAATGGACACATGCGCGAGTTGCGCCACATCTTGAATACTGCTTTTCATATACTGACCTCTTTAGTGTTCAGCATACTGTATTGCAAAATTCTGCAAAAGTTGTTTTACAAACGTTTGCAAGAAATTCTGGTAACCCATATTCCTTGGAATTGCAATAGATTAGGAGATATTTTCAATATGACAACGTTGCTGAATCCATCAATGGAGACAGGTAAAAATGACAACGTTTGACATTTTGTGTCATGCCATCTATCATGACGAGTGAGCGCCTGATACGAGACCGAACAGAGCAGTGACGTTCCGACTTGGGCCAATGATTGCAAAGGGATTCCGCGGCACGTTGACGTGGGTGCGGGATCAAGGAGGAAGAAAGCAGGCACGCATGATCAGCATGGCTGGCAAGGCGATACGGAAATGGTGGGCGCTATTCGCATTGCCTACGTTCGCCGCGTTCATCATCGGGTTCGTAATCCCGTTCATCATGGGCATCTATTTGAGCTTCTGCAAGTTCACCACCGTTACCGACGCGGAGTTCGTGGGACTCAAAAACTACCAGAAGGCGTTTGCGGATAAGGAATTCCTGCATGCGCTCGGCTTCTCCGTGGCGTTGACCATCGTGACGACCATCGTGATCAACGTGGCCGCCTTCGCCATCGCATATATGCTTACCAAGGCCATTAAGGGCTCGACGATCTTCCGTTCCGTGTTCTTCATGCCGAACCTGATCGGCGGCATCATTCTGGGCTATATCTGGATGCTGCTGCTCAACGGCATCCTCGCCCATTGGGGCCGTGCACTGACATACAGCGCCACGTACGGTTTCTGGGGCCTGGTCATTCTGGTGTGCTGGCAGCAGATCGGCTACATGATGATCATCTATATCGCGGGTATGCAGTCCTTGCCGACCGATGTGCTTGAGGCCGCGGCCGTCGACGGAGCGACCGGATCGCAGACCATGTTCAAAATCATCATCCCGTTGATGATGCCGTCGATCACCGTCTGCTCGTTCCTGTGCGTGACCAACGGATTCAAGCTGTATGACCAGAATCTTGCGCTGACCAACGGCGCTCCGTCGAACATGTCGGAGGGTCTGGCCATGAACATCACGCGCACGTTCTACGGGCGCATGGGCTGGGAGGGCGTCGGCCAGGCCAAGGCCGTGCTGTTCTTCATCCTGGTGGCCGTGGTCGCGATCATTCAGAACAAACTTACGACTTCCAGGGAGGTGGAGGCATGATCTCCGGAGACAAGGTCAGGCACGGTGGACTGTGGACCGTGCTGTTCACGGTCGTTTCGCTGGCATGGGTCTTCCCGATCGTGCTGGTGCTCATCAACTCCTTCAAACAGAAGGCATATATCTCGCGCAATGCGTTCTCCATTCCGACGGGTAAGGCGTTCGTCGGGCTTGAGAACTACACGCGCGGCGTCGAAACCACGAATTTCTTCGCGAGCTTTGGATGGACCCTGCTGATCACGGTCGGTTCCGTCGTATTGATCCTGGTGTGCACGTCGATGTGCGCGTGGTGGATCGTGCGTGTGAATAACTGGGCCGCCAAGCTTCTGTACACGCTGTTCCTGTTCAACATGATCGTGCCGTTCCAGATGGTCATGTTCACGCTGTCCAAGCTTGCCGACATGTTGAAGCTCAACACCCCATGGGGCCTGTGCTTCGTGTACCTGGGCTTCGGCGCCGGCCTGGCCGTGTTCATCTTCACGGGCGTGGTCAAAGGCATTCCGCAGTCCTTGGAGGAATCGGCGATGATCGACGGCGCCTCCGTGCCGCGTATCTTCTTCCAGATCGTCGTGCCCATCATGAAGCCCTCGATCGTATCGGTCGCGATTCTGCAGGCCATGTGGATCTGGAACGACTACCTGCTGCCGTACCTGACCCTTGACCTAGGCAAGTACAAGACCATCTCCGTGGCCATCCAGTACCTGAAGGGCGGTTACGGTTCGGTGGATATGGGCGCGATGATGGCCTGCCTGGTCATGGCGATCATTCCGATCATCGTGTTCTACCTCGTCTGCCAGAAGCACATCGTCAAAGGCGTGATGGCGGGTGCGGTGAAGGGCTGATCCCAGCCGATTCGTGCTCCTGCCGACAGATCCTGCCGGCAGGAGCCTCCGTCAATGGATGTACCGCCTGAACACATGCTCGAGAATCGGGACATGCAGCATGATCATGGTGCCGTAGCCGAGGATCAGCAACAGAAACAGGCCCTGCGGCATATAGAACCAGCTGCCCATCAGCAGCGCCACGAACACCGCATCGATGGCGGCCAGCGCCAAGGTGTGCCCGATGTTGCTCACGCCGAAAACGAACGCGTTGCCCAGCGTACGACGGAACGAATTCTCAAAACGCGCCTGCAACGCCCAGATCCACTCGAATCCGATGATCCATACGATGCTCAGCGCGAATTTCGGAATCAGCAGCGGTGTGATCTGCAGCACGATCCACGAGTAGACGCTGACCGCGCCGGTGATGCCGAAGATCAGCCAGTAGCCGGTCGCCTTGATGAAATTCGAACGGAACGCGGCGAAATAATTGCGCGTCACCGTACCCTCGCCGGCCAATGACTTACGGGCCGCGTCGTGGCCGGCCGCCAGCGCCGCGCCTATCGTGATGATCGGGATGCTGGTGACCAGCATCAGAATGTTGATCCAGATCGCGTCGACGGCGTCGCTCAGGCCCCGCATAAAGCCGGAATCGGGTGAAAGAAACCTCATGGACGCAAGTCTACCCGAACAGTCTGGCAATCGTTGTCACCTTCATGATACGGTAATTTTGCACCTGTACGGCAAACGATTGATGGTATCGTTTTCATAGATGCATCGCAGTTGGAAAGGGGTCATGTATGACTGCAAATAATCTGCACGACGATTGGTGGAAGCAGGCGGTGGTCTATCAGATCTATCCGCGCAGTTTCAAAGATGTGAATGGCGACGGATTGGGCGACATCGCCGGCGTCACCGAAAAGATGGATTATCTGCAGGAACTGGGCATCGACGCGATCTGGCTGTCGCCGTTCTACCCTTCCGATCTGGCCGACGGCGGCTACGACGTAATCGACTATCGCGATGTGGATCCGCGCCTTGGCACCATGGATGACTTCGATGCGATGGCTGCGGCCGCACATCAGGCCGGTATCAAGGTGATCGTCGACATCGTGCCGAATCATACGGCGGACAGGCATGAAATGTTCCTCGAGGCGCTCGCCGCAGGCCGGGGATCGTCCGCGCGTGACCGCTACATTTTCCGCGAGGGCCGTGGCGAGAACGGTGCACTGCCGCCGAACGAATGGCAGTCGCTGTTCGGCGGCCCGGCCTGGCAGCAGGTGGATGACGGCCAGTGGTACCTGCACCTGTTCGCGAAGGAACAGCCGGACCTCAACTGGAGGAATCCGGACGTGCACGAGGAGTTCAAAAAGACCCTGCGATTCTGGTCCGACCATGGTACGGACGGCTTCCGCATCGACGTGGCGCACGGTTTGGCGAAGGATCTCGATTCCGTGCCGCTTGCCGACATGGACCCGATGGCGGTACAGATGCAGCTGCCGCCGGAGCATGGCCTGAGCCCGCTGTGGGATCGTCCGGAGGTGCATGAGATCTACCGCGAATGGCGCGGGGTGTTCAACGAGTACGATCCGCCGCGTTTCGCCGTAGGCGAGGCCTGGGTGCGCGCCGAGTCGCAGCATATGTATGCCTCCACCGACGAGCTTGGACAGGTGTTCAACTTCGAATTCGCCGAAGCGGGTTGGTTCGCGGACGAATTCCGCGGCGCCATCGCGGACGGCCTGAAAGCGGCCGCCGAGACCAATGGGTCCACCACCACCTGGGTCATGAACAACCACGATGTGCCACGCAGCCCATCCCGTTACGGCTTGCCGCAGGTCAAAGGCGCGCCCTTCCACCAGATCGCACATGATTGGCTGCTCCGCGACGGCGGCACCTACCCCGAGGACCGTGGTCTGGGCACCCGTCGCGCCCGTGCCGCCGCGCTTATGGAGATCGGCCTGCCGGGATCCGTGTATGTGTATCAGGGCGAGGAACTGGGCTTGTTCGAAGTGGCGAACATTCCGTGGGATCGTCTTGAGGACCCCACGCCGTTCAACACGCGCCGCAATTTCACCGATAAAG
This sequence comes from Bifidobacterium moukalabense DSM 27321, assembly GCF_000522505.1. Lineage (GTDB taxonomy): Bacteria > Actinomycetota > Actinomycetes > Actinomycetales > Bifidobacteriaceae > Bifidobacterium > Bifidobacterium moukalabense. The sequence continues at coordinate 239,500 of NZ_AZMV01000002.1, read as the reverse complement.
GCCGCGACGGATGCCGTGTGCCGTTGCCATGGAACGCCGACGATTGCGGCGAGCCGGCCCCGTGGAACGGCGATTTCATCACCGGCGCGACGTTCGGTTTCGGACCGGTCTCGCATGCGGATGGTTCCGCCATTGCCGACGCGCATCTGCCGCAGCCAGCTTGGTTCAAGGATTGTGCCGCTGACGTTCAGGCCGCCGACGGCGGTTCGATGCTGGCGTTGTACCGCAAGCTGCTGAAATTGCGCCAGACCGTGCTGACGGCCACCGGCGATACGTCGGCCGAGCTGCTTGATATGGGTGATGCGGTGGTCGCGTATTCCCGCCCCGCCACCAAGGGCCGACGATTCGTATCCGTCACGAATTTCGGGGCGGAACCGGTCGAACTGCCGGAAGGCGGTGTGGCCGTGGCCGCATCCGGCCCGCTGGCCGATGACGGCAGGCTTCCGCAGGACACGTCGGTCTGGATGCTGCTCGGCTGAGTGGTCTGGCGACCTGATCTATGGTGCCGGTTCCATGAACTCCCCGTATCCACGGGCGGAGTTCATGGAACCGACACCACGGTGAAATGGGACTTATTTTTCGCCGTTCATGATGGCGGCGAGGGATTGGACGCGCGGCAGGCCGAACACCTCATTGGTGTGGACGACCTTGCCGTCGGGGCCGGCCAGCGGTACGCGCCAATTGGAGTATTCGCTGGAAGTGCCCGGTTGGTTCTGCGCACGGGTCTCGCCCACGCCGTCGACCAGTGCGGCCTGCAGCAACACGGACGGCGATCCGAGCAGCATTCTGTGCATCGCCTCGACGATTTCCTGGATATGCCCATCCACATCGGTGGCGACGTTCGGCGTGATCAGTCCGCTTTCCACCAGTCGATCGAGCATGGCCTGGCGTTCCGCAATCGCGGAAGCCCGGAACTCCTCGACCGAACCGGATAGCAGATGCAATCTCTCGCGCAGCTTCACATGTTCGAATTCGAGGTAGCCGGCGGTTGGCGGCAGGTCATGCGTAGTGACGGATGCCAGTGCGTATTTGCGGTATGTGGCGGGATCGGCATAGGGATCCCCCGCATTGGGGGAGTCGTCCACGCGCGCGAACCATTCCACCGTGCAGCCAAGCAGTCCGTGATCGGCAAGCACGGCACGTACATAGTCCGGTACGGTGCCCAGATCCTCGCCGATCACCAAACCGTTCGCGCGTGTGGCTTCGATGGTGAGAATCGCTATCATCGCCTCGTAGTCGTACGTCACATACGCGCCGCCCTTTGCGCCCTCGCCCTGCGGAATCCACCATAGGCGGAACAGGCCCAGCACATGGTCGATGCGCACCGCGCCCGCACGCGAGAACATGTTGTGCACCATATCGCGGTATACGCCGTAACCGGTTTTCTTCAGATAATTCGGATTGAATGGTGGCTGGCCCCAATCCTGGCCCTGTTGGTTGTAGAAGTCGGGCGGGCAGCCTACGGTCACGCTGCCGACGGCAAAACGTTCCGGATTCCACCACACGTCGGCGCCCAATGCATGCACGCCCACAGCCATATCCTGCACCAGCCCTAGCGCCATGCCGGATTCGCGTGCGGTGCGCTGCGCGGCGGTCACCTGCTCGGCGGCGATCCACTGCAGCCAGCATTCGAAATCCATCAGATCGGCATGTTCGCGCATCAGTTCGGCCACCTCGGGCGAATCGCGGTTCGTTTCGCCGAACCAGGTGCCATCCCACGGGGCGCCCCATACTTCGAACGCCACCGACCATGCGGCGAATGCGCGCAGATCCGGGCCCGATGCCTCCTTGAACGCTTCGAATGCCGACTGGCGGTCGGCGGAACGCGGCACCGCGTATACGAGCTGCAGGGCCTTGCGCTTATGCCACCATGCGGAATTGATGTCCATCGGATTCGGATCGTCGTTGGCCGGCGACACCTCGGCATGCAGACGCTCGACCTCCGCCGAATCGGCTTCGCCGAGATCGGCGTACTCCTCGATATCCTGCGGCCGAATATAGGTGACGTTGAGGAATCGACGGGATTCCGGCAGGTACGGCGAAGGCTCGAGCGGTTCGATCGGCGCGGTCGCGTGTATCGGGTTGATCAGCATGAAATCGGCGCGTGACTGCTCGGCGGCGTCTTTCAGAAGGTCTCGCAGATCGCCGTAATCGCCTACGCCCCATGATTCGGCGGAACGCACGGAATACAGCTGCGTCATCCAGCCCCAACGCTGTTTCTCGGCAACGGCCTTCGGCAGTTCGATGCGGGCCGGCGCGCAGATCAGCGTCGCCTCGCCATGCAGCTCACCCGCGTTGACGCGCAGGGTATGGTAGCCGACGGGAATATCGTCAGGCAGATCCAGGTCCAGGGATCCGTCATCCTGCGGAATCAGGTGCATGCACAGGTTCCCGGGGTATTGCGTGCCATCTTCCAGCAGCAGGCGCAGTGTCACATCATTGCCTTTGGCGTGGATCGGGACGGCGGTCGGCCTGCCGATGAATTTCACCACGGTCGACGGTATGAGCGTGTCGGCGATGCGCTGCCTGGCCCTGGTATATGAATCGGCGATGGCTTGTTCGGTGGAGGCGTCCACGCCCAGTGCGGCCAGTACGGAAACGAGTACTTCGTCGCGGATTTCCACATAGGTGCCGAGCTGATCGATATACGAGGTGGAGATGCCGTTGATCTTGGCCAGCTGGATAAGCGGGCGCGCGATACGCTCGGCGCTTTCGGTGTGCTGCGTTGGTGCTGTCATGCTGATTCGATCTCCCTTTCGTGCGTGCTATCTGCTACGGTGCGGCGATGCCGTCTGGTCGGGTGCCGGCAGGCTACGATGCCACTGGCGGACGTTACAGTGATTTACCGTACCATATTATGCTATCGTTTTCAAATAGTTTTGCAGTACTGAAAATAGTTGCAATACATGGATTTATGATGATTGTGTCATGTTCGACATACTGACTTGGTGCGGTTGCTATGCAGAACGTTTGCAATGTGAGGAATACTCAGCCGCATAAGATTGCGAAGCTTTGCAGTCCCATGTTCAGGGAATCATCGGATACCTCGATGTCGCCGATGTGAAAGATCTCGGCGAAATCGCCTTCCGGCAGTTGCAAACGTTCGCTGTTCCGGCTCGGATTGACGGCGATAATCACCCTTTGCGATTCCGATGATCGTACGAATGCGAACAGTCTTCCGCGGCTCAGTGCCGTGAATGCACCCCTTGCATGAAGCGCCTCGGTTTCGTTTCTGAGATGGAGCAGACTGCGTACGATGTGCCATAGCGAATCGTCGCGTGCCCGCGAATCGACGACGGTCGGCGCATCGCCGGACGGGTCGACCGGCAGGTAGGCGGAGGTCCCATTGCCCGGGTTTGCGCAGGCGTCGGCTCCTAACCCAGCCAAACCTGCCTCACCCCACTGCATCGGCGTGCGTGAGCCGGTACGCACATAGCCCCCTTCAAGGGTGGGTAGGGGCAGGTATCGCATGCCGATCTCGTCGCCGTAATACAGGAACGGTGCTCCCGGCAGGGTGAATAGCGTGCAGTAGGCCAACGCGATCTCGCGTTCGCTCAGCCGCGGTGCGATGCGCGCGGTGTCATGATTGCAGGTGATGAGGTCGAACATGCCTCCCAGCCGTTCGGCGTCGCGCAGCTGCGGTTCGTATTGCTCCAGGAACGAGGCGATCGGCGTGCCGGAATCCGCGTTGAAATAGCTCAGGTCGCCATCGCGGCTTAACGGATCGTCAACGTTGCGCAACAGCATGTTGTAGCCGTTCGCAATGCCGTCCCAGCGCCAATCCAGGTAGAAATCCATATCGAAACCGGCTTCAAGGCTTTCGTATGGACGCCCCCATTCCGATACGAACGCGGCCTCGGGAAACTCCGGGCGGATTTTCGAGAACATATACTGCCAGGTGCGGATCGTGTAGGGCTTGCCGTCATCGTCGTGCTTGACGAGGCTGTCGGCCATGTCCACGCGGAAGCCGTCGGCGCCGCAGGACAGCCAGAAGCGCATGACATCGACCATCGCGTCGGCGGTGGCGAGTGCGTCCGGTCCCAGGGCGGGTTGCTGCCAGGCATGTTTCGGGTGGGCGAATCCATAGTTGAGCGCCGGCTGGCATTTGAAGAAATTCAGGATGTAGGTGCCGTTGCGTGGCGATTCGCCGCCGATGAACGGCAGTCCGTCGCCGCCTGCGATCCACGAATCCGTCCAGATGTACCGATCGGAATACTCGTTGCGCCCGGCTTCGGCGCTGCGGCGGAACCATTCGTGCTCTTCGCTGGTGTGCCCGGGGACCAGGTCGAGCAGGATGTGCATGCCGCGCCCGTGAGCCTCGTGGAACAATTCGATCAGATCGTCGTTCGTACCGTATCGGGGGGCTACGAGTTTGTAGTCGCGTACGTCATAGCCGGCATCCTTGAAGGGGGAGTCGAAACATGGATTCAGCCAAATCGCATTGCACCCAAGGTCCTGGATGTAATCCAGCCGGGAGATGATCCCGGCGATGTCTCCGATGCCGTCACCGTTCGCATCGGCGAAGGATTGGGGGTAGATTTCATAGAACACGGCGGCGTCGAGCCATGCCGGTCGGGGGTACGTCGGGCGGGAAGCCATGGTGCTGCGCCTCCTTGAAGGGATGCGGTCTGACTGATGTTGCTGAAAATATCTTATCCCAAAATTGCAAACGTTGGCAGAACTATGCTATAGTGTCAATCACTGACACACTCCCGGTGGCTCCAAAGACGGACAGCAATTATCCGCGAAACGATGATGTGAACGTATGCAGAGCTTGAGCGAACGCTTGATACCGGCCGTGTTGAAGGAACATAGGTTATGTGAGGAAAGGAAGATCAATGAAGATCGATTGGAAGAAGGCTATCGGACTGACGGCCGCTGTCTCCATGCTGGTGCCGCTTGCGGCATGCGGCTCCGGCAGCAACAGCTCTTCGGGCTCTTCGGGTACCGAGGACGTCACGCTGAGCGTGTGGGCCCCGCAGGAAGATCAGGCCAAGGACTCCAATTGGCTGGGCAAGGTCGAAGAGAACTTCACCAAGGCGCATCCGGAGTACAAGATCACCTGGAAGAACGATGTCGTCTCCGAAGGCGACGCCTCCAAGAACGTCGCCACCGATCCGGCCTCCGCCGCCGACGTCTACATGTTCGCTTCCGATCAGTTGGGCACCCTCATCGAGCAGGGTGGCATCGGCCAGCTGGGCACCGACGCCGAGAAGCAGGTCAAGGAGCAGAACGGCGATCTGGAAATCAACTCCGTCACCGGCACCGACGGCAAGCTGTACGGCGTGCCGTACACCGACAACACCTGGTTCATGTACTACAACAAGTCCAAGATCAGCGCGGATGAGGCCAAGGACTTCGACGCCATGCTCGCCAAGGCCAAGGTCACCTTCCCGATGTCCAACTCCTGGTACATCGGAGGCTTCTTCGACGGACTGACCCTGTTCGGCAAGAACGGCACCGACGAGAAGGCCGGCATGGTCTTCCCGAAGGATGGCGCCGACATCACATCCTATCTGGTCGACGTGGTCGCCAACCCGAACTTCAGCGACGATGACGGCGCCTCCGGTCTGGCCGCCATCAAGGACGGCTCCGCCGACGTGCTCTTCTCCGGCACCTGGTCCGCCAAGGACGTCCAGGAAGCTCTGGGAGACAACTACGCCGCCACCCAGCTGCCGACCTTCACCGTGAACGGTCAGAAGAAGCAGATGAAGTCCTTCGCCGCCACCAAGGCCGCCGCCTACAACCCGAACGCCAAGAACACCAAGGCCGCAGCCCAGTTCGCAGCATACCTCGGCTCCACCGAATCCCAGAAGCTGCACTATGAGATGCGCTCCATCCCGCCGACCGACAAGTCCCTGGCCGATCTCACCAAGGATGACATTGCGGCACAGGCCCAGGCCGACACCATGGCCAACACCGCAATCCTGCAGTCCGGCCTGGCCGGCATGAACGACTGGTGGACTCCGGCCGAAACCTTCGGCAAGGCCCTGGTCAACAAGGAAATCACCAAGGACAACGCCGCCTCCAAGTACCAGGACTGGGTCGACCAGGCCAAGGGCACCATCGCCAAGTGATTCGGTGACGGCGGACTGTAAGCGATAACTGAATACCGCGGTGGCCGGCGGACTCGTTCGCCGACCACCGGCCGTACCGGAGGCATTGCGAGCCATGATGCCTCCCGTGATTTCGGCACAATGGCTCGCTCCTTCTGCGTACTTTGCATTCCCGGACAAGGTTTTTCAACTCTCCTTCCCCTTGCCCGGGGAGCAAGGTCTTTTCATGTAAGCGCGGATCTTTCGCACAATGAAGCGCGACGAAGTAGGTCCGCTCCCATGTATGAGATGGTTCGTTTTCAATCAGAGAGGCGGTCGAAATGACAGCAATAACTCTTTCCCCCAGGGAGATGAAGCGCCGCCGGAAGCAAGGCGCTGATTACGTCCCCCCCATCGCCGTATACGGTAAAGGCGGCACTGACCAAAGGTGACGTGTTCACCAAGCTTTCCGCAATCGTGTTCGGTCTGGGCAACATCGTCCGCAAGCAGTATGTCAAGGGCATTGCCATGCTGGCCTTGGAGGTCGCATTCTTCGTATACATGTTCACCAACGGCATAGGGTACCTGTCCAAGATCCCGAGCCTTGGAGAGAACAAGGGCGGCAAGGAGCTCGTTGATGGCTTCTGGCAGTATGTCGAGCCTGATCGCTCCGTGGTCATCCTGCTATACGGCGTGTGCTCCATCGTGATCTGCGTCGCCTTCGTGGGCCTGTGGGTCCTATCCGTGCGCGCGGCCTACAAGTCCCAGGTCCAGATGCAGGAGAACGGCAAGGCGCCGAGCTTCATGGACGACGTGCACGAGCTGCTCGATGCCAAGGCGCATCTGCTGCTGATGTTCCTGCCTACGCTGGGCATCGCGGTCTTCACCGTGCTGCCGTTGATCTTCATGATTTCCATGGCGTTCACCAGCTACGACCATAAGAATCTGATCCTTTTCGACTGGGTCGGCCTGAAGAACTTCGCCACCGTATTCTCCAACAGCGGCGGCACCGTCAACGCCGGACTGTTCGTCCGGGTGCTGATCTGGACCCTGGTGTGGGCGTTCTTCGCCACATTCCTGAACTTCTTCCTCGGCATGTTCGTAGCCATGATCATCAACCGCAAGACCACTCGCGGCAAGGGCTTCTGGCGTGCGTGCTTCTCCATGTCGATCGCGGTGCCGCAATTCGTGTCCCTGCTGGTCATGCACACCATGCTCCAGCCGCAGGGCGCGGTCAACCGCATGTTGCAGACATGGGGTTGGATCACCGACCCGCTGCCGTTCTTCACGAACGCCACGTGGGCCCGCGTCACCGTCATCGTGATCAATCTGTGGGTCGGCATCCCGTACACCATCATGCAGATCACCGGCATTCTGCAGAACATCCCGGCCGACCAGTATGAGGCGGCGAAGATCGACGGCGCCAACTGGTGGCAGATCTTCACGAAGATCACCATGCCGTATATCATCTTCGTGCTGACCCCGTACCTGATCACCACCTTCACCGGCAACGTGAACAACTTCAACGTGATCTACCTGTTGTCCGCCGGCGATCCGACGCCATTGGGCGACTCCGCGGGCAAGACCGACCTGTTGATCACCTGGCTGTACAAGCTGACCGTCGACAAGCAGGATTACAACCTCGGTGCCGTCATCGGCATCATGACCTTCATCGTGCTGGCCGTGGTCTCGCTGATCACCTACCGCAATTCCGGCTCCTACAAGAATGAGGAGGCATTCCGATGAGCAACAATAACTCCGCAGCCGCGGTCGAGAGCCACGGCTTTCTGCACGACCAGAAGAAGCGCCGCATCGTCGGTGACATCGCGGCCCATCTGTTCCTGGCCGTCTTGGCCGTCATCTGGCTCGTTCCGATCGTGTGGGTGTTCGCGGAATCGTTCAACAAGAACACCGCGCCGTACACCAGCAGCTTCTTCCCGAAGGAATGGACGCTCGAGAACTACAAGGTGCTGTTCACCGACCGTAACGTGCTGAACTTCCCGAAGATGTTCACGACCACCTTCATCATCGCGTGCTTCACCTGCGTCATCTCGGTGATCTTCGTGCTGTCCGTGGCGTACTGCATGAGCCGCATGCGCTTCCGCGTACGCAAGACCTTCATGAACGTCGTGCTGATTCTGGGCATGTTCCCGAGCATCATGGCGGTCACCGCCATCTACTTCATCCTTAAGGCCATGGGTCTGGCCGATGGCAACATGACCATCGTCGCCCTGATTCTGGTCTACTCGGCCGGCACCGGTGCGGGCTTCTATGTGATGAAGGGCTACATGGACACCATTCCGACCTCGCTTGACGAGGCCGCGCTGCTCGACGGCTGCACCCGGTTCCAGGTGTTCTACAAGATCATCATCCCGATCTGCAAGCCCATGATCGTCTACCAGGCCATCATCGGCTTCCTGGGTCCGTGGCTCGACTTCGTCATGGCCAAGGTGATCTGCCGTACGCAGTCCAACTACACCGTGGCATTGGGTCTGTGGCTCATGCTGCAGAAGGAATACATCCAGAACTGGTATGCCCGCTTCGCGGCGGCGGCGGTCGTGATCTCCATTCCGATCGCCATCCTGTTCATCCTGATGCAACGCTTCTACCAGGAATCCATGGCGGGTTCCGTGAAGGGATAACGCAATGACGCTCGTAACCAGCTACGAACAGCCGAATACGAGCGTTGCCGAACCGTTCCCGCTGTGTCTGGAACGGCAACTGGGTGCCGTGGTCACGTCTGCCGGCACCCAGTTTGCACTCTGGGCTCCTACGGCCGATAAGGTGACGCTGAGACTGTTCACACACGGTTCCATGGATGAACGCGGTGACGCGTTGATCGGGCAATACCCGATGTGCCCGGAGACGGATGGTTCATGGGTCTATGATTTTGCGGACAACAAGCATGGCGTCTACTACGATTTTCTGATTCATCGCGAATGCGGATCGGTCGATCGCGTCGCGGATCCCTGGGCGCGTGCGGCTGGCGTAAACGGCCGACGCAGCATGGTGGTCGACCTGCCTCGCACCGATCCCGAGGGGTGGGATCATGACCGTACGCCTGAGACGCCTCTTTCGCAGACGATCGTGTGGGAGACGCACGTCGGCGACTTCAGCAATGATCCGGCGGGCGGATTCCCGCGGTCCCATCGCGGCAGGTACCTTGCCTTTACCGATTCCGACACTTCGCTGGACGGCCATCCCGATTTTCCGACGGGCGTCGCCTATCTGAAACGACTCGGCGTCACGGCGGTGCAGCTGATGCCGCTGTACGACTATGGCTCCGTGGACGAAACCACCTGCAATCGCTACAACTGGGGCTACGATCCGGTTAACTTCAACGTTCCGGAAGGCTCGTACGCGACCGATCCGTATGACGGGGCCGTGCGCATCCGCGAATGCAAGCAGATGGTGCAGGCGTTGCACGACGCCGGGCTCAAAGTGATCATGGACGTGGTCTATAACCACATGTTCTCGCCTGACAACTGGTTCGAGCGTTCCGTGCCGGAATACTTCCTGCGGCGCAAGCCCAACGGGGCGCTCGCCAACGGTTCCGGCTGCGGCTGCGACATGGCCACCGAACGCGCGATGTTTCGCCGTTTCGTAGTGGAATCCGTGACGTACTGGGCGCGCGAATACCACATCGACGGTTTCCGGTTCGACCTGATGGGCCTGATCGACGTCGACACCATGAACGCCGTGCGCGCCGCCCTGGACGAGATTCCGGAGCGTGGCAGGGACATCATCATGTATGGCGAACCATGGGCGGCCGGGGCCTCCGCACCGTTGCCGGGTACCGTGCTGGCCGACAAGAAGGGCCTACATCTGCTGGACGATCGCATCGGCCACTTCTGCGACGCCACGCGCGACACCATCAAGGGCCATGTGTTCTATTCGAACCGTCCGGGCTTTGTGAACGGCGGCGAGCATGCCACCGCGCGTAGGATCCGCCAGGCCGTGAACGCGTGGCGCACCTCGCCGCGGCCGGAAGGCGAGGCTGGCCAGATCGTACAGTACGTTTCGGCGCACGATGACCTGACGCTGTGGGATAAGCTGTGTGCGAGCATACGAGGTGAGGCCGCGGCCTCCGTGGCGGCCGCAAATGGCTCCGACAGGGTCGAATCGTCGGCCGTCGCCAGAGCCGCCGTCACTGCCGGCATCTACGACGCCCGGCCCTCGAATGACGAGGAGCGCGCCGCGATAAAGCGCATCATGGCGGCGAACCGTATGGCGGCCGGCATCGTGCTGACCTCCGCAGGCATACCGTTCATGCTCTCCGGAGAGGAATTCGCGCGCACCAAATACGGCAACGAGGATTCCTATGATTCCTCCCGCGAACTCAACTGGCTTGATTGGAACCATGCCTATCAGATGCGCGGCATGGTCGACTACTACGCCCGTCTGATCGCATTGCGCAAGGAGAATCCCGACTGGTTCGATGCACAACGCATGATCGTCACCACACCGGGGGACGAGCTGGTGTTCCGCATCAACGGGTATGCGGTTTTCGCCAATCCCGAGAATACGCCGATCGCCATCAACATCGCGGATATCGCGGTTGCGGGGGATGGTTGGGGCGGCAAACGGTGGTGCGCCGTGTTGAGTTCCGACCAGATGGGCATCACGATCGATGCGGGCGACGGCGACTATATCGTGGTGCCGCCGCATACGTTTGCAATCTGGCGGCTCCGCTGAAGTGGGCGCCATGACGAAAGGACGGATCATGAAAGATGCGGTACGCACGTCGGTAACGGGGAAGCCTCGTTATGAAGTGGTGTTCTTCGATCTGTATGGCACGTTGATCGACATACGGACCGATGAGCGGTCCACGGCCGCCTGGCGGGCGCTGTATGAAAAGCTGCGGGATCTTGGCGTCGAATACGAATCGGTGGAGGCGTTGCGTGACCGCTTTGCCCGGCTCGAGGCGAGTGAGATGCTGCGTCAGGCCAATCGCAGCGCCGTGCGGGACGACTGGAGGGAGTTCGATATCCTTCCGGTCTATCGTTCGTTGCTGATCGACCAAGCCGATGAAGTCGAACGGATTCTGCCGCTCCCGCAGGCGGCGGCGCAGGCGGCTTGGGCGTTCCGCCAGGGCAGCACCGGCATGATCCGCCTCTACCAGGGGGCGCTCGATATGATCGGGCGAATGCGGAAGGCCGGCGTGCGCGTGGTGCTGCTGAGCAACGCGCAATCCTGCTATACCCGGCCCGAGCTGGAGATGACGGGGCTCGCCGAAGCGCTCGACGATGTGATCATCTCCAGCGAGGAGGGCATTCGCAAGCCTGCGCGCGACCTGTACATGTTGGCGCTCGACCGCGAGCTCGTCACCGCCGAACAGTCGCTTATGGTCGGCAACGACGAGACCAACGACATTGTCGGCGCCGCCGCGGCCGGCATCGACGGCGCGTATTTCCGTACGGAAATATCACCGACGCATGATCCGGCCGTTTCGCGCCATGCGGTATGTTCGTTCAAGGGAGCGGACTATGAAGGATTGCTTGACTACGTGCTGAACGCCTGAGGAGGATGGCCATGAAAGGATACGCCGAGCACGGCGAAGGAAACGACAGCACCGAGCAGATCGGTTTCGCCGGCGCACGCAGGAGGCGGCGCGGGCGTGGCCTGACCACGTTCGGGCTGAAAATGATCGGCGGTTTCTTCCTGCTTCTTTCCGCGGCGAGTACCACGCTCGTGCCGTTGCTATTCGGCTCGGACACAAACGATATGGGTTCATTGACCGCGATGGTGCTGTGCGAAGTGGTGTCGTGGTGCGCGGTGCCGATTTACGCCTGGCTGCTGGTGCGAGGGTATGGGCGCACGCATAGCCGGGTGATATACGGCACGGAGCTGTTCGTGCTGGCGTTGGTCTGCGAAGTGCCGTACGACATGGCCACTTCGGGGCGTGTGTTCGACTTGGGTTCGCAGAATCCCGTGTTCGGCCTGTTCGTGGCATTTGTGGTGCTGGCATTGCTCGATTGGATCGCCGAACGCTATCAGGGCGCCGTACGTTGGGTGTTTTCCGTCGCGGTGGCGCTGATCGGTCTTCTATGGGATCTGCTGCTGCGCGTCGGATTGCGCCAGCATCTGATGAGCCTGGGGGCGGTGACGCTTGGTTTCGTGCTGATCTTCGCCCTGATGCGCAAGCATGAGAACACGATGATGCTTACCGCCGGTCTGTTCGGTGCGGTGATGATGATCGCGCCGGGTTTCGGTGTGCTGTTCACGCATTTCCATAATGGCAGGCTTGGGTACAGGCATGCGTGGGACAAGTGGGTGTTCTATGCGCTGTATCCGGTCCTGCTGCTGGTGTGCGCGGTGGCGGCGTGATCCGTATGTGACGGCGATTCGCAAAGGTCACAGGGGACTTTCAATCCATAGGGATTCCTGAAATACTGGTTCAATTTTGACAACGTTCGCAGTATGATGGAATCAGTGTCAAAAGGGGTGTTGTCGCCATCATGCGTCCATGGTGGACGCGATGGTGATGCCGTAAGTTGCAAAGGGGCTGATATGGACAAGGCTGGCATTCGTGAGGTGGCCAAAGCCGCTGGAGTGTCGATCTCGACGGTCTCGCGCGCATTCACACGCCCCGAGCTCGTTTCCGAGCGCACCAGGCGCAAGGTGTTGGAAACGGCCGATAGATTGGACTTCAACATTTCCCGCTCCGCAACCTCGCTGAAATCCGGGCAGACGTACCGTGTGGCACTGCTCATGAACGAGGAGATCACCAGCTGGTTCAACACCGAAGTATTCGCGGGCATCAATGCCGTGATGCATGAGGCGGGCTACGATATCTCCCTGTTCCAGCACATCGACACGGCCGAGAACCGCCGTGACTTCTTCACCAACCTGCCGGTACGCCGTAACGTCGACGCCGTGTTCGTGGCGTCGTTCGCCATCGAGCCGCAGGAGGTCGAGCAGCTCAAGCGAATCCATGTGCCGATCATCGGCATCAACACGCCCTCCGCGGCGGGTTTCGACGCTACCATCAGCATTGATGACGAAGCCGGCATGTTCACCGCCGCGCAGCATCTGATCAGTTTGGGGCACAAGAATCTCGTATACGTATGCTCCGAGGCGATCGACTCGATCAATTCCTCCATTGATGCCCGGGGGCAGGGTTTCATTCGCGCCTGCAAGATGGCCGAGGCCACGCATCAGTTCACATGGCAGGTGCTCGCCGTTCCGCGTGGCAAGACATTTGCGGATTCGGCGCTGACGGCATTGCTGGCGCTGGACGAGTTTCCCGACGCGATCTGCTGCCAGACCGATATGATGGCCATCCCATTGGTGCTGAAGCTTGATCGCTACGGGCACCGTACGCCACGCGACTTCTCGATTATCGGATTCGACGATTCGCCGTACGCCGACACGGTGAATCTGACCACCATGCGTCAGGATCCATTCGCCATGGGGCGTCTTGCCGCGCACAAGGCCATGAAGCTGATCGCAGGGGATTCTCTGGAGGCCCCGCATGAGGTGATCCGCGCCCAGTTGGTGCTGCGCGGCACCGATTCCGTATATGGCGGCGATCAGTAGTCTTCCTCCTTATCCGTTCCATCTCGTGTGCCTGCGTGCTTTGAATTGGACTCTGGTTTTCCCGATCCGCCGACGCCGAGCGAGGCCTCGGCGTCGGCGGATCGGGAAAACCATGAATCAATCCAAGAAAAGATACGTGTGTCATTACCGGTTTCTCGCATAAGGCTGGCTTGGCATCGTGGTTCCGATTTGAAGGAATGGCCGATGGCGGGTGAACGGTGGCCGATTCTTGTAGTATCGGGCGTAGTCCCGGAGGGAGGCTGCAAGGTGGGCGATGAAGTGAATGGGCCGGCATTGCCGACGAAGGCGGATCGGCTGTTCGGACCGGACCCGAGTGGGCTGGATGAATCGCCGCGCGGCATGGTGGTGCTGGTGATCGTCGGCATGATCGTCGGGCTGTTGTCAGGCATGTTCGGCATCGGCGGCGGTACGGTGATCGTGCCCGCGCTGGTATGGCTCGGACTGTCGCAACGCCATGCGGCTGCGACCTCCATGCTGGCAATCGTGCCAACGTCGATTTCCGGCGTGATCTCTTACGCACATAACGGCAATGTCGACTGGATCGCAGCCGTGCTGCTGTTCGCCGGCATGTTCGCCGGCGGACAGTTGGGCAGCTGGCTGCTGTCGCGGCTGCCGGAGCTTGTGCTGCGATGGGTATTCGTGGTGTTTTTGATATTCGTGACGGTTAATCAGGTGATCTTCACGCCGTCGCGGGACCAGCGGATCTCCATGAGTGTGGCGACGGGTATCGGGCTGGTGCTGCTGGGTGTGGTCATCGGCATTTTGGCCGGACTTCTGGGTATCGGTGGCGGCGCGTTGGCCGTGCCGGCGTTGTCGATGCTGTTCGGGGCATCCGATCTGATCGCGCGTGGCACTTCGCTGCTCGCCATGTTCCCGAACTCGATCACCACCAGCGTGGCGAATATGAAACGTAAGCTGGTGCACATCAAGGCCGGGCTGATCATCGGCATCATAGCCGCACTGACCACGCCCTTCGGCACATGGATCGCCGGCGCGGTCTCACCGCGTGTCGGTTCCATCATGTTCGCCTGCTATCTGGGCATGCTGCTTGTGCGCAGCCTCTTCGTGGCGATCAGGGCCACTCGTGCATCGTGAAGGCTATGCGTGCTATGCGGGAACGGTCATGCGTGGGTTTTGCTAGGATCGGTGCGGAGTGGCACACGAGATCATTGGCGCTGCAACATCCACTTCCATGCAGGGATCTGTGAAACGGTGTGTGAAACGCCATCGAGCTCATTGTCGCTGGCATAAATGGCTTTGACATCTGTATTGACTCCGGCAACTGGTCACGTAATGCCTGAGACGGGGCGGATGGTCGTCTGTGAAGACGACCAAGCCTACAATAGGGGTGTAGTCCGTGGATTCGCAGTCGAACTGCGTACCTGCAGTTGAACTGGGAAGATTTCGAACGGTTCAGAAACGGGCCGTCCCTCAATCAGGTCCAGTGCCTTTTTTGCTGCGGCGACGGCCATGTCATATGGCTTTTGCCGGACGGTGGTCAGTTCAGCCTCTTCGGCGAATGTACTGTCGTCGAAACCGGTCACGGAAATATCCAATGGGATGGATAGCCCGCTTCGTTGAAGACGGAAAAACAGCGGGATGGCTTGTGAATCCTGATGGAAACATAAAGCCGTTGGCGGATTATCCTGCGCCATCATTTCGGAGATCGCGGCATCGATAATGTTGTCGTTCTTCTGCACGGCCAATGTGCGTGCATTCATGCCATCTATGGTGTTGCAGGCTTCTTGGAATCCAGTGATGCGGTTGTATGAACTGAAGCCGAGCGTGGAAGAGAAGCTCTCGTAGAGGTACAGAAGATTGCGATGCCCTAGTTTGGCAAGGTGCCGCACGATGAGTTTAATGCCTTCCTTGTCATCGATGCCGACAGTCGCATCGAAGCCCTCGCTGGTGGTGTTGACTCCGACAATCGGTATTTTGGCGGTGCCGAGACGTTTCACCTCGTCTGGACTGATACCGAAAGAGGATA
The DNA here is from genome assembly GCF_000522505.1 of Bifidobacterium moukalabense DSM 27321. Taxonomy (GTDB): domain Bacteria; phylum Actinomycetota; class Actinomycetes; order Actinomycetales; family Bifidobacteriaceae; genus Bifidobacterium; species Bifidobacterium moukalabense. Next base: position 223,918 of record NZ_AZMV01000002.1, on the reverse strand, counting down.
CAAACACGGCGTCTGCATTGTTGCGTACGGGAAGTTCCTCGAAGAATGCATCGCGTGCCTCGGTCCCTTCGATGGGGTAGATGACGAGATCGTAGCCGGCGTCGCGTAATACGTCGTTAAGACCGGCGATGATCTCCGCGGTGAACCATTCGATGGCATGGCTGCCGATTAACAGTGCAACACGGTAGGTGCGTCCTGATTTGAGAATTCCTGCCGATCGGGAGATGCTGAAATTCAACGCATCGGCTGCGGCCTGCACTTTGATTCGAGTTGCTTCGGATACCTGCTCAGGGTGTGCGAAGGTGCGTGAGACCGTCGCGTTGGATACGCCGGCTTTGAGCGCTACGTCGCCGATACTCGCCTTCATGGTGCCTCCGAATGATTCGTGATGCTTGTTTTAGCCTAGCATCGCGTTTATCTCTCTATTATTGCATAAATGAAAAAGAATGAAAAGGGTTTTAGTTCGACACGCCGTATCATTGCATGATGTGTACGCTCACATTGTTACAATGAAAAGGGTTTCAAATGAAACCGGTTACATTTATAAAAAGACTGAATTGTCAATATGAAACCCTTGTCGTATGCTGTTGCCTGTCCGCTAGGGCAAATGAAGGCTTACGAAGACGTAAGGAGAGACATGAGGTTCAAAAAGAGCATTGCGGCGGCAGTGGCGGCTATGAGCATCGTTGGGCTGGCGGCATGCGGCGGTGGCACCACCGGTTCCGGCACCACCGATACCAAAGCCGACAAAGGGCTTGACGTCATGGGCAAGACCATCACCTATGACCCCAACCATCTGGTCAACGACGGCAAGCCGATTCAGATCGAATACTGGAGCTGGGGGTCCAAGGGGACCGATCCGGTCTACAAGATGATCGAATCCTACATGAAAATCTATCCGAACGTCACCATCAAGACGGTGAACGTTTCCTGGGATGATTACTGGACCAAGTTGCCGCTGGCCTTGAAGGGCAAGAACGGTCCGGCGGTCTTCAACATTCACAACTCCTACGACGCTTTGATTCGCCCGTATGCGGCCGATTACGACATTGATACCGAGGCGTTGGAAACCGACTACTCCACCGCCTCCGTGCATGAGGATGAAAACGGTAAGGTCAAATACGTCGACTCCGTCATCAACACCGGCAACATCTACTACAACAAGACCCTATGGAAGGAGGCCGGACTGACCGATGCCGACATCCCCACGACGTGGGACGAGTTCATCCAAGTCGCCCAGAAGCTCACCAAGACCGACGGCGGCAAAATGACCCAAGCCGGCTTCAATTTCAACGGCGACGCCTACAGTGCCATCTATCAGGGCCTGAACTATCAAAAGGGCGAGTTGCTGTTCAGCTCCGATGGCGAGAAAGCCAACTACAACAACGACGTGACCAAAGAGAACATGCAGTTCCTCAAGGACCTGTATGACAAGTACAAGGTTGGATCCGTCGATTTCGGTAATGACTACACCCAAAGCTTCGGCAATGGACAGTCCGCCATGATTTACGCATGGGGCCATATGGAAGGAACCCTCAAAGAGAAGTATCCGGATATCGACTACGGTGTCTTCGCCACTCCGACCTTCTCTGCGGACACCCCGTTTGCCTACGATCGCTACAACGGTGAATCCACTCCGGGTATCAATAAGAACCAGACCAAGGAGCAGCAGGCCGTCGCTCAGGACTTCATCAAGTACCTGCTCGCCAACGACGATTACATTCGCGAAGCGGTCGCCGAACTCAACTCCTTCCCTGCCAAGGTTTCCCTTCAGGATGACGAAGACATCCTCTCCAAGCCGGTCATGGCCGCCATCCAACCGCGCGTCGATCGTCTGATCTGGCCGGGGCCGGCACCGTCCACTGTCGAATCCAGCGGCACCACCGCCTTCCAGAACGTCTTCCAGAATGGCATGTCCATCGATAAAGCGCTCAAGGAAGCGCAGGCTCAGATGGATGCTGATATGAAGAGCTCAGACTTCACCTCGATGGAAAGCAAGTACGCCTACTTCGACGAACATAAGTAACCATCGACGGTTCTCTTCCCTTCCATTCCCACCCAATTTACAGCCGCGGCACGGCCCCATTCCTTCCGCGTCGCGGCTGTTTTTCTCAGAAACAGCATATGTCGGCACAGTGCACTGGCACACCGGCCTGATTCAACTCAATAAAGAGGCGAGATTCAATGAAGAACAAGAACGGTGAATCTCTACTGTCAAGGATTTTCACCCTACGTAACATGGCGGTCACCTTCTTGGTGGTCTACTTCGCCGTATTCCTAGCCTATCCGATCATCAAGGCGTTTGCCGGCAGCTTGCATGACTGGAATCCTTTGGTCGGTACCTATGACTGGGTCGGTTTCGACAACTTCAAACAAATTCTGACCGATAAGCTTTTCTGGAGTTCCATGTGGAACACGGCGGTGTTCGCGGGAGTATCCACTGTCTTTCGCATTGTGTTGGGCCTGGGGCTGGCGTTGCTGCTGAGCGCCAAACTCGTCAAATGCAAGGACACGTTGCGTGGCTTATTCTATATGCCGACCATCACCCCGCTCGTTGCGGTTTCTTTCGTGTGGATGTGGATGTTCGATCCGCAGTTTGGCATGGTGGACAAAGTCACTGGACTTGATATCAACTGGCTGCATGACACCAAGTGGGCCATGCCCGCAATCATCATTATGACCATCTGGAAGGATTTCGGCTACGCTACTGTTCTGTATTTGGCTGGTCTGATGAATCTGCCGCGCGATGTCTATGAGGCAGCCGCCATCGATGGGGCTAATTCAGTGCAGATTTTCTTTAAAATCACTCTGCCACTACTTAAATCAACCACCTTATTCATCGTCATCACGTCGCTTATCAGCTATCTGCAGGCATATGTGCAGATTCTCGTTATGACCGAAGGCGGGCCGGGAACATCGACCTACACCATCAGCTATCTCATCTTCGATCAGGCATTCCAGAAATATAACTTCGGAGTCGCGTCGGCGCAGGCGGTCATCCTCTTCCTCTTTACCGGCGTGCTGACCCTCATCATGTTCAAGATTTCGGGAGATTCGGAGGACCTGGCATGAAAAATCGCAGAATCGGCGGCATCATCCTCACTGCGTTATTGTTCGTCGTCGCCCTTATCACCATCGTTCCTTTCATCTGGATGTTTATCTCGTCATTTGCACCGAACAGCGAGATCGTCAAGGTGACCGGAGGGCTGTTCCCCAAGCCATCCACACTTGCCAACTATGTGAGTATCCAGGAAAAATTCAATTTCCTGCGCTTGTTCATCAACTCTCTGGTCGTAGCGGGTCTGAAAACCGGTATCGCGATTTATACCAGTGCCGTGCTCGGCTACGTGTTTTCCAAAATGCGCTTCCGTGGCCGTAACCTGCTTTTCGGCGTCGTCATGAGCACCATGATGATCCCATGGGCCGTAACCATCATTCCGCAGTACGAGATGTTCACCAACTGGGGTTTGCAAGACACCTACACGTCCCTCGTATTGCCTGGCATGATAAGCGCGTTCGGCATCTTCCTGTTCCGCCAATCCATCTCCGGCATCTCCGATGAGCTGATTGAAGCCGCTAAACTCGACGGTGCTTCCGAAACCAGAATCTTCCACAGCATCATCCTGCCGATGAGCCACAATACCATCGCAGCATTGGCGATATTCACGTTCCTGTGGAACTGGGAAGACTACCTGTGGCCGTTCCTTATGATCACTGATGAGAAAAAGCAGCTGCTCGCCGTTGGATTGAAGGCTTTTAACGGCCAGTACGGCACTGATTACGGCGGACTGTTCGCGGCCACCTCACTGGCCATCGTGCCGGTAATCATCGTCTACATGATCTTCCAGAAGCAGTTCATCGCCGGCATCGCGACTGGCAGTGGCAAGTAAAGTGGGAAACACCATGACAAGCAACGTATTCATCGACTATGTACGTAATGCACAACCGTGCATGCGCGACGCGACAGTCCTACAGGGCGAGCATTGGAGGATCGGCATCCTCACTGAATCCCTCATTCGGCTCGAATGGTCCGATTCAGGCGAGTTTGAGGATCGGTTGACGCAGATGGCCGTCAATCGCGACTTTGGAGCCGATCCGGAATTCACCGTAACGCATCGTAACGGGCTGCTCATCGTCGATACCCCTGCACTCTACCTGACCTACGACGGCAAACCGTTCAGCAAGGAAGGGCTGAGCATCGTCGTCAAAGGCGTCTCCGATACTCAGTTCAATACTTGGCATTACGGCGATGCGTCTCTGCATAATCTCAAAGGTACCGCGCGTACACTCGACGAGGCTGATGGCGAAATCGCGTTGGATGACGGTGTACTCTCACGTGACGGTTGGGCTGTAATCGATGATTCCGGATCGAACGTCATCGTCGAGGCCGATGAGGTCGACGGCAAGACGAATCCGCTCGGCACTTGGGTTAGGCCAAGAGATCATGCGGAAACCGACATCTATTTCTTCGGATACGGGCGTCGTTACATCGAAGCTGTGCAGGACTTCTATACGCTGGCTGGACCGACCCCGTTGCTGCCGCGCTATGCGCTTGGCAACTGGTGGAGTCGCTACTACCGTTACACGCAGACGGAATACCTGGAACTGATGGATCGTTTCAAGAATGAGGGTATCCCGTTCACCACGTCGGTCATCGATATGGATTGGCATCGTGTCGATGACGTGAATCCGAAATATGGTTCCGGCTGGACCGGCTATTCGTGGAACAGTCAGCTATTCCCGGATCATTGTGCATTTCTGCGCAGTCTGCACGAACGCGGGCTGAAGGCCACATTGAACGTGCATCCTCGCGACGGCATACGTGCGTACGAGGACGATTACGAAACGGTCGCCAAACGTGTCGGCATTGACCCCACGACCGGGGAGGCTGCGGAATTCGACCTGACCAATCCGGACTTCGTCGATGCATATCTCGGCATGCATCACCGTATGGAAGATGAGGGCGTCGACTTCTGGTGGCTCGACTGGCAACAGGGCGGTGTGACCCGGCAACCGGGACTTGACCCGCTGTGGGTGCTCAATCACATGCACTACCTAGACTCCGGGCGCGACGGCCGCTGGCCATTGACCTTCTCCCGTTACGCCGGTCCCGGTTCGCATCGCTATCCGGTAGGCTTCTCCGGCGACACCATCGTCACATGGGAGTCATTGCAATTCCAGCCATATTTCACCGCGACCGCATCGAACATCGGCTATGGCTGGTGGAGTCATGACATCGGTGGGCATATGTGTGGCTACCGTAATGAACATCTAGAGGTCCGTTGGTACCAGTTGGGCACCTTCAGCCCGATTAACCGCCTGCATTCAAGCAGCTCGCCGTTCACCGGCAAGGAGCCATGGAACTTTTCCGGCGATGTGCATGCGGCCATGGTCGCCTCACTGAGACTGCGCCATATGCTGCTGCCGTACTTGTACACGATGAACTATCGTGCGGCGCTTGACGGACGGCCGCTGGTCGAACCGATGTATTGGAGCGAACCGAACAATCCGCAAGCCTACGAAGTGCCAGACGAATTCCGATTCGGTACCGAACTGCTGGTGGCACCCATCGTGACCGATGACGATCCGACGGCACAGCGTGGCAGGACTGAAGCATGGTTGCCGCAAGGCGAATGGTACGACTTCTTCGATGGACGGCGCTATGTCTCCGATAACGCGTCCGGGCGGCGACTTGAAGTGTGGCGCGCGCTTGACCGCACACCTGTGTTCGCTAAAGCGGGTGGCATCATTCCGTTGCAGGAACTTGCAACCGGTGACGATGTCAACGACCTTCGCAATCCCTCGGTCCTGCACGTGCTGGTTTTCCCCGGTGCGGACGGAACTTTCACGTTGCGTGAGGATGACGGAATCGTATCCTGCGCGAGACGTGCGCATATCGCGGATACGATGATGACGTTCGATTGGCGTGCCGACATTGCTGATAGTGCCAAGGATGGTGACGCTACCGGATCAGGCGGCAGTCGGTTCGAGATTTCACCGGTTGACGGAGCCGTCGAATCCGTGCCGGAACGACGCGATTGGACGATTGTGTTCCGTGGCGTCTCGCCGGTTGGGACCGGCGAACTGCAGGTTACCATCAACGGCATCGCCTGCGAGACGGCTGAGATTGCGTACGATGAACAGACGCTGAGCCTGTCCGTCGCCGTACATGACGTGCCTTCAACTGCTCGGCTGAGTGTCGCCGTTCCAAAAGGTTTGTCCGTCGCGGATAATCCGATTGACAAGGATGTACTTGATGCGCTGCTACATGCACAGATGCCGTATATCACCAAAGAGCATGCGTTACAGGCAATCCGAGAACAAGGCGTCCGAGCGGTTGGCGCCTTGCGTACGCTCGACAGCAAACCACGCTTCAGCAAGGAACCGTTCGTCGCATACGGCATGCCCGACGCGGTAAACGGCGTCTTGGAGGAGATTCTGTTGCGCGGCTAATTATGCATGCTGCGGGCTGGCCACCATGTATGGCGAACTGGCGCCCAATCCACACAGACAAGAAGACAATGGGTCCGCGACCATCCTCGTAACAAGGGGATCGCAGACCCATTTGCGTCGTTAGGGGAGAGTTCACCTTGACGTGCCCAGAATTCATCTGCCGTTGAGGTGCGAATTGAACTGCGTTGGTTTTTGGCGTTTAGCGTGGGCGATGGAAACGCAAGGTTCCGCAACATATGGCGCGGAAAGGTTCCGCGTGCAGAAGAAAGAAGAACATATGAGCAAGCACAAGGCTCTCAAGGGCGCCGTCGCGGCGTTCGCCTCCGTCGCCACGCTCGGCGCGCTCGCCGTACCGGCGCTCGCCGATAGCGCATCCACCTACAGCCCGAACGGCAAGTCCGTGGCCGAACTGGCCCAGCACGGCGGTGCGCAGCGCATCGCCGCAATCGGCAACAAGACCGCCAAGAACGTCGTCCTGTTCATCGGCGATGGTATGGGCGATTCCGAAATCACCGTGGCGCGCGACTATCTCAAGGGCGCCAACGGCCATTTCGACGGGCTTGACGCAGTCGGGCAGCCCGGTGCCCTCGACGACGTGGAGGTCGGCACCGGCCAGTACACGACCTTCTCGCTCGGCTCCAACAGCTCCGACAGTGCCGTCGGCAAGGACGGCAAGGGTAATCTGAAGGCCAATTCGAATCCCGGCAAGCTCACCGACGTTACCGACTCCTCCGCATCCGGCTCCGCCTGGGCCACCGGTACCAAGACCTACAACAACGCCGTGGATGTCGACGTGTACGGCAATCCGCAGCTCAATCTTTTCGAACTCGCGAAGGCCGCCGGCAAGGCGACCGGCAACGTGACCACCGCGGAAATCCAGGACGCCACCCCGGCGGTGCTGGAATCGCATTCCACCGAACGCGGCTGCTATGGCCCGCAAGGCAAGACCGACGGCTCCTCCAATGACGCGCTGAAGCGTTGCCTGGCCAGCCAGCTCAAGGAGAACGGCGGCATCGGTTCCATCTCCGAGCAGCTGCTCGACACCCGTGCCGATGTGACCATCGGTGGTGGTTCCAAGTACTTCCGCCAGACCGTGCAGGGCGGTGAATATGCGGGTAAGACCGTGTGGGAGCAGGCCAAGGAAATGGGCTACCAGACCGTCGAAAACGATCCGGCGGCCATGAACGCGCTCGAATACAAGGAAGGCCAGCCGGTGCTCGCCCTGATGAGCGACGGCAACATGCCGACCAAGTTCAACGCGTCGAAGGCCACCGCCAAGGATCCGGCCAAGGATGCCAATCCGACCGTATGCACGGTGAATGACCAGTGGCTCGGCAACCAGGGCTCCTCGCTCAAGGACATGTCCAAGAAGGCTCTCGAACTGCTTAATGCGAACCCGGCCAGCCAGTCCAACGGCTTCTTCCTGCAGATCGAGGGCGCTTCGATCGACAAGCAGGACCATGCCGGCAACGCCTGCGGTCAGATCGGCGAGACCGATGACTTCGATCAGGCCATCTCCTATGTGCTGCAGAACGTCGACCTCTCCAACACTCTGGTGATCGTTACCGCCGATCACGCGCACACTTCGCAGATTCTCAACTCCCAGCCGGCCTACGCGCTCTCCACCGTGCTCAAGACCGCCGATGGCAACAATATGGTCGTCTCCTACGGCACCGCCGAAAACGACTCCCGCGACGAGGATGGCGGCTACAACGGCGGCGACATGTCCCACACCGGCACCCAGCTGCGCATCGCAGCCTCCGGACCCGGTGCGCAGCGTGTGGTCGGCCTGAGCGACCAGACCGATAACTTCTACACCATCGCCGGTGCGCTTGGTCTGGCCACCACCACCGACCAGCAGAATGCGCTGTCGAAGGACGCCACCGTCTCGGTCAAGCTCAAGGACGGCAAGTACGTGGCTGAAGCTACGGGATTCAACGGCGATGCGGTGCTTTCCTACGAGCTGAAGGATGCCTCCGGCAATGTCGTGGCCGCCTCCGATTCCTCCACTCCGGTCTCGGGTGTGCGCGTCAAGACCGCGCAGATCACCGACATTGCGCTCGACGGCATGAAGGAAGGCGAAACCTATACGCTGAGTGTGAACGGCCGCCAGTCCGGTGTGACGTATGATTCCGGCGAATTCCAGGCTCCGGCCGCATCCTCCGCCTCTGCCGGCAAGAACACGGATGCCGGCAACAAGGGCGACGGCACCATCACCTCCGGCAAGGTCGATGCGACCGCCGCCACCGGCGCCGAATCGAATGTTTCGCCGCTGGGCAAAACTGGCACCGCTGTCGCCGCGGTGGCGCTGGCCGTGGCCGTGCTGGTTGCCATCGCGATGATCGTCAAGACTGCGAAGATCACTCGCTGATCCGGGTCGTTCATCCATTCCCCCCAAACCGCCGACGCTTAGGGCCCTCTGAGCATCGGCGGCTTGGGGTATTTTCTGTATCTGCCGACGCTGGGGCCTGCTGAGCGTCGGTGGTTTGGAGCATTCCCAATCCGCCGACGGTGAGATGGGTGGGAGCGTCGGCAGATTGAGTGGGATAGGCAAAGTTGAGTGAGATGTACTCAAGATTTTTTTGTGATTCCGGGAATAATAACTTGCGATTAAAAGTTGAGTGGTGTAGGCTCAAGTTTTGGAAAGCACGAGAGACGGCAATCCGGAACTCGAGCGAAGAACGAAAAAAACGAACAGCGAACCTAGTTTGCAAAGGAGATAAGTTATGGGACGCGCAGTTGGCATCGATTTGGGTACTACCAATTCCTGCATCGCAACTCTTGAAGGTGGCCAGCCCACCGTTATCGTGAACGCCGAGGGCGCTCGCACCACGCCATCGGTCGTGGCATTCAGCAAGTCCGGCGAGATTCTGGTCGGCGAGGTCGCCAAGCGTCAGGCCGTGACCAACGTCGATCGCACCATCAGCTCCGTCAAGCGCCACATGGGCACCGACTGGACCGTCGAAATCGACGGCAAGAAGTGGACTCCGCAGGAGATCTCCGCCCAGGTGCTGATGAAGCTCAAGCGCGACGCCGAAGCCTACCTGGGTGAGCCGGTCACCGACGCCGTGATCACCTGCCCGGCATACTTCAACGACGCCCAGCGCCAGGCGACCAAGGACGCCGGCACCATCGCGGGCCTGAACGTGCTGCGTATCATCAACGAGCCGACCGCGGCCGCACTGGCCTATGGCCTCGAGAAGGGCAAGGAGGACGAGCGCATCCTGGTCTTCGATCTGGGCGGCGGCACCTTCGATGTGTCCCTGCTGGAGATCGGCAAGGACGATGACGGCTTCTCCACCATCCAGGTGCAGGCCACCAACGGCGACAATCATCTGGGCGGCGACGACTGGGACCAGAAGATCATCGACTGGCTCGTCGGCGAGGTCAAGAACAAGTATGGCGTTGATCTGAGCAAGGACAAGATCGCCCTGCAGCGCCTGAAGGAAGCCGCGGAGCAGGCCAAGAAGGAGCTGAGCTCCTCGACCAGCACCAGCATCTCCATGCAGTACCTAGCCATGACCCCTGACGGTACCCCGGTGCATCTGGACGAGACCCTGACCCGCGCCCACTTCGAGGAAATGACCTCCGATCTGCTGGGCCGTTGCCGCACCCCGTTCAACAACGTGCTGGCCGACGCCGGCATCGGTGTGAGCGACATCGACCACGTGGTCCTCGTCGGCGGCTCCACTCGTATGCCGGCCGTCAAGGATCTGGTCAAGGAGCTCACCGGCGGTAAGGAAGCCAACCAGTCCGTGAACCCGGATGAGGTCGTGGCCGTCGGTGCTGCCGTGCAGTCCGGCGTCATCAAGGGCGACCGTAAGGACGTGCTGCTCATCGACGTGACCCCGCTATCCCTCGGCATCGAAACCAAGGGTGGCATCATGACCAAGCTCATCGATCGCAACACCGCCATCCCGACCAAGCGTTCGGAAGTCTTCTCCACCGCGGAAGACAACCAGCCGTCCGTGCTCATCCAGGTCTATCAGGGCGAACGTGAATTCGCCCGCGACAACAAGCCGCTGGGCACCTTCGAACTGACCGGCATCGCTCCGGCGCCGCGTGGCGTTCCGCAGATCGAGGTCACCTTCGACATCGACGCCAACGGCATCGTGCACGTGTCCGCCAAGGACAAGGGCACCGGCAAGGAGCAGTCCATGACCATCACCGGCGGTTCCGGCCTGCCGAAGGACGAGATCGACCGCATGGTCAAGGAGGCCGAAGCCCACGAAGCCGAGGACAAGAAGCGCAAGGAGGACGCCGAGACCCGCAACCAGGCCGAAGCCTTCGCCTATCAGACCGAGAAGCTCGTCAACGACAACAAGGACAAGCTCTCCGACGACGTGGCCAAGGAGGTCACCGACAAGGTCAACGAGCTCAAGGAGGCCCTGAAGGGCGAGGACATCGAGAAGATCAAGACCGCCCAGAGCGAGCTGATGACCTCCGCCCAGAAGATCGGCCAGGCCCTCTACGCCCAGCAGGGTGCCGACGCGGCAGGCGCTGCCGGAGCGGGTGCCGCCGGCGCCGCGGGTACCGGTTCCGCTGACGACGACGTGGTTGACGCCGAAGTCGTGGACGATGATGACAAGGACAACAAGTAATCATGTCCGACTTCAACAAGGACGAGTATCTGAACGATCTGCCCGACATGGACGACCTGTCCGGGCAGACCGCTCCCTCCGGCACCGGCCCGGCGGCTGATGACGCTGCCGCCGGTGCCCCCGAGGCGGCCGCTGCCGATACGGCGGCCGCCTCGGCGCAGGCCGAGGCTTCCGCCGCCGCTGAAAACGCCACGGACGCCGACGCCGAAACCCTGACCCCGCTGGGCCAGGCCAAGAAGGAGGCCGCGGAATATCTTGAGGCCCTCCAGCGTGAGCGTGCGGAATTCATCAACTTCCGCAATCGCGCGAAGAAGGAGCAGGATCGCTTCCGCCAGCACGGCATCATCGACGTGCTCACCGCGCTGCTGCCGGCCCTTGACGACATCGACCGCATCCGTGAGCACAGCGAAATGGATGATTCCTTCAAGGCCGTCGCCACGAAAATCGACAAGGCCTTCGAGAAGTTCGGCGTCGAGAAGTTCGGCGAAAAAGGCGAGGACTTCGACCCGACCAGGCACGATGCGATCCTGCACAAGCCGGATCCGACCGCCGAAAAGGAAACCGTCGATACCGTGGTCGAGGCGGGCTACCGCATCGGCGACCGTGTGATTCGCGCGGCCCGCGTGGTCGTGGCTTCCCCGCAGGACTAAAGTCAGCTACCTCACGAAAGGAGGCACATCATGGCTGAGAATGAATGGCTGAGCAAAGACTTCTACAAGGTCCTCGGTGTCTCCAAGGAGGCCACCGACGACGAAATCACCAAGGCGTACCGCAAGCTGGCGCGCAAGTACCATCCTGATCTGAACAAGACCAAGGAGGCCGAGGAGAAGTTCAAGGACATCTCCGAGGCGTACGACGTGCTGAGCAACAAGGAGAACCGTCAAAAGTACGATGCCATCCGCCAGTTCGGCATGGGTGGCGCGCGCTTCGCCGGCGGTTCCGGCGCAGACGGCTTCGACGCGAGCGGTTTCTCCGACATCTTCGGATCGATGTTCGGTGGCTCCGGCATGGGCGGCAACGGATCGCGCATCCGTTTTCAGACCAGCGGAGGCAATCCGAATCTCAATGACATCTTCTCGATGTTCGGTGGTGCCGCAGGCCAAGGTGCGGGCGCATATGGTGCTGGCGCGGGTGGCCCCTATGGCGCCTACGAGCAGGCCGCACCGCAGCCTGAGGATGGCGAGGATCGCAATTCCAAGATCAACCTGACCTTCCGCCAGGCGATCAAGGGCGCGACGGTGTCCCTGAGCGCCGGTGGCAAGAAGTTCAAGACGCACATCCCCGCCGGTGTGAAGGACGGTCAGAAGATCCGTCTTGCCGGCAAGGGCAAGCCGGGGCGCAACGGCGGCAAGAACGGCGATCTGTACCTGCAGATTTCCGTCGTCGAAGACCCGAAGTTCACCATGCGCAAGCGCGACATCGTCATGGACCTGCCGATTACGGTCGGACAGGCCGTCGCCGGTGCGAAGGTGAGTGCCAGGGACATCGACGGCAACGAAGTCACCTTTAAGGTGCCGGCAGGCTCCTCGAGCGGTACCGAAGTGCGCATCTCCGGCAAGGGCGTTGCCAATCCGCGCAGTAACGGCGATCTGATCGGTCGCGTGGAGATACGCATCCCCGACAAGCCGGGTCTTGCGGTCAAACGTGCCGCGAAGGAGTTTGACAAGGCATGTGGTGATTTCGCCGACGGGCTCGCCAAGGAGCGCTGAGTACGATGGTGCGGTCACGCGTAGCGCAGCAGACTCGCCGGCTGTACGCAATGTGCGCCGTCGCGATCGTGGCCGGCAGGGCTGATCTGGACGGTGCCGACGAGGTCGGTTTCGACATCGAACTGCCTGTGTTCACGGTCGGTCGTGCCGCCGAGCTGGCGAACGTGCATCCGCAGACGCTGCGTCAATATGATCGTCTTGGACTGGTCATACCGCAGCGCACGGAGGGTGGCGCCCGTCGGTATTCGCTGCGGGACATCTTCCGCCTCGCACAGGCGCAGCAGCTCAGTCAGGAAGAGGGCATCAACCTGGCTGGAGTCACGCGGATCCTCGAACTTGAAGAGGAGAACCGTGAGCTGCGCCGGCAGGTGGAGCGGTTGCGCAAACCGGCAGGTTCCAGTGTGTTCGCGGCGGATGCGGACGGTGGAATCGTGGAGATCAAGCGTTCCCGCAGGGCCCGCATGTGGCGGCGTCAGATTCATGTCGACACACGCGAACTGCCGGCCGGGCGACGGGAGCCGGATGACAATGCGGAATCCAAATCCGTGGTGATTTGGGGAGTTCATTGAGGTTGACATAAAACTCTCGAAAAACATTCAAAACTGGGCATACCCGATAGGGGGAATGCCCAGTTTTGTCATATAGTGTGTCAAAGCAGACTTTACTATTCGACATGATGTCGTTATTGTGAGAAATAATAGTGATTATCCGTATTTCGACTGTTTTTCTTACGATGAATCATTTGATTCGTAGAATATAGTTCGATTTTCCCGAAACAGATTCGGGGGATGGGCGACCTTACGGTGTGTGGAACGAGGAGTTAGGAGCGAACAGTGCCAAGAGTTGCGTTCACCGCCAAGACCCGGAAATATCTCGGGACTCTGGATGCCGTGGAATCGGTCACCCAGTATCGCATTTGCTATTCGAAGGAATTCCGTGACGACTGCATGAGGCGATATGCCGAAGGCGGCTCGCCCGCGGCGATTTTCCGCGAGGCCGGGCTTGATCCGAAGATCATCGGATACAAGCGCGTGGAACGTTGCATCGCCCGCTGGAAGGCGGAGGATGCCGCGAAGGCCGAGCAGGAGCAAGGCGGCGCGGAAGAGAACGGCGACACGGAAGAGTAGTCGGAGAGTATCGGGCGCGAACGTTCCGCAGGGTGATCGCCCTGCGGAACGTTTCAGTATGCCCGTTTTCAAGCATGGATCCGACGAGGCGCCGGTGCTTTTGATCGTGATTATGCATACAGCGCATGGTCTCGCTGGTCTGCTGAAATAGTCGTGGTACCAAGGGAAGGAATATCATGACTGTTTCGAATGGTGCGGGCAATGACGGCCTGCTGCTCAAGGCCGTATTCTGGGACATGGACGGCACGCTGATCGATTCCGAGCCGTACTGGCACGAGAGCGAGCTGAAGATCGCGGCCGCGCATGGCGGGTATTGGGATGAGGATCTGGCTTGGCAGTGTTCCGGTACGCCGGTGCCGGAAGTCGCACGCCGCATGGTGGAGCATGGTTGCCAGCTGTCGATCGAGGAGATCGGCAAAGGCATGATCGATTATGTCGCGCAGAAGGAATTCGAAAGGATTCCCTGGATCGACGGTGTGGGGGATGTGCTGCGCTCGCTGATTGCCGCCGGTGTGCCGTCGATGTTGGTGACGACGTCGCCCCGCCATCTTGCGCAGAATCTGGTCGATCAGGCACCGGCCGGAGCGTTCGCCGGATTTGTGTGCGGTGATGATGACGTTGCGAAGAAGCCGTCGCCGGAACCGTACCTGGAAGCAGGCCGTCGCCTTGGCATCGCGCCGGAGAATATGCGGTACTGCATTGCGATTGAGGACTCGATGAGCGGCCTGCGTTCCGCCGTCGCCTCCGGTGCCACCACGCTCGGTCAGACCGGTTTCATGCAGCTCGACAATTCGAACGGTCCGCAATTCGCATCGATCAAGGGATATGACGGCATCACCGCCGCTACGCTCGACGCCTATGTACGCCAGCGCGTCGGTGCGTGAATCCGGCCGGCCCCCAAGAAGAGTCATCGCACTGAGGCATCGGTGACTGGAAACAAGCCCTGAGAAGACGCCTCACAATATGGAAATCAAAAAGCCCGCTGCGGTGGAATGAATGCAGCGGGCTTTCGTGGAGCTGACGGTAGTCGAAACCGCGACCTCTTCGATGCGAACGAAGCGCTCTACCAACTGAGCTACAGCCCCTTGGATGTTACCTTGCTTCGCAGGGCAACTCTCAGAACTCTAGTACGAAGTGTGTACGAACGCAATTCTGCACGTTCGCGTGTTGCGATACCTTTCGGGCGAGCGGCAAAAATCTCCCGATTCGCTGCCCACCCGAAACGATGGCTGGGGATGATTATGCCTGTCAGGCTTCGGTAGCCGGAGCCTTCTTGCCGAACTTGGCCTTGAGCAGGCCTACGATCGTCGGAATCAGCGACAGCACGAGAATCGCGATGATCACCAGTTCGAAGTGCTTCTGCACGGCCGGAATGCCGCCGAAGAAGTAGCCAAGCAGCGTGAACAGGGTGGACCAGCACAGGCCGCCGAGCACGGAGAACGGCGTGAACCGGCTCCAGCGCATGCCGGAAATACCGGAAATGAACGGCATGAACGTGCGGATGAACGGGAAGAAGCGGCCGAGGAACACGGCCAGCGGACCCCACTTGTCGATCATGGCTTCCGTCTTGGCGATGCGCTCCGGCGTCATGGCCTTGACCTTGCCGGATTCGATGATGCGGCGGCCGAAGAAATGGCCGATCCAGTAGTTGCACTGATCGCCGATGATCGGTGCGCACCAGACAACCGGCAGCAGTGCGAACAGCGGCAGGGCGGAGACGCCGGTCTTGGCGTCGGGTGCGGCGAAAAAGCCGGCTGCGAACAGCAGCGAGTCGCCTGGAAGGAAGGGGAAGAACACCACGCCCGTCTCGACGAAGACGATGAGGAAGATGAATCCAAGCGTCGGGGCGACGCCCATGGCGATCCAGCTGGCAATCGCGGTGCGCGGGTCCTTGAGCAGGTTGACGAAGAAGTTAATGATTCCCATGGAGTTCTCTCTGTGAGTTCTTGGACATACGGGTGTATGGACCAAGGCCAAAGCCTACCAGCGCGGCTCTAATACAACACTGTGGGCGGTGCGAAGGGTGGCAAATCTGCACAATCCGTCAATCTTCGCTTCGGTTCGGAGGGTCTCGAGGACGGAACCCTGATCGGCCAGAACCATGTTAGGGGTTTGTCTCTGTGTCTGTTCAATCTTTTCTGGTGTGCATCGAACCCGAAGCCGCCACAGTATTTTGGGACTTGATTTCATTGCGACATGTAGCGTATCGAAACGTTTGACATACCCTCTGTTTAGAGTTATGATTAGTGAAACGTTTCGACGAAACGATTCGATTACGGGAATCGAGGGTTTGTCGGGATATTGATATGGATTCGGCACGTTGCTGTGCTGAGGGATTTGAAGAACGGTGTCAAGAGCGCCGATGCCGAGGGAGGCGATGATGGTGGCAGGCATCAAAGATGTGGCCCGTGAGGCGGGGGTGTCCGTCAGCACCGTCTCATATGCGCTTTCCGGTAAGCGTTCGATTTCCACCAAGACGGCCGACAAGGTCATGGCGGCGGTGGAGAAGCTTGGGTACACCCCGGACGCCAGCGCTCGCAAGATGCGTGGTATACGGTCGCAGGTCATCGCATTGAGCGCACCGATTCGTGGCGATATCAATCAGGCTAAATATAACGCCTACTTTTTGCACACCGCGTGGGCTGCAAGGAATGCCGGCTATGATGTGCTGTTGCTGACCGGCCCGGATGCAGTGAATGACATCCGTCGCGTGACGCAAAGCAACTTGGTTGATGGCGTGGTACTACTTGACGTCGAACAGGATGATGAGCGTGCGGCTGCATCCGGCAACTTCTCCAAACCTTGTGTGGCCATTGGCTATCCGTCAGTGCATGAGGGCTGCGCCTGCATCGATATCGATTTCGCCGAAGCCGGTCGCAAGGCGGTTGATCTTCTATTCGACAAAGGTCATCGTAAGGTTGTGTTCCTGCGCAACAATGAGTCCGATTACGAGCGGAGCTCCGGGTATGTTGTGATCTTTCGCGAGAGCATGCTGGCGCGTGCAAAGGAACGTGGCATGACAGTTGTTGAATCCTCGCGATATGAGGATGACCGTTTCGACGCGACCCGTTTTGTGCGAGAGACCTTTGCTGATGAGAATCGTCCGACGGCGATAATCAATCAGGCCAACGCCAATGTGCTCAATCGGGTACTGCAGGAGTTATCGGGCGCTGGACTGTCGGTGCCGGAAGATATTTCGGTGCTGTCGTGCGGTACGTATTTCGACGGCGAATTGATGTCGCGGCCGATTACCGAGATGCCAGTCATGCCGGAGAAGCTGTGCTCACAGGCCATGGGACTCTTAGTTTCGGCAATTGAGGAAGGTGCCAAGATCAAGGGTGACGTCGAGCTTGAGGCTCCCGCAGTGAAACTCCGCGGTTCCGTTGCCGAGATAAGTCCCGGCGAAAGGGCACTGAAGGTGGCTTCACGGTAAAACGGCGAAGTCTTCGGTGTGAACAGCATAACTTCATAGGCACAATCGAAACGTTTCAATAATGACCGACGTCGACTGACAGCTGTAACGGCCCGTCTGAAGAGAGTCCCCATACACAGTGTCGAAACGTTTCAACAATCATATTTTTGGAGCGTTGCAAGGAAGGCGCCCCGGAAGGAAAATAAGGAGAAAAGAAATGAATATCAAAAGAGGACTGGCCACTATGGCCATCGCAGCACTGTCGCTGACCTCTCTCGCTGCATGCGGCAGTGATAATGCGCAGGACGAGGAGAAGCCGGACAGCCTGTCATTCTGGTATTACGAAGAGGATGATGCCGGCCAGACCCAAGCGTGGAAGCGTGCCGCGGAAGCCTTTGAAAAGGAAACCGGAGTCAAGATCAAGTTCGAACGCAAATCCTTCACACAGATTGCCCAGAACGGTAGCCAGTTCCTGAACTCCGACGAAGCGCCGGATCTTATGGAATCCAATCGTGGCAATGGTTCCGCTGGTGTGCTCTCCACCATGGGCCTGCTCACCGATCTCGGCGATTATGTCTCCCAGTATGGCTGGGACAAGAAGGTGACCGGTGCGAACGCGGCTGTTGCCAAGTACGATGAGAGCGGCATCATGGATGGCGATACTTGGTACGGCATGACCAGCTACGCCGAATTCCAACGTGTCTACTACAATAAGGACCTCTTTGCCAAGTACGGTCTTGAAATCCCAACCACTTACGATGAATTCGTGGACGTATGCCAGAAATTCGTCGATGCCGGCGTAACTCCAATCGCTGCCGACGCGCAGGAATACGGCGTGATGTGGCTGTGGTGGCAGCTTGTCTCCAAGAACGCCGACTCCAAGTTCATCGACAACTGGCAGTTGTATAAAAGCGATGTCGACTGGAATTCCAAGACTCTGACCTCCTCCGTCAACACCATCAACGAATGGCTCGACAAGGGCTTCATTTCCCGCAATGCGACCGGTATGAAGGCTGAAGACACTACGCAGGCCTTCATCAAGGGCGAGTATCCGATCTACCAGACCGGCACCTGGAACCAAGGTCGCTTCGTCAAGCAAATCACCTCCTTCGACTGGGACGCCGCCGTCATGCCGGAATCCAACTTCGCCATCGGCTGTGCCGGCAACCTGTTAGTGATTCCCGAAAAGTCGCATCATAAGGATCTGTCCGCCAAGTTCATCGACTATGTGCTCTCCGAAGACGTGCAGAACTTCCTCGGCAATGCGGGAGGCATTCCAGTCGCCGCCGATACCGACAAGATCACGGACGAAAAGAGCAAGGCCATGATTGAGGAGTACGCATCCTACGCTGACGAGGGCAAGCTTAGCTACTATCCGGATTATGCGGCCTCCAACCTTACCGACGCAGTGCCTGCAGCCTTCCAGGAACTGGTCAACGGCACCAAGAAGCCAGCCGACGTGTTGAAGAACATCCACGAGAAGTATGACACCGGTGTCGAGGACATGGGTGTCAAGAACAACTAAGGCGCAATCAGGCCGGCGCATCGTTCGGTAACCAACCATCGGTGTGGCCCGTTTGCGGGCGGGCCACACCTGCAATACATCAATCTTCATCAAAAGGATCCTGTAATGTCGCACAAGACCAAGCGCGGAGGCATCTCGATGTCAAGGCTTCCCGGCAGCCGCTCCGCAAAATTCGTGCCGTATCTCATTCCGGGCCTACTCGGCCTGCTTATCATCGTTGTGATTCCGTTCGTATGGAACATCTATCTGAGCTTCACTCGCTGGCGCGGAGTGGGCCCGGTCAAGTGGGTGGGCCTGAAGAACTGGCAGCGACTGTTCTCCGACTCCACATTCTGGATTTCCTTTGCCAACTCGTTCTGGATTATCGTCGCCATAGTGGTCATTCCGACCATTCTCGGCCTGTTCATCTCCTCTTTGCTCACGGATGTGATTCAGAAGAAGTTCGGCGGCAAGATGGCTTCTTTCCTGCGCGCGCTGTTCTACCTTCCGCAATTACTGCCGGTCGCAGTCGCGGCGATCATCATGGGTTGGATTTTCCGCCCGGAAGACGGTGCGGTCAACGCCCTGCTTTCCAAACTTGGGTTGGGATTCCTGCAGCATAACTGGCTCGGCAGTCCCGATAGCGCACTGCCGGTGCTTATGTTCATCCTCGTGTGGATTCAGCTCGGCTATCCGATCGTCATCTTCATGTCCGGCCTGCAGCGAGTCGATCCCGAACTGTACGAAGCGGCAGGGCTCGACGGTGCCAACTGGTGGCAAAAATTCCGCGTGGTCACCCTGCCGTCCATCATCCCCGAATTGCTGGTGGTCATCCTCACAGCCACCATTGGTGCTCTGAAGACCTTCGCCCCGGTCTACCTGCTGACCAAAGGCGGCCCCGGCACCGCAACCACAGTGCCGTCGTACTACTCCTACAACCAATTCTTCCAGGTGCAGCAAGTCGGCTACGGTGCTGCGATCTCCACTGCGCTGACTGCGGTCATCATCGTGTTCTCCATCGTGTTCACGATCGTGCAGAAGCGCGTCGAAAAGGAACTCGTCTGAAAGCAAAGGTGGAACCATGACCCAAACAATGTCCGCGGCCGCCGCACGCAAGGCCTCAAAGAAAACGCAACATGTTCGCTCAACCGGAGACTGGATCACACTGATCCTGCTGATCGTGGCCGCTCTGCTGGTACTGTTCCCACTGCTGGTCTTGACCGTCAACGCATTCAAGACCTCCGCCGACTACAATGCCGCCGGCCCGCTCTCCCTACCGAAACACTTCACCATGGAAGGCATCGTTTCCTTCTGGACCACCACGAAGTTCCCACTCAAATTCTGGAACAGCCTCGTCATCTCGCTGGTTGTTGCCGTCGCTGCCGTGGTGTTGTCCGTGCTCAACTCCTTCGCGCTGGGCATTGGCAAAGTCAAAGGCAACACGTGGATCGTACTGGCCATCATGCTCGCCAACATGATGCCGCAGGAAGCGCTGCTCTACCCGCTGTACACCATGTTCAAGCAGGTTGGCCTATATAACACCAAACTGGCGATCATCATCATCTTCACCATCATCCAAAGCGCTTACGGAACGTATCTGCTTTCCTCTGTGTACGGCACGTTCCCGCAGGCCATTCTGGAAGCGGCGGCGATTGACGGCGCCTCCAGATGGCAGATTCTGCGCAAGGTGGTATTGCCCATCTCTTGGTCGACCATCAGCGTGCTGTTCGTGTTCTTCTTCGTGTGGACTTGGAATGAATACATGATTCCGATGGCCTTCCTCATGGGCGATGACGTGCAGACCATTCCACTGGCACTTGCCACCCTGCAGGGGCAGCGTACAATGGAGGCGACCACATTGGCTTCGGCATCGTTGCTGAGCATCATCCCGACCATCATCTTCTTCATCATCTTCCAACGTAAGCTGTCGCAGGGCATCACCGCTGGTGCGGTCAAGTAAGGCGATAGCCGCAGGAAACATAACTGGCGCACCATATGCAGAAGGGTCTCAATGCAGTTGATAACGGCATGTGATGCGCCAACCCCTCCAAAGGAGCAATCATGATAGATCCGACCACTATCGGCTTCGGTGCCGCAGGCTTCGGACACAACGCATTGGATGCGTTGGCGCTCGCCACGAACCATGGCCGCACCCGCTGCGTGAACGCGGAGAATCCGACCGGCGGCAAAGGTACGGCCGCGACTGCAGCCAGCAAACTCGGCCCCTCACGCAAGGGCAGCCCCTGCATCCAGACCGTCAAGGCCGGCGAATCCGTAACGCTGATGGACGTCGACGGCCCCGGTGTGATCCGCCATATCTGGATGACGGTAACCGACCGAACGTCGCCTACCGGCCCGAACGTGCTGCGTAATCTCATTCTCGAATGCTATTGGGACGGTGAGGAATCGCCCTCCGTGCAATGCCCGATCGGCGACTTCTTCTGTTGCGGCCACGCGCAGGCCTGCCGCATCAACTCCATTCCGATCATGGTGGTGCCCAATCGTGGTTTCAACTGCTACTTCGCCATGCCGTTCGAACATGCGCGCATCGTGTTGCGCAACGATCATAACGAGGATGTACCGGCCTTCTTCTACCAGATCGACTACACCGAATACGACGGGCTGCCGGCTGATGCGATGCGCTTCCATGCGCAGTGGCGGCGCGAGCGGGTCACGGAACTTGCGCGCGACTATGTGGTGCTCGACGGCGTGCACGGCCGCGGCGCCTACGTCGGCACCTATCTGGCGCTGACCGCGCTCGAAAGCCGTTGGTGGGGCGAGGGCGAGTTCAAGATGTATATCGATGGCGACGACCGGTACCCGACCTGGTGCAGCACCGGTGCGGAGGACTATTTCGGCGGCGCATGGAGCTTCGCCGACTTCGATGGGAACGGCCATATGAGCGAACGGACGTTCACCGGCCCATATCTAGGGTTCCCGTTCTATTCGCAGCAACTCGCCGCGAATCGTGAGAGCGCCTATTGGGACATCAATACGCCGGTGACGCGCGGTCTGTACCGTTGGCACATTCCCGATCCGATTTATTTCGATTCCGACCTGCGTGTTGAATGGCAGCAGATCGGCACCGAAGAGGCCGGCAATTTCGAACGCCAGGACGATGTCGCCTCGGTGGCCTACTGGTATCAGCTTGAGCCCCATGCGCCGTTCGCGCCGATTGGCGATCGGCACTTCCGCCAGCCGCGGTGATTGGTGGCGGGAGTCTCCGTGTTCCTGAGCGGTGTAAATGCCACTGAAACCATTGTGACCGAAACGGACGGTTCCTCCGTTGTCTTCTCCGCCCGCAAGACGGGTGGTATAAGGTTCTTCAGCTCCGACGGACGTACATTCGCTGTGTGACTTGGATTCGGGAGATTGTGATCGTTCCAGAGGGCTGGGCGGTGTTGTCATAGCGGAATTCTTGGATTGAAGCCGCGCCAAGTGACTTTGGCGCGGCTTCCTATGTTTGGTTATGCGCTAATGTTCTTACTAGAAAGCCGCTAAGCGAGGCTGAACGTCGTTTCGGCTTAACAAATCCAGTTCATCCGTCCGGAACTACGTTGAGTGAGTGGTTGTAGGGGGATGGCGAAGCCGTCGACAAGGTCTGTGACTAGAATCATCCAACGGATGGGAGCCCTGACCGGTTTTTCGAGCATGGTTATTGGATGGAAGCACTGGGCATTGAATAGTCTGGCTTTTCCCGTGGCGTATTCGGGTCGCCGCTGGCGCGCTGGAACGCCCGCAGGTAGAGTAGCGATTTGGCGTAGGCTAGCCATGCGAAGCCGAGCAGGACGAACAGGAATCGCAGGTATGGCGTGAACGCAAAGATCGCGCCTGCAGCTACGTCGATGGCAAGGATGCCGAGCGTGTATCCGAAACAGGCCCAAGGCATCATGAAGGAGTTGCGTAGCGTCCGCCGGAAGGTGTTCTCGTAGCGTGCCTGAAGCGGATAGTAGTACTCGAAAGTCAGGAATGTGAGCACCCCAAAAATGATGAGAATCGGTAGTGCTACGTAAGCGGCGTTGGTGTCAAGCGCGTTCCAGAATACGGTGGCGAATACAATTGCGGCGATCAGCGTCACGAAGATGACGGAGGAACCGACGCCTCGCTTGAATTCACCTTTGAAACGTTTGATGTATTCACGACCGAGGTTAATGTCGTTGTTGTCGCTGAAGGCAAACACCGTGCTATATAGGGCGGCTCTGGCCGGCCCGATGGTTACGATTGGGATGATAGAGATTAGGAAGAACAGATTCAGGATGAAATACCGTAGGCAGAGCGAGATAAACTGCCATACGGGGCTATTGGGGTTGTAGTGCATTAGACCTCCGTTTTCGTTGATATTTCAAGCATACCCGCCGTTAGGCACGCTGAATTGACAAGTTAGTAAGACGAATATACTATAGCTCCTAACAGCTTATTTATTAAACAATAAATAAGAAGGTTACCAGATGGAATGACATCGAGGAAGTGTTGCGTTCCTGAAGGGGGTCCATCGGATGCATCGCCGAACCAAAGGAGGAATGATGCAGTCGCAAGAGGGAATGGAGAGCGTGGTGACATCTGCTGATGGCAGTAGTGCAGGCGCTGTGACGCTTTCCGATAAAAAAAATGCGGAGAGCGGCACGCAAGGCCGAAAAGCTGAGTAAGCAACAAAGCGACAGGAGGCGCCATGGGTTCAAGTTGTTCCTATTGATTTCGCCGTTTTTGATTCTGTCCGTGCTGTTCAGCTACCTCCCGCTGTTCGGCTGGATTTATGCATTCTATGACTACCAACCGCCGATTCCGCTGTCGCAGAGCGAATTCGTCGGTTTGCAGTGGTTCAAGATGATGGTGCAGAACCCGGCACAGCTTCAAACCATTGGTCAGGTGCTCATCAACACTTTCGCCATGTCCGGCCTGAACATCCTCACCTCGTTCTTCCCGCTATTCTTCGCCATCGCGTTGAATGAGATCCGCGCCAAGTGGTTCAGGAACCTCATTCAGACGCTGACCACGCTGCCGAACTTCATCTCCTGGGTTCTGGTCTACGCAGTGGCCTTCGCCATGTTCTCCACTACTGGTATGTTCAACGAGCTGCTGCAGAACCTGCACATCATCAGTGAGCCGATCAAGTTTCTTGATTCCGACTCGCATACTTGGCTGAAGATGCTGCTGTGGGGCCTGTGGAAGGGGCTCGGCTGGGGCTCCATCATGTACCTCGCGGGCATCGCGGGCATCGATCCGGAGCTGTATGAGGCCGCTCAGGTGGACGGTGCGAACCGCTTCCAGCAGATCATCCACGTCACCATCCCGCAACTGCTGCCGACCTACTTCGTGTTGCTGATGCTGTCGATCTCCAACTTCCTGAACAACGGCATGGACCAGTACTTCGTGTTCCAGAACGCCTTCAATACCAAGCACATCCAAGTTCTTGACCTGTATGTGTACAACGTCGGTATGGGCAACAACTCCCTATCGTATGCAACCGCAATTTCCATGCTGAAGTCGCTAGTCAGCGTCGGCCTGTTGATTGTTGTGAACTGGCTGTCCAAGCGTACCCGCGGCGTGTCAATCGTCTGATGAGGAAAGAGTAAGGAAGCAATCATGGCAAAGAAAATCAAGCAGGGCATTGCGCCGGCTATGAGGCGCACCAAGGGTGAAGAAGTCTACAATGTCTTCAACATTATCTTCTTCCTTGCGTTCGCGTTCGTCTGCGTTTACCCGTTCTACTACCTGATCATCAACTCGATTTCCAGCAACAACGCCTCCGCAGCGGGTCAAGTCAACTGGTGGCCGCAAGGCATCCATTGGGAAAACTATAAGCAGGTCTTCGCGCTGAGTGGCCTGACCACCTCGGCCTTTATCTCCGTGGCCCGTACCGTCATCGGCACTGTGCTCACCGTGATTGCCAGTGCGTTCCTCGGCTTCATGTTCACCCAGGAGAAGATGTGGCACCGTAAGTTCTGGTACCGCTTCATCGTGATCACCATGTACTTCAACGCAGGCCTGATCCCGATGTTCATCACCATGAAGAACCTGCATCTGACCAACAACTTCTGGGTCTATATCTTGCCGGCCATTGTTCAGCCGTTCAATATCATCCTGGTCAAGACATTCGTCGAGTCCATCCCCTCCTCCCTGCAGGAAGCAGCCGAAATGGACGGTGCTGGCACCCTGACGATCTTCTGGAAGATCGTTTTGCCAATGATGGCCCCGATTCTGGCGACCGTCGGCATTTTCTCCGCCGTCGGCCAGTGGAACTCCTTCCAGGACACCTTGATCTACATGACGGATTCCAAGCTCTACTCGTTGCAGTACGTGCTCTATACCTACATCAACCAAGCGAATGCACTGGCCGCCTCGGTGAGAGCAAGCGCAGGCAGCGCCATGAACGTGGCGGCCCTCGCAACACAGCAGACGCCTACCTCGATTCGTATGACAGTCTCCGTGATTGTAGTGCTCCCGATCCTATTCGTATATCCGTTCTTCCAGCGCTTCTTCGTCAAGGGCATGATGCTCGGAGCTGTCAAGGGCTGATTCGTAACGGACCAATACTCCTCATAACCATCGTGGGGCCGGATAGACCTGTCAGTCGAACCGTCCCCGCAATCTCAATCCCTATCCCTGCAAATCAAAGGAAATAGAGAAAGGAAGGACGCAATGTCCCTCAAAAAGAAGGTAACCATTGCCGCGGCAGTGACGCTTGCGGCAATGATGTCGCTCTCCGCCTGCGGAGGATCCGGCAGCACCACCGCCGCCGAAAAGGATGACAACTCTCTGATGACCGTTGAGGTCTTCGATGGTCTGGCGAACTATCAGGGTGAGCAAAAAGGCTGGTTCGCCAAGATCATCAAGGATAAGTTCAATATTAAGCTCAACATCGTGGCCCCGAACGTTGCCGGCGGTGGCAGCACGCTGTTCGATACCCGTGCGGCCGCGGGCAATCTGGGCGACATCGTGATTTACGGCTACGATACCGGTAAAGGCGCCAAGCTTGTCAAGTCCGGTCTAATTGAGGATATGACCCCGTATCTCAAGGGCATGAAGTACATCAACAAGTACAAGGATGCCACTGATTACGTCAACGAGCAGATCGGTCAGAAGTCCGGTGTGTGGGGCATTCCGGCGTCCGTAGTCGACACCCTGACCCCCGATCAGCCGTCCGAAGGCCTCGAGCCGACCTTCGGTCCGTACCTACGTTGGGATTTGTACAAGGAAATCGGCTACCCGGAAATCGACACTCTCGAGGATCTCATCCCGGTGCTCAAGCAGATGCAGGACAAGGCTCGCGAAGAGTCCGGCTCCGATGACATCTATGCCATGTCCCTGTTCAAGGACTGGGATGGCAACATGATGAATAACGCCAAGCAGCCGACCTGCTTCTATGGCTATGATGAAGTCGGCTTCGTACTGGCCAAGGGTGACGGTTCCGACTTCGAATCCATCACCAAGAAGAACGGCATCTACGAGCGCGTGATCAAGTTCTTCAATGCCGCCAACCGTGCCGGTATCGTCGATCCGGAATCCACCACCCAGAACTACGACACCATGAACTCCAAGTACAAGAACGGCAAGGTGCTCTTCTCCTTCTGGCCGTGGCTTGGACAGGCGGCCTACAACACCAATGCCAATAAGGCCGAGGGTAAGGGCTTCATGCTGGCTCCGCTCAAGGATATGAAGATCTTCTCATACGGCGCCGCTCCTCGTGGCGACAAGACTATGATTGCTCTGGGCTCCAAAGCTAAGAACAAGCAACGTCTGGTCAAGTTCATCAATTGGCTGTACTCTCCGGAAGGTGTCTATGATTCCTCCAACCAGACCGGCGGCGCCGCTGGTCCGAAGGGTCTGAATTGGGAGATCAAGGACGGCAAGCCGGTTCTGACCGAATTCGGTTCCTCGGTACTCTCCGGCGAATCCAAGAATGTGCCGGAAGAGTGGGGCGGTGGCTCCTACTCCGACGGTATCTCCGCTCTGAACTTCACCACTGTGACCGTGAACGACATCGATCCAGATACTGGCTACACCTATAACCCGGTCATGTGGCCAAGTGAGATCGAGAAGGCCAACCAGAACCCGTTGAACAAGGACTGGCAGGAGCATATGGGTGCCTCCACCACCATGGAATACTTGGAGAACAATGACATGTTGCTCGTCGGTGCGGGTTCCAGTTATGTCCAGCCGGAGGAGAATTCCCAGATCTCAACGCTACGTGGTTCCATCAAGACCGAGATCGTCAACTCTTCTTGGAAGGCGTCCTTCGCCAGCTCCGAGTCCGAATGCGAAAAGATCTTCAACGAGATGGTCAAGACCGTCAATGGCCTGGACATCGACTCCGTGCTGAAGGTCGACATGAAGAACGCCAAGGATCAGGACAAGGCCCGTAAGAACATTCTGAAGGAGTATCAGAACAAGGAGAAGTCCTCCGGCTCCGATTCCTCCGAGTGATGAGGCGTTAGTCCCCATCACGCAATCCAAATAACAAAAAGAGGCGGGGCGCCAGATGTGCTGAACCGGTATCTGGCGCCCCGCCTTTCTTTACCTGCCAGCCCGTCAATCCGACCGTTTATATGAACCGAGCGCTACTACAACGCCGTATGACACAAAGGAATCAAAGTTGATTTTCCAAAAGTACTCACGCATTGTTTTCGTAGGTGATTCCATCACGGACGCCGACCGCGACCGTACTGCTATCCCCGGAGGCTGGGGTTATGGGCATGGGTATGTCAACACATTGCATAATCTTCTTACGGCCGTATATCCGGATAAGGCATTGTGCACCATCAATGAAGGCATCAACGGCAACGATATCGTCGACATGTCTGAACGCTGGCAGAGTGACGTCATCGACATGAATCCGGACTATGTGTCCATCATGATCGGAGTGAATGACGCCTGGCGTTATTTCGACGGTCCGCTGTGGCAGGCTCGCCTCAACACCGTGGAAACTTACGAGCGTATCTATGACGAGCTTATTGAACGCGTGAAACAGGGTGCGCCGAATCTTAAGGGGGTCATCGTCATGCGTCCGTTCATGTTCGAGCCGAACCCACAGGATGCCATGCGCGCCAAGGTTGAGGAATTCGCGGCTGCGTCCAAGCGCGTGGCCGAACGCCATGGCGCGATTTTCGTCGATACGCAGGCGGCCGCGGATCATTGGCTCACCCAGCTGCACGGATGCTTGGCCAGCCAAGATCGTGTGCATCCGTACGAGCGCGGCGCGATGATCATTGCCCGTGCATGGTGTCAGGCCGTGGGCTTCGATTGGAACAGGACTACGTTTGATGATTGATATGAACACCGTCGAGGCGGTCATCGCCTCCGGTCCCTATGCCGACACCTGGGAGTCGTTGAGCCAGGCTCCGACCCCGGCATGGTTCAACGACGCCAAATTCGGCATCTTCACGCATTGGGGGCTCTACACCGTTCCCGAATACCGCAATGAATGGTATTCGCGCAACATGTACATCGAGGGATACCCGGAGTTCGAGCACCACGTGAGCGCCTATGGCCCGCAGAACAGGTTCGGGTACAAGGATTTCATCCCGATGTTCACCGCCGAACGGTTCGACGCGGACGAGTGGCTCGATCTGTTCGCCGCCGCCGGCGCGCGCTACTACTTCCCGGTTTCCGAACACCATGACGGCTACCAGATGTACCGTAGCGAACTGTCGCATTGGAACACCTTCGAAACCGGTCCGCACCGCGACGTGCTGGGGGAGCTGCGCGACGCCACGTGCGCCCACGGACTGCATTTCGCCACCTCGAACCATCGCGCCGAACATTGGTGGTTCATGGGCCATGGCAAGGACTTCGACTCCGATATCAAGGAGCCGTTGCAGAAGGGCGATTTCTATTGGCCGGCCATGCCCGAACCGAACGAATTCGACATTCACAGCACTCCCGCGCCGAGTGCCGAATATCTGGAGGATTGGCTGCTGCGCGTCTGCGAGATCATCGACAACTACCGGCCGGAACTGCTGTATTTCGATTGGTGGGTGCAGCACGAGTCGTTCAAGCCGTACATGAGGAAGCTGGTCGCCTTCTACTACAACCGCGGCGTACAGTGGGGCCGGAACGTTTCGATCTGCTACAAGTATGACGGTCTCGCCTGGGGCGCGGGCATCGTCGATGTGGAGCGCGGCGGCTTCGCCGATGCGACGCCGTTCGCCTGGCAGACGGATACCGCAATCGCCCGCAATTCGTGGTGCTATACGAATTCGTTGGATTACAAGACGCTCGCCGAGCTGATCGTCTCGTTGATCGATGCGGTGTCGAAGAACGGCAATCTGCTGCTGAATGTCGGCCCGCGTGCGGACGGTTCGATCGCCGACCACGATCGTGAGCTGTTGCTCGGCATCGGTGATTGGCTGCGTGCGAACGGCGAGGGCATCTACGGCACCCGTCCATGGAGACTTACGCAGGAAGGCCCGACGAAGCAGGCCGAGGGCATGTTCGCCGATCAGCAACCGACTGCATGGACGGCCGCCGATTGGCGATTTACTACGAAAAACGGTGCGATCTACGCCTTCTGCCTGAATCCCGACGATATCGCGGATAATCATGAAACATCTTGTGAAACACTTACGATGTCGACATTCGCCGCGTATCACGACGGCATCAAACCGCCGTTCAACGGCATCGTCGCATCAGTGGAGCAGCTTGGGGCGGGATCTGTGCGGTTCCGCCGCGGCGACGAAGCCTTGGAGATTTCTCCGTTGCCGAGGGAACCCGACCAGAAGGGGCTGCCGATCGGGTTCAAGATAACCGTCGGCTGATGGGAAGAACAGCATAACGACCACCCACAGTCAGACCAGCGACTGAAGGAAACGAAGAAGGAAGAGAACATGACCGTAATCACCGAAGCCAACAAGGCTCTGGCCAAGGACCTGACCGCCAAACTCACGTTGGGCGAGAAGATCGCCATCGTGCACGCCGCGGGCCTGTTCCGTAACGGCGGTGCCGAACGGCTGGGCATTCCGTCCCTCAAGATGGACGACGGTCCGATGGGTCCTCGCGCCGAACTGCATAACGACAACTGGGCGCCGCTGTACAACACCCGCGACTACGTGACCTACCTGCCTTCCGGCTCGGCCGTCGCCTCCACCTGGAACCCTGATCTGGCCCGCGCGACCGGCGAGGTGCTTGGCGAGGAGGCGCGTGGCCGCGGCAAAGACGTGATTCTCGGCCCCTCCATCAACATCAAACGCAGCCCGCTATGCGGACGCAACTTCGAATACATGAGCGAGGATCCGGTACTGACCTCCGTACAGGGCGTAGCCTACATCCAGGGCGTGCAGGAATCCGACGTGGCCGCCTGCGCGAAGCACTATGCGGTCAACAGCCAGGAGACCGACCGACTTGACGTTGACGAGAGCGTAAGCGAGCGGGCATTGCGCGAAATCTACCTGCCGGCTTTCGAGGCGGCGGTGCAGGATGGCGGCGTGCTCTCCGTCATGGGCGCTTACAATCTCGTCAACGGCACCAAGTGCTGCGAACACAGGCAGCTGCTTGACGACATTCTGCGCGGTGAATACGGCTTCGATGGTTTCGTCGTTTCCGATTGGAGCGCCGTGCGCGACACCAAGGCCAGCGCCGAAGTCGGTATGGACGTCGAGATGTCGGTGACGCCGAATTTCGACGAATACTACTTTGCGGAACCGCTGAAGAAGGCCGTGGAGGCCGGTGAGGTCAGGGAAGGCGACATCGACGTGAAGGTCGAGCGCGTGATCGCCGTCATGGATGCGTTGCACATGCTGGGCGATGCCCGCGCGAACCGCAAGCCGGGGCGTTACGCAAGCCTTGGCCATGCCGCAAAGGCACTGGATGTCGCGCGCGAATCCATCATTCTGCTCAAGAACGATGAGGGTCTGCTGCCGCTTGACGAGACGAAGATGACCCGACTGCTGGTCATCGGCGCGAACGCCGACCGCATCCACTCGAACGGTGGCGGCTCGGCCGTGATCAAGGCGTTGCATGAGGTTTCGCCTCTGCTGGGCCTCAACGGCGAGCTTGGCGGCAATGTCGACATCGAATATGTACTCGGATACGACGCCAAACAGGTCAACCAGGACGAGTCCTGGCAGGAGGAGAGCCTTGAAAACTCCAAGGGCTCCGATGCCAAGGACGAAGGGCGGGCCAAGGTGCTGCGTGAGGAGGCCGTGGCCAAGGCCCGCGAGTACGCCGACGCCGGGAATCCGGTGATCTTCGTCGGCGGCCTTGACCATGAACATGACCTGGAAGGTCGCGATCGCACCGACATGCGCTTGCCGTACGGCCAGGACGAGTTGATCGAAGCGCTGCTTGAGGCCGATTCGAACACAATTCTTGTCTTTGTGGCCGGCTCTCCGGTCGAGATGCCGTGGGCCGGCAAGGCCAAGACCATCGTGTGGAACTGGTATGCGGGCTGCGAATCCGGCACCGCGCTGGCCGAGGTACTGCTGGGGCGCGTGAATCCGAGCGGCCATCTGCCGGAAACCTTCCCGATAGCGCTCGCCGACGAACCCGCGCATAAGATCGGCACCTTCGGTCTCGAAGGCCACGTCGACTACACGGAAGACATCTACGTGGGGTACCGCTATTTCGATACCAGGCGGATTCCGGTGCTCTTCCCGTTCGGCCATGGACTGAGCTATACGAGCTTCGCCTATCACGGCATTGACGTGCGCCATGTGGGCGATGAGATCCGTGCCACCTTCACCGTCGAGAACACCGGGGGCCGCGCCGGCAAGGCGGTCGCCCAGGTGTATCTCGGCCTTGAGGGCACCGGCGAGGATCGCCCGGCCAAGGAGCTCAAGGGCTTCGCCAAAGTCGAACTGGCTGCCGGCGAGTCCCGTGAAGTCACCGTGACGATGCCCGTCGCCAAGGCACTGCGCTACTGGTCCAACGAATCCGAAGCCTACGCCCTTGCGCCGGCGGCAAACGTGTTCGTGGGTGATTCGGTTGAAGATATCCGTCTTTCCGGACGTGTCGCATAGCGCTTATCTATAAACTTATCAATAAGGTAAAATGAAATAACAAACCGTCTTTGGAGGGCCGACCACGACCGGCCTTCCAAAGACGGAATCCGATCAATGCAAAGGAGCAATGTATGAAGTTCCTCAACGGCGGCTGGCTCGTCAAGGATGGTTTCAGCGTCAAGTACGCAGCGAACATCTATACTGCCAACATCGAGCCGAAGAAGCTTACCCTGTTCTGCCCGTTCGGCTCTCCGATCTACAACGCCGGCATGACGCTCGACGGCGGCATCCTGACCATCGAGGTCACCTCGCCGCGCGAAGACGTGATCACCACCAAGCTGATCAACTTCAGGAAGGATCGCAGCAACTGCCCGAAGTTCGGCTTGAACGAAACCGATCCGGACGTTGAAATCAGCGAGACCGACGACAAGTGGACCTTCACCTCCGGCCGCCTGACCCTCGAAATCGCCAAGGGTGAGACCATCGACTTCAAGTACTTGTACGACGGCAAGGTCATCGCGCACTCCGGCTGGCGTGCCAAGGGCCTCGTCACCGATCCGGAAGGCCGTCTGCACGTGAGCGAACAGCTCGACCTCGGCGTGGGCGAGAAGATCTACGGCTTGGGCGAACGCTTCACCAACTTCATCAAGAACGGCCAGACCGTCGACATCTGGAACGAGGACGGCGGCACCGGCACCGAGCAGGCCTACAAGAACATCCCGTTCTACCTGTCCAACAGGAAGTACGGCCTGTTCGTCGACAATCCGGGCAAGGTCAGCTTCGAGGTCGGCTCCGAGAAGGTCTCCCGCGTGCAGTTCTCCGTGCCGGGCGAAGAGATGAGCTACTCCGTGATCGGCGGCGAGGATCTCAAGGTGATCCTCAACACCTACACCGACCTGACCGGCAAGGCCCCGCTGGTTCCGGATTGGAGCTATGGCCTGTGGCTGTCCACCTCCTTCACCACCGACTACGACGAGAAGACCGTGCTCGAGTTCGTCGACGGCATGGCCGAGCGCAACATTCCACTGTCCGTATTCCACTTCGACTGCCGTTGGATGAAGGAACTCGAATGGTGCAACTTCGAGTGGGACAAGTCCAAGTTCCCGGATCCGGAAGGTTTGCTCAAGAAGCTGCATGACCGCGGCCTGAAGATCTGCGTGTGGATCAACTCCTACATCGGCCAGAAGTCCCCGCTGTTCGAGGAAGGCGCCAGGAACGGCTACTTCATCAAGAACGAAGACGGCTCCGTGTGGCAGTGGGACAAGTGGCAGGCCGGCATGGCCGTCGTCGACTTCACCAACCCGGAGGCCACCGAGTGGTACCAGGGCTACCTGAAGAAGCTCGTGGCCATGGGCGTCGACTGCTTCAAGACCGACTTCGGCGAACGCATCCCGACCGAGGGCGTCAAGTATTATGACGGTTCCGATCCGGAACTGATGCACAACTACTACACCTACCTGTACAACAAGGCCGTCTATGACGTACTCGTCGAAACCAAGGGCGCCGATCAGGCCATTCTGTTCGCCCGTTCCGCAACCGTGGGCGGCCAGCAGTTCCCGGTGCATTGGGGCGGCGACTGCTCCTCCAACTACCCGTCCATGGCGGAATCCCTGCGTGCCGGCCTGAGCTTCGGCATGTCCGGCTTCGGCTACTGGAGCCACGACATCGCCGGCTTCGAGGATCAGGCGAGCCCGGACCTGTACAAGCGTTGGACGCAGTTCGGCCTGTTGAGCTCCCACTCCCGCTACCACGGCTCCACTGCCTACAAGGTGCCGTGGCTGTATGGCGACGAGGCCGTCGACGTGGCCCGCGAGTTCACCGAGCTCAAGCTGCAGCTCAAGCCGTACCTGCTCAAGATGGCTCAGGAGACGCACGAGACAGGCGTTCCGATGATGCGTGCCATGGTGCTCGAATTCCCGGACGACCCGACCTGCGAAGACATCGACACCCAGTACATGCTGGGCGATGACCTGCTGGTCGCCCCGGTATTCCGCGAGGATGGCGTGGCCCGCTTCTATGTGCCGGACGACGGCACCGGCCAGGCCTGGACCAACATCATCACCGGCACCGCCTACGAACCGGGCAAGTGGTACACCGAGCAGTACGACTACCACACCCTGCCGGTGCTGGCACGCCCGGGCACCGATCCGCTGCACGTGTGATGTGAAAACCTGTCTCCCGCTGGTGAGACTGACAGGTCGAAGGGCCTAGCTGAGGGTGGCTTTGCATCGTAGAGGCCACCTTCAGCCGCGCGAACGCGCGGCCGCTCCCGCCAGTGGGAGTTTTGTATGGCGAGAAGAGGCGACGAATGACCACAGCACTTGAATTTGTGCGCGATCTCGGTCTCGGCTGGAATCTGGGCAACACCTTCGACCCGGTTCCGCTGAACGATGAGCGCAACATAAGGATCACCACCGGGGGAGTGTGGACGCCCGAAGACCAGCAGCGGCTGTGGTTCAACAAACCGTTCACCCGCGAATGCGCCTTCTTCGTCAAGAAGGCAGGTTTCGGCACCATTCGTATTCCCGTTACATGGAAAGACTGGCAGAATCCGAACACCGGCGACGTCGACACGGTATGGATGGACGCCGTGCAGCGTGCCGTCGACTGGAGCTATGATGCCGGACTGAACGTAATCGTCGACGTACACCACGATGGCGGCAATGGCCCGTTCGGTTGGATCCGCACCGCCAGCGAGGACTATCCGGGCGTCTGCTCTCGTTTTTCCGCACTGTGGCATCAGATCGCGGAACGATTCCACGACTACGACCATCATCTGATCTTCGAAGGCGGCAATGAGATCTGCTTTCCGCACGCCGCCCACCAAGACACTGCCTACGAACTGCTCAATCGGCTGAACCAACTGTTTGTCGATATCGTGCGTACCTCCGGCGGCAACAATGCCGACCGGTTCCTTCTGATCCCCGGTTACAACACCGACACCGCACTGACCTGCAACGAGCGCTTCCGGCTGCCGAAAGACGTCATCGACGATCATCTGATTGTGTCGATCCACTACTACTCGCCTGCCGAATTCGTGCTCGCCGAACATGACAGCGACTGGTGCACGCCGATCGACGAATGGGGTAGCGACGAGGAGGTGGCCGCAGTCGAAGCGGACTTCGCCAAACAGAAGGCGCGTTTCATCGACAATGGCATTCCTGTGATCGTCGGCGAGTACGGCCTTCTGACCGAACCCATCGACCACAAGGATCACGACAGCAACATCAGATGGCTGCGTACCGTCATCCGCTGCGCGCTAGCCAACGGCTCCTGCCCGATCCTATGGGACACCTCCACCAAGGAAATGCGCTTTCTCGATCGCGAAACCGGCCGTTTCTTCGATCCCGAGATCGAAGCCATCTACCAAGAGGCGCACGCCATGTCGGCAGCGCGATAACACAACCTCCAACGAAGAAAGTTCCCTGCAATGACCCTTTTCAACGTTATCGAAGCCAAGCGTATCGCGTCAGGCTTTCATCCGGATCCGACTATCTGCGAAACCCCTCAGGGTACGTATTACATGGTCAACAGCTCCTTCGAATTCTTTCCGGGCCTGCCTGTGTTCGAAAGCACCGACGGCGAGCATTGGCGGCACATCGGCAACGCAATGGACAGGGAGTCCCAGTTCCCCTATGAATTCATGGGTAACAGCCAAGGCATCTACGCACCGACGTTGCGCTACCATGGCGGCCGATACTATCTGATTGTCACCAACGTCAACAAAGGCAACATGATCCTCACCACCGACGATCCGCATAACGGATGGTCCGATCCGATCTGGGTGGAGGGATGGCCGGGCATTGACCCCAGCCTGTTCTTTGATGACGACGGTTCGGTCTACATCTGCGGCAACGAAGGTTCCGAGCCGGACGACAATGGTGAATGTGAACCCGCGGGAATCTACCTGTCACGCATCGATGTCACCACAGGAACCGTGCTGACCAAACGTCAGCGTATCTGCGGAGGCATCACCGGATCGAATCCGGAAGGCCCGCACATGTACAAGCGAGGCGACACATACTATCTCATGTGGGCCGAAGGTGGTACGGAATCCGGACACATGGAGAACATCGCCCGCTCGTCCAGTCCGACCGGGCCGTACGAGATGTATCCGGGCAATCCACTGATCACCAACCGCAGCACACATTTGACCTTACAGGCCATCGGACACTGCGATTGCGCCCATTTCGACACCGAGCGAACCCTGATGGTGTTCCATGGCACGCGCAACAACGACGAGTATCCTGCCCAAGGCTGGCTTGGCCGTGAACCGTATGGGGTGTGGTTCACGTGGAAGGATGGTTGGCCCGACCTTGCCGACCAGTCCTACGATTGCCCTCTCAACGGTTGTGGCGAGGCTTTGGAGCGTGAGATCGCATGGATCACACCGAGCATCGACAAGGCACATCGCTTTACGATGAATGATGCGGGCTCGCATATCACCGTCACGGCCGCGCAACAGGATTTCGGTTTGAAGGCGGGAGCGCCGATGATCGGCACTCGGCAGACCGATTTCCGTTGTGCGTTTACGGCGACCATCGCCGATCCGACGCAACTCGTCTCCGGAACTGCCGGCATCGCGATTTATGCGAACGCCGACCACTATATGACCATCTCAGTGCATTCCGTCGAAGCCGATACCGTCGCAATCGATGCGATCGTGCACAATGCTGGTCTGATATCACGGGTCGGCGATGTGCATGTACCAGCGGGCGGACCGGTACGGCTTATCGTTCGGGGTGACGATTACGGCTACGCCTTCGCCGTCGGTACTTCTTCCGACGAAACTACGCTCGGCAAGGCTCCCGGCAAAGTACTGAGCTTCACCAACGCTGGAGGATTCACCGGAATCTTGCTTGGTATCTATGCGCACGGTGTCGGCGTCGTCGATTTCACCGAAGTGCACTATCAGGCAGGTACCGGCGTTGCCGATGAGTAACGGCAATTGTTGCCAAGTGAAAACGTACGAGATTCAGTCTGAAGAAGGAGACCCTGATGAAACCGATCTATGACCACTTCCTGTTCGGCGGCGATTGGAACCCGGAACAGTGGCCGGAGGAGACCTGGGAGCATGACATCGAAATGCTCGAAGACGCCTATATCAACGAAGTCACCATCAACGTGTTCTCGTGGGCGCTGCTGCAGCCGGCCGAGGATCGCTACGACTTCACCATGCTCGACAACATCGTCGCGCTGCTCGTCAAGCACGATTTCAACATCGTGATGGCCACCGGCACCGCGGCCTTGCCTGGCTGGATGGTGCGTCTGCACCCTGAAGTGATTCGTACCGAACAGAGCGGCACCCGCCACGTGTTCGGAGGCCGGCACAACTTCTGCCCGACCTCGCCGTACTTCCGCGAAGTGTCCCGCGCGCTCGCCGCACATGTGGCCGAACGCTACACCGGCACTCCGGGCCTCGTGAACTGGCATGTGTGCAACGAATACGGCGGAGGCGGCGGCCTGTGCTACTGCGATCAGTGTGCGGCCGCCTTCCGCGAATGGCTCAAGGCCAAGTACGGTACCGTCGAAGCGCTCAACCAGGCGTGGTGCGCGAACTTCTGGAGCCACACCATCACCGATTGGGCCGACGTGGTGCCGCCGGTCAACTACGGCGACGGCATCAGCGACGCTAAGTGCGTGGTCTCCGGCCTGCAGATGGACTACCGCCGCTTCCAAAGCCAGGCGCAGCTCGCATGCTATGTGAACGAACGTGATGCGATTCGTGAATACGATGCGGCCACGCCGATCACCACCAATCTCATGGGCACGTTCAAGGACCTCGATTACTTCGAGTGGGCCAAGGAGATGGACGTGGTCAGCTGGGACAACTACCCGGGCATGGACACCCTGCCGAGCTTCACCGCCATGTGTCATGACCTGATGCGCGGCATCGGCGGCAACAAGCCGTTCATGCTGATGGAACAGACCCCGAACCAGCAGAACTGGTTCCCGTTCTGCAAGGTCAAGCGCCCCGGCGAGGTGCGTAAGCTCAGCTGGCAGGCCGTGGCCCACGGTGCCGACACCGTGCAGTTCTTCCAGATGAAGCAGTCCATCGGCGGTTGCGAACGTTTCCATGGCGCGGTCATCGCGCATGACGGTACCGAGGATTCCCGCGTGTTCAAGGAGACCGCGGCACTCGGCGACGAGCTGGCCCGCATCGGCAAGCGCATCATGGGCTCCGAGATCCACGCGAAAGTCGCCATCATGTTCGATTGGCAGAGCTACTGGTCGCTCGAAGGCTGCGTCGGCCCGACCACCGGTTTCTCATATCCGAACGAAGTGCACCGTTTCTACCGCGCACTGTGGCGCCGCAACGTGCCGGTCGACATGATCGAAAGCACCATGCCGCTCAATGAGCTCAAGAAGTACGATCTGGTCATCGCCCCCGCGCTGATCACCGTGCTGCCGGGCGTTGCCGAAACGTTGGAAGCCTATGTCTCCGATGGCGGCAACTTCGTCACCGGCTATATGGCTGGCATCCATGACGAGCATGATCTGGTGGTGCCGGGAGGCTATCCGGGCAAGCTGCGCAAGCTCATGGGCGTATGGATCGAGGAGATCGACGCACTTGCTCCCAGCGAGACCATCGAGGTGCATGGCGATATGGTCGACGCCAAAGGCGAGATCGTGGCAAGCATCATCCACCGTGAGGGTGCCAGGCGTCTCGCGACCTATGGCGGCAGCGAATTCTATGCGGGCCATTCCGCGCTTACGGTCAACGACTTCGGTTCCGGTAAGGCATATTTCGTCGGCACCCCGCTTGACGAGACCGGCATGAACGCCTTCATGGCGCCGATTGTGAGCGAGCTGGGTCTGGGGCCGATCGATACCCCGGAAGACGTGAGCCTGTCGGTGCGCTATGCCGATGACGGTACGCGTTACGCGTTCCTCATCAACAACGGCAACGCCGACAGGCGACTGTGCGTCGGCGAGCTTAATGGCGGAGAGGAGCTGCTGTCGGGTGCCCGCATCGACGATCTGATCGAGCTCGGGCCATACGGCGTCAACGTCATCAAACTATAGATGGGTGTGCACGAGTGTCGGGGATAGTTCTACAATGAAGAAGCATCATCGGGCGAATCAAGACGGGTTAGATGACGATATGACGGCGAAGAAGCGTATCCTGGCATTCGAAATCGGCACGTTCTTCACGCGATATGTTGTTTTCGAAGACGGACGAATGGGCATCCCCGGCACCATCGCGACGCCGGTGGACAGTGTGGAATCCTTCTATCAGGCGCTCGCGCACATCGCCAACAACCAACGCTTCCCGCTTGACGGCATCGCCATGAGCGTGCCCGGATTCATCGATATTGACAGGCAGCTGGCCGTCACCGCTGGTGCGCTTGGCATGCTGTACAAGCACGAGATTGGTAAAGAGCTGCAGAAGTATCTGGATGATCCGGTACCGACATGGATGGAGAACGATGCGAATTGTGCTGCGATGGCGGAGAAACTCAATGGCAATGCCGTCAAGCTGGATGATTTCGCGCTGATTACCATTGATACCGGCGTCGGTGGTGCCTTGTTCCTTGATGGCAAAATCCGTCGTGGCAAGGATTGGCGCGCCGGCGAACTTGGCATGATGATTCCGAATTACGAAAACGGAGGATTTCAGACCCTACAGAACTATCTGTCGACTATTGTGCTGGCCGAAAACTATGCGGAGGAATTGGATGTGCCTTCTGGATCCATCGTGCCGACGACGTTGTTCCACAAGCTGGATGACCCGCATGTGTGCAAAATCGTGGATAAGTGGGTTGACTATCTTGCCATCGCTGTGTTCAACATTACTGCGGTCGCCGATCCCGAATGTGTGCTGCTCGGCGGCGGCATCTGTCGTGAGCAGCAGCTTTTGCCGCTGGTCAACGCGGCGCTCGACAGGATTCCGGCATGGGACTCCTTCCGCACGTCCGTAAAGCGTTGCCGCCACACCAACAATGCCGGCCTGATCGGCGCCTACTACGCCTTCGAAACTGAAGTCGACGGCCTGGAGGAAGTGCCGATCCGCTGACTGTTGGTGCTGGCTGACTGCTGGTACCCACCGACTGCCCGGCTATTTCAGTGTGCTGCCGAATCGGGAGAACCGGCATGCATACCACAGTTCCGCGGTGGTGCCCGGATCGTTCAGATCGACGCCCAGCTCTTTGCCGATGACACCCAGATATTTGGTCAGCGTATGCCGGTGCATGCCGGCCATCCGCGCGGCTTCCTCGGCTCTGCCACGGCTTTGCAGCCATGCCCACAGCACGTCGATGGCACGTACCTGGGTGCCGGAATCCACTTTGGCGATCTGCGATTCCGATGTTTTCGCGGTTCCCGCCTGCCTTGGTTTCCCCGCCTTGGTATGCGGTCCGGTTGACAGGTCGAATATGAGATTTGCGATCGGCGCGAGCTTCAGATCCGCGAATGCGCGCATCAGTGACGGCTCCACCACGCCCTCCAATGTCGCACCGCCTTCACCGCTGCCGTACTGTACCAGCGCCTTGCCGCTGGTCAGTGCCTCCGCACCTGCCTGATATGCCTCATGCCGCGCACGGGGCATATCGATCCAGGTCACACCTGAGGATTGGCCCACGGTCAGCCTGCCCGTACGGGTCAGCTGCTGTGTCCACATCGCCGCATTCGATTGCGATACGATCGCCCACATATCGCCGTCCACAATGCCAAACACCACACGATTGTCGTTCTTCGCCACCGTACGTCGGAACGGTTCGAACAGTCGGCCGGCATCCTCCAGCGCGTCCTGCTGGCCGATAATGCGCAGCGCGACCAACGGCTGCACCGGCAGTCCGCTCCACACGTCATCCGCAAAACGGCGCACCGATTGCGATTCGCCTTCCAGACACAGCCGGGTCATCGTGGAACGAAGATGATTGAGGGATCGGTTGGAATCAGCGGTGCCATTGACGGCTAAGGAAAGCAGCGACGCGGCTTCGGCGACGAGTGGGTGGTCTATTGTGCCTTTTTCGCCCTTTCGTCCGGCAACGAGGTACCCGAGTGTTTGTTTTGTTGGTGAGGCGACATGGAAAATTGCGATATCGTACCCTTTTGCCACGGTGAACTTCGCTTCGCCCAGCACGCTGAAGGCCAGCGCATCTCCCAGAGCGCCTACCTCGACCGGTAGAACATGGTGGGAGGATGAAATGATGCTTCCCACCGGGTTGAGCAGGGCGACCCATCCGCCGATGAGTTCGGCTAACCGGGAAACTATGGTGCTGACCGGATCAAGTGACTTGACGCTGCGCATGAGCCTTTGCTGGTTGCTGTACATACGGGCGAAGTTCTGGTGGGTGTCGTCGGAAATGCCGCGGGCAATTGTCTTGGAAATGGCAATGAACGGGGTTTTGAGCGGAACGCTGAACAATGCCAGGCCGGTCGCCTCGCATTGATACACCAACCATTGGGGAATGGAATCGTGTTGCACGCCAATGCCAAATCCGATGCCACGTACCCCGGCATCGATGAGTCGTGAAGCGAATGAGCGGTGTATCTCGTCTGGCTGGTCTTTGGGCATTACCAGACCGGTGGTAAGAAGCACCTCTCCGCCTTCGAGATATGGAGTGGGGTCTGGAGATTCCGAAAAATGGACCCACGAGATAGGCATATCCAGTGTCTCCTTGTCCCCTTCCACGGCCAGGGAAAGATTTAAGGAACGTTGCTCCAGCAAAATGTTGACTGTGATTGCCATACGTACATGGTAGGTGTTTGCGCATGCGTTTATAGAAAGATCGGCCACATATCGACATTATTTTCGACAACTCGTCCATAACTTTTGCTTTTCCGGATTTCTATCTTGATAGTCAACGACACCTCAAGCGAAACGGAAGGAGCATGAATGACCAGACAAAGCGCGCTCACCATCGCCATGGCACAGAAGAGCCAGCTCGCCATCGGCGAGCCGTTCAGTGTTTTCGCGG
The DNA here is from genome assembly GCF_000522505.1 of Bifidobacterium moukalabense DSM 27321. Classification (GTDB taxonomy): domain Bacteria; phylum Actinomycetota; class Actinomycetes; order Actinomycetales; family Bifidobacteriaceae; genus Bifidobacterium; species Bifidobacterium moukalabense. The sequence continues at coordinate 182,254 of NZ_AZMV01000002.1, read as the reverse complement.
ACGATGTTCGTCATATCGCCTCCCTTCGCGATGAAAACGACAATAAACCCGAGTTGATCGTTTTCCCTGAAATGCATCTTTTCGGCACCGGGGATCTAGACGAGGAACATGCTTACCTCGCCCAATGCGACGCAGCCAGCGATATGCATGACGAACTCATGGACAATTTCGGCCATCTCGCCAAGGAGCTTGGAATTTGGCTGATTCCCGGAACCATTCCGGAACGAAATGCCGAGGGTGGCATCTTCAACACGGCTCCGGTGTTCTCTCCCGAAGGCGAATTGATTGCCTCATACCGAAAGATCTGCCCCTGGCGTCCATTCGAGCGGTATACCCCCGGCAATTCCTTTACGGTTTTCGACATTCCCGGGAAAGGACGTGTGGGCATCATGATTTGCTATGACGCCTGGTTCCCGGAGATCAGTCGTCAGATCTCCTGGCTCGGAGCGGACCTCATCGTCAATCCTGTTTTCACAACCACTCCTGACAGAAAGCAGGAACTGGTGCTGGCACAGGCCAACGCAATCGTCAATCAGATTTTCGTGGCCAGCCTGAATGCTCCGGCGCCGCAAGGTGCAGGGCAATCGCTGTTGGTGGATCCAGAGGGCGAGGTCATCGCCCGGACCGATAACGCCGAAGAGCGTGTGATGGTCGTCACAGTCGACTTGCAGAGAGTCTCGGCGGTGCGCGGCGACGGAACCGCTGGCAGCAACAAAATGTGGGAGCAATTCCGTCCGGGCGATGCTCCGGTTCCCCTGCCTCTTTACCAGGGATCAATAGATTCAGACCGATGGCACATACAGGGGTAGTCCCAATCCCGAACAGGCATTGCAGTGAATGGGCGCCAATGCAGGCAGCGCTTTGAAAGGAAAGATATGACAGCACAGACACTCGAAGGCAACGCAACCCGCCCGACGCAGATGTCGGAAACCGTTGCCGAACCTGAACTCAAACGGACCATGGGCTTGCGCTCCGTGGTGCTCTTCGGTTTGGCCTACATGACCCCGATTATTGCCTTGGGAACATTCGGCGTCATTGCCGCTGCCTCGCATGGTGCGGCGCCGACGGCGTATCTTGTAGCCACCATTGCCATGATGTTCACGGCTGGCAGCTATGGTCGTATGGCTGTGCTTCATCCGCAGGCAGGCAGCGCCTACACATATGTCGGCAAGTCCATCAGCCGTAAGCTCGGATTCCTTGTGGGTTGGGCCATGCTGTTGGATTACATGTTCCTGCCCATGGTGGTGTGGCTGATCGGGGCCTCGTACCTCAACGCACAGTTCCCCGCAGTGCCGATCTGGGTGTGGGTTCTGGGGTTCATCGTTCTTACCACTGCCATCAACATCATCGGTTTGAATGTCGCCGATAAAATCAACTATGCGTTGATGTTCTTCCAGGCTTTGGTCATCGTTGTGTTCATGGTGCTGTCCATTCGTTCCGTTCTCGGCGGAACTGGCGAAGGCACGCTGTTTTCGATCACGCCTTTCGTGGGTGAGGGCTCCTCGCTGTCGGCCGTCGTCGCCGGTGCCGCCATTGCCGCTTACTCGTTCCTTGGTTTCGATGCCGTTACGACGTTAAGTGAGGAAACCCGCGATCCGGAGCATACGATTCCGCGTGCAATCATGCTGGTCGCCCTGATCGGAGGCCTTATCTTCATCGCAATCGCATACACCACGCAGTTGGTCCACCCTGGATTCGTATTCGCCGATGAGTCTTCCGCCGCGTATGAGATCGCCGCACAGGTTGGCGGCAACCTCTTCACCGCGGTGTTCATTGCAGGCCTGTGCTTTGGACAGTTCACGTCCGGCATCGCCACCCAGGCTTCCGCATCGCGACTGCTGTATGTGATGGGTCGCGACGGAGTGCTTCCGAAGCGTATCTTCGGCAAGCTCGGAAAGCGCTTCGACACTCCGGTATTCAGCATTCTGCTTGTAGCCGTGGTGGGTTTGATCGCAACCTTCCTTGATGTGGCCACATCCACATCCTTCGTGAATTTCGGCGCGTTCATCGCATTCACCATGGTCAACGTCTGCGTGGTGTGCTCATATGTCCGTGCCGGTGAAGACGAACGTCGCGAACGGTTCCGCGGCGGTGCACTGCTCAATATCGTCGCTCCGCTGATCGGTGCAGCATGCTGCATCTATCTGTTGGTCCATCTAGATATGCACGCGGTGGTGTTGGGAATTTCCTGGCTGACCATCGGAATCATCATCCTTGCTGTGCTGACCAAGGGCTTTCGGCGTAATCCTCCGGAATATGGCAATGCCTGACAGTGAGATGCGGCAACCAATAGTTAAACAATCATAAAGAACTTTATCCATAAGGAAAGGAAAAAGATCATGTCAGTCCCACAGGTCGCACGTAACATCGTCACCGCCATTCCGGGCCCGAAGTCGCAGGCGTTGGAGGAGGAGCATCACCGCTATGTCAGTGCCGGCGTCGGCCAGGGCATGCCGGTGTTCGCCGAAACCGCAAGCGGCTCCACCATCACCGACGTGGACGGCAACCGTTTCATCGATCTCGCTTCCGGCATCGCCGTGACCGGCGTCGGCAACTGCGCGCCGGAAGTCGTCGCGGCCGTGCAGGAGGAAGTGGCCAAGCTCACCCACACCAACTTCGCCACCACTCCGTACGCCAACTACGTCGAAGTGTGCAAGAAGCTTGCCGAACATACGCCGGGCGACTTCGCCAAGAAGAGCGTGCTGGTCAACTCCGGCGCCGAAGCCGTTGAGAACGCCATCAAGATCGCCCGCAAGTACACCGGCCGTTCCGCCATCGTGGTGATGGAGAACGCGTTCCACGGCCGCACCAACCTGACCATGGCCATGACCACCAAGTCCATGCCGTACAAGCAGGGCTTCGGCGCATTCGCTCCGGACGTCTTCCGCGTACCGTTCTCCTATCCGCTGCGCGACGATTTCGGTGCGGACGGTGCGGCCGCAGCGAAGGCCGCCGCCGCCAAGATCGAGCTGCTGGTCGGCTCCGCCAACGTGGCCGCCGTGATCGCCGAACCGATTCAGGGCGAAGGCGGCTTCATCGTGCCGGCCGAAGGCTTCCTGTCCGGCCTGGCCGAATGGGCCCACGTGCATGACGTGCTGTATATCTCCGACGAAATTCAGGCCGGCTTCTGCCGCTCCGGCAAGTGGTTCGCCTGCGAGTACGACGGCGTCGTTCCCGACCTGATCACCACCGCCAAGGCTCTCGGTGGCGGCATGCCGCTCGCAGCCGTGACCGGTCGCGCCGAAATCATGGACGCCGTGCAGCCCGGCGGCATCGGCGGCACCTACGGCGGTAACCCGGTTTCCTGCGCCGCTTCTCTTGCGGCAATCGGCATTATGGAAGAGCAGGATCTGCCGGCAAAGGCCGCACATATCGGTGAAGTCGTCGAATCCGTACTCGGTCCGCTGGTCGGCGAGGTGCCGACGGTGGCCGAAGTGCGTGGCCGCGGTGCCATGATCGGCGTTGAATTCGTCAAGCCGGGCACCATGGAGCCGAACAAGGAGCTGGTCGGTCGCATCACCAAGCGCACCATCCAGGAAGGCCTGATCATGCTGACCTGCGGCATCAACGGCAACGTGATCCGTCTGCTGCCGCCGCTGGTCATCACCGATGACGAGCTGAACGAGGCACTGGCGGTGCTCAAGGAGATCATCGTCGAGGAAAGCGCCAAGTAGCGCAGCATTGTTGCCGACGGCGAAATCGTTGGTAACGAATCCTCAAGCAAACAGGCATAGAGTTGGCTGCAATCGCCGGAACAGGCGCGGTTGCAGCCAACCTTTTGAAAGGACGCATCATGAAACTGTTGACGGTCGGACCCGACAACATCTATACCTACGATACGGTCAAGGAGTTCTTCGCATCGTTCGAACTCGGACCGAAGGACCTGCTGGTCAGCATCGAGGTGATCTACAAGCAGTTCCTGGAGCCGTACGCGAACGGCGCGAACGTGATTCTTGTCGACAAGTACGGCGCGCAGGAGCCGACCGACGTGATGATCGACGAATTCATCGCGGATGCCGGCAAATTCGACTATGACCGCATCGTGGCGGTTGGCGGCGGCGCCGTCATGGACATGTCGAAGGTCGTGGCGGTGGCCGGTGGCGCCTCCATCGACGACGTGATCGACCATCTGCCCGATTTCAAGCGTGCCGTACGCCTCGTGCTCGTACCGACCACCTGCGGCACCGGCTCGGAAGTCACCGAAATCGCGGCCATCAATCGCACGCGCCTGGGTTGCAAGGCCGGAATCGCAAGCCCTGAGATGTTCGCCGACGACGCCGTGCTCGTGCCTGAACTGCTCTACGGACTGCCTGACCACGTGTTCGCCACCAGCTCGCTCGATGCACTCGTGCACTCCGTGGAATCCACGCTCTCGCCGAACTCCACGCCATACACGCGCATGTTCGGCTATGAGGCTATGAAGATGATCATCTCCGGCTACAAGGCCGTCGCCGAAGCCGGCCCTGCCGGCTCGCCGGAGCGCCGCGCCAAGCGCAACGAACTGATGCGCGACTTCCTGATCGCCTCCGATTACGCGGGCATCAGCTTCGATACCGGCGGGTGCGCCGCCGTGCATGCGCTGAGCTACCAGCTGGGCGGCAAATACCATGTGCCGCACGGCGAATCCAACTATGCGATGTTCACCGGCGTGCTGCGCAACTACATGGAGATCAAGCCGGAAGGCGAGATCCTCAAGATGAACCAGTTCATCGCCGACATTCTCGGCTGCGACGTGGCCGACGTGTACGACGAGCTGGAGACGCTCATCAACAAGCTGCTGCCGAAGAAGGCGCTGCACGAGTACGGCGTGACCGAACAGGATCTGCCGGAATTCGCCGACCGCGTCATCAAGACGCAGGAGCGACTCATGAAGAACTGCTTCGTGCCGCTCGATTACGATCGCGTGCTCAAGATCTTCAAGGAGCTGTACTGATTCTCTTGGGTTGCGGCGCGATGCATCCGTAGCGTGTGCGGAAGCGGATTGATTTCGAGGTGGTGCCGTTTTCTCGCCCCCCTACTGGGGGTACCGGGGACGGCACCACTTCGGTTTTCAACGCAAGGCTGATCATCCCCGTTCGCATGATCACAATGGATCCTGATGGCCGGTATGTGAAATTCCGGCATGAGGGCACATATGCCCGTGTATTATCAGGCGCAGACACGGGGGCCGCAAGGCTGAGAGGAAGCATCCGCTTCGACCGTTTGAACGTATACCGGGTAATGCCGGCGCACGGACGTCTCTCTTATTTCCCGTGCCTTTATGCATGTCGTAGGCGGTGCATCCGTCGGCGGCATCACTAAGGAAAGGAAAATCATGACCATTCACGTACCCGAAGCGCCGGAACCGGCACGCGGCGACTACGCTTGGTTGGGCGCGGAATCGGACTCCGTCGCCGACCGGATGTACATGCTTAATACCGAGGATTGGCGGGAAGCCATCAACTCACGTTTCGTCAACGAGCTGTTGGATGACACCCTGCCGGAAGAGATATTGAAATCATATCTGATTCAGGATTTCAAGTTCTACAACAACGGCATGATGGCCCGTCTCATCAAGTTGGCTCCGCGTCAGGAAACCAAGGACATGCTCGCCGCCCAGTCGCAATGGTTCGCGGACAACGAGGCCACGTATTTCCAGCATTTCCTCGAGGCCTACCACGTCAGCCAACAGGAATATGACGACACTGAACAGACCCAGGCGAACAGGGATTACGGTGCGTACCTCGATACGCTGTCCGACAGGAGCTGGCCGGAACTGATCACCGCGATCTGCTGCATGGAATGGCTGTATCTCGCATGGGCCAAGCGCACGGTCGACGCCGGAGTCGTACAGCAGGTCCCGGCGCACAAGGGATGGGTCGACCTGCACGAGGGCGCGCATTTCCGCAAATGGGTCGGCTATCTCATCGCGCTGGTCAACGAATACTGCTCCATCGACGGTCAGGAAGCCGAGGTATTCCGCACCATCGTGCACCTGGAACGCCGCTTCTTCGACGATTCCTACCCGCAGGACTGATTCCATGCAGGACATCTCGTATCAACTTCAGCAGGCAGGGGATACGAGATGCAGTGGGTTTCCTGATATGCGGGCGACATCCGTCCGGATACGCTATGAGGCCATCGGGCCGATGGCCTCATAGCGACCATATGCACTGATTCTCTTGGGCTACTGCGAGATTCATGAGTAACTGGAAGGCCAGCTTCGTGGTATCGATGGAACTAGCCTTCCGCTACATTACTCAGAACATGAGCATGATCAAGGATTCCTGCTTCTTGCTTGTAGTTGCGTTTGAGGGAGCCAGTGCGCCACAATCGATGGTGGCTTTGGCATGTGTGTTGTTGAGATCCGCTACTAGATCACCGCATAGCAATGATGTGTTGGTGGAAGCTAGTACACGTTGTTCATGGCTGATAAGCGCGGCGGGGCGGTCGAGTCGAAGCAGCTGTTCGCACACTTCATGTTCTAATGTGGCGGCGCTGAGGTCCAAACCGGCCACGCCTGCGAAGTGACGGTCCACATAGAAGGGGCGGCTGAGAGTCAGAGTGAATTCGTTGGAGCAGATGTAGTCGATATATGGGCCGGTGATGTGCAGTCCGTCGGTGTTCTTCGGACCGGTCCACCAATCCTGGACGGTGAAATTGTAGAACGATGCCGACTGGGGATTGTCGGAAATGCGCAGCGGACGGATTGTCGCCTGATTGGTTTGATTCCAACGTGAGGTCCACCAACAGGAGTGCCATGGGGCGTCTGGCAGGAAATCCGGGGAGGGAATCAGGCCCGCGCCGATGATTCTGCGATCCTGTTCCAAGGCGGGATGCGTGAGGCGTTCGGAGAGTGAATCGAACTCTTGCTTGTTGATAATGGAGTGTGCGGTCTGCCTGGTGATCTCCATCTCCCAATCATGCAGCATCTTTGCGTAGACGTTGAACAGGTCATGAATCTGGTGGGATACCTCAATGGGAGTGGTCGGCGATAGTGTGTTTTCGACGTGCTGTTGCTGCAGGGCGAGCTTGCGTTCGACCAGCCATGAAAAACCGACCTTGATGATGTCGGTGATGCGCCGTTCGAATAGCTGATCCTGATTGGTGGAAAGCAGGTGTGCCGCGTACTTGTATTGCTTTGCCAGAAAGTCGATCTGCTCTTTGTCCGCAAAACGGAGCCAGAGCAGATGCTTGAGTTTGTCTTGCAGATCTATCAGGGAGTTCACCAAGTGCGGTGACGTGGTCGCCACTGCAATTTCGATGTGTAGTTGCATTTCATGATGGCCATGCGTGAGATAGTCGTCATTCTCCGTTCCTGCGGTTTCCAGATCATTAACCAGGGATTGAATGGCTTCCAGAATGGCATTTCTTTCGCGTGCGGAAGCTTCTTCGGTAGCTAGACGTGCCGAGCTTGACACCAATGCGATATACAGTGCGCGATGATCCTTGATCTCCATGGTAGGCATGGTCAACAGATTGGATTCCAGACGTTGGATGTTACGTGACGGACTTGATGTGATGAAACTTCCGCCGTCGCGCCCTCTTCTGGTCTCCACCAGATCCTCGGAACGTAGCTGCTCCAATGCTTCGCGTGTGGTGATGGGGGAGACTGCGAACATGTGGGCCATCTCGCTTTCCCCTGGGAGTTTCTCCCCGTTTTTCAGCATTCCCGATTCGATGGCCTGAGTCAGGCGTTCCGTGATAAGTTCCGCCTTGGTGGTCTCGTCTAGCGGTTGAAAGATGCTCATGCGGCCAAGGGGTGTATTCATATCTAGCAGTGTAGCAATGATTTCGGGAAGTTTATGGTGTTTTCTTCCATGTAATATGCGAGCCACATTTTTTTAAACATATAGAACTATATGATTCAAACGATAAAAAGGAAGGTTTATAATGGACGCGATTACAATTACTGACGTCACCAAAAGATTCGGCTCTTTCCTTGCCATTGACAACCTTAATATGTCCATTCGGGAAGGCGAGTTTTTCTCCATGCTCGGCCCTTCCGGTTCAGGAAAGACCACAACGCTTCGTCTCATCGCGGGATTCGAGAGGACGACCAGCGGAACCATTGAACTCGCAGGGGAGAATGTGACCGACAAGGCTCCGTTCGAGCGCGACGTGAATACCGTGTTCCAGGATTACGCACTGTTCCCGCATATGAGCGTCGTTGACAACGTGGCATACGGTCTGAAGGTACACGGGGTCGATCATGCGGAACGTTACGACCGTGCCCACAAAATGCTCGATCTGGTACAGCTCGATTCCAAGGCCAATAACAAGCCAAGGGAGCTTTCCGGAGGACAGCAGCAGCGCGTGGCCTTGGCCCGAGCGTTGGTGCTCGAGCCAAAGGTGCTGTTGCTTGACGAGCCGCTGTCGGCATTGGATATGAAACTGCGCCAGCAGATGCAGGTGGAGCTCAAGCAGTTGCAACGAGACTTGCATATCACCTTCGTATTCGTCACCCATGATCAACAGGAGGCCATGGTGATGAGCGATCGAATCGCGGTCTTCAACAAGGGGCGTGTGCAGCAGATGGGCACTCCAGCGGAGATCTACAATCATCCGGCGAACAGTTTCGTCGCGAGCTTTGTGGGAACAATGAACTTCATTCCGGAAACAATCGTTACGGCGAACGGGTTCCCTGCCGGCAGCTATACCATACGCCCGGAACGTATCGTCTTCGTCGATGCTGACGACAATCCCGATATGGTCACGGCCGAGGGACAGGTGACTGATTGCATCTACTTGGGTACGGAATATCGAATTCTTATCAAGCTCACGACTCGTGAAACATTCACGGTCGTACGTCCTGTAGGCGAGACGGTACCGGAGAGGGGGGGAGAACATCAGACTCGCATGGCGTAGGAACGATCAGATTCTACTGGAGGAGCACTGATTCCGCAGTGGATCGATGCGAAAGAGAGGAAGCATCATGAGCAAGAGCAACAAGCATATTATCAAGCGGGCCACGGCCCTGGTATTCGCCGCCGCGGGCGTCATCGCGATGACAGGTTGTGGCGCGACAAGCGCAGGAAGCAGCACGAGCGGCGGTACGGCCGTGCAAAAGCTCGGTAAAGCGGAAGGTGAAGTTTCGATTCTGGCATGGCCGGGCTACGTGGAAGACGGCTCCGACGATCCGGATGTGGATTGGGTCTCCGAGTTCGAGCAGGATACTGGTTGTCAGGTGACGTCGAAGACCTACGGCACCAGTGACGAGGCGTACAACCTCATCAAGACATCGGATAAGTATGATGTGATTGCGGCATCAGGCGACCTTACGCTACGACTGATCAACAGTGGGCTGGTACAGCCCGTTAATACCGATCTCATCCCTAATTACAAGGATGTGTACAGTTTCTTGAAGAACCGTGATTTCAACACGGTGGACGGCAAGAGTTATGGTGTGCCCCATGGTTACGGCGCGAATCTGCTGATGTACAACAAGTCTGATTTCTCCAAGGAGCCGACTTCCTGGGACGTGGTGTTCAACCAGTCCAAGGCCAGCCAATTCAGCGGCAAGGTTACTGCGTATGATTCCCCGATCTACATCGCCGATGCGGCGATCTACCTGATGGCACATAAGCCTGAATTGAAGATCAAGAATCCGTATGCCTTGGACGAGGACCAGCTTCAGGCCGCAGTGGATCTGCTCAAGGAACAGAACAAGAACGTTGGCGAGTACTGGTCCGATTCCCTTAAGCTCGCTCAGGCTTTCCAGAGCGGCGACACCGTGGTCGGCACCGGTTGGCAGGTGGTATACAACCAGCTTGACTCTTCAAAGTTCGGTATCACCACTCCATCCGAAGGCGTTACCGGATGGAGCGATACGTGGATGATTTCTTCCAAGACCAAACACACCACCTGCGCCTATAAGTGGTTGGATTATATCGATAGTCCGAAGGCCAACGCCCAGGCCACCGAGTACTTCGGCGAGGCTCCGGCCAACAAGAACGCCTGCCAGTATGCTTCCGACGGTAAGTTCTGCGATGTGTACCATGCCGGAGATGAGGAGTTCGAGAAGAAGATCTGGTACTGGAACACTCCGATCAAGCAGTGCATCGACGGTCGTACGGACGTCAAGTGCACCGATTATACCGAGTGGACCAAGGCCTGGCAGGAAATCAAGGGCTGACCATCATGAAACAGCGAGCGAAAAAGCCTGTTTCCTCGTTCCTCTACAATCATCCGACACTGCACCGTTGGGCATTACTCGTTCTGCCGGTCGGTTGGATGGCACTGGTGTACATCGTCGCCTTGATCGCTTTGCTCATCACGGCACTGTGGTCAGTCAACGAGTACACCGGCGCGGTGGAGATGACTTGGACCTTCGATAACCTCATCCAGGCGTTTACCGACAGCTTGTACCTTACGGTGACCGAACGTACGTTGTTCATCGCGGTGTTGGCGACGGTCATCGACATCATTCTGGCGTTCCCGATTGCCTTCTATATGGCACGGATGGCATCGCCACGTGCGCGCAAGTTGTTGGTGATACTTGTCTCGACGCCGTTATGGGCTGGATATCTTGTCAAGGCATATGCTTGGAGGTCGGTGCTGTCCGGTTCCGGTGTGCTTGACATGATATTGCGGCCATTCGGTGGCCACTCGCCCGGATATGGTTTGTTCGCGGTGATTCTTGTGGAAGTCTATCTGTGGCTTCCCTACGTGATCACCCCAATCTACACGGCGTTCGAGCAGGTTCCCGAATCCTTGCTGGAAGCATCGAGCGACTTAGGCGCCCGTAGTGGCGTGACCATTCGCAAAGTACTGCTGCCAATGATTGTGCCGGGTGTGGTCGCCGGTTCCATCTTCAGCTTCTCGCTGTCGTTGGGTGACTACATTGTGGCCGGCATCGTAGGTGGAAAAACACAGGTTCTAGGCAATATCATCTACACCGATGTCGGCGTCGCCAACAATTCCCCGATGGCTGCGGCCTGTGCGCTCATTCCGATCATCATCATCGGCGTGTATCTCATGTTGGTCAGCCGTACCGGTGCTCTGAAACGTCTGTAGTCAGGAGGTGTGGCAATGGAATTGAAGAAATCCACAAAAGTGTTGTTCGGCATCGCCGCAGGCATTGTGCTGCTGTTCATCTACGCGCCGTTGGCTGTGGTGCTGATCAATTCGGTGAATGGCGATGCCACTTTGGCATGGCCTGTGCGTTCCGTCACGTTCGAATGGTGGGGAAGGGCATTTCATTCGGCAGGATTGCTGAGTGCGGCGCTGACCAGTTTCGGCGTGGCCATCGTCGCCACCATCGTCTCGCTGATTCTTGGTACGCTGTGCGCGCTTGCATTGCAGCGATACGACTTCTTCGGTAAAAGTGCGATCAATATGCTGGTCATTCTGCCGATCGCCTTACCGGGCATCGTCACCGGTATCGCATTGAACAATGCCTTCACCACCATGGTTGGTATCAAGTTATCGATGTTCACGTTGATTGTCGCGCATGTGACGTTCACCATCGTCACGGTCTACAACAATGTGTTTGCCCGTCTTGGGCAGCTTGGGCAACACACGGAAGAGGCTTCCGCTGACCTAGGTGCCGGTGTCTGGACAACATTCAGGCTGGTCACTTTCCCGCGTATCAAATCCTCACTGTTTGCGGGCGCTCTGTTGGCGTTCGCGTTAAGTTTCGACGAAATAGTGGTGACGACGTTCACTGCCGGGCAAGACATCACCACACTGCCGATCTGGATCATGAACAACATGTTCCGTCCTCATCAGGCTCCGGTCGTTTCCGTGGTCGCGGTAATCATGGTGGTCATTTCCCTGGTGCCGTTGTGGCTGTCGCAACGGGTTACATCGGATATCGATTAATAGCAGAAGGAGCAAGTCATGTCGCATTATGCGGTAACGAATCCCGCGACCGGCGAGGTGGAGGAGACCTTTGCCACTTATTCTGATGAACAGGTGGAAGCCGCGCTCAGTGGAGCTCAGATTGCGTTCGAGCAGTGGGGGCGAACCTCAAGCAAGGCGGAGCGTTCCGCCTTGCTGCGCAGGGTCGCCGATCTGTATGAGGAACGCAAGGAAGAACTGGCGGACATCATTCATCACGAAATGGGCAAGCTTCCCGAAGAGTGCTTGGCCGAAGTGGAGTTTTCCGGTGCGATTTACCGCTATTACGCGGATAACGGTGAGTTCTTCCTTGAGGATGCTCCGATTCAACGCGAGGCCGAAGGCTCAGCCGTAATCCGCAAGTTGCCGATAGGTCCGTTATTCGGTGTCATGCCGTGGAACTACCCGTACTATCAGGTTGCTCGATTTGCGGCGCCGAATCTCATGCTTGGCAACACCATTCTGCTCAAGCATGCTTCCCTGTGCCCGAAATCCTCGGCGGCTATGGAGCGGATCTTCTTGGATGCAGGCTTCCCGAATGGTGCGTTCACCAATCTGTACATCACCAACGAACAGTCTGCGGCCGTCATCGCGGATCATCGTGTTCGTGGCGTGAGTCTGACAGGTTCCGAGCGTGCCGGGGTGGCCATCGCCTCTGAAGCGGGAGCGGCGCTGAAGAAGGTGGTATGTGAACTTGGTGGCTCCGATCCATTCATTTTGCTGAGCACCGACGATATGGATGCCACCGTCGCAGCTGCCATCGGGGGACGGTATGAGAACTGCGGGCAGATCTGCAACGGCGCGAAGCGGTTCATTGTTGTGGATTCGCTGTATGACGAGTTTCTCAGTAAGTTTGCCGAAGCATCCGAAAATCTTGAGTTGGCGCCGTTGTGTTCCAAGGCCGCCGCCGAACATCTCGCCGAACAGGTGCGCGAGGCCGTTGAATCGGGCGCCACATTGGCATTGGGTGACGGTGTGAATGACGGGGCTTATTTCCGCCCGGCCATTCTTACGGATATTCCGGAGGAATCTTCGGCGCGGTATGAGGAATTCTTCGGACCGGTGGCGCAATTCTACCGTGTGAAGGATGAGGCCGAAGCCGTGAAAGTCGCCAACGATACGGTATACGGTCTTGGTTCGTATGTTTTCACCATCGATCCCGCACAGGGCGAACGTGTGGCCGACGCCCTGGAAACCGGTATGACCTACATCAATGAAGTTGGTGCTGATTCCTGCGAGTTGCCGTTTGGCGGTGTGAAGAATTCGGGCTATGGACGTGAACTGGGAGCGCTGGGAATCAACGAATTCGTTAATCTCAAACTCATCAGCACCTCCACTCCGGGCAGGTTCTAGCCAGGCCGCCGAAGCCCATCCAAACAGGTTGCCTACTGTCGTGCCGCCAGCGTCAACGGCAGCAGGCAACCCGCGTCGGAGCTCTCGTACTCACTCGGATCGGTGTATCCGGCCCATTCGCTCGGCGGGAAGATGATGTCGGAAATCGAAATCCACTCCTCGAGCAGGTTCATCGAATCGTCGCCGAGCCAGCGGTACTGCAGACCGTCCATCGCGCTCATCGCGAGCGTATACAGGTCGTAGAAGCGGTCCTCGTCGACGTGCTCCGGCAGCGCCCAGTTCATGGAGCAGATCATCTCCCAATTACGCATATGACGGCCGATGAAGAAGCTGTGCGCCGGGTGTTCCGGGCTGAGCGCCTCGCCGTTGAGCACGGAATAGAGCTGTACGAGTTCCGGGCGCTGCAGGTTGTACAGCGCGATGTTCAGGCAATAGCGCGGGTAGAAATACACACGATGCCCGTCGGCGTCGTTGACCCCTGCGGTCACGGCGTTGTACTCGTCCGCATCAGGGGTGTCGTAGCATTCCGACAACACCATGTTGAGCAGGTCATCCTTCGACGAGATGTAGTGATACAGCGCCGCCTCGGTGATGCCGAGCTCGTCGGAGATGTCCTGTAGCGACATGCCCCAGAAGCCCTTGATGGCGATGATCTTGACGGCCGCCTGCAGAATCTGCAGATGGCGCTCCTCCTGGCTCATGCGCTTCTTCTTCTCGAAGGTTTTGCCGGCCAGCGCGTTGCGGGCCTGGGTGCCGTAGGAGGTCGAGTCGTTGACGCGTGACGCCGCGGGCCAACTGTCCTGTTCCTGCAAAAATCGATCCCATGCAGCAACGCTCATGTCAGCCTCCTTCTCCTTCGCCTATTCCGCAGACTGTGCCGTCCCTACTGTACTCCTGAATTTCCCGTTATTGAAAGGGTGTTTAATTACCCGATACCGCCGAAGCCCGGTGGTTTTCATGATGGTATGTAGCCGTCAGCCGCCATATCTCGGGTCCTATTGCAGGGAAGTGTCAAGAATGTGCTGAGGATGGGCATGGCCGACGGCCACGCTTATTTGGCGAACGTCCTGCGCATCCACGCGGCAGCCAGCTGCGGCCACACCTGCACGCATTCCTCGATGCCGTTGATACCCTGCCACGCCGTTTCGGCGGTGCCAAGCGATAGACCGTGGCCGCCGCTCGGGAACAGGTGCGCCTCGATGCTTACGCCGGCCTGCTTGCAGGCGTTGATGAGCATAAGCGTGTTCTCATATGGCACGCAGTCGTCGGGAACGGTATGCCAGACGAACACCGGCGGGGTCTTGCCGTCGATATGCTTCTCAATGGACACGGATTCCAGCGCTTCCGGGTCGGCCTTGCGCTCCCCCAGCAGCGCGTCGAAACTGCCGCGGTGGGCGAGCGGGCCCGAAGTGATCACCGGATAGGCGAGCATCAGGGCGTTCGGGCGTACGGCGTCAGGATCATAGCCGTGCGCCGCAATCACATCGTCGCCGGCGGAAGTGGCGAGATTCGCGGCAAGGTGGCCGCCCGCGGAAAAGCCGATCACTGCGATGGCGTTCGCATCGACATGCCATTGGGCGGCATGTTCGCGAATCTGCCTCATCGCTTCGGCCGCTTCCAACAGCGCGACCGGAAAGACGGACGGCTTCACGGAATATCGCAAGACGAAAGCGTTGTAGCCGGTTGCAAGGAACTGCATCGCAATCGGCTCGGCCTCACGGTCGGACGTCATCTCATAGCCGCCGCCGGGAATCACTAACACCGCCGGTCGCCTGCGATCCGGAACGATCTCTTCACTGTTGTCAAGGCAATATCCGACGAACCTGGCGCAGGTGCCGTCGATGCCGGAAATCTCATGTTCGAAATACTGCATAGCGTTATCTTATTCATAAGGGGGTTATAGGCATCGGGCGCTACTCGCCCGTGCCTTTCGCAATATGGGTTGATTGTCTGCGCATGGCAGAAAAGAAAGCATGTGAGGATGCCGGTGGAACGCGGCATCCTCACATGCTGGATGGCTGATGTCAGAAGGTGACGGCCACCTCGACCAGCTTGGTGTCGTCGGTCGGGACCGGCACGACATTGCCTGCAAGCCGTTCGCCGTTGACGCTCACCGTGCGCTCGCCGGTGCGCTTCATGGCAATGCGATAGGTCACGCCACGGAACACACGGGTCACGATCAGGTCGGTGAACTGCTCGGGCAGATGCGGCTCGATGGCCAGGCCGTCAAGCGTCGGGCGCACGCCCAGCAGATACTGGGACACGTCCACGAACGTCCAGGCGGCGGTACCGGTCAGCCAGGAGTTCTTGCCTTCGCCCGGGGTCGGTGCCTCCGGGCCGGCCACCATCTGGCAGTAGACGTATGGTTCCACCTTGCGGATGTCGGACTTGTCTTCCACGTAGGCCGGGCAGTTGCGCTGGTAGACCGCGAAGGCCTCCTCATTGTTGTCGGCCAGCGCATTGGCGATGGAGATCCACGGGTTGTTATGGCAGAAGATGCCGCCGTTCTCCTTGTACCCGCGCGGGTAGGACGAGATCTCGCCCAGCTCGATGCGGTAGGTGGAATAGGCCGGGGCGAGGATGGCGGTGCCCCAATCGCAGGTCAGCTTGTCCTTCACGGACTTCAGGGCCTGCTGGGCCTTGCCGTCATCGAGGCCGATGCCGGCCATCACGCACATGCCCTGCGGTTCGATGTAGATCTGACCCTCGGTGTCTTCATGCGTGCCGACCTTGCGCGAGTATGCGTCGTAGGCGCGTACGAACCATTCGCCGTCCCAGCCGGCGGTTTCGACCGCTTCGGAGACCTGGCCGATCTCGGCGCGCACATTGGCGGCTTCGGCGGCGATCTCGGCGTCGGTCATGCCGGTGAGCTGGCCGTAATGCTCGATGATGTCGGCATACTGACCGCCGTACAGCACGAACATGCCGCCGATGAACACGGATTCGGCAACACCCGTGTCGTTGTTCTCCACGGTCTGGAAGCTTTCGCCGGGGGTGTCGGAGAAGCAGTTGAGGTTCAGGCAGTCGTTCCAGTCGGCGCGGCCGATCAGCGGGATGCCGTGCGGACCCTTGTGCGTGATGGTGAAGTTCACGGAGCGGCGCAGATGCTCGAGCAGCGGCACTTCGGAGCCTTCGACGTTGTTGAACGGCACCGGTTCGGTCAGGATCGACGCGTCGCCGGTCTCGGCGAGGTACGCGTTCACGCCGGCCACGAGCCACAGCGGATCATCGTTGAAGCCGCCGCCGATGTCGGCGTTGCCCTTCTTGGTAAGCGGCTGGTACTGGTGCCATGCGGAACCGTCCTCCATCTGGGTGGAGGCGATGTCGATGATGCGCTGGCGTGCGCGGCCCGGAATCAGGTGCACGAAGCCGAGCAGATCCTGGTTGGAGTCGCGGAAGCCCATGCCGCGGCCCATGCCGGACTCGTAGTAGGAGGCGGAACGGGACATGTTGAAGGTGACCATGCACTGGTACTGATGCCAGATGTTGACCATGCGGTCGAGCTTCTCGTCGCCGGATTCCACGCTGTAGGTGGTCAGCAGCTCGGTCCAGTAGGTATTGAGCTCCTTAAGGGCGGCCTCGACCTGCTCGACGGTGGCGAAGCGGCGGAACAGCTCATGCGCCGGCTTCTTGTTGATGATGCCGACCTTGGCCGGGTTGTCCGGGTCCTCCCACTTGTCTTCCTTGGCGACTTCGATGTAGCCCAGCACGAAGATGAGCGACTTGGTCTCGCCCGGCTCGAGTTCGAGGCGCACGCGGTCGGCGGCGATCGGGAACCAGCCGTGGGCCACGGAATCGTGGACCTGGCCTTCGGCGATGACCTGCGGGGTGTCCCAGCCGTTGAACTTGCCGAGGAACTCGTCGCGGCTCGTGTCGAAGCCGACGACGGGGGAGTTGACGGCGAAGAATGCGTAGTGGTTGCGGCGTTCCTTGAATTCGGTCTTGTGGTAGATCAAGGTGGCGTCGCTCTGCTGTTCGATCTCCACCTCGCCGGTGGACAGGTTGCGCTGGAAGTTGGAGGAATCGTCGACGGCGTTCCACAGGCACCATTCCACGGAACCGGTCACGTCGAGCACCACCGGTTCGTCGGTGGTGTTGGTTACGTCGAGACGGTTGATCTCGGCATTGGTCTTCAGCGGAACGAATGCGGTGAGCTTGGATTCGATGCCATGCCTGGCGGCCTCGAATACGGTATAGCCGATGCCCTGACGGCACTTGTAGGAGTCAAGCGGCGTCTTGCACGGCAGGAAGGTTGGCGACCAGGTGTCGATCGGCTTGGCGTTGATGGCGTTGGAGTCCATAAGGCTCAGGTAGTAGTTGCGCGAGCCGTTGTCGCCCGGTACATTGTTGTAGCGATAGCGGGTGATGCGACGCAGCTTGGCGTCCTTGTAGAAGGAGTAGCCACCACCGGTATTGGAGACCAGGGAGAAGAAGTCCTCGTTGCCGAGGTAGTTGATCCACGGCAGCGGAGTCGCCGGGGTCTCGATTACATACTCACGGGCGGAGTCATCGAAGTGGCCGTACTTCATGGGAATCCTTTCAGACTGCTTCGTTGCGGCTTCTGGCTGCGGGCGTGGGCGTACGCGGGGCGGCGTTGCGCGTGGCCGCGGCCAGTGTTTGTTGGTTATTGCGTTTCCCCATAAGGATACCACGCTATTTATAACTTTATAAATAAGTGATCCGACCGTGTTGCGTGTGCGGTGCGGAGCGATTGCGACGTATACGACGGAACAAGGGATGCACTGCTAAGCTTGGCACAAATCGACGAAGAGAAAGCGAGGGCGGTTTCATGACGATGCTGGCGATTGTCGATGACGATGCGTCCGCCCGCGCGCGACTTGCCGGATTCGCCCGCCGCTATATGCAGGAAAACGCGGAACCATTGGAAATCCGGGAATACTCAAGTGCCGTCGACCTATTGCATCACTACAAACCGCAGTACGACATCATCTTCCTGGACATTGAAATGAGCGAGGTCGATGGTATCAGGGCGGCCCACATCATCCGTGAAACCGACCCGACCACCATCCTGATCTTTGTGACGAACATGGCGCAGCTCGCCATCAAAGGCTACGAGGTGGAGGCGCTGGATTTTATCGTCAAACCAATCGATTACGGCAGTTTCGCCATGGTGATGCACCGCGCGTCGCAACGCGTGGAACGCCGACGCGGGCAGACATTGAGCCTGACGGCGCGCGGCACCACGCAGATTGTCGCATTCGACCGCATCGGTTACGTGGAAGTGCGCAACCATTACATCACCTATCACACCACTGAGGGCGACATCACCGTCAAAGGCACGCTCGCACAGGCCGAAGAAGCGCTCAGGCAAGGCAACTTCATGCGCTGCAACCGCTGGTATCTGATCAATATCGATAACGTGACCGGCATTGACGGCAATCGCGTCACTGTCGGTGATTGGACGGTGGAGGTCAGCCGCTCGAAAAAACAGGAGATCATGCGTGCGGTCACGTTGTCGATGGGAGCGGTGCGATGAGCGCCGCGCAATTGGTCTCCCCACTCACGCTGTTCAACAACGAGGCCGTAATCGTCGAGATGATGGTGGCGCAGGCCCTGTTCGCCCTGCAAGTGCCGAAAAAACCGTGTTTCAAACGTCGGCTTGTGATTGCGATACCGGCACTGCTGTTGTTCACGGCTTTGCTGGCGATCGCATTCTATGGTGGGCACGCGCTGATTCGTATCGGCGTGCTACGTTCCGTCACGAACTTTCTGTTGCTGTATCTGGCGGCGAACGTTGCGGCCGCCGCAGTGCTGGATTGCGGCGCGCATGTCGTCATGTCGATTTCCATCTGCGGCTATGCGGTGCAGCACATAGCGTCGGCCTGCACCAGCCTCGGGCACCTTGCACGTGAGGCATTGCCCTTTGCCCCGCTGCATACGTGGCTGGCCGGGGAGCTGCTGAGAATCATGATGTTCGTTGCCGTGTACGTTGCCTGCCACCTGTGCTTCATCCGTCGTTTCGACGTGATGAGGATGCGTGTGAGCTCCAACGCATCATTGCTGTTCCTGGCGTTGAGCATGCTGGGCGTGACTTTGGGATTGAGTTCGTATGCCTCGGTCGGCACCCATGCGGTGGCCACGTCGTTCGTGTTCCGTTCCGTGTCGATTTTGGTGTGCGTGATGATTCTGCTCATGTTCGGCGAATTGTCTCGCAATCAGCGACTGACCGACGAACTCGCGTTCATGAAACGCATGAACGACATGCGCACCAACTACTACGAACTGCTCAAAGACACCATCGACACCACGAACGTGCACTACCACGATCTGAAGCATCAGGTGGCACGGTTGCGCACCACCGTCAACGAAGCCGGGGGAACTCAGGCCTCCAATGCCATGCTCGACGAAATATCGCAGTCCGTCAGCGCCTACGGCAGCATCGCCAAAACCGGCAATGCCGCGCTTGACGTGGTGCTGACGCAAAAAAAATCTGGAATGCGATCGCAAGAACATCCGCTTCACCTACATGTTTGATGCGGGCTGTCTTGACGATGTCAGCGACTACGACATCTACTCGCTGTTCGGCAATGCGCTCGACAATGCCATCGAGGCGTGCGAAAAGCTTGCCGACGAGGAGCGACGGGTCATCAAACTGACCGGTGTGATGCGCGGGCGGCTGGCCAGCATCAACATCGTCAACTATTTCGACGAACTCGACCGTAACGGCCAGGGCGAGATCATCACTACGAAATCCGACAAAACCAGCCACGGCTACGGTCTGAAAAGCATCCGCATGATTGTCGCACGGCTGGGCGGCGATATGAGCGTGACCACGGAGAACGGCATATTCGATGTAAGCATCATGTTGCCGAAGTCGTAGGTCCTCGCTACGGGCCCATCGGCGGCGCCTACCGTTCGCGTACCGGAACCGACCGTTCCCGTACCTTTCCTTCGCAAGCCTGCAGGGCTCTTCTATCGTCGGAATCACAAGGCGGCGTACGACAAGGAAGGTCGTACGGGATCTTGCACGAGCGTCCAACGCAAGGGAGCGGATGCCCGGTATGAGAATAGAAGGAGTAACGAGATGCTTGACATCAATTTTTCCGATGTGATCAGCACACTCGAGTCGGTCAGAACGCAGCTGATCGTCATGGCGGCGGTGCTGGCGGTGGCGCTGATGGTGACGTTCGTGACCAACAAGCGCACCGTGAAAAGCGTCGGCATACGCAAGATGGTGCATGCGCAGACATGGATCGTGACATTGATCGCCATCGTCGTGGCCGTCAGCACCATGCTGTTCGGTCCGTTGAACACCATGCTGTCACTGATGTCCGGCAGCGGCACGCTGAGCGAACGGACCATCGCGCAGACCAAGCAACTGGCTGCCGACATCGAACGCGAAGGCATTGTGCTGCTGAAAAACGAAGGCGATACGCTGCCATTGGCCTCGAAGAAAGTGAATGTATTCGGCTGGGCCTCCACCAATCCAATCTATGGTGGCACGGGCTCCGGCTCCATGAACGACCAGTATGAGACCACGTCGATCCTGCAGGGCATGGCCGACGCGGGCATCGAGACCAACAGCGAGCTTTCCGATTTTTACGTCAGGTATCGCGCGGACCGTCCGCAGAATGGTGCGGCCACACAGGATTGGACGTTGCCCGAGCCGACCGTCGATTCCTATTCCGACACTTTGCTAAGCAATGCGAAGGATTTTTCCGATACCGCAATCATCGTGCTGGCTCGCACCGGCGGCGAATGCTTCGACCTGCCGAGCGACATGTCCAAGACCGGCGACTACCGCCAGTTCGGTCCGGGCAGCAGCGCCGTCGTCGGAAAGGACGAGCAGAGCGACGCGGTTTCCGTGTACCACAACAATTCCACGGAATACAACGATTTCGAGGAAGGCGAGGGCTATCTCGACCTTTCCGGAACCGAACGCAACATGATCGACATGGTCACCTCGAACTTCAAGAACGTGGTGGTGGTCTACAACGGCGCCAATCCACTCAACCTGAACTTCGTGGATGATCATGCGGCCATCAAGTCCGTGCTGTGGGCCCCGCCGGCGGGCCAGACCGGCTTCAGCGCACTCGGCGAGGTGCTGACCGGTGCCGTCAATCCTTCCGGTCGCAACACCGACACCTTCATCAAGGATTTCTCCAAGGCGCCGTGGTTCAACAACTATGGCCAGTTCCAATACGACAATATGGATGAGTTCGCCGTCGACACCAATTTCGCCGGCCAGGACCTGCATGTGCTGCCGAGCTTCGTGAACTACGTGGAAGGCATCTATACGGGCTACAAGTATTATGAGACCGCCGACGACGAGGGTGCGATCGACTACGATTCCATCGTGCAGTATCCGTTCGGATATGGCCTGTCATATACCACCTTCACGCAAAAGATGGGCGAGGTGACATATGATGCCCGATCCGGCAAAATCACTTTCGACGTGACCGTCACCAACACCGGAGACGTCGCGGGGAAGGATGCGGTCGAAGTCTACTACAATCCGCCGTACACCGACGGTGGCATCGAAAAGTCCTCCGTCAATCTCATCGATGTCGAAAAAACCAAGGAACTCAATCCTGGTGAATCGCAGACCATGACCATTACGTTCAACGACGAGGACATGGCCTCCTACGATGCCGATACGGCCAAGGCGTATGTGCTGGAAGCCGGCGACTATGACATCTCCATCAATGCCAGCGCGCATGAGATGATCGATCACCAAACCGTCAATGTGGCCGAAACCGTCACCTACGACAAGTCGAACCCGCGTTCCAGCGACGTAACCGCCGCAACGAACCAGTTCGACAACATCAAGCCGACATTCGAAACGCTGTCACGTGCCGGCCACTTCGCCAACTTCAGCGAGGTGACCGCCGCTCCGGCCAGCCGCTCCATGCCGGAGGAATACAAGAAGACCTTCGTCAATGCCTCCAATTATGAGAATGAGGACGATGACGCCGACACGATGCCGACCACCGGCGCCAAGAACGGCATCAAGCTCTACGAAATGTATGGCAAGGATTACGACGATGCCAAGTGGGACGATCTGCTTGACGAACTCACCTACGACGAAATGAACCAGCTTATCGCCTTCGCAGGCTATGGCAACGCTGCGGTCGCTTCCATCGACAAGCCCCGCCAATCCGATGTTGACGGTCCGTCCACGCTGAACAACAACTTCACCGGCGTCGGCTCCATCGGCCTGCCATCCGGCGTATCCGTGGCCAACACCTTCAGCAAGGACTTGGCCCGCAAGTTCGGCGAGACCATCGGCGACATGGCCCACGAGATGAACGTGACCGGTTGGTATGCGCCCGCCATGAACATCCACCGCACGCCGTATGCCGGCCGTAACTTCGAATACTTCTCCGAAGACGGCACGCTCTCCGGCATCATGGCCGCCCAACAGGTGGCCGGCGCACGGGCCAAAGGCGTGTATCCGTTCATCAAGCACTTCGCGCTGAACGATCAGGAGACCAACCGCGTGGCCATGCTGTGCACCTGGGCCGACGAGCAGTCCATGCGTGAAATCTACTTCAAGCCGTTCGAAATGGCGGTGAAAGACGGTGGCGCCACCGCCGTGATGGCTTCGTTCAACTACGTGGGTAACGGCTACTCCTCCGCCAATTCCAACATGCTTAATACCGTGTTGCGCGGCGAATGGGGATTCCGTGGCTTTGTGGAAACCGACTACTTCGGTGGCTTCGGCTATCAGATCGGTGACCAGGCCATTCGCAACGGCAACGATGCGATGCTCGCCACCATCGAAGGCGCGAATGTGATCACCGACAAATCCGCCACCTCCGTCAAGGCGATGCGTACCGCGGCCCACAACATCCTGTATACCGCCGTAAACAGCTGGCTGTATGAGGACGGTCAGCCGAAGATAGCGACTCCGACGTGGAAGTACGTCTACTACGTGGCGGTCGGTGTGGCGGCCCTGCTGATCGTTGGGCTCGAGGTGCTGACTTTCCGTCGTTTCTCCGCACGACGTAAGGCCGCCATGCAGATCGGCTGATCGGGCCGGCTCGGTCGGACGCGTGAACGCGCATGTCGTTCGGCCATCCCACAACTTCATAATATGCCGCGGGTCGATTCGCTGCCCCTTTACCCGAATCGACCCGCGACCCGCCGGCTCCTCCGGTAATCTCCAAACGGTCGTCATCAAGGGTTTCTCCATGATGGCGGCCATTTTTCATGGCAATACGGCTCGCCCAGACGGCGGATTGTGGGAATGGGCGTGGTCCGATGCGCTCTCGTTCCGTGACGTTCCGGGAAAAACCGAATCCCACGCAAAGGAAAATCCGAATCGCCGGCATGGTGAAGGCAGGCATGGGCGGACGCCGGTAGAGTAGGGGTGAGAGGCATGGAACGACACGAAGGAGCGCTGGTATGGCCGAAGAAGGCACCATCATGAAGTCAAAGCCGGTGGATGGCGATCTCAATCGCACCACACGGTCATTGTTCGACGCATTGCACTGCGCAACGGGCGAATTCGCCATGCTCGGCCATCAGAACGAAACCAGCAACGTCATCGGCGAGAACACCGACTCCGACGTGCATGCGGTGACCGGCTCCTACCCGGCCGTGTGGGGCAACGACCTAGGCGGCGTCGAGTTGGACCAAAACCGCAATCTCGACGGATTCGGAGCCGAAGCCATCCGAAGCGAAATGCTCCGGGCCTTCAACATGGGCGCCATCAACACGCTCAGCTGGCATTCCGCCAACCCGCTCACCCTCGGCGGCTATGGCCATAACATGGCCGAAGGCACCGTCGAAGCGGTGCTGCCCGGCGGTGAGGCACATGGGAAATTCCTCGGCTGGCTCGATCGCATCGCCGCCGCGCTCACCACCATCACAGACGCGAACGGCGAGCCGATTCCCATCATCTTCCGCCCGTTCCATGAGCACACCGGCGACTGGTTCTGGTGGTGCACCGGCTCGCCCGACCACCCGACAGACACCACGCCCGAACAATTCGTCGCCTTGTGGCGCATGACCGTCGAATACCTGCGTGACACCAAGCACGTGCACAATGTGCTCTACGCCTACTCGCCCGACCGTAGCCGCATCGACATGAGCACGCCGGAATCCCGGGAAACCGGCTACCTGTATGCCTATCCCGGTGACGAATATGTCGACGTGCTCGGCTTCGACGACTACTGGGACATCGCGCCCGCCGAGACAAGCGCGGAGGATCCGCAGGCCCGTCATGCCGATCTGATTGCGATGCTTACGTTGGTCGGTCGTCTCGGCGAGGAGCGCGGCAAGCTGGCCGCGGCCACGGAGGTCGGTTCTCCGGGAATATTCGCCGATTCGTATGCCTGTGATTCCCACGATCTCACCATTGTCGGCCAGTCCGATGCCACTGCGGCCGAAGTCGGTTCGCCATCGCCGGACTCGCCATGGACGAAGTACCTGCTGACCGCCGCGCTCGCCAACGAATACACCCGCCGTGCGCTGTGGTATCTGCCGTGGCGCAATGATCCGAATGCCGCTGGTACCGGTGCATACGGCACGCCCGTTGCCGGTTCGCGGTACGCCGACGATTTCAGACGATTCGTCCGCCATGATTTCATACGTCTCGCCGACGCCCTTCCGCCCCTGTATAAGTGAGCGGCTTGCCGCGTAAGGTCCCATGTGTGGGTCGGATCCATGATCTGAACCACATATGCTGAGCCGTTAAGCCGGTAGTCCGGTGGACTGCCGGTAGGCGAAGTGAGCGGCTTGCCGCGTAAGGTCCCATGTGTGGTCAGATCCATGATCTGAACCACATATGGGACAGCCAGAATTCATAAGGTACCGGCATCGCGTCCAGATCGGGTAGAAGAAGGCCGAAACCAGTATGATCAGTGTAAGGCCCAGTCCGACGATCAGACGGTAGGTGCCAATTGCCGCATGCGTGCGCAACCAATCAAGCACGTAACAGATCGCAAGCACGATCCACGGCAGAATCACAATCGAATAGAACGTGAACGTCGTGCGGTTCAGGTACTGCGCCCACGGCAGCCAACCACCCAAAAAGCCGGCCAACACCGCCCAGATCCGCCAATAGCCGCCGTCCTCGCGGGCGGCGCCGCCACGAATGCGCCCGCGCACTAGGCTGACGATGACGATGATGATCGCCACCACCGTGCATAGCGAGCCCGTCCACCAGATCAACGGATTGCCAAGCGACGTGATCGCGGCCACGCATTGCGAATCCGGCGCCAACGAGCACAGTCCCGGATGCCCGGACAGCTTCTCCCAATAAAAACTGGTCGGGCGCACTTGCAGCGGCCAGGTAAGCGGGTTCGCCTTGTAATCGTGCGGCGCGTCAAGCGTGGTGTGGAACTGCCACATCTGCGCATGGTAGGCCACAAAGGAACGCAACGATTCCGGCAGCCAGGTCACGCCCTCGCCGGGATGGTTCGCAGCCCAGTCGTGCATATACGAGTCGGCATGCAGGAACCAGTTGAGCCAGCCACCCAAGTAGGTGAGCGCGTAGATCGGCACCATGTAGCATGCCGCCACGAGCCCGTCCTTCACCAGGCCGGTCGTGAACCATGCGCGATAGCCGACCTGCCGGCGTTCACACGCATCCCACAGCACCGAAATCACACAGAACACGGCAAACAGATACGTGCCCGACCATTTCACGCCCGTCGCCATGCCGAGCAGGAAGGCCGCACCCACCCGGTACCATGAACAGGCGATCATCGGTCCGCGCCGTTGCAATATCAGGCCATGCCTGCCCGGTTTGAAACGTGCCGTACGGGCGGCCGCATCAATCGCATATTGCCGTCGCAGCCGTACACGGGCCCAGTCGCGGTGCATCAGCATCAGCGAAAACGCGCCCAATGCGAACACCATGATGAAATTGTCGAGCAGGCCGGTGCGGCTCATCACGATGCCAAGGCCATCCAGTGACATAAGCAGGCCCGCAATCAGCGCAATCGGCAGATTATGGAACAAACGCAGGGCCACGCGGGTGATCAGCACGATGGCGACGACACCGGCAACGGCAACGCTCGCACGCCAGGCTACGGGATTATCGGCGCCGCCGAACAGTTTCAATCCGGCTGCGATCATCCATTTGCCGACCGGCGGATGCACCACATATTCGGCCGTACTGAGCCAACGGTCGGTGTCGCCCGCGGCGAACAGCCGGTCGATCTCAACCTCCACGCCGTCGATATTCACCAGTTTCGGCCAATCGCGCGCCTCGCCGGTGTTCAGCATGGTCCATGCGTCTTTGACGTAATACGTTTCGTCGAATACCACCGCACGAGGGGAGCCGAGACGTACAAAGCGCAGGATTCCGCCGAAAACGGCCACGAGAATCGTCATGAGCCAGGCGAAGGGCTTGGAAGCGGTCCAACGGGGTTCAGGGGCATGGGTCGCATCGGATTCGCCATGCCGTTTCCACCGCCGTTGCTGGGATGCGGCGTATCGCGCATTCGCCCTGACCGTCCGTACACTCATCGTCGCCTCTTTCGCCCGCGTGACATGCTCTTGGATACACAGTAGGGGATACTGGAAGATATGGAGAGCATACAAGTGCAATCAACACAGGAGCCAACCGAATTCACGGACGGTGCGGATCACGGCGATCAGAACGGCGCCGCCGGTGCGCTCGATACGCTGGTGGACGGCGTCGGCATTCCGCGCGGCACGGTGATTCTCGCCGCAACACCGATCGGCAATACCGCCGATGCCTCCGCCCGGCTGATCGCGCTTATGGAAGGAGCCGACATCGTCGCGGCCGAAGACACGCGCCGCCTGTATGCGCTCGCCAACCGTCTCGGCATCCGTGTGTCCGGCCGTGTGGTCGCCTATCACGACCATAACGAGCGGGACAAGGCCGACGGTCTGCTCGATCAGGTCGAAACCGGTGCCACCGTATTGGTCGTCTCCGATGCGGGCATGCCGACCATCAACGACCCGGGCCTGGCCATCGTGCGTCGCGCCATCGAACGCGGCCTGCCGGTCACCTGCGCGCCCGGTCCTTCGGCGGTGCTGGATGCGCTCGCGCTGTCGGGATTGCCGACCGACCGTTTCTGCTACGAGGGGTTCCTGCCGCGCAAGCATGCCGAACGCGTGCAGCATCTGCGCGCGTTGCAGTCCGAGCGCCGCACCATCGTGTTCTATGAGACCCTGCATCGCATCGACGACTCCATGGCCGACCTGTTGGAAGTGTTCGGGCCGAACCGGCGTATGGCGTTGTGCCGCGAACTGACCAAGGATTACGAGCAGATCCGCCGTGGGACCGTCGCCGAAATCCGCCAGAGCGTCATCGACGAGCCGCCGCGCGGCGAGATGGTGCTGGTCATTGCGGGCGCTTCCGATGAGGAGGCCGATGCGGCCGCGCCGGCCTCGCTGTCCCTCGAGGATATGGCCGTGCTGTCGATCGACCGTGCGCAGGAAGACAATCTGCGTATCAAGGACGCCATTGCGCAGGTCGTCGCCGAGTATCCGTTGGCCGACGGTTCCCTCGCCAATCGCAAGCAGGTCTACAACGCCGTGCTTGCCCTCAAGGGCTGATGGCCGGGGATCCGACCATCCTAACCATCCAACGAATCGAGCAGTATGCACAACGCCTCGCCCACGCCCGGGCCTCCGACCTGCCCGATGTATTCCAGCATCGCCGGGCTGGCCGCCGGATTCGCCACCAGCCACTTGCGCAGCTGCGGAGCCTCCCGTGCGATGTGCCAGAGCACATCCGGATCGGTTTCCGGACTGCAGGCGATCAATGGCGTCAGCTTGATCGGCGGGCGCGGCGGCTCCACCAGAACCTTCGGTTTGGGCTCCGGACGGTATTCCGGTGGATTCCGATGACGTCCGCCGCGCAGTCGGACGCTCATTGACCGCGCCCCGCAATCACATGGAACAGGGCGCGCGCCTGCGACGCGTTCCTGATATGCCGGCTTTGCTGCAGCGTCTCCAAACAATCATCGGGCTGGAAACGATATTCCTGCATGAGCATGCAGATCACCTCATACATCATGTCCTCCGTTTCGATGGTGGTAATCAATGCCAGATCGCAGGCGGTGCGCACCGGCGTGGTCGTACGTACCGGACCCACCTGGATGACGTGGTCCGGAAGAGTCTTGCGATTGAACACCCGAACCTTTCGTCCATGCCGTAACGCACGGAAATGCGAGGAAGACAGAATGTCGATGGTCGCCGGGAACAGGCCACCCAGCCACACCCATGCGGCCGTGGTGCCGCAGGCTACGGCATTGCGTGGCATCACGGTCGCGACGATGGAGGCGCGGCCGTACAGCGTGGTCGAATCCTGCAACGTGTAGGCATTGGCACTGTCGAGTTTGCACAGGGTGCCGAAACCGGCCAGCCTGTTGAGATTCATCGGTCCCGGCAGGTCGCCGTCGCGCAGCAGCGGTGCGAGAGGTCCTGAGGTAAGCGTCATTGCGATATCCATGATGACGGTACCGTAGCGGATGACGGACGTCGCCGCCAGTGACTTGCGAGAATCCGTGGATATGTGGATAACAATTGTTTCGTCATGCAACAATGTGCATAATCAGGGGGATTGTCGTACCGTACGGCCGACGGCGGGCATGGGGCTCGACAGCGCCTTCCTGTCGCTATCTGAGCCGATAATCGTGCCTTATGAGTCATATTTTGGTGAATGTTGCTTGGCCGTACGCAAACGGCCCCCGTCATATCGGCCATGTAGCCGGCTTCGGCGTGCCGTCCGACGTGTACGCGCGCTACGAGCGCATGAAGGGCAATGACGTGCTGATGGTGTCCGGCACCGACGAGCACGGCACCCCGATCCTGGTGGAAGCCGACAAGGAAGGCGTGAGCGCGCAGGAACTCGCCAACCGCTACAACCGTGTGATCGCCAAGGATCTGTGCGATCTGGGCCTGAGCTACGACCTGTTCACCCGCACCACCACCGGCAATCACGAAAAGGTCGTACAGGAACTGTTCACGCAGTGCCTCAACAACGGCTACATCTACAAAGGCACGCAAAAGGTCGCCATCTCGCCGTCCACCGGCCGTACCCTGCCGGACCGCTATATCGAAGGCACCTGCCCGATCTGCGGCTCCGACGGTGCCCGAGGCGATCAGTGCGATACCTGCGGCAATGAGCTCGACCCGGACGAGCTGATCAATCCGGTATCCAAGATCAACGGCGAAACCCCACGCTTCGAGGAGACCGAACACTTCTTCCTCGACCTGCCGGCGCTCGCCGAGGCCAACCTCGCATGGCTCAAGACCCGCGAAGGCTGGCGCACCAACGTCATCAACTTCTCCATCGGCCTGTTCAAGGAAGTCAAGCCGCGCGCCATCACGCGCGACATCGACTGGGGCATTCCGATTCCGGTCGCCGGCTGGATCGACAACCCGAACAAGAAGCTGTATGTGTGGTTCGACGCCGTGATCGGCTATCTGTCCGCATCCATCGAATGGGCCCGCCGTAAGGGAGATCCGGAGGCTTGGCGTGCCTGGTGGAACGATCCGGCCACTCCCGGCTACTACTTCATGGGCAAGGACAACATCACGTTCCACTCCCAGATCTGGCCGTCCGAAATGCTGGCCTATAATGGCCAGGGTTCCAAGGGCGGCGAAGTCGGCAAGTTCGGCCCGCTGAACATGCCGGAGCAGGTCGTGGCCTCCGAATTCATGACCATGGAGGGCAAGAAGTTCTCGTCCTCCCGTGGCATCGTGATCTACGTGAAGGACATCCTGTCGCGCTACCCGGTTGACGCCGTGCGCTACTACATCTCCGTGGCGGGTCCGGAAAGCTCCGACTCCGACTTCACCTGGGCCGAGTTCGTGCGCCACAACAATGAGGAACTCGCCGCTTCCTGGGGCAATCTGGTGAACCGTGTGGCCAATCTCATGAACAAGAACTTCGGTGAGATTCCAGTGCTTGACGAGGCTTCCATGACCGATGAGGACCGTGCCCTGCTGGCCGAAACCGCAGGCGCCTTCGATACCATCGGATCGCTGATTGAACACCACCGCCAGAAGAATGCGCTGTCCGAGGCGATGCGTGTGGTCGGCGACATCAACAAATACATCTCCGCCACCGAACCATGGAAGATCAAGGACAATCCGGCCCGTCTGGGCACCGTGCTGCACGTCGCCGCCCAAGCCGTGTCCGATGCCAATCATCTGTTGGCCCCATTCCTGCCGCATTCCGCGCAGAAGGTGTGGGAGGCGCTGGGCGGTACGGGCACCTTCTCGCCGCTGCCGCGCTTGGAAGAGGTCGAGGACCTTGATAAGCCGGGCTTCATGTATCCGATCATCACCGGCGACTACAAGATGGGTGAAACCGTGCATCCGTGGGCTTCCGAACCGATTGTGGCCGGCACCCCGGTGCCGAAGCCGCATCCGATCTTCGCGAAGATCCCGCCGGAGGCCGTCGAGGAGGAGCTCGCCCGCTTCGATGCCGAACTGACCGCCCGTCGCGAGGCCGAGGCCGCCCGCCTGGCCGCCGAGAAGGCCAAGCTGGAGGGCTGATAGTCGGGTTGAAGCTTGATCCGCTCCTCTGACAAGAACACGATTCCGGAGAACATCGCTTTTCCGGAATCGTGTTTTTATTTGCGTGCCCAGTGGGTATCCATCCCGGGGAGGTGAGGATCTTTATGGGGATGGAGTCCTTGGGATTCCGCCATTCCTTGGGGTAGTGGTTCCTGGAGGCTGGGCGGGACCGCGCACGATTCCTCACAACCGACGCTTTCCGCGAATCGTGCATGGCCCGACCCATCTACTCTGCACGGCGCGCATGCGACGGCGGACGTCGATATGCGCCCTCATCCATACGCCCTCATAGGGGGCGTGCGCATCCCGCCCGGAGACCCCTAAAACGCGGTGGAGCCGTCGTTTTTTCGGGGACTCTGCCTTGTAGCGGATTTTGCTTTGGAAACAGATAGGGGTTTTGTTCTTCGTCTGTGTGGGCATGGTCTTGGCTGTATGCGTGTTTCATGTCGTATGGCAATCGGTCGGCCTGGATGGATGGCCGCGCCCGTTCCTGCTTCGGGATGGGGCATGGTCTTTCCGCTCGATGGTTTCGATTCTGGTCCGGTCGATGTGAAAGCCGTCGTCCTCTACGTCCTGCAATCGCGGACGATACGTGGTTGGGAATGTTGTTCATGTAGATGGGCGGACCGGAATATTCCAGACGCAAATCTAACGGTGGGGATGCATGAAAGGACCACGGACAACAGCAACATGAACAACAACAGCAACCATCGACGACGACACCGAAATCATCGTGCGCAAAGGGCGCCGTTGCAGAGTGGTCGGAACATCATCCAATCGCCTCCCGCACACCACCCGGCACGTGCGGGCACAGGCGAGGCCTCCGACCAGGGAATCCCACTGCCTGCGCACACGTCTCGCAGACCATGCAAGCAAGATGGACGAAAGGTCACCCCGCCTATTCCGTGAGCTTGTTCACGCGCCGATCGTACGTCAACAGTCCGTTGAGCTCCTCTTCCACGTCGGAAACCTGCGTGTATACATAGCCGGCCAATCCTTTGGATTCCAACGTCGCAGCCGACGCCAAAACGGAACGTACCGCGGACCGCCAGTCCTCAATCGAATCGTATTCGCCGTACCCGTAGGCGCGCGACACTGCGGAATGGTCGGCAATCAGCTGTGCCAATCCTCCGAATTCCGACAACATGAACGCGCGCACGCCATGCTGCGCTACCGGCAGCACAGCGTAATGCGCGGCGCGGCGGCGTCTCCTGTGCCGCTTCTCGTACTCCGCCGCATATCCGCGCAGCGGCCCTTTGTCGGGGTAGACCTCCAACGGACGGAAATAGTTGTGCACGCTGTGATAGTCGCCGCAATGCTGGTCGTACCAGCCGCTCGTCGCGTCGATCGGGCGAGTCGGATCGAGCGCGTGGATGCGTTCGGCGGCGTCGCACGCATTGAACTGGCCCCAGCCTTCGTTGAACAGCACCCACGTCACGATTGACGGATGGCCGGACAGCATGTGCACCATCGCATCGCAGGTACGCGACCAGTCGCGGCGGTAATTCGAGTCGTCGGCGCCGAGCGCGTCGAAATGCTGTGCGGTATCGTCGCGGAATCTGTTCCAGCTGGAGCGCAGCAGCGTCGGTTTTTTGTTGGTCTGCCAAGCGTTGTATTCGCCGCCGCCTGAGACCGCATCCTGCCATACGAGCATGCCGAGACGGTCGCAATGATAGTACCAGCGTGCGGATTCGATTTTGATATGCTTGCGCAGCATGTTGAAGCCGGATGCCTTCATAACGGTTATGTCATGAATCAGTGCGTCGTCGCAGGGCGCGGTCAGCAGGCCGTCCGGCCAATATCCTTGATCGAGCACGCCCTTCAGGAACATCGGCTTGCCGTTGAGATGGAATCTCGCCACGCCCCTCATGTCGGGTTTGACTTCCACCGTGCGGAACGCGCAATACGATTTCACTACGTCGGCGGATTGCGGTTTCGCCGCTTCCCCTGCCGGTTTCGCCGCCGCGCCGAACAGCAGCGTCGCCGTCACGTCGTAAAGATACGGGTCCGCAGGAGACCACAGATGTTCGGCCCCTGTCTCGATTTCGGTGCGTACCTTGCGCGCGCCCGCCGGCAGTATGGTGTCCGCAACGACCGAACCGTCCGACGGCTCGGTCACGACGATTCGCAGTTTCGCGTTCGGTCGGTCCCCGCCGATCTCCGCCCGTATGAACAGCTTGCCGTCGACGTTGCCCTTCAGCGTGAGTGTGCGCAGGTAGGCGTCCGGCACGATTTCCAGCCAGACGCTCTGCCAGATGCCGCTCTGTGCGGTATACCAGATGCCGTCACGTTCGATTTTCTGCTTACCGCGCGGTTGCGTGCCCGAATCGTTCGGATCGTAGACGCACAATGCGATCTCAAACGCATCGTCAGGGTCGATGAACGCTGAAATATCGACGTCGAACGGAAGGTAGCCGCCAACATGCACGCCGGCAAACTGGCCGTTGACATAGCAGGCGCACACCCAATCGACCGCCTCGAAGTGCAGGATCAGACGGTTCGCATCGCCGATCTGCCGCACGGTTTCCTCGCTGCCGAGCGCCACCGGATGCACGATGGTACGGTACCAGATCATGTCGTCGGGGTAGATGGTCTGATGCACGCCGGAAAGTGCGGATTCCGGCGAGAACGGCACGAGGATCTTCCCATCGAACGTTTCGGGGATCGCGGCCTCCTTGACCAGCTCCACGGCTTCGTCCCGGGTGAGTGCCGGTGTGGCCCTGTTGCGGGAGAACGACCGGCGCAAGCCGGATTCGTCATTGGGAATCGGCACGATTGCGTAATCCCACATGCCGTTGAGCATCGTATGGTTGTTCCGCATCATCGTCGGGCGCGGATGCTCGCCAAGAATCGGCGTTCGGCCGACCTTCAGCTTGCGTTCTCCCTCTTCGATTGGGCGGAATGCCTTGTTGCCGGCGTTTTCGCACAGCCATTCATCGCGGATCCGTTCGCCCCAAGGCGTCCACAGTTGTCTCAACGGCTCTGAGGAACGCTTTTTCTTGGGCGAAGCCTTCAATGCGCGTTTGATATCCAACATGGGAGCCTCCCTGCGGCACTGCACTCTCTCAACGTTCCCTATTGTAGTGAGGGGTCTTTCGATTCCGTTGATTTCGGAAGCTGCGTTGAGATGAGGGTCTGACCCCAGGTGCCCATGTAGTGACAGGCCTCCATGACATTCCCATTACGCGATTCACAGGAAATTGACAGGTAGAAACATCGTTCCTCCAAGGGTCGGGCGGTTATATAGAACATGTCAACGGTTACGGCTGTTGGCGAGGTTCCCAACCGAACCCCATAACTGAACCCTTCTTCTCTCTTCTCTCTCAGCCGGCGGCCTTCTCTCCGCCGGCTTTCTTTTTACGTTCTTGTTTTCTTCTTGCGTGGGGGAGCCGCTCGAATCTCCCTGACGGGCTGTGACGAGGTCGGCCTGTATGCCAGCCGTTCGTTGTCCTAGGAGAGGAAGAATCGGATGGGAATTCGGAATACCCCCTCATCGACGCGAAAAATAGCTGGAAAACGTTTTCTGTTTTTCGGAGTGTCGCGGCCCTGTAAGGCTTACACTGGTCAGTACAAACGTTATTGGCAGGGTTGCTACTCACACGAGGCAAGACCTGGAACAGTACGGGAATCGCACTGTTCCAGGTCTTTTTTGTGCGAATCTCACGTCAAGGAAGATGAAAGGTGAAATCATGACGTCAATGCAAAGTTCCGCATCGATCGCTGGAACTCACGAATCCCACGAATCACTGGAAGCCAGGGAGGCCATCGAAACGGTTGAAGAGGCCGTAGGGCGCAGCGTATCCACGCGATTCCCGCTCAACAGCGCATTCATTTTCACGTTCGGCGCACTGGGAGGCATGCTTTTCGGCTTCGATACGGGCATCATCTCCGGAGCCTCGCCGCTGATCGAATCCGACTTCGGCCTGTCGGTCTCGCAAACCGGTTTCATCACTTCGTCGGTGCTGATCGGCTCCTGCGTGGGCGCCCTGTCGATCGGTGCGCTCTCCGACAGGTTCGGTCGCAAAAGGCTGCTGATTCTCTCCGCCGTCCTGTTCCTCATCGGCTCCGGCATGTGCGCCACCGCCACTGGCTTCCTCATGATGATCGCCGCACGCATCATCCTCGGCCTCGCCGTCGGCGCCGCCTCCGCGCTCACCCCGGCCTATCTGGCCGAACTCGCACCGAAGGAACACCGTGGATCGCTTTCTACGCTCTTCCAGCTCATGATCACCTTCGGCATTTTGCTGGCCTACGCCTCCAACCTCGGTTTCCTCGGCCATAACGTCGCCGGCATCCGCGACTGGCGGTGGATGCTCGGTTCCGCGCTCATCCCGGCCGCATTGCTGCTCATCGGCGGCATCCTGCTGCCGGAATCCCCGCGCTACCTCGTCAGCAAGGGAGACGAACGCAACGCCTTCAAGGTGCTGACGCTGATCCGCAAGGATGTCGACCAGACCCAAGTACAGCTCGAACTTGACGAAATCAAGGAAGTTGCCGCGCAAGACACCAAAGGTGGCGTACGCGAACTGTTCCGCATCGCACGTCCGGCGCTCATCGCCGCCGTCGGCATCATGCTTTTCCAGCAACTCGTCGGCATCAATTCCGTGATTTACTTCCTGCCGCAGGTGTTCATCAAGGGCTTTGGATTCCCCGAAGATCACGCCATCTGGGTGTCGGTCGGCATCGGTGTGGTGAACTTCGCCGCTACCATCGTGGCCACATTCATCATGGACAGGTTCCCGCGCAAGAGGCTGCTGGTTTTCGGCTCCGTGGTCATGACCGTATCGCTTGCGGTGCTTGCCGTGCTCAACTTCACCGGCGACGTGGCCGTTTTGGCGGTGCCGACCATGATTCTGATTGCCGTCTACATCCTTGGCTTCGCGCTCTCCTGGGGGCCGATCGCTGGGTGCTCATCGGTGAGATCTTCCCGCTCAGCGTGCGCGGCATCGGCAGCTCCTTCGGCTCCGCCGCCAACTGGCTCGGCAATTTCGTGGTCTCCCAGTTCTTCCTCATGCTTCTCGCGGCCTTCGGCAACAATGTGGGCGGTCCGTTCGCG
Source organism: Bifidobacterium moukalabense DSM 27321 (assembly GCF_000522505.1). Lineage (GTDB taxonomy): Bacteria > Actinomycetota > Actinomycetes > Actinomycetales > Bifidobacteriaceae > Bifidobacterium > Bifidobacterium moukalabense. The sequence goes on along the minus strand of NZ_AZMV01000002.1, from coordinate 146,553 downwards.
ATCTTCGGCGTGTTCGCCGCATTGTCCATCCCGTTCGTGCTGCATTTCGTTCCCGAAACCAAGGGCAAGTCCCTTGAGCAGATCGAAGAGGAGATGGTCCGCCGCTAAAAGATCATTCGTCATCCCCGGAGCCATTGTCGCCGATATCGGGCAGGCGTTCGCGGAAAGCCCGTGTGCGATTGATGCGACTCAGTCGATCGCACACGGGCTTCATGATCTGCTAACCGGCGGGAGCCACGTAAGCCGGGTGGTTCCCGGGATAAGGCGGAATCCGCCAGAGCGCACTAGCAGCGGGAGTAGGAGAAGGCGCGCAGGCGTTCGAAGCATTCCACGCTTTCCTTGAGCCACGGCATGCCGATCGCGAACACATGGCCCAGGGTCTCATGGCGGCGCGGCTTCGGATCGAACAGTTCGAAGTCGGCGCCCTTGCGCGACAGTGCCGTAGCCAATGCCAGATTGTCGGCTTCGAGAAAATCGTCGCCGCAGGTCACGATGAACAACGGCGGCAGGTCCACGTTGAACGCCAGGCCCTCCGCGGTGAGGAACTTCGGGTCGGCCGCCTCGAGTCCGTCGAAGAACCCGACACCCAGCATCTGCTCCAGACCGATGCGACGATTCGGATCATATCCGATGGTCGGCTCGGAGCCCATCGTCTCCAGCGACGCCGAACTGTATGCGCCGCAAACCGGTGCGGCGCCCGCGAATTCGATGCCGGAAGGTTCGTCGATGCCGAACGCGGCCGCCGCCTCGGCATTGTTCTCGATGGCGAGCGTGAGCAGCGTCAGCGCGCCGCCTGCCGAATCGCCCGTCAGGAATATGCCGTCTGGATTGACCGGATACTCATCCAGATGCGCCTTGATCCAGCGCAGACCCGCCTCGACATCGGCGAGCTGGCCTTTCAGATCGGTCTGTGGTGCGGGCCGGTAGTTCAATGAGAACACGGCGAAGCCCATATCGGCCAGATGCACATTGAAGTTGCGGTTGAGCTCCTTGTACCCATAGGTGAAACCGCCGCCATGAATGTCGATGTATACCGGCAGTGTCTTGCCGCCGCGCAACACCGTGTCATGCGGCAGATACAAATCGAGCAGGTGCCCCCGGCACTGCCCGTTCTCCTTGTCATAGCCGCCATCCGGCAGATACGGGATGTCGGCCACGACGTCGATGCTTTCCGGGGTGTGCCACAGTTCGGAGCGTGGGGTGTCCACCGCGATCGCACCGAAACGCATGTCGAGAATGCCTCTGACGCGTTCCTCGGACAGCCCCTCGAGGTCGCCGTCGGTTTCCGTCCAGGCTTCCGCTTTCTTGATTATGTCATCGGTCAAGCCATATTTTTCCGCATATTCTGCACGTAGGTTCGTCGTCATTGCCGTCCTTTCGTTGACGTGGCGTCGGTGCCGGCATGGATGCCGCCGACGCATCGCACCGGTTCGACACCTATTATTGCGCGAGTCGGGGAGAAGTGCTCCCCCGTGCTGTTTCCGTCGGATTCCGAACATCAAAAATGTAACGGTAAAGGCATTGGTATCACTATGATTGCGACACGCCCAAATGAAAGATGTTGCGTTGAACGACGGTTCGCCTAGAATGAACTGCGTTTGCGAATCCGAACAGGGGTTTCGGCCGGTGCAGAGAGCCGGTGACGGGACGCTCGAAACACGACGGACGTGAATCGTTGCGGCAACGAATGGCCGCATAACCCAAACACAACCCAAGTACCAGCAAACAGTCCGAAGGAACGCTACGTATGTACGTCGATCCGAATCGCAACCGACAGGCAGGCAATCTCAAATGGATCCTGCCATACTGCCGCCCCGACCTTCCGCGCGTGGCCGGAGCGGTGGTCCTCTTCTGTGTCAACAATGCCATGGCCCTGATCATCCCGCTGCTGTCAGGCCTCATCGTCGACCGGGTCATCACGCAAGGCCATGTAAGTGAGCTGACCCGACTCTGCGTGATGATGATCGTCTTCACCGTCGTGCGTGTCGCCTCACGCTACGGTTACCAGATGTGGATGGAACGCTTCGGCCAGAATTCCGTATTCCGACTGGTAAGCGACGAATACGAGAAGCTGCACGAGCTTGACTTCACGTATTTCAACCACACACGCACCGGCGACATCATGAGCCGTATGACCTCCGACACCGATGCCATCCGCCATGCGCTGAGCTGGGTGAGCTACCAGGTGCTCGACTGCGTGGTCATGTTCGTCGGCGCGCTCGCCATGATGTTCACCATCGATTGGCGTCTGGCATTGGCGCTCGCCTGCGTTACGCCATTCATCTTCATGCTTACACGCGGCCTTTCGTCACATGCGCATCCGCTGTTCTTCGCCATCCGCAACTCACTGGCCGAAATGAATTCGATGGTCGAGGAGAGCATCGAAGGCAACCGCGTGGTCAAGGCGTTCGTGCGCGAACCGTACGAAACCGCAAAATTCGACGAACGTAACGACGACTACATGCAACGCAACATGGCCCTCGCCTACAACAGCCGCCGATACATGCCGTGGCTCGACGGCCTGGGATTCTCGCTGCAACTCATCACGCTCGGCCTTGGCGGTTTTCTGGTGATCGCAGACTATATGACCCTCGGCGACCTCGTCGCATTCAACTCATACCTGTGGATGATCGACGGTCCGGTGCGCCAATCCGGCTGGCTGATCAACGACTGGCAGCGCTTCAACGCCTCCTGCATCAAGATCCGCAAGCTGCTCGCCGCGCAATCACGCATCCAGGAAAAACCGGACGCCCAGGAGAGCGTCAAGCAGGCGGTGGCGATCGTCAATCGGGTCGGCGGCGAGCCGGAAGCCGGCGTCGCGCAATCGGCGGCTCCGGATAATCCGGAGCGTATCGGCGGCGACATCGAATTCCAGCATGTCAGCTTCGCCTTCCCCGACGATCCGGCCACGCCGATTCTCAAAGACATCGACTTCCACATTCCGGCAGGCGCGAAACTCGGCATTCTCGGCGAGACGGGAGCCGGCAAGTCCACGCTCGTCAACCTGATCTCCCGTTTCTACGATCCGACCGCCGGCCGCGTGCTCATCGACGGCATCGACGCACGTGACTGGCCGCTTGCCACCCTGCGCTCGCAGGTGTGCATCGTCGCGCAGGATACGTTCTTGTTTTCCGACACCATCGGCGGCAACATCGGCTTCGGCGCGGGCGGGCAGCGTGAATACGACGAACAATACATCCGCCGCATGGCCACCATCGCAGGTGCCGACAACTTCATCCGCAGCATGCCGGAAGGCTACGATACGGTCGTCGGCGAGCGCGGTGTCGGTCTGTCGGGCGGGCAGAAGCAGAGATTGAGTCTTGCGCGTGCGTTGGCTGACGATCCGTCGATTCTGATTATGGATGACACCACCAGTGCCGTCGATATGGAGACGGAGGCGGAGATTCAGCAGCATCTGCGTGAGATGGACGAGCGCAAGACCATCGTCACCATTGCGCATCGCATTTCGTCGGTCAAGGATTCCGATCTGATTCTTGTGCTTGAGCATGGTCGTGTGGTGGAGCGCGGTTCGCATGAGGATTTGGTCGCCGCCCATGGGCGTTATTGGGAGATCTATCATAGGCAGCTTGGCCTGCAGGCCGGTCGTTCGCAAGGCTTCGGAGAGTAGAGAGAGGGGGGAGCATCGTGGCGAAGCGCAATACATTCCGTGAGGATGAGGAGTTGGAGGATCAGATCAATCTGCATGATATCCTCCGTATTGGTGTCTATCTCAGACCGTATATGGCGCGTGTGGTCCGTATTCTCGCCGTGGTCGTGATGATGAGCTGTATCGCCGTCGTTGTGCCGTATCTGACGAAGATCATGATTGACAGTGCGATTCCGTCGAAGAATCTTACGCTGCTTGGTGTCTTGGTTGCGTTGTTGGCGGTGCTGATCGTCGTCTATGAGTTCGGTTTGCGGTATCGTACCGTGGAGATTACGCGTGTCGGCCAGCTTATGCTTAAGGATATGCGTCGCGATATCTTCACGCATATTCAGACCTTGCCGTTCAGTTATTTCGATTCGCGTCCGCATGGCAAGATCCTGATTCGTGTGGTCAATTATGTGAATACGCTTTCGGATACCTTGAGTTCCGGTCTGATCAATGTGATCTCCGATGTCTTCACGTTCCTGATCACCCTTGTGGTCATGTTCGTGGTCGACTGGCGGCTTGCGCTGTTCAGCCTTGTGCTGTTCCCGTTCCTGATTGCCTGGGTGCTGGTGTTGCAGTGTTTCCAGCGTCGTGCGTATCAGGTGCTCTCCAACAAGCAGAGCAATCTCAACGCGTATATCCACGAGTCGATTGCCGGTGTGAAGACCACGCAGACCTTCGCGCAGGAGGCCGCGCAGTTCAGGACTTTCCAGGAGCAGCAGGACGATGTGCGTTCCTCGTGGATGAAAGCCGTGCACATCCAGTTCCTCATGTGGCCGGGCATTCAGACGATCTCCGTCATGACGATCGCGTTCATCTACTATGTGGGCGTCACCGGCTTCGGTGCGGTGAACGTCACCACGGGCGTGCTCATCGCGTTCGTCGGCTATGCGAATAACTTCTGGAATCCGGTGATCAGCATCGGCAACTTCTACAATCAGCTGATTACCTGTTCCGCGTATCTCGAGCGCATCTTCGAAACGCTTGACGTTCGGCCGGAGATTCGCAATGCCCCGGATGCCGTCGATCTGCCGCGGATCGAGGGGCGCGTCGATTTCAATGACGTGGTCTTCCGCTACGAACCGGACGGCCGTAATATCCTGAACCTGGTCGATCTGCATGTCGAGCCGGGGCGTACGATTGCGCTGGTCGGCCCGACCGGTGCCGGCAAGACGACGGTCATCAACCTGCTGTCGCGTTTCTATGACGTCGCGGAAGGGTCGGTCATGATTGACGGGCATGACGTGCGTTCCGTGACCTTGGAGTCGTTGCGCCGTCAGATGGGCGTGATGTTGCAGGATACGTTCATCTTCTCCGGCAATGTGCGCGAGAACATCCGCTACGGCAGGCTCGATGCGACCGATGCCGAGATCGAGGCGGCCGCCCGTGCGGTGCATGCGCATGATTTCATCATGGATCTGCCCGATGGATATGACACGGTGGTGGAGGAGCGCGGCTCCACGCTGTCGGCCGGCCAGCGTCAGCTGATCGCATTCGCGCGCGTGCTGCTGGCCGACCCGCGGATCCTGATTCTTGACGAGGCCACGTCGAATATCGACACCCGCACCGAGGAGGCGTTGCAGGCGGGTCTGAACCACCTGCTCAAAGGGCGCACGAGCTTCATCATCGCGCACCGCCTGTCCACCATCGAGAATGCGGATGAGATCTGCTATATCGACCATGGGCAGATCGTTGAACAGGGTGATCATGCCGAACTGTTGGCGCGCAAGGGCGCGTACTACCGCCTCTACGAGTCGCAGTACGCCATGATCAAGGTCTGAGCGGAGCGAATTTGCCGGCCGCTGGAGGTATTCGGGCGCTGGCGGGCCGCTAGGCGGGTGGTTCCTCCAATGGCTGGAGGAACCACCCCGTCCGTTCAGCCCTTATAGCCATAGTCCGGAATGCCGTTCCAGCGTTCACGTAGCCAGTGTGCGGCCATCTTGGGCTGGCGGTCGCGCGTCAGGATGCCCTTGCGGTTGCCCTCCACGCGAATAATGCCTTGGAACGTCGCGAAATCGGCGAAATTCCAGAGTTGTTCGCCGACGAACCATGGCCGTTTGTCGATTTCGGCATTGATGCGTGCATAATAGTCGCGTTGGAATTCCTCGCTGAACATCTCGCCATGCGTGCCATGAATACCCTCGATGGTATCGGCGCCATATTCGGTGAACATGACCGGTTTGCCGATCGACTCCCAGAAGTCCAGTTCGATGTTGAGCGCGTAGCAGGCCGCGTCAAGGTCGCCGCTCAGGTTGTACCAGCCGTAGTAGCGGTTGATGCACACCACGTCCATGGTTCGCTCGGTGATGTCGGACAAGTAGTCGTTCTGGCAGCATACCAGCGTAACGGGCCTGTTCTGCGGGTCGCAGGCGTGCGCCAGCTCGTACAATGGGCGGAAATAGTCGTATGCCAGCCGCGGCCTGTCGCCCTCGCCGTCCAATCCCGGTTCGTTCGCGATCGACCACATCACCACGCATGGATGGTTCTTGTCTCGTGCGATCATATCCCGAATCGCCTCGCGATGCCGTTCCGCCACCAACGGATTCGCGTACTGCGGCCAGCCCATGCCCACCGCCGGCACCTCATCGATGATTACGATGCCCTCACGGTCGCACAGATCATACATGCTTTCCGCATACGGGTAATGGCTGGTGCGGAACGAGTTCGCGTGCAGCCAGTGAATCAGCGATACGTCTTTGACATTAAGCACGTCGTCGGTGCCGCGGCCATGGAAATAGCTGTCCTCATGCTTGCCGAACCCCTTGAAATAGAACGGTTTGCCGTTGATGAGGAATTGGGTGCCGCTTACTTCGACCGACCGGATGCCGAAGGGTTGGCGGTATTCGTCGATGATGTGCGATTCGTCATCCGGCCCGTCCGCCGACACCGTCACGACTGCGGTATACAGATACGCCGCGCCGGGATTCCATAGTCTCGCGTTTTCGATGACGATGTCGCCGCTCGCTTTCACGCTTCCGTCGCCTTCGCGGCTGAAGCCGGCCGTGATGCCGGCCACGACGGTTCCGGCACTGTCGAGTATGGCGATGTTTACCCGTCGTCCGTTGTCCGTTACGGCCTGATTGTCCGATGCGGCGGAGTCGGACATGGACATCACGGTTTGCTCGGACGGTGGAACCGAGTCATCGGATTCGGTCCCATCAAGTGTCACGTCATACGCAATCACCGCGCTTGCCGCGGTACGTGCGTCGGCCGCGACGTCGACGAGCCTCGTGGTCGTCATCGTGATATCCGCGATATATGCGGAAGCCGGCGTCGTATACAGTTCGACATGACGGTTCAATCCGGCGAAATTGAAGAAATCGAAATTCGGCAGGTTCTGCCGCCGTGCGTGCTTCTTCGCTTCGGCCACCGCCGGTACGTTCGCATTGTCGGAGCCCATGAAGGCGGTGCCCGCATCGTTGCCGACCGGTAGCGTCGAGGAGCCGATGCGATTGTCGACGGCGACGGTCAGCAGGTTCTCCCCGGAACGCAACACGTCCGTCACATCGAATTCGAACGGCAGGAATCCGCCGAAATGCGAACCGAGCAGTTGGCCGTTCACATACACGTCGGCCGCGTGCGTGGTCGCATCGAAACGCAGCATCGTGCGCTGGCCGGCCATCAGACGCGAGGGCACGGCGAAGCTACGCTGGTATACCACCCAGCCATAGTGCGCGCGTAGATTCAGCTCGTCGTTCTGGTCGTTGTATGAGCCGGGCACCGCCATCGGCACCGGTTCGGGCAGCGGAGCGCCCGCCCATGCAGCGGGATATGAGTCCTCGCCGGCCGTACGGAAGTCCCATACGCCGTCAAGCGAGAATACGATTCGGGAATCATTGGATTGCGGATACAGCACCGTATGCCTTCTTTCGTACCATGTGTGAATCGGCAATCGACATTGCCCTTCATATGTTCGTCTAAGCACGTTTTGATGAGATCTGCGTCGAGCCTACCTTAAACGTGCTGTGCGGTCAGTCTTTTCCCGCCCCGAAACCGAGCGTTGATTCGCGTTGCAGCAGTTGGAAGCCGACGATGATGCGCCGTGGCATGGTGTGTTCGTCGGGCTGCTCGACCTGCGACTCCATCATGTCGATGGCGGTTTGCGCCATGCCTTGATAGTCGGAACTGATGGTGGTGAGCGTCGGCGTGGTGAACGATCCGGGGGCGATACCGTCGAAACCGGTGACCGCCACATCTTCCGGCACACGCACGCCGCATTCCAGCAGGCCACGGATGATACCGAGTGCCAGATCGTCGTTGGCGCAGCAGAGCGCGTCGAAGCGTAGACCTTGCTTCACTAGTTGATGTGCCGTTTCGATGCCGGCATTCACGCTCCAGTCGGAGACGATGAACGCATCGTCGACCGGCAATCCGTAGGCTTGCATGGCCTGGGCGGCGAAGTCGTAGCGGTTCTGGCGAATGGCGAATGCGATTTCCGTGGGTGACCCTTTGCCGACCGGTTTCACGTTGTCGGCAAAGGTGCCGACGATGCCGATACGCTTGCGGCCAAGCGACACCAGATGCCGGATCAGCGCGTGCATGCCGGCTTGGCTGGGGGTTTCGATGGAGTCGTAGTAGGCGTCTTCGTCGGGGCTCATGTCGTCGAAAAGCAAGGCGGGGAAGGTTTTCAGCGCTTCGTGGATTTCGCGGCCGGTGTTGTGCGTGGACGCGATGAACACGCCGTCGCACATGGAGGCGCTGATCTGCGCGAGTTGTTCGAGCTCCTTGTCTTTCTTGAAATTGTTGGTCTGCACGATGAGGCGTTTGCCATGTGCCGCCAGTTCATTGGATAGCGCGTTGGCCAGTTTCGCGTAGAACTGGTTCTCCAGATCGGGGATGAGCATCGTGTAGATGTTGGTGCGGCCGGAGCGCAGGGCGCGGGCTGACATGTTGATCTGGTAGTTGAGTTTCGCCGCGGTGTCGAGCACGCGCTTGGCGGTGTCGGGCCTGACGATGTCCATGCCCCTGATCGCGGCTGATGCCGTGGATGGCGATACACCGGCTTTCTGCGCGACTTCCTTCAGCGTTACCATATGTTGCTCCCCGTGTGAGATGTGCACGTTCGTTGTGCACGGTTCATTGTAGCAGAAATTGTTCCAGAAATCGTATCGATACGATTCAATCTACGATTTTTTTGATGATTTTTGCTTGCCGACACAAGCTACTTAAGGGCTTAATGTATCGATTTTCGCACAAAAGTGCACGGAGTGTCGTGGCGAACGTCGGATTTGACAGCTGTTTTTCTTTGCTGCATAATCGAATCGTTACGATTTACCGAGGGAGGGAGTCGTAACCCGATATCGGCGACATAGGGAACCCACATAACGAGCAGAGACGTTGGCGGGAATCGTATTGTTGCCAAGAGCAAATGGCGCTCCGTATCGGATGCAACCCAGGGAAAGGACTGGATCAATGACAATGAAGGGTAATGCAGTGAAGGTTGGTGCCACACTGTGTGCGGCCGCCATGTTGAGTTCGCTTTCGGCATGTGGCGGTGAGAAGAAGGCCACCACCACTTCCGACGGCAAACCGATCGTCAGCGTCTTGGTGGTCAAGAACACCAATCAGGACAAGATCGCCAACATGCAGTGGGCCAAGGACCTCGAAGCCGACTGCGATTGCAAGATCGAATGGCAGGAAGTGAACGACGACGCCTGGGGCCAGCAGAAGAACACCTCCATGAGCGCCGGCCAGATCTCGGACGTCAACATCCGAGCCTTCAGCCCCACCGATGCGGCGCAGTTCCCAAGCCTGTTCGAAGATCTGAGCCAAGACCTCGACAAGATGGACAACGTCAAGGCGTTCTTCAAGCAAAAGCCCGACGCGCAGAAGCTCACCACCGACGCCGAAGGCCACATGTATGTGCTTGCCTCGTCTCGAGGCAAGTCCTACTCCGGATCCGGCCAGAACATGATGATCAACAAGTCCTGGCTCGACAAGCTCGGCTTGGAGATCCCGACCACTTGGGATGAGCTTGAGACCGTGCTCAAGGCCTTCAAGACCGAAGACCCGAATGGCAACGGCGAAGCGGATGAGATCCCGATGAATATCCGCAAGCTCGATACCGGCGGCTTTGGCTGGTACAGCCCGATGCTGCTGCTCAACTCCACCGGCATCGCGACCGGCTTCAACAAGGGCGCCACCACCTCCGGCTACTATGCGGACAATGGTAAGGTCAAGAGCTTCCTTGTCTCCGACCAGTACAAAGAAGTCATCAAGTACTACAACAAACTCATCTCCGAAGGGCTCATTCCGTCCGACTGGGCCACCAAGGCCGACGACGCCTACTACGCCGATCAGACCAACGACGGCAAGACCGCCAAGACCGGCGTGATCTTCGGATGGTCGCTCTCCGACTTCGGCGACATGAAAGACCAGTACGTGGCCATGCCGGTTCCGTCCGCCCCGGGTGTCTCCGCGGATCAGACCGTATGGGACGGTTCCTCCAACGAGTTCGAAAGCAACAAGCTCGCCGTCTCCGCAAACGCCGCCAACAAGGACGCCGCACTGAAGGTGGCCGATCTGCTTTACTCCGAAAAGTACTCCGTACAGCAGTTCCTCGGCTCTTTCGGCCAGCTCGTCACCGACGAAGGCGACCACAAGTACACCGTCGATGCCGACAAGACCAGCAAGCTCACCAAGGACAACCTGTTCCCGGGCCTGTCCGACCGTCTTGCGGGCTGGATCCCGGATGACGTCACCATCGAGGGCGACACCAATGCCGACGACATCCTCGAGGTCAACAAGGCTTTCGAGGAACAGCGCAGCCACTACGACCACGTCAAGGACTACATTCCGGACTACGTGAACCCGGACGCCACCGACAACACCACGCTGGCCAACAACAATACGCAGATCCTCAACGTGGCCCTGCAGAAAGCGGCCACTTGGATGTCCGAAGGCGGTGTGGACGGCGAATGGGACGCCTACTGCAAGCAGCTCGACAATCTTGGTCTGCAGGACAACATCAAGATCTGGCAGAAGTGGTATGACACCTACACCAAGTAGGTCGCCGCTGACATTGCACCAATCGGCCGGCCCCGACGGTTCTCGTCTCGCGTTGGCGCCGGCCGATCCGTTTTCGATACAGGAATTCACAGGAGAGCAACTATGTCTGCGGTAAGTCAGCAGAGTCAAGTGGTGGACAACATCCAGGCCGCCCGTAGCGCGCCACTATTGGTGCGTCTGGGCCGTCATTTCCGTAGGTACGGCGCATTGTGGCTGATGGTGCTGCCTACCCTCATCTTCGTCGGCCTGTTCGCATACGTGCCGATGTACGGCCTTCGTCTGGCCTTCTACAACTTCGATCCGGCCAAGGGCCTGATGGGCGGCACCTTCGCCGGCATGAAATACTTCAACCAGTTCTTCAAATCGGGCATGTTCGTCAACATCCTGACCAACACGCTGCGCATCAGCCTGTGGACGCTGGTCATGGGCTTCATCGCGCCGATCATCCTGGCTCTGCTGATCAACCAGATCGCATCCACAAAGATCAAGAGCTTCGTACAGACCGTCACCTACATGCCGCACTTCATCTCGACGGTGGTGATCGTCTCCATGATCAACATCTTCCTTGCCCCGAATACCGGCATGATCGGACGGCTATTCCCGAACACCAACCTGTTGGCGAAGGCCGACTTGTTCACGCCGATCTACTGGATCACCGAAGTCTGGCAGCACATGGGCTGGAATTGCATCATCTATCTGGCCGCGTTGAGCTCCGTCGATCTGGCGCTCTATGAGGCGGCGAAGATTGACGGCGCAGGCCGACTGCAGCTCATCCGATACGTCGATATTCCTACGATTCTGCCGACCGTGGGCATCATGCTGATCATGAACATGGGCTCCGTGCTCAACGTCGGCTTTGAGAAGGTGTTCCTGATGCAGAACTCCATGAACCTATCCGCATCAGAGGTCATCTCCACATACACCTACCGCATCGGTATTCTGGGCAACCAATTCAGTTACTCGACGGCCATAGGCCTGTTCAACACCGTGGTCAACTTCTTCTTCCTGGTGCTCGCCAACTTCATTTCGAAGAGGGCGTCCGATACCAGCATCTTCTAAGGCTGGAGGGATACATCATGACAAGCGCAGCAACCAATCCGTCCCCGGCTCCCAAAGTGAGCTCCGCCGACATCCCTTTCAATCCGAAGGTCCATCAGAAGAAAACCGTGTCCGACTGGATCGTGGACATCGTCATCTGGACGGTGCTGGCGCTGACCGTGGCGGCGATCATCTACCCGATCTGGTTCGTCATCATCGCCTCCGTATCCAACCAGACCATGGTCAACCAAGGCAAGGTCTCCATCCTGCCGGTAGGCATGAGCTTCGGCGGCTACGCCAAGGTGTTCGCCGACTCCCGAATCTGGGTCGGCTACCGCAACACCATAGTGTATTCCGTGCTGGGCACCGCGCTTAACATGCTGGTCACCATTCCTGCCGCATTCGCGCTGTCCCGTCGTGAATTCAAGCCGCGCCGCGTGATCCTGTTCCTATTGACGTTCACCATGTTCTTCTCCGGCGGCCTGATTCCGAGCTACCTGCTGTACAAGCAGCTCGGCCTGCTGGACTCCATGTGGGTGTTCATTCTGCCGGGCGCCGTGAGCGTGTGGAACCTGATCATCGCCCGCTCGTTCTTCGAAAGCTCCATCCCCGAAGACCTCCATGACGCGGCTCAGATCGACGGCCTCGGCTACTTCGGCTATTTCCTGAAAATCGTACTGCCATTGAGCTCCGCCATTCTCGCGGTGCTGGCACTGTACTATTTTGTGGGTCACTGGAACGACTTCTTCACCGGCCTCGTGTATATCCGCGACAACGACAAACTGCCATTGCAGAACGTGCTTCGTTCCATACTGCTGGCCAATCAGACCGGCATGACCGGCCAGAACTCCGGCGGCATGGACCTGATTCAGCAGCGCGACTTCGCCAACCAAATCAAGTATGGCGTGATCATCGTCTCCACCTTGCCTCTGCTGGTCATCTACCCGTTCCTGCAGAAATACTTCAACAAGGGCGTCATGATCGGCGCGGTCAAGGGCTGACGCACTAAGACCGATTTTCAACTACGAATACAAGGATTCACTATGGCAACAATGCAAGGCGTCCAGCTGTTCACGGACACCGACGGCAGCATCGCGCAACTGCATGGCATCGGCGTGCAGCGGTTCGGCGACCGCTGGTACGCGTATGGCGAGATCAAGAACGACGGCAACCTTTTTCAGGGCGTCGCCTGCTATTCCACCACGGATTTCGTGGCGTGGAGGAATGAGGGCACGGTGCTGGAAGTCGGCGAGGAGGGGTCGATTACCGGCCCGGGCCGTATTATCGAACGGCCGAAGGTCATGCGCTGCCCCGAAACCGGCAAATACGTGATGTACCTGCACGTCGACGGAGAAAACGACTACACGTATGCGCATATCGGCACGGCGGTCGCCGATTCGCCGACCGGCCCGTTCGAATTCCTGAGCACGCTGCAATTCCGCGGTTACGAGTCGCGTGACATCGGCGTCTTCCAGGACGAGGACGGCACCGGCTACATCATCAGCGAGGATCGTCCGCACGGCACCCACATCTACCGTCTTTCCGGCGATTACCTGTCGATCGGCGAAGACGTGGTCTGCTTGCGCGGCACTGATTACTGGGCCGGTTACGAAAGTCCGATCCTCATCAAAAAGGACGGCGTCTACTTCTGGTTCGGCTCACAGTTGACCGGCTGGGACTGCAACGACAACATGTTCGCCACGGCCGCCGACCTGCACGGTCCGTGGAGCGATTTCAGGCCGTTTACGCCGGAGGGATCGCGTACCTACCAGTCCCAGTGCGACATCATCGTGCCGCTCGATGGTGCCGACCAGTGGCACGCAAGCCGCTTTCTGTATATCGGCGACCGTTGGCATCCGGAGGATCTGGGTAATTCCGAGCTGGTCACCCTGCCGATCGTCATCGATGGGCGCCACGCGGAACTAAGCTGGCATGATTCGTGGGACAACGGCCTATAGCTGCCGTTGCTCCCACGGCGGATTCATTCCGGCAACGCTCTCATCTTCTCCTGTTGCCGGAGTGAATTCTCCGTCCTCACGCACGTCGTGCAACGGAGGTGGTATATCGTTATAACGATAGAAATATTGGGATTTCAACGAAACCACGATACAACGAGGTAGTGCCATGAAACGATTCGCCGTTGGCTACGAATTCATCTGTCGCATCATCATGATGATTGTCATCGTCAACGTCGCCTTCGTGGCGCATACGTTACTCGGTCTGATCGTCGGAGGCCTGTTCCCCTCCATCGCCGCATCATATGCCACTTTCCGCTCGTGGCTGCTCGACATCGATGACCGTTCCTGGACGGTCAGGCGCACTTGGAGTACCTTCCATCAGGCATGGCTGGAGGAGTTGGGATCCGCCAACCTGTTCGGTTGGCCGCAATTCATCGTTTGGGCGCTGTTAGTGTGGGAATACTGGTTCGTGCAACATAACGACCTGGGCGTCATAGGATTCGCGATTTCCGGTGCGCTGTTGCTCATCAATCTGCTCTACGGCCTGTTCGTATTCCTCAGTTGGGCCGTGCACGTCAATTTCGATGAGAAGCTGCCGTGGGTGGTGCGCACCGCGCTCTCAATGGTAATCGCCCGCCCGCTGTGCAGTCTCATGGTGCTGCTCCTCTTCGTCATCACCATCTGGGCCTACTACACATGGCCTGGCCTCATGATGGCATTCGGCGTAGCCGTGCCGATCTTCGCCACCATGATGGCCGTCTACTCGTGGGGACGGCTACCCGGCATGGACGTGCATGTACTCGAACCCATGGAACAAGACAACAACTCCGGCATCGCACAGAAAGGCAGCCTCTCGTGACCAATCAGCATAGCCATCCGATCGCACTGAAAGACGCGACCGTCACCGACCCGTTCTGGGCTGCCGAGCAGGAGCTCGTACGCACCGCGGTAATCCCCTATCAGTGGAATGCGCTGAACGACAACGTTCCCGGTGCCGCACCCAGCTACTGCATGCACAACTTCAGGGCGGCGGCCGCGCAGAACGCCGAACACCGCGAACAGGGCAAGGCCTTCGTGCCGCCACAATACACCTTCCGCGGCTTCGAAGCGCTACCCGACGACCCGGCCAATCCCGATCCGGACAAGTTCTACGGATTCGTATTCCAAGACACCGACTTCTCCAAGTGGATCGAAGCGGTCGGCTACTCGCTGACCCACCATCCCGACGCCGAACTCGAAGCGACCGCCGACGCGGCCATCGACATCGTCTGCGCGGCGCAACTGGAGAACGGCTACCTCGACACCTATTACATCCTGAACGGCATGGACCGTCATTTCACCAATCTGAAGGACCATCACGAGCTGTACTGCTTCGGGCATCTGGCCGAAGGCGCGGTCGCCTACTACGAGGCCACCGGCAAGCGCAAACTGCTCGATGCGGCCTGCCGATTCGCCGATTACATCGATTCCCGATTCGGTACCGAGGAAGGCAAGCTGCACGGCTATCCGGGCCATGAGATCGCCGAAATGGCACTGGTGAAGCTGGCTGCGGCAACCGGCGAAACCCGTTACGCCGACCTGGCCGAATACTTCGTACGCCAGCGAGGCCGGAAGCCACTCTACTTCGAGCTCGAAGATCGTCGCCGCGCCGAAGAGGACGGCCGCAACTACGAGGCCCGCGAGCAGCACTACGCCTACTATCAGGCCGACAAACCGGTCACCGAACAGACCGAGGCACTCGGCCACGCCGTACGCGCCGCCTACTTCTACTCCGGAGTGGCCGACGTGGCGAGAATCACCGACGACCCGAAACTGCTGGAATCCTGCGAACGGTTGTGGCGCAACATCGTCGACAAGAAGCTGTACATCACCGGCGGCATCGGCGCCACGCATATGGGGGAGGCCTTCTCCTTCGACTACGATCTGCCGAACGACACCGCCTATTCGGAAAGCTGCGCCGCCATCGCGCTCGCGTTCTTCGCGCGCCGCATGCTGGAGATCCGGCCCAAATCCGAATATGCGGATGTGATGGAATCCGCGCTGTACAACACCACGCTGGCCGGTATGGCGCTCGACGGCAAGAGCTTCTTCTACGTGAACCCGCTTGAGGTCGTGCCCGAAGCCTGCCATCGTGACGAACGCAAGTACCATGTCAAGCCGGTGCGTCAGAAATGGTTCGGCTGCGCCTGCTGCCCGCCGAACATCGCACGCATCGTGGAGAACGTGCAACAGTACGCCTACACGGTGGCCGACGATGCCTCCACGCTGTATGTGCACCTGTATATGGGTGGCGTGGTGTCCGCGAAGCTCGGCGGTTCCGATGTCTCCCTTGAAGCGCGGGCCGGTATGCCGTGGAATGGCGCCGGTACCATCACCGTGACCCTTCCTCCCTCCGATGCAGGGAAGGCTCCGGGACCCTTCACCCTGGCCCTTCGTCTGCCTGCCTGGGCCGGTGGCGAGTCGGCCGCCGACTCCATCCATGCCACGGGCGAGAAGGATTCCCTCATCACACGCACCATCCGTGACGGCTATCTCTACCTCACCGGTACCTGGCGTGACGGTGACGTCATCGACTTCGACTTCCCCATGCCGGTCAGGATGATTGCCACCAATCCTCTTGTGCGCGAAGACGCAGGCAAGGTCGCCTTCGTCCGCGGCCCGCTGGCCTACTGCGCAGAAGGCACCGACAACGGCGACAATCTGCATCTGCTGCATGCCGACGTCGAGACGATCGCCGCCGATCCGGACGTCGTCAAAGTCAACGAAATCACCTTCCATGCACAGGCCGCCGCGCAGGACGAACGAGGCTTGGGCGAAGTGGAGCCGGTCGGTCTGCCGATGGTCACGCTGACCGTTCCCGCTTGGCGGGAGTCTTCGCAGGGTGCCGACGGCAAGCCGCTGTACGCACTGTGGCGGCCGGCACAACGCCAACCGACGGAAGTCACGCTTATCCCGTATTTCGCATGGGCCAATCGTGGCGAAACCGAGATGACGGTATTCCTGCGTGGCTGACGTTTGACGGCCATCATCCCGATGGTCGGCATGCGAGATTCCGCGGGGGCATTCTATACCCCCAGCAAAATCGAAAATCGAAGGTGTAGACTGCCCGCGGAATGCATGAATGGCAGTGATGAAAACGAGGATTACTATGGCCGATGAACGGCATGATGATGACGAGTATGCACTTTCCGACGAGCAGAAGGCGGCCGTGGCCGAGCTCTCTCGATCCAACGTATATGTGAAGCAGTCGAAATGGAAGACGCTACATGAGCTGCCGACGGCTGAAAAATGGCCGTATTTCAAAGAAAATTTTCTTTCCTATACCGTCATCATCGCCATTGTGGTCGTCATCATCGCCGCGTTCGGCATTTCCTATCTCACCAAGGGGCCGAGCCCCGAGCTGAGCGTCGAAGGCATCAATATGGGCGGGTACGCCGACCAGCTCGACCGGCTCGGCTCCGATTTCGTCAAGACGGAGAAGATTTCCGACAGCCGGCTGGTGCAGATGGATACGTCCATCTCCATCGGTGATTCCGAAAATGCGCAGGACGGTTCCGCACGCCTGCTCACCATGGTCTCCTCCGGGCAGATCAATATGATCGTCACCGATGCCGATACGTTCGCGGAAGTCAACGATCGCGGCGACATCACCAAGCCGGCGGAGGTAATGGACGAGGCGCAACTGGAACGGGTCAAGGATTCGTTGGTCGACGCCAAAGGCAATCCGGTCACGGATGTGAAGAAGGCCGTGGGATTCGACCTGTCCAAATCGAAGGTGTGGAAGTCCGTCAAAGGGTTGCCGCAGAAGCAGATGATCATCGGATTCAGCAACGTCACCAAAAGCAAGGACATGCCAATCAGGTTCATCGAATATCTGCGATTCGAGTAGCGTCCGACTGTGTTGGAGTCCGCATCGCGGCGGATCCGGGTCTGATTCGTCGTTCCGTTCGGTCGGCGTATGCCGATGGGGCGGGGCGATGCTCAACTGCACGCCCCTAACATCGGGGATGTACGGCCTTCCCGATCGGGGTGGACACACGTGCGCGTCATCCCTCGCCTGTACCGCTTAAGCTAGTGATATTGCGTAAAATGATGCACATTGCCTAACGGGGTGTGTTGGAGAGCGAAGGAGCCGCACTATGGCCGATGGCAACATGATTCCACTGCTTCCACGATCGGACGGTCGTCTTGCGTGGGGCAACGGTGTGGTCTCCATGCTGTTCGATATCGCGCAGGATTCCCCGGTTCGGCTTGCCAATGTCGCCGGACGGGACATGGCCGCGGCGGAAGATGGCTTCGAAGGGGTTGCCGCGGCGGTGGAACGTGACGCACGGCCAATCGTCGAGGTGCGTGTCGCCAATACCGGCTCTCAAGACAATCGTCTGTCGTTGATCGCCACCGTCGCCGGCAGCAAGCTGCGGTTCGTCTCGGCCCGTGCAAGCGAACCCGCGGCGACTTCCGGCGAGCCGTACCGTCTGGAAATCACCCAATTCGCATCCCATGAAGCGCTTCAGCCGATGGGGCGTGAATTTGAGCCCGTCGCCACGGAGCGGGATCGTTCGGTTGACGACGTTTCCTCTTCCCGGAACTGTGAACAGACGCAACGAATCGACGCGTCGCAGGCGATGCCCGACGCCGCTGCGGGCGCCCCGCAATCCGGCCTGACCGTCACCACCGTCTTTGAAGCCTACCCGGGCCTGTCCGCCGTGCGCACCTATACGAGACTGCACGCACCGAAACCATGCTTCGTCGAGGCGGTCTCATCCCTGAATCTCACCGTGCCCCTGACCGTCAATGGCGGCACGGTCGAAAGCTCCCAGCTGCTCTGGGGCGACGCGGCTTGGGCCGTGGAGAATGACTGGCATATGCGACCGCTTCGCGAAACCCAGGTGCGTGATCGCAATCAGCGCATCAATCCGGGCCAATCCAGCTCTCGTGTCGCGCTGAGCTCCACTTCCACGTGGAGCACCGGCGTGCACGAGCCGGCGGGCATCGTGCAGGTCGAGGAATCAAAGCATCGCCGTTCCCGCAAGGCCCGCGACTTTTCCGTGATGTGGCAGATCGAACACAACGGTCCATGGGAATGGGAGGTCGGTGAAGACGATCCGGGCCTGCATATCACCGCATTCGGGCCGGAATATCAGGATCATCAGTGGTTCACATCATTAGGGGAGGGCCATGATTTCGAAGCGGTGCCGGTATCGTTCGCCATCGTTGCCGGTGATTGGCAGCAGGCCGTCGCCGAAATGACGCTGCAGCGCCGCGCCCTGCGTGCGGCCAAGGCCCGTGAGCTGGGCCGTACCGCGGAATTCGAACGAATGCAAGGCCTGGTGATCTACAACGATTACATGAATACGCTGTTCGGAGACCCGCGCATCGACAAGGAGCTGCCGTTGATCGAAGGCGCGGCGGGCGTCGGCGCCGACATCTTCTGCATCGACGCGGGCTGGTACGACAGCACCGACGGCGGTTGGTGGGACATGGTCGGCGAATGGCAGGCCTCCACGAACCGTTTCGGCGAAGTCGGGCTGAAAGGGCTTGCCGACACCATTCGCGAACACGGCATGGGTTTGGGATTGTGGCTCGAGCCCGAAGTAATCGGTGTGAAGTCGCCGCTCGCCAAAACGCTTCCGGACAGTGCTTTCTTCCAGCGCCACGGTGTGCGCGTGTGCGATTCCGGTCGTTACCTGCTCGACTTCCGCTCTCCTGAGGCCCGTGCGCACGTCACGCGTACCGTCGACCGGCTGATCGACGATTTCGGTGCGGTCTTCTTCAAATTCGACTACAACACCGTTCCCGGCGTCGGCACCGATTTCGAGGCCGGGTCGGTTGGCGAGGGCCTGCTTGGGCATTGCCGCGCCTATGTGGATTGGCTCGATGATCTGCGCCGTCGGCATCCGGAAATCATGATCGAGAATTGCGGTTCCGGTGCCATGCGTGCCGATTATGCGCAGCTGTCGCGGTTGGATCTGCAGTCGACTTCCGACCAGTGCGATCCGCTCGTCTACGCGGCCATTGCGGCTGGGGCCGGGCTGACGATTCTGCCGGAACAGCAGGGCAATTGGGGCTACGCCCAGCAGGAGATGGACGATGAGACGGCTGTGTTCACGCTGGCGACCGGTGTGATGGGCCGTTTGTACCTATCCGGTTTCATCGATCGCATGACCGAACCGCGATTGAGCCTGGTGCGTGATGCCATCGCCCTGCATCGGCGGATACTCACCGAACAGGCCACGCTTGTACCGTTCTGGCCCGGTGGCCTGCCCGATTTCAATGCGGAGTGGCTCACCTCCGGCCTGCGTCATACGGAAGCCGCCTCCCATTGGCGGAGCGAGACGGAAGGCGGCTCATCGAATACGGACCTTCAGACTGATTACATCATCATCTGGCGTCGAGGCGGCACCCCATCCCTCTGCATGCCTTTGGCCCAAGGTGATGAGATCGAACAGATTTTCCCCGATCCGAACAATCCCGATCATGCGCCCGAAACCAAGCCGTGGACCATTGAACGTCTCGATCCGGAAACCATTCGCCTGACCGCGGCCGACACCAATGGTCCGTCCGCACGCATCTTCGCCATTCGGCATTCGTAGGGCATTGATGGATCATTGAGCAGCGCACGATTTTCCAGAATCGGTATTCTGGAAAATCGTGTACTCGATTTCCCTCAAGACCATTCGAATATGCAACCCCCCAATAGGAATATTCCATTGAGAGGATGCATATCAAGGGTTTTGTCCCAGGCTATTCACGCACGATCCGCCTGAGGACCTTTCAGGGCGAATCGTGCACGGCCCAGCCGTCCGGTCCATGTCCGGACGAGCGTCACAATCCTAAAATCCGATCCTCACAGGCGGAAGGCGGCCTGCACGGCGTCATATTCGGCTGACGTAATCGGCAGAATCGCACCGTGGCGCTTCTTCAAGGTGCCGAAATCGATGTCGTCGGCACGCTGCCAATCGTCCGGATCATGCGAGGCGAGCGAGGCGGTGCGGAATGACAGATAGCCCTTGGATTCCGCATACTGGTCGCACATCAGGCCGAACGGCATCTTCCTGCCATCCACTTCATGTGCGTCCGCATCGTTGTAGCGGAACAGTTCCGGACCTTCCAGATAATGCATGGAGTAGCGCCCGTTGCCGAGGATGTCGGTGAGCGTGCCCACGTACGACCATTCGTTCGGATCGTCGGTGCGCAGCACCTCATAGGTCACCGCGTACGGGTTCCGGGTACGTTCGATGGTGATTTCCGAATCCTTTGACGCACGGTACCACCAGCCGTCATCGTCGAGCAGCATGGTCGAGTCGATGATGACGTTCTTGCGGTCGATCCATTTGACCGGATCGGAGAACGTGACGAAATCGCGTGTGGTCGCGTAATACACGTTCGTCGGATCGCCCAGCTCATTGGCCAGCGGATTGCCCGGCTCCTCGATGTTGCACTGGGTGGACCAGAACACGATCCACTGCTCACGGACCGGATCCCAATTGGCCTCCGGCGCCCAGGCCATGCCGGCGCCCGGGATCTTGGACGCGACGTCCACCAGGCGCGGCTCGCTCCAGTGCACGAGGTCGGGGGAGTCCCAGATCACCAGACCCGTCGAACCGTTCGCGGTCGCACCGTCGTTCGGCCCCCAGCCGCCGCGATAATAGATGCTCAGATCGGTGGCCACGATATGGAATCCGCCGTGCGGATCGCGTGCGATATGCGGGTCGCGCACGCCTTTTTCGCCGCCCAGCCACTGCAATGCCGGTTTTCCGGCGGGACGAAGGTCTTGCCAGTGCACGCCGTCCCGGCTTAATGCGAAATACAGCTGTTCGTCGGTCGGTGTCTTCTCGTCGCCGATGAAGTGCACGAAAATGTAGGCTTCGGTGGTGTTCATGGGATTCCTTTGTCGGTGGTGGTTCTTCTCCGTCAGAGAGCGTGCGCGGAGCATTCGGAGGGGCGGGTTGCGGTGGATTCGCGTTCGACGATCCGATAGCCGATGATGGCCCTGCTCGGCGGCAGGGTCTCGCCATCCTCGTTTCCGCCGTTGGCCTGATGTTCGATTCGTGCGGTCAGCATGTCGAGTGCGTATTTGGCGAGTTGTTCCAGATTCACCTCGACGGTGCTGAGCGACGGCGTCGCATACGAGCCGCAGCTTACGCCGTCGAATCCGATCACCTTCACATCCTGCGGTACGCGGATGCCGTGGTCGGCAAGACCGCGGATTACGCCGAACGCCGCGTAGTCGTTGGCGCAGCAGACGCCGTCGAACGGCGGCAGGGCATCCGTGTTGCCGGAACGTGCGTCGAGAATCTGACGCGCGATCGCATGGCCGGCCGTGATGCCGTCGGCGGCGCTGCCCGCCTCGAACACGGCTGATGCGTCATACGGCAGCCCCGCGTCAAGGATCGCACCGCATGCACCGCGCAGCCGCAGTCCGAACGCGTTCTGTGCGTGCGCCAGATCGGCTCGTTCGGCGAAAGCGTGGCCCACGATCGCGATGTTGCGGCATCCGTGATCGATGAGCAGCTGTGCCGCCGCCCGCTCGCCTTCCTCGTTGGGGAAATTCACGGCGTCGAGCGTGGGCGTCTCCTCGCAGGCGTCGACCAGTACGAACGGCCTGCCACCGTTGAGCGCGGCGACCGGCACATGCGCGTCCAGCCCCCAGGCGTGGATGATCTCGCCGTCGAACAGCTGCCCGGAGAACGGGTTGGTGGTCAGCGCATGCGTTGCGGCGTCGGCGGAATAGCGCGTCTGCTCGATGAACGGTATGAGTCCGCGTGCCACGATTTCATTGCTCAGCGCCTGCGTGAGTTTCGAATAGAACGGCGAATCGAATTCGTTGACGATGACGTGGATGATGTTGCTGCGGCCGGATTTCAGCATGCTGGCGGTCAGATTGATGCGGTAATCCAATTTTTTCGCTGCGGCGAGCACCTTGGCCCGCGTCGACTCCCTGACGCCGGTCTTGCCGCGCAGCGCATTCGATGCGGTCATGGGGGAGACGCCAGCCGCAGCCGCTACATCGCGCAGTGTCGGCCTACTGGTTGTCATGCATGGCCTCCTCGGTAATGGATCGCTGATTATATGTAACGATATTATAGTTTTACGTTTCTGTAAAGTCGAAGTCTTTCCTGTTGAAAACATTGGAAAATCAGCAGACTCACCGAATCGCCGTGTAAGTTGTGCAATGAGAAAACTCCAATAGAATGTGTAACGGTACATATCATGATTGCCGGAATGGTCCGGCAGTCACGACCACGAAACGCAACACATACACCAAGCGATCAGGCGAATCGAACGAACAAGGAGCGGCTCGATGACGACACTGCCCGATACGTTGCCGAAGGCCTGGCGGCCGCCCATGGGCTGGAACAGCTGGGACTCCTACGGCACCACCATCACCGAAGACGAAGTACTCGCCAATGCACGGTTCATGGCGAAACATCTGAAAGTCGCCGGCTGGAGCACACTGGTGATCGACGCCGGTTGGTTCGATCCCCACGCCCACGCCCACGGGTATTCCGACGGCACGCCGTTGTGCATCGACGAATACGGCCGGCAAATACCCGACGAGCATCGTTTCCCAAGCTCCGCCGGAGGCAAAGGATTCGGCCCGCTCGCCAATGCGGTGCATGAGCTCGGTCTGGAACTCGGCGTGCATGTGATGCGCGGCATTCCACGCCAGGCCGTGCATGAGAACCTGCCGGTGAAGGGCACCGGCCTCACCGCGCAGGATGTTGCCGACACCGCGCATACCTGCGTATGGAACCACGACAACTACGGTCTGAAGCGTGGCGATGCCGGCGCCCAGGCCTGGTATGACGCGCAGGTCGACCTGTTCGCCTCGTGGGGTTTGGACTTCCTGAAGGTCGACGACATGCAGACGCCGTTCTTTCCGGAAGAGATCGAGGCCTACCACAATGCCATCGCGAAAGCGGAGAGGAGGTATGGTCGCCGGATCACGCTCTCGTTGTCGCCGGGTGGCTGGGTGGCCAGCACGCATGTCGATTTTCTGCGAAACGTAGCGCAGATGTGGCGCATCTCCGACGATCTGTGGGATCGGTGGGAAGACGTTTTCCAGCAATTCCCTCGCCTTGCGCGTTGGGCGCCGCTGCAGCGGACCGGCCACTGGGCCGATGCCGATATGCTACCGCTCGGCCATATCGGATTGCGTGCCGAACGAGGCGACGATCGGCAGTCGCGACTGACGATCGATGAGCAGAAGACGCTGCTGACGCTGTGGTGCATGGGCCGTTCGCCGCTGATGGTCGGCGGCGACCTGCCGACCAGCGATGATGATGCGATTGCGCTGCTCTCCAATCCCGCATTGCGCGAGGTGACGGCCGGCTCCGCCAACAATCGTGAGATCGTGCGCGAACGGCTGTTCGCCGAATGGAACGTCGAGGAAAGCTACATCGGCGACCTCATCATATGGACCGCCGATGCGGCCGAATGGGCCGACGGCACACCTTCCGCACATCCTGGCGGCCATTATGGCGCAATCTTCTGGACGGGCGGCGACCCCTACGATCTCAAAGGCAACATCCAACTGCAAAGTTTCGTGGGCATCGACGGCCGCAATCGTGACTGGACGCTCATCGACCTATGGTCCGATGCCCCCGGCACCGCATCCGACATGCGCCTCGAAGGGGAGGGCGAGGATCGCGTGATCCGCGGCACCATCCCCGCCCACGGCGCCCTCTGGTTCGTAATCCGCCCCTTCTGAAAAGGAAGAATATGGACAAGCTCACCGCAACCCTGAACAAGGCCGGCGTACGTAACATCAGCACCGACCTGTGGGGCATTTTCTTCGAAGACATCAGCTACTCCGGCGACGGCGGCCTGAACGCCGACCTCGTGCAGAACGGCGCGTTCGAATACAATCGTGCCGATTCCGCCGACTGGAGCAACTACAGTTTCTGGCGCAAAATCGTGCCGGAAGGCTCGTTCGCCGCCTTCGACGTGCTGACCGACGACCCGGTGGCATGCGAAAACCCGCACTATGCCGCAATCGAAGTCGGGCAGGCCCCTGTCGCATTGGAAAACGTCGGCTGGGACGGCATGGTCTTCCGTACCGGCGAAACCTATGATTTCTCCGCATGGATGCGTATCACGTCCGGCTCCCCCATGCCCGTCGCCATCGCCCTGCTTGGCGACGATGGCGACGTTCTCGCCGAAACCACCGTCACCATCGGCAATACCGTTTGGAACAGCATCGAAGCGTCCCTGAACGTTGCCGCCGGAGCCGCGACGCAGGGCGCGCTACGGCTGACCTTCGCCCAGCCGGGCACCGTCGACCTCGACTTCGTCACACTCGAGCCGCACACCACCTACAAGGGCCTCAAGCACTTCCGCCCGGACCTGGTCGAGGCACTCGCCGAGCTGCACCCACGATTCATGCGTTTCCCGGGCGGCTGCATCACCCACGGTCTCGGCATGGACAACATGTACCACTGGGACCGCACCATCGGCGAAGTGGAGCATCGTCCGCACAACTTCAACCTATGGGGCTACCACCAATCGTTCCGCATCGGCTACTACGAATATCTGCGCCTGTGCGAGACCATCGGCGCGAAGCCGCTGCCGGTACTGCCGGCCGGCGTAAGCTGCCAGAACACCAGCCAGGGGCCGGTACCGATCGCACAGAAGGACATGCCGGCCTACATCGATGAAGTGCTGCATCTCATCGAATTCTGCAATGGAGACGCCACCGCCACCGAATGGGGCGCGAAACGTGCCGCCATGGGCCATCCGGAACCATTCGGCCTCGAATATCTCGGCATCGGCAACGAAGACCTCATCGACCCGGTGTTCAGGAATCGCTTCCAGCAGATCTTCGATGCGGTCAAAGCCGCATATCCTGACATCGTCGTCGTCGGCACCGTCGGCCCGGCCCCAAGCGGCCAGGACTATGAGGAAGGCTGGAAGTATGCGCGCGAGGCCAACGTGCCGATCGTCGACGAGCACTCCTACCAATCCTCCAGCTGGTGGTTCCACAATCTCGACCATTACGACGACGCGGACCGCAAAGGCCCGAAAATCTACCTCGGCGAATACGGCTCGTGGAACACGCAGCTGATCAACGGGCTGTCCGAAGCGGCGTTCATGGGACGCATGGAACTGAACGGCGACGCGGTGGCCATGGCCTCCTACGCTCCGCTGTTCGCCAAAAACGGCCACCACAGCTGGAATCCGGACCTCATCTACTTCGACAACGAACGCACCTACCTGCCATACAGCTATTGGGTGCAGCGGATGTACGCCACCACCACGGCCGACACCGCATGGCCGGTCACGCTCGAAGGACCCACCGCACTGCGCCGCGATCTGCCGAATACGGTGAGACTGCTCATCGACGGCAACGCCAAAGCCGATCTGAAGGATCTGACCGTCACCACGACCGCCGGTAAGCGGATCCAACTCGGCGACGTGCGGTACGACGCCCGTCGCATCGACACCGGTCTCGACATCAGTGCGGACGGCTACACCATCGATGCCACCGTCGTCTACTACGAAGGCCGTTGGGGCATGCAACTGATCAGCGGCGACGTCGACGGCAGGAATCACAACGTCGTCTCCCTCGGCCGCGGCCACAGTGTGCAGGTGGTGCGCGACGGTACCGGCTACGCGCTTGCCGGCACCGAAGTCTCCATGAACGAGGTGCGGCCCGGCACAACATGGCAGGTGCATGCCGAGATCTCCGACCGTGGCCAAGCCATGAGGCTGTACATTGACGGAGAGCTCATCGCAGGCGGCGAAGAGGTCAGGGACGAGCCGAGACGCACCGTCACCGTGGCACGCGACGACGCGGAAGGCAGGACCTATCTGCGTATCGTCAATGCCATGGCCGAGCCGGCGCAGATCGATATCGCGCAGATCCTCCGCGAACTGGATGTCACCGGCGAAGCCGCATCCAACGCCACGGCCACCGTGCTGCAAGGCGACGATCCATATGCCGGCGAAATCGGCAGGGAATCGCCCACCAAACCGGTTGAAGCCACCGTCGACCTGACCGACGGCCGCTATACCGCACCCGCCTGGTCGTTCAGCGTCATCACCATCGCATAACGGTCGAAGCCAATCGCAGATAATCGCAGGCAGGCAGAATGACAATCGGCAGGCACCGCATCATGCGGCAATCGCAGCAACCACGCAAGGTCACCTTCGCATCCGCCGTCGGCTACGGCATGGCCGACCTGTACGGCGGAGGGCAGGGCGCGCTGGTCGCCACGTATCTGGCATTGTTCTGGAACCGCTTTTGCGGCATGGACATCGGCCTGACGCAGAGCGTGATCGGCATGAGCGCCATTCTAAGCGCGTTCGCAGCGCTTGGTTTCGGCGTGCTGT
This sequence comes from Bifidobacterium moukalabense DSM 27321, assembly GCF_000522505.1. GTDB lineage: Bacteria > Actinomycetota > Actinomycetes > Actinomycetales > Bifidobacteriaceae > Bifidobacterium > Bifidobacterium moukalabense. Next base: position 119,562 of record NZ_AZMV01000002.1, on the reverse strand, counting down.
GCGACAACCTGTACCGCTTCCGCGTCGGCCGGCGTTTCGGGCGGCGCCGTCTGGTGCTCGCCGTCGTCGCGCCGTTGGTGTTGGTCGGCCTGTTGCTATGGATTCCAGGCCTTCCGGTGCCGCTGTACTGCCTGGTATATGTGATGTGGGTCATGCTCGCGCAGCTGTTCGGCACGGCATACAGCACGCTGCCTGGCGAAATGACCACGGATTTCAGCGAACGCACCATGCTGTCCACCGTGCGGCTGTTCCTTTCCACCGCTTCGGGCACGCTGATTCCACTACTGGGAGGCATCGTGCTCGCGGCGGTAGGGGAGAACCATCCCGGCGGCTACATGGGATTCGCATTCGCCGTCACCATACTGTTTTCGGCGGCGATCATGATCTGCTGGCGGTCGACATGGGAGATGACGCCGCAGCAGGCCGGTTTCGGCGCGTACGCGCAGGCCGACGGCGTCGACCGTGCCCGCGGCCGCCATCATGGCGATGTTCGCGGCATGGCGCGGATCTGGCTGCGTCGCGCCGTCGCGATGGCACGCGAGTATGCCTCCACATTGCGTATCGCGGAATTCCGTCGGCACATGGTCGTGTACGTCATGGTGATGGTGTCGATGGATATGTTCGGCCAGCTGTTCCTGTTTTTCGCGATCTACGATTGGGGCACCACGGCCGCGTTCGCCTCGATGCTGCTCACCTGCGCCGTGATCTCGCTGCCGTTGATGCCGGTGTTCGGCTGGGCGGTCATCGCAATCGGTCCGCGTCGGCTGTACGGCATCAATTTCGCGGGCTGCCTGATCGGCGTGGCATGGATGTTCGCCAGTTGGATGCTGTCGGGCGTGCTGACGCGTGGCATGTGGACGGTATTCACCATCGTCGGCGCGGTTTGGTTCTTCTCGTTCAAGTCGCTGTGCGGATACCTGCCGTGGCAGGTGTTCCCCTACATGGCGGACGTCGACCAGATCGTCACCAAGCGTTATCGTTCGGCCACGTTCCTCGGCGCGCAGACCTTCGTACGCCAGCTGTGCAGCGGCCTGCTGTCCATCGGCGCGGGCATGGTGCTCGCCGCAACCGGCTTCGACTCCCAACTCGACACACAGCCACCGGCGGCACGCATCGGCATTGGAGCGATGCTGCTCGGCTGGTTCGCCTTCGCCATGGTCGTCGGCTGGTTCGCCTCGCAACGCATGGGTCTGAGCAAGGAGACCGACGGCATCCTGCTCAACGAGATCAGTCGGCTGCAGCATGGCGGGTCGAAAACCGAGATCAGCCCCGAAATCCGCAATACCGTGGAACGCCTCACCGGCATCAGCTACAACGACTGCTGGCGGGACTAATCTGAACAACATGAGCAAACATCATCGCGACCGCAGCTGGGCACCGGCTCCGCAACCCCTTCCCGACGACGCGCACGTCATCGACAACCACACACATGTGGCCGCCGTGGTGCCCTTTTCCCGCGCCATGAGCCATGAAGCCATGGAAAAAGGCCAACCCGAGGTACCCGTCTACAGTGTCGGCGAACTGCTCGCCCAAGCCCAGGCGGTCGGTGTGGAAGGCGTGATCGACTGCGGCTGCGAACTGCCCAACCTCATGACCGCCATCGACATGGCCCGCGAACACCCCGGCGTCGTCCATACGGCCATCGCCATACACCCCAACGAATCCGTACTCCACGGCCATCGCGGCGTACCCGGGCCTGACGGCCTGCCGCTCAAATACAAGCCATGGCACGACACCAGCTTCGACGATGCCATGGCCGAAGTGCATCGCCTTGCGGTCACCTACCCCAGCCAGGTGGTCGCCATCGGCGAGACCGGCATGGATCTGTTCCGCACCGGTGAAGCCGCCAAGGAACTCCAACGCGAAGCCTTCCGCGCGCATATCGCGCTCGCCAAGGAACTGGGCCTGCCCCTGCAGATCCACGACCGCGATTCCCACAAGGAGGTCATCGAAACCCTGCTCGCCGACGGCGCTCCGGAACGCACCGTGTTCCACAGCTACTCCGGCGACGCCGAAATGGGTGAAATCGCACGCGAGAACGGCTGGTATCTGAGCCTTTCCGGCACCTCAAGCTACAAAGGCAACGACGGCATCCGCGAGTCGGCCACACTCGTCGGCCTTGATCACATCATGGTCGAAACGGACGCGCCCTACCTGAGCCCCATGCCGTATCGAGGCCGCACCAACGCGCCGTACATGATTCCGTACACCCTGCAGGCGCTCGCCAACTATCTTGATAAGCCATTGGCTGAAATCGCGCGCGCCACCCGTGAGACCACGCGCAAAGTGTATGGAATATAAGGGTTTCGGAAGAGTCGTCGTTCCATGGAACAGACGTCGGATGTGGCTGGCCGGGACTGAATCACGTGTGAAGATTTGACAACGGTTTGCGGCGCTCCTAGTGTGCCAATTTGCGTTTTATTTTGGGAGCGGGTTGCAAGGCCCGCCACTTGGAGGAAGCGTTATGGCGAACGAGCCAGACGAAGAAAAGCCGCTGCTCCATGCAGCGGCATATACGCAGGCGCCTAAGGTCTCGCACAAGGTACTGACCAAGGAGGAGCGCCAGGAGCTCATCAAACAGCACGAGGAAAGGCAGCAGGAAGCCGCCAAGCTCGATGAGGTGGCCAACAGGGGGCGTTTGGGCCGTTGGTGGAGCCGACTGCAGTCCGGTCCCGACAAGGTCACCTTTTCCATGGCCGTGGTCGCGCTTGGCGTGGTGTATGGCGATATCGGCACCTCGCCGCTGTACACCATGCAGACCTTCCTCAACGGTCAGGGCGGTCTGGCCAACGCCGATCGCGAGGCCGTGCTCGGCGTGCTGTCACTGGTGTTCTGGTCGATTACGCTCATCACCACCATCAAATACGTGCTGATCGCCATGCGCATCGACAACAACGGCGAAGGCGGCATCTTCGCGTTGTATTCGTTGATTCGCAAATATGGTGCGTGGCTTGCGATTCCCGCCATGCTTGGCGGTGCCGCGTTCCTTGCCGATTCCGTGCTGACTCCCGCGGTCTCGATCAGCTCCGCCGTGGAGGGGTTGGAGACGCTGCCTGCGCTGGAGCATGTGATGACGGAGAACAAGGAACTCACGCTGATGATCACCATCGTGATCATCGTGGTGCTGTTTTCCGTGCAATCGCACGGCACCGAGCGCATCGGGCGCACCTTCGGCTCCGTGGTGATGGTGTGGTTCTCGTTCCTGGCCGTTGTGGGGCTTGTGAATCTGAGCAACGATTGGAGCGTCTTCGCGGCCCTTAACCCGGTGTATGGCGTTCGCTTCCTGTTCAGCCATCACAATGTGGCCGGCATCGCCGTAATGGGTACCGTGTTCCTGTCGACCACCGGTGCCGAGGCGCTCTACTCCGATATGGGCCATGTCGGCCGAGGCAACATCTACTGCACGTGGCCGTTCATCAAGATCGCGCTCGTGTTGTGCTACTTCGGCCAAGGCGCGTGGATGCTCAACCATTGGGACGATTCCGCCTATCGGCGCATGCATGGCCTCAATCCGTTCTTCGAGATGATGACCCCGTCTGTGCGGTATGTCGCCGTGGTGCTGTCCGTCGCCGCCGGCGTGATCGCCTCGCAAGCCTTGATCACAGGCGCATACACCATGGTGTCGGAAGCCACCCGCCTCAACTGGATGCCCCACCTGCAGGTGCGTTATCCGGCCCGTACGCGTGGTCAGCTGTACATTCCCGTCGTCAATGGCGTGCTGTGCGTGGCAACGCTGATTGTTTTGGCGATCTTCCGTGATTCCGAGCATATTTCAGCCGCCTACGGTCTGGCGCTGACCATCACGATGATCACCACCACGATTCTGCTGGCCGTCTACATCTGGTATTCCGGCAAACGATTCGGCGCCATCGTGTTCACCGTGCTGTTCCTGGCCATCCAGTTCATGTTCTTCCTCGCTTCCATGGCGAAGTTCCTGCGTGGCGGCTGGTTCACCATGCTGCTCACATTGGCGATTCTGATAATCATGTATACGTGGAATGAAGGTACGAAGCTGGAGCGTGCGCAACGTCGGCATATGCAGCCAGCCGACTGCCTGCCGGTGCTGCGGCAGCTGCATGACGACGACACCGTGCCGTATTTCGCCGACAACATCGTCTATCTGACATCCGATTCGGAAACGAAACGTGTCGACACCGACATCTTCTTCTCGATTTTCGCCAATCATCCGAAACGCGCCCGCGCATGGTGGGCCGTTTCCGTGGAGACGTCCGACGAGCCGTTCACCCGCGAATACTCGGTTGAGAATTTCGGTACGGATTTTCTGTTTCGTGTGCGTATCCGGCTGGGGTTCAAGGTTTCGCAGTCCTTGCCGGCCTACATTCATCAGATCATGAACGATCTGTTGAAGTCGGGCGACCTGCCGAGGCAGGAGAGCCGCTATCCGAAGCTCGACGCCGATGTCAACATCGGTCCGATCCGTTATGTGCTGATTCACAAGGCGTTGATGCCCGAATCGAAGGTGTCGCAACGTGGTGCGGTATCCCTGCAGATCAAGTATGCGATTCGCCGTCTGGCCGGTTCCCCGGTCAAATGGTTCGGGCTCGCTCCCTATAACCCATTGATCGAGGTCCAGCCGCTGTTCCTCGCCACCGAACGCCCGCCCCGCCTTAAGCGCGTGTGACCGTTCCCTCACCCCGACCATCCGCACCCCACTCCGCCAGTCGGAACGGCCCATTGCGTTTCCGCCCGCTATAAGGAATGCTGATAGCAGTGTACGCGCGTCGAAATGTGGGGTCGGTATGGTTCTAACCATGTGCAGATTACTTGGATTCGCGACCGCAGGCAGCAACACCAGTCTCAATGGTGTGCTCGGCATGCGGGCCGTACGCGAATTCCGTGATCTCAGTGAGGTGCATAACGATGGCTGGGGAGCCGCCTTGGTCACCGTTCCGGAGGAATCCCCATACCGTCGCGACGGCGGCGCGCCCACCCCGGAAACCGGCACCGCAATCTACAAGAACACGATCGCCGCCCGTCATGATCCGATTTTCGACGAGCTCGCCAACACCCCGGCCCGAGGCGGCCTGTGGCATCTGCGTCTGGCCAGTTCGAACCTGCCGCTGATTCTTGAAAATCAGCAACCGTTCTACGCCAGCGGATTGAGCTTCATCCACAATGGCGATATCTCCGACGACCAAGGGCGCAATATCATCACCAACCGTTCCTTCCCGGTCGATCCGAATATCGTGCAGTCCACCGGCGGCCGTTCCGATTCGGCCATCTTCTTCGCCGTGATCCTGCAGTACATCGGTTTCGGCTTCGCGCTTGACGAGGCTGTGGCCCAAGCCGTGCGCGAGCTACGTAAAAGCTACCCGAAGTCGAGCTACAACTGCATGATCCAGAGCCAGGATCAGCTCATCGCCCTGTGCGCGGCCGGCCGTGAGGTCACCTCCAAGCGCATCGTCGAAATCTACGATCAGTACGGCCGCGGCGAACAGGCGCACGACTACCGTGTCTTGCGCTATCGTGCGCTCGGCGAGGGCTCTGAGGGTGGTTCCGTTTCCGCCGAATCCATCGCCCAGCCGAAGGGCGTGGTCGTGGCCAGCTCCGGTTTCGAGCAGCATGCGGAAGATGGCTGGACCCGCCTCGAGAACGATCAGATGATCGTCGCCTCCAACCGTACCGGTGAATTCCGCGTCCGCTCCATCTGATCCCTGCCGAGTTTCCGGGCGCCTAAGATGGGCCATATGACAACCGGATACATCCCTACGCTCGCTCAAGTGGACGAGTTGCATAAGAAGATCGCACAATCCCAGGCCGCCTATGACCTGATTCATGGCCATTGCGTGGTCGTGGCCGATATCGCCCGCCGCATGGCCCGTCGGCAGAACGCCTTGTTCATGCGTCGGTGCACCCTGCCTTCGGATGCGCCCGAAAAGACCGGTGATTTCGGCCTTGCGCTGACTTCCGACGAATCCGATAATCCCAGCAAGACCAAGCGTGGCGAGTCCATTCGTGCATCTTCCGCTCCGGGCTCCGAATCATTCGGCATGCTCCGCATCCCGGCCGTGCCGCCGACCGACGGCATCACTGGCGGCACGGTTCCGCCGCGGCTGATTGATGAGCGCATGGTGGTGATCGGCGGTCTGCTGCACGACATCGGCACCTACTTTCTGCTCAAGCAGGATGGTTCCGACGGTGAGCCGCTCAAATTCGACGGTCCGCATTATGTACAGCATGGTCTGAAGGGCTACGAATACCTGTTGGGCGAGGGCGTGGATGAGTCCATCGCCGAATTTGCCCGTAACCACACCGGTGTCGGCCTTACCAAGGAGGCCGTGATCGCCCAGAATCTCCCGCTTCCCCCGGCCGACTACGTGCCGATGAATCTCGAGCAGGAGGTCGTGATGGTGGCCGACAAGTACAACAGCAAGTCGATTCCGCCGAAGTTCCTTACCGCCGAAGCCTACGCCCGCAAGGCCGCCCGTTTCGGTGAATCCAACAAGCGGGAGTGGCTGCACCTGCTTGAACGTTACGGCATCGTGGACGTCAAGCCTCTGGCCGCCCAATACCACATGCGCGTCGTCGAATAGGCACGCGGAACAGGCACGCAGTCGTCTTAGTGCGATATGCGGCGGAGTCCCGCTTTCTTCCGGAACCGTCCGTTCCGTTACGTGACTCCCGAATACGGCAATCCCGGATGCGAAAGTTGTCGGTCTTCCAACGATTTCCAACATCTCGCATCCGGGATTGCCGATTCATCCGTCACGCATAAGACGGATGCCATAGGCCGGAGAGACACCTACTCAAGTTCCACGCTATGCTCCATCGCGTCGGAGATTTCGGGATTGACGGTCACCACGATGATTGCACGCTTGCGATCCGCATCACGCTTGAACTTGCCCAGCAACGCCAGCACCTCGGTGGCGTCGTCACGGTCCAGTCCGGCGGTCGGCTCGTCGGCGATGATCACCTCGGCTTCGCAGCACAGGGCGCGCGCTATCGCCACGCGACGCTGGTCGAGCTCGCTCAGCTTGCCGATCGGCAGGCCGGAGGTCGCCTCGGTGAAGCCGACCCGCTTGAGCAGTTCGCGTGCGATCACCGGCTTCGGCCTGAGGAAGTTGCGGTTCGAAGCGTCCATTGCGTAGAGGATGTTGCCCTCCGCGTCGAGATCACCACGCACGGCAAAACGTTGCGGAATGAAGCCGATACGATGTCCGAGCACGTCAAGCGGCTCCACCTCGTTCAGATTGGCGCTTTTGTTCATCACGTTGCCGCGATCCGGACGGATCATGCCCACCATTGTGGCAAGCAACGCCTGGTGCTGCTCGTTGTCTTCGGCATCCACCAGCACGGCATAGGTTGCACCGGACTGGAATGCGAGTGACAGGTCGTCAAGAATGTTACGTCCCGTCTTGCGATTCGTCACCGTCACGCGATTGAGCGCGAATGTCGGATTCGACTTCAGGAAGAAGGTGTCTTTCTTCTTGGAGCGCTTGATTTCACGATCCAGCCGTGAGGACACGCTCGTCGCGGAGTCGGATGCCGCGGTCGCACGCGCGTCCAACGATTCGGTGTCGTCGGTCTTACGCAATGCCAGCGTCTCGTTCACATGATCCGCGTTGTCTGTGACGATGTCCGAATCGGCCCCTTCGTCGCTTTGCTCCGCGGCGGACTGCGCATCTGCGGTCTCGGAGGATTCGGCGACGGGCGCGGTGTCGCTTTCGTCGTCATCGTCATAGACGACGTCGAAATCGATGGATGCCACGTCGACATCGGTCGCGTCGTCGGTGGATGCCTCGACGACGGCGTCTGACGTTACGTCCGTTTCAGTTGCGTCCGTTTCGACGTCATCCTTTTCGACCGCGGTTTCGTCGAGCTTGTCGTTGAGTTCGTTGTCCTTGTCGCTCATGCCTTCACCTCCGAGCGGTTTTCAAATAGTTGATTCAGGTTGAAGCACAGCACGCGGATCAGTGCGATGATGCCCAGCGCCAAGCACACGCCCACACCGCACCAGATCACGTTCCACACCGAGGCGGATGTGATCGCCACTGTATGGCCACCTGCCCACGCGGTGCCCAGCGGTTTGGCGAGCAGCGCCCCCGCAATCAAACCGATCGCCCAGGCCGGAACGGTCATCATGAAGGTCTCCAGCATGAACTGCCATCCCAGGCGTCCCTTGGATACGCCCGTCACCATGGCCATGCCGATTTCGTCTCGGCGGCCGGCGATCGCAGCCCATAGAATCAGCGCAAGCAGCACCAGTCCGCCGCCGATCAGCATTGCCGGCAGCGCCTTGCGTACGATGGCGGCGGTGGAGTCCAGCTTTGCGATGGACTGCTTGTACGAGGTAAGTGACGGCGAGGTGATCTCATACGTCTTGGTGTCGAGTTTGGCCTTCTTCACCAGCTTGACGAATGTGTTGTAATCGCTCGGATTGCTCAGCGTGAAAATGATGTTCAGGTCCGGCTTGGCCCAGCCCTTGGCGTCCGTGTTGTCCAGACCGTCCTTGGCGAACGTGAGATACGAGGTGTAGATCACGTTTTCACGATTGTCTTTGGCGTACTTGGCGTTGGAACCGAAGCCGGACGGCGCCGCATCGGTGTACTCGTAGATGCCGCGAACGGTGAACGTGTAGGTTTCGGAGGCGTCGGTCGGATTGCCGACGGTGATTTTGTCTCCGACCTTGAGATTGTTCTTTTTGGCCAGTGCCTGGGAGATCAGTGCACCGTCGCCCTGAGTCTTGTAGCTCAGATGCTTACCTTCGGTCACCTTATAGGTGCCGTATTCGTTGAGCTTTGCCGCATCCAAGGTGTAGAACGCCTGTAGCGTCAGATTGCCGCCGGTCTTGTCCTCGCTGGTGTCGGTCTTCGCGGCGATTGCCGTCAACGATTTGCTCTGACGTACCGGTACCGAAGTGGCAAGCGTGTATTCGAAGGTCAGGCTTTTGTTCTGTACGGCGGTTGCATATTCGCTGTACTTGGCCCAAGTCAGATAGTTGTCGGTATAGCTGGAGTCAGCGCCGTCGCGTTTGGCTTTGATTTGCGCGTTCGGCCGAATCACCGCCGAAGCTTTCTGCGACTGGTATGTTTCATTATTGGCTGTGTCATCGGAGCGTAGGACCGCTAGGTCCACGGCTGCCGAGAACGACACCAGCAGTGCTATGAGGGCGATGAGCACCGTACGCCATTTGCGGCGTCCGAGTGCGGCCCATGCGTTCTTGAGAACGAACATGCGGTACTTCTCCAGTTCTCTGTGTTGTTGCGCCAGCGGCATGCCGACGTCGACGTTGGCCGGGACGCGCGCTCCAGCAAGGCAAGCCCAAAGCGCACGGTTGCGTCCCGTACCAACATGATGGTCATACTACGTGTATGTTTTCTTGCGCAATACTGTTATACCCCTGCATGAAGTCTGAGTACTTCCTGAGAATCGTGGTCTATAAGGGCCGGATGCGGCCAATGATGCCCCCGTTCGCCGCTGTCGTCGTGATTCGTGCGTCCACTTCAGTTCCTGCTCTTCGATGAGGCGGTCGGTGGATGTCGGTCTGATTGGGAGATGGCCGTGGCCCGTGTGCAGGGTTCTCTTGCCTGCGTGCTTCACCGTATCCACGGCTCCTGCGTGGTGCGTGGGCGTTGCGGAAAGCAAGCATACAGGCGCGTTCTACGGCACGGCGGCTCCTGCGTGGTGCGTGTGGGTTGCCGTGTCTCCGTGCGTGGCGGGATGGCATGCCGGTGGGTGTCGTCCGTCCGTGGGCGTCCCTGTCCCGTGGCGTGTGCGACACGCCGTTGGGGGTCCGGTTTTGGGCGGTGCGCCCGCCGTCCCGTGGGGTTCCGGTGGTGTTGTCCGGCCGTGCGGGCGGGTTTTGGGTGGGGTTTGCCCGTGTTTGCGACACGCCGGTTGAGGCGTGTGTTCGCAATGGTTTTGGCCCGGTCGGTGTGGGGCGGGGTTGCGTGGGGCGGCCGGGTCGTGTATGTTTATCCCTTGCTGCCGCTCGGCGGGCGGTCCGGGAGGGTTCCTTCCGGGTGCGCGCGGGGCGTGCGGTGGTGGTTTGAGAACTCAAGAGCGTATCTGTACTACTTCTTTATGGTCAAATGATTGCCAGTCCGTCCTACGGCCCGCGCGTTGCGCGGGTGCCGGGAGACCGGTCGAACGGGACGGGGTTTTCGTGCGATGCGCCTTTCCTGATAAGGCGATGTCGATTTTCTTTGTTTTTGAGGGTCATTGTTTGGTTCTCTTCATGAAGGTTTTTTTGTGGAGGGTTCGATTCTGGCTCAGGATGAACGCTGGCGGCGTGCTTAACACATGCAAGTCGAACGGGATCCCGGGGGTTCGCTCCCGGGTGAGAGTGGCGAACGGGTGAGTAATGCGTGACCGACCTGCCCCATACACCGGAATAGCTCCTGGAAACGGGTGGTAATGCCGGATGCTCCGGCCCATCGCATGGTGGGCCGGGAAAGATTTCATCGGTATGGGATGGGGTCGCGTCCTATCAGGTAGTCGGCGGGGTGACGGCCCACCGAGCCTACGACGGGTAGCCGGCCTGAGAGGGCGACCGGCCACATTGGGACTGAGATACGGCCCAGACTCCTACGGGAGGCAGCAGTGGGGAATATTGCACAATGGGCGCAAGCCTGATGCAGCGACGCCGCGTGCGGGATGGAGGCCTTCGGGTTGTAAACCGCTTTTGATCGGGAGCAAGCCGGCTTGTCCGGTGAGTGTACCCTTCGAATAAGCACCGGCTAACTACGTGCCAGCAGCCGCGGTAATACGTAGGGTGCAAGCGTTATCCGGAATTATTGGGCGTAAAGGGCTCGTAGGCGGTTCGTCGCGTCCGGTGTGAAAGCCCATCGCTTAACGGTGGGTCTGCGCCGGGTACGGGCGGGCTGGAGTGCGGTAGGGGAGACTGGAATTCCCGGTGTAACGGTGGAATGTGTAGATATCGGGAAGAACACCAATGGCGAAGGCAGGTCTCTGGGCCGTCACTGACGCTGAGGAGCGAAAGCGTGGGGAGCGAACAGGATTAGATACCCTGGTAGTCCACGCCGTAAACGGTGGATGCTGGATGTGGGGCCCGTTCCACGGGTTCCGTGTCGGAGCTAACGCGTTAAGCATCCCGCCTGGGGAGTACGGCCGCAAGGCTAAAACTCAAAGAAATTGACGGGGGCCCGCACAAGCGGCGGAGCATGCGGATTAATTCGATGCAACGCGAAGAACCTTACCTGGGCTTGACATGTTCCCGACCGATCCGGAGACGGGTCTTCCCTTCGGGGCGGGTTCACAGGTGGTGCATGGTCGTCGTCAGCTCGTGTCGTGAGATGTTGGGTTAAGTCCCGCAACGAGCGCAACCCTCGCCCTGTGTTGCCAGCACGTCGTGGTGGGAACTCACGGGGGACCGCCGGGGTCAACTCGGAGGAAGGTGGGGATGACGTCAGATCATCATGCCCCTTACGTCCAGGGCTTCACGCATGCTACAATGGCCGGTACAGCGGGATGCGACATGGCGACATGGAGCGGATCCCTGAAAACCGGTCTCAGTTCGGATTGGAGTCTGCAACCCGACTCCATGAAGGCGGAGTCGCTAGTAATCGCGGATCAGCAACGCCGCGGTGAATGCGTTCCCGGGCCTTGTACACACCGCCCGTCAAGTCATGAAAGTGGGCAGCACCCGAAGCCGGTGGCCTAACCCCTTTTGGGGGTGGAGCCGTCTAAGGTGAGGCTCGTGATTGGGACTAAGTCGTAACAAGGTAGCCGTACCGGAAGGTGCGGCTGGATCACCTCCTTTCTACGGAGAATTCAGGGCACGGTTCGTGTCCGGTGTGTGCCCCATGCGCGTGGAATGGTTCCACGGTTTCGTGTGGGGATGCTGGTGTGGAAGAGATCGTCTGGCCTGCCGTCCCCCTGCGGGGTGGCGGGGGTGGTATGGGTGTGCTTTTGGGTTCCCGGACCGCCACCCCACAGTCTTGGATTGTGGTGCGGTTCGATGCCCATCATGGGTGGCCTGGACGTCGTTCGGACGTCGGGTGACAGTGGTGGCGCGTGGTGGTTTGAGAACTGGATAGTGGACGCGAGCAAGGGAAACCTGGTGTTTCTCTTTGCTTATCGCGATTTCGCCAAACTCTTCTTTTTCGAGTTTGGTTTCGAGATCGATCGTTTTGTGATCATTTTGAGTGTGATGATTTGTCGTCTGGCGATCCTGCTATCAGGAGACCCGCGGGCGGGGCGATGGCCGTGGTGCCGTTGTGTCGCTTGCAAGGGCGTATGGTGGATGCCTTGGCAGACAGTACCGACGAAGGACGTTTGAGGATGCGATAAGCCTCGGGGAGCCTCCAGCATGGCTTCGATCCGAGGATTTCCGAATGGGGCAACCCGCCGGCCGTCATGGGCCGGCACCGCATTTGTTGCGGGGGGTACGCAGGGAAGTGAAACATCTCAGTACCTGCAGGAAGGGATACTCCGTGAGTAGTGGCGAGCGAAAGCGGATCAGACCAAACCGGCCGCGCGCGATACCCGTCGGGGGTTGCGTGGCCGGGGTTGCGGGAGCGTGTGTCCCGGCCCCGACGGGCCGGGCGGGAGTCATAAAGCGGCTAGCCAGGGGAACAGGCTTGAAGGCCTGGCCGTAGAGGGTGCCAGCCCCGTACCTGGACGCTTGCCGTCTCCCGATCGCGTGTCCCAAGTAGCGCGGGCCTCGTGGAATCCCGCGTGAATCGGCGCCGACCGTGGCGTAAGTCTAAGCATACCTGTCTGACCGATAGCGTACCAGTACCGTGAGGGAAAGGTGAAAAGCACCCCGGGAGGGGAGTGAAAGAGTTCCTGAAACCGTGCGCCTACAATCCGTCGGAGCCCTTTTGTGGGGTGACGGCGTGCCTATCGAAAAATGAGTCTGCGAGTCAGTGGTGCGTGGCGAGGCTAACCCGTGGTGGGGCAGCCGTAGCGAAGGCGAGTCCGAATAGGGCGTTTTTCAGTCGCGTGTCCTGGACCCGAAGCGGGATGATCTAGCCCTGGGCAGGTTGAAGCGCGGGTAAGACCGCGTGGAGGACCGAACCCACCTGGGTTGAAAACCGGGGGGATGACCTGGGGCTAGGGGTGAAAGGCCAATCAAATTCCGTGATAGCTGGTTCTCTCCGAAATGCATTTGGGTGCAGCGTCGGCTTATTGCATCGCGGGGGTAGAGCTACCGGATGCTTGCGGGCCCTTGTGGGGTACCAACAGCAGCCGAACTCCGAATACCGTCGATGTGTATGCCGGCAGTGAGTCGGCGGGGGATAAGCTCCGTCGTCGAGAGGGAGACAGCCCAGACCGTCGTCCAAGGTCCCGAAGCGTGTGCTAAGTGGGAAAGGATGTGGGGCCGCATAGACAGCCAGGAGGTTGGCTCAGAAGCAGCCATCCTTGAAAGAGTGCGTAACAGCTCACTGGTCTAGTGGTCCCGCGCCGACAATGTAGCGGGGCTCAAGCACACCACCGAAGACGCGGCGGCACGCGTTTGCGCGTGCCGGGTAGGAGAGCGTCCCCTGAGGGGCGAAGCGGCCGGGTGACCGTGCCGTGGACTTCAGGGGAGTGAGAATGCAGACATGAGTAGCGGAAGACGGGTGAGGATCCCGTCCGCCGGATGACCAAGGGTTCCGGGGCCACGTTCGTCGTCCCCGGGTGAGTCGGGTCCTAAGGCGAGGCCGACAGGCGTAGTCGAATGGATGAACGGGTGGATATTCCCGTACCGGCAGCGAACCGACAGGACCGAGACGGTGGGTGCCGACCTCCGGGTTTCCGGGCGTGCGTTCCTTCGGGGGCGCGTGCCGGGGTTCCCGTTGGGGGCGCAGCCGCAGTAGGTGAGCGCAGGGGTGACACGGAATGGGAGCCGGCCGCGGAGGTGGTTTTCCGTGGTCAAGCACGCAGCGCGCATCATAGGCAAATCCGTGGTGCATGGGCGCGAGGTGCGATGATGGGGCCCGTTGCGGGCCGATATCCGGTGGTCCAGGCCGTCGAGAAAAGCCTCGGCGTCAGGCGCGTTGCCGCCCGTACCCCAAACCGACACTGGTGGTCAGGTAGAGAATACCAAGGCGATCGAGCGAATCCTGGTCAAGGAACTCGGCAAACCGCTCCCGTGCCTTCGGCATAAGGGAGACCCCCGCGGGTGAACGGACATGCTCCGGGAGCGTGTGGGGGTGGCACAGACCAGGGGGTAGCGACTGTTTACCAAAAACACAGGTGCATGCGAAGGCGTAAGCCGCTGTATATGCACTGACGCCTGCCCGGTGCCGGAAGGTTAAGAGGATCCGTCAGCCCCCTTGGGGGTGAAGCGGTGAATTCAAGCCCCGGTAAACGGCGGTGGTAACTATAACCATCCTAAGGTAGCGAAATTCCTTGTCGGGTAAGTTCCGACCTGCACGAATGGCGTAACGACTTCCCCGCTGTCTCGACCAGGAGCTCGGCGAAATTGCAGTACGAGTAAAGATGCTCGTTAAGCGCAGAAGGACGAAAAGACCCCGGGACCTTTACTATACCTTGGTATTGGCGTCAGTCGCGGATTGTGTAGCATAGGCGGGAGGCTTCGAAGCGCGGGCGCCAGCCCGTGTGGAGCCGCAAGGTGAAATACCGCTCTGTTCTCGTTTGACGTCTCACCTCGAACGGTCATCCCGTTCAGGGACAGTGCCTGGCGGGTAGTTTAACTGGGGCGGTTGCCTCCCAAAGAGTAACGGAGGCGCTCAAAGGTCCGCTCAGCCCGGTTGGCAATCGGGTGTCGAGTGCAATCGCACAAGCGGGCTTGACTGCGAGGACGACGGTCCGGGCAGGGACGAAAGTCGGAGATAGTGATCCGGTGCCGGCGCACGGGCGCGGCATCGCTCAACGGATAAAAGGTACCCCGGGGATAACAGGCTGATCATTCCCAAGAGTCCATATCGACGGGATGGTTTGGCACCTCGATGTCGGCTCGTCGCATCCTGGGGCTGGAGCAGGTCCCAAGGGTTCGGCTGTTCGCCGATTAAAGCGGCACGCGAGCTGGGTTCAGAACGTCGTGAGACAGTTTGGTCTCTATCCTCTGCGCTCGTTGGAATCCTGGGGAGGCCTGCCCATAGTACGAGAGGACCTGGGTGGACGAACCTCTGGTTTGCCGGTTGTCGCGCCAGCGGCACGGCCGGTTGGCCACGTTCGGGAGGGATAACCGCTGAAAGCATCTAAGCGGGAAGCCTGCTCCGAGATTAGGATTCCTTACAGTCCTGAACTGTTGTAGCCCGCATGTGGAACACGTGTTTGATAGGCCGGAGGTGGAAGCCCCGCGAGGGGTGGAGCCGACCGGTACTAACGGGCGATGGCGACATAACGTCCCGACCCCTGTGGTTGGGTCGGGTCCGCGTCTTTCCTGCTGCGGGATCGTTCCAGGCGACAATAGCGCCGGAATTGGTCACGAATACGATAAAACGATGGGCTTTGCCTCGCGTCTACTAGCCGGTTCCCAAACCGCCACGGGTTCCAGTCCCGTGCGGGGTTGGAGCGTATGCCGGAACGGTTTCCGTGATGGTTTCCTGTTCCGTTGTTTTTGGTCTTGCGGTGGCCATGGCCCAGGTGTGACGCCCGGTCCCTTTCCGAACCCGGAAGCTAAGGCCTGGCACGGTGATGGTACTGCACCCGGGAGGGTGTGGGAGAGTAACGCGCCGCCGCATCCAACCGTTGGGACCCCTTCCCCGGTCGAGCCTGTCGGGCTCCCGGGGAAGGGGTCCATTTTTTATTCCTGTTCCGTTCCCGTCGTCGTTTTTTCCGTAGACTCCTGCCAGAGGGGCTTCTTGTGGATCCCCCACATCCGTGGGGTCGTGAAAGTGTAGATCCCCTTGAAACTTGGCTGTCCATATCTAATGATTGGTCCCAGTTTCCATTTATGGAAGGTTATATTATACACTAAAAGTTTGAACCTACCGCCGACATAATAGGGGAGTGCATTGTGAGTGCTCAGTGGAAGCCAATACCGGTCATTGACCTATTCGCCGGTCCTGGCGGTTTGGGCGAGGGATTCAGCACCATTCTCGATGAAAACGGGAAACCTGTTTTCAAGGTGGTCATGTCGGTCGAGATGGAGAGGACCGCGCACGCGACCTTGCGGCTTCGCTCTTTCGCACGATCCATCATGAAGAACGGTCTACTGCCCGATGAGTATATCGCCTATATCTCCTCCCCAACCAAAGAGAATATGCAGACGCTCCGGGACGTATATCCGGATGAATGGAAAGCGGCCGACATCGAAGCGGTGCAGGGTAAATTGGTCGTGGACGACGATACATACGTCACAATGGCCCAGCAAAGGCTCGAGAAGCACTACGCGGAATACGACGTAAAGGATTTCGTATTGATCGGCGGCCCTCCATGCCAAGCGTATTCCCTCGCCGGCAGAGCAAGGCGTACGCATCAAAAGGATGATTTGGAACGAGATGAGAAGCAGACCCTATATAAGTGCTATCTCAGATTTATCGAGAAGTTGCGTCCAGCCGCCTTCGCGATGGAGAACGTGAAGGGACTACTATCCGCGCGTAACTATGGACAAGGCGTCTTTGGCCATATCCGTGAGGATATGCAGGATAAAAAGTATACGCTTCATTCGTTGGTGACAAACGAACCCGGTAATCCTCACGACTACATCGTCCATGCCGATGAATATGGGATTCCCCAAGCTCGGCACAGGGTCATCCTTCTGGGTACGCGGAACGATATTGAGCATCCGGTGCCCAAGATCCTGCGGAAGAGGGAGAAAGTGACTGTGGGACAGGTTCTCGGGAACATGCCCGCCCTCCGTAGCGGGTTCTCCGCGAGGGCCCATGCGGATATGGATTGGGCCGATTACATTTCGACCGCAGCGGAAAGACTCCTTCGGACCCCTGAGGGCAGTGTGCTCTCGGCGGAGTTGGGGGACATCGTGGCCGCGAGACGGCTGCCTCAATCGCAGTCAGGCGCCCATGTGAGGGAAAACGAACCCGGTAATCCGTTGTTCGCTTGGTACCGCTGCCATCTTGGGAAAAACAGGATCCTTCCGGAGGACACGTCGAGAAACCATATGAGCTCCGATCTGGACCGTTATCTTTTCTGTGCCGCGTTCGCCAAACACAATGGCTATTGCGCGAAGCTCTACAATTTCCCGAAAGCACTGCTCCCAAATCACCGGAACGTCCAAGGCGTGCTGGAGGGGAAGGAGATAGTCTTTCCGGACCGTTTCCATGTGCAGCTGGCAAACCATCCCTCGACGACGGTGACATCACATATAGCCAAGGACGGACACTATTTCATCCATCCCGATCCGAGGCAGTGCCGTAGCCTGACAGTCAGGGAGGCAGCACGATTGCAGACTTTCCCCGACGATTACTTTTTCGAGGGAAACCGGACCGACCAGTACCGCCAAGTCGGCAACGCGGTGCCTCCGCTGCTCGCTCAGCAGATAGCGGTCATCATCGCGGACTGGATGGACAGGCCCGCGCGCGCGTTCCTCCGATAACCGTGCTCACGCTCGCGGCGCGAACACGGACCTTGGGAAACCGTTCCTGACTATTCTTTCCCGCAGCTGCCACAGGGAATCTATTTCCTGGTCGGAAAGGGAACCTCCACGGCTGAGCTTCGCGAGCTCAGCCATCGTATCGTCGGATATCAGGTAATGACTCCTGCCCCAGTCGATGATGGTGCTCCAATTCTGTTCCGGAATAGCCAGAAGGAATTCGCGGTGGGTCATCCTGTGGACGTCGGACGATGGGGAGACGCCTTGTCCGTCGGTAGGTCCTTCGTCGTTCCTTCCGGACAGGGAGCTTAAAGGGAAACCTGCCTTGACGCACAAGGAGATAAGATAGTTGAGCGAATTCACGTTGATGGAGTCGTCACGTCCGTCCATCAAAGCCCTGAGTGAGGCTTCTGATTTGGGACTCAGGAACGCCTTTCCGGAGGCGAAGTCGTAAAGACGGCGACAGGATTCGGCGGTCAGCTTCCTCCAATCATGAATGAGCTCCTCATCGACAGTCGTCTGGCTGTCGTTCATGGCTCCATGCCGCGGCGTGACTATGTCGGAAGTTGTGGACGGATTCGTCTTTCTCCGGCTCGCGTGCCTCGGTTTTTCTACCGCGAGTTCGACCGGGTCGGCATCTAAGCAGGACGGGTGCTTCTTCAGATTGGCCCAGCATTGGTCCTTTTTCGCCCATTCGGACACGTTCTGGACCGGACGTCGCGGATCATTGAGCACTTTGCTCGCCTGTTGTCCCGCTTTCATAAGACAGCCCAGCATCTCCGGATCGATGGACTGTCTGCGCCAGATGGCGGAGAAGTCGCATTCAGTTCCCGCACGCTTCAGATCCTGCGAATATTTCGCGACGGCATACTCCGCGATGTTCGACTGATAAGCGCCGAGGAACCAGTCCGTGTGTTTGATATGCTTGTAGACGGTATCGAAGACAATCTTCTTGCATACCAGACGCTTGTAGAAGTCGGCGTCCAAGTTCGAGGCCGCATCATCCTTCTGGGAATTAACGAATTTGGCGAAGCACTTCTGAAGGCCGAGACTTGCGACTTGAGGCTGCTGATCCCAGCACATCAGATATTTGGGGGCCTCCACCATCTTGATGCGCTGCTTGCTCGGATTCGCCCTTTCGAAAGATTTCCGGGCCGTGGTGTCTAATCGGTCGCGTTCGCTCTCGTACTGTCCGCGTGCACGCTCGTAATACCAGTGCGTCTGGATCGCCCCGGGCAAAGGCGGAGTGAGCGTCGCCCGGGAAAGCCTCTCCAGTTTCACCTGGTATTCGCTGTTGGACGAGAAATCCGCTTCCGCTACCTTGTTCTGGCTGTTGGTGAAGCGCGAGATGTACGGGACCAGTTCCCTTGCTACGCTCTCATGCACGACGACGAGCTTCACAGGGACGATGACCCGGGAAAGATCGGTCCTGTCCTTCTGCTCCGTGTAGAAGATGGACGCAGTCGTCTGCCCGCCGTTGACGATCTGCAGGTCGTCGAGCCGGGTGATACATCCCCTTTCGTTGAGCTTGACGCAGGTGGCGGTCGCGGTCAGACCATTGTTGTACGCGACGAATCGGTCCGGATTCTCATTCAATGTCTGGCGGATGCCCTTGTTGACCTTTCCCCTCATCGAAAGGAAGGAGCGGACGTTGGCCTCCATGAGTTTGGAACCGTATTTCCTATACCATTTAGACAGCATGTTTCCGGTGACGAACAGAAGATACGTATCCATGCTCTCGTCGTAGCCAGAGGCCTTGACCGCGGGCAACCCGTTCTCGAGGACTATCGACGTATGCTCGATGAGTCCCGCGCGCGAGGACTCCATCAGACGCCGTATGTCCCAGATGTGGGTCTCCCAGCTGACCTTGTAATCCTCCCCGTCCTTCGTATACCGATCGATCTGGCTTTTGGACGAGTCATCACGGCCCGTGTACTCGCGGTCCGTGATGAAGTACAGGCGGATACGGCTTATTGAGGTCCGATGCTCGTGTATGAACTGGGCGAACTCGAAGGTCTCGCTGCTTTCCTCGGCACGGGCTTGGTAGGTGCCGTTCCATGCCGAGGCGACGAAACGATGCATAGCATTGAAGTACCGCTTGCATTCGTTGCTTTGGATGGTCGGTAACGTGTCATCCTCGTCCAGCGTGAATTTGTCGTCGCAGGCTATGACCACGATGGACTCGTCCATTTCGAACGCATCTTGGTCGTATCCGTCGATGGCGAGGGCTTGGGACGTTCCCATCCTGTAACGGGTGTACGCGGGATGGTACGCGGTTATGGCCTCGCTGTCCCTTAGTATCTCGCAGGTCGTCTCGAAGAAGGCCTCCTGATCGTATATCTCATGGTCTTGGGCCCTCTCCGTCACTTCTCTCCAGAGCTCATGGCGGTATTCTTCAACGGTAAGCATCATTACTCCGAATCTTTGATCTGAAAGACGCCTGTGTGGAGCATGAACGGACGTATTCTGCCGCGGTTGAGACTGTACGTCAGATCCAGCACGTTCTCCGGCACGTCCTTCGCTTCCATGCGTGGGAAATCGGATCTGACAGCGTAGACCGATATCCGGCTGATCTCGAAGGTCGTCTGTGAGACCAAGCCGGAATAAATGCTCAGTCCCAGTTTGCTCAGGCCGTCATCGATATACCCCGTCACCGTGGAGGGATCTGAGGATTGTCCCCTTAGGGCGTCCACAAGCGCCGGGAGAGTCAATCCGTCGGCGTTCTCCTTCATCTCCACGACGATGAGGCTGATGGAGTACCTTGACGTGTCGAGCTGCTCCGGAGAGGATATCCTGATACATTCAGCGGCTGGACGGACAGTCTTGACCTCCCAAGCACTGCCGTCATCCGGGAATATGAAATCTTGGGGTCTCTCATAGGGGCCGGTCCATGACGCGCATATATCCTCTATGCTCTTCCCTGTACGTTCCGAGATTTCGAATATGGAAGCCAACTCCCCGAAAGCTCCACGCAGGATCCTGACGACATCCGCGTCCCTTCCGCTCTTCAGCAGACGCTGCCATTGGTCGACGGTCACGTAGATTTGTCTCAACGCAGCATCTTTCGAAGAGGCCTCGGCGATGCGTTCCGCGAACGCGAGGCAGATCTCCGCGAAGGCATGCACCAGACTCTGATCTTGGAGTATGAACGTCAGCGACCATGCCTCGGAGGGCCCGGCACCGGAACGTTTGCCCACCCGCACGTCGATCGCCTCCATCCTTTTCGGGACCTTCGGGCGGCTGTCCGTCAATAGCATAGCGTAGGGGAGCCCCTCCGCCGTGCATCCAAGGACGACGGGTAGTTGGAGGGATGTATCCAATTCGCGGTTGGTCTGGCCCGGGTACCGCAGTCCCTCCCTCCAGAATGAAATGATTTCGTCAATCCGGTATCTCATCAGTCGTCCTCATCCTGCCCGTAGGCTTCCTCTTGCCTGAGACGCTCGTACTCGTTCCGTTGCGCGACCGTGTTGTATACGTAGACCGCCTTACCCAGTCTATGACTGGTGTCCTTCCTGTCGACCGGGACTATCAGTTTCGCGGCCAGAAGGCCCGGACCGTCCTCGGGAACGAGATTCTGATGCCAGCCTTTGATGCTCTTGACTTGGACACGGTAAAGCAAGAGACTCGGATGGTTGCCGAAATATTCCGTGAGATAATAGTCGCGTTCCGACTTGGATTGATCGTCGATCGTCCCGTCGTATACGAATCTCGCGACCTTGAGCACATCCGTCCTTGATCCGAGGCGCATCCTCTTGTCGTTTATCTGGAAATAGCCTTTGTCCGGGTTGTACGAGCTTTTTCGTACGACCTTCTTCCAAGCGAAATCCAGATCGTCGGGATTCTCCACTTTGCCGCCCTCACCGTTGATGAACGTTACATTCCATGTGATTGATGGATTTTCCTCCATTTGCGTCTTGGCATATCTCTCGACGAGGGAGCTGTCCCACTCGATGTCGCGGTTCGGATAGGTGAAGACGGTGAATCCGAATTTGTCGCCGTACCCCGCCTTGTATCCGGTGAGAAAATCGACGATTGCCTTGGCCGGCACATCAGTGAAGACTTGGGTATGCGCCATGGGAGATTCACCTGAAACGACCCCCGGGGCGTGCAGCCCCCTGAGCAGTTCTTCCAAGGCTCGGTCGTTCCTCTCCAGCTGCTTACCGTCCACGGTTAGCTTGATAGACTCGATGATTTCTCCGGAAAGATCAAATTCTTGGAACTGTTCGCCTTCCTCCGCATTCCTCATTTTCCCGACATTGGTGATGCGCACACCGCGGTTCGGATTCTTCCTGATCGCTAGGCCGAACTGCTTCGGGGTCATTCCCTGGCGCTTCATATGCTGTGCGGATTGCTTCAGCTCCTCGACGATGGAGCACGAGTATCGGTAGTCGAGCACCGACTGCGGAAGCATCCAGATACGCTGCAGCTGCGCGTAATGGGGCCTGTATCCGAACCAGCGGCCCATCTGCAGCAGGGTATCCGACGCAGTCACGCGGCGGTAGAACACGCTGCAGATCAGGCCATCAAGTGTCATACCTCGGGAAAGCTGGTTTCCACCGACGAACAAGGTGCATTCGTTCGAGGATGGATCGTCAAGAACATTGTGTTGGAGACTCCATTCGGCGGCATCGGAATTAACGAGGCGGACGCGCAGTCTGCCGGACAGGACGAATCTGCGGACGCGCGGATAGAACTTCTCCCATGTTTGACCGCCCGTCTGCCAGTTGCATTCGTATTCCCTGACGAAGGCGCAGTGGAGCCTTTCGACCCGTGGGTCGTCCTGCGAATGGAAACGGACGGCCTTCTCCAAGGAGCAGACGTAATCGTAGACCCGGTCGGCGATCTGCCGCTGCACTTCCGTGAAGCGCGACATGTGGATTAGCATCGACTGCCGGCATGCGTCCGCGTTCGGCCGTAGGCAGCACGCGATGACGAAACAGTCGATCGCGTATTTCACCGCTTCGTGCAATCCGGGATCCACGATGTCGAACGTCTTTCTGTGGGTCACGGGAAGCCATGTCTCGAGGTCCTCCTCGTCGAGCTCTTGGACGCAGGGGAAATTCTCGGGCTTCGTATCCATGTCGCCGAACAGCTTCTTCGCGCCGATATATTCGTTCGGGGATTGTAGGATATGGATGAAATCTTGCGGGAACAGGTCCTCTTCGATCTCGTCGTCAATGAAGATGTTCGCGAAGGGCGTTGCCGTCACAGCGACGTACGAGGTACGTGAGCTGATCATGGTGAGTTCGCGTATCAGCCTGTTGATGCGGGTGGGCTCATTATCCACCTTCGCGGAATTGACTGATGCGTAGTCGCTCTCGTCATCGATGACAAGGACAGGCAGATCTGAATCGAATTCAGGATTTTTGAGCCACCTGTTGAATTTTGAGAGGATCGAGGCGTTCTTCTTGATCACGGCGACGTATGGGGTTATTGCACTCCATGTGGGACGGGCCAAGTTCTTGAATGCGCCCTCATAGGCCTTGACGAAATCATTATCGTTCGTCAATGGAGAGGATCTCGGGACGTTCCGCATGGCCAGATATCTGCCAACACCCGCTTGCCTCCCGTTATGGTAGCCGATGAAATCAGTGTCTATTCTCGTCTGGGTCTGCTGACGCAGATTCTCGTTGTCGCTTGTGAGCACGACGATGAGCTTGTACCCGCAATCCGCGGCCTTATGCATGAGAGCGATATAGGTGCGCGTCTTTCCTGACTGCACGTCGCCTAGAATCAGGCCTTTGCGGCGTACGGGGGGGTTGTGTTCGCCGCGGATCGGACAACAGCTCTATGACCTCGTTCGCGGTGTGGTCAAGCGTCGCGTATTCGGAATCCCTATCTTGGATCAAATACTGATAATAGGAAGTCGAACGTGGCGTGTCCCATTTCTCGTCGGCCTGCAGGTCAGGGAACCAAGGCTTCCACACATCGCTTTTGTCAGTGAGAGTAATACCTTCATCAATCTTGAGAATCAATTCCGAACGGAGTTCTCTGAAAGCAGTTTCCAATCCGTCCTCATCATCTCCAAGATGATGAGATTGCGCAATGAGCTCCAACGCACTCCGGATGAGTTCCTCGCTTGGCTCGTCCTCATTGAACACAAGTCCTTTAACGGATCGCTTGACTTTTTTCCATTCTTCAGCGTTGGTCATACGTCACCTCCAGTAGAACATCCTCTCCGTTTTTGCATAACGAGAAAGGCTCTTTGTCTTTGAACGAATCAACAAAATCTTCCGGCGATTGCCCTTTGCATTGACTGCAGAACAGCCACATGTCCCTCGCCATTCCACGGATCTCTTCATCGGCGAGATCGGGTTCCTCGCTGGCTTGGTCGCCGGACAGCCTGGATTGCATATCGTCATAGGGGAAGGCCACTGCGAGTATCTTCATCATTTCGGCGAAATCGCGCCTCTGCTTGTCCGACAGTGCTGCGATGAAGTTCCTGATATAGGGATTGTCCCTGTTAATCTCGTACCGGAACGTTCCCTCTCGGTCGCTGATGACATCCCAGATACGGGCCTCCGGCTGCTCGGAGGTTTTCCGTCCGCGCCATTTCTGGGTCTTCCGGCTGGGAGTCGCAAGTTTGGACACGTATCGTTTCATCGCGTCGCGGATCGCCTTCGGAGGCGTCGCCTGTGATTTCTTGATATCCAATGTCCACTCGGCGTCCATGCTGTTGGGGATATCGACCCTCACGCGGGAAAGCTTCGTCCCGTCCTTGCGTGGCAGCAGACGATACCAGCTGCCCCAGGTGATCAGACGATGCGCGCGGTAGACGTAGAATCCCTGCGTGTCGAATAGGGTGTGTCCCTTCTCGGACGTGAGGCCCAGTAGCCTCCTGTCCTCGGTGGTCAGTTTGTTCTGGTAGGGGAGTGTGTAGCCGCACAACGTCGCTTCCGTTCCGGGTATGCGTTGCAAACGCTGCGGCTGCGTCGCCAAGTTCTCTGTGAGGAAAGGATCCCTTTTCGGCACCGGCATGCCGTTCACAGTCAGTTCTATCTTCGGGGTGCCGTCATCCGGATACGGATAGGTGAAACGATGGAAGACAAGGCCCAGATAATCGGATAGTTCCGACATCGCCTGGTCCATGTCCCGCAGGGAGTCTCCCGCCATCGTTTCCAAGCGGTCGAGGTTCTGCCACAGCACGCATGTCCCGTGCGTGCTGGGCATCAGTTCACGTACTTTCGCGGGAAGCGCGAGATCCGTCTGCCGTTCATCCAGAGCTTCCAATTCCCAATCCCTGACGGCTGCGACGTGATCAAGATCCCATCGGAGCGTCGTCTGACGTCCGTCTTTCACGCTGCACAGCAACAGCGACCTGGCCTGTGACAAGGACGCGGTCTTTAATCCCAAGCCGAATCTGCCCAGATCGTTAGCCTTCCTTTCGCGACTTGGACTGGATCCAGCCAGTTTCATCGCGTTGATGGTCTCGCGCTCGTCCATGCCATCGCCATCATCGATGATGGCGATGTAGGGGTTTTCCCCATAATCGAAATACCGGATGCTGACCCGTTGTGCCCGGGCCGCAATCGAATTGTCGACAATATCGGCCACGGCGGTGTTCAGACTGTACCCAACCGACCTCATGGACTCAAGCAGATTTGGGTCCGGTGTGCATGTAACCCCATTCATAATGCCACCGATCTCTCTCCATTGTTATTGCTGCGGCATATATTCAATAATGACGAGTCTACTGTCAAAAAAAGGGGAAAACGTGCAGCGTTTGTCGAAATTCCTCATTCATATATCGCATGGAGCGGGATAATGATGTTTCCTTGGGCACCTGATGAGGGGACGGAACCCCATGACAAAGCGTGGCAGTGGATGGCGTAATGTTCAAGCTCAACGGTCTTGTACATCGCCGTTCAGGGAAGGTATGTCCACGGCGGCACCCATGTCGTGGGAGGCCGCGGCTGTGACTTTGCCTTGTTTTAAACGAGTGGTGTGTGCGGTCTTCCCTCGTGGTGCCCAGCGCGCAGACTCGGCGGGATTCTTTGCCGACGTCAGGTCCGGACCTCACGTCGAAGTCGGTTGTGCACCATGGCTTCCGTGGTCGGTTGTGGCATAGCCGGTGTCGTTTCTCCGCAACGGTAGTGGCGTCCAGCCCCGGCATGTGTAATGCGAGGAGAATCTTCCCATGTTCCTTCTATGGCGTTCCCGGACAGGCAATGTTCTTGTCAAAGGTCACCAAACCATTCCAAGGAGGCAATCTCGGAACATTGATGATAGGGCAAGAGAATCATTATCAAGCTCGGCAACCAAATCCTGACTTGTTCGGGACTTATTTAACACTATAATGAACCGGACTAATGATGGGTTCTCACAATATCGTTCCCGAGTGATTATTTGATTTTGAATGAGGCGGCGATACGCTATGTCGGAGTCTGTCCTTTTGCTTGTTCGCAATCCCTGAAAAATTGGCTTAACGAAGCCGCAATGCCCGTTAAACATCCGGGAACGATTTCCAAAAGACGGGAAGGCAAGCGCCCTTCTTCCAACGAACGGGGTGCAGTTCAGCCGTATGCCGTTCACGCCTTTCCTTATCGGAATCACTGATTCCTATCGGGTGCGTTCTTCCATGCTTCGAGCTTCATGTGGTTCAGGGCCGTGTTCGGATCATATGTGTCATCCAGGCGCTCCTGATACATGGCGATCAATTCGTCGCGGCGTCCGAGTGCTTCGAGTGCCGCTTCGCGAATCGTCTCCCACTCATAGGGCACAACCTCTTCAGGGAACATGACCGTGCACTGGTTCGGTTTGTCCCGTTGCACCAGATCCACGAAATTCAGCAGGTCCCGCCAACGTTCCGCAGCAATCAGCCGAGCCGCATAAGCGTCGGCGAGGGGTTCCGAAGTGTGATTATCCCATAGGAACCGGTCGGCTTCGTCGGCATCGCCGCTGATGCGCATCAGGTCGTGGCGCAGGAACTGCACGGCATGCTCGAACTGGTTCTGCGCGGTCTCGGCAATCTCCTTTTCCGTCAGCAGCGCCGGGTCGAGCATCGCGAGATTGTTCAGCTCCTCTTCGGAAAGCGGGCCATCCGTGTTGAAAAGGTCCATGTCGGTCTTGAGCTCCGCCAAAGGCGTGCATTCGTCGGAATTACCGAAGTCCTTGGCATCGCGGGATTCCGGACTCATGGTTGTATTTGCGTCCGTGGCGGAGGCGGCGAATGCGCTCATCGTGTCCATCGCACTGTTCAATGCATCGTAGGCGAACATGCGCGTATCGTCCCATTGCGCGAACGACAGGCCGCAGGAGAGCAGCTCCACCATTTGCATGGCGTTGAGACGGAAGTCGTCGTTGCAGGCGACCTGCGTAATCATGCGTAGCGACTGCTCTCCGGTCATCGGATCGGCGTTGCAGGCCACGGCATCCATATATACGCGCACGCTTTGGATGAGATCCTTCAGATAATCGAATCCCTCGTTGTCACGATCCGCGACGTTGCCCACAAAACGGGCCGTCATCTCCACGGCCTTGGCGAGGTTGCCGACCGCATCAAGCCAACGTGTACTTACCACGGCGTTGCCGACCACGGCATCCACACCGGAAAGGGCCTGTGATTCGAGGTGGAAGGTCGGCATGTCCATGCGGGGCATCTCCACGCCGCTATCGGTGCGTTCGGCGGTGGGCACGATGGCGGCGATGGAATCGAAATACCATTGCATGGGCATGCTGATCACGTTATCGGCGTCGGAAAGCTGCGCTACGGGTACGTCATTGCGATTTTCGGCGTCCTTTTGGGAGGCTTCGCGAATCAGATGGTTCCACAGGAACGTCGGACCGTCGAATTCCCCCGTTCGCAGCCAACCATTGTTGACATAGTCGGCAAGAGCCTCGACTTCCTGCCGACGGTTGATGTTGCCGTGTTCGCTCATGCGCCCGTCCCTCCCTTATAGACCAGGCAATGCACTGTACAGGCTACATCATGAGATGGTATGACGCTAGGGAGATCCACGGGGAATCAGGTGTGAAACATCTCGTGAAAACGGCTTCCGTCGCGCTATGATGATATTCCTTCCACCACTGTGCCGCGTTGGTGGATGAGCCGGCGAAACTCAGTACTTGTTGGCGCCGGATCCGACGAAATTGACTTCGAAACCACGATGGTAGTGCAGGAACATGTCCGCGCCATAACGGTCGACCGGGCGGTGCGTGAACAGCATGCGGATGGCGAATGCGGTCTGCACGTCATGCGGCAGGCTCATGAATTCCTTGTGGGCATCCCAGTATGGATTCATGGTGATGGCCGCATCCGGCACGTAGGCGTAGCCGTAGCCGTCTTCGTTCACATAGCCCATGAATGGCAGATCCCATGCGTTATGGTCGGTGAGGGCCTGCTTGAAGTCCTCGACCTGAGCGAGGGCCTCGTCGCTGATGCCGAGGTCCTTGGCGACCTTATTGGCCACGGCGGTTTTGGCGTCGGCGTCCTGCCCGAACATGCCGAGATCCACATTGATGACGATTTTCTCATCTGCCATGATGATGTTCCTTTCGTTGTATGCACAAAATCAACGTTCAGTTCGATGTTCTTTTCGCATATAAAACGAACATCGAAATCCGGTTTGTATGCATTATTTCGGTGGTCGCTCATTGCTTCCGAGAACAACCATAGCATGCTTCTGAATGCGTGGAATCGTTGCAATTCACCCTTTTGTGGTTGAAGTCAGGGCAGAATCGCCGTTATTTCAGTGATTGGTGTGATGTAATGTAAATCGCGAAAAAGTTAACATTGAGCGTGTTCTTTTTATTCTGTGATGATGTGTTATTTTCCTGTGTGACCGAACATCCTGCATCGACTGAAGTGCACACTGCGTGGCTGAAGCCGCCGCGGGCAGGCCGTCCGTCGGTTTTTCGATATCCACGGTTCGATATCTCGATATGGATGAGCGGGGGCGTTACAGTGCGGATTTGCCGGTGAGGTGGCGATAAAGTTCCGGGTCGACGGGCTTGATGAGTTTGAGCGTGGAGATGACCACCTTGGATTCCTTGTCATCCTCGCCGACATTGACGGACTCGTGCACATCGTGCAAGGACACCGCATTGCCGACGAAGTAGTATGAGGTTTCCTTTTTCCTCCGCCTTGCGCCGGATGAAAATCGGCACGAAATGGCGATCCTGCCATGCCGAAGTATGCTCGGTTCCGTCAAGAAGCCATTGGAATTCGTTGGACCTCAGTGAACGGTTGTTCTTACTGAACCATTCTATTTCGCCGGAGTCGAGAAAACGGTCGCCATATTGACTCGCCTCGTATTTGATGAAGATCGGCAATGTGCCGGTAGCGGAGTCGAGCTTGTAGCCGCCGACGTTTTGCGGAACCTGTTCGGTCCGCCAGCCGCACAGTCGCATTACGTCGAAAACACTGTATTTCTCGCCATAGATGAATCCATGATGCTGAACGATTCGACGTTTCGTTGCGTTCCGCTCCAGAGTCAGCGCGTTGTACAAACCGGCTTTGACGGTATCCGCAAAGAACAATCTGAACGTCGGATTATCCAGCTGCGCCACAAATGCGTCGGAGAGTCTGCAGCGCCCGCCGTCATCGACGGCGATAAGCGCAGTCCGCCCGAAACGCTGGTTGTTCGCGGCGATGAAATACGAGTAGTCAAGCGTTGCCAACGCGGAACGCCACTGCGACTCGCTGTTATCGGCGCCAGGAAAAAGCTCTGAAAGCAACTCCTGAAGATCGGCAATGCCCAACGAATCCAAAGTCCTGGCGAAATCAAACGCCGCAGCCGTCCGCCCGCTGCACTCGGGATCGATCGCACTCCAGTCCAATCCGCACAACACCGCCAGAATCAACAGCTCATGAGGTCTC
Organism: Bifidobacterium moukalabense DSM 27321; assembly: GCF_000522505.1. GTDB lineage: Bacteria > Actinomycetota > Actinomycetes > Actinomycetales > Bifidobacteriaceae > Bifidobacterium > Bifidobacterium moukalabense. Next base: position 90,316 of record NZ_AZMV01000002.1, on the reverse strand, counting down.
AATCCACGAAGCTGAGTGGCGGTCAGCATCTTCAACATGCCATTTTGCACATCGGAAGTCGGTTCAAGCCTCTCCAGATACGAAACGGTCGCATGCCTACCGCGGGAAAGACTCCTCTCGCGAGAACGCACGAACGAAAGATAATCATCATTCTTCGCGGCCATGGTGAATACCAGCGAAGCGTCACGTCGCGCAAAATCCATCAGCATCGGAATGCGGCCCAACTCGTACCTCATCTGCTGGTATTGGCGACTGAGCAGCTGCATATTCGACAAATCGGCGGTATCAAGCGAAGCCAACACGCGCTCGCGGGCGATTGCGTCGAAGCTGATCGAAGAAATGCCGATCGTCTCGCGCTGCAGGTTCTTGCGAGCGACGTCACGATCGCCGGTATTGCCGTACAACGCGATCGGAATCAGATAATTATTCGCATAGTTGCCGATGAAATCGATGACGACAACCGAATCCTTGCCACTCGCCTTACGCAGACCACGACCAAGCTGTTGCGTGAAGATGATGCTTGACTGCGTTTGCCGGAGCATCACGATCTGGTTGATATGCGGAATATCCACACCTTCGTTGAACAGATCGACCGTAAAAATGTAATCCAGCTCGCCGTTTTCCAGTTGTTCGACGGCGAGATCCCGCTCCGCTTGGGAATCCTCGCCGGTAATCGCCTTTGTGCGATACGGACGTTCCGCCTGCTGGTTGACCTGCTGATTGAACAAGGCGGACAGGCGTTTCGCCTCCTCACGTCGACTGCAGAAGACTAGGCCCTGCACATCGGTGCCGGCTTCGCTGTACAGCTGTATTTTGTCGATGATATACCGCACGCGGTTCGCACTGGTGAGCTCCTCGATCCAACGGGACAGATCGTTGCGTTCCCGGTCGGTCCAGTCATGCGTTTTGACTCGTTTGCCAAGCAAATCGCCATCCGGGGCTTCCTGAATGTACTCGTGAACCCCGTAGTAATGGAATGGGCAGAGCATGTTCTCTTCGAGCGCCCGTTGCAGACGAATCTCATACGCCACGTTGTTGCCGAACAGTTCGAAGATATTGGCTCCGTCGGTACGTTCCGGCGTTGCGGTCATACCGAGCATGAAGCCGGGGGTGAAGTGGTCGGTGATCCGCCTATACGAGTCGGCCGCGGCATGGTGCACCTCATCGATCAGGATGTAGTCGAAATCGTCTTTGCCGAACTGCGCAAGCACTTCCGGGCGGGACATCGTCTGCACGGTCGCAAACACGTATTTGCGATCATGCTCCTTGCTGGTGCCGGAAAACAGGCCAATCTCCTCGTCGGAACAGCCGAGCACCTTCCGATACGATTCCTCTGCCTTCCTCAGGATCTGCTCCTGCTGTGCAATGTACAGCATGCGTTTTGGCCTGAATTGACGGACATCGAATGCGGAGAGATACGTCTTGCCTGTGCCGGTCGCGGAAATGATGATCGCACGGCTTTCACCCTGCTTGCGTAGTTGCGCAAGATTCATCAGCGCCTCGACCTGCATGGCGTTCGGCGTGATGGTGTCGGAACCGTGCGTTTGCCCGCGGCTCGGTTGACGCGGTGGTGCGTATTTGTTGAAATCCTCCTCATACAGTTTGAGCCAGGCTTCGGTGAGTGGTTTCGATTCGCTGATTTGGGAGTCGATTTCAGCGGTGAGCTGTTCGGCCAGACCGCTGGTATCGGTGGTTGCGACTTTCAGGTTCCATTCGCGATTGGAATTCAGTGCGTTGATGGTGAGGTTGGAGCTGCCGATATATGTGGAATAGAGTGGTTCGTCATCATCCGAATGGTGAAAGACGTAGCCCTTCGGATGATACGGGGAATCAGTGGTGGCTTCGGTTCCATCCGTCTGGCCGGGCTGCCAGATCTGTACCTGGATGCCTGTCTCCCGCTGTAGCTTCAGTAGCTCGGCGAAAGCCTTTGGCGAGTTGAAATAGTTGAAGGTGGACGTGATGATCCGACCGGAACGATGGTCGTTGTTATCCGCGAAATCAAGGAAGTTCTGCTTCAACATCTGCAGTGCGCCCTGGCTGACGAAGGCGACCGACATGTCGAAATCCTGACTGCGGCCAAGTTCATCCTTGATCGCATGCTCCATGGTCCTGCCATCATGGTTCGCAATCAACGTCGGCTCGTATTGTGGATCGACATCATCTTTCTTCTCCACGAAGCCTGAAAGAAGTGCCTCGACCAAGGAAGAATTCCGCTGCCGGTCATCGTCCACCATCATCCGCCATCACTTCCTGTTGAAATCCATCGCGGAGATCAATCGCACCGCTTCGCGGTCGGCGGGCGCCCAATCCAACGTGAGCATCTCACTTGGCGAAAGCCAACGGATCGCATGATGTTCCGTCAGGTGGGGAGTGCCGCTCAGCAGATGGCAGACGAACGAGGTGAGCACGACGGTGCCGAAATCGTAATCGTGAGAGGACGTGCACACTTCATCGACGACTTCGATCTCGCACAGCAGCTCCTCCTCGATTTCGCGATGCAGGGCTTCCCGTGCGGTTTCGTACGGTTCGATCTTGCCGCCGGGGAACTCCCAGAAACCGGCCAATGATTTGCCTTCGCCACGTTGAGCGCACAACACCTTGCCATCGCGCACAATGGCGGCACCCACGACGTTGATGATGTTGCGTGGCTGTTGCACGTCGGCGGTTGTTTTGGTCACGGCGCTCTCCTTCGCCCTTCAGCAGAGGAAATCAGGACCAGGATACAACGGGGAAGATTTCGCCTGGCCCGGAGCGGATCGTGGATCTGCCGTGGAACGCGCCGAGATGATACTTTAGCGGGTATTGCTAGACTTCGAACGGATATGTCAAGCCCCAGTCGGCACGCAGCGAATCCATGAGTTCCATGATGCGCAGGGTGTCGGCGTGGGGCATGGCCTCGCATTCGCGATGGCCATCAAGCATGGTCTGCGCGGAGGCCACCACTTCATACTCGTAACCGGTCAGCTGTGGCGGAACGTCGTAATGGGCCTTGACCTGATGATTGCCGTCATACACGTCGATCGAGGCGACGTTGTTGATGTTCTCGCAGGTCAGATAGCCGTCCGTTCCCCAAACGGCTCCCATGCGATCGGAATGGCACAGAATGGAGCTTTGCGCCGTGGCCGCCACGCCGTTCTCATAGTGGAACGTCATGGAATCATATGCATCCACGCCGGTCTCATATGGTTGCATCGACGATTCCATGCGCGCGATCGGCGCATTGTGCATGATCATATCGATGAAGTTGATCGGATATACGCCGACATCCAATAGTGCGCCGCCGGCCAAGGCCGGATCGGTGATGCGCGCCTTCGCCGTGGTGGGGTAGCACAGATTCGCGTTGATGGCCGTCACCTCGCCGATGACCCCGGACGCGATGATATCGTCGATCATCATGCGCGACGGCATGTAGCGCGTCCAGATCGCCTCGGCGCATAGCATGCCGGTCTCACGCGAAACGTTCAGCATCGCGCGGGTCTGCGCCGCATTCGCGCCAAAGGCCTTCTCGACCAGCACGCCCTTGCCGGCCCTCATGCACAGCATGGCCTGTTCGGCATGCAGGTTATGCGGGGTCGCGATATAGACCAGATCCACGTTCGGGTCGGCGGCAAGCTCCTCATACGAGCCATATGAAACAGGGAAGCCATACTGTGCGGCAAAGGCGGCTGCGCGCTCGCCGTCGCGTGCCGCGACCGCATACGGCGCGACCAGATCCGCATAACGCGGATCGGCCGCCATCTTCACCAACGTATCGGCCATGCTCCGCGCAATCCGACCTGCGCCGAGAATGGCTACGTTCACCTGTGCCATGAGAGTCCTCCTTGAACCGTCCGATTCCGTCAAGCCGCGTTGCCAAGCACCAGTTTACGCCGAATGATCCTGGGTCCTTTGCCATAATGGGGCCGTGGCAGGAAAAAGAGTCGAAAAGTACGAGCGTGGCACCCGCAGCTACATCATGTCGCATATTCGGGGCGAAAACACGTCGATCGAAACGCTCGTGCGTAGTTTCCTGTTCGCCAAGGGCCTGCGGTTCCGCAAGAACGACAAACGATACCCGGGGCACCCCGATGTGGTGCTGCCGAAATACCATACCGTCGTGTTCGTCAACGGATGCTTCTGGCATATGCATGAGGGATGCACGAAGCATTCCATGCCGAAGTCGAACGTGGAATTCTGGAGCGCAAAACTGGTGCGCAACCGTGAACGAGACATCAAGCAGCATGCCGAACTTGAGGCGATGGGCTGGAAGGTGATCGTCGTATGGGAATGCGAACTCGGCAAGAAGGTGCGCGAGGAACGGCTCGAACGGCTATATCGCGAGATCGTGGGGAATGCCGTCGACCCGGATGATGGCGCCGTCGATACCGAGCGTGAAAATCCCGATGTTTGAAGGATTCTCGCGCGTTATATGGGCAACGTCCGCGAATGGCAGACGGCTTGTCGTGTCTCGCAGTTAGAACCGAGATATGGGAAACGCTGAAGATACCGCACAAACCGTTGCTGCCGCCGCATTGCCGCGGATGTCGTACCGCGCGCAAATCGCCAATCCGTTCCGCGCCATGGTTTTCGGCGCGATGGCCGATGAGATGATTGCGGCCGGCACCGACGTCGTCAAGCTGAGTCTGGGTGAACCGGATTTCGGCGCCCCACCTGCGGTGCGCGATGCGATGCGTGAACAGTACGATGGCCGCCCGCTGCCGTACACCGCCGCGATGGGTCTGCCGGAACTGCGTCAGGCGATTTCCGACTTCTACAGGGAGCGTCACCACGTCGACGTCGATCCGAAACGTATTGCGATCACCGCAGGCGGATCCACGGCACTGCTGCTGTCAGCCGCACTGACGGTGAACGAGGGGGACGAGGTGCTGATCGCGGACCCGTCCTACCCGTGCAATCGCGAGCTGGTGCGCGCGTTCGGCGGCAAGGTGGTGGATGTGCCGACTTCCGCAGCCACCCGATTCCACCTGACGCCGGAGCTGTGCAGGGAATACTGGTCGGAACGCACCAAGGCCGTGATGATCACCTCACCGTCCAATCCGACCGGCACCACCATCGCCTTCGATACGTTGAAGGCCGTATGCGATCTGGCCCGTGAGCGTGGCGTATGGCGCATCGTCGACGAGACCTACCTGGACCTGGCCGACCGCGAGCCCGACGGTTCCGAGGTGAAGTCCGTGCTGGCATGCGACCCGGACGCCATCGTCTGCTCGAGCTTCTCCAAGTTCTTCGGCATGACCGGTTGGCGCTTGGGATGGATGGTCGTGCCCGAGTATGCGCTCGAAGCCATGGACGACCTTTCCACCAACTTCTTCCTGTGTGCGCATACACCCACCCAGCATGCGGCGCTCGCATGCTTCACTCCGGAGACGTTGGCCATTTGTGAGGAGCGCCGTCAGGAGCTGCTGGCGCGTCGTCGTATCGTGGTTGATGGTCTGGCCGAGATCGGTCTGCCGCTGGAGGTCGAGCCGAATGGCGCGTTCTACGCGTACTTCAACATTTCCGGTACGGGGCTGGACGCGTGGACGTTCTGCGAGCGTGCCTTGAAGGAGGCGCATATTGCGCTGACCCCGGGCCGTGACTTCGGCGAGGCGACGGCCGATACGCACGTGCGCCTATCGTATGCGGCCTCTCGTGAGGCTTTGCGTGAGGGGCTGAAACGTCTCGGTGATTTTGTGGCCGGGTTGCGTGCCGCACAGAGGTGACATTTTTGCCTGATCGTCTTGACAGGGCATGTCGCACAGGCACTTAATCGCTTAAGTTGCTATGCTGTGGAAGCATGGTCAACTTACGTTCGCACGCCACGAGACTCGGCGTGCTTGATATCGGTTCGAATACGGTACACATGCTCATCGTCGATGCGGCTCCGGGCGCCAGGCCCGAACCGGAGGCGAGCGTGAAGAGCACGGTCCGTTTGATGCAGTATCTCAAGGAAGACGGCACCATCAGAAAGGCCGGCGTCGAAGCCGTGCTCGAGGCCGTGCACAAGGCGATGAAACTCGCCGAGGAGTATGAGATCACCCAGTTGCTCGTGCTCGCCACCTCGGCATTGCGTGAGGCGCCCAACGGCGGCAGGATCCTGCGTCGCATCGAGGAGGCCATCGGTCAGCCGGTCACTGTGCTGTCCGGGGTCGATGAGGCCCGGCTTACCTTCCTGGCCGCTCGCCGCTGGTATGGATGGGACGCCGGCCGTCTGCTCGTGCTGGATATCGGCGGGGGGTCGCTTGAGGTGGCCATGGGTTCCGATGAAGACCCGACCGTGGCGCTGAGCGTGCCTGCGGGCGCCGGCCGCGTCACCCGTGAATTCCTGCCGGAGAGCGGCGTCGCCGATGTGGAGGAGCTTGAAAGGGCCCGCAAGCAGATTCGTAAGATTCTCAATCCGATGGTCGAGGCGTTCCCCAAGTCGAAGCATCCGATGCATGCGGTCGGCACGTCCAAGACGATTCGTTCGCTGGCTCGCCTGGCCGGTGCCGTGTTGCGTCAGCCGGGCCGCGTGGACACGTCGGTGATGACCAGGGACCAGCTTGAGGATTGGTTGCCGCGTCTTGCCTCGATCTCGCCGGATCAGCGTGTGGCATTGCCGGGCGTCACGCCGGAGCGTACGTATCAGATCGTCGGCGGCGGCTTGGTGATTGATGAGATCATGCGTGCGCTTGACGTCGAGGAGATCGAGATCTGCCCGTGGGCTCTGCGCGAAGGTGCGATTCTGCGCTGGCTTGACCAGTTCGGGCGCACAAGATTGGGATTCTGACCTCAAGCGGCATCGATGCGTTATGCGTTCAGCGCTTCGAGCTGCTTCTTGGCCTTATGGAGCTTGGCGAAGATCTCGTTGCGCTGTTCGGGGTTCTTGGCGCGCTGATGGTCGCGTGTGAGCTTGTCGATATCGGCTTGCAACTGCGCGACCTGCGTATGGCGCACGATGCGCGCGTCCAGATTCGCGGGGTCGGGGGATTCGAAAATCACCTGCGAGCACAGCGACTCCCATAGCGCGTCCATTGAATCGACCGACAGGTCGTCGATCAGCAGCATCGCCTCTCCGGCTGTGGTCCATGCCGAAGAGAACACCTTGAACGTCGGTGTATGCCCGGCACGCCCCGGAAGCGCTCGGCGGACGGCAAACGCGCATTCCTGCCGCGTAGTGCCTTCGAAATCGGCGTCGCGTACGCAGGTGAATACGATGCCCGATTTGCGTTGCGCCGCAATCAATTCGATGATTTCCGACGGAATCGTGGCATTTGTGCCATGCAGACGCAGTCCGATCACCAGTATTTCCGGAATGCGCGCGCCCTGTGCGAGCGAAATGTTCGAGGCACGCAGCAACGCGATCATCGTGATCGCTTCGATGTCGTTGACCAGTCGTTGCTTCGTCTTGGCGGAAAGCGGCGCCTTCGCGGCGAACAGTCCTTTCGGCAGGTTCGCTTTCCCGGCGGGAATCGCGGCGGAGTTCGGCAAGCCGAGGGTGAGTGCGGTAACCGAGCCGCAGGAGGCGATCGTCATTGCTGGCCTTCTTTCGTACGAATGGCGTTCGAATCGTGCGTAAGCGTTTGTTGCCAGTAACTCTATCTCATAAACGTTGCCGAATGGCGGAACGGCGCGTTCGGGGAGACTATCCTCGAACGCGCCGTTCCGGATTGGGGCATTCCTGGCAGGGTAATGGCTTACTTGGCCTCTTGCTGCGCGGCGGCTGCCATCACGGCGAGCTGTTGCGGCGTGTACTTGTCGCGCTTGAATTCGGAGACGAAGTAGAGGGCGACGATCAGCAGTTCGATGGCGGGCAGGATGAAGGAGAACTGCATGGTGACCGCGTCGGATAACGCGCCCTGCAAGGTCGGCAGTACGGCACCGCCGACCAGTGCCATCACGATGATCGCGCCGGCGGTTTCGGTATGGCGGCGATCTTCGACGGTGGACAGCGTGCGGGCGTAGATGGTCGGCCAGCCCGGTCCGAGGAACAGGCTCACGGCCACGGCGGCCCACACGGCGCTCATGCCCGGCAGGAACGCGACGCACAGCAGCGAGACGCAGCCGAGCGCCATGAACGTGGCGAGTACGCGGGTTTCACGGGAGCGGGACAGCAGGTAGCTGGCGAGCAAACGGCCCACGAAGAAGACCACGTAGCTGAAGATCATGAAATCGGCGGCCTTGCGGTCGGTCATCGAGCTGCCACCCTGATTGAGTGCGAGGCGGATGGTGAAGGACCAGATGCCGGTTTGTGCGCCGATGTAGATGAACTGCACGCCGATGCCCTTGAGGAAGCGACGGTTATGGGACAGATAGCGCAGGGTCTCGCTCAGCTTGACCTTGTTCTCGCCGGCGGTGCCGGTGGCGTTGGCGGCGGTGGTCGGGCGGCACTTCGGGAACTTGGTGATGGCGAACAGCACAATCAGCACGGCCAGCGCGATCAGCAGGTACTTGTAAGGCTCCAGCGTGCGTGCGAGCTGTTCGGCGCCATACGCCTTGGCCTCGGCCGGGGCCATCTTCGCCATCGTGGCGTGCAGATTGGAATCCTGGAACACCAGGTACTTGCCGAGCAGGATGCCGGTGATCAGGCCGAGGGCGTTCATGGTCTGCGCGATGTTCAGGCGTACGGTGCCGAGCCGCTTCGGTCCCATCAGCGTGGCGTATGTGTCGGCGGAGGTCTCAAGGAAGCTCAGGCCGATCGCCTCCACGAAGATGGCGAACAGGAACACTTCGTAAGTGACCAGTCGCGAGGCGGGGAAGAAGATGAAGCAGCCCACCGCGAAGAAGCTCAGACCCGCGATGATGCCGAGCTTGTAGCTGAATTTCTTGATGAACAGCGATGCCGGAATGGCGATGAGGAAGTAGCCGCCGTAGAACGCGCTTTGCACGAAGGCGGTGGCGAGATCGCTCAAGGAGAACACGGCTTTGAACTGGGTGATGAGAATGTCGTTCAGGCTCGAGGCGATCGCCCAGATGGCGAACAGCACCGAGGTCATGGCGAACTGCAGTACCGGGGTGCGGTCGAGATATCCGTCGGGGAATTCGATCCAATGCTGCTTCTTTGGCTGTACGCCCTCGGAAGCGGGATCGGTGGGGTTGGTGGCATCGATCGTCCGTGCGTCGATTGGCCGTGTCATGGTTGCCTTCTTCTGTGATGTGCAACCGTAGCTTGTATGGGGTTTGGGATGGTCCTAAACGTTACGGTTGCGTTTGTTTCAACGTTGTTCGCCTGGCGTGAGGCACTGTGCGTGTCGCCCGCCGGTGGAGTGTCGCCGTAACCCGCAATATGTTTGCTTAGGCCAACGAAATCGATGTGCATTGCGTTTGGTGCGCATCGAAGGGTTTTTGATTATGGTTATCTGGTGATTGGTCGGTGCATGGGTGGCATGTGATGCTGCTGTGCGACGGCCATTGCCGTAGCCGGACTACAGCACTTGGCAGAATTCGATGATTTCGTGATTCGGCCCGAGTACGTTGAAGTAGCGGATGCCGTTCTCGTGGAATGTGTCGATATGCTGCACCGAACCTTCCACGAAGTTCAGCCCCAGCTTCCCGGCTTCCTCGAACGCCTTGTCGATGTCGGTGACGTCGAGCGCGAAATGATTGATCGCGCCGGTCATGTTCGCCGGCTGGTCCATGGTCCACACTTCCAGCGTGAGATTGTTCAGATGCAGGAACGTGCAGCGGTCTTCGCCGTTCGGGTAGATGCCTTCGCATTCGAAGCCGAGCCTCTCGTAGTATGCGATGGTGCCTTCGAGATCATTGGTGGGAATGCCGACGTGACCGACTCCGGTGATGTGTTCGCGAACGCTCATATGCAAGCCTCCATTGCCTGGCTATATTTTTCTGGTTCAACGGCTGTTGTCGAACCGAATACAACAATATCACTTTCTTCGTCAATGGAAAACGTTTTCTGATTTCGATGTGTCAAAGGATTGACGTGAGATGTTGGGAATGCTTGTGGAAGGGGCTGGCGCTATGCCGTGGGTTTTGTTCTGTGGGCTTATCCGTGACTGCGACACGCCGTGATTTGGCAATTGGGGTTGATTCGCGTATTGTTTCTTCTTGCGGCGATCAGAGCCTAGGTGAAACGCCCGGTCCCATTCCGAACCCGGAAGCTAAGGCCTAGTACGGCGATGGTACTGCACTCGGAAGGGTGTGGGAGAGTAGCGCGTCGCCGCGTTTACTCTTTATAATCCCGAGTTGAGCACAGCTCCTCGGGATTTTTGCTATACATGGCTTTGCCTGCGGCTTAAGCAGGATTTTCCACGGAATGGACGAATAATCCTGTGCTAGCGTTCCTCATGGAATACGACCCACGATGTTGGACGATGCCTGGGGGTGAGGATCGTGGCGTATCAGATTACTGTGAACAAGCGGCAAGGGCGTCTTCTGCGTTATGAATGGCGCTTGGAGCGTGAGGAAGGCGGTTTCTTCACCACGGTGGGAACCGGCAGGGGCCTGTTTCGCAGGAGCGCCAAGAAATCCGCACTTCGGGCGATGAAGCGTGAAAAGCGTCGCTCTGTGAAGTGAGGCCGGCGCCACAGGCTTGTACCAGGGGCTTCAAGGCCTTGGTGCCCCAGATAGGAATCGAACCTACGACACCTTCTTTAGGAGAGAAGTGCTCTATCCACTGAGCTACTGAGGCAACGAAGATATATTGTACACACCTTGCGGACGTGGCATGTGCAAAGGAGGTGAATACGGGCGAGATTTCCGCCGTGATGCGGTAGGGTAGGGGCGTTGCGCGGCTCGCGTTCGCGCCGTCATCGGCTGGATTCGCGACATCATGCCGCATGCGCAAGGGAGGAACTATGGCTCAGGCAGCGAAACCACGCACGACCCGATCGGCCGGACCGGTCCAGCCGATTCGGGTGATGAAAGGGCGCAGATCGCATCATGTGCGCAACTTCATCTTCGGCATTCTGGCCGGGATCTTCGCGTTCGCCTCCCTGCTCGGTACGGTCACCCACATTCTTCCGGAGTCGATTCAGGCATGGCCTTACATGCCGGTCGTCGTGTCGTTGGTGCCGTGGTTCGCGCTTCTTGCCATCGTCGCCTTGATCCTCGCCGTGATCTCAAGACGTGGGTTCGCCGCAATCATGGCGATTGCCGCGATCGGATTGCAGATATGGTGGCAGTATCCGTTCTTCTACAATCAGACGAGGTTGCCTCGGGCCGCGGTCGCGGCGGTTTCCGGCTCTGCCACGAATACGGATGACGGATATGCCCGCCTGATGACGTGCAACGTATATAAAGGACAGGCCGACGCGCAGGAAATCGTCGATCTGGTGAAAAGCGAGCATGTGGAGGTGCTCGCCCTGCAGGAGACCACGGATGATTTCGTGGATGAATTGAACAGGGCCGGCATCGCCGATTATCTGCCGTACTCGCAGGTTTCCAGCTCGGATGGCGTCTACGGCAATGGTTTGTGGTCGGCGACGCCGCTCGGCGACCCTGCGGATGACGATGTGGATTCCAGCGCCTCGTTCATGCCGGGTGGCACGGTGGGTTTCAACGGCGGTACCACGCCCGTCCGCTTCGTCTCTGTGCACACCACTTCGCCGACCCGGAGTCGTTGGCAGCAGTGGAAACGTTCCTTGGACGAACTGGCGCGCATGAAATTCAATACCGATACCCGTTACATTTTCATGGGTGATTTCAATGCCACCTATGACCATACGCCGTTCAGGGATTTTCTGGGGGATCGCTTTATCGACGCGTCCCGGCAGGCCGCCGGCGGATTCGTGTTCTCGTGGCCGGCGGATATCGATTATGTGCCGACCTTCGCCGGAATCGACCATATCGTGCTCGACTCCGGCATGGTGGCGGGGCAGGTGAAGTCGGAGAAGATTGACGGCTCCGACCATAAGGCCCTGCTGGCGACGGTGCAGATCGGCTAGTTCAGGACAGGTTGTCCTGCGTGCCTGCGGTATTCGCGGCGGTGGCCTGCTCGGCCTGGGCCGCGTCAAGCTTGGCCCGGACCTCGCCCAGCAGGCTCTGGGCCCGCTGGGCAAGAGCCTCACCGATTTCCCACTGACGCATGGACTGGTCGAGGTTGAGGCCTCCCGCCTCCAACGCCTGCACTGCCTGGATAAGCTTGTCTCGTGCCTCCTCATACGGCATCTGTTCGATGGCCTCGCGTTCCTTATCGGTGAGGCTGGAGGCCGGGGTGGTGGTTTCACTGGTCATGTCGACTCCTTGAATACGGTCTCTCCCTCGGCAAAGGGAGGAGAAAAGGGGAATTAATGGGTTCGGTGATTCATGCGGTCGCGGTTTTGACTTCGGAGACGACCACGCCATGCTTCAGGGTCATGGTGAGTTCATCCCCCGGTTTGACGTTGGCTGCGTCGTCCAGCACGTGTCCGTCGGCGCTTTGGATCACCGCATAGCCACGATTGAGGGTGGATTGCGGGCTGAGTGCCGTCAGTGATGCGCGCGAGCGTTCGATGGTCAGGCTTGCGTCGTCGAGGATGCGGGTCAGTCCGATTCTCATGCGGTTCCTGGCGTCGTCAAGGAACCGCTGGTGCGGTTCCAACATGGTCAGCGGTTGCGTCAGGCTCGGCCTGTTCGCATAACCTTCGACCAGTCGCATCTCGTTGGCGATTGTGGCGTCGATGCGCATGCGCATGCGCTGCAGGTTCACGTTGACCAGTTGCGTTTGTTCGTTGACGTCCGGCACCACCTTCTTGGCAGCGTCGGTCGGTGTGGAGGCGCGCAGGTCGGCGACCAGATCAAGCAGGGTCCAATCATCCTCGTGCCCGATGGCCGAAATCAGAGGGGTCTGTGCCGTCGCGGCGGCACGCACCACGTTCTCGTCGGAAAATCCGATGAGGTCTTCGAAGGCGCCGCCGCCGCGGGCCACGATGATCACGTCGACATCCGGATCGGCGTCCATCGCCCGGATGGCGGCGACCACGTCGGACGGACATTGCTCGCCCTGCACATGCACGTGCATCACCTTGAAATTCGCTATCGGCCAACGGAGGCGTACGTTGGTGATCACGTCGCCTTCGGCACGTGCCTGAGGGGCGCAGATCAGGCCGATGCAGTGGGGGAATTCCGGCAGCGGCATCTTGCGGTCGATGTCGAACAGGCCTTCGCCCTTGAGTTTTTTGCGCAGTTCGTCGATCATCGCCTTCAGGCTGCCTCCCGCGCCGGCCGCGATGATCGCGTCACCTCTGAGCGAAAGCGAAGTGCGTTTCATCCACAGGTTCGGCTTGCCGTGGATGATTACGCGGTCGCCCTGCACGAACGGCGTGGCGGCCGCCGCAAACTGGCCGAAGCCGTTGACCTCCATCGCGATGTCCTGGTAGTCGTCACGCAAGGTGAGGTAGGCGCTGCCCGCACGGCGGGTGTTGATCTGTGTGATCTGGCCGGCCACCCATACGGAGGGCCAGCGTTCCACTGCCATATGGAATTTCTCGCTGAGCATACTTACCGGCCAGGGATTGTCCGCTGTGGTTTCGCTGGCAAGGCGGGGAAGCTGTTCGGGCTGCTTGAGGCCCGGATGTGGCTGTGACTGCGTTGCCATGGGGTTGTATCCCGGAGTCCAAGTCATGATGTCAAGATTCCTCCATCTTGCGGACAATGCCGGGCGGTGTCGACGTGCGTCACGGTATGGGCCGCACGCGGTTGCGTGCGCCTGCCCCCGCGTATATAGTCCTCTGTGGAGCAAATGCCAAAACGACACTCCGTGCCGCTGTCGTTACCTTTGTCACACAAATCGGATAATGGCGGAATGAAGCCAAAAAAATCCATATTTAGTTTTCGTGGCGGCGTGCCGCCACTAGATATAGTGCTGGGGATGACGTAGAGTACTTGAAGTCATACAAAAACAGGACATGCGATGCGAAGCATGAAGACCAGTCGGAAGGCCCGGCTCGGAAAGGACGAGGAATGGAAACTCAGGTTCTGGACGCGATGAACGCGACCTCCGCGACCGCAGCGGAGAAGGTGCTCGTCGAGAAGCGCGATGGTCGTGTGGTCGACTTTGATCCGATCAACATCATCAGCGCGGTGAAGTCCGCCTTCGCCGATCTTGACAAGAAAATCGGTCCGCAGGAAGAGCAGATGATCCGTGACATCGCCAATCAGGTCGAGGCCGAGATCAAGGATCGCTACAACGGTCCCGCCAAGATCGAAGACATTCAGAATCTGGTGGAGCATGGCCTGATCGAGGATCATCTGTATGACGTGGCCCGCACCTACACCAACTACCGTCTGAATAAGGATATCGAGCGCGCCAAGGCCACCGACATCAACGAGGCGGTCAGCCGACTGGTGAACCGCGACGAATCCCTGGTGCGCGAGAACGCCAACAAGGATTCCAATGTGTACTCCACCCAGCGTGACCTGCTGGCCGGTGCGGTCTCCAAGGCGTCCGCCTTCTCCATGCTGCCGGATGCCGTGTCGAATGCGCATATGAAGGGCGACATCCACTTCCATGACGCCGATTATTCGCCGTTCACCGCACAATCCAACTGCTCGCTGCCGAACTACTGGGACATGCTCGCCAACGGCTTTACCCTGGGCAACGCCCCGATGGGCTCGCCGAACAGCATCAGCATCGCGGCCACGCAGATCACCCAGATCATGAAGGATGTGGCCTCCAGCCAGTACGGTGGGCAGACCGCCAACCGTGCCGACGAGCATCTGGCCGAATACGCCAAGAAGGATTACGCCAAGTTCCTTGAGCAGGCCCACGAGATCATGCCCGACGACCTGCCGATCGAAATCGCCGAGCGTCAGGTCATGCTGTCCAAGAACGTCGAGCCGAAGCGCCTGCACTTCGAAGCCGACCGCGCTCCGCTGCCGATGGACGAGCCGTTCCACAAGGATGCCGGCCGATTGGAGCAGCTGCGTGAGGTCTGGGCGAAGATTCAGACCCGTAAGGCCATCTACGATGCCATGCAGACCATGGAGTACCAGATCAACTCCAACCGTGTGTCCAACGGCCAGACCCCGTTCGTGACCGTCGGCTTCGGCCTGGGCACCGACTGGTTCTCCCGCGAGGTGCAGCGCGCCATCTTCCTCAACCGCATCCGCGGTCTCGGTTCCGAGCATCACACCGCCATCTTCCCGAAGCTGGTGTTCTCCGTCAAGCACGGCATCAATGCCGACGAAGGCGATCCGAACTACGACATGAAGCAGCTTGCGCTCGAATGCGCCACCAAGCGCATGTACCCGGACGTCATCTTCTACGAGAACATCGTGAAAATCACCGGATCCTTCAAGGCCCCGATGGGCTGCCGTTCCTTCCTGCAGGGCTGGATCGACCCGAAGACCGGCGAGGACGTCGAGGACGGCCGCATGAATCTCGGTGTCGTGACCGTGAACATTCCGCGCATCGCACTGGAATCCCACGGCGACAAGGAACGTTTCTGGAAGATCTTCGACGAGCGCATGGCCGTTGCCCATCAGGCATTGCAGTACCGCATCATGCGATGCAAGCAGGCCGCGCCGGTCAACGCCCCGACCCTGTTCCGCTTCGGCGCGTTCGGTCGTCTCGGCGCTAACGACAGCGTCGACCAGCTCTTCCGCAACGAGCGCGCCACCGTGTCCCTCGGCTACATCGGCCTGTATGAGGCGACCAGCGTGTTCTACGGCAAGAACTGGATGCGCGACCACGGCTGGGATCCGCAGGGCAAGGAATTCGCCCTGTCCATCGTGCGCCGCATGAACGAATTGTGCAAGGAATGGTGCAAGGCCGAGGGCTACCACTATTCCGTGTATTCCACGCCGGCCGAATCCCTGACGGACCGCTTCAACCGCATGGACCGCGAGAAGTTCGGCGAGGTGGAGGGCGTGACCGACCACGACTTCTACACCAACTCCTTCCACTACCCGGTGTGGCTGCAGCCGACCCCGATGGAGAAGCTCAACTACGAGAAGGATTTCCCCTATCTCGCTTCCGGCGGTTTCATCAACTACTGCGAGTTCCCGTGCCTGCAGGCCAATCCGAAGGCGCTCGAGGCCGTGTGGGATTACGCCTACAACATCGGCATCGGCTACCTTGGCACGAACACCCCGATCGATCACTGCTTCGTGTGTGGTTTCCAGGGTGACTTCGAGCCGACCGAGGAGGGCTTCAAGTGCCCGGAGTGCGGCAACTCCGATCCGGACAAGTGCAATGTGACCAAGCGCACCTGCGGCTATCTGGGCAACCCGGTGCAGCGCCCGATGGTGCATGGACGCCATGAGGAGATCGCCCATCGTGTCAAGCATATGGGCGGCGAGACCGGCCGTGTCATGCTGCAGGATGGCTCTGAACGTGAATGGTTCGAAGAGGCCAAGTAGGACTGAGACGCCCTTTCTGACAAAGGGCTCCCGGCGAAGCCGGGCACGGGGAGGGACCGGGAATCCGAACTTCACCGATCTCTCCCTCCGTTACGTTCCGCATATGCCTCCCTCGTCAGAGGGAGGATATTTTTTTGTCGAGGAGGCAGATGTGATCAGCAGCGTCAGCACGGCGATCAGGCGACATGATTTCGCGCCGAACGAACATGATCGTGGACCGTTCATCCCCACCGCGCGCTCCAATAACCCCAAGGCCGGCCAGTGGACGAACAAGATGAGCCACAACATGGTGGCCGACTATAAGCGTTTTCTCATGACCGACGGCGAAGGCATCCGCTGCTCGCTGTACGTTTCCGGCTGCCCGTTCCACTGCGAGGCCTGCTACAACTCCTCGATCTGGGATTTCCAGGCCGGCCACGAGTACAACGACAAGCTGGAGGCGCAGATTCTCGAGGATGTTGGGCAAAGCTTCGTGCAGGGCATCACCTTCCTGGGCGGCGAGCCGATGCTCAACACCGGCATACTGATTCCGCTGGCCCGCAGGATTCGCGAACGGTACGGACATACCAAAGACATCTGGTGCTGGACCGGCTACACGTGGGAGGAGCTTATGCGCGAGGGCGAGAGCCCCGACAAGCGTGAACTGCTCGAACTGGTCGACATTCTTGTCGACGGCCGTTATATCAAGGATCTGCACGATTCGCTGCTGCAGTTCCGCGGAAGCTCCAACCAACGCATCATCGACGTGCCGAAATCACTGGAATCCGGCGAAATCGTCATCTGGCCGAAACTGCACGACCAGATTCGCGTCATTCCGGAGATCTATGGTAAGGACCGTGCCGCGGGGGAGGGAGACGCCTCCTGACGGGTGACCCCTTGAAAATTCGGAAACTATACAGGCTGACTAAAATAAATGTCTAAATTATGCGATGTATCGTGCGAATCATGCGGCATGACGGTCGCTTAGGCGTGGGCACAGACTACCATTGCATACTTGGATAACCGGGCCAAGGTCACCCAAGGGAACACGGGGGGAGGCCTTCCGGCACTACGAACAGGCATAGAGGTGTACATGGTTGAAGCAGCAGATACCGCGGTCAAAGCCCGCGATACGAAGCCGTTGCGTGTAGGTCTTGATATCGGCTCCACCACCGTGAAGGCCGTGGTGCTCGATCAGACCGACGCGCTCGATGGCGTGCTCTTCTCCGACTATCGTCGACATCACGCCAATGTGCGTGCCACCGTGGCGGGACTGCTCGAAGACGTTCACAAGGAACTCGTGGCCCGAAATCGTGGAGACGAGCCGATCCGTCTGGCCATTACCGGCTCCGGCGGTCTGGCCCTGGCCGACAACCTCCATGTACCGTTCGTGCAGGAGGTCATTGCCGAAACCCGCGCCATCGATCAGGAATATCCGCAGGCCGATGTGATCATCGAACTCGGTGGCGAGGATGCCAAGATCACCTACCTGAAGCCGACGCCGGAACAGCGCATGAACGGTTCGTGCGCAGGAGGCACCGGCGCGTTCATCGACCAGATGTCCACCCTGCTCGACACCGATGCGGCAGGCCTCAACGATATGGCCAAGAGCTACGAGACGCTCTATCCGATCGCCTCACGATGCGGCGTGTTCGCCAAAACGGATCTGCAGCCACTCATCAACGATGGCGCCGCGAAACCCGACCTGGCCGCCTCCATCTTCACCGCCGTGGCCACGCAGACCATCGCCGGCCTGGCCTCCGGCCGTCCGATTCACGGCACCGTGATCTTCCTCGGCGGGCCGCTGTTCTTCATGTCCGAACTGCGTGAGGCCTTCCATCGCGCCCTTGAAGGCAAGGTCGACGAATTCATCGTGCCGACCGACGCCCATCTGTATGTGGCCTTCGGCTCGGCCTTGCTCGCAGGCGAACCCGACCAGCTGGAGGACGGCGTTCATTTCGAAGCACGCACCTGCGAAGACATTCTCGAGAGTCTCGAGGATCTGAAGAATCTGCCGGCGAACACGCCGACCATGCCCCCGCTGTTCCCGACCGAGGCGGCACGGGAAGCGTTCAACGAGCGCCATCATCGCGAGCATGTGCACATCGGCACGCTGGAAGGCGCGGTCGGCCCGCACTTCCTCGGCATCGACGCCGGATCGACCACCATCAAGGCGACGTTGGTGAACGATGACCGTGAAATCGTATGGTCGTCGTATGCGACCAACGAAGGCAGCCCGCTGACGGCCGCCGTGAACATCGTCAGGAAGATTCAGAACGAGCTGCCGCAAGGTGCGTGGATCGCACGCTCCTGCGCGACCGGCTACGGCGAAGGCCTGATCACCACGGGCCTGCACCTTGACGAGGGCGTGGTCGAGACCATGGCCCATTACCGCGGTGCCGAAATGGTAAGCCCGGGCGTTACCGCCGTCATCGACATCGGCGGCCAGGATATGAAGTACCTGGCCATTTCCGACGGTGTGATCGACTCCATCGCCGTGAACGAGGCCTGTTCCTCGGGCTGCGGTTCGTTCCTGCAGACCTTCGCGCAATCCATGGGCCTGACCATTCAGGAATTCACGCAGGCGGCCCTGAACTCCACGCATCCGGTGGATCTGGGCTCGCGTTGCACCGTGTTCATGAACTCCTCCGTCAAGCAGGCGCAGAAGGAAGGCGCCTCGATGGAAGACATCGCGGCCGGCTTGTGCTACTCCGTAGTGCGCAACGCCCTGTACAAGGTCATCAAACTGCGTGATTCCGGCGAACTTGGCGACACCGTGGTGGTGCAGGGCGGCACGTTCCTCAACGATGCCGTGCTGCGAGCCTTCGAACTGCTTACCGAACGTGAGGTGACCCGACCGAACATCGCGGGCCTTATGGGCGCGTACGGAGCGGCCCTGACCGCGCGTATGCATTACTCCGACGTATCCGACGGCCTTGACGGCGAGCCCGATGATGCGGCGAACGCCGATACCAAGCAGATCGTGCTCGACGGCGTGACGCATACCGCATCGAACATCATCTCCGGCGAGGACCTCGACCACCTGTCGATGACCTCCGAACGCGACGTGTGCAAGCTGTGCCAGAATCACTGCAAACTCACCATCACCACCTTCCAGGACGGTTCCCGCTACGTGACCGGCAACCGTTGCGAACGCGGCGGCGACGCCAAAAAGCAGCGCTCCGACAGGCCGAACCTGTACGACTACAAGTACAAGCGCTGCTTCGCCTACCGCAGGCTCACCGACAAGAAGGCCACCCGCGGCGAGATCGGCATTCCGCGCGTGCTCAACATGTACGAGAACTATCCGTTCTGGTTCACACTGCTCACCTCACTTGGCTTCAAGGTGATGATCTCCGGGCGCAGCTCGCACGAGCTGTTCGAAACCGGCATCGAATCCATCGCCTCCGAAAACATCTGCTATCCGGCGAAACTGGTGCACGGCCATGTCAAATGGCTGCTCAACAAGGGCATCAAGACCATCTTCTATCCGTGCGTGTCATATGAGGAGAACCTGGTCCCGAACGCCGACAACCATTACAACTGCCCGGTCGTGGCCAACTATCCGGTGGTGATCGGCGCGAACATGCCCGAACTGCGTGAGGAAGGCGTGCGCTACATGCGCCCGTACTTCAACATGGCCAATCATGAACTCATGGTCGACCGCATCGTCGAGGAATTCGCCTGGGCCGACGTGACCCGCGAGGAGGCCGAGATCGCGGTCAAGGCCGCCTACGCCGAAAACGAGGTGTTCAAGCACGACGTGCAGATGGAAGGCCTGAAGGCGCTCGCCTATATGAAGGAGCACAACTGCCGCGGCATCGTGCTCGCGGGCCGTCCGTACCATATCGATCCGGAAGTCAACCACGGTATTCCGGAAACCATCTGCGCACTTGGTATGGTGGTGCTTTCCGAGGATTCGATCTGCGAACTGCAACCGGGGCAGAAACTCGCGTTGAGTGAATATCTGGCCGAAGGCGAGGAGGATCCGCGTAAGAAGAACGCCAACGGATTCCGGCATGTCGGCGATCGTAAGGTGACCAAGATGCCGTTGCGCGTCACCAATCAGTGGGCCTACCATTCCCGGCTGTATTCGGCCGCCAACTTCGTGGCCTCCTATCCGGGGCTTGAGCTCGTGCAGCTCAACTCCTTCGGCTGCGGTCTCGACGCCATCACCACGGACCAGGTCTCCGAGATCCTTGCGGACAAGGCCGACGTGTACACCATGCTGAAAATCGACGAGGTCACCAACCTGGGCGCGGCCAAGATCCGACTGCGTTCGCTCAAAGCAGCCGTCGAGGAGCGCGAACGCAATCACAGGCGTGCCGTTGCGGCATCCACCATGCCCACCAAGCAGGATCGGCCCGGCAATGCCGCCGCCGTGGCGGACGCCAAGGCCAGGCTCGATGAGGCCAGGGCGCAACTGAAAGCCGCCGAGGCCGAACTCAGAGCCGCCGAGACCGCGGCCGTCAAGCAGGCCGGGCAGGATGGATTCCGCAAGACCGGCTCCGCCGCCCCGACCCCCGGCCGCCAGATCATGCTCGATACGGTGATGAAGGCCAATCCGAAGCTCACCGAAGCCGTGAAGGCCGCCTCCAAGCGTGCCGCCGAAAATGGCATCGGCGAAAGCGTGGAAGGCAAAAAATCGGCGCACAATTCCGCCACCATGTCGAAGTATGCGAACCGCATTCCATTCGGCAAGGACATGAAGGACTACACCATCGTGGCTCCGCAGATGAGCCCGATCCACTTCTCCTTGGTGGAATCCGTGATCCGTTCCGGCGGCTACAAGTTCGACATTCTCAAGCACGCCAGCCGCGAGGATGTCGAAATCGGCCTGAAATACGTGAACAACGACGCCTGCTATCCGGCCATCATGGTTATCGGCCAGCTCGTGAACGCGATTCTGGAAGGCAAGTACGATCCGGACACCACCGCGCTCGCCATCACGCAGACCGGCGGCATGTGCCGCGCCACCAACTACTTCGGCCTGATTCGCAAGGCGCTGGTGGACGCCGGGTATCCGCAGATTCCGGTCATCGCCATCTCCACGCAGGGCATTGAAGACAATCCGGGCTTCAAGGCGACCCCCTCGCTGTTGCATCGCGCCGTCAAGGCGCTGATCATCGGCGATCTGCTGATGAAATGCCTGTACCGTGTACGTCCGTATGAGGTGACTGCCGGCAGTGCCGACAAGCTGTATGAGACGTGGGACGTCATCGTACGCGAAACGCTCGAACATCACGGCTTCTCCAAGACGGCGCGCAGGTTCATCGGCAAGGGGTACCTGCCGTATCAGGAACTCGTCAGGGAGATTGTCAGGTCCTTCGACGAACTGCCGTTGAAGGACGAGCCGCGCAAGGTGCGCGTCGGCGTGGTCGGTGAGATTCTGGTCAAGTACCAGCCGGACGCCAACAATCATGTGGTCGACGTGATCGAATCGCAGGATTGCGAGGCCGTGGTGCCGGGAATCATGGAGTTCATGACCACCCGCCCGTATATTTCCGACTGGAACGAGCACTATCTCGGCATGGGTGGCAGCAGGCTCGGCTATGCCCTGATGCGTAAGGGGCTGGACCTGTATCTGAATCCCGTGCGCAAGGCGATAGATCTGGCGAATGGCAAGTTCTCTCAGGACCTGCCTATGCCTGAGCTGGTCAAGAAGGCCGGCGAGGTCACGTCCGTGGGCGTGCAGGCCGGCGAAGGCTGGCTGTTGACCGCCGAGATCCTGGAACTCATCGAGTCGGGTTGCCCGAATGTGATCTGCGCACAGCCGTTCGCCTGCCTGCCGAACCATGTGACCGGTCGAGGCATGTTCGGCAAGATTCGCAGACTGCATCCGGAAGCCAACATCGTGTCCATCGATTATGATCCGGGCGCATCCGAAGCCAATCAGCTCAACCGCATCAAGCTGATGATTTCGGCGGCGAAGAAGGCGTATAAGGCCCGCCAGGCCGAGCCTGCGGCCTGAGGAGTTCCCAGACCACCGACGCTGGGAGCGTGGGAGCGTGTCACCGTCGGTGGTTTGGGCTTGCTTCCAATCCGCCGACACTGAGATGGTCTGAGCATCGGTGGTTCGGATTTCGCCCAAGCTGCCGACGGTGAGGGGCCGCCGGCGTCGGCGGATTGGGATGGCATATGGATGGACGTTATCGATTTTCCATATAGCGGTTCCTGCGTTGCGGGTACCGATTTTCGTTAGGATGACCATCATGACAGCACCAAGAATCACGTACGCGCACCTGCTTACCGAACCGAATCCGAAGCATGTGGAAAGCTTGGTCAGATTCTTCGAATCCGGTTGCCAGGATCGCGGCACCGGCGGTTTCGGGGTGGAGATAGAACATCTTCCGGTACACAACAGTGACGACACCGCCGTGAACTATTACGAAGAGAACGGCCTTGAGACGCTGCTGAACCGCATTCGCCCATACTATGACGAGAACAAGGAGTATTGGGAGCATGGACGTCTCGTCGGACTTGGCCGCGAAGGCATCTCCGTTTCCCTCGAGCCGGGCGGTCAGCTTGAGTGCTCGCTTGGTGTCTTGCATGAACCCGAAGAGCTGAACGGGCTGTACGGCGCGTTCCGACGTGAAGTCGATCCGGTGCTTGACGAGTTGGACTTCCGTCTGGTGAACTACGGCTACCAGCCGAAATCGGGCTATGCCGACATTCCGGTCAACCCGAAGGACCGTTATAAGTCCATGACCGCCTATCTTGGCCGCGTCGGCCAATTCGGCCCATGCATGATGCGATGCTCGGCCTCCACGCAGGTGAGCATCGATTACGTTTCCGAAAAGGATGCGATTGCCAAGCTGCGCCTGGGTACGATCATCGGCCCGATCCTGGCGTGGTTCTTCCGTAACACCCCGTATTTCGAGGGGCGGGAGAATCCATATCCGCTGCTGCGCCAGCGCATGTGGGATTATTTGGATTTCCAGCGCACCAACGTGATTCCAGGGCTGTTCGACCCACGCTTCGGTTGGGAGGATTACGCGGTGGATGTGCTGTCCACCCCGCTGATGTTCGCCGACCTGACGCATACGCCGGAAGCGTTGGCCACACCCGGAACCGATTTGCACCACCCTGCGTTCTATGAGAACGCGAATGACGTGTATCCGGACCGCGAGCTCAACGCATATGAGGTCAATCATGTGATCTCCACGCATTTCAATGACGTTCGCTTGAAGAACTTCATCGAATTCCGCCATTGGGATTCATTGCCGATCGCACGTGCGGAACGGCTTACTGAAATCATCGGCTCGCTGTTCTACGATTCCGCGAATCGCGAACGCCTCGAATCCTATTTTGACGGCATCAGCGAAGAGGATGTGCTCGAGGCCAAGGCGAATCTGCAGGCGCGGGGACGCCAGTCCGCCCCCTATGGCAATTCGTTGGAATTCTGGCAGGAATTCCTGGGATTGGAGGGTGTGCTGGCCGACGAGCCGGGCGATCCGAAGCATCCCGACGTGTTCCAGGCATAGGGCGCCGACCTCGGTTGAATACTGAAGGAGATTGCGCGGATGCGTGGGGTGTATGCCGCCCGGTAGACTGTGGCGTATGACTGGTACGGGGAAGAAACGTGTGCGCAAGTCTCCCGAGGAGCGCAAGGCCGAAATCGTCGCGGCGGCGGTCAGGCTGATAGGGGAGAAGGGCTTCTACGGCACGTCGCTGAAGGACATCGCCGACGAGATCGGCATGAGTCAGCCGGGACTGCTGCACTACATCGGCAATAAGGAGAAGCTGCTGTCGATGCTCATCACCGATAACTACGACGCCTATGGAACGCCGCAGGACTTCATGGAGTCGGGTTTGCCCGGCAGCGATCCGGAGGCTCCGCTGTTTCCGTCGTATCTGCGATTCCTGGTGCGCTACAACGCGCAGCGGCGCAGTCTGTTGCAGTTATATATGGTGCTGGAGTCCGAGGCGTTCAGCTTGGAGCATCCGCTACATGACTACTTCGAGAACAGGCCGGATAAGGTGTGGGTGCAGTACTCGGAGTATCCGTGGAAAGTCCCGCCGGAAATCGGTGGCTGGGATGCCATGAGACCGATTGTGCGGCATTGTCTGGAGGCCATGGATGGCATCCAGCTGCGCTGGACGCGCAAGCCGCCGATCGATCTGTACGATGAATGGCTCGTATTCGAGAGGATGATCTTCCCTTCGCCGGTGTGGGATGGCTATAGGTAGATTCACCGTCCGCCGGCAAAGTCGACCGGTATCCGTCGGGCCCTGTTCGGGCGCGAAGGCGGAAAACCCGACATCGCTTTCTAATGGCCATTAGATAAAACACGCCTGTAATTACGCCATTCTTGACAATGGCTTTATATGGATATATATTGTTCATATCTAATAACCATTAGATAAATTGGTCAACGAAGACAACAGAAAGAGGGGCCATGGGCCGCACATCAGTGGATCATATTCTTTTTTGGCGCCGCATACTACGATGAGTACCTGATGATGAAGGGCATCGACCGTATCGATGCCGATATGCAGATGATGAAGGATGCGGGACTCAACGTGATCCGCGTCGCCGAATCCACATGGAGCACCTGCGAACCACAGCCCGGCGTGTTCGACTTCTCCCACGTGGATCGCGCGCTCGACGCGGCCGCGCGTCATGGCATCAACGTAATCGTCGGAACACCCACCTACGCCGTGCCGAGTTGGTTGGTCAAGCTCGACCCGGGCGTGCTCGCCGTCACCCCGAACGGGCCTGGCAAGTACGGCTCACGCCAGATCATGGATATCGTCAACGCCACGTACCGCTTCTACGGCGAGCGCGTGATCCGAAAACTCATCGCGCACGTCGCCGATCATCCGGCGGTCATCGGCTATCAGGTCGACAATGAGACCAAGTACTACGATTCCGTCTCCGAAGACATGCAACGTCTGTTCGTCAAGTATCTGCATCGCAGGTTCGGTGGCGATCTGGGTGAGCTGAACCGGCATTTCGGACTCGACTACTGGTCGAACCGTGTGGACTCCTGGGAGGACTTCCCGGATGTGACCGCCACCGTCAACGAGTCGCTTGGTGCGGAGTTCGACAGGTTCCGCCGCGACCAGGTGCGTGAATTCCTGCAATGGCAGTCCGATATCGTGCGCGAATACGCCCATGATGACCAGTTCATCACGCAGAATTTCGATTTCGAATGGCGGGGCTACTCCTTCGGCGTGCAGCCGGCCGTCGACCATTTCAAGGCCTCGACCGCAGTGGACATCACCGGCGTGGACATCTATCATCCGACCGAAGACGACCTGACCGGCAAGGAGATCGCATTCGGCGGCGACATGACCCGCTCCACCAAAGACGGCCGGAACTACCTGGTGCTTGAGACCGAGGCGCAGGGTCAGCACGGCTGGCTCCCGTTCCCCGGCCAGCTGCGACTGCAGGCCTATTCGCATCTTGCCTCCGGTGCCGACATGGTGGAGTACTGGCATTGGCATTCCATTCACAACTCGTTCGAAACCTATTGGAAGGGCTTGCTGAGCCACGATCTCGAACCGAACCCGACCTACCGTGAGGCGGGCGTGTTCGGCCGAGAGATCGCCCGGCCCGAAGTGGGGGAGCGGTTGGTTCACCTGAAGAAGCGCAACAGGGTGGCCATCATGGTGAGCAACGAATCGCTGACCGCGCTCGACTGGTTCCTCATCGAGGCAGGCTTCCCGTTCGGCGGCAGCCTCAAATACAACGATGTGGTGCGTAACGTGTATGATGCGCTGTTCGAACTCAATGTGGAATGCGACTTCGTGCCTGCCGACGCCCCGGCCGAACGCCTCGCCAAGTACGAGATGATCGTGACCCCGGCGCTCTATGCCACGCCGCAGGAGACCACGGACCGTTTGCGTGAATTCGTGGCGAACGGCGGCCATCTGGTCTCCACCATGCGCTCGTTCGTCGCCGACGACGAGGTGACGGTATGGGCGGACCGTGCACCGCACCATCTCACCGACGTATTCGGTATGACCTACAATCAGTTCACGCGTCCGAACGGTCATGTCTCCGTCGAATTCGCGGGCCCGCTCGCCGAAATGCCGGCGGTTGACGCGCAGGCGCTGATCGAACTGCTCGTCGCCGACGACGATACCGAGGTGCTCGCATCATACGGGCACTATGCGTGGAAGGACTATGCGGCGGTGACCCGCCACGCCTTCGGCAAGGGCGACGCGGAATGGATCGGCACCCTGCTGGATGCGGATTCGATCCGTGAGGTGATGCGCGAGGCCGTGGGACATGCCGGTGTTGCCGGCGCGGGAACCGCGCTCGCCGGTAAGGTCGCGGTTCGCCAGGGTGTGAATGTGCGTGGCGAACACGTGACGTATCTGCTTAACTACTCCGCCGAACCGGTCACGGTCGCAAGCCCCGTTGCGGGTACGGTGGTGGTTGCGCCGAAGGTTATCGGTGCCAGTGGCGAAATCGACGAAGCCGCCACGGCCCAGGTTCCGCTCGGGGCCGGTACGGCTGTGGCCGAAGGCGATGAGCTGACGATTGGCCGCTGGACCTTGCGGTGATCGTCGGGTAGCGGATTGCCGTAGGCGACCTTACGGGATGATCAGATCGATGAGGGCCTTCCATTCGGCCACGAAGTCGATGTCGTGAGATCCGTTGAGCCACCGCAGCTGCAGGCCTTCCATGGCGGAGAGGACCTGCAGGGCGGTGCGCTCCGGATCGGCGACCCCGTCCCGTTTCGCGGCGAACGCATACTCCCTGAGCAGATTGGTTTCGCGCTGTTCGAAATACTCATGCACGGGATGGTCCTTGCTTAACGCCTCGCTTTCGAGCAGCGTGTACAGACGGACCATTTCCAGCCGGTCGGCATTGGTTTCCACGGTACCTGTGGAAATGGCCTTCAGCCCCAGATCGCAATGGTATGCGATGCCGTCCTGCAAGACCTCGCCGGTCACGCCTTCGACGCCCAAGTGCTTCGCGATGGCGATCTGATTGATGCGATCGGCGTACTTGAGGGTTTCCTCAAGCAGTTGTTCCTTGGAATTGTAGTAGTAAAGGAGGCCCGCTTCGGTGATGTTCTGAGCCTGGGCTACGTCACGGATGGTGAAGCCCCAGAAACCGAACTGTGAAATGAACGAGATGGTGGTTTCGAGGATGCTTTTCCTGCGGGCCTCGGCGCTCATTCGTTTCTTGGTGGTGGTTTCCGCACGGCGACGCATGACTTCTCCTTCTTGTACCTACTAAGTTATAGCAGAGCGGGGGAAGGATTGCGGAAAAGCGTTGTGACACGCCGAAAACGATAGTCGACAATCTTTGTAATATGATTTAACTAAGCAGTTACTAAGTACGTAAAACCTTAGATGCTGCGGGGAATTGGTCAACGACGATCCCTAAGGAAAATCGATGGTCGGGCATCGCCGGCCTGCGTTTTTCCGCAGGGTGGTCCATAATGAAAACAAGTTAATTACCGGGTGGTAGTTAGCGAAAAACGGAGCAAAGCAGCTCACATATTTCACTACTGAAGCATGAATCGAAGGAGAGAGTTTCATGAGTGAAGCAATCGCAAGCAAAGAAGAGCGTCTGGCGGCGTACTACGCCAACATCGCGGCGGCGGAGAAGGATCCGTCGCTCTCTCCGGCAACGGGCAAGCCGTTTGATAAGGTCACCATCGCCCGATTCGGTGCCGGTTTCATCGTGTTCGGCGTGCTGTGGATGTCGGGTCTCGGCATCGTTTCCGCAGTGCTCCTGCCGATGCATTACAAGACCATTGAAGGCGTCAATCCGGATGCGCTGATCGGCATCGTCAACGCCTTCACCGCGGTCGCTTCCCTGATCGCCAACCTGATGTTCGGCAATTTCTCGGACCGTTCCCGCTCCAAGCACGGCCGCCGTACCCCGTGGATCCTGTTCGGCGCGGTGCTCGGTGGCGTCACCCTGTTCCTGACCGGCACCACGCATAACGCGGTGCTGCTCACCATCTTCTACTGCGCCTGCATGTTCGGCCTGAACTGCATGATCGCCCCGATGGTCGCCATCCTGTCCGATCGCGTACCATCCGGCATCCGCGGCACCATGTCCGCCTTCTATGGCGCCGGCGCCACCATCGGTTCCCCGATCGGCACCATGCTCGGCGCATTGTTCATCAAGAACCTCATCCCCGGCTTCGCCGTTGCAGGCGTGCTCATGTTCCTTGGCGGCGTCGTCTCCGTGCTCATCATACCGAAGGAGGAATCCGCCGACTTCCTGCCGAAGGACGAAGGCTCCTTCAAGGACGTTCTCGCCTCCTTCCGCCCGCCGGCATTCCACGGCGCCCACGACTTCTACAAGGCGTTCGTCGGCCGTTTCTGCATGCTCGTCTCCTATCAGATGATCGCCGTCTACCAGCTGTACATCATTCAGAACTACATCGGACAGTCCGTTGAGGATTCCGCCGTCACCGTGTCCGTCGTGTCCATGATCATGATGATCATGTCCCTGGTCGGCTCCTTCATCGCGGGCCCGGTCTCCGACATCATCGGTCGCCGTAAGATTCCGGTCATCGTGGCATCCGTGCTGTTCGCCATCGGCATCGCCATGCCGTGGATCTTCCCGTCGTCCATGGGCATGTACCTGTTCGCGGGCATCGCCGGCCTCGGTTACGCGGTCTATTCCGCAGTCGATCAGGCCCTGCTCGTCGATGTGCTGCCGAACAAGGAGGAGGCCGGAAAGGATCTGGGCATTCTGAACATGGCCACCACCCTTGGCCAGATGTGCGGCCCGATCGTGATGTCCGCCCTCGTGGTGAATCTCGGCTACAACTTCGCGTTCCCGACGTCCATCGCCCTGGCCATCATCGGCTGCTTCTTCATCATGGCCATCAAGAAGGTCAAGTAGGCCATCCCTCCCTGAAAGGGAGCGGAAGGAATGGCCGGTTCAATCATCAGCGACGATATCAAGGAGCGTCCAATGACCACCTGGATTGCGACCACGCAAGACGACAAACTCGTCGACAGGACTGCCGAAATCGAATCCACCAACTCGGTTTCCGCCCCGGACCTGCAGCTCGACGGCAACGAATACCAGGCCCTGCGCGGCTTCGGTGGCTGTTTCAACGAGCTCGGCTGGCTGCCGCTGCAGACGGTCGCCGAGGAGGAGCGCGACCAGATCATCAAGGAGTTGTTCAGTCCTGACGAGATGAACTTCACCTTCAATCGCGCGCCCGTCGGTGCCAACGATTTCGCCGATCACTGGTACAGCTACGACGAGACCGACGGCGATTACGGGATGGAGCATTTCTCCGTCGAACACGACGAAAAGACCCTGATTCCGTACATTCGCCGCGCACAGGAATGGCAGCCGGACATGCAGCTGTTCTCCAGCCCGTGGAGCCCGCCGACGTGGATGAAGCGCCCGAAGGCCTACAACTACGGCCGTCTCGTGCAGACGCCGGAAAACCTGACCGCCTACGCCAGGTATTTCGTCAGGTATGTGCAGGCCTACGCCGAACATGGCATCACCGTGAACCAGCTGCATGTGCAGAACGAGGTGTTCGCCGACCAGAAGTTCCCGAGCGCCCTATGGGACGCCGAAGCGCTCAAGGTGTTCATCCGCGACTACCTCGGCCCTGCGTTCGACGAAGCCGGGATTGACACCGACATCTGGCTGGGTACGCTCAACGGCCCGGAAGACATGGCGTGGACCGGCGGTGGCTACGGCATGAAGCTCAACAACTACAACCGCTTCGTCGACAACATCCTCTTCGACGACGATGCGCGCAGGTACATCAAGGGCATCGCCTACCAGTGGGCCGGACAGAACTGCATCGCACGCACGCATGAGTCGTGGCCGGAAATCGAGCTGATCCAGTCGGAATCCGAATGCGGCGACGGATCCAACTCGTGGGAATACGCCGAATACGTGTTCCACCTGATCAACCACTATCTGCGCAACGGCGCGACCGCCTACACCTACTGGAACATGATCCTCGACGACCAGGATTCCACATGGGGCTGGTGGCAGAACTCGCTGTTCACCATCACCGCCGACGGGCATGAGGTGCGCCGCAATCCGGAATACTACGTGATGCGCCACTTCTCGCACTACGTCAAGCCGGGTGCGAAGGTGCTCGGCACCACCGGTCACTTCAACTCGATGGCCATCGCCTTCCGCAACCCGGACGGCACGGTGGTGGTCGTGGCGCAGAACGCCCTCGATGGGGAGCGTCCGTTCGAATTCGCCGATCCCTCTTCCGGGACCCGCGGATTCAAGGTGACGCTGGCCCCACGTTCGTTCAATACGTTCGTGTCGGACTGAGCGTGGATGCCGGCTTCGAAGCCGGTGTCGCGCTGTAAGGCGCTTGTCTGGTGGAATCGGTCATTGATTCCATCAGACAAGCGCCTTTTCGCCGTCCGCAGGATATCATGGTGAGACGTTTCCCGTGACCCGCCTTGCCAGGTGAGGAATCGTTGCGGGCAGCAATATGCCGTGAAAGGAACCGACATGACGTTGGGAGTCGACGAGAAGATCAATGGCGTGAATCTCGGCAACTGGTTGGTGCTGGAGAAATGGATGAAACCGTCCCTGTTCGCGCAATGCGGCGAGGATGATGAAATCTGGATGCATCGCACGATGGAGCCGTCCAGGCTGGAGGCGCTGCTACGGCGGCACCGCGAATCGTATGTGACCGAGCGGGATTTCATCGCCATCGCCTCGCGTGGATACAATCTGGTGCGCATTCCCGTTCCGTATTTCGTCTTCGGTGATGTGGAGGGGCATCCGGGATGCATCGAATACGTGGATCGGGCCTTTGCCTGGGCCGGGCGGTGCGGATTGCGGGTGCTGCTTGACCTGCACACCGTGCCGGGATCGCAGAACGGTTACGACAATGGCGGAATTACGGGCGTATGCAAGTGGTGCAGGGATCCGCAGGCCGTGGAGTATGCGCTGACGGTGCTGGAACGTCTCGCCGAACGCTATCGTGACGAACCGGCGTTGTACGGCATGGAGGTATTGAACGAACCGATCAGCTGGCTGGTGTATCGAACGGCACCGTCCACCGGTCACGCCAAAGTCAGGGAGGAGGCCAAGGGCAGCGGACACGTGCCCATGAGATTCCTCAAAAACCTGTATCGTGACGCTTACCGGCGCCTGCGCGCCATCCTAAGGCCGGAGAGCGTGATCGTATTCCATGACGGATTCCGGTTGGGGTCCTGGGGGAGCTGGTTCGGGAAGGAAGGCATGACGAACGTCATGCTGGACACGCATATCTACATCATCGCCATGGAGACGTTCGTGCCGGTGCCCTCGATGTGGCTGTACCGGTTGTTCGTCGCATACGGCAAGGCGATGATCCGGCGGGCCGCCCGGCATGTTCCGGTCATGGTGGGCGAGTGGTGCCTGATGAATGCTCTCGCGCAGCGGCAGCGCAATGCGGCGGAGCGCAAGGCGGTGTATCGCGAGGTGGCTCGTCTCGAATTGGATGCGTGGAACGTTTCCGCAGGGCAGATCTACTGGAGCTACCAGTTGCTGGGCGGCGATGCGGCGGAGGGAGAACGCCGCGGCGGCAATCTGGATGGATGGGACCTGACACGGGTATGGCGCAACGGATGGATGGCACAGCCGGGCGACGGGGAGGCATGGCCATAAAATCGCCGGAGGCTCCCATGATTCCGGGACGAACCGACGTCCGTGGCCGAAAGGATGCCACTTTTCTCAGTGAATGCCCAGTCTTTGCGATATACGATGATGCCACTCATTTCGAGTCCGTTAATCAAGGAGGATTGCATGGGCAGGCTTGTTCTTACTGGTGTCGACGGTAATCTTGGCGGGCAGGCCGCGGATTATCTGCTTCAGATCGCCGAAGCCAAGGATTTGATCTTCACCGGATACGACCCGGCCTCGTTGGAACAATACGCGGCATTGGGTGTGCAGACCCGCATCGCGGACTTCAATCAGCGCGAAGGCCTCGAGAAGGTGTTCGAGGGCGGCGATGCGATGGCGTTGGTGTCGATGCCGTTCGTCGGCGTCAAACGTCAGCGTGCGCATGGCAATGCCGTGGATGCGGCCAAGGCCGCTGGTGTGCGGAAGATCGTATACACGTCGTTGGTGAACGCCGCCGACCCGACGAACCCAAGCGTGGAGAAGAAGGATCATATCTGGACCGAGGAGTACGTCAGAAACGCGGGTCTCGACTATGTGTTCCTGCGTAATTCGCAGTATGCGGAGGCCATGATCACCAACTATTTCACCTATGTACATATGGGTGGTCCGCTGACGAACAGCCAGGGCGATGGCCTGATGGCGTATATCTCCCGCAGGGATTGCGCCAAGGCCGTGGCGTATGCGTTGGCCGCCCGGGATCTACATGAGGCGGTGCTGGACATCAACGGCCCGGAGCTTATGACCATCTCGGAATTCTGCGAGATAGGCAATGCGGTTACCGGCAACCATGTGGAATACAGGGAGATCACCGACGAGGAGAACTATCGGGTCTTCGATGCGATGGGCGTGCCTCGCACCACCGATGGTGAGTTCAAGGAGGGATCGGAGGCGCCGTTCTCCTCGGATGGCATGGTCACGTTCGCCCAGGCGATCCGTGAGGGCAAGATGGCCGTCAGGACCGATGATTTCCGGAAGCTGACCGGTTCGGAACCGTTGACGGTCAGGTACATGTTCGAGCATGCGGATGAGTTCCAGATCGGGGACAGGCACTCCAAGGACGCGTGACGGGAGGCGTCGGCCTCAAGCGCCAAGCCCCGGGCCATGGCCCGGGGCTTTGTCGTTGTGCGACGGCTGATGCCGCCGTGCCGTTCGGCAAGGATTTGCGTGTCGCACATAATTATATTATGATTTAACTAAGTAGTTACTAAGTACATGGAAGCTACATGGGAACTACGGTTGGCGTACAAAGGAGTGCATATGGATCTGGACTATATCAAAGGCGTGAACCTCGGCAACTGGCTGGTTCTGGAGAAGTGGATGAATCCGGCTTTGTTCGACGGCACCACCGCGGACGACGAATACTATCTGCCGGCCCAGCTTGATCCGGCCGTCTACGAGGCGCGGATCAGAACGCATCGTGCGGAATACATCAACGAACGCGACTTCGCCACCATCGCATCGTGGGGCCTGAACTCCGTGCGCATCCCGGTGCCGTACTTCATCTTCGGCGACCGCGCGCCGTTCCTCGGCTGCATCGACGAGCTCGACAAGGCGTTCAATTGGGCCGACAAGTACGGTCTGACCATCCTCATCGACCTGCATACCGCACCGATGAGCCAGAACGGCTTCGACAACGGCGGCATCTCCGGTGTGTGCAAGTGGGCGCAGCTGCCGGATGAGGTGGAATTCGTACTGTCCGTGCTTGAACGTCTCGCAAGGCGCTACGGCGGGCGCGAATCGCTGATGGGCATCGAAATCATCAACGAGCCGAACACCACCACCTCCTGGCCGATGATGAACGTGACCGAGCGCTACAAGGCGGTCGATCCGGAACTGGCCGAAGGCACCGGCCCGATTGAATTCGGCTGGCTGAAGGATTTCTACGTCACCGCCTACCATCGCCTGCGCGACGCCGACAAGGGCGCGTTGCCGACCGACAAGGCCGTGGTGTTCCACGACGGTTTCGACATCGAACAGTGGAAGGGTTTCATGCGCGGGGCCGACGGCGGGTTGGCGCCGGAATTCGAGAACGTGATCCTCGACACCCACCAGTATCTGATGACCGCCGAAATGATGGGTTGCCCGCAGACCGTCGAAGGCTACGACGATTTCGTAAGAAACACCTATGCTCCGATGATCGAGGAGATGAGCGAATACTTCCCGACGATCGTGGGTGAGTGGTGCCTGTTCAACTCCGTCGGTTGCGGCGTGGACACCCATGGCGGCCAGAGCGTGCTCAACGGCGAGGAGGGTGCGCAGGTCGAGGCGCTGTCCGCCGAAGAGAAGCGCAGCCTGTACCAAGGCGTGGCCGAGTCCCAGCTCAACGCATGGGGCAAGGGCCGCGGCTTCTACTACTGGAACTACAAGCTGCTCACCGACACCGTCAATACCCCCGGCTGGATCGGCTGGGACGCATGGGATCTCGGCCGCTGCATCGCGCAAGGCTGGTTCCCGACCCAAAAGTAATCCCCACCAGAAGACGGCACGCTGCATTACCGCAACATGACGACGCAACGAGTCGTGGTCCGCGATGCTCTGTTGAAGACCGTAAAGACCTGGCCTGAGCGGCCCGGAGCATGTCTCGGCAATAGAGCGCCTCGGACCACGGCTGACATCGCAAATCGCAAGAAACCGTAATCAAAAGAGCAAATCAAAAAAGGAAAAGCAATGCTGCACAATCCGATTTTCAAAGGCTTCAATCCCGATCCCGCCATCTGTCGCAAAGGCGACGACTACTATGTGGCCGTCTCCACCTTCGAATGGTTCCCCGGCATCCCGATCTACCATTCCAAGGACATGAAACACTGGGAACTCCTGACCCACGTGCTCACCGACGACACCACGCCGGACCTCACCAAACTGCCTTCCGCCAAGGGTATCTGGGCCCCGTGCCTCACCTATGACGAGGCCGAAGACATGTTCTACGTGATCTATGGCGTCATGAACTCCATGAACGCCCGCTACTTCGATGTGAACAACTACCTCATCAAGTCGAAGAGCATCGAAGGCCCGTGGAGCGAGCCGGTCTACCTGACCTCCTCCGGTTTCGACGCATCCATCCTGCATGACGACGACGGCAGGAAGTACATCGTCAGTCTCGAATGGGAGACCCGCGAAGGCTATGAGAAGCCGGGCGTGATCTGCTGCGTGGAATACGATCCGGAAACCAGGCACGTGGTCGGATACCCGAAGCGCATCTGGCGAGGCGCCACCGACCGCGGCTGCATCGAAGCGCCGCATCTGACCAAACGCGATGGCTGGTATTACATCATGTGCGCCGAAGGCGGCACCGGCTACAACCATGCCGTGACCATGGGCCGTTCCCGCAACGTGTGGGGTCCGTACGAGCCGGATCCGAACGGTCCGCTCGTCACCTCCCAGCCGAAGGAATCCAACGAGCGTGCTGACGACGACCATCTGAAGCCGCGCTACTTCAATCCGGAATCGGTGCTGCAGAAATCCGGTCACGGATCGTATGTGGACCTGCCGAACGGCGAAACGTATCTGGTGCACCTGACCAGCCGTCCGTTCGTGCCGGAACTGCGCTGCACGCTCGGCCGTGAGACCGCCATCGAGAAGATGACGTGGACCGACGACGGCTGGCTGCGTATGGCGGACGGATCCAATCTGGCCAAATCGGAGGTCGAGGAGCCGAATCTGCCGGATGCGCCGATGCCGGAAATCCCGCGGTACGACGATTTCGATGACGGCAGCATCGGCAATTGGTACTACTCGCCGCGCCAAATGCCGACGACCTTCGCGAATGTGACGGAACGCCCCGGCTGGCTGCGCATCCGCGGCGAGGAGTCGCTGGCGTCGCTCAACCGCACGAGCCTGATCGCCCGCAAGCTGACCAGCGTGTACACCACCGTCACCACGAAGATGGAGTTCCTGCCGGAGGTCTACCAGCATTCCGCCGGATTGACCATCTACTACGACAACATGAACAACATCTTCCTGCGCAAGTACCACTCCGAGACGCTCGGCGGCTCCGCGATCTCCATCGTACGCCTTGAGAACGGCGAGAAGACGGAGATGCTTGACACCCGTGTGGCCGTGGACGACAAGCCGATCTACATGCGCCTGAGGATCGAAGGCCGCCGCACCTGGTTCGAGTGGGGCTATGACGGTGAGACCTGGACCAGGATCGGTCCGGATTTCGACACCACCACGTTCTCCGACGAATACTGCAAGTACGGCGAATTCACCGGCACGATGGTGGGCATCGCCGTCACCGACGCCTCGCTGCATGAGAAGACCGCCGATTTTGATTTCTTCGACTATGAGGCGGACGAGACCAAGCCGGTCGACTGAATTTCGGGCGCCTGCTGACGGAAAAGGCGCGGACGGCCTTGTGGGGCAGGGCCATCCGCGCCTTTTGTTATGTGGTTATTGGTTATGGACGGGAGACTGGTGATCACTCGCCGTCATTGACGGCAGGCTCATCGGTTTCCGCAGCCACCGTTGCGCCTTTACGTCGGCGCAGAATCTGCAGGGTCGCGATGGCGATCAGTGCGATCGAGCCGACCGTCACCACGCCGTCGAGCGCATACACGCCCCAACGCCACAGCGGCGTCACCTTGACGATCTTCGAGTTGGCCGACAGGCCGTTCATCGCGTTCGAGCGGGAGATCGCATAGCTGATGTTGTGCGCGGCGCGCTGCATATTGGCGATCACGCCGTCGGTCATGTCATTGTCGGACAACTTCCACAGTTCGGCATCGGTGTTGAGCCACAGGTCGGTGCCGGCCTCGAGTCCCTCGCGCAGATCCTCATAGGCGAACACGGAGTAGGAGGCCTGGTCGGTCACCACGAAACCGTTGAAACCCCATTCCCCGCGCAGCGTGTCGGTCATCAGGCCCTTATGGCCGCCGGTCCACCGGGAGCCAATACGGTTCATGGAGGCCATCATGGCGGTGGCGCCGCCATCGCGCACGCTCATCTCGAACGGCTTCAGATACAGTTGCCGAATGGTCTGCTCATTGGCGAATATCGCGACGCCCATACGGTTGGTCTCCTGGTCGTTGAGCGCGAAGTGCTTCACCGTGGAAATCACGCCCTTGGATCCGGCCCCGGCGACCACCTTGGCGCACATCGCACCGGACAGATATGGATCCTCGGAGAAATACTCGAACGCCCGGCCGCCGTATGGATTACGGTGGATGTTGCAGGCCGGGCCGTACCAGACGGCCACCTTCAGAGCGATGCTGTCCTCGCCGATCGCCTTGCCGAACGCTTCGGCCAAATCGGAATTCCAGGTTGCCGCGATCACGACTTCGCCCGGGTATCCCATGCCGCTTTCGCCGCCGACCAGGGTGGAGGAGATGCCTGCCGGGCCGTCCTTGTCGGTGGTGGCCGGAAGCTGCGTGGAGTTCACGGATTTAGTGGCGTAGCCGCCGATGCGCACCAGCTGATCGAGTTCCTTGACGCTCATCTGCCCGATCAGTGCATTCCAGGATTCGTCGGCATAGTCGGTGTCCATGAGCATTGACGCATTCAGCTTGCCGTAGGAGGAGTTTTCGGTGCCGGTGGTCGGCTTCCGCTCGGGCTCGCTTTGTGCGGTATCGATATTCAGCGCGTCCAGAAACTCCTGGGAGGCGGTCCATTCGCCGTTTGCGTAGGTGGCGGGCCAGCTGCCGGTCCAATCGGAGCGCGACAGGTACGTGAAGGAATCATCGTAAGTGGCCAGGTCAACATCGTCGAACCGGTTGGAGATCTCCTCGCCGGTCGCGGCGGACTTGGCGTAGGTGGTGCCGTCCTGCGAGTGCACGGTATGCTTGGCGGTCAGGGAGGCGTCGCCGTCTTCGGTCATGCCGTCAGCGGTGGCCTTGCCCTTGGCCGCGAGAATGTTGTTCAACGCGTTGTGCGCGTCGGTGCCGGCGGCGAAGTAATAGTCGCCCGCGTCCACGATGTAGGTGCCTTCGCCCGCGGAATCGTACACCTTCATCGATTCCTGATCGACATGGACGGTGACGGTCTCGCTTGCGCCGGCCTTCAGCGTACCGGTCTTGGCATAGCCGACCAGATCGACGGAAGCCTTTTCGATGCCGTTCGCCTTGTCATAGTCGGTGTACGGAGACTGCATGTACAGCTGCACGACGTCCTTGCCGGCCGTCTTGCCGGTGTTGGTGACCTTCACGGACACGTCGAAACCGCCATCGGTCCTCGTCATCGAGAAATCGGACCATGTGAAGTCGGTGTAGGACAGGCCGTAGCCGAACGGGTACTCGACCTGTTTGGCGTAATCGTAGTTCGAACGGGTTTCGTTGCCGAGCACCACATCCTCGTAACGGGTCTCATAATAACGGTAGCCGACATAGATGCCTTCGGCATACGTCATGTAGGAGGAGGTGAAGCGGTCGGTGCCGTTGGCGATGGCATACGAGCCGGAATTGGCGGAGGACGGTGCGGAATTCAGGTCGTATGCGTAGGTGTCGGGCAGGTGTCCGGACGGGTTCACCGTGCCGTTGAGCGCTTCGGCCACGCCGTCGGCGCCGGTCTGCCCGAGCGAGCCGATCCACATGACGGCATCGACGGCATCGTCTTCCAAGTCGGCGAGCTCCATCGGATTCTGGGTGTTGAGCAGCACCACGACCTTATCGAAGTTGTCGGAGGCCATCTTCAGCATGGCGCGCTCGTCATCATCGAGTTGCAGATACGTGTAGCCGGATGCCAGCTTGTCGGTCGGCAGATCCTGGCTTTCGCTGCCGGAACGACCGATGACCACGACCGCCGCATCATGGTAGGAGGCGAACGACTTCCTCACATCGTCGGTGTATGCGGAGGCCGGCACCTCGTTGACTGCGAATGCGCCCTTGCCATAGGCATCGATGGACGTTTTGCGATAGTCCTTGCCGGCACCCGTGGTGTAGAACTCGGTCAGGGTCGGATTCACGTCGAATCCGGCTTTCCCGAACGCGTCCATCAGCGACCGGGCCTTGGAGGTGTCGATGGACCCCGCGCCGCCACCGCCGTATACGGGGTCGACGCTGTCTTGGCCGAACACGGAGATCTTCGCCGTCTTCTTCAGTGGCAGCGTGTCGTTCTCGTTCCTGAGCAGGGTCACGCCTTCCCGAAGAATGTCGGTGCCCATGTTGGCCAGTGCCTGTTCGCGCTCCTCGTCGGAGGCGTAATCCGATGTGAAATGTTCCGTGGTCTCATTGCTTGCCGACACGACCTTGGAGGTCGGCTGATTGAAATAGACGGAGATCAGGTCCGAATATTTGTTGGCATACACATTGCCTACCGCCGTGGCTGCGGCCAGTATGATCGCGATCACGTACATGGCGATTGACGCGGCCAGCGGCAGAGGCTTCTTCGCTTTGCCCTTGCGGGTCATGGTGTTCTCCTTCATGCTCATGCTCCCACATGTTTCCATCATTGGAATTTGTGGTAGTTTCAGTGTATTTCGCAGAAAAATTTCATGATCTGGATTGTCGTGAACGTCGTTTTTTTTGTCGCGAACGACAATGTGTTGCGTAGAATCGAAAAAGGATGGAAATCGAAAAGGAGTGGCCATGCGAATCGCCATCGTCGACGATGACATGGCCATGCGCGTCGTGATGGATGGCCATTGCCGGCGTTACGGCGAGGAGCATGGCATGCGCTTCGACATCGACCGCTTTTCCAACGGCGACGATCTGCTGGCGGACTATCGGCGTGGGCGTTTCGCCATACTGTTTCTGGACGTCGAAATGCCCGGGACCGACGGATTGGAGGTCGCCCGCCGGATACGTCGGGTGGACGATGCCGTGACGATCGTGTTCGTGACGAATATGGCGCAGTATGCGATCCACGGCTATGAGGTGGCGGCCTCGGACTATATCGTCAAACCGCTGACGTATTTTGATTTTGAATTGAAGTTCACCAAGGCGTTGCGTCTGGCCAAGGGGCATGCCGAAACGGCGGTGACAATCGATACCGTCGACGGATTGCGTTCCTTCGCGATAGGGGACATCCACTACGTCGAGGTGCTTGACCACTATCTGCTGTTCCATACGCAATCCGGTGTGTACAAGGCGCGAGGCAGCATCAACGAGCAGACGAAAACGCTGCAACCGTATGGATTCGCGCGCATCCACAAAAGCTACTGCGTGAATCTGCGCCATATCAAGCTGCTGGGTGCCGCCGGGCTTGACTGCGCCGGAACGGCCCTGCCGATCGGGCGGGCGTACAAGACGTCGCTGATGCAGGAATATCTGCGGTTCCTGGGAAGCGTGGAACGATGACCGCTGCCGACTGGAACGTTGCCTGCAACTGGTTCGATTCCTTCCGATTCGTATTCTCGGTGCTCGTCGCCACATGGATTTTCGCGCGCGGATCGGCCGTGCGGCGCACCCGATACCGCCCGTGGCTCGGCGTGATCATGGCGGTTGGGGCGCTGCTGGCCGTTGCGAACCCGCTGTATGTGGGATCGGGCGCGGTCGTCTCGTTGCCCTGGTTCAGCCAGTCCAATTTCGTGCGGATCTGGATAGCCGCGGTGTTCCTGTTGGCATTGGTGGCGATCAGACTGTGCCTCCTCACATCGTGGACGAATGCGATGTCACGTTGGATGATGGGGTTGTGCGTGGAACGATTCATCACGTCGTTCGTGCATAACTGGCTGTTTCTGGTGATCGTCAGGGATTTCGAAACCGACCATCCTCTGGCCTACATGGCGATCAGCCTGTTCTCCTACGGCGTGCTCCTGGGGGCTGCGGCCTTATGGCTGGCGCCGTTGTTCGCGCGGGATGTGATGCCTCACACGCCGGGGAAGGCGATGTGCCTGCTGTACGCGCTCGGATTCGTGGGGCTGTATGTGGTGTCTAACGCCTCCATGGGCATCAGCGAGAGCTACGTCGGCAAACTGCGAAGCCTGATCGGCGGCGATGCGGAAGGGGAGCGTCTGCTCGGCTTCATACTGTATTTCAGCACCGGCATGGCCGGTTTGATGGCCGTGCTCATCTTCCTGTTCCAGTACGCGATCTACCACACGTTCGAACTGCAGCAGGAGAGCATGCTGCTGGAGGTGCTCGCCGAACAGAAGAGTCGCCAATTCGATACGATTTCCGCGAATATCGACTACATCAACCGCAAGTCGCATGATCTGAAGCACCAGATCGACGCACTGGAATACACGGAAGGCTCGCGCCGCAGCGAACTGGTCAGGGAGGTGCGCAAATCGCTGAGCGTCTACGACGCGACGGCCAACACCGGCAATGACGCGCTTGATACGCTCATCACGGAGCGCAACTTCCTTTGCGCCCGAAACGACATCCGTATGACCTGTTCGTTGGCCGGTTGCGACTGGAGCGCGATCGACGTGGTCGACCTGTATACGATTCTCGGCAATGCGCTCGATAACGCCTGTGATTATGTGATGCGTTTCGATGATGTGGACAAGCGCGTGATTTCGGTGAGCGCCCGGCAGCGGGGAAACCTGATCGTGCTGTCGGTCGACAATCATTTCGAAGGCGGGCTGACGATGGTCGATGGGTTGCCGGAGACCACCAAGGCGGACGCGTTCGCGCATGGATTGGGCCTGAAGAGCATACGGCGGATAGCCAAGCGGTACGGCGGCGACGTTCTCGTCACCGCCGTACCGCCGATCTTCACTGTGCAGGTCTCGCTGCTGGTGAAGTGAGTTTTCAGGAATGCAGGATCTGATTGGACAGACGCAGGATGTCGTCGGCGTACCGCGCCTTGCGCTGCGATGTGATGGCGCGGCCGATCGGGTAGGCGGCCGCTAGGATGATGAGTCCCGGAATGCCCAGGACCAAACCGAGCGTCATGTTGTCATACGACATGACCAATGCCATGCCGGCACCCATGACCAGTGTGCCGATGATGCCCAACGTGAGGGAGGCGATGAGTCCCGGTCTTTTCACGGCGTCGTCCAGTTTGCGCAGCTGGTTCATGGGGTCGGTTTCGGGATTCGCGTACTGGCGGCGAATCCGATCGGCGTCGTTGCGGTCCTGCTCGTTGGCGATATGGTCGTTCATGATTGCTCCTTGTCGATTGGTTGCCGTCGGCTGATGATTCGATGGTTGGTGGCCGGTCCGTCTACGACGGTATTCGCATTCGTCGGTTGGGGCATGGGGGATTGCAGGGTCGTATCGGTCACGACAGTGACATTACGATGCCTTCGCCGGGCAAACAACCATCAATAAACCAACAAGTGTCGGAATAATGATGGTGGTCGCGTCACTGCCCGCCCATGCCGGTGACGATCGGAGAGAAGACCACGGGTACGGAATTGACGATGATGGTGGTGATCGATTCGATGCTTTCCTCGCAGCCGTGTGACACCCAGCGGCAAAGAATCGCCGAAAGACCGGAGATGAGGCTGATTCGGAAGTATTCCATATCCTTCGGTTCGGTAATGCCGATCTCGGTGCAGCGCGGCAGGATGATCCGTTTCCACAGCTCGGCATCGGCGTCGCCGACGTCGAATGGCAGGTTGCGTCCCTGTTTCAACGAGATCCGGTAGAAATAGCGATGCTCGCGAATGTGTTCGAGAAAAATGCGGACCGAGGTGTTCGACAGTGGCATTTCCCCGGAATCATGGGGATCGTGGCCCGTACGCCTGCTGATGAACGTTTCGCGCAGCTCTCCGAACAGATATTCCTGCATGGCGTCGATCATGTCGTCGATGCCGTTGAAATGCTCATAGAACGTTGACCGGTTGATGCCGGCCTCACGGCAGATGGCGGCGATGTTCACCTGCGGGCCGTCGGCGCGGTCCATCAGTTGCAGCGCGGCCGCTTCGATGCGCCGGTCCGTGGCCAGAAAACGCGCGTTGTTCTTCACGTTCACCATGGCATCAAGCCTAATGCCTGATGGGAAATAACGGGAATGAAGCGGCATCGGCGCTAGACTCGAAATTATGGTTGAAGAAGAGGTTGCTCGGCGTGTGCGCAAGTCGCCGGAAGAGCGTCGCGGGGAAGTGCTGGATGCGGCGGTGCAGTTGATCAGCGAACGTGGATTCAACGGCATTTCGATTCAGGATGTGGCCGATAAGGTCGGCATCTCCAAGCAGGGTGTGTTGCGGTACGTCGGCAATAAGGATCACATGCTGGCGATGGTATACAGCGAGTATTACAACGGCACCGGCACCCCGGAGGATTTCTTTGCGTCGGGCATGCCCGGCAGCGATCCAACGGCGCCGTTGTTCCCGGCCTACCTGCGTTATCTGGTCC
Source organism: Bifidobacterium moukalabense DSM 27321 (assembly GCF_000522505.1). GTDB lineage: Bacteria > Actinomycetota > Actinomycetes > Actinomycetales > Bifidobacteriaceae > Bifidobacterium > Bifidobacterium moukalabense. The sequence goes on along the minus strand of NZ_AZMV01000002.1, from coordinate 47,311 downwards.
GGCATAATTCACGCCGTCGCATGATGGTGCAGCTGTTTACGGTGCTGGCGGCCGAATCGCTCAACCCCGGTCATCCATTGCACGACGAATTCATGTCGCGCATGGACGGCATTTGGGAGAACTATTCGCGATACCCGTGGATGGTTCCGCCTCAGCTGGGCTCGTGGAACGAGGGTATGCGGCCGACTGTTCGTAAGGCCATGGAGATCATGGATGGCGTTCAGCTGTGGTGGTTGCGCGAGCCGGAGGTCGATTTGTGCGCGGAGTGGTCCGAAATGGAGAACCTGCTGTTCCCCTCACCGCTGTGGGATGCGTATCGCTGATGGGTTTGGAGCGGGCGATTCCGATGGGGATCTGGTCGGGATCGCCGGAATCTGGCTGAGTCCGCAGGGGCTGGTCGGTCGTGCACGATTCGGTATTGTGGCACCTTGTGTGAATCGTGTTCCGAAGCCCTGCTCCCAACTTTCCATGTTGCCTTTATTTTTCTATTGGGATCGCAAATATCCTTCAACAATCATCATTAGATTAAAAATTAACCTCGGACATATGTCTTCGGTCGGAAAAAGAGAAAGCACGATTTGCCGGAAACGATATTTTCGGCAAATCGTGTTCGTCGGAACGTGGGCGAATGCGTCGCATTCACCCACTATGCGAAGGAAAAGCGTCAGGCGACCGTGAAGACGGCGCGCTTGAGATCCTCGCGGCGGCTGGAATGGCCGACGAGCAACTCGAATTCGCCCGGCTCGACGATGCGGTTGGCATCGGGATCGACGATGGTGCAGTCGGTGACCGGAATGTCGAATGCGACCGTCTTGCTTTCTCCCGGCTCGAGTTCGACGCGCTTGAACGCCTTGAGCTCACGATCGGTCCAGCTGTAGGAGGTTACGATATCGCCGATATACGCCTGCACCACCTCAGTACCCTTGCGGGAGCCCGTGTTGGTGAGGGTGATTTCGGCATGCACGGTGTCGGCTTCGGTGAAGGTGCCGGAGTCCGGAACGTTGGTGATGGCCGGCTCGCCGTACTCGAACGTGGTGTAGCCCAAGCCCTCGCCGAACGCGAATGCCGGATCCTGCGTGAGGTCGGCGTAGCGGTTGCCGTGCTGGCCGCGGATCTGGTTGTAGTAGACCGGCAGCTGGCCCACGTGGCGCGGGAAGGTGATCGGCAGACGTCCGCTCGGCTCGGTGATGCCGAGGATGATCTCGGCGATGGCCTGACCGCCCTTCATGCCCGGGCTTGGAGCCCACAGCAGTGCGGAGGTGCCTTCGGCGGCGGATTCGTCGACGATCACGCCATTGGTGCCGATCACGCAGGCCGGCAACACCATCGGCTTGGAGCTCATGAGCACCACGACCAACGGCTTGCCGGTTTCGCGAGCTACGCCGGACAATGCCTCGAGCAATGCGTTCTGCCCGCCGAGCAGTTCCAGCGTGCCGGTGGAGCAGCCCTCTCCGATGAGCTGGACCACATCACCGACCACGGCGACGACCAGATCGGACCGTCGTGCGTTTTCGACGGCTTCGTCAAGCATGGCCTGGTCCACTGCGGCGGAGACGCCGATCTTCGGGCGCGGCTGGCCATCCGGATAGCATTCGCCTTCCGGATCGGGCACGAGGTCCACGATGTTCGCACCGCGGGAATACGTCACGTCGCAGTCCGCCGGGGCGAGCGTCTTGAATGCGTCAAGCACGGTGGTGATCATGTCGCGCGGATGGCCGTCCGGCATCCAGTTGACCTGGCCCGAATTGCCGGCCCAATCGCCCAGCTGGGCCTGCGCGTCGTCGGCGAGCGGGCCGATCACGGCGATGCGTTTCGCATCGGCTGCGGCGAACGGCAGGGAGCCGTTGTTCTTGAGCAGCGCCACGGATTCGCGGGCCAGCTCGAGGTTGAGTCGCTGATGCTCGTCGGAGCCGATGACGGCATCGATGCGTTCCTGGTCGGGCAGGCGCGGATCCTCGAACAGGCCGAGACGGAACTTGAGTGCGAGAATGCGGGATACGGCCGCATCGACCAGTGATTCGTCGAGCAGGCCGGTGCGTACCGCCTCGAGCGCGCCTTCGTAGAACTGCGGGGTGGTCATGACCAGATCGTTGCCGGCCTTGACCGCATCGGCGGCCGCATGCACGTAATCCGGCTTGATCTTCTGCTCCCATACGGAACGGCCGACGTTGTCCCAATCGGTGATCAGCGTGCCCTGATAGTTCCAGGCGCCGCGCAGCTTATCGGACAGCAGCCACTTGTTGAAGGTGACCGGCACGCCTTCGATGGATTCGTAGCCGAGCATGAACGTGCCGCAGCCTTCCCTGGCTACGCGTTCGAACGGAGGCAGGAACCAGGATTCGAGCTTGCGGTGGCTCAGGTCCGCTTCGGAGGCGTCGCGGCCGCCCTGGGTTTCGGAATAGCCCGCGAAATGCTTGGCGCAGGCCAGGATCGCATCCTTGGCGAGCGGCTCGCCGGCCTTGGCTCCGCCCTGATAGCCCTTGACGATGGCGGAGGCCATTTCGCCGATCAGGTACGGGTCCTCGCCGAAGGTTTCGCCCACGCGTCCCCAACGGGTGTCGCGACCGATGCACAGCACGGGGGAGAAGGTCCAGTGCACGCCCGTGGTGGATACTTCCTCGGCGGTGGCGCGTCCGGCGGCCTGCACTTTGTCGGAATCCCAGCTGACGGCCATGCCGAGCTGTTCCGGAAAGATGGTGGCGCCCGGCCAGAAGGAGTAGCCGTGGATGCAGTCGTCACCGATGACCAGCGGAATGCCGAGGCGGGTCTTGGTGTTCACGGTTTCGACCGCGCGGGGCAGGTCGGACGGCGAGGTGTGCAGGATGGAGCCGACGTGCTTGTTGACGATCAGGTCGTCCAGATCGCCGCTGCGGGCGTCAAGCTGCATCATCTGACCGACCTTCTCTTCGAGGGTCATGCGGCCGAGCAGATCCGCGATGCGTTCTTCGGCGGGAAGTTCGGGGTTCTTGTATGGCAGTTCGGTGGTATTGCCGGTCATGGGATTGCTCACTTTCCTCATTGAAGCGATGTCCTTTAGTTACCATTTGGTAGTTTACCAGTTCCGATGATGCTCCGCAAGTTACCATTGCGATTCCCTGCCTGATGCGGCGAAGGCTCGTGACAACGGTGCAAGCCCGTTTCCACGATGGCGAAGAGAATGAAACCATCGCGGAAAACGGGCTTGTGGTGGATGGCCGGGATCGGCCGGCCGGGGCCTACTTCACCTTCCTGATGAACAGGATCACCACTGCGCCGGCCATCACGGCGGCGATGGCGACGGGGAACACCAGGAAGTAACCGCCGGTGGCGACCACGATGGAGGAGACGACGATCGGGGCGATGACCTGGCCGAGCGTGTTGGCGAGGTTCAGGATGCCGAGGTCCTTGCCCGCTTCGTCCGGATTCGGCAGCACGTCGACGTTCAGCGCCTGGTCGACGGCCATGTAGATGCCGTAGCCGAGACCCATGAGCGCGGCGTAGACGAACATGGAGAACTGGGACTTCAGGATCCACGGCACGGCGATGCCGATGGCGATGATGGCGGAGGAGACGAACACCGGCAGCTTGCGTTTGCCGATCTTGTCGGAGATCGGGCCGGAGACCAGGGAAACGACCAGCGAGACGACCATGGTGATCATGGCCATGGTGGACACGGTCGCCGCGGCGGCCTTGTCATCCTGGCCGATGTACTTCATGCACACATACAGCTGGTACCCGACGATCATGTTGTAGCCGAAGATGAGCATCAGGCGGCCGATGAGGGCCAGGTAGAAATCGCGTGCGCCCTTGGTCGGCGGGCGGAACTGCATGGCGACCTGCTTGATGTCGAATTTCTCGGCCGTATCGGTGGCCGCGGAAAGCTCGCGCGGGAGCAGCAGCACGGTGCCGATGCCGCACAGGCACCAGCAGATGGTGCCGATCATGAAGCCGGTCTTCGGGGCGTCGATGAACGCGGAGCCGATGATGGTGCCCATGGACTGTCCGACGATCTGGCCGGCACCGTAGAAGGCGGACATGGAGCCGCGGTATTTCTGCGGAACGCGGTCGGACAGAATCGCCACGCACGGTGCGATCATGCAGTTCAGGCCGATCTGCAGCAGCGACCAGGAGGCGACGATGGTCGGCAGTGTGGGGGAGATGGAGGTCAGGTAGAAACCGAGGCCGGCGATCGGGCCGCCGACGATGATCCATGGCGTGCGCTTGCCGAAACGGCTATGCGAGGCGTCGGACAGTGCGCCGAAGATCACGTTGGAGATCAGGGCGAAGATGATGCCGATGGAGTTCATCGTGCCGAGAATCGTCTCGCCTTGGCCGATGCCCAGCGTGTTGAAGCGGGCCGGCAGCAGCACGGTGGATCCGATGGTGCCGGACATCATGAAGACGATGCAGAAGAAGATGAAGCCTGCGCCGAAGCGGCCGAGGTTGAGTTTGCTTACCGGCTTGCCGGTGTCGGGGGCGAGCTCCTCGGCGGCGATGGTCTGCGATTCCATGTTGTATACACCTTCCTTGGTGTTTGTTGCAGTTGGTTTGTAGGATGACTTCGTTGTTCCGGTTACTGGTTACTACCAGATAACTTATAAGTTAGCTATCGGTAACTATGTTGTCAAATCCTGAATGTGATTACGGTGTGTCTCGTTGATTTTAGGCGATTTGCACATGCTGCTGCGACATCATTAGTAATGGGTAACTTATGATTGGTTTCGTAATGTATGGGGAGGTTTGACATGGCGGTTGCCAAGACGGATGCCGACGATCTTGACGTGCTCGACAAATCGGCCATCACCGCGCTGATGGCGGAGGCGAAGCCGAGGAAGAAGACGGTATCGAAGAGGATGAGCGCCGAGGAGCGTCTCAACCAGATCATCGACGTGGCCGTGCGGCTGATCGGGCAGAAGGGGTACCACGGACTGTCGCTGCAGGACATCGCCTCCGAAATCGGCGTGACGCAGACGGCCGTGATCCATCGTGTGAAAAGCAAGCATAATCTGCTGGTGCTGGTGGTGGAGCGCTATTACGACATGTCGGGTGCGGAGTCTGAATACCTGGGTCATTTCCGTGCCGGCGGCGACAGGGCGGGTGAGCGTCCGCGCATTCCGTCCGCGTTGCGCGCGGTGGTCGAGCAGAATGTGCGTCAGCCTGAAATGGTGAGGCTGTTTCAGATGCTCAATACCGAGGCCATGTCGGCCGAACATCCGGCGCACCGATATTTCGTGGAGCGCACCAAAGGCATGTGGGACAATTTCGCGCAGTTCGAGTGGGCGGTTCCCGATGGTGTGGACGGCATGCTGGCGTATCAGTTGGCCAATGCCGCCATGTATGGCCTTGAGGGGCGGTGGCTCGCCGATCCGGAGGGTGTGGATTATCTGGAGGAGTGGAAAAGGTATGAGGCGTATCTGTTCCCGTCGCCGCAGTGGGATGGGTATAGGTGACGTCTGAAGAGGGCTCGCGCGGAAGGTGTCGGTGCGCTGGGTTTTCGCTTGGGAGGCAGGGCGGGGCCGACCTCTGGCCGGTGCGTGGGTGCCTCTGGGCGTGTCGTGGGTTGACAGATAAGTTATCAATCAGTAAGTTATTGGTTAGTAATCAATAACAAGCGGATTGTTGTTCCGGTGTCCGGTTGCTGTTGGTTGCAACAATCAATATGTACCAACGCGTCGCACGCCGTCGTGCGGCACCGACCAACCAAAGGGCAGCAATCATGGCAGAATTCAAGACTCAGGTCGAGCAGTACCGGCTGTTCGAGATCGATCTCATCGGAACGGCGGAGGGCAATCCGTATCAGGATGTAAAGCTGACCGCCGACTTCACCAATGCCGAAACCGGCCAGCTTGTTTCCGTCGGCGGCTTCTACCGGGGCGATGGCAACTACTCCGTACGTTTCATGGCATCGACGACGGGGCGGTGGTCCTTCGTGACCCGCAGCGACGATCCGGCGATCGACGGCCAGACCGGCATCTTCACCGTGACCGCGGCGACGCAGGGCAACCACGGTCGCGTGCTCACCGCATCCGAAGCGCTCTCCGGCGACGCCCGCAAAGCCTACGACAGCGAACTCAGATATCGCTTCGTCTATGAGGACGGCACCGCATACCAGCCGTATGGCACCACCTGCTATGCGTGGGTGAGCCAGCCGGCCGACGTGCAGGACCGTACCGTCGCCACGCTCGCCAAGGCGCCGTTCAACAAGATCCGCATGTGCGTGTTCCCGAAGTTCTACGACTTCAACACCGCCGATCCGTGGGCCTACGCCTATCCGGGAACCCGTGAAACCGGCTTCGACCACACCCGTTTCGACGAGGGGTTCTTCGCGAACCTCGACCGCCGCATCGCCCAGCTCGATGATCTCGGCATCGAGGCGGATATCATCCTGCTGCACCCGTATGACAAGCCGGACTGGGGCTTTTCCTCGATGACCAAGGCCGAGGACGAGATGTACCTCGCCTACATGGCCCGCCGCTACGGCGCCTACAGGAACGTGTGGTGGTCGCTGGCCAACGAATACGATCTCATGCCGCAGAAGTCGCTTGAGGATTGGCGCGAATACGCACGCGTGGTCATGGCCAACGACGCGTTCGGCCACCTGCGCTCCATCCACAACTGCATTCCGATCTACGACTACAACGAGCCATGGTGCACCCACTGCTCCATCCAGCGCGTGGACGTGACCCGCACCACCGAATGCATCGCCGACTGGCGCAGGGCCTACGGCAAGCCGGTCGTATGCGATGAGCCCGGATACGAAGGCAATATCTATTGGGGCTGGGGCAACCTGACCGGCGAGGAGCTCATGCGTCGCTTCTGGGAAGGCGCCATGCGCGGCGGCTACGTGACCCACGGCGAGACATTCATCGATGAAGGCGAGCAGATCTGGTGGGCGCATGGCGGTGAACTGCATGGCGACGCTCCGGAGCGCATCGCGTTCATGCGTTCGATCTTCGACGATGTTCCGTTCGACGCAACGCCGCTGGACGGCGATCTTGCCGCCGACCAGGCATGGCCGATCGCCAATCCGATCAACGGCTCCATCGAGGTGGCGCCGGCGGTCGAAAAGGCCGCGCAGTACTGGGACGTTCCCGTGCTGCGCAGCGGCGACGACTATCAGCTGATCTACTTCGGCTGGTTCCGTCCGAAGTACCGTGAGATCCCGCTGCCGTCCGGCAATCGCTATGCCGTTGACGTGATCGATACGTGGAACATGACCGTCGAGACGCTGCCGAACACCTACGAAGGCTCCGTACGCGTCGATCTCGGCCGCCAGTACATGGCCGTGCGCATCCGCAAGGCCTGAATCATGCCCTGATCCTCCCTCCGGCGAGGGAGGATCCCGGCTTCCGTAACGAGCGACATGAGGGAAGAACTATGCCTGCAACCATCAAGCCCCAGGGCAAACTGACGTTCCTGACGAAATTCGCCTTCGGCATGGGCGATTTCTGGACGTCCATCGGCAATATCGCCATGGCCACCTATCTGACCATGTTCTACACGGACGTGGTCAGGCTCTCGCCGTCCATGGTCGCCTCCATGCTGCTCGTCGTGCGTCTGGTGGTGGCCTTCTGGGATCTGACCGTCGGCATTCTGGTCGATCAGACCAAGTCCCGTTGGGGCAAGGCCCGCCCGTGGATGCTGTTCGGCGGCATCGCCTACGGCATCGCGTTCCTGTTCCTCTTCCTCGACCCGTTCGGCAACTCCCTGGCCGGCGTGATCTATGCGTGGGCCGTGTATGCGGTCGTCAACGTGGCCTATTCGACCGTGAACGTCTCGTATGCCTCGCTCACCTCGCTGCTGACCGCCGACTCCGACGAAAAGACGCAGCTCAACATCTTCCGCATGACCATCGCCAATGTGGGTGCCATGCTCGTCTATGTGCTCGCCATGCCGGTCGTGAACGCGTTCGGGGGAACGTCGATCGGCTGGAGCGTCTTCTTCGGCGTGATCGCCGTCATGATTCCGTTCGGCTATTGGTTCACCTTCGCGAACACGCATGAGATCGCATCCGCCGAACCGGCTGGCGGCAAATCCGGCAAGGTGTCCGTGGGCGGCCATTTCAAGGCGCTTGTGCGCAACAGGTACTGGTGGCTCACGCTCGGATTGAATTTCGCGCTGTGGACCTATAACGGCATCGCCAACGGCATGGCCGCCTACATCGCCAAGTATGTGCTCGGCAATTCCAATCTGACCGCCGTGATCGGCCTGGCCACCGTCATCCCGATGGTCATCGGCCTGCCGTTCGCCGGGCCTCTCGTGGCCAGATTCGGCAAGCGCAACTCCTCGATGGCGGGCCTTGTGCTCGTCGCCGCAGGCAGTCTGCTGGTATTCATCGATCCGAGCAATCTGTGGGTGTTCTTCGTCTCCATCATCGTGCGCATGATCGGCATCATCCCGATGAACGCCGCGCTCAATGCCATGAGCGGCGATGTGGTGGAATACGGCGAATGGCAAAGCGGCGTGCGATCCGACGGCATCGTGTTCAGCTCGTCCAGCTTCTCCATGAAGGTGGCCATGGGCGTCTCCTCGGCCGCCATCGCATGGGTCCTCGGCGCCAGCGGCTATGACGGTTCGCGGGCCACGCAGTCCGCCGCCACCGTGTCCGCCATGGTCAACACCTTCGTATGGGTGCCGGTCGCCATGGTCGTGGTCATGGCCGTACTGCTCTTCTTCTACGATCTTGACGGGCGCATCGGCCAGGTCGGCAGGGAGCTCGCCGCCCGCCGTGCGTAGCGTTGGGCTTCCTGAGTTCGGGATCTTCCGTAAAATCCAGGCGCGCATCCAGCGGGTGCGCGCTTGGTCATTGATGCATCATGCTTTCTTCCGAATCCAGATGCAAGGGCCGATGGATGAACCCCGCCCGCCGTTTGTCTAGAGCATTCATAATACTTACCTTTGGTAATGACTATTGGTAACGATGTGCGGAGGCGTCATGACGGGATCGCGGAGTGGGCAACGGCAACTGTCGCTGGATGACGTGCGTGACCTGATCGACGCATGCTGGACGGCGAAACGTATCACCGAAGCGTTGCCGGAACTGCCGAAAGGCATGAAACCACGGCACGTGCACGTCATCGACGCCATCTGGAATCTCAATCATCAGGCCGAATCCCCGACCCCGGTCGCACGGGTCAGCGGCATCAGCGCCTTCCTTGGAGTGACCGCGCCGAGCATTACGAAACTGGTCAACGAGCTGGCCGGCAAAGGCCTTGTGGTCAAGCATTCGTCCGACATCGACGGTCGTGCGGTGACGTTGAGCCTGACCGCGGCCGCCGAGGAAATCCGCGAACTGTACGTACGCCAGTTCCACGAACACCTGCGCGGCGTGCTGTCCGACGTCAGTGCGCAGGACGCCGCCACCACGGTCGCCACGCTGCGGGCCATGCATCGGCTGATGGGTGCGGATCGGGGGAGGGGAATGGGCCACGCAGGTGGCCGACGCCTGGCCGGCACGCGTCGAAACACTGATGACGGATGACGAGACCCGATCGCATACGACGAAACGGTAGGTCGCACGGAAAATCGAACCGTGCGAACAAACGATGCCATCGCGCATATGGAAAAGAGAGGAACGGCAAACCATGACGGAAAGTAAGGAACGGCGGGAACGACCGATGGAAGCGGCGCAGACGGAACGGCAATCCGGCAGATACATGGACGAGAGGCGGCTCATCGTTGTGGTGGTGGCGCTCGCCATCCTGACGTTCCTTGGCATCCTGTCCGAAACGTCGTTGAACATCGCCTACTCGACGTTGATGGGGGAGTTCGCCATCTCCGCCGACGTGGTGCAATGGCTCACCACCGGCTATCTGCTGCTGCTTTCGGTGGCGATTCCGACCTCCCCGTTCCTGGTGCGTCGCTTCCCGACGAAGATGCTGTTCATCATCGCCGTCGTGCTGTTTTCGGCCGGCACGCTGATCGGCGCGCTCGCATTGAACTTCCCGATGCTGCTCGCGGCCCGTCTGATCATGGCGCTCGGCACCGGTGTCTCGCTGCCGCTGCTGACCAACATCATTCTGGAGAAGGCGCCGTTGTACAAGCGTGGCATGATGCTCGGCCTGGTCAGCCTGGTGACCTGCGCCGCACCGGCCATCGGCCCGGTATTCGGCGGTCTGGTCATGGAATTCCTCGACTGGCACTGGATCTTCTATGCCATGATTCCATTCCTGGTGATTTCCTTCGTGCTCGGCACCGCAACCATTCCCGATATCCGTCATGGCGAGAAGGGGTATCTGTCGGCGCCGTCGCTGCTGCTGATCGCGCTCGGTCTGGCCGGCATCATCGTCGCGGCCAGCTTCTTCGCGCAGTGGAACGGCGATTGGCGGTTCTGGGCCGTGCTTGTCGGTTCCGTCGTGGTGCTGGCGGTGTTCGCCGTCGTACAGCTGAGGATGGAGCACCCGTTGATTGAGGTGCGCACGTTCACGTATCCCGGCTTCACGTTCGGCATGGTGATTCTGCTCATGTCGTCCGGAGGAGTGCTCGGCGTCAACTTCCTGCTGCCGATTCTGCTGCAGCGGGGCCTCGGCCACACCAGCATGGTCGCGGCCCTGATCCTGCTGCCGGGAGCCGTGATCGGCGCGATTTCCGCTCCGCTGATCGGCAGCGCCCTGAAAGGCCATTTCCCGCCGAAATTCATCGCCTGCGGATTCGTGGGCGTGGCCATTATGGATATTGCGATGATGTGCACGGGCTCACATGAATGGGCGCTGGCCGTGGCCTACATGCTGTTCATGGCCGCCTCCGGATTCGTGCTCGTGCCCGACCAGACCCATGCGCTGAACCAGTTGCCGGCCGCGATGAATGCCGACGGATCCGCCGTGATGAACACCGTGCAGCAGCTTGCCGGCGCCATCGGCACGGCCGTGGCCTCCACGCTGATCTCTGAATTCGCGAGCGCAAACATGGCCTCGGGCATGAGCCAGTCATCGGCCTATGTGGCGGGCTTCTCCACCAGTATGTGGGTGTTCTTCGGCGTGGCCGTGGTCGGTGAGGTGTTCGCCCTGCTCATGTTCCGCTTCTCCAGGCGCGTGGGCTGATGGCGCTGCGGTCCGCTTATGGCATCGTGATCCGTCAGCCATGGTCCGACGGATTGCGATGCCATCGATTGTTGAAAACTTGCGGATGATATGGGCCGTTTTGGCCGGTAGCCGGTAAGATGTGCGTGAAGCGTCGTGTTGTGGCGATTTCTGTACGAGACAAAGGAGCCCATATGAAAGTTGCAAGCGGCAATGTGCTGTGGAGGCAGCGTAAGCGCAATTGGTGCCGTACGCCGTTCACCTTCACCGTGTACACGCTCACCGATAAGGAGATGAGCATCAAAACGGGCATACTGAACGAGAAGTTCAATCTGATCAAACTGTTCCGCATCGTCGACATCAGTGTCGAGCGTTCGCTCCTGCAGCGTCTATTCGGCATGAGTACGCTGGTTCTTGACACGCGTGACCAGTCGTCCGGCAATGGCGTCGTGGTGTTGAAGAACATCGTGCGTGGCTTCGAAGTCCGGCAGATGTTGCAGGAGGCCGTGGACGTCTCCCGTAAGGAAAACGGCATGTCGGCCCGTGAATTCATCGGTGGTCCCGGTGGCCCCGCCCCGGAGGCTCCGGGTTTCGACGATGGTTTCGACGGTCCCGACATGGATGGTTTCGCGGACGGCCAGTAGCTGGGTGCGCACGGCGTTGCCCTTTCCGCGCTGCATACGTTGATGGCGTCGTTACTGGTAGAGCCGTTCAACGGATACCAGCCGTATTGACGGATCGTCCTGTGCCAGTTTAATTACGGCTGCAAAGCATAGAGCGGTGTGCAGCGATGGCGGGTGAGGCGGATGCGGACCGAGCCGTCGGGCGCGTGGCTGCCCCAGATCTCCGTCATGGTGACGTGCGGCCAATCCTCAGGGGTAAGCGCCTGGGCCGTCGTCATGCCGTCGTCGAAGCATCGCGCGAGTGAATCGCGTTCGATGACCTGGCTTTCGGCGGGGCCTCCGGGAGGATTGATGACGGTCACGTCACCGGGGAAATCGCAGTCGCACACCACTTGCGAACGGTCGCCTGAATGGAATATGTCCAGCATGCGCTGCGAAGGCGCGAACTGATGGAAGGCGTACGCCCGCCGCCGCTCCAGATCCACAAGTATGCCCCGGCGTAGAAGATACGGTGCCGACGCATCATGGATCGCCGTGCGCAGGGCCGTCATCGTGCGCAGATACCGTTTCATGTCGCAGGGGGAGTCGATGGGCCAGTCGGTTGCGGCCAGCCATGTCGGGAGCAGGTCGGAACGGACCACGCCGTCGGCGGGGGAGTGTGCCTTGCGGACCAGCTCGCCGGCGTAATCGCTGATCGTGGTCTGCAGATATCTCAGCTGCTTGATGCGGTTGTCGACCTGTGACTGCGCGGCTTCCAGCACGCTTCGCCAATCCAGCGAACCGTTTTCAAAGCGGTACCGCTCCAGTGATTCCAGTGGGATTCCGGAAGAGACGCAGATACGCATCACATCCACGTCAAGCATCTGGTCGGGCGTGTAGTAGCGGTATCCGGTCACCGGATCGACAGCCGCGGGTTTCAAGATGCCGTGCGCATCGTAATAGCGCAGCGCCTTGGTGGTGATGCCGTCCAGTCTGGCCACCTCGCCGATCGTCAGCAGTTCGTCATCCGCGCCCATGCCGTCCTCCTTGACCTTGCCCTCGGGGCAAAGTCTATCATCGGTGCTGGTTGTTCCGACAAAGACGTGGAACTGGAGGAAAATTTTGAAGGAGAATCCCTTATGGCTGAAAAGATGATCGAAGATGCGGCTCCGGAGCAACGTGACTGGCTGGGGCTGGCAGGTGACGTATGCGTGGTGGCCGGTGCGGTCGGTGGCATGGGCACGGCCATCTGCGGCGAGCTTGCCAAAGCCGGCGCCCGACTGGCGTTGGTGGATGTAAGCGAGGAGACCACCCGTGCGTTTGCCGCCGAAATCACGCAGACCTACGGCGTGGAGGCGAAGGGCTATGGCTGCGATGTCTCCGACGCCGCCGACGTGGAGATCCTGCGCAATAAAATCGTCGCGGACTTCGGCACCGTCGATGTGCTCGTCAACGCCGTCGGCATCCTGCGGTTCGCGCCGCTTGAGGATCTGCCTTTGCAGGACTGGAAGGACGTGATCGACGTCAACCTGACCGGCGCGTTCATCCTCTCACAGGCGTTCGGCAAGGTGATGCTGCAGCACAAATCCGGCCGGATCGTGCATATCTCCACGGTCGCCTCGCACTCTCCGGAGACATTCTCCGGCGCGTATTCCTGCGCGAAGGCGGGTCTTGGCATGCTCTCCAAGATGATCGCGGCCGAATGGGGGCCGTTCGGCATCCGTTCCAACTGCGTGTGCCCGTGCTTCGTGAAGACCCCGATGTCGGCCTCGTTCTACGCCGACCCACAGGTCACCAAGGATCGCGAACGACTGATCGCCTCCCGTCGTATCGGCGAAGTGCAGGACATCGCCAACGCGGTGGCGTGGATGGCGTCGCCGCGTTCGGATTTCGTCAACGGCGACGAGGTGAGCGTCGATGGCGGCTTCCATCTGATGATGGGTGACCTGACGCCGAAGCCGGGCGGCCGCCGTCAGTTCGCCATCAACTCGCTCAAGCAACGCGGACTGCTGTAAGTGCCGGCAAACGACGACAGTCGTCAATCGCAGGAGACTGCGGGAAAGGAAAGCCCTATGGCAACCGCAACCAAGGAACCCAACCGTTACGGCATCCTGTCCGCCGCGTTCGTGGTCATGTTCTTCGTGGCGTCCATCGCCTTGTTCAGCGTGTTCCTGACGCCATTGAGCGAACAGAACGGGTGGAGCAAAACCGATGTGAGCCTTTCGTATTCCATCTTCCAGACCGTCATGGCCGTCACCGGCATCTTCTCGGGCCGTATTTCCGACAGATTCGGGCCGCGCAAGGTCATGCTCGTCGGCGGTCTGGTGTTCGGCCTCGGCTGGTTCCTGACCGGCATGGCCACCAGCATTCCGATGCTGTATCTGTGCCACGGTGTGATCGCCGGCATGGGGAATGGCCTGGTGTACAACCCGACGCTCACCACCGCGCAACGCTGGTTCCCCGACATCCGCGGCAAGGCGTCCGGCATCCTGCTTGCCGCGGCCGCCATCGGGCCGGCCACGCTGTCGCCGATAGCCAGCTTCCTGTCGAGCACGTTCGGTGTCTCCACCGCGCTGAAGATTCTTGGCGTGACATTCTGGATCGCCATCACGCTGGGATCGCTGTTCGTCTCGCCGGTGCCGGAAGGGTACCGTCCGAAATGCTGGAATCCGCCTACTTCCGCAACCTCCGCCGACAATGCCGAAGACGATGGCGGCTTCGATTGGAAGGCGATGCTCGCCTCGCCGCGATTCTATGTGCTGTTGCTCGTCTACGCGGCCGCAGCGACCGCCGGCACCATGCTTGTCGGTGCGCTGTCCTCGATCGCCCAGTATCAGGTCGGTCAGGTCGGTGCGATGACCGCAGCCGCATTCGGGGCGATGGTGGTGTCGATCAACACGTTGTCGAATTTCGTGGGTCGTCTTGCGTTCGGCGCCCTCTATGACAAATTGGGCGCATTCAGGTGCCTTGCCGTGATGCTGGTCGCCACCGCGCTGGCGATGGTGGCCATGTCGTTCGCGGTGAACGCGCCGTTCTTCATCGCCTGCGTGATCGTGCTCGGATTCGCGTTCGGCGCCCTGCTGGTGATTTATCCGCCGCTGACCGGCGAGACGTTCGGAACGAAGCATCTGGGCATCAACTACGGCATCATGTTCCTGGGCTACGCGCTGGGTGCATGGATCGGCCCGCGCATCGCCACCAGCCTGTTCGACGAGACGGTCGGGTACCGCAACGCGTTCTATGCCGCGGCCGCGATCACCCTCGTCGGCCTCGCCGTCACGTTGCTGCTTGCGGCGAGGGTCAGGAAGGCCGGCACCATGATGCCGAAACGCAGGCAGGGTGCGACCTCGGAATGATCCGAAGGATTATCCGACAACGGTCCGAAGAACAATCCGACAGTGAAACACTGCGAAACAATGCAAACAAAGGGGTTTCTTATGACGCGACAGCTCAAGCTTGCCGTAATCGGCGCCGGTGCCATGGGGCGCGACCATATCCGCTACATTCAGGACAATCCCGACGCGAAACTGGTGGCGATTGCCGATCCGATGCCCGAGTCGGAGGAATTGGCGAAATCCATCGGCGTCGAATGGTATGCGGACTGCAATGACATGTTCGATCATGTGGCGCTTGACGGCGTGGTGATCGCATCGCCGAACGGCCTGCATCTGTCCATGGCGCGCGCGGCGCTCGAACATGGCGTGCCGCCGCTGGTGGAAAAACCGATCAGCGACGACCTGGACGACGCCCGCGCATTCGCGGATGAAGCTCGCACAATCGGCCTGCCGGTGCTTGTCGGCCAGCATCGACGCCATAATCCGAAAGTGCAGCGTGCCAAGGAAATCATCGATTCCGGCGTGCTCGGCCGCATCGTGACGGTTTCCGTGCACTACAACATCTACAAGCCGGACACGTACTACGACATTCCGTGGCGCAGGCAACAGGGCGCCGGCCCTATTCTCGTGAACATGGTGCATGACGTGGATCTCATGCGCTACCTGATCGGGGAGCCCACCGAAATACAGGGCATGTCGGCCAACGGCACCCGCGGATTCGAAGTGGAGGATTCCGCGGTGGTCAATATGCGTTTCGCATCCGGCGCACTCGGGTCGATCACGCTTTCCGATGCGGCGGCCAGCCCGTGGAATTGGGAGGCGACCGCGCGTGAGAACCCGTTCTTCGCGCCGTTCGACACCGACGCGTACCTCATCATGGGCACCAAGGGGTCGCTGTCTTTGCCGAGGCTGCGGCTTTTCACCTATCGGGACGGCGTGAGCGACTGGACGAAGCCGCTCACCTGTGAGATTCAGGGCGTGAAGGAGGGACTGCCGCATCGCCTGCAACTGGCGCACTATCTGAAGGTGCTGCGTGGCGAGGCGGAACCGATTGTCACTCCGGAAGACGCCATCAGATCGCTGGAGGTGCTCAACGCCGTCAAGAAGGCGGCGGATGAAGGCGCCATGGTGACGTTGTAGACACCGGTCTTCGGTGGATCTGCGGTGATTCGTGGGACGGGTCGCGCGCCGCCTTGTGCTTTCGTCTTCCGCGTCTTGATTCCTCCACCCACTGGAGGTCATGCCCCGCTGGGATGCTTCTTAGCGGGGTGATTGTTCCAGTGGGCGGAGGTTTTTGGCGTCTAGCGGTAGCCATCCCACTGAGGCAGCGGAAAGAGCACGTCCTCGCATTCGGCCCACATGGCGTTGAGATCCTGGCCGGGTTTGCGAAGCCAGCGCAGCTGCACGCCGTCCATCATCGCGAATCCGGCACGTAGCACCCGTTCTGCGTCCACGCCTTCGGGCACATGCCAGCGGATGTTCGCGGCCACGTCCACGATGCGTTCCTCGCGCGTGGCGAAGTAGTCGTGCGCGGGATGGTCCGGATTCAGCGCCTCGGCGCTCAAGGTGGAGAACATGTGCACCAGCTTGGGGCGTTTGGCGTTGATCGCCACGGTCTTACGCCACATTTCGGCGATATTCGGATGTTCGTCACGTACCATGCCGGCGGTGAGGTCCTCGGTTTCCCGATCGTACATCTCGTCGAGCACCGCGTGCAGCAGACCTTCCTTGCTGCCGACGTAGTGCAATACGCCGGCCTTGGTCAGGCCGACCATGGTGGCTATCTTCTGCAGCGACGTTCCGTAGTAGCCGAGTGTGCCGAACAGTTCGACCGCCGCCTCAAGGATCTCTCTTCTGCGGTCGACTTCGTCGTTGGCCATGTTCTCTCCTAGATAGTTCAGCTGGTACTCCTCGCCAAAGCGGGGAAGCTGGGATTACCTTACGGTCGGTTGGTTGAAATTCCAAAGATGATTGGCGTGTCGTGTATCTAATTTTGATAAAGTACCTACCAATCGGTTGGTAAAGAATTCGGGGTTGAATTCTTGCCGAGCAAACGAAAGAGGTTCGCATGAGCGAAAGCACCTACCCTGAAGTCAACGACCTGACTCTCGAGGAGAAGGCATCACTGACCTCCGGTGGCGACGCATGGCATCTGCAGGGCGTGGAATCCAAGGGCATCCCCGGCTATATGATCACCGACGGCCCCCACGGTCTGCGTAAGTCGCTGGCATCCAGCACCGGCGAAACCGACCTGAACGATTCCGTGCCGGCAACCTGCTTCCCGCCGGCCGCGGGTCTGTCCAGCTCCTGGAATCCGGAACTCATCCACCAAGTGGGCGAGGCCATGGCGGAGGAATGCATCCAGGAAAAGGTGGCCGTGATCCTCGGCCCGGGCGTCAACATCAAACGCAACCCACTCGGCGGCCGCTGCTTCGAATACTGGTCCGAAGACCCGTATCTGGCCGGCCACGAGGCCATCGGCATCGTATCGGGCGTGCAGTCCAAGGGCGTCGGCACCTCACTCAAGCACTTCGCCGCCAACAACCAGGAAACCGACCGCCTGCGCGTCTCCGCCAACATCTCCCAGCGCGCGCTGCGTGAAATCTACTTCCCGGCCTTCGAGCACATCGTCAAGGAGGCCCAGCCGTGGACCATCATGTGCTCCTACAACCGCATCAACGGCGTGCACTCCGCGCAGAACCACTGGCTGCTCACCGACGTACTGCGTGACGAATGGGGCTTCGAAGGCATCGTCATGAGCGACTGGGGCGCCGATCATGATCGCGTCGCCTCCCTCAATGCCGGGCTCAACCTCGAAATGCCGCCGAGCTACACCGACGATCAGATCGTCTACGCCGCCCGCGACGGCCGCATCCAGCCCGAACAGCTCGACAGGATGGCGCAGGGCATGATCGATCTGGTCGACAAGACCCGCGCCGCCATGAGCGTTGAGGGCTACCGTTTCGACGTGGACGCCCACGACGAAGTGGCCCACCAGGCCGCCGTGGAGTCCATGGTGCTGCTCAAGAACGACGACGCCATCCTGCCGGTCTCCTCCGACGCGAAGGTCGCCGTCATCGGCGAATTCGCCCGCACCCCGCGCTATCAGGGCGGCGGATCCTCGCATATCACCCCGACCAGGATGACCGGCTTCCTCGACACGCTCACCGCACGCGGTGTGGATGTCAGGTTCGCGCCGGGCTTCACCCTCGACCTCGAGCCGGCCGACGCCGCAATGGCCGCCGAGGCCGTCGAAACCGCCAAGGGCGCCGACGTGGTGCTCATGTTCCTGGGCCTGCCGGAAGCCGCGGAATCTGAAGGCTTCGACCGCGAAACCCTTGACATTCCGGCCAAGCAGATCGAACTGCTCGAAGCCGTCGCCGCCGAAAACAGGAACATCGTGGTCGTGCTCTCCAACGGCTCCGTCGTCTCCGTGGCCCCGTGGGCGGCCAATGCCAAGGGCATCCTCGAATCCTGGCTGCTCGGCCAGGCCGGCGGACCGGCGCTCGCCGACGTGATCTTCGGACATGTCAGCCCCTCCGGCAAGCTCGCGCAGACCGTACCGATGGACATCAACGACGATCCGAGCATGATCAACTGGCCGGGTGAGGAAGGCCACGTCGACTACGGTGAGGGCGTGTTCGTCGGCTACCGCTACTACGACACCTACGGTAAGGCGGTCGACTATCCGTTCGGCTACGGCCTGAGCTACGCCACCTTCGAAGTGTCCGACGTGAAGGTCGCCAGGACCGGAGACAACACCGCTTCCGTGAGCGCGGTCGTAAAGAATGTCTCCGACGTGGACGCCGCCGAAACCGTGCAGGTGTACGTCGCTCCGGGCAAGGCCTCCGTGGCGCGCCCGGTCCACGAGCTCAAGGGCTTCCGGAAGGTGTTCCTCAAGGCGGGCGAATCCGCCGAGGTGAGCTTCGACCTGGACGAGCGCGCCTTCGCCTACTGGTCCGAGAAATTCAACGGCTGGCATGTCGAATCCGGCGCGTACACCGTCGAGGTCGGCACCTCCAGCCGTGACATCGCCGGCACCGGTGTGGTCGAGCTTGACGGCGACGGCAAGTCCGAGCCGCTCACCGAATGGTCCACCTTCGGCGAATGGTCCGAGGACCCGACCGGCTCCAAGATCGTCGCATCCGTGTATGCCGAAGGTGAGGCCGGCAATCTGCCGAAGATGCCCGACAACGACATGATGCGCATGTTCCTCAAGTCCATGCCGATCAATTCCATGCCGATGCTCATGAGCGAGGGCGGCAAGAAGATCACCGCATTCATGCTCGACGAATACGCCAAGGTCGCCAAGTAGGGCGGTCGAGAGGAATCCCAAACAGGCTTAGGCCGAGGGTCTGGTCCGCGAATGAACCGGTGCGGACCAGGCTCCCGGCCTTCCCCATTACCGAGAAATCCACCGGCGTATCCGCTGGTGAGTGGCGTTTCGCCCAAGTACAAGTAATATGGGCGGAACGACGAGTGCATGCAAGGAGGCACAATGACCGAGATTGACGAAACGGCGGGCATGAGCGAAGCTGGTCGCCACGAGTGGGAGCTGATGGTGGCCGGTGAGGTGTACCAGGACTCGCATCCGGACATCGAACGCAAGCGCGCCGAAGCGAAGAAGCTGTTCGTCGAATACAACGGAACCGATTACGAGGATGTCGAACGCCGGCGCGGGATCATGGAGCGGCTGTTCAGATCGGTCGGCGAGGACGTGTTCATCGAACCGAACTTCCGCTGCGAGGTCGGCCGTAACATCACCATCGGCTCGCATGCCTACATCAATTTCGATTGCGTGATGCTCGACAACGCGCCGATCACACTCGGCGACTATGTGTGGATCGCGCCGATGGTCGGCCTGTTCGCCACCAATCACGCCTTGGATTTCGAGGAGCGCAGGAACGGCGCATGCCAGGCCAAGCCGATCGTGATCGGCAACGGCGTGTGGTTGGGTGGCCATGTGACCGTGCTCGGTGGCGTGACCATCGGCGATGGCGCCGTCATCGGTGCCGGCGCCGTCGTGACGCACGATATTCCGGCGAACTGCATCGCCGTCGGCAATCCCGCGCGCGTGTTGCGTGAGATCACGGAAGAGGACCGCACCGGATTCATGGAGCGCATCAGGGCGCGTGACGCGGCGTGACCCTGTCTGTCATGTAATTCCAAGGTGCCCTGGCCGCTTGGCGGCGCGAGGTTCATGAATGGTCGCACGGATGGCCTCGCCGGACGCTCGCTCCGGCGACACGCGGAATGTTGTATGTGCAACTGTTGTATGTGCAACGGGTTATCATGTGACGCGTGACAGATGAACGGAACAACGGGACGGCTTCGGTGAACCCGGCGTTCGCCGAAGCGTGGGACCAAGGCGTATGCAAGCCGCCGAGCGTCGCCATCCGATCGCTGCACAACGTCATCAACCGGTATCTTGCGGCGACGCATCCCGAGCAGGTGGAGGGATTGAGCGGTGGCAACATCGACATCATCACCTTCCTCGCTCGCCATTCGGAGCGTGAGATCTTTCCGCAGGATGTGGAGCGGCGCTTCGGCGTGACCAGATCGACGTCAAGCAGAGTGCTCGGACTCATGGAGAAAAAAGGGCTGATCGCGCGCGAATCGGTGCCGCGGGACGCACGGCTCAAGAAAATAGTCTTGACCGAGAAATCCCGTGACATCGCCGAAGCGTTGCGTGAAAGCGCCATCGCCATGGAAGGCATACTGCTGCAGGGACTGAGCGACGACGACATCCGTCGGTTCATGCAGGTGCTTGACATGATGCAATCCAATTTGGTGGAGACGGGCAGGATCGGAGACGAAAGCCGTTACTCCAGTCTGGCGATCTGCGATCCGCCGGCGGGAAACGAAGGAAAGGAAGAGGAGTGAGCGTGACAGCGCAAACGGTTTCGGCCGTGAAGAACCAGCCGAAACCGAAACAGCATATAATACGCACGCTGGGCAGATCCCTGCGCGAATACCGAAGGGACAGCGTGCTGGCGCCCGTGTTCGTGGCGGTGGAAAGCGTGCTGGAGATTCTGATTCCGACGGTGATGGCGTCCCTGATCGATCAGGGCATCTCCGGTGGCAGCATGCCGGCGATCATCAAATTCGGCGTGATCCTGTTCGTGTGTTCGATGTTCTCTCTGGCATCGGGGTTCCTTGCCGGAAAATTCGCGGCGATCGCCGCGGCGGGCCTTGCGAAGAACCTGCGCAAGGATCAGTTCGAGAAGGTCCAGGGCTTCAGCTTCACGAACATCGACAAGTTCTCCACCGGTTCGATCATCACCAGGCTCACCACCGATGTGACCAACCTGCAGAACGCCTACGGCATGATGATTCGCATGGGCGTACGTGCCCCGATCATGGTGGTCGTGGCATGGATCTTCTCGTTCCGCATCAGCCCGTCGATCTCTTTGGTGTTCCTCGCCTGCATCCCGATTCTCGCGATCGGCCTGTGCGGTCTGGCCATCATCGTGCACCCGGTGTTCGAGCGTGTGTTCCACACCTATGATGAGCTCAACAACGTGGTCGATGAGAACCTGCAGGGCATCCGCGTGGTCAAGTCGTACAACCGCGAATCGCATGAGATCGGCAAGTTCGGCCGTATTTCCGAGCGGATCTTCAAGGATTTCACCAAGGCCGAACGCATCATGAGCTTCAACAACCCGCTGATGATGATCTGCGTCTACGGCACCATGATCCTCATCGCATGGATGGGCGCGCAGCAGATCGTCGCCTCCGGCAACAATGCGGCGTTGGGACTGACCACCGGCGATCTGACCGCACTGGTCACCTATGCCATGCAGATCCTCATGGCCATGATGATGCTTTCCATGATCTTCGTGATGTTCATCATCTCCCAGGCCTCCGCCGAGCGAATCTGCCAGATCCTCAATGAGGAAAGCACCGTCACCAATCCGGCCGATCCGGTCAGGGAGGTCGCCGATGGTTCGATCGACTTCGATCACGTGACCTTCCGCTATTCCGACAGTTCCGAGAAGCCGGTGCTGGACGACATCAATCTCAGGATCCGTTCCGGCATGACCGTCGGCATCGTCGGCGGCACCGGTTCCGCCAAGTCCAGTCTGGTGCAGCTCGTGCCCCGACTGTACGACGTGAGCGAAGGCTCGCTCAAGGTCGGCGGCGTCGACGTACGCGACTACGACCTCGAAGTGCTGCGCGACCAGGTGGCCATGGTGCTGCAGAAGAACGTGCTGTTCTCGGGAACCATCGCCGAAAACCTGCGTTGGGGCAATCCGAACGCCACCGACGAGGAGATTCGTCATGCATGCCAGCTGGCCCAGGCCGACGGATTCATCCAGGAATTCCCCGATAAGTACGATACGTACATCGAACAGGGCGGCACCAACGTCTCCGGAGGCCAACGCCAACGCCTGTGCATCGCCCGTGCATTGCTGAAGAAGCCGAAGATCCTCATCCTCGACGACTCCACTTCCGCGGTCGACACCAAAACCGACCAGCTGATCCGTGCGGCGTTCCACAACGAGATTCCCGATACCACGAAGATCATCATCGCGCAGCGCGTGGCTTCGGTGCAGGAGTCCGACATGATTCTCGTCATGGATGCCGGCCATATCATGGCCTCCGGCACGCACGACGAGCTGCTCGCAAGCTGCGACGAGTACCGGTCCATCTACGAATCGCAGACCAAGAACCAGGCACGTCCTGAGGAACTTCAGTGAAAGGAGGAGTGAGCAATGACTGAAATGATCATCGATGAAGAAACCGAGATGAACGAGCGCCAGGAGGCGGTCGACGAACTGAAGACCGCCGAGCGTGAGCAGGGAAGGCCGCAGGGCGGACCTGGCGGCCCGATGCAGAAAGCCGCTCCCGGCACCACCAAACGCATCTTCGGCTATATCTTCCAATACAAGTGGCGTGTGGCCATCGTGGTGCTGTGCATTCTGATC
The DNA here is from genome assembly GCF_000522505.1 of Bifidobacterium moukalabense DSM 27321. GTDB lineage: Bacteria > Actinomycetota > Actinomycetes > Actinomycetales > Bifidobacteriaceae > Bifidobacterium > Bifidobacterium moukalabense. Next base: position 24,449 of record NZ_AZMV01000002.1, on the reverse strand, counting down.
GCAGCCGCGGCGCAGGCCGGGTCCGCGCTATTCCTGCAATCACTGATCGACAGCTACATTCTGCCCATGGTCGGGGCCGACGATCCCGATTGGGGCCCGCTGTTGCGTGCGCTGACGCTTATGGGATGCCTGTATGCGGCCGGCATCTTCTGCAGCTGGCTGTGGCAGTGGCTGATCGTCACCGTCGAACAGGGCACGCTCAAGAAGATCCGCGACGACATGTTCGCGCATCAGCAGAGTCTGCCGATCCGTTACTTCGACACCAATGAGCACGGCGACATCATGAGCCGCTACACCAACGATACGGACACGCTGCGCCAGGCCATCAGCCAGTCGTTCCCGCAGATGTTCTCGTCCGCGATCTCCGCAATCGCGGCACTCGTGTCGATGCTGTGGCTTTCCGTGCCGGTCACCGTCTTCGTGCTGGTCTTCTCCGCGCTGCTGTTCGCGGTGGTGCGCAGGATAGTGTCCCGTTCCGGCCGCTACTTCGTCAAACAGCAGATCGAAATCGGCGACGTGAACGCATTCGTCGAGGAATCGGTCAACGGCCAGAAGGTCATCAAGGTCTTCAATCACGAGGACGCCACGCAGCAGGACTTCGACGTAAGGAACGAGCGACTGTTCGAGGCCTCCGCGGAAGCGAACACGTGGGGCAACGTGACCATGCCGATCGTCGGCAACATGGGGTACATGCTGTACATCCTGCTTGCCGTCGTCGGCGGTTTCATGGCGCTGTCCGGCGTCGGCAACTTCGGGCTGTCCGGCTTTGGCACGTTGACGCTTGGCTCGCTGATTTCACTGCTGACGTTGTCCCGTTCCTTCATCAACCCGCTGGGCCAGGTCTCCATGCAGTTCAACATGGTGATGATGGCGCTTGCGGGCGCCTCCCGCATCTTCATGCTTATGGATGAAAAGCCGGAGGATGACGGCGGCTCCGTGACATTGGTGAATGTGGAACTCGCCTCCGATGGCCGCACCATGACCGAGGTCGACCATGAAACCGGCCACTGGGCATGGAAGCGTGAGGAAGGCGACGACGGCACCCGTTCGCTCAAGGCCGCGCACGCGTTGAGCCCGCGCGCCGCCGAGGTGGCGATGAAGGCCCGTGAAAACGCGATCACCTCGCCTGACGGCCGCCTGACCCTGCTGCAGGGCGACGTACGCTTCACCGACGTGACCTTCGGCTACAGTCCCGACAAGCCGGTGCTGCATGACATCACCTGGTTCGCGAAGCCCGGTCAGAAGGTCGCATTGGTCGGCGCGACGGGTGCGGGCAAGACCACGGTGACGAATCTGATCAACCGCTTCTACGACATTCAGGAAGGCATGATCCTGTACGACGGCATCTCCGTCAAGGGCATCCGCAAGCCGGATCTGCGCCGTTCGCTCGGCATCGTGCTGCAGGATGTGAACCTGTTCACCGGCACCGTGATGGACAACATCCGTTACGGCCGGCTCGACGCCACTGATGAGGAATGCATCGAAGCCGCACGCCTGACCAATGCCGACAGCTTCATCCGCATGCTGCCGAACGGATACCAGACCGTGCTTGAAGGCGATGGTTCGGGCCTGTCGCAGGGCCAGCGCCAGCTGATTTCCATCGCGCGAGCCGCGGTGGCCGATCCTCCGGCGATGATCCTCGACGAGGCGACCTCGTCCATCGATACCCGTACCGAGGAAGTGGTGCAGGCCGGCATGGACAACCTCATGAAGGGACGTACCGTGTTCGTGATCGCACACCGCCTGTCGACCGTGCGCAACTCCGATGTGATCATGGTGCTCGACCATGGCCGCATCATCGAGCGCGGCTCGCATGACGAACTCATCGCGCAGAAGGGCGAGTACTACCAGCTGTACACGGGCGCCGTGGAACTGGAGTAGGCTCGGTTCGGCTGGCCGGAACTCCAAACCGACCGAAATGGCCGTGGCCCCCGCCGGATTCACCCATGTGAATCGGCAGGGGCCACGGCCATTGTCGTTGCGGCGGGTGCCGTTTCGGCCCGGTCGCTACGCAGGCGACCAAGCCGAAACAGCGCGGAAAACTACTCGAGATTCGCGTGGAACTCCCATAGCGAGTCGAGGTCGATGCCCCGCCCGCGCACCAGGCTCATGGCGATCGCGTCGCCGACCAGCAGCAACGACTGCTCGAACAGGCTGGTCATCGGCTGCTCGCTCGGCTTGGTGCCCGAACCCGGCTTGCCCGCGGCCGGCACATGCACGAACAGGTCGGTATATTCCTTCATCGGGCAGTCCTCGACGATGCCGATGCGTGCCACCTTCGCGCCGAACGACTTGGCCTTGCCCGCGATGAACAGCGGGAAGCCGGTCTTTCCGGAGCCGGAACCGACGATCAGCAGGTCCTTGTCGCAGATGGCCGGCTCGGTGATCTGGCCGACCATCACGGTGTCGATGCCAAGGTGTGCCAGGCGCTTGGCGATGGCCTCGAGGGCGAGTTCGACGCGGCCGACGCCCACGAAGAACACCTTGCGGGCGCCGGTGATCATGTCGACCAGCCGGTCGATCTGGGTCTCGTCGACGTTGTCGAGCACGTCGGCCAGCTCGTTGACGATGATGCGCTCGCATTCACGGAAAGAGGTTGCGGTGGTCATGATGATTTCCTTTACGTATGTGTGGTGTATGTGCGTGATCTGGGATTGCGGGATGAGGCGGATTGCGGAATGGAACGGCCGGTCAGCGGATGCGGACCTTTTCGCCGGTGGATTCCTCGTAGGCCGCCATGGTCATGTGCCAGGCCTCTTCGATGTCGGGGGAGCGCTTGAAGATGCCGGTGTTGCCGAGGACGAACGTGTCGGCGCCGACTTCGCGCATGCGCTTGAAGTTCCTCTCATTGCACGAACCGTCGATCTGGATCTCATAGTTGAGTCCGTGCGCGTCGCGGAACTGCGCCAGACGTTCGATCTTGTTCAGGGTTTCGGGAATCAGCGGTTCGCCGGAGTAGCCGATCTCCACCGTCATGACGGTCACGAGGTCGATGCGTTCCAGCAGATTCTCCATTTCGGAGAACGAGGTGAGCGGGTTGACGGCGATGCCGGCGCCGCAGCCGTTCTCCCGGATGATGCGCAGCGTGCGGAAGGCGTGCGCGCCCAGTGATTCGACGTGCGGGGTCAGCATGGTGGCTCCCGCGGCGACCAGCTGGTCGATCCAATGGTCGATGTCGGTGACCATCATGTGCACTTCCTTGCGCAGCGAGCACAGTGGCATCATCTGCTCGATCCAGGTGGTGCACAGGCCCATGCTGGGGGAGAAGTGGCCGTCCATGATGTCGACATGGTAGGAATCGGCGTAGTTGTTCAACACCTCGACCTGTGCGGCGGGGTTGCGGAAATCGCTGCAATACAGCGAAATGGCGAAGTGCGGATCGCTGAATGGTGCGGTCATGATGGTGTGCTCCTTGTCAATCGTTGACAAAAGTCCGTTGATGGCTGTCTTTGGGATGTTTTTGGGTGTGCTTGCCCGGAGGTGCGGCATTGCCGCATCTCGGATGGGTGGGAGGTCGGTTCTGGATTATCCGAGGGGATTTGCGAATCAGCGGATGATGCGCAATGAGACTCCCATGGCGATGAGTGCGTCGGCGCACTCCGGAGTGCCTTTCGTCACGATGACGTCCAGCGCGTTGCAATCAGCGATTTTGTAAGTGGAGACATGCCCGAATTTCTCCGGGGTGATCAGACTCATCACCTTGGTTCCGGCTTTGATCAGCGCACGCTTGGTCTCGGCGGATTCCAGGTATGGCGTGGTGATGCCGTGCGACGGGTCGATCGACGAGACGCCGAGCAGCACCAGGTCGCAGTGCAGCTGCTGCAGCATCGCCAGTGCCGCCGAGCCGACGGTCTCCTTGGATTTATGGTGAATGGTGCCGGTGAGCATATTCACCTCGACATTGTCGTAGTCGGACATCCATAGGGCCACGGCCGGGCTGTTGGTGATGATGGTTCCCGTGTAGTCGCGTGGGAACGCCTGTGCGGCCAGATAGTTGGTGGAGCCGCCGTCGATGAAGATGACGCGGTTCTCGGCGATCTCATCCATCGCCGCCGCTGCCAGCCTCATTTTGACGTCCTTGCCCAGATCGACTCGGTTCTCGAATCGGCTGAGTTCGGTATCCGGCTTCATCGCGCCTCCGTGCACGCGTTGCACCAGTCCTCGGTCGTCCAGTTCCTGCAGGTCCTTGCGCAAGGTGGCTTCGGTGACGCCAAGCTCCTTGGCGTAATCGGTGACGACGACGCGGCCGTTGGCGTCGATCCTCCTCAAGATCTGCTCTTGGCGTTCGGCTTTCATCATCGTGCAGGCTCCTTGCTGTATGCCGCCGGACTGGATGCTGCCATCCATCTTAGCAATCGCTTTTCGATACTTATCGTTATGGCGAAAATTTCATTTCGTTTCCTTTCGTTTTGGTGTTGACAACTATCGTAACCTTGTGTTATGTTGTTGTCAACAAGCAAAACGAAAGAAATCGCAAGTAAAACGAAATCAATCGAAAAATGCTTGTTGTCGAGAACGACACGCCGAAAGGCGAACCGCTCGAAAACGAAAAAACACGCAACAATCGAAAGTAAACAACAACGGACGCGTAAACGTCGCAGTTTATGACAAAGGAGTTTTCGCCATGAAGCGTTCTGAAGTCAATGCAGTCATCAAGCAGTTCGAAGCCCTGCTCGACCAGTACAAGTTCCGCATCCCGCCGTATCTGAGCTTCACCCCGGAGGAATGGGCCGAAAAGGGGCATGAGTGGGATGAGGTCCGCGATAACGCCCTGGGATGGGATATCACCGATTACGGCGAAGGCGATTTCGAACACAAGGGCCTGGCATTGATCACCCTGCGCAACGGCAACGTGAAGGACCCGAAATACACCAAGGTGTACGCCGAGAAGATCATGATGAGCATGCCGGGCCAGGTCTCGCCGATGCACTTCCACTGGAACAAGATGGAAGACATCATCGTGCGCGGCGGCGGCACCGCGGTGTTCCACCTGTACAACGCCGACCCGGAGACCGAGGAGAAGCTCGACACCCCGGTGCTGGTGTGCCGCGACGGCCGCCGCTACTATGTGCCGGCCGGAGAGCCGATCGAGCTCAACGAAGGCGAGTCCCTGACCTTCTACCCGTACACCTACCACGAGTACTACATCAAGGAGGACTCCGTCCCGACGCTGGTCGGCGAGGTGTCCATGTGCAACGACGACAACACCGACAACCGCTTCTTCGCGCCGCTTGGCCGCTTCCCGAAGATCGAAGAGGACGAGTCCGCCTACCGTCTGCTCTGCAACGAGTATCCGGCAGCCAAGGAAGACTGAGATTCTTTCCCCATCATCACTGCGGAGGTACGGCCGTACTGCCGTACCTCTGGCCAAACTCACCCGAAAACAAGGACATTCGCAATGAACGCGCAATCCAAATCCGTGCTTACCATGGGCGAACTGCTGTGGGACATGCTTCCCGACGGCAAGAAACCCGGCGGCGCACCGGCCAACTTCGTCTACCACGCCGCACAGAACGGTGTGGAGGCCACCGCGGTCACCGCGGTCGGTGACGACGAACTCGGCCGCGAACTGGTGCAGCTGCTCACCGAACGTGGCGTCAACGTGGCCGCGCAGGTCAACGAATACGCAACCGGAATCACCGCCGTCTCCCTGGACGAGAACGGCATTCCCTCCTATGACGTGGTGCGCGATCGTGCGTGGGACCACATCGCCTTCACCGACCAGGTACGCGAGCTGGTCGAGAGCGCCGACGCCATCTGCTACGGCAGCATCGCGGCCCGCGAACCACACGGCACGCGCGACGCGATCTACGCGATGATCGATGCCGCCGGACCCGACACCGTGCGTTTCTTCGACATCAACATCCGTTCCGGCTTTGCCGACCACGACGTGCTCGAACGCATGCTGAACGGTGCGACGATTCTCAAGATCAACGACGAGGAGCTGCCGATCGTGGCGCGGCTCTTCGGCATCGAGGAACCGGAGTTCAAGGTGCCGTCGCAAACCGAATGCGTCAAGGCCATCAAGGAGATGTTCGATCTCGACGTGGTGATTCTCACCGCCGGCGACTCCTACAGTCTGGTGATGGACGACGAGACCATCTCGATGCTGCCGACGCCGAAGGTCGAGGTCGCCGACACCGTCGGCGCCGGCGATTCCTTCTCCGGGGCGTTCCTCGCATACTGGTTGCGCGGATTCAGCCTGCGCGCCGCCCATGAACGTGCGGTCGAGGTTTCGGCGTTCGTATGCACCCAGCAGGGTGCATGGCCGGAATACCCGGCGGAACTGCGGGAGGATTGAGATGAAGCGTTCCGATATGCTCGCCCACGTCGGCAGCATGCAGCAAGCCGCCTACGTTCGTCCGATCGAATACCAGGAAGGCCGCACGCACGGCCTGAAGGCGGTCGAAGTCAAGAACGGGCCACTGCGTTTCATGTCGATGGCCGACAAGGCCCTTGACGTGGCGCTGTTCGAGTACAGGGGCGAGAATCTCACCTTCCTGTCGAAGCCGGGGCTGAACGGCCGCAACCAGTTCGACACCAACGGACAGGAGGCGCTGCGTTCCATCATGGGAGGCCTGTTCTTCACCTGCGGTTTCGAGAACATCTGCGGCCCGTACACCACGCCGGAAGGTTCGCGGTACCCGGCCGGCGACTACCCGATGCATGGCCGTATCCGCACCACGCCGGCCGAACATGTGAGCTCCGACGCCTACTGGGATGGCGACGATTATGTGCTCGAGGTGTCCGGTGAAATGCGTGAGGCGGAACTGTTCGGTGAAAACATGGTGCTGCGCCGCCGCATCCGTTCCGTGTACGGCAGGCCGTCGATCACGGTCGAGGATGAGGTGGCCAACGAGTCGTTCCGTGAGGAGCCGCTCATGTGGATGTACCACTGCAACTTTGGTTGGCCGTTGCTGGCCGAAGGCGCGCAAGTGGTCATTCCGAGCCGTGGCGCGACCCCGCGTGACGAAACCACCGCGGCCGACACCACGCCGTGGAACGAGATCGGCGCTCCCGAGGCCAACAAGCCGGAAAGCGTGTACATCCACGAGCTGGCGGCCGACGCGGACGGCGGAAGCTTCGCCGGAATCGTCAACCGCGAACTCGGCCTGGGCGTGGTCATCGACTTCAACGTGGCCGACTTCCCGCACTTCATGGAATGGAAGTCGATGGGTTCCGGCGACTATGTGGTCGGTCTCGAACCTTCGAATTCCAAGGTGTACGGACGCGGCTGGCATGAGGAACGTGGCAATCTGCATACGCTCGCCGCGCAATCCTGCGAACGCAAGACCGTCACCTTCACCGTACTCGACGGCGCCGAAGCCATCGATGCGCTGCTGGCCCGTCGCGACGCACTCCTCGCATAGCGGTAGGCCACGCCGCCAATGCCTGCCGGTCCGAACGGATTTGGATCTCTCCGATTTCTCCGTTTGAACTCCGGATACCCGCTCGGGCCGGCATCCCTCCCTATTCTTGGCGAGAGGGACCTATTTCCCATACAATTCACCATCTTTCAAGGAAGAAGGACCTTATCATGTCTTCAGCTGAAGCGAATGCGGCTGAACCGGCCGCCCTGAGCGAGTCGACCATCAAGTCCCGCAGATCCGTGGCCCGTCGTCTCGCGCTGATCGCGGCGCTTGGCGGCCTGCTCTACGGGTATGATTCCGCCGTGATCAATGGCGCCACCAATGCGATCAAAACCGAATTCGCCACAGGCGACGCCCTGCTCGGCCTCGCCGTCGGCTCCGCGTTGATCTCCGGCGGCATCGGCGCATTGCTCGCCGGCCGGATCGCCGACAGGATCGGCCGCGTGCCGATGATGAAAATCGCCGCCGTACTGTTTCTGATCTGCGCGATCGGCTGCGCGATCGTGCCGAACATCATCGTGCTGGTCATCTTCCGCGTACTCGGTGGCTTCGCGGCAGGTGTCGCGGCCATGGTCGCACCCGTGTACATCGCGGAAATCGCGCCTACCGACGAGCGTGGCGTGCTCGGAGCGTTCCAGCAGCTCGGCATCGTCATCGGCATCTTCATCTCACTGCTCGTCAACGCGTTGCTCGTGCACATCTCCGGCGGCGCCAGCGTGCCCATGGGACCGCTCGAAACCTGGCAGTGGATGTTCCTGTGCATGGCCGTGCCGTCCGTGCTGTACTTCCTGCTGGCCATGACCATCCCCGAATCGCCGCGCTATCTGGTGGCGCAACATCGCGATGAGGAGGCGGCCGCCGTGCTGAGCCGCATCAGCATCGACCCGGCACCGATCCCCGATCAGATCGGGCGCATCCGCTACTCCATCGGCATCGACCACAGGCCGTCGTTCCGCGACCTCATCACTCCGGCCGGCCGCCTGAAGCCGATCGTATGGGTGGCCATTGGGTTCATGATCCTCAACCAGTTCACCGGCATCAACGTCATCTTCTACTACTCCAACACCCTGTGGGGTGCGGTCGGCTTCACCGAGAAGGACTCCTTCACCATCACCGCCATCACCTCATTGATCAACATCGCCGCGACCATCGGCGGCACGTTCCTGATCGACCGCGTCGGCCGCCGTCCGATGCTGCTGGCCGGCTCCATCGGCATGGTGATCACCCAGGGCGGCCTGGCGCTGCTCTTCGGCACCGCGCCCTTGGTGAACGGCGCTCCGCAGCTCGGTGGCATCACCGGTCCGCTTGCACTGGTGTGCGCCAACGGATTCGTGATCGCGTTCGGCCTGACCTGGGGCACCGTCTCGTGGGCCATGCTCGCCGAAATGTTCCCGAACTCCATGCGTTCGGCCGGCATGTCCGTCGGCACCGCGGTGCAGTACACGTCGAACTTCATCGTCACGGTGAGCTTCCCGGTGCTGCTGGCCTTCAACGTCGGCCTGATCTACGGACTGTTCGCCTTCTTCGCCTTCGTATCCTTCTTCTTCGTGCTGAAGTTCATGAAGGAGACCAAGGGCGTCGCCTTGGAGGACATGGAAGGCTGATTGCCCGTCCGGATGGATTGGACGGATTCCCACGGGACCGGACTCCGACGACCCCTCTGACCGCTCACGTCGTTGTGGCCCGATTGGGTTTGCCCCAATCGAGCCACAACGACGTTTGTGTTCCGTCATCGGCCGTCTGCCAACGGCGGATGGCGGATCATACGGACAAGTATGGGTTCAGTGCGCCCGCCGCCACTGCTGCGGGGTGAGGCCCGTGCGCCTGCGGAATACGCGGATGAAGTAGCTGGACGTCGAAAAACCGCAGGCACGGGCCACCTCGGCCACGTCGGAGGCAGTGCCGGAAAGCATGTGCATGGCCTGCTCAATGCGATAGTCGGTCAGATATTCGTTCGGCGTGCGATTCACATACTCGCGGAACACGATGCAGCATTGGCTGCGGCTCATGGTACCCGCCGCCGCGATGTCGGCCAAGGTAATCCGTTCCGGAAAATGCTGATGAATGAAGCCGGTCATGGTCAACGCACTCATCAAATCACGATTATTGGCGGGGGAGTGCGCGACCGAATGATCCGAGGATGGTGATCGCCGGTCCTGTGCCGGCTCCGGTCGTCCGGCAGCCGGACGACCGGACGCTTTCGCCATGCTTTCCCGAACCAACGCCAAAGCCGCGCCGCACAATTGGATCGCCGTTCCGATCGCCTGAATCGTATCGGACCGTGGATTGGCGGCTTCATCGGCATTCGGCACGTTGAACCGCACGGTATCGTCAATCAGTTGCAGAATGCGCCAATGCCGCGAGTCGGTATGATCCAAAAACATGTAATCCGGTGCGCCCGGCCCGCATAGCATGTCCAGTTCAGCGCTCGCCGGTCGCCATAATGATTCGAACAGCGAAGGATTCACTACGGCCGCCGGGTAATGGCATTCCTCACGGGTCGGTGAGAATCCGTAATGCAGCCGATTCGAATTGACGAACAGTCCGTCGCCGGTCGGAATGTCGACGATCGCGCCGTTGACGAAGTACTTCATCGATCCGGTGAGCGCATGTACGAACTCCAGGTCACGATGCCAGTGGCAGGCCATGCTGAAGTCGAAGCGGGAGAGCGCATCATTGCGTGTATACAGCGGCAGATCGGGCTGATTGTAGTAGATGCGTTCGGAAAGATCCGAGAATACCGCCAAAGGTTGTAACGGTTGACGTTGCTTCATCCATTCCCGCTTTCGAGGAGTCTTCCGTGCAATACGATACGATTTTGCTATTTATACACAATGCAATGATATCGCATTGTGTGTTCCGAATACTGATAAATATTACTCTCTCCATATAAAGAAGAAGATTTTCTATAGTGATGGAGAGATACGAATATGGCATCGCGCCACTTTTTCACGCTTCCTGTGGCCATTCTGGTCTTTCAGAGCTTCCTGCTCGGCACCAGCGAATTCATCATCGTGGGCGTGCTGCCCGACATCGCCGCCGATCTCAACATCGCCGTGACCATGGTGGGCAATCTTGTGGCCATCTTCGCGTTCGTGTATGCGCCGCTCACGCCGATCGGCGCCGCGATCTGTTCGAAATTCCAACGATTCCACGCGCTGATCGCATTGCTGCTCGTATTCCTCGCCGGCAATGTGCTCTGCACCTTCGCCATGAACTATCCGATGCTGCTGCTGGCTCGCGTGGTCACCGCCTCCGTTTCGGGAGTGCTCGTGGCGGTGGCGCTCACCTTCGGGCCGGACGTGACGAGCCGTGAAAACCAGCCGAAATACATGTCGTGGGTGTTCTCCGGATTTTCCATCGCCTCCGTGTTCGGCATGCCGATGGGTACGTGGATTGCGGGACTGGCGGGTTGGCGCACCAGCTTCGTCATCATCGACGTGCTGACGGTGGCCATGATCGGCGTCATGTTCGTGGTGCTGCCGAAGCGTTCGGTGCCCTCGCAGGTGAGGATTCTCAGCCAGTTCAAACTGTTCTCCGACCGCCGAATCATTCTCGGCGTGCTCACCGTGGTGTTCGGTCTCGCCTCAAGCTATGTGTGGTACACCTACCTGACCCCCATGTTCACCAACGAGCTGTATGTGCCCGCGGCCTACGTGAGCATCGCGCTCGTGGCATTCGGCGCCTGCTGCCTGTGGAGCAACCTGTACAGCGGCAGGCTCGCCACGCGCGGCACCGGCATCTGGCCGCTTGTCGGCATGGGCAAGGCCTACGCGCTGCAGTTCGTATGCATGCTGCTGCTTCCCCTTGCCGCGGCGAACGCAGTGCTCGGGGCCGTGCTGCTGGTGATTCTGGGCCTTACGATCTATCTGCAGAACTCGCCTTCGCAGGTGCTGTATTCATATGTGGCCGAAACCGGTTATCCCGGCTGCGGCACGCTTGCCTCATCGCTGAATTCCACGTCCTGCAATCTCGGCATCGCGCTTGGTTCCGCGGTTGGTGGCGTGGCTTACGATACCGTCGGATTGCGTTGGCTCGGTCCGGTCGGTGCCGTTTTCGCCGCGTTGGCGGTGCTGATGACGGTGCTGCTGAAGGTCGATGACCGGCAATGTGCGGCCCGCGGTGCGACCATGCGTTAGGGTGCTTTTGATTACCATTTTGATAGGAAGATGAGGTACCCTGATTTGGTAAAGCTTTTACTTCACTGAATGAGGGGCATCAATGGCGACCATCAAGGAAATCGCAAGACGGACGGGATTCTCGCAAGCTACGGTATCCCGGTTGCTCAATGGAGATCCCACATTGTCCGTCCGTGAGGAGACGCGTCGCAGGATCATTCAGGTCAGCGAGGAACTGGGCTACAGTATGCAGACCAAACGCATCGTGATTCCGCATGAGGTGGCCCTGCTTGACAACGAGGAATCCGATGAGACGTTGCGTGATTCCTATTTCACCGATTTGCGTGCGGCGCTTGAGCGCAATGCGGGGCAGCAGCGTATGGAACTGACCGTGTTCCGCAATCTTGATGACATGATTGCCGACAGCGACAGATTCGACGGCTTCATGGCGATCGGTGCCGACAGGATCGTCGAAGACGATCTGGAACGGCTGCATGACGCCATGCCGTATGGCGTGTTCATCGATGTGAATCCGGCGCCGAGCCTGTTTGACTCCGTACAGCCTGATCTGCAGCAGACCGTGCACGATGCCGTTGCGGCTTGTGCGGCGAAGGGGATGGAACGCGTCGGATTCATTGGCGGCAAAGGCTGCCTGATGAACTTCTATGAGCTGGACGAGGAGAACCGTGCCACCTATTTTCAGCGTGAAATCAAGCATTTTGGATTGGACGCCGAGGGACTGATCTATTCGGATGGCCTGTTCACCGTGGAAAACGGACGCAGGCTTGGCGAACGGTTCGTGCACGACCACAACGGTGCGCTGCCGGATGCGGTGATCATCGCCGCCGATGTGATCGCGGTCGGCGTACTGCAGGCCTTCCATGCCTCCGGGGTGCTCGTGCCGCGTGACATCAGCGTGATCAGCATCAACAACCAGACAATCGCCCAGCTTACGTCGCCGCCGTTGAGCACGTTCGCCATCGACCAGAGCGAACTCGCCCGCGTGGCGATCCTGACGTTGGCGGATGCCATCGCGGGCAAGCGGACCATCCGCCAGCACGCCTATCTGTCGACTTCGTTGGTCGTGCGTGACAGCTTCGTGCCGGCGGAACGGTGACGTTCGGAGTTTTTCAGCGGTTGCGGAACATCAGAACAGTTCCAGCATCACGTCAAGCGTGAGCGGTCGGTCGGCCGGCAGCTGGAACCGCCCATGCACCGGCGCACCCCACGAATCGTCGCCGCCGACGCCCATCTGCGCCGCGAGCAGACGCAGGAACATGTGGCGTGGGGCCGGCAGCTCCTCCTGATGGGTCGCCTCCTCCAACATCAGCGTGCTGTAGGGCAGCAGACTTGCCGAGAAGTGTTCCTCGCCAGCCTGGCTCACACGCAGGCCGTGGCCGTACCGGTCGGTCACCTCGATCCAGCGCAGCGCCTCATGATTGCCGGTTTCCTGCGGCACCAGGTACGGTGCGTTGTCCGCTTCGGCGGTGCTCTCGAATACACCGAGCTTGGCGCCGTGCAGACGGTCGCGGTAGGTTTCGGCCGGTCCCAGACCGTAGAAGCGCAGATTCGAATACTCGACCGGCAGCATCCACTCCATGCCGAACGCCGGCAGCGAAGCCGCCTCGATGCCACCCGGATAGGTGAGGGTCAGATGGATGCGTCCGTCTCCCGACAGCTCGTAGCGCGCGGTGACCTTCGTACGCTGCGCAATCGCCAGCTCATACGTGTACGTGCCGACGACCGTATCGCCATTGCGGACGATTTCGGCGCCGACGGTCTTGGCGTAACGGCCGGCGGCGAACCATTGCGCACGGTCGAAGCCGGAGGCGTTGCCGCGATCGTTGTCGGTCAGGGGGCGGAAGGTCAGCAGGCTCGGCCTGCGCGACAGCATTTCACGGCCGTCGCGGGTGAAGGAGACGAGTCCTCCCTGTGCCTTGGACAGCAATGCCTCGCGGCCGCCCGCCTTCACCCCGGCGTTCCATCGGCCGTCGGTGACCGTCACGTCATGCGCATGAATGGCGGTTACCGGATCGGTGGCATCCGTGTTGGCGGCATCGGTGATGACCTGCACGTACTGTCCGAACGTCAGCTCGAATCCTGCGGGAGCCCAGGCGGTGGCCCCGGCCAGCCGCTGGTCGACCTCGTACGTCACCTCGATCGAGCCGTTCGGCAACGCCTCGCCGCAACGGCCCGCCATCAGATCGTCCGCGGTCGGGAACGCGATGTCGAAGCGCCCGCTCGCACCGGCCGCCACGTCGAAACGGTAATCGGCCTGCCAGCGCTCCTCGCCGTTGACCAGCACGCGTGCCGTGAACACGTAGTCGGCGGTGGAGATGAACAGATTCTCATTGCGGATCGTCACACCGTGCGCATCCGGCTCGATCTTCACGTTCGCATACAGTTGCTTGACCTCCTGCGCCTTGGGAGAGGCGGTGCGGTCCGCGAAGATGATGCCGTCGCCGGAAAATTCGTAATCGTTCGGGCGGTCGTCCCAGTCGCCGCCATACGTCAGGCGTTCGGTGCCGTCCGGCAGACGCTGGAAAAGCGCCTGGTCGATATAATCCCAGATGAAGCCGCCCTGATACTGCTCGTAACGCTCCAGCTCGGTGTACAGATGCATGCCACCCACGGAATTGCCCATGGCATGCATGTATTCGCACGAGATATACGGCTTCTTCGGATTGGATTCGAGATACTCCGCGATTTCCGCCGGCTTGGCGTACATACGGCTTTCCATATCGGAGATGCCATCGAACTCACGGTTCCAGAACACACCCTCGTAATGCACCGGACGCAGTGGATCGTTGGCATGCACGAAATCGCTCATCGCCTTGAACACCGTACCCGCATACGATTCGTTGCCCAACGACCAGATCACCACGGCCGGATGGTTGTAGTCGCGGCGCATCATCGACTCGATGCGGTCCACGCACGCCTCCTGCCATTCGGATTTGCTGCCCGGCACGTTGGTGTCCGGCGTGACCGAGTCGCTCGGTGCGGTCCATGAACCATGCGTCTCGATATTGGTCTCATCGATCATATAGATGCCATACTCATCGCACAGCTCGTACCAGCGTTCCTGGTTCGGATAGTGCGAAGTGCGCACGGCGTTGATGTTGTGCCGCTTGAAGAACGTGATGTCATACAGCATGTCTTCCTCGGTCACCGCACGGCCGCGACGGGCGTCGAACTCATGACGGTTCACGCCCTTGAACACGATGCGCCTGCCGTTGAGCTTCATCACACCGTTTTCGATGGCGAAATGCCGGAAGCCGATGCGCTCGCGGCTGACTTCGATCACTGCGCCGTCCGTGCCGTACAGCGTCAGGCCGAGCGTGTACAGATTCGGCTCCTCCGCGCTCCATGGCCTGATGTTCGCGATTGCGGCTTCCGCGGTGATCGTTTCGTTCACCGGCAGCCGTTCGGACTGCCATGCGATGGCGCCGTCGGCGTCGTACAGCGTCGCGACGGCCTTGGACGCAACGTCCGCATTGCTGATGGACGCGACGAAGGCGAGTGCCGCATTGCCGGTCGCGGCGTCGAAATCGGGGTCGATCTTCCAGTCGCGTACGTGCGCGGCGGGGATGGCGGTGAGTTCGACGCTGCGATACAGTCCGTGCAGGCGCCAGAAATCCTGGTCTTCGAGCCATGCGGCGCTGCTGAATTCAAAGCAGGCGACGGCGAGGGTGTTGTGACCTTCCCGGATGGCGTCGGTCACGTCGAATTCACTCGGCGTGAAGGAATCTTCGGCATAGCCGATGAATGCACCATTCAGCCACACATAGATGGCGGTGGAGGCGGCATGGAAGGTAAGCGTGACCTGACGACCCTCTCGGATGGCGCGGGCCACGGATGCGGACGGCGTGAATTCCCTGCGGTACAGCGCCACATGGTTATGCCGTGGAACATTCGGCTGCTGCGGGTCCTCATGGCCGTCCCATGGGTACTGCACGTTGACGTATTGCGGCTTCAGCAAGCCTTTGGTCTCCAGATTCGATGGCACCTCGATGGATGAGAATCCGGATTCGGCGCATCGGGCCTGGGCGAAGCCGGTGGGAAATCCCGCTTCGGCCATATCGACGACCTTGACCTGCCACTGCCCGTCGAGCCGTTGTTTGAGTCCTGACGGTTCATGCATGAGCGGTTCATGATCGTAGCAACGATGGCTGGAATGCGCCGGAAGGCGGTTGACCGCGAAAACGGTGGGATCGGTCAGCCACGATTCCTGTGCTTCGGTTGCGGAAAAGATATGCGACATGATCTGCCTGCCCTCTTTCTGTGATGTCACGGCTCTGTGCGAAGGATGTAAAATCCTTTACTAATAAATAGTAACTTTCGTTATCGAAACATGCAAGTGCGTTGCGTCGTATGTGTGGCATGGTGCGTCCATGTTTGCTTCGATGGTCGAATCAATCGTGTAACGCGCATGATGTGTGGTCTTTTCTACCATTATCGAACAAAATGCGACACGCCGACGATGCGTAATGATTAGTGTCATATTTTACTAAACAGGGGTTATGCCATATACTGACACATGAGTCGAAGGAAGACTGCACGGAAACTTCTAAGGAGAAGTAACGATGGAAGAAACCCTCACCGTGGATAAGCAGAGCTCAAACCTGAAATCCCGTATGGCATATGCGTTCGGCAATGTCGGCCAGTCCGCGTTCTACAACGCCCTGAGCACATACTTCATCGTGTATGTGACCAGTTCGCTGTTCGCGGGCGTCGACAAGGGCATCGCCACCAAACTCATCGGCATCATCACCAGCCTCGTCGTGATCATCCGCATTGCGGAGATCTTCATCGACCCGCTGCTGGGCAACATCATCGACAACACCAACACCAAGTGGGGCCGTTTCAAGCCATGGCAGCTCATCGGAGGCACGGTCTCCGCGTTGCTGCTCGTCGTGGTGTACACCGGCCTGTTCGGTCTGGTCAATGTCAACACCACTTGGTTCATCGTGCTGTTTGTGGTGGTGTTCGTCGTGCTCGACGTGTTCTACTCGTTGCGAGACATCTCCTACTGGGGCATGATCCCAGCGCTGTCGAATGACTCCCATGAGCGTTCCACCTATACCGCGCTCGGCTCTTTCGGCGGTTCCATCGGCTATAACGGCCTGACCATCATCGTCATCCCGATCGTCACCTACTTCAGTTTCGTGTTCACCGGCAATCGGACGGAAAGCCAGAGCGGTTGGACCTGCTTCGCCATCATCGTGGCCATTCTCGGCATTCTGACCGTATGCTCCGTGGCGTTCGGCACCAAGGAAAGCTCCAGCACGCTGCGAACCAACGCCGAGGAGAACGGCGGCCCGCTCGCCGCGTTCAAGGCCCTCGCCCAGAACGACCAGCTGCTGTGGGTCGCCCTGAGCTACCTGCTGTACGCCATCGCCAACGTGGCCACCACCGGCGTGCTCATGTACCTGTTCAAGTACATCCTCAACAATTCCGGCGCATACTCCATCGTGGGCGTCATTCCGGTCATCACCGGTCTGATCATGGCTCCGGCATACCCGATCCTCAACAAGCGCATTCCGCGCCGTTACCTGTATCTCGGCGGCATGGCGCTTATGATCATAGGCTATCTGCTGTTCATCATCGGCTCGTCCAGCCTGCCGATGGTCACCGTCGGACTGGTCTTCTTCTACCTGCCGCAGACCTTCATCCAGATGACCGCCATCCTGTCCCTGACCGACTCCATCGAATATGGTCAGCTGAAGAACGGCAAGCGCAACGAGGCCGTGACCCTGTCCGTGCGCCCGATGCTCGACAAGATCGCAGGCGCCTGCTCCAACGGCATCGTCGGCTTCGTGGCCGTGGCCGCCGGCATGATCGGCAACGCCACGGCCGCCGACATGACCGCTTCCAACATCCATACCTTCCAGATCTGCGCCTTCTACGTGCCGTTGGCCGTCATCGTACTGAGCCTGCTCGTTTTCCTTTTCAAGGTGAAGATCAGCGAAAAGATGCACGATGACATCGTCAGGCAGCTCGAATCGCAGCTCGCGCAGGGGGAGCCGTCCGAATCCTGATCGCAACCGGTATGCGATTCGTGGGTTGAAGGAGCCGCATGGTGGACGCCATGCGGCTCCTTCCATAGGTAACGTTCGCACTGCGTGCTAGGCTAAACTGCTGAAATGCATAGCTGTGATCCGTTATCAGCGGGGAGCTTCCGGAAGAACGGCGGCGATTGCAGGGTACGAACCCTCAGAAGCAGTCGCAGGCCCAGTAGAACCGGCGGGATCGGCCCGAACAGCCGAACGCAAGCGGTCGTAATCGCACTGCGCAGTACGCAGGGGAGAGCGGCAAGCGAGGTGGTACCGCGGTGGCGGACGTGCGGCAAGCCGTACGGAAGTCGTCGTCCTCGTAGGTAGTTAAGAAGAACAGGAAATCTGCCAAACGAGGAGCATACGGTGAGCGAAACCACCAATCATGTGTATCCGAAGGCTGCTGCCGGTGAGCAGAGCGCCAACGTCGCGCCGAACCCCAGCTTCCCGAAGCTGGAGGAGTCCGTGCTTGACTATTGGGAGAAGGACGACACCTTCGCCAAGTCCGTCGAGCGCCGTCCGTCCGGAGACCACAGCCAGAACGAATTCGTTTTCTTCGACGGCCCGCCGTTCGCCAACGGCCTGCCGCATTACGGCCACCTGCTGACCGGCTACGCCAAGGACGTGATTCCGCGCTATCAGACCATGAAGGGCCGCAAGGTCAACCGTGTGTTCGGCTGGGACACCCATGGCCTGCCGGCCGAGCTCGAAGCGCAGAAGGAACTGGGCATCGACTCCGTCGAGCAGATCAAGGAGATCGGCATCGACAAGTTCAACGATGCCTGCCGTGCCTCCGTGCTCAAGTACACCAACGAGTGGAAGGACTACGTGCACCGTCAGGCGCGCTGGGTCGATTTCGAGCATGGCTACAAGACCCTGAACATTCCGTACATGGAATCCGTGATGTGGGCCTTCAAGCAGCTGTACGACAAGGGCCTGGCCTACCAGGGCTACCGCGTGCTGCCATACTGCCCGAAGGACCAGACGCCGCTGAGCGCACATGAGCTGCGCATGGATGCCGACGTGTACCAGGACCGCCAGGACACCACCGTGTCCGTGGCCGTAAAGCTGCGTGACGAGGAAGACGCCTACGCCGTGTTCTGGACCACCACCCCGTGGACCGTTCCGACCAACTTCGCCATCGTGGTCGGCGCCGACATCGACTATGTCGAAGTGCGCCCGACCGAAGGCAGGTTCGCCGGCAAGAAGTTCTATCTCGGCAAGCCGTTGCTCGGCTCCTACGCCAAGGAACTCGGCGAGAACTACGAGATCGTGCGCGAACTCAAGGGCTCCGAAATGGAAGGCTGGCGCTATTACCCGGTCTTCCCGTACTTCGCCGGCGAAGAGCATGCGGCCGAAGGCCAGGTTCCAGGGCCGGAAGGCTACCAGATCTTCACCGCCGATTATGTCGACACCGTCGAGGGTACGGGCCTGGTGCATCAGGCGCCGTACGGCGAGGACGATATGAACACGCTCAACGCCAAGGGCATCAAGAGCGTGGACGTGCTCGACGCTGGCTGCAAGTTCACCTCGCTGTGCCCGGATTATGAAGGCCAGTACGTGTTCGACGCGAATCTGCCGATCCTGCGCAATCTGCGCGCCGGCGATGGTCCGCTGGCACGTGTGCCGGAAGAGCAGCGCGCAATCCTCTTCCAGGAGAAGAGCTACGTGCACTCCTACCCGCACTGCTGGCGTTGCGCCACCCCGCTGATCTACAAGCCGGTGAGCTCCTGGTTCGTGTCCGTCACGAAGATCAAGGACCGTTTGCTTGAGCTCAACCAGCAGATCAACTGGATTCCGAGCAACGTGAAGGACGGCCAGTTCGGCAAGTGGCTGGAGAACGCCCGCGACTGGTCCATCTCCCGTAACCGTTTCTGGGGTTCGCCGATTCCGGTGTGGGTGTCCGACGATCCGAAATATCCGCGCGTTGACGTGTATGGTTCGCTCGAGGAGCTGAAGGCCGACTTCGGCGACTATCCGCGCGACCACGAGGGTAATGTCAACATGCATCGCCCGTATATCGACGAGCTGACCCGCGTGAACCCGGACGATCCGACCGGCAAGAGCCACATGCGCCGCATCACCGATGTGATGGACTGCTGGTTCGAATCCGGTTCCATGAGCTTCGCCCAGTACCACTATCCGTTCGAGAACAAGGAAACCTTCGAACAGCACTTCCCGTGCGACTACATCGTGGAATACATCGGCCAGACCCGTGGCTGGTTCTACGTGCTGCACATCATGGCCACCGCCCTGTTCGACAAGCCGGCGTTCAAGAACGTGATCTGCCACGGCATCGTGCTCGGCTCCGACGGTCAGAAGATGTCGAAGCACCTGCGCAACTACCCGGACGTGAACGGTGTGTTCAACGACTTCGGTTCCGACGCCATGCGCTGGTTCCTCATGAGCTCGCCGATCCTGCGCGGCGGCAACCTCATCGTGACAGCCGAAGGCATCCGCGATACCGTGCGCCAGGTCATGCTGCCGGTATGGAGCTCCTATTACTTCTTTACCCTGTATGCCAATGCAGCCAAGGGCGGCGCCGGTTTCGATGCACGTTCGCTGCGTGCCGACGAAGTGGCTTCGCTGCCGGAAATGGACCGCTACCTGCTGGCACGTACCCGCCGTCTGATCGAGAAGACCCAGTCCGCTCTGGATGACTTCCTGATCTCCGATGCCTGCGAAGCGGTGTCCGATTTCATCGACATGCTTACCAACTGGTACATCCGCAACAATCGCGACCGCTTCTGGAACGAAGACGAGAACGCGTTCAATACGCTGTACACCGTGCTTGAGGCGTTCATGCGTGTGATCGCCCCGCTCGCCCCGATGGAGGCCGAGGCCGTGTGGCGTGGCCTGACCGGCGGCGAATCCGTGCATCTGGCCGACTGGCCGTTCCTCGCCGATCCGACTTCCGGTGAGGCGACCGAGCTCGGTCGCGTGCTCGTCGACGATCCGGCTCTGGTCGACGCCATGGAGAAGGTGCGCGAGGTCGTTTCCAGCACCCTGTCCATGCGTAAGGCGAAGCAGATCCGCGTGCGCCAGCCGTTGAGCAAGCTGACCGTGATCGTGTCTGATCCGGATGCCGTGGCCGCCTATGCCGAAATCCTGAAGTCCGAGCTCAACGTCAAGGACGTTGAGCTGTGCACGCTTGAGGATGCCGAATCCCGTGGTCTGAAGATCATCAACGAGCTGCGCGTGAACGCCCGCGTTGCCGGCAAGCGCCTGCGCAAGGACGTACAGTTTGCCATCAAGGCCTCCAAGTCCGGTGCCTGGCATGTTGACGCTTCCGGTGTTCCGGTGTGCGAGACCCCGAACGGCGACATTGCGCTGGAGGAGGGCGAATACGAACTAATCAACAGCGTGGAGGAGAAGAACGCCGACGAGGCCGCCAACTCCGTGTCCGCCGCACTGCCGACCGGTGGCTTCGTAATCCTCGACACCGAGCTGAACGACGACCTGATCGCCGAAGGCTACGCCCGCGACGTAATCCGCGCCGTACAGGATGCCCGTAAGGCCGCCGATCTGGAGATCTCCGACCGCATCGCCCTGAAGCTCACCGTTCCGGCGGGTGACGTGGCGAAGGTCGAGCAATTCAAGGACCTCGTGGCTTCCGAAACGCTCGCCACCTCCTTCGAGATTGTGGCCGGCGCCGAAGGCTCCGAACTGGCAGTTGAGGTTGCCAAAGCCTGAACTGGACTGTGAGATGTACCTCATATCTAGGCGGCAAGCCGTGTTCCGTGTGGGCGTGGCTTGCCGCCTTTCACATAGGGGCTTCGCATGTACGTATTTGCCATCTATCTGCATGCCTGTTGGCTGGATTTGTGATTATTCAACCGTGCGGCTACAGTTATGCATTGGCTTTAAGCCCTACGACTTGATTTGTATTCCGCGCGTATGTTCGGTCATGCATGCGGGAGCAGATCGTTGAGCGAATGGTTCTCAGTACCATCCATGTGAGTCAAGCACACATTATGAGAAGCAGTCGCGTTGCCGGGAGGTGCGGGTTATCGCGGGTTCATTCCTGCGGCAACCCGCCCTTCCGGTTTTCTTTTAGTCCCGAGTTTTCGTTGGGGCCGTTCGACAAGGTCTCAATATGCCGGCTATGGCTCAGTAGGAATTGCATAATAGAATACTCGTGCTCATACGCCACAAGTGAGACCTACAAAAGCGTGCTCAGCATGCTCCTTGCGAAATTGGTGTTTACCCGAGTTAACAAAAACTAGGTCTGCGCAGAAATATATTGATCTCCAAATTAACGGTATGAATTCCTGAATCGAGGCATTGCGATGAAACAGCTTCTCAACACATTGTTCGTAATGACCGAAGATGCATACTTAGCACTGGAAAATGACAATGTAGCTGTGCATCGAGAAGATGTGATTCTGGCGAAAATACCACTTCGTTCCATTGAATCAATACTATGCTTTTCATATAAGGGAGCATCTCCGTCACTTATGGGACGTTGTGGAGAGATGGGCGTTAACATGTCCTTCTATTCGCCGAGGGGGCATTATTATTGTTCAATCATGGGGGGAGAAGAATCGTAATGTTCTGTTGAGGAGGGAGCAATTCCGTCGAGCAGATAATGAGATGGATGCTCTCCCTGTCGCTAAATCATTTATTATTGGCAAGATCTTTAACGCAAAGTGGGTACTGGAACGAACAAAACGGGATCATGCTTTGCGAGTGAATGTGGAACGGATTTCTCAGCAAAGTGATCGACTGACACAACGACTACCTGAAATCCATCAATGCAATTCCATGGGTGCGCTGCGTGGTCTGGAGGGAATGGCAGCTAAAGAATATTTTTATGCTTTTGATGATCTGATTTTGAAAAGTAAGGATGATTTTTTCTTTGAAGAGAGAACAAGGAGACCTCCACTTGATCGAATGAATGCATTATTGTCATTCATTTATTCCGTACTTACCAATGATTGCTGTGCGGCTCTACAGGGAGTGGGATTGGACCCCTACGTGGGTTTTATGCATGTCGATCGACCTGGACGTGCATCGCTTGCCTTGGACTTAGTGGAAGAGTTCCGTCCGGTGATAGCTGATAGATTTGCTCTGACTCTGGTCAATACCGGTGTGATACAGGCGAAAGACTTTGAAGAACGTGAAAATGGAGGCGTGTTCCTCTCAGAAACAGGAAGAAAGGCAGTGCTCGGAGCTTGGCAAAGGAAGAAAACTGAACAAATTGTTCATCCATATCTGCAGGAAAGAATTTCTTGGGGCCTGGTTCCATATGTACAAGCACTTTTATTAACGCGCTTCCTACGCGGGGACATAGACGCTTATCCACCATTTATGTGGAAGTGATAAGACATGATGGTGGTCGTGGCATATGATGTCAATACCGAGACAACTGCGGGAAAGAGACGATTGCGTAACGTTGCGAAGACTTGTATGAAGTACGGGCAGCGAGTGCAGAATAGTGTGTTCGAGTGCTCGGTCACTCCAGCAGATTATCTAACTCTAATAAATGAAGTGATGAAAATCATGGATCAAGAGAAGGATAGCCTACGCTTATATAAATTAGGAACGAAATATTCTGAGAAGATTGAATATTATGGTGTGCAACGGCATCTTCCTGTGGACGATGTAATGATGATCTAGGCACCGAAGTCCGCCGTTGTGCGAAGTGGAAGCTCTCATCGGATAAGGCGAGCTTCGCACTTGGATAGAACTTGGAATCGAAAAGTAAGTCGACTTTCCTTTGCTGTTTGATAATTTCAGAGAGAAGAATCGTTATTATTTTTTGGTCGAGTGATTAGAATAACAGGTTTTGACCTCAAACCCTGCTACTCTTGGACTCGTACGAAGGATAGATGTTCCACAATGTGAAACATGCTGTCCATCTGTGCAGTCGCTCTCCTCACGGAGAGCGTGGATTGAAATATGCGCAATTTTAGTCAAAATGCATGTTGATGCCGTCGCTCTCCTCACGGAGAGCGTGGATTGAAATATTGTCACTGACTATTTGACTGGCGTTGTTAAGGGTCGCTCTCCTCACGGAGAGCGTGGATTGAAATGTTTATTATTGAGAATGAATGTCCATAAATGTTCGTCGCTCTCCTCACGGAGAGCGTGGATTGAAATCATCCGAAAACTGCCGGTACGACTGCAAGCACCAGTCGCTCTCCTCACGGAGAGCGTGGATTGAAATCATGATAGTTTCCTTTTTGTCAGCCGTCCGCCGACGTCGCTCTCCTCACGGAGAGCGTGGATTGAAATCTCCTTGACTGGATTGTTGAGGTTCGCGTATTTGGGTCGCTCTCCTCACGGAGAGCGTGGATTGAAATATCGACGAATACCACAAGTATCTGAACCAACAGCGTCGCTCTCCTCACGGAGAGCGTGGATTGAAATCGGATCCACGCCATGGTTGAGCAGGTTGGCCACGTCGCTCTCCTCACGGAGAGCGTGGATTGAAATGAAGGCAAGGCCGAGGACGATGGACTCATCACAGTCGCTCTCCTCACGGAGAGCGTGGATTGAAATACCGAGGGTATGAACGCTCCATGGGTCACGCAAGTCGCTCTCCTCACGGAGAGCGTGGATTGAAATCAGCATGACATTCAACAGCGAGTTTCCACAGACGTCGCTCTCCTCACGGAGAGCGTGGATTGAAATTGCGAGCCATTGGCTGCTTGCGTCGATGAGGTCGGTCGCTCTCCTCACGGAGAGCGTGGATTGAAATGATATGATACATACCTTGCGGACGACTCAMAMCGGGTCGCTCTCCTCACGGAGAGCGTGGATTGAAATGCGCGGATCGGTGAAGATATTGAATTCCGCCACGGGACGTCGCTCTCCTCACGGAGAGCGTGGATTGAAATGGGAATGGTGTCGGCCCGGACAACGTGATAGCCTGTCGCTCTCCTCACGGAGAGCGTGGATTGAAA
>NZ_AZMV01000001.1 GCF_000522505.1 Bifidobacterium moukalabense DSM 27321 | reverse complement strand
CCGTGACCTCACCCGTATAGCCATCGACGGTACCGATCTCCTTGACCGTGTAGGCAACCGACTTGCCGGACTTTTTCTGGTATAGGCCGGTCCATGTGTTCGCCCAATGGTTCGCCCCGGACAATTCGACCGGTGCACCTTGGGCGGCGCCATCCGCATACAACTGCACCTTCACCGACTTCGGACGCCTGTGCTCCTTGTCATTCGAATCCTTCCAGACCTTGGACACAGACACCGACGTCCTGCCCGGCGTATACGAATTGGTCAGATCAAAGCCATCGACCTTGGTCGCATAGTCCTTGACCGCGTCCTCGCCGACGGTGTAGTCGTACCGGTGCCCATCATGCCGATCGTACTTGGGCAGGTTCTCGAACGCATATGTCCATGATCCGTCCGCACCCGCCGACACCTGGACGGCATCGACCTTTTTGCCATCGCGCAGCAGGTTGACCGTAATCGAATCCGGACGCACACCGTCACGGTTGCCGTCATCGTCCCAGGTCTTCGTACCGGCCACACGCGTGGTCTGCACATTCGTGTTGGTCACCGTGAAGCCCGATGCCATGTCACCCGTGACCTCGCCCGTATAGCCATCGACCGGATCCTCCGAAACGGTGTAGGCGATTTGCCTGCCATCCGCAGTGTACCTGCGAAGATCCGTAAACGCACCCTTCCAGTCGCCGGCCTCATCCAAGATCAGAGACTGGCCGGTATCCACACCATCGGCCAGCAAGTGCACGTTCACCGAACCACTCCGAGGACCAACCCACTTCTTAACGACCTTGATGGAAACGATTTCGGGAGTATGGGAATTAGTGATGGTGAAACCATTCGCCACACTGCCGGTGACCGTTGCAGTATAGTGCGCGGCCGTCGGATCCTCCGAGACGGCGTAGGCGATCTTGTGACCAGCGGTGTTCTTCTCGGCAAGTCCCGTAAATGAACCCTGCCACTGCCCGGCATCATTCAACGTGAGCTTTTTACCGGTGTCGGCGCCGTCAGCGAGAAGGTGCACCGTAACGGATGACGGTCTTAAGCCGTCATGGTTATTCGCATCATCCCAGACCTTCTTGACGTGAACGTCAACGGTCTTCGGAATTTCCTTATCGACAAAGGTCTTCGTCACTTCCCTAGTTGCAAGCGAAAAGTCGGAACTCGCAATCGACTGGTCGGCAGCCACTTGATATCCCGAAGGTGCGGTTGTCTCCTTCACCGTATAGTCGTCGCGCAGCATCTTGTTCAGGCTGGCCCTACCATTGGCATCGGTGGTCACCTGACCCACGGACAGACCGGAACGAGTGCGGATCACATCGAAAACGGCCCCGGCGAGAGGCGCTCCACCTTCATCGGTCTTCTTGATATTGATGGTGAAGTCATAGCCTTCTCCCGTTCCCCCTGCGGAGGGAATGACATACTGCGCTTTGCTGCTCTTCTGTGCGGTGCCGTCAGTGAGCGTGGCCTTATTCTCGAATTTCTCGCCCGGGACCGGCGTCCACGCGACCTGCGTCTCATATTGCACAAGAAGACCGGTGGCGGCCGGCACTGCGCCGATATTCAGTCGGAAGCTTGTTCCCGTTTCCGTAAAACCGGAAAGATACTGGCTGGTGACATCGCTCTGGTTGGTGAATTTATAGCTCACACCATCAAACTGCCAAGTGCCGGAAAACACCTGAAGCGTTCCGGAAATATATGTTTGCCCCGGTGTTATCATCTGATCGTCGATCACCGCATTGGCAAAACCTTTGGCATCCTGGTTCAGTTTGATTTGCCAAACACCTTTCGTGGTGTCATAGCCCTTGGCCCAGCCGGCCTTGATAATCGTCTCGGCGGACTGTTTTTTCACCGTATAGTCAATGGTCCCGGCATCGACGGTCTGCCCGCTTGCCTTGGGCTTGACCGGTAGCACGCCCGATGTCTGATGCACGCCGCTATCGACCTGAGCGTTGATGGAGAATTTGCCGGAGATGTCCGATTTGTTTTCGGCATAATTGGTGTAGGTGATGGTGTAGGTGGTGAGAGAGGGATCGATCTTTCCCCTCGCAATGACGTTAGCGCCGTCCTTGATTTCAAAATCGGTCGGAGCGGCCCCCTTAAAACCGTTGGGAAGCTCTATGGTGGTGGTGTCTCCGGCATGCACCGTGTGATTGGGCAGGCTAAAGTCAAAATTGATTTTGAACGGCTGCCATGGGCCGACTTTCACCGGAGTCTTTCCGTTCGAATCGGTAACGGATGCACCGGTAATGACATTGGGTAGCTCAGCAGCCTGAGCCACGGTTTGGGTGAATCCAATGAACAGGCATAATCCAAACGATAGGACTGCACTCACCCATTTCGTCATTCTTCGCATGGTGTCGAGGTCTTTCTTATGAGATCCTTTATTCTTACGAATGGCCGATTTTTACGAAAATCGACCAATTATCTCATGGTAAAAGTCCCCGGAATCCTGTCCCCTTTGCCCGATGACGACGGCGGAACGCCATTCGTTATCAGCTCATGTATCACTCTTGTTTTTCGGGTGTGTCTGGGGTGTGCATCGGCCCGTCGTTTACCCTCCGCATAGCCGAATCGATCATGCCGCGGCATCGTTCGCTCAACGGCACCGACATGGCGATGAGGAACAGGCACAAAGCCAGCACGACGTCTTCGACCACTCTCCATATTCCGGTTGCCATATGCCATCTCGTGGCATCCAGATAGATCACGAAAATAATGAGAATGTATGCACGGACACATAGCTGACGAACGGGAAGCCGTCCTTCATCATGCTGGCAATCAGGCAAATCTCCACTCTCCTTCGATGTCAATCGCCTCTTCCGAAATGCAATACTACCGCCATGACGTCATCATCAGCAGCCGGCGGAACATCCATCATCGCGCCCATCATCATGGACAAGCCCGTCATGCCGCCCTTGCTGCACCCTATTTGATTGGGAGAAACCAAGCGGAACGCCGATTGTCCGCAATATGCAAATAGGGGGAGACCGTCGAAGTGTGCGGCATGGCGGCGTAACATGATTCTTGCTTGCGAAAGCAAGTAACGGAGCATAGGGGCTATTGGCCTGTTCGGATTCGTCTTTCTCTCTATCCGTACAGGCCATATCCTTTCCGAAACTGCCGGGGTTCCACGCCTCTCCCCTCTTATCCTTCGTGGAGTTCCGGCAGTTTCACTTCATCCCCGACAACGTTCCATTCACAGGAAACAAAGGTGGTTGGAACCTAGTCGACCAGCGGCGATTCACATCATGTTCCCCATGCGCCTTCCCCGATGGCTGGGGTACACATAGGGTGGTCATGCGGCTTGTCATCTCCTTGCAGACGCTGCCGTTGAGCCATAGCATGCCTTATTACGTGGGGTGCTGATGCGGCCTGCGCAAGAGGATAAGGATTTCAATGGGATTGAGTAGGACATGTATGGCATTATTCTCTGCTGCATTTTTCACACCCCTGGTTTTCTCTCCGATTGCGGCGTGGGCATCCGCAGCCCCGATAGACACCGTTCCCTCCACCATGTCCGGCATGAACAGGTTCCTCAGGCAAAACGGCAAAAACAAGCTGGCCTTCGACGCGGCATCGGCCAAACGGGCCGGATATTCGGACCGTGACCTGACGATCGTATCCTCCCAGATCAGACTGATGAACATGCTTTTGAACGAAGGCCAGGCCATACTCCACCCGGACGGTTCCCTATCATTGCGATACTACACATCCGACGGCTCCTCACGGACCATCGCACGGGGAATCAACAGAATGGTGGTCCAATGGTACGGCGTCTTCGAATACTGGTTGGACAGCGACAAGGCACGCAATCTCATTTCGGAAATGAAGATGGGGCGTCTGCTGCCCGACATCGTTCCCGGATGGATCGGGCCGGCGGTCGACATCGACTCGACAACGCTGCTTCGAGGCGCACGAGCGGCGGTCAAGCCCAATCGGGGCGTGATCGTGTATGCAAGAGCCATGCGGGCCGGTGAACTGAATTCCATATGGTTCACCTCCCAATGACGCCGAATCGGCTTCAGGCGACGATCTGGGAGCGAATGGGGGCAGGCTCCACGGCGTAATGCTTGCGCATGCTTTTGAGTATCGTACGAATGGACGTGTTGGTCTGGTTCGCGGCGGTACGGAACTTGTCGAAAGTACGGCCATGCGGATCCTCGATATCGCGAGGAATCGGCAGCATCGGCCTGATCATCGAAGAGGACTTGATCACCGACTGCAGGCGCTCCTGGATGGTCAGTCCCTTGACCATGCCGTTCCGGGCGCAGTATTCGCACATGTTCGCGAAATCACTCAGCAGGAACGTATACCGTACGGCCGCCGGGGCCAAAGCCACGATATCCTTGCGCTGGCCCTTTTCAAAGCATAGGATCAGGTCGGCCTCATCGGCCATCTGGCGCGTGAGGCGGCGGGACCGGAATCCGCTGGATTCGATGCCGACGCTGTCCATCAGCCGTGCGCTGGACGGGTCGATCTGATGCATCGGCAGACCACGGGTACCGGCGCTGGAGACGCGCACGGTGGTGCCGGTCAGATATTTCGTCAGCAGCAGCTCGCCCATAGGCGAACGGCAGATGTTGCCCGTGCAGACGAACATGATGTGCATACGCCGACCTCTTGCAGTGCGTGTTACGTTTATGCCGGCTTCAGGGCCGTGCATATCCTACAGATGGATATTCTAGCGCAGGCCGTGCCTTCGGACCGCCTCCGCGATGCCATGCGGCGGGAGGTCTTCACCATCTCCACCACCATTGCCATCGAACCACTATATGGACGAATCTTGCAATCCGAAACGGTTCGGCAATGTGGTTTCGATACACTGCCACGCATTATGCAAAAGCCATGACCGCCTACGACAGACGGGGCGCATGGCAGGGGTTTCACGAAAGGATCATGATGAGCGAAGAGGACAAGCTCAGCGAGAAGGTGGCCGAAGCCGTTGAAGTGGCCGCAAATGAGGCTGCGAAGCGTGAAATAGACGAACTGACCGAATTCGAAGGCGCCGTCGATGAAATGCTGGCCTCCGGCTATCTGGACGATACGCTGCGCGTAATCGACGCGGATGGTGTGGCGCAGGTGCTCCCGGTACTGGATTCCGAGCCGATCGCACACCTGATCGAAGGCGTGGAGGCCGTCGGCGGGCGTGCGAACGTGTTCGTGCATACCGGCCAGGGAATTGTGGCGCTGAGCGTGCTGGAATACAAGCCGGACGACGGGGAGTAACGAATCGGAGCGAATCAGGGCCGCGGCGGTCTCCTGCATGGCCACGCGACCCTCGGGTTTCGTGGTTTCAGTGGGAGATGAGGGCCAAGGCGCGCTGAACGGCTTCGTGCGTGGTGCCGGCACCGCGTCCACGCACGCCGAAGAACACCATCAGCACCATGATGAAGCAGATGCCGGCGCTGATACGCAACGCCCACTGAATGCCGAACACGTTGGCGATGGCATACGTGCCCTTCGCACCTCCGATGGCAGCCCAACGCAATGACGTGAACGTCTCCATCAGAATCACCAGCACCGGGGCGCCGACCGCACCGGCAATCTGACGCACGGTGTTCGTTACGGCCGAGCCGGCGCTCACCTCCTGCGGCCGCAGGCAGTTGAGCGACCATGTGGTGATCGGCATGAGCACGAATCCCATGCCGATCTGACGCACGAACTGCCATATCGACACCCACCAAATCCATGACGTCATGGAAATCAGG
Source organism: Bifidobacterium moukalabense DSM 27321 (assembly GCF_000522505.1). GTDB lineage: Bacteria > Actinomycetota > Actinomycetes > Actinomycetales > Bifidobacteriaceae > Bifidobacterium > Bifidobacterium moukalabense. Next base: position 514,994 of record NZ_AZMV01000001.1, on the reverse strand, counting down.
CTCATCATAATCGTGCCGAAGCACAGCGTAATCGTGCCGATCAAGGCGACGGGCCGGGCGCCGAATCTATCGAGGGCCTTGCCGCCGAAGAACTGCGAAATGCACTGGCCGAGCGCACCGGGCAGCATCACCAGGCCGCTGATCGTGGCGGAATAGCCACGGCAATTCTGAATATAGAGCGGCATGATCACCATAATCGAGCTGAATGCGAAGAACGACAGCGCCGCAGTGACCGTACCGACCGTGAAACTGCGGTTCTTCAGCACACCCAGGTTCAGCAGCGGAGGCTGGCAGTCGCGGGCAGCGGCCTGGCGACCATGGGCATCGGACTGGCGGGCGTCGCCGGACTGCGCGGAGGCATACCGGCGAGCGCCATGGATCTGGCGAACCACGAACCAGATGATGCCGATGATGCCGATGAGCATCGGCAGCCAGACCATGGGGTGTATGAATGCGTATGATTCGATGTTCGTGAAGCCGAACATCAGACCGCCGAAACCGAAAATCGACAGTCCGACGGAGAAGAAGTCGGCTTTGGCGGAAGGGTCGTGCACGCCGAAATTGCGCAGTCCGAAGAATGCCAGGAACAGTGAGATCACGCCGATGATCGTCAAGGTGAAGAAAATCGAACGCCAGCCGTTCAGATCGGTCTGTATGCCGCCCAAAGTGGGGCCGATGGCCGGTGCGACGCTCATGGCCATGCCCACGGTGCCCATGGCCATGCCTCGGCGTGCCAACGGGTAGATCGAGAAGACGGTGATCTGCAGCACCGGCCACATCACACCGGTTCCAACCGCTTCCAGCAGGCGGCCGATCAGCACCAGCGCGAAGGTGGAGCCCAGCCATGCGAATACGGATCCGACGGTGAATACGGTCATCGAGGCGAGTACGATCTGACGGGTCGAGAAGCGGCGGGTCAGGTATGCCGTAAGCGGAACCATCACGCCCATGACCAGCTGGAAAATCGAGGTCAGCCACTGCCCGGTCGTGACGGAAATGCCGAAATCGGTCACGATGGTCGGCAGGGCGGCGCTCAGCTGCAGCTGCGTGAAGTTGCCGACGAAGGTGATGAACGTCAGAATCGCGATGGAAACGAAAGCCGCATGCGTCAAATGGCCGTTGACATAAGCCTCATCACGCGTAAGCACCTGCGATTTTCCCCTCATACCGTTTTTCATGCACCACCTCTGAAACGCCATAATGACTCCAGAATTCTATGCCTACGGTTGGGCATTGCACCGGTGGGCGCAACCCGGCCAGGGGCTGGTTCAGACCTTGCCGAGGAAGGTGAGGATGATGAGGAGAACGTTGAGTGCGACGATCAGCGCGGCGACGGCGATGTTGAGCGCATGTTTGAACGGACCGTCCGCATATTCGCCCATAAGATCCCTGTCATGCGTGTAGCGCATGAGCGGAATGATCGCGAACGGGATGCCGATTGACAGCACCACCTGTCCGACGATCAGCGCTTCGGTCGGATTGCCCGCGAACCACAGCACAATTAGCGCCGGCACCAGCGTAACGATCCGGCAGGCCCACATCGGCGCCTTGATCCGCAGCAATCCATGCATGATCTCGGAGCCCGCGTACGTGCCGACGGACGTGGAGCTCAGACTGGAGGCCAGCAGTCCTACGGAGAAAATCGTGCCGACGACCGGACCCAGCACACTCGCGATCGCATGCTGCGCACCTTCGATCGTATCCGTGCCGGTCATGCCGTACAGCGAATTCGCAGCCAGGATCAACAGCGACAAATTCACGGAACCGGCCAACAGCAGCGCCCAAAACACATCGATCTTGCTACCGTGCAACAGCTGACGGACGGTCGGTTTGTGCTGACCGGGCGCATAATGGTCGTTCACCAGCGTGGAATGCAGGTAGATGGCGTGCGGCATGACGGTGGCGCCCAGCATGGAAGTGGCCATCAACACCGTTGCGGAACCTTTGAAACGCGGAATCAGACCGGACGCCACCGCCCTCGGATCCGGCGGAGCCATGAACAGGCCTGCGATGAAGCCGAACGTGATCACCAGCAGCAATGCGATGATGAGTTTCTCGAAAATGCGATGCGTGGCGCCTTTCTGGAAAATCAGCAGAATCGTGGAAACCACGCCGATGATGCATCCACCGAGAAACAGCGGCAAACCGAACAGCAGGTTGAGGGCGATGGCACCGCCGATCACTTCGGCCAGATCGGTGGCGATGGCGATGACCTCGGCCTGCATGAAGAACATGAACCGACCGCCGTCGCCCATGCGCTCACCAAGGATTTCCGGCAGGCTTTTGCCGGTGACGATGCCAAGCTTGGCGGATTGGTATTGGATCAGTACGCTCATGCAGTTGGCGATTACGAGCACCCAGACCAGCAGATAGCCGTATCGTGCGCCGGAAGTGATGTTGGCGGCCACGTTGCCCGGATCCACATAGGCTACGGCCGCCACGAAAGCCGGTCCGAGAATGCCCGCCAGCGCGTGTCCGTGACGTTCCTTGCCCATGCCTTCCATGCCCTTCCCCGTGATTGGCGGCTAACGAGCAACGTTATAGCGCGATTATGTTACCTTGGCCTGTATTTCAGCTCTCCGGAATGGCCTGCGCGGGGCAGCTGTGGAGTACCGACAGCATGGCCCGCTTCTCCTTGGTGGTCACGGTCAGACCGTACTTGTCTTTCACGCCGATCTGACGCGCGACGTAATCGCAACGGTAATCGCCGTTGGTGGGCAGCCAGTAGGCGGCCGAGGCGGAACCCTTCTCCTGGTTGGCCGGACCATCGACGGCCAGCAGATTGTACATGTCATTGCCGTACTCGTAGCGTTTGGCCTTGCTCCATTCGCTCGCTCCGGACTGCCACGCGTTCTCGAGCGCCACCACGTGGTCGATCTGCACGGCGCTGGACGTATCGCGTCCGCGCTGGAAATGAATGGTCTTGCCGGTGTACGGGTCATCGAGCGTGCCGGACTGCACCTTGCAACCGCCGGCACTTTTGTACTGCACATCCGTCAGGTCGCGGGCCAGCACGTCCTCGCGTACGTCACAGCCGTTGCCGTCCGCGTCCGTCTCACGATAGCCGAATGAGGTACGGTCGTAGCCGGCTTTGCTGGGATTGTCGTCAACCGTGAGTTTCTCCAACGTTTCCGCGGCGGTGCCGGTCGCCGTATACTCGCCGGTGATCTCACCGACGGTCGGGCTTGTTTTCGGCAGAATCAGGCCGATGGTGACGCCGATCACCGCGGCAATCACCAGCAGGCACAGTATGCGTTCGACCGGACCTTCCGCGTTGAAACGCTTCTTGCGAAAGTGGGTGGCGTTACGGCGTCGTGGCATGGGAATCCTTAATCTACGGGGCACTTATGACGCAAACTCGTGGGCTGGCGGGCCGGCTCACCGGAAAACGGTGCCGGTTGCCGGGAATCGCCGATTAGGCGGTTTCCGGAGATATTCGGAATCTCCGGTATTGTCGGCGATTCTCAAAGGGCTTCGACAATGCCGATTCGGCGGTTTCCGGAAGAATCGCGTCGGGTCACCGAATCAGGCGTAGGTGAAGGTAAGCGGATCATGGCCGGCGCGAGTCGGGCCGTCGAGCGCGTCGATGGCCGCATGCTCCTCCTGCGTCAGCGCGAATCCGAACAGGTCAAGGTTCTCCTTCTGACGTTGCGCATGCACCGACTTGGGGATGATGATGGTACCGTTCTCGATGTGCCACCGCAGAATCGCCTGTGCCGGGCTTACATGATGGGCTTGCGCGATGCGTTCGATCGTGCCGTCCCCCGCATTCAGATCGGCGCCGCGGGCCATCGGCGAATACGCTTCGATTGCGATCCCATGTTCCTTGCAGTATGCGACGACCTCACGCTGCTGCCAGGTGGGATGCAGTTCGATCTGGTTGATGGCAGGGTATTCGCCGGTCTCCTCATGCAAGCGGTCAAGATGCTCCGGAAGGAAGTTGCACACACCAAGCGTCTTCACACGGCCTTCCGCACGGAATTCAGCGAAGGCCTTCCAGGTTTCGCCGCTGCGCCAGTCGAACGGGGTCGGCCAATGCAGCATGTACATGTCGACATACTCGAGCTGCAGCAAACCGAGCTGGCGGTCGAAGGCCTTGCGGGCGGAATCATAGCCCTGCTCGGAATCGCGCAGCTTGGTGGTGACCCAGATATCCGCGCGCTTGTCGCCGGTGTTGTAGCCGGTGTTCGCGAGCGCGCGACCTACGCCGGCCTCGTTGTTGTAGCCGGCGGCACCGTCGATATGGCGATATCCGACTGCGATGGCGTTTTCGACGACCGGTGTCACGCCTTCGTCATCGATGCGCAGCACGCCGAGGCCGACTTGCGGAATTCTGTTGCCGTCGCTCAGCGTGATCATTGGCACGTTGTGTTCCTGTGGCTTTTGTGGTTCCCGTGGCTCTGCCATTGCGTTTCCTTCCGCCCGTTGCGTTTCCGTCCGGTTCGGCGAGCCCATCCGATTCGATGATTCCGCCGGATTCGACGGTTTTCACCTGGCTCGATGGTTCCACGCCAACCGACCTTTATTTATTCTTGTGATACTTCCCAGACTAGCTTTATGCCGCCCCGACGCATTCGATCTGTGGCGTGCCATTGCTTGTCGTGTGGGTTTTTGTTGGGGATCGGGATACGGGCCGCCCGGCGGGCGGCGTCCCGCCCGCCGCGCACGCGCCGCGTACGGTCCTTCGGGCCTGGGGTCCCGTCCCGTCTCGCGCACGATCCGCGTCCAAGGCGCTTTGCGCGTATCGTGCGCCCGTGTCCCTCCGGAAACCCGTCCCAGGGGCATGGCTCCCGGCCCCAATCCTCCCGGAACGGACCGTACGGGGGTGCCGGTCGGCGTCGTCCGGGAACACGATCCTCCAAAACCGCCCGGACCGCGCATCGTGCGCGACCACCGGCCGTGGCGGATTCCGGGAATGCGGGCGGCGAATGCCGGCGCGGCCACAGGGGCGATCCGGCGCGCCGATGCGATGTCGTATGCGGCGGGGACCGGCAGGATACCAGGCGCGTTCCACCCGGCAGGGATCGCTACAGGCCATAGGCATCCGGACCGCGCGACCACCGGCCGCCCGCATGCGGGGCGGGGTCCACATCCGGCGGCCCGACCTGACGGGAGGCGCACGATCCGCAAGACCGACCCCACCAACCAACCGGCAATACCGTAGACAATCCGTCGACAAACGGAAATCAGGGGAATCTCGAACATAATCAAATCCCAACAATCCACCTATTTATGCACAAGCAAAAGACGTCACAGCGACTTATCCACAGCAACACGCCGAACATGCATCCTTCGACCACAACTCCCGAATGGACTGGACTACTCACTGCGCCTAGTCATAGCGTCGAAACATGAATGGCAATGAAGCATATAAACCGATGCAACGGATCGCGCTCTCCCAGACGCAACGGCAGGCGCTGCACGAATGCAAGGCCTTCGGGGTGCGCCATCCTGTCAGACATGAGACCGCACTCGCAATATGGGGCATCGAGCAGCCTTCCGGCAACGGTCATTGTCGCTCACGAGCCATGCGGTCTGATCGTGACGAAATCATCGGATATCCCGAATATCCGCCTTCCGATTATGGCTATGCGGAAGATCGCATATCCGCCGAAACGTGGAATGATCCGACCGACACCATGGCGGGCAATGCGCTGATACATGTCGTGCTGTGCAACCGCAATGATCGCAGGGTGCGGAAGAACATTCGCATGCACGTATGGAAGGGGTTGGAGAGCAAGCATGTGCTGGTGATTGACGGGGTGCAGGTGCTTGCGCCCGCACCGACATGGGCGTTGATGGCGGGACCGTTGGATATCGGAGAGCTGGTTATGATTGCGGAATCGATGATCCGGCACCGCCGATTAACGCTCAATGAGCTGCAGGAATTTGTGGACACGGCCCAAATTCCATATCGCAGCAAATGCTTGGATGCGCTTGCGCTGGTGCGGGAAGGATCGGATTCTCCCAAGGAGACCGAGATGAGGTTGGTACTGGAACGATATGGCCTTCCCTCGATGATGATCAATCACACGGTTTCGGATGTGCTATTCGGCAACGGTGCCATGGCGACGCTCGATCTGGCGGACCCGGCACGCAAGTTCGGTTTGGAGTATGACGGCGACCATCATCGCACGGACAAGTGGCAATGGAGGCGGGACAGGGACAAGCGTACGCGGCTCGCCTCCGCCGGTTGGGTGGTGCTGGTGGCGACGCAGCTGGATCTTTCGGATGAGTTGCATCGCGCGGCATTCGCCATGAACGTGGCGCATGCGTTGTCGAATATTGATGGACAGCCGATTACGGTGAATACGCCGATGCCATGGAATGAACTTGCACGTCGGCGGCGGAAGATGGCTCGACCGCGACGTGCGAGAAAACGCTGTCGATGATGGTGGGATTTACAGTTGGCGCTCAGGTGAGTGGATTTTGTAGTGTCGCTGATTGGTTGGTGGGGTCGGTCTTGCGGATCGTGCGCCTCCCGTCAGGTCGGGCCGCCGGATGTGGACCCCGCCCCGCATGCGGGCGGCCGGTGGTCGCGCGGTCCGGATGCCTATGGCCTGTAGCGATCCCTGCCGGGTGGAACGCGCCTGGTATCCTGCCGGTCCCCGCCGCATACGACATCGCATCGGCGCGCCGGATCGCCCCTGTGGCCGCGCCGGCATTCGCCGCCCGCATTCCCGGAATCCGCCACGGCCGGTGGTCGCGCACGATGCGCGGTCCGGGCGGTTTTGGAGGATCGTGTTCCCGGACGACGCCGACCGGCACCCCCGTACGGTCCGTTCCGGGAGGATTGGGGCCGGGAGCCATGCCCCTGGGACGGGTTTCCGGAGGGACACGGGCGCACGATACGCGCAAAGCGCCTTGGACGCGGATCGTGCGCGACACGGGACGGGACCCCAGGCCCGAAGGACCGTACGCGGCGCGTGCGCGGCGGGCGGGACGCCGCCCGGCCGCCGGCCCTATCCCGATCCCCAACAAAAACCCACACGACAAGGAACAAAACACCGTTAGTTGGAACACATGGTGCGCCCTAATCTCCAGCGGGAGCACGCCCGGCAGGAGACAAGACATCGCCCGCCGGCGGGCCTATGCCCGGGTGGTGGCCCGGGCGATGACACGTGACTGGGTGGTAATCAGGGCGGGATCGAGGTGACGTCCGTTGATGCGGTCGATGATGCGACTGACCGCAGTGGGGGCAATCCAGTCGAGGCAGGAGTCCATGGTGGTCAGCGGCGGCTGGAAATACGCGGCTTCCTCGATGTTGTCAAAACCGATCACCTGCACCTGATCGGGCACACCGATACCATTGGCGGCCAAAGTAAACAGGGCACCCAACGCCAACTGATCATTGAAGGCAACGATGCCGTCGAACGGCACACCGGAATCGATGAGCCGCTGCGTCACACGGGCACCGGAACCGATGGTCCAGTCATAGCCGGTGTTGCCGAGCAGACGCGAATCGAACGCGACCCCATGCGCGTTGTACGCCTCAAGTACGCCACGCAGACGCAGCTGGGCATTGCCCTCCACGGCATCGAGCAGACCATCCAGATCCTCGGGCGCGGTTCTGGCACCCACCACGGCAATTCGAATCGCACCGCGGTCGAATAGGTATTCCGTCGCTTGCCTGGCTTCCTGCACATCGTCGGGGGTCACATGATCGGCCTTGCCATGCGTGTCCCGCGCGCCGACGCAGACGAGCGGGTAGTCGACATCAAGATCTTCCGGGGACAGGTCCTCCACTTCGGAGATGGACAGGATCATGCCGTCCGACACGGTGGTGTTGAAGTCTTCGAGCAACGCGCGAGCGCCGCCTGCGGAACCTTCCGCATAAGTGGTGACGTAGACGGAATAGCCGTGCAATCGGGCCGCGTCGATCACGCGATTGGCCAGTTCGGCCAGATATGGCGCGGTGAGGCTCGGTACGGCGAGGGTGATGAATCCGGTGTTGCCGCGATTGAGGTTACGAGCGGCGACGTTCACACGGTAGCCCAGCCGATCGATAACCTCCTGCACCTTTTCGCGCGTGCTTTCAGTCATGCGTCCGCTGTTGTTGATCACGTTGGAGGCGGTTTTCAGCGAAACACCGGCCTCTTCGGCCACATCGCGCAATGTGATGCGCCTTCTGTCCGGTTTCGTTTCGCTCATATCGGGGCTCCTTGCCTGCTTTTCGACCTACGTGTGGCAGATGTACCGGTTCTTCCGCAGCTTTCTGGCTTACATGTGGCAGGTATTCAGCGAAAACCGAAATATTACCATTGCCATGATAAGGCCCGAATCCCGAGTTTTACGATTCATCTGCCACATATAGGACGATTAGGCGCGGAGGAACCGGCGCATTCGACGCCCGCCACCGGCATCGGCACCCCCTGTTACCGCTTGGTAATCAGTATGCCGTTGCGATGAATGACATAGGAGCCCGGTTCTTCCGGCCCAACCTCGCTTTGGAACCGGCAGATCGGTTCGCCTTCGATGCCACACAATGTAACCTCCTGCTTGCCGCGGGGCATGTAGAAGTCGAAGGTCGCATCAGCGGATTTGCGCACGGTATGCAGCACATCGCCGCGCTGGCGGCTGCCATCGCAATCCGAAGTCGTGAGATTGGTGCGGACGAACCTAGTCAGATCGGCCACGTTCAGGTCGCAGCCCACAAAGTAGGCGGTACCGGCACCGTACGGATTGCGGGTGATGGCGGCGGTGCCGTCCAACTCCCATTCGTCCGCCGCCTCTCCCGAATAGGTGGCGAGCACTTCGGTGCCGACGCCTTCCACGTTCACGTCGTTCTGCCACAGGCGGGTCACGGCGCCGGCCATACCGCCGCCCAGCTCGATCGCGCATGGCTCACCTTCCGCCTCACACCCGAGAATGTTGAATTCCTCGCCGCGAATGCCAAGCATCGTGCGCAACAGACCATCGCCGGCACCTGGATATCCGCCGAGCCAGGTGTGGAAATGCTCGTCGATCAGGCCGGTCGCATAGCCGATCACCACCTTGCCGCCGGCGGCCGTGAAGTCGGCAAGCCGTTGCGTGTCGGCGGCGCTCAGCATCAGTACACTCGGCAGCACCACCACGGAGTATGCGCTCCAGTCGTACTTGAGCGGCACCACATCGGCCCGCTCCCCCGCGTCCAGAAATGCGCGGTACCAGTCACGCACGTCATGCCAGTGGCTGAGTTTCATGCTCGGCAGGGTTTCACTGCGCGTGGCCCACTCGGATTCGGCACTGAACAGGATCGCCGTATCGGAGCGCTCGAGCACGCTTCCCTGCATGCCTGCGGCACTCAGATCCCTGAGCACCGACCCGAGCTCGCATACCTGACGGAACACTTTGGTATCCTCTCCGGCATGCGGCAGCATGGCGGAATGGAAGGCTTCGGCACCAAATTCGGAGGCGCGCCATTGGAAAAAAATTGATGGCATCGGCGCCCATGGCCACATGAGCGAGGGAGTCTCGTACGAGCTCGCCCTTGCGCTTGCGGGTGTTGAGCGGCTTCCACTGCACCGCCGAGGTGGAGTGTTCCATCACATACCATGGCTTGCCGAGCGCCAACGAATCCATGAGCGCGTCGGAGCAGGCGAGTTCGTCAAGATGCGATTCGCCTTCATGGAAGTAATGGTCGTTGGAGACGAAGTCCACTTCTTCGGCCCAATCGGCATAGTCCATGCAGCACTGGTCGGTGGAGACCATGAAGTTCGTGGTGAATGGCTTGTCGGGGCAAATTTCGGCGATGGCGTCACGTTCGGCCTTGTAGAAGTCGAGCAGCATATCGTTGCCGAATCGCTCGAAATCCAGCTTCTGCCCGGGATTGACCATGCTGTCGGCACCCATGAAGCGCGGGATGAGCACTTCGTCGAAGCCGTTCATCTCCTGCCCCCAGAAGGTGGTGCCCCAGGCCGCGTTGAGCGCCTCGATGGTGCCGTACTTGCGTTCGCACCATCTGCGGAAGGCGGCCAAGGCGTTGTCGGAGTAGTCTTCGCGGTTGTTCCAGCCGTATTCGTTGCCCATATGCCAGGCGGTGATGTACGGATTGGTGCCGTAGCGTTCGGCGAGTTTGCGGCACATGGTGAGCGCGTATTCCTTGAATACCGGGCTGGTCGGGCTCCACGACTGCCGTGATCCGGCGTTGATCTGATGGCCGTATTTGTCCCGCGGAAGGACCTCCGGATGGCTTTCGTACAGCCACAGCGGAGCGGTGGCGGTGGCGGAGGCCAGGTCGACCGCGATGCCCGCCTTGCCGAGCTTGTCGATGATGCGGTCAAGCCAGCCGAAATCCCAACGATCCTCAGTGGGTTGGATGCGATCCCAGCTGAAGATAGCGAGGGCCACGGTGTTGACGCCGGCCTGCTTCATCAGTCGAATGTCGTCGTCCCACGTCGATTCCGGCCACTGGTCCGGATTGTAGTCGCCGCCGAACGCCATGCCACCGCCATTGCGAGTCAACAGTTTCGGCCAGGAAAATGTTCTTCTTGTCGTCATATAAGCCTCCTGAAAAAACGTTTGCCGCTTCGGATTCTTTGCCAGTCCACATGATACAACGGTGTATCAACGCCCTCCGAATCGATATCTCGCATGGTATGGCGAACCATGCCCCGCCAGGCATGGTCCGCCCCACCTCATTCCTTGACTGCGCCGGCGGCGAGGCCGGACTGCCAATACCTCTGCAAACACAGGAACGCGATCACCAACGGCACGATCGTGACCAACGAACCCGTGATCACCAGGTTCTGGATCGCCTGCCCGCCCGCCGTGGAGGCCTGGTCCTTCCACTGGTTCAACCCGATCGTGAGCGGATACCAATCCGAATCCTTGAGCATGATCAACGGCAGGAAATAATTGTTCCACGTCGCCACGATCGCGAACAGGGCCGTGGTCACGATACCCGGCGCCAGCAAGGGCAGGCTCACCTGGAAGAACGTACGGAACTCGCCCGCACCGTCCACGCGCGCCGCCTCGAGCAGCTCGGTGGGCACGGCCTGGTCCGAGAAGATCCACATCAGGTACAGGCCGAACGTGGACACCAGGCTCGGGATGATCATGGCCCACGGCGTGTTGGTCAGGTTCAGCTTGGCGAACAGCAGGAACTGCGGCACCGCCAACGCGATGCCCGGCACGCTGATCGCGCCGATGATGACCGCGAACACGGCCCTGCGCCCCGGGAAACGGAACTTCGCCAGACCGTAGCCGCCCATGATGGCCAGCAGCGTGGCCCCTCCCGCGCCGGCCACCACGTACAGGACGGTGTTGAGGAACCAGCGGCCGAAGATCCCGCCGTCATAGGTGAACACGGTCCTGATGTTGTCCCACAGGGCGAACGTGCGGCCCAGGCCCAGGCCGAAGGTCGACGTGAAGTCCGCCTGCGTCTTGGTCGCGTTGACCAGCAGGTAGAAGAACGGGAACAGGCAGTACACGGCGAACACCGCGCACACCAGGGTCAGCAGCCCGCTGCGCCTGGGGTTCGCGACGTTCGCGAACCCCGACCTCGCGGCCCTCGCCCGCTCCGCCCGCTCGTCCCTGGCGACGCGGCGCCGGCGCCGCCTCTCCGCCTTCCTGGCGTCCCTCTCCCGCTCCCCCGGCCCCGCCGCGGCGACATTGCTTGCATTGCTCATCTCGATGCTCCTTCGAATCCCTTTGCCCGTGAGGGCGGCGCGACGGCGCGCGCCTACCTCATCTGCTCCTTCATGCTCCTGAGCTGCACCACGTACGCGATCGCCATCGTGATCACCGCCATCGCGATCGCCAGGGCGGCCGCGTAGTTGCTCTGGTTGCCCGAGAAGCTCAGGTTGTACGCGTACATGTTCGGCGTGTAGTACGTGCTGATGGCGTTGCCCGGCACCATGTTCTGCATGATGCTCGGCTCGTTGAACAACTGGAACGAGCCGATGATCGAGAAGATCACCGTGATCGCCAGGCTCCCGCGCAGCTCCGGCAGCTTGATGGCCCTGACGATCTGCCACTCGCTCGCCCCGTCGATCGACGCGGCCTCGTACAGCGAATGCGGGATCGTGGACAGCGAGCTGTAGAAGATCAGCATGTTGTAGCCCGTGAACTCCCAGGTCACGATGTTGCCGATCGAGGCGAGCAGCACGCCCGGGGCGAGCACGTCCAGATGCGTGCCGAAAAAGCCGTTGAACGATCCCACCAGCCCGTACTTCGCGCCGTACATGAACCCCCAGATCAGCGTGGAGACCACGGCCGGCACCGCGTACGGCAGGAACGTGGAGATACGGAAGAACCTCGTGCCGTGCAGCTTCATGGAATCCAGGGCCAACGCCATCGCGGCGGCCAGGAACAGCATGACCGGCACCTGCACGACCGTGAACAGCGCCACCCGGCCCACCGCGCTCCAGAACTGCCGGTCGTGCAGCAGGCGCGCGTAGTTGTCGAACCCCACGAACCGCGTGCCACCGATCATCCGCTGCTGGAAGAAACTGATATAGACCGCGTACATGATCGGAATGACGAACACGAACACGAACACCAGGGCGAACGGCCACACGAACTTCCAACCACGCCAATCCGCACGATGCCTATTAACACGGACCTGCTCGACGGGCGTGTGCAATGGCGCCGCGACGTTTGATGCTGCCTGAGTCATGATTACCTCCTTCTTGCTGCGTTGCGATTGTTGCCGCCGACCGCCTTCGTCGCCTTTCACAATCGCAAGGCATTGCGATTTTCCCACGATTCCCGACATGCGAAGGGCGGGGATTCGCGGGATATCTCCCCGCCTTCTTCCGCCCCCCGCAGTCGGCGTGCATGAGGACCAGCCGGTTTGTTCAGCCCTTGTTGCTGACGGTGTAGCCTTGCTGGGTGCCATGTTCAGCGAGCGCCTTGCCGTAGTTGGCGAAGGCCTCCTCCAAGGTGATCTCCTTGTTGTAGGCCTTGGAGATCTGGTCGCCGAAGGAGGACTGCGCGAACGGGTTGTATGGCAGGTAGGAGAACTCGGAAACCTTGCGTTGGGCGGCCTCGGAGAGCACTTCGTTCACGTTCTGGCCGCCGAAGTAGTCGTTGACCTTCTTGTTGGCCTCGGTGGTCGGGTCGGTAAAATCATCGGAGGTGAGGATGCTCTTGAGGCTCGGGAAGGTGCCGGTATCGGCCATGGTCTTGGCGCCTTCGCCATGGGTCAGGTATTCCACGAACTTGTAGGCCGCGGCCTGCTGCTTGGACTGGGAGACGACGGCGAGTGCGGAGCCGCCGTCCTCGGCGGAGGCCTCATCGCCCTCCTCCCATTGTGGCAGCTGGGCCACGCGCCAGTTGCCGGCCTGGTCGGGAGCGCCGTTCATGAGGTTGACCGGCATCCAGCCGCCGATGGTCAGCGAGGCGATGGTGCCGTCGTTGAGTTCGCGGTTCCAATCGTCGGACCAGTTGGCCGTTTTGGTGTCGATGAGGTCTTCGTCGATGAGTTTCTGCTGGAATTCGATGTACTTCTTCATGCCGGCATCCTTGGTCATGTCGATGGTGAGGTTTTCACCGTCGACTTTCCAGGGTTGGGCTCCGGCTTGCCAGGCTTGCGCGGTGAAGGGCTGGTATTCCATGCTGGAGCCGGAGTTGTTGGTCATGTAGGATCCGATGGCCCTGACCTTCTTGGCGGCCTCGTAGTAGTCGTCCCAGGTCTTGATTTGGGTGCCGTCGACGCCGGCCTTCTTGAATACCGCGTCGTTATAGAAGAACATTTCCGGGCCGGAGTCGATCGGCAGCGCGTACGGTTTGCCGTTGTACTGCAGCTTGTTCCACGGGCCTGCGGAGAAATCGTCGGCGAGCTTGTCCGCACCGAATTGGCTCAGATCGACCAGATCGCCGGTCACCGCGAACTGCGTGACGGTCGGATCCTCGAGCATGACCACGTCTGGCGCGCCCTTGCCTGCCGCGATGGCGTTGCTCAGTGCGGTCTGCGTGTCGGACGCGGTGCCGGTGTTGTTGAACTTCACGGTGATGCCGGGGTTCGCCTTCTGGAAGTCTTTGATGAGGTCGCTCATGGTGTGGCCGGTGTCCCAGCCCCAGAACACGAGTTCGGCCTTGTCGGCGTCACCGGCATTGCCTGCATTGCCGGCATTGCCGCAAGCGGCCAGACCAGTGAGGGTCATCACCGCGGTCATCACCGCGAGAACCTTCTGAGAGTTGCGCATGTTTCCTCCTTCACGAGCCGGCATCGGGCCGTCTTTGCCCAATACGTTCAGAAGCTGCGCCCCGTTTTGATATACCGCTGTACCAACGATGACAGTGGTATATGTATTCCTTGCGTGCGACTTGGGGGGGCTGTTTCTGGGTGGCTCCGTTTCCTTCCTGATACAACTGTGTATCATTGCCTTTTATGATACACAGTTGTATCAGGAAGTCAAATTCACCCTCCCAAGCGTTTGCGTTTCAACCGGTCCTTCGGCGTTTCGCAACCGCCTCATGCCGTTTTCCAATCCATCTCGGCATACCCGATAATCGGGAATCCTCGATAGCCGGGAATCCCTGCCTTGTCCGGAACGGGTTCCCGTAATCGTGCAGAGTTCATGGAACCTTCAGCCGCGAAGAGCGGCGCCTCGGTACGGCACATCCGTTTCGATATGGCATATCCGCGTATCCGGCAGCGCACGATTCCCGAAAAACCGGTTCGTTTGGGAAACGTGCACGCAAGTGAATCCCAAATCATGGGTTAGGGGGTATAAATCCGAGAGACAGTCTCGGAGAACTCCGAGGATGGTTATCCGGGAATGGCAATGCAGAGGGTTGCTGCAAACACGATCTCCGCAAATCCTTGGGATCCGGAATCGTGCACGCCTCCCATCGACCGAATCACCATTTTTCCGACGACATCATCCTCAACGGCGCTCCGATTCATACCCCGGCCCAGCGAAACGTTACAAAGCCGACTCCTGCAGTCATCCGTAATACAAGCCCGAAGCGGGCATCTTCGCCCCGACGGCCAGACCATACGCAACCGGCCTCCGCCCTCAACCGGAACGAGAGCGAAGGCCCTTGCGGCATGGAGCTGGCTACAGACTCAGGAAAAGCTCGTGGATGCGGGTGTCGTCGGTAAGTTCGGGATGGAAGGCCGTGGCGAGGATATTGCCCTGACGCAAACCGACCACGTTGCCGTCCACCGACGTTGCCACCGTCACGGCCGATCCGACCTCAGCCACGAACGGCCCGCGGATGAACACCAGCGGGAAATCCTTCAGCACGACATCAGCCGAGGGAACCCCCACGGCAGTATGCCCGTCGGGATTCCGAACCGAATCCGCTGCCGCACCCGACACAGCCTTCGAGGATGGCGCGGCGAATCCCGGAACATGTTCGCCCGGCGCGACCACGACGGCGGAATCGCCGGCAGCGGAGCCGAAATCGGCGGTGGCGGCAAAGGAGCCGAGCTGGCGACCGTAGGCGTTACGGCGCACCACGGCATCAAGCGCACCGAAGTAGACGTTCGGATCGTTCTCCAGCCGCCGGGCCAGCAGGATCATACCGGCGCAGGTTCCGAACACCGGCTTGCCGGCGGCGATATGCGCGGCGATGGGTTCGAACAGGCCGGTTGCGCGAAGCAGCTTGCCCTGGGTGGTGCTTTCACCGCCCGGCAGGATCACACGGTCGATGGAGTCGTCGAAATCCTCGGCCGCACGCAGCAGCTTCCACGGGGCGCCAAGCCCATCAAGCATGGCGGCATGTTCGGCGAACGCACCCTGCACGGCAAGAATGCCGGTCACGCCATGGCGGGCGGATTCGGCGCCTGAGGCCACATCGGCCGACTTTTCCTTTGCGATGTACTCAACGGCTACAACCATCAGGTCTCCTTGTGCGACGGCAGGCGGGGGCGGAAATCATACGATTCCTTAACCCACCGCACCTGCCGGGAACGGCTGGAATAACTGGAATCATTGGAATGACCGGAACGACGGAGGGCGAACGCCCGCACGGAACGGCGGAACTGGCACGCTCCACCCGCCGGAACGATACGGGTGGAACGGATCACTCGCCCCTGGCGGCCATGATGGTCTCGATCTCGTCCTCGTTGATGCCGACCATGGCCTCGCCAAGATTTTCGGACAGCCGCGCGAGCAGGTCGGCATCCTGCCAGTTGGCGGTGGCCTGCACGATGGCGGCGGCGCGCTTGGCCGGGTCGCCGGACTTGAAGATGCCGGATCCCACGAACACGCCCTCCGCGCCAAGCTCCATCATGAGGGCCGCGTCGGCCGGGGTCGCGACGCCGCCGGCGGCGAAGTTGACGACCGGCAGACGGCCGTTGTCATGCACGTATTCGGCGAGATCGTACGGCACGGCCAGCTGCTTGGCGGCCTCGTACACCTCGTCGTCACGCAGGGAGACGAGCTCGCGGATCTGCTTGTTCATGGTGCGCATGTGGCGCACGGCCTGGATCACGTCGCCCGTGCCCGGTTCGCCCTTGGTGCGGATCATGGACGCGCCTTCCGCAATGCGGCGCAGCGCCTCGCCCAGATTCTTCGCGCCGCACACGAATGGCACGTCGAACCGGCTCTTGTCGATGTGGTACACGTCGTCGGCCGGGCTGAGCACTTCGGATTCGTCGATGTAGTCGATGTCGATGGCCTGCAGAATACGCGCCTCGGCGATGTGGCCGATGCGCACCTTGGCCATGACCGGAATGGACACGGCCTCCTGAATGCCCTTGATCATGGCCGGATCGCTCATACGGGAGACGCCGCCGGCGGCGCGGATGTCGGCCGGGATGCGCTCGAGCGCCATCACCGCGCATGCGCCGGCATCCTGCGCGATCTTCGCCTGTTCCGGGGTGGTGACGTCCATGATCACGCCGCCCTTGAGCATCTGCGCCAGATTCTTATTCAGTTCGTTCCTGTTGTTGGCCATCGCCAGCCTTTCGTCGGTAGTCTTACACTTGATACAGATACTAACGATTTGCGATTACCAAATCATATAAACTGAATATTTCAGTGATTTAAAAAGTTGTTTTTCTTAAATTTCAGGCCCGTTTTTCATCATCAATCATTTTCCTGCGATTTCGATTCCGTCGACAATCGTACGATTTCGCCCGGTTTTCTTGCCTCGCCGGCCGACCGCGCTTTCGAATCGCCGGCAACGCGCGGTATCGGAAAACCGAGCGGCCGACGATTGCCGCACGACCACATTGCGGACGCCTACATGTGCACGATCCCGTCGGCGATGCGCATGGTGGAATCACGGTGCGAGACGAGCACGACCGCACTCCCCTGCCCCGCAAGCCCGTTGATCGACTGCAGGATCACCGACTCGTTATAGGCGTCAAGACGACTGGTCGGCTCATCGAAGAGCACCAGATCGGCGTGACGCAGGAAGACGCGCGCCAGGCCGATGCGTTGACGCTCGCCTTCGGACAGCCGCCCGCCAAGCTCACCGACCGGGGTATCAAGGCCCTGCGGAAGCGAGTCGACCAGCTCAAGTACGGAGGCCTTGCGGAGCGCATCGCGAAGCGTACGGTCGAGATCCGCGTCGTTCCGCGGCCCGGCGGTGGCGGAACCGTCAGCGCACACGCTCTGCGGCAGTGCAATCACCAGATTCTCGCGAATCGTGCCGTCGAACAGGTAGGTTTCCTGCCCCATCATGGTCTGCACACGCCGACGCCAGCAAGCGTCGACCTGCGGCAGCGGCGTTCCCGACAGCTCGACCGCGCCCGACTGCGGATCCCAATACCGCATGAGCAGCTTGAGCAACGTGGACTTGCCCCGGCCAGACGGGCCTTGAATGCCGAGGATTCCATGCTCCGGCACGTCAAGCGAGATGTGCGACAGAACGGGAGTCGTGGAATCAGCTGCTGGGGCATCCGTCGGAACGCAATCCGCCGGGGCAAGGTCGGGCGCTTCGGAATCGCTGGCATGCGCGGCCGTACCGGAATGCGTCGACCCATATCCGAACGTCACATCCCGCACGGTCATGCCATGGTATTCCGGATGTGCGGTTCCGGTCTCGACCACCGCAGGCGCCTCGTCCATCAGCGCGAACAGGCGACGGGCGGAAGCGAAGGTCTGCGTCAGGCTCGCAGGCAGCGCGCTCAACGCGAGCGTCGGGCCGAAGGAGCTCGCAATCAGCACGAACGCGGCGATGAGCTGCGAGACGTTCAACTGCACGGCAATCGGCATGACGGCATTCGATCCGGCATACACGGCGAAATCAGGCATGACCATCGCAAGGAAGACCGCCAGTGCGGTGAACAGCATCACCAACACCGCACCGAGTCCGGCGAAATCGCCATTGCGCGCGCTCAGGCGAGCACGACGGGACCACAGGGAACGGGTGCGTGCGGCAATGCCGGCAAGCCGCGGCCCACCCTGACCGAAGCGGATGATCTCGTCGAGGCCGCGCATGTCGTCAAGCATCTCATCATCAAGCGCGGCGGATTCCTTACGGATTCCGGAGCCCAGGCCACGCACCGCGAGCGCGAACAGCTTCGGCAGCGCCACACCGACCACAAGATGGGCCACGATCAGCAGGATGGCGAAGATCGGGCTCAGCGCAAGCAATGCGATGGCGTAGATGACGGTGGTCACGACGGCGATCACGACCGGCGAGATGGTGTGTGCGAAGAAGATCTCAAGCAGTTCCACGTCGGTGGTGACCAACGCGATCAGGTCGCCCTTGCCCTTGCCCGCAAGTTTGGCGGGCGCAAGACGACGCAATGCGGCGAACGCCTTGGAGCGGAACAGCGCAAGCAGGCGGAAGGCCACATTGTGGTTCATGTACTGCTCGGCGTAGCGCATGCCGCCGCGGATCAGTGCGCAGACAATCATGGCCGCAATCGCCGCGGTCAGATTCATATGCCAGATCGGCAGGCCGATCGCCGCGAATGCCGCGGCCACGCCGAAGACCGGCAGGAAGGTGGCCGCGAGATGACCAAGTGTGCCGCAGGTACAGGCGATGATCATGTACTTGCGCAGGGGGCCGACCTCATGCAGAAGTCGCTTCACGAGCTGCCAGTCCGACATGGAGCCGCCGTCGGAGGGTTTCCGGTCTGCGGCGCCAAGGTCCGGTTCCGCTGCTTCATGCATGTTCGGTTCGGCGGAGTCGGACGAATTCGGGATCCGGGTACCGTTCTGGATGGCCGGTTCGGCGGAATCGGACATTCGGAGGCTCTGGACGGGCGCATCATAGCCCGGTTCCTCCCGCCTTCCGACTCGTTCCACATCGTCCTGCGCGCGGAACAGCCCGGCATATGTGCCGTTGGCCGCCATGAGTTCGGCGTGCGTACCGGTTTCAACGGTTGCACCGTGCGCGAACACCACCACCTGATCCGCATCGACCGCATTGGCCATGCGGTGCGTGACCATGATGACGGTTTTGCCACTGTCGGCAAGCTCGCGGATCGTCTGTAGAATCACCGTTTCGCTTTCCACGTCGACACTGCTGGTCGCCTCGTCGAATACGTAGACGGCGCTGCCGCGCAGGAGCGCACGGGCGATGGCGATGCGCTGACGCTGGCCACCTGACAGATTCGCCGCACCTTGGTCGATGCGCAGGTCGAGCCCCTGCGGGTCGGCCTGTACGAAATCCGCGATTCGTGCCGCGTCAAGGGCGCGCCACAGGTCGTCATCGGTGGCGCCGGGACGTGCCATCAGCAGATTCTCGCGCAACGTTCCGGCGAACAGGTGGCTGTTGGCGCCGACCAAGGTGACGTTATGGGTCAGCGATTCGGAAGTCAGGTCACGCAGCTCGCACGTGGGGCCGCCATGCCCGTCGGGCATGCCTGCGGCCGCCGACGGCGAGTCAGTCAACGGATCAGCCAAGGTGATGGAGCCTTCATACCCGGTCAGGGAACCGGCGAGAAGCTCGGCCACGGTGGATTTGCCGGAGCCGGAGGGCCCTACGATCGCGGTCAGATCGCCGGGGGCTGCGGTGAAGGAGATGCCTTGCAGGGCATCGCCCTCAGTCGCGCCGCGCACGGCGGTTTCCGATTGTGCAGGGTTGGAAAGCGGGGCGTAACGGAAGGTGACGTCTTGGAGGGTGACGGTGACGCCATCGTCGCAAGCGGGCAGCTCGGCCGTACCTCGAGCCGGCTCAGGCGCATCCAGCAAGGCGAAGATGCGCTTTGTGGATGTCATGCCGTTCATGGCGACGTGGAAGAACGAGCCCAACTGCCGCAGCGGAATGAAGAAGTCGGCGGACAGCAGGATCACAATCAGCACTCCGGCAAGCGGCAGCGAGTCCAAATTGGCGAAACGGAAGAAATTCGGCAGCCAGCCATACATGCCGGCCGGATACGATCCGCCAACCATGTATTGCCAGACCGCCACGATGATGCCGGCGGCCGCTCCGCCGTAGGCGACCACATCCATCGCGGTCAGCGAGCGCAGCTGGATCTGCAACACGTTCATGGTCATCACGCGGAATTGCTCGGCCTTGTCGTCCATCCGCCGTGCGGCGCGGGCGTCGGCGTCGAAGGTCTTCAACGTTTCAAGCCCCTGCAGATCGTCAAGGAACGCGGAGCCCATGTCCGTGTATTTGCCCCAGTATTGCTTGAAGACGCGGGCGGCGCGCATCGCCACCAGCCCCACGATCAATACGATGAGCGGAGCGCAGACGAGCAACGTCACGGCGGTCGGCATGTTGATCGGCGCGACGAAAAGGAACAATGTGATCGGAGCCAGTACGGCGTAGAACAATTGCGGCAGGAACAGTTCGAAGAAACTCTGAATCTGCTCGATGCCCTCGCCGGCGGACTGCACCACGTCGGCGGTGCTCACGCGCTGCGAGTATGAGGGCCCCAGCGCAAGCATCTTGTTGAACAGCCTTTCGCGCAACGCGAGTTTGACGCGTTCAGCCGCCTCGGTGCCGAAGTAGGCGGCGGAACGCAGCATGAGGAAGCGGATCACCATGGCGAAGACAATGACGATCGCATAGGCTGCGAGCGCCTCCCCCGGCAACCCCGTGCTGCCGAAGTGGTCGGCGAGGCCGATGATCCGGCCGCTCAGTACGGTGATTTCCGTGCCGAACAGCAGGTACTCGAGCAAGTGCACCAAAGTGAAGACGAAGACGATGTTCGCGAGCAGACCCACCCATTGACACAGCACCTTCGCGGCCACCAGCCGGCCGACGCCGGGAGCCAGGGAGAATAGTCGTTTGTCGAACATCATGCCTCTTTCACAAGTCTCAATACGTCTCACGTCGCAAAGTCGCAAAGATGCGGCATATACGAGTCCACGTCTCAGGCTACCGACTGCGCGTTGCATGCACAACGGTTTTTTCTCACAGCCGGCCCCGGTGACTTCAGGTCAGGGGGTATTTGGAATCCCGTGCATCCTTCGAAAGGCGTGCGGCATCAAAAAAGGCTGGATGTTCGCCATTGAGCAGGCAGCCTTGGCGCAAGGGGTAATTGCGCCAATCGAAAGTCTACACGGACAACGTAGCGATATTCAACAAGCTTCCGAAGAATCAGACATGTTTCGTTTCGGCGGCAACCCCCCTACCGTTTTTCCTCGATCCGTTCGGATTTTCCTATTCCACATCACATCAGGCCTTTTCCCGGGCCGATCATCGTACGGATCCCGGCATTCCCATTTGACGGTTCCGTTCCGTTTGTCAGTTCATACAAAGCGGGTCGAAGTTTTCTTGTCGTTTCTCACAATGCAGACCTACGCTACCGTAACCTATGATATGCAAGGCGTCTCAAGGGTGCATACCCCCTTGCGCAGAGGATCACGCGGCAACACCGCACCGTCACGCGGCCGACTTCCGCGAGAAAAGAGAACACTTCATGCTCACCGAGTACACGACCCCAGGCACATCCGTTGAGGTGCGCGACGACGAATCCATTTACTCCCTGCTCACGGAACGCATTGCACGCACCGGCGAGGACACGGTGATCGCCGCCCGCAAAACCGGGCCGGGCCGGTGGGCGAACGTAACCACCGGCGATTTCCACCGGGCCGTCGTCGCGGCCGCGAAGGGCCTGATCACTTTCGGCATCGAGCGGGGCGACGCGGTGACCATCTTCTCCGCCACCCGCTACGAGTGGGGCGTGCTCGATTTCGCACTGGCCGCCATCGGCGCCGTCAGCGTGCCGATCTACGACACCGATTCCGCCGCCCAGGCCGAACGCATTCTCAACGATTCCGGGGTGAAGCTGGCCATCGCGGACAATCATGAGCGATTCGACCGCCTCGATTCCGTAATCGACCACTGCCCTTCACTGGAGCACATTCTCATGCTCGACGCCAACGCCATGGGCGCATTGGAAGGCATGGGCGTGGCCGTGTCCGACGAGGAGCTTTCCGCACGTGTGAGCATGGTGAAGGCCGACGATCTGGCGACCATCGTATACACGTCCGGCTCCACCGGAGCCCCGAAGGGCGCGGAGCTCTCGCATCGCAATTTCGTTGCGATCACGCGTGCCGCAAGCATGGCCCTGCACGAGATGATCACTGATGATCATCCGCGTCTGCTGCTGTTCCTGCCGTTGGCGCACTGTTTCGCACGTTTCATCCAGTATTGTTCGATTGCCTCCGATGACGGCGTCGTCGGCTATCTGCCGGACACCAAGACGCTGCTTCCGGACGTACGCTCCTTCGAACCGACCTATCTGCTGGGCGTGCCGCGCGTGTTCGAAAAGGTCTACAACGCCGCCTCCCGCAAGGCCGGCACCGGCTGGAAGGGACGCCTGTTCTTCAAAGCCGCCGAGGCCGCGCGCGATTGGTCGCGCATGGAACAGGCCGGCGAGAAGCCGACCATGAAGCAGACCGCGCAGCATCTGTCGTATGAGGCTTCCGTATATCGCACCGTGCGCGGCGCGCTTGGCCCGAAGATCCGTTATGTCGCTTGCGGCGGCGCTCCGCTGGACGCATCGCTGGCGCATTTCTTCGCCGGCATCGGTCTGCCGATGATTCAGGGCTACGGCATGACGGAGACCGCGGCACCGTTCGCCGCGACCCGCGTCACCGACAATGTGATCGGCACCGTCGGCCAGCCGGCACCGGGTTCGTCCGTGCGCATTTCCACGGATGGCGAGTTGCAGGTGAAGGGCCCGAACGTCTTTCTGGGCTACCACAATCTGCCCGACAGGACGGCCGAAGTGTTCACCGAGGACGGATGGCTATGCACCGGAGACCTTGCCTCGATCGACGATGAAGGGCGCATTACAATCACCGGCCGCAAGAAGGACATCATCATTACGGCCGGCGGCAAGAATGTCTCCCCCATTCCGATGGAGCAGGAGATTGCGAAGTGCCCGATTGTGGAGCATGCGGTGGTCGTCGGCGACAATCGCCCGTTCATCGGCGCATTGGTTACGTTGGATCCGGAAGGATTGGCGGCTTGGCTGCCGACCGTCGGCCTGTCGGCGGACACGCCGCTGGATCGCGTGGCCACCACCGCCGCCGTGCACGATGAGATTCAGCAGTATGTGGATAAGGCGAATGCGACGGTCTCGCGCGCCGAGTCCGTTCGCAAGTTCGTGGTCTTGGACACGCAGTTCACGCAGGGCAACAAGTGCCTGACGCCGTCGCTGAAAGTGGTGCGTCCGGCGGTGAACCGCGTCTTCTCCGACGTGATCGACCAGCAACTGTATACCGGCAAGCGCTGAGGCGTTCACAGGCCGCACACGCAGTAGGCGTCGGTGGATGGGGAATCCGCTCAATCTACCGACGTCTAAGTATGTCTGAGCGTCGGTAGATTGGATACCACCCAATCTGCCGACGCTCACCGTGTCCCAGCGTCGGCGGTTTGGGCGCTTCCCCGGACCGCCGACGCTTACGGCACATCGCCTCAGTGACGGTTGTTGAGACGGTGGTACATCTCGCTGATCTCGAGATCGCGCTCGAAATCGCGGGCGGTGGTGTTCTCGTCGATGGTGGCGAGCTCGACGCCGGCGATGCGGGCGAAGTCCTCCCAGGCCTCACGGCCGACGGAGGTGGTCATGCAGGTGTGGTGTGAGGCGCCGGAACGCAGCCAGCACTCGGCGGAGGTCTTCAGGTTCGGGCGCGGCACCCACAGGGCACGGGCGCACGGCAGTTCCTTGAGGGAGCCGTCCGGCTCGACGATATCGACTACGTTCATGGTCAGACGGAAGCGTTCGCGCACATCCGACATGGACACGACCACGGCATCCTTCTTCGGGGCGCCGGTGAAGACCAGGCGCACCGGATCGGCCTTGCCGCCGATGCCGAGCGGATGGATCTCCAGCTTCGGCCTGGCGATGGTGCCGATGGACGGGGAGGCTTCGAGCATGTGGGAGCCCATGATCTTCTCACGGCCCGGCACGAAGTTGTAGGAGTAGTCCTCCATGAGGGACGCGCCGCCGTCGAGGCCATGGCCCATCACGGCGCCGATGCGTACGAGCACGGCGGTCTTCCAGTCGCCTTCGGCGGAGAAGCCGAAGCCGTACTCGGAGGGGAAGCGCTGCGGGCCGACGCCCGGCAACTGCGGCAGGGAGCCGAGGTCTTCGAAGTTGTCGACGCCGGCGGTGCAGCCGTTGGCTCGCATCATGTTGATCATGGCGGCCTCTTCCTTGGCTGCGATGAACAGGGAGTCGTACCTGGCGTCGAGCAGTTCCGGATCGATGTCGTACTTGGCTTTGTAGTCTTCGATGATCCCCTTGACCTGGTCGTCCTTGACGGCGTCGTAGGCTGCGCACAGTTCGTTGACGGCCCAGGTGTTGATGGAGGCACCGAACACGCGCTCGGCCTCGGTCTTGTCGCCTTCGGTGACGGCCACGTTACGCATGTTGTCGCCCCAGCGCATGACCTTCATGTTGTTGGAAGCGTCCCAGCCGGCGCAGGCGCGGGTCCAGGTGGCGATCCGCTCGGCGACTTCCGGGTCGGTGTAGTGACCGACGACGATCTTGCGATTGATGCCCAGACGGGTCAGGATGTAGCCGAACTCGCGGTCGCCGTGGGCGGCCTGGTTCAGGTTCATGAAGTCCATGTCAATGGTTTCCCACGGAATCTCGAAATGATGCTGGGTGTTGAGTTGCAGCAGCGGCTTGGTGAGCACTTCGAGGCCGCGGATCCACATCTTGGCCGGCGAGAAGGTGTGGCACCAGGTGATTACGCCGATGACGTTCGGGTTGGCGGAGGCTTCGACCATGAAGGCCTTGACGCCGTCGGAGGATTTCAGGGTGGGCTTCAGCACGAGCTTGACCGGAATCCTGCCGGTGGCGTTGAGCGCGTCGACGATTTCGGCGGATTGCTCGGCGACCTGGCGCAGCGCCTCCTCGCCGTAGAGGTCCTGCGAGCCGACGCCGAACCAGACTTCCTTGCCTTCGAACGGGTTTTCCATTGTCATGTTGTTTCCTTTACTTCGTTGTTGTTGCGATCGTTGATTGTGCTTTGTCGATTATGTTGCGTTGCCATCTCTGGCGAAGGAACGTTGTCAGTGCTGCCCGTAAACGTTCTGGTAGCGGTCGTTCAGCTTGTCGATGTCCTCCTGCGGAATCGGGATGATGTCGCCCAGCTGCCTGGCGGCCCACATGGTGTGCGCCACCTCCTCGGTCATGGCGGCGGCCTTGACGGCGCCTTCCGCATCCTTGCCGATGGTGAATGGGCCATGGTTCTGCATGAGCACGGCCGGGGACTTCGGATACTTCTTCAGGGTCTCCACCACGCCCTCGCCAATGGCCTCGGATCCGATGAGGCGGAACGGTCCGACCGGTACCGGCCCACCGAACTCGTCACCCATCATGGTCAGGCCGCACGGGATGTTCTGGCCGGTGGCCGCCCAGGCGGTCGCGTAGGTGGAGTGGGTGTGCACCACGCCGTACACGTCGGGCATGTGGCGGTAGATGTAGGCATGGGAGGCGGTGTCGGAGCTCGGCGCCTCGGAGCCGTCGACCACGTTGCCGTCCAGATCGCACACGACCATGCTCGACGGGGTCAGGTACTCGTAGCGCAGGCCGGACGGCTTGATGACCATCAGGTCGGCGGTGCGCAGACGCTGGGACACGTTGCCGGCCGTCCATACGACCAGATTCCACTTGATCAGCTGCTCGTGCAGGGTTGCGACGATTTCGCGCACCTGCCTGACCTCGGCACGGACCTCGGGACCATAATCAGCCAAAGTTGCCATTGTTGTTTTTCCTTTCGTCGGGTCTTGATGTGATTGGCGATGACGTTTGTTCGGAACCCCATGATGCGTGCGGCTCCAAGGCGCGGGACACGAAGTCGTGCGGAAGGTGCGTCGGGCGTTCCGCAATGCGGAGGGCGTTCCTTTATTTGGTTTCCAGAGGGATGTTCGCGATTGCGGCATGCTCGATCGGCAGCCCTTTGCGGAAGCGGTCGAAGAACTCCTCGAAGCCGGCCACGTCGGCGGCATCCGGCGCTTCCGTGGTGGATTCGGCATCGGCGAAGACGCGGGAGTCGAGGAATTCGTCGAGCGGCTGGTCGGCGTGGAACAGGTAGTCGGCAAGGACCGCCATGCCCCATGCTCCGCCTTCCGCCGCGGTGGACATCACCTTGATCGGAGTGTCGAACGCGGCCGCGAGGATTTTCTGCGCGACCTTCGGCGTGGTGAAGATGCCACCATGGCCGACGAGCGAATCGACGGCCACGCCCTCGTCCTTGGTCATGACGTCCATACCGATCTTGACCGGCGAGAAGGCGCTGAACAGTTGGGCGCGCATGAAGTTACCCAGGCTCATGGCGGCTTCCGGACCGCGGACGAACAGCGGACGGCCTTCCGGAAGGCCGGCGAGGAATTCGCCGGAGCGGAACGGGTAGTTGATCAGGCCTCCGCAGTTGGAGTCGACGTCGTCCTCGATTGCGGCGCGGAACAGCGTTCCGTACAGGGTCCCTGCATCGACCGGCTGGCCGATGGCGTCCGCGAACTGGCCGAACAGTCCGACCCAGGCATTCAGGTCGGAGGTGAAGTTGTTGGCATGGCTCATGCCGGCCAGGTCACCGGCCGGAGTGGTGACGAGGTCGACTTCCGGGTGCAGGCGGGCAAGCTTATGTTCAAGCACGACCATGGCGAAAATCGAGGTGCCTGCGGAAACGTTGCCGGTACGTACACGTACGGAGTTCGTGGCGACCATGCCGGTGCCGGCGTCGCCCTCCGGCGGCGCGAAGGTGATGCCCGGCTGCAGGGTGCCGGTCGGGTCGAGAAGCCTGGCACCCTCTTCGGTGAGTTCGCCCGCCGGGGTGCCGGCCACAAGCGGCTCGGGCAGCAGGTCGGCGAGGTTCCATGGCTGCGCCGCGACCTCCGGCAGCGCATTGAACCGTTCGATGAATGCGGTTTCGTAGGCGTGGGTGGCCGGGTCAATCGGGAACATGCCGGAGGCGTCGCCCACACCGAGCACTTTGTTGCCGGTGAGCTTCCAATGCACGTAACCGGCGAGGGTGGTGATGAAACGCACTTTGCCGATATGCTCCTCGCCGTTCAGCACGCATTGGTAGAGGTGTGCGATGGACCAGCGTTCCGGAATGTTGTATTGGAACAGTTCGGAAAGCTTGCCATGCGCTTCGGAGGTGTTGGTGTTCTGCCATGTGCGGAACGGCACGAGCAGCTCGCCATGCTCATCGAAGGCGAGGTAGCCGTGCATCATGGCGGAGAAGCCGATGCGCCCGACATGCGTGAGTTTTTCGCCGTATGCCGATTCCACATCGGCGGCGAGTCTGGCATACGCGGTCCGCAGACCCGTCCAGATCTCCTCCTGAGTGTAGCTCCACAGGCCGTTTTCCAGATGACTGGCCCAGCCGTAGTCGCCAGCCGCGATGGTGGCATACGTGTCGTCGATGAGCACGGCCTTGATGCGGGTGGAGCCGAATTCGATGCCCAGGCTTGTTTTGCCTGCGCGAATCTTTTCGGCAGTCAAGGCGACCCGGTCGTCAAGCTTCTGCTCTTGCGCCATAGTGACAATCTCCTTAGTTTCAAGCGCCTCGCACTTCGTTGTCGATTGAATGTTAGCGCTCACTGTTAACGCTCACTATTCTAAACAGAAACCAGGGACCACACAAGTCCGCCGTGTCATGCCGTTCCCACAAGGCGACCGATTCCGGAAAATCGGACACTCGGACCGCTTCGAACGGCCTGCATCCGTCCGATTCGCCGGAATCGGACACCCACAGGCAGGAAATCGATGAAGCGAGGCGGAACTCAGCGGTGACGCACGGGGCCAAGGGAACTACGGTTCATGACCTTGGCCGGAATAAGGCCCACACCATGCTGCGATGCGGAGAACGAGTTCTCGTCGCCCTCCCCCAGCAGATACAACGCCTCACGCATGGCGGCGGTGCCAAGACGCTCGAAATCCGGGTGAATCGTGGTCAACGGCGGGAACATGTTATCCATCGCGGGCATGTCGTCGAAGCCGACGACGCTGACATCCTGCGGAATGCGCACGCCATGCTCATGCAGCGCGCGGGCCACGCCCACGGCCTGGCTATCGTTCGCGCATACCACGCACGTCGGCAGCTCGCCACCGGTGCGTCCGATGTTGTCAAGCACATGATTCATCTTGCCGTACGCCTCGGCGGCGTCCCACGATTCGCACTGCACGGTCACGGAGCTGACCGAGTTCGCCCCGCACAGCTTATTCCATGCGACCAGTCGGGTCGTCGCATCGCGCCATTCCTTCGGGCCGGCGAAATACAGCACGGAACGGTGACCATATTCGCTCACCATATGCATCACGTCCGCCATGGCACCCCACTGGTCCACACCCACCACGGAAACGCGGCGGCGGTCGGCGGCAGGCATCAGGCGCAGACCCTCCTGCACGCTTACGCTACCATGAGTGGAGGTGACGATCACACGCGGCTGTGAGATCTGCGCACGGCATGCGGCGGAGAACATCACGTCGGTCGGCGTCAGGAAGATGAACGCATCCACGTTCTGCTCGTCGAAGGTGCGGCACAGACCGTCGAATTCGCTTTGCGTGCACAACGCCTCGTGCACCATGCTCACCGACATGAAC
Organism: Bifidobacterium moukalabense DSM 27321; assembly: GCF_000522505.1. Classification (GTDB taxonomy): domain Bacteria; phylum Actinomycetota; class Actinomycetes; order Actinomycetales; family Bifidobacteriaceae; genus Bifidobacterium; species Bifidobacterium moukalabense. Next base: position 486,139 of record NZ_AZMV01000001.1, on the reverse strand, counting down.
AGCCCATGGGCTCGGGCCATGGATTCGATGGCGGAAATCGCGGAGATCGGGCCATAGAAGCGTTGCCCGCCGGCGATCAGGCCGATGGTGCGCGAACGATGCGAGGCCAGGGCGCGCGCGGAATTGCTCGGGCGGTAGCCAAGCTCGTCAATGGCTTTCTGCACTTTCTCGCGCGTGGCATCCGACACGTCGGGCGAATGGTTGATGACGCGCGACACCGTCTGGTGGCTCACCCCGGCGAGCTTGGCGACTTCGAACATGGAAGGACGCTTATTCGCCGTTTTCCGTTTGATTGCCATGCCTCATCGCCCTCCACACACGACCGTCGTTGCCTCCGACCATTCTACACGCAACTTCAGTTAGCGCTAACAGGCGTTCTCTCCGCCTGTTTGCCGCAGTATCCGCATGTGTCGGTCGCCGCTGGGACGGCTACGCTCATTCAGCCGCCAGACGGGCAAGCCGAGCCGCGAAATTCGGCCAGTCGGCACGCATGGCGGTCAGGAGCCTGCGCTTGGGCACCTCATCGATCGGTACCCACTCGATCTCCATGCTTTCATCGTCGTTCGCGGCCGGATGCACGTGATGGCCGGGCTTTTCGAAGGCGAAGACGGTGGTGTACGCCCATGGACCGTGGTCCTCACGGTAGGAGCCGACCACTTCGATGTCTTCCGGAGTGATGTTGGCCTCCTCATAGGATTCGCGCAACGCGCCTTCGATCGGACTCTCGCCGTCGGCAGTGGCGCCGCCAGGAATGCCCCACGTGCCGCCTTCCGCGCTCCAGACCGCGCGATGCTGCATGACGATATGCGTCACCTCGCCGGTCGTTTCATCGCGGCGGGCCAGCAATACGCCGGAAGCGCCGTTGATTCCCCAGTGCTTACGGCCGCAGGCACAGTCCACCCAGCCGTCGCCGGGCTGTCGCACGTTCTCCTTGGGAGGCAACGGCTTTGCCGCACCGGTTTTCGCATCATGAGCCACACTCGGGTATCGGTCCTCACGCGTCACATTCCACAGATCGGTCCATTCCACGCCCAGCTCGGCCGCCAGTCGGCGCGCCAGCGGCAGGCTCAGTCCGATGATGCCATGCGGATCGCCCTCGATGGAATCGATGAACGCGCCGCCGAAACCTTCCAGCGTAAAGGATCCGGCGACCTCCAGAGGCTCACCGGTGGCGATGTAGCGTTCGATGTCACGGTCGGTATACTCGCAGAAGTGCAATGTGGCCTTGCTCGCGCCACGGACCACGCGACCGGTGGCGAAGTCGATCATGCAGTGGCCGGTCCATAGTTCGCCGGTGGCGCCTCGCATGGCACGCAGCCGTTCACGGGCGACGGCTTCGCTGTGCGGCTTGCCGTAGCATTCGCCGTCAAGCAGGAACATGGAATCGCAGCCGAGGATCAGAGGTCCGACGGTGGCGCGGGTGAGTCCCGGCTGCCCCTCGACCTCATCGGTGATCGGTTCGGTGACGGTCGGAATGGCGACACCGGAAAAATCGCGGGTCCGCACATCGTCGGAATCCTGGACCGCCTCCGGTCGCAACGTAACGGAATCAGCAGCGGAGCCGGTCTCGAAACCGGCGACTGCCGTATCTCCCGCAATCTCACGGGATTTCAACGGATATCCGATGATTCTCTCGCCCGATGCGGCGGCCGCCGTCGCAGCGACGTCACGATACGCCTCATGCACGGCCTCGGCCTTGGCGGAGGCCAGGATCATCACACGCCGTTCGACCGACAGGTCAGCGACGCCGACCCCGGCTTCGGCGGCGGCACGCTCCAGCGCGGCCGGCTCGTCGACATGCGAAACGCGGATGGTCGGGCAGATGCCCGCCGAGAACAGCACGTCACGACGCGGTTTGGATTTCGAAGCGAGAATCAGCGGAACGGAAGTGCTCATATGCGCTCCACCTGCACGCCCTTGGTGTCGACGCCAAGATGCAGCACACGCCAATGGCCGGAGGCAAGCTCTTCAGCGGCGATCCGCTCGAGCTCCTCACGGGCGTCGCCATGATGCAGCACCAGCACGCACGGGCCTGCACCGGAAACGGTGGAGGCGAACCCGTAGGAGCGCATCTTCTCGATCAGGGCCCAGGACGGTTCCATCAGGGACGCACGGTACGGCTGGTGCAGACGATCCTGCGTGGCGGCATACAGCAGCGCATTGGCGTTCTTCTTCTGGCCGAGGGCGAGCATGCCCGGATTCATGGCGGCCGGCAGCAGGCTCACGCGAGACACATTGTGCACGGCATCCTTGAAAGCGACTTTGTTCGGCAGGGCCTGACGGGCCTTCTCGGTGGACAGCTCGTAATCCGGCACGAACACCGCGGCGGTCAGATCGTCGGCCACACGGTAGTTGATGGTGTGGAAGCCGTTGTGCAGCGGATCGCCGCCCGGGATCGGCACGGAGCCGACGCCTTCCGCGGTCTCCATATCCCACGACATGGTCAGGCCTCCGTACACGGCCGGCGCCACATTGTCGGGATGGCCCTCGATGGCTGCGGCCAGCTCGAACACGGCGTCTCTATTGAGTTCGTCATCCTGCGCGAAGGCGGCCGCCGCGGCGATGCCCGCCACGATGGCCTCGGCGGAGGATCCCATGCCACGGGCCTGCGGAATGCGGTTGTTCGCCTGAAGGATGAAGCCGACACGGCCCAGGCCGAAGGTCTGGCATGCGCGGCGGAAGGTGGAGACCACCAGGTGGGTTTCGTCGCGAGGCAGGGTGTTGGCGCCCTCGCCTTCGATCATCACCTGCGCCGCGGTGTTCACCGGGTCGGCGCTCAGCGTGAATTCAAGTTCGTCGTGGTAGTCCAGGGCCAGTCCGACCGTATCGAAGCCGGAGCCGAGGTTGGCGCTGGTGGCCGGAACGCTTACACGCACCTTGCGAGTAACTGGGGTCATGTCTCGTCGTCCTTCGTCACATCTTCATTACAAACCATGCACCGTATACCCGAACCGGTACAACAGTCAAATCACGGCAGCCGATCATCATCAAAGTCGGGGCCCACGCTTGCCTTGCCTGCAACCGTGGGCCCATCCGATCAGTTCAATACGCGCAGAATCGACGGTTCGCCGACCACGCAGTCAAGCTTGCACACGTCTTCGACGGTTTCGCGCAGGGTGAGCTCGTCGGTCATATGCGTGACCAGACGCAGCTGCTGCAGTTCGCCGTCATAGCCCGGATCCTTGAGGGTGGGCTTCAGATCCTGGTTCACACCGTTGATGGACACGCCATGTTCGGCGAACTTGGCCGCGATGGCGGCGAGCACTCCCGGATTGTCGTGAATCACGAAACGTACGGCGAACTCGGCCCTGGAAGCCTCGATCGGCGCCTTCTTCAGGTCGTTGTACAGAGGAATGACCGGACCGGTGCAGCCCTGCGCGATATGACGCGCCTCGGTGACCACATCGCCGACCACCGCGGAGGCGGTGGGGGCGCCGCCTGCGCCACGGCCGTAGAACATAAGGTCGTCGGCGGCCTCGGCCTTGACGAACACGGCATTGAAGGAGCCATGCACGGATGCCAGCGGATGGCTGTTGGAGATCAGCGCCGGATACACACGTGCGGAGACGCCCGCCTCGGTGTTCTCCACGACGGCCAGCAGCTTGATGACCTTGTCTTCGGCGGTGGCCGCGGCGATGTCGTCGGCGGTGATCCTGGTGATGCCCTCGACGGACACGTCGTCGATGGTCACGTTGGTATGGAAGCCGAGGGTGGCCATGATGGCGGCCTTGTTGGCGGCGTCATGGCCTTCGATGTCGCCGGTCGGATCGGCCTCGGCATACCCCTTGGCCTGAGCGTCCCTGAGCACGTCGTCGAAATCGAGGCCCTTGGTGGTCATCTCGTCGAGAATGTAGTTGGTGGTGCCGTTGACGATGCCGAGCATGCTCGTCACCCTGTCGCCGACCAACGATTCGCGCAGGGGCCTGAGGAACGGGATGGCACCGCCCACGGAGGCCTCGAAGTAGATGTCGACGCCCTTGGCCTCGGCGGCCGCGTAGATCTCCGGACCGTATTTGGCGAGCAGGGCCTTGTTGGCGGTGACCACGGATGCGCCGGATTCGATAGCGGCGAGAACGAACTTGCGAGCCACGCCGGTGCCGCCGATCAACTCGATGACGATATCGGAATTGGTGGCCACGCTCATGGTGTCGGTGGTGACCACGGACTTGTCGATCCACGGGAACGGATCGGTTTCGGCGGGATCGAGGCAGGCGACGCCGGTCAGTTCGATCGGCCGGCCGATGCGCGCCGCAAGCTCGTCCTTCTGCTCCACCAGCAGACGTGCGGTCTGGGAGCCGACGGTACCCGCACCCAGCAATCCAACGCGAATCGGTGCAACATCTTCCTGTGCCAAGGCATCCTCCCTCGAATGTGAAATATCGGTATGACGTTGCTCATTGTACGGGTCTGATATGACGAGCAGCGGTGGAATTCCAAGAAAGGAGTCGCCATTTGCGGTAATTCTGCCACGTACGTCCCTACATGTGACGTACCATGTTCAGTAAACGGTAACCACGAATGCGTTCGTGTCGGCTTCAACGTTGAGCTTCCACCGAACGAAGTCCATGAAAGGGCATGCAATGGCAGGATTCTTCGCTTCTCTGTTCCACAAGAAGGCCGATGCCTCCGTTTCGGATTCCGACGAGGACGCCCTTGTCACATCACCCGCCGACGATTCCTGCGCGGAGCCTCTGCAGGAGGAACGGCTGCCGGTGCGAATCGAACTTTGCTCGCCCGCCGACGGAGCCGCAAAATCGTTGGAGGAAGTGGCCGACGACGTATTCTCCACGAAGGTGCTCGGCGACGGTTTCGCCGTGACGCCGAGCAACGGCCTGATTGTGGCGCCGGTCAGCGGCACCATCACGACCATCGCCAATGCTAAGCATGCGGTGGGCATCACAACGGAGAGCGGCATCGAGGCGCTGGTGCACATCGGCATCGACACGGTGCAGCTCGAAGGCGGACCGTTCACCTTGCTGGTGCAGCCCGGGCAGAGGATCAGCGCCGGCGAGCCGATCGACCAAGTCGACCTAGCGGCCGTGCATGCGGCCGGAAAGCTCACCGACGTGATCGTGGTGTTCACGAACGCCGACAATGTCGACGCAATCGACATCACCGCCCACGGCGCCGTACTTGCCGGCAGTCCGGTGGGCGCCCTGATCACACACTGAGATCACGCGCTGACGTTCCCGTCAGCGCACCCCCGTTACCGGCTGACGTCCCACCCCAGAAGGTCGTCGATGCTCTGACGGCGGATCATCACATGCGCGCCGGCCTCGCCGACGCCCACAACCGCCGGAATCAACGCCTGATTGTAGTTGCTGGCCATGGTGCGCCCGTATGCGCCGGTGACCGGCACGGCAAGGATGTCGCCGCGCGTGATGTCGGCAGGCAACCGCACCTCGTTCACGATGATGTCGCCGGATTCGCAGTGCATGCCCACCACACGGCACAGTCTGGTTTCCGTGGAACCCTTACGATTGGCGAGACGTGCGGTGTAGTCGGAGCCGTACAGGGCCGGACGGATGTTGTCGCTCATGCCACCGTCGACGGATACGTATACGCGTTCATGCACCGGATTGCCGGCCCTGTCGGTGACGTCGCCGGTCAATTGCACCGGCTTGACGGTGCCCACGCGGTAGAGCGTCACGCCGGTCGGCGCGACCGTCCAGCGGCCCGGTTCGAAGGAGATGACCGGAGCGGGCATGCCAAGTGCACGGTTCACGGTGGCGACCGCGTCGGCGAGACGGCCGAGCTCCACGTCGATGTCCATGGAATCCTCGCCATCGGTGTAGGCCACGGAATAGCCGCCGCCCAGATCGACCTCCGGCAACGTGTACGCATCGGTCGCGTAGAAGGTCTTGCGCAGGAGCATCATGCGCTTGGCCGCCTGGATGAAGGCGTCCGCATCATGGATGTTGGAACCGATATGCGAATGCACGCCGACCAGTTCCAGCGCATCCTGACGGCGATGGATGTCCTTCAGCACGGCGAGCGCCGGACCGTCGGCCACCATGGTCATGGCCTCGGCGAGCCTGCGATCGGCTTGCGAGACCTGTTCGTGGCTCATGTCGTACGGGTACCTGATGTCATACCGCAGGCCGGCCTCGCCCGTCTTCTCCCCCGGCCTTGCATTGCTCCCCGCCGGGGTCACGTCCGCCAGGTCGTCCAGTACGTTCAGCCTGCCCGCGTCGGCGCCCGCCGGCAGCAAGGCCACGCCGAACTTCTGGTCCTCGTGCGCGGTCGAGACGAATTCGTGGCCGCCCGCATGGATGCCGGAGGTGACGCGCAGCATCACGCGTGCACGCTTGCCGAGACGTTTCGCGATGTCGGCGATGCGGGCGGGCTCGTTCGGCTCGTCCACCACGATCTTGGCGAAGCCCTGTTCGATGGCGAGCGCGATCTCCTCGTCGGATTTGTTGTTGCCGTGCAATACGAGCCTGCGGCCCGGCACGCCGGCGGCGAGCGCGATGCGCATCTCACCCATGGTGCAGGTGTCGATGAGCATGCCCTCCTCGGTGACGATGCGGCAGATCTCCTTGGACAGCAACGCCTTGCCGGCGAAGCTCACGTGCGTGACGGTGTTGTTGAACGCATGGGCCGCGGATCTCACGAATTTCGAGGCGCGCGCACGCACCTCATCGGTGTCGACGACGTATAGCGGCGAGCCGAACTCGTCAAGCAGGCTTGCGGCGGTACGACCGTGGAAGGTGATCTCACCGTTGCCGTTCACGGCCGACCCGGCCGGCCAAATCGGGGTGATGGGCATTGTCCACCTCACATCCTGTCGGGGGCGGCGACGCCGAGCAGGTCAAGGCCTTCGGCGATCACGGTCCGGACGGCATCGTTGAGCTTCAGACGCGCCGCGGCACGGGCCGGTTCCGGGGCCTTGGCGATGCGCAGGGCCTCGGCGTCCGCTCCGCGGGCCTCCGGATCGGTGAGCTCCATCGGCACCACGCGTTCCACGTTGTACCACTTGTGGTAGGTGGCGGCGAGATCCTCAAGATAGTGGGCCACACGATGCGGCGCACGCAGATCGCCGGCTTCACGCAGTAGGGCCGGCCACTGGGCCAGGGCGGCGAGCACCTCACCGTCGGCCACGGTGTCGAGCAGGCTCACATCGGCGCCGTCGTGGGTGATGCCGGCCACGGCCGCATTACGGTCCACATTGCAGGAGCGGGCGTGCGCGTACTGCACGTAGTACACCGGATTCTCGTTGGAATGCGACGCGAGCAGGTTCAGGTCGATGTCGACCGGGGAGTTGTAGTCGGTGCGGGCCAGTGAGTAGCGGGAGGCGTCCACGCCGATGGCCTCGGTCAGGTCGTCGATGGTCACGACGTTGCCGGCGCGCTTCGACATGCGCACGGCCTTGCCGTCCTTCATCACGTTGACGAGCTGGCCGATGAGGATCTGCATGTTCCTGCCCGGCTCGTCGCCGAACGCGGCACACATGGCCATCATGCGGCCGATATAGCCATGATGGTCGGCACCGAGCATGTAGATGGCCACATCAGCCGGATCGGTTTCGCGATGGCGCTTGTTGCGATAGTAGGCGATGTCGGCGGCGAAGTAGGCGTAGTTGCCGTCGGACTTGATGATCACACGGTCCTTGTCGTCGCCATGCTTGGTGGATGCGAACCAGGTGGCGCCGTCCTTTTCGTAGATGTCGCCGCGCTCGCGCAGGTCGGCGATGGCCTTGTCGACCTCGCCGTCGGAGTACAGGCTGTTCTCGTGGAACCACACGTCGAAGTCCACGCGGAAGTTCTTCATGGACCTGCGGATTTCGTCGAACATCATCGGTACGGCGCGCTTGCGGAATTCCTCACGCTGTTCGGAGTCGCCCTCGCCGAGTGGCTCGCCCTTGTCGTCCTTGCCGCCGTCGACGCGCGGCATATCGAGGATGTCGATGCCGTCGGATTTGGCTTCGTCGATGACGCGCTGCGCGATCTCGTCGATATAGGCGCCTTTGTAGCCGTCGATCGGGGTTTCCTCACCGTGGGCGGCCGCCACGAGGGACTTGGCGAAGCGGTTGATCTGCTCGCCGTGGTCGTTGAAGTAGTATTCGCGAACGACCTTGGCGCCGTTGGCCTCGAGCACGCGGGCCATGGAGTCGCCGACGGCGGCCCAGCGGGTGCCGCCGATGTGGATGGGGCCGGTCGGATTGGCGGAGACGAATTCGAGATTCAGGGTCTCGCCGCCGAGATGGTCGTTCTTGCCATAGGTGTCGCCGGCGGCGAGCACGGCGTCGACCACGGCCGCCGCGGAAGCGGAATCGAGCACGATGTTGATGAAGCCTGGGCCGGCCACCTCCACGGACCTGATGCCGTCGGACTTGGCCAGTTCGGCCGCGAACAGCTCGGCCAGATCGTGAGGCCTCATACCGGCCTTCTTGGCCAGCTGCATGGCCGCATTGGAGGCCCAATCGCCGTGCGCGCGGTCCTTCGGGCGCATCACGGTGAGCTTGGACACCGGGGGGATCAGCTCGTCGGTCAGGGTGCCTGCCTTGCCGGCGGCGACGAGAGCATGGGCAATCTTGGAAATCAGTTCACTTAACGCTTCTGGGCTCATTCTCTCCAGTCTAGCGAGCACGCCGACAGAACACAGGTTCGAGCCCGCGCATCCCTCCCTGCCCTAGTCGGCATCGGAAGAGGCGAATCTGGTCTTGAGATGGTAGCCGGCATAGCAGAGGGCCACAAACGGAATCATGTAGAGCAATGTGGACCGTTGGGAGGGGTCGAGCACAACCAGCACCAGCGCGCCGACGCACATCACGATCGCGGCGATCGGCACGAACGGGTAGCCGGGCGCCCGATACCTGAGCTCGTCGGCCGCATGCCCCTCAGCCAGCCATTGGCGGCGGAACCGAATGTGGCACACGGACACCGACGCCCACACCACGAGCGTGGCCAGGCCCGACACGGCCACCAACGCCAGATACACGGTGGAGGCGGCCACCACGGAGGAGAGCAGCGCCAGCAGGCTTCCCGCCATGCTGAACATCACCGCGAACACCGGCACGCCATGGAAATTCGTCCTGCCCAGCACACGCGGAATCATGCCCTCACGGGCCAGCGACCACACCATGCGCGAGCATACATACAGGCCGGAATTCGCGGCCGACAGCACAGCCGTCAGCACCACGAAATTCATCACATCCCCGGCGAACGGCATGCCGATCGACTGGAACACCAGCACGAACGGGCTGGTGTCGACCCCCGACTTGCGCCATGGGATCAGCGCGGCCATCACCGCGATCGAGCCGATGAAGAAAATCGCCAGACGCAACACGGTCGTATGCACGGCCTTCGGAATCGCCTTCGACGGATCTTTCGTCTCACCGGCCGCGACGCCGACGACTTCGGTCCCCGAGAACGCGAACACGACCGTCAGCAGCGTCGAGAAAATCGGCAGTACGCCGTTCGGCAGCCATCCATCGGCCGCATAGTTCCCGAACAGCGGCGCATGCGTATAGCCGGCGATCGGGATCACGCCGAATATCGCCAGCAGACCGATCACAATGAACGCGACGATCGCGAAGACCTTGATCGACGCGAACCAGAATTCCGATTCGCCGTACAGGCGCACCGACAGTACGTTGAGCAGCAGCACGAGCGCTATGAACATGGCCGACCACATCCAGGCGGGGGAATGCGGGAACCAACGTTGCATCAGCAAGCCGGCGGCGGTGAATTCCGAAGCGAGCGCCACCGCCCAGTTCAGCCAATACAGCACGGCTATGGTGAAGGCCGTGCCGGGGCCGATGAATCGTTTCGCATACAGGTGGAAGCTGCCGGCATACGGCATGGCCACGGACAGTTCGCCGAGGCTGAGCATGATGAAGTACACAAGCACGGAGCCGATGCCGTACGCGACGATCGCACCAAGCGGCCCCGCCTGATGAATCGTATAGCCGGAACTGAGAAACAGGCCGGTGCCGATCACGCCGCCCAGCGAGATCATGGTCAGATGGCGGGTCTCCATCTTGCGTTCGAGTCCGCCCTGCTCGCGTTCGACCGGGGATTCGCCCCCGCTTGCGGACTGCGTGGTCATTCGTTCCAGCTCCTTGCCTGCGCCCGTCTGCGCACTATGGCCGGGCGCATCCACCATGCCACTATACGGTATGCCCGAAGTCGGCCATGACGAACCGGCACGAATGAATGGAAAAGCAGGAGCGCCATACGCCGTTGTACGGCACTCGACCGGTGGAGGAATCCCGCCTTGGGCGGCGGGATTCGGCATATCGTTTCCGATGGGTCAGAGGACCGCGATGGCGTCGATTTCGACAAGGGCGCCCTTCGGAATCATGTTGTTGCCGAAGGCAACGCGCGCCGGCTTCACGGAGCCGATGAACGCCTGCGCGTAGACGGCGTCGATCTCCTTGAAGTCCTCGACGTTCTTCATGTAGATGGTGGCGCGGCACACGTGCTCGATGCCGGTTCCGGCGGTGTCGAGAATGTGCTTGATGTTTTTCAGGGCCTGTGCGGCCTGCTCACCCGCAGTGTCGCCGGCCAGTTCGCCGGTGGTCGGGTCGATGCCCAGCTGGCCGGAGACGAATACGAATCCATTGGCCTTGACCGCCTGGCTGTATGCTCCCAAGGCGGCCGGCGCTTCGGAGGTCGCCACCGCTTCCATCTTCTCGCTCATCTTGCCCTCCTTCGATCACACGCTGTTGTGCGGTGAACACGAGTGGGCTTGATGGGGATCGAACCCACGACCTTCTGTTCCGGAGACAGACGCTCTATCCACTGAGCTACAAACCCGTGCGTCACCCTACTTTACACGCTCTTTCGACGCAATATACGCAATCGCGCGCAAATTGCGTCGAAAAAGCTTCCGTTTGGCTGAAAAACATTATGTTTTCGCCGTTTTCCAAGAATGTCGCCATTACACTGGGGTTATGGGAGAGCATATGGACGATTTCGAGTACACACGCCGCTTCTTCTGCCGCGCGGTACCCACCGAACTGGATGACGGGGATGATCCCACGCTGATCGTGCAAAGCTACTACGTGCACGAGGGCGGCTACGCGTTGCGCGTACGGTTGAAAACACGTTCCGTGCGTCTTGACATGACTCCCGACATTCAGCCGTTGGAGATTCTGGAACGGTATCGTGACGACTTCCGTTCCGGCTCGATCACCGTAAAGGGCCCTTCCGTCGGCGGCACACGCTACGAGGCGAGCCGCGACATCGACGCTCGCATCGCGGGCGAGCTGATTCGGCGCGGCGGCGATGTGACCATCAAGAACCGGTTCAGCGATTGGATCGACGAGGATGGATGGAACATCGACATGTTCGGCGGGGCCAACGCTCCCCTGATCATCGCCGAGGCGGAACGCATCGGACCGGTCACGAATCTGGTGATTCCGAAGTTCTGCATCACCGAAATCACCGACCAGCCCCGATTCAGCAATGAGGGACTGGCCGCGAAGCCATACTCGCTGTGGCGGGCGGAATTCGAACGGGAGCTGGAGGCGCAGGGACCCCAGTTCCTTGAGCTGTTCGGCAGGAACCGTATGGAATAGCGGTTCGATCCGCCATTCAGCATCGGCACATGGCCATCAGTACATGAGCGTGGCCAGACGGCGGCGCGCGCGCTTCAGACGCTCGTCGGTCGGTTCCGGAATGGTGAAATATTCAAGCAGGCGCTGGCGTACCGGCTCGATGTCGGCCTTGTGCCCCGCCGCCACGAAATCCAGCAGACGGTCGAAGGCATCCTGAATCTGGCCGCCGATCATGTCGATGTCGGCCACGGCGAGCTGCGCGTCCACATCATTCGGATTGTCGGCGGCCCTGGCACGCACCTCGCGCACGTTCGCGGAGCCGGAACGGGCCAGCAGCAGCGCTTTCGCGCGTTCACGGGCCGCACGGGCATCGTTCGGATCGGATTCCAGCACCTTCTCGTATGCCGCCGCAGCACCCGCGTAATCGCCTTGCTGGGCCAGCAGGTAGGCTTCCTGATGTTCAGGCGGCACCTGGTCCTGGTCGGAAGCGGCGGAGGCGGAAGCGGCCGCATCGGAATCCGGATCGCCCGAATACGGCGCGGAACCGGTCACGCCGGCCTGCTGGGCCGCGGCGATCAGCTTCGGCACCACGACTTCGATGATCTGCTGCAGTTCCTCGTCGGATGGCAGGCCCTGCAGAATCGGCATCGGACGGCCGCCGATCAACGCGAAAAGCGCCGGAGCGCCCTGCACCTGGAACGCCTGCGCAATGGAAGGATTGGATGCGATGTCGATGCGGGACAGCTGAATCTGGCCGTTGAGCTGGTTCACGGCATCGCCCAGCTTGCGAGCCATGTCGAACAGACGGTCATCGGTCGACACCCACAGCAGCAGCAGAATCGGGAACGTGGTCGAGGTCTGCACCATGGCCTGGAACGTGCCTTCCGTGGTGTCGATCACGTAGCCACCCGCGGCCGGCGCGCCGCCGGCCTGCCCGGGCTCGGCCTTCACCTGATGCTTGAGCGCCTCCAAATCAACGGCTCCCGCCAATGAAACTCCCGGATTGAACGGCCTTTGTTCCGCCATGATGCCTCCCAAGACAAAAAACGTTGCTGGCATCCACTATAGGTACCAGCAACGATTTCAAAGCCTCGGGGGCATATGGTCCCGCTGCGTCACGGCATTGCGGTCAGAGCGCCTCGACCTTGATCGGCTGGCGTTCGGAGCCTACGGCGGTGACCTGCTTGCCCGCGTTCGCCTTCGGAATATACAGCGCCACCACGTTCACATACGTGGTCTTCATGATGCTGGTGGCCTTGCCGTCGCCGAACAACGCCTTTTCGGCGTCTGAGGCAGGCTGCGATTCGCGGCCCTCGCCGGCGGAACGCGTCCATTCGGAATTGATCTGAGCCACCACCAGGTCACCGCCGTCGGAGGAACGCATCACGCATATCGCGTCGTCCACCGGGGTGAAGGTCTGTTCCTGGGTGCCCTTGTTGAGTTCCATGGCCTTCTGCACCTGATCGGTCAGCTCCGATAGCTTCGTACGCAGATCATCGTCGGCGAATTGCGAGGCATATTTGCTGTTCGCGCCGTACTGCAACACGTCGGCGTATTCTGCGACCGCCTCCTTCGGCGTCATCAGCAGGCCGGAATCCTTGTCGGTGCCCTGCTGGCTGCCCAGGCTCGCGATCTCGAACTTCGGCATCTTCACGCCGGAGAACAGACGTGCCACACCCCACAGCTTGTAGTTCTGATGCGCGGAATCCTGCTTGAGCACCAGCAGACGCTTGGACTGCTGGTCCTCGGTGGTGGTGGTGATGGAGAACACCGTACGCGGCCAACCGCTCTCGGTGGAGATGACGGTCTGCGCCAAATCGGTCGGAATGGTGGTCTTGCGGTCCAGATTGCCGGTGGCGCGCGCCACGTCAAGCTCGCTGGTGCGAATGGCCAGCTCCGGGCCTGACAGGATCGAGCCGAGTTCGTCGGTATTGCGATCCTGATTGAATTGGTCGAGCGTCTTGAGAATCTGCGTGCGAATCTTCTTTTCCTGCGCCGCCGTCAGATTGGGCGTGGCCGAAGGCGAGGCCGTGGATGACGCCACTTTCGGCAACTGGCCCTCACAGCCGCCCATGCCGATCATCAGTCCCACGGCGAGTACGGCCGCCGCGATTTTGCTGAAACGCCTGCTCATCACTTGGCCCCTTCCGTTCGATCGTCGGTATCGGATTCGGTATCCGACTGTACCTGTTCCTGCGCAAGTCGCGCGAAGTACGCCTGCAGCTCATCCGCCGAAATCACGGATGTGGCCTCGCTGTCACTGTTCTTGGCGGCTTCCGTGGCTGCAGCGCCATCGGACGGCCCGGCGTTCGATTGCTGATCGGCGACCAAGTTACGCGCCGCCGGATCGATGATGGTCGGCTGCTGGTCATCCGGCACCTGCGTACGTGCCCCGGACCGGTGCGACGCATGACGACGACGCTTGCGTTTGGCCGTCGAAGCCTTTTCATTACGGGAGGCGTTGGCTTCGGCGTCCTTCACCCACGCCGCGACCGCTTCGTCGCCGCCCGGTTCGGTACCGGTGTCGGCCACCGCCGCAGCCTCACGATGACGACGCTTATGTGGAGGCATGGCGAAGACCGAAGCGGCAAGTATCGCCAGGATCACGAACAATCCGCCCGCGAAATACAACGGCATGGCGAAATCGGGAAGCGTCTGCCTGGTCCAATCCAGCGAAACGGTGGCGCTCTTCGCATCACCGAAATCAATCAGCGCAACGGCATTGGTGCTGTCGTCGGTCGCGGTGCCCTTGATCTGCAGACTGGCGGTCCCGTTCTTGCATGTGGTCTTCGTCCACATATCGGAATCCTGCAATGCCACCTGGCTGTCGGACTGGTCCGCCGTCCCCTGGGCCGCGGCCTTCTGCGTGGACAGCGCGGACCAGTCGGACAGTCCGGTGATACGCGTGTATGGCGTGCCTGCAATCCAGCCGGCGACATCACGGGCGGAGCCGATGGCGATGCATACGTTCGAGGAGGCATCCGTGGTCTTCGCGGTGATCTTCACCCGTTGGTCGATCAGGGAGAGCACGCCGGGATCGGTTACGACATAGCGTGAACCGTTCACCAACGAACTGGCGGTGACCTGCGCACTCGGCTTCCACATGGTGGCGTTCAATACGCCGAGAACGATGCACGCGACGGCGAGCAATCCAAGAATGGGCGTAACAATGCCACGCATGATTTTGGCATGGCGCGTGGGGCCTACCTTGACCTGCGGCTGTTCTTGTTCTTCTTGCGGTAAAGTCATAGCATCAACCATTCTACAGTCTCCCCATGTATAGCCCCCTGAACCGGTTAAAATCAAGGTTTTCCGGTATGGTTGAACCCATGCGCAGAACTACTTTCCTCAAAGCCGCCGCAGCAGCCTGCACCATGATCATGTGCCTGGGCGTCTCGGCCTGCGGTAACGGCTCCGATTCGAAGGCTTCCTCCTCTTCATCCGCTTCGTCATCCGCGTCCTCCTCCAGCTCGTCGTCGACCAAGATGCATCAGATCGCGGGCGTGACCGCCACCGGCGAACTCGGCAAGAAGCCGTCCGTCGCCTTCAAGACCCCGATGACCGTCGAAGACAACAGCTATGCCATCCTGCAGAAGGGCGACGGCGCTGCGATCGAAGACGGCGACCGCGTATGCTCGCAGGGCATCGCCATCAATGTCAAGGACGGTTCGGAACTCATGAGCACGTGGGAGAAGAACACTCCGGATTGCTCGACCGTGGTCTCCTCCGACACCAGCCAGATGACCGCGGCCTACTACAACCTGTTCAAGGGCCAGAAGCTCAACTCCACCATCGCCATCGGCGTCAATGATTCGAATTCCTCGGGCACCTCGTATCTGATGGTGCTCACCTTCGTGTCCAAATCGAAGGATCTGACGAAGGCCGAAGGTACCAAGGTCATGGATGTGCCGTCCGACCTGCCGAAGGTGACGCTCGACAAGGACGGCAAGCCGTCGATCGACATGAACGGCTACAAGGGCTCCGATTCGCTGGTGTCGCAGGACCTGATCAAGGGCAACGGCGCGGAGGTCAAGGACACGCAGACCGTTGTGGCGAATTACACCGGCTGGCTGCTTGACGGCACCCAGTTCGATTCCTCCTGGGACCGTGGCGAATCCAGCTCCTTCTCGCTGGACAGCGTAATCAAGGGATGGAAGCAAGGTCTGGCAGGCCATACCGTAGGCTCGCAGGTGCTGCTGGTCGTGCCGCCGGATCTCGGCTATGGGAACAAGAAGCAAAGCTCCATTCCGGCCAACTCCACGCTGGTGTTCGTGGTCGACATCCTCGCCGCGTACTGATCCGCCGTTCAGGCGCATCATCCGATAGTGGGGGCCTTCCCGTTTTGCCAGGAAGGCCCCCACTCGTTTGACACCCATAGAACACGATTGAGAAAGTCCTGGAAGTCGCCCGACACTCAAACTGGGCCAATTGCCCCAATCTACCGACGCTTACAGGGCGCTCACCGTCGGTGGTTTGAGAACGCCGGCTTGGGATTGGGGAAACTTCCCGGAATCTTTGTCAGAACAGACGCAGGGAGTCGTCCTCCACGCCCTTCATCTCCTCGTAATCGAGGATCAGGCAGCGGAAGCCACGGTCCTCGGCGAGTACGCGGGCCTGCGGGGTGATGGTCTGCGCGGCGAAGATGCCGCGGACCGGAGCAAGCAGCGGATCGCGGTTGAGTAGTTCGCAATATCTGGTGAGCTGCTCGACGCCGTCGATACCGCCGTTGCGTTTGATCTCGATGGCCACATGCGTGCCTTCGGCGTCGGTGGCCATGATGTCGACCGGGCCGATGGCGGTCGGATATTCACGACGCACGAGCTTCGCTCCCTTGCCAATACGTTCGATCTGTTCGGCCAGATAGCGTTGCAGATGATCCTCGACGCCATCCTTGGTAAGTCCCGGGTCTTCGCCCAGATCGTAGGATTCGTCGGAATAGATGTGCTGCAACGTCACCTCGAGCACGTCGTTCGACTTGTCAGCCGACGCTCGGATGACTTTCTGTGGCACGGCGGTGTCGACGTCATCGTCGGCATTGTCGGGCGTGATGTCCTTGATGGTGCAGGGCGCGGCCATCCAGTTCAGCGGCTTGTAGGAGCCGAGTTCGGAGAAGATCAGCAGGCTGTTGTCCGCCTTGATCAGCAGCACGCGTTTGGCGAGCGGCAGGAAGGCGTTCAGTCGTCCGGAATATTCGGCGGAGCAGTCAGCAACAATAATTCGCACGAGGCACTACCCTACCATGACCGGATGTGGGCGAGCGGGATCCCGTATACGCAAAGCGGCCTCCCGCCTCAATTGAGGAGGAAGGCCGCTTGCAATCACGCTGCCTGAAAGGGATTACTCGGCGCGCTTGACGTCACGTCCACGCTCGACCGCAACGGTGAGCTTGTTCGAGTCGAAGGAGATGAAGCCGTCGGTCACTTCGAAGGAGTGACGTTCGCCTTCCGGATCCACCACTACGATGGTTCCTTCCTTGATCACGGTCAGCACAGGCTCGTGGTCGGGCAGGATGCCCATTCCGCCCTCAGAGGCCGGAATGGTAACGGACTTCGCCGTACCGTGCCACACGGGGTGGTCGGCGGCGACGATGTTCACCTGCATGATCGATCCGGCCATCACGCACCGAATTCCTTCTGCATGTCGTGCCACTTCTTCTCGAGATCCTCGATGCCGCCGATGCCGGAGAACGCCTGCTCCGGAACGTCGTCATACACACCGTCACAGATGCGGGTGAAGGCTTCGATGGTCTCGTCAGCCGGCACGTAGGAGCCCGGACGACCGGTGAACTTTTCGGCGACGTAGAAGTTCTGGCCAAGGAACTGCTCGATCTTACGGGCACGATTCACGGTGGTCTTGTCTTCTTCGCCGAGCTCGTCGATGCCGATCAGGGCGATGATGTCCTGCAGCTCCTTGTTACGCTGCAGAATCGCCTTGACGCGGTTCGCGCAGTCGTAGTGGGCCTGGCCCACGTAACGCGGATCGAGGATTCGCGAGGTGGAGCTCAGCGGGTCCACTGCCGGATAGATGCCCTTGGAGGCGATGTCACGGGACAGCTCGGTGGTTGCATCCAAGTGGGCGAAGGTCGTTGCAGGGGCCGGGTCGGTGTAATCATCGGCCGGCACGTAGATGGCCTGCAGCGAGGTGATGGAGTGGCCGCGGGTCGACGTGATTCGCTCCTGCAGCGCACCCATCTCATCGGCCAAGTTCGGCTGGTAGCCCACTGCGGACGGCATACGGCCGAGCAGGGTGGACACCTCGGAACCAGCCTGGGTGAAGCGGAAGATGTTGTCGATGAACAGCAGCACGTCCTGGTTCTGCACGTCACGGAAGTACTCCGCCATGGTCAGTGCGGTCAGTGGCACACGCAGACGGGTACCCGGCTGCTCATCCATCTGGCCGAAGACCAGTGCGGTCTTCTCGAGCACGCCGGCCTCTTCCATTTCGCCGATCAGATCGTTGCCTTCACGGGTACGCTCGCCGACGCCCGCGAACACGGACACACCGCCGTGGTTCTGGGCGACTCGCTGGATCATTTCCTGGATCAGCACGGTCTTGCCCACGCCTGCGCCACCGAACAGACCGATCTTGCCACCTTGCACGTACGGGGTCAGCAGGTCGATGACCTTGATGCCGGTCTCGAACATCTGGGTCTTGGACTCCAGCTGGTCGAATGCCGGCGGGTTGCGGTGGATCGGCCAGCGCTCGGACACGGTGATGGTCTCGTCGGCCTTCTTGTTGAGGATGTTGCCGGACACGTCGAACACGTGACCCTTGGTGACGTCACCGACCGGCACGGAGATCGGGCCGCCGGTGTCGTGTACGGTGGCGCCGCGCACCAGGCCATCGGTCGGCTTGAGTGCCACGGTGCGCACGGTGGAGTCGCCGAGGTGCTGTTCGACCTCGAGGGTGATCTTGTGCGTGGTCTCGCCTTCTTCGTGAGCGCCGGTGTTGGTCAGCTCAACGGTAAGTGCGTTGTAAATGTCGGGCAGGTGGCCCACCGGGAATTCGACGTCGATGACCGAGCCCTGGATGCGCGTAACGCGTCCAGCGGTCGGCTCTGCAGCCGTCTCGGGAGCCGCTGTGGTCTGATTGTCAGCCATATGCGTTCCTACTCTTCCTTCTTATTCAGCGCGTCGGCGCTGCCGATGATTTCGGTAAGTTCCTGGGTAATCGAAGCCTGGCGGGAAGCGTTGAGCTTGCGGGTCAGGTCGTCGATCAGGCTGCGGGCGTTGTCTGTGGCCGTATGCATGGCGTTCTGTCGGCTTGCAGTCTCGGATGCCGCCGCGGTGAGCAGGCATTCATGGATACGGGACTGAATGTACTTCGGCAGAATCGCGTCAAGCACTTCGTCGACGTTCGGCTCGAACGCATAGAGCGGGGTCGCGGCGTCGGCATCGGACTCGGACACAGGACCGGAGCCCTGCTGTTCCGGAAGCACGAGCTCAACGGGCAGCATACGCAGCACGCGCACCTTCTGGACCACCATATTCACGAATTCGGTGAACACGATGTAGAGTTCGGAAACCCCACCCTGGTCCGCCGGCTTCATGTAGGCGTCCATCAGTGCCTTCGAGATGGATTCTGCGACTTCCACGCCGGGCTGGTCGGTATCGCCCTCCCAAGTACCGGCAACATCACGGTTGCGGTACTTGTAGTACGTCACACCGCGGCGACCATACACATACAGTTCCGGCTGCTTGCCTGCCGCATCAAGGCGAGCGAGCAGCGATTCCGTTTCGCGGATGATCGAGGAGGTGTACGGGCCTGCCATACCGCGATCCGAGGTGAGGGCGAGGACAGCCACGCGAGGGTTGTCCTCGTCCTTCTTCACGATCGGATGATCGATATGGGTGTGCGCCACCAGCGCTTGCACGGCGTCGAAAATCGCATCGGTATACGGCTTCGCGTTCAGGGCCACGTCACGTGCCTTGGCGATATGCGAAGACGCGATCATCTCCTGCGCGTTGAAGATTTTCTCCAGCGACGCGGTGGAGGCGATCCTAGATTTCAATGCGAGTTGCGAGCCCATGGATCACTTCTCTCCTGCGACGATCTTTTCCTGCTCAACCGGAGTGGCGTTCTTGACGTCAGGCTTCTTCTCGACCAGCGGCTTGCCCGCGCTGGTCACGAAGGTCTCACGGAACGCTTCCACGGCCTTGTCGAGGGCTGCCTCGGTGTCGGCGGTGAAGTCTTCGGTCTCACGGATGGTCTTGAGGATATCGGTGTTGTGATCCAGATAATCCAGCAGGGCCTTTTCGAACGGCAGCACGTCGACCAGTGCCAGGTCATCCATCTTGCCATGGGTGCCGGCCCACACGGAGACGACTTCCTGCTCCATCGAGTACGGGGAGAACTGCGGCTGCTTCAGCAGCTCGGTCAGGTGCGAGCCACGGTTCAGCTGGGCCTTCGAAGCCGCATCCAGATCGGAGGCGAACATGGCGAAGGATTCCAGCGAACGGTACTGCGCCAGCGAGATCTTCAGCGTGCCGGAGACCTTCTTCAGGGCCTTGGTCTGGGCTGCACCACCGACTCGGGACACGGAGATGCCGACGTCCACCGCAGGACGCTGGTTCGCGTTGAACAGGTCGGACTGCAGGAAGATCTGGCCATCCGTGATGGAGATGACGTTGGTCGGAATGTACGCGGACACGTCGTTCGCCTTGGTCTCGACGATCGGCAGGCCGGTCATCGAGCCGCCGCCGAGGTCATCGGAAACCTTGGCGCAGCGTTCGAGCAGGCGGGAGTGCAGGTAGAACACATCGCCCGGATAGGCCTCACGCCCCGGCGGGCGGCGCAGCAGCAAGGAGATCGAACGGTACGCCTCGGCCTGCTTCGACAGATCGTCGAAGACGATGAGCACGTGCTTGCCGTTGTACATCCAGTGCTGTCCGATGGCGGAACCGGTGTACGGTGCGATGTACTTGAAGCCTGCGGAATCGGATGCCGGGGAGGCCACGATGGTGGTGTACTCCATGGCGCCGGACTCTTCGAGGGACTGCTTCACCGATGCGATGGTGGAGCCCTTCTGTCCGATGGCGACGTAGATGCAGCGGACCTGCTTCTTCGGATCGCCGGATTCCCAGTTACGCTTCTGGTTGATGATCGTATCGATTGCGATAGCGGTCTTACCGGTCTGGCGGTCGCCGATGATGAGCTGGCGCTGGCCACGGCCAATCGGCGTCATTGCGTCGATAGCCTTCAGGCCGGTGGACATAGGCTCGTCAACCGGATGACGGTGCATAACGTCAGGTGCCTGGGCCTCGAGAATACGACGGCCTTCGGTCTTGATTTCGCCAAGACCGTCAATCGGGTTGCCTAGCGGGTCCACGACACGGCCGAGATAGCCGTCGCCGACGGGCACGGAGAGCACTTCGCCGGTACGACGCACTTCCTGGCCCTCCTCGATGCCTGCGAAGTCGCCGAGGATAACCACGCCGATCTCGCGGGCGTCAAGGTTGAACGCCAGGCCAAGCGTGCCGTCTTCGAAGGTCAGCAGCTCATTGGCCATGCAACCAGGCAGTCCCGTCACGTGCGCAATGCCATCGCCAGCAGTCGCGACATAACCGACCTCCTGGGTCGGCGTGTCCGACGGCTTGTACGCCTCGACGAAATCATCGAGCGCCTTGCGTATCGTGGTGGGATCAATGGTAAGTTCTGCCATGATCACTCCTTATTGTTGTTTTTAAATTCAGTCAAGTCTTGTTTCAGGCTTGTTCACCGTGCGGCGAACCGCGTCAGGCGGTTGCCTTCACCGTGCGCTGAAGATGCTGCAGTTGTGCGACCACCGTATTGTCGGTGACCTCGTCGCCCACCTGGATGCGCATACCACCCATGACGGTCGGATCGACCACCGAGTTGATGTGCACCGGATGGCCGGTCTTGGCCGAGTAGATGGCGACGAGCTTGTCGATCTGCCCATCGGTCAGTGGCTTCGCCGTGGTGACGATGACCATGGACTCGCCCATATGGCGGGAGAGCTTGTTGATCAGCCACTGGATGGTCTGCAGATAACGACGATTGCGCAGATTGCAGGTCGCATGCTCCGCCAGACGCTTGGTCACCTGGTTGAAGTCCGCGTCACCGATCAGGCTGTACAGCAGTTTGATGCGGGCTTCGGCAGGGACGGTTGCGTCATAGAGCTTGGATCGCACGACCGGCAGGTTGAGCAGTGCGGAATGCAGCTGGGCAAGTTCTACGGAAACCTGCAGCGTGGCATTGGTGTGATCCGCGTAGTACATCATGCCGTCAACGCCGAAATCCTCCACGGCGTTGGCGATATCGGACACGCGGCTCCAACGGCGGGACACCAGGTCGGTCATGATCTCCATCGTGAGCGGATGGGACTGTTCGCCGATCAGGGTCTTCAGCACTGCGACCTTGTCTTCGACAGGGCGCGACGGGTCGGTGAGGGCGCGTTCAAGCTGGATGTTGTGGTCGAGCACGTTGGTGATCGTGAACAGTTCGTTCCCGATGCGCCATGCGTCCTCGCCGGAGCTACGCAGCTTGGGGGCCAGCGAGTCACGCGAAACGCGATCAGCGATGCGCGATGCCTCTCCTCGCATTGGTCACCTCCCTTTCTTGAAGGTTTTCAATCACTTCTTGTCGCTGTCCATGTCGGCGATCATCTGGTCGATCATCGACGACTGCACATCATCATTCTCGAGCTTGCTGCCCAGGATCTTGCCGGCCAGTGCCGTCGCCAGCACGCCGACCTCACCCTTCAGGCTGACCAGCGCCTGCTGCTGCTGAGATTCGATGGAGCGCTGGGCGGTGGCGGTGATCTGCGCGGCGTCGCTCTCGGCACGGGAGCGGGCGTCGGCTATGATGTGCGATGCCTCTGCACGTGCGTCATCACGGATCTTGGAAGCTTCGACGCGGGCGGTGCTCAGCTGGGCCTCGTACTTCGCCTTGGCTTCGTCGGCATCCTTCTGGGCCTGCTCGGCCTTGGCGATGCCGCCCTCGATCTTCGCGGCGCGCTCATCGAACACGGCCTGGAACTTCGGCAGGAAGAACTTGTAGAAGAACACGGCGACGATGATCAGAATGACCAACGACCAGAAAATGTCGTAGCTTTTCGGAAGGAACAGTTCCATCTCGCTAGCTGCGGTCACCATAGTGTCTTCCTCCTTTCATGTTCGTTTGCGTCTTCGGTGTTACCTTGGGTCAAGTCTTACTTGATGAAGGCGAGCACGAAGCCGAGCAGTGCCAGCACCTCGACGAATGCCAGGCCCAGGAACATGAGGGTCTGCAGACGGCTGCCGAGCTCAGGCTGACGGGCGGTGCCTTCGATGGTCTTGCCGATCAGGATGCCCAGACCGATGCCAGGGCCGATTGCGGCGAGGCCGTAGCCAACGACGTTCAGGTTGCCGGCAACCTCAGCGAGGGTAACGATATCCATGATTGTTTCCTTTCTGGTTATTGCTTAGCAAAGCAACACTTACAATGCCGGCGATCAGTCAATCTCCGGATAGCTCATATTGATGTACGCGGTGGTCAGAATGGCGAAGATGTAAGCCTGCAGGCAGGCGACCAGCGCCTCGAACAGGAACATGAACATGCCGGCGGCAAACGTGATGATGCCGAACGGCATCATGAGTTTGTTCGCCACATCAATGAGGAAGAATTGCGTGGCCGAGAGGCACAGCGCAAGGATCAAGTGGCCCGAGACCATGTTGGCGAACAGTCGGATCGTCAACGAGAACGGGCGGATAATCAGCAGCTCAAGCAGCTGAATCGGGGACAGCAGAATGTAGATCGGAGCCGGCACGCCCTTCGGGAAGATCTCGTCCCTCAGGAAGTGGCCAAGGCCCTTTTCACGGATGCCGGCAATCCAGTACTGGCAGAAGCACCACATGGCGAACACCAGCGGCAACGTGACGGATGCGCTTGCCGCGATGTTGAAGCCCGGGATGATGCCGCACAGATTGAAGACCAGCAGCGTGCAGAACACGGTGGTGATCATCGGCACATAACGCTTGCCGCGCAGCTCGCCCATCACCTGATAGACGATGTTGTCGCGAACGAATTCGATCAGCCATTCGACTGCGCCCTGCCAACGGCCGGGGATGAGCTTTGCACGGCTTGCCGTGATGCCGAGAACCAGCATCATGATGATGGTCGCGAGGATGCGGACCAGGATGATGCGGTTGATGGCGAACGGCGTGCCCTGGAATACGAACGGATCGGGAAGGAAGTCATTGATACTCGGCATTTCAGGACCATCAGCAATGGTCAGCATGCCCTCTCCCAATGCACCAATCATTCACGCCTCCTGCTCTTGTGTCAGCTGTCAGTTTAGCCCAACAACCGAGTCGAATGTGACGTTCTGGTTACCAAACCAGTTCGTCCTTCGAAGCATATGCCAACGTGACCGGAGCCGCATCGACACATTCAACTCCGAATGGCTGGAAAGGATTATTAGCCTGTGTCTCGACAACATCTCCACACATGCCTTCTCCCTTACTGCCATATGACGTTTCCGGCGTTTCGCACGGAGCTGCGATTAACTAGACACGGCTTCATGTTCTGTCGGCGGCGCCAAGGTTTCGTCGTTAATCATCATTAATGATAAAACGCTTTATCGAAGTCTACTCCACCTTTGGAATATCACAATTAACACTAGCAGACGTATCGCAATCGGAAAAATCCGATTCCGCCGCACGACCGCCGGCAACGGTGTCGCCGGCGCCACCGGCACAACGGCACGGCCGGCCGCCAGGCACGGCCCGTCTCAACCCTGAATCACGCCATAGCTATCGTGCGAGAACGGCGTGAATGCGTCAACGCGCGGACTTCCCGGCTCATGGCGAATGGAGCGGTCCGTGCCAAGGCGTTTTTCGGCGCGCAGCTGCGGCACCTCGCTCAAATCATATGGCGTGGTCTGGTAGACCCAGTTCAGCCAGTTGCGCCACAGCAGATTCGCATGGGCGCGCCAGGCGAATACCGGTTCAAGCTGCGGATCGTCATGCGGGAAGTAGTTCTCGGGGAACGGCACATTGGTCAACCCCTTCTTCATGTCGCGCTCGTATTCCTCGAGAAGCGTATATTTGCCGTACTCCCAGTGGCCCAGCGCGAACACCTCGGAGAAATCGCGCGTGGCGATCAGACCCGGACCGGATTTCGGCCCCCAGGTGAGCACCTGCAAATCAGGATTGCGTGCGATGTCGCCCTCATCCACGCCGGCGAGACGGGAATGCGGTTGCAGGCTGATCTCATCGAAACCATTTGTCAGGAAGCAGTACTCGTCCTGCAGGTACTGCGGAAACACGCCGAAGATCTTCTCGGAAAGGTCCACCTTGCGCACGCCGTAACGGTAGTTGAGCGCGCCCATCGCACCCCAGCACAGATACATGGTGGAGAAGACGTGACTGCCCGCCCAATCAAGAATCTGCCTGAACTCGTCCCAGTAGTCGACCTGTTCGAAGTCAAGGTGTTCCACGGGCGCACCCGTCACCACGAAGCCGTCGTAATAGTTGTCCTTGAAGGTGTCGAGCGTCTCGTAGAACTTCACCAGATGGTCGGCGCTCACATGTGTGGCCTCGTGCGTGGAGGTCTTCATGAAGTCGATCTCGACCTGCAGCGGGCTCTTCGAGATCAGGCGCAGCAGCTGCGTCTCCGTCTCGATCTTCTTCGGCATGAGATTCAGGATCACCAGTTTCAACGGGCGGACACGCTGGCGTTCCGCTTCGGGCTTTTCGAGCGCGAAGATTCGCTCCGAATCGAGGATGGCTCTGGCCGGCAGGCCGCTGGGGATCTTGATAGGCATAGTCCCTATTATGGTGCGGGCACGGATATGGAACGCTCCCCCATCAGGCCTATCGGTATAGGAAATATTGATAATGCGTTATTCGATAGGGGTTTCGCGATATCGACCACATACGACACGCCGACTTGACATTTACTTCCCTATTCGTAAAGTAGGTAGAGCTGTCACAAAGACAAGCCGACGCGGGATGGAGCAGCTCGGTAGCTCGCTGGGCTCATAACCCAGAGGTCCTAGGTTCAAATCCTAGTCCCGCTACTATGTACGAGGCCGCCAACCCATCCGGGTTGGCGGTTTTTCTATTCCCCATGCCGAGCCCATGACCCTGCGACAGGGCAAGGTGGAAGCCTTTCATGGAATCATCGATTGCGGATTTGTTGCGGAACGCCCTCGACGAGGCATCCCACAACGGTTTTCAATGCAGGACGAGGCAGATCAAGACGACGAGCATGATGAGGGCGAGTGCCAGCAGCACGCAGGAGACACGCCCGCGGCCGGCTCTTGTCAGGGCGGGGTCCGTGACGCGGTACAGGCCGTATTCCAAGGCTAGGAGGATCGCGAATGCCACCAGCAATGACGCCGCCAGCATGACGAGGTCCTTTTCACGGATGGACTGGAACACCATCCCGCTCCCATAGATGACCGTAAGCATCGCGCTCAGGCCGTGCCCGTTGAACGACGAGTTCCCGACCGGCTTGCGGTTCGCCTCGCCGACCCTGCGGACCAGTTCATGTATGCGACCCATATCAACTCCTTAGCATGACATCATAGTGACTAGTGCCTCCACTCCTCCAGCACAGCCCGAAGCAATGAAAGCTGCGGCCACAGGTCCGGTAAGTCCTGCGGCCGCAAGTGTTGCTGGAGCGGCGGCCCATTATCCGGCGATATGTTTGGCACCGTCGTCGTCTCGTATACAGCGATGGGACGGAATCTTGTCTGCAGGGTCAGGAGGCATGCATCAGAGGGGGTATCGCTCATCGTTTTATATACAATTAAACACAAGAAGATCCCAGTGGATCCCGTTTTCTCGATTATGCAAAACGGTGAAAGGCGGTAGTCATGGATACCATTCATCAGATACTATCTTGGGCCGGTATGATAGGAATTATCCTAGCGGTGATGATTTCGGCATACCTGGCATTCGTCCGCCATGAACATACATCGGATATCTCGGTCAGGCTCAACGGCATGCTGATGGCGCTTTCCACGGTACTGTTCGTCGCCGGTCGGCTTCACGGGACGTCGCGATTCGCCATGGTGCTGTGGTGGATCGCAATCGCATTGGTTGCCGTCTCAATCGTGTTGCTCGCCATCGCTTGCCGTCCCTCGGGCAGAGGGTCGACGACGACGCTCATTCGGATCTTATTCGTCCTGTACATCGTGGCGATGGCCGCCCTGCTGTTCAGCCTGCTCTGAAGGAAAACCACCGATCATCACTGTCCGGACGAACCGAACGGCCCACTCGACGAATCCGGTTCCTGATTCCAAAGGCAGGCGTATGCGCCCATACCGGTGCAAACATATTCCAATCGTTATGTTCTCCGATATTTCAGGGAGCGGCGTTCCCTCATATTGCCGTCTTCCGACAACGGCAGAGTTCGTCCGAGCAAGGATTCGGAAAACAGGCCGACACCACAATCGTTCGTGGAACGGACGACCGTTCCGACAGTATTCAAGCGCAATGAGCGGAATTCACCGGCCTTCACACATAGTGTCGGTCGCCACGTCGGTGAAAATCCGGTCGCGGCCCGCCTTCACGAGCGCGTCCTGCCGCAGGTCGGTGGTCTGGTCGCCGGTGCTGACCCTCGCGTATCCGTAAATCATGCTCGCCATATACCACTATCCATCTCAAGCATGGAGTTTTGGAACATTGATTATGGGACGGGTTTTGGAACACTTTCCGCCGGAGTGTCGGGAACGAGGTACGGAAATCACACAGAACCTCATCCATAGACATGGCGGCTAGCCAGCCCTTTACTCCGGAAACCTCCGTTTCCAGGATGCGCCACGACGCGTTCCGACGGGCCCAATCGGATTCACTAAGTGTTGCATGTTGCATTGGTGCAATATTTAAGGATTGTGTCGTTCCAGTCGTCCAAAAACCAGTTGGCGCTCATCGGGCATTGGAACGCCAGAAAGCACCGGAAAACTCGGGGCGCATCCTTACATGGAAGCCGCGGCCCAATGGATTTCAATGTCCTTTGCGCTTCTCCCTCTTCTTCTGTTGCTTCAACAGGAACAGACGCTCTTCCTCCTCCCGCCTCCGTTCCCTGCCCTCCGTCTTCCGGGTCCGCTTGTCTATCTCATGCCGTAACTTCAGCGCCTGCTGCGATTTCGTGCCGATGCCAGTGTCCTTCATCTGTTTCCTCGCATCACGCCGCGCTTTTTTCGGATTCCTTTTCGTCTCCTTGGTCACGGTCCGCACCGCCGGACTGAATCGCAAATCGTAGAAATGCTTCAACACGAATTCATGCAACTCATAATCTTTGGGCTCCGCGCCAAAGGTCACTTTCGCCACAGATAGCCGGTCCTTTTCAATCCTTTCGAACACGCCCACCCAGAACGGTTCCTCGAAATACACCGTCAGTCTTCCAATTGCCCTGTCCATGACAATCCCTCCTCGAATTTGATGGATGGACAAAGAACGGACAACCCGGAGGGGCAGGTTACTTACCACGGATGCTCTTTCCCCGTGACGGCCGGGCTACCTACCGGCTCTGGCACACATCTCTGCATGCGTTGCGTTTTTATCTTTGCATCGCCGATCTGGGCTTCTGGCCCACAATCGGCAATCATCTTGTTTTCGTCGGCGGTAACGCCGCCAAACCATTGTAAGCCAAATAGCCAACATCAACGGTTCGGGAACGGCAACGTTTTGGTAGACTCGACATCGGTTCCACGCCACAGGCGCGCCATGGACGACGGAGGAATTCCCGGATGGACACGCGAAACGATGGCGGCATTTTCGAGCGTCCAGCATCCGACCGGTGACTTGCGGCTCTATTATTCTCCGTATCGTTTCAACTTCCGGCAGCTCAGGCATGACCCTTTGCTTGCGGACGGGATGATTTTCTGATCTCCTCATGGTAGAAAAAGTTGACGATGACCGGCGGCGCTTCAAACGGCCTCTGCATACCGTCATCATTTCGGACATAAGGAAGATCGACGCGTTCGGCGTATGCTCTCATTTCTGCATCGAGCATTTCCCAATAGAGCCTGCTGCCATGGGTGTAAATCTCTTCATACAGCGGGGTGAGCTCCGGATGCTTTTCTCTGATGTACCGCATAATCACGCCCTTATAGCTTCCACGGAGATTGAGATTCTCCAGCCACACCAGATTGCACTGATCCTTTACACGGTCAATGATTGCCTCACAGTCTGTGATGCCAGGGAAGATGGGCGAAATAAAGCAAGTGGTGCGGATGCCCGCATCATGTAGCTTCTTCATCGCGGCAATCCTTCGTTCGATGCTGACAGCCTGATCCATGTCGTCCTTAAAGCTTTCATCCAGCGTATTGATGGAAAAGCCCACTCGTGCATCGGGGAACGTTTCAATCAAATCAATATCCCGCAACACAAGATCGGATTTTGTCTGAATGCTCAGCTTAATGCCGCTGCCCTGCAGTTGCTCCAGGAGGGAGCGCGTGCGTCGGTATGTTTCTTCCTGCGGATTATAGGGGTCTGTAACCGAGCTGAGGAATAGTTCCTTTCCGCGGTATCTCTCCGGGTGCTTGATTTCCGGCCAATACTTTATGTCGAGAAAGGCACCCCATTCCTCCGGGTGGTTGGTAAAGCGCTTCATAAAACTGGCATAACAGTACTTGCATGCATGGGTGCATCCCACATAGGGATTGACCGAATAGTCGCTCACCGGAAGGTTAGACTTGGTAAGGACGGTTTTGACTTCGACTTCTTGTATAATTGGTTCCACCATAGTCACCAGCCTCTCATGCGAATATGCTTATTCCCCTCTCGTGCGGAGCACAATAAACCGCCGGACACGGCAGTGATCCTAAGAGAAAGCTTTCATGTCGGCTTCAATAATCCGCTTGACGATATCGAAATCAACATTACGGCCAGTCCATTCACAGATTGTTCTTCGTTATTAATTGCATCATTAAATTCTATAAAATAAATCACCACTTAAATATTCAATTATTTCCAACTGCCGAAATGTAGCTGTTTCTCAAAATCAGGGGCGGTTTGCTCCAATTCCTTTTCGCTGGGGTCGGCATAACCAATCCCGATGAAAACGGGCATCATGTAGGTTGCCGGCACTTTCAGCTTCTTTTTTTACATCGTCATGCTCCTCGTTGGCCGGAATCCTCATGGAGCAGGCCAATCCTTCGGCGGTTGCGGCAAGGAATATGTTTTCTATGGAGCACCAAATCGTAGCAAAAGGATTAAGCTTGGAAAAACTTCCGCCGCTGACATCCTTTGACCGAAATACGGGAATGATGACGTACGGCGCATCTTCCAACATGGAATACTGCCTCGGCATGGCATGAGCGAACATTTTTTGACCGAGCGTAATCGGATAGGGCCTCGGGATATTCAAATACTTTTCCTCGTCAAATTTAGAGGATTTTTTCTTTGCATATTCAAGAATGGCTTCTTTCTCTTCATCTGTTTTCAAAATGATGAAATGCCAGTTGCGATTATGGTTCCATGTCGGAGTTTTATAACCTGCTTCCAGGATCCGTTTGACCGTTTCAAAACCGACCTCTTTGTCCAGAAACTCTCTGACGGTTCTTCTCTTGTTGATTACATCGTAGAACTCCATTTCAGACCTCTTCCGTTTCGTTCGTTATCAGTTTCTCAAGATTGCATGTAAAGGTGCGGGACAGATCGATAAGCTGCCGTTGCTCTTCTGGCGTGAACATACTCATGGCAGTATCTTCAGCCCATGTGATATGCCGTACGACCTTTTCATAATAAGTACGGCCCGATTCGGTCATTCGCACGATCTTCGTTCGCTTGTTCTCCGGCACTTCCGTTACGGTGACGTGGCCATCTACAAGCAGGTTTTTAATGACAAGATTTACCGATTGCTTTGATTGGAAGGTTTTGTCGCAAATATTCCGCTGCGTCAGGCCATCCGTGGCATAGAACACTGCGTTTACGACAAGCAGCGTTTTCATCAGCATCCCGTGCCGTTTCGCATACGCGTCATACATGGCAAACTGCATGTCCCGAAACTTGCAGTATAGGTATGCGTTCTTTTTTATCCTCTTTCGTCATTCATCGGTCTCCGTATTCGTACATTCCTTTACGGTCAATTTCTATACTATTGTAGCAAATGAAATCTCTCTCGTCAATGAACGGAGTGCGAATAAAGGAACATGGCAAGGACCGTGTCTGGCACTGCTCGCCGTCCATCAAGGCGGGCCAAGGCATCCTCACCGATGAACAGTAGGACGAATGAATGGTGTATTGGCTATTTCACATAAAGTTCCGGCCTATCAATCAACAAACCGTACTTCAAATTAGGTAATCCGATTATGTCGCTATATAGTTCTTTTACCTCTTTGCATGGCCTTAAACTCAAGTGTTCGACATTCTTAAGACTTAAGACGGGAGTATAATCCTTGCTCCTTAGTCGTACAGTCACAAACCTGAAAAATCGTGGTTGATTCATACTGTGCAAAAAATCCAATGACTCCACATGGATATATTGAGGACTCAGACTATCGCCTTCAATGGAAAGACTCTCTAAGTTTTCCAATCCGTTAAGCAAGCTATAATCATTGATTTTCTGAAAGTTTTCAATTGACAAAGCAACTAAATTTTTTTAAGTGCGCGATAGGCTCTATGCTTTGTACGCCTGCACCGGATCCTATATGCAAACATTCGAGTTCTTCAAGATCTGAGATCTTGGAGATGTCAGGATATACGCCCCATTTTATGTATAGTTTCTTAAGATTTCGTTGTGCACAGACGGCATCGAATAACTCCTGAGGCATCCTTGTTCCAAATGACAACTCCGTAAATGCGGTTGTATTGCGCAACAGGAAATCGCACCATTCTTGCAGAACTCGCCTTCTCTCTTTCGAAGTCCTGTATCGGACTGCAGAGACGCCATCCAATTGGGTACAGTTTATTGTCAATGCGTTTTCACCGTTATATTCCGACACTTCCACAATATCTTTGGGATGCGGTTCATCTTTATGATGATAATCGAATCCGTACTTTATCTGCTTTTCACTTAAAATTGACATTTATTTCACCCTTGTTATTGACATGCATTTTTGAAAGGGCAAATTATCGGCATACATCTTCATACTAAATTTCGATTCCCAATGAACGATCCAAAGAATGTCAAGCATGTGTTTTATTTGAATATTCCCCTGCCCTGCCTATGTCAAAGACTTCATCGTCGATATTCGTGTAATCAGATTATTCCCTATCGGTCGAATCATCAACCCGATAATGCGGAAAATATATGCTGTCCATCATGGTCACAAACCCGTCAAGGTTAAGTCTTGACCTTTTGATCCCGGTTCTTTCCTTTCTCTTTCCTTCCACGGGAAGACCGAAAATAAGACGAACGACTTCCGACGGCCTCTTCACCGGCAATCCAAAAGCCTTGTCATCCCTGTCGCCGCATCTCTGTATCCCCATACTTGTCGGGGGTACTCCCACGCTCCGTGATTCACCTAAAGCCGAAGGTTGTTTCTGTAGGCTGAAATCCCTGAAATTTCCAAGGTTCAGCGGGATACATTGACCTCGCTGACTACAACAAGGAGGTCACAATGACACAAGATACCGCTCCTCTGGCAGGAATCAAGGTTATCGATTGGACGCAGGTGCAGTCCGGTCCTTCCTGCACACAGATGCTCGCCTGGATGGGCGCCGAAGTCATCAAGGTGGAGAAGGTTCAGGGCGGAGACCCGACGCGTAACGAAATGAACGACGTGGACGGATCTTATTCCCTGTACTTCCTTCAGCTCAATGCCAACAAGAAGTCCATCACGCTGAACATGAAGGATCCGGAAGGCAAGAAGATCCTCACCGATCTGCTGAAGGATGCCGACGTCTTCGTCGAGAACATCGGCCCTGGAGACGTCGAGAAGCTCGGTTTCGGCTGGGACGAAGTGCATAAGATCAATCCTCGCTGCATTATGGCGTCCCTTAAGGGATTCAACAAGGGCAGCCGCTTCGAACACGTCAAGGCCTTCGAGCCCGTGGCTCAAAGCGCCGGCGGCGCGGCCTCCACCACCGGCTGGTATGACGGCGAACACAATGTGCCGACCCAGTCCGGTGCGGCTTTGGGCGATTCCAACAGTGGCATGCATCTGCTGATCGCCATCCTGTCCGCACTGCTGCAGCGCCAGCGCACCGGCGAGGGCTGCTACGTCTATCAGTCCATGCAGAACGCCGTGCTGAACCTGTGCCGTGTCAAGCTGCGTGATCAGCTGATCCTCGATCGTCTCGGCAAGCTCTCCTATTACGACTGCTATCCGAACTACAAGTGGGGCAAGGCCATTCCGCGTGCGGCCAACGCCGAAGGCGGCCTGGTGCTCGGCTGGTGCTACCGCGCCAAGGGCTGGGAGACCGACCAGAACGCCTATGTATACATCGTGATTCAGCAGTCCAAGAAGGGCTTCGAGAACTTCTGCCACGCCATGGGCTTCGAGGATTGGATCACCGATCCGCGCTTCAACACCGCCAACGCTCGTGATGAGCATAAGGAGGAGGTGTACAAGCGCGTCGAGGAATACACCATGCAGTACGACAAGTACACGCTGACCAAGGAACTGGGCGCCAAGGGCGTTCCGGTCGGCCCGGTGCTGGATTGGTATGAGCTGGAGAACGATCCGGACCTGAACGATGACGGCACCATCGTCACCATCGATCAGCAGGATGCCCGTGGCGACTTCAAGACCATCGGCATGCCGTTCACCATGAGCAACTTCACGCCTGACTATCAGCGCGCACCGAAGCTTGGCGAGAACAACGAAGAGATCCTCAAGGGCCTGGGCTATAGCGATGACCAGATCTCCGAGCTGCTTTCCAACGGTGTCATCGGCAGCAATGACGGAGTGAAGGCCGATCTGAAGTAGCCTTTGCCGCTCGTCACGACTTTCCGCGGGGTCGAATCCTTCCGATTCGGCCCTCTTTTCATATCCCCATCCTTTATATGCCTAGCTATATGGTTTGCCTCTACCGCCACGTCAGTTCCGCTCTTCTATATGCACGCCTGCTACGAGGGACCTTCCCGCACCGAGCCGGACAAATCGCTTCCGATAGGCGATCACGCACGATTGCGCGCCTATCACGCGCCGTCATCATGGCATCGTTCGTGCATGATTCGTCAAACGGCCCTTCCCATAAAACCGTGCACGACGGGTGCTCTCCATCTCAATATATTGATCCTCCAGGCAGCTTGTGGTCCTTGGAAAACAGCGCTTTTTGGAGATCAAGGCCACGGGTCTTGAAGGAGCGATCGCGCACGATCGCCAATACAACCATTTCCGGCGGATCGTGCATGACCGACGGCGATGAAGGAACCCCATCCCTCTCCTCAGCGGCTCCAGTCCCTTCGATATCTCCGGAGCAATCCGGCATAATCCGGTTCGGCGGCTTCCCTACCATGAAGCGAAGCGCACCATCACCGTCAAGTGGATCAAGCCGAAAAGGTACAGGGGCTTGATGCAGTCCTAATCTTCCCACGCATACCCAGGCCCCACAATGCAACAAGGCCCCTGCACCGAAAGGTACAGGGCCTTGCAGATTCACGAAACGGTTCAGTGCACGCAGAACGGCACGAGCCAGATCCACAGCAGGCAGGTGACCGCGAACACGACGGTCGAAACGGCCGTGGTCGAAGCGCCTTCCTTGACATAGATGTTGTAGCGGCTGGAAATGATGATACCGGAGAAGGCCGGCGGCAATGCCACAGCCATGACCAGCATGGAGATCTTGTCCGGATCGCTGCCCATGCCGCACAGCAGGCCGACGCCCAGAAACACGGCCGGGGTGAGGATCAGACGGAAGAACGTGTTCCAGATGGTTTCCCATCCGAGCGAGAACTTCACGGTGGACAGTGCCAGACCGGCGGCGAGCACGGCCACACCGGAGTTGGCCTTGGCGATCAGGTCGAAGGTCGGAGCCACCTGGTCCGGCACGTGAACGCCCAGCAGCACCAGGATGATGGCCAGCAACGGAGCCCAGCACACCGGCTGCTTCAATGCGTTGAGCAGCGCCTGCAGGTTGCCGTTCTTCTTCTTGCCCGCATTCGAGGAACCATGCACCAAAAGCTCGGCGTCCTTATCCGCCTTGGCATCCTTGGACGGATCGACCGTGACATCGCCCTTCACATCGACCACGGCTTCGGCGGACAGTTTCGCACGGTCCTTGGCCTGGCCGAGGTTGATCAGGTACATGCCGATAGGAATGGTCACGGCGTTGACGACGATGGAGATGATGGCGATGACCAGATTCGTGCTCACGGTGTCGCCGTAGATCGGGTCGAGCACTGCGAATCCAAGGAATCCGATGGTCGGAGAGCCTGCAATCAGCGCGGCGACGGCCGCTTCCTGGATGCTGCGGTGAAACAGCAGGCGGCACAGGTAGTAGCAGACCATGAACATGACGATGACGCCGATGAAACCGATGGCGGTCAGCGTTGCGTCCTGTGCGAGCATTTCGCGGGTGGCCTTGATGATGGAGACGAACAGTGCCGCAGGAAGGGCGATGTTAAGCACCACTTTGTTGAGTCCCTGACGCTGATCGTCGTCAAAGTAACTGAATTTGCCACAGACGTAACCCAGTGCCATGATGACGATGATCGGCACAATGTCGTTTATCAGAATATTTACCATTATTCAGTTCTTTCAATCTGGAGCACAGACCCGCGGGCGCACGCATTCCACCAGTCGCGCGCCCGCGGACTTGCACTCACCTAGTTACATGCGTGCGCCGGAGACGTAGTCGTGAGAGGTGACTTCGGAATCAACCAGAGGACCGACCACTGGCTTCGGGTTCAGTGCACCGATGTTGCCGGATTCCTTGCCCGCATATTGTGCAATCTGCACGTGCACGAAGCTCGGACGTCCGGATTCAACGGCCTCGCCGACCATCTTCTCGACGTCCTCAGGGGTGGTGGCGTAATAGCCCTTGCCGCCGAAGGCTTCGATCATCTTCTCGTAGTGGGCCTCATAGGTCAGGGTCAGAGGAGACGGATCGCCGTCATTGCCGAGGTTCTCGAAGTCGCCACGATAGATGCCGCCGTTGTTGAGCACCACGAAGGTGATCGGCAGGTTGTAGCGGCAGGCCACTTCCACTTCCATGCCGTCGAAGCCGAAGGCGGAGTCACCGCCCACGTACAGCACCTTCTTGCCGGTGGAGACCGCCGCGCCGATGGCATAGCCGGTGCCGCAGCCCATGACGCCCCACGTACCGCAGTCCAGACGATGACGCGGCTCGTACATGTTGATGATGTTACGGCAGTCGTCCAGCGAGTTGGCTCCCTCATTGGTGAGGATGAGGTCCTCATGGTAACGGTCGTAGACCTTCTTGATGGCGCCAAGTGCGTTGTAATGACCCATCGGCACCTGATCGGAGTTTTCCTTCGCCGCGAACTTGGCCACGTTCTTGGCGCCGGCTTCCTTCAGCATGCCGAGCCATTCCTCGGAGGCCTTGAACGGGAACTCAGCCAGCGAACCGTTGAGCATGGTCATGGCGGACCTGATGTCTCCGACCACCGGAACGGCGATCTTACGGGCGTTCTCGATCTCTTCCGGATCGATGTCGATCTGGATGAACTTCACGTCCTTGTTCCACAGCTTGCCCTGACCGAAGGAGAGCATCCAGTTGAGGCGCGCGCCCACCAGCAGCACCACATCGGCGTTGCCCAGGGCCAGGGAGCGGCAGCTGGCGGTGCTGTGCGGATCATCGTCCGGAATCACGCCCTTGGCCATGGACATCGGCTGGAACGGAATGTCGGTCTTCTTGACGAATTCACGCACTTCCTCTTCGGCGTGCGCGATTGCCGCACCCTTGCCGATGACCATCAGCGGATGCTTGGCCTGGCGAAGCAGCTCCAGCGCCGCATCAATGGATTCGCGTGCCGGCGGCATGGACGGAGCCGGATCGGTGGCGGTCCACAGCAGCTTATCGGCATCATCCTGGCTCAGCGTCTGTGCGACGGTGTCATCCGGGAAATCGATGTACACGGCACCCGGGCGACCGGAGGAGGCGATGTGCATGGCGCGTGCCACGACCAGCGGAATATCCTCGATCCTGTCCACACGGAACGACGCCTTGCAGAACTGCTTGGCATAGCTCATCTGGTCAAGGCCCTCATATTCGCCTTCGGAAAGATCCACGACGTGACGGGTGGACGAGCCGCCGATCATAATGACCGGATAACCGTTCATGGTCGCCTCAAGCAATGCCGGCAGGCCGTTGAGGAAGCCTGGGGCGGACACGGTCAGGGCCACCGACGGCCTGCCGGTGATGAATCCATCGGCCGCGGCCGCGTTGACCGCATCCTCCTCATGGCGCATGCCGATGAAGCGCATGCCCATGCCTTGGGCGATGCGGGCGAAGTCGGTGACCGGGATACCGACCACACCGTACATGTTCCTGATGCCGTTCTCCATCAGCACCCGTGCAAGGTAGTGCGGGGAATCGGTCAGATCCTGACGCTGGGCATTCTCGTTTTCGTCTGTCATTGTTTCCTCCAATCAAAACGACAACGCCATGATTGTAAATAGGTAAAAATGTGAATTCGTCGGTAGTAAAAAAACGTTCGTTTGCGGCTTAAAATCAACGATTCCCCTGTATTGAAGCCATATGCTTGAACACTTTTGGAGGGTATCGGAAAACCCCTGTTTGATACCCCCATCACATATGGACGGAATACCCCTTACCGACGCCGTACGGCAAACGGCATGAACGCTCCCGCAACTAGCGCGGCAACCATTATGGCAGACACCGGCATGAGCGGCACTCCCGCTTTCGGCATCTCCATCTCATCGGCCGTTGCCACCCGACACGCTCGAGCTCATCGTCGTAGGAACCGGTCGAAGGTCCGACGCGAGTCGCGGTACATGTCTGTGCGGTGGCGGCGATGCTCAAAGGACGCGGACGGTGCGACGTCCTCCTCGATGTGTTGCGGATGACTTTGGGGTCGATATGGGGCAAGTCATTCACAACAAATGATTCATCCGACGCAATCGTCAAAGTTATTCGCTAAAAACGGATTTAGGGGTGTATAAGGTTCCCTTCGGGAATATCACTCCTCTATAATCGGCGGTATGGCAGTAGAAAAGAGCGCGTCCGCGCACACCAGCAAGGCAGCATCGGCGACCGAGGGGAAGCCGGTCCGCAAACGTCGTACGACCAAGGCCAAGGCCGCGGTACCGCAGGTGGTCGGAGAGGCTCCTGCGCCCATCATCGAACGCACGGTACCGGAACAGTTCGGGCGCGTCAACGTCATGGATATCACCCCGACCGCCGACAACGGTCTGTTCCCCGCTAGGGTGGAGCTCGGGGAACCATTCACGGTGACTGCCCAGGTATTCATCGAGGGCCGCACCAAAGCCGGCGCCACCGTGTCGGTGCGCAACGCCCGCGGCCGCGAAGTGAGCCGCACCCCGATGACTTGCACGAACCCCGGTCTGGACCGCTGGGAGGCGATGGTCAGAATCGGGGAACATAGCGATCTCAGGCCTTGGGATGCCGACTACGCGCCCGTTAAGCGCCAGCTGGGCGATTGGAATGTCGTGATCGAAGGCTGGGAGGATACGTATCGGTCCTGGCTGCATGACGCCGCCATCAAGGTCGAGGTGGGCGACGACGTGGAGAACGCGCTGGAAAGCGGCGCGCAACTGCTCGCCCGCTGGGCCGGCTCCAAGGATTCCAAGCTAGCCGCCGCCGACAAGAAGATTCTGCAGGCGGCCGCCAAGACCATGGCCGACAGGTCATTGCCTCCGACCGAGCGCCTCGCCGCCGCCGAGACGGCCGATATCCAGCGTCTGCATGAGACCAATCCGCTGCGTGACGGCCTGTCCGAATCGAATCCGCAGCGGTTCCGCGTGGAGCGCCCGAAGTCCAGCTTCGCCGCATGGTATCAGTTCTTCCCGCGTTCGGAAGGCGCCCACTATGGCGACGACGGCAAGATCGTGCAAGGCGATCTCAAGACCTCTCTGGCCGGCCTGGAGCGCGCAGCCGCCGAAGGCTTCAATATCGTGTATCTGCCGCCGATCTTCCCCATCGGCGTGACCAACCGCAAGGGACGCAACAATTCACTGATCGCCGGCCCGAACGATCCGGGCTCCCCGTTCGGCATCGGCTCCGAGCTGGGCGGCCACGACACCGTGGATCCGCTGCTCGGCACCATGGATGATTTCAAGGCGTTCTGCGAGCGCGCCCATGAGCTGGGTCTTGAGATTGCGCTTGATTTCGCCCTGCAGTGCTCGCCAGACCACCCGTGGGTCAAGCAACATCCGAACTGGTTCCGCACCAAGCCCGACGGCACCATCGCGTTCGCCGAGAACCCGCCGAAGAAGTATCAGGACATCTATCCGATCGACTTCAACGCCGACATGCCCGGCATCGAAAAGGAAGTCGAGCGCATCATGAACCTGTGGATCGCCGCAGGCGTGACCATTTTCCGCGTCGACAATCCGCACACCAAGCCGGTGCGCTTCTGGCAGGACGTGATCGCGGCGGTCACCAAGAAGCACCCCGAGACGTTGTTCCTGGCCGAGGCGTTCACCCGCCCCGGCATGATGCGCGCGTTGAGCTATGTGGGCTTCACCCAGTCGCACTGCTACTTCCCGTGGCGCAACACCAAGGAGGAGCTGGAGAAGTACCTGCTGGAGACCAACGGCGACGACGGCTACTATCAGCACAACACCTTCTGGCCCACCACACCGGACATCCTCACCGATTACGTGCGCGACAACGGGGTGGCGGGCCATGCCGTGCGCGCGGTGCTGGCGGCCATGGGAAGCCCGAGCTGGGGCATCTACAACGGCTTCGAGCTCATCGAGAACAGGCAGCGCCCCGGCTTCGAGGAGCAGATCGACAACGAGAAGTACGAGGTCAAGGTACGCGACTGGGCCGATGCCGATAAGTACGGCATCACCGAGCTACTGACCAGCCTGAACAGGATTCGCCGCGAACACGTGGAGGCCTTCAGCTACCACAATGTGAGCGTCCTGCCGTCGTCGGACCCGAACATCCTCGCGTTCGCCCGCCACACCCCCGCCGAGCTGACGAGCACCGGCAAGCCCGAGACGCTGATCGTGGTGGTGAACCTCGACGGGCACAACGCGCACCAGTCGGTGATTCACCTGGAGATGCCCGACTTCGGCATCGACCCGAAGTGGGGCGCCCATGTGCGCGACGAACTCACCGGACGTGATTTCGCGTGGGGCTGGGACAACTTCGTCTCGCTCGCCCCATGGGCGGACGTGGCGCACGTGCTCCACATCGTCCGCTGATGTCGCTGATGCGCTAACGCAAGACGCATGGCGGTTGCGCTCCGAGGCCCGGCCTCCCGAACGCAACCGCCACAATGAAGCGGGTGGCCGAATCGTTGATTCCGATTCGGCCACCCGCTTCATTTCCTGTTGCTTTGCTGTCGTCACTCCGACTTGTTTTGCTCCAAATGGCACTGATCGTTGAGCACCGCATCCGTATAGTCAAGATGCTGCTCGGTTTCGTCGTTGACGGCGTAGTAGCTCTTACGTGTATTCCACCATGTTATCCACACGTCCCAAATCAGCAGACTGTTCGTATCCGGCGGACTGGAATATCCCG
Source organism: Bifidobacterium moukalabense DSM 27321 (assembly GCF_000522505.1). GTDB lineage: Bacteria > Actinomycetota > Actinomycetes > Actinomycetales > Bifidobacteriaceae > Bifidobacterium > Bifidobacterium moukalabense. Next base: position 446,098 of record NZ_AZMV01000001.1, on the reverse strand, counting down.
ATGCCTCAGGCCTGGCCCCCGCTTCCTTCAAGGATGCCTTCAATGCTTTGATATCGCCAATTTCACCGGAAATCAACGTAGCCTGATCCCACCTCAAATACGCTATCTGCCAGTCATCCTGCGCCCGGTGTAACCCGAAATACGATGCCCCGAGAAGGCAGAAATACACCGCCAACACAATGGCCACGATACGTTTCTTAGTCATATTGATATGTTTCTTACTCATATTTGTACTGCAGCCCATACCAAATCATGTTATACCTCTTCTGCTTATGAGCATTTTCCAAGGATTCAGTCAAAGTTATACTATTTCTATTTGGCGTTTTCTGACAAATAACAGGATTTGCTTTCCCGTTCTTTACTACTACACCAATTACAACCATCGCATGATTAATCTCATTCTTCTGATCCTTTGAATCCCAGTCAACATACAATAAGCTACCTTGCCAAGCCTTCCAAACATTATCGAGACTTGTGTAAGAATGAGAGTAGTTTTTCATATAGTAATAATTACTGTTTGCATTCATCCACGATTTTGTTGTCAAAAGTTCAGGACTAACCGTCGAATAATTCCACAGATGAGTCACCGAAAGGCCTGCCTCATGAAGCGCCTGCGAAGCAAAATTGGCACAATTCCCGTTTTTAAAAACAGGATATTTGGGATTCATTTGTTTTTCATGCTGTTTATTCGTCCACGTATCAGCGTATCTCGACAAGGTTATATAGTTTACCCCGGCTGAATTATCACCGAAATTTCTTTTAGCCATGTCCAAGGCTCTGCTTGACCAAGCGCCTTTCTCATCGGTAGATGATGGCTGTGCATCATCGGAAAGCGTATCTTCTGCAGAAGTCTGAGACTCATTCCCCTCGTCAGCTACATCAATTGTCTTGTCAGACACAATGTCCCATCCCCCCTTCCGATGGAACTACTTTCAGCACATGCCTGTCCGTCCATGAAGTCGTCATAATTTCACGCTGCTGTCCGGCAGTATAGATTATGGTCCCTTCCTCAGGCTTTACGGTTGAATCGACTGTGACATCTGCTTGTATTTCATACCCATCGTCAATATGGCGCGCACTTATTTCTTCTGAAGATATATTTACATTTTTCAGTTCGCAGGCCTTCAGCCTGACGTGTGCTCTCAGTAACTGGCACATTTTTGACTGGACCGAGAGTTAGAGGCAAAATACGCAGATTGTAATGAATCATTATATTCTTTTAGAATTTCTTGAACTTGCCCTTGGCTTATATCAGACTCGGCGCTTGCAACTTGCGCTGTTCCGCCAAGCAATAAGACCATAGTCAGAAACGCTGCAATATACTTTGGCATTTCGCCACCCTCCAGATTCTCTTTGCAACAGCATCGCCCCTTAACTAAGCCATGTTCCCTTTATTTCGATATCCACATGGATAACTTCATGTTCTCATGACCGCAAACGGTGCTTAACCAACGATGCGACCATCAGGCTAGCCGATATTCTCCATTTCACGAAGGAGATGTAACGCATTTCTTTACACAAAAAAAGGAATACCCCTACCCACTCCCCTTCTCCAGGCAAAAGGCTGTCAACCGCATTATCATTACTCACTGTGATAGGAGAAAGCTGCACTGACATCGCACTGGTCGATAACGATGTTTGGTCCGCGAGATTGCTGTCCCAGTGGATAAGCGGTGCCACGAGTAACTACACCATCGCCTGGGTCTCCCTTTCCGGAGCCGAGACGCTTCACCGTTGTTTATTTGGCCAAAAAAACTCCCACCACACTCATTGTCGACATGGCCTTGGGCGATATCAACGGAGATATCGTATGCCGCAGAATCCGTCAGAAAACCGGCAGTATAGGACTTCTCTGCATTACGGCCTACTCCACGGAACGCTATGAGAACGATGTGATTTCGGCTGGCGCTCAGGGACTGTTGGCGAAGGAAAGTCTCACGCAGCAACTGCTCCCGGCCTTAGATCAGGTGTCTCAGGGAAAACCTATCGATAATCGTTTCCTCGATTCCGTAACAGCTCATCGTCTCCTTAGCCGTGAATCAGCATCCATCCCCGCACTCAGCAATCAAGAGCGGGATATCCTGAATCGATACAAACGCGGTCAAACAACCATGGGCATTGCCGAGGATCTTGGAATCAGCCATAACACGGTCTTCACCCACGTTCACCGGATTCTCAGAAAACTAAAGGTCAACAACCGCAACGAGGCACTGACATTATGCGACAAATACGATTTGTTATAACTCGCATTCGCGAGTCGGTACAACATATTCGCCGCAACAGCTTCTCCATGGCGACGAGCATCCTCTACCTCCTGTGCCTGTTTATCTTCTTGATCGACGAGACACGACTGGAAATCATGCCAGCCTATGCACACTGGAATACGATGCTCTGTATCGGTGAAGTGGTCGTATTTCTGCTGGCGGCAACATGGAAAATCCCGGGAAGCTGGCTCGTCATCCTCACCTCCTGGATCGGCCTTGTCACTCCTTTCCACGTATCCGCCGCCCTTATCTTCGGATGCATGTTGGCAATCACACTACTAGGCTTCAACCGATTGTCATACGGCATCAGCGCAGTCCTTCTATACTTCGCCTTGCATATTTCCGTCACCTATGCAAGGCATATGCCAATCAATCGGTCGGATGCGCTGCTCCTTCTCATGACGTTGATGCTTTGCTGTTTCGCCGGTTCCATTCTGCACCGATCACAGATAAACGCAGATAGGCTCAGGCAGCTCATGCAACTCAAGCATCGCCAAAAAGCGGCCATTGAGCTGCATGACCGAACATGTAACAACCTCACCTACGCGATTCGGCTCATCGACGAACGTGCACACACGCAGCCCTCCAAGACCGACATGCAAGAAATCCGAACTGTTTTGCAAAAATCCCTGTCACAGACGCGTAAGGTCATCTCCTATCTCGCCGCGGACGATTCAGCGGAGACCGTGCCACTTACGAACAATACACATCAGCTCAGGCAGTTGGACTCAATCATCTCCGAGGCACGACATCAATTGGGCCAACTGTCATTCCAAGGTGAAATCATCAACTCCATCACTGACCTGCAATGCCTGTCCGAAGAAAACGGCGAGCTGCTATTCGATATTCTCAACGAACTGTTCTCCAACATCATCAAACATGCCGATCCAGAACAAGGCTATTTCGTTACACTCGGCAACCCCGGAAAGGATATCGTCATTTCCGTATGCGACGCTCCGATCAACTCCCGTTCCGAATCTGAGGAACCTACCACTATCGGGCTACTGCGTTATCAGGAAATTCTGCAAGCGCACGGCGGGTCAATGACTATCCGGTCCGCAAACCACCTATGGACGGCAACTGTCACTATCCCACTCATAAACACATCCACTTCGGCAGCCACGACGGGCACTCAATGTAATGAGTAACCGTATCCGCTCCCATCGCATCACGCGCCGGAGCGTCAGGGACAATCTGCAGTGAGCCAATGACGAGCAATGCCGTTAGAACTGTGCTCGCCCATTTACCCATACACGGTCTCAAGATATGATTTTGACGCCGCATTTCAACCTCATTTCCGTCACTGTCGTTCATACGCGTAGCTATTATGCAGGGATTCCCCCTCCATGTCATCCCGCTGTCACAGAAATCTTTACCCATGACGTGCCTGCCGTACTTCGGCGGAAAGAGGTATTGTGGGTATCGGAAATACAACCTGCCCCATCTCAAGGAGAAACGAAATGGCAGAAACCTTCAACGTCGTGGTGGAGATCCCGCGCGGTTCCAAGAACAAGTACGAAGTGGATCACGAGACCGGTCGCGTGTTCCTGGACCGCACCCTGTTCACTTCCATGGGCTACCCGGATGATTACGGCTACATCGATGGCACTCTGGGTGAGGACGGCGACCCGCTCGACGCCCTGGTCATGATTCCGAATTCCGTGTTCCCGGGCTGCGTGGTGGAGTGCCGCGCCGTCGGTCTGTATCACATGGTCGACGAGGCCGGCGGAGATGACAAGGTGCTGTGCGTGCCGGCCGATGTCCGTTTCGATGACATCAAGGACGTCGACGACGTTTCCGAGTACCACAAGGCTGAAATCAAGCACTTCTTCGAGCAGTACAAGGCTCTGGAGCCGGGCAAGGAAGTCCTGCCGGGCGATTACTGGACCGGTGTCGCCAAGGCCGAGGAAGAGATCGTGGCCGCCCGCAAGCGCCTCGAAGAATCCGAGAAGTGATTCTTTTCCACAATGAGTAAGGCTCGCTGATGTCAATCGGCGGGCCTTTTCCGTTTCCGCAGCGGCTTGAACCCCCACAGTCGCTGGAGGAATCATCCCGCTCAGGACACATCCAGCGGCTTGAATCATCCAGCGGCTGGATGATTCGGGCCGTCACATGGCCATATCTTCGCGGGATGCGCTATAGTGGGGTCTTGTAATTCACGGCATGCGAACAGTATTCGCTGAATTCAAAGCCCGCTGGAAGCCATTGGCCCGCGTGCGGCAGTTCTATGTCGGTACCCCTAGGCGTAGGCGGAAATAACGAACCGTCGAGGCCCATCCCGTGGGGAGACCGGCGGGATGAACCTATTAAACCAGCTATGTTGATTCAAACCCTACTCATCGCCGTTTCCGTATCCATGGACGCCTTCGCCATCTCCATCGGCAAAGGCCTGACCATCAAGAAACTGCGCGGCATCGATGCATGCAAAACCGCCCTATGGTTCGGCGGATTCCAGGCGCTTTTCCCTCTACTTGGCTATTTCGCGGCCTCCACCTTCAGCAAATACGTGACCGCCGTGGATCATTGGATCATCTTCGGTCTGCTCGCCCTGATCGGCGGCAACATGGTGCGTGAGGCGTTCGGCGAGGATGAAGAGAACACCAAGGAGACTCCAGAATTCGATTGGCGTCACATGCTGCCGCTCGCCGTGGCATGCAGCATCGACGCGTTTGCGGTCGGCGTGAGCTTCGCCTTCATGTCGCTCAACATCTGGATTGCCGTGATCATCATCGGCGTGACCACCGGCCTGTTCTCAGCCGCTGGGTTGTATATCGGCCGTGTGTTCGGATCGCGTTGGCAGAAGCCGGCGCAGATCGCCGGCGGCGTGGTGCTGATTCTCATCGGCGTGAAGGTTCTGCTGGAGCATTTGGGAGTGCTGGTGCTCTAGGATTTCCTCCTTCGGTTGCGTTTCTCGCAACGGCCGGCCCATCGGCATTTATGGTGAAGGGGTCCGCAATCGCAATGATTGCGGACCCCTTCCATGCATTCGGTTTCAGAACATCTTTCAGAACATGACGGTGGCGAGGGAGGCGATGCCCACCGCGGCACCGGCGAGCATGACCGGCACCAATGCAAGACCGATCCATGGCTTGTTGGCTTTCGGATCGGGGTCGGCGTCGCGCTGCCACAGGTAGGAGCACACGCCGAACGCCACGATGATGGCCAGCGTCACCGCCGAGGCGAGCGCCCATGCCAATGTCGACCCGTATTCAGTGGAGGCCGCATTCTCGCCGTTATGCACCAACGGCAATATCGTCGGCAGGAAACACCAACCGGCGGACGAGATCATCGCAACGCCCTCAACCACATTGTGCGACAACGAACGAATCAGATGCGTACGGTTCTCACGGGCCATCTGACGACCGAACGCGACCACGATCAGCAGCACCAGCAATCCCCCGACGCCGGCGATCCAGCCCTCCTGCATCCAGAACGTGTCGCGATGGGCGAAGTCAGTGGGGAAGATCACGCGTCCCAACATCATCGTCGTGGCGCACACCACCGACAGCAGACCCGCGATCACGGAGATCGCATGTCCGGCAGCGCCGTCGCGGAATGGACTGAATACCGTCAGCAGCACGATCATCGCGACCGAAGCGACGACCGTATACGAGACGATGGCGGGATTGTCGGGGTTCCCGTAGCAGATGCCGGGAACCAGCGCCAACGCGACCAGTACGACATAGGCGACGATCTGTATCGCCAAAACCTTACCGAAGGATCCCCTGAGATCTTGCGGACGAGTCGCGGCATCAGATGCGGTCATCTCAGCCCCCTTTTCATTATGTGGTCAAACCGTATGTGCTAGGAACCAATGTAGCCGCAAGTGTCCACATCATGCGGATACAATCAGTGAAACGCCGGTAACACCACAAGAGTACAATCGCGGCATCAGTAACAAACCAAAGGGGATTAACGTGACGGACCTTACGCTTATGACGTTCGCTAGCGACCCCGCCACAGTACTTCCCTCCCTCGCCCTGCTTTCGCATCGTGTGCGCGTGCTGCCGATGGATGCGGCGAGCCTGGTGAAAATGCCGGAGAACACGATTCTGTTTCTCGATGCGCGTGACGATCTGGCCACCGCGAAAACGCTTTGCCGCCTGATCCACGCATCCGGACTGTCCACACCGATAGTGCTGATCCTCACCGAAGGCGGCTTCACCGTGGTCAATTCCCAATGGGGCATCGCCGACGTGGTGGTCTCCACCGCCTCCCCGGCCGAGGTCGAGGGCCGTCTGCGCCTGGTGTCGGAACGCGGCAACGCTCCGACGGGAGCCACCGCCGGAGCCACCGAAACCGGTGTGCAGAACGAGGACGGGCTCATCCGTTCCGGCGATCTGGTCGTGGATACCAACGGCTACACGGCAAGCCTGCGCAACCACCCGATCGATCTGGCCTACAAGGAATTCGAACTGCTCAAGTACCTCGTGCAGCACCCGGGGCGCGTGTTCACCCGTGCACAGCTGCTGCAGGAAGTATGGGGCTACGACTATTACGGCGGCACCCGTACCGTCGATGTGCACATCCGTAGGCTTCGCGCCAAGCTGGGCGGCGAATACGAACATGTGATCGGCACCGTGCGCAATGTCGGCTACCGCTTCGACCCTCCGGAAGAAGAGGAGGGCGAAAACGCCGCCAAGGCGAGCGCCGCACATGCCGATCCAAGCGAGGCGTAACGCGTAAAACGCCGCAATCGCAAGGCGGCCCGAGTACAATCATGGGCAATGCCACGAGAATCCAAAGCAGCGCGCCTGAAACGCATGCATCACGAATATGAGGAATTGTGCGAGACGATTCCCGAGCCGAAGTGCGCGCTGAATTTCACCAGCCCCTTCGAACTGCTGGTGGCGACCGTGTTGAGCGCCCAGACCACCGACAAGCGCGTGAACATGGTCACGCCCGTGCTGTTCGGGCTGTTTCCGGGACCTGCCGAACTGCAATCCGCCGATCCCGAACAGGTTGAGGACATCATCCACTCCATCGGCTTCTACCGAACCAAGGCAAGGAACATCATCAGTCTCTCGCATGACCTGTGCGAACGGTACGGCGGCAAAGTGCCCGATTCGATGGAGGAATTGACCGCGTTGCCCGGAGTCGGCCGCAAAACCGCGAATGTGGTGCTGGGCAACGCCTTCGGCAAGCCGGGTTTTCCCGTCGATACGCATGTGATCCGCGTGACCGGCCGCCTGCATTGGCGCAGCGACTGGACCTCGCCCACACCTGATCCGGTGGCCATCGAACGCGAGATCACCGCATGCTTTCCACCTGAGGAATGGACGGATCTATCCCATCGGCTGATTCTGCACGGCAGGGCCACCTGCCATGCCCGCAAACCGGACTGTCTCGGCTGCCCGTTGAACGACACCTGCCCGAGTGCGTTCAAGGTGTAGATAGGGTATGGGAGCAATGCCCGTGTAGTATGCGTCCACTACACTCGGGCATATGCAGAAGAACGGGAAGAAGCAGCGCGACCTGCACGACGCGGTTACACGATGGCTGATTTTCTTTGGCGTCGCCATCGCGCTGAGCGTGATGTTGTGGCTGGGATGGTCGCTGGCGAACCGGCGCAATCCGATTCCGGTATTCAGCACACTCACCTCGGACTCCACCGTGTCGATCGGCCTGCGTGACGCTCCCGAATCCCTCGACATCCGTACCCAGCAGGGCCATGCCGTGGAGCAGGCGCTGCTCGGCAACGTCTACGAGACACTGGTCTCCCGCAGCGAGACCAACAAGCTCCAGCCGGGACTGGCCTCATCATGGCAGGTCTCCGACGATGGTCTGACCTACACCTTCACCCTGCGCGGCAACGTGAAGTTCTCCAACGGTCACACGCTTGATTCGGCCGATGCGGTCTGGTCGTTGCAGAACGCGGTCAACAACCATTACGTCGATGCCGATCAGCTCGATGGACTGCAGCAGGTCGACAATCCCGACGCGCATACGCTCGTCATCACCCTGTCCAAGCCGAATCCGCGACTGCTGCGCGCACTCAGCGGGCGGGCCGGCATCGTGTACGACGAGGAAGGCGACAATGACTACGCGAAAACCGCCATCGGATCCGGCCCCTTCACCGTGGCGCGCGCGTCGAAATCCGAAATCGTGCTGCAGCGCAACGACTCGTACTGGGGCACCAAGGCGGCCTCCTCGCAAATCACCCTGTACTACTATTCCTCCGAAAGCTCACTGGCCAGTGCCATGAAAGGCGGCAAAATCAGCATGGCCCTGCCGCTCAGCGCCGACGCCGCCGACACGCTCAACGCGACGCGCGGCATCAGCGCCGACTCAGGCATCAGCTTCGACAAGGTGATGCTGGCGTTCAACAACGCGAACGAATCCATTCTGGCCGACCAGCAAATGCGCAAGGTCATGCGCTATGCCATCGACGCGCAGACGATCGCCGATTCCGCCAATGACTCCTATGGTGCGCTCGGAGGGCCGATCAGCCCTCTGGAAGACGGCTACGAGGATCTGACGGGGCTGTTCCCCCACGACCTTTCGCAGGCGCAGCAGCTGCGCTCCTACTTCGGCACCGGCTACATCGGCACCATCGATCTGCTCATACCCGAGCAGTACGAAACGATCGGCAACACCGTCAAGGAGCAGATCGAACAGCTCGGCGTCTCCGTCAACATGGAGGTCCTCGATGACGCCACCGTGCAACAGCGCATCAGCGACGGCGGCTACACGATCGCGCTGACCACCATGAGCGGTGAGGACGATGCCTCCGTCTTCACCGACGGCCAATCGGTGTTCCACTTCGAAAACGGCGATTGCCAGCAGGCCTATGCGGATGCGCTTGCCGCGACGAATGACAACGACTATCAGGAGAGGATGCGCACCTATGCGCGAACCGTCAGCGAGAACGCGGCCTGCGACTGGCTGTACACGCGTAAGAACTTCATGGCGGTCTCCGACAAGCTGCAGGGTTATCCGAAGAATCTGACCGACCGTCTGCTGCCATTGAACAGGGTCTCGTTGCACTGATTTTTCCGCGATATTCCGGCGATTGACGAGAATCGTCCATATTGACGCCAGTTGTCACAATCGCTTTCTAGACTAACGCTTATGACTGAAAGCCAAGCTAATACCATCAACGCGAACCTCACGCCGTTGCCCGACAAGGTCGGCGTGGACGGTCTCGAAGACAAGTGGCGCGGAGTCTGGGACGAGAGCGGAGTCTACAAGTTCCGGAACACCCGCGACCGCAAGGCCGTCTATTCCATCGACACCCCGCCGCCCACCGTTTCCGGCCATCTGCACGTCGGCCATGTGTTCTCCTACACCCATACCGATGTGATCGCCCGTTTCAAGCGCATGAACGGCTTCGACGTGTTCTACCCGATGGGCTGGGACGACAACGGCCTGCCGACCGAACGCCGTGTGCAGAACTACTACGGCGTGCGCGTGGATACCTCCCTGAGGTACGATCCGGATTTCGTTCCGCCGTTCGAGGGCACCGACGGCAAGAAGATCGATGCCAAGGACCAGGTGCCGATCTCCCGCAAGAACTTCATCGAGCTGTGCGAGAAGCTCACCGCCCAGGACGAGAAGCAGTTCGAGGCGCTGTGGCGTTCCCTCGGCCTGTCCATCGACTGGTCGCAGACCTACCACACCATCGGCGAGCATCCGCAGCGCGTGGCCCAGAAGGCGTTCCTGCGCAATCTGGCCCGTGGCGAGGCCTATCAGAAGGACGCTCCGGGCCTGTGGGACGTGACCTTCCAGACCGCAGTGGCCCAGGCCGAGCTGGAATCGCGTGAATATCCGGGCTTCTACCACAGGGTGGCCTTCCGTTTCGAAGACGGCACCCCGATCTACATCGAGACCACCCGTCCGGAACTGCTGGCGGCCTGTGGCGCGCTGATCGCGCACCCGGACGACGACCGTTACAAGAGGTATTTCGGCCAGTACGTCTATTCCCCGCTGTTCCACGTGAAGGTGCCGATTCTGGCGCACAAGGCCGCGGAGATGGACAAGGGAGCCGGCATCGCCATGTGCTGTACGTTCGGTGACGTGACCGACGTCGAATGGTGGCGTGACCTGAATCTGCCGCTGCGTTCCATCATCCAGCGCAACGGCCGCATCGTCATGGACACCCCTGATTGGATCGAGGACGGCAAGGGACGCGAGATCTTCCAGGAGACGGCCGGCAAGACCACGTTCTCCGCGCGTAAGATCATCGTCGACGCACTGCGTGAATCCGGCGATCTGGATGGTGAGCCGACGCCGACCAAGCGTATGACGAACTTCTACGAGAAGGGCGACAAGCCGCTCGAAATCGTCACCTCCCGCCAGTGGTACCTCAAGAACGGCGGCACCGACCAGAAGCTGAACGCCGAGCTGATCGAACGGGGCAGGGAGCTGAATTTCCATCCGGACTTCATGCGCGTGCGCTACGAGAACTGGGTGCACGGGCTCAACGGCGACTGGCTGATCTCCCGCCAGCGCTTCTTCGGCGTGCCGTTCCCGCTGTGGTATCCGGTGAAGGAGGATGGCACCGCCGACTACGATCATCCGATCGTGCCGAGCGAGGACATTCTGCCGATCGATCCGACCGACGACGTGCCGGAAGGCTACAGCGAGGACCAGCGTGACGTGCCGGGCGGTTTCACCGCCGAGCGGGACATCATGGACACCTGGGCCACCTCGTCGCTCACCCCGCAGATCGTGACCCGCTGGGAGGAGCCGGGCGAGGAGAGCCAAGCCATCTTCAACGCCACCTTCCCGATGGACCTGCGCCCGCAGGGCCAGGACATCATCCGCACCTGGCTGTTCTCCACCGTGGATCGCGCGCATCTCGAGAACAGGTGCCTGCCGTGGGCCAACGCCACACTGTCGGGCTGGATTCTCGATCCGGACCATAAGAAGATGTCGAAGTCCAAGGGCAACGTGGTCGTGCCGGACAAGCCGATCAAGCAGTTCGGCGCCGATGCGGTGCGTTATTGGGCTGCGGCGGCCCGTTTGGGCCTGGATGCCACGTACGACGAAGGCCAGATGAAGATTGGCCGTCGTCTGGCCATCAAACTGCTCAACGCCACCAAGTTCGCGTTGGCCATCGGCCGTGAGGACGAGAACCATCATGTGGCCGCTTCGGCCACCGCAAGCTGGAATCCGGCCGATGTGACCGAGCCGTTGGATCGTGCCGCCATGGCCAAGATGGCCCTCGTGGTGAGCGAAGCCACCGAGAATCTCAACAATTATGAGCATTCCAAGGCTCTTGAGGTCATCGAGAACTATTTCTGGCAGTTCTGCGACGATTACATCGAACTGGTCAAGAACCGTGCCTACGGCACCGCCGATTCCACCGGCAACGCGCCAAGCGAGAAGGCCGTGAAGTCCGCGCGTACGGCTCTGGGCCTGGGCTTGGATGCGTTCACGCGTCTGCTGGCCCCGTACCTGCCGTACGCCACCGAAGAGGTGTGGAGCTGGATGCATGAGGGCGAGGGTTCCGTGCATCGCGCCGCATGGCCGAAGGCCGAAACCTATGCGTCCGCCGCATTCAAGGCGTCTCCGGAGCTGCTCACCCATGCCGGTGAGGCTCTGGCCGCATTGCGTGGCATCAAGTCGAAGGCCAAGGTTTCGATGAAGACCCCGATTCTGTCGGTGAAGCTGGGCGTCTCCGATGACGTGCGCAACTCCATCGAGAGTGCGCTGGGCGATATCGCCGAGGCCGGCCGCGTGGTGGGCCGTATCTCCTTCGTGGGTGCCGCCGCTGCGGCCAAGGTCATCAAGGAGACCGCCGAGGCCGCCAAGGATGCCGCGGCAGCCGCCAAGGCCGAAGCCGAAGCCGCGATCGACGTGATCGTGGCCGACAGCGAGCTCGGCGAACCGCCGGCCAAGAAGCCGAAGAACTAAGGTAGCGGATACGTTTTCTCCCTCCTACGGGCTGATCCGTAGGAGGGAGAAAACGTATCTACGGTACGGAATCCGCCTATAGTACGGGGACGGCGAGCACATATTGGGTGGCGTGACCGGTCCCGCCGGCCGCGCCACCCGCGGTATGTCGATTGCCGAGATGTTGCGCGGCCTCCTGCAGTACGGCGGCCGCATCGGCAAGATCGACGGTCTCATCGATCAGATCACTGGAATCGGCCTCGATCGGCGCACGCGAGCTCGTGATGCAATACGCGCTGACCGGCAGCGTTCCCGCGCCTGCGGAAGCGGAGGCATCGCCCGATCGTGCGGAATCCTTCGTTCCGTTCTTCGCCGTGCCGTCCACTCCCCCGACCTTCGCCATGTTCTTCGATGTGGTGTCGGCGGCGGTGCCGAACGACGAGCGCAGTCCGCCGGCGTAGCTCATCACATCATTCATGCTGATGGCGTTCCTGTCATCCACCAGGCTTTCCATGGTGCCGTCTTCGCTTTGCTGGCGAATCGCCTTGGTCTGTGCGCGTTCGACCCTGCGTTTGGCTTCCTGACGGGCCTTTTCGGCCTTTGCCGGCAGAGTCGTGCCCTCGGAGAGGGTGTGGCCTCCCTGCACGGAAACGATCCGTACCGTGCCGTGCGCGGTCGTCGAGGAGTCCTGCGATGCGGTCGTGGCGGAGTCGCCGGCGGTGCCGCCGGAAGCATCATCGGCCCCAAGCTGATCGGCGAAACGCGCCACGATCTGATGGAAGGCGCTGGCCTGGCCGGTATGTTCGCTGGCGTCCGCCAGAGCGCTCATGGCGTCGTCCACCTTGCCTGCGGCCGCGGCAAGCTTCTTGTTCGCATCGATGCCGTTGCGCACGTCCGCGATCGCCTGTTGCTCGTACTGCGCAGCCGTTGCGGCCGTGGCTCCCAGTTCTTTCAGACGTGCGGTATAGGCGTCGGTGAAATCCATGGAGTACGGGATCATCGCACTCGACAGCTGCGATTGGCCGGCGCTGTAGTCCTTGGCCCCCCGTTGCTGTTCCTCGCCGGCGCGCCTGCTCAGTTCGGCTACCAGCCCCGACGTGCCACGCTGTTCGATGACGCGGATCACGTCATCCACTGCGTCGGCGGCGCCGGCATGCCGGTAGGCGGCGCTCACATCATTCACCGCATTGGCCAGATCGACCACGGACTGCGCCACGTCCGTATCGCCGTTGAGTTCGGCGGCGGTGCCGAGAATGGCGGAGAGTTGCGTGGAATCGCCGATCGAACCGGAAAGGTGGGTCGTATATGAGCCGACATACGAGTCGATATAGCCGTCGAAGGCCTGCCGATGCGTCACGGACCGTTCGGCGATGGTGCTCTTGGCCAGTTCCTTTTCCTGGTCGCGCAGCTTTTTCAGCTGTTCGATGAGCTGATGGTTGCTTTGCGATCCGACATTCGTCAGACCGTCCACCAGATTGGATGCACGGTCCGTCAGATCGTTGAGATTGTCGGCGAAATCGTCGTCGCTTCCAGCCCGTACCGCAGCGATCGCCAATGAGCTCATCGTGAAGTGCTTGGCGTCGACGTACGTGGTGAACGTCAGGTCCTCACCCGGTTCGCCCACTGCGGCGACCAGTGTGGAGGAGCTGCCCGGTATCACGGTCACGCCATCGTCGGAGACGACGTCACTGCCGACGCGGCTGGGAATGGTGAAGGCGACCACGGGCACGAGGTCGCGTGCGTCGTCGGTAATCGTTTGGGTTGCGCCGTCGACGGCCTTCACCGTCAGGCGGATGCCGACCATGCCGGTGGCACCGTTTATCTGCCGCGTGCTCACATCCGGGCCATCCAGCGTGAACGTGGCGTTCACGGACCATGGCAGCGACACCTTGCCGGCGACGATGCGCCGGGAAGCCGTGGAGCCGCCATCCGTCAGATACAGGCGCCCGGGCCGGTCCACGGCCGCGTAGGAGCTCATCACGTCATGCGAAGACACTTCGGCGGCATAATGCCCGTTTTGACGAATCTGCCCTACGATACCGGACACGCCTATGCCGGCCACCGGCAGGCCGCATAGCACGACCGTCGCAACGGCGACGGCGCACGCGCGATCCACCGTACGAATATTGCGATGACTATTGCGCATGCCGGACCTTCCTCGCAATCACAGTATTGTTCCAAAGCAAACAATCTACTGCGCGGCATGCCCGTGGAATCCGGAAAATGGGCAGATCAGGCGAACACGTCGAGTATGCCCGGATCGCCTCCCGCATCGGCGATGCGCTTATGACGGCGTTTGGCTTCGGTCACCACGAATTCGCGGTACATTTCGGCGATATCGGGATCGAGACCGGCATCGACGGCAATGCGATGCAACCGTTCGATCTGGTAGTCCTCACGCTTGTAGTCGGCCGGGGCGAAGCCGGCACGCGCCTTGAGCACGCCCACCTGGGACGTGTATTTGAATCGTTCCGCCAACAGCGACACGATGGCCGTGTCGACATTGTCGATCGACTGACGCAACGACTTGATCTTCGCCACGGTTTCGGCGACCTGGGGATCGCCTTGGGCGGTATCCGCATCGATGACGGTTTCGGTTTCGTCCTGCTCTGCTGGCCGAAGCCAGTCGTGTTCGCTATCGCTCATGGCTACCAGAGTACCGCTATTTTGTGAAGTAACGCTGCAGTACGATCGTGGTTTCGGTGCTCACCGGAACGGTCCGGTGAATGACGTTGAGCAGTTCCTCGAGCTTGCTCGGCGATTCCGCACGCACGGTGAGCATGTAGCTGGGCGAACCGGCCACGGAATCGCACGACATGATGCCGTCGACGTCACGCAGCTTTTCCGGGATTTCGGATTCGCGCGAATAGTCGACGGGAGTGACCGCGATATAGGCGCTGACCGGCAAGCCGCGCTTCTCATCGTCGATGATCGCCTTGTAGCCGCTGATCACGCCTCGACGCTCCAGCTTCTGCACGCGGGACTGCACCGCGGACACCGACAGTCCGGTCGCCTCCGAAAGCTGGGCCAACGTGGCGCGGCCATCCACTTCCAACATGTTCAGGATACAGGTATCGATGCCGTCGATCTGGCATGCGATCGATCGTGCGCTCTCCGCAGTGGCGCCACTACTCGTCATAAACGGTTCCTCCTCATACCAAGCCCCGTATCATCAATATCAGCAATGCCGATACCCCTAGCGACGATCGGCGTAATACCCCTAACCTTACCCACCTCAATGCACATCGAAACGCATTTCTCTCACTGCACAAGCGTCGTTTTTCACCATAAATGGATTTAAGCTGATTATTTTTACCATCATTCCGTCATGTGTTGCAATGTTTACTTTATGCAGACCTAAAAAACATATTTTTTTATTCTTTCCGCGAATAAGAAAATCCTGTTTATATAGTGGCCGCAAAATCGGAATGCCATCATAGGGGGTTCATCGGCAAAAAAGAGGGGCAGGCAGCCGATTCGCTGCATGCCCCTCTGAAGGGATATCGCGGATTTATCCGATCATGGCTCCACGATTCGGCCATGTCTGCGATTCCCGCAGAAGGTATCGTCGGCTGTCAGTTGCCGTTGAACGCGTTGCCGCTCTGCTGAATCAGCGAGGCCATGAAGTCGCGGTTGGTCGCGGTTTTCTTCAGGCGCGGCACGAGCGTCTGGTAGGCCTGTTCCGGTTCGAGACCGCCCAGCAGTCGACGCAGGCGGTAGATGATCGGCAGTTCCTGCGGATCGGTGATGAGCTCCTCGCGGCGGGTGCCGGAGGCGTTCATGTCGATGGCCGGGAACAGACGCTTGTCGGCGAGCTCGCGGCTCAGGCGCAGTTCCATGTTGCCGGTGCCCTTGAATTCCTCGAAGATCACCTCGTCCATCTTGGAGCCGGTTTCCACCAGCGCGGAGGAGATGATGGTCAGGGAACCGCCGTTTTCGATGTTTCGGGCGGCGCCGAAGAACTTCTTCGGCGGGTACAGGGCCTGGGCGTCCACACCGCCGGACAGGATGCGGCCGGAAGCCGGTGCGGCGATGTTGTAGGCGCGGGCAAGGCGGGTCATGGAGTCGAGCAGCACCACCACGTCCTGGCCGAGCTCCACAAGGCGCTTGGCGCGTTCGATGGCGAGTTCGGCGACGGTGGTGTGGTCGGAGGCCGGACGGTCGAAGGTCGAGGAGATGACCTCGCCCTGCACCGTACGTTCCATGTCGGTGACCTCTTCCGGACGTTCGTCCACGAGCACGACCATCAGATGGACTTCCGGATTGTTGGTGGCGATCGCATTGGCGATGTTCTGCAGGGTGATGGTCTTGCCGGCCTTCGGCGGGGACACGATCAGGCCACGCTGCCCCTTGCCGATCGGCGCCACGATGTCGATGAGGCGGCCGGTGAGTTTGTTCGGCGTGGTCTCCTGCTTCAGGCGCTCCTGCGGATACAGCGGGGTCAGCTTGTTGAACTGCGGACGGCTCATCGCCTCTTCCACGGACAGGCCGTTGATGGAGTCGATGGACTGCAGCGGCACGAACTTCTGACGCTGGTTGCGGCGATCGCCCTCGCGCGGGGTACGGATGGAACCGTGCACGGCATCGCCCTTGCGCAGACCGTACTTCTTGACCTGGCCCATGGAGACGTACACATCGTTCGGTCCCGGCAGATAGCCGGAAGTGCGCACGAACGCATAGGATTCGAGCACGTCGACGATGCCCGCGACCGGCACGAGGTCTTCCTTCGACTCCTCGCGGCGCTGCTCGCGGTCGGCGTGATCGTTGCGGTCGGCACGATCATTGCGCTCGTTGCGGTCGGCATCACGGCCACGTCGGTCCTCACGATCGTCGAAATCGCGATCGCGCCCGCGCATGCGTCGGCCGCGACGCTCGGTGCGGTCGTTATTGCGGTCGCGGTCATTGCGGCCACGGCCGTGACGGGTGTACTCACCATCCTCGGCGTCGGCATGACGATTGTCTTCGGCATCGTTCTGCGTGGGCAGGGCGGCGAGAATGTCATCGAGATCGCGTACGACGTCCTCGTCCTTCGTCTCCTCCACGGAGGCGCGGCGACGGCGACGGGGCTCGTTGTCGAAATCATCCTTGCGACGGCGGCGACGATCCTCCTGCTTTGGCTGGGCACCGTCGATGGCGAGCTCGGTGAGCAGGTCGGCCCCGCCTTCGGCGTCACGGCGCTTACGGCGGTCGCGGCGCTGCCTCGGGGCCTCGTCCAATGCGTCAAGCGCATCCACCGCGGCCTTGGCTTCGTCGGAAGCCGCCGGAGATTCATCGATCGGGGCTTCGGCCGAGGCCTTCACGGCCTTCTTGCGGCGACCGGCGTGCCTGTCGGCCGGCGCTTCGGCCTGCGGTGCCGGTTCGGCGGGTTCCGCAGCCTCTTCAATGGGCGCGGCATTCGACTCATCGACGGCAGCATCGGCGTCGACGGCGGACTTGGCCGCTCGGGTGGCCTTCGGTGCACGCACGGTGACGCCGGCCGGCGCTTCACCGCCGGAACGGGCGGCCTGAAGCGTTGCGAGGAGTTCGGGCTTGCGCATGGTGGAGGTACCGCGAAGTCCCATCTGCTTGGCGAGCTCCTTGAGCTCAGGCAGTTTCATATCTTCAAGATTTGGGCTTGTTGCCACTGGTTATGCCTTTCCTTGGCTCTACAGGCGCACGCCTGCAACAGCTTAAAAAAAAGAATTGCGGAAAATCCGCCGTATGAAAGGTTCGCCGCGAATCATCACGGTTTTCGAACTCTGATAACCATACAACGCAATCCAGACCAACGCAAAAACCATGCGCACGTCGCGCGGCCGCCCGCAATGAAAAAGCCCGCCAAGCCGAAGCTTGGCGGGCCGGAGAAGACGCTGCGTTATCTACTTTTCCTCATGATAGGACTTGTCGGTATTGACCGACCACACGTTCTTCTTGGAGGTCTTGCCGTTCCTGATGTTGCCGACGGCCTCGATGGCGGTGGCCATGGAGTGGTCCATGTTGTTGTAACGGTGCTGGCCGTTACGCCCGACGCAGTAGAGGTTGCCAAAGGAGTCGAGGTATTCGATGAGTTCCGGCATGCGGTCATAGGTGTCGAAGTAGGCCGGATAGGCCTTCTTGACACGTTCGCGATGGGAGTCGAGCACATCTTGCGGACCATTGATGACCTGCATGCGGGTGAGCTCCTGGATGGCGAACTTGGTGGCCTCCTCATCGGACATGTTCCAGAAGGAATCGCCTTCCTCGCAGAAGTACTCAAGGCCGATCCACACGGTATCGTCGACATCCTTCACCAGATACGGGCTCCAGTTGTTGAAGATCTGCAGGCGGCCGACCTTGTAGCCCGGATCCTGCACGTAGATCCAGCAATCCGGCACGATCGGCGGGTTGCCAAGGGTCGGGATGTCGGTGGTGTTCTTCAGACGCAGGTGCTTGACGAGCAGGCCGACGGTCACGAAGTCGCGGTAGGGCAGGCCATTGGCGATTTCGGTCATATCGTTCGGAGCGGGCTTGTCGGAGGCGTCCACGGCGTTGACGAGATCCTTGACCGGCATGGACGAAATGAAGTTGTCGGCGGCCATTTCGGTGCGGTTGCCTTCGGAATCCTCATATACGACGGAGGAGATCCTGCCGTCCGCCTGACGGATCTCGACCACGTTGGCGTCGGTGATGACCTTCACGCCGGCGGCCTCGCAGTTGGCCTCGACGGTCTCCCACAGCTGACCCGGACCATACTTCGGGTACCAGAACTCTTCGATGAGGGAGGTCTCGACCTCGGAATTGTCGCGCTTCTTCGGCATGAGCTTGGCGAAGGCGTTCTTCAGTACGCCCACGATGCTCAGGCCCTTGACGCGCTGCGCGCCCCAGTCGGCGGAGATCTGCGAGGGGTGACGGCCCCACAGCTTTTCGGTATAGCCTTCGAAGAACATGGAGTAGAGCTTGCGACCGAAACGGTTGATGTAGAAGTTCTCCAGATTGGTTTCCGGCAGCTTGTGCACCATGGACTTCAGATAGCTGAAGCCGGCAACCAGGGTCAGCTTCGGGCCCATGGCCTTCAGGGTATTGGCGCTCAGCGAAATCGGATAGTCGAAGAAGTGACGATTCCAGTAGATGCGGGACACGCGATGACGCTTGAGCATCACCTTGTCTTCGACCTCCGGATCCGGACCACCCGGTTCCATGTCGTGCTCGCGGCCGAGCTTCCTGTCATCGTAGCTGGGGGCGCCCTGCAGCGGCAGGACCTCCTTCCACCAGTCCATGATGCGTTCGTCCTTCGAGAAGAACCGGTGACCGCCGATATCCATACGATTGCCGTCGTGCTTGACGGTGCGGGAGATGCCACCAAACTCACGGGTTGCTTCCAGCACGGTCACGTCGTAGTTTTCGGAGCCACCGTCTTTGGCAAGCTCCCAAGCAGCGGTCAGGCCGGCAGGGCCACCGCCAATAATCACCACGGATTGCTTTTGCGTCACTTTGAGGTCTCCTTATAAAAACAAAATCAGACACAGTCTACTAGAAGGTAAGGAAACGTACATTGTGCCGTGTGCGGATGCACACAAAATTATTCCCTGAGCCAAACCCGCGATCCTCACGCATGCATGCCCGATGCCGCCTTCCGCTTCCCCACGAAGGGCGGCATCGGGTGATCGGCATCAGCGGCGCATACGCCACACACTCAATGAGATGCCGGCCATCGTCAGACCGACCGCCAGTACGGCGAGCACCGCAATCGTGCTTCCGGTACGTTCCAGCGATGCCGGCCGGCCATCGCCCGCGGACGTCGTCTTGCCGGCACCGGCCGTCTCATCCGTGGCCGTCTTGCCGGCACCGGCCGCCGTCGCATCAGTGCCGGTCGCCGTATCTTCGGACGTCTCCGTCTTCGAGACGGTC
Source organism: Bifidobacterium moukalabense DSM 27321 (assembly GCF_000522505.1). Lineage (GTDB taxonomy): Bacteria > Actinomycetota > Actinomycetes > Actinomycetales > Bifidobacteriaceae > Bifidobacterium > Bifidobacterium moukalabense. The sequence goes on along the minus strand of NZ_AZMV01000001.1, from coordinate 426,131 downwards.
TGCTCCACGATGCGGGCATCCTGGCCGAGCGTCTTATGGTCGGACGCGAGGCAGCTCTTCAGCTCGGTCAGCTTATACCACTTCGAGCCGTCGGCGATCGGCGTGCATTCCGAGCGGAACGCAATCTCGTTCTCGTTATACAGCATGCGCACAATGGGCGTGTATGCGCTGCCGGTGGCCGGATCCTCACCCTGCCTGGCGTATACGTCCCACTGCACATTCGTGGCCATCGGCGTCACCGATTCGCCGCGCCACTCGTTGTTGTCGTAGGTGTACACGTCGGTGGTGGAGGCCGAAGCCTGCTGCGTGGAGCCAGGCAGGCCAAGCAATGCGGCGAACGGCATCATGGTCTCGGCATGGGCGAACCGGAACGTCGCCACCGTGGAATCCCCGCTCACTCTTGCATCAATGGCGTTGAAGAAATCATCCAGCAGCGGCTGCGCAATGGAGTACGTCTCGCTCTGACCGGCGTAGCTCGGCCCCTTCTCATAAAAATCCTCGGCATCCAACGCCCAAGCGAACAGTTTGGCGTCCTTCGCATGCTCTCCCTGGAAATACTGGCTGAAATCAAAGGTGTGGTCGCCGGTGTTCTCGTTCTGCATGTCGGCGGCGATGATATACAGGTTGTACAGATCCATCGCTGCGTTGTATTCGTTCTTGATCTTCTTGGAACCGTCGCCACACGCATTGGCGTCTTTGGACGCATCAGCGCCCGGCGCACAGTTCACCGCGCCCTTCTTGGTACCGTCGGCGGTGTTGTACCACGTGTATTCGCCGTCTTCGAGCTTAGCAAGGAATTCGTCGGTGAAGATCTGCGACAACAGGTCATGCGCGGCCTGCTTGACGTCGGCATTGTCGCCGATGGTCTCCTCGGCGCCGGCGATGGTCTCGTCGTTGGCCACGAAATTCTGATAATCATTCGCGATGTCGTATGCCGTGGTGCCCGGCGTCTTTTCGGTACCGTCGGGATTCTGCACCTTATGGAAGTACAGGGTGTCGGGATTCTTCTGGAAATCCTTGCCGTCGCCGGAATCGGCGGGATTCGTCGGCTTGACGACGTTGCCGGCCAGCTTGCCTCCGGAGGCCGCGTTGAAGCCCTTTTCGAAGTTTTCACCGGATTCGGTGGCACGCGCCTCACCGGAGGATTGGTAGGAGATCGTGCCGCCATCGGTTGCGGCCTGATCGAACAGCGACCGATTGCGCTGGTACGCGCGCTCGCCGATGCCGTAATGCTGATCCGCGCCCTGCCCAGTCAGCATGCCGTAGCCGTTCTCGACATTGGCCGCGGTGATGCCGTTCAGATTCCTCATGAACTCGGTTTTGATGGCATCCGACTTGAATCCGCCATCCCGCTCGGCGGTTTCGGCCATCTTCATCAGCAACGCATCATACTTGTAGCTGGACAGGCCCCGTGATCCATGACGGGCCATGCTTTCGGTATAGATTGGCTCGTACCCTTCCGGAGCCTGGCTATAGGATGCCATGGTTGCGGCGCTTGGCGCCACATACGGCTGCTTGCTGCTGTAGTATTGGCCGTCGGATTCCAGGGCCAGAGCCGGGCAGACCGTTCCCGGCATCAGTATGGCGGTCGCGGCGACGCATGCAACGGAACCGACGATCCTCTTCACTGTTCGTGTCGACATCAACATTCACCTTTATCTCATAGGCAATGGGGCGGGCCCGTGTCTCGGGACGCATCATGAATGTTGTATGCGCGCAAATCAAACATGACATGCGCATCAGGTGACATTCCGGCAAACTATGGCCGTACAGTCGGCGAACGGCCGGTATGCGGGAATGAGCCGACGGGATCAGTGGATGTCGTCGGGGATGTCGATATCGGTTTTCTGCACCTCTTCGACGTTCACGTCCTTGAAGGTGACGATGCGCACGTTCTTGACGAAGCGGCTGGAACGATACACGTCCCACACCCATGCGTCGGTGAGCTGCACGTCGAAGTAGACGTCCTGGCCGGCGGAACGTACGTTGAAGTCGACCTTATTGGCCAGATAGAAACGACGCTCGGTCTCCACCACATAGGTGAACAGCTTGATGACGTCGCGATATTCCTTGTATAGCGCCAGCTCAGCGTCGGTTTCGTAGTTGTCGAGATCCTCGGCGCTCATCACTTGCCTTCCCTGTCACGTTTACGGCCGCGTCCCAGTGTACGCCACCAGGCTTCCTTCGAGGTCTTACGTTCGGGGGAACCGTATGGCCAGTTGTTTTCGGCATCGGCATCGCCGTTGACCGATTTGCCGGAATCGGCCTCATCGGCCCGTTCGCCGACCCTGGCCTCGGCGGCATCGACATGGCCGGGTTTCACGCCGATATGCTCGTAGGCCTCTTCGCGGGTCATGCCCGGCTTCTTGCCGGCCTGTTCGTCGGCCTTGGCCCTGGCTTCCTCCTGCGCATTGATCTGAATGGCGATGGAGTGCTCGCGAGCGCTCAGCGCCTCCTTGACGCCGGGGTTGTCTTCGATTACATGCATGCCGAATGCGTCAAGGGAGCGGATCGGATCGAATTCGTCGACCAGTGTGTCCATGACGATCAGATCCTGATACCGGTTCTGCGAGGCGTTCCATAACGCGTCGCGGGAGCGGCCGGACGGTACGAATCCCAAGGACTGGTACACGGAGACGGAGCGTGTGTTCTGTTCGGGCACGGCCACCCAGATCCTGTGCATGCCGAGGCCCGCCGGCTCCGGTGCAAAACCGTATGTCATCACGCGTGGCATGATGTCGCGCGAGTAGCCGCGTCCGCGGAAATCCTGCCCCAGGATCACCTGGATGCGGGCGGAACGGGCCCATCCGTCGATATCGATCAGGAAGATCATGCCGATCACGTTGTCGGAGGAAGCGGCATCGATCTCGCCATTCCCGTCGTGATCGGATTCCGTGATGATCGACCATGCCACGGTACGGCGGGATTCCGGATCGCCCACGCCGGATTCCTTCGAGGTCTCGCCGTTGGCCCATGCCACGGAACGGCGAACCCATGCATGCACGGCGGCGCGTTCGGCGACACGATCCTTGCCGGTGATTCCGGAGGCCCCCGGATATGCGTCGATTACGTCCATGCGATCGAGATCCGCAACCGTCGCCGGACGCAGGTGTACCATTTCGCCACGGATCGGCGGGATGGTGATTCGTGCCGGCAGTTCGCGGGATTCAACGCCCACTGTCGACGACTCAGCATTTTCTGGCATGTCTTCGTCCCTTGCATCGTTACAGGTGCGGCCTATGCCACAACCATTCCGACGGTATTGTACTCGGCTGGAGGATCACTGGGAATCACAAGGGTGAAATTTCGCGTGGAATCTCCCCCGATACCATGAAAGAACACGCCGGAAACCCGTTTTGCGGGGATTCCGGCGTGTGAGTTGGGCCGCGGAGCGAAGCCGCGCCTTACTTGATCTTGCCCATCACGATCTTGGTGACGGCCTTCGCGTCGGCCTGACCGCGGGTGGCGCGCATGACGGCGCCGATGATCGCGCCCATTGGCTTCATGTTGCCGCTCTTGAGCTTCTCGACGATGTCCGGATTGGCCGCCAGAGCCTCATCGACGGCCTTTTCCAGTGCGCCGTCGTCGGATACGACCTGGAAGCCGTGCTTCTTGACGACCTCGGCAGGGGTGCCTTCGCCGGCGAGCACGCCGACGACGGTCTGCTTGGCGAGCTTGTCGTTGAGCTTGCCGTCGGCGATGAGCTTCTCGACTTCGGCCACGTCGGACGGGGTGATCGGCAGCTCCTCAAGACTCGCGCCCTTGGCGTTGGCCTCGCGGGACAGCTCACCCAGCCACCACTTCTTGGCGCCTGCGGCGGTCGCACCGGCCTTGACGGTCTCTTCGAGCAGATCCAGGGCGTCGGCGTTGAGCACGTCGCGCATCTCCAGATCGTTGAAGCCCCACTCGCCCTTCAGACGATTGCGGCGCTCACGCGGCATCTCCGGCATCTGGGCCCGCATCTCTTCGATGTGTTCCTTGGTGATGTGCAGCATCACCAGATCCGGATCCGGGAAATAGCGGTAATCGTCGGCGTCGGACTTCACACGACCGCCGGCGGTGGTCTGCGAGGCCTCATCCCAATGACGGGTCTCCTGCAGAATCTCGCCGCCTTCGGAGAGGATCTGCGCCTGACGACGGATCTCGTACTGCACGGTCTTTTCGATGCCACGGAACGAATTCACGTTCTTGGTTTCGGAACGGGTGCCGAACGGGTCGGACGGGCTATTGCGCAGCGACACGTTCACGTCGGCGCGCATGTTGCCCTGCTCCATGCGGGCATGGGAGATGTTCAGCGCACGAACGATGTCGCGGATGGCGCGCACATAGGCGCCCGCGATTTCCGGAGCGCGCTCGCCCGCGCCCTCGATCGGCTTGGTCACGATCTCGATCAGCGGCACGCCGGCACGGTTATAGTCGACCAGGGAGTGGTCGGCGCCTTCGATACGGCCGTCGGCGCCACCCACATGGGTGTTCTTGCCGGCGTCGTCCTCGATGTGGGCGCGTTCGATCGGCACGCGGAAGACGGTGCCGTCCTCAAGCTCCACGTCAAGGTAGCCATTGCCGTTGGTCGGCTTGTCGTACTGCGAGATCTGGTAGTCGCGCGGCATGTCCGGGTAGAAGTAGTTCTTGCGGGAGAACTGGCTCCACTCGGCGATTTCGCAGTGCAGGGCCAGACCCAGCTTGATCGCGTAATCGACGGCGGTCTTGTTCAGTACCGGCAGGGAGCCCGGCAGACCCAGGCTCACCGGGGTGAGCTGGGAGTTCGGCTCGCCGCCGAAGGAGACTTCGGCCGGGCAGAACAGCTTGGTGGTGGTGGACAGCTCCACGTGGGTTTCCAGACCGATGACCGGATCGAACTTCTTGACGGCATCGGCGTACTTCATCAACTTTTCAGCCATTGTGTTTTCTTTCCTCCGATGCTTCCTACTTGCCCAGACCGTCGAGCCACGGGGTCTTCAGGGACTGCCAGATCGGACCGTTCCAATCCTCTTCGAGGGCGGCTTCGAGAGCCGCGGCCGGCTTGTACATGGCTTCGTCACGCTGTTGCGGGGCGAGGAACTGGAAGCCGACCGGCAGGCCGTCGTCGCTCAGGCCGGCAGGGATGCTCATGGCCGGAACGCCGGCAAGGTTGGCCGGAATGGTGGTGATATCGATGGCGTACATGGCCATTGGGTCTTCGGTCTTCTCACCGAATTTGAAGGCGGTGACCGGGCTGGTCGGGCCGACGAGCACGTCTACTTTCTCGAACGCCTTCTTGAAATCATCGATGATCAGGGTGCGCACCTTCTGGGCGGAACCGTACCAGGCATCGTAATAGCCGGCGGACAGCGCGTAGGTGCCCAGGATGATGCGGCGCTTGACCTCGTCGCCGAAGCCGGCCTCGCGGGTGTAGGCCATCATGTTGGCGGCGGTCTGCGGAACGTCTGCCGGCGGCATCACGCGCAGGCCGTAGCGCATGCCATCGTAGCGGGCCAGATTGGAGCTGACCTCGGACGGCATGATGATGTAATAGGCACCCAGGGAGTATGGCAGATGCGGCAGGGACACCTCAGTGACCTCCGCGCCCATCTCTTCGAGCTTCTTGACTCCTTCCTCGAAGCGGGCCATGACACCCGGCTGGAAGCCTTCGCCGCCGAGCTCCTTGATCAGGCCGACCTTAAGGCCCTTCAGATCACGCTTCATGCCTTCGCGGGCGGCCGCCACCATCGGGCGCGGACCCTCCGGGATGGAAGTGGAGTCACGCTTATCGTGGCCGCCGATCACTTCCTGCAGCAGGGCCGCGTCAAGCACGGTGCGGGAGCACGGACCGATCTGGTCGAGCGAGGAGGCCATGGCGATCGCCCCGAAACGGGAGACGCCGCCGTAGGTGGGCTTGACGCCTACGGTACCGGTCAGCGAACCCGGCTGACGGATGGAGCCGCCGGTGTCGGTGCCTAGGGCGAGCGGTGCTTCGAATGCGGCCACCGCGGCTGCGGAACCGCCGCCGGAACCGCCCGGTACGCGCTCGGTATCCCACGGATTGTGGGTGGTCTGGTAGGCGGAGTGCTCGGTGGAGGAGCCCTGCGCGAATTCGTCGAGGTTGGTCTTGCCCAGCAGCGGCATGCCTGCGGCCTTGAGCTTCTTGATGACGGTGGCGTCGTACGGCGGCACCCAGCCTTCAAGGATCTTGGAGGCGGCGGTGGTTTCGATGCCCTTGGTGACGATCATGTCCTTGATGGCGATCGGCACGCCGGCAAGTTCCGGCAGCTGTGCCTTTTCCTCGTCGGACTTGGCGTCGAAGGCGTCCGCCTGTTCGAGAGCCTGGTCGCCCGAAACCTTCAGGAAGGCCTTGACGCTCGGCTCGGCGGCCTCGATGACCTCGAGGTGGGCCTCGACCAGTTCGCGGCTGGAGACTTCCTTGGCCTTGACCTTGGCCGCCATCTCGGCGGCGGACAGCGTAACGATTTCAGTGGTGCTCATATCACTCCTCCCCCAGAATGCGTGGGGCGACGAACATGCCGGCTTCGGAGACCGGGGCGCCCGCGATTGCTTCCTCCTGGGTCAGCGGGGTCTCCGGGACGTCCGGACGCAGGTAGGCTTCCAGTGGGATCGGGTTGGCGGTCGGCGGCACGTCGTCGGTGGCGATTTCCTGCACCTTGTTGATGGATTCGGCGATGACGTTCAAATCGCCCTGCAGGCGCGTGATTTCCTCATCGGTGAGTGCGATTCGGGCCAAATCGCCCAAATGCACGATTTCTTCTTTGGTGAAAGTAGGCATGCCCTTAACAGTAACGCGTCTGTGTGACGAGTACGCGTCTTTATTCGCCGGCCCAGCATGTTCCCGAGCCGGTCCCTCTCCCAGCCCGGCGCGGCCCGTGCCGGTTCCTCTCACAGCCCCATATCCGACGAATTCCGTCACCCGCCGGAAGGATCGCCCCGCTATGATCGCCCTCAAGATTCCAGTTCATCCAGTCGCCTAAGGAATCCCACGGGGCGTCGGAGTCGTGGAGTTACTGGGTTTTGTTTCGTTTGCCCTCGCTCACGGAAGAATTCCGCGGACCGTCAGAGTCGTGGAGCGGCATGCTGGGTTATCCATGCGTGCATGGAGACCGCGGCCGCGGCGCCGGCATTGATGGAACGGACGGAACCGAACTGGGAGATATAGACCACGTCGTCGGCCAGCTCGAGCGCCTTTTCGGATAGACCCGGACCTTCCGCGCCAAAGAGCATAAGGCAGCGTTTGGGGAAACGGTAGGTTTCCATCGGTACGGCACCGGGAATGATGTCGAGCGCGATGATGCGGGCGGCCTGCAAATCGGCGATCTTCGCTTCCAACTCGGCCAGCTGCACTGCCAGACCCTCGGCTTGGGCTTGGTCGTCAGCGGACGGGGCATCGGCGGACGACGATTGTGCATCTGCGGTTTCGCGCATGCGGAACTTGATGGCCGCGACCTGCGATTGCGCCGCCGCGATTTCACCGGAGATGCGATGCTTCCAGCATTCGACAAGCTCTACGATGGACGGATGGTTTTCGACATGCTGGTACAGCTCGGTCATGAGCGCGCCCTTGCGGTTCCATTTATGCGGCCCGACGATGTGCACGCGGGCTGCCTGGAACGCATTGGCCGTACGTACCATGGATCCGATGTTGAAGTCGTGCGTCCAGTTCTCCACGGCGACTTCGAACTCGTGACGGCCACGCGCATCAAGATCGGCCTTGATGGCCGCGACGGACCAGTAACGGTAGCGGTCAAGCACGTTGCGACGGTCTCCCTCGTCGAGCAGGACCGTGTCGAACCTGGAATCGTGGTTCGGTGATTGGGGATCGTCAGGGCGATCCTCACCTGGATGCGTTTGCGCCCAGGGCCCGACACCAACCTCTCGGAAGGTTGGTTCGCCAGACGCCTTCGCGGCGACATCGATGGGATTGGGATCGTGCACTATTCCTCCAGAATCAGCATGCTTCACCACGCCAAACGTCGTGAAACATCTCGTGAAACATTCCTTAAACCTTGTTAGAAAAATCCTATGGCCGAACCGCGAACCACCTCATGCCGTAAACCGAAATGGCTCGTCAAACGAATCAGTGAAGCTCGGATTCCTTATAAACCTGCACGAACGGCAGTTCCAACCTTTTTCCGGAGACGGGATCGACGACCTTGATGGCCGGCTCGGTCATATCGACCCCGCCGATCAGGGACGCAATGGCGAGCACTTCGGCCCCTTCGTTCTGCACTATGGAGAAATCAAGGCTCAGCTCGTTGCCATTACGCAGAGTAACCAGCGAAGATGTCTGCACATACGATTTTTCGGACAGCCAGGAGTCAAGCAGCACCACACGCCTGCCTTTGATGGACGGCCCCTTGATGGACGGGTACACGAAATCCATGACGAAACCATCCAGATCCTCGCCACGGGAGGCGGCCGCCTGAATCATGGCGGAGACCAGCGGTACCGCGGCGGCGGTCAGGGCGCCGACGGCATCGAAATCATCGACGGAATAGCCGGCCTCCTCCAACGAGTCGAGCAGAATGTGCCCGACAATGGAGGCTCCGCGATGGTCGAACGTCACGGATGCAAGCTCCGAGAACGGCTTGTTCTTCATCTCGGCCTGCAATAGGGTTTTGAGCTGATCACGCGGCTCGAGCATGGCGAAATCGACGGTGGACGGTGCGGCAGCGGACGGTTCGACGGCAATGGTCGTTGCGCCCTCGGTGGCGGCGGGCATGGTCTTACGGAAGGTCTTCTCGTCAGTCATGGCTCCAGCCTATCCTTTCGGCTCGTCAATCCCGCTCATCGTCTACGGTTTCGGGAGCCGTCAGCTCGCGGATATCCGCCTTCTCGGGCGGGAGGATCTCCACGGATTCGATGACCTTGCTCTGATCCACACGCTGCAGCTTGCGAGCGGTGACCAGCACACGGGACTCCAGCGATGAGGCGAACGCATTGTAGGCGCCGACCGTTCTGGTGATCGCCGTGCCAAGTTTGGTGGCACGCTCCCCCAGCACCGCGAAGCGCTCATACAGTTCACGTGATAGATCGAACAGCATCTTCGCGTCATCGGTCAGGCTTTGCTGCTGCCAAGCGTAGGCCACCGACTTCAGCACCGCCCACAACGTAATCGGCGAGGTCAGCGCCACTTTACGGGCGAACGCGTCGTCCATCAGCGTCGGATCGGTTTCCAGTGCGGCCTGCAGCAGCGATTCGTTCGGGATGAAGGCGATCACGAAATCCGGCGCATCCGGGAACGCATTCCAGTAGGCCTTGTCCCCCAGCACCTTCACGTGGTCGCGCACCGCCTTGGCATGGGCCCGCAGCAGGTCCGCCTTGCGTGCCAGTTCCTCCTGCGAAGCGGTATCGGGAATCTCACAGGCACGCTGATAATCGGCATATGGTGCCTTCGCGTCAATCGGGATGGTCTTGCCGCCAGGCATGTGGACCACCATGTCCGGCCGCTGGGTATGCCCATCCGCATCGGTGACGACCACCTGCGTGTCGAAATCGACATGTTCCAGCAGGCCCGCCGATTCGACGATGTTGCGCAACTGCGCTTCACCCCAGGCACCACGCACCTTGTTGTTGCGCAATGCGGCCGACAGCGAGCTCGTCTCACGGTCGAGCCTCGCCTGCTGCTCCCCCAAGCCCTTGAGCTGCTCGCCAAGCGCGCCCATCTCCCGCTTGCGCCCCTCCTCAATCCGGGAGACCTTCTCCTGGAGGGCGTCAAGATTCTTCTGTACAGGGGCCAAAGCGGAGAGCACCTTGCTCTGTTCCTGCAATTGCCGCTCGTTTTCGGATTGCCGACGTTCCGCCTCCGCCGCGGCCTTTTCACGCTCGCGCTCGATTCTCGTCTGTTCGGCACTCTGCGCCTGCGCCAGCTGGGATTTAAGGTAGGTCAGCTGCTGATTCAGTCCTTCCGACTGCGTGCGGTACTGCGCCACGGATGTGGTCAGATCGCCGATCCGCTGCCGATCGACCTCAATCTGCGCCTTCGCCTCGTTCAGATCGGAGGTACGCGCGTCCCGCGCCATCTCCTGCCCCTTGGATCGGCCTGCGAAAAAGCCCGCAGCCGCCCCAAGCGCGGCCACGACCACCATCAGCACCACTATAAACACAGGATTGTCGAACATATGTTCTAGTAAACAGCATGCGGTGGACTATACGTCGGAACACCCCGAATCCGTTCGGCAAACCGTGATTCATCCGCATGGACAACCACCCGATGCCCCGCACTGGATTATGCTGGGAACAGCCGTATGAGAGCGAAGGAACACAAGAGGCTGGTATGGGATTCGATTTGTTCATGGCCGCAGTCGCCATCGTCGTCGCATCCATTGCGACATGGGGCATTCTCAGATTCTTCCTCGGCCGGCCGCCGACCGACGGCGATCCGACAGGCGCGACATCGGCCAGTGGCAAGGAACCCCCAACAGTCGGACCGTCGACGGAAAACCGGCCGAACGGCCCCGCCGCAGGCCCTGATACGGCATCATCGGGGACCGGACGGCCCGATGCCGAACGGCCCGAAAGCCCCGCCTCCATCGATGCCGCGGAACCCCCCGATGACGGCCACCGGCACATCGCCCTGCTGCTCGGCATCGCCACAATCCTCACGATTCCGACGTTCGTCGTCACCATGCTCATGCTTGGCAACGTGACCATGCCCGACTGGTGGACCAATCCGTGGCTGCATGCCATCGTGATCACGCCGGTCATGTTCTATTGCGGCGCGCCGATTCACCGTTGCGGCCTGCCCGCATTGCAGCGGCGCACACCGAATGCGGATTCGTTGATTTCGCTCGGCATGTCGATCGTCTATGTCTACAGCCTGCTGCTGTGTGTGGTGTCGTGGATCTTCCCGGCCGGTTCGCGCGATCCGTACTTCGCGTTTGTCGGCGTGGTCGTGATGCTGGCATTGGCCATTCGCCTGGTCCGTCAGAAATTGGTGATCATACGGTTCCCGTTCGAACATGATGCGACCGGTGCGGGGGACGCGCTCCTGCGCACCAGAATCGGCCATGTGATCCACACCCGTGTACTGCAGATCACCACTGCGGTGACGATGATCGTCGCCGTGTGGACGTTCGCACTGTGGCTGGTGTTCGGCGTGCAGCCAAAGCTTGCGGTTGCGGTGCTCATCGCCGCAACCGTGCTGTCGGTCGCCGGCCTGGTGCTTGAGACCGGCGACCGGCCCTCCTCCCTCTGACGAAGAGAGGGGGACGGCGGAACCGAATCCACCGTCCCCCCTCGGCAAAGCCGGACGCCCTGTCAGAGGGCGCAATCCGGGCTTACTTGCCCATACCCTCCAGCTGATCGCCGGCCCAGGCGGAGAGTTCGAGATGCTCGCCGCCGGTCTGATCCACCAGCACGGTGTCGCCATCGTGCACCTGACCGGCAAGCAGCATGCGTGCCAGCTGATCGCCGACCTCGGTCTGCACCAGGCGGCGCAACGGACGGGCGCCGTACGCCGGATCGTAGCCGGTGTTGGCCAGCCATTCGCGCGCCGAATCGGTCACATCGAGCTTGATGCGACGCTCGGTAAGGCGAGCGGAGACCTGTGCCACCTGAATGTCCACGATGCCGCCCAGCTCCTCGCGGGTGAGCGGGTGGAACATGACCAGCTCGTCCAAACGATTGATGAATTCCGGCTTGAACTGCATGTGCACGGCATCCATCACGGCCTTCTTCTTGGCGTCCGCATCCAAGTCGGGGTTGACCAGGAACTGCGATCCCAGGTTGGAGGTCATGATCAGAATCGTGTTCTTGAAGTCCACGGTACGGCCCTGGCCATCGGTCAGGCGGCCATCATCAAGCACCTGCAACAGCACGTCGAACACTTCCGGATTGGCCTTCTCCACCTCGTCGAACAGCACCACCGAGTATGGGCGGCGACGTACGGCTTCGGTGAGCTGGCCGCCCTCCTCGTAGCCGATGTAGCCTGGCGCGGCGCCGATCAGGCGAGACACGGAGGCCTTCTCCATGTATTCGCTCATGTCGATGCGCACCATGGCCTTCTCATCGTCGAACAGGAAGTCCGCGAGTGCCTTGGCCAGTTCGGTCTTGCCTACGCCGGTGGGGCCTAGGAACAGGAACGATCCGGTCGGGCGATTCGGGTCGGAGATGCCGGCACGCGAGCGCCGCACGGCGTCGGAAACCGCTTCGATGGCTTCCTTCTGACCGATCACGCGCTTGCTGAGGTATTCCTCCATGTGCAGGAGTTTCTCGTTCTCGCCCTGCATGAGGCGGCCGACCGGGATACCGGTCCATTCGGACACGATGCCGGCTACGGAATCGGCGTCGACATGGTCGGGCACCATCGGCTCGGTTTCGGTGGATGCCGCACCGTCCGCATCGTTACCGTCGGCGGCGGCTTCCGCCGCTGCCAGTTCCTTCTGTATCGCGGGAATCTCGCCGTACGAGATGCGGCTGGCCTTTTCCAGATCGCCTTCGCGCATGGCCTTGTCGGCTTCCACGCGCAGGTCGTCGAGCTTGGCGCGCAGATCGCCGACCTTGTTGTGGCCGGCCTTTTCCGCATCCCAACGTGCCTTGAGGCCGCTCAGCTTTTCGCGGGCGTCGGCCAGATCGGCCTGCAGTTTCTCGAGGCGGTCCTTCGAAGCGGGGTCCTCAGCCTTCTTGAGCTGCATCTCCTCCATTTCGTAACGGGTCACCTTGCGCTGCAGTTCGTCGATCTCCTCCGGCGAGGAGTCGAGTTCCATACGCAGGTGCGCGGCGGCCTCGTCGACCAGATCGATTGCCTTGTCGGGCAGCTGACGGCCGGAAATGTACCGATTCGACAGGGTCGCGGCGGCGACCAGCGCGTCGTCGCCGATCGTCACCTTGTGGTGCGCTTCGTAGCGTTGCTTCAGACCGCGCAGGATGGCGATCGTATCCTCCACGCTCGGTTCGCCGACGAAGACCTGCTGGAAACGACGTTCCAACGCCGGATCCTTTTCGACGTTCTCGCGATATTCGTCGAGCGTGGTCGCACCGATCAGGCGTAGTTCGCCGCGGGCCAGCATGGGCTTGAGCATGTTGCCGGCGTCCATGGAGCCTTCGGCCGCGCCTGCGCCGACGATGGTGTGGATCTCGTCGATGAAGGTGATGATCTGTCCGTCGGATTTCTTGATTTCCTCGAGCACGCTCTTGAGGCGTTCCTCGAACTCGCCGCGGTACTTGGAGCCCGCCACCATGGAGCCGAGGTCGAGTGAGATCAGCTTCTTGTTTTGCAGGGTGGTCGGTACGTCGCCGGCGACGATGCGCTGCGCCAGGCCTTCCACGACGGCGGTCTTGCCGACGCCCGGTTCGCCGATGAGCACCGGGTTGTTCTTGGTGCGTCGGCTCAGGATCTGGATGACGCGCCGGATTTCCTGGTCACGGCCGATCACCGGGTCGAGCTTGCCGTCTTTCGCGGCGGCCGTCAGGTCGGTGGAGTACTTTTCGAGTGCCTTGTACGATCCCTCAGCGTCGGGGCTGGTCACTTTCGCACCTCCGCGCACGCCCGGCACCGCCTCGCGCAGCGCCTTGGCGGTCACGCCGTTCTTCTCGAGGATCTCCGCGGATTGGTTCGGCTTGCTTGCCGCGATGCCGATGAGCAGATGCTCGGTGGAGACGTATTCGTCGCCCATCGCCTGCATTTCCTTCTCGGCCTGTGCGATCGCGGCGGTCAGCTGACGGCTGGCCTGCGGCTGCGATGTGGTCGAGCCGCTGGCTGCCGGCAGTGCGACCAATGCGTTGCGCACCGCCGCGCCGATGGCCTGCACGTCGCCGCCCGCAGCCTGGATGAGACCGCGAATCACACCGTTTTCCTGACGTAGCAACGCGTCCATCACATGCAGCGTCTCGACTTGTGCGTTGCCTGCGGCGGACGCGCTTTGAATGGCGTCTCCGATGGCTTCCTGAGCCATCGTCGTGAACTTCTGTTCCATATCATCCTCCATGGTTCGCGTCGTCCTGCATGTCGTCTCTCGCGGCTCATTCACCGCGGAACGACCGCAATCCGGCGCATATGTCGTTGTCTGATATGCTCAACCGACTTCACCGCCATTCTATTCCCAAAACTTGAGCCATCAACGCTCAACTTTCGATTTTCCTTATAGAACAACACCAGAGAAAAATCAGGCATGCCTGATTTTGTTGCGCTAGATGGCTATGAGTTATGGAATCGGCCACGATCGACGCTTCCAGCCACACGACTCTCCTTGGATATACAAAAACTGCCTCGCTGACGGCAACATACGTCATAGCTAGGCAGTTTCAAGGCAGGTTCAGAGGACGGAATAATATTCGATGGAATGCGTCATCCGGCGGTCAGCCGCGCAGCACCACGTTGCGCAACGAACCGATGCCCTCGACGTGCACGATGTCCTCATCCCCCGGATCGAGATGGCCGGACGCGTTCGGCGTGCCGGTCATGATCACATCGCCCGGCAGCAATGTGGTGAAGCTCGAGATCGCGGCGATTTGCTCCGGAATGCCATGGATCAGGTTCGCCGTGGTGCCCGACGCCATCTCTACGTCCTCGCCGTTGAGCGTGAACGAGATCTTCGCGTCCCTCCAGTCCAGATCATCACGCGTCACAATCCACGGACCGAGCGGGCAGGCGGTATCGAAGCCCTTCGCACGCGTCCACGTCGGGTCGAGCCCCTGCAGGTCGCGCAGCGTCACATCGTTCACGCAGGTGAAGCCGAGCACATAGTCCATGGCCTTCTCCACCGGTACGTTCTTGGCGATGCGTCCCATCACCACGGCGACCTCCGGCTCGAAATTCATGTCGTTGGAGCACGGCGGAATCACGATCGGATCATCCGGGCCGATCACGGAAGTGCTCGGCTTGGTGAAGATCACCATATCCTCCGGCGCATGCCTGATTTCGGAATGGCCGGCCTCATGCATGAACCGCGCATGCGCCTCGTAGTTCTTGGCCAAGCCGTACACCTTCGACGGAATCACCGGCGCAAGCAGGCGAATGCCGTCACCATCGACCGGGAAGCGCTCGCCGGTCGGCTTGACAGCGGCACCGGACAGCGGATAGCCGTCCAATGCCACGAGGTAATCCTTGCCGTCGCTCTCGTCGGTCTGCACGAAAGCGTACTGCGGTACATCATTATGCGAAAAAACGTGCGATTCTCATGCCCTTTAGTCTACGCCGATTCAGGCGGCCCGGCCGTTCTCGGCATGCGTACGGAGATTGAGTTGCGCACGCAGGGCATCGACTTCCTGCTCCAGCTCATCGATTCGGCGCACCTGCTGATAGATCATCAGATCGCGCACGTCGATGCTGCCATCACACGTAGTGGTCGGAAAGGTGATTGCACGAGGAGTCGCCTTCGGAATCCGCGACTTTGAGGGAGGACGGCCCGAAGTCACGGTCTCCATCGATGTGAGCACGTGCCCGCCGTCAGCATCCAACCGATCTTCATATTCCAAACCGGACGTCACAACGGAAGTGCTTTTACGCCACCGTGCAAAACAACGTTCGATGCGCTTATAACCAATCAACGCCGGGTCAAGCCCTGCCTCACGAAACAGCTTGACCGGCGACTCACCGGCACGATACCTGCGCATGCATGATTGTTTGAACGCTTCGGAATAGGTGATACGTCTCGATGTGGCCTCGGCCACCGCCGGCAATGTTTTCAGATAGGCAACTTCTTCGGGGCTGAACATTCCTCCGCCATTGGACATGACGGCCCTCCTTCGCCTCGCGCGCGTCTGCGTTCGGGACCACAGTCGAAACCCCTCTTCCATCGTCTCGACGACTACCTAATAAGGATTATCGTATATGAAAATAAGTCTTACCCCAAATGAAATTATCTCATTCCCTCAATCCCCCTATATTGATATCTGAATCCTTATTTTCAGTTGATTTTTCAACATTTCATATACACCCTTTTAAAGAGCGACCAAACCATCCTAATTACCACCTTATTTTATTTTATTTGCTACGCGCATAATTCAGTTGACAGACTCGGTATATATGCCAACACGACTGTGACACCTGGCATGAGATGGTCTTATCATTCCCTTGGCACAAAAAGGTGCCGCCTACGATTTTCGCAGACGGCACTCCATCAGGTCCTTCGGCCATGACTGTTGGGCTGTTATGCCTTGTCAGTCACAATCCACTATCAGGACTCAATCATGGTGTTGCGGGACTTGAGAGCCAAGGTCACGCCGGCACCGGCCAGCAGCAGCGCCACGACGGCGAACAGCGCGGTGCCCGCGGCACCGGTGAGCGGCAGCTGGGTGACGGACTTCACGTTCTTCACCGTGATCGCACCATTATCGGAGGTGGCCAGCTTCAGCACGTTGCCGCTGGTGGTGTCCAATGCGAAGGTCGCCTTCTTGGTGGCCTGGTCGACGGAGACCTTGACCTTGAAGTCGGCCATGAACTGCTTGGAGTAGCCCAGATCCTCACGGGTCGCGGTCTCCGTGACGGTATAGGTACCCTCCGGCAGGCCGAACACCCTGACCTTGCCGTCCGCGCCGGACTTGATGTCCGCGGAGGCGGCCGCGGCGGTGCTCAGCATATAGCCGTTGTCGGTGGCCACGAACTTGAGGGTGGTGCCCTGCGAGTCCTTCACATTGAAGGTCACGTCTTTCAGCTTCTCGTTGTCGACGCCGACCTTGGTGAACTCGAACCTACCGGTGATGAGCTCGACCTCATCGCCGGCTACCACGGTGCCCGAATTCGTATCCACGCTCGGAGTGTTGACCACCGTCTCGCTTTCCTTGACCTCTTCGTTGATCACGCCGGTGTACTGCACGTAGATGGTCTTGCCCGCATTCGCGAGGCCGGCCTCGCTGACCGCATAGTTGGTCAGATCGACCGTGAACTGGTCGGTTCCGTTGCCCTTGAGCTCGTTGGAGGTGAAGCCACCGACCGTATAGGAGGAGGCCGGGATCTCGGTCACGTTGACCTTATTGCCGTCGACGGTGATCTCGGAACTGCCGCCCTCGACATACACCTTGATGTCCTTGTTGACGGTCAGGCCCACGCCCGGCTTATCCATGATCTTGAACATCGGATTGGTCTTGCCCAGCAGGTTCGGCAGCTTGGCCTGGATGGTGTAGTTTGCGACGCTGCCGACGCCCATGGCCTTGGCCTTCTCCTCGGCGGTCTTCGTCGGGGTCGGCGGCGTGTTGGACTTCGCCACGACGGTGCCGAGGGTCAGCGCAGCGCCGGACTTGCGGTTGAACGTCGTGTAGGTCGCACCGTTGGCGGTCACCCGCGTGGCCACGACCGTGGGCACGCCATTCGAGTCGGTGACCAGATACCAGCCCTCAGTCACGCTCAGGGTGACCGTGGCCGCCTCGGTCGCGGCGGTCTGCGCGTCGGCCACGCTTAGGCCGGAGACGTCCATGGCGTCAGCGAATGCGCGCAGCTGCGCGTCGGTGAACGTCGCCACGTATGCGGCCGGATTGTCCTTATACGGATCCGGGATCTCACTCACGCCGCTTGCGCTCTTTGCCGCGTTTTCGACGGCGGTCTTCGCCTCGGCGACGGTGTTGACCTGCACCTTCGTCATCGTCGGCGCGGTGCCCTCCGGGTCGGCGAACTCGGCGAACTTGTACGCCTTGAATTCTGAGCCCGCGGCCGCGTTCGTCACGGTGATCGTGGCTGCATCCGTCGGATTGGCCTGAGCACTGGCCGCACCCAGGGCCATGCCACCCAGCAGGGTCGCCGCAGCGACTACACCCGCAAAAAGCTTTTTCGCGTTCATGATGAGGGAATCTCTCTTTCTTCTTGAATTGTTGCTATGTTTCACAGTTGGTTCGGATGTCGTGTTTTATTAGAATTCATATCCGGCCAAGTCTCCGTTGACTCGGCCGGACACGTCTGCTCAGCCATTGGTTGTCATCATCACCCCCATTAGTACAACCGTTTCTTGTTGCTCCAGATGGAGACGATGACTCCCGCCACGATGGCGATCAGACCAAGACAGCCGCCGATGAACAGCCATTGCCTGCCGGTGAGGCCACCTGTCGCGGGGAGCGTCGCAACCGAGATATAGCGATTGACGAACGCGGACGTCAAATCGGCGACCGGTTGTTGCTTGTCGGTTGCAATGTCCTGGCCATCGCGATCCTTGACCTGCACGACTTGCGTCACCTTCGCCTCGTATTGGCCGCTCGCGTTCTTGGCGACCGTAACGGTCACGTGATATTCGGACCTATCGAAGCGCCAACCGTGCCTGGCTGCGGGCTGTACCTCCATGACGTTAAAGGTGTAGGTGTCGGTACCATCGTTTAACGGGGTCGAGAATGTCAGCGGGTTACCCTTGGCATCAGCGGTAAACGCACCATTTTTGGCAATATCCGCATTCAAATTGCCGATGGAGGTCGTCTGCTTGCCGCCGTCGAGTCCTTTCAGTATCGAACCGGTGTTCTGCATCTTCTGCGCATCCGACGTGATGTCGGTCAGCTCGAAGTCGAAGGACTCCGCATAGTCGTTACCCTGGGTCGTCTTGCTGATCTTCACGCCATCCTGCAACGCAATCGTGTTACGTTGGTTCTGAATCGTGAATTCGTAGGTTTTCAACGGTTGCTGCAGGTCGGCGTCCTTGTCGGCAAGCGCCCACAGCTCATCCTTACTAATCGTCACCGTGACCTTCTCATCGCCGACTTTGGTGTAGCCGTCGATCGCCTCTTCGGAGAGTGTATATTCCCCCCGGTGCAAGCTTGACGAAGCTGTCACTCCAATGGTTGTCGGCATTCAACGTCACCATGTGGTCAACCGCATCGTCGTAGCCTTTGAGATGCATCCGCACTTCGGTACCGTCAGCGGGCTGTGCATCCGCCCATTCCTTGGTTACCGTAACGTTGGCGACCGGTACCTGCAGCACCGGATGCTGATAGTCCACACAGTTCGACCTGTTGTCAGTGGTGTAGCAGACTTGGGCCGTCTCATTGGACCGGAAGCCGGCCTCGCCCGCCGAGGTGGCTCCGGTATCGGCATCACCCGTCGCGTCATAGCCGGTCTTCGCATATGTCTGGTAGGCGAAATCGGTCGGTTCCACGTCATACGACAATGTGTACGTCATGTCGTTCTTGAGTTCGTACGATTCAGCGAACTCGGCTCTGACGACGCCGTTGCCGTCTTCGCTGTACCACAACGTGTAATCCGTATCAGCTACCGGAGGAGTTTCGCCTGCCGCACCGCCGGTGGCATTCAAAGTGACGCCGCCCGTCACCTTGTAGAACGTCTTGCCGTCGAATATCCGTGCAGCGGATTCGTCGTAGACGATGCCGCTCTGTCCGGTGTACCCCGATAGTCGATCGGTGATGGAAACTCCCGTATACACGTGTTTTTCGGTGATGGTCTTTTGAATATCGTCGAAGATCCGCTTCAGCTGTGCGGAGTTAGAGGCCGCATAGTAGTAGTCGCCGGAGGCTCGGGTACCTAGATTCCGGTACCCGGTGGCATTAGGGTAATTACTTGAGATGCCGTGCATGAACCTATTGGTATTGCTGGTATATGCTACATCCTCCGACGGATTCGCACCATTGAAAACGCCGATGGAATATACCGTGGTGCCGGCGTTCTTCAATTCCTTGGATTTTGCAATGGCGGCATTCGCAACAGAGCCTTCAAAGCCGTTATAATGGTTGGGCTCGCCATCAGTGAAGAAAATCACATACTTTTTCGCGTTGGCACGGGTTCCTGCACTCAGCGCCCGCTCCGCAACGGTCATCGCGGCATCCGCATAGGTAGCGCCGCTCGCCCACAGACGATTAACGTTGTTTTTCAGCGAATCGGTATTCGTCGTGAGTCCGCGTACGATTTGTGTGCAATTCCCCCCTCTACAGTTGTCATCACCTATCCAGTCCACACTTTCGTTTGCGTATTTCACCAAGGAGACCGCCACTTTGTCGGCTTCGTTCTCGATTGTGGCATTGGTCTTCGTCGTCTCATCCAAGAAGGAATTCACTGCCTTCTTCAAGGCTTCAAGCTTTTGCCCACTGTCGTACCCATCAAAGGGATACCGCATGGAACCGGACACATCCAGCGCCAAGACGATATCTATCGGTGTAGTGGTTGTGGTGGATGTGGAGGCGTCTTTGCCGGTCACATCAAGTTTGAGCGTGTACTTACCGTTGCCTTGATACTCGATGCTCTTGGTGTGCTTCGGCTCGGACAACCCCGGGGAGGTGACCTTCACCATGCTGAGATATGACGCGGACGTCTGATCGGCATTGCCATCCATCCTGGTGTTCGTGACATTGCCGTGACCTGTCGCATCATCGGCCAGTGCCATCGTACTTGCACCGGCCATGCCACCCAACATTACGAGGGCAGCTACCGCAGCCATGAGTTTCTTTCCAAGATCCTTGTGGTGTCGATTGCCAAGGTCGGCAAGCAAATCCTTGATTTTTTTCATAGCTTGTCCATCTCTTCTTCTTAACGCATGCGGTTGAGCTCCGTCACGCGCCTCATGAAGCGGAGTGTAGGAAAGAAACCTTTGCAGCACATACACCCTCATGGGGGAACGCATAGCCACTTATGACACCGAAAATGGCCGGAATCTCAATGGAATTAACCCCTCTTCCATGACCACTTACGTCATGAGATTCCTTTTTCAAGGACTGTTAAAAAGGCATGCAAGCGCCCCGTGTCGGAACAATCGCGGCAGATCGCGCTTCATCATCAGCATCGCCTGTAATCACGCGATGCGACAAACCGTCATGAGTCAGTCATTCAGCCGCGAGACGGCCAAGAGCCGGCGTGACGCATGATTCTGCGCTTCGGACGAATCAGCCTGAGCACGATGAAGCACAGCAGCGTACCGCCGGTCAGAACGCCGATACCAGCCCACAGGCCGATGCTCCGTGCATCATGGAGGTCGGTCGGATCGGGTGCTGGCATGGGAATCGACACACGATGGCCGGACACCAGCAGGCGTTGGGTGTTGATGCCATACGGCGTGCAGGTCATTAGGGTCAGACGATCCTCTCCCGGCTCGACCTTGAGACGTGACGTGTCATTCGGATCAATCACGCTGATGCGATCCACCTGATAGCCAAGGGTTTCACCCATCACCTTGACGTACATGAAATCGCCTTGTTCCATTTCGTCAAGACGGGTGAACATCATCGCCTCGACCAGGCCACGATGCCCGGTGATCACCGCATGCGTATCCGCACCGCCGACCGGCAGACTCGTACCGTACAGATGCCCGGCGCCCTTGGCGAGCGCCTGCTCCGACGTGCCGTGATAGATCGGCAGTTTCACGCTGATTTTTGGAATCGATATGGCTCCCATGATGCCGGAACCGGAATCGAGCAGACCTTGGTACTCCTCATCCTGACTCGAGGCAGAGTCCTCTTCTTCGGAAGTCCTCGAAACACCCGCAGCTGACGAGAAGGGATCGGCGGCCTCGCCGAGAATCGGCTGTCCCTCCTTGGCAAGACGTGTGTTATAGGCGCGGGCGTCGGTAAGCTGGTCTTCAGCCTGCGGATACGGCCAGCCGGCAACCGTTTTCGCCGCCGAATCGGACGTGTTCGACAGACTTTGCGACGATCGCATCTGCATGGCGGCCGGGAACAGGCCCACGCATAGGGCCGATACGATTAACAGCGTCGCAACCGCGCGCATCGCCACGAATTGCATGAGCCGTATGTGACGCCTGTGCACCACGTCCGATATGTCGATCACCCGCTCGAACGGCTGTGGCGTCCAGGAGTCATCAGTCTTTTGTGTTTCGTCCCGCCGCTGTCCGGCGGTAGCCCCGCGCAGGCGAAGACCTGCGAAGGAAGGCATGGACGGTTCCGAGAGGGGTATCGTCGTGGCTTGAGCATCCTCCTGTCGCGCACGGAATCTGCGAAGCATCATGCGCCTCCTTCGAACGCAACCATCTTCGCATCACGGCTTTCGCAACCTGCACCCCCTATTGGAGGGATTGCCATGATTGCGCCCCTCCAAACGGACAAGAGGATACGGCGGCCCATCGTCTGGACCGTTGAGACCGTTTAGATGAACGCGCGTTCCCCGAAGATGGCGGTGCCCACGCGCACGATGGTGGAGCCCTCCGCGATGGCGAGCTCCATATCGCCCGTCATGCCCATCGACAGTTCCAGGCAACGTTCGGTGCCCGGCGTCTTGGATTCAAGAATCAGGTCGCGCGTCCTACGCAGATGCGCGAAGCACTTGCGAATCGTGGACTCATCGTCGACATGCGCGCCGATCGTCATCAGGCCCTGCAATTCAAGACCGTCCAACGTACCTATCTTCTGCGCGATGCGAATGGCATGCGCCGGATCACAACCCGACTTCGACGCCTCACCGGACTCGTTCACCTCAAGCAACACGCCGACCGTGATGCCACGCGCGACGGCCCGACGAGAAATCTTCTCCGCCAGCTCGACCGAATCCACCGATTCGATCGTATCGACCACCGGCAGCACCTTGCCGATCTTGTTGCTCTGCAGCTGGCCGATCAGGTGGAACGGAATATGCTCGCCTTCCGCATTGCCGGCGGCCGTGTCATCGGCGGCCGCGCCCAACGTAAGACCGCGCTGCGCGCACTGCCCCAGCAATCCTTCGGCCTTTGCCGTGACCTCCTGCGGGCGGTTCTCGCCGATCATGCGCACCCCGGCGTCGATCGCGGCCATGATCTCACCGACGTCACGCGTCTTCGTGGCGGCCAACAGCTTCACCGAGCCCGCTTCGCGCCCAGCCTTGGATTCGGCGGTGGAGACGCGCTCCAGCACACGATGCACGCCGTCCGCGATCTCTTGCGCGCGGGCCGTGTCGATTACCTCATTGGCAAGATTTTTATGATCCATATAAGCAGTCATCTCATCGCCCCTTATGTCGATTCCCAATCCCTGTTCCTAGGGTATGAAGAAGCCCGTACGACCGGCCTTGAAGTGAAGCGATAAAACGGCCGGCTATTCGTACGGGCTGGTATCGGACAGCAGTGGAAGGGGGCTTCTGCGCTCTGCCCGCAGTCCTTTATGCTTCATGCCACTGTGATTGTCGCAGTGCATTCCACAATCTGAGACATTCGTAAGGGGGAGTCACCTCCCCCTGAAGTTCTGATCGTCCAACGGGTATTCAGCACCCGCTGCAATCCCGGCGCCTCCCGCAGCGTTTGCGCCATTCAGGATTCAATGGACTCGAACCGATGCTCGAGTTCGCCGACACGCTGCCGCAACGCGAGCACCTGACAGGTCAGCGACTGGATCTGGCCCATCTGCATGGTGATGAGGCGATTGCGGGTATCGGTCGGCATCACGGCGGCAGCGCCCGGCTGTTTGGCCTCGCTCATGATGTCATCGTCATGCTTCCAGCGCGCGATATTGCGCTCCACACGCTTATGGCCGACGATCATGGGGCTCAGACCGGCCGAGGTGAAAATCACACTCGGCCGCTCCCCCTGCAGATAGCGGCTCATGCAGTTGACCTGAAAATCATGCGAATACGTGATGCGGTTTTCCGTAACCGCCTCGACCGCCGGCAGCGACCGTAGATATTCGACTTCCGTCTGGCTGAATCGTCTTCTCGTCATGCTCCACCCACTTTCACATTGTCATACCGTTGACCCCGCTTACGCGCCGTGCGATATGGATACGGCTTACGTGCTCTGGACGGTTCACCCTATCATTCACGCCTTGAAAATGACGGGGGCGAAATCACCCGTATCGCTGTACGCTAAACCATATGTAATCTATGTCACACAATCGGTTCAACGTTTTATCACCAAATTCACCCCATCATACCCCTCCTCTTGACTTTGTCTTTCCGGCAAGGGAGGTAAAGTCCTATAAGATCAACCAACCAAGGAGGCATGATGCCAGGCCGTTTCGCCCCGACGCCGTCAGGCCGCATGCACATCGGCAACATCTACGCGATGCTGGGCGCATGGCTTTCCGCACGCAGCCGCAACGACGCAATCTACCTGCGCATCGAAGACATCGACAAACCACGCGTGATCCCCGGGGCCGCCGACCTCATGATGGACGACCTACAATGGCTCGGCCTCGATTGGGACGGCGCACCCATATACCAATCCACCCGCCACGATCTATATGAAAACGCCCTGCACACCCTGCAAAATCTCACCATCGACGCTTCCGGAACCGTCACCACCGGAAACGGGACGCCATTGATCTACCCCTGCTTCTGCTCACGCGCGGATATCCGCGCGGCCTCCGCACCGCAGGAAGGCGACCGTTTCATGATCTACCCCGGCACCTGCCGTCGGCTCGCCGAAACGCATCCGAAAGAGGTACGCGCACGGCTTGCGCAGGGCAGACGACATTCCCTACGCATCGCCATGCCCCCTTCGAATTCGACGATCACGTTCGAGGACCGGGTGTTCGGCCACCAGGAATTCGATATGGCCCGCGACATCGGAGATTCGATCGTCCGCCGGGCCGATGGCCTGTTCTCCTACCAACTGGCGGTCGTTGTGGACGATCTTGCCATGGGCGTCGATGACATCGTTCGCGGGCGCGACCTGCTACGCTCCAACGCCCTGCAAATATGGATCCGACAGGCCCTCACCGACTCCGCCGACTACTCCTACGCCCACCTCCCCCTCATCGACAACGCAACCGGCCAACGCCTTGCCAAACGCGAGCGATCGCTGGACATGGGCATACTTCGCGCCCACGGCGCCACCCCCGAACGAATCGTCGGCTACTGCGCCTGGCTGCTCGGCATCCAGGGCGACCCGCAGACCACGCACCCGCAACCCATGAGCACCAAGGAGGCCCTAGCCGAATTCAATTGGGCCAAAGTCAAAGCCGACACCGCCGACCGCACCCTTGACCCGCAGGCATTCAACGCCTATTTCGGACTCTAGGGAACGCACCGGCCGCTACTTGATCCACAACTCGCCATCAAGCGGATATTCGTTGGTCGCGCACCCATCCAGATGCATGGACTGCTCCTGCATCAGCGGCGCGAGCTGACCGGCCCCGGCGCACGTCGTCTCGTTATCGGTGTGGCCAAGCCGATGCCCCACCTCATGATTGATCACCATCACACGGTATCTCGCCATGTCCCCGCCCGCGGAAAGCCAATCGTTCGTGCCACCATTCCAACGATCGTCATTGATGATCACGTTCTCATCCACACGGCAACTGTATTCGGTGGAGCAATCCGGCGAAAACGTGGTCATATACCGCGCTTCGGAAAGCACGATATTGAAATCGCAGCTCCCATCCGCACCCTGCACGAACGTGGCACCGGCACGCGACCATCCGCGCTCGCCGTTGAGAATGCGGTAGACGGCGTTGGCGAAGTCGTCAAGCGAGCCGACATCACCTTTCTGCGCCACGCAATACGTGTACTGGGTGGGCTCATGTCCGTTGTCCCTCGCCGTCTGCTGGGCCTTGGCGAGGATCTCGTTCCTTTGGTCGTCGGTCAGCGGCGCCGACTGGTTCTTCAGTTCGGCCTGCACCAAATCCTCCGTATCGGCATTGTCGGCATTGTCCTGTGACTTTTGCGACTGCTTGCCGGACGAGTCTTTCTTGGAATTCTGCCGTTTTGCGGTCGTCTTACCCGTTGACGTCGTCGATTGCGAGGCCTGCGCGGCCCGTTGCGCATGCATCTTCACCCCGTACACACCGCAGGAGACCATTGCGATGACCAGAACCGCAATCACGCCGGCCACCACGCAACGGCGGATGCGAAACACCTGACGCGAATCCATAGTCACGGCCGTCTTCGGATTCAGCGCACGCAGCACATATCGTATGAATCGCACCCTGACTCCTTCCCGCAATATGAGAAAGGTCCGCGGACGATTGTCCACGGACCTTCAAGCATAGTCGAAATCAGGCGAACAACGACTTGAAGAGGAACGCGCCGACGATTGCGCCGACGATCGGCGCCACAACCGGAATCCAAGCCTCGCCCCAACGGGAGGAGCCCTTGTGCGGAATCGGCAGGATGGCGTGCAGCAGGCGCGGCATGAGATCACGGGCCGGATTCAGGCCAGGACCGGTCGGGCCGCCCATGGAGGTCACGAGACCCCATACGATGAAGCCGACCACGATGGAGGCTGCGGCATGATCCGCCTTGCCCCACGGCATTTCAAGGCAGCACAGTGCGCCGAGTACCAGCATGAGGGTGCCGAAGAACTCGTTGACGAAGTAGTTGATGCGGTCGTTGTGGGCATCGGTGGTGCAGAAGGTGCCGAGAATGGCGTTGGCGTCTTCGGTGTCCTTGTAGTGCGGCCAGTAGGTGATGTACACGATGAGCTGGCCGGCGATGGCACCCAGCAGCTGGGCGATGATGTACGGCAGCACCTGACCCCACGGGAACATGCCGTTGATGGCCTGGGCAAGGGTCATGGCCGGGTTGATGTGCGCGCCGGAGACGCCACCGAACATAAGCACCGGGAACATGACGCCGAAACCGTAGCCCATGGCGATGTTCAGCCAGCCGGCGCGATAGCCCTTGGTGTTCTTCAGCTCCGCGTTGGCGACGGCGCCGTTGCCGAAGACCATCAGCACGGCGGTGCCGACGAATTCAGCGGCAAGTTTGGTAAAGAGTGAGTATTCCACTTCGTCTTCCTCTTAATTGCTTCTTCTCGCGTTGGCGAAAGGTTGATTGCGATTCCGCTCTAAGCGGACAACAGGGCAAAATACTACTCCCACCCATGTCATTTCGGGCCGGCGGATGAGTCACCCCAAAAATTACGAGAATCGTACTCCGGAATCGCATCGAGCGCTCACTTACCACCCTTGCAAGCGGGAGGGCCGGGGTCAAGATCGGGATTGACAAGAAGATGCATGCCAGTATCGTCAGGGGGCTTGATAGCAGGAGCGACGTCCTGTGGTACCGCTCAAAGAATGTACGCACATATGCGCAATATTGGCTAAAGACACTACATATTGCCAAAATATGAACATATTTGATTTGCCTAATCAGCCAATGCCGGGAGATGGCATCAAAGCCGTCATAAAGTGTGCGACGGAACACTGCGAAGGACCTTACCGCAATTGGTGCCGGAATCGGCATGTCCCGCGCCCACGCACTATCTATCGCGGAAGAGGTGCGCGACTCCGTCGCCTCCGCCCAGGAACTGAGAGAGGATGTGCGAAAGTACGGTTTTTCAATACGACAAGCCGCGTGAAACCCCTAGATAGCCCCTAGAAGGAATCATCTCGTTCGATCGGATCATGAGAAGCGTCGCCGCCGCCGGCGCGATTGGGTTTCGCGGGTTTCAGTTTGGATGCAGTCAGCATACAGTTATTCATTCGCCGATTTTCGTCGCTTCAAAGAGGGTGACGGATGGAAGGGTTCTGTCAGAAAATTCGTCCGACATCTTATGCAACCTTTCAGCTTGCGCCCGCAGGCAGAGGATTCGGGGGAAAAACTACACGTATAGGTACCCTGAGAAAGGCGAGATGCAGGATTTTCTCCTTATAATCGGAAAAAATCCGGTTTAATGGTTTTCCTGCTCTCCCGAGATTGAACTACGAGAGGGTACTATGAGAACAATCAGAAATCGAACACGCATCCTATCCGCTCTGGTCGCCGTCGCGGCGATCATGCTCATGGGCGTATTCTCCTCCGCCCTGGCGCATGCGGACGGCAATCCCACCGTGCCGGTACAGGTGTCGAAGGTCGACGCCGACGGTGCCGCGCTCAAGGGTGCGCAGCTGCGAATCTCCCACAAGGACGCCAATGGCGCAACCGTCACCGACGACGAATGGACCTCAGACGGCACCGTGCATACCACCAACCTGACCGCAGGCGACTACACGCTTACGGAGACCACGGCCCCTGAGGGATATGACAAGGCGGCCGACCAGCCGTTTACCGTCAAGGCTCCCGAAGACACCACTCCGACGGACTACACCTTCCAGGCAGGTGGCGCGCTGACTTCGAGTGCGCTCGTGTCGAAGGACGCCTCCAAGACAGTCACCCCCGTGTACTGCTTCAATCTGCGGAAGTCCAGCCCGACGGGAGGACTGGACTACACGAGGATCGAAGGTTCGGCCGACGCGTTCAGCCAGCTTGCCGAGCGCGCACGCCCCGGCACCGACCTGTATCAGGACGTGCTGCGCGTGCTGTACAACGGATATCCGAACAACAATGCAGGTATCCAGCAGCAGTACAATCTGACCGACCGGGAGTTCGCAGATGCGACCCAGTATGCGATCTGGTACTACACCGACTCCCGTCCGGTCGTGCCGCACCCCTATTCCGCCGCCGTCCAGGCGCTGGTTGACAGCACGGCGGACATTCCTTCGGGGCAGACCCTGGACATCTATAAGGCGTCCAACGATCGATATCAGAATCTGCTGGCCACCCAATTCCATCAGGCCACCCCACCGGTCAGCCTGACCATGGTCAACCAGAAGACCCAGACGCCGACGCCGACGCCGTCTCAGCCGACGACGCCGACCACGCCGACCACTCCGACGACTCCGACCACACCTGAGCAGAATACTCCGGTGAAGCCGCTGGAGAAGACGCCGCAGAAGTCGACCAAGGCGACCACCACCCAGCCCCAGACCAAGAGCCTGTCGAATACCGGCAGCAACGTCACCATCCTCGCGATTGTGGCCGTGATCGCTCTTGTGGCAGGTGGAGCCCTTGTTCTCGTGCGTCGTCGCATGAACTGAACATTATAAAGTTCCTTCATTCCCTGTGGGGCGTGCTCGCATCATGCAGGCACGCCCCACAGGCATTTGAGGGCGGTTGAGGCCGGGCTCATTGCCGGGCGGCGGCCATGACGGATGCCCGGGACGGATAAAGGGCGCTATCGGCCTGATAGGCATGCTCTTGCGCTGTTGCCAGTGTTACCGGAATGGGTTGTGACGGAAAACGAAGAAACCCTTGGAACCTAACGATTCCAAGGGTTTTGCTGTGCCCCCTCAGGGATTCGAACCCTGGACACGCTGATTAAGAGTCAGCTGCTCTAACCAACTGAGCTAAAGGGGCGTTGGTCTTGCGAGGATTTGTTCTCGCTGAGCACGAGAAGTAAATATACTCAGAATCGAATCAAATGCAACTCTCGGCGTGTCGCAAATGCAGAATCGCGGAATTCCAGCGATTATCGGCAATCCCATTACCATGGATGATCAGCGGGATCTACGAATGAGACCGTCCCTATGAGTTGCTCATACTTCAGTAATTACGATTTCTTCACAAATTAGATGTCGGTCCTAACGAAAATCCCCCTGCTCCACAGTGGTGCAGGGGGATTCCCAATGCTTAAGCTCAGACGTACAGTCTGAAGTCATTCACCATGGTCAGGCAAGACCCTAGCCATGGCGAACAGGGCCGAAATCACTCAGCGACGACCTTCACGAAGAAGGAGGCGGTGATTTCCGGGTGCAGAGCGACGGTCGCCGGGAAGTCACCGGTGGTCTTGATCGGCTCAACGGTGATGTTCTTCGGATTGACCTCGACCTTGGAAGACAGCGCGATGGCGATCTTCTCAGCGGAGATGCCGCCGAACAGCTTGCCGGACTCGGAGACCTTGGCTGCGATTTCGACGGTGGTGCCCTCGATCAGTTCCTTGGCGGCAACGGCCTCTTCGCGGGTGGCGACGGCCTTGGCCAGACGAGCGCGCTTCATGGACTCGATCTGAGCCGCGGCGCCCTTGGTCCAGGCGAAGCCCAGGCCCTGCGGGAGCAGGTAGTTGCGGGCATAGCCGGCCTTGACGGTCACCACATCGCCCGGGTGGCCCAGGTTGGTGACGGACTTGGTAAGAATAACCTTAGTTTCAGCCATTGTTCAAACCTCTCTAAGATCAGCGGCCGGAAGTGGCGTACGGCAGCAGAGCCATCTCGCGGGCGTTCTTGATCGCCTTCGAGATCTTGCGCTGTTCCTGCACGGTCACACCGGTGATACGACGGGAGCGGATCTTGCCGCGATCGGAAATGAACTTGCGCAGCAGGGCGACGTCCTTGTAATCGATCTCGGTGATCTTGGCGGCCTTCAGTGGATTCGGCTTCTTCTTAAACGGCTTGACCGGCGGCTGCGGCCTCTTGCGTGACATCTTGATGTTCTCCTTAAAATCTGGGGTTGCTTTTCAGCTTAGAATTCCGGCTCGCCGTCGTTGCCTCCGAATTCGGAGGAGCTGGCGCCGAAGGATCCGAAGGACGCTGCGGAAGAATCCGCGCTGCCCCACGGGTCGGAAGCCGGTGCTGCGGCGGGCGCGGCGTTGGCGGGAGCGGAAGCCCCGCCCTGATAGCCTGCGCCGCCGGAATACCCGGCACCGCCCTGGTAGCCGCCGGCGTTGCCGCCGAAGCCACCATTATTGTTCGCATAGCCTCCGTTGTTACCGGTGAAGCCACTGCCGCCACGATTGCCGGCATGGCCACTGGCGCTGGAGGTACGCGTAACCTGGGCGGTCGCGTAGCGCAGGGACGGGCCGATTTCATCGACCTGCATCTCGACGACGGTACGCTGAGAGCCGTCCTGCGCCTGATAGGAACGCTGCTGCAGACGGCCCTGCGCGATGACGCGCATGCCCTTCGACAGGCTCTGCGCACAGTGCTCGGCCATGTCGCGCCACGCGGAGCAGCGCATGAACAGGGCCTGACCGTCTTCGAACTGGTTCGAGTTACGGTTCCAGGTGCGCGGAGTGGAGGCAATCGTGAAGCTGGCCACGGATGCACCGTTGCCAGTGGTACGGATTTCAGGATCAGCCGTGAGGTTGCCCACCACGGTGATAATCGTTTCGCCTGCCATGACGTTACCTACTTACTTGTGCAGCTTGAAAAGCTTGAAATTACTTACTTGCGAAGAATCTTCGTGCGAATGACGGATTCGTTCAGGTTCAGCAGACGATCGAGTTCGTCGCTGGTGGTCGGATCAGCGAAGTAGTTGACCACGACGTAGTTGCCTTCGGTCTTGCCATCGATCTCATAGGCAAGCTTGCGGCGGCCCCAGATGTCGATGTTCTCGACGTCACCGCCTTCCTTGGTGACAGTTTCCAGATACTGCTCGGTCAGCTTCTTCAGACCGCGCTCATCCAGCTCGGGATCGGCAATGAACATCAGTTCGTACTTATGCGCAGACATCACCCACCTCCTTCGGACTATCGGCCATGGACTTTCCACGGCAGGAGTGTGTATGCGTACTGCCTTCACGCATCCATATATAAGGTATAGAGATACATTTCAGACAACCTGTTTAGCATATCCCGACACCCAGACGAGTCCTCCTTTTTTTCCGCTCCCCAAGCAAAGGGGTTGACGGCTTTCATGTCCCGAAAAAAGGAAAGGGGAAAGGCCGAGCGAGGAATCCGGCTTCAATCGAAAAGCCCCGCCGCAAAGGCGAGGCTTCGTCACATAGGTCACCAATCATGAATCATGCATAGATGCTGCGCGGACGCATGTCTTCAGGCAATCCGTTAAGCAGCGTGGAGACCGAACCGGATTCGAATACGGAACGGATGCCGGCGGCCAACAGCGGCGCGGCGGACAGCACGGTCATGTTCGGCAGACGCTTCTCTTCCGGAACCGGCACGGTGTCCGTAAGCACGATCTCCCTGGCACCGCAATCACGCAGACGTTCCACGGCCGGGCCGGAAAGCAGGCCGTGCGTGGCGACCAGGGTCACCGACTTCGCACCAGCCTCGCGCAGGGTGCGCACTGCCTCGCAGATGGTGCCGGCGGTATCGATGATGTCATCGACGACCACGCATTCGCGGCCCTTGACCTCGCCGATGATGCCGTGCGCGACCGCATGGTTCGGGCGTGTGGTGTCGCGGGTCTTATGGATGAATGCGAGCGGCAGACCGCCGAGCTTGGCGGCCCACTGTTCGGAAACCTTGATGCGGCCGGCGTCCGGGGACACGATGGTGGTGTTCTCCAGCGGCATGTTGTTGCGCACGTAGTCGATCAGCACCGGCATGGCGGTGAGATGGTCGACCGGGCCATCGAAGAAGCCCTGCTCCTGAGCGGCATGCAGGTCGACCGTCATGATGCGGTCGGCACCGGCGGCTTGGAACAGGTCGAAAATCAGACGTGCGGTAATGGGTTCGCGACCCTGATGCTTCTTGTCCTGACGGGAATAGCCAAGGAACGGCGCGACCACGGTGATGGAACGGGCGGAGGCGCGCTTCAGGGCGTCGACCATAATGAGCTGTTCCATGATCCACTTGTTGATCGGCATGGTGTGCGCCTGCATCACGAACACGTCGGCGCCGCGCACCGGTTCGGTGTAGCGCACGTACATCTCACCATTGGCAAAATCATATGAGGTGGTCTCAAGCACATGGGTGCCAAGGTACTTCGCGGTTTCCTCGGCCTGTTCGGGGTACGCGCGACCCGTCACCAAAGCCAGTTTCTTATCCGGGGTGCCTTCGAGAATCGCCGACATGCTTCGCCTTCCAATATACGGGTGCGTGAATTTAAGCCAAATTCAAATATAACAATGCGGGTGCCCATGCCGCACGCGGATGGTTCGCCCCACCAAAGTGTTATGGCAGGAGGATAAGGAGAATGAGAGAAAGGAGAAAGGAGGGAAAGGAAAAGATAAGGATGGCAGGAGGATAAAGAGAATAAGGGAAGTAAGAAAAGAGGAGAAGGAAGGGAGAAGAGAAGCAGAGAGGGCGGATTGTGCAGTGCGCCGCGCACGATTGCTCGGAAAAGACCCTTTCGAAAATCGTGCGCTTGGATTCCACTCCATACGGGTCTATTCGCGTCTCAGACAGCCAATTTCATACCCCCTAACTCAAGAAATCCGTTTTTCGAGGCCATTTAAGGGACATGCAAAAAACACGATTTGCCAAAACAGTCGTTTTGGCAAATCGTGTTTGTGCGAAAGTCGATAATCATCAGGAATAATTGCAACTACCGTCCGCCACCGCAACTATCGGTAAACTCCAAGCCACGCGTCACCGCAAAACCAGACCGGCCGCCGCCGAACCAGACCGCCACAGAACCCAGCGGCCGCACCAGCCTACTCGGCGAATGCCTCGCGAATCTGCGCGGCGTTGCCGTATGAAGCCTGCGCTCCGTAACCGGTGGCCGCATATGCGGACACGTACGAGGCGAGCTGCGCGGATTCGGAAAGCGTCATGTCCGAAGCGAGGCCAGCCAGCACGGTACCCATGAAGGAGTCGCCGCAACCGGTGGTGTCGACGGCCTTCACGCGAACCGGCGCGATGCGCTGAATCGGCTTTTCGGCGGTGGCGTCGAGCACCACGGAACCGTCGCCTCCCAATGTCACAATCGCCTGTTCGAAGCCGAAGGATCGCATTTCGGCCAGAACATGGCCCCAGTCGAAGGCATCCCAATCGTCGTCCTCGGGTTCGTCGATGCCGAGCAATTGCGCCATCTCATGTTCGTTGACGAGCAGGATGTCGGAGGCGGCCACCAGCTCGGCCGGCAGCGACGGCGTGAACGGCGAATCATTGAGCAGCACCTTCACACCCGCCTCATGGCAGATGCGTGCGGCGGCGGTCACCGTTTCGATCGGGCTTTCGAGGCACAGTCCGAGCACGGAGGAACGCACGAGCGCCTCACGTACGGATTCCACGTAGTCAACGGTCACCTGCGCGTTGGAGCCCGGAGAGTACACGATGGTGTTTTCGCCGGCTGCGTCAACGGTGATCACGGTGGTTCCGCTCGGCCCGAGCACGCGGCGCACGTGCGTGGTGTTCACGCCCGCCTCGGCCAGCGCGCCGAGCAGGAACTCGGCATTGCCGTCGGAGCCGACCGCACCGAACATCTGCACGGTAGCGCCGATGCGTGCGGCCGCAGCGGCCTGATTGCCTGATTTCCCGCCCGGCAGCAGCTGCAGCGGGCCGCCGGTGATGGTCTCCCCCGGCCCGGGTAGCCGTTGCGCGGTAACGGTGTAGTCCGCGTTCATGGAGCCGATCACCGACACCGTGCCGTGGATTCGATCCAATGCAGAGAGCACTTCAGTCGCACCCATCCTTGCCTCCTTGAGACGTTGTTTTCCGATTGTTTCCAATGATTTTCAATTATTGCGGATTCCGGTCCTTCAACGGGCGGCCCGTCCGTGAAACATTCCGTGAAACCTACTTTCCGTCCTTCTTGCTTTCAAACTCCACATTCAATACGGAAAAGGTCAAACGGAAAGGGCCGCGTCACTTCGGCGCGCCCTCACTCCGCGCTCCCGGCGAGCCCCGAAATGCGTGTCATGAACTCGTTCAGGAACCTTGGCACGTCCACGCCCACGGCCACCTTCATGGTCTTGACCGCATCGTTGAGCCGGTTTTCGTCACCGATGGTGCGGCCTCGGGTCGGGCCGTCCACATCGACCTTCATGTTGATGTCGAGCGTGGTCACGAGCGTCGGATCGACCGCCACGCCTACGGCGAGCGGATCGTGCAGACCGCAGCCGCCCAGGTGCGGTGCGGTGGTCTCATAGGCCTTGATGTAGTAGTCGGTCATGTCGGCCAGGAACGTGCCGGCCTTGGTGCCCAGATCGCGCCACTGCCGGGTCTCCTTGTAGGTGAGCAGGGTCTGCAGGGTCACGTCGAGCCCGATCATGGTCACGGGTGCGCCGGAGCGGAACAGATGGTCGGCCGCGTCCGGATCCTGCGAAATGTTGGCTTCGGTCCATGCGTTCACGTTGCCCGGAACGGTCAGGGCACCGCCCATGAGCACGATTTCGCCGATCTCGTCCTTGATTTCCGGCGCCTTGCCGAGGGCCGCCGCGATGTTGGTCATCGGACCGGTCGGCACGTAGACGAGATCCCTGCCATACGTTTTGACGGCGTCGATGATGAAGTCGACTGCGGATTCGGTTTCGACGGAACGGTCGGAGTCGGGGATGCTCACGTCGCCGATGCCGTTTTCGCCGTGAATGAACGCGGAGACCGGCAGCACTTCGAAACGGTCGGTGGCGCTGGAGTGCGGCAGCCCTTGGTAGACCTTGACTTCCGGGTGGCCGAGCAGGTCGGTTACGGCCAGTGCGTTGCGCACGCCTTGTTCGACGAGCACGTTGCCGTAGGTGCCGGTGATGCCGATGAGTTCGACTTCCGGGCTTCCTAGGGCGTAGGAGATGGCCAGAGCGTCGTCGACACCGGTATCCAAGTCCAGAATCAGCTTCTTCATGGTTATGCCTTTCCTCATTGACGGGCCTGACGGCGGTCCGCCACTACACGTCCCATTGTCGTCAGCTTGTATTGCACAAAGCAGGCGAGTACGTTCTCAACCTTGTTGTTACATGTATGATAAAGCGTTTTATCAAGGGAGTCAAAGGGGGTCAGCCTGCCCGCGTGTCGCTTTTTACCCCCGACAAGCGGAAAGGCCCGTCAAACCCCGCAGACCGACACCTTCTACACAAGAAGGGGATACACGTCAAAGAAGATGCACGGTCAGGCCCGGACCGCCTGCACCAGTCTCGGAGTAAGCACCTGCACCCGCGGACGAGACAGCCAGGGGCGCTCGCCGCCCTGGGCATCCTCGGATTCGGAATCATCCTCGCTCTTGCCGGCACCGGTGCGGCCGATTGCGACGTCGATGCGGGTGGAGAGCATCTGCCAGCACGCTGCCGCCAGTTCGGCGACGCTCTGTTCGACGGTGGTCATATGCATGCCGAGACCGAATCGATTGAGAATATTGTCGTAACCGATCACCCGCATATCCTGCGGCACCTGCAGACCACGCTCGGCGAGACGCTGACGGAATCCCAACGCCATCACATCGTTGCAGCAGAACACCGCCGTGGCACCGCCGTCGACAATCCGATCGGCGGCTTGGTAGCCGCTGTCGAAGCGGTAGTCGCCCGCAACGCACAATGCGGGATCGAAATGCTCCCCCGCCTGTTCGACGGCATCCATGAAGCCACGCTTGCGGTCAAACGCACTCGATTCCGCAACGTCACCGGTCACGATGCCGATATGCCGATGGCCTTCCTCCAACAGGTACCGCGCGGCAAGCTGGCCACCTACATAGTTGTCGAATCCGACGGCATCGCACCAACCGTTCTGCACAAGCCGGTCGATGAGCACCACCGGGCAGGCCACCTGCTCCACATCGGCCTGCAATTTGTCTTCGGCGGCGCATGATTCACGCGCGGGAATCAGCATCATGCCATCGACGCCTCGCGAGGAGAGCCGGACCATCAAATCATGTTCGACCGTGCGCGAATCGTCGGAATTGGCCACGATCAGCGAATAGCCCTGTGCGGCGCACTCGTCTTCCACGCATTTCGACAGTGCGGCGAAAAACAGGTTCTCGATGTCAGGAACGATCAGCGCCACGAGTTTCGACTGCTTGGTCACGAGGCTGCGCGCACTCTGGTTGGGCACATAGTGCAGCTCCTTGGCCGCTTTGGCGATCAGCTCGCGCTTTTCCATCGACACACGCGCGGGGCGCCCGTTCAGCACCAGAGATACGGTGGTCACCGACACTCCCGCAGCCTGCGCCACGTCCTTCAATGTTGCGCGTCGTGCCATATGTCCCCCTTAGAACATTGTTTCTTCTAGCATAAAATCATCACGCGTCACAACGCGCTGTGAAAATGTTCCCTTACCTGCACGCAACAGGCACTGCGTCACATCAATCGAGCACGGCACCCTTTAATGCCACCCGAATCACCTCGGCACCTCTGTATGCCCTTATATTGCAACCATTCCCCTCATAGAGAAAAAAACACGAAACCATTTCTTTAGCAAGCGATTTTCTCATGAAATTTTTTGTATGCTCTTAAGGTCTCGTTGAGATTCACATGCAACAGGATAAGAGGGAAAGAAATAGTGAAGATCGAAAAAAAGCAATGCCAAATCAAGGCATTCGATTGCAGTGATCGCCATAATCGCGGTCATCGCGATCGTATTGACCGTAGCAGCGATCATTTTTGTCGGCAATCGGCAGGAACTGACGCAAGCCGCCAGCGATACCTGCAAACTGAACGCAAAGACACTGACCGTCCATCAAAACAGCTTCGAAGCGGCACAGACCAGAGCCGAACAGGCGGCGAAGCTCACGGTCGACGATGTGGCGAACGGCTCCACGCTGGAAACGCTCAAGGATGCGATGAAGCTCGCCGACGACATCGACGATGCGCCGACCTGCCCCGCCAACGGCAGCGTGGATGACTTCACCAAGGCCACCAATGACATCAAGGACTACGCCAACGACCTGCGCAACATCACCAATGAGCTCGATTCCGCCGCCAAGGCCGTGGTCGCCTCACAGGAGATGAAGCTCGATTCCACCAAATAACCGCCTTCCGCCGACGACCTTCCAACCGCAATCGCCCTACCGCGGAACGGTACGGAAGATGGTCTGATGGATGCACCAGTTATTGGCGGCACCGTCGCCGCCAATGGCACAACCGATTGCGCCATCGTCTCGACAGCGCCCGCCCCACTCCATGCCCACCCTTCCGATGGAACGAACCTGGCTTGCTTTCAGTGCGGAAAGCCGCCCTCCCGCGTGGATTCGTATGCAGAAACCGCCCTGCAAACATACAGGAGATGTTGCACGACTCGTAAGCAGTCCTTTCGTCCAGACTGCGCCATTAGAATAGCCCTGATTCACTTAGAGTTCACCTCCCAAAGGCAAATCAGCCAGAACGGAAGTACCCCCAAAGGACGCGATGATGCAGAACATCCTGGCCACCGGTCACTCGAAGGATCTTCCATATCTGCAGCCAGCCGCATTCAGCAAACGCCCAGAACCGGTCGTCGGTGAAACACGCCATCGTTCCTTTCCCTCCTCCCGCACGGTCAATCAGCACATGCATATTTCACCTTCCATCATCAGAAACGCTTTCCGACCAGCCGATGAATCGACGAAACGGGCGCGGAGAACATCATTGTTCGTCAGCAAGCGGCCAATCCACGCGTCAACGGAACCACAAGCGCAACATGCTCAGCATCGTGCCACGCAGCGTAGGGGCACGCGCTACAGCCTGTACACGCAAGGCATGCAATCAGGCATGCAAACGACCGAGCATGATATCGGAACGGTCAACGCGCCCGCGCCGGTTCCGGCACTGGCGCAACCAGCCGCAAACACGGCATCGGCGGAGCCCAATGCGCTCGTTCCGGCCGACAAGGCCGAGGAACTGGCCGTGATCACGGTGCGTAAGGTGCATACCGTCGCACATACCGCCCGGCAGGCGGCCCGACGAGTGGCCGCAACCGTGCATCATGCCGCGGAGAAGGTTCATGACCGGTGGCAGGCCTTTACCGATCTGAAGCCCGTACGCAAGTTCATCGACATCGCCAAAATGCTTCACGGCCTGTGGCGCAAACGCATGAAGTTCTCCTATGCGTTCTACACGGTCGTGTTCATGCTGCTCACCTCGGCGGAGGTCATCTTCCTGCAGTGGGGCATGTGCACCGAGCCGGAATACGCCGCGGACGCGCAGGTCGACGATACCACCAGGATCATGCAAAGCGTGGCCGGTCAGCTGACGAAATTCGTCAGTCAGATGTGGCTGGAGCAGAAATACATATTCCTCGTCAATTTCGTTGGTTTGGGATTGGTGTATCTTGCGCTGATCTTCATTACGAACAGATTCTGGATTGCGACCATCATATTCGGCACCGTCATGACCACATACGGCGTGGCCAACAGCATCAAGGTGCAGTTGCGTAACGAACCGATCATTCCGGCCGATCTGACGTTCGTTTCCGGTGGTGACACCGGCAGCATCATGTCGTTCGTACCTGAGACCAGCGAAGCGCTCGTTCAAGGTGCAATCCACGTGGTGATCTGGTTCGTGGTGATATGCGTGATCCTATTCGCGCTCGACGGCCGCAGGAGATTCATCCATTGCTCGTGGCGCCACCCCATCGCGAACGTCAAGAACATTGTCGGCAACAGTTGCCGTGTTCTTGCCGCCGTGCTCAGCGTGGTGCTGCTCGGCTCGTATACGGCGGGCTTGAGCACCCCGGATTCGTGGTCCTACACTTGGGCCACGGATATGGGCTACCGCCCAGAATTGTGGAACTCCCTGATGGACGCGCAGAACAACGGTCCGGCAACCACGTTCCTGAGCCTGACCAAGGTCAAGGCCATGGATAAGCCGGAGAACTACAGCCAGAAGACCATGGAGCAGATCGCCGAACGCTATTCCGCCGAAGCGGAAACCATCAATCAGAACCGTGGCAGCGAACTGACCGATAGTACGGTGATCCTGATTCTGTCCGAGTCCTTCTCCGATCCGACGCGCGTGCCGGGCGTGAGCTTCGGCATCGATCCGATGCCGAACATCCGCAATATCAAGAACTCCACGACGTCCGGACTGATGCTCTCCCCCGGTTATGGCGGAGGTACCGCGAACATCGAGTATCAGGCGCTAACCGGTATGAACCTGGCCAATTTCAACGATTCCCTGATTGTGCCATACCAGCAGCTTGTACCGAATCAGGACGACCCGTACTCGTTCAATCAGATCTGGACGCAAAAGTACGGCGAATCCGCCACCTCCGCGGTGCATCCGTTCCAGCAGAGCATGTATCTGCGCAACATCAACTACAAAAAGTTCAAGTTCTCGAACCTGTATACGTGCGACAGCAAGGAACCACTCGCACATACCGGCACCATCGATCGTTCGCCGTATGTGAGCGACAGCGAGGCATACCAGAACGTTCTCGACTTGATCAATGAGCAGAAGGATGGCGACAAGTCGCAGTTCCTGCAGCTCGTGACCATGCAGAACCACATGCCGTACGGCGACTACTACGACAATAACGAGTTTGTGGACGCCGACACGTCGGAGAACATTTCCGACAGTGAGCGCAGCGACGTCGACACGTATGCCAAGGGCGTGAACTATACCGACCAGGAGACCGCCGACTTCCTCGACCAACTCAATCAGATCGACAAGCCGATCACCGTGATCTTCTACGGCGACCACCTGCCCGGCATCTACTACACCGCCGATAAGGATAAGAACAACAAGGTGTCGCTGCACGAGACCGACTATTTCATCTGGTCGAACAACGCGTCCGCCTCGCATGACACGAAGCTTGACCAGACCGAAACCGCCTATACTTCGTCGAATTACTTCATGGCCATGGCAGCCGAGCACATGAACGCCAAGGTGTCACCGTTCCTCGCCATGCTGACCGAGTTGCATCAGGAAGTGCCGGCCATGAGCCGCGTAATCGACACCAATGGCGGCATCGGTCAGGGACACGCCACCTATCTTGACCGTGACGGCAATACAGTCACCGTGAAGCATCTTTCGGAAAGGGCCAAGCAGCTGCTTGCCGACTACAAGCTGGTGCAATACGACCAGACCTCCGGCAAAAACTACCTTAAGGATCTGAAGTTCACGCAGGTTCCGTAAGGCCGCAGTTGGAGCAAAGCTTCAAAACGGATCTTTATTTTCTGTTATTACCATTCAGATGAAGACTCGTTCTGAAGTTTCGCTCCCGCCGATGCCCCGGCTCGATTACCCAACAGTCGAGCCGCGCAGTCGAAGCAGAATCTTATGATTTCGCATAAATGACACCCTTTGGCCAAGCCCTGGATGACATATTTGACCAGCGCCATTCCTTCACCAGCAACTTTCGCGCCGCCCAACAACGCCGCGTGCTTCTGAATCTCCTTGCCCATGAGATAGTTGCGTTTGTACTGCTGTCTGAGTGTGAAATTATGTGAGTGAACGACTTCCGCACTTGCCTCGTATGCAATCTTGTACCCGGCATGGAGGAACGCGGCGGCGATCAGCATGTCTTCGTTGGTGTCAATCGGATGCTCAAACCCTCCGACGGCAAGATATGCCGAGCGGCGATACGCAGCGCACACGTCGGAGGCAAAGAACGCCTTGATGCCCAATCGTTCGATATCGGAAGCGTCACGGATATGGGATTGTTCGGGATAGTTGAATTCCCGGACCAGACGCTCGGCAGGGCGTGCATCTGGGCGTGCAATCTGACGCCCAGTGACCAAAGCCACCTTTTCATCAGAGAAAGGTCTCATGAGATTTTCGATATAATGCTCATTCGCAGGCATGGCGTCTTGAGTCAGAAACAGGACAAAATCGCCACTGGACTCACGTAAGGCCATGTCCCGGGTGGCGCCATGATCGAAATCTTTGCGTTCGATTCCGATGAATCTGATGTTCTGACCGGTATGGCTCGCAATATATTGATTCACCAAAGCCGGAGTGCCATCATCCGACTGGGAATCAACGACGATGATTTCCACAGGCGGTAGGCTCTGGCTAATCAGTTTATCGAGCAGCACGGTAATCTGATTACCCGGATTCAGCGTCGGAATGATGACAGAAGTCAAATTCGACCCTTTCATTATATCCAGTCCCTTCTTCAAAACTTCAAGTCAATTATCAATAAGATTGATTTTTAAATTAAAAATAATAAATATCTACAATAAATATAAATATCATCGATGCAAAATATTCAAACATTTTTTTAAACCCGCCAGTTAAAACAACAAATATAATAAATAGACCAGTAAAAGAAAGAGCAAATATTAAAAGAGAAATCCACGTATTCAAAGAGGGGAAAAAACTCTTTTTACATAGCATACACGGAACAAAAGCAACGAAACCACATATAAGAGGGGTCACAACTTCCTTACAGTAGTCTCGGATTCGACCTTCAAGAGCAATTCTCTCCACATAATACACGCAAGTGAATATCTGTAAACAATAACCAAAGGCAACACCAATTGCAAGATTGGTCAAATTACCAGTCAACGCTCCCAACAACATGGAAACAACAATAATAACCGTCGCAATTGATGTCTGCCTTAGAAGTAAATCAGTACGCCCTGCACTTTGTAGCATCGGCCCGGTGATATTACCCAATAATTGACAAAATAAAGAAGACGAAAGAATGGCAAATAGCGGTACACAGTTCTTCCAACTGTCACCATAGAATATAACAACAATTTCATTCGAACATAATACAAATAAAAAATGTAACATATGCCCCAACTATTGCTAATACAAAAGTTATTTTATGATAGAAGTCACGGAGCCGATATTTATCGTTTTGATACCTAGCTAAGAATGGTTGTATCACACTAGCTAACACTTGCGGGACAAATGTAATTGGATACGCCGTCAGTTTGTAAGCCTTGTCATATAGTCCTAGGGATACGGAATTGAACGCTCTACCAATAACAAGATGATCCAGGTTCCTAGCGAAGTAATTTACAAAATTTGCACCAGCTTGAAAAAAGTGAATACTTTGCGATTATTCTTATTGAAGAAATAATATGCAAGTCAGTAAAGGAGAGTTCTTTCTTTATTGAGAGATAATTCCACAGAAAAACCAATATTGCTGTAATATTTATGTTCGCAACTAATGCAAACACTCCAAATCCTACATATGCAAGAACGATTGCAGCAAGGCCTCCAACAATCGTTGTTATGAAGAGTCTTACTCCAATTAATTTAAATTTCTTGCCTTTAAGAAGTAACCCGTTGGGGACCATGTTGACTGTGTTGAAGAATACGGATACAGACACCCAAGCACACAATGAAGCATAAGTAGAATCATGGAAGAAAAAAGCTTAATGGTGTCCCCAAAAAAGATGAAGACACAGGAAAGACAAAGGCCAAGACCACATGAAAAGATAAAAATAGATCCATAATCTTTCGAATCGAGTTCTTGATACTGAATAATTGCTGGACCCAATCCCAAATCAGCCAATATACTGAAAAAAACTTGTGAAGACTGTAACACCAGCCATCACTCCATATTGTTCCGGCGTAAGCAATCTGGCAAGTACAACAGTGATTGCCATCTGCATTATCACTGTAGAGTATTTCGACACTGCCTGAATGAAAGCAGCCTTCAAAAAAACTCATCTCTCTATGTTTTTTTTGACACATCATTCATCGACTATGCTCTTCCATTCACTCACAATGGTTTCAAGAGAAAATGCTTTTGCACGTTCCAACGAAAGTGCAGAGTATTTTCTACGTAATTTCACACTGGAAATTAATTTACTCAATTGCCGACAAAAATCTTCCACATCACCATCATGGGCAAGCAATGCATAACGCCCATTGTCAGTCACCTCACAAAGAGCAGGTATGTCGAATGCGACGACAGGAAGTCCGACACTCATAGCCTCTGCAGACACTAATGAAAAACCTTCCCAACGACTTGTCATAAGGAAGATGCTTGATTTTAGATAATGATCGAGCAGATCCCGCCCCTGCAAGGCTCCTCTTAAGATGATTTTATTCTCGACATGTGCTTCTTGAATGAGATCTAAGAAACGATTTTTGTCTACGCCAGTTCCGGCAACATTAATGTACCATGGTTCTGGAAGCGTGCGCGCAATCGCTATAAGATGATCCAGTCCTTTTTGTTCTATGGTCAACCGCGATGTGAACGAAATAACGTGGCTGTCCATATCCGCCACAGAATGATGTGGGTCAAGAGTGATTGGATTATGCAAAACGAATGAATTTGCATTATATTGCAACCATCTTTTACACGAGTATTTCTCAAGACAAATTATTCCATCTGCTTTCTTTACAAACCGAAGCAGAGAGTCGCGATTACTAAAAATATTTTTTTTGTTTCAACATACACATCAAAATTATTGTGCATCCATAAATAAATACGTATAAATGGATAACGTTCTTTTATTTTTGGAACGAGATGAAAGAAATGTGGATTTAAGACAACTGTATTAATCCTATTATCATCTAGATATTTTAAAAAAATGAATTTGCCAAAGAGACATAATCTTCCCGCCAGAAAAAAAGTTTTAACAAACGGAAAAAATTGATTTTTTAAGGTATCTCTTTCTTGTAGAATCAAAACGAACAACAGGCGCATTAACATGATAAAAAATCCTGTTTGGTATCATCCAAACAATACAAAGTCACATCTTCCCCCATGCTCATATAACGCATTTACAATTACTGATGTCACACGTTGTATGCCGCCCAAGCTCAGCGTCTCAGTTGTAAATAGAATGCGTTCGCTCACGCCTTGTCCTCCAAGTCAAGAACATGCCACTTCAACCACGAAATGACAACTATTGGTTCCGCAACGATTCCAGAAAATTCCTAGGATTCCTTACCTAAAATACGATATTCTATATTTTTATCATCATACTGTCTACTGACGCTCTACTAATCTACATACGTGGGGCAGCGTAGACATTCAGCATGCGTTCCATATGAAGTCCTCCGGAATCATGCCATCAATCTCTCCGGAATAGATCGCGGGTATAGACTTTAGCTTCCACATCCTTGAGTTCTGCATTCCAACGATTGGCAACAATCACGTCTACCCGTTCTTTAAACGATTCTAGATCATGCGTTACCTCAGAGCCATAAAATTCTGAGTCCTCCAACGTAGGCTCATACACCAATACAGTGACACCTTTAGCCTTGACCCTTTTCATCACACCTTGAATTGACGACTGCCGAAAATTATCAGAGCCTGACTTCATGGTCAATCGATATATACCAACTATAGGTTTCTTCTTGCCAGAAGCCAGAGCACGTTCCATCACTTCCGAAGCAATAAAATCTTTTCGAGTGCGATTTGCATCTACAATGGCACCGATGAGATTCTGAGGTACTTTGTCATAATTTGCAAGTAACTGTTTTGTATCTTTCGGGAGACAATATCCGCCATAACCGAAACTCGGATTATTATAGTGTGCTCCAATACGTGGATCCAGTCCCACTCCATGAATGATCTCTTCTGCATTCAAACAACG
This sequence comes from Bifidobacterium moukalabense DSM 27321, assembly GCF_000522505.1. Lineage (GTDB taxonomy): Bacteria > Actinomycetota > Actinomycetes > Actinomycetales > Bifidobacteriaceae > Bifidobacterium > Bifidobacterium moukalabense. The sequence continues at coordinate 381,575 of NZ_AZMV01000001.1, read as the reverse complement.
GGTCTGTGCATATGTGTCTAATTCATTAAAATACGCTACACGTAATGCAAGATATGTATTGGCAAACAACTTAATGGCCTCTGCCTCAGTTGGCCCTACAATCAGACGTGGTACACCCTTCGAACCATCCGGATTTGATCGAGTTTGCTCTCCCTGCGCAGTCCCCTCATCGAGCAATTGCGCAAATTTCTCTGCGGCCTCAATAGCCCGCGAATCATCCGCCGGTGCACCAACCACAATTCGACTTGGATGAAGGTTATCGTACAGAGCTTTCCCCTCACGTAAAAAATTCCGGACTAAAGATAATACGATCATCATTACGTGATTTACGCAGATTTATCGTGTAGCCAACGGGTACGGTAGATTTTATGACCACCCAAGCAGCCGAATTCACATCGCGAACCGCGTCAATAGCATTCTCGACACTAGAAGTATCGAAATAATTTTTTCAGTGGATCATAATTTGTCGGTGTCGCGATTACAACATAATCTGCATCTTCATATGCTTCAGATTGATTCAGTGTTGCGTGAAAATTAAGAGGGCATTCCCCTGTTATATTCTTGTTGAGAAATTCAGTAATTTTTTTCATCCACAATAGGACTTTCACCGCGATTCAGTGCTTCCACCTTTGAAGGCACGATATCCACTGCACAAACCTCATTATTTTGAGCAAGTAACAGCGAGACGGACAAACCGACGTAACCAGTACCAGCAACTGCAATTTTCATCATTGACATCCTTTCAGCGGAAGCAGTTTATACCCTTCAATAATTTACAATACATTATTACGAATCCATGCTGGCCTATCAACTAGATAAGCGACTTTAGGCATATCGCAGTACACAGCTATGTGTCTTATAGAAGTACAAGACTTTGCACTGCTCGCAATAAACTTTTCAAGTTAGGATTCATCTTGAAACTATTCATGAAAAGTGCCGCCTCTTCATGCCTAGTCAACCCGGATTTGCAAATTTGAGCTTTCGTATACATAAACCGAGAATACGAATCCCGATGTGAAGATAGTTCATCGAAATATTTTTTTTTCAATTAATGAATACGCCTCAAGTGCCTTGCTAACGTTCTGGGAGATGGAATCTGCAGAAATATAGCGCTCAACAAGTACTTCATCAGTGTAAGACAGCTTGTGGTCACGCAGCAAACGAAGCATAAGATCCCAATCCTGGAAACGAGGAATCTTTACATCGAACAAATTATCTTCAAAGAGCTCATGCCTCGCGAGAATCATCTGAGTACTCACAAAATTACGCCCGAGTAAATATTCATATGAAAAATTTGCCTTTATCGCTTGACGACAGGGCTCATATTCATCTTCAGGTAGCCCAACAGAATGCATCTTGCATATATCTATCTTCGAATTATAAAGGTTGATATTCTGAAGCTGCTTCTCGAGTTTTCGAGGCATCCAATGGTCGTCGCTATCTTGGAACGCAATATATTCACCATGTGCATGCCGAATTCCATTGTTACGAGCAGCGCATGCTCCTGCATTATCCTGCATAACATATTTAATTCGAGAATCCCCAAGCGAGGCAATGATTGATTCAGTGTTGTCTGTAGAACCATCATCAACAACTACTACTTCAAAATCTTTGAATGTCTGCTCTAGAACACTCTTAATGGAATCGCCTATAGTATCTGCACGATTGAAAGTAGGAATGACTACACTTACTTTAGGCATTGGAACTCCTAGTATGATTAAAAATTTATCAAACGATAATGTTTCCCATTCCTCCAAGGGATAACTGAAGTTAAGAGGAAAAGAAAAGTGTTATGTTGAAAGGACATCAGTTGAGCATCGAACATTGAATGTACTGCAATAATTCCCAACAAAAAATAACAGAAGCCATTCATTATTAGCAAGCAATTTCTTTTGAAGGATAGTTAAGAAAAATAAGAGTAACAATAAAACAATCAATCCATGATCATATATTATTCTCATATATGATGAATCAATATATAATCCTTTATTCACCAGCACTTCTTTTGTTCCACCTAGGAAAGGCAAACCAAAATGTTGAAGAGCATAGGAGGTATATGTAAGTCTAGAAGAAAAAGATCTTATCTATCTCTTTCATAGCTGATGCATCAGAAAAAGAAAATGAACAGTAGCGATATAGACAAGAAAAAAAGTAGCGCAAATTATATAATCATATTGAATAAGGAAATCAATTACCTTTTTTATGAACTAATCTGTCACTATATCGATTAATTATGAAAGAGACAATGAGGACAAGATATATTAAACAACATCCATTACGAGCATCCGTATAGTAGAACACCGCAGTATTACATATCCCTAGGAGAAGATATTCACTAAACCGCATGTTTTTATTACGCAGCCAAACCCAAAGCAACACAATATTAAGAAATATGTATGACAAAAAGGTCACATACGCAAATCCCAATGAGACACGCGCTGTCCCATCTGCTCTTATGTTGCTTACATTATCAATTAACCCCAAACCAGAAAACGTTACAATCAAAATGGTAATAATTGTTTGAAGCATAACTGTTATCTTTGCGATTTCTGAGAAAGCAATTCTTCGTCCGCAAAAAAAGAAGCATTGAAAATGCTAGCAAATCATTGTTACCTAAAAGGAAAGTTTGAAGATTTAGAAAGATAAGAACGACAGCAAATACTATTTCACCTGTCGTATGCTCTTTGATCGTAAAAAATCTCATGCAAAAGAAAAAAAAACTGGAACAATAGCATATAGTATATTTACATGTCCAAAATGTGCCGACAGCGTTGTTGTATTCAAGATTGCAACAATTAACCATATAGCATATCCTACAAAGAAATAAGGAGCCTCAAAAACTGCAAGCCCTTTATTTTTCTTTGTTACAAAAGTTTTCTCATTGTACAGCATCTTTCACCGCCTGCAACCAACCATATTGGTCGGATTCCGTTGGTTCGAGTATGGCTCCCTCACCCCACTCATTCCAAGCATTAATCACAGTGAAATCCATGTAATCTTGTCGATTTGAATGAATCAGTTGTGTCAAATAATCCGCAAACTTTGTGTAGCTTGCTCCTTGGGTAATAAAAGCACGCGTTCCTTTTCTTGGAGAATTATCGAAGTTCGTAAAGGCAGATCTTACGATTTGTCTCGTTCCGTATGTCCTCTGTTTATTTAAAATACGATTCCACAGATAATCATAATCTAGAAAATCAAGCTTTTTTCATCTTTTTATCGATAAAACGATCAGCCTGCTTTAAAAAGTGAAATTTCATAATGTGCCGAATACAATGGCTCAAATTCAAAGACCGCTTTAGAGTAATTACTAAATGCTTTTGGATTAAATGAACTGATATATTCAATAAGATATATATTTTCTTCCCCACATTTTCCAAGATACGAATTCCAAAAATTAATCATACTATCAAAATTAGGAATATTCTTTGGAGAATAGACGAAGAACACAGGACGTCCCTGTATTCTTAGATAACGTTCATCCTTGAAAAAAGGGATTAAATACTTAATGTGGTTTAACCAGTCTTCTTGTCCTCCAAATGTCTGAGGTATCAAGATTTCTTTATTTTTACCATCCCATGCTCGAGTCCAAGGTTCATTTGCCCAGCATAGACAAAATTGCTGTTTAGCCTCTTTATTTGTCAGCAAATCTTCTATTGGTTTTTCCATCAATTTTTTACCATTAAACCAATAATGATAGTATACAAATCCATCGATACCGTACTGTGCTGCAAGACGATGCTGCCTTGTCATTTCTTCTGGATGAGATAGATCGTAATAGTGGGAATTAATCGGTACAAGAGGCTGAGAATGCCCTTCGTATAATGGTTTTGCTTTTTTTACGTTTGTCCATTCTGTAAAACCTTTTCCCCACCAGCGATCATTTTCAGGAAAAGTATGAAATTGTGGAAGATGAATTGCAAAGGTCTTCATTTCACTCCTTAACCATTTCATTGCTTCTCATCAAGACTGACATGCATTGTCCTATACGTTTCAACAGTTCTCGTTTTAGCAATTGATTTTTTTCGTAAAATTTTTTAGTGCAGAGAATTTATTGACATACATTGTTGAAATGAGAGCGGCGATGATGTTCCTTTTTTTTGCAAGGCATAAATTCACCTAATTTGTTATAAAGCAGTTCTGCCTGCTTACAACTAGCCCAATATTTTCTTGCGTTCTCTTTTTGATTTCTAATTTTGCTAAAGACATTATATCGTTCGGCACCAACAGAATTAGTATTATGCTGTCTATATAAAACTGTTGGAGTACGGATTCCAAGTACATGCCCACAGCAGGCTGCGACCAACAGGGTCCACCAATCATGCATTAGAATTTTCTCGTCAAAAACATTATCAGTCGCTTTAACGATGACTTTCCGTAACTCAGCATTTCCTACTATTGTGCAGCCTGCGGCAACACTAGTTATAAGTAATTCTTGTACAGAGTCGCCTATCTTCTCTTTTCCTGAGTTTTCCAAAAAGGATGAAGCCGTAATTTTAAGATTACTATCCGTAACAGACATGTCGGTATAAACCATTAATGGGCTCTTTTTACCGTATTTTTCTTCAAGGTTATGCAAATATTTGAGACAAAGTGTCATTTTCTCCGGGAGCCAATAGTCATCTTGATCAGAGAAAGCAAAATACTCATTTTTGGAATATCTCAATATGTCTAAAAAAATGACTTTGTGGGGTACCATGCCGTATCCCTGTATCTAAAACTTCTATTCGAGAATCTTGATTAGACCAACTCTCTAAGATATCTATAGTGGAGTCAGAAGATCCATCATCAGAAATGAGCAAATCCCAATCGGAATAATCTTGGTTAACAATAGACTGAATCTGATCATTGAGATAATCGGCTCCATTATATGTTGCCATCAATATATCTACAGTCATTGTTAACCTCTCTACTCTGACTTATCCGGATACATCTATATTTTGAGAATCAACTGCAAAATAGACCTTAATGTTGGAGCTGGCAGGCTTTAGTATCGTAAGATACGCCGGTATTCGTCCAACCCATCGGTGTCTGATCAAGTTTGAGATCTTCCTTGGCTTTGGGTGAGGTGGTCACGTCGAAGTCGAACGTCGCATTCTGTCCGTAGGCGATGTTCGCAACGGTATAGATCATGCCATTGCCATTGAGATCGCCCTGCTGTGGGTCATCAATTTGCGCGGTGCCACCGACGGTAAGATTGGAGATGGAGCCACCGGCAGGTGCATAGAGCAGCATCTTATCGACAATGTGTCCACGCAAATCACCGCCGCCAAGAATGTAGGTGGGGCCGTTCACGTAATCCTCATAGGGCAGAGCATTCTCCAGAGTGACCGTCACATGGTAGGTCTGGGAACCGTCCTGATTGCATGAGGTACGTGTGATCTGCGTACTGCGGTGTAGGTACCAGTCCATCTTCGAAGCGTTGAGCTGGTTGAAGTACATGCCGAATTCCGGCTTCTCCTCATCGGAAGGGATACCGTTCGTCAGACCCATATCGGAGAAGGCCTTGTTCTCATCTTCATGGAAGCTCACAAAGCTCACATGGCGGCCGTCCGCCATTGGGGAGATGAGCTTGGCGATGGACACAAGCTTTTTGATACTCAGGTCTTTGAACGTGGCATCCATCACGTTGGAAGCCACATACTGGAAATACTCATCCTGGTAGGCGGTGTACACATCCTTATAGATGTCGTTAAGCAGGAACTGAGCCGTATTGTCGCCTGTCAGCAGCGGGCCGTTCGGAATCTGCACGTTACCATTCAGCTTCACCAGCTCCTGAATGAACACCGGATCGATGGCCATCACGCCATCCACATTGGTGGAGTGGCTGGACCGCTGCCAAATGGTGGCAATGTTCTTCGCCACGTTGTTGAAGTCCGGGTCCGCCTCCTGATCTCGAATATCGAAGGAGAACGGGAACAACGCCTTATCGGATTCCGTATAGACCTCGGAATTCTCGCCTTCGAACTCGGTATTCGGGTAGAAGTCACCCATCTGGAATGAACCGTTATTGGTGGTCATGCTGCCCAGCGAGCCACCCAAACCACCCGAGGATCGGGATTCCGAAGTGGTAGCCGCCAGAACCAGATAGGTACGCTGTCCATCCTGACCTAGGAAATTCGGTAGAATGGACAGCATTTCGTTACCTTGGTTCAATTTGTCGGCGATATCAGCGAACTGGTCCAACGCCTGGTTGTACGCATTCTTTACCATCCCGATATGCGGGGTAGGCAGGTTCTTCATCTTCTTATACTGCTGCTGGACTTGTGTGTTCGCCGTGTTCACGGCGTTCTTGAGATCCAGCACCGGCTGCATGTTGATTTGGCCATCGCCTGCGCTCAGGTCAGAACTCATCACCGTGGTCAACGTATCGGAAACCTCCGGCAACGTCTTCGAAGCGAGATCATCCACAACTTCCGTCATGCCCTGCACGGTGCGAATGTCATCGCCATACACCGGTACCATGGCCGCCAGCTTCCACAGGCTACCATGCGCGATGGTACGAGCGGCGCTGGTGTGCTGTTGCATCGGCTTGATGACCTTCTGCAGTGTGGCCGGATCCATCGTATTCTTGATATCTTTGATCTGCTTCACCGTTTCCACGGCGGCCATCTCGTGGTCTTTGACCTGCAATGCCTGCTTATAGAACTTGTAGCCGGCCACACCAAGCACCGCACCGAGGGCGACAAGCAGCACGAAAATGCCGAGCAACACCCAAGGCCATTTTTTACGCTGATTGGGTTGTGTAATGGCGTGGCTTGCATTGTGTTTCATAATCGACAACTCCGATTCGTTCTTCTGCAGTTCCTCGTGCGGTTTCGACACCCTATTCAGGAGCCGTCAGTACGCCCCGTCGCCGTGTAACACTACGCCCACGGTTTTAATCAAAATGGCGATATCCGTCATTAGAGACCAGTTCTCCACATAGCTCACATCAAGGAATTCGGTCTCCTCCTGCGAAAGATTGTTACGCCCCGAAATCTGCCACGGACCGGTAATGCCCGGGCGTACCAGCAGGCGTGTGGAATACAGGGTGGAGTACTGATCCACCTCATATTGGCGTTGCGGGCGAGGGCCCACCAGCGACATATCGCCCCTCAGCACGTTGATGAACTGAGGAATCTCATCAATGGACGTTTTACGAATGATTTTGCCCACCTTGGTAATGCGTGGGTCATCCTTGGCCTTGAACGCCACGCCAAGCTTCACGCCGGCGGCCTTGGCCACCTCGGCATCATGCTTGTCGGCGTCCACACGCATGGAACGCATCTTCAGCACATGGAACGGTTCGCCATACTGGCCGATACGCTCCTGTTTGTAGAACACCGGACCGCCGTCTTCCTTCTTGATGAAGATCGCGGTGATCAGCATGATGACGGAGCCCGGAATCAATGCGATCAGCGAGCCAAAAATGTCAAGCGTGCGCTTCATAAGGCGCGTCGGCCACGAGTATTGCGGCAGTGCGGCCGACATGATCGGCAGTGCGGAATTGTTGCGCATATTCACGCGGCCGCCGCCGATATCCGCCACGGAAGCGGTCACAGCCAACTCCATATTCAATGATTCGACTGCCAAGGAAAGCGTACGCAAGGTTTCGGAATCACGGGTGAGCACGTCGGCGATGAACACGGTACGGGCGCCAAGATTGCGGGCCGTCTGTGGCAGGTGGGAGTTCAACGCCAGCACGCGTAGCTTCTTTTCGCTCTCATTCTGCGGTTCGAACGGCACCGAAATCAGGTATTGGGGAGAATCCGGATCGGATTCCTCGCGCACCTCCTCCACCGGGCACACCGCAATCGGCATATAGCCGACGGCCACACCCATCTCGGAGGTGAGCTTGTTGATGGTATCCCGAATGCCCTGCGGAGATCCGATGATTACCGTCGGGTAGTTGAATTCGCCTTTACGACGGTTCGCATGCAGCAATCGACGCATCAGCCAGCGCTCGACCATGGTAAGCATGCCAGCAATGAAGGCGGCAGGGCCAACCAGCCAACGCGGGTATTGGGCATCGAACAGGTACGACAGCGAACACATGGCGAAAAAGTCAAGCACCCCGGCACTCAGCACCTTCGCATACAGTGCATAACCCTCGCCCATAACATGGCGGGCATAGCCCTGGCACACGGCCAAGCTCAGCAGCCACACCACGCACAGCACCACCAAGGTTCGCGGAACACCTCCGGCAATCTCCTGCTGCACCTTATGGAGCACATTCCTATTGACGAGGAACACGAGGCCGCAGGCAATGAGCATCATCACGGCATCAAGTACCAATAGCGCGGAATTGTACAGATAACGCCAAGTCGGGGCGGGGTGTAGCTGGAATTTCGGTTTTCTGTTGCCGGCCGCGGCCTCCGGATGGTAAGTACCATCAAAGAAGGTCGGAATGGGCCCTGTTGCCATGGTACTGGTGACCTGTCGTCGGACCCGGTTCCCGGAGCCTCCGAATTGGCTGGCTGGCATTACTTCTCCTCTGGCTCTCCCGTTACCCCCTACTGACTCTTTACGGGTCAGAAGGGTGGGAACGTTGACCCTATGGGTACATGCATCTCTTCAACTGCCTTATAGTACCGCAAGCCTCACCCTTGTCCTAATGCCGGCAATCGCTCCTGCCGCGTTCAAGAAGATCACTTCATCAGGAAGAGCCATTTGGCGGCAAGGGGGCAACGGGACACCAGCCACACCCCCGCATACGAGACGATGAACGCGGCGGCCATGATGCACGCATACAACGCCCAGCCGTGCACGGGCAGCGACGCATACTTCATGAACAACACTATGGGGTAGTGCAACACATAAATGCCATATGAACATATGGCCACGCTGCGCACAGGCCGGTACAGGGCGTTCGGAATCCACCTGCCATGCAACGCCCGCACCACGGCAAGGAACAGCATGCACCCGCCCAGCACCACCGGAGTGAACGCCAGACTGGACTGGAAACCATCGGCATGCAGATTCGACCACACGGCCGAAACGCACAACAACGCGAGCGCCACCACCATACCCGCATACACCGCAACCGGTGCGGTTCGCATGCCGAATCCTCTGCGCACCATGTAGCCGAACACCATATAGAACAGGAATCGCGGTTCCGTAATGCCGAACATGTCCAAAGCGCTGACGACCCGGAACGCATTCCCCTGCAATGCCATGATCTGATTCACGCTCGGCAGCACCGAGTAGAACACGAACAAACAGGCCAGTACCGCATATGCATACGGTTCCAGGCCACGCTCCCTAATGACGTGCAGCAGCAATGCCAGCAGCGGTACCAGCAGGTACGCGCCCACGATGGCCTGCATGTACCACAGATGGCCCATTGGCGCGGGGCCCATGAACAGCGCCGATTTCACGTAGTCGGCGAGGGTCACGCCGCCCGCACCGATGTGCTGCACCACTGCGAGCGCAAGATTGAATATCTCGTATGAGACGACCAGTGGCAGCAGATTGCGTTTGAAGAAGGCGAGGGTCCGTTCCTTCGTGTAGTCGCGGTCCAATAGCAGATAGCCGCTGATCATCAGGAACAGTGGTACGCCCAACGTGGATAGGCCGATGGCGCAGGAGGCGGCGATCTGGTTGCCGGTGAGACCGGCCAGGTCTTGGCCGTTGACCTGCGCAACGGCGGCGCGCAGTGAGTGGATGCTCAGTACGCATAGCACGGCCAGCGTGCGCAGCACGTCGATGCTTTGCACCCGGCTCGTCTTATCTGCGGCCATTCAAGCTCCTTCACGCAACTTCACGGTCATGATTTACGATAGCGTAGTGACCATTCAACAGCATGACCAGCTTCCGCAGTTCTCCCTGCTTATGTCAGTGTATGCCAATGATTCGCTGCCGCAGATAGAGAGGGCGATCGCCTCCGCCACGATCGAGCAGTCGTTGCCGCCTACGCAGATCGTGATCGTGCGGGATGGCCAGGTGCCGGACGATATCGGGCGATTCCTGCAAGGCCTGCCCGGAACCGTCGCTGGCTGGTTCGGCGTTCCCGGCGCCTCTCCGATGCCCTGCCCGGAAGTGACCGTGGTGCCGCTGGATGCCAATCAGGGCCTTGCGCATGCGTTGAATGAGGGGTTGCGGCGGTGCCGTTACGATGTGGTGGCCCGTGCCGATAGCGATGATGTTTCCCTACCTGAGCGTTTTGCCACGATGATGCCGTTGTTCGCCGCCGATCATGTGCCGGTCATCGACATTGCCGGCAGTGCCATTCAGGAGTTCACCGGCGAGGAGAACCGTAACGGTCAGGTGCGTACGCTCCCCCGTGAGGGCGCGGAACTGGAACGTTTCGCCCGTATGCAGTCGCCGCTGCACCACCCGAGTGTGGTGTTCCGTAGGTCCGTGGTGCTGGCCGCCGGAGGCTACCCGGAACATATCGGCCGTTTTGAGGACTACATGCTGTGGGAGCGTCTCATGCTGCGCCATGCGCGTTTCCATAACGTGCCGGAGGCATTGGTGCTGTACCGCGTGGATGCCGGCGCATACCAGCGTCGCGGCGGTTTGGGTATGTTCCGTGACGAGCTGCAACTGCAGTTGAGATTCCTGCACGACGGCTTCGTGAATCTTCCGCAGTTCCTGCGCAATGTGCTGGTCCGTGCCGTCTACCGGCTGTTGCCGACCGGTTTCAGAAAATCCTGCTATCACCTGCTGGTCGCCGTGCGCAACAGGCTGACCGGCAATCGTAGGTAGCTTCCCTGATTTCAGCCTTCGATCGCCGTGATACGCTGCGCAATCTGCGTCACATCGGCGAACAGCTCCGCATTGGTTTGCGGATCAGTGCGCCAACCGTCATGCCAGCCGCGTTTGAAGCAGTCGACAATCACTTCCCTATTGCCGGAACGCAGATAGGTGAGCACCCAGCGGCGGGCGGTTTTCAGCAGGAATTCCACGAATTCGACCGCCGTGAAATTGCTGCGGGACAGGCGGAACAGCCATAGTTTGTTACGCACCTCATTGTAGAAGCGCTGACCCGGATCGGCGTCGCTGGAACCGAACACCTTGGTCTTGTGGATCACCTCACTGGTGGGCACGTAGTAGCCGATGCCGTGCTTGAGCAGGGCCGTGGTGAATTCGAAGTCGTCGTTCCACAGAAAATAGGCGCTGCGCGGCAGCTTATGGAGGCCCACGATCGCGCCGGCGTTGATCAGGCACGAGACGAACGACAGCGAGCGCGCCTGATAGGTGCTCTCCCCCGCCGGACCGGCGAACGCTTTCGTACCTTTGCGCACCCATGTACGCGGTCTTGGTTTGTTCATCAGGTGTTCGCGGCCGTCGACCCACACCGCCTTGGACCCGAGTATGGTGGGCAGGGCGTGGTTCACGTCAAGCGACTCCTGCGCCGCCTGAAGCAGTTTCTCCAGCGCGGTAGGCGTCGGTATGGTGTCGTCGTCCATGATCCACACGTAGTGGGCGGCGTCATGGTCGGCGGCGATGGCATTCGGATCGACCGCGTCGGCAATGCCCGCGCAGAATCCGCCGGCTCCGCCGACATTGTGCGGCAGGGCGATCACATCGGCGCTCACCGGGTGTTCGCGCGCCACCTGCAGCGCGTGGTCGGTGCTGGCGTTGTCGACCACGATCACGCGGTCGGCAGGGCGGGTCTGGACCGCAAGGCCGTCAAGGCATTCGCCCAGTAACTGTTCACGGTTGTAAGACACCACCACGGCGGTAACGTTGAATCGCATGGGTTTCATTATACGGTGAGTGGATACGGCGGCCGTGCGGGTGCAGCGGCCATATGGCGATGGGCACTTTATATAATGAGTCCATGCTGAATATGAACGCTTCCGCAACCGACCATGCCGAAGATTGGGAGACCGTCAATCGCGTGATCTATCCGATCAAGGATCAGGATCTCACCCTTCCTCTCTATGTGATTGAATGGACCCGCCCGCACCTGACCGATGCGGTGTTCGATCCGCGTGTGGATATGAAGAAGGTCGATTTCGGCAGCCTGAACAAAACCGGCTACCAGCATCTGGTCAACGAGGGTATCAACCAGCATTCCAACACCAGCGCACGAGACATCTTCACCATTGATTCACGTAACGAGTTGACCGTGCGATCCGGCAAACATGTGTCGTTGTGCACGTTCTTCAACGCATTCCCGGCCAGCTATTGGAAGCGCTGGACCAATGTCAGCAAAGTCCGTTTCACGGCCGAAGTACGGGGCAAAGGCGAAGTGGTGCTGTTCAAATCCACCGGCCGCGGACTCTTCTCGCCGGTGAACACCATGACCGTGGACAGCGAAGGCGCTTGCCAAACCATTGAAGCCATACTCCCCATGACCAACCTGCTCGACGGCGGCTACTTCTGGTTCGATGCAAAGGCCGACGACCGGATCGATCTCACCGTATCGAACGCCTGCTGGTCGGTGCCGGGTAATGAGCGCACGGTACGGCAACGGACCACGATGTCCATCGCCATCACCACGTTCAATCGTCCTTCCTACTGCCATAACCAACTGAAGACCATTGCATCCGAACAGAGCCTGCGCGAGCGCCTCGACACCGTCTACTGCACCGACCAGGGCACCGATCTGGTCAAGGACCAGCCGGGCTTCGACAAGACGGCCGCGGATCTCGGCGGCCAGCTGACCTACCTGCGCCAGGGTAATATGGGCGGTTCGGGCGGATTCTCCCGTGGCATGTATGAAACGTTGAAGGCGGGCACCAGTTCATACACCCTGTTGCTTGACGACGATGCCATCAGCGAGCCGGAGGCCATTCTGCGTTCCATGCAGTTCGCCGACTACGCCAAGAAGCCGACCATCGTCGGTGGCGGCATGCTGCATCTGGATAATCGCACCGTACTGTATACGCAGGGCGAGCGTTTCACCCGCAACAACGTGTGGATGGCACCTTCGCAGGGGTTGGGGTATAACCATGATTTCGCCGCGTTCCCCTTGCGTGATTCGCCGGAACGCCACCGCCGTATCGATTCCGATTTCAACGGCTGGTGGATGTGCCTGATTCCGACGGCGATCATGCGGGAGATCGGTCTGTCGTTGCCGATCTTCATCAAATTCGACGATACCGAGTATGCGGTGCGCGCCTTGGAGCATGGCTACCATACCGTATGCCTGCCGGGCGTGGCCGTGTGGCATCAGGCTTGGCATGACAAGGATCCGTCGCGCACATGGGAGGAGTACTTCTTCCAACGTAACCGCTGGATCTGCGGTCTGCTGCACTGCCCGAAGCCCGGCAGGCGGTTCGCGTTCGAAATGCTGTACGGCGATGTCAACGTCGGCCTGAAATTCGTCTATTCCGCACTGAAACTGCGCCATATGGGACTGCGGGACATCATGCGCGGACCGCAGTACATCGTCGATTCCATGCCGGGCAAACTCGCCGAAGTGCGCAAGGCACGCGAAGGCTTCGCCGACACCACCATGGTGAAGGACATCGACGAATTCCCGGAACCGAAACGCGAATTCTTCGCCGATCCGACGCCGGATACGCCGAAGAACATCAAGAAGGCCGGCATCAAAGCCATTCTCAAGGCGCTCACTTCACGCGGGGACGGCACGAAGGACGTTCAGCCGGACATCGCCATTCCGGCCAAAGACGCCATCTGGAGGTCGTTCAACGGCATCAATTCCGCCATCGTGACCTCACCGGACGGCAATACCGCCGCCTGGTGCCGCCGCAACAGCAGGTATTTCCGCAAGCAGATCCGTGAAGGCCTGCGGCTGTCCCACGCACTGACCTCACGGTGGGAGCGGCTCTCCAAGGAGTATCGCGAATACGACATGGCCAGCGTGGATGTCTGGAAGAAAATTTTCGAAGACTGAATTGCAATGCATGATGGCTGCGGTTTCAACGGAAATCGCAGCCATTGTTTTTGCAGCGCATGAATGGGGCTACCATGGGCTGTAATGGCATTCCAAAGGCGGAATGCCGCGTATGAGAAAGAGGAGCAATATGAGAAAATCACTGGTAACGACCGTTGTCGCAGGCGCACTGGCGTTGTCCATGGCCTTTGCAACCACCGCATTCGCCGATCCGGCGGGAGTCGTCGATCCGCCATCCGCCAACTATACCGGTTGGGTGAACGCGAACGGGAACAAATACTGGTTCGATAACGGAGTCATGGCCCGCGGCAAGGAGATTTTCGATCCGGGAAGCAATGCATGGTACTGGCTGGACGACGACGGCATCATGGCGCATAACAAAGACGTGTACCTGCGTTCCAACGGAGGCAAGTGGGTGCGCTACGACGCCGACGGCCACATGATCAAGGGCGAGCAGTACTCCACCGCGGCCGGCCATGTCGGCTGGTACTACTTCGACCCGGTCACCGGAGCCATGGCCAAGGGCATGCGATATGTGCCGTCCAACGGCGGCAAGTGGGTGTACTACGACTGGATCACCGGCATCATGGCCCACGGCGAACGGTTTGTGAACTATGACGGCGATCACACCGGCTGGTATCTGTTCGACCAGGTTACCGGCGCGATGTTCCACGGTGATACCTACATCCGCTCGAACGGCGGCAAGTGGGTGCGTTACGACCGAGTGACCGGCAAGATGGTCAAGGGCCTGCATTACCAGGACGGCGCGTACTACTACTTCGACCAGACCACCGGAGCGATGGCGCACAGCCGCGTATGGGTGCCGGAATGGAATGCCTACGCAACATTCGATTCGGTCACCGGCCGCCAGGTGAGCGGCAATTCGAACTCCGGCAATACCGGAGGCAACACCGGCAGGAACATTCGCGGCCAGTGGTGCAAGTCCAGCGAGCAGGGCAAGCAGAAGACCGACGGCGACGGCACCCTGATCGTCTGTGAGTGCCGCAACGGCAACAAGCGTCCTCACTGGTACGCCAAGTAGTCGCAATCCATAAAAACCAATGGAGTCGAAGAATTCTTCGACTCCATTTTTGTTTGTCACTTCCAGTCAACGAGGAACGAGATCGCGATGCCGAAGTAGGAGAATACCGTCAATGCGATCACCGTCGCCACGTATACGGTCCTGTTCCGCACGCCGGAGACCAGTCGTGGAACCAGCAGAAACAGCAGTGGCAGTATCGGCACGAAATAACGGTTCTGTATGCCTGAAGCGTATCCGCTGGATTTGCCGGCCCATGCGATCAGCATGGCCGTGCAGGTCGCCGCGAAGTATGCGCAGCTCACCAATGCGGGAACGGTGAGCTCCTTCCAACCCTGCAGATGCCGTTGCGAAGCGCCGACGATCACCAGGATGGCGATGGCGAGCAGCACCGGGATAACGACGGCGTTGGCCAGCTGCACGGCTTCGGTGCCCGTGAAGAACTGCAGATTGCGGCTGGAGTTGACCAATCGTCCATTGATTTTCTCCGTGTCCACGGTCAACGGTTCGAAGAATGTCTGGAACCAAGAGCCGATCAATGAGAATGGATCGGAGATCATCTGGCTTTTCAGCTGGCTGATCTGTTCGATGCTGGCATGACTCGGAGCGGTGGCGATGTGCGAAACCTTGCGGTTCCACATCGCCATGGAGGCGATCGCCGTCACGATCGGCAGGAACAGGGCCACCTTCAGCGGCATCCTCTTCGCCTTGCCCAGCAGCACAAGCACGAAGAACGCTATAAGAATGCAGGTGATCTTGACTTGGCCCAGCATCGCGGCCAATACCGACAGTATGACGATATGCAGCCACCCGAACCGGGCGCTTTGGTAGCAGCACAGCACCACGGCGATGAACAGCAGCGAAACGCTGTTGATCATCGCATCGGCCGTCGGGAACGTCAATGAGAAGAACGTCATCGGCAGAATGGCCGTGGCAAGAATCGCATACCGGAACTCGCGGGCAAGATATATCGCCAGGGCGATGATGCCGGAAGTTATCAGTAATGTGGCGATGCTTGAAGTTTTGTAGTCGCCTCGAATAATCAGGCTTGGAAGGTAGGCGAATGGCGAGTTCACCGCAGTGTTGTTGAACGGAATAATGGTCCCATTGTCATTCTTGACCACCCATTCGGGAAAATCAGGGGACAGCTGCGGCACAATCGTTCCGGAGCGCAGTTGTTCCACACGAAGCCAGTGGGCCGTTGAATCGTTCTGATATGAGTATTTCCCGGCGGAAATGACCGTCAGGCCCGTCACCACGGTCAGCAGCCAATACAGTATGGCGCTGATTGCCGAAAATCTTGGCACGGTCTTACCCGTCGAATCTTGCTCCGAATGCTTGGTGGAACCGTGCCGTGCGCTCATAGGGCGTGCCTCACTACTTATCGTCTCGTGGCAATTATAGTCAGGCCGGCTCTTTTTCCACTTGGGAATCATCTAATGGCTCAATTGTCAAAGCCCTGTCGCTGAGAAGCGCATACTCACGATTGCGGTTATCACGGATCACAAAGCTGCAGGCGTTGTCGTCGAGGGCGACGCCGACGGCGTCCGTACCCTTCGGATCGCTTGGGCTTGGCGTGCGCAATGACGTAATCAGACGGAATTCGCCGTTATTGAACAGATTCAGCGGCATTTCGAAATGCACGGTCTGGTGACCATGCCGCTTCATTTTGAGCACTTTGGCACCGGTGTCGTAGGTGATGCCGCCACGTCGGATATCATGCAGCGCGATGGCCAGGTAGAAGTCTCCCGGCTCGTCATACTGGTACTCCACGTCGAATTTGAACGTGTCCGCACTGGAGCAGACCTTCGGGGAGACCGCAATGGTCTTGAGCAGCGGGCAACGCTCGTTCAAGCCGTTCGGGTAACCGCCGCGTTCCTCCTGGCGCTTGCGTTCGGCTTTCTCTTCGGCCTCCAGATTGGCCAACGTGTACTGCTGCGACACGGTTTCCGGGTCGCCGATGGCCTCCACCTCGCCATCCGCGATCATCATGGCGCGGGAGCAGTATTTCTTCACGGAATTCATGTCGTGGGTCACGAGAATGACCGTCTTGGACGGATCCTTCTTGATCTCGGTGAAGAAAGCGTCGCACTTGCGCTGGAACGCCTCATCACCGACCGCAAGCACCTCGTCGAGCACCAGAATGTCGCCCTGGGCCTTGATGGCCACGGAGAACGCCAAACGAACCTGCATACCGGACGAGTAGTTCTTCAGCTTCTGGTCCATGAATTCTTCGAGTTCCGCGAATTCGACGATGTCGTCGTACATCGCTTCGACTTCCTCATGGGTGAAGCCGAGCAGGGAACCGTTCAGATACACGTTCTCACGGCCGGTGAGCTCCGGGTTGAAACCCACGCCCAGTTCGATGAACGGCACCAGCTTGCCCGTAACGGCGATCGAGCCGTTCTCCGGGTAGTAGATCTGCGAAATCAGCTTCAGCAGCGTGGATTTGCCGCCGCCGTTCCGGCCGACAATGCCGAAGAACTCACCCTGATGCACCTCGAAGCTGATGTCTTTGAGCACTTCCTGCTTCTTGTAGCCCTTGATGCCCTTGGTCCAGTTGATGAACGCCTGCTTAAGGCCGGTGGCCTGCTCCGTCGGCAGTTTGAAGCACTTGGATACGTGGGTTGCCGAAAGCACCACCGGATTCTTCATATAGTCGATCTTCTCGATCATTTCCTCATCGGACATCACATGACCTCCGCGAACTTGCGGCTGTTGCGGCGGAACAGATAGACACCGAGCCACAGCAGCACAACGGTAAAGACCAGCGGGAACAGACGAATGCCCCAATTGCTGAACTGATTCCAGATGGTCGGCTGGGTTTCGGGGGCGATGAAATTATGGCGAATATCCTGAATCGTCTGCGCGAACGGGTTCAGCAGCTCCAAACGGGCCAGATCGGCAAGCACTCCGCCCCGATTGGTCACATAGGTGAGCGGATAGATGATAGGCATGCCGTAGAACACCAGCTGCTGCAACACTTCCCAAATATGGGCGATATCGCGGAAATACACATACATGGTCGCCATCAGCAGGGTCAGCGCCAAGGTGATGGCATACAGTTCCACGATATTCAGCGGCAACAGCACCACACGCCAGGTGAACTGCACACGGGCCACGAGTGCGAAGATCAGCACGACCACCAGGTTGATGGCGAAGCTGATCAGGGCGCCGATGGTGGCGGACACCACCACGATGTAATTCGGGAAATGGATCTTGCGCAGCAGATCGCCGCGGTCCACGACCGAACGCAGACCGATATTGGTCGATTCGGTAACGAACTGCCAGGAGCTGATGCCCAGCAGCAGCACCACCGGGTAGGTCGGCGTGCCGTCCGACATGCGCAGGAACTTACCGAACACCACGTACATCACGCAGAACATCATCAACGGCTTGAGCACCGACCATGCGATGCCGAGGAACGACCCCTGATAGCGGAGCTTGAAGTCGGTCTTGACCAGACCCTGCAGCACGGTCCACGCATAACCGTACCTGTCTCGAATATTCGTCACCAGCTGTTTCACAAGTTGTATCCTACCAGTGCCCGTTCTTAAGCGACATTGTACGTTGGAGAATGCCCCGCATTTCATTACAACGTCATATGCCACGCATCGCACGCAGAGTACGTTCGATTCCCTGCCGGATCGAATACTTCGCCTTCCAGCCCAAACCGGCCAGTTTGCCGCCGTCCATCAGCGCAAGCGTCGCCTTGGAATAGCCTTTGGCCTCCACTTCGTCGGGAAGTTCGAAGCGAACCTTGACCCCGCAGCATTCGGCCACCAAAGCGGCCAGATCACGCAATCGGCAGTCGGACCCGGAATCGGCGATGTTGTAGGCCTCGCCCACCTTGCCCTGGACCATGCAGTACAGCAGACCTGACACGGTGTCTCCCACATAGGCGTAGGAATACCGCTGGGCGCCCTCGCTTTTCAGGATGATGTCTTCACCGGCCAACCCCCTATGCATGAACTGCGACAGCGCCTTGCTGTCATCCGTGTGCAAAGTGGGACCGTACGTACGCGCGATGCGGGGCATGACCGGGCGCACGCCGTACTGTTCACGGTAGGCCTGGCACAACGATTCACCCAAACGTTTGGCCTCCGGATATCCGGCACGCAACGTGTTGGCGTCGATATACCCGCAGTAGCGCTCATCGAACCGTTCCGTATCGCCACGGTTCTGCCCGTAGACCTCCACGGACGACGCGAAGACGAAATCAATGCCGTCGCCACGATGCGCGGCATCGCTCCGGCACACGTAATCCAACAGGTTCTTCAGCCCGATGACATTGGACGTAATGGTGGCGACCGGTTCCGTGGCATAGGCCCGGGGATGCGTGGTGCTGGCCAGATGCACCACGATATCGGCCGGCATATCGGGGCAGGCCCCCGGCACGGACACATCCATCTGCACGGCGTGGAAATGCCCGTCATCGGCATATGGGAAGCGAGCGCGAATGCGTTCGGCGCTTCGCCCGATGGCGATGACATCGCACTGGAAATCCGTCTCGGCATTCCTGCGCATCAGCACGTCGATGAGGAAGGTGCCGATCATGCCGGTCGCACCGGATATCGCGATGGTCTTGCCGTTCAACCGGGACCAGTCGATGGGCAGGGCCGCATAATATGACAGGTCGTCCTGGTAGAGCCGTGATTGCAGACGCTGGTCGGGCAAGGCCATTCCTTTCGACGTTCGGTATGTTATTTCAGCCAGGTATCCTCATCCGCCGTGATGTAGGCCTTGAACAGTTCCAAATCGCCTTTGGTGGTGAGTTTGATGTTCTTGTCCGAGCCTTTGGCGAAGTGCAGGGTTTCGCCGAGATCGACCATCATGGTGTTGGTGTAGCTGGAACCGTGGATGCCGATGTTCTCCTTGAACGCCTTGCGATAGGCCGCAAGAAGCTTACCGTAGCGGTATGCCTGCGGCGTGGAGACACGGCGCAGCTGTTCGCGCGGCACATACTGCACGGTGATTGACGGGTCATCCTGATTGATTACGAAGATCTGCTCGTTGTATGGTAGCGAGGTCACGGCGTTGCCGTACCGCTCGCATACGCGAATCACATCGGTGAGCACATTGGCGTCGATCAGCGGCCGGATGCCGTCATGGATGATGACGATGTCTTCCGGATCGAGCTCATGTTCCAGGTGCTCGACACCGTTGCGGATGGATTCCTGCACGCTGTCTCCGCCGGTTATGATCCACTTGAGCTTGTCGATGTTGAACTGTTTGGCGTAGGCATCGACCATGGTCTGCCAGCCGTCGATGCACACCACTGCGATGGCGTCGACGTCGGGGTGGCGCTGGAAGCTTTCCAGCGTGTAGATGAGCACGGGTTTGTCGAACACGTTGATGAACTGCTTCGGAATGTCCTGGCCCATTCGGGTTCCGGAACCGCCCGCTACCACTACCGCTACGTTCTTTATGGAGTTCACTCTATGCCTCTCGACGATCCGTATTGGAATTCATCGTTCGATGTATTCGCGAATGGTGTTCGCATCCGCCTCCGCCAGGGTATGGCGGTCGACATGCTCGAAATGCAGACCGATATCGTCTGGCAGGGAGAAGATGTCGCCGTACGCATGGTTCAGCAGATACATGTGGTTCGCCGGAACCGGATACGCGCGGTTTTCGAAGTTCATCAGCGGCAGCGGGAAGATGTCGTCGATGGCGCTGATCCATTCGAATCCACTGGGGTGATCCATATTGTCGTAGGCGCGGACGATGCCGGCCGCCTCCTGCCGGGAACAGATCACGCCGGCCCCGCGCATCCTGGCCAGCTGGTCGTCAAACGCCTTCGAGATGAGTGTTCCGGCTTCCGAGTCGGCGGGAACGTACACATTCTCGTTCCAGGCCGCGCGAATCCGTTCATCGGCTTCTGACTCTTCGATGGCGGCCCTTCTGTGTTCCTGCACCTTCAGGAACGTGTCATGGTCGGCCGCACGGACCCAATCGAACGGGAACAGGTCCACGAATCCCGGAATACGGGGGTCTCGCGGGGCGAAACGTACCTGACGGCAATGCACGATGCGGTCCCAGACCACGGTGACCTGATAATCCGGATTCGATGCGAGCGCCTGCTCAAGACGGTCCAGATCGTCGCGCATGATGCCAAGGTCAAGATCGTCATCCCACGGAATGAAGCCGTGATGGCGTACCGCACCGAGCAGCGTGCCGCCGACCAGCCAATACCGGGTGATGCCGTTGGCGTTGCAGATATCCGCAAAATCGTTGAGCATCCTGCTCAGAGCGGCCTGCAGCAGGCCGATGTCGCCTTCCGCTTTCGGCAGGTCGAGAAAGAAACGCTTGCGTGCGTCCAGGCTGGTTTCGCCGGGTCTGCGGTATTGCGCCCAGAATCGGATATCAGCCTTCGATTTTTCGGCGATCTGCGTACGGTACACGGTGTCGGCCAGATTGCGGGTGTCTTCCCCCAGGCCG
Organism: Bifidobacterium moukalabense DSM 27321; assembly: GCF_000522505.1. Classification (GTDB taxonomy): domain Bacteria; phylum Actinomycetota; class Actinomycetes; order Actinomycetales; family Bifidobacteriaceae; genus Bifidobacterium; species Bifidobacterium moukalabense. Next base: position 360,306 of record NZ_AZMV01000001.1, on the reverse strand, counting down.
CGGATGCCGTACATGGCATCGCGAAGTTCGCACAGCATCGATTCCTGCCGCTTCAGCGCCTCGTCGAGGTGGCTGTTCTCCTTCTCCAGATCATCGACCCGATCCATGAGCCTTTGCATGGAACGCTCTGATGGCCAGAAGAGTCTTTCGCGCAATCGCCTCGCTACAGGTGCCATGATCGTTCCTTACTTTGCATAGGGCCGGTAAGGAAAAACAATACCGCATGCACCTCCTATCGAAATGCATGCGGCTCACGTCAACAGCTTGCGGAATCAGTCCATCTTCAGGTAATGCTTCCAATACGCCACCGAGGTCAGTTCGGCGCGTGCATCGGCGTATTCCTTACGCAGACGTTCGATGTTGGCCTTGTAATACTTAAGATCCCTCGCATAACGCTTCTTGATCTGCGCATAGCGGTTCACGTCCTTGGTGCGGATGGCACCCTTACGGTTGTACCAGTCCAAAACCACCAATTTATGTTTGCCGCGGATGGCACCGGCCGGGTACAGCCAGCCCTGCAGCGGGATGACGGCATATCCGGAACCGTTCTTCTTGAGGTAGCGCTGGTTGTTGTCGGTAATCAGGTCTTCCAGACGTTCCTGCAGACTGCGCGGCTTATCGCCGTCAATCAGCTGACGGTCGACGTCTTCGACGCGGAAGCCGGACAGCTCCGGATCCCTGTCGGCCTGCTGCTGAAGGGTCGCGAAGTCGACAAGCTGCTCCTTGTTGCGATTCGCGGCCATGAAGCTCTGTTCGGACTGGCCAGGTTTCCTGATGAACGCCGGTCCCTTCAGGAAGTCCTCGAAAGCGTCCAGGCACAACTCCGCGTTCTCGTAACCGAATTTCTTGAGCTCCAAACGAATATTGTTATGCAGCTCGCGCATGAAATCGGCGTCAGGGGCCATGCCGCACGTCGCCTGGGCGATCATGGTGTTGCGGGTGGTCTGGTAGCGCTCCACGGCGGCGTTGTACCGTTCGAAGAACGACATGTGCCATACGCACAGGCTGTTCATGGTGATGAAACCGGTCTTGCAGCGAATGCCGTACTCGGCATCGTCGCAACGCACGAACACCGGCAGCGGCAGACCGTTCTTCTCGATGACGGAAATCGGGATGCAGCAGTACCACCAGGCGGCGTACATGTTGTTCTTCTGCCACTTGGTCGGCGTATACATCTCGTTGTAGATCAGGTCTTCGAACAGGGTCAGTCGAAGACCCGGCTTACAGCCGGCGAAAGTGCCCTGTGGGGTCATATTGCCGATGTCTTCCCACTGATCCTCGCCGATTTCATAGTTCAGCATGGCGCCGCTGATCATGTCTTCACGATGCTCGTCCTTGAGAATGCGAAGCAGATTGTATGTGCGCTTGATGCTTTCCGGCGATACCGCGACATCATCATCCATCAGCAGGATGTTGGTTGCCTTCGGATCCTGTTCCATCGCGGTGATCATGCCACGGGTAAAGCCACCTGCGCCACCGACGTTGTCGTTCGGCACCACCGTGACGCGGTCGCCGCTGAGCTTGTCGGCGTCCAGGGTACGGCCGTTATCCATCACATACATATGGAAATGTTCGGCGATCGGGTCATCGGAGCCGATGATCTGGTCCTTGACCAAGCCGATATTGCGTTCGATGAACGCTTCCTTCTTGAACGTGGTGGTGGACAGGACGAGTTCGACATCGTTGAGCTCGCCGTCGATATCCAGCTCGTAGTAGCTGTTGCGGATGGCGACGGTTCCCTCGGTCTTGATGAGGAAGCCGATGATGATCATGCCATCGGAGACCTTCAGCGGAAGGTCGACGGTACGCCATTCATCCGACGCTTCCTGCTTGTAGGAGACGCCTTCAACCGGAATAGGATCGTGGGCAAAGGCGTCGCCCATGGTCTGCTGCACCTCGCATGCGGCACCCTTGAGCTCGAGATGTAGGGTGAAGCCGGTCGCACGCGTGTAGCGCTTCAGCTTCATTACGGATAGCGAGTTGAAATATGTGCTGAAATCAAAGGTTCCAGCGGTAAACATCTTCCACTCGCCGAGCTGTTCGTCAAAAACGACCGGCTGGTCAGAACGGCAGTACAATGCCGGATAGGCGACAGAACGAGGATTCGTCTCCAACAGTATGTTCGCGAATTTCATCGAAGTCATACGTCATAGGATACTGGTAGGCCCTGAAGAGCACATACGGGTGTGCGCTCCTGAGAACGCACACCCTCCATATGCAGTCGCCCGTCACCCTCGACCGGTCACCTTGTCGAAATAATGCCAGGCATGCCATTCGGGAACCCAGGCACGACCGTGGGCCATCTTGCCGGTGTACTGGTCGAAGTAATACCAGGCGCCGTTACGGCGGTCGAGTCCGTGCACCATGATGCCGGTCACCGGGTCGTAACGCACCCACTTGCCGCCGTTCGAGCGGATGTAGGTGTCGCCGTGGTACATCGCGCCGGTGGTCTTATCGAACAGGTACCAGCCGGTATGCGCCTTGTCGTAGTTCACGAACTGCTCGCCGTGGGCCATGATGCCGGTGATCCAGTCGTAGTACACCCACTTGCCGCCATTGGACGGCAAGTACTTCATGCCCTTGGCCATCTCACCGGTGACCGGGTCGAAGTAGTACCAGCCGACATGGCCGGCCTTGGTGGAGTACTGTTCGCCCTTGACCATATGCGAGTTTGCGTCGAAACGCACCCACTTGCCGCCCTTGGAACGGTTGGATTCGTCCTTCGGAATGAACACGTCCTTATCGCAGGCGATGGTGCCGTCGGCATCGGCCCAGTACCAGGCGTTGCTGTCCGGGTCATAGAATGCGTGGCTACGCGCCATACGACCGTTGTCGTACCAGTGGCGCACACGGCCATCCATCACCCAGCCGTTCTTCTTTTCGGGATTCGCCGTCGTGCTGACGACCTCCTTGAACGCCTTCAACGACTGCAGCGGATTGCCATGATCATCGAACACCGCCTGATTGTCCCAACCCGAAGCGCTCCACGCATCGTATTCGGTACTGCTCGGATCGTTGTTCTTGGCGTAGGAGCTTGCCCAGCCAGTGGCCGCATCGTTGGCATAGGCCTTGTTGATGGCCCAATGGTTGGTTCCGGGAACCACTGCGAGCCATGCCGGCTCCCAGTAGAAGGCGCCGAGACCAAGGCCCGTGCCACCGTCGGCGGAGGTGACCGTCTCCAACGTATCGTGGATCACGTCGGCCTGCCCCTGCACACTCACCTGATACGGATATTTGTTGTTCTTGTTGGTGTCGGTATTCGGGCCGGAAAGATTGTTCGGACCGCCGTCACTATCGTTCTCGGTGAACGGATAGCTGAATTCGACGACCGCGAATTCCTTCTTGTACTTTTCGGTGACGACCTGCTCCAGCTTGATGAGCGCGCCCATCGGATCCTTGTTGGCATCGGTACCGTCCGATCCGGAGCTCCAGAACGGATAGTAGGTGCTGCCGTACACGTCGTAGTCCAGCTTGTATTTCTTGAAGTAGTTCAGCGCGAAGTCAGCCGAGCCCGAATCCGTGTACATGAAGTGCACGGCCACCTTGGTGCCCTTCGGGGCATACTGGCGAATGGCTTTGGAACCTTCGTTCATCAAATCCACGAAGTTCTTCCACTCCTGGTCCTTGGCGTTGTCCCAGTAGCTCACCGTCACGCCGCACAGGCCGCTGTTCGACTCATTGCCGAGCTGCACCATGCCGAGATCCACGCCGTTGTTCACCATCGTCTGCATCACGTTCTTGGTGAAATCATGCACGTCGGTCTTCAGCTGGTTGAGATTGTGGCCCTTCCATGCCTTCGGCGTACGCCACGAAGAGGCATAGAAATCGTTGTAATGCAGGTCGAGCAGCACCTTCATGCCATACTGCGTGGCCTCCTTGGCCATACGGGTCACGGTGTCAAGATCGTCGGTGCCACTGCCGTAACTATTGCCGTTCTCATCATACGGATCGTTGAACAGGCGCAGACGCACCCAGTTCACGCCGTTGTCATGCAGAATCTTGAACAACGGCTCCTCTTGCCCGTTGAAGTTCTTGAACCGCACGCCGGCCTTATACAATGCCTCATAGCTGGACACATCGGCACCACGGATGGTGTCTTCGGTCACCGTGGACACCTGCTCCACCGAAGCGGTCTGCTGGGAAGCACCGGTGTCGGCACCCGTCTTGTACGGATCGTCGGCGGTCGGCACCATATCGGCATCTGCCGGATTGGCCGCCGTCAGCTGGCCGAACACCTTCAGTGATTGCAACGGCTGGCCCAGATCATCGAACAAAGCCGCATCGTCCTGCTGGCTGGCCCCGCCGTTGCCGGCATAGTCGACATAGCCGGACGCATACTTGCTGGCCCAACCGGTACCGTATTCGTTGGCGGCGTTCCAGTTGTCGTCGGCGTTCCACAGGCCGCCCTTCACCGCGATCCAAGTGGCGTCGCCGTAGAACACGCCGGCGCCATTGGCATTGTTCCTCGCGGACACCATGGCCTTGTACAGGCTGCGGATATAGTCCGCCTGGCCTTGCGGGCTGAGCGTCTTGCCGTTCTGCTTGAGATCGCTGGCCCCGCTGGCGTTGCCTTGCCCATCGCTGTCATATTCGGTGAATGGATACAGCACGTCAAGCACCGCCATGGATTTGCCGTATTCTTCGGAAATCATCCGGCGGGATTGTGCCAGGCTGTTCAGATCGTCATACGCCGCATAGACCTTGGTGCCGATCACGTCGTAGTCGACCTTGTAGTACTTGAGCATGTCGACGTACGTGGTGGTCAGCGTCTGGTCCACCGACGAGCATCCGACCGCGATCCTGGTGCCGGCATCGTTGGCGCGAATCGCCTTGCCGGCGGCGCTGATCAGCTGGGCCATGGGCTTCCAGTCATCCTGACCCAGAAAACCGCCCTGCAGATCCTTCTTGTTCTTGCTGTCCTTGTAGTACGGCGAGCTGATCTCACTACCGATGGTCACCATGTCCGGCGTTACGCCTGCGGTCTTGAGCTTGGAAAGGGAGTCGGCGGTATAGCCGCTCACCTGATCGGTCAGCTTGGTCAGATCCGTAGGCCAGCCCTTCGGTAGCTTCTGCACGGTTTTCGACGTGTAGAAATCGGAGTACAGGAACTGGATGTTGACCTTCAGACCGTTGGCCTGGGCCACTTTGGCGGTGGCGATGGCATTATCGAGTGTCGGATTGCCGCCACCGTACGTGTTGCCGTTGCCGTCTGCGGGATTCACCGCGACCTTCAGCAGCACATAGTTGATTCCGGAGGATTTCAGCAGCTGCATCATAGCGTTGTCGTCCAGATCATTGCCGTCGAAATCCTTGAAGGCATAGCCGTTCTTGGCGGTTCGCGCGGTTTTCATGACCTGATACGAGGTAAGGTTCACGCCGCGCACGGTATCGTCCTGCATGGAGGAGACGCCCGCCACCTGTGCCGGCTGATCCTTGACCCCGGTATCCGTTCCGTTGTTCCATGGAGCCGGATACGAGGAATCCTCCGCAAGTGGAGCGATGTCGGATTCGTTCTGTGTGGATTCCTCCAGCAGCCGCTGTTCCTGGCCGGCGCTCTGTTCGGCCGCCTCGGCGCGCAGCTGAGTGCTGGTATGGATATCATCGTTGTTCGATTGCGCATCCTGAGCGAACGCTCCGGTAGGCATGCACATCACTAGAGACACCGTTGCACCAATAAGCGCAGCGGTCGCTCTCCTTCTCTTCATTCGGATTCCCCTCTGTTTTTTCTCCGGCCGCCCCTCGCAGCCTCGTTTACGCGGCGGATCGCCTGCGCTTCGCCAACTGTGGGTAGAACCACTCGTTGACCACCGGTACATAGTACAGCAGTGCCGCAAAGGCCAGATCGATCGGCAAGCGCACCGCAAAACTCGTCAGAGTCAACGGAATATGCGGCAGCAGGTCATGCAGCGCCCCCAAGTACGTCTGCCACGGCAGTACATCATCCTCAACAAGATGCACACATAAGATGGCGAGACTCGACCGCCCGGTCCAACTCAACGCCGTTCCCAAAGCGGGCACACGGTCGAGCAGTTTCGAGATGCCGACCACGCACAACGTTCCGGCAAGACTGCCGATCACCGCCTGTACCGGGCGGGTGCCGTAGTTGTTGATGGCCATGCTCATGCCGCCGAAACGGACGATGGCGACGATCCAGATCACGCCGGCAACGCCCCACAGCCACGGGAAGCGTTGCACATAGCCCAACAGGTCATGTCGCTTCGCCAAGTAGCCGACATACAGGAACGCGACCGCGCACATACCCGACTGCAGACTCCAAGGCAGCCACACATATTGGGCGGAAATGTAGCCGATCGCAAAGCTGGCCGCCACCCAGACCGGCGTATACGGCAGTTTGGCGAAAGCATGCAGCAACAGGTGTGCCCAGAACAACGCCAGCAGGAACCAGATCGCGCCGATGCGCAGTTCCACGGGCCACAACGTACGGTCGGAGGTGTCGCCATTCCCGTACAACACCGTCTCGCCCCAACGTTGCAGCATGTAGGCCCGGCCCTCATGGTTGATGGTCGCCATGCAGGTCACGCCGACCAGCACCGCCGCACCCGTCACCGCGTATGTGCACAGCAACTGCCTGGCCTCCTTAGCCCAGCGGAAGCTGCGTTCCGGGTGCATGAAATAGCCGGACAGTATGAAGAACAACGGCATGTGAAAGGAGAAGCAGACCGCCACCACCAGCTGCGCGGTGTGATGGGGGGTGAACAGATTCGCCTCAATGGCGCTGTGACCCAGAATCACGGCAAGAATGGCGATGCCCTTGGCTATGTCGAAGAAACGGATTCGTTGCATAGTGTACTCGGTCTTCTCCCTGCTCGGCCTACTGGCTTAGACTCCTCTTACCTTATAGACCGAGCAGCTGTCTCATGGCCCGCCACATCACATCCTGACCCATACGGTTCGGATGAATGCCGTCGGTATACAGCGCCTGCTGCGGCATGCCAGTGGTGCGACCGACCGTTTGGAATGCCGAATACAGCGAGGCATACTGCCATCCATGCCGTCCGCAGATCTGCTGCAGGGCTGCATTCTCCTGATACATGGTCAGGCTCCGGGGGTCCGACAACGTATCGATATTCGCGATCACATACACGTTCTGCGAGCCATAGCGGGCCGCAACCCTGTTCAGGTACGATTCCGCCGCGGCCGTGAAATCGTTGGCGTTCGAGAGCCTCAGCCGGTCGTTCGCACCGAGCATCACGATGGCCGCATCCTCGTGGCCGAGCGTGTCGTCACCGATGGAGTTGTACGCCGAATACGAGCCCTTGCCCGGAGCGCTGGCATTGGTCACCGACACGCCCCGGGATTCCAAGTAGTGTCTCAGACTGTTGACCGCCATGCGGGACTGCGACGACGGCTCGTAGTACGTGATCCCTTCCAGTTGGAACAGCTCCCGGGAAGTATACGGATACGTCTCATCGGAGCCGACACCGGCAGCGATGCTGTCACCCAGAATGCGCACCGAATGGTACTTTCCCTGCCGAATGCGCGTGCCGAAAACACCTGCGGAGGCCTGTACGGTATCCTGTGGTACCGCTGACGAACGGCGGGTATCGACCGCACCGGTGACGGTATTGAAATAGTAGTTCGCGCCGTTCACACTGTGCCAGCCATACAGCATCCTGCCGCTGGGCCAGTCATAGCACACATGCTTGCCGCCGACCCACTGCCAGCCATACTGCACGGCTCCGGTGTGGGGGTCCAACAGATACCAGGCTCCGTCAATCGGCTGCTCGCCATACAGCATCCAGCCCATACGGCGGTCGTAGAACACCCATTTCTGCTGCTTGGCATGGTAGACGAAGCCGTATTTGACCGCACCGGTCGTATCGTCGAAGTCATACCAGTGGCCGTTCACCGCATGCTGTCCATGTAGCATCTGGCCGGAAACCGGGTCGTAGCAGACCCACTTGCGCTGAGGGGCGTTGTAGTAGAAACCGTGGGTCATGGCACCGGTGCGTTCGTCGAAGTGGTACCAGCCGGTATGTGCGGCATCGTAGTTCACGAACCGTTCGCCGTATGCCATCTTGCCGGTGATCCAGTCGTAGTAGACCCATTTGCCGCCATTCGAGGGCACGAAGGTCATGCCCTTGGCCATGGCACCGGTGTAGCGGTCGAAGTAGTACCAGCCGCCATAGCGGCAATCCTCACCTTTGATCATGTGGCCATTGGCGTCATAACGCACCCATTTGCCGCCATTCGAACGCAGGAAGACGTCTTTGTTGCGGGCCATGGTGCCATCGCCATCGACCCAGTACCAATTGCCGTCCTGCCGGTCATAGATCTCCCGGGAACGGACCATCTCGCCGTTCTCGTAGTAATGCTGCCTACCCTGATCCCAACCGTTCTTCGATTCGGTCGGCGCGACCGCTTTGTCGGATTCGACCTGCTCGGACTGCTCGGGTTCGGCGGACGTGGTGGATTCGGCGGATACGGTCGGTTCCGGGGTCACTTCGGAATCGGCCTGCGCAATATGCGCACACAGGCCCGCCATGCCCATCGACATTGCAAAAAGAACGGTTCCAAGCACCTTAGCTTGTTTTCCACGCATGTCATGCCTCCGATTCATGCGAGTTCTCCGATATTACTGTACCCCGTACCGCAGCAGGCCTCGCAGCAAAACGACGTCGGTAGACGCCCCTGCTCCAAGCCACCATCGTTTGGATGCCATAGGCCGCCATAGGTATCAACAACAGGTAGAACGGCAATGTATAGATGCCCTTGGCCTCCCACAGCACATAGCATAGGAAGCCGCCGAGGAACGAGGCGCACAGCAGCACCTGTACGAATACCTTGTCGGCGTTGCCCTCCTCGTTACGGCTCCTGAACACAGCACGGGTCAGTGCGACGAGTCCGATGAATGCCAGTAGGTACATCACCGTCTGGGCCACATTCTCATATCGCAGCAGGATGTTCGATCCACGCCCCACCAGCAGGAAGGAGGCCAATCCGGAAAAATGATTCGACGAATCGCCAAGTTCGGAGTACAGCGACGTCATGAACGTGGGCTCGGCCCATTCCGACGCCAGTTTGGCGGTGAAGAAGCGAAGTCCCTCACTTGGATTGCCGAGAAGCTCGGCAAGGCGGTCCTTGACGAAGCCCGTGGAAATCTGCACCTGCTGCGCATAATCATTGCCGGTCTTCTCAAATGCATCCAGCGCGAACCTGCTCCACCAACCGGCGGGTGCGTTGCCCGGCTCCCCCAAACCAAGCGCAATCCAGGAAATCATCGGCATGCCCTTGCCGAAATCCTGACCGGTCCAATGCTGCACCAAACTGACGGGCAGTTTGGAAATCACAAAGGCCCCGCCTGCGGACGCGAAGGCGACGATCAGCTGCCAGAGACGGCGGTTACGCCATACCGCGAAGATCACGGCGAGAATTGCGGCAAGGATCACGATCTGATACGTGGATTTGAACACGATGCCGATGCCGCAAATCAGGAAGCCGGCCACAATCGTAAGCCCGCTGGTCCAGACCTTCTTCATATGGAACGCTTCGGCCACCACTGCGGCTCCTGCGATGGTGATGAAGAAGCCCACGGCGTTCGGGTATACGAATGCGGCGAACATCAACAACGGCGCACAGGTCGCCACCAGCACGGTGAATGCGCCATACCCCACCGCCTCAAGTCCAAGATGGGTGCCCAAACGCCACAGCACCGCCACCAAGGCCGTGATCGCGAGCGCACTGACGATTTGGAAGGCGAAGACGTTCTTTACGCCGAACAGGGCGAATATCAGCAGATACCAGAGCATCGGGCCGCTTTGGAACGGGTAGTACGAGAGGTACGTATATGCGCTTGGGTTACCTCTGCTTATGCATGTCGCCTCGGTGGCGCCAGGCGGGCAGAATTCCGGACTGAACTGGTTCAGGTTTCCTTTGAGAAGGGTATCGGCGGCATCCATCAAGCTCCAGGAATCCGGATACCGGTACGTGGTCAATCCCAATGAGGTGATCCAGATGATTTGCATGATGGTCACATAGGCCAGCAGCGCGACCAGCACCCAACGTTTCGGGAAGCGCGAGATTCCGGCCGCCAACAACGCCAGTACCACGAGCAGCGCCACGACTCCCAGCACGAATGGTATGGAGGGCAGCCCCAAATGGTAGCGCACACGTTCCGTGACATCGCCGAGTTCCGGCGTTTTTCGCTCGAACATGACGGTGAAGCAGATCGACAGCATCAGCAACACGGCAACGACCGCGGCCTGGAATCCCAGCGCCAGCACCGTCAGCCATCGAGGTGCCGTCTGCCAGAATGCCGATTGACGTTCAGCTACGGCGCGTGTGTTCCTCTCGTTCACTCAATAATCCCATCTTGCCTGAAAAAACATGAGAATGGCCTACCCCGGGCCATCTATAACGATTCCTCAATGATATAGCGCGGACGCGCCTTCACTTCCAGATAAATCTTGGCGATGTACTCGCCCGTCACACCAAGCGCCAACAGAATGAATCCGCCCAGGATCCACATCGAACACATCATGGAACCCCATCCCGCCACGGCATGGCCGGAAAACACCGAAACCAATGTGTATACCAGCATGATGACGCCCACGAGCACGGAGAATACGCCAAGTCCGGTAATCATGGTCAGCGGCTTGGTGGAGAACGACGTGACGCCTTCGATGGCGAAGGAGACCATCTTTTTCAGCGGGTATTTCGATTCGCCGGCCACACGGGTGCCGCGTTTGTAGAACACCTTTGCGGTCTTGAAACCCAGGGACGGCACCAGACCGCGCAGGAACAGGTTCGATTCCTTGTATTGCGACAGGGCCTGCAATGCCGCACGGCTCATCAGTCGGTAGTCGGCATGGTCGGGAACGGTTTCGGTGCCCAACCACTTCATCATTGAATAGAAGGCGTGGGCGGTTCCTCGCTTGAACGCGGTGTCGGTATCGCGGTTATCGCGCACGCCATATACGATTTCGGCGCCTTCGCGGTAGGCCGCCACCATGCCGTCGACGGCATTCGGATCATCCTGCAGGTCGGCATCCATGGAGACCGCGGCATCGACGTTCAATTGCAGTGCATGCATCAGGCCGGCGAACAGCGCATTCTGATGTCCGCGATTATGGGCGAGCTTCACCCCGTGGAAGATATTCGGCTGCTCACTGTGCAAAGCGGCGATCACATCCCACGTCTTGTCGGCGGAGCCGTCATCCACGAAAACGACCGAACTTTCGGAGGCGATCTGGCCGGCATCCTTCAAATCCTGTAGCTTGCTCTTCAGAACCCCTGCAGTGACGTGCAGCGCGGCTTCCTCGTTATAACAGGGAATCACGAACGCCATTACCGGCGCTTCCCGCAACCGGGCACACGTGTCGTAAGCATTCTCTTCATTCGTCATGCTTAATAGTGTATGACAGGCAGCCAACTCATGCGCTGGAAATCCCCGTGAATCCCCCTCCTGTTGTCATGCGACTACTATAGTATACCCCCTAAGGGAATAGGGAGGGGATTCACCACCAATGAACAAACGAACATTGATCATGGCCGGATTCATCGCCGTCACAGTGCTTCAGGGAATCAGCTATCCCGCAATCGCACTGGCCGATGAGCCGACCGCACCGCAGTCTTACTCAACATCGCAACCGGCCGGGGAGACCCAGTCCTCGGATGGCGTCCAAAACGACGGCGCATCTTCGGACGCATCGGATGGCGCGGCCTCTTCCCAAACCCCCATGCCAAGCCCGAAGACGACCCAGTCCGACACCACCGCACAGTCCGAGACCGAAGCGCAGTCGGATGTCGAAGCACAGTCCGAGGAGGCTTCCGGCAAATCGGCCGATCCCGGCACGACGGCCGACTCGAACAAGTCGACCGAGTCCGATCAGCCATCCGAGCCGGCCAAACCGGAGAACGGCTGGGACCAGAACAAGCAGCACTACTACGAGAACGGCACCATGGCCGTCAGCAAGGATGTGTTCATTCCCAACAGCTCGAACAACCGCAAGGAAGGCATATGGGTTCGTTTTGATCAGAACGGCAACCTGATCAAAGGCGAGAATTACCATAACGGCGGCTGGTACTACTTCGACACGACCACCGGAGCCATGGCCAAGGGCGTCAAATACATCTCCTCCAACGGCGGCAAGTGGGTGTACTACGACGTGATCACCGGCAAGATGGCCCATGGCGAAGCCTATCTGCACTACGACAAGGAACATACCGGCTGGTACTACTTCGACCAGTACACCGGCAAGATGGCCCATGATTTCGTATACATCCGGCAAACCAACAAGTGGGTGTACTACGACAGGATCACCGGCAAGATGCAGTACGGCGAGCACTGCATCAACGGCGGCTGGTATTACATGAAGCCGGTCACCGGCGCTCTGGCCAAGGGCAGAACCTGGCTGGCAAGCGGCAACAAGTGGGTGTACTACGACAAGATCACCAGCCGCATGGTTCACGGCGGCGCCATCATCGACGGCCACCACTACTTCTTCGACCCGTATACCGGCGCGCAGTACAGCAAGCAGCAAATCGCCAATCGCCTGGCATCATACGCACGCACCTATTCCAGCCAGCATCCCGACTGCCCGGGCGCCTTGGCCGCGAATGGCGGCCTCATCTGCCCGTTCGGCCCGTGCATGTCGTTCGTCTGGTACGTCTTCCATGCCGCAGGACTGGACGTATTCCTATGCGACGGCGCCAAAACCGGTTGGCCCCACCACAATTTCGACTGGTACAACTCCCGCGGCCGGGTCAGCAGCACCCCGCAGGTGGGCGACGTCGCCTTCTGGAAGTTCAGCGACTCCTGGGCCAGCAGCTACAGCGCCAGCCACGCAGGCATCGTAATCGCAGTGAACGGCGGCAATGTGGTGATTGTCGACGCGGCCTACGGCAACATCGGCGTACGTTCGGCCTACAGCGGCGCACGCTACGCCCATCCGTACTACGACGAGTGATTTTCCGAACCCGGTTCCACAACCGATTCGTAAGCATTCACATATCATCACAGCAAGGTGGTGGCACATGAAACGAGGCGTTCGCGCCGGCACATTGGCACTGATCGTGGTCCTGTCGTTTGCTCCGGCGGCATGTTCCACTCATGGCGGTGAAGCATCGCGGACGCCCACCTCCACCTCCACTCCGACGACGTTGGACGACACCAAAACCAACACGTCGGTGTCCAAGAGCTTCTCCGAAGTCGTACCCGACGAGGCATTGGCCTCCTGCCTTGCATCCATTCTCGACGCGTCCGGCAAAGCATTCCCCACCGCAAAGGCCGCAAAGCTCACATCCTTGGCCTTCACGCAATACGCGACCCAGTACCAGCCCTGCGGCAAAGACAATCTCAAGCATGTCACCACGCTGGAGGGGTTGCAGCATTTCACCGCGGTCACCGACTTGGATCTCAGTGAATTCAGCGCGCTGAAGAGCATCACACCGGTCACGTCGATGAGCTCACTGACGCAAATCAATCTGCAAGACACCGCCATCTCCGACATTTCGGCGCTTTCACGGCTCGCATCCCTAAGCAGCATCTCATTGCCGGTCCACGCCTGCAATCTGAAGGCCCTCGCCGGCCTGCAGCCGACCGCAGTGAATCTGCAATGCCCGACCGCCGATATCACGCCGTTGGATGGCAAGAAGACGCAAATCTACGTTCCCGAAACGTTCAGCCGCGATGCGGCGCAGGCATCGGCGCAAACCGGCAACACCATCGGCATCAGCCAGAAAGACGGTTCCTTCGAAATCCTCCAGCCAGGCGATGACGGTACGGTGACGTCCCGGAAAATCTGAGTCCGCCCACGGGATGCTCGATGCTCAGCCGCGGCCGGTGATCGTATCGAACGTGTGCCATGCCTTCCACTGCGGCACCCACGTACGGCCATGGGCCATGGCTCCGGTGACCTCATCGAAGTAATACCAGGCGCCGTTCTGCTTGTGCAGGCCTTTGACCATCTTGCCGGTGGAACGGTCGTAGCGCACCCACTTGCCGCCGTTCGAACGCAGATAGACATCTCCATACGTCATCGCGCCGGTGACCTTGTCGAACAGATACCAGCCGGCATGTTCCTTGTCGTAGTTCACATAGACCTCGCCGTAGGCCATTTTGCCGGTAGTCCAATCGTAGTAGACCTTTTTGCCGCCGCTGGACGGCACATACTGGATGCCCTTGGCCATGGCCCCGGTGGTCGTGTCGAAGTAGTACCAGCCGCCATAGCGGTAATCCTCGCCCTTGACCATATGGCCGTTGGAGTCATAACGGACCCATTTGCCGCCGTTCGAACGCAGGAATACGTCTTTGTCATGCGCCATGACGCCGTTCGAGTCGATCCAATACCAAGCGTTGCTGTCGGGATCGAAGATCTCCTTGCCCTTGGCATAGGTGCCGTCGGCATCCTGCCAGTATTTCTGACCGTTCCGCGTAACCCAATGGGCCGCAAGGTTCACGTATTCCCTATTGCCGAACGCATTCATGTCGACATTGCCGCTGATGCCGTTCACGTGACCGATGCTCGTATACTGCCAGCCACGGCTGTTCGCCGAATAGGAGAAGTTGGTGCGGGGACCGTAACTGGCCACCCACTTGGCCTTGGAACGAATGTTGCTGTGGTTGAGCGGACCGTTCAGATAGCTCGTATACGAGTACACGCCCAAATTGTTGTACCCGGCCGCCTGCAGGCGACCCCACCACGCATTCACGATGCTGTTGTATACATTCGGATCGGTCGGTACCTGATGGCCCGTCCACGTCCATCGTTCCAAGTCGTAATACACCGGGAAGGACAGGTCGTTCGGCGAGACGCCGGCCTTTTTGAGCAGCCCTACCAGATCATTGCCCTCTGCGGTGGCCGTGTTCGCATCATACGAATACGAGTACGTGTATATGCCGAACGGAATGCCAAGACGCTTGCATTCGCTGATATTGCGCAGCGCCGTCGTATCGAATCCGTTGTCCCAACCGTAGGAGATGCGGATGATTGCGCCCTCCACGCCATCGGCCTTCGCCTTGGCCCAATCGATATTGCCCTGCCATTGCGAAACGTCGATCACGCCCTTCGCCTGCTGCACGAACAGACTGCCTCCTGATTCGAAGAACGCCTTCGTATTGTTGTAGGAGCCCCAATATGCGCCATATTCGTTCGACGTGAATTGCGCCGGCGTCACTTTGCCGTCGGTGTTCGTCGAGGACTGTTCCTGCGACTGCCCCGAGGCATTGGCATCGTCGACTGACTCCTTCACATCGGAGGCGGCGACCGGGATGAAGGTTTCGCCATCGGTTTTCGCCAACGGATCGGGAGCCTGCTCCTCGGTGCCGACCAGTTCCGGATCGGTCACCGTCTCGCCGGTCTCGATGTTCTTGACGTCGCCTTCGGTGGTGACCGCCAGATTCTCGGATACCACAGTGGCGCTATCCGGAATGCTCTCATTCACCGAATCCGGTAATTGGGCCTGTGGATTATCGGGCATGGCATCTTCCGAAGACCCGCCCTGATCAGCCGGGACGATACCGGCATTCGCATTGCTGCCGGCAGCGGTATCAGTCGAATGGTCCATCAGCGCACTGGCCGGAACGGCGCCCACCAACATCAAGGCTACGGCGGCAGACACGGTCGCTACGATAGGAACGGCTCTCTTCAGCAAACTCACCGGCAGATCCTCTCAAAACATATCCCTGCATGGCTTCTTTCATTCAATCATCCCGCACCGTTTTTCGCATCAAATCCTCGCTCCGTCTACAGCATCGCCGCATAATCAGCCGCCGAACGCCGCGGCGGAACGATTTTGAAACTTATCGGCTATGCTCTACGATGTGGATTTCACCATTCACGAAAAGCGGAACCTACCTAGTGGAGTCCTCACCATACCGAAGGGGAAGTTGTGAACAGGAAGCGGCTAGTGCACATGCCGGTTGCGGTGGCTGCCGCCGTCGCCATCATCGTATCGATCATCTCCGGATGCGGAGGTGCGGCGCAATCCGCGGGATCGGCCACGCAATCCTCGGCACAGCACATATCCGTGACCCTGCCGTCATACTATGCCGAAAACATGGTCTTCCAGCGTGGCAAGCCGCTGGTCATCCAAGGTACGGCCACCGCCACAAGCGGTGACGCCGGCGGCAACGCCATCGACCAGTCCAAACTGTCCGCAACGCTCACGCGGGGCAAGACGACCGTGAACGCGACCGTGAACGTCAGGAACAGCGGGGCGTTCACATGCACGATGAAATCGTTGCAGGGCGGGCTCAAGCCATACCGGCTCACCATCACATACAACGGCGAGACCGTGTTCGATCTGGCGAAGGTGTATGTGGGAGACGTGTTCGTGGCGGCCGGGCAGTCGAATATGGAACTCAACTACACGCAGTACTACTCCTCCGGCGGCGACGCCAACTGGAATTGGGGCGGCGGACTCATCTCGCGCAACGATCTGCCGAAACTGCTCACCGATGAGAACGTGCATTTCGTGGTGGCCGAGCATAGCGTCGACAACACCGACTTCCCGCTGATCGACGCCAACAAGACCTCCGGCTGGCTTGCCGCCGATGGCACCAATTCGCAGCATCTGAGTTACCTGGCGCAGCAGTTCGCAATGCAGTTGCGCGCCAAAAGGGCCAACATACCGATCGGCATCATCCAAACCTCATGGGGCGGTACCGCAATCAGCCGCCATGTGCAGGGAGGCGACATCTACGCGAACCACATCGCGCCGCTGACCGGCTTCCGCGTGGCGGCCGTGCTGTGGTATCAAGGCTGCGACGACGCTGCGACGCTCAGCACCTCCCTGGACTACGAATCGCAGATGACCGCGCTGATCAACCAGTACCGCAAGGTGTTCGGCGAAAGCACCCTGCCATTCCTGTATGTGCAACTTGCGCGATGGTCAGGCTACCAATACATGCAGAACGTACGTCAGGGGCAGCTGCGCACGCTTGACAACGCGAATCTAAGCAACGGCACGAACGTGGCCATGACGGTCTCCATCGACACCGACAAAGGCACGTCGAAGGTGATCCATCCGCTCGGCAAAGACATTCTCGGCGCACGCATGGCCGCACAATACGAGGCCATGGTCGCCGGCGAGAGCGTGCCGTCCGGGCCGATCATCGAATCGGCGACGCGCAGCGCCGACAAGTCCGCGATCACACTGTCGTTCAAAGACGGCACTGCCGACAAACTGCGATCCATGAAGCCGAACTATTCGAAAAGTGCCACGGCGAGTGTGCCGGACTATGCCAAAACCCCGAATGCCACACCGCTGAACGGCATCGCGAACGTGGCTTCTCCCACCACCGATGCGCTGCAGGGCTTCGAAGTGGCCGACAACAAGGGCAACTGGACGTCGGTCACTGCCACAATCGCAGGCAGCCAGGTGCGGCTCACCTCCACCACGGCGACCATGGCCGACATGACGCAGGTACGTTATCTGTGGAGTGGCGACCCCAACTGCTCAAGCATCCTCTACAACGGCGACACCCTTCCGGCCAGCCCGTTCACGGTCGCAGTGCGAAATTAGTCATTTGCCGTACCGCCATCGGTTTTGCGACGAGGAAAATGCTCCTAGTATGTCGCAAGGGGACACTGCGCCGTCTTTCGTGCGCGAACAGGTCCGAAAACGTATAGAGAGGCACCAATGAAGAAGAGCATCGCAGCAATCGCAGTCGCGGGTATGCTGGCAATCGGCATGGTCTCGCTGCCGTCCGCAGCCATGGCCGATGAGACCGGCACCTCCGGCGAGACCGCACAGACCGATCCGAACATGACCACTTGCGGTGCGGATAAGCTCTGCAGCACGTTGCAGCATGTGAACCAGACCGGCCAGCAGCTCAAGACCGATCTTGACACCGCCAAGCAGCATGCCGAGCAGTTGCATCAGAACGCGCATGATGACGCCAACGCGCTGCGCCAGTACAGCGAACAGGCCTGGAAGAACTATCAGGAAGATCGCGAAGACGTCAAGAACGCGCTCGACGGCGCCTCCAAGCGCGGCCAGGAGATGCACGACATCCTGCATCAGGATGCGCAGGACACGCAGACCCACCTCAACCAGCTGCATAACGATCTGCAGGAGAGCCACACCGCACTGAAAACCCAGCACGATTCGCTCGTCGCGGCACGCCAGGAATGGCACAAGTCGTTCATTCAGGCGGTAAAGGATGCGCAGAATGATGCATCCGGAACCGATGCCACCTCCGGTACCGACTCCGCCGCAGGTAACGGCACGTCGGTTCAGACGGTTTCCGGCAGCGGTTCCGCCACCGCCGCCCAGGGGTCCGCCACCGACAACGGCGGCACGGCCAAGTCCGATACCACCGCGAGCGCATCGTCCGCGAATCAGACCAGTGCGGCCTCCGGCGCCGTGACCAAGTCGGAATACAATCAGCTGGCGCAAACCGGCATCGGCGTCTCCGCCGCCTGTGCGATCATCCTCGCATTGAGCGGTCTTGCCTACGCCGTCAAGATGTTCGTGCAGTACAAGCGCGAAACCGCCGAGTAATCCAAGCGATCCGGACATTTCGTCAAATCCGCAAGCCCAACGCAACGGCTCTTCACCAATACCGTGGTGAAGGGCCGTTTTGCTTGCCCTCGGTCTGACCACCACTATGTACGCTCGGGAGGCATTGAAACGCCTTCCGTCAACGATGTCGGCAGGCATTCACCGATCCGCATCATTGCCTTGCGCATACGTCGCAGTGATAGCGGCTGATTGTTTTTGTTTTACGGGCCGAGACGGTAACATGCTTCATATGCTGCGGCAACCGGAGCAAGAAGGCACTTGCAAAGTCTGCGGCACACAGCCAAACAGCGTAGTGGGCACAGAAAGGCGATATGGCACGGCACAGAAAAAAAGCACGGCAGGCACAAAGCTCAACCTGCCATCTCCGGCTTGAAGCCTGGTGTCATCAGGTCCACGTTCATGCCCAAAGACCGTTTCTACGCGGCAGTGGTGCAAGGTATACACGACGGTATGGAACGGGAACGGGAACGTACAAGAAAAGTCACGCGCACGGCTTTGACCATTGCGGCGACCTGCACGTTCGTCGGAAGCATCTGTTTCGGATGGATGGGGGCACGCACATTGCAACGGGCGCATGAACTGGCCCGGATATCCACCTGTCAACAAGCCGTCATCGATATGAACGACTCGTACTTCAAAGCTTTCCAGCTCAAAGCACAGGTGGATTCCGCTTTCACCAGCATGGATGGCACCTACGATCTCGACAGATTGTCGAATCTCCATAACGAAAAAAGTCGAGGTCCCGAGCACACTGCAGTGCTCCGACAACCCCTCCAGCATCACCGGCACCGCCAAAAAGGCCAAGGCCACCTATGACGAACAGACGGCAACATTCCAAGATGCGTTGAAGAAGACGGAATAGCGGGTCCGGCGCACCGCCCGCGAATCTCCGGATCTAATCCACAAAATGGGGGTCGCTGGAGGCTCTGCGCGGAGCCGCAGCAACGGAGGAATCGGTTACGACGGGTTCGGTGCGGCGCATCGAAATACTGGAGGAAGACTGTACGGAACGCGCCTCACGGGAAGAGGCGGCCGCATCAGCCTGTACGGGCGGAAACGCTCCGGTCACGGGGCGGATCCGGCCGGTCGCCGTAGGAATGAAACTGGGCGGAAGCGGCTGCGTGGCAGTGTCATCCTCCGAAAAGTCCTGAGAGACGGTCCGCTCGGAAACCCGGGAAGCCATTGCAGCAAGGGAGTCACACGTATCCGGTTCCCGTTGCTGAAAATCATACTCCGGCATTGCATCTCCCCTCATTCGCTCACCTCACTGTACCGAGGGTAACGCAGCCATAATGACTTCCACATTACGAATGCACGATATGCGCAACTCCCTTACTCAACAGCAACTTAAGCGTTCACAGTGAAGATGGATCGGAACGACGGACGGCTTCCTGCCATGCCTGCCATACGCAGCGCACCCTGCCGCAGAGATGCCCGTCGGAACCTCGGAAAAGCGAGGGGGTTCACCTCACTCAGCCTCGTGCCTCGACTCTTTGTCCTTTACGTTCCAGTATCTGATCGCATTGAACGCACAATATCCGGAGACGAACGCCAAGCACAGAGAGAGGATGATCGTTGCGTAGGAGAACAACGTTCCATCAGCATTGGCTTCGATTACGGACTGGACCAGCCAGATGATGCAGGCGACGCTGGTGATCGCATAGAGCCGTGCGCGGCCGGAGGTGGTGAGTTTCATAATGGTTCCCTTCAAGATATTCGTCAAGATATTCGTTCTCTCGAGCACTTGATTCTCGAGAAGCTGTGATGCAAAGTGAGATATCGGAAAGTCGGATCCGCCTTCATGAGGGCGGATCCGACAGGATTGGTCAATCGGTCAGCATGGCATCAGCTCTTCTTGCGCTTCGACATGATGTCGACCGCGACGGCGCCAAGGAGTACCAGGCCCTTGATGGTCTTCACGATCGCGGTATCGACACCCATGATGGACAGTCCTTGGTTGATGACGCCCATTACGAAAGCGCCCACGACGGCACCGGGGATGGTGCCGATGCCACCAGTCACTGCGGTACCACCGATGAAGCAAGCGGCGATGGCGTCCATCTCAAATTCCATGCCGGCCTGTGCGGTCGCGGAGGCCAATCTGGAAAGCATGCACACTGCGGCGACTGCGGACAGGAAGCCCATGTGGACGAACAGGGTGAAATCCACGCGCCTAGTGTTGATGCCGGAGAGCTCGGCCGCCTTGCGGTTGCCGCCGACCGCGTATACATGACGGCCGAATACGGTCTTGGTCAGAATGAAGTTGTAGATCAGCACCAATACTCCAACGATGACGAGCATGATCGGAGTGCCTCCCTGATCCGCATTCCCGGAGGAGGCGAGCAGATAGGTGACGAAGCCGATGGCAAGGGTCGCGATGACGATCTTGATGATGGTCAGGCTCATCGGTTCAGCCACAAGACCGACCCTTTCCGCGCGAGCGCGCTTACGCAGCTGGCTCCATGCGAACGTCACAATGCACAGAGCACCCAGCACAATGGTCAGACCGTCGAACGGCCCCCACCATCCGAGTATGTTCGGCAGGTAGTTACGCGCGATGCCGCGGAAGGATTCGGAGGTGATCGGGACGGATTCACCGACAATGACGGTGGCGAGACCTCGGAAGATCAACATGCCGGCCAATGTGGTGATGAAGCCCGGGATGCCGACATAGGCGACCCAGAAGCCTTGCCAGACGCCGACGATAAGGCCGACGGCAAGGGAGATGACGATGGCAAGGCCCCAGTTGACTCCTTGCCGTTCCATCAACAGCGCACAGACACCTCCGATGAAGGCCACGAGCGAGCCGACCGACAGATCGATATGGGTCGCGATGATGACCATCACCATGCCTATGGCCAGAATGATCACATATGCGTTTTGCTGAATCAGGGATACGAAACTGTTCGGCTTAAGCAGAACACCGCCCGTCAAAATCTGGAACACGATGACGATGACGAGCAACGCTCCTACGATGCCATACTGCCGTGCGTTGTTGGCAATGGTGGCGAGCAGGCCACCGGTCTTGTTTTCCCTTGCTGCGGGTGCCGCGGTATTTGCGCTCATCGTGCGGCCACCTCCCTTTCCTTGGTCATGCCACGCATGAGATATTCCTGTGTGAATCCTTGTTTTCCGACGTTATCGGTCACGACACCTTGGCTGACCGTGTAGATGCGGTCGCAGATGCCAATCAGCTCGGGCAATTCCGATGAGATGACGATCACCGCCTTGCCGGCATCGGCAAGTTGGTCGATGATTTCGTAGATCTCGTATTTCGCACCGACGTCGATGCCTCGCGTGGGTTCGTCGAGGATGAGAACGTCGGGATCCGCGATCACCCATTTCGCGAGCACCACCTTCTGCTGGTTTCCGCCCGAAAGGGTGGAGACCTGCACGTCGATGTCATGGCATTTGATGTTGAAATCCCTGCGGTATCGGCTGACTTCCTTGCGTTCGATGTTGTCGTCCATGATGCCGTGCCTGCTCAGCTTCCGCAACGATGCGAGAGAGGCGTTCTCTCGGATGTTCTGCAGAAGGTTGAGCCCATACACCTTGCGGTCTTCGGTGGCATAGGCAAGGCCCGCATCGATCGCCGCCTGGACGTTGGGCAGTTCCGTTTTCCTGCCCTTGATGTAGATCTCACCGGAGATGTTCGAACCGTAGGAACGCCCGAACACACTCATGGCGAGTTCGGTACGCCCTGCACCCATGAGTCCCGCCAATCCGACGATTTCGCCGGCACGTACGGCGATGTTCGCATGGTCGACGATGACACGGTGCGGATCGAGCGGATGATGGACCGTCCAATCCTTCAGCCGCAGATATTCCTCGCCCGGAACGTTCGAGGCATGTTCCGGGTAAAGGTTGGTGAGTTCACGGCCGACCATTTTGCGGATGAGTTCGTCCTGATCGAGCGGCGTTTCCTCAGTGACATACATCTGACCGACGGTCGACCCGTCTCGGATGACGGTCACGTTGTCGGCAATCGCCGCGACCTCGTTGAGCTTGTGCGTGATGATGATGCTGGTCACGCCCTGTTCATCACGTAACTGCCGCACCAGATCCAGCAGATGTGCGGAATCCTCATCGTTCAGTGCCGCGGTAGGTTCATCAAGAATCAGGAGTTTCACGTTCTTGGACAGCGCTTTGGCGATTTCCGCCAGTTGCTGCTTGCCCACACCGATATCCGCGATTCTGGAGTCGGGGTCTTCCGGAAGCCCGACTCGTTCCAGCAGGCGGACGGCCTGTGCCCGGGTTTCGTCCCAATCGACCACTCCGGCTTTGGCTCGTTCGTTGCCGATGAAGATGTTCTCCGCGATGGATAGGAACGGACTTAACGCAAGCTCCTGATGGATGATCACGATGCCGTCCGCTTCGGAATCATTGACGGTGCGATATTTGCATTCCTTACCGTCGAACATGATTCTGCCGCTGTAGCTGCCATAGGGGTATACTCCGGAGAGGACATTCATCAGCGTCGATTTTCCGGCGCCGTTCTCGCCACAGATGGCATGTATCTCTCCACGTTCGACGGAAAGGTTCACATTGGTAAGAGCCTTGACCGGCCCAAACGTCTTGGTGATGTTTTCCATCGTCAGAATGGTGTCTCTTTCAGACATGTCACCACTTCCTCATAATGATTTTCTGGAGGTTGTGCGGCCCGTATCCGTGACGGGCCGCACAATGCTCACGGGTTGGCCCGATTACTTGGTCGGTTCGATTACTTGGTCAATTCGTCGAAACGTTCCTGGGTGATGTATTCGGCCTTGACCAGATCGGACAGATTGTCCTTGGTGATGCTCTGAGGATCGAGCAGCTTGGACGGCACGTCGATGTTGTTGTTGTTGAACTTGCCGTTGATGCCGGAGACATCCTTGCCTTCGGCGATCTCGATGATCATGTCGTACACCGCGTCGGCCAGCTTGTTCACGTCCTTGAACACGGTTTCGCCCTGCTTGTCCTTGGAGATGTTCGCCACGGAGATCTCCATGGCATCCTGACCGGTGATGTACGGCCAGGAATCCGTACCGGGCTTCATGTCGGGGCGCTTGGATTCGATGGCATTGATCACACCTTGGGTGATGCCGTCATAGGGAGAGAGCACCGCATCGAGTCTCTCGCCGTGTGCATAGGTGGAATCCAGAATGGATTCCATGTCCTTCTGGGCCTGTTCCGTCTTCCAGGACTGCACGGAAATGGACTGCCAGTCATCAACCTTGAAATCCTTCGTCACGCCCTGACCATGGTTGGACGGAGAGACCAGCACGCCGGATTCAAAATAGGGCTGCAGGAGGTCCCATGCTCCCTTGAAGAAATACTTCGCATTATTATCGTCCGGGGAACCGGTGAACAGTTCGATGTTGAACGGGCCCTTGGCACCGTCTTTCAGACCAAGTTTCTCAATCAGATAGGTGGCTTCGAGCACGCCGACCTGCTCGAGTTGGAAGGTGGCGTAGTAGTCCACGGCTTTGGTGTTCATGATGAGACGATCGTAGGCGATGACCTTCGCGCCCGCATCATGGGCTTTTTCAACCGCAGGACCGACCGCGGTGCCATCCTTGGAGGCGACAACGACAAGCTTCGCATTGTTGTTGACCATATTTTCGATATCCGCGTTCTGCTGGGCCGGTTTATCGTCGGCGAATGACAGGATGACTTTGTACCCGGCCTTTTCGAGTTTAGCCTTTAGGTTGTTGCCGTCCTTGTTCCAGCGTTCCTCGGACTTTGTAGGCATGGAGATGCCGATGGTGTCGCCTTTGGCGAATGCGCCACTTGTGCCGTCCGACGACTGACCTCCTCGGGAACCGCCGCACGCGGCCAGACCCGCACACATCGCCGCACCGACCAGCAATGCTATGACCTTCTTCGTGAATCTCATGTGGTCTCCTTCGACTCCACGGGCGAGCCGCTTTGCCCGTCCGTTCCCACGGATTATTCCGCGGGTTGTCCTAAGCATACCCGATTGTGTTCATTTGTCAAACTCAATACAATGGTCTATGAAGTTTTGAGTTTGTTTGTTGAATTTAGCGGTTTGCCACATCAACCCGACAATCATCGGAAAAGACATCGTCCGGCTCCCCCAAGAAGACCATGATTCGTCACCGTAAACACTTCCATGAGTTAAGCTTGCTTTCATGGCAAGAAGAACGAACGGATCGCAAACATCTTTGCGCAGAGCGAACAAGGCGAACTTATTGGAGTCCATCCATAAATTCGGCGCAATGACCCAAGTCGAACTTGCCGAAATTACGGGATTGTCGACGGGAACCGTCTCCACCCAGGTGCATCAGCTAGTGGAGGAAGGCAAACTTGAAACCCACAACACCATACGCAACGGACGCAGGGCAACGCTGGTCGCCCTGTCCCACGAACAGGGACTTGGAGTCGGGCTGTCCATCACCCGACGCGACCTGCTGCTGGTCATCATCGACTACTCGAAAAACATCATTGCGGAACACAGGCTGCCGCTTCCGCCAAAGCATAAAGCCGACACGACGTTAGAGCGGGCGATTCGACTCATCAATGAGACACTCGAGAATGCGGGAACCGATGCCAGCGAAATCGTAGGCATCGGCGTCGCCCTGGGAGCCCCCGTCGATTTTCGCGCCCAAACGGCCGCAGTGCCTGGCATCCTTCCCGGATGGGATGGCATCGATATTCACACCCCCCTGACTACGGCGTTCCACGTGCCGGTCATGATCGACAATGACGCGAACGCAGCCGCCATCTGCGAAGCTCGAATGGGCGCCGCACTAGGCAAGCAGAATTTTGTGTACATCGGCACAAATGACGGCGTCGGCTCCGGCATCATGGTCAATGGCGACATCATGCACGGGGTAACCGGACTCGCAGGCGAAATCGGGCATATTCAGGTGGATCCGCTGGGCAGTATCTGTTCCTGCGGGAATCGCGGCTGCCTCAACACCATCGTCGACGAGGCACGGCTCGTCTCGCTGCTTAGCGTCACCCACGGCAACATGACCATGGAGGATCTGGTGCAGACAGCCAATGCCGGCGATCCAGGCTGCCGTCGCGTCATTGCGGATGCCGCGGTACGCATCGGAACCGTGGCCAGCGATCTGTGCATCTCGGTGGACCCCGAAATGGTCGTCGTGGGAGGCAGTCTCTCCATGTCCGGAGACACGTTCATCGAACCATTCTCGGAAACGTTGCAACGGTTGCTGTTCCCGAACGCACTGACTCCAATCCAGGTCCTTGCGGCACAACACCCAAATAGCGGTTCGGCCCTCGGTGCTGCCATAATGGTCATCGAGCTTGCTGAAAAGAAAAAAACTGCTTCAAAGCTGAAGCAGTTACGACAGGGGGATCGATGAAAGACACCACACCGTTGTTGGAGATTCGGGACGTTTCCATGCGTTTCGAATTCGTCGAGGCGCTCAAATCCGTCAACCTGACAATCGGTCATCAGGAAGTCGTCGCTCTCGTCGGAGACAACGGGGCGGGCAAATCGACATTGGTGAAGATCATCGCCGGCCTCTATCAGCCATCCACCGGGCATTTGCGCATCCACGGCAAGGAAACGAAGATCAACGACATCCGCAGCGCCAACGACCTAGGCATAGCCTCCGTATTCCAAGACAATGAGTTCTGCGAGAATCTTAGCGTCGCCGCCAATCTCTTCCTCGGCAAGGAACTCCGCACCAACTACGGGATCCGAGACGAGGATTCCATGAACGTCAGAGCAAGGACCGTTCTCAACACCTTATCGTCCTCCATTCAGGTCAGCAGACCGATTTCCAGCCTCTCAATGGGCCAGAGGAGAACCGTCGCAATCGCAAAAACGCTACTCAATGATCCGGATCTCATCCTTCTTGACGAGCCGACCGATTCGCTATCCATCATTCAGACGGCCGAAGTGCTGGAATACATCAGACGCCTACGTACAGAAGGTCGGTCGGTCATTATGGTATGCCATGACCTACCGGATGTATTCGCCATCGCAGATCGAATTGCAGTACTGCGTCAAGGGAGAATCATCGCAGTCCATAACGCCAACGAAACCAGCTACGAACAGATTCTTGCGGAAATAGCCGGAATCCCGAACACCGACGGCCTTGAGGACGCCGATGACAAAACGACCCTGCCGTATGGCAACTTCAGCCCGCGAAGGGGGCTGATCAAACGTCGGGCCGAGCAAAGTGGCCTACTCGCATGGACCTGAATACCCGTCAGCCACAACGTCACGATCAGCTGACAATCTGCGAAGTGAGCTCGAAGACACCGCCGGCAGCGTGCATCCATCTCAGGAAGCCGGCACGAAGATTCCTACATTCGAAGACCCTTCTTACCTGTCATAAAACATCCTTTAGATAACAAAATTCATATACGTAAATCATCATTTACAGTTGACGACGCGAAGCAATCAACACGAATATCTGTACTAAAATACCCGTAGACAAACTTAGAGGGGTATTGTATTCGATTCACTAAATATACCTTCCTACCATGTGCATATATGTAAATCTTTATGCAGGATGATGAAAACTGCGGAAAGACATCGGATAAAGATCTGAGTCTAGTCACGAGGTTTCCATAGACTGCGATGACTCAATTAATGACGTGATCCCACTCTCATTACAGATTGAAGAACGTGCAATTGCAAAGCCGAAGGACTTAAATTACTCTAGGAAGAGTCGCTGCGCCAGTGAGGACATCGTCGTCATTCAGTGCAACGTAGATAAAAACGGTTCTCCGAAGAGGAATCGCAACAGTCGGCCCCAGCCCAGAACCGTACGGAGTAGGTAGATTATCGGAAGATGCGGAAGAAGACGCGCAGTGGATGTTTTACGCAGATCGAAGAGTCACGGGTGGATTCCCCGGGCGAAGCGATTCCTATGGTTGAATCACCGTCGTCTTCCGAGTAGGGGTGGTGTTGTGGTGGTGCGGCGCGGGCGTTGGGGGCGGTTGCCCGGTATGGTGTCGGCGTTGACGTCCTGCCTGCTGTGCGCGGGCCTGTGCGCGGGATTGTGCGCGCGGACGGCGGCGGCGGACGGGACGGCCGACTGGCGCATCGAGGACATGGGCGTGCGCGACGCGTGGAATGCCGGGCTGACGGGCAAGGGCGTGAAGGTCGCGGTGATCGACACCCAGGTCGTGCGGGACTATCCGGCCCTGGCGGACGCGGACGTGACGTACAGGCTGGCGCTCTCGCACGGCGACTCGTGCCACGGCGAATACGACAAGGGCCGGACCATGTCGAAGCGGGACATGACGCTGGGCACGGCCGACGGGTTCAACATGACCCACGGCACCGACATGGTCGCCCTGATCGTGGGCAACGGGAAGGGCTATGACGGCGGCGCCGGCATCCAGGGCATCGCGCCGGACGCGTCGGTGATCGCCTACGCGAAAAGATTCCCCACCACCGGCCCGATCGGCGGGCCCTTCACCGGCGAGGGCTGCATGGATGCCGACGGGAACAATGCCGGCCAGGTCGAGTCCAGCGTCACCGACGCGGTGGATTCGGGCGCGCGCATCATCAACATGTCGTTCGCGGGCGGTGGGGAGAACTGGGATTATCCGCAGGCGGCCCTGCATGCGCTGCGCCACGGCGTGATCCTGGTGGGCGCAAGGGACAACTCCACCGACGCGGGCCTGTACGACCTGGTGGGCAAACCGGCCCACAGCGAGTATTTTCCCGGGACGGTGACCGTCAACTCCCTGGCGCGGGACGGCACGGTGTCGGCCACGTCGGATGTCATGGACGGCAACGTGTCGATCCTGAGCCCCGGGGCCGACACGCCGAGGTACAACTACACCGGTGACCGTGATCTTGTCTTCGCCGATGGCGGCACGTCGACCGCGGCGGCCGACCTGACGGGGTATCTGGCGTTAGCGGTGCAGAAGTGGCCGGAGGCGACGGGCAACCAGATCCTGCAGTCCCTGGTGCGCAACACGAGGGGCAACGATTCGGGCGAGGCGAGGCTGGACGGGGAGCATCGCACGGGGTTCGGCGCGGTGGACCTGCCGCGCCTGCTGTCGGTCGACCCGACGGGCTATCCGGACGTGAACCCGCTGCTGGAGTGGGCGGTCAAGGCCAGCGAACGGCACGAGGAGACCAAGGGCATGTACACGGAGCATTCCGATTGGACGGACACCACGATCGTGGAGAGCGACCCGTTCTCCCCGAGCGGCGAGAAGGTCGCCTGCACGACGGCGTGCATATTGGTCGGCCGGGAGTACCGGCGCCAGGCGCGGGCGTGGCGCAAGGTGGAGCAGTGCCGCAGGGACGGCGGTTCGGATTGCATGCGCTGGTCGGCGACCGCCACCGCCGGACGGGCGGACGCGGACGCGGATGCTGCGGGTTCGCCGGCGTTGCCGGGGTGGGTGGTGCCGGTGGCCGGCGTGGCCGTGGTGGTGGTGGTCGGCGGGATCGTGGCGGCCGTGGTGGCGCGGCGTCGCGCCCGTGGCCGGCGCCGGCCGCCCCAAGGGCCTGTCGCCGCTGTGGGTGGCGGGCCGGCGTATCCGTCCGGGGTCCCGCCGGTGCGGTATCCGCCGTCCGCCGTCCCGCCGGACCAACAGCCACCATTGCCACCACGACGGTAGGCCAATCGTAATTGAACAACATCTGGAAAACGCATTCAGGAAAGGACGGATATGGCCTTTAAGGAAAAATCAACGGGCAAAAGCAATTATGAGGAACGGCTGTCGATGATTGCGCGAACGGCCCAGTGGGAGTTCCCGGATGAGATCACGCGGTTCTGCGATGCGATGGACAAGGCCTCCGACGCATTGGGGCGTGCGGGGACCGTACTGCAGGAGGATGGCGTGTTCGAATGCAGTGCTCGTGACGCCGCATTGGCGTGTTCCGACCGGATCGTCCGGAATATCAGCGATGCCGATTTCACCGCCCAGGCGAAGCGACTCCGGCAGCGTATCGAAATGTTCAACGATGTCATCTGCGAGGCACAGAACGTTCGTCTTCCGGGTGACAAGTTGAGCAAGGAATCCGAACAGGCCATCATGAACGCCACCGAGCCGATGGACTGGATCGTGCCGGGACTAGGTACCGTGACGGGGGTTATGGGGATCGCCGGTGCGAATTTGATCTCCCGGATGCTTGCCAGCAACCGAGAGGAGGAGGCAAAAAAGGAATATACGCGACTGATAGGGAAAGTCAGAAACGGGCGTTTGGACCCTGAGCCTCTTCCCGCGGTTGATGTGAATGGAATCTGGCCGGCGCCCTCCACCGATGGCTCCAAGGACAAGGCAATCGAGGATTCCCCCTTTACCAACGGATCGAACGGCAAGGGCTCGGGTGGTGGCGATGGCCTGTCCGCCATCGGTGCCGCAGGTGCGGGTGTCGGCGGCGGTGCCGTTGCCGCGGGCGTGGCCGCAAAGAGCGCCGTTTCGGATTCCGCCAATGCCTCCGCCACGGCTTCGAGTGCCGGCCTGTCCGCCACCGGTGCGTCGAGTGGAACGGGTCGCTCCAGTGTTTCGGAATCCGGTGGGTCGGGAAGCGGTTCCCGCTCGGACGGGCTGGTGTACGATCCGGCGACCGGCAGGTGGGTCCGCCGCAAGGACCACATGTCGGTCGATAGCGGCATGGACGGTCTGAACGGTGCGGGCTCGCTGCATGGCGGCCTAGGGCGTACGGCGATGGCGGCCAGCGCCGGCGTGGGAGTCGGCAGCACCCTGGCTGCGGGACGCCTCGCGGGCTCGGGCTCGTCCATGGGTGTGCTCGGTGGCGGTGCCGGTGGCACCAGCACCGCAGGGCTGGCATCGCTGGGCGGTGCGGGCATGGGATCGTATTACGCGAACGAACCGGTGCGGGCGACCGCCGTATCCTCATCGATCAAAGGCGCCACCGGCATGGCCGCGGGCCTGCCGAAGGCCGGGGCGGCGTCTTCCGCCGGGGCCGCTTCCACGCGTGGCGCGACCCCGGCGATGATGGGTGCCGGCCGCGGCGCCTCCTCGAGCAAAGGAGGCCAGCGCCGTAACACGTTGGGCTACATCGCGCCGACGATCGAGGACGACGACGAGTTCATTCCCAAGCCGCTCGCGGCGATGGCCGGTCACCGCAAGCATTCCGGCGAGTGAACGCAATCCGGTGAGGTAGAGGAAGAAAGGACCGTTTATGGCATCGCAATGCATACTCTACAATTCCGATGACCTGGCGAAAACAGCGCAGGCATACCATGAGGCAGCCAACGGTTTCGCCGCCGCGAAATCCACATTCGTACAGACCGGAGCGAGCAATCCCGGCTTCGGCCTGTTCATGATGGCGCTGTACCCTCCATATATTGCCTGTAAGGCTGCCACGCAGGGATATCTGGGCAATATCGGGCAGATGGCGGAAAAGCTGTCTACGGCGTTGCAAGGCGCATCGGAAGACAGCCAGCAGGTCGAATGCGACTGCCAGGATCAGATCGATAATCTGCAAAAGCAGATTGACGAACACAACAAACGTCTCACGGCACTCGAGAACAATCAGCATACCGGCACTTCCACCGACAGCAACATGGGTGATGGCGGAGAGGCCGGCACCGGTAGTGGAGGCTACGGTGGCGGCGGTACCGGTGGATACAGCGGCGGCGGAGGCGGCGGTTCGGCCGATTCTTCCGATACCTCCGGCATGCAGAGCATTTCGACTCCGGCGCAGAGCTCCCCGGCGGACACCTCGACGAGTGTGGACGACGGTGCGCAGACCTCATATGCCCCGATCGATACCGCAAACGGTACCGGTGCCGGTACCCAGCATGGCGCGGGAACGACCGACACCCAGCATGGGACCGATTCCAACACGCAAAACGGCACCGGCACGAACGGCACCATGCCGCCGGCCGATCAGAAGACCAAGGATACGGTCAACACCATCGGCCTCGACGCCAACGGCGACGCCAAAGACGATTACTCCCTGAACCTCGCGGATGGCAACACCCATGCGACAGTGCTGGAGGATGGGTCCGTCAAACTGTCCAGACAGGATGCCTCGTCCATGCCGATGCCCCCTGGAACCAATGCCGGGAAACCCGATTCCTCCTTCAGCATCGATGCCAACAATGACGGCAAGGATGACGTCTCCATGGCTCCCGATACGGGTGCGGACGCCCGCATCAGCATATTCGAAAAGGATGATTCCAAATACGCGGCCATCGACTTCGACAATGACGGCGACTACGACGCCGCGGTACGCATCGGCGACTCCGAGGCGGCGCGCGAGGCCATGCGCAGGGAGACGGAGGAATCCGTCTGGCAGGGCATCGCGAGCAGGGATCCGTTGGGCAGATCCGCCGACGAGCTGAAATCGCTGTATCAGGACCGCGACATCGTGGAGCTGCCCCAGCGCACTGAAATCAAATAGATGAAATCAAGTGGAAAGGAGGCGTCATAGCATGACTGATTCCTCATCGGAGCCAACATACTCATGGGCGAAAAGAGTGCAAGACAATAAGGGACTCTTCGAATCCGCCGGGGCCATCGCCAAACAGGCCCTGGAATCGTCCCGACAGGTTTCGTCGGCCGCATCGACCGCCGAGAAGGGTCTGACGGAGAAGATCCATGGCGGTTTCGCCAAGGCGCGCATCGCCATCACAGCGGTTGATGCCCTGTGCAAGGCCATTTTCGGGTACAGTCCCGTCGATGAATGGATCAAAAAGCCGTTCTTCGGCGATTGGGATGAACTGCGCTCCACGGCCAGCCAGTGGCGGGCGCTGGCCGAATCGCTGACCGCACTGCAAACCGCCGTACAGAACGTCTCCTCCAACGTCGATGAGACGTCATGGTCCGGCGAAGCGGCCGACCTGTTCGTCATCCGCAACAACAGCCTCGCCGAGAACGCCGGCAAGGGGCCCCAGCCATGTCTCGAAGTGGCACAGGCGCTGGAGGCCCTGGCGAGCGAGATCGACGGAACGTTCGACATGGTCATGGACGAGCTCGAACTGCTTATCGAACTGCTTGCCGCGGATGCCGCCGAATTCAGCATACCGGTCGTGGGGCCGATCCTCGGAACCGCCCAGGCCGCGGTTGACGTAGGCGTGGCGATCGATTTCGCCGTGGAGGTGACGGAATACATCGCCACGCTGTTGGGCGCCATCGCCGATTTCGTCGGAGTCGCATCCACGATGATGAATCTGACGAGCGAATCCCAGGCGGCGCTGGATCAGTTCGGGACCGGCAGCGGCGGCAGCGGCGGCAAAGCCGTCGGTGGCGGCGGCTTCGGCGGGCGGTGACGGTCGCCTGACCGCCAATGTTCGTGCCATGAAATTGCGGGAATCATAGAAGGAACACCATGGAAAACGTGGATATTGAAACTTTCATGCAACGTCTGGATGAAATCTCCACCCGGCGTAAGGCGATGCAGTCCAAACTCGCCCGAGAGAAGCATCGTGTCGACGAACTGGTCGCCGAGCGGAGAAAGAGGATCGAGGAGCGCCGCCGCAAAGGAGACAACGGACGTGCCTGGCAGGTTTTGCAGCAGCGCATCGACATGGGCGAAACCTGTGAGAGCGACATCTTCTCCGGCATCGACAAGTCTCCGGAGGCGCGTGAGGTGCGCGGCTATACCAGCAAGCTGGCAGGCTACATGCGCGACTACGTGGAGGATGCGGATGATCAGGACAACGAGGCCGCCCAAGGGCGCGTCAAGTTGGACGAACAGATGAAGCATCTGCATGAACTGGAATCACGATTGAATGCCCAGGCATGATGGCAGGGCGGTCTCCACGTCGTCCGTCGAATCCGGCAGGCGTGGAGACCGCGGCGGCATACAGCCGGTGTCCCGTCGAAACCTTGATGGCATGGCTCTCGTCAGCGCCGCGGTGTTCGGTGTTGTCGCGGTCATCGGATTGACGGCATCCCTGATGTCTCCGACTGTGCAGGAACAGGCGCGGGATACGCCGATGATTCTGTTCGTAGGGCTGATGATGGCGGTGCTGCTGTGTGACTGGCTGTGCCTGAAAGGCATCCGTGACCATGACCGTGCCTTGTCGTTGATCGCGTTCGCCTGTTCGGTGATATTGGCCGCATGCGGTGGTGTGGCGGTCTCCTTCGTGATTCGCTGCACGCAGCCGATGACGGCCGGTGCGCTGTTCGCATCCTGCTGTGTGGCGGTGAACATGGCGCTGATGATGGTCCGCATCACCGATCCGACCATCGGTGGGGCGATTTCCGCCGTGTTTGCGGCGGCGGTGCCCCTGATGCTGGCGTGCGCCGTTGCGCTGATTCACGCGCTGCATGTACGGCTGCTGGCAGCCTTCGTGCTGGCTGCGGCGATCTGCTGCCTGCAGATGCTGCCGAACATCGTGGTGCACGCGCCGGACCGTTATCTGGTGGAGTGGCGCACTTACATGACCCGCCGTTGGACGGTTCGTGGCGGCATTCCCGAAAGGGCCCGGGCGCTTACCCGAGCCGACATACACGACGACATGCAGACGTTTCTGGCGCGATACGCCACCGGTTTCATGGTATGCATGATGCTGATACTGCTGACGTATGCGGTGGTGGCCGAGTCCTACGCATACGACCAGTGGTATGACCGCATCGGCTTCCTTACGCTCAGCGCCGCGTTGTTCCTGTTTCTCACGTTGAAACCGCGCCAGTCCGGTCGCCCTTTCGAACGGTACTTTATGCGCCTTGGCGGCATCATGGTGCTGCTGATCTGGTGCATGCACATGCCATACGCGATGCCCGACTGGGTATCGGCGTTCCCGTTGGCGTGCATGCTGGCCGTCGGGGCATCGGGATCGGCCATGGCATTCGGCATGCTCGCCCAGCATGGCGGATTCCATTCGCTTGCACTATCCCGCATCGGCGACGTGCTGTGCTTCACCTCCATGATGATTACGCCGGCGGCGGCGTTCTTCGCCGTCGGCGCCCTGGAATTCATAAGGGGATTATGATGGCCACCCCGACACCAGTCACTCGCTTTCGCCCGGCCGATGCGGTCAGGCAGTGCGAAGCCTCCTTCATCGATTTGGGATTCGTGCTGTTGTGCGCGGGTGCCGCCGCATTGATCGGCCGTAACGTCACGGTGACGGCCATGGTCGCATTCGAGGCGGTGATCGTGCTTGCGGTGGCGGAAGGCTCACGAGGCCTGACCCCTGGCAATATGATGCTTGGATTGCGAACGGTTCGGGCCGAAGGCATGCATGACGCCGCCGCCGGAGTGCTTCCCGCCGGAATGGGGCGCATCCTCATCAAATATTGCACGCTGATCGCCTCGCTGTTGGCGGTGTTCGTGGGACTTCCAATAGTCATCTGCTCACCGCTGTTCGTCAGGAACGATCTCAATCAGGGATGGGCGAACGGGCTCGCCTCGCTGGCAAGTGTCGACATCCATCAGCCCATCGTCATATCAGGAGGAACGCCGCGTCAACAGGCCGCCGTGGCGGCCGCTCCGAGCCGTACGGCCACCCAGCGAACGATGTCACGACAGCCATCCGCACAGCCATCCGTACCTCCTACGGTCGCCCTGCCGCCGAATCTCAAACCAGCCCCGGCGATGCCGCCGATGCCGGCTGCGCCGGTACCGGCTACATCGGCACCGGTCGTATCGGCACCGACCGCACCGGCGACGCACATCATCATCTTCTTCGAAGACGGTTCCAAACAACCGCTCGCCATCCCGTCCACGCTGGTCCTGGGACGCAAACCCGCACCGCAGGAGCAGGGAGACGCCGTGCTTGCCGTGCCCGACCAAACCGGCACCGTATCGCGCAGCCATGCGCGGCTCGAAATCACCGGGGACGACCTGTGGATCACCGATCTGGGCAGCACCAATGGCACGAAGGTCATCAGCGAGGACGGCGAGGAGACCAGGCTGAGGGCACGGCAACGGTTCCCCATCCACACCAGAAGCCGCATTTTCCTAGGTGACATGGGATTCAGCATCATCATGTCGACAAGCAGGAGGAAACGTTCGTGAGCGCGGAAGAAACGCAGACCAGCAGACTTGAAGGCCCGAAAACCCCCAAAGGCAGGGTCGTGCTGCAGGCCCCACCGGAACTTGAACCCAGTGACGGCGTCAATACGCTGCTCACCTCACTCGTGCCGCTGTTGGGCGCCATCAGCGCCATGGTCATGATGCTGATGACCAATTCAGGTCTGACCGGCATACTCACGGGTGGCATGTTCATGGTCTCGTCATTAGGATTCGTGGTGGTCAACGGTTTCCGCCAACGTTCGCAGCGCATGGCCAATCTGACCGCTTCGCGCAGGGAGTACCTCACCTATCTGACGGGGTTGCGCAAGACCGTACGCGCCGCAGGACGCAAACAGCGCAACGCGGCGCTCTGGAACGCACCGGCCCCTCAATCCCTGGCGGCGCTTGCGCAGGAGCCGGAACGCCGTTGGGAACGCATTCCCGCCGACGAGGACTTCATGACCCTGCGCTGCGGCACCCACGAGGTACCGCTGTGCCTTAAGCTCGAATCGCCCGAACTGCCACCGCTGGCGCAGCTTGATCCCGTTTCGGCCTCGGCGGCGCATCGATTCATGTTGGCGCACCAATCCCTGCGCAACATGCCCTATACCGTGGATATACGCGCCTTCAAGCGGGTGGAGCTCCTGGGAGACGTCGAACATACGGAGGCGCTCGCCCGCTCACTGGTCTGCCAGGCGGCCGTATGGCACGCACCGGAGCATCTGCGTGTGCTCGTGCTGACCTCCATCGAGCACAAGAGCCGATGGGATTGGGTGCGTCTGATGCCGCACTCCCGCACGATCAACGAGGATTTCGATGGAGCGTGGAGGGGCATGCCCATGGAACCCTCCGATCCGAGCCGGTTCATGGTGACCACCAACACCCATATGGTCGACGGCCTTGTAGGCGATGACGTGGTCAACCGCAATCGATACACCGGCGATGATGAGATATCCCCGCATGTGATAGTGGTCAACGACGGCTTCGACCGTGACACCCTCGCCAAGGAGACCAGACTGTTCTCCTCGGATGGACTCGGAGGCGTCACCATCATCGACATGCCCAGCCAATGGGGCGAACTCGAAGAGGACAATGTGCTGCGAATCCTCTTTGCGCAGGCCGTGGTCGAGGAAGGCTTGAACGTACTCGAAAAGCGTGATACCGACATGGTGGAGCTCTTCTCGACCACCATCAAGCCGATCCGGATCGAACCGGACGGGCTGACGGTGGGCGAAGCCCTTGCCATCGCGCGTCGTCTCGGCGAGGTGCAATCGCAGGAACGGTCCGATGACGGCTCGCAATCCGCGAACGCACGCAAGAAATCCTCCGAACTGCCGAATCTGCTGGGCATCGACGACATCCGCAGCATCAATCTGGGGGCATTGTGGGCATACCGGACCGGCAAGGAACGGCTTCGCGCGCCGATCGGCCTGTTCGACGACACCAGCACGGCATATCTCGACATCAAGGAGATGGGTCAGCGCGGCATGGGACCGCACGGCGTGCTGGTCGGCGCGACCGGTTCGGGCAAATCCGAAGTGCTGCGAACGTTGGTGCTTTCCCTGGCGCTGAGCCATTCCCCGGATCAGCTCAACTTCGTTCTCATCGATTTCAAAGGCGGCGCGACCTTTGCGGGAATGGACGGCATGCCGCACATCTCGTCCATCATCACCAATCTCGGCAGGGAGGCG
Source organism: Bifidobacterium moukalabense DSM 27321 (assembly GCF_000522505.1). Taxonomy (GTDB): domain Bacteria; phylum Actinomycetota; class Actinomycetes; order Actinomycetales; family Bifidobacteriaceae; genus Bifidobacterium; species Bifidobacterium moukalabense. Next base: position 323,244 of record NZ_AZMV01000001.1, on the reverse strand, counting down.
TCGCTGGTCGACCGTATGGAAGACGCCTTGGACGGCGAGATCAACCGCCGTCAGGAACTATTGCGCGATGCCGGCAATCTGGCGAACATCACCGAATACGAGGATGCCAGGGTCAATGGCGGGCGTACCGATCTGAAGCCGTTGCCGTCTCTGCTGGTGGTGGTGGACGAGTTCTCCGAACTGCTCAAGGCCAAGCCCGATATCGTGCAGTCCTTCGTACGCATCGGCGCGGTGGGCCGCTCGCTCGGCATACACCTGCTGATCGCCTCGCAGCGCCTTGAGCAAGGCAAGCTGCGGGGTCTGGACGAGCATCTGTCCTACCGCATCGGACTCAAGACGTTCTCGGCCTCCGAATCACGGGCGGTGCTGGGCATTCCGGACGCCTACGAGCTGCCCAGCCTGCCGGGCATCGGCTACTTGAAATCTCCGGACGGCACCATCACGCGATTCCGTGCGTCCTACGTTTCCGGTGTGCCGAAAGGCTTTTCGGGGGAGACCACCACGTTCCAGTATGCCGTCGAGCAGATGCGCGGCAAGGGCACACCGGCCCACGTGGTGTGGCTGCCGCCGCTGATTACGCCGAATTCGCTTGACGAATTCATGCCCGACCTGACCGTTACCGAGGAATATGGCCTGATCTCCCCGAGCTGGAGAGCCCGTGGCACACTGATTGCCCCATGCGCGCTTGAGGATCGGCCCCGCGAACAGAAGCGCGAGGTCATGGCGCTCGACCTGTCGGGTGCGGGAGGCCACGTGGCCGTGGTGGGCGGTCCCTTGAGCGGCAAGAGCATGATGCTGCGTTCCATCGTCACCTCGTTGGCGTTGACGCATTCCCCATTGGAGACGCAGTTCTACGTCATCGACTGCGGCGGCGGCACGTTCGCGCCCATGGAGACTCTGGAACATGTCAGCGGCGTGGCCTCCGGCAACGAGGAGGAGAAGGTGCGTCGTACGCTTGCCGAGGTTTCCGGCATCATCGACTCTCGCGAGCGTTTCTTCAAGGAACGGCGCATCGACGGCATGGACACCTATCGCCGGCGTCGTGCCGCGGGGCAGGTCGATGACGGGTACGGCGACGTGTTCCTGGTCATCGACGGTTGGGGGGTATTCCGCAACGATTACGAGGAGTTGGAGGCCAAGGTACAGCAGATCGTCGCCCGTGGCCTGACCTTCGGCGTGCATGTGCTGATGAGCGCCAATCGTTGGATGGAGATCCGTGCCAATATCGGCGATTTGGTCGGCACCAAGCTCGAATTGCGTCTTGGCGATCCGGGGGATTCCCAGATCGACCGCAAGATCGCCGCCACCGTGCCCAAGGGAACTCCGGGCCGTGGCCTGAGCTCCGCGAAACTGCATATGCTCGCCGCGTTGCCGCGCATCGATGGCGGGCACGACGCCGCCACGGTGGCCGACGGCATCGCCGATCTGATCGCCAAGGTGCATGCGGCATGGAAGGGCAGGCAAGGTCCGAAGCTGCGCCTGCTGCCCACGAATCTGCCGTATGCCACGCTCATCGGCGCCGTGGCGAAGCAGGACGCCTCCGACCTCACCCATGGCAGGATGGTCATCGGCGTCAATGAAAGCGCCCTCGCCCCGGTGGTGCTGGATCTGCACAAGGAGCCGCACTGCTACCTGTTCGGGGATTCCGGTTCCGGCAAGTCCACGTTCCTCCGGCTGATGATCAATGAAGTCGTGCGCGGATATCCGGATGGCAAGGCGAAGATCTTCATGGTGGACTACCGACGCGCCAACCTCGCCCAGATTCCGGATTCGCACATGGGCGCGTATCTGACCAACGACAAGATGGCCACGGAACAGCTGGCCGATCTGGCTGATTTCCTGTCGACCCGCATTCCGGGACCGGACGTGACCGCCGAGCAACTGCGCAATCGTTCGTGGTGGACGGGCTCGGAGGTCTATGTGATGGTCGACGACTACGATCTGGTCGCGACCAGTCGAAGCAATCCGTTGCGTGCGTTGGCTCCGCTTCTGGCGCAGGCCGGCGATCTGGGGCTGCATGTCATCGTGACCAGACGAACCGGTGGCGCGAGCCGCGCCATGTACGATCCGGTGCTGCAGTCGTTCCAGGATCTCGGCATGACCGGCATCCTATTGTCGGGGGATCCGAACGAAGGCCAGCTTATCGGTAGGGTCAAGCCGGTGAAGGCGGTGCCGGGCCGGGCGCAGATCGTCACGCGTGACGAGGGTCTTTTCGTGGCGCAGCTCGCCACGCTTCCCCTGAAGGAATAGGTATGGCGGCACGGCGCGTGTTAACGATGTTCGTAACATGCGCATGGAACGATGGTGCATTATGGATAAACAGCAAGAGTTTGCGCTGCGCACGGTCGAGGAACGCGACGTGCGCTTCATTCGTCTGTGGTTCACGGATGTGTTGGGGACGCTGAAATCCGTTGCCATCGCGCCTGCGGAACTTGAGGCCGCGTTCGAGGAGGGGCTCGGATTCGACGGTTCCGCGGTGGAGGGCCTGACACGAGTGTCCGAAGACGATATGATCGTCAAGCCCGACCCGTCCACATTCCAGATTCTTCCGTGGCGCGGCGGTCCGCAAGGTACCGCGCGTATGTTCTGCGACGTGCTCACCCCTGACGGGGAGCCGTCGCTGGGTGACCCGCGTCACGTGCTGAAGCAGGCCCTGGCCAAGGCCAAGGAGCGGGGCTTCACCTTCTACGTGCATCCGGAAATCGAGTTCTACCTGTTCGAGAAGCAGGACGATTGGTCCAAGTCGCCGACGCCGATTGACGAAGGCGGCTATTTCGACCACGTGCCGCGCAGCCCCGGCATGGACTTCCGCCGCGCCACCGTGAACATGCTCGAACAGATGGGCATCTCGGTGGAATATTCGCATCATGAGGCGGGTCCGGGCCAGAACGAGATCGATCTGCGGTATGCGGACGCGCTCACCACGGCCGATAACATCATGACCTTCCGTACTGTCGTCAAGGAGATTTCGCTGGAGCGCGGCATCCATGCCAGCTTCATGCCGAAGCCGTTCTCCGACGCTCCGGGCTCCGGCATGCACACGCACCTGAGCCTGTTCGAAGGCGACGCCAACGCGTTCTATGAGGCCGGTCAGGAATTCAACATGTCCATGACCGCCCGCCAGTTCGCCGCCGGCATCCTGTACCATGCGGCCGAGATCTGCGCGGTTACCGACCAATACGTCAACTCCTATAAGCGACTGTGGGGCGGTGCCGAGGCGCCGAGCTACATCTGCTGGGGGCATAACAACCGTTCCGCCCTGCTGCGCATCCCGCAATACAAGCCGGGCAAGGGCAACTCCGCGCGCATGGAGTTCCGTGCGCTCGATCCGGTCGCCAATCCGTACCTGGCGTATTCCGTGCTGCTGGCTGCAGGCCTTGACGGCGTCGACAAGCAGATGCAGTTGGGCGAACCGACCAGTGACGACGTGTGGGAGCTCACCGACGCCGAACGTCAGGCCATGGGCATCCAGCCGTTGCCGGAATCCCTCGACGAGGCGCTGAAGATCATGGAGAAGTCCGACTTCGTGGCCGGAGTGCTCGGCGAGCACGCCTTCGAGTATTTCCTGCGCAACAAGCGCCAGGAGTGGGAGGAGTACCGCCAGCAGGTCACGCCGTATGAGCTGAAGAAGTATCTGCCGAAGCTGTGACGCCGATTCCCGTCGGGCCGTGTGCCCGCACCGCGGATTTTTGATGAAGAGGTCCGCCATCCGAGTCATCGGGTGGCGGACCTCTCCCGTATGCGCCCTCATGCGGCGCCTTCCCATTCGGAGGATCTGCGTCTATCCGCGCGGATTGCCGAACCAGCCCGAATAGATGATGGAGAAATTGCGGTTGCCGTATGCCGAGCAGGCGTCGCCTTCGCCGGCTCCCGCCTTCAATGCGGCCGTGTTCGGCTGATACGGCGTGTAGATGTATAGCAGTGCGGTCGCCTTGTTCTCGATATACACGTTCGTGCCGCCACAGCCGGCGTTCGGATGGTACTGGATGTAGTTGAGTGCGCCGGCATGGTAGCCGTAATCGTCTTCATGCTGCACGTAGTACCGGTATCGTTTGGCTGCGCCGTACACCTGTTTGAAGAATCCGGCATATTCCGGATCGCAGTTCGCGTCATCCGGGCAGTTCAGGCCCATCGCCGACTCGTATTGGAAGTCGCTCGGGTCGGTGGCCGTGAGCAGATGCTGCTCCTTCTGCAGTACGGTGAGCAGCACTTTTTGGCTGATGCCGCATGCCTTGCCCGATTTGTAGATGATCGCCGCGGCGCTTTCGCCGGTGCCGCCTTCATATGCCTCGCAGTATTCGTCGGCCGACTGCGATTCGGTGTCGAAGGTCATGGTCTTGAGGCACTGTTCTCCCGAGCATGCCGCTCCCTGCTCCTCGATGAAGGATTGGACCTGCGCCTCGCTCAGGGCGTTGCCGTTGAAGAACTGGCCGTCGGAGATGATGTTGCCGGGATTGAAATCGTATTTCGCCTGCAGCTGATTCTGTGCCTTCTCGGCCAGTCCAATTTCCACCCGCCAGTTGATGAAACGTACCAGGCCCACGATCAAGGCGGCCGTGGTGACGACGATGAGCAGCGCTTTGCAGAGCAGACCGGCCCGTTTCCTGAGGCCGGCTTTGTTCCATGTGCTGCGCAGGGATCCGAGACGGGGGAACCTGCGCGGTGAGCTGCTTTTGCGACGTTTCGTGCTTGCCATTGTGCCATATTGTAGCGTGCCGGCCTAGGGACGTTTTCGTAAGTTGAGCGAACATAGTCAGTATGTGGAATCGGGACGCGTCGAAAGGGTGGAAAGGGTGCGGGGCTCGTCTAGAGTTGGCAATCGGTTTTATGAGATGTAGAACGATTGACGAGAGAGTGGCATATGACGCAACGCGCGAAGACGGACCGGTTCTTCAATCTTCCGGTGACCATCCTGGTGGCCTTGAGCTTCATGCTGGGCATGAGCGAGTTCATCATGGTCGGCATCCTGCCGGATATCGCGGCCGGACTGAAGGTATCCGAAGTGACCGTCGGTAATCTCGTATCGCTGTTCGCGCTTGTCTACGCACCGGTCACGCCGCTCGGCTCGGCCCTGTCGGCGCGCTTCCCGCGCTTCGTCACGCATCTGACGCTGGTCGGTATCTTCCTGCTTGGCAATGTGCTGTGCGCGTTCGCGCCCGACTATGGCGTGCTCGTCATCGCGCGAATCCTCATCGCGCTCGTCTCCGGTACGCTTGTGGCCATCGCCATGACGTATGCTCCCGATGTGACGACGGAGCGATATCGTACGAAATTCATCGCATGGGTGTTCTCCGGCTTCTCCATCGCATCCGTGGTGGGCGTGCCGGTCGGCACATGGGTGGCGAACGTGTTCGGTTGGCGTTGGGCGTTCCATCTGGTCAACGTGCTTACCGTCGCGCTCATCGTGATGATGGTCATCGTATTGCCGCGCAACAGCCATATCGTGAAGATCGGCTTCCTGCCGCAGTTCCGCCTGTTCTTTGACCGGCGCATCCAGCTCGGCGTGCTCGATGTGGTGTTCGGTGCGGCCGCGAGCTACGTCTTCTACACGTATCTGACGCCGATCATGCGCGACGAAGTGCACGTACCGGAACGATACCTGAGCGTAGGCCTGGTGATTTTCGGCGCCGCCTGCCTGTGGAGCAACCTGTACGGCGGCAAACTGGCCGATCGGGGCAGGGGAGTGGAGCCGCTGACGCATATCCGCCCGATCTACTGCGCGCATGCGGTGCTCATGGCATCGTTGATCGTGACGCATTGGGTGCCGGTGTATGGCGCGCTGCTGCTCGTGGTGCTCGGCATGTTCATGTATCTGCAGAACTCCGCATCGCAGGTGCTGTATATGGACGTCGCCTCGCAGTCGCATCCGGGGTCGCTGAACCTCGCCGCCTCACTCAATTCCATGTCGTTCAACATCGGCATCGCGGTCGGTTCCGCGGTCGGCGGCGTGGTCAACAACCATCTGGGCCTCATGTGGCTCGGTCCCGTAGGCGCACTGTTCCTGCTGTGCGCCGTCGGCACCACCACGCTGCTGCGACCCTTCGTGGCGCAGGAACGTGAGTTCTATACGAGAATGTAGGTTTTCCCGCAACGCCCCTTCCAAGTGGACGTTATTCAAGCGCCCTTGTGATGCGTTGCAGGCTGATCGGCTTCGGCGTGCCCAATTCCTGCGCCCATAGGGACACATAGAACTCCTCAAGCATCCAACGTACGGTGATGGCCTGTTTCATCAGCGCCTCATGGCGGGGTCCGGCCGGCTCACGTTCGGCCTTCGCCATGGCCTTGTCCGCAAGTTGTTTGGCTGCGTCGGCCTCCCACGCCCAACGTACGTCACGGTTCTTGTCGTGCTTTGCCTTGTTCAGCCGCAGCAGATCGGCGTGCAGATACCGTTCGATTGCGGCGAGCGATTCCGGCGGCGCCTTGCCGACGAACCCGGGGAACACCAACGTGGCGATATGTTCGCGGATCGATTGCAGCACGCTCAATAGGGGCAGGTCGGCTTTGCCGGAGACCGCCTTATCGACTTCCGCATAGCGTTTGAGGATGGCGATCACATCATGCGCCACCGCATACACGGTATCCTCGAATACTTCGTGCACGTCGAGCACCGCATTCGCCAACGCCTCGTCATCCGGCAGTTCGTCGACCTTCGGCAGGAGTCGTTTGACGGCGGCCAGTTGCAGGTCTTCGGTCAGCGCCTTCGTGGACTTGTAGGGTGCGGAGGCGAGCATGAGCGCTTCCGTGCCGAGCCAGCGTGATGAGATGCGTTCGCTGGGCATGCGCAGTGCGTCCAGCGCGCCCTGCCAGAGCATGGTGGCGCGTGCCTCGGTGGTGGCGCCCGCCTTGTGCAGCAGATTCGCCTGCTCCACCAGCTTGCCTTGGTTTCCTGCCGTCTCCGCCTGCCTTTTGACCATCTGCCGGGCGGAGGCTTCGGCCTGTTCGGCGAATGTGCGTTGCAGTTCGACGAGTGACTTGCCGGTGCCGAGTACCTTGACCGGTCTCCGTGCGTGGCGTCTGCCGTGCTGCTGCTTGCGATTGGGTGGCAGCTGCCGTTCCACCGCGAATGTCATGCGCAGGTACGGCGTGAGCTTGTTCCATAGTTCGCCCGTGAGCACTTCCGGATGGATCTGCGCGCCGACGATGTCGATGGCCGCCTGCGTGAACACGTGCGGCAGATCAGGCCATGCGGCTACGCCATTCGTGTCGGCCGGTGGAAGATTCGGCTTCTGTTGCGAACCGGAACCGGGCAGATCCGGATACCGCTCGTCGATCCATGCGCGGATCCTGCGTGCCGTGTCGGGGGCGGGCACGAACTGCACGCGCAACGTTTTCGGCAGTGATTTGATCATGCCGACGATGAGCTCGTCCAGCAGGCCGGGCACGTTCCAGGTGAACTGTTCCGGCGTCAGTCGTGAGAGCGCCTTCAATGGAATATGCACGGTCACGCCGTCGTTCGGATCATGCGGATCGTATACGTAGCTCAACCGCAGGTCGATGGGCGAGCCGTCGGTACCGAGCGTGTGCCAATGGTCGGGGTAGTCGGACAGCGACACCGAATCGGCGTCGGCGAGACGTTCGACCTTCTCCGGATCGAAATCCAGCAAATCAGGCTGTTCGTCATGCTTCGTCCTCCACCATTTCGCCAGGTCGGCGACGTTCGTGACGGTGTTGGGGATGATCGCATTGTAGAAGTCGAACAGATCCTCGTCACTGACCGTCTGCGCCACCTGACGGGTACGGCTCGCGTCGTCGGCCGCATCCTCCAAGACGTCGCGGTTCTTCGTGACGAAATCGTCATAGGGGAAACGCTGCTGGATATCGCCCTCCACCAAACCCTGACGAATCAGGAAATCACGGGCCTCCAACGGATTGATGCGACCCCACTGCACGGTACGGTCCTGTACGATCGGCAGACCGTACAGCAGCACCTTCGCGCTCGCCACGGCGGAACCACGCGAACCCGACCAATGCGGGTCGGCGTACGTGGTGCGCGTCAGAGAACCGGCCAGAGGTTCCGCCCACGCCGGATCGATCTCGGCGGAATAGCGGGCCCACAATCTGCTCGTTTCCACCAATTCCGTACTCATCACCCATGACGGGGTGCTTTTGGCCACCGCCGAAGCTGGGAACAGTGCGAACCGCGTGCCGCGTGCGCCCTGATAGTCGTTCTTCGACATCTTCTGCGCACGCTTCATGGCGCGGGCACGCGCCGCGCCCTTGAGCCCGGCGAAATCGGAAGCCTTCGGTTCGCGAACCACCTGCATGCCCATCATCGACAGCAGGCCGGCCAGCATGGAGGTATGAATGCCCTGCGCATCCCACGAACAGCACAAAGAATGCGCCGCCTGCTGGTTCATCGGCAGCTGGCGGATCCCCAAGTCCGGCCGGGACGCCGGAATCGGCTCGCCGACCTTGAATCTGAACTCCTTGCACATCTCGCGTAGCTGCGTGACCAGATCCTTCCACTGGCGCATGCGCAGCCAGCTCAGATACTCGGTCTTGCAGATGCGGCGCAGCGCGGAATTGCTCGGATCGCCATCCGCCTGGAATACGCGGTCCCACAGATTCAATGCGGTCACAAAGTCGCTGGTCGGATCCGCATAGCGGTTGTGGATGCGGTCGGCCTCCTCGCGGTGCTCATCAGGCCGTTCGCGCGGATCCTGCAGGCTCAGGAACGCCACCACCACCAGCACGGCGGCCAGCGTGTTCGGCGTGGTCGACTTCGCGGCCTCGATGACCATGCGGCCCAGACGTACGTCGATCGGAATGCGCGCCAACTGACGGCCCGTATGCGTCAGCACCACCTCGCCATGCTTGCGGGCGATGGCCTTTAGTTCGGTCAGCTCGTTGAAACCGTCGGACACGGCCTTCATATCCGGCGGATCGATGAAGCCGAAATCCGTCACGTCCTGTGCGGTGCGCGCCACGCCCACCGACAGCATGTGCAGCACCACCGCGCCCAGCGACGTGCGCAGGATCTCCGGTTCCGTGAACTCCGGCCGGGTCTCGAAATCCTCACGTGAATACAGGCGGATCGCGATGCCGTCGGCGATACGTCCGCATCGGCCCGAACGCTGGTTCGCGCTCGCCTGGCTGATCGGCTCGATCGGAAGCCGCTGCACCTTCGCCGTCTTCGAATAGCGCGAGATACGCGCCGTGCCGGGGTCGACCACATAGCGGATGCCCGGCACGGTCAACGACGTTTCGGCCACATTCGTGGCGATCACGATGCGCTGGTGCTCATGCGGTTCGAACACCCTATGCTGTTCCTTCGAGGAAAGCCTCGCGAACAGCGGAACGATCTCGATCGCGTCGGGCCTGCGCATGTCGGTCGCGCGTGGCCCGTAATGGTGTCGGAGCGCGTTTTCGAACTCATGGATGTCGCGCTCGCCGGAGGCGAACACAAGAATATCGCGGGCCCCACGGTCATGACTGGAATGGATCACCAGTTCGGCGCAGGCACGCGCCACGGCGGTCGGCATGTCGATATTCACGTCACGGCCCGAATCCCTCGCGTCCGGAGCGGCGGATAACGCCTCGTAATCGGAATCGCCCGGCATGGCCCCGGTTTCGAAGCCTGGCACGGAACGCATCAACGCGGGCGCGGTGCCAAGCGGTTCGTACACGATCTGCACGGGGTAGGTACGGCCCGATACCTCGATGACCGGCACCTTCGTGTGCAGGGCATGCTCAAAATGCTCCCGGAACTTCACCGAATCGATGGTCGCCGACGTGATGACGAGCTTCAGGTCGCGACGCTTCGGCAGCAACGCCGTCAGGTAGCCAAGCAGAAAGTCGATGTTGAGACTGCGCTCATGCGCCTCATCGATCACGATCGTGTCGTATTGCATCAGCTTCGGATCACGTTGGATCTGCGCCAGCAGAATGCCGTCCGTCACCACGCGCAGTCGCGTCTTCGGCGAGCTCTCGTCGGTGAACCGCACCTGATAGCCGACCTCGTCGCCCAGACGCACACCCATTTCGGAGGCGATGCGTTCGGCGACGGTGCGAGCGGCCAACCTGCGTGGCTGCGTATGCACGATCTGCCTGCCATGGGATCCGCGACCCAGTTCCAACAGGATCTTCGGCAGCTGTGTGGTCTTGCCGGAACCCGTCTGGCCGGAAACGATCACCACCTGACTCGATCTGACGGCTTCGGCGATGTCGCCACGTGCCGTGGAAACCGGCAGTTGGGAAGGATATTCGAACTTCATGCCTTCAAAACCTCGATGACGCGGAAGCCTTTGGCGCTTGCGTACTTGCTCACCCCATAACCCTCGCCAAGCTGCATGGCAAGCCAGGGAATCAATGAATCCGATCCCAGGTTCTTCTGCACCACCAGGTAGGCGGCGCCTCCCGCGCTCAATCGTGGCAGCCACGCCGTCAGCAGTTCGTGCAATGCCTCCTTGCCGATGCGGATCGGAGGATTCGACCAGATCAGATCGAAGGTGAGGTCTTGCGGAATCCCATCCGCCGTCACCGCGTGAATGGTGTCGATGCCATTGATTTCGGCATTGCGCCTCGTCAGCTCCAACGCACGCTCGTTCACATCCAACGCCCACACGTCGGCCTTCGGCGACTCGAACGCCATCGTCAACGCGATCGGCCCCCAGCCGCAGCCCAAATCGAGGAATGCGCCCTCCTGAGGAGGTTCGGGAACCCTCTTCAACAGCACGGAAGTGCCCAGATCCACCCTGGTGCCGGAGAACACGCCGTTGGAGACCTCCACATCCGCCTCATGGTCGCGAAGCATGACGTGCAGCCTTCTGCGCACATCCTCCGATGTCGGTTCCGCGGCGAAGTATTGCTCCGCCTTGCCGCCCTGATTGCCCATACCCATGTTCGTCATGCCACTTCCCATCCGTTTTACGCGGTCCCGAGGCATCATCCGCCCATATCGCGAATGCCGCCGGTTCATGTCTCTACAGAATGATGATAATAGGAGGCATCATAGTTTAACCGTGAGAGGTGCCATTGACCCAGGAGATCGAAATCGAGCAGGAAACGGACGAAGCCGCCGTGGGCGGTGTGCTTGCCGACCAGTCGGAGGTGCTGCTCGATACCGGCGACCGGGAACGCTTCCACGAATCCCATGATGAGCAATGGCAGGAACGTGAATCCCGCAATGCGCTGAAGCATGTGGCGGGTCTGGGCGAGAAGCAGGACGTCACCGAAGTCGAATACCGCAAGGTGCGACTCGAACGTGTGGTGCTCGTCGGCGTATGGTCTTCCCGGGAAACCACCCAGGCCGCGGCCGAGGAGTCGTTGCGCGAGCTGGCGGCGCTCGCCGAAACCGCGGGTGCCGTGGTATGCGATGGCCTGCTCCAGCATCGCATCAAGCCGGATGCGGCCACCTATGTCGGTTCCGGCAAGGCGCGCGAGCTGGCGGGCGTCGTGGCGCAGGAGGATGCCGACACCATCGTGGTGGATGACGATCTGCCGCCAAGCCAGCGTCGAGCCCTTGAAGACGCCACCAAGGTGAAGGTGGTCGATCGCACCGCCGTGATTCTTGACATCTTCGCCCAGCATGCCACCTCCCGTGAGGGCAAGGCGCAGGTTGAGCTGGCCCAGCTTGAATACATGCTGCCGCGACTGCGTGGTTGGGGCGGATCGCTGTCCCGTCAGGCCGGAGGTCGTGCGGCCGGCGCCGATGCCGGCATCGGTTCGCGAGGTCCGGGCGAGACGAAGATCGAGATGGATCGTCGCGTGATCCGCAGCCGTATCGCCAAGCTGCGCCGGCAGATCGCCGAAATGGCTCCCGCGCGCGAGGTCAAACGTGGATCCCGTCGGCGTTTCGGATTGCCGACGGTCGCCGTGGTCGGCTACACCAATGCCGGCAAATCGTCGTTGACCAATCGCCTGACCGGTTCCTCGGAACTGGTGGAGAACGCCCTGTTCGCCACTCTTGATACCGCGGTGCGTCGTGCCCGCGCAAAGGATGGTCGCCTGTATGCATACGTCGACACCGTCGGATTCGTGCGTCGTCTTCCCACGCAGCTTGTCGAAGCGTTCAAATCCACATTGGAGGAAGTCGCCGAGGCCGATCTGATCGTGCATGTGGTCGACGGCTCCCATCCCGATCCGTTCTTGCAGATAGACGCGGTCAATGACGTGCTTGCCGACATCGATGGCGTGGGAGCCATTCCGACCATCGTGGTGTTCAACAAGGCCGATCTCATGGAGGATGCGACCCGTGAGCGCATCGAGGCCCTGATGCCCGAGGCGTACATCGTCTCCGCATATTCGGGGGAGGGCGTGGACGGGCTGCGCGCCAAGGTCGAATCCATGCTGCCGGTCCCCAACGTGCACGTGGAGGCCCTGTTGCCATATTCGGCCGGCTCGCTCATGTCGAGCGTCCGGGAATACGGCAAGGTGCTCAATGTCGAATATCGTGATGATGGCATGCTGCTTCAGGCGGAGGTCGATGACCATCTGGCGTCGCGGATCGTCGAACAGGCCATTGCCTGAACGTTTTCCGATGCTTCGTGACGTGGTGGTCCCCACGGTTTTGTGAACGTTCACACCAATTGTGATGCAAATCACGTTTCAGTCATGACGGGCTGTGCTAGACGGGTCCGAAACGTCATACTGTGTGGATACAGTAAAAGTGTTATTGAAGATGAAGCCCGTCACCAACGGGACATTCGTTTGCCAAAGAGAGGTAAGCACATGGTGGATTCACCAATCAAGCCCACAAAGCTCGCTATCATCGGTGCCGGCGCAGTCGGCTCCACTCTCGCCTTCGCCGCCGCCCAGCGCGGTGTCGCCCGTGAGATCGTGCTCGAAGACATCGCCAAGGAACGCGTCGAGGCCGAAGTGCTCGACATGCAGCACGGCTCCAGCTTCTATCCGACCGTGTCCATCGCAGGTGGCGATGATCCGGAAATCTGCCGTGACGCCGACATGATCGTCATCACCGCAGGTCCGCGCCAGAAGCCGGGTCAGTCCCGCCTCGAACTCGTCGGCGCCACCATCAACATCCTCAAGGCCATCATCCCGGGCCTCGTGGAGGTCGCCCCGAACGCCATCTTCATGCTCATCACCAACCCGGTCGACATCGCCACCCATGTCGCCCAGAAGATTTCCGGCCTGCCGAAGAACCAGGTCTTCGGTTCCGGCACCAACCTCGATTCCGCGCGCCTGCGCTTCCTGATCGCCCAGCAGACCGGCGTCAACGTCAAGAACGTCCACGCATACATCGCCGGCGAACATGGCGATTCCGAAGTCCCGCTGTGGGCTTCCGCCACCATCGGCGGCGTTCCGATGTGCGACTGGACCCCGCTCCCGGGCCACGATCCGCTCGATGCCGACAAGCGTGAAGAGATCCACCAGGAAGTCAAGAACGCCGCCTACAAGATCATCAACGGCAAGGGCGCCACCAACTACGCCATCGGCATGTCCGGCGTCGACATCATCGAAGCCGTCATGCGCGACTCCAACCGCATCCTCCCCGTCTCCTCCATGCTCGAGGACTTCCACGGCATCTCCGATGTGTGCATGTCCGTGCCGACCCTGCTCAACCGCTCCGGCGTCAACACCGCCATCAACACTCCGGTGTCCGACCGTGAGCTTGCGGCCCTCAAGCGTTCCGCGGAGACGCTGAAGGAGACCGCCGCCCAGTTCGGCTTCTGACAAAGAACGCGGTAACGGAATGCCGGCTGCGTCACCCGAAGCCTGACGTACCGCCGTACGCCTTCGTCTCGGGAGCCTTGCCGGCATGCGCGTTGCCGTTTTCCTTATGTCTTGACATCGAGTTACGGAATGGGTATTCTGCAATCTGAAATACGGGAACCCCAGCCTTCGGGCTGGGGTTCCCGCGTTTTCGAACGAATGAAAATGGTATTGAGAAGCGATTTCAGTTTGCCTCTCGATGGAACCGAGCGATGGGAATGCACCATATGGCACACGATCATGCGCATGCACATGGAACGACGGCGAATGGGGGAGGGGAGCATCGGAAACGACTCATGATGTCGCTGGGGCTTACCGCAACCGTGTTCCTGGCGGAAGTCATCAGTGCCGTTATCACCGGATCGCTTGCCCTGCTGGTGGATGCCGGCCATATGCTCACCGACATGTCGGTATTGGTCGCCTCCACGATCACGGCGGTGCTTATGCAGCGAAAGCCTGATAGCAAACGAACCTGGGGATGGGCGCGTCTTGAAGTGCTCACCGCAGCCGTCGGAGCGTTGATTCTGCTGCTGGTCGGCATATACGCGTTGGTGGAGGCCGGCATGAGACTGTTCGGCGGCGCCGCCGATGAGATCTCGGATGTACGACTGCTGCTGTTCATGGGTGTTCTCGGTTTGGCGGCAAATGTCGGGTCCATCTTCATTCTCGCCTCGCAGAGCGAGGATAACATGAACATGAAGGCCGCATTTCTGGAGGTCATGAACGATGCCTTGGGATCGGTGGCCGTCATCGTCTCGGCCATCGTGCTCATCTGCACCGGGTGGGTGGCTTTGACGCCGTGGCCGGCGGCATCATCGCGTTGTTGATGATGCCACGCGCGATCAAGCTGCTGGGCAACGCGGTGCGCGTACTATTGGAGGAAACCCCGAAGGGGCTGGATCTCGACGAGGTTCGCATGCATCTGGAACAGGTGCCTCATGTGGTCGCCGTGCATGACCTGCATGCCAGCACCGTGTCGACGGGCATGCCAATTCTCATGGCGCATGTAGTGGTGGAACGGGGTCTTACCATGGAGGATGCGGCCCGAATCCTTTCGCAGCTTCAGAACTGCCTGCGGGAGCATTTCCCCGTTTCGATACCCCATACCACCTTCCAGCTTGAGCCGGAAGGGTACAGTTCCGCAAGCCTTCCGCAGATGCATTCCTGACATGTCGGGCGGTTGACCGTCATTATCGGACGGTATGGCGGAATCAGATTTTGCGCAGTACGGTGACGACTTTGCCCATGATTTCGGCGTGGGTGCCGTCTATGGGCGAATAGGCCGGATTGTGCGGGATGAGCCACACGTGGCCATGGTCTTTGCGGAAGGTCTTGACCGTGGCTTCGTCATCGAGCAGGGCGGCGACGATATCACCGTTTTCGGCGGTGTTCTGCTCGCGCACCACCACGAAATCACCGTCGCAGATTGCGGCGTCGATCATGGAATCGCCGTGCACTTCCAGCATGAACAGATTACCGGTGCCGGTCAGCCGTTCGGGCAGTCGCATGACATCATCGACGTGCTGTTCGGCGGTGATCGGTATGCCTGCGGCGATGCGTCCGACCAGCGGCACATCATGGGAGGCCATGATGGACTCGTTGGACTCCATGCCGGTGGGGAACGGGATGACCTCGGCGATCCTGCCTTCGGGAGCATGCTCCTCAATGCTGACGACCTCGATAGCGCGTCCCTTGTTGGCGCTCATGCGAATGAAGCCCTTTTCCTCCAGGACCTGCAGTTGGTGTTTGACCGAGGATGGGCTTTTCAGGCCCGCGGCCTCGCCAATTTCGCGGAACGAAGGAGCGAAGCCGCGTTGGGCGAGATGCGTCTTGATGGCGTCCAGCACCTTGCGTTGGCGCTCGGTGAGCGAACTGGTGTCAGGACGTGGTTCGTCTCTCTTGGGCGTGAATGGGACGGTGCTCACGGTGTGCTCCTTTCGATACGGATACAAGCATATCGCGAAACGCCTGAGAAATCAAACATCTGTTCGATGCATGGTTGCGTTCTTCGAACATATGTGCCATAATGTAGAACACATGTTCGATAGAACAAGTGTTCGAAAGGAGCGGTGGCGATGAACGGTATGCGAGGTATGTCGGCGATGGCCCGGGCAGTGCCTATGACGAATGGTTCGACGACGTCCCGTCCGAGATCTCCTAAGGAATCGAAGCCCCGCCGGAAATGGCTGAAATCCCTATCGGACCGTATCGTCACCGCAGCGTTGCTTGTTGGATTGGTGTGTTGCCTGTATGGGGTGATTCGCCCCGACCAGGCGGAATCCGCGACCGGTGCGACCCCTGTGGTCGTGTATACGGTGCAGCCCGGCGATACGTTGTGGGACTATGCGTCAAGCATCACCCCGGCGAATGGCGACGTGAATGAAACCGTCGACACACTTGTCCGCATCAATAACCTTGATTCCGTCTCCCTGCGGCCCGGACAGCGATTGCTGGTTCCTGAACGGTAGTCCGGAGGGGGCTTGGGTTAATTCAATGGTTCAGGCTATTGTGGAGACCATGCATTGCCCGTTTTGCCAGAACCCAGATACGAAAGTGATCGATACCCGCATCAGTGAGGACGGTCACTCCATTCGCCGTAGGCGCGAATGCCCGAAATGTGCCAAACGATTCACGACGGTGGAAACCACCATGCTGTTGGTGGTGAAACGTTCCGGGAACGTCGAACAATTCGATCGCAACAAGGTGATTTCCGGTGTGCGCAAGGCATGCCAGGGGCGGCCGATCAATGAGGATGATCTGAAAACGCTCGGACAGCGCGTGGAGGAGGATCTGCGGTCAAGAGGTCTCGCGCAGGTCAAATCCGATGAAGTGGGCAAGGCCATTCTGAAGCCGTTGCGTGATTTGGACGTGGTGGCCTACATGCGTTTCGCGAGCGTGTATCAGAATTTTGAGAATCTCGAAGACTTCCAGCACGCCATCGACGAGCTCAAGGGCGATGTGAAATAGACGGAGCGGGCGTTTTGTATGGATAAGGGGTTCTTCGGCCAACATGACTGAAGACCCCCTTATCGTCCGCGCAATGCGGGAGCGTCAGCTGATCACGCGCATACGGATCGTGCCTTCGATGGCGGCAAGTGCGTCCAATGCCTGCTGATCCGGACGTTGCGCCACATCGGTGACCACGTAGCCAAGCTCGCCTTCGGTGCCCAATGCCTGCGCGGCGATGTTGATGTTGTCTTCGCCCAGAACACGGTTCACATGGGCGAGTACGCCGGGCAGGTTGGCATGCAGATGTGCGATGCGGCAGGTGCTGCGGATGTCGGACAGTGTGATCTGCGGCATGTTGACGGACAGCATCGTCGATCCCTTGAACCAATAATCCTCAAGACGCTGCGCCACGAAGTGTCCGATCGATTTCTGGGCCTCCAACGTGGAACCGCCGATATGCGGTGTCAGAATCATATTGTCTTCATCGGCCAATGGTGTGGTGAACGCATCGCCGGTTTTCTTGGGCTCAACGGGGAACACGTCCACGGCCGCGCCGGAGAGGTGTCCGGAATCAAGATGCCGTTTCAGCGAATCGAGGTCGGCGACGAAACCGCGGGACAGGTTGATGAAGATCGCATCCTGCTTCATGTGGGCGAACTGGTCCTCGCCGAAAAAGCCGGTGTTCGACTTGCGTCCATCGACATGCAGGGTGACCACGTCGGACTGCCCCAGCAGCTCGTTGAGCGTGCCGCAACGGTGGGCGTTGCCCATGGCGAGCTTCTCCTCGATGTCGTAGAACACCACGCGCATGCCGAGGGCCTCGGCGATGACGGAAAGCTGGGAGCCGATATTGCCGTAGCCGATGATGCCCAATGTCTTGCCGCGCACCTCGTGCGAGCCGGATGCGGATTTGTCCCACATGCCATGCTTCATATGGTGGGTGTGCGCCGGAATGCGACGCATCAGGCAGATGATGTCCCCGATGACCAGCTCCACCACGGAACGGGTGTTCGAATACGGTGCATTGAACACTGCGATGCCACGTTTGCCGGCATAGTCGAGATCGACCTGGTTGGTGCCGATGCAGAAGCATCCGACGGCGGTCAGCGTCGGACGGGCGTCGATGACCTTGCGCGTCACGTTGGTCTTGGAACGGACGCCGAGCAGGTCCACGCCTTCAAGCGCGTCGATGAGCTCGTCCTCGCCCAGCGCGCCCTTGAGGCACTCCACTTCGAAACCGTGGTCGCGCAGTGATTGCGCGGCGTCGGGATGAATGTTTTCCAATAGCAATGCTTTAGGCATGGATACCACCTTATAGCGTGAGCGTTTTTTCATCGTCGTTTGTCCGCACTATAAGCAGTCGCTGCGTGGGCCTGGTCATGGCGACATACAGGTCGGAGGCCGCCACGATACGCGAAGGGGCGTCCTCTTCGATGCGGCCGGGTTGCACCACCATGACCGCGTCGTATTCCAAACCCTTGACGGCCTGTGTGGAGCACACCGTAACCTGTTCGTCCCAGGAACTCTGCGAGCTCAAACGCTCGAATTCCTTGGGGGCCAAGGTCTGGCGCAGTTCCGAGTAGACCCTGGTCCGAAGGGGGGGCGAGCATGGCGTCGGGGGCGATGATGGCCACGCGGCCGGTGCCATCCGCAGAGACGTGGGTGCGTACCAGGTCGATGGCCTGGTGGGCCACCGCGTCAGCGAGCAGGCTTTCGTCGGTGAGTATGAGGCGTCTGACGGAATCCGCAACGCTGCGGACCGCGTTGACGGTGGAGATGTACAGGCCTTCCGCCGAGGCGAAGTCGCAGGCCAGCTGCGAGACCTCCTTCGGGTTGCGGTAGTTGATGGTCAGCTCGTTGAGCGACCAGTTATCCGTTCCGAACAGCGGATCCATCATGCGGCGCCATGAGCGGGTGCCGCCCAGGGCCGAAGTCTGTGCGACGTCTCCCACGATGGTGAAGGAGCGGGACGGGCAGCGGCGAATCAGCATACGCCAGTCCATGGCGGTGAGCTCCTGCGCTTCGTCGACGACGACATGCCCGTAGGTCCATTCACGGTCGGCCGCCGCACGTTGTGCGGTGAGTTCCGCATCCATGCCGTTGATGTTGTCGACCAGCATCTGCGAGGTGATGATGCCCGAACCGATACCGGCCTGGGCGAGTGTGTCCTGGGCGAACTGCTCCTCTTCGGCCCGTTTGGCATCCAACGCCTTCTGCCTGGCCACGGCCTTGGGATCCGGGCCGAGCAACTCCATGGCCTCGTCGAGCAAAGGCACGTCGCTGACCGTGAAAGGCGACCCCTTGGGGCGGATCAATGTTTCGATATCGCGCTCCTCGAGCCATGGCGCGAAGCGGCGAAGCTGACCGGGCTTGGAGAACAGCTGGTCCACCAGCCAGGTGCCGGTCATCGGTAGCCACGCGAGGTTCAGGGTCTTGCGGAGCGCATCGTTTATACGCAGCTGCTGCATCACGTCATTGAGCTCGGCTTGTTCGGGAGTGTAGTCGAGCTGCTCCGCATAGCGGTTGCGTATGGCGATGAGCATGCTGTGCACGAAGGTCTCACGGGCCTTGTTATGCGGCTGTCGTGTTCTTTTGGCGTCGGTGATGGCCTGTTCCACATCGACGCGCAACATGGGTATGGCGAAACCGTTGATGCGGATCGTCGGCAGCTCGGACGGAATGCGCTCGCGCGCGGACACGGCGTTGGCTATGGCCTTGGCCATGCGGCGTTCACCTTTGAGTTTGGCGGCATACGGATCGTCGTGCCCCGTGGCGATGACTCCCGGAATAAGATCGGCGATGGTGCGGCTGACCACACCGGTTTCGCCCAGGGAGGGGAGCACCTGATCGATGTAGTGCAGGAATGTCGAGCTCGGGCCGACTACCAGTACACCGGAACGTTCCAGCGCGCGACGATGCGTGTACAACAAATAGGCCGCCCGGTGCAGGGCCACCGCGGTCTTGCCCGTGCCCGGGCCTCCCTGCACCACCACCGCCTGATTGAGGTCTGCGCGGATGATGCGATCCTGCTCCGCCTGGATGGTGGCCACGATGTCGGTCATCTTGCCGGTTCGCTTGGCGTTCAGCGATGCCAGCAACGCACCCTCGCCGGTCAGCGTGCCGGCGGAGGAGGCCTGTCCGACTTGGTCGGAATGCACATCAAGCACCTCATCCTCCACGCCGACCACTTCGCGGAAGTTCAAGGTGATATGGCGTCGCATGACGATGTCGCCATGGCTGGAAGGCGTCGCCTCGTAGAACGGACGGGCCGCTTCGGCGCGCCAATCCGTCAGGATCGGCTCGTGATGCTCGTTTGACAGGCCCAGACGGCCGATATAGCGATGTTCGCCCTTGGCGTTATCCAATCTGCCGAACACCAGTCGATCCTCTACGGCGCGCAGCTGGGTAAGACGGTCCTCATACATGGTGGCGAAGGAATCGCGCTCGGTGCGTTGGGTCGGAGAACCGTGCGAACCGGCCGCACGCACGGCGTCCAGTCGGGCACGTGCCTGTGCCCGAAGCGCGTCCAGACGGTCGTATGCGCGGCTGACAGCCTGCTGCTCCTCATGCAGCTGGGCGGAGTAACTCGACATGTGGTGATCCCTTCGTGCAAAAACTCAGGCAATCAAATCTACTCCAAGGCTTCTACGAAAGCGGGGAAATCGGGGCGAGGGACGATGGACGCCTGACGGTGCCGCACGAAAACGAACGAATCGAATTGCGGGGAAAAGGCGTCGGCATGAGTGTATTTTTTGTGTTTTAGTGGGGAGTTGCGGTGATTGGTGGGGTAAAGTGGTGAACCAGCCGTGGGCGGAGTGTACCCAATGTCGAAAAAAGGAGGTGTGGCCATGGTTCGCAACGCTGAATCCGAGCCCTCCTCGAACGATGCCTCCGCATCGTTGTGCGACATGATGGCCGATCTGCCACCACTGCTGTTGGGGACCTACACTCCCAAGATCGACGCCAAGGGACGCATGGCATTGCCTGCGAAGTTCCGTAGCCAGCTCGGTCCGGGCATGGTGATGGCACGCGGGCAGGAGCATTGCGTCTATCTGCTGCCGCAGATGGAGTTTCGCCGCATCGCCATGCAGATTCAGCGCACTTCGATGGGCAATAGGGCCGCGCGCGAGTACCTGCGCGTGTTCCTGTCCGGCGCCGTCGACCAGGATCCGGACAAACAGGGTCGTGTGCTGGTGCCGCAGATGCTTCGTGATTACGCGAACCTGGGGGACGACATCGTGGTGATCGGCGTGGGAACCCGGGCGGAGATTTGGAACAGGCAGGCATGGGAGGAATATCTGGCCGACAAGGAGCAGGGATATTCCGATATTGCCGACGATGTGTTACCGGCGGTGGAATTCTGATGACAGATGTGACGACGATTCATCAACCAGTATTGTTGCGCGAATGCGTGGATCTGGTCGTACCGGCGTTGGCGAAGCCTGGAGCGATCGCAGTGGATTGCACGCTCGGCCTTGCCGGACATTCCACGGCGTTCCTCAAGGCGAGTCCCGAGGCTCGATTGATTGGCATCGACCGGGATACCGAGGCACTGTCGCTTGCCACCAGACGTATGGAACAGGAAGGTCTGGCGGATCGTTTCATTCCGGTGCACGCCGCCTTCGATGAATTCGCGCGGGTGCTCGAAGAGCGGAACATCGCAACGGTGAACGCGGTGTTCATGGACCTGGGCCTTTCCAGCCTGCAGATCGACGAAACGGAACGTGGCTTCTCCTATTCCCATGACGCACCGCTTGACATGCGCATGGATGTGACGCAGCCGCTGACCGCCAGGCAGATTCTGGCTGAATACCCATTCGCCGACTTGGTGCGCATCTTCCGCACCTACGGTGAAGAGCGCTTCTCCAAGCAGATCGCGCGGGAGATCGTGCGCAGACGCGAAACGGAGCCGCTGGTCACTTCGGGGCAACTCAATCGGCTTGTCGACGAAGTGGTGCCGCAGGCCCATCGTCCTGCGGGCAATCCAGCCAAGCGCGTGTTCCAGGCGCTGCGCATCGAAGTCAACGGCGAACTTGACAAGCTTGCGGGCACTTTGCCGCAGATCGCCAATCATCTTGCGGTCGGAGGCCGTCTGGTGGTGGAGTCGTACCACTCACTGGAAGACAAGACGGTGAAAACCTTCATGAACCAAGGTCTCAAGGCCGATGTCCCAGCGGATATGCCGGTGATTCCACCTGACATGCAGCCGTTCTTCAAAGAACTGACCCGAGGGGCCATCAAGGCCGACGAGACGGAGATCGCCATGAATCCACGTTCCGCATCCGTTCGTCTGCGGGCCGTGGAGCTGACCAGACCGATCCCCGACCGATGGCGCAAACGCTTCGACCGGGGAAACGACTATCGGACCATGACAAGACAAGGAAGGAGGGGCTGATATGGAGGCACCACGTACCATCTCATCGAACGCAGCGCCCGCAGGTCGCAGGAGCAAAAGCGAGACCGCAGGCACCACCCGTCCGGAACTGCATGTCATCAAGGGAAACCACACGGATGAATCACGCGTCAGGCGCGGCTTCGAACAGCTTCTCACGTGGACTCGCACGCGCAGGACCCCGCTGCTGCATCTGGTCGTCGCCGTGGTGTTTCTGGGTGTATGCCTGCTGGGAGCATTGACATTGCGTACGCAGATGGTGCAGAACTCCTTCGAGGCCAGTCAGATTGAGGCGAACATCACCCGTCTTTCGCAGGACGTCGAAGACGATCAGGCCAAGCTTGACGAGCTCGAGGCGTCCTTGCCGGACAAGGCGGAGAAGATGGGCATGGTTCCGCAGAAGGGGGCATTGACCATCGACCTCAACGGGTACAAGGCGAGTGGGGACGACACTCAGTGAAGTTCGTCAGACGCATCTACGCAATATTCCACAGGAACCTGCTGATGAAGACCATGGCCATCGGCGTCATCCTGGCGCTTTTGGCCTGCATGTGCCTGATACAGCTGGCCAATGTGCAATTGATCAATGGCAGGGACATGGCACAGGCCGCCGCGCAAAGCCGTACCATCACGGTGACGTTGAAGGCCCGTCGCGGCAAGATCCTCGACACCAACGGGTCGATTCTGGCGCAAAGCGTGGAACGCTACACCATCATCGGCAATCCCGAGGAGGCGCAGGCCTTCATACCGACCACCTGCACGAAACAGACCGGTGACAACTGCCATCAGATCGACGGCAAACCGGTCGGTGCCACGGGTGCGGCCGCCGTGGCGCGCCTATTGGCCCCGGTGCTTGGCATGGACGCGACCGAACTGGGCGCCAAACTGTCGGGGACCGGCCAATACGCCGTGCTGAAAAAGGACGTGACGCCTGCGGTTAAGCGTAAAATCAGCAAGCTGAACTTGGGCGGCATCGTCTATGCCGAGCTGAGCAATGAACGCCTCTACTCCAACGGCACCCTGATGGGTGCGCTGCTGGGCGGAGTCAACGATGAGGGCGAGGGCGTGGCCGGCATCGAACAGATGGAGAACAAGCTGCTCACCGGCAAGGATGGCTACCAGGTCTACCAGCGGGGCAACAGCGGCGTCGAGATTCCGGGGACCATGACCGAATCCCAGGATGCCGTCAACGGGTCCGACGTCACCCTCACCATCGACCATGACGTGCAGTGGTATGTCGAGAAAGTGCTCAAGGAAGGCCGGGAAAAATACCAGTCCGCATGGGGGGTCGCCATGGTGCAGGATATCGAGACCGGCGATATCCTGGCACTTGCCGACAGCGATGAGGTGCAGGCGGGTAGCGATCAGGCCAAGCTCGGCGTGTCGAGGGCCGTCAGCGAGACCTTTGAGCCCGGCTCGATCGGCAAGGTGTTCGCCATGTCGGGCATGCTGCAGCTCGGGCTGCATCAGATGACCGATAAATTCACCGTCCCCGACAGCTACACGGTGAATGGGCAGACCTATAAGGACGCCACCACGCATGGCGCCGAGCACTGGACCCTTGCGGGCATTCTCGAGCAGTCGTCCAACGTGGGCATGGTCATGGCCGGGGACAAGATGAGCAACGAGCAACGGTACGATTTCATCAGTAAATTCGGCATCGGCCAGAATACGGGCCTCGGTCTGCCCGGCGAGTCGTCGGGCGTGCTGCATCCGGCGGACGAATGGGACCAGCGAACGCGCAACACGGTGCTTTTCGGCCAAGGCTATACGGTGAACGTCATGCAAATCACGAATGCCGTGGCGGTGATCGCGAACAAGGGAGTGAAGAAACCGCAGCGCATCATCAAGTCGGTCACGGACTCCGAAGGCCATACGCAGGAGAAGAAGGCGAAGGGGGAAGCCACCCGCGTGCTTGACGAACAGGTGGCGTCCCAGATGCTGAACGCCATGGAATCCGCGGCCGACCACTATTCCTCATTCGTGAAGGTCGACGGATATCGTATGGCGGCCAAATCAGGTACCGCCGAAGTCGCCGGTTCCGACGGCAGGTTGTCATCGATCATCAGCGATTATTCGGCGATCATTCCCGCAGATAATCCACGGTACGTGATTACAGTGGTGCTCAAGGATCCGCAGGGAAGCTTCGGCGGTCTGACCGCCGGCCCGCTGACCGCGGAAATCGGTGAATTCCTTATGCAGAAGTATGAGATACCGGCCTCCAGCCCGCGTACTGATGCTATTGCAGTGGATTGGTGATTGGCGGTCGAAGAAAGGCAGGGAGACGTCAGCAATGAGCGCGGTAAGCGAATCCATGAACCGGCGAATGACTTTGGGCCATCTTGCCAGCCAATACGGTTTTGATCTTGACCCGTCATTCGCCTCCGAAGTGACGGTGACCTCGCTTGCGGACGACACCGACTCGATACGTCCCGGCGCGTTGTACATACCGGGGGCCGACGTCGATGCCCGTCAGCTGGTGCAGGCGCAACGGCTGGGAGCCTATGGCGCGATCGTGCCGCATGCGTTGCGTGGGGAATTGCGGGATCTTCAGATCCCCTTGATCTACGCCGAACCGACGCCCCGGCAACTTGGCAAATTGGCCTGCGACATTGCGGGGGCGCCATCCGACGCCCTGGCCGTATTCGCCATCGTCGGCAATGATCGGGAGTCGGTCGAGTACGACGTGAAGGACCTTGCGGACTTCCTGCATATGCTCGGCAACCCCGTAGGCGTGATCAGTGCCGGTAACTCGCAGTCCCTGGAACGATTCCTCGATCTGCGGTACCCGTTGTCGATTTTGGATGTGCAGCGTACCTTGGCGGTGTGCGCCGAAGACGGCGCCGCGGCGGTGATCCTCGCATTGGACGAGCGGACGTTGCGCGAACAGGCGTTGCAGTCCGTCAGCGTTGATGTGTTGGGCATCGATGACGCCGACGTGGATGGCGAGCAACTGTCACGGAAGGTGGCCGGCTTCGGCGGCGTAATCGGCAAACAGACGCGCGTGGCCACCCGTACGCAGGAATCCGACCTGTTGGCGACACAGGCCGCGATGGCATACGAACAGGTTGATGGCAGGGCGCTGTCGCTGTCGATCGCCATGGTGTTGGCCGCCGGCGTGCGCAAAGCGAACATCAAGAGCGCACTCCGCGTGTCGCGGGACCTGAACTGACGAAACCGAATGAAACCGGAACGAGCAAGAGGAGACGAACCAGTGAACAGCAACCCGACCATGATGCCGATGAGCCTTGCCGAAATCGCGCAGGCCGTCCATGGAAGGCTGGTGACAGGGGAGACCGCGTCGAACGGGGTCATGGCGACCAGCGCGTTCAGCGATTCCCGTCAGGTCCGTGAGGGCTCGGTGTTCGTGGCCATCGCCGGCGAGCGTGTGGATGGCCACGACTTTGTGGCGAAGGTAGGCGAGCGGGGGGCCGTTGCGGCGTTGGTCGATCACGAGGTGGCTGATGCCGGCGTGGTGCAGATCGTGGTCGAAGATACGGTTCGTGCGCTGGGCGAACTGGCCAGGCATAATCTGGAACGTCGCCGTGCCATGGATTCGCCGTTCACCGTAATCGGCATCACCGGTTCCGTCGGCAAGACCACCACCAAGGATCTGATGGCATCGTTGCTGTCGTCCATGGGTGAGACGGTGGCCCCGGTCGGCTCGTTCAACAATGAGATCGGTCTGCCGTTGACCGCGCTGAGGGTCAATGAGGGCACACGTTTTCTGGTGGCGGAGATGGGTGCCAATCATGTGGGCGAGATCGCCAATCTCACCAGCTTGGTGCCGCCTGACATCGCCGTGGTGTTGAAGGTCGGCGTGGCGCATCTGGGGGAATTCGGTTCCGCGGAGCGCATCGCGCAGGCGAAATCCGAAATCGTCAAGGGGCTGGTGCCGGGCGGCGTGACCGTTCTGAATGCCAATGACGGGCATGTTGCGGCCATGAGCGGCATCGCCCCGGGTGAGGTGCTGTGGTTCGGCCTGCCGGAGCGGCAGACTCCCGATCACATGGTCGCCGCCGAGAACGTGAGCTGTGACGATCTCGACCGTCCATCCTTCGATCTTAGGGATGCCGAAGGCGAGCATGCCGCGGTCAAACTGGGAATTTGCGGACTGCACAATGTGATGAACGCCCTCGCCGCCGCCACCGTGGCGCATAGGCTGGGCATGCCTTTGGACCGGATCGCCGCCGGGCTGGCGGATGTCAGGCGCATCAGCCCACATCGTATGGCCGTGTCCACCATCGCCAAGCCTGAGGCGGAGTTCACGTTGATCGACGACTCCTTCAACGCCAATCCCGATTCCATGAAGGCCGGATTGGACGGCCTGATCCGCTGGCATGCCAACGATGGCCGGCAGCCGTTCCGCATCGCGGTGCTGGGCGCCATGCTCGAACTCGGTCCCGATGAGCGCATGCTGCATGAGCAGGTGGGGGCGTACGCCGTGCAGGGTGGCGTCGACGCACTGATCGCCGTCGGCAGCCGCGATGACGTCGCGCTGGACGCGTTGGCCGAGGCCATGACGCAGGGCGGGGAACAGGCCGCTCGTGCACGCTGCACGGTGGATTGGGCCCACGACATCGACCAGGCGGACGCATTGGTATCCCGGTTGGCGACCGAGCATGCGGGTACAGTGGTGTTACTCAAGGGATCTCACGCCTCCGGGCTGAGCGCTTTGGCGGATCGTTGGCAGCCCCTTGCCACGGAATAGATCGATATGCACAAATTGGTACTAGCCATCGGCTATCTGACTGGAACGGAGAGCATCAGGTGATTTCGCTCATCATTGGAATCTTGGTGTCACTGGTTGTGACGATTGTGGGCACCCCGCTGTTGATACGCCTGGTGCATAAACTCAATTACGGGCAGTACATCCGTCAGGACGGACCGCAGTCGCATCTGGTCAAACGTGGCACACCGACATTGGGAGGTGTGGTCATCAATCTGGCCATCGTGCTGGGATGGGGCGCATCGGCGCTGTACCGTTTCCTTCATCAGGGCGAGGTGCCGTCCTGGTCGGCGGTGTTGGTGCTGTTCGCCATGCTGTCGATGGGCCTGCTCGGCTTCATCGACGATTTCGCCAAGGTGAGCAAGAAACAGAGTGAGGGCCTGACCGTGCGCGGCAAATTCATCGGCCAATTCATTCTTGCCACCATCTATGCGGTGCTTGCGCTGGTTCTGCCTACCAAGTCCGGATTCCCAAGCGCGCAGGCGGGTGTCAGCTTCATCGAAAGCCCGTTCTTCAGCTTCGAGTTCGCCGGCCGCGTGGTGGCCATCGTGCTGTTCGTGATCTGGGTGAACTTCCTTATGACCGCATGGACGAATGCCGTCAATCTGACCGACGGCCTGGACGGTCTGGCCGCCGGCTCATCGATGATCGCCTTCGTCGGGTACGCGGTCGTCGCTTTCTGGGAGTTCTACCATCTGAAGGGTTCCGGGCATGAAGGCTTCACCTATGCGGTTTCCGATCCGCTTGATCTGACCATCATCGCCTCCTGTGCGGCGGTGGCCTGCCTTGGCTTCCTGTGGTACAACTCGAATCCCGCGTCCATTTTCATGGGCGATACCGGGTCCCTGGCCCTCGGCGGTCTGTTCGCGGCCCTGTCCATCGCCACGCATACCGAGGTCCTTGCCGCCGTCATGGGCGGTCTGTTCGTGCTCGAGGCCATGTCCGACGTCATTCAGGTCGGATACTTCAAGATGACTCATAGGCGTGTGTTCAAGATGGCGCCGATTCATCATCATTTTGAGCTGAAGGGATGGCCCGAGGTCAAGGTCGTGGTCCGCTTCTGGATGATCGAGCTGTTGTTCGTGATCATCGCGCTGGTGCTGTTCTACGGTGACTGGGTCACCCGTTCCGGGCTGTGGCTGAGCTGAGACATATCGGGGAATTATGAGTGGCCTACGCTGATATGGCGTGCGCCATGACGGTAAATGACAAAGGTTGGTTGACATGGACGTGAACGGTAAGACGGCGATTGTGGCGGGTCTGGGCATTTCGGGCCAGAGCATGATGCAGGTACTCGAGCCGAGGGCCGGCAAGGTCATCGGCGTGGACGAGAAGAAGCCTGATGCGGATCTGCATTCCTTCGATCAGATCGATTGGAACGGCGTGGATCTGGTGATGACCTCTCCGGTGTTCAATCCACGCACGCCGTTCATCCTCGAAGCGCAGCGCCGGGGCATTCCCGTGATGAGCGAGGTGGAATTGGCATGGCAGCTGCGTGTGGATGCCGATTCAACCGGCGAACCCGCACGGTGGATCGGCATCACCGGAACCAACGGCAAGACCTCCACCACGGAAATGACCTCCGAGATGCTCACCGCATGCGGGCTCACCGCACCGGCCGTCGGCAACATCGGCAAGGCGGTCTCCCATGCCGCCGTCGATCCGGCCAATGACGTGCTGTGCGTCGAGCTGAGCTCCTTCCAGCTGCACTTTACGGATTCCCTGGCTTTGGATTGTGCGGCCATCACCAATATCGCGGACGACCATCTCGACTGGCATGGCGGCATCGATAACTATGCGGCCGATAAGGCGAAGGTGTTCCATCATGTCAGGAAGGCACTGGTCTACAACGCCGATGACGCGCGTGTCACCGAACTCGCCCGGCAGGCCGAGGCGGCGGAGGGTTGCCGCAGAATAGGCTTCACGCTGCATGAGCCGCAGGCAGGCCAGATCGGCATCGTCGACGGCTGGATCGTCGATATGAGCGGTGTCGCAGGCGGCGAACCGGGGCAACCCTTAAAGGTGGCCAAAGTCGCCGATTTCACTCATCTGACCGAGCCGGATGGCACGGTGTATCCTCATCTGCTCGCCGACGCGCTGACCGCATTGGCGTTGGCGTTGGGATTGGGCGTCGATAGGAACAAGGCCATCGTCGCATTGCAGCGGTTCACTCCCGGCGGCCACCGGATCCAGACCGTCGCCACGGCCCGCGTCGAGAATGGCGTCATCCGTTTCGTTGATGACTCTAAAGCCACGAACGCGCATGCGGCCAAGGCCTCGCTGAACAGTTTCGCCGATAAGTCCGTGGTATGGATTGCCGGAGGACTCGCCAAGGGAAGCCGTTTCGAACGGCTCGTAGCCGACCAGGCGCACACCATCAAGGCGGCCGTCATCATCGGTGAGGACCAGCAGCCGATGCTTGATGCGTTCAGGACCAGTGCCCCGCAGATTCCACTGGCCGTCATCGACCCTGCGGACAAATCCACTGTCATGGCTAGGGCCGTGGATGCGGCCGGAGAATTCGCCGGACCGGGCGATGTGGTGCTTATGGCTCCGGCCTGTGCGTCCATGGACCAGTTCGTATCGTATGCCGACCGTGGCAACCAGTTCGCCGATGAGGCGAAGCGATGGGTGAATGAGCATGGCGAAGCCTAAGACGAGCCGTACCGTCTCCTCGGCGGCGACCGATCATGCTGTCCGGGATGCGCGGGCTCGAACCCGTGTCGAGGCCGAAACCGTGCAGCGGCCGGGGGACTTCCAACGATTCGTCGGCTTGCGGAGCCTGCTCAACCCGTTATGGTGCTTCCACGGATTCAGACTGTCGGTGATCATCCTTACGTTGTTCGGCGTGATCATGGTGTTCTCGAGCTCGTCGGTGAACATGATCGCGAACGGCTTGTCGCCATGGGCACAGGCCCTGAAGCAGGGCGGATTCTGCGTGGTCGGGTTCGTGGTCGCCCTGTTGACGATGATGGTTCCCGCCTCGGTGTACCGCAGAATCAGCTTCTTTCTGCTGTGCGGGGCGATGGCGCTGCAGGCACTGACGCTTACCCCGCTTGGCGTGGAGGTCAACGGCAACAAGGGCTGGATCGGCATCAAAAACGTGTTCACCATACAGCCCGCGGAAATCGTCAAGCTTGCATTATGCGTCTGGATGCCTTGCGAGCTGATCGCCGCGCGCAAACGGATGCGCAAGGAGGGTTTCTTCAAGGCGTATAGGAGGCTCGGTCTGGGATATGTGCTGAGTCTGGGGCTGGTGATGTCCGGCAAGGATCTCGGCACCTGTATGATTCTGCTCGCCATCGGCGCGGTCGCGCTGATCCTCGGGGATTTTCCCGGCAAGTGGCTGGCCCTGATCGGTGCCTTGGGCGTGGCGCTCGTCGGCGGGCTCGTGCTGAGCAGCCCGAATCGACTGGGGCGTATCCTGGCCGCATACCAGACTTGCTCGGCCTCCGACCTGCAAGGCGTGTGCTATCAGGCGGTGCATGGCAAGTATGCCATCGCCTCGGGGGGTCTTCTCGGTGTCGGCATCGGCAACTCCGGAGAAAAATGGGGGTATCTGCCCGAAGCCCACAATGATTTCATCTTCGCCATCATCGGTGAGGAAACCGGATTCATCGGGGCCTCGATGGTTATCCTGCTGTTCGTGGTGCTTGGCTGGTGCATGATCGTGGTGGCCCTGCAGGCGCGGAACCGGTATGTGACGATGGTGCTGGCCTGCATCACCGTATGGATCGTGGGGCAGGCCATCGTCAATATCGGCGTTGTGATCGGCCTGTTCCCCGTCATGGGCGTGCCCATGCCGTTCGTTTCGGCGGGTGGTTCGTCGCTGATCATGTGCCTGGGCGCCGCGGGCGTGGCCGTCAGCATGATGAAGGAACAGCCGCAGATCAAAGCGGAGACCACCAAGGTCTGAATGACAAAACGTAGAAACTGTAACCATCCGCATTCCTATGGGTGCGCCATGCGGACATGCGCCATGCCGTGGGCTAAGCTCGTACTCTATGAGCACTCGGAAGCATATCGTTCTGGCTGGCGGCGGCACCGCCGGCCATGTCAATCCACTCCTCGCCGTGGCCCAGGTGATTCGAACCCTGGAACCTGATGCGGATATCGCGGTCGTAGGCACCGCGGTCGGGCTTGAGCATGATCTGGTGCCGCAGGCCGGTTTCCAACTGGAAACCATCGAAAAGGTGCCGTTCCCGCGCAAACCTAACATGGCCGCATTGCGATTCCCCGCCAAATGGAAGCGTGAAACCGCGAAGGTGCGTGACATCCTTACCCGGCACGAAGCCCAGGTCGTGGTGGGGTTCGGTGGCTACACCTCTGCTCCGGTCTACGCGGCCGCTCATAGGATGGGCATTCCGATCGCCATGCACGAGCAGAATGCGCGTGCCGGCATGGCCAACAAACTGGGTGCACGTTGGGCCGACATGATCGGTTCCGCCTATGCCGATACCGGTCTTAGGCCCCGCAGAGGCGTGTCCGTCGAACGTGTGGGACTACCGCTGCGCCCGGCCATCGCAAAACTTGCTTCGGCCCTTGGTCATGACCGTGCCGCGGTGAGACGTGACGCGGCCACGCTACTCGGCATCGACCCGGATCGTCCGTTGGTCGTGGTGACCGGCGGTTCGTTGGGCGCGGTGAACGTGAATCGTGCGGTGGCCGGGTCGGCCAAGGAGCTGTTGCAGCATGCGCAGGTGATTCACCTGACCGGCAAGGGCAAGGGCGAAGAGGTGCGTTCCCTGGTATCGGTGAACGCAGGGGAGCGGGCGCTCGGAAAGCTGGGAGCCGACCATGCGGGCGATGGCGACTATCGTGTCGCCGAATATCTGGAACGGATCGACCTGGCGTTCGCCTGTGCCGATCTGGTCATCTGCCGTTCCGGCGCGGGCACCGTCTCGGAATTGACGGCGCTGGGATTGCCTGCGATCTATGTGCCGTTGCCGATCGGCAACGGCGAGCAGCGTTTCAACGCGCAGCCGGTGGTGGATGTACATGGAGGTCTGATGGTCGCTGACGGTGAGTTCACCGTGGATTGGGTAAGACACCACGTTCCGCAATTGCTCGCCGATCCGGAAACGCTTGCCGAATACGGTCGCAACGCTTGGAGCTACGGCATTCGTGACGCGGCCGAGGTCATGGCCGAGCGTGTGCTGGCCCTGATCGGGCGGCAGGCGGCGTGACCGGGCCGGATCGAACGGCACATTGGCCTGAGGTCCGACCATAATGGAATGAGCTTGAAAACATGCGTAAGAGGAGCAGCCGTGTCTGACAACCAGCGTGATGCCGGTACCATTGTTCTTGATCCAACCCATGCGTCCTTCGGCCCTGAGGAGGGTGTGGGCGATCTTGGGAAAACCCACTTCATCGGCATCGGCGGAGCCGGTATGAGCGTGCTCGCCGAGATGCTGCATGAGCAGGGCGTGCAAGTGGACGGCTCCGACCGTGAGCCGAGCGCCAAAACCGAACGTCTGCAGGGGCTTGGCATCACCGTCGAATTCGGCCAGCGCGCCGAGAACGTCGAAGGCGCACGCACCGTGGTATTCTCCAGCGCCATCAAGGCCGATAATCCGGAGATCGTGGCGGCCTACGAGGCCGGCGAGCGCATTGTGCACCGCAGCGACATCCTCGCATTGCTCATGCAGTCGAAGCGGGCCGTGACCGTTGCGGGCGCCCATGGGAAGACGACCACCAGCTCCATGCTCGCCCACATCCTGGTCAATGCGGGCGAAGGCGATCTGGCGGATCCGAGCTACGCCATCGGTGGTTCCATTCAAGGCAGGGATGGTACGACTCTTGACGGCGGCCATGCCGGTAAGGGCAGTGTGCTTGTGGCGGAGGCCGATGAATCCGACGGCAGCTTCGCCAAATACCATCCCGAAATCGCCATTATCACCAATGCGGAGGCCGATCATCTCGACCATTACGGTACGCAGGCCAATTATCGTGCGGCGTTTGTGGCACATGCGGGGCATGCGGGCAAGGCCGTGATCATGTGCGGTGACGATGATGGCGCATTGGCCGTACTGCGTGCGCTCAGGCCGGAGGTGGCACGGCATGTCGTGGTGTATTCCACGCAGTCGTCCGAGGCTCTCGGCGATTTGAACGGCGCCACGCAGGTGCGCATCGAATCGGAAAGCGAAAGCGCGCAAAGCGGTATCGAGCATTTCACCCTGCACCTGCCGTCCGGACTGGTCGAGGCCGAGGAGCGTCGTGTTCCGGTCACCCTCACCGTTCCCGGCATCCACAATGCGCGGAACGCCACGGCGGCCATTCTTGCGGCCGTGATGCTCGGCGTCGACGTGGAACGTGCCGCGGCCGCGGCGACGTCGTTCCTGGGGGCTGCGAGACGCTTCCAGATTCGGGGCACTGTCAATCAGGTGACCGTCATTGACGATTATGCGCATCACCCCACCGAGATCGCGGCGTTGTTGGATGCCGCCCGTCGCCGTTACCCTGCTGCCGGAATCCATGTGATTTTCCAGCCGCATCTCTTCTCACGCACCATGTTTTTCGCCGGTGAATTCGCCAAGGCGCTGGCCAAGGCCGATGACGTGATCGTCACCGGAATCTTCCCGGCTCGTGAAAAGCAGGAGGATTTTCCGACCGTCAGTCCCGATACGATAGTGGACGAGGCCGTGAAGCTTGAACATGAGCCTGCTGACGATTGGATCCGCGGTGTCAACGACATGCGCATCGCCGCCCAGATGATGGTGATGCGAGCCCATCACGGCGATGTCATTCTCACCGTCGGCGCAGGTGACATCACGCAGATGGATCCGGTGATCCTGCATGCTTTGCAAGCCCATCGTTGGGATTGTGCACGCTGATGGCGCGCAGGGTCATCAGTTCGGGCAAGGAGTCGGGTTCCGGAGACCAATCCCGGGGGCGCTCCATCCAGGGACGTTCCGCCCAAGGGCGTTCCCCTCAGGGACGCTCCGTCTCCAGCGATGGTTCGCGTTGTGAATCCGGAGGATTCGTGGACGCCCGCAAACTGCGCAGTGAGGATCTGGTCGCCAAAACGCTTGATGAGACCTCCGGCACGCTGGGTGTGATCACGCGTCCGAAGGTCGTCGATTTCAGCGCGCGTTTGAAGGAACGGCGCAAGGCCAACACCCGAATGATCGTCATGCGCGTGGCCGCTTCCGTCGGTGTGATCGCCGCCATCGTCGCACTGGTTTGGCTGTTGTTCTTCTCATCCGTGTTCAGATTGGAATCCTCCGGCATCAGTGTCGACGGCGCCAATGAGTGGGTGAGTCAGGAGCAGGTGCTGTCAATCGCCCGTCAACAGGCCGGCAAATCCCTGCTCCTGGTGTCGGGTGATGACGTTGAGAAGAAAATCAAGGACATTCCGGGCGTCACTTCGGCAAAAGCGGTCAAGCGCCTGCCGAATTCGCTGGAGGTGACCATCAAGGCGCAGAAGCCCGCGGCCATGCTGAAAACCTCCGAGGGCACCATGACGGCCGTCGACAGCCAAGGCCGTGTGCTCAACTCCGTCAGCGGGGCGTCCGTCGAGGGCATTCCGGTAATCGAGGTGGCCGATGTCGACGAAAGCCTGAAGAATCGTTCCATCAAGGAGGCGCTGAAGGTCCTAAGCTCACTGCCGGATTCAATGCGTAACTCCATTACCAGGGTCACCGCGGAAACGCAGGATTCCATCACGACCGAACTCAATGATGGCGATAAGGTGATCGTGTGGGGTGACTCCTCGCAGCTCAAACTCAAAAAAGCCGTTGTCGACAAGATCATCAACGACCCCAATGTGATCGGGGACAAACACAACGTTGATGTGTCCGCGCCCTTGCGCCCCATCATCAAATAGCTTCCGGTCCGGGCCTGAAACAAGAGATCCCCTCGATTCCACATGGAGTCGAGGGGATCTCTCGGTTAGGAGGATGGAAGGAGAAGCATCGGGATGTCAGGCGTTCGGATTGGCCTTGAGCGCCGGTGCCACGGAGACGGCGGGGTCGAGACGTGGAATCAGCGTGCATTGCGTGGCATGATACAGGTCGGATTTGCCCGGCCATACGGTGCCGATGACCTGATTGTCCTTGTTCAGCTGATGGAACCAGGAACCGTTCTTATGGTCGATCAGGTACTCGTCGATGTACTGCCAGAAGGTGGCATACCAATCCTTGTACACCTGCTTGCCGGTGACGGTGGCCAGAGTGGCGGAGGTGTTCACGGATTCGGCGAGCGTCCAGTGCATGCGGTCGGTGACCACCGGCTTGCCGTTCCAGTCGGTGGTGTAGGCCAGTCCGATGGTGCCCTCGGCGTTCCATGCGTCGGCAAGAGCCTGGACGAACAGGTTTTCCGCGGCTTCGATGAGCTGCTGCTTGCCCTCTTCGGAACGCTGCTTGGAGCTCAGTGCGTACTGGGTGATCAGACGGGCCCATTCGATGCCGTGGCCCGGAGTGGCGCCGTACGGCTTGAACTGGTCATCCGGCTTGTCATGGTTGCATTCGAGATCCGGCTGCCAGTCGGCGGTGAAGTGCTCCGGAATACGCCAGTTGTTGTCGGCGGCCCAGCCGACCACATGATCGATGATGCGTCCGGCGCGCTCACGGTATTCCTCGTTGCCGGTCACGTCGGCCACGGCCAGGAAGGCCTCGGTGGTATGCATGTTGGCGTTGATGCCGCGGTACGGGTCGAGTTCGGTGAACTCGGTGTTCCATGTGTCGACGGCCAGACCGATTTCGTCATCCCAGAAGTGCCTGTCGTAGGTCTGGAGGGCTTCGTCGAGCAATTCGTCGGCGCCTGGGCGGCCGATGAGCTTGGCGGAGGTGGCGGCGAGGATCACGAAGGCGTGGGCGTAGCAGACCTTGCCGGACTCGTGGGTGCTGCCGTCGGCGGAGATGGACGGGTACCAGCCGCCGTTCACGTCGTCGTGCAGCGGGCCGCGCAGACCTTCGATCGCCTTGTCGACGAGTTCGGCCGCGCCCGGCTCGCCATGCAGGAAGCCGAGGGAGTAGACGTGAGCCATACGGCAGGTGATCCATGTGTGGATGCTTTGGGTCAGGTCCGGCTTGCCGGTATCGTCCAGCCAGTAGGAGCCGCCCTGCGGTGCGGGGAAATTGTGGCCGAAGTGCAGGAGTTCGTTGGTTTCCGCCTCGAGTAGATCATGGTTTTCCTTCGAGCCGAACACATAGGCTTCGGGGGAGTATGCGCAGGTCATCGATCAAGTCCTTCCTTGACATCGTCTGCTATGACGTGATAACTGGGTTGATGTATTAACTATGTTAATCACTTAAGCGGTTAATGCAAATCGTTGCAATGGTGTGTCGCGGGATGTTTAGGGTAGCCTATAGCGAAAGGGGGTAATATGCCCCTCAACTACTGACGATTGACACCCCTGCGGAAATGCCGTATTCGCAAGGAATGGCGTTATCGGAAACAGGTGTGGGAGAGAAAGGATTTTCCGGATGAGGAAACTTTTTGGAGGCCTCAAGATGGGCTGGCTTGCCGTGATATTGTTCGCGGTCGCCGCGGGCGCCTACACCGGCATCGTCGGATCGATCCCGGCCGCGGAGGGGACATCGTTCAAGGACATCGCGATTTCCTTCGAATGGTGGGTCATCTTCGCGGTCGTCATCGCGTCCAACTGTACGAAAAGCTGGGAGTCAGCGCTCAAGATCTTCGTCTTCTTTCTTATCAGCCAGCCGCTCTGTTTCATCATCGAGGTGGTGTTCGGCCTTTCCGTTGACCAAGCGTTGTACTACTGCTCCATCTGGGGTCCGGTCACGCTCCTTACGTTGCCTGGCGGATTCATCGCCTACTACATCAACAGGCAAAACGTGTTCGGCAGTGTGATCCTAGGTTTGGGCAACTCCATTCAGGCGTTTCTTGGAATCGCCTACATAATCCAGATGCTCGGAAACCCTCCGTATCATCTGCTCAGCGCCATCGTTTGCTTCGCCTCCATCCTCATCATGACCTTCCAGATCCAGAAGGACAATAGAAACCGAGTGATATCGCTCCTGGTGCCTGTTGTGGTTGTGGTGGCCGCCCTTGTGTTCATACGGATGACCGGACGCGTCATCGTCTAGGATCGCGAGATGGGGCATGTCGGCGTGGGCCGGCTGGTTGAATGTATGCCCATGTGTTGCCCACGTCCTGCCGCGAACTGTATGATCCGTAATGAATCGTCTGGGCTGGCAGATAGCGTGGAAACCCTTGGGAATACAAAGAAAGCCGCCATTTCCGGCGGCTTTCGAATGGTGGAGCTGCGGGGAATCGAACCCCAGGACACCAAGCCCGAAAGCCTTACTCCCGCTTTGATCATGCGGCGCCAACGGTCCCTTCTGACAACATTTTGACAACATTCCCGCGGAGCAGCAGCGAATCCATCGCCGCTCCCACCCCGTCGAGGTCATCGTCGAAAAGGTCCGCGTAGACATCCAGGGTCATCGCCGCCGACGCATGCCCGAGCTGGTTCTGGATCGCCTTGACGTTCGCGCCGGACCTGACCATGAGGCTCGCGGCGGTGTGACGCAGGTCGTGATAGGTCAGGCCGGCCGGCACGCCGGCACGTCTCTTCGCCCACCAGAACCACTTCGTCCTGTCGTTCGGCTGCGCCGTACGGACAAGATACCCTCCATCCGGCGCGGGAAACAACGGCTCGCCGCCATCCCTTCCATCGCACTGGTCGCGCAACGGCCCGTCCAGCACGCCGGGAAACACGACCTGACGCGTCCTGCCCGACTTCGGCAGGTCCACGACGACCTCATGGCCGACGGTGGTGGCGCTCCTCCTGACGGACAACCGATGCCGGGCGAAGTCCACGTCGGCGACGTGCAGTCCGGCCATCTCGCCCCATCTCAGCCCGCACAGGCCGAGCACGAGCACCATCGTGCGGCGCCCGCCGGATTCGTCGGCGAGACGGAACAATTGTTCGACGGTGAGGTACGTATGGTCCTTGCGTTTCTTGCGCGGGGTCTCGATCCCGGCGCATGGATTGGACGCGATGAGACGGTCGGCGCATGCGTCGGCGCAGATGCCCCGCAGTATGCCGAGGTTGCGCAGCACCACGGTCGCGCTTTTGCCCTGCGCCTGGCCGGCGACCCATTCCTGCACCTCGTTGCGGTGGATCGATGACAGCCGCCGGGCGCCCCATTTGGGCTTCACGTGCACGCGCCATGCGCGTTCCAGGGATTCCACGTAGCTCGCCTTCGATGACACGCGTTTTTTCGCGATCCATGCCGGCCACAGGCCGCCGACCGTGACCCTGCCGGCCTGCGGGTCGATGAAGCCGCCCCGCGCGACCGCCATCGTCACATGCTCCGCGGCCCATTCCTGCGCGTCGCGTTTGCGCAGGAAGCCTCGCTTGCATGTCTGCGACCCGTCCGGCTTGCGGTAGGTCACCCTCCATCGCCTGCCGGCCTGCAGCATGTACGAATCGACTACGGCCATCACGCACCACCTCACGGCTCCATGCCGCCGCGCGTGGAGCCTCTTTCAAATGTCCGGAACCGGAAAACGACATCGGATGACCGGCCCGCGCATGCCGCCCATGGTTCTTTCGCCCGGCGGTGAAGTGCAGCATGATGCGCATGCGCTTATGACTGACATTGATTAACATTACTGACATTACTGACAACTCGCCAAAAAACGTTGACAGTGACATTACCCACCGGTAGATTGAAGGCAAAAGGGAGGTGCCGTGGACGATGAGCATGAAGACGATGATGGAATCGATGCGGCGCGGAGTGGCGGCCGGAACGAGGATAGCGGTGACGAGACGCGTGGAGTACAGGTCACCGATCCAAGTGAAATCGGCCGCGGAACTCCAGACAGCGGCATGGAACAGGGTCGGCCGGACGCTCCACAAGTCAATGGAACGGGAGAAGGCGTCCAACAGGTAGCCTTCCAATGGCGTTCCGCGCCACTTCCGACCGTCGACGAATTCGCCGGCTACGAACGAATCCAACCAGGAGCCGCGAACAGGATCATCACCATGGCCGAGAAATCGCTCGACGCGGAAATCGAAGCACAAAGAAAAGCGAACGAAGTCGCGGCCGACGACCATAAGGCGCAGAACATCTGCATGGTCATCGCCACGACCGCGTACTCGATTCTCCCATACGCCGGATTCGGAAGCGCGATCGTCTGCGCCGCATTCGGACAACCGGTGGCAGCCACCTTCGGCGCGCTCATCGGAGCCGTCACGGCCGGACCACAGATAATCCAGGAAATCAGAAAAAAGAGATAACGACCAACCCAAACCCCGGCGCTCGCGGTATGCGGGTGGCCGATTTTTCGGTTGGGGATAGGATATAACGGATTTAGGCGAATATAAAGCAATATAAGGTCGTATAAATCGCATCGGTGAGCCCTGATGGAATATTTTGCGCCCGAATGAAACATGACGTGCCGCCATGCGTCCGTCCATGTCACAAAAAATAACCCCGCCGAAGCGGGGTTGGAAGTTTTGTCACTGCTTGTCGTAGACGCTGCAGTACACGTTGGCGCTGTCGCCGGTCGCCTCCTGGTGCGATACCTGCTTGCCGTCAACGGTGATCGTGCAGGTCACCTGCGTGTCGGCCGGGGTCTCGTTGTCGATGTCCAGGGACGGGTAGGCGCTGACCGTCCAATCCTTTTGGGCGTCGTCACCGGTGATGGTCTTCTCCCATTGGCCCGTGACGGTCTCGTTGCTGGTTCCGCCGCCCTTGCCATATGACACCTCGGCATTGCCGTTGCTGATGGTGACCTGCATCGTCAGGGACTTGGCGCCCTCGTTGACGATGCCCTTTGCCAGATTGTCGGAATCATGCTGGGCTTTCTTGCTGGCTTCGTCGAGGCTCTTGCTCGCGTCATCGACCGCCTTGCCGTACATGGATTGGGTGTAGAGCACCACGCCGCCGGAGATGAGGGAGATCACGACCGCGGCGATGACCAGGGCGCGGCCCTTCTTCCTTCCCTTCTTTCCGGTCGCGTGCAGGGCGAAGCATCCGAAGATGAGGCCGGCCAGTGCGAAGGCGAAGGCCACGTTGTTGACGATCGGGATCCATGAAAGTATGAGGGCGATGACCGCGAGCACGAATGCGGTGATGCCCAGCGCGCTCATATGCCTCTCCGCCGGAGCCTGCTGGACGGGCGACTGCGGTGCCGGCTGTTGCGGCTGCATGGATGGCTGCGGTTGCGGATTGCTGTCTGTCATCGGAATTTTTCCTTTCTTCTCTGCCGGCGGAGCCGGTTGTTCCATCGTAATCCCATTTGCTATCCGCCGTTGCCGGCCTCGGATGACGGTCCTCGCCTCACCGCACGCACACGCCCATGTCGCGCAACGCCTGTCTGTAATCGTCCAATACCTGAATGGTCACACCCAGTTCCGTGGCCATCATCCACTTGTCACCCTCGTATGTCTGTTCCGCCAGACCGTAGTCCACGGGGCTGATCAACGCCAACGCGGTCTCCCTGCGGCATCGTCGCTCGCATCTGGTTCCGTATTGGGTGCCACATCCGGGATCATGATGCCGGGCGTGTATGAGTTCGTGGCATAGGGTGCAGCGGCGTTGGTGGCCGGCCAGTCGTTCGTCGAGGATGACGAGGCGTAGCGGGTCGTAGTAGAGGCCGCATCTGTCGCCGGCCAGCCTACGTTCCTCGATGCGCACTCCCATGGTCGCGGCCCATGTGGATAGGGTGTCGTCATTCACCTGTTTTCGCGTCCTCGTCCCTGAATCCCGTGCCTTCGATGCGTTTCTCGTCGCGTTTCGCCCTGCGTTCGACCCTTTTGATGTCCTCCATCGCGGGGAGGTCCTCGGGTGCTATGCCGCGGTCGATGAGGCTTTTGCGTACCGCCTTGTTGTTGTCCACGTGTTCGCGGGTGATCGCGGGCGTTCCGTGCAGGTCCCGTTCCTGGATTCCGTAGTTCGTCATTTGGGTGGCGAGTTGTTTGGCGGTCACCGCGATGGGGTGGAGCCTGTCGGCCAGTGGCTGGTTTTTCGGCGCTTCGAGTTTGAGTTTCATGTCGGTGGTGCTCATGCCGAACAGTGCCTGGTCGCCGCGTGAGCGGATCATGCCGAAGTCCTTTTCGTTGACTCCGCGCTGGTATGCGAGGGAGCTGAGCTGTTTCTCCTCGGCGGTCAGCGCGTGCCGTCCGGCGATGCGCAGTATCTCGCCCATGCGTTGTTCCAGTAGTTCGGCGGTTCGTGTCTGTACGGCGAAATAGCTTTGCAGCAGTGCGACCTCTTCCTTGCGTGGGTCGCCGTTCTGGGCCGTCAGGTAGCAGGCGTAGCGTGTGAGTTTCACGTCGTCGATGGAGCGGATGGCGCCGCTTCCGAGTTCCACGTCTCGTTTGGTGTCGCGGAAATGCGCGTCGATTGGCTGTCCTGCGTTGCTGCATGAGACCCGTGCCTTTTCGATGACTTTGCTGAAGTTTCTCCATTCGGTGTATCGCATTTGTTCCATCAGGTCGCGTGCGTACCAGAATTCCACTTCGTTGTCGTCGGTGTGCATGATGGAGTCGAGCGTATTCGCGTGTTGTTCGATGTCGTTTCTGTCCATCTTTCCGTTCCTTTCGTGGTCGACCATTTTGTTGGCGCCAACAAAATGGTCTGTTCGTAGTGTTTCCAACGATCTCGGTTTGCAGGAGGTCTTTGGCTATTCTCTTGGCGTGTCCCGTTCCAGTTCCTTGTTTTTGTCCTGGTTGGCGGCCATGTCGTATTCCTCGGGGTGCGCGGCGATCCGGCTGATCGCCTCATCCGTAACAACAAACCCGCGAGCGCGGTCATCGTATTCGCGGGCACCATCAATTGAGGCAGATCCGCAAGCTGCTGCGATTAGCGAGAGAGCGTCTGGCAACCCAAAGAGGGGTGAGATACGGTCAAGTTCACTGATTGCCCAACTTCTTTTCCCGAGTACTCGGTCGCTGATATATCCTTTTGATCTGCCGTCAAGAGCCTTGGATAAATCTGCCTGGGTGACGTTCCTAGCTTCCATTGCTTGATTGATATACTGACGAATCACCGCGTCAGTGCGAGTTGTACTGCTGTCCATATCGATGACTGTATTCGAATTCTCGGTAAGCTACATCTT
Source organism: Bifidobacterium moukalabense DSM 27321 (assembly GCF_000522505.1). GTDB lineage: Bacteria > Actinomycetota > Actinomycetes > Actinomycetales > Bifidobacteriaceae > Bifidobacterium > Bifidobacterium moukalabense. The sequence continues at coordinate 281,467 of NZ_AZMV01000001.1, read as the reverse complement.
GATACCGTTCGGCGTGTCGCGTTTGCTATACCAAATATTCGGGATTATATTGAGGGCGTATTACCAAATATCCGGTAATTATCGAATGGTGTCCCGAATATTTGGGGATTGGAGGTGATGTGACAAGCAATGAATATGTGACGCGAGCAATCAAAGTGCGTATGGCTCGGCTTGGAATAACCCAATCCGATATCGCAGATGCGGCTGGCATCAATCGTGTGGTGATGAGCCGATACATGCGTAATCAGCGCGAATGGCCGATTCGGGTCTTGGACAAGATTGCTCCCGCATTGAGATGGCGGGACGGTCTTGACATCTTCCTTGCGGCAAAGACAGAAGAAAGAGACCAACAGACGGCGCTCGCTAGCGCTTGAATCGAAAGGATAATCCGAAATGAGCATCAACATCCCGGACGAAACCCCCAAAAAGGCCACGGATTGTCCGTTATGTGGCGGCAACCCGGAGATCCACGTGACGAAACATGTCTATTCGCTCAACCACAGGATGGATTACTTCGGCATATCCTGCCCGAACGGGCATGGCCCTGCAGAGGATGGCGTCTCGCGGGAATTCATGCTGAAACGGTGGAACGCCTGGGCGGCCAAGGCCACGTCGATTCTCTCGTCGCCAATCCGCCCGTGCCCGTTCTGCGGTCACATGCCACACGTCAAATCGAACGATCTGGGCCTCATACTCGACTGCGAATGCGACGGAACAAGCTCGAAAACGGTCTCGGATCCGGTCAGCGCCATCGAAGTCTGGGAGCGGGGCATCGAAAGACGAAAACGTCTCAACGCCGACGCCGAGTTCCTGAACGGGACCATCGCCCGGGCATCGGAAAAGGGTGCGTGATGGACAAGTCCGAGTACATAGGTTTCAACATCACCGACCTTTCGACGGGGAAGGCAAGCCGCATGGCCACCTACCTCTTCGCGCATTCCGGCAAGTGGATGGCGGAACTAGCGGGCAATTCGATCAGAGTCGATTCCATCGGCGACGGGAAAGCAATCGTGACCTTTCCGGCAATCGCGGAAGTGGACATGAAGGAATTCATGTCGATGTTGGGAGATGAGTGAGTGATGGGCATCTATGAATTGCGCCGCCGCCAGCTGAGGAACGGATTCTACACCGGCGGCGACTACACCAGTGCCGTCAAGGCGGCAAGGCTCACCTACGGACTTGGCGAATCAACAACTGCGTCTCGTCAACGGATTTATCCAGAAGCGTCATCGCATACGCGAGATCGTTCAATCCCTTCGCAAGCTCACGCTGCGAGTAATCCGTCGCCGAATTGGAGGCGTTATTGAAATGCGTTTGCGCGGAATGAAACCAGCTCGTCGCATTACTCATGATTCTTCTCCTAACTGTTCGGCCCGCACGTCGCAAATGCGGGATGACACCGATTTTAGGAGAGGGCCGGGCGGTTCTCCTAACGCCGCCCGGCATCATACACGACAAGGGGGTGCGTGATGTCAAAAGAGGATCTAATGTCTTTGGGTATTGGTGAGGCGTTGCTCGATCTCGTCGCTTCGTCTGCCGCCCAGCTCGGTCGTATAGACGACATGGACGTTGACCTTGCATCCGCCGCGTCCGATGAAAGTGAAGCCGGGCTGCGCGTTCAGACGGTCGACACCAGCTTGGTCTTCGAATATCTTCTGCGCGAAGAACTCATCTTCGAATACGATCTCGCCGAACGGCGCAACCTCATCGACATGCCGTTGCGCAACGGTCTGGTCTTCGTTGCGGATGAACACCTGCACGTCTCGTGCCATGTTGGGGCAGTCATTGACCAGGAAGACGGTCGAAGCGTCTCCATCGTACCCGACCCTCCACTTGTAGACCGTCTGGTCGGCGGTGACAGCCAACGCCCGCTGGCTGATCGAGTTCGCGTCTGCAGCTATCTCGTTCGCCTTTCCTGCAAGGCCGTTGGCCTGCTTGGCGATCCTCTTCGAGTCGATGGAGATCCGGTTGGCTTCCTCCGCCGTTCCGTTGGCATCCTTCGACAGCTTGTTGCCGCGATGCGTCTGGAACAGGGCGATGCAACCGGTGACGCAGCCGATCGCGGACAGGACGAGACCGATGACGTTGAACCAAACCATGTGAACGATTCTACGCGCGATGGAGGTGCGTGATGGCGTTACGGCAGATGATGACCACCGCCCAGGTGGCACGACTCTTCGGCGCCGAAACCCCGGCGGAAGTCAGGACCCGACAGGCGTATCTGGCCCAACTGAGATTCCGCGGACAGGGACCACGGTTCGTGAAGCACGGCCGCATGATCCTCTACCCGCAGGACGCGGTCGCCGAATGGCTCGAGGCCGGCGAGACCGACTGCACAAGGAGCATGCGATGAGCTGGATGGATGACGGCGGGTTCGTGATGAACCTCCTGCCGCACAGGAGACACCTCGATGGCGGCGGGATCGTCCGAACAGGTAGGGCGGCATCACGATGAGACTATCCACCCGCATCAGAACAAGACGCCTCCACCGCAGGCTCGACGCCGCAAGCTACGCGGCGATGTCCCTGTGGTCCGAAACGAGCCGAAGCGACAACCCCGACGAGGGAGAGCTGGCACCCGTCCTCTGGGAGATCCTGAAGGACATCGAGGCCCTGAGGGACGAGACGCTGGAACTCGCACGACACGCCAACCGGAAGGAGGAGCCATGAAGCGTCTCATGTCCGTGATCCTCATACAGCTATTGGCCGTGGCGTGGCTGCTGGCCCTTTACGTGCTGTTCGGCATGTCGGCCTGCACGCATCCGGTCGAGCATCTGCTCGCCATACCCGTGGCGGTCCTGCCGCCCGCCCTGCCCGTCATATGCCGGCTGGGTTCCGACGTGCGCGTCAGGCGCTGGCTCGCCGACCTGGACGGCGAATGAATGACCTGGACGGCTCCCGCATTCACATTGCAGGCACTCGTCATTCGCCCCGTGGGGCCGTCCGAGCGTCAAGGAAAAGACGTCAACACCACCGGCCGGGTGTCTTCTTCTCCTCCCGGCCGGCCCTGCCGGGGCCCGCGATGGCGGCGGGCGCCATGGATCCGCGTGTCCGGGACACGCGGGCGAACGGATGACGTGGTCCGAAACCACGCCCCGGCACAAGCATCCACAGAACAAGGAGTCCATTGATGAAACAGACATACAGGCCGGAGGGCGAGCGGTGGTTCGAGTGGCCTCTGACACCCGACAGCATCGGCATGAGCTCCGGCGAGCTGATCGCGGAGCTCTATGAGATCGTCAGCAAGCTCAACCACGACCGCGGCTGGGACCTCACCATGGTCGCGCCGGCACGCTTCGGCGACGTCATCATCGACAGGCAGGCCGGCTGCCTGCGTGCCAGGTGCGCGTGGAAGGCCAAGGATCCCGGCCAAATGGGTGCCGAACCGTCCACCTACGTCAAGGAGGCATAGCCATGGCCGCAGAGACCGTCATCACCGTCATCGGCAACCTGACCGCCGACCCGGAATTGAGGACCACCGGCCAGGGCACGCAGGTCGCGGGCTTCACCATCGCGTCCACGCCACGCAACTGGAACCGGCAGACCAACCAATACGAGGACGGAGCGGCCCTGTTCCTGCGATGCTCCGCATGGCGCGACCTTGCCACGCATTGCGCGCGGTCGCTGTCCAAGGGCATGCGCGTCATCGCGCAGGGCAGGCTCCAGCAGCGCTCCTACCAGGCGCGGGACGGCTCCAACCGCACCGTCATCGAACTGCAGGTCGACGAGATCGGCCCATCGCTCCGTTATGCCACGGCGCAGGTCTCCCGCACCGGCCACCGGCAGGAGGGCGGCATCTACGGCGATCCGGCCAGCCAACCGCCCGTGGCCAACACCGGGCCGGGCGGGTGGAGCCAGCAGCCACGACAGGCCACGCCGCAGCAACCCACCCAGGACATGCAGGAACCGACGGACGACCCGTGGGGCCAGCCCGCAGCCGAACCGGACTTCTAGAGGGAAGGAAACGAATCATGAGGAAAACGGAACAACAGGCGCTCATCCCGCAGGAGGCCACACCCGACCTGCTCATCGACCTCATCGGCAAGACCCAGCAGATCACCAAGGCCGCGGCCGGCGTGCTCAAGGCATGCCGTACCTGCATGGACACCAGGACCAAGAAGGAATACATCGAGAAATGGGGCGGGATCCACACCGTCACCGAGGCGGTCTACGACTGCGCCGACCTCGCGCAGCGCATCGTCGATGCCGGGCTGGCGATGGAGACCATGTGCGCGAAGCCGGCCGGCAGCCGTCAGATGATCCTCATCGACGACCTGCGGCGCAGCCTCGACATGGAACACGTCGATCCGTCCACCGGCGAAATCGACTGAACCACGAAAGGAGCAAGGGAGATGTGGTTCATTATCGACGACCAGATGGCCGACGACAGGCGCATCCGCCGTCTGCCGCTCGCCACGGTCGGCCTGTGGGTCAAGCTGTGCGTCATCCATTCCAAGGGCGTTTCGATGCAGTCCAAGGATCCGAACGCGTATCCGGGCCGCTTCGACAGACTGGACCTCAAGGACGCCGGCGGCACCATGAGGCAGCTCCAGCAGCTCATCGACGCCGGCCTCATGGAGGAGCATGACGGCGGCTGGCGTCCCGTCTACGCCGAGGGCATCTGCAAGGAGCCCAAGACGCTCTCGCCAGGGCAGCTCGAAGCGCGCCGCAAGGCCGGAAGCAGGGGAGGACGAAGCAAGGCCGCCAACCGGAAAGCCAAGCAAACATCTAGCAAGTTGCTAGCGAACGGCCAAGCAAACGGGGAGCAAGACGGTAGCGAAACGTCTAGCAAGTTGCTAGCAAACAGCCAAGCAAAAACGTGGCATAAAACCGATACCTATACCGATATACCCTTCCCGACCCCTCCCGCCGGCAAACCGAAGCAAACCGGAACCGAACCGCCGGACGCCGGCTACGAGCGGCTCGCCGAAACCTATCCCGGCACCGTCGGCGCGAAAGGCCGCAAACCCGACCTCGAAGCCCGAAGCCTGTACGCGAAGATCGCCGAGGACCCCGCCCAGCTCGCCCGGCTCCAATCCGCCGTCCGCCGATACCAGCGGGCCGTCAACGACGGCCAAGTCCGCTCCGGCCACATCCCACGGCTCAACACCTGGCTCCGCGACCAGTGGCAGACCTGGGCACCCGAACCCACCACACCGACCCGACCACACCGCCACACCTGGGACTGCGAACACGTCCACCGGCTCATGGACCCCCACGAAGACGAATACGACCACACCGGCAGCCTCAGAGACGGCCATCCCAGCGAATGGTGGCAGGCATGCCAGGCATGCGCGGAAAACCTCAACCAACAGACCAGCAAGGAGAAGCAATGAGCGACTACCAGAGCAACGAAATCAAGCTCATCAACACGAGCCTGATCGACCCGCACCCGGACAATCCACGCAAGAACATCGGCGACGTGTCCGACCTCGCGGCCAGCATCAAGGCCAACGGCCTGCTCTCGCCCCTGTCCGTCGTCCCCAACGGCAAACGCTACAGGGTCATCGCCGGCCACCGTCGCCTCCAGGCATGCAAACAGGCCGGCACCGGCGCCGTACCCTGCTTCGTGCTCGACCTCGACCCGCTCCAACAGCTCGAAGCCATGGTCACCGAGAACACACAGCGCGAACAACTCACCGTCCTCGAGGAAGCCGACGCCATCCAGGGCATGCTCGACCTCGGGGCCACCACCGCGAGCGTCGCCCACAGGCTCGGCCGAAGCAGCGACTACGTGCGCGACCGCAGCAAAGCCGCCAGCATCCCCGCCGAAATCCGCCGGACCCGCAGCGACTTCGACCAGATCACCATCGGCCAGCTGATCGTCATCAGCCGATACGGCGGCCAACCGGACCGTCAGGAACGCCTCGCACACGCCGCCGGCACATCGAACTTCGACTACATCCTCAACAGCATCGAACGCGAGGAGCATGACCACCGATGGTTCGAATCGATCGCCGCGCTCCTCGGGGACGAAACCACCGGCCTTAACCTCATCCCGGACCCGGAAAAACCGTTCAACGACCCCGAATGGCGTTACGACGGCTGGGTCGGTGCGGCCTCCGGCACACCCGAAGAGACGTTGGAGCGCCTCCGGGAGCAGCGGCCCGACGCGGTCTCCGTCCACGAGTCGTCCTGCCAGATCTACCTGTGGCGCCGTCGGGACCGGGCCGCCGCCTCCGCCGAGGAGGAACGACGGGCGCTCGAACGGGCCGAACGCGACGCGAGGATCCATGCGCTCGAGGAATACGCCGCCGCCTCCGCCACCAAACGCATGGCATGGCTGCACGCCAACCTCCACGCCATCAAACGCGCCAGACTCATCGAAACCACGGCGAGGCTCGGACTCCTGCAACTCGTCGACCCGGACCCGGACGGCTTCGCCAAGGCGCTCTCCACGTGGGACGACGTCAACTGCGGCCGCATGGAATACGAGAAGATTACCGGCATCACCGCCGAAGACGCCCCGCACGCCGCCCACGCCTGCCTGCAAACCGCCGACTGGCCACTGGAGGCCGTATCCGTTCTCGCCGCACGCATCGAATGGTTCATCGAACCATCCGACTGGTCCGACCAGGGAGACATCGACATAGCGCGCATCATCACCGCCTACTACCGGATCCTCGTGGACCTCGGCTACGAGCCGGCCGACGACGAGACCAGCCATCTCGGAACACTCCGCCAGGCCATCGAACAGGCCGACCAAGAAACGGAGGAGGACGAATGACGGCCGACCAACGCAACCAAAACCAACGAAAGGAAACCCAACCATGACAGCCAATCATGTCCCCGAAACCCCTGCGGACGGAGGCGACGCGATGAACAGGCCAAAAATCGTGGCGGACGCACAATACCGCCGCATCGGCCCCCTGCACGTGATCGTCACCCACGGCGTGACCGCGGAAACACCGCACGGCTTCGCATCCGTGAACCTGCAACGGCCGATCCGCTGCATCGCATGGAGCCTGCGGAAGGTCTGCACGAAAGCGGCCGACCATGTCTGGCCGATCGTCCAGGCCATGGGCGAGGACCTCGCGGCCGGAACGGAGGAATCATGAGCGACGACGAACAATCCACCAGCGAGCCGTCCGACCCGCGCGTGCTCGCCGCCGCCATCGCGCTCTGGGAATGCAACTGGGCACTGCCCGACCGGATCACGGGCCCCGCCGCACGACACTTCATGGCCGAGAACGAATGGATCCGCGCCGGCTTCATCCGACAGGCGCAACGCGTCATCGACGCGATCGACCGGATCGGGGACGACCGGTGAACGACGCCGAACTCGAAGCGGCGAAAAGGGCCGCGCTCGCACGCCAGGGCCATCACTGCCAGCGGTGCGGCCGCAACATCCACGACCCGGCCCTCTGGCCGGGCCGCAGCGGCCACCACCGGCAACTGCGCCGCACCGCGGATCCGCAGGTCCGGCACAGTCCCGAGAACATCATCGAACTGTGCGGGTCGGGCACGACCGGCTGCCACGGCTGGATCCACGCCCACATCGACGAGGCGCGGCGCAACGGCTGGATCGTGCCCGCCGGAAGCGAGCCCGCATCCACGCCCGTCAGGAACTGGACCGGCCGCTGGCAGCTCCTGCTGCCGGACGGCACGGCCAGGACACTCACCCCAGGCGAACTCATCGCCATCAGAACCAAGGAGGAACCCCAATGACCAGCAGACCCGACATGCTCCTATGGATGGACGTGGAAACCATGGGCCTCGACCCCGACACCGACATCCTGCTCGAAATCGGCATGCAGTGCACCAGCATGGACGCATCCGAAACCATCGACACGCTCCACCGCATCATCAGCCCCGACAAGGGCAGGCTCACCATCGGCGAGCGCGAGGTGACGGCGTTCGAATGCCATGCGGCCAACGGCCTGCTGAGGGAGGCACTTGAGGCCTATCCGTCGTGCGACAGGCAGTCGGCGGCCAATATGGCGGGAAAATTCGTGGCGGGGTTGGCGCAGCGGTTCACCCTGCATCCGGCCGGTTCGAATGTGGCGTTCGATCTTGACTGGCAGACGGTCGGACGGGATCCATACGACAGTGGCCACACATCGACGCATCGGGTCATGGACTGCATCGACCGTGACATCCGCGATTACATGGCGATGCTTGCCCAGGTCAGGGGAGTGGTCGTATGAGAGGGACCGTCAACCGTATGGCCGGCCGTGTGGGCGACGTCACGGCCACGCTGTTCACCGTCGCCGCGATGCTGCTCGTCCCGCATGCGGCCATCAGGCCGATCCTCGGCTATGGATGCGGATGGTGGATTCCGCTACGGTTGCTCGCCCTGCATGCGGCGCTGACCATCCTGCTACTCGCCGTCAGCCTCGCCTCCTACACCATAGCCGAGGCCACGGCATCACAGCCGCCGGAGGCGTACTGACATGGCCGGCAGGCAGGAGAGCGTCCTGATCGGGGTGGACACGCAGTACCGGGTCGCCGAGGCGATCTACCTGCGCTGGCATCGCAACGGGCACCGGCATCCACGCCCGTGGAACGAAATGGACCATGGGGACAGGGAGCCGTGGCGGCGTATCGCCATGGACGCCATACGCACGTTCCACCTCTCGCCCGAGATGCGGGACATGCTCGACGACGCCTACGACGAGGGATACGACGACGCAAGCCGACCGGAGGAGGACACGGAGTGAGCGTCATCATCCCACTGCGCAAATGGCGGACGGCCGACCCGGCCATCCCGACCGGCCGCCGCTGCATCGCCCGCACCGAACAGGACGTCATCATCGACGGCCGACTCGAACTATGCCGCGGCATGGACGGAACCGCATGGCTACGCTTCCAAGGCCTCGGCCGCAACATCATCCGCCATGACCCGAACGATCGTTCGAACAGCATGGCCGAAGGCATCCGAAACCTCACCATCCACACCAAGGAATGACACGAAATGAAAAGAAAAACCAAAATGGCGCTCGCCGACGGCGGGGAGGAACGGGATGCGCAAAACCCGTTCCAATGCCAACGCGACGAACTCGCCACGAGTGACATGCACGCCTGCGACCTGTGCGGCGGGTGGGTATCGAGTCCGGTCTATCAGGTTCTGCTGGCCTTCAACGGCCAAAGCAAGACGGCTACCGAGGTGTGCGCCGACTGTATGGATCGACTCGGATTCGAGCCGACCAGAGTGGTGCCATTGGAGGCATATCGGGATTATGAGCGTTGGGTTTATCGCGCATCCGGGGAAAGCGAGGATATGAAATGAGCGGGAGACGCAATCTGGCGGCGGCTCATACCGGGTACATGACCTGGGATCCGCCGGAGGTCCGTTGCCGTGGATGCGAGTGCCGCTTCGACTCGTGGCAGGCGTTCGGCGAGCACGTGGACGGTCTGCTCTCGGCCCCGCCGCGGTCCAGGGCGCAGGCCGTGAGGGACGTGCTGGCCGATCATCTGGGTGACTTCGGTTCGGACGGCGCCCTCGAGCCGTGCATCAACGGCCATGGTCGCATCGTTTGCGGCTGCGGCTGGATGGCGAAGGGCCCGGACGTCGGGGACTGGTACGACCATCTCGCCACCGCGATCCAGACCGGGCTGGACAGCGTGGCCGCCGAAGCGGTCGGGGGACACGCGACCGACAGTGAGCCGGGCGAGTGGGGAGATGGGTATGGAGGATAGGATGCTCAGATCCCGTGAGGCCGCGCGGATGATCGGGATCTCGCCCAGGACGTTGGCGAAGTGGCGTCAGAGGGGCGTCGGCCCGCAATGCGTGAGGTTGGGGTACAACCTCGTGGTCTACCGCCTTTCGGACATCGACGCATGGATACGAACGCGCGCGTGCTCCGCGCCGAAGGCCACCGCGGACGACCTCGAAGGGACCATAGGCCTTGACTGCACCGGCGGCCTCAATTCGGTCGATTACATCTCACGGCTCAGAGACGACCGAACGATCAAGACGGGTAAGGAAGAAAGCAAGGAAAGCGGAATGAAAGCCGAATACCACGAGCTCACCCGCCGTACGGACCGACTCAGGGACCTACTGGCCAAATACGCGGACGGCACGCTCGACTTCGAGCCCGCCTGTCCGATCGCACTGCTCAGCCGCCAGCTCGACGTCATGGACGAATACGCGCTCATCCTCCGCCGCCGAGCCAACATCGAGCACATCGATCTCGGAGAACAACTCATCGGCACAGGCATCCTCCGCGACACCAAACCAAACAGGGAGAACCAATGAGCAACGACATCGACACCAGCGCCAAACGCCTCGAACTCGCCAACCAGATCCGCGAGCGCTCGCGTGACATCGAACGGCGCATCGGCGAACTCACCGCGTTCATGTCCGCACAGCTCGGCGATGACGACCACGCCGTCGACGAACTGTGCGGCATCATGCTCGACACGCTCGTCAAATGCGCCAAACACGCGCACCACCTCATCGACGAGGCCGAGGCCCTCGACCACGCCGACAGGCGCGAGGAGGAGGAACACATGAGGGCGCTCGCCATGCGGCGCACGTTCGAGAGGATGGCGGGCGGGCAATGAGACGGCGGGCGGAGCGCAGGATCGTGGAACGTCACATCATGCAGGGCATGAGCGACATGGAGATCCTCAGGGTCATGCGCAATGGCATCACCATCGAACGCATCCGGAACATCCGGAGCCGGTGTTCCGGACCGGGGGACGCGTCGACGCCGCGGGACCGGTCCCATGGCGGATAAAAGGACAGGCCCCAACCCTTTCGAGCCGGAGCCTTGGAGACCATTCCTAATGGTACTCGCCCGAAAGGACTCAGATGGGAGCATGCGGATACTGCCGGCGGCCGGCCGGCGGAACATTGTGCAGGGACTGCGCGCGACGAATGGTCAGGGATGTGAACGACCTGGCGCGGCTCATCCCGGAACTGCGCGCATTGGCCGAACGCAAGGCGCGCATCGGCGGACGGGAGGGCGCCATGAACCATGCCGTGGCCGGCCTGCCGGTCAGCTGCGAATGGATGGACGTCCACGACGAGGCGCGTACGCTCATGCTGCGCGTGGCCGCCCTGGGCGAGATCCGCTGGATGCTCGCCCCGCCAGGGGCATGGAAGGGCGCATGGCGGTGGATCCTCGCCAACCATGCGAAGGTCACCTCAAGCCCGCAGGCCGGCGACCTGCTCGACGGGCTCGAACGGCTCCTGCACCATATCGACCGCGCCACCACGCCGTGCGACGGGCGCGTCACCGTGGTCGACTGCCCGTCCTGCGGGCAACGGCTCGCGGTGCCCGAACACATGGAATCCGGCCGGTGCCCTGCCTGCCATGACCGGCTCGATGACCTGCAGGGCCTCGTGCGAAGCCGGCTGAAGGACCTGCATGAACGCACATGGCAGGGCTCGCCGGCCGAGGCGGCCCTGTGGCTGACCGGCCATGCGGGCGTGCGCGTGACCCGCAAGCAGGTCACTGACTGGCTGCGCCGCGGCCGCCTGCCCAAGGCGCGGGCCCTGCGCCGGGGCGTATGGCTGTTCAACCTGGCCGAGCTCGTCGAGGTTGCGCAGGCCCCTGCCGCCGCGTAATATATACAGTGACTCGCACCCATGCGCCCACAGGGCTGGTGCTTTTCTCGTTAAGGAGCCCCGACCCATGGGCAATCCACGCTACGCCAACGGCCACCGGCGCCGTGAGGTCCAGGCCTACTGGAGGGCGCGCAAGGCCGACTGCTACATCTGCGGCCGGCCCATCGACTACACGCTCCGCCCGCCGGATCCATGGAGCTATGTGGTCGACGAGACCGTGGCCATCGCCAACGGCGGCCGCGTATGCAAGGCGAACAGCGGGCCGGCGCACCGCTGGTGCAACGCGGTCAAGGGCACGCACACGCTCGCATGGGCGCGCGCCGAGGTACGCCGCAGGCTCGCCGGCCACCGTCCGGGCACCGTCATCGCCGCCGACTGGGAATCGGCCGACTGGTAACCCCACGGGACCATACCCCCCACCCGGTTCGGGGGCGACCTCGGGTGCAGCGCCGATACCTCTCCCCGCGAAAAAATATCGTCACCCGCACCCCGCCGTCCCAAGGAGGCAGGCCATGCCGACCAGAACCTGCGCGCGCTGCGGCGCCGAAATGCCCAGAAACGCCAGTGCCAGACGCAAATACTGCTCCGACACGTGCCGCAAGCTCGCCTCCAAACGCCGCGCCCGCGACGCCGACGCACCGTCACCCGGACCGTCACCGTCACCGTCACCCGGACCGGCCACCTACCGCGACCTGCTCGAAGTGTCGCGCACGGCCCTCATGCGCAACCTCGAGGACGCGCACTGCCCGGCCACCGCCGTGGCCGGCCTGAGCAAGCAGCTGCTCGCCGTCGGCAAGGAACTGCTCGAACTCGACGGCGACAAGGACCCCGACCCGATACTTGACGATCCCGAGGAGATGACGGATGGCATCGAAGACGAACCCTTCGACGCCGAGGCTCTCTGAGGCCGCCCGCGTCCTGAACATCCCCGAAGGCATCACGTCCAGCGGATTCGGCCGTGTCCGCCGCGTCGCCGAACGCCTCGACATCCACTTCGACCGATGGCAGGAAGGCATCGGCACGCTCATGCTCGCCAAACGAGCCGACGGCGGCTACGCCTCAAGCGTCGGCGGCATCGGCATGTCGATCTGCCGGCAGACCGGCAAGACCTTCACCGTCGGCACCATCATCGTCATCGAATGCCTGACGCATCCCGGGCTCAAGGTCATCTGGACCGCGCACCGCACCCGCACGTCGGCCGAAACGTTCAAATCGATGCAGGCCCTCGTCAAACGGCCCGGCCTCGCCAGACACTGCAAGGCCATCCGCCAGACCAACGGGCAGGAGGAGATCGCGTTCGCCAACGGCTCGCGCATCCTGTTCGGCGCCCGCGAGCAGGGCTTCGGCCGAGGCTTCGCGGCCGTGGACGTCATCATCTTCGACGAGGCGCAGATCCTGACCGAAAAAGCCCTCGAGGACATGATCCCGACCGCGAACGCCGCGAAAAACCCGCTCATCATCCACATGGGCACCCCGCCCAGACCGGTCGACCCCGGCGAAGTGTTCGCCGAACGCCGCACGGCAGGCCTCAACCACGACCCCGACAGCGTCTGGATCGAATTCGGCGCCGACCGGGACTGCGACACCGCCGACCCCGACGCCTGGGCGCAAGCCAACCCCAGCTATCCGCACCGCACCAAACCCACCGCGATGCTGCGCATGCTCAAGAACCTCGGCGAGGACAGCTTCCGCCGCGAGGCCCTCGGCATCTGGGACCAGGACAGCGAACACGCGGCCATCGACCCCGAACTGTGGGCGCAGGCCGCCACCGTCGAACGCAAACCCGGCGGCTGGACTGCCATGGCCGTCGACATGCCCCCGCATCGCGGCTGGATCACCATCGGCGCCTGCCAGGCGTACGCGGATGGCACCGCGCACATCGACATCGCCGCCCTCAAGGGCGTGCGCAGACATGGCACCGGATGGCCCATCGCCTACCTCGCCGAACGGTGGCCACGCCTCGCCGCCGTCGTCATAGACGCCCAATCGCCCGCCACCGTGCTCATCCCGCCACTCAAGGCGGCCGGCATCGACGTGACCGTCACCGGCGCGTCCGACATGGGCAAGGCGTGCGGCCGCATGCTCGACATGCTCCAATACCACGAGCTCACGCACAAGGCCGGCAGGCAGCCGCTCGACCAGGCCGCCGCCGGCGCGAACATCCGCCGGATCGGCACCGGCGGCGCGTTCGGCTGGAACAAACTCGGATCCGACGTGGACATCAGCCCGCTGGTGGCCACCACGCTCGCCCTGCACGGCGCCGTCACCAGCACGCGCCGGCCCGGCGACGAACCAGAACAAAGGATGATCGAACTACCATGAGCCTGCTCGAACCATTCCCCAACGGCGCCGACGGCCTGAGCGACGACGAGACAGCGGCCCTGCGCCGTCTGGCCGCCAGACTCGTCCGCCACCGCACCCGCAACCGCATCCGCACCGTCTACTACAACGGACGCAACCAGCTCAGGGACCTCGGCTACAGCCTGCCGCCCATCGCCAAGGACGTCGAAATCGTCGTCGGCTGGCCCGAAAAAGCCGTCGAAGGGCTCGCCAACCGCGTCGTACTCGACGGCGTGACCACGCAGGACGGCAGCGACCTGGGCAAACAGGTCAGCGACCTGCTCGACGCCAACGACCTCGCCCAGACCGCCGAGAACGCGCACACCGACGCGCTCGTGCACTCCTGCAGCTTCATCGCAGCCCTCCAAGGCATGCCCGACAGGGGAGAGCCGGCCGCGATCATCCAGGAATTCCCCGCCGACGTGGCCACCGGCACATGGGACAGCCGCATCCACGGGCTGACCGAAGCGCTCCTGTTCGACGTGGACGAGGACGAGACCTACGGGCGGCAGATCCGCGCATGCTACCTCATGCTGCCCGGCCGGCTCGTCGGCATCAGCCGCGACGGCTGGCGGTGGCGCGTCTACGCGCGCACCGACTGGCAGGGCCGCCTGCCCGTCGAACTGCTCGCCTACCGGCCCGACAGCAAACGGCCCTTCGGCCGAAGCCGTATCAGCCGCACCGTCATGAGCCTGACCGACAGCGCCGTGCGCACCTTCCTGCGTTCGGAGGTGCAGGCCGAACTCTACAGCGTCCCGCCCAGATACTTTTTGGGCGTCACCGAAAACATGTTCCGCCGCGACGACGGCACCCTCAGACCACGATGGCAGATCATGCTCGATCAGGTCCTCGCCCTGCCACGCGACAAGCAGGGCAACCTGCCGCAGGTCGGCACGTTCACCCAGGCGAGCTTCGAACCGCACTCCGCGCAACTGCGCCAGACCGCCCTGATGTTCGCGGCCGCGACCAGCCTGCCACCCGACTCGATGGGCGTGCTCACCGACAATCCCAGCAGCGCGGAGGCGATCGACAAGGCTGTCAAGGAACTGTGCCTGAACGCCGAAAGCTGCCAGCGCCGATTCGGTCCGGCATGGGAACGCATCATCGCCACAGCCGCCCGCATCGCCGGCGACGGCCAGGCCGCGGCGGTGTCCAGCCAATGGCGCAACCCGGCCACGCCCAGCCGCGCCGCAGCCGCGGACGCGGCCGTCAAACTCGTGGGAGCGAACATCCTGCCCGCCGACAGCGACGTCACCTACGACATGCTCGACCTATCCGACCGGCAACGCCAGACATTGCGGCGCGAGCAACGCGCCAAACGCGCCCAGCAGGCGCTTGACCGCATCGACCAGACCATAACCCAGCAGCAAGGAGTCGACAATGCGAACAGCCAGCCGGCTGCCGAAGACACAGGAGGCACTGGACAGGCGGCTCGACCGACTGCATGACGCCTACCTGCAACGGCTCGAACGCCTCAAGCTCGAATCCGGATGGAGCCTCGACTCCATCTGGGACGACACCTATACGTGGCCGGACGACGAAAGCCGGTGGGAAGCCGCCTGCAAGGAGGTCGAAAGCTACAACGACAAGGCCGGGCAGGCCGCCGCCGACTACTTCGAGCAGATCCGAAGCGAATGGTCGACGTATCTCGGCGAAAGCCTGCCGGACTTCGACCGCCAGCCGCTTCCGGACGCCAACCGGACGGTCTGGAAGCTCGCCGGCGGCTCCAACAACACCGACTACCCAGGCCTGCGATACGAAGACGTCATCCCCGACGCCAACGGCCAAGTCCGCAACAAGGCCGGCCTGCGCATCGACGACCTCTGGCCCAAACACGCCGACCTCGACCAATGGAAGGCATACCTGCGGCACGTCGTCTCCACAGGCAGCCGCATCGGCATGCTCGACCAGATCGGAGCCGACCCGTCGAAACCGCGATGGGCCCGCGTGCCGGTGGGGGAGACGTGCGAGTTCTGCGTCATGCTCGCATCCCGCGGCTTCGTCTACCTGACCCGCGAGACCGCCAGCCTCGGCGGCGGCTTCCATAACGGCCGATGCGACTGCAACGTCATCCCATCCTGGGGCGAACGCCACATCGCCGGCTACGATCCGGAAGCGCTCTACAGGCAGTACAGGGCATGCGCCGACACCATATCCACGCTCACCACCGAGGAACGCTACCGGCAATACCTTGCGACCCTGTCCGACGAGGCGAAGGCCAAGGCGCCCGAATACAGGAGATGGAAGCGGGACCTCGAACTCGCCGAGATGCGATGGCGCGACCGCACATGGCTCAACACCGGCACACCGCCACCGATCACATTCCCCGACGATGAACTCAAACGCGAGACCGAAACCGCGCGGCCGCAGGAGATCCGCACGGCAAACCGACTTAGAAAACATGGAGTGACGCCGGCGTTCCGAGTCGACTACATCGCCGTCAAAAACCCGCAAACCGGAATCAAGGAACGGAAAGGACTCGCGGACTGGGCCGGAGGGATCGAAATCAAAACACCCGACAAAGCCGGGAAAAGAACGACCATCGAACACTACCTGGCCAGCGCATCAAAAAAACAGGACTGCACGCGACTCATCATCGACAACACCGAAAACGCATGCATGTCCGACGAACAACTCATCGAAATCATCAAAACAATCAACCGATTCAAAAGAGGAAGCGTATACATCCTCGATCATTCCGAAAACCTCATCAGAATCAAATGAGCGCCTCGGAAGCTATCGAAAAGACGGCAACGGGGGGCGCTCATGTAATTCCATCCTACCACACCGGCTGGCTACCGAAGAGGTCGAACGGAGCCGACTGTAAATCGGCCGCGCCATGCACGCCACGCAGGTCCGAATCCTGCGCCAGCCACTCACCGCGGACCCCGCACGCCGCGTCGCTAACCGTGCGCAAACCCATCAAGGAGCACCAATGCACCTCATCCACCGCAAACGCCACCTCATCATGCAGCGTCTGCGTCTTATCGAAGGCGGAGACCCGCAAGGAGGCGGAAGCGAACCGTCCGCAGGCCAAACCACCGGCGGCGAAGGCGACGACGCCAAGAACGCCAAAGACGACCAGTCCAAGGAGTTCAGCCACGCCCTCGCCGCACGGGTCGAACAGGAACGCCAGAAAATCGAAGCCAAATACGCCGACTACGCCGACCTTAAAGCCAAAGCCGACAAATACGACCAAGGCGAAAGCGACAACCAAAGCAAACTCGAGGAAGCCAACAAGGCCCTCGAGGAAGCCAGGACGAAGATCGAGGAACTGGAACGGCGGACCGAAGCCCTCAAAGCCAAGGAAGCCCGCACGGTCCTCATCGCCGAAATCGCCAAGGACACCGGCCTCGACACCGACCTCATCGCCCGACTGCAAGGCGACGGAGACGAGCTGAAAGCCAACGCGAAGGCGCTCGCCGACACCATCGCGCCGAACCACGGTCTGCCGACCCCGCCGCCCGCCGGGCATGCGGGACGGACGGGAACGCTTTCGCCGCTGCAGCTCATCTCGCAGGCCTACGCGGCGGCACAGTAAACCAGAAAGGAAACCATCATGGCACTCACCCTCGCCGAGTCCGCCAAACTCTCCCAGGACACCCTCGCCAAGGGCGTGCTCGAGACGTTCGTGCAGACCAGCCCGATCCTCGACCGCATCCCGTTCATGGAGGTCGCCGGCAACGCGTACGCCTACGACGAGGAGGCCACCCTGCCGGGCGTCGCCTTCCGAAGCGTCAACGAGGCCTACACCGAATCCACAGGCACCGTGAACCAGAAGAGCGAGAAGCTCGTCATCCTCGGCGGCGACGCCGACGTGGACCGGTTCATCCAGCAGACCCGCAGCAACGTCAACGACCAGCGCGCCGAACAGACCGCGCTCAAGGTCAAGGCAATCAGCTACAAGTTCCAGGAGACCTTCTTCACCGGCGACTCCAGCGTCGACACCAAGAGCTTCGACGGCCTCAGGAAGCGTCTGACCGGCAAGCAGGTCATCGACGCCGCGACCAACGGCATGCCGATCCTGGGCTCCTCCAACGCGGACATCCACCAGTTCCTCGACAAGCTCGACGAACTGCTCGCCGCGGTGCCCGGCATCAACTCCGCCAACGGCGCGATCTACGCGTCCGCGGCCATCATCCGCAAGATCGGCAGCGCGATGCGCCACATCTCCTACGACACGACCCTGCAGCAGGACATCGCCGGCAAGAGGGTCATGCAGTGGAACGGCATCCCGATCCTCGAGGCCGGCCAGACCCCGGCCGGCAAGGAGATCCTCGACACCACCGAAACCCAGGGCACCGCCACCAACACGGCCAGCATCTACGCCGTCAAGTTCGGCCAGAGCGAAGGCGACCAGGGCGTGACCGGCCTGACCAACGGCGGCGTGATGGTCGAGGACCTCGGCCAGCTGCAGGAGAAGCCCGCCTACCGCACCCGCATCGAATTCTACTGCGGCCTGGGCGTGTTCTCCGGCAAGGCCGCCGCCCGACTGAAGGGAGTCCTCAATGGCTAACGGCAAGCATCCGATCGACATCACGCCGCAGGAGCCCGCCATCGAGATCGACGACGACGCCGCGGCCGTAGGGGCCACGCCGCCGGAAACACCCGAACCGGCGGGGGAGGACATCCCGGAGGAGTTCCCGCCGGCGGGCCACCGGTGGGAGACGTTCGAGACGGCCCGCCCCGATGGGGTGCGGGTGAGCGTCACCCGTGACATCGACACCGGCGTCCAGCGGGTCCATCCCGTGGAGGGGTAATGCCATGACGGCCGAACCCTTCGCCAAGGTCGCCGACCTCGAGCAGGCGTGGCGTCAGCTCGACCAAACGGAACAGGCCAGGGCCGAACGGCTCCTGGCCGCCGCAAGCCGCAAGATCCGCCTGCAATGCCCCTCATGGCGGTCGGCCGAGACTGCCGAGCCGGGCGTCTGCAAGGACATCTGCTGCGCCATGGTCAAACGCGCCATGCTCGCCGACGAGTCCAATCCCGAAGGATGGAGCCAGGGCACGCGCACCACCGGCCCGTTCACCGACTCGTGGACGTACGCGAACCCCAACGGCGACCTGTACCTCACCGGTTCGGAACTCGACGACCTCAACGCCCTCTCCACAAGCCGCATGTTCACTGTGAGGATGATAGGAGACGACACATGAGCGCGGAAACCATCGAAGTGTGGCGTGGCACGGCCATGACCGACGTGGACGGCAACCCCATCCAAGGTGACCCCGCCCCCATCAAAACCCTGCAGGCCATGGTCGCGCCGACCGAACACGACGACCAGGCCGACGAGGGCGGCCGGCCCGACACTCTCGCCTGCACGCTCTACATCCGAGGAAGCCAGCCGACGGGCATCCAGCCGACCGACCTGGTCAAGGTGCGAGGCCAGCTCCTTCACGTCAACGGCCGGCCACAGGTCTGGCATGACCTGCACGGCCGATATGTCGGCGACGTCATCCAAGCCACGGAAAGGACAGGCTGATGGGCGGACGATGCAGATTCGTGATCAACCGCAAGGCGTTCAGCCAACAGGTCCTCAAAAACGAGACGCTGCGCTCGCGCATGAGGGACGCGGCCGAAACGGCCGTCACCGACAGCCGGTGCATGGTGCGCGACCATGACGGTGCGAACCGCAGCGGCGTGGCCATCCTCTGCCCGTCGGCGGTGGAGGCGGCCCACGGCACGTTGGAGGACGCGCTCGGAAGGATGCGCGTATGAGCATCCCCGTCACTCCGGTGCGCGCCGACTCGCTCCTGCTGCCTGCCTTGCGCGAGAGATTCCCCGACTACACGTTCGGCACGGTGCGCCGCCACGACGATCCGCCGGTCGAGGTCACCCTGGCGGACAGCATGCAGGGCATGTGCACGCCCATCTCGCAGTATGCGCGCCTGCGCGTGAGCGTCCGGTGCCGGGGTTCCGGCGGATGGCAGAAGGCCGCGGACATCTGGGCGCAGGTGTGCGCGGAGATCATCAGGCTTGGGACCACACGGCCGTTGAACAACGCGTCGTTGGAATCCGGGCCGGTACGCATGGTCGATGAGGACGGCCTGCAGGCGTACGCGTACGGCGTGCTCCTGCTGGAGGTCTCCATCGTCTGAAACCCCGACAATTTTTTCCGAAACGATCGAAAGGAGAAACGCCATGCCAGAACCGGAAACCATCGACTACGGGTACGTTTCCAGCGGCAATGACGCGAACAACACCCGACTCATCAAGAACTACGCGCTGTTCCTCTTCCCCAAGGGCGACAGCACGTTCCAGGCGCCGACGGGAGTGAAGTGGACCCCGCCGGCGGGCAAGAAGCCGATCGGCTATTCCACCGAGGACGGCGCCGTACTGCATCCGGAGCCGGGCGACAGCACCGACTACAAGGCGCATAACGGCGACATCGTCCTGTCCGACACCGATCCGGGCTATTGGACGCTCCAGCTCGCCGGCATGGAGGGCCGCAAGGACGTCGTCGGCGCGTATTTCGACGTGGATGTCGCCGCCGACGGCGGCATCACCGTCGCGGGCGCCGGGTTGAAGAAGGAATGGATCCTCGTGCTCGTCGCCCTCGACCAGCAGGACCGTCCGTTCCTCCTGTACGGCACGAACGCGAAGGTCTCCGACCGTGGCGACGTGAGCCTGAAATCCTCCGAGATCATGAGCTTCGACATGACGTTCAAGATGCTCAAGGGAACGGACGGCAGCCAGTTCCACGCGTGGGGCCTGATCACCGAAACCTCCTGACGGCCATCACCCCCTTTTTCTTGGCGCGGCCGGCCGGCGGCCCCGCCACGCCAAGGACCCCGCACATACCCATGACCACGGGCCGCCGCCACTTTCCCAATCATCCGAAGGAGAGACCGCCATGACGGACAACACCTACCACGTCGTCAACATCGACCTGACCGACGCCGAAGAACTCAAACCCGACGTGCACCTGGAGGTCGCGGGAACCAGACTCGACCTGCCGAACCTCACCAACGCGGAACTGCCCATCGAACTCGTCCAGGCCATCCTCCTGGTCAAAAGCAGGCAGGTGCTCACCGACGAGGAGAACGCCGCCGTGTTCGCCACGTTCCTCGCCTACTTCCAAACCATGAAACCGAACTTCTGGAACGCGCTGCGCAAGACCGAACGTCCGATCGAATACCTGGTCGCCACCGTCAAGGCATGGGCCGAGGAATCCGGACTGGACCCAAAAGCATTCTCCTCAACGCCCTCTGGCAACACCACCGGACAGCGCTAGCCTACGACTGGATCAAAGCCTACGGGCAAGTCTACAAACCCGTCACCCTCGCCGCATGGCTGCAAGGCCAGCGTCCCGTCATCGACTGGGGCCTCGCATGGCAGCTCACCAAGGAGATCCTCAAGGACCATACAAGCCACTCATACATGGCACTCACCGGCGCCGTCTACGCGCCCGACGGAGCCGAACAGGCCATATGGCTACTCGCCGGCCAACACGAGAAACGCCCATGGTTCGACACGACGCATGACCCGCTCCGACAGCCGGCGCACGTACACAACCTCACCGCAAGGCAACGCGAGGACAGGGAACGGCTCAAACAATATTTCCACATCGAAGACGACCTATAGGAGGTGATTTGCGATGGCGCAGGACATCGGCGTGGCCTACGTGCACGTCGAACCCTCCGGACAGGGCTTCGGCAAAAGCATCGAAGGCAGCATCAACGACGCAGTCGGCAAAGCCTCCAAGAAAAGCTCATCGAACCTCATGTCGAAACTCGGCGGCGCATTCGGCAAAATAGGCAAAGCCGGAACCGCCACCATCGCCGGCCTGGCGACCGGCATCACCGTGCTCGCCGCCAAAGGCGGCTTCGAACGCGCCCTCAACATCGAAAACGCCAAAGCCAAACTCACCGGCCTCGGCCACGATTCGCAAAGCGTTACCGAAATCATGAACGACGCGCTCGCATCCGTGAAGGGCACCGCGTTCGGCCTCGGCGACGCGGCGACCGTGGCCGCGTCGTTGAGCGCGTCCGGCGTGGCGGAAGGCACCCAGCTGACCGAAGTGCTCAAGACCGTCGCCGACACGGCGCAGATCAGCGGCCGTAGCCTGACGGACATCGGCACGATCTTCGGGTCGGTCGCGGCCCGCGGCAAGCTGCAGGGCGACGACATGCTCCAGCTCATGAGCTCGGGCATCCCGGTCCTGCAGATGCTCGGCAAGCATCTGGGCAAGACCAGCTCGGAGATCTCCGACATGGTCTCGGACGGCAAGATCGACTTCCAGACGTTCGCCGACGCGATGAAGGAGGGCCTGGGCGGGGCCGCGCAGTCCGCCGGCGACACGTTCACCGGCGCGTTGGCGAACGTGAAGGCCGCGTTGAGCAGACTCGGCGAGAGCGCGGCCACGCCGCTCCTCAATGGGTTGCGCGGCCTGTTCAACCAGGCGATACCGCTCATCGACTCGTTCACATCCACGGTGAAACCGACATTGGAGAAGGTCGGCGCGTCACTCCAGTCAGGCCTGGAGAACGCCATCCCGACCATACAGGCGAAACTGAAATCGTTGGGCGACACGATCGGAAGCATTCCGGGCCTGCAGATGCTCGCCTCGGCGGCCGTCAGCCTGAAAGCGCAACTGGCCGGGCTCGCCGGCGCGCTCATATCGCTCGCCTCCGGATTGAACGCCGGCGGCAGGGCGTCGGCGGCATGCTCCACACTGGTGTCGGCGCTCGGGGGAACGCTCGCCTCCATGACCCAGGCATTGTCAAACACGGTCGGATGGGTGAAGGAGTTCGTCAACCGGCTCGCCGCATCCGGTTCGCTGCAACCGTTCCTCGAAAGCCTCCTCAACATCGCCACCAGCCTGGCCGGTCTCGCGTCGGCGCTCACACAGACCGTGCAGCACATGCTCGGATTCGACAACAGCGCATCCACCGCGTCCGACATGGCGCAACGGTTCTCCACCGTGCTCGACACGCTGGCCGGCGTCATCAGGCCGGTCGGCGAATGGATCCGCAGACTCGGCCAATGGGCCCAATCCAACGGCGCCCTCATCGCCACCGCGTTGAAGACCATCGCCGTCGCGTTCCTCGCCATGAAAGGCTGGCAGGCGATAGTCTCCGGCGTCCAGGCCGTGACCGGCGGCCTGAAGGCCGTCACGACGATGGCCGGCGGCATCACCAGGACCGCGACCGCCGTGTCCGGCCTGATTAGCGGAATATCCGACGCGGGCGGCATGGCGGGCGCATTGTCGAAACTCGCCGGCTCGTTCAGCATCGTCAAGACCGCACAGGCCGCATGGAGCGCCGTGACCAAGGCGGCCACTGCCGTACAGCTCGCATTCAACCTCGCCCTGCAGGCGAACCCGATCGGCATCATCGTCACGCTCATCGCGGCCATCGCCGCGGCACTCGCCCTGTTCTTCACGAAAACCAAGATCGGACAGCAACTGTGGGCGTCGTTCACGGCGTTCCTCACGTCGGCATGGCAGTCCGCCGTCGGCATGGTCACCTCGGTCGGCCAGGGCATCGTCACGTTCCTCACGTCCACGGTGCCGTCCGCGATCCAGTCGGCCGGCCAGTGGTTCCAACAACTGCCCGCCAACATCGCCTCATGGCTGGCGGGAGCCGTGGCGGCGGTCGCGTCATGGGCGGCGGGCCTGGGCCAGTCGGCAATGCAGGCGGGCCAACAGTTCCTCACGAACCTGTCCAACGCGATCATGAACCTGCCCGCCACGATCGCCTACTGGCTCGGCTACACCATCACCAGCATCACGCTCTACGCGGCGGCGTTCGCCACACAGGCGGTACAGATGGGAAGCCAGTTCCTTACGAACATAGGCACATTCCTCATCCAACTGCCCGGACGGATCGCCGGCTGGCTGGCGTCGGCCATCTCATCCGTCTCGGCGTGGGCGTCCGGCATGGCGGCGCAGGCATCCCAGACGGGAAGCCGGTTCCTCACGAACATAGGCACGTTCCTCGCCCAACTGCCCGGACGGGTCGGCTCATGGCTGTCGAACACGATCGCCAAAGCCGGCGACTTCGCCTCGCAGATGGGTTCGAAGGCCATGCAGGCCGCCCGACAGTTCGCGTCGAACATCGTCCAAGGGCTCGCCTCACTACCCGGAAGGATGGTCAGCATCGGCGCGAACATCGTCAACGGCATCATCAACGGCATCAGGAACAGCATCGGCCAGATCGGCAGCACCCTCATGTCCGGCGTCAACGACGCCATCGCATCGGTCAAAAGCAAGCTCGGCATCAAATCGCCGTCACGCCTCATGCGTGACGAGGTCGGCGTGATGATCGGCCGTGGCCTCGCCCTGGGCATCGACGATTCGAACGCAATCGTGTCCAGATCCATGGACTCGCTCATCGCGGGCATGACGTTGGACGACGCCGACTGGTCGAAGAACGGCCGCATGACCGTCGCCACCGGCGTCACGGCGGCCGGCGGCGGCGATGGCATGGCCATGCTCATCGCGGCCGTCGAATCGCTGCACGCCGATCTCGGCCCGACCATCAGCCGGTATGCGCCGTCGATCAGCGACAGGGACTTCGCGAGGAAGGTGAGGAATGCGATCTCTTGAATACGTGTGCGCCGCCACCGGCGGACGCATCGGCTTCGAAGGGCCGGTCTATGGGGAGACCATGACCGGCCTGCGCGGCCGCGAATGGTCCTACAGCGTCGGCGGGCGCGGCCTGTCGGACATCATCCGCAAGGCGCGCGAACTCACCATGAACGTGAAGGTCAACCGGAGCGAGACGAGCCTCGACCTCATGCACACCATGTTCGACGCCGACATGCACGCCGGCACGCCGGGCAGGCTCGTGTGCGACGGCGAATGGGAGGCGCAGGCATGGATCCCGAAGACTAGCATCAAATCCATATCGCCGACGATGGTCGAGGCGGAACTGACCATCGTCCTGCATGACGGGCAATGGCGGCGCATGGCCACGACGCAACGGTTCAGCCCGCTCGCGGCCGTCACGGACGAAACCCTCGACCAGCCGTACGACCTACCCGTGGACCTGTCCAGCCCGCGACTGGTCATGCACGTGCACAATCCAAGCCCGACCGACAGCGAATTCGTATGCCGCGTGTTCGGACAGGCCACGAACCCGCAGTTCACCGTGGGCGCGAACCTCTACCAGCTGAACGACGTGATCGTCCCCGATGGCGGCTATCTGACATTGACCGCGTTGAACGATCGCAAAAGCATCGTCCTGACGGCCCCCAACGGCGACAGGGTCGACGTGTTCTCGAGCGGCATGCGCGGGTCCGGCAAAGGATGCGGAACCTATGTCTTCGAACCGATTCCGTCGGGCGATAGCGTGCTGACCTGGCCGGGCGACTACACGCTCGAGTTCGACGTCTACGAAGCACAGGGGGCTCCACCATGGTCGACGTCATCCTAGCCGACGGGAACCTGAAACCGGCGGGCGTGAGCGTCTCGGCCGGATTGGATTGGGCCGCCGGGTCAAGCGAGAACGATTTCGAACTGACGCTCGAGCCGACGGCACCCACCCCGGCGGACGGCTGGTATTTCTGGCTGGACGGCACGGACGTGGGCGGCAGGATCACCGACCGGCGCAGTACCGTGACGGGCGCGTCCAGCGTGATCACCTGGCTGGGCGTGAGCTGGCATGGCCTGCTGGCCGGCAAAATCCTCAAACCGGACAGGGGACAGGACTATCTGGTCGTGTCCGGCACCATATCCTCCATCCTCGCGAACCTGATCAAACGTGTCGGATTGGACACGGTGTTCACCGTACGGGCCGGCCCGCAGGATCCAAGCCTGTCGAACCACCGGTTCGAGAATCCCCGTTACGTGGATGCGTACACGGGCATCACCGGCATGCTCAAATCCCATGGTCTGCGATTGGACTTCAAGGCCATGGACGACATGATCATCCTCTCCGCGCAGCCGATCACGCGCGTCACGAACACCGTCGACTCCGATCTGGTGGATTTCAAGGCGCAGACCAGCCATCGGGTCACGAACCATCTGATCGGTCTCGGCCAAGGCGAATTGAAGGACCGGCTCGTGTCGGAATGGTATGCGGACAGGAACGGCAACGTGTCGCAGACCCAGTCGTTGACGGGCGTGGACGAGGTCGTCGAGATCTACGATGCCAGCAACGCCGACGCGGACGAGCTCGCCAAGAACACGAGGAAGAGGCTCGAGGAATACCAGACCGGCGGCAGCGTCGACATCACCGTCGGCGACGGTCCGGCCGACACGCTCATGCTGGGCGACCAGGTCACCGCATCCGACCGGAACACCGGCCTGCAGGTCACGAGCACCGTGATCAAACGCGTCGTGAAGATCTCGGAGGGCGTGCTTTCCGTCGACCACGAGCTGGAATAGGAGTCCGTTGGGGTGCCGCCTGATGGGCGGTGCGGGCCGACGTTATCGAAAGGAAACGGTCCGGCGGAAAGGCCCTCCGCCGGACCGGAACGTTTTTGTGGGAAAGGACCATGCAATGGGCAGACAAAAAGGATATTCCAAACTCTCCTGCGACCGATGCCAGTCCAGCACGTTCGTGTCGGACGGCAGCACGGACTCGCAGTCATGGCATGACATCAGCCATCTGAATTCGATGGCCGCGGCCGGCGGACATGCGCCCAGCACGCTCACCCTGTGCGACGACTGCTACAAGAGCTTCCAACGGTATGCCACGAACGGGGACGCATTGTTCGACAAGTGGCTCAGGAGCGGTAAGGGGCAGGAGTCATGACGATCGAACTGGTCGACGGCAAGGCCGGCACCGCGCACATCTCCAGCGAGGACAAGGCGATCGTCCATCAGGCGAAGTTCGGCAAGGGGTCGATGGTGTTCGACTGGGGCGACAGCCTCAAATGCACCATGCAGGACGCGAACAAGGCGACCATCGGCACCGGCTGCGCCTCCATCCAGGGCCTGGACTGGCACATCACCAGCGCCGAGACGGTGACCATCACCAACGGGTCCAGCGGGCTGAAACGCCATGACATCATCGCCGCGCACTACCATCGCGACACCACGACCGGCGTGGAGACGATCGGCCTCATCGTGTTCAAGGGCACGGCGACCCTGGGCACGCCCGTGGATCCGGCCATACCGGACAACACGATCCTCAACGGCGCGGCCGACGCGTACCAGGCGTTGTGGCGCATCCCGTTGGACGGCATCACGGTGGGCACGCCGGCACGCCTGGCCACTCCGGTCACGGCCGTATTCGACTCCGTGACCCGGATGGACGGGTGGCAGGTCATCCGCCGGAGCCAGGGCTATGACGCGTACAGGACCGTGTCCATGACGTGCAAACCGCACACGAACACGACGAGCGACATCACGCTGCCGATCCCGGCCGCCGTGTGGGACTCCTACATGGTCGGACTGCAGTTGATGAACAACGTCGGCGGCAAGGTGCCGAACTTCAACAATATCCAGCTGATCACCAACCTGCACACCGCCAGATCCTTCCAGCTCGTCGCTTGGAACGATTCGTCCGACACTCTCACCTACCGCGTCGCCATCGGCGTGCACGTCATGGACGCGGCCGCCTGACCCTCATGGATCCTCCCTTCTTTTTGGAAAGGCAGGCGCAGGAGCATGCCCGTCATATTGCGTGAACTGATCGGCTGGCTCGTCCCGTTCCTGTGCGGCGGCGGGGTGACCGCGTCCGTGCTGGCCTTCAAGTCGGGCAAGGCCATGGTCAGGGGCATGCGATGCCTGCTCAAGACCGAGCTCATCCGCATCCACAGGGACACCGTGCAGGCGGGCCTGCCGGTGCCCATCGACGTGAAGAACGAGGCCGACGACCTGTATTCCTGCTATCACGCGTTGGGCGGCAACGGCGTCGGCACCCACCTGCATGCGGAGATCATCGCCGCCCACGCATGCGACCAGATTCCCCAGGGCCGGAGGCCACGGGAAACGGACAACACCATCAGAAAGGAGACAGGATGATCAACAACAAGGGCAAACCGAAACACAAGCGGCCAGCCATCCGCGACTGGCCGAGGACGATCGTCGCATTGGCGTTCGCCCTGTCGGCCCTGCTCGCCCCATGCGCCACGGCCGACACCGGCATCGACACGGCCAGCTACCAAGGCTGTTGGGACGGGGCGCGGGCGAAGGCCGCCGGCGTCAACTTCGCGTTCGTCAAACTCAACGAAGGCACCGGATACGTCAACCCGTACGCGACCTGCCAGATCAGCACGATGCGGGCCAACGGCATCCGCGAGGGAGCCTACGATTTCGCCAGCCCGCAGACCAGCACGCCCGAAGCCGAGGCCGACAGGTTCGTTTCGGAGGCCAGGACGCGCGGCATGATCGGACGTGCCATCCCGGTGCTCGACTGGGAGCCATCCGCCCCGGGTGGATACTGGGCGCGCCAGACATGGTGGGCGCTCCGATGGGTCAACCGCGTGAAGGCCACGTGGGGCGTCACGCCGATGATCTACATGAGCGCGTCCACCATATCCAGCGCCGACTGGAGCCAGGTGGCCGCCACCGATGCCGGCCTGTGGGTCGCGGGCTATCCGCGCGGATACGCGGGCGAACGCCTGCGTAATCCGGGCGCCGTCCCGTACGATGTCGGCCCGTGGCCGTTCGCGGCCGCATGGCAGTACTCCAGTTCGGGCTCGGTCGGCGGCGTCAGCGGCGCCGTGGACGTCAACTGGTTCTACGGCGACGCGCTCACCTGGCAGAAGTACGCGGGCACGGCCGCCGACAGCGTGCCGTCCAACACGACCACCACGCCGAAGAACAACAAGACCAACGGCATGCCGGTCGCCGACACGCAGACCCTCGCCACCCTCGTCATCCGAGGCGACTACGGCAATGATCCGCAACGCCGCCGGCTGCTCGGCAGCCGGTATGCGGAGGTCATGGCCGTCGTCAACCGCCGGCTGTCGGGATCCTCCGGCAGCGTGGCCGGCAACAACGGGGGAGCATACTGCGTCGTGGTCTCCTCCGGTGACACCGTCTCGGCGATCGCCGCACGCACCGGCCGCACCCCGGCCAGCGCATGGAGCGTACCATCCGGCAACATCAACCGCATCTGGCCCGGCCAGAGGATCTGCCACGGCGGATCCACCACCGTCCCGGCCGGTGGCACGCACGTGGTCCGTTCGGGCGAAAGCCTGTGGTCGATCTACGGAACCGGCTGGCGGGCCGCCGCCCAACGCAACGGACTGCGCTACCCATACACCATCTATCCGGGCCAATACTTGCGATAGGAGGTGAAACACATGACCGACAACAACACCGACGTTGACGTGCAACCGCCCGCATGGCTCATTCCCGACAGACTGTACGACATCCTCAAATGGGCGGCCCTGATCGCGTTGCCCGCGCTCGCCCTGTTCGTGCAGGTGGTTGGCCCCGCGTGGGGCCTGCCATACGTCGACCAGATCGTCACCACGGTCAACGCCGTGGGGGTGCTGGTCGGCGCCCTGATCGGCGCGAGCACGATCAAGGCGAGACTCACGCCCACGGCCTGACGGAATACGCCCTCTCCTTCCTACCGAAGGGGAGGGCGTATTTCTTTGTCTTGGGGACGGATCGCCAACAACGTTCTGACAACATTTTGACAACATTTTTTTAAAAAACGACGTGATTTCTGTCATGTCCATAATCATTCCCGCAGTCCGAAAACCGTTGGGAATAAAGGAAAAGCCGCCATTTCCGGCGGCTTTCGAATGGTGGAGCTGCGGGGAATCGAACCCCGGTCCGATAACCGAACCCTCAGTCTTCTACGTGCGTAGTCTGCTGGCCGTGCGGCGGTTTTTCTGCCCCCATCGATATCGCAGACAACTGATGGCGAGCATATCCGCAGTTAAAGTCCCTCACCGGCCCTGTGGCTCAGCCGATGAAGCAAGTCTTCTAACGACGCTCAGCATCCTCCCGAAGACGAGAAGGAGTGAACGGAGCGGCTGCTCACTGGTTAATCCTAGCGCGAAGCTCAGGCAGCGAGAGCGAACTCAGTGCGGTTAGATTTAGCACTTATTCTTGTGTAGGGGTCATCCACGAGCGGACCCTACGTTCTCGGCACGCTTCCCTGCGACGAACAGGTCACCGTCGAAACCGATCAGCCCCAATCTTGAGTTATCAAGCATTCCGACTTTGCAGCCGGACATTTCAAGATATCATAGGTCTGCTGGGAATCGCAAGTTTTCTTCGAGCGATTCCCGACAATCGCCCTGAACGTCGATATCCGACGTCTTGGCTCATGTGTTGATGCGGATGCCGAAGAAGTCCATGACCAGCTCGCAGAACATCATGTTCGCCCAACTGAACCATGGCCTGGTGTACTGCGTCGGATCATTCACGTCGAAGCTTTCGTGCATGAGATGCGTGCCGGCGTCCGCCGCGACAAGCTGATCGAGGAGGTGTTCCTTTTCGGCCCTGTCGTTGCTGGTCAGGCCCTGCATGGCCATGGCGATCGGCCAGACATACCCGGTTGGCGTATGCGGCGAACCGATGGCGCGGGCAAAACGGCCTTCGAAATAGTAGGGATTCTCGGGACTGAGCAAGGTGCGGCGGGTTGACAGATACAACGGATCGTCGGCATCGCAGAAACCCAGATACGGAGCCGAAATAAGATTGGGCACGTTGCTGTCGTCCATGAGCAGGGCATTGCCCAGACCGTCCGTCTCGTAGGCATAGATCCGTTCGCCTGCCGCGTTGCGTATGGTGGCATGCTGCGCGATGCCGTCGGAGATGTCGTGCTGCAGTTTGCCTGCGCGGCGTACGATTTCGGTGTCGTCAAGCACGTCGGTGAAGATCCGTTGAAGATGACCCATGACCACGGCCGCGAACATGTTGGACGGCACGAGGTACGGGTAGGTGCAGGCGTCGTCGCTGGGGCGGAATCCGGACCAGGTCATGCCGGTGACGGCGAATGGTCCGCCGAATCCGCCGTTCGGCACGGAATCACGTGGGTCGTCATTCGGGCGGAAGAACCGGTAGCGAGAGTCGGCATGATTCTGCTCGGTCTCGAAGGTATCAAGGATCCGGCGTACGCCCGAGACGAACGATTCGTCGAAATGCGAGGTCAGTCCGGTATTGCGGTACAGCAGCCATGCGAGCTGAATGGGGTAGCACAGCGAATCCACTTCGTATTTGCGTTCCCATAGCCATGGGCCGAACGAGTCGGTCCGGTCGTCCTGATCCCAAGTGGCTCCGCTTGGCGTCTCGTTGAACGCGTTGGCATACGGATCGATGTTGATGAACCGGAACTGCTGTCGGACGAGGCCCGCGATGAGATCGGCCATATCCGGGTCGTCCTGGGCTATGACGAGGTAGGGGCGGAACTGCGCGGAGGAATCACGTAGCCACATGGCCGGGATGTCACCGGTCAGAAGGAATGTGGTGCCGTCGTCGTGCCGACGCACGGTGGTGGTCAGCGTGTTGGCGAAGCAGGCGTTGAAATTCTCGGCCCAGTCCGCATGTTCCGTGCCGCACAGCTCGGTGATGCGTTGCATGAAGATGGGAACGGATCGGGGTATGGCATTGGTGGTCGGTGGCATGGCAACTTCTTCGTTGGGTACGTAAATCGATTGACGTACATCCATCATAACAGGTGTCGGCATGCAAGAAGGTCCGTGGCATCGAACGATGCCACGGACCTTTGGATGATGATGAGACCGGGAAAGGATTACTTGGCCGCTTCGGCGAGATAGTCCGGAACGCCTTCGGCGGGGTAGGTCGGCCAGCCGCCTTCCTTGGTGCAGACGTAGGCGGCGGTGTTCACGGCTGCACGGTGCGCTTCCTTGAGGGGCGCGCCGGTGAGGATCTTGCCGGTGAAGGAGCCGGAGAAGGAATCGCCTGCGCCTACGGTGTCGGCCACTTCGACATGCGGGGTGTGCAGGGTGGAGATCTCGCCGTCCCTGGCGATGATGGTGCTGAAGGTGGAGCCGCCGGTCAGGATGATATACTCCAGATCGAAGTTCTTGATGAACCAGTTGCACGCTTCCTCATCGGGGGATTCGGGAATGGCGAACATGTCGCGCATAAGCAGCAGCTCGTCATCGTTGATCTTGAACACGGTGGCGTAACCGAGCAGCTCCTCGATGAGCTCCTTGGAGTAGAAGTCGGAGCGCAGGTTGATGTCGAAGAACTTCAGAGCGCCTTCCTTGGTGTGCTTGAGCAGCTCGATGATGGTGTCGTGGGACTCGGGGGAGCGCAGGCCCAAGGTGCCGAAGCAAACGGCGTCGGCCTTGGAGACGGCTTCGATGAGATCGTCGGTGAGCTTGATGTGATCCCATGCGACGTTCTTGACGATGGTGTATTCCGGAATGCCGTTGGTCAGTGCCACGTCGACGGTGCCGGTCGGGAATTCATTGGTCTGCACCAGGGTGTTGATTCCGGCTTTGTGGGCGTCGGCGATCAGCTCCTCACCGAGCTCATCGTTGCCGACGGCGCTGATGGCATAGCCCTCCGCACCGTTCTGTGAGGCGTGATAGGCGAAGTTGACGGGGGCACCGCCGGCACGCTTGCCGGTAGGGATCATATCCCAAAGGATTTCACCGAGGGAGATGACGGTTGGCTTGGACATGGTTTTCCTTTCTTTGGTTGGCGGCGTGCTATGCGACGTCGAAGAACATCGAGGGATGTTCCAGAAAATTGGTGATGGCCACGGCGGCGGCTCCGGTGACGGTGGCATCGGTGGGCAATGCGGACAGGGAGATGGTGGTCTCCGAACTCACCTCCGGAATGGTGTGTTCGGAAACGATGGTCTTGACTTCGTCGAGCAGCGGCTGGCCCGCCTGGGAGACGATGTCGCCCAGAACGATGTGGCTTGGGTTGAAGGCGTTGATGATGGTCACGCATCCGAACCCGATATATCGGGCCGCTTCGTTGACCAGCTGCCGTGCTGCCTCGTCGCCTGCATCGGCCTTGGCGAACAGCGCCGCGCAGGCCTGCGCGTGGGTCATGGATTCGCATCCGGGCACGATGCCGCCGTTGGCCCTGAGCTCTTCATGGATGGCGACCGCCGAGCAGTACCGTTCCAGACATCCGATGTTGCCGCAATCACAGGGTCTGCCATTGACGTCGACGGAAACGTGCCCGATCTCGGTTGCGGTGCCATGTGCGCCGTAGAAGATCCTGCCATCGTCGATCAGGCCCAGTCCGATGCCTTCGCCCAGCAGATAGTAGGCGAGGGAGCTTTCGGACAGTTCGGGATTGAACAGGAATTGCGCCAATGCGCCGGCACGGGCGTCCTGCTCCACGAATACCGGTACGTCGAAGGCCTCGCTGAATTCATGGATGAAATTGACCTGCCTCCAACCCTGCATGGAGGAGACAAGGGCGGTATGTCCCGCATCCCGCAGATACGGGCCGGGAACGGCCATGCCCACGGCGACGATCTGCGGATCGTCGGCGATGAGCTGCCGGACGGTACGGCGGATTCGTTCCACGGTATCGGGGATATGCTCCTCGTTGACGGTGGGAAGGTCGGTCAGCGAAATCTTGTTGCATTTGAGGTCGAATACCGCGATCTGCACCAGGCTGCGGGCGAATTTGACGCCGACCACGTGGTATTTCGCGCAATTGAGGCTCAATCCGATGGAGCGGCGGTTCTTGTCGCCCTCCATGTCGCCCGTCTCTTCGATGACGCCTTGGGACAGCAGTCTTGCCGTGATCTTGGTAATCGCTGCGGGGGTGAGTTCGATGGCCTTGGCGATCTGTGCGCGTGAACAGATGCCGTTGTGGTACAGATATTGCAGGATACGAGACCGATTGTTCTCGGAAATCGATGATTGCTGCATGCTGTAGCTGCTCATAACACCTCCTTGCGCCGATGCATGGATTCTCTCGTTTAACTAGTTGATATATTAACGCTGTTAATGTCGATGTACAAGCCGTGTGTCGTCTGCGTGTCGCTGGACGAATATGGTTGAAATGCATGGTTTTATCGGACATGTCTCATATACCGACCGGACCTCGATATCGTCCCGAAGACCGCAGGGTCAGGTAAATGAACAACCTTTTGACTCTGGTTGATGCGGAAAAAGGTGATATTGCCGTGCGTGAAACGTGTGGTTAACATAGTGCGCCAATTCTAGGGGGTCAGACATCTCGTTCATGGGATGGCTTTGGAATTAAGGAATTAGAGAGAGGATTCCCTCAGTGAATCGCAAGAAAATCATCGCCGCGCTCGCTTCCATCGCGGCTATCGCATCCCTTGCCGCTTGTGGTGGCGTGAAGGATGGCGGTTCCGCGGCAAGTGGCAGCACCATCACCATCGGCACCACCGACAAAATCACCAGCCTTGATCCGGCCGGCTCCTACGACAACGGCTCCTACGCCGTGCAGATTCAAGTGTTCCCGTTCCTGTACTCACAGGATTACAACACCTCCGAGCTGTCCCCGGACATCGCCGCCGATGACGGCACCTGGAGCGCCGACGGCACCGAATTCACCGTCAAGATCAAGTCCGGCCTGAAGTTCGCCAACGGCCATGATCTGACCTCCTCCGACGTCAAGTTCTCCTTCGACCGCATCAACAAGATCAACGACGAGAACGGTCCGGCATCCCTGCTTGCCAACATCGACTCCGTTGAGGCCAAGGACGACACCACCGTGGTATTCCACTCCAAGGTCAAGAACGACGTGACCCTCAAGCAAGTGCTCTCCAGCCCGGCAGGCCCAATCGTCGATGAGGAGTCCTTCGACGCCGACAAGCTTACCGATGCCGATACCATCGTCAAGGACAATGCCTTCGCCGGTCCGTACAAGCTCACCTCCTACAAGGTGAACGAAGCTCTGGCCTATGCCAAGAACGATTCCTACAACGGTTTGACCCCGGCCAAGAACGACGCCGTGCAGGTCAAATACTTCGCCGATTCCTCCAACCTGAAGATGGCCGTGCAGCAGGGACAGGTCGACGTCGCCTACCGTTCCATGACCCCGACCGACATCGAGGACCTCTCCAAGGACGACAAGGTCAAGGTCGTCAAGGGCCCGGGCGGCGAGGAGCGTTTCCTTACCTTCAACTTCAAGATCATGCCGTATGGTGAGAAGTCCAGCGAGCCGAACGCCGACAAGGCCAAGGCCGTGCGCCAGGCGGTCGCCAACCTGATCGACCGCGACGAGCTGTCCACCAAGGTCTACAAGGGCACCTACACCCCGCTGTACTCCTTTATTCCGGATGGTCTGTCCGGCCACGACGACACCCTGAAGGAAACCTACGGCGACGGTGACGGCAAGCCGAGCACCGACAAAGCCAAGAAGGTCCTCGAAGATGCCGGTGTCAAGACTCCGGTCGAGTTGAAGCTCCAGTACAACCCGGACCACTACGGACAGTCCTCCGCCGACGAGTATGCCGCCATCAAGTCCCAGCTCGAAGAGGACGGCCTGTTCAAGGTCGACCTGCAATCCACCGAATGGACCCAGTACAGCAAGGACCGTGTGGTCACCTCGGATTCCGACGGTTCCTATCCGGTCTACCAGCTCGGCTGGTTCCCGGACTACTCCGATCCGGACAACTATCTGTCCCCGTTCTTCCGCGACGGCAACTTCGTGAATAACGGCTACTCCAACACGGAAATCAATGACCTGATCGTCAAGCAGGCAGGCCAGACCGATGACAAGGAGCGTGAGGACACGCTGAAGGAGATTCAGAAGCTCGAGACCGATGACCTCTCCACCATCCCGCTGCTGCAGGGTGCCCAGGTCGCAGTCACCGGTTCAAGCGTGAAGGGTGTCGTGCTTGACGCCTCCTTCCGTTTCCGCTACTCCTCCGTGACCAAGTCCTGAGACTGACTTGATGCCCCTGTTCGGCCGTTTCGAGCCGGATGGGGGCTTTGATTTGTATCCGCACACCTATCAAGGAAAAGGAGCCAGTCGTGACGCAAAGCGCAACCGTGGCTCAGCCGAAGGCCAAGAGAAACAAGCTTTCGAGCGGATTCTTCCGTTTCGTGCTTACCCGCTTCCTGCTGATCATCCCTACCGTATTCATTCTCGTTACCATCGTCTTCTTCGTGATGCGCGCCACAGGCGATCCGATTTCCGCCGCCCTGGGTGGCCGTCTTACACCGGAGGAACTGCAGAAACGCATCCACGCGGCCGGCTATGACCGTCCGCTGATCGTGCAGTACCTCGACTATCTTGGTGGTTTGTTGCACGGCGACCTGGGCACCACGTTGACCGACAACCAGAAGGTCATCACCATTCTTACCCGTTACGGCGCCGCCACCTTCGAACTGGCGTTTCTGGCGCTCATCGTGGCGCTCGTCGTCGGCATCGGTCTGGGCCGCATCGCAGCGCGCAGGCGCGATCGCGCGGCCGATGCGGGCATCCGCACCTTCGCCATCCTGTGCTATGCCACTCCGGTGTTCTTCCTCGGCCTGATCCTGAAGCTCATCTTCGCCATCTGGCTGAACGTGCTGCCGGCTTCGGGACGCTCGTCATTGGGCAGCGAAATGGAGTTCTCCCGACTGGTTTCGCCGACGGGCTTCTACATCATCGACGCACTCCAACTGGGCGATATGAACGTACTCGTCGATGTATTGCGTCATGCGGTGCTCCCGGCCCTTGCGCTGGGCCTGCTGACCGCAGGTGTGTTCATCCGACTGGTGCGTACCAACGTGATCTCCACCTACACTTCCGGCTACATTGAGGCCGCCCGTTCCCGTGGCGTCTCCGAAAAGCGCCTGCTCAACAAGCATGCCTGGAAGCCGGCCCTTATCCCGATCATCACCGTCATGGGCATGCAGATCGCCCTGATGCTCGCCGGCGCGGTGCTCACCGAAACCACCTTCGAATGGAAGGGCCTCGGCTTCATGCTTTCGCAGTATCTGAAGGCGCGTGACTTCGTGGCGGTGCAAGGCATCGTGATTCTTATCGCCATCATCGTGGCCGTCGTCAACTTCATCGTCGACGTCATCGCCGCACTGGTCGACCCGAGAGTGAGGTACTGACATGACCGCAGCATCCACCAACAACGTCACCGTTCCCGTCGATGACCGCCTGGACAAGCTCGACATCGACAAGAAAACGCCTCTCTGGCGCAGGATTCCAATCATTAAGGAACTCCACGTGGCCGTCGGCTGGCAGAAGGGCATGCTGATCACCGGTCTGGTGCTCACCGCCTTCTTTTTGCTGGTCGCCATCTTCGCACCGATGATCGCGCCGTACGGGTACGCCCAGCTGAAGGACTCCAACGGTGTGTCCTTCCCGGCGCAGGCGGCACCGTCGTCCGAACATGTCTGGGGCACCACGGCAGGCGGCTACGACGTGTTCAGCCGTGTGGTATGGGGTGCGCGTACCGCAGTCATCGCCATCGTCGTCGCGGTTCTGCTGTCGATCTTCGCGGGCGTGCTGCTTGGCCTGGTCTCCGGCTACTTCGGTGGCTGGATCGACCGCGTGCTCGTGATGGTCGCCGACGCCGTCTACTCCTTCCCGTCGCTGCTGCTGGCGATTCTGATGGCGATTATGATCTCCCACGGCCAATCCGGCCTGTGGAGTGGCATCTTCGCCTCCGGCATCTCCATAACCGTGGTCTATATTCCGCAGTACTTCCGTACCATCCGCGCCGAGGTGATCCGTATCAAGGAATCCGCATACGTGGAATCCGCCCGTGTGGTCGGTGCCTCCACCTGGCGCATTATGACCAAACACCTGTTCAAGAACTCCACCCGAACCTTGCCGGTCATTCTGACGTTGAACTCGTCGGAGGCCATCCTGACCCTTGCCGGTCTGGGTTTCCTTGGCTTCGGCATCGAGCCGACCGCGGCCGCGGAATGGGGTTACGACCTCAACCGTTCCGTATCCGACGTGACTGCCGGAATCTGGTGGACGGCAGTGTTCCCGGGTATCGCCATCGTACTGATCGTGTTGGGCATCACCCTTGTCGGCGAATCGCTCAACGATCTTGCCGATCCGCGACTGCGCACACGTAAGTCCGCGGGGGAAGTGGTCGGAGCCATTGAAGATACCTCCGTTGACCCGAAT
This sequence comes from Bifidobacterium moukalabense DSM 27321, assembly GCF_000522505.1. Taxonomy (GTDB): domain Bacteria; phylum Actinomycetota; class Actinomycetes; order Actinomycetales; family Bifidobacteriaceae; genus Bifidobacterium; species Bifidobacterium moukalabense. Next base: position 243,704 of record NZ_AZMV01000001.1, on the reverse strand, counting down.
GGAAAACCGGGCGCGCGCAACGAGGTCATGGCGGAGCTCGCCGCAGCCAGGAATCCGATGGGCGCCCTCGACGATCCGGTGACCGTCACTGATTATGATCCGTCATTCATAGCCTCCGAATGGGGCTCCAAGGAAGGGGAGTGAACCGATGAGCGAAATCGGCAACGGCAATCTCGCCGAAATCAAGGACCTGAGCGTCTCCTTCATGACTGACGCCGGATCCATCAAGGCCATTGACGGGATCAGCTTCGAGATTCCCCGCAAGAAGGTCATCGGCGTGGTGGGGGAATCCGGTTCCGGCAAATCCGTGACTGCGCGTTCCATCATCAAACTGTTGCCGGAGACGGCAACGACCTCCGGTGTGATCTACCTGTCGAATCGCGCCGGCAGCGAGAAACTCGACGTGCTGTCCCTATCCGGCGAGCAGCTGCGTGAAATGCGTGGCTCCGAGGCTGCGATGGTGTTCCAGGAGCCGAACTCGGTGCTGAACCCGGTGTACACCATCGGATGGCAGATAGAAGAAGGTCTGCGGGCCCATGGCATGAAAGACAAGAAGGAGCTGCGTGCCAAGGCCGTCGACATTCTGAAGAAGGTCGGCATTCCCGACGCCGAAACCCGTGTCGATTACTACCCACACCAGTTTTCCGGCGGTCAGAAGCAGCGCATCGTCATCGCCATGGCGCTTGTGCTCAATCCCGGCCTGATTCTGGCCGACGAGCCGACCACAGCCCTTGACGTGACGGTACAGGCCGAAATCCTCGACCTGCTGCGTCTCGCACGCGACGAATTCAACGCCTCCGTACTCATCATCACGCACAACATGGGCGTGATCGCCGATATCGCCGACGAGGTCGTGGTCATGTATCGGGGTCACGTGGTCGAGCAGGGCGATGTGGAACAGATCTTCTATTCACCGAAAGACGACTACACCAAGCGCCTGCTGGGTGCCGTGCCGCGCATCGGGCAGAGACTCGTCGTGCGGGATGACGAAGGCAAGGTGATCGAACGTAAGAAGGATTGGCGCGAACAGCCGGTCGCGGTTGAAGCCAAAGGCCTGACCATCACGTATCCGGGCCATCTGATGCAACCTGACTTCACGGCCGTGGACGGCATCGACTTCACCATCCACCGTTCCGAAGTGCTGGGTCTGGTGGGCGAGTCCGGTTCCGGCAAATCCACCACGGGCCGCGCCATTGCCGGCCTGCAGAAGGTCTCCGGTGGTTCGCTCAACGTGCTTGGCATTGAAATGAACGGCGTGAGGGAACGTACGTTTAAGCCCAAGCGCGCCGATATCGGTTTTGTGTTCCAGGATCCCGGTAGCTCATTCAACCCGCTGATGACCATCGCGGAGAACGTGGCCGAACCGCTGATCGTGCACGGGAAATACTCCTCCGTGGCCGACGCAAGGCATTATGTGGGCGATTTATTGGAGATGGTGCAGCTGCCACGTGCGTATATGAAACGCTTCCCGCACGAGCTGTCCGGAGGTCAGCGCCAGCGTGCCTCCCTGGCACGTGCCCTTGCGTTGAAGCCGAGTCTGCTCATCGCCGACGAACCTACCTCCGCGTTGGATGTATCGGTTCAGGCGAAGGTGCTGGAACTGTTCAAGAAGCTACAGGTCGATATCGGCTTCGCATGTCTGTTCATCACCCATGATCTTGCGGTGGTCGATATGCTTGCCGACCGCATCATGGTGATGCACAAAGGCAAGATCGTCGAACATGGCGAAGCCGACCAAATCATGCAGCATCCGCAGAACCCGTATACGCAAAAGCTACTGGCCTCGCTGCCGGTGCCGGATCCGCGCGAACAACGCGAGCATCGCGAGCATCTGCACGAGCTGCTCGCGGCCCAACAGTAGGGATGAGGGATTTAGGAGCATAGACGGCAATGCCTGCGACGGACCGATCGTCGCAGGCATTGCCGTCTTACGTTGGCGGGAACTTCAGTGGATCTCGCCGTTGAAGGCGAATTGGGCGTGCGCATCGCCATTCGCCTTGTTCTTCAGGTATTCGCGCACGTATCCCATGCGCTCCACCGTGGTGGCGGCCAACGGCTCAGGCAGATCGTCGGGGGAGAACCATCCGACGTTGAGACTTTCCTCATCGCCTACGAACGGCTTGTCATTGCCGTTCGGATCGGGCCTGCAGACGAACAGGTGATCCATGTACATCGTGTTGTCGCCGTTCGCATAGGTAAGCACACGGCGAGACGATTTCACCGACACCAGATCGGTGACGACCACGTCTACGCCGGTCTCCTCCTTGACTTCGCGGGCCACGGTATCGGCCGGCTCCTCGCCGGGCTCGTTGATGCCGTATACCATGGCCCATTCGCCCGTATCGGAGCGCCGGCCCAGCAGCACGCGGCCCCGTTCGTCTTCGACATAGCCGGACACGCCCATCAGCCACAACAGGTCGTGACCGATTTTCCTACGCAGCTCCAATACGAATCCAGGGGTTGCCATAGCGCTCCTTTCCTCCCCTGTCAGGGGATGCGGTGGGTGGTCATTCCGCCATATCGGCCATCCAGGCCTCGACGTCGTCGATCTGCTTCGGAATGCCGGCGGAGATCCATTCAGGGCCATGCTCGGTCATGAGCACGTCATCTTCGATGCGGATGCCGATGCCACGGTACTCCGGCGGAATCAGCAGGTCATCCTCACGGAAGTACAGGCCGGGTTCGATCGTGAAGACCATGCCCGGACGGATTTCGGCACCCTGATACGACTCATAACGGGCCTGCGCGCAATCATGCACGTCAAGACCGAGATGATGTGCCACGCCGCAGGCAAGCCAACGGCGATGCTGCTGGCCTGCGGGGGAGAGCGACTCCTCCACGTCGACCGGCAGAATGCCCCAATCATGCAGGCGTTCGGCGATCACACGCATGCAGGCATGGTGAATATCGGAATACGTGGCGCCCGGCCTGGCCGCTTCGAAACCGGCCTGCTGGGAGTCCAGTACGGCCTGATACAGCTTCTTCTGAAAATCGGTGAACCTACCGTTGGTCGGGAACGTGCGGGTGATGTCGGCCGTATACAGGCTGTTGACCTCGACGCCGGCGTCGATCAGCAGCAGTTCGCCGGATTCGACGGTGCCGGTGTTACGCATCCAGTGCAGAATCGGAGCGTGCGCACCGGAGGCGATGATGGTGTCGTAACCGACCTCGTTGCCCTCCTCGCGGGAGACGGCGTTGAACGCGCCCTCCAGCATGCGTTCCGAACGCGGCTTGCCCAAAGCGGCCGGCAGCTTGCGCAGGATGTTGTCGAAGCCATGCTTGGTGGCGGCCACGGCCTTGCGCATCTCGCGCACCTCATACTCGTCCTTGCACATGCGTGCCTCGGCGGCGAACTCGTGCAGCTTGTCATCGGCGGCGGTGTTGCCGTCCGGATCGGCGAATCCGTTCGCCTCGCGAATGTCCTCGACCATCTTGGTGATCTGCGGATCGGCTTCGCGAATCACGCGCACGCGCACCGCACCGGCCTCGGCGCCGACATCCTTGCCGAGCACGTCGGCCAGTTGCGCGATGTCGTTCGTCTCGATGCCCGTCATGGCGGTCATCTCCTTCAGGCCTGCGCGCGGGCCCACCCAATACTCGCCATAGTGGGCGTTCATGAAGAAGTCCTGCGTGTAATGGTTCGCGCGCGGCGCCACGAACAGTTCCGGCACATGCGTCCTGCCCGCCTTCGCGTCCGCCGAATCCGGATCGACCGGGTTCAGTACCAGCACCGCGCCCGCCTCATAATCCTCACCAAGGCCGGTGTAGTACGAGAAGGTGGTGTCCGGGCGGAACGCGTAGTCGCAGTCATTGCTGCGCACCTTCGGCTGTCCGGCCGGAATCACGATGCGTTCGCCCGGGAACGCCCTGCCCAACGCCTCCAGACGGGCCGGCGTGTATCTGGAGGATTCCAACGGTTCGATGGCCGGTTCGTTGTCATCCCAGCCTGTGGTCATGAACTCCTTGAACGCTTCGGAACGGGGGCGCAGGGAACGATTGTTCACACGGTCGCTCATGGCCTGATCCGGCCCAGGCGCGGTCTTCCGCTCCATGGCCTCATATTCCCTATCCTTATCGGTAATGGCTTCGCTCATCACATCTCCTGAACAATCCGATGAATTACCGCCACCAATCCTATTACGTTTTGCGGCAGCATAACGTTCATACACCCACCTAGAATGGGGACGGTTTTCAGTGAACAGGCATCGAGCAGCGTAAGGAAACAGCACAGCATGTCGTTTGAACATCCCAATCGCAACAACGAAAGCATGATCGACGTGGAACGCGACATCATGAGCCGTCCGTCGGAACGCAACACCACCAATCTGGACCTGCAGCGCATGAAGATGATCCTCGACATCATGGGGCATCCGGAGGAATCCTTCCGCGTGGTCCACGTCACCGGCACCAACGGCAAGGGATCCACCGCCCGCATGGTCGAGGCCATCTGCCGCGCCTACGGCATGCGCACCGGCCTGTACACTTCGCCGCATCTGGAGCACGTCAACGAACGCATCGCCATCGACGGGCAGCAGCTTTCCGACGACGACTTCGTCGACACGTGGGATCAGGTGCGCGACCTGATCGCCATCGTCGATATGAAGATGGAGGAACTCGAGAAGCCGAAGATGAGCTTCTTCGAAGTGCTTACCGCCATGGCCATCTGGAAATTCGCCGACGCCCCGGTCGATGTGGCCATCGTGGAGGTCGGCATGGGCGGTCGCTGGGACGCCACCAACGTGCTCGACGCCGATGCCGCCGTCATCGGCCCCATCGACATGGACCATATGGCGTGGCTGGGCGACACTGTCAACCTGATCGCCTCGGAAAAGGTCGGCATCATCAAGCCCGGTTGCACCGCCGTCGTCGGACGCCAGCCGCATGAGGAAGTCGTCATGCCGATTGTCGAGAAGGCCGTCAAAGACAACCACGCCAATCTGGTGCGTGACGGCATCGAGGCGGAAGTCGTCACCCGTGTGCCGGCCGTCGGCGGCCAGATGGCGACGTTGCGCACACCCAATGGCACCTATGCGGAAGTACCGATCGCCAAATTCGGCGAGCATCAGGCGCATAACGCGCTCGCCGCCCTGTGCGCGGCCGAAGTGGTGATTCCGGTCAACGGCGCACTCGACGGCGATCTCGTGGCCGAGGCGCTGAGCACGGTGAAGATCCCCGGCCGCATCGAACAGATCCGCACCTCGCCGACCATCATCCTTGACGGCGGGCACAATGTGAATGCGGCCGAATCGCTGCGCGCCGCCATCGAGGAGAACTACGACTTCCAGCAGCTCATCGGCGTGATCGCCATGATGGGCGACAAGCAGGTCGAAGAGTATCTCGGCGTGCTTGAGCCGCTGCTGAGCCATGTGATCGTCACCGAAAACTCATGGCGCGATCGTGTGATGCCGGCTGAGGATCTCGAGAAGGTCGCCGACCGTGTGTTTGGACCGGAACGCGTCACTTGTATCCCTGAACTGCCGGACGCCATTCAGGAGGCCGTCAACATGGTCGATGCCGATGATGAGCTCGGCGTCGGTTACGGGCACGGCGTGCTCATCTGCGGCAGCTTTACCACCGCCGGGGACGCGCGCCTCATGCTGGAGGAGAAGGTCGATCCCGATCTGAAGAAGCCGAAAGCCGAGCGCGTGTTCCAGGAGGCCGTCGAGCCGGAGCCACGCAAGGACCAGGACGCGGCCGAGATGGATTTCGAATCCGACGCCAACCCCGATTTCGACGTCAATGATTTCGGCAATGTCGGTCCCGATGATTCCGGGGAGGCTGAGGATTCCCAGGCATAGATCGGAATGATGGGACGGCGGGGTGGCTCCGCCGCGCTTTCAGCGCAGGGATCTGGCTCGGGCCACAGTGTCTTCCACCAGTACGGCCTGCGCGTCGATGATCGGCAGCTGGGGCAGCGGGAATGCCTCGTTCAGCACGCTCAGTTCGGTGCAGCCCAGAATCAGCGCATCGCAGGCGCAGGGGCCGGCCGGGTCGAGCATGTCGCGTAGTACGGATTCATACCGTTCCGGGTTGAGTTCGCCGGAGCCTTTCACATCATCGTAGATCAGCGAGGTGATGCGGGCCTGCAGGTCGTCGGTCGGTTCCACGAAAGTGTACCCGGCTTCGGCGGTCGCACGCGCGTACACGCCCGATTTGCGCGACCCGGAGGTGCCGAGGAATCCTACTCGCGGGAAGCGTTCCTTCGGGTAGCGTTGCGCCATGCGGTTCACGGCACCGCGTGGCATGTGCAGAATCGGTACCGGCGTCAGTTTCTGGAAATCGTCGTAGAAGTAATGCGCCGTATTGCAGGTGAGTACGATGAAGCTAGCGCCCATCGCGGTGGCCTTCTCGATGTCATCGGCGATCACCGGGAACGGGTTCTCATTGGATTCCCCTGTGATATACGCGGTGCGATCCGGCACCGAGGCGTCGTTGAACACCACATAGTCGAGGTAATCCTGGTCGCCATGCGCATGCGTGGCGCGATTGACCAGACGGATGTAGCTTTCGGTGGCCAGCGTGCCCATGCCGCCCAATACGGCGAAGAACGGTCGTTTCACTTCATCTCACCCTTTTTGGTGAAGTATTTGGCGTAGCTTTTCCTGTAGATCGAGAACATGTGCCTGATCATCAGCCAGCGCAACGGATTCATGTCCTTGGAATACTCCAGTGTGGTACCCCAGTCTCCGGATTCCAGCATGCGTTTGCCGGTCTCCTTGTCATCTCCTTCGGCCACGTAATCAAGGAAGATCGACTTCGGAATCTCCAGCCACAGCTTCGAACCGCGACCGAACAGCGTCTCACCGTCGAACGGCGTGTCCTCGACGAGATCGTCCACGAAGTATTTGGCCAGATTGAAACCGTTCAACGTTACGAAATAGCTGGAACGGCCCTGGCGCAGATTGATTTCGAACAGCTTGTATTCGCCGTCGCGCTCATCGTACTTCATATCGAAATTGGCGACGCCCTCATAGCCGATGTCCTCGAGGAACGTCTTGATGCGACGGAACACGTCTTCGTTGTAGTCGGGCAGGATCGCCGCATAGTTGCCGGCCGCCACCGGAGACGGATCCTCCAGCAGCGGGTGGCCGAGGAACATCATGCGCACGCGATGATGCCGGTCCACGTACGCGTTGAGCACGCGCATGCGTGAGTCATCGCCGGGGATGAAGTCCTGAATCACCATTTCGGAGGTGTATCCGGCGTCGTAGGCACGTCTGATGATCGTATCGAGTTCGGTCGGGTCGTTGAAGATATAGGCCTTGCGGCGCCCCTCGAATTCGACGTTCAGCCACTCCACGGAATTGGCCGGCTTCATCGCGACCGGATAGGGGAACGGCAGCTCGCGGTATTCGCCCGCCTTCACTCCGTCGGCGGTCACGGTCTTCGTTTTCGGATGCGGCAGGTCGTACTGCTCGCAGATCCGATAGAACGTGGATTTGTATGCGAGCCTGCGCGACAGGTTGATGTCAAGTGTGTTGTATACGAAATAGCCGCGTAGGTCGTCGCCGCATTGGCTGAGCAGGTTCGCATACACGTCGCCGCAGGGGATGAGCAGCAGTGCACGGTCCGGATCCTCGGCCTTCATGCGCTTGCCGAGGTCGAGCATGAAATCGCGGAACGTCACGAAATTGTCGAAATCGTCGACGATATGCACGTTGACGATATTGCTGAACTTCGTAGGGCTGAGCTGGAAGTAGGCATACGCCTCGGAGATGATGCCGTACTCCTCATGGAACGCCCTGGCCATGCCGTAGACGTTAATGTCGCTGCCGAGCAGAATCGGTTGGAATCGTGTCATAGTGACCTACCTTACCCCGTGCCGTGTGACGAATGGTCCTGCTATTTGCCGAGTACGCGACGCACCACGGCGCCGTCGCCCTCATACGGCACGGGCCTGCCATCGATGATGTTGCGGGTCTCATCGCCCTTGCCGATGACCAGCACGATATTGAACCGGTCCGCATGCTCGTATGCGTCGGCGATGGCCTTTTCGATGGCGCGTTCGCGTGGCACGACGATCTGCGTGAGCGCCGCCGGATCGGTCACATATGACTGCATCTGCCGCGCGATGTCCGTGGGGTCCTCGTAATTCGGGTCGTCCAGGGTGAAGATGAAGGATTCCACACGGCCAAGCGCACCCTTGACGATGCCCTCACGCCTGTCGATGGCCTTGCCGCCGGTGGTGCCGGAAACCAGCGTGATGCGCGGATGGCGTTCACCATAGGTCCGTACCATCTCGTCGACCAACGATTTGACGGACAGGTAGTTGTGGGCGAAATCGATGTAGACCAACAGATCGTCGTCCGCTTTGATGCGTTCCATACGTCCGGGCACCTGCACCCGGCACATGGCCGCGATCGACGGGTCGGATGCCGGCACGCCGGCCTCGATGGCGATGGCGACGGCTGCCGCGGCGTTCGCGATGTTGAACTCGCCCGACATGTCCAGCTCCATCGGCGCATGATCCGAACCGTTGACGGAGACGATGAAACCGGCTTTGTTCCCGGGATCGACGCGGGCGATGACCTGTGCGGGGGAGTCGAGGCCCCGCAAGGCGTCATGCAATGCGAATTCGGTGACCTTGATGCCCGCCTCGGCGGCATCCTGCACGAGGAGATCATGGTGATCGCAGTCGGCGCCGAGCACCAGCGAACGGCTGTTGGCGATCAGCCGTCGCTTGCAGCGGAAGTAGTCCTCGAAGGTGGGGTGTTCGATGTCGCTGATGTGGTCGGGGGAGATGTTGAGGAAGGCTCCCACGTCGAAGGTCAGGCCGTGGACGCGGTCGACCTTGTAGGCCTGGGAGGAGACCTCCATCACCAGGTAGCGCATGCCGTTGTCCGCGGCTTCGCGCATCATGCGGAACGCGTCCAGCGACTCCGGCGTGGTCAGCTTCGATTCCAGCATGGTGTGGCCGTCAAGACACAGGTTCACCGAAGAGAACAGTGCGCAATGGCCATGCGAATGCCCGTTCATAATGGCATGTGCCAGATAGGCGGTGGTGGTCTTGCCCTTGGTGCCGGTGATGCCGATGACCTTGAGCTCGTTCTGGGGCATGCCGTAGAACGCGGCGGACAGCAGACTCATGGCCTTGTGCACATCCTCCACGATGACGCCGATGGCTTGCGTGCGATCGGCGTATTCGGTTTCCGCCACGTACACGGCCAGGCCCTTGCCGTCGATGCCGTCAAGAAATTCAGGCTTGAAACGGCCCTTGACGAACAGCATCGAGCCTGGCTCGACCTTGCGGGTGTCGTAGGTGATCGACCCAATCGGCCTGTTCGCGCCGGGCAGACCCGTGGCGTCAAGCGTCCATCGGCGCCCGTGAACGATCTCGCGAAGCAGATGGTGCTCCTTCAGCACGTCGACTGCATGGGCAAGCGTGAACGTTGCAGGTCTGATCGCCATTCCGCGGTGCTCCTTGAAGATAGTATCGTCAGATCGCCATGAACGAATCATGGGCTCGAAGACGATGCTACTCCTACGCCATGTTCAGCAATCGTTCCACCACACAATCATCACCTTCATAGGCCACATGGCTGTTGAGATCCTTGATCCAGCGCTCATGCCCCTTGCCGATGATGAGGATCACGTCAAGACCGTTATGGGAACGCGCGTCACGGACGGCATTCTCGATGGCCTCCACTCGGTCGACGATCACTGCGGTGCCCACATGGCCGTTGGTGACGTGACCGAGCATCTCATTGCAGATGTCGATGTACGGTTCGGTGTCGGTGTCTTCGGCGGTGAACACGAAGCGCGCGATGCGATCCTGCGCGGCCTCGACGATTTCCTGACGGCGATCGAACGCCTTGTTGCCGGCGGAGCCGGTGACGAGCGTGATCCGCGGCTTGCGCTCGCCGTAGCGCTGTTCGACGAAATCGATCAGCGCACGCACGCTGGTGTAATTGTGCGCATAATCGACGATTGCCACGATGTCGCCGTCTGTGTCGGTGAACAGTTCCATGCGTCCCGGCACGCGCACCGATTCCATGGCGTGCATGGCGGCCGAATCGAACGGCACGCCGGCCTCATGAGCCAGCGCGACGGCGGCAAGGGCGTTCGCATAGTTGAAATCACCTGCCAATGACAGGCTGAACTCGCCCAAATCGTGACCGTTCGCGGCGATGTGGAATGCGCTGTGTCCGGCGTTTGCCGGGCGGGCCACCAAAGCTGCGTCCGCGGGCGAACCATCGGTGCGCAGGGCGAAATCCATAAGCGGGATGCCGGCGGCCTGCGCGTCCTCACGAATGAGATCGGCGTGGTCGGCGTCGGCGTTGAGCACGAAGGCGCGCGCATTGTATGCCAGCCGGCGTTTGCAATACAGATAGTCCTCGAAGGTGGGGTGTTCGATGTCGCTGATGTGGTCGGGGGAGATGTTGAGGAAGGCTCCCACGTCGAAGGTCAGGCCGTGGACGCGGTCGACCTTGTAGGCCTGGGAGGAGACCTCCATCACCAGGTAGCGCATGCCGTTGTCCGCGGCTTCGCGCATCATGCGGAACGCGTCCAGCGACTCCGGCGTGGTCAGTTCGGATTCCACATAGGTATGGCCGTCAAGGCAGTTGTCGACCGAGGAGAACATCGCGCAGCGACCGTCGGAATGGGCGTTGAGGATGGCCTGTGTGAAGTAGGCGGTGGTGGTCTTGCCCTTGGTGCCGGTGATGCCGATGACCTTGAGCTCGTTCTGGGGCATGCCGTAGAACGCGGCGGACAGCAGGCTGAGGGCCTTGCGTGCATCATTGACGATGAGGCCCGGCACGTCGGTGTAATCGGAGTAGTCGCGTTCCGACACATAGGCGACGAGACCCCGATCCTCGAGACCATCGAGGAACTCCGGTTGGAAACGGCCCTTGCACACCAGTAGCGTGCCTTCGCGCACGGCGCGGGTGTCATAGGTGATGTGTGCGAACGGTACGTCGGCATTGTCGATGCCATTGACGTCCAGACTCCAGTGCTCGGGGGTGATGACCTCATCAAGCAGATGATGGGAGGACAACAGTTGCACGCCGTAGGCAAGTGTCAGTGACATGGGAAATCTTTCTCTCAGCGAAAAACCATCATGATTATACAAACCGTGTGTTCTGGGAAAGAGCTTTGAATCGCTTGGGAGTTTTGCGAACATCGCCGCATGCGGCATGCCGGTAGAATGAGAACGTGACCGATGAGCAGGAAAGCATGACGAACAGGCGCGCGCGCTTCGAACAGCTCGCCATGCCCATCGTCGACGTGCTCTACCGTCAGGCCATGAGGCTGACCAACAATCCCGACGACGCGCAAGATCTGGTGCAGGACACCTTCGAACGCGGGTTCAAGGCCTTCGATTCCTTCAAACAGGGCACGAACTTCGCCGCGTGGATGACCACCATCGAACGTAATGCCTATTTCAACCAGTACGCCAAGGCCAAACGCAGGCCGCAACGCGCCAACGGCTCCACGGGCGAATACGACGACTGGGACATCTACTCCGCCTCCGAACATTCGCCGGAACAGCTGAAATCGGCCGAGCAGGAGTATCTGGATGCCTATGCGCCGGAAGAGATCATGGCTGCGTTGAACAGGCTTTCGCCGGAACGCAGGCAGGTGTTCATCGATGCGGCCATCGACGGCAAGTCATATCAGCAGGTGGCCGATGAGCAGGGTGTGAAGATCGGTACGGTGATGAGCCGTCTGAACCGTGCCCGCACGCAGCTCAAGCAGGAGCTTGCGTCGTATGCGAAGGAACGAGGGTATGCCGCCGGCGCACGCTCCGGTGCAAGGGAGGCTTCCGTCGGAAGGGGAGAATCATGAACGGTGGTTCCGTCGAACGTCACGTCTCCATGGCCAGCAGGAACGTGGACGGCTCCGTAACGCATGTGACGCACGCGAGCGTGCGTGTCACCTCGGAGGAGCGCTTCGATCCGGAAACCTGCTGTGATGAGCGTGAGCGGGCGCTGATCGCGGCGATGCGCGCCTATCTGCGCCCCGAACAGGCGCCGGAGCGTCTGCTGGAACGTCTCCGTACCACGCTTGACCATTGTTGCGGCGAATAGAAAACCCGCGGAACCGATTGCGATTCCGCGGGTTTTGATGCTCCGTGGCGTTATTCGCGCCGGCAGGGATCAGGCGTTCGGGCGCTTGCCGTGATTGGCGGCCTTCTTACGACGATCCTTGCGCTTACGTCCGCGCATGCCCATGATTGGACTCCTTTACTTGCGATTAATAAGCCTTCGGGATTATCGCACACCGGTGCGACGTTGTGCAAATCGGACGTTCATCGGGCGAGCGCGCCGAGGAACAGCGAAGTGCTGCTGGTTTCGCCGGGCCTGATCGTGATGAGGTCGTTGCCGGTGTTGAATGCGTTGGCGTAGGCGGTCTGCGGTTCCACGGCCACGCCTGCCGGATGCTTGAAGGCCGGGAATCCGGTGCCGGTGCACACTTGGAAGGAGGTGATGGTTTCGTCGCCTCCGACTTTGACCTTCAGTCCGTCCGGGCGGGTGAACACCGCGGTGACGGTGCCGTCTTCGGCGTGATCGAGATCGGTCCAGGCGTCGTCGAAGGGCTGTTCGGTGAGCGGTGTGTCCTTGCGCAGGTCGTACTTGGTGCCGTCCACCGGTTCGGTGCCGGTCGGGATCAGGTTTTCGTTCACGGTCACATGCGTGTTGCCCGGCAGGGTCAGGCTGCATTGCGCGTTGTGGCCGTCGATCTCGTCGCCGTATCCGTTCAGGCCGTTGGCGAGCCATGGGTGGATGGCCAGGGCCCACGGGGCGTTCGCATCGCCGTTGTTGTAGGCGTCGATGGTCAGGTGCAGGCCGTCGTCGGCAAGGCTGTAGGTGGCGGTGGCCACGATGTCGAACGGATAGCCGGCCATGTTGGGTGCACGCCAGGTCAATGCCACGGAGTCCTCCGTGAGGCTTGCCAGTTTCCAGTAGGAGCGGTAGCCGTAGCCGTGGATGGCGTTGTTGCGTGCGTGCTCGTCGATCGGCAGCGTGTAGGTCTTGCCCTCGAAGGTATATTCGCCGCCTTCGATGCGGTTCGGGAACGGGATGAGAATCTGACCGTGGCAGCAGGTCACCACATCATCCGGGCCGAGGGAGACGATGAGGTCCTCGCCTCGATAGGTCAGTTTGCGCAGCGTTGCGCCGAGTTCCGTGACGACCGCCTTATAGTCGCCATGGGAGATGGAGAATTGCTGCCCGGAGCGGGCAGGCAGGTTCTTGCAGGTCATAGATCACTCCATAGTGCCGCTAAACGTATCGATAACGGTTGTTATCGCTAACGGTCAAGTCTACTTCTCTTGAAGGTCGCCACGTCCGTTCGTCGGCGTGTTTTACCGTCCATCCGTTGCCGGGCGGGGAATCGCCGACGATATGGTTGTGCAATGGTCGTGTGTTCATGTGGCCGTGCGCATTGCGCAGGCGGCCGTGCTCTAGTATTTGGTGAAGATGATAGGAAAGGCGGCGACTTATGACCAAACGCATCGTATTGGCGGACCCTCGCGGATTCTGCGCCGGTGTGGATCGGGCGATCCTTACCGTGCAGACGATTCTGAAGGCCGCATCCCCCGCTCGTGGGGATGGTCTGCCACCGGTGTATGTCCGTCGTCAGATCGTGCATAACCGACATGTGGTCGAGGACCTGTCGTCCCAGGGCGCGGTCTTCGTGCAGGAGCTTGCCGAGATTCCGGATGAGGCCGCTTCGGCGGGCATCCCGATCGTGTTTTCCGCCCATGGCGTGTCCCCGGCGGTCAAGGCCGAGGCGGCGGCCCGTGGCATGCATGTGATCGATGCCACCTGCCCGCTGGTGAGCAAGGTGCATCGTGAGGTACTGCGCTTCGTCAAGGAGGGCTTCGAGATCGTCTATATCGGCCATAGGGGGCATGACGAGGCGGTCGGCGTGGTCGAGGAGGCTCCGGAACATGTGCATCTGATCGAACATGAGGACGACGTGGACTCGCTTGATTTTGCCGAAGACACCAAACTGGTGCTGCTTACGCAGACCACGCTGAGCGTCGATGAGACCGCCGGCACGATCGCCGCGCTGAAGCGCCGTTTCCCGTGGCTTGAGATGCCGCCGAGCTCCGATATCTGCTATGCCACGTCGAACCGTCAGGCCGCGGTCAAATTGGTGGCCGGGCAGTCGGATTGCGTGGTGATTGTCGGCTCGGCGAATTCCTCGAATTCCGTGCGATTGATGGAGGTCGCGCAGGAAGGGCTGAACGCGCGTTTCGCACCCGATGCCGCCCCGGATGCGGCTGACGGTCGCGGGCGGGCGCATCGTGTCGATGATGCGGCCGAACTCGACCCGTCATGGTTCGAGGGCGTGGAATCGGTGGGTATCTCGTCGGGCGCCTCCGTGCCCGACGAGCTCGTCTCCGGCGTGATCGAGACCTTGCGGGGCTTCGGCTACACCGATGTGTCCACCATCGAGACCATCAAGGAGAACATGCACTTCGTGCTGCCGTCGGAACTGCGCAAGGCCCGGTGACGTCGCCTTCCCGCCAATGGCGCCTACCAGGTGCCGATGGGGGCGGCCACGGCGCCCAATACCGCGATGAGATCGTTCGGATTGATGCCGATGGAGAATCCGCGTTTGCCTCCGGACAGTAGGATCTCATCATATTGCAGGGCGCTTTCGTCCAGTACGGTCTTATGATGCGTGCGCTGGCCCAGCGGAGAGATTCCGCCCACCACATAGCCCGATTCGCGCATGGCCACCTTCGGGTCGGCCATGGAGGCCTTCTTCGCGCCCACGGCGGCGGCCAGCGCCTTCAAATCCATATGGCCGCTGACCGGAACCACGCCGACCACGCGTTCCGAGCCGGTGTCGGCCATCAGCGTCTTGAATACCCGATGCTCGTCGAAACCGAGTTTGGCGGCGGCCTCAACCCCATAGCCGTCGTCCATATGATCGTTCGAATGTGCGTATTCATAGGTTGTGAATGCGATTCCGGCCTTGTCCAGCTGCACGGTCGCCGGTGTGGAACCGGTGCCCCTCTCATGTTTTTTTCTTACCCATAGCGCTCCATCATAAGGCTTGCGCATGTCCGGTTCCGGCGGGCTGCGAGAGGCGGGGCATACGAAAGGGGCCCCCGCCGCGAAGCGGAGGCCCCTGCAGGAGTTCCTAGGAGCCTAGCGGACTAGCCGCGATCGTTCACTCGGAGATCTCGGCGAAGTACAGCAGGGTACGCACCATGTTGCAGGTGAAGCCGTACTCGTTGTCGTACCAGGAGACGGTGCGGGCCATGGTCACGCCGTCGACGATGTTGACGTCGGTCTGGGTCGGATCGAACACGCCACCGTGGGTGTCGCCGATGATGTCGGAAGACACGATGCCATCCTCGTTATAACCGTAGAAGTCGGTGGCGGAGAAGGCGGCCTTGAATGCGGCGTTGATCTCGTCAGCGGTGACTTCCTTGTTCAGAACGGTGGTCAGCTCGGTGACGGAGCCGTCCGGAACCTGGATGCGCTGGGCATGGCCCTGCAGCTTGCCGTTCACGGACGGAACGACCTTGCCGATGGCCTTGGCGGCGCCGGTGGAGTGAGGAATGGTGTTGATGGCGGCGGCGCGGTTGTTGCGAGCCTTCGGGAAGCGCGGGCCGTCGAGGATCATCTGGGTGCCGGTGTAGGCGTGGATGGTGGTCATGAAGCCGGCCTTGATGCCCCAGTTCTCGTCCAGCAGCTTGACCATGGCGGCCATGGAGTTGGTGGTGCAGGAACCGGCGGACACGATGGTGTCGTCGGCCTTCAGGATCTCGTGGTTCACGCCGAACACGACGGTCGGGGTGGTCTCGTCCTTGGCCGGAGCGGAGATCAGGACCTTCTTGGCGCCAGCGTTCAGGTGGGCCTGGGACTTCTCGGCGGAGGTGTAGAAGCCGGTGCACTCGAGCACGAACTCGACGCCGTCGTTCTTGACCCACGGGATGTTGTTGGCGTCCTTCTCGGCGTAGACCTTGTATTCCTTGCCATCGACCACGATGGAGTCTTCGGTGGAGGTGACCTCGACCGGGGTGCCATCGTCATGACGGAAGGTGCCATGGGTGCTGTCGTACTTCAGCAGGTAGGCCAGCATGGACGGGGTGGTCAGATCGTTGATTGCAGCGACCTCAATGTCACCGGCCTGGCCGCCACGGGCCTGCAGCTCGAAGATGCGGCGGAAAGCCAGACGACCGATACGACCAAAGCCGTTGATACCAATCTTAACTGTCATGTAATTCTCCCTTTGGGGTAGGCCACACATGCGCGGGGCGCAATGAAGCCATTGTTTACCAACACCGCCCACTTTAGTGCGTCACCTGTACTTAGGGCAACGCATGGCGGGAGTGTGTTTCAGAAAACGACGCCATTTGCGTGAACGCTAACGGTAGGTTTATCGGCGTCGGCATCGTTCGGACAGAACGGAGGAGACCTCCGTATCGAGCGCACCCAGGTCACCCTCGAAGTCATGCAGCCGGGTCACCTGCGGCAGCGGGGCCTCAGCCGGGAACGTCACGATCAGCGTACCGTGTTCCACTTCGATGCGTGCGGGTGCACCATCTAGGAACTCGTTGCTGACGCCATTGACGCGGACGTTGCTCATGGTCGCATGCTCAAGTTCGTATTTGAGTCCCGGCTCGCTGACCCCCGTGGACACGTCGGAATGGGAGAACACCGAGACCATGCGGCCAGGCTTCACGTCGTTGGCGGGAAAGGAGAGCGTGCCATCGCAGATCGCGGTGATGATCGTGCCGTCGCCATGCAGATAACCGCTCGCCCCACGCTCGGCGAGCAGCGCCATGAGCTGGATGTTCGAGATGGTGTGGTCGATGCGCCCGCCGAGCGCACCGAAGACATGGAACTCGCGAGCGCCGTGGGCCCAGCCGATCTTCAGGGCCGACAGCAGGTCGGGGTCATCCTTTTGCGCGGGCAGGGCGACCGTGCGTCCGCCGTCCGCGGGCCGTGCGCCCTTGAGGGAGTCGAAATCGCCGACGACCACATCGATGCCGATGCCGAGGTCGCGTGTATGGTCGAGACCGCCGTCCGCGGCGATGACGAAGGCGCCGTCCGGAACGAAGGGGGTCTCCCGGTAGTATTCCCCGGCGGCGAAGATGACGCAGGTGCGCGAATCATGTGTGGTCATATCCGACAGTGTAGCCAGTCGTTGCGTCGGATACGGTGGCGGGTGGCTATCATGGGAGCGCGCATACCTTTCGGGAGGTCCTGAGGTCGGAGCGACACAGCTTGCGCACATACGTTTGGTAGCCTGTTATCTAGTTTCTTCGAAGGGATTATGCAGTTATGTGTGGAATCGCCGGATTCGTCAACGACATGCCTATCGATGTCAAGTGCCCGACCCTGCAGCGGATGACCGATATCATCGCGCACCGTGGTCCGGACAGCGAGGGGCATTACATCGATGAGCATGTGGCTTTGGGCCACCGCCGCCTGAGCATCATCGATCTGGGCGGAGGCCGGCAGCCGATCTACAACGAGGACGGTTCGCTGGTCATCACCTTCAACGGCGAGATCTACAATTACCAGCCGTTGCGTGACGAGCTGGTCGCCGCGGGCCACACCTTCACCACCAAAAGCGACACCGAGGTGCTGCTGCATGGCTATGAGCAGTGGGGCGTCGATCTGCTGCAACGCGTCCGTGGCATGTTCACCTTCGTGATCTGGGACAGGAACAGGCGCGAACTGTTCGGCGCCCGCGACCATTTCGGCATCAAGCCGTTCTACTATGCCAAGATGAACGGTACGTTCATGTACGCCTCGGAGATCAAGAGCCTCCTGCAGCATCCGGATTTCGTCAAGGAGCTGAACGCCGAGGCGCTGAAGCCGTACATGACCTTCCAGTATCCGGCGATCGGCGAGACCTTCTTCAAAGGCGTCTACAAGCTGCCGGAAGGCCATTACTTCACCTATCGCGACGGTGAGATGAGCATTCACCGGTACTACGACGAGAACTTCCGGGAGGGCGGTCAGAAGCTGGGCGAGCTGGTGGATTCCATCGACGACACGGTATGCGGTTCCGTCAAGGCCCACCAGATCGCGGATGTGGAGGTGGGGTCCTTCCTGTCCAGCGGCGTGGATTCCAGCTATGTCGCCGCCGTGGCCCGCCCCGAGCACACCTATTCCATCGGATTCGGCAAAGGTACCTATAACGAATCGCAGCAGGCCGGCGAGCTGGCCGAGCTGCTCAGCCTGAACAACACCGCCGAGGCGCTGACCGATGAAGAGGCGTTCGCGGCGTTTCCACGCATCCAGTGGCATCTGGACGAGCCGGACTCCAACCCAAGCTGTGTGCCGCTGTATTTCCTGTCGGCCCTGGCCGCAAAGGATGTCAAGGTCGTATTGAGCGGTGAAGGCGCCGACGAGCTGTTCGCGGGATATATCGATTACGGCGTGCATACCAAATACAAGCCCATCAAGGTGCTGACCCGCTGGCTGACCCATCTGCCGGCCGGTGCGCGCCATGCGATCGCACGTTTCTGCAAGGGCAGGACGTTCCCGGGCGCATGGCATTTGTATGCGAACCTCGCCCCGGCCGAGGAGAGCTTCATCGGCCAGGCGCGCGTGTTCGAGGAGGAGCAGTCGGAGCGGTTGCTCAAGCCCGAATACCGCAAGGCCCCGAGTGTGCAAAGCATCGTCGATAAGACCTACGCCCGTGTGGAAGGCAAGGGGCTGAGCGAGCTCAAGAAGAAGCAATACCTCGACATGCACCAGTGGATGCCCGGCGACATTCTGCTCAAGGCCGACAAGATGACCATGGCCCATTCGCTCGAGTTGCGCGTGCCGCTGCTCGACAAGGAGCTGATGGCGGTGGCCGAGCAGGTGCCCACCAAGTACCTGATCAATGACGAGAACACGAAGTTCGCGTTCCGCCAGGCCGCTGGCCGTCATCTGCCCAAGGAGTGGTATGACCGCGAGAAGCTCGGCTTCCCGGTGCCGATCAAGAAATGGCTGCGCGAGGAGAAGTTCTACGCATACGTGCGTTCCGTGTTCGAACGCGACTATGTCGGCCGGTTCTTCGATCAGGACGCCTTGCTGAAGATGATCGACGACAACTACGCCGGCAAGACGGACGACCGTCGCAAGATCTGGACGGTGTACTCCTTCCTGACCTGGTACGACGTGTATTTCGTGCATGACGGCACCAGGCCGGAGGTCATCGCCATCGACTGAGCGTCGTATGCGACACGCGCCGGTCCCGGGGTGTGGTATTATCTACAAGGCTTGAGAAATCAAGAAAGCGGGACATCCCCACCTGGAAGCCTTTCAAGGCCTCGGGTTCAGGCATCAGCCTTTCGCCGGTCGCCGGCGATGCGCGTGGATTGATTATCGACGCATGGTCATACGGATATGTCGTGTGGCATGGCTTGCCATGGATCGCGGAGCTTGGAACACTGCCAGTCGGGGATTTCCGTCGAACGGAACATGAGGATTGGAGTCATCATCAGCGACGAACCACGCATTAACGACGAGATTCGCGTCTCCCAGGTGCGTCTGATCGGCCCGAATGGCGAACAGGTGGGAGTCATCGCGACTTCCGTCGCACTGAACCTGGCAAAGGAAGCGAACCTCGATCTCGTCGAGGTGGCGCCCAACGCGAAGCCTCCGGTCGCCAAGCTTATCGACTACGGCAAGTTCAAGTACAACGAGAAGATCAAGGCACGTGAGGCGCGTCGTAATCAGAGCACGGCGGAGATCAAGGAGATCCGCTTCCGCCTGAAGATCGACGATCACGATTTCGAAGTCAAGAAGGGCCATGTCGTGCGCTTCCTGAACGGCGGAGACAAGGTCAAGGTCACCATCATGCTGCGCGGTCGTGAACAGTCCCGACCGATCGGCGGCGTCGAGCTGCTGCAGCGCCTCGCCCAGGAAGTGGAGGAATACGGCACCGTCGAATTCGCTCCGAAGCAGGAAGGCCGCAACATCATCATGACGCTTGCGCCGAAGGGCAAGAAGGTGCACGCCCAGTCTGAGCAGCGTCGTCGCGGCGATCAGTCCCGTGCCGAACGCCAGGCCCGTCAGGCGGCACGTCTGGCGGCCAAGCAGGAGGCCCAGGCTCAGGCGGCGGCCGAAGCCAAGGCCGCGGTGGCATCCGACAAACCGAAGACTTCCGAAACGAAGTAACAAACAAGGAGGGCAGCAATGCCGAAGATGAAAACTAATTCCGCCGCTTCCAAGCGCGTCCGCGTGACCGGTTCCGGCAAGCTGATGCACGCTGGTTCCGGCATGCGCCACAACCTCGAGCACAAGTCCGCTCGTAAGCGCCGCGAACTGAAGGCCGATGGTGTTCTGGCCGCTTCCCAGAGCAAGAACATGAAGAAGCTGCTCGGTCGCTGAGCATAGCGAGAGCTGACAAGATAAGACTTAATAGAAAGCTGAGGAATCAAATATGGCACGTGTCAAGCGCGCAGTGAACGCCCACAAGAAGCGTCGCGTCGTTCTCGAGAGGGCCTCCGGCTATCGCGGCCAGCGCTCCCGCCTGTACCGTAAGGCCAAGGAGCAGCTGCTGCACTCCTTTACCTACAACTTCCGCGACCGCAAGGCTCGCAAGGGCGACTTCCGCAAGCTGTGGATCCAGCGCATCAACGCCGCGGTCCGCGCCGAGGGCATCACCTACAACCGCTTCATCCAGGGCCTGCACCTCGCCGGCATCGAGCTGGATCGCCGCGCTCTGGCCGAGCTGGCCGTTTCCGATCCGGAGACCTTCAAGGCCATCGTCGAGCAGGCCAAGGCCGCTCTTCCGGCTGATGTGAACGCTCCGAAGGAAGCCTGAGCTTTTATGGACTGACGTCGCATCGACGTATATGATGACCTCCGCTCCACCGGGCGGAGGTCTTTGCATATCGGATCCGAAACAGGATGAAGACCGAAAGGAACGGCATGGATGGTGGTGAGCGCCTGGTCAGGCAGTTCCTCGCGCATATCGATGTGGAACGGGGACTGTCCAAGGCCACGGTCGGCGCATACGGCTCCGATCTGCACAAGTACATGACCTGGTTGGGCGAACATGGCATCCGTGATCTCGACGACGTCACCACACGGTATGTCGAGGACTATGTCGCCTCGCTCGACGATTCGGGGGAGAGCGCCCGTAGCAAGGCACGCCGACTGGCCAGCATCCACGCCTTCCACCGTTTCGCCCTCAGCGAGCATGCCGTGCATGATGACGTCGCCGCGCGGGTCAAGGCGCCTAAGGGCGCAAGCACCCTGCCGGATGTGCTTTCCGTCGATGAGGTGATGCGACTGATGGACTCCATTCCCGTCTCGCAGGGGCACGACGGAGGCCAGGACGCGTCATCCGGTGCCGCCGACGACCCGGTGATGCTACGCGACAGGGCGCTGCTCGAATTCATGTATGCCACGGGATCGCGTGTCTCGGAGGCGTGTGGCGCCAATCTCGACGACATCGATCTGGACGGCAAGGTGGCGCGTCTGATGGGTAAGGGCTCCAAACAGCGTCTGGTGCCGGTCGGAGGCTTCGCGTGCGAGGCGCTGCGCAGATACCTCGGATTCGGGCGGCCCGTTCTGCAGGCCAGGGCCAAGGGACCGGCCGAACGCAGGGCGATATTCCTCAACAAGCGCGGCAAACGGCTGTCACGGCAGTCGGTGTGGGAGATCATCCGGGATGCCGGCGAACGTGCGCACATCACCAAGCCGCTGCATCCGCATATTCTGCGCCATTCCTTCGCGACGCACCTGATCCAGGGCGGTGCGGACGTGCGCACCGTACAGGAACTGCTCGGCCATGCCAGCGTGACCACCACGCAGATCTATACGCACGTAAGTCCCGAGAATCTCATCGAGGCGTATCTGACCGCGCACCCGCGTGCGCGCTGAATATGACGGACGATGTCATTGCCGGATTGGACGATGGGCGTGCGCTAGCATGGGAGCAGTTGAACTTTGACACAAGGATGTTGGTAAGGTAAACAGTATGCCTACGGATTTGCTTGGACGTGATTATGAGACGTTTGCCGCTCCGGAACCATTGCAGCAGCATGGTCCGGCGCGGGTCATCGCCATGTGTAACCAGAAGGGCGGTGTGGGCAAGACCACCAGTTCCATCAACATCGCCGGGGCATTGAGCCAGTATGGCCGTCGTGTGCTCATCGTCGATTTCGATCCGCAAGGTGCGGCGACGGTGGGTCTGGGCATCAACGCCAATGCGGTGGAAGACACGGTGTACACCGCATTGTTCAATCCCCGCATGGATGTGCATGCCGTGATCCAACATACGGATTTCGACAATCTTGACATCATGCCGGCCAACATCGATCTGTCCGCAGCCGAGGTGCAGCTGGTCACCGAGGTCGGTCGCGAGCAGGTGCTTGCCGGTGTGCTTCGGCAGGTGAAGGACGAATATGACGTGATCATCGTCGACTGCCAGCCGTCGCTGGGCCTGCTGACGGTGAACGCGTTGACGGCCGCCGACGGCGTAATCATTCCGGTCGCCGCGGAATTCTTCGCGTTGCGTGGCGTGGCCCTGCTGATGCAGTCCATAGAGAAGGTGCAGACGCGCATCAACCCGAGTCTTGAGGTGTATGGCGTGCTGGTCACGATGTTCACGCATACCCTGCACTGCGAAGAGGTGTTGCAGCGCATCTATGAGGCCTTCCAGGGCAAGGTGTTCCATTCGGTGATCTCGCGGTCCATCAAACTGCCGGATTCCACGGTGGCGGCCGCACCGATCACCATCTACGCGCCGAACCACAAGACCGCGAAGGAATATCGCGAAGTGGCGCGTGAGCTGATCTCCAAAGGCATCGTCGCCTGATTCGTCATCTGCCGTCCAGCCCCGTCAGCGGGGCTTTTTCATATGTGGACACAACTTATAGTCATGTTGACCATAAGTGATACACTGGTGCCTCGGAACAATTCGGACTGACGAATCGAGGCCGCTATGATCATGGGCAACGTCTCGGAAAGGCGCAGGCAACCTCCACAGGTCGGCGTATCCGTGGTGATTCTTGCTCTCGGGCCCGCCGCACAGGCGGATGACCGGACCGATCAGACCCGCAATGCACTGTGGATGCCCCTGGTCAGACGCGTGCGCCAACCGTTCCTTGGGCAATGGGCCCTGCCGGGCGGCGACCTGCGCGCCGGCCATTCGCTCGAGCAGTCGGCCTATGCGGCGTTGGAATCGACCACGTCGTTGCATCCGCACTATCTCGAGCAGCTCTACACCTTCGGCGACCCATCGCGATCCCACGGAGGCCTGCCCATGGTCTCCATCGTCTACTGGGCGTTGGTCGGCAGCGTGGGTGAGGAGGTCGGGTTCGCCGACGGCGACAACGTTTCGTGGTTCCCCGTGGACCATCTGCCGGAACTCGCCTTCGACCACCGCGCCATCGTCGACTACGCCATGGAACGGCTGCGCGGCAAAATCGAATATCCCGACATCGTCGCGCGCCTGGTGGGCGACCGTTTCACCCTCAGCCAACTCCATGACGTCTACGAGGCGATCGCAGGGGAGGGCATCGACCTGGCGAACTTCCGCCGTAAGATGCTCGCCTCCGGTCTGCTCGAGGACACCGGCGACAAACTGCGCGTCGGCCGTAACCGGCCGGCCACGGTCTACCGCTACAAGCAAGGCGTGGCTCAGCCGGCACCATGGAACGTCGCCGACACGAGGCCCTATTTCGCCGCGTCCGATAGTGATCCGCAGGATGATGCGCTCTCCGCGCTCACGACGGTCTGACCTTCGGCACGGGGTCTTACGGATCCGTACCAACATGACAAGAAGGATAAGAGAGGGGAATGCAGCATGGCTGCAACACTGTCGTCGCCATCCGTCGACGAGATCATCGCCCGGCTGGGTGCGCAAGGCACCTGCGACTCCGGACTGGCGCAGGATCCGTGGCATTTCGATACCGTCCGCCCCAGCTATGGTCCGGGGGCGTCCATGTTCGATCCGCTACCGGACAATATGCCCCGACAGCGGGTGCTTCCGCAGGAATATCGTGAATCCTCCGGTGAGCAGCTGCAGGAGCGTATCAGGGATGCCAAGGCCAGACTTGGCGGGAAGATACTGATTCTGGGGCATTTCTACCAACGTGACGAAATCATAGTGCATGCCGATTTCGTCGGTGACTCCTTTCAACTCGCCAAGCATGCGGCCGAGCGACCGGATGCCGACCACATCGTGTTCTGCGGCGTGCATTTCATGGCCGAAACCGCCGACATCCTTTCCATGCCCGAGCAGAGCGTGACCCTGCCGAATCTATCTGCTGGCTGCTCCATGGCCGACATGGCGAATATCGACCAAGTCGAGGATTGTTGGGAGCAGCTCGGCGCAATCTGCGGTACCCGGCCGGATGCCGATGGCCGGCGGCAGATCGTACCGGTCACCTATATGAATTCCGCGGCCTCGTTGAAAGCGTTCTGCGGCCGTAATGGCGGCATCGTATGCACGTCATCCAATGCGCATGCCGTGCTCGAATGGGCCTTCGCCCGCGGTAAACGCGTGCTGTTCTTCCCCGATCAGCATCTGGGACGCAACACCGCCCGTGCCATGGGCATCTCGCCCGATCGGATGCCGCTGTGGGACCCGTACAAACCCTCCGGCGGTGCCGCGGATCCGGCCGTTTACGACAAGGCGGCGATGATCCTATGGAAGGGATTCTGCTCCGTGCATCAGCGGTTCACCGTGGAACAGGTGGAGCGTGCGCGCAGGGCATATCCGGGTGTGAAGGTGATCGTGCATCCCGAGTGCTCCATGAACGTGGTCGACGCTGCCGACGGTACCGGCTCCACCGCCTATATCGTCAAGGAGATCGCCAATGCCCCTGCTGGTTCGGCGATCGCAGTCGGAACCGAAATCAATTTGGTGAACCGTCTGGCCGCGCAACACCCCGACAAGACCGTGTTCTGCCTTGACCCCGTGGTCTGTCCCTGCTCCACGATGTACCGAATCCACCCGGCCTACTTGGCATGGGCGTTGGAAAGCATCGAGCGGGGCGATATCGTCAATCGCGTTACCGTCGACACCGACACGGCCGGTGAAGCGAAGGTGGCATTGCAGCGCATGTTGGAGGTGCATCCGTGATCGTCGTGATCGGATCAGGCGTGGCCGGATTGTGTGCGGCGCTCGCCGCGGCCGGTGATAAGCGGTTGGGAGGCGAAGGACTGTCCGGCACCGGATATGCGGGCATGATCCGACCTGATGACCGTGCCGCCGATGATGTGCTGTTGGTATGCAAGGACGATCTCATGGAGTCCAACACCTTTCATGCGCAGGGTGGTGTGGCTTCGGCCATCTTCGGCGACGATGCCCCCGCATTGCATGCCGCGGACACCATGGCCGCCGGTCATGGACTGTGCGACCGTGCCGCCGTCGATGTGCTTACGGATGAGGGGGCCCGGCGTGTACGTGAACTGATTGCGGCGGGCTGGCATGTGGATCGTGACTCGGAAGGTAACGTACTGCGTGGATTGGAAGCGGCGCATTGCCGTTCCCGAGTGGTGCACGCCGGTGGGGATGCCACCGGTAAAGTGCTGGAACTTGATATCTGCGCCATGGCACGATCCAATCCGCGCATCACGGTGCTCGAGCATGCGTTTTTGGACGATCTGCTGATACGGGATGGCCGAATCGCCGGCGTCAGGCTGTTGACATGCGATGGCGAAGGCGATGCCGAAGCACGCATCATCGGTACGAACCGTGTGATTCTCGCCACCGGAGGCGCGGGTGAACTCTATCCGTACACTACCAATCCGGCCGTCGCGACCGCAGATGGTCTTGCCGCCGCATTGCGTGTCGGAGCCCAAGTGGCCGACCTGGAGTTCTACCAATTCCATCCGACTGCGATGGCGGTGGGTGAGCATTTCCTCGTGTCCGAGGCCGTGCGTGGCGAAGGCGCGGTATTGCTCGACGAGCATGGGCATCGATTCATGACCGACATCGATCCACAGGCGGAACTCGCACCCCGAGATGTGGTTGCTCGTGCCAACTTCCGCGTCATGCAGGCACAAGGTGGCAAACCGGTTATGCTCGACATGTCTCCCATGGTCAAAAGACATTCCGATTTGGCGTTATTTCTGCGCAGACGGTTCCCGACCATTGACGCCTATACGCGTTCGCTCGGCTTCGATTGGAGCAAGGAGCCGATTCCTGTAGCGCCGGCCGCACATTATTGGATGGGTGGCATCCGCACCGACCTGTTCGCGCGCAGCAGCATTCCGGGTCTGTATGCGGCGGGAGAATGCGCCCGCACCGGCGTACAAGGGGCCAACCGGCTCGCATCGAATTCGCTGCTTGAAGGCATGGTATATGGATATCGGGCCGGTCTCGCCGCAGTACGGGATGAGGATGATACCGTTTGGCGACCGCAGGATCTCATCAATAGTGAAATCGTCGGACTGCCGGTTGCGCAACGGCCCATGATGTTGCGCATGCCGGTGGTCCAGGCAAGTCCGGATGCGCCTGGCAGGCACCATCCATGGAACCGCGAACGGATCGAGCATGAAATGTGGAGGCATGTCGGCGTGATCCGCGACGGCGATGGGTTCGATGAGGCGGCGAACTATCTGTCGGATGCGCTTGCCATGGCGAATGATGGAGCGACGTGCGCGGCCATGACGCGCAATAATGCGGAACGCATCACAATGCTGGAAAACCGCAATCTGCTCACCGCAGGCTACGTGGCGACCATTGCGGCACGAAACCGTTGCGAATCACGCGGCGCGCATACACGTCAGGATTATCCCAAGCGCAATCCGACCATCGCGCATTCCATCGCGTATCAGTTGGCATAGCGGAAGGGACCGTACGACATGCTGACCCGCCAGATCATTCGAAAGGCCATAAGGGCCGCCCTTGAAGAGGATGCTCCCTACGGCGACATCACCTGTGCCATGACGATTCCCGTCGAGGCACGGGGCAAGGTGCGTCTTGTAGCGCGCGAAAATGGCGTTATGAGCGGCATCTCAATATTCGCCGACGTATTCAGGGAGCAGAATCCGGGCATCGTCATCGTTCCGGCCATCACTGACGGCGATGCCTTCACCGTGGGACGGACCTTGGCGGAGATTTCGGGACCGGTACGCGATCTGCTCACCGCCGAGCGTGTGGCGCTGAATTTCGTGCAGCATATGAGTGGCATCGCCACCATGACGGCCGCCTTTGTGCACGCCGTGGCGCAGGCGGAATCCGTCCATAATCGCCACAGACCCCGCACCTATGCCCATACGCGAATCGCCGACACACGTAAGACCATACCGGGACTGCGGTCCTTCGACAAATACGCGGTTACTTGCGGAGGTGGCTTCAATCACCGGTACGGTCTTTCCGACGCGGTGATGATCAAGGACAACCATGTGGCGGCCCTCCATGACCAAGGCATCGATATGGCCGAGGCCATCCGGCATATTCGCGAGCGGGTGGGGCACACCATGCATATCGAAGTGGAGGTGGACCGCCTTGACCAGATCGGTGCCGCGCTCGCGGGCGGTGCCGACACCATCATGCTTGATAACTTCTCCGTAGAGGATATTCGCAAGGGAGTGGAACGTATCGATGGCCGCGCCATAGTGGAGGCCAGCGGCAATATGACGATCGAGCGTGTACCTGCGGTTGCGGCCGCCGGCGTCGACGTGATTTCCGTAGGAGCCCTCACCCACAGTGTGCGCAGCATTGATCTGGGATTGGACTGGGACTGATGGAGCTGTACCTGGATGCGGCTTCCACGGAGCCGGTCGATCCGGATGTCATCGGCGCGATGATGCCATTTCTGACCGAAGCCTACGCAAATCCGATGAGCGTGCATGGTGCCGGCCGTACGGCCGCCCGGGCCCTTGAAGCGGCGCGGACTTCGCTGGCAGCCGATTTGGGCGCGCGGCCGGATGACGTGGTGTTCACATCAGGCGGCACCGAGGCCGACAATCTCGCGGTCAAGGGTATTGCGATGGCGCGTATGAAGATGCTACGCGAAACCCTTGGTGGGCGGATCCGCCCTCGCATCATCATATCGTCGGTCGAACATCCGGCGGTGCTTCGGTCGGCACAATGGCTGGAACGCTGGTTTGGGTGCGAGGTGGTGACGATTCCGGTCGATGGGCAGGCGCATATCGATGTGAACGCGTTGCGGCATGCCCTGACGCAGACCGAATTACCCGATCAGGGCGGGATACGCAACCGCACCGTTCTGGTGTCCTCGATGCTGGCCAACAACGAGGTCGGTACCATCGAACCGATTGACGAGATAGTGCGTATCGCCCACGGCCATGACGTTCCCGTGCATGTGGACGCGGTGCAGGCGGTCGGGCAGATTCCCATCCGCATGCGCGAATGGGACGTGGATGCCCTCAGCCTGTCCGGGCATAAATTCGGCACGCCGAAAGGATTGGGTGCGCTATTGATACGTGCACGGGTGCCTGTGGAACCGCTTATCAGCGGTGGAGAGCAGGAGCGGGGTCTGCGTTCCGGTACGCAGAACGTGGCTGGGGCGGTCGCACTTGCCATCGCACTGCATGAATCGACCGTGCGTATGCGTAACCGATATCGGCGGCTGATTGCATCAAGGAACCGTCTGATCGACGCCGTTTTGCGTGTGGAGCCGAATGCCCGGCTCACCGGCGATCCGGAGTGCCGGCTGCCGGGGCATGCTTCCTTCGTCTTTCCGGGAGTGTCCGGAGAGGCGCTGTTGGTCGATTTGGATGCACGCGGCATCGCCTGTTCGTCGGGATCGGCCTGCGCCGTCGGACGACATGAGATCCCCAAGACATTGCTGGCGATGGGCTACGAGCCGCAAGTGGCGAAATCCGCCGTCCGTATGACCTTCCGGGAACCTTTGGAACGGGCGGAGATCAATCGGATCGCAGCTGCGGTGGAGGAGTCCTGCACAACATTGCGACGCTCATCGGAGCCTCGGGGCACCGCGCCCACCATGCAGGCGCGGTAGGCGATCGCCTGATTCGTTTTTCGGAAATAACAACCAAGGGAAGAAGAGGATATTTATGGCAACTGTTCAATCGACGGTCGTGAATTCAGCGGCAACGCTTACCCGCAACGAACGGCTTGACAGACTGCCGTTCAACAAGGCGCACCGCAAACTGCTGGTGGCCTCCGGCATCGGATGGGCGTTCGACGCCATGGACGTCGGCCTGGTATCGTTCGTGGTCGCCGCCATCGCAGCCGACCCGCATTTCGATCTGACGGCGACGGAGAAAAGCTGGGTACTGTCCATCGGCTTCGTCGGCATGGCCATCGGCGCGGCGCTTGGCGGATATGTGGCCGATCGAGTCGGTCGCAAGACGGTCTTCTCCGCGACATTGGTGATTTTCGGCCTGGCCAACGGCGGCATGGCGTTGTCGTGGTCGCTGGCGGCATTGCTCATCGCCCGACTGATCATCGGCCTGGGCCTCGGCGCCGAGCTTCCGGTCGCTTCGACGCTCGTCTCCGAGTTCTCGCCGACCAAACAACGTGGCCGCATGACGGTGCTGCTGGAATCCTTCTGGGCCGTCGGCTGGATCGTGGCCGCATGCATCGGCTACTTCGTGATCCCGAACACCGGGGACTGGGGCTGGCGCTGGGCATTGCTCATCGGCGCGCTGCCATTGCTGTACGCCATCGTGACGCGCATGCACATTCCGGAATCCGTACGATTCCTGGAATCCAAAGGCCGTGAACGTGAGGCCGAGCGGGCCGTGCGCTATTTCGAACAGGCCGGTGGCGTCGAACCGGTGGCCTCGCCGAAGGGCCGGCCGCTGCCGAAGATCGGGACCCGCGAACTGTTCGGCGGGAAGTACATCGCCCGTACCGCGGCGATCTGGGCCACGTGGTTCTTCGTGAACTTCTCCTATTACGGGGCCTTCACCTGGATGCCATCGCTGCTGGCCGACCAGTTCGGTTCGTTGACCAAATCGTTCGGCTATACGCTGGCCATCGCCATCGCGCAGTTGCCGGGCTACTTCCTGGCCGCATGGCTGGTGGAGATCTGGGGCCGACGCAAGACGCTGAGCATCTTCCTCGCCGTGTCCGCAGTGGCGGCGTTCGCATTCTCCCAGGCCGGTTCCGTGGCCGCCGTGCTCTGCTTCGGCATGCTGCTGTCCGCCTCGAATCTTGGCGCATGGGGCGTGCTGTACGCCGTAACGCCGGAAATCTACCCGACCCGTCTGCGTGGTGCGGCTGCGGGCGCGGCGGCGGCATGCGGCCGCGTGGCGGCCATCATCGCACCGCTGCTCATGCCGTGGTTCCTGACGTTGTCGGGCGGCAACAAGGCTGTGGCCTTCAGCGTGTTCGCCGTGGCGTTCATCCTCGCCTGCGTGGCGGCCCTATGCCTGCCCGAGCGTACCGGCAAGGAGCTCGAAGACTGATGTCGCGTCTGTCGTAATGCTTCGCTAGGATTGGTTCGGTTTGTGTGTAAGTGCAGATAGATAACCAATCACGTACCGAACGGTTACGCAAAGAACAGCAATATTAAGAGAGGTTTCGATGGCGGTTCGCGGCGATATTCGAAATGTAGCTATTGTGGCACACGTCGATCATGGCAAGACCACCCTGGTCAATGCCATGCTTCAGCAGTCCCACGTGTTCAACGAGCGTGAGGAAGTGCCGGATCGTGTCATGGACTCCAACGATCTGGAACGCGAAAAGGGCATCACCATCCTTGCCAAGAACACCGCCGTGCAGTACACCGGCCCGTTGGCCGCCAAGTACGGTCATCCGGAAGGCATCACCCTCAACATCATCGACACCCCCGGACACGCCGATTTCGGCGGTGAGGTCGAGCGTGGCATCTCCATGGTCGATGGTGTCGTGCTGCTGGTGGACGCTTCCGAAGGCCCGTTGCCGCAGACCCGTTTCGTGCTGCGCAAGGCCCTTGAAGCCAAGCTTCCGGTTATTCTGTGCGTGAACAAGGTGGATCGTCCGGACGCCCGTATCGAGGAAGTCGTCGGCGAGGCCTCCGACCTGCTGCTGGGTCTGGCGCAGGACGTCATCGAAGAGGGCATCGACCTCGATGAGGATGCCCTCTTCGACCTGCCGGTGATCTACTGCGCCGCCAAGGCCGGCTACGCCTCCGACAACCAGCCCGAGAACGGCGGTCTGCCGGACAACGACGATCTCGAACCGCTGTTCGAGGCCATCATCAAGAACATTCCGGCCCCGGAATACGAGGAGGGTGCGCCGCTGCAGGCCCATGTAGCCAACATCGACTCCTCCGACTTCCTCGGACGACTCGGCCTGGTGCGCATCTACAACGGCGTGCTTGAGAAGGGCAAGACCTACGGCCTGTCCCGTGTGGACGGCTCCATCGAGAACTTCCGCGTTTCCGAGCTGCTGCGTACGCAGGGTCTGGAGCGCACCCCGGTCGATTCCGCGGGCCCTGGCGACATCGTCGCCGTGGCCGGAGTGAACGACATCATGATCGGCGAGACCATCGTCGACCCGAACGATCCGCGCCCGCTGCCGCTCATCCATGTCGACGATCCGGCCATCTCCATGACCTTCGGCATCAACGACTCGCCGCTGGCCGGCACCGAGGGCAAGGACCACAAGCTCACCGCCCGTATGATCAAGGATCGTCTGGATCGCGAGCTCATCGGCAACGTGTCCATCAAGGTGCTGCCGACCGAGCGTCCGGATGCCTGGGAGGTCCAGGGTCGTGGCGAGCTCGCTCTGGCCGTGCTTGCCGAACAGATGCGGCGTGAAGGCTACGAGCTGACCGTCGGCCGCCCGCAGGTGGTCACCAAGACCATTGACGGTGCCATCAACGAGCCGATGGAGAACACCACCATCGACGTGCCGGAGGAGTATATGGGTACCGTCACCCAGCTCATGGCCGATCGCAAGGGCCGCATGGACAACATGACCAACCACGGCACCGGTTGGGTGCGACTGCAGTTCACCGTGCCGTCCCGTGGCCTTATCGGCTTCCGCACCGCCCTGCTGTCCGCCACCCGCGGCACCGGCATCGCGGCCTCCATCTCCGCAGGCTACGCTCCGTGGGCCGGCCAGATCGTGACCCGTCAGAACGGTTCCATGGTCTGCGACCGCAAGGGCGTCGCCACCCCGTATGCCATGCAGCGCCTGCAGGCCCGCGGCAATTTCTTCGTCGAACCGCAGTCCCCGGTGTATGAGGGACAGGTCGTCGGTGTGAACAACAAGCCGGACGAGCTGGATGTGAACATCACGCTCGCCAAGCACATGACCAACATGCGTTCCTCCACCGCCGACGTGCTGGAAACCCTGACCCCGCCGATCAAGATGAGTCTTGAGGAATCCCTGGATTTCGCCAACGAGGATGAGTGCGTGGAAGTCACTCCGGAGTCCATCCGCATCCGCAAGATCATCCTCAATCGTGAGGATTGGTACAAGTGGCGCGCCAAGCAGCGTCGCCAGAACAATCAGCAGGGCAAGTGATCGCTGATTGAAAGGGGAGAGATGCGCGGATGCGCATCTCTCCTTTTCCTTTCCTGTGCGAGGGGTATACAGTGAGATGGAATCGTTGCGGTGGAATGGTTAAGGAATGAGGCGGATAGTGGCGAATATGACACGGAACGATGATCGCGGACTGCTGCCATGGTCGCATCGGCAGCCGGTGCCGATACGGCTCCTCATCGATCTGCTTTCCGGCGCGGCCGTCGGCGCCGTCGGCACGATGGCCCACCGTATGGGCGCTTCGATGAACATCCCGTATGGCTTGGTGCTGGCCTTCCTCATCGTGATCCTCTCCACATGGTGCGCCCGCTCACGTGACGGCATCGTCGGACTCGCATTGCACCTCATCAGTTCGTCGCTGGTGGTATGGACGGTCATGGCAGGCTATGGTCCGGGCGGCGACGCCCTGATCCCGGTCGGTTTCGGCAGTGAGGCGAACCTGCCGTTCTTCAGCAACTACGCCGGCTACTGCTGGCTGTACGGCGTCGTGCTCATTCCATGCATCATGCTGCTGCTGCCAAAACGCTGGTTCGTCATGCCTCCTCGTACGGACGAGGACGCCCAACCGATGGAATAGCGCCGCATTGCGGGCCACCGCTACGGTAAGGTGCAGGGAGGCATGGAAAAGGAGCGGAAAGATATGAATGCACGGAAGCTGTTCTATCTTGGGCCCCAAGGCACGTTCACGCATCAGGCGGCGGTCAACGCGGCCGAACTGTTGCAATCGTCCGTACCCGAGGGTTTTGACCTCATCGCCTGTGACGGTGTGCCGCAGATCATGCAGGCCGCGCAAAATGGCGAAGGCTGGGGCGTCATCGCGTGGGAGAACAACGTCGAGGGCTATGTCGTGCCGAATCTCGATGCTCTGATCGACGCACGGGATCTGGTCGGCTTCGCCCGCATCGGCGTGAACGTCGAATTCGACGCCTACACGATGCCCGGCGCCGGATTGGAGGACGCCCACGTCGCCGCGGCTCACCCGCATGGCCTTGCACAGTGCAGGCGATTCATCGCCGAACATCGTCTTGACCCGGCGCCGGCATCATCCAACGCCGCCGCCTGCCGTGACCTTAAGCCTGGCGAGATCGCACTCGGACCACGTATCTGCGGCGATCTGTATGACATCGAACGAGTCGGCAGCGCGGTACAGGACTATCAGGGTGCGCGCACCGAGTTTCTCGTGCTGGCCCGCCGGGAGGAGGTCGCTGCTTTGCTGGAACGGCCGAAATCCCAAGCCGATGTGGATTATGAATCGGTGCTGACGCTCATCCCCTTGGTCACCGGCCCGGGCGTGCTTGCCGATCTGCTGGACGTGTTCCGCGATGCGGGACTCAACATGACCAGCTTCATCTCACGCCCGATCAAAGGGCATGACGGCACCTACAGCTTCATCGCCACATTCGATGCGGCACCGTGGGAGCAGCGGTTCCACGACGCGCTCGTGGAGATCGCCGAACATGGAGACTGGGCCAAGACCCTGGCCGTCTACCCGCGCAGGGAACGGCCAAGCCCGCCGGTGACCAGCTGGATGCTGCCGCAGGGCGGAGTACGCCTTGATGACAGGCATCTGCCCGAGGATTGGCAGAACGACGGTACGGTAAGAAGGGAGCTGATGTGGCGAAGCAACGTATCGCAATCGTGGGATTGGGCCTGATCGGAGGTTCGCTGGCACGTAGGCTCGCCAACGCAGGCTGCGATGTGACGGCCTGGAACCACAACGACCGCCCCTATGCGACCGCCGAGGCGGACGGCATCGTCTGCACACCGACGCTGGCGGCCCTGGCCGACGGCAAACCCGATGTGCTTGTGCTGTGCAATCCGCTTAAGGCCATGCCGCAGATTCTCGGCGTATTGAAGCCGCTGATCGACCAGACCGCGACCACGCTCACCGATGTCGGCAGCGTCAAGGGCATGGTGCGTGACCAGGTGAAGGCCGTCGGACTGGAGGGCTGCTACGTCGGCGCGCATCCGATGGCCGGCAACGAGCTGTCCGGCTGGGAATCCTCGGATCCCGCACTATACGACGATGCATTGTGGGCCATCACCGTGGACGACCATACTGATTATCGGCGGTTCCTTGCCGTCGCGAAGATGGTCACCGATGCCTGCGCCAATCGTCTGATCGTGCTTGACGATGCCACGCATGATCGTTGCGCCGCCTTGATCTCGCATATGCCGCACGTCATCGCCACGGCCATGATCAACGAGCTTGTGGTCAATCCGAATCGCAATATCGCCGCCGCGCTCGCCGCGGGGTCCTGGCGTGACATGACCCGTGTGGCGCTGACCGATCCGGAGCGCACGCGTGCCATGGTCGAAGAGGATGCGGCCAACGTGGAGCTGCTGTTGCGCAATATGGCCAACCGTCTGACGCTGATGGCTAATGTGCTGCACGGCGTTCAAGCTCAGGGCGTCGGAGCATTGCAGACCGTCGCCACCCAGGAAAGCGACGCCAGGGAGATGACTCGTTTCTTTGCGCAGGGGCAGCCGTTCCGCGATTACAGGGCCGCCATGCAACGGTCCGGCTCCCAGAAGGATCGCGAGACGATTCCGCTTGAGATCCCTACGGAAGGTTGGCAGCAGATGCTGCTGGAATCCGCCCGCAGGGGAGAGCACATCATCCGCTTCACCGATGACCATGCGGTTGACGTCCAGATCCGTTCCGCCGTGTGACGCTCGGCGGAACGGCGTTACGGCCGTGGACGGGTCATGGAACGTTCGGGGATCGGTTTGATCGTGACGATCGTGTCGGCGGGAATGCCGACACGCTGCGCGGGACGTGAGCCATTGGCGGTCGCGTCCCGCAGCAGCTCCAGCGTCTGACCGTCCCAGGAGCGCACGTGGCCGACGAAATCGCGGAATTTCATGCGTTGGTCGGTCGGATCCACTCCTTCGCAGATACGCACCACAATGCGTGCACCGGTAGGAATCTCATGTGGAATCGGCATATCGTCCCCTTCGTTGAACCGTTTACCGCCAGTCTAGACCTATTCGCTGGCCACGGCATCGAGGACGGGCTGCCTGAGGGCGCGGGATGCCGGCGAGATGCTGGAGACCAGGCCGACCACGATTGACAGCGCGAGGAAGATCAGCAACTGCGTCCACGGAACCGCAAGCGTCTCCAATCCTTCGGAGGCGTAGACGGCGCGAATCACCACGCCGGCAGAGACACCGACCGCCAATCCCATCACCGTGCCGAACACGGAGATGACGGCCGCCTCGATGCCGAGCATGCCACGCACCTGCCCGCGTGACGTGCCGATGGCCCGTAACAGACCGATCTCCCTGGTACGTTCCGATACATTCAACGCCAGCGTATTCACGATGCCGAAAATCGCAATGATGATCGACAATGCCAACAGCGCATACAGAATCATGAGCACCTGGTCGATCAGCGAACTCATCGTCGATTTGTATTCGTCGCGGTCGAACACCGAAATCGTGTAGTACTTCTTCACGGCGTTCTTGATGTTCCGCTTCACCGTTGCGATGTCGGTGCCGGCCTTGGCCTTGACGTACAGGGACATGGGGAACATGGTCTGCTTGTTGCCGATTTGCTCGGCGATGTCATCGTTGAGCATCACATTGTCGCGATACACGGAATTCGACACGATCGCACCGATCTTGATCGTCTTGTGCGTGGTCTCCTTCTTCGTTCTGACCAATGTCTGCGGATCGATATTCTGCGCATCGGCGGTATACTGCTGGATCTCGTTCGTCTTGGCCTGCGCCCCCGCCAGATCACCGGATGCGGCCATCCGTTGCGCCTCGTTCTGCAGCTCCTGCACATGCGCCTGTACCTGGGCCTGGTAATCGGCCTGGGCCTGCTCGGTGGCCTCCTTGTCGACCACCGTGTTCTCGGCGGAGACCTCGACCCGGTCTCCTACATGCCAACCCCGGTCTTCGGCGATGTTCTTGCCGACCAGCAGCTCGCCGTTCCTCAGTGCCTTGACGGCATCGCCTTCGGTGGTCTCCGCGGCGAACACGTCGGTGAACAGGTGCGTCTGCGTGGCGAATGTCACGCCACCGGCGGATCGGCCATCATACTTGACACCGGTCAGCAGACGGTTCGTGGTGACCGTTTTGACGCCGTCGGTGTTCCTGATGTCGGCTATGGCCTCATCGGGCAGCCGCCCGAAGGATGCGGAGGTCACGGCGAAATCGGCTTCGAAGCCGTTGTCCACCAAGGAATTGACCGAGGCCTTCGCCGACGAGGCCACCACGCCGAGGCAGCTGACGATCGCGACGCCTACGAACAGCGCGGCGGCGGTATTCGACGTGCGTCTCTTGGAACGGGAGATGTTGCGCGTCGCGAGCCGACCGGTGACGGTGAAGATCCTCGACGGCAGCCAGCCCAATATGTTGCCGGCCGGGGAGACGAACGCCGGTCCGGCCATGATCACGCCGATCACGATCAACGCCGCGCCGATGCCGAGCGGCCAGCCGATGGAGATGTGGTTCACCGCATCCCATGGCGTCGGACCATCGCCGTCCGTTGCGGCCATGGCACAGGCGAACGCCCAGCCGCCGAAGCCGAGCACCACCATGATCGTGCCGGCGATGCCACGCAGACGTACCGGCTTTTCCGGGTTCACCGTCTCGTTCATCGCCTGAATCGGCGGGGCAAGCGCGGCGTTGCGCGCGGGCAACGCCGCGCCGACCAACGTGACCAGCACGCCCACGATCAGGCCGATCACCATATCGGAGATGGACGGATCGGCGGCGCCGGTCAGTGGCAATCCCATATTCGCCAACCCCATGACGATCAGCCGCACCATGCCCCAGCCGAGCGCGATGCCCACGCCCGAACCGACCAGGCCGAGCAGCATCGCCTGCACGATCACCGTGGAGAAGACCTGTGCCGGCGAGGCACCGATGGAACGCAGCAGCGCATATCCGCGCATCGACTCACGTACAATCATCGAGAAGGTGTTCGCAATGATGAACGAGCCGACGAATAGCGCGATGACGGCGAAGATGAGGATCAGCGGCTGGATGAAGCCGAGCGAATCCTGCGTGGCCTTGGTGGAATCGTCGCGGTACTCATCCCCGGTGACGGCGTGCGCCTGGGAGTCCTTGGGCAGCGCCTTGTTGATGCGGTCCGCCAGCCGTTGTTGTTCGGACTCGCTCAACGGCGTGGTCGCGTTTCCGTAGACGCAGATCTGTGCGGTCTTGTCGGCATCGTCCGATTGCTTGTCGGATTGCGCCTTGGCCACGCTCGGATCGACGCCGATGATGATGGCGCCCGCCTGGCTTGCGGAGGTCGAGAAGATGCCGCTGACCGTCACGTCATGCGGGCCGTCGGAGTAGACGATCTTCGCCTTGTCTCCCACCTTGAGGCCGGATCGTTCCGCAGCGAAGGAATGCAGGGCGATCTCATCCTCGCCTTGCGGATACGTGCCGGAGGTGAACTTGGCGGAACGCCACGGGGCCGAGGCACTGATGCCGATCGCCATCGAGGGCGAGCCCATGGTGGTCACGGCGTCGCCATGGTTGTCGACCAATACCACGCCGGTAAGCGAGTAGACCACGCGCGCCGATGAGACTCCTTTCACCTTGGCGATGTCGTCGGCAAGGTTCACATCGATGGCGTTATAGCTTGCCATCGACGAGCCCGATGCGAGCAGCGTCGAACCGCTCTTGGTCTGTTTGGCGCCACGTACGTACACATCATGGTCGGCGTTGGTGGCCATCATCTGCGAGACCTGGCTGTCGAGCATCTCACGGAAGCAGAACGAACCGACCACGAAGCTCACGCCGAGCGCGATGGCCACGATCGACATGATGAAGCGGCTGAAATGACTTCTTGCGTCGCGCAAACCGATACGAATCATGCCTGGGCGCCTTCCGTCGAGGTGGCTTCGGTGTCGGCGTCGTCGTCCGCGAACACCTCGAGAATCTCGGCGTAGGTGGGATGGCTCATATCGCGGGTGATTTCGCCGTCCGTCAGCACCAGCACGCGGTCGGCGAAGGAGGCGGCACGCGGGTCATGCGTGACCATCACGATGGATTGGCCGTAATCGCGCACGGAATCGCGTAGGAACCCCAGAACCTCACGGCTGGAACGTGAATCCAGATTGCCGGTCGGTTCGTCCGCGAAAATCACCGAAGGACGCGCCATCATCGCGCGGGCGCAGGCGACGCGCTGCTGCTGGCCGCCGGAAAGCTGACTCGGTCGATGGGTCAGCCGCTGTTCAAGGCCGACCACGTCGACCACCTGCTTGAACCAATCGCGGTCGATGGGGCGTTTCGCGATCTGCAACGGCAGGAGGATGTTCTCTTCGGCCGACAGCGTCGGCACCAGATTGAAGGATTGGAAGATGAAGCCGATCTGTTCGCGGCGTAGATTGGTTAGCTGCTTCTGATTCATGGACGAAACCTCGAGGCCCTCCACGAAGACCTGGCCGGAAGAGGGGGAGTCGAGTCCCGCCATGCAATGCATCAAGGTGGATTTGCCTGAGCCGGAGGGCCCCATGATCGCGGTCATTTCACCGCGCATGAACTCCACATCCACATGATTGAGGGCGGTGACCTGATTGTCTTTGCCGCCATAGTTTTTCGTCAGATCGATGGCCCTTGCCACGATTCGTTCATCGACCCCGTTGCCGGAATCGCCCTGCTGCCGGGTCTGTACCGAGTGACGTGCCATGATACCGCCTGTCTGTTAGGGGGAATGTACCCAATAAAGTCTATCGGCAGAAGGTCTCATAATGGAAGGGATGTCAGAGGGAATTCACGAAAAGAGGCCATGATCATGCGATTCGCGGATACGATTAACGCCTTCGATGCCTATCTGAAGGCTAATCGCGGACTAAGCGACAATACGCGCAAAGCGTACCGCGGCGATCTCGAGGAATGCATGACGCAGCTGGAGATGTTGGGATGCGAGGATCTCAACGAAGTGACCATAGAGGACCTGCGTATGTGGATGTCGCAATCCTCGAAACGGCATGCGAGAAGTAGCATGGCCCGTAAAACCGTTGCGGTTCGGGGGTTTTTCTCGTGGGCGCATGAGCACGGCGTGACGAACGCCAATCCGGCGGCCATGCTGATGACGCCGAAGATCCCGGATACGCTGCCCGCCGTGCTCAGCGAATCGCAAGCCGAGAAGCTGATGGACTGCGTTGACGGGCGGCCGCCGGAATCGCAGAAAAAAAAACGTCAGGAGGCAGGCCGTCGGCCTGCGCGATGCGGCGATGCTGGAGGTGCTGTACGCCACCGGCATTCGCGTCGCCGAACTGGTCGGACTCGATGTGCAGGACGTGGCCTTCGACAACCGTACGATGAGGGTCACGGGCAAGGGCAGCAAGCAGCGTGTGGTGCCGTTCGGCGTGCCGGCGGAGCGATCCATCCGACGTTGGCTTGAGGACGGACGCCCCCGTCTGGTTCGGGCACGGTCGGCGGACGCGCTTTTTCTCGGCGCGCAAGGCAACCGCATCGACCAGCGTGTGGTCAGACAGGTGGTGCATGACTGCGCGCAACGTGCAGGCATACCCGACATCAGCCCGCATGCGTTGCGCCACAGCGCGGCGACGCACCTGCTCGATGGGGGAGCGGACCTACGGCAGGTGCAGGAGCTGCTGGGGCATTCCTCGCTCAAAACCACGCAGCGATACACCCATGTTTCCATCGAACAGCTCAAGTCGAGATACGGGCAGGCATTCCCCCGAGCCTGAGCCGTCGATCGGCCATGACGATGTACGCGTGCTGCGAAATCGAGCCACGGCCCATGTTCCCACGATGTATGAAAGAGCCTGCGGCCTTCGGACCGCGCTCCATGCGTATATGAATCGAGGGAATAATGAAACAACACAGGCTTGTGGCCTTCGCATCGGCGCTCGCACTGCTGGCCATACCATTGGCCGGTTGCGGCGGTTCCGGTTCCGGTTCCTCGGCGGCATCGAACATCATCACCGCCTTCAACTCCGAACCGGCCAATCCGTTGATTCCGGGGGACACCAACGAATCAGGCGGAGGCCGCCCGATCGACCTGTTGTTCGCCGGTCTGATTTCCTTCGACAACGACGGCAAGGCCCAGAACGAGGTGGCCGAATCGATTACCGCGAACGATGATTCCTCCCAGTACGACATCAAGCTCAAGTCCGGTTGGAAGTTCACCGACGGCACCGATGTGACAGCCGAGTCCTTCACCAAGGCATGGAGCTACACGGCCAACGCGAAGAACGCGCAGCTGTGTTCGGGGTTCTTCGCCAACATCAAGGGCTATGACAAGCTGCAGGATGCCGACAACCTCAAGGGCGACGAGCAGCTCGAGGGTCTGAAGGTGATCAACGACCACGAATTCACCGTGGAACTGAGCCAGCCCGATTCCGTGTTCCCCATCAAGGTGGGCTATTGCGGCTTCTATCCGCTGCCGGAATCCTTCTACAAGGATCCGAAGGCCTTCGGCGAGAAGCCGGTGGGCAACGGTCCGTACAAATTCAGTTCATGGACCCATGACCAAGAGCTGAGCGTCGTGAAGAACACGGCCTATCACGGCAACCGCAAGGCGAAGAACGACGGCGTGACCTTCCGCACGTACACCGATCCGGCCGCCGCCTATGCCGATGTGCAGGCCGGCAACCTCGACGTGCTCGACACCATTCCGTCCGCCGACGCCAAGGTCTTCCAAACCGATTCCTCGGTCCAGCCGTACAACAAGGCCGGATCCGTGCTGCAGACCGTCACCATCCCATCGAACCTCGAGCACTGGCGGACCTCCACCGAAGAGGGGCAACTGCGTCGGCGGGCGCTGTCCATGGCCATCGACCGGAGCACCATCTGCAAGAAGGTGCTCAACAATCTGGGCACTCCGGCCGATTCCTTCACCTCGCCGAAGGTGCCGGGCTATTCGGGCACCATCGAAGGGCATGAAAACCTTGAATACAATCCGACGAAGGCCAAGGAGCTGTGGAAGCAGGCCGAAGCCATCTCCCATTATGACGGAAAGCTGCAGTTCTTCTACAATTCCGATGGCGGCGCCGGTCCGGTGTATGACGCCATCGTCAATTCCGTGAAGAA
Organism: Bifidobacterium moukalabense DSM 27321; assembly: GCF_000522505.1. Classification (GTDB taxonomy): domain Bacteria; phylum Actinomycetota; class Actinomycetes; order Actinomycetales; family Bifidobacteriaceae; genus Bifidobacterium; species Bifidobacterium moukalabense. The sequence continues at coordinate 202,340 of NZ_AZMV01000001.1, read as the reverse complement.
CGTGCTCGGCATCGACGCGGTCACCAGTCCGATCCCCACCTTCCAGGAATTCCGCAACGATGTGAACGCCCGCACGCTTGCAGGAGCCATCCGCACCAGCTGGCAGCCGGACTACCCGTCCCCGCAGGACTATCTGGTGCCGTTGTATGATTCGTCCTCCGCGGACGGCAACGGTTCCAACGACGGCGACTACAAGAACGCCGACTTCGATGAGCTGTGCGCGCGTGCGGCTTCGACCGGAGATGAGGACACCGCGAACGACCTGTACCGGCGGGCGCAGCAGATCCTGCTCAGTCAGCTGCCGTCGATTCCGCTGTATTACAGCGATGCGGCAGGCGTGGCGTCGAAGGATGTGAAGAACTTCACCATGACCTGGCAGAACATCCCCTCATATCATGAAATGACCAAACGCTGATCTTCCGGATGATTCCGGCGGCCGGTCCCACACGGCCGACCGCCGGACTGACCCCCTTTTTCTACCCTTCTCCACACTGTGTTCCGGAGACGCCACATTGTTGTCCTTTAAGTAGGGAACAATGGTTCTCTACCAGTGAAAATCAGGTGGGCGCTGAAGCTACGCGCGTCAACGTCCACCTTGTTTTTTACTCAAGGACCGCAATGGTCCGAACATAACGAATAGGAGAATGATTTCATGAAGAAGAAGGCTTTGGCTTTCGCCGCCGCGGCCTGCGCGCTGGGCATGCTGCTCAGCGGCTGCGGCGCTTCCAATGACGCCGCCTCCAGTGGCGACAACATCATCACGGCTTACAATTCCGAGCCGCAGAACCCGCTCATCCCGGGCAACACCAACGAGACCGGCGGCGGCAAGCCGGTCGAGCTGCTGTTCTCCCGCCTGATTTCCTTCGATGCCAAGGGCAATGCTTCCAACGAAGTGGCGGAGTCCATCGAAGCCAACTCGGATGCCACCCAGTACACCATCAAGCTTAAGAAGGGCTGGAAGTTTACCGATGGCACTCCGGTGACCGCCGAGTCCTTCACCAAGTCGTGGAGCTACACCGCCAACGCGAAGAACGCGCAGAAGTGCGCCTCCTTCTTCTCCACCATCAAGGGCTATGACAAGCTGCAGGACGCCGACAACCTCAAGGGCGACGAGCAGCTCGAGGGCCTGAAGGTCGTCAACGACAACGAGTTCACCGTGGATCTCAACCAGTCCGACTCCGTGTTCGCCATCAAGGTCGGCTACTCCGCCTTCGCCCCGCTGCCGGAATCCTTCTACAAGGATCCGAAGGCCTTCGGCGAGAATCCGGTGGGCAACGGTCCGTACAAGTTCCAGTCCTGGGATCACGACAACGAGATCGTGCTCGTGAAGAACCCGGATTACAAGGGCAACCGCACCCCGAAGAACGACGGCGTGACCTTCAAGGTCTACACCAAGGACGAGGCCGCCTACGCCGACATCCAGTCCGGCTCCCTCGACGTGATGGAATCCGTGCCGTCTTCCGCCACCAAGACCTTCGAAAGCGATTCCACCGTGCAGGCCTACAACAAGGCCGGCTCCGTGATCCAGCAGTTCACCATCCCGTCCAATCTGAAGCACTTCGAGGCCGGCACCGAGGAGGGCACCCTGCGTCGTCAGGCCATCTCCATGGCCATCAATCGCAATAACATCTGCGAGAAGGTGCTCAACGGCACCGGCACGCCGGCCAGCGATTTCACCTCTCCGCTGACTCCGGGCTACAGCGACTCCCTCAAGGGTTCCGACAACCTGAAGTACAACGCCTCCAAGGCCAAGGAACTCTGGGAGCAGGCCAACGCCATCAGCCCGTGGACCTCCGATGACAAGCTCACCTTCGCCTACAATGCCGACGGTGGCCACGAAACCATCTACACCGCCGTGGTGAACTCCATCAACAACACCCTCGGCTCCGAAGTGGCCGCCACCAACCCGTACCCGACCTTCAACGACTACCGCACCGCGGTGTCCGACCGCAAGGTCCAGGGTGCGTTCCGCAGCGGCTGGCAGCCGGACTACCCGTCCGCCGAGAACTATCTGGTCCAGAACTTCTCCTCCTCCGCCGCCGATGGCAACGGTTCGAACGACGGTGACTACAAGAACACCGAGTTCGACGATCTGTGCAATCAGGCCGCAGCCGCCCAGACCACCGACGAGTCCAACAAGCTGTACCAGCAGGCCCAGGAAGTGCTGCTCAACGACCTGCCGGCCGTTCCGCTGTACTACGCCAACGCCTACGGTGTGGCCTCCACCAACGTCTCCAACTTCGAGATGAATTGGCAGAACCTTCCGGTCTACGAGAACATGACCAAGAGCAAGTGAACCTGATCCGCTGATCGGTTCCCACCACTGACAAGGAGGGGACGGCCATACGCCGTTCCTTCCTTGTCGGCATTTATGGCCATAATCGTTGCGGGAATAAGAAAGGACCGGGAAACAGGACATCCAGGGGTAGGATGCCGGTCCGTGGGGTGTTTTCCCAGCTTATTTTCATAAACCTACAATATAAAAGCACCTTGGTGTGAAACTAGTAGACTTAACGGCTAGTAGACTTAGCGGGGCGAGTTGTCAGCCGGCCCCGTGCAGGGTCTTTATTTGATAGAGACCGATAGCCAAATGGCTGGCTTAAGAATTGAGTAATAAGGAGAAACCAATGGGCAAGTATCTTCTGCGACGCATTCTGCAGATGATCCCTGTGGTTCTCGGCACGACGCTTCTGGTGTACGCCCTGGTGTTTGCGCTGCCGGGCGACCCAGTCAAGGCCATGTTCGGTGATAAGCCGGTCAATGAAGCGGTTGCCGCCCAGATCCGTGCCGAATACAACCTGGACAAGCCGTTCATCATCCAGTATCTGCTGTTCCTGAAGAACGCGCTGACCCTCGACTTCGGCAAGACCTTCTCCGGACAGCTGGTCATCGACCAGATCGGCCGTGCCTTCCCGGTCACCATCAAGCTCGCGCTGATGGCCTTCGTGTTCGAAGCAGTCTTCGGTGTGATCTTCGGTGTGATCTCCGGCTTGAAGAAGGGCAAGTGGTGCGACACCGTCATCCTGATCTTCTCGCTGCTGCTCATCTCCGTACCGACTTTCGTCACCGGCTTCCTGGCCCAGTATTTCCTTGGCGTCAAATGGCATCTGCTTCCGGTCACCGCCGGCTCGAATCCGGGTTTCATCGATCTGCTCATGCCGGCGATGGTGCTCGGCTCCGTATCGATGGCATACATCATCCGATTGAGCCGTGCGGAGATCTCGTCCAACATCGCGCTCGATTACGTACGCACCGCACGTGCGAAGGGCATGGACAACAAGTCCGTCATGCTGCGCCACGTGCTGCGCAACTCCATGATCCCGGTCGTGACCTACCTCGGGCAGGACCTTGGCGCGCTCATGGGCGGCGCCATGATTTCCGAAACCATCTTCAACGTGCACGGCATCGGCTATCTGACCTATCAGAGCATTCTGAAGGGAGAGGGCAACCTGGTGGTATCCATCGTGACGTTGCTCATGCTGATCTTCGTGGTGTGCAACCTGCTGGTCGACATGCTCTACGCCGCCCTTGATCCTCGAATCCGGTACGCGTGAGTTGTGGAGGATAAGAAATGACTGACATGAACGAAACCAATCTTTCCACTGCGTTGCCGGGGCAGGAGCGCTACGTGGCCCCGCTCGAGGAGACTCCGCTCAAAGCCGTTGATTCCATCGACGAATCAGCCCCCGCCTCGAGCATGTGGTCCGATGCGTGGCGTACCTTGCGGCGCAACCCGCTGTTCATCATCTCCGGGCTGCTGATCATCTTCATCATTTTCGTGGCGCTTTTCCCGGGCGTCCTGACCAAGCAGAACCCGAACTACTGCAATCTCGACAACTCGCTTGACCCGTCATCCGCGGGCCATCCGTTCGGCTTCGACCTGCAGGGCTGCGACGTATACGCCCGCGTGGTCTACGGCACCCGCACCTCCTTGAGCGTCGGCGTGTTCGCCACGCTGCTTGTGGTGCTGCTGGGCACCCTGATCGGTGCGGTCGCCGGCTTCTTCGGAGGCTGGGTCGATGCCGTGCTGAGCCGTCTGACCGACATCTTCCTCGCATTGCCGATTCTGCTTGGCGCCATTGTGGTGCTGCAGATGTTCAAGACCAGCGATTCCATCTGGAAGATCATCCTCGTGATGGCGCTGTTCGGCTGGACCTCCGTGGCACGCATCGCCAGAGGCGCGGTGCTGGAGGCGAAGAACCTCGAATTCAACACCGCATCCACGGCCCTGGGTTCCACGCCGGGACGGAATCTGTTCCGTCACATCCTGCCGAACTCCCTGGCGCCGATCATCGTGGTCGGCACCACATCGCTGGCCACCTACATCGTGCTCGAGGCGACGCTGAGCTTCCTCGGTGTGGGCCTGCCGACCACCACCGTCAGCTGGGGTGGTGACATTTCCCATGCGCAGTCCATTCTGCGCACCAACCCGATGGTGCTGTTCTATCCATCCGCGGCATTGGCCATCACCGTGCTGGCCTTCATCATGATGGGTGACGCCGTCAAGGACGCCCTTGATCCGAAGAGCCGTACGGCCTGAGTGTAAGTGAGGGATATTCGATGACTGACGTGAATACCGAAAACAAGCTTGAGGCCATGCAGCGCGCCAACGGGCCGTTGCTCGAGGTCAAGGATCTTCAGGTGGACTTCACCACCGACGAAGGCCATGCCGTACATGCGGTGCGCAATTCCTCCTTCAGCGTATATCCGGGCCAGTGGGTGGCGATCGTGGGCGAATCCGGTTCCGGCAAGTCCACCTCCGCCATGGCCGTGCTGGGGCTTCTGCCGGGCACGGGCCATGTGGTCGGCGGCTCCATCAAGCTCGACGGTCAGGAGATCTCCGGCCTGAAGCAGAAGGACTACGACAAGCTGCGCGGCTCCAAAATGGGTCTTGTGCCGCAGGACCCGATGAGCAATCTGAATCCGGTGTGGCGCATCGGATCTCAGGTCAAGGAGGCCCTTGTCGCCAACAACATGGACATCGACCATGAAAAGCGCTCCGAATTCGCCAAGGCCCTGGCCGGCGAAGGCATGGAGCTCAAGGGCGATGATGACGAAACCTTCCTCGGCTCCAAGGAACTGCCGGAACTGTTGGCAACGGCCAGGCAGGCCCTGGTCAACATCGGCAAAACCGGCGAGGATCTCGACAAGACCATGGCGTACTTCACCGAAGAGTGGGTACCGGGCTCCGAAACCCGTTGGCGTGTGGCCGACGATCTGATCAAGGCCGGTGTGGCGGACGATGATGCCTGGTATCTCGCCAAGAAATATGTGATCGGTTCCACCATGGACGATCGCATCGCAGGACTGCTGTCCGAGGCGGGATTGCCTGATGCCGCCACCCGCGCACGCCAGTTCCCGCATGAGTTTTCCGGCGGTATGCGCCAGCGTGCGCTGATCGCCATCGGTCTGGCATGCCGCCCGGAACTGCTCATCGCCGATGAGCCGACCTCCGCGCTTGACGTGACCGTGCAGAAGAAGATCCTCGATCATCTGCACATGCTCACCGATTCACTGGGTACCGCGGTGCTGTTCATCACCCACGATCTGGGTCTGGCCGCCGAACGCGCCCAGCACATCGTGGTGATGTACAAGGGCCAGGTCGTCGAATCCGGTCCGTCCCTCGAAGTGCTGCAGCATCCGCAGCATCCATACACCAAGCGTTTGGTTGCGGCCGCGCCATCCCTGGCATCGCAGCGCATCATCTCCGTCAAGGAGCATGGCGGCGACGCGAAGGCCGTAATGGAGCATACGGTGAACGAATCCTCCCTGGAAAACGGCGAGGCCATCATCACCGTCGACCACCTGACCCGTGAGTTCAAGCTTCCGCGCCGCAAGGAGATGTTCAAGGCCGTCGACGACGTGAGCTTCTCCATCAAGAAGGGCACCACTCTGGCGATCGTGGGCGAATCCGGTTCCGGCAAGTCCACCGTGGCCAACATGGTGCTGAAGCTGCTCGAACCCACTTCCGGTACCGTTACCTATGCGGGCAAGGACATTTCGGCATTCAAGGGCAAGGAGCTGCTTGACTTCCGACGTCACGTGCAGCCGGTGTTCCAGAACCCGTACGGTTCGCTCGACCCGATGTATTCCATCTACCGTTCCATCGAGGAGCCGCTGCGCATCCACGGCATCGGCGACAAGAACAGCCGCACCGCCCGCGTACGTGAACTGCTCGACATGGTGGAGCTGCCGGAATCCGTGATGAGCCGCTATCCGAACGAGCTTTCGGGCGGTCAACGCCAGCGCATCGCCATCGCGCGAGCCATGGCCCTTGATCCGGACGTGATCGTCTGCGACGAGGCCGTATCCGCATTGGATGTGCTTGTGCAGGATCAGGTGTTGCGTCTGCTCAACGACCTGCAGGCCGAAAAGGGCCTGAGCTACCTGTTCATCACCCACGATCTGGCGGTCGTCCGCCAAATCGCCGATGAGGTGGTGGTGATGCAGCATGGCAAGCTCGTGGAACATGCCACCACCGACGAGGTGTTCGACCATCCGCAGATGCAGTACACCCGAGACCTGCTGGACGCCATTCCCGGCGGCAAGCTGCAACTCGGTCTCGACTGACTCCGCTTGTGAAGAGAACCTCCCTTGCCGAAGGGAGGTTCTCTTGTATCTGAGCTAGGCTGGCGCTATGACGATCAGCATTACGACTTCGAACGTGAACGGAATCCGTGCGGCCAAACGCAAGGGCATCGAGACCTGGGCCGGCAGGAATACGCCCGACATCTGGTGCATGCAGGAGGTGCGCGCGCCACAGAACGAGATCGATCCGATTTTCGATGAGTTCGGATTCGAATACTCCACCGCCGGTAAGATCGCCGACCAGAGCGAGCTGGATCGGCTGAACGAGGTCTGCCGCGTCAAGGGCCGTGCCGGAGTGGGACTGCTCGCAGCGCTACCGGTCGTGGACAAACGTTACGGACTTGCCGGACTTGACGAGGATGTCGATTCGGGCCGATGGATCGAAGCCGATGTCAAAACCCCGCAGGGCTACGTCATCACCGTCGTGAGTGTGTACGTACACGCGGGCAACACCGACGACCCGCTCAAGATGAAGCAGAAATACCGTTTTCTCGACGCCATGCTGGTGCGTATGGGGCAACTGCGCGACGAGGCGGCACACGGCGGACGCCAGGCCGTGCTGTGCGGCGATTTCAACATCGCGCATACCCCGCTCGACATCAAGAACGCCAAGGCCAACGAGACGCACGCCGGATTTTTGCCCCAGGAGCGTGCCTACGTCGACAAATGGCTGGGTGAGTTGGAATTCGTGGATGTGATGCGCAGCCTCGCGGGCGACATCCAGGGCCCGTACACCTGGTGGAGCCAGCGCGGTCGCGCCTTCGACAACAACGTCGGCTGGAGGATCGACTACCAGTTCGCCACGCCGGAACTGGCCGAATCGGCTTGCGGATTCGTCATCGACAAGGCCCCGACCTACGATAAACGCTGGTCCGACCACGCGCCCCTGACCATCACCTACGACATCTGAACCGGAAAATCGGGGGAGACCAGACCCGAATTCCCAGCTCATATTAAGCGTGGGTGCTAGGCTGGTCACGGTTGCAACCGTTACGAAATGAGGAACATCATGGGATTGTTTGGATTCGGCAAGAAGAAGCGCCAGAGCGAGGATGCTCAGCAGGCCGCCGAAGAGAATGAGCAGGCTGTGGACGAGGCCGCCGCCCAGGCCCAGGAGGTCATGGACCTGCCTGAACCGTCCGCCGTGTATGAGGGGCGTGGCAATGAGCGTGGCCCCTGGGATGTGAACGACGAGGATGTGCCTGATTATGACGACTATCTTGATTTGGGATCCTACTATCTGCCGTTCCTGCAGGGCATCGAGTTGCGCGTGAAGGCGAATCGCGCCACGCAGCAGGTGCTCGGCTCCACCATCACCTACGGCTCCTCCAGCCTGGAAATCGAGGCGTTCGCCGCCCCGAAGACCATGGGACTGTGGGATGATGTGCGTGCGGACCTGATCGAGGCCAACAAGGCCGCTTCCGAAGTCGACGGCGTGTTCGGCACCGAGCTGGCGTTGCCGGTTGTGGTCAAGGGCGGCCGCAAGGTGATGACACGCATCGTGGGCGTCGACGGTCCGCGCTGGATGCTGCGTGGCATCTTCTCCGGAAAGGCCGCCACCGATCCGGAGCATGACGAGACCAAGGCATTGAACAGGTTCTTCGCGGATGTCGTGGTGGAACGCGGCGATGACCCGCTCGCCCCACGCGACCTCATTCCGATGCATCCACCGGTCGCGCCGGCCGAGCGCAAGGCCGCCAAGGAGGCCTTCGAGCAGGAGGGGAACGACGGGAAGACGGATATCCCGGGCAAGCCGAAGGGACCGTTCGACTCCGATCATCAGGTCGAGGTCAAGACCACCCTGTCCCGTGGCCCGATGTTCTCCGAAGTGCGCTGACAGACGGTTTTCATCTTCAGGCAATGGCTGAAACCAAGAAACGTACCGGCCTCGGCGCTCTTGCCGACGCCGGCAGCGACGATGACTTCTCCGTAATCGACGCCATCGGCGGTCCGCGCGGCGTGGCCGAATCGATGGTGCCCGGCGTCGTGTTCGTGGTGCTGTTCGTCACCACCGCCAATCTGCAGCTGACCATCGGCATCTCCGCCGCACTGGCCGTGCTTCAGGTAATCGTGCGTCTGTTGCAGCGTCAGTCGGTGATGGGCGCCGTCAGCGGCCTGCTCGCCGTAGGCATCTGTCTGATTTGGGCGTGGCAGAGCCATGAGGCGCGTAACTATTACATGTTCGGCTTCCTGACCAACGCGTTCTACATCGTGCTGCTCTCGGTGTCGCTGATGGTACGTGTGCCGGGGCTGGGCCTGGTCATCGAATTCATCCGCACGCTGCCCACCGAGCATTTCCGCGCATGGCTGACCGATTGGAGATCGGACAAGGCGCTCAATCGTGCCTATACGATCATCACCGTGCTATGGATCGCCGTATTCTCGTTGCGTCTGGTCGTGCAGGTGCCGTTGTATGTCACCAATCATGTCGGCTGGCTCGGCACCACCCGTCTGCTGATGGGCATTCCGTTCTGGGCGCTGGCGATCTGGGTCTCGTACCTGATCGTCGCCACGCCGATGCACCGACATAAGGCCCTGTCCGAGGGATCCGGCCAAGGCAAACATGATTCCATGGAGGAACAACACTGATGGAAGCGACCATCCGCATCGAACGATACGCCGACCAAGGGCGTTGCGTGGGCCATATCGATGGAAGGGTCATTTTCGTGCGCTTCGCATTGCCGGGCGAATTGGTCCGCGTGAGACTCGACGAACCGCACGACAGGGAGGAGCGCTTCTGGACAGGTGAGGTCGTGGAGGTGTTGGAGACCAGCGAGGATCGGGTCGAACCGATATGGCCGCTGGCCGGACCCCTTGCCATGGGCGGAGGGGTCGGCGGCGCCGATCTGGTGCATGTGAGCCTCGCGGGACAACTCAGATGGAAGGCCAGCTCGATAGGCGAGCAGATGCTGCGGTTGGGGCATACGGCGGTGGACGTGCCGATCGAGCGCATGCCGGAGGATGAGTCCGAACGGGGACTGCATTGGCGCACACGCATCGAAATGATCGCCGACGCCGATGGGCGCCCGTCCATGCGTCGGCGCGGCACGCACGTTCGTGTGCCGATCGACACGATGCCGTTGGCCAGCCGGGCGTTGCTTGACGTGGCCGAACGCGAGCATGTGTGGGACGGTGGGTTCACTCCCGGCTCGCAGATCAGGATCTCCGTGCCGGAGCCCCGCGATGGCGCCGAGATCGACGACAATTATGCGGTGCTGGTGGATGGCGACGTGGCGGCCGGCACTCGTGGACTGACCGAAAAGGTCACCGTCGCCGGCCGGGATTTCGAATACAGCGTCGATGCCGGCGGATTTTGGCAGATGCATCGTCAGGCGCCGGTCGCGCTGACCAATTACGTGGTTGCAATGGTCCGGAGTGAGCTGAATGGCGCCAAATCGGCCTGCTTGTGGGACTTGTATTCCGGGTCGGGCCTGTTCACCCTGCCCTTGGCCTCTGTGGTGGCGGAACGCACGCGCATGCTGAGCGTGGAAGGCGGCAAAACGGCCGTACGCAATGCGCAACGCAATCTGCGACATATCCATTTGGGCAATGTGGATGTTCGTGCCGGTGATGTGGCGAAGACCTTGGCCAACGTGCGCAACGATCTGGCCAGGCCCGACGTGGTGGTGCTTGATCCGCCGCGGGCCGGTGCCCGCGCCAAGGTGTGCGGGCAGATCGCCGCTTCCGAGGCGCGCAGCGTGATCTACATCGCCTGCGATCCGGCGAGCCTTGCACGCGATACCGCCGTCTTTGCCGGTCTCGGCTATGGATTGGCCGGCATTCACGCCTTCGACATCTACCCGATGACCCATCATGTGGAGACCGTCGCATTGTTCCGAAGGCATGAGCGGTGAATGGCAACACGATACGACGTGCAGGCAGGGGAATGCTGACGATCATGCTGGCGGCTTCCCTGGCCGCCTGCACGCCGCCGAACGGGGCCGTGGGGGATACGCAATCGCAGGATTCCGCGGTCGCCCATATCGGTCCCGATCGCGCCGATACCGAGGTGGCGTTCATCGGCTCGCAGGACATTGACGCGGATGGCCTGGCGCTGGACGCCTTGGAACAGGGGAGATTCAAACCGATATATATTCCCGTCACCGGTACCGTCGATGCGCAGCAGACGGCCATGCAGGGCGTACGTGACATGACGCAGCGCAAGGTCGACATCATCATCGTTGGGGGTATGGATGTGACCGATTCCAATCGCGGTGACTGGCAGGCGGCGTTGCGGTCCGCCCGTGAAGCGGGAATCGCGGTGGCGTTGCTTGATCCGGTGCATGCGCCGGAAGACGGCAAGCTGTATGCGGCCACCCTTACCGTCGACGGTCGCAAGGACGATGCGATTCCCCTCGCCGATGCCGTGATGACGATCAGCAACAACGATCCGCATGAACGTGACATGTCCGTCACCACGCGGTAGGGACGACACGGCGTTTTCCATGCACAAGGAATGGAACGGTTATTTCACCGTGCTTTCACAGGATGATCCGGTATGGGTGGGCCGGTGGCGGTAGGCTGTCAAGCATGAGTGCAAGTCCTTCCATGCCCACAATCAGCGAATCGGGTCTGACGGCTGCCGAGGCCAGGGCCCTTGCCGCAAGCGGACAGGCCAATGCCGTCAAATCGTCGACCTCACGTTCCTTGGTCGATATCATCCGTGCGAACGTGTTTACGCTGTTCAACGGCATCATTCTCGCCGCCATGCTCATGGTGCTCGTCACCGGTTCGTGGAAGGACGCCGTTTTCGGTTTCGTGATCATCATCAATACCGGCATCGGCATCATCACCGAACTGAAGGCGAAGCGTACGCTCGACAGGTTGTCTATTCTTGTCGCTTCGGACTATCTGGTGCGTCGCGACGGCACGGACGTCGAAGTGCCGCACAATGAAATCGTGCTCGGCGACCTCATGTGGATCCGGTCGGGCGAACAGGTGCCCGCCGACGCGCGGATCGTGCACACATGGGGCCTGGAGCTGGACGAATCCATGCTCACCGGCGAATCCCGCACCGTACGCAAAGGCGACGGCGAACGGATCTATTCCGGCTCCACGGCCATCTCCGGCATGGCGTTGGTGAAGGTCGAGGCGGTTGGCGAGCACAGCTATGCCGCCACGTTGACCGCACAGGCGAAGGTCTACAAAAAGACCGTCTCCGACCTGAACAAAGGCATCAATACGATTCTGAAGTTCATGACCTTTCTGGTCGTACCGTTGTGCGTACTGCTCATCTGGTCGCAGATTCATGCCGTAGGCGGCTGGAACACGGCGGTTTCGACCGGGCAATGGCGTTCCGCGGTCGTTTCCGCCGTGGCCGGCGTGGTCGGCATGATTCCGGAAGGACTCGTGCTGCTCACCTCGCTGAACTTCGCGCTCGCCGCAATCCGGCTGGCACGCAGGAACACGCTTGTGCAGGAGCTTGAATCCGTGGAGACGCTCGCTCGTGTGGACTGCCTGAATCTTGACAAGACGGGCACCGTCACCGACGGCGGCATCATGCTCAACCGTATCGTGCCGTTGACGGATGCCGCGGATGAGCGGCGGATCAAACAGGCGTTGTTCGACCTGTCGAACGAAGGCCAGCCGAACGGCACCGGGCAGGCGGTCCTTGCGGGGCTGGGGGAGCAGGGCTTCGCCCCGGGCACGGTCATGGCGCGTGTGCCGTTTTCATCGGCGCGTAAATGGAGTTCGATATTCGACGGCGACGCCGTATGGACGATGGGCGCGCCGGAGGTCATCATCTCGCACCTCGACGGCGATCACTCCGGCATGCTGGAGCAGGTCAATGACTTTGCCGACGACGGCAATCGAGTGCTGCTCATCACACGTCTCGACGGAGCTGCCCCGGCCGATTACGAAACCGATCCGAAACTCGATTCCGCTTCGCGCCCGGTCGCGTTGGTGCTCTGTTCCGAACACATCCGGGACGATGCCGAGGCGACGCTCGCCTGGTTCCGCGAGCAGGGCGTGCGTTGCCGCATCATCTCCGGAGACAACCCCGTCACCGTTGGCGCGATCGCACGGAAAGTGCGATTGACGGGCGAGCGGGAACCGGTGTCCATGGATGCGCGCGAACTGCCGAACGACGTCGGGGAACTGGCTCGAGTGCTCGACGACGTGGATGTGCTCGGCCGTGTGTTGCCCGACCAGAAGAAGGCCATCGTCCAGGCGCTGCACATGACCGACCATGTGGTGGCCATGACCGGTGACGGCGTGAACGATGCGCTCGCCATCAAGGAGGCCGACCTCGGCATCGCCATGGGTAATGCGGCGCCCGCCACCAAGGCCGTGGCGCAGGTGGTGCTCGTCGATTCGAAATTCTCGCACCTGCCCGACGTGGTGGCCCGGGGGCGCCAGGTTATGGCCAATATGGAACGCGTGGCCAGCCTGTTCCTCGTCAAAACCGTGTATTCCGCGCTGATTTCGCTTGGCGTGGTGCTGACGCAGATTCCGTTTCCGTACCTGCCACGGCACATCACCTACATCGGAGGGCTTACCATCGGCATGCCGGCGTTCATTCTGGCGCTTGCGCCGAACACGCGCCGGTATATTCCGGGATTCCTCAAACGCGTGGTGAGCTTTGCGCTGCCGGGAGGCATCGCCACGGGCCTGTCGATTCTATGCACGTCATGGCTGCTGCCGATGTTCATGGGATGGAACGTCCAGCATTCGGGCACCCAACTGGCCATGTTGCGTGGCGTCAACGCCATCATCCTGCTCATGATGGGGATCTTCGTACTGGCGCGGGTGGCGAGCCCCCTGAACTCGTGGAGGGGCGCATTGGTGCTGGCGTTCGCCGCGGCCGGTGTGATCGGCATGTTCGTGCCGTTCGTCGCGCGTTTCTTCGCGCTCGTCGTACCGACGGGGGAGATGCTGCGCGCCACCATGGTCGCGTTGGCGCTGTCGGCCATCATGTTCGCGCTGTGCATCTGGATCGTGCCGAAAGTGTTGCGTATTGTCCCACACTCCAAGAAGACACGCCAGAGCTGAATTAACCTCCCTGTATCGTTGACGACGGATAATTAGCTGTTGTTATACATCCTAGAAAGCTCGGAGGAAGCATGTCTGTGCGCGACGACCAGCTGGACATCTTGAAGGTGGACGGCAAGGATTACGACTATTACCGCATCGCGGATTTGCCGGGTATCGATCATCTGCCGTATTCGTTGAAGGTTCTCGTCGAGAACCTCGTGCGCAACATCGACGGCGCCAATATCACGGATGATCATGTCAGGGCACTGCTGGATTGGGATCCGGCGGCACAGCCGAGTCACGAGATCCAGTTCACCCCGTCCCGCGTGGTCATGCAGGACTTCACCGGTGTGCCGTGCATCGTCGATCTCGCCACCATGCGCGACGCGGTCAAGGATCTGGGCGGCGACCCGGAGGTCATCAACCCGCAGGTGCAATCCGATATGGTCATCGACCATTCCGTGCAGATCGACAAGTACGGTGTGGCCGATGCGGTCGAGCAGAACATGGACATCGAATACCAGCGTAACGGCGAACGTTACCAGTTCCTGCGCTGGGGTCAGCAGGCGTTCAGGAACTTCCGTGTGGTACCGCCGGGGACCGGCATCATCCATCAGGTCAACATCGAATACCTGGCCAAGGTCATCATGACCAAGGCCGCCGAAGACGGCCGTGAGCTCGCCTACCTCGATTCCTGCGTGGGTACCGATTCGCACACCACGACCGTCAACGGTCTGGGCGTGCTTGGTTGGGGCGTCGGCGGCATCGAGGCCGAGGCCGCCATGCTCGGCCAGCCGATCTCCATGCTCGTGCCGCGCGTCGTCGGCTTCAGGCTTACCGGCTCCATTCCGGAGGGCGTCACCGCCACCGACGTGGTCCTGACCATCACCGACATGCTCCGACAGCACGGTGTGGTCGGCAAGTTCGTGGAATTCTACGGCGAGGGCATCGCCTCCGTACCGTTGGCCAACCGTGCCACCATCGGCAATATGGGTCCGGAATTCGGCTCCACCTGCGGCATCTTCCCGATCGACGGCGTCACGCTCGATTACCTGCGTCTGACCGGCCGCTCCGAAGAGCAGATCGCGCTCGTCGAGGCGTATGCCAAGGCCAACAAGCTTTGGGGTGACACCACCGACCCGAACTATGTGGAACCGCAGTATTCCGAATACCTCGAGCTCGATCTCGGTACCGTCGTGCCGTCCATCGCGGGGCCGAAACGCCCGCAGGACCGTATCGTGCTGGCCGAATCCAAGACCAGGTTCGCCGAGACCCTACCTGCATACGAGACCGACAGGACCGTGCAGGAGCCGGTTGCCGTCTCCACCGATTTCCGCGGCGACTTCGACATCACGAACGGCGATGTGGCCATCGCCTCCATCACCTCCTGTACCAACACCTCCAACCCGTCCGTCATGATCGCCGCCGGTCTGATTGCCCGCAACGCGCATGCCAAAGGGCTTAAGCCTAAGCCGTGGGTCAAGACCTCGCTCGCTCCGGGCTCCCAGGTCGTGGCCGACTATCTGAAGGCCGCCGGCCTGCAGGACGATCTTGACGCGCTCGGCTACCAGCTGGTCGGCTTCGGCTGCGCCACCTGCATCGGCAACTCCGGCCCGCTGCTGCCGGAGATCTCCGAAGCCATCAACGCCAACGACCTGACCGTCACCTCGGTGCTGTCCGGCAACCGCAACTTCGAAGGACGCATCAGCCCGGACGTCAAGATGAACTATCTGGCATCCCCGCCGCTGGTCATCGCCTACGCGCTCGCCGGCACCATGGACTTCGATTTCGAAACCCAGCCGCTTGGCAAGGACGGTGACGGCAACGATGTGTATCTCAAAGACATCTGGCCGACCAACGAAGAGGTCGCCGCCGTGGTCGACGGTACCGTCAATCGCGAGATGTTCCTTAAGGACTATGCCTCCGTATTCGAGGGCGATCATCGCTGGAAGGGCCTCGACGTGCCGGAAGGCGAGCTGTTCGCATGGGATGAGCACTCCACCTACGTGCGTAAGCAGACCTTCTTTGACGGCATGAAGGCCACCCCGGATCCGGTCGAGGACATTCACGGCGCCCGTGTGCTCGCATTGCTCGGCGACTCCGTGACCACCGACCATATCTCCCCGGCAGGCGCATTCAAGGCCACCAGTCCGGCCGGCAAATACCTGACCGATCACGGCGTCGAACCGAAGAACTTCAACTCCTACGGTTCCCGCCGAGGCAACCACGAGGTCATGGTGCGCGGCACGTTCGGCAACATCCGCCTGAGGAACCAGTTGCTCGCCTCCGTAGGCGAGGAAGTCACCCCTGGTGGCTTCACCTATGATTTCCTAGCCAAGAAGCCGACCACGATCTTCGAGGCGTCCCGCGACTACATTGACAACGATGTGCCGCTGGTCGTACTGGCGGGTAAGGAATACGGCACCGGCTCCTCGCGTGACTGGGCGGCCAAAGGCACCGTCATGCTGGGCGTCAAGGCCGTCATCACCGAGAGCTTCGAACGCATCCACCGCTCCAACCTGATCGGCATGGGCGTGCTGCCGCTGCAGTTCCCGGTGGGCGAATCCTACGAGAGCCTCGGTCTCAACGGCACCGAAACATACGACATTTCCGGCATCGAGGCGCTCAACGAGGGTTCCACTCCGAAGACGGTTCACGTCACCGCCACCCACGCGGACGGTTCCAAGACCGAGTTCGACGCGGTCGTGCGCATCGATACGCCAGGCGAAGCGGACTACTACCGCAACGGAGGCATTCTCCAGTACGTCCTGCGCAATCTGATGAAGTAGGCGAAGACGGAGGTCCGGTCCGATAGCGGTGCGGGCTTCGTGGATCGGTCACCGATCCACGAAGTCCGCACCATGATTGCGGCCAAAGATCCTATCCTTCGAATCCCTTGCGGTATTCGAATGGCGTAACGTGCATGACACGCCGGAAGGTGCGTGTGAAGAAACTGGCTGATGCGAAGCCCGATCGGTCGGCGATGCTGGCGATCGGCAGACGGGTGGATCTCAACAGTTCCGCGGCGGCGCGCACACGCACGTCATTGACGAATTCGATCGGCGTCTGCCCCAGTAGGTCACGGAAGATCTTGGCGCAGGTGGTGCGGCCGACCGACCCGGCGGCCGCGATCTGGTCGAGCGTAATCGGACGCACGTAATGTTGCTGTACATAATCGACCATCGCCCGCAGAACATCGATATGCGGGTCATGCGTCATGGCGGAAGTCCGCGATTCGCCGGCATGGCGTTGTCGTGAGACATCCATCAGTTCCCGGGTGAGCGCATAGAAACAGCTGATGACCGTCAACGATGCAAGATCGTCCGTCAGCATCATGCCGGCCGCGGTCTGTGGAACGGTGCGTGGGGTTTCCAGTGCATGATCGCCGAACTTGGCGGAATGCACCTGGTCGAGCAGCCGTACGACACGGTCCCCGGCCCCGTCGTGTTCGTCGAACACCACATACGGCAGTGAGGAATCGGCGACCAGCGGCGCCACGAATCGTTCGTGGATCGCCGTCAGGGCACCCATTCGGGACGGGTTGAGCAGACTGCAGGAGAACTCGCAATCGCTGCCATCGTCGGAAAACCCGTAATGCAGCTGACGTGAGTTGACGAAAATCGCCTGTCCTTCCTCAAGACGGATGATTTCGCCGCTCACGAAATATATCATGTGTCCGCGGAAGATGCGCGTGAATTCAAGGTCGATATGCCAATGGCATTCGGCCCGCATGTTCGGGTATTGGTGCAGGAGGGAATGCTCTGTGAACGATAGGAACATCGGAGCATCATACTGCACCATCTCCGCCCCATTGGGTTGCCGTCCCCAAGAGGTGATCGGCATGACCTCATCGATGTCCAGTTCGCCCATACCCTCTCCGTGGTGGTAAATAATGCTAATTCTATGGTTGATACTATAACGAGGGACGGCAATGACGAAATCGAAATGTCGTGTAATGGATACCAGAGAACATCAAACGATTGACCTACCTGTTTTCAGGCGTAGCAAGGAGCGATATATGACGATGGACATGGCCCGGAAGACCATCCAACCGGCAAAGGACGAATGGGAACGCATGCTTTCCGGTGAACTGTATGTGGCCGATAGTCCACAGCAGCAGGAGGCGAACATGCGCAAGCGCCGCCTTGTGCAGGCCATCAACACATCGCAATACGATGCATTCAAGGAACGGGAGGAACTGTTCCGCGAACTGTTCGGATCGCTCGGCAAAGGCTGTTTCCTGGAGCCGCCGTTCAATTGCGACTACGGCTGCAACACCTATATCGGCGACAACTTCTATGCCAACATGGATTGCATCTTCCTTGATGTCGCAAAGATCACCATCGGCGATCGCGTCTTCTTCGGGCCGCGCATAGGACTGTACACGCCATACCATCCAATCGACGCCGCAGTGCGTTCCTCCGGTCCGGAAGGCGCCCGTCCGATCACCATCGGCAGTGACGTCTGGTTCGGCGGCAACGTGGTCGTCGGCCCCGGTGTCACCATCGGCGACGATGTGGTGATCGGGGCCGGATCCGTGGTGGTCAAGGACATCCCCTCGCATTCGGTGGCCGTAGGCAATCCATGCCGTGTCATTCGCAGAATCACGGATGCAGACCGTGAGTACTGGGAGGGCAAGGCCTCCGAATACCGTGCGTGGAAGGATTCGCTCAATGGCTGATGTGGTGCGGGCGGATTCATGAACTTCGCGCCATGGAATCCCTCTACTTCGCCAGCTGCGTGGTGGAGGGGGAGGCCAGCGTCGGACGGGTGCGTCGGATGCGGCCCAACGCCAGACCAAGGCAGACGAACGCCACGCCGAACAGTGCCACCAGGCCGATCGACGACGCCCATGCACCGTAATCCACTCCGGTGCCCGAAGCCGTGCCAAGTCCAAAGGCGTTGTCGATGGACACGCACAGCCACCATCCCGGCAGGAACTCGCCGATCACAATCATCGGTTCAGGCATCATGTCCACCGAGAACGACATGCCCGACGTGAACATGGTGAGCAGTCCGAACACGTTCACGAATCCGTTCACCGCCATCTCTGAAAGAACGACCGAGCCCAGCAGGAACCCACAGGCGATGGCCATCAGCGTGTACACCAGCAGCGAGATGAACGACAGTCCGACATTGACGATCGTCAATCCCTCAAACGACACTCCTGCCATCTTCATCAGCAGGAATGTCGCAGCGGTGTAGCCGATGCATACCAGCAGGCCGAATGCGCAGCATGTGGCCACCTGCTGCAGTTCCAGCGACACGGAACGTTTCGGTGACGCATAGAGTCGACGGCGGATCTCGCTTTCGTTGAATGTGCCGATCACCAGGAACGTGCATATCGTCATGACCAGCAAGAGAGGGTACAGGGCGGATTTAATGGTACCCGCGAATGCGGAGGCGGCCGGTTTGACGGCATCGGCATCGCCAGATGCCACGTGGACGACGGCGACGGATGACTCCTTGGCGTCCTTGCGTGCGATGCCCAACACCGTCTGTGCGGCATCAGGCACGGTGCGCTCGCCGGAGGGAAGCCCCAGATACGAGGTGCGTGTCAGCGAAAGAAACTCGTTGACCTCCAACTGCGCCAATGAGCCGGAACCGGAGGTGTAGCTCACCACCGTCTCGATGACGGGCTGCGTGGCAGCGCCGTCGGTGTCGTTCAGGTACCGCTGATACCGTTCGGCGAACCCCCTCGGCACGATGGCGATCAGATCGACGTAGTTCGAGGCGACGGCCTGCTGCAATGATTCGGCATCGTCCGCGATTTCGACGATCTCGCTATCCGTCGCCAGATAGGAACGCAACGAAGATGCCAGATCGTCGGTGTCCGCGTCGCGATCGATCACGGCCACGCGGGCGGTGTCAGGCTGATACACGGTATCACCGGCGCTGCGCGAGGCACGCATGGTCTGCCAGCTGATGCCCAGCATCATCGCGCCGATACATACAAGGTAGATGACCACATAGAGCTTGCGAGCCCCGAGAATCCGCAATGCGGCCTTACAGGTATTCATAGCGTTGCCTCCTCAGGAAAGCGACCGCTGCGGTCAGGCAGATCGCGCTCATGGCAAGCAGTGTGCCGAGGGTTCTGAACAGCGGTGCGAAACTGTCGTAGTAGAGAATGTCGTAAAAGAGGTTCGTGATCTGCTGGGCCGGATTCATGAGACTGAGCAATGGCGCACGCCGGGCGATCATGTCGCTCAAGTCCATGGCGAACGAGCCATACAATCCGGAGAAGATCGACAGCACGCAGGAGATTGTCGTGCACAGTCCGTGTTTGGCGCCGGTCGGCATCTTCGGTAGGGCGCCGATGAACGTGCCGAATGCGCTTGCGGAGAATGCCGCCGCCGCACAGGAACCGAATGCCGCCCATTCACGTCCGCCGAGCGATATGCCGCAGATGAAGTGGATGTACAGCATCGCGACCGCCAGGCTGAGGAACGAACAGAACCAGCTGGCCAGGAATCCGGCTGCGAGCTGCTTCCATTTGGCTAGCGGCGCCACGGAACGGCGGATGCCCAGCGCCGACAGATTCGCCTGCGCCATAGTCACCGCGTTCACGGCGAAACTCATCGCCATCAGCGCGGTCATACCCAGCAATGCGTAATAGTATCGGGCGGTTCCGTCCGGCTTGAAGTTCGTGAGTTTCACCTCCTTCGTGTACCCGGAGGACGCACCGATGCTTGAGGCCAGCCGTCTGTCCATCATGGCCGTCGGATTGGTGGCGAGAATGTCGGCGACGGCCATGTCGTTGCGATTGTACAGATCGACGATGTTGTTCAGCATGGTCAGCGAGATGCCCAGACTGCCGCTGTTGGCCATCACATCCGTGGCGTTGCTTTGCGTGGATTCGCTGACCGCCATATGCAGCCGGCCGTCGGAGTCGGCGTACAGGTAGCCTTGCGCCTTGCCATCGGCGAGCAGCCTGTCGGCGGAGGCCCTAGACGTTGTCGAGACGACGTTGATGAGTTTCGGCATGCCATCGTCGTCGTCGGTGACCCTGCCCTCCATGCCGCTGCCGGAGGATCCCTTACCCGTCGAGATGCCGTCGACCAGCGTCTGCAGGCCGGGGTTCGCCTTCCAGTTCGCGTTCTCGATCACCGCCATGTCGAAGGTGTGCAGTTTGTAGCTTTCGGAGATGTTGCCGAACATTCCGTTGAACATGGTGGCCAGGATGATGGGGAAGGCGAACAGCCAGAACAGCTGTATTTTCTGGCGAAAATGCAGCTTCAAAGTAATCAGCAGCGTCTGCAACATGTCGATCACGCACCTTTCAGTCGCGCAACGCCGTGCCGGTCAGCTCAAGGAACACGTCGTTGAGCGTCGGCTGGCGTGAGGTCAGATGGCCGATGTTCGTGCCGCTCGACTCGAGTATGTTCAGCACATCGATGAGGTTATGCTCGCCATTGCGGCAGCGAACGGTCAGCTCGCGACCGTCGTAGACGGCCTCCAGCACGAAGGGGAGGTCACGTAGTCGCTTGAGCATGGCCGCGGTGTTCGAACCGTCCGCGGCCCCTCCCAGATTGGCGGTTTCCACGCTGATCCGTTCGCCGGTGTCGATCATGGCTTTGAGCTCATCGGCGGTGCCGAGCGCGAGATGCCGGCCGTGATCCATGATGAGGATGCGGTCGCAGATCTGCTCCACCTCCTCCATGTAATGGCTGGTGTAGATCACGGTCGCGCCTTCACGGCTGAGCTGCTTGATGCCTTCGAGAATCGCGTTGCGGCTTTGCGGATCCACGGCCACGGTCGGTTCGTCGAAGAAGATTAGGTCCGGCCTGTGCGCGATGCCGCATGCGATGTTAAGGCGGCGCAGCAGACCGCCCGACAGTTTCGACGGGCGAAACCCGCGGTAATCCCGCAGACCTACGAAGTCCAACGCCTCGTTCACCAGCGTATGCCGGCGGACTTTGTCGGCGACATACAGCGAGCAGAAATAATCGATGTTTTCCTCGACGGTGAGCTCGTTGAATACGGCGATGTTCTGCGGCACGATGCCGATGCGGCGCTTCAATGCGTAGCTGGTCGGGCCGATGGGTTCGCCGAATACGCGCACCGTGCCCGCGTCGAACGTGAGCAGCGCGAGTATGCAGTTGATCGCCGTGGTCTTGCCTGAACCGTTCGGCCCGAGCAGGCCGAAGATCTCGCCCTGACGCACATCGAGGTCGAAATAGTCGAGCGCCAGCATATCGCCGTAACGTTTGACGAGATGCGACACCTTCACCGCGCTTGCGGTGGAATGATCCTCGTTCATGGAATGCTCCTTATCTCGTTGGTTCCATTCTCATCCGGGGGAATGCCCCGACACAGTGTGCGAAATCATGTTGTTCGTGCCGCCCGTCACGGTCCGCCATGACAATTGTCATGTTCATGCCGCGGCGTTCCCGAAAAGCGGAGCGCGTGCATTACGCTTGAGGCAGGTGTATGACGACGAGGCGGAACAGGTAGGGTATGCGGCGGCTGATATTCCAGGGTCTGCTCATGGTTATGGGCGTGGTTCTTGGCATCGCCGTGATCGGCGATGTTCCCCGGCAGCTGGTCTATGCGGTGGTGCTTGCCATCTGCTGTGCCGCCGTCGGCGAATATACGCGATTCGGCATCGCCGCGATTGCCGTGATCGTTTCGTTCTCGCTCGGTGCGGTGTGGTACCCCGGGATGTGCTGGCTGTTGCCGGTGGTCGCGGTGGATGCCGCGGCGATTCGTGATGATGGCCCGTTGCGCCGTATGGCACGGTCAGGCATGAGGAAGTGCGTGACCCTGTGCGTTCGGTGGTCTTGGACGATTCCTCTCGCGGGTCTTGCGATTCGTAAAAACACGGCTGGTCTTGCATGGGACCGGGAATGGATTGCGGTATTGGCCATGTTGGCCATGCTGGGATTCGGCATCGGACTGCAGCTTGTGCGGTTCGATGATCTGTCCCTGCAGGCCAAACGTCTGCAGGATACGAGACGAAACCAGATTCGGCAGCTGCGCAATCGGCTCTCTGAATCCGAGGAGGATCGCGCGGCCTCGGTTCGGTCGGCCATCCTATCGGAACGCACCCGTATCGCCCGTGAGATCCACGACAATGTCGGGCATCTGCTGACCCGTGCCATCATGCAGTCCGAGGCATCTCAGGTGGTGGCGCGGATATCCGGTCAGGATGCGGCCGCAAGGGGCTTCGAGGATATTCATGCGACGGTGAACGAGGCCATGACCATGGTGCGCAGGTCGGTGCATGACCTGAAGGACAGAGGCACCGATTTCACCGCGCAGATCGGTGCCGCTTCACAGGCGATGGGTCTCGAGGTGGTGCTTGACAATGCCATCGATGATGCGCCTGCGGCGGTCGCGCGATGCTTCGCCACCACGATCCGGGAGGCGCTGAACAACACCGTCAGGCACAGCGATGCCAAGACCGTGCATGTCACGTTACGCGACATGCCGGCATTGTGGCAGCTGGTCGTGCAGGATGACGGCCATGCCATATCGACGGAATCCCATGACGATGGGGGCATCGGCCTTGCCGATATCGAGGAGCGTGCCCGAGCCTTGGGCGGTAGCGCCGTCTGCGGGCCGTATCATGGGGGATGGCGGGTGTTCGTGTCGGTTCCCAAGTCGAAGGAGGCATCATCATGAAGGTCGCCATTGCCGATGATGATCCGATCGTCTGCTCGTCGTTGGCGACGATTCTGGCGGCGACCGGTGCCGCGGAGGTTCCCTGGACCGCGAATAGCGGCGAAATCGCCATGTCCAGGTATGCCGAGGATGCTCCCGATGTGCTGCTCATCGATGTGCAGATGCCCGGTATGGATGGCTTGACCGCTTCCGAGCGCATCCTGCGTACCCATCCGGATGCCCGCATCCTGGTGTTGACCACGTTCGCGGATGAGGCGTATATCGCCAAGGCCATGGAGATTGGCACGAAAGGCTATCTCATCAAACAGGACGTCTCCTCCGTCATCCCCGCGGTGCAGGCCGTCATGGCGGGGCAGGTCGTCATGGGTGCGGAGGTCCTCACGAAGCTGCGTCTCGTCAATGGAGGGGCGCAGACGGTGGTGCGGCCGAACGAATCGGGAAGGCCGCAGGGTTTAGGGCGATATGAGGTTCCTGACAGATTCGCGAACCTCACCGACCGTGAGCATGATGTGGTGGAGCTGGTCGCCGAGGGGCTCGACAACCGCGAAATCGCGGCGAAGCTGTTTCTGAGCGAAGGTACGGTGCGCAACCGCATCAGCGATATTCTCGCCAAAACCAACATTTCGAACCGTACGAAGCTTGCCGTCGAATGGCTTGCCTGCCATTGACGACGCCGTGGCGCCGCACCAGGACCGTCAGCGTTTCCTGAGACGGTAGGCCTTCCAGACGTCGCTGAGCTTCTGGCCGTTCGAGGTGCGTTTCCATACGGTGAGCCCCGCGCTGCTGCCGCCGACCGCCCGGGCGGCGGCGGTAGGGGAGGCGTATTCCTGCCCGTCATCCATGCGCAACCTGCCCTCGGCGGTGACGGTCGCCACCCAGCGCTCGCCCTTGCGCGGACGGTCCCAGACCAGCGTTTCGCCGGGAATGAGCAGTCCGGCCTCCAGAATCTGCATAATGGTCACACGCTTCGAGGTCGGTGTCTTGGCCTCGGTCTTTCTGGCGAGGAATTCCTCGCTTACCGTGGACAGGTCGGTACGTTCCGCATCGTAGCGGATATTCCAATGGTCGGCGATGAGCCGGATGGTCTCATCCTGGCGGAATTGCAGGGTCTGAGGCGTGCATTGCGCGATGTCGGCGAGTTGTGCGGTCAGGGGGAATCGCCTGGAGCTTGCCGACAACAGCATGCGGTCGCGGCGTTCCTCATAGGACGCGAGTGGCGCGAGCTGGCGTTCGTTGGCCTGGCTGAGTGCAAGATTGCCGATGCGGTTGGCCCAGTGGTCGCGCACGGCTTCCGGCCAATCGGCGAACGACGAGCCCGCAGTGACCTGTTCGGGCATGATCGCAACGGCGTTGAGGCTGCGCGGGCGGGTGATGCGCAATCCCGCCTGCTGTTCGTTCGCGCGGATCAGAAGCAGACGCTTCATTGCGGGACTGGTCTGCAGTTCGCCGCGTAGATGGGCCAGTGCGGAACGGCGGTCATCATCGGTGATGAGGAATCCGCGGATCTGCTGCAGGGTGTACCCCCGTTCGAGGTCGCGGATGGCGCTCGCCGAACGTGTACGTCGGTAGAGCGGGCCTTGCCGGTTGAGGCTGTCCACGCCGGTGACGCGTTCCAGTGCGGCGAGGACATCGTGCAGTCGTGCCATATCGTGCAACTGCAGGTCCTCGCCGTTTTTCCCGCCTGCGGCGATGCCTCCCGTATGCGTACCGGTCTTGGAGAACACTCGGGCGTCGGCACTGCCGAGATTGCGGATGGAATTGACCAGCGCCCACATGGCGACCGGCTTCCAGTCGGTGGTTTGATAGTCGCCCAGCGCCACAAGCTGCCCGACCACGTCATCCGGCAGGTTCGCGTCGGTGGGCCTGCCGATGATAAGCCATGCGTTGGCGTAGGGCGCCAGTACGTCGTCGATGAACGAAATGACGTTCTGGTTCCTGACATACGGCTTGAGCACGTCGTTGCGGAACCCCTCGAGCAGCTGCGTGCAGACAGCCTTGTGCGAGACGATCAGGTGCAGGTCCGAGAAGAACTCCTCCAGCAGCTGCGAATCGTCGCCGAGCGGATCCATGATTTCGTCCCAGCGAGTCGCGTAGACGGTACGTGCGGCCGGCGAGATGGCGGCGACCGACTTCGCCTTGAACACGTCGGATGCGGTCAGGGGAACGCCTCGCATGTTCATCACGTCGAAGATGCGATGCGCCCCGGCCAGATCGTCGGTGGTCACGATCACCAGCGTGACCTCGTTGACCAGATACGAGGCGAAGCGGCGTCGGTCGTGGTCCTCCATCTTCGCGAGCTCGTCGAAGACCTGCCGCGTGTTGACGGCGATGTTGCGCTGCGCGTTGGATTCGATGTCGCCGTCGCGCAGATCGAACAGCCCTTCCAAATCGCCCTCCTGCACATACATGCGGAAGAAGTCGGTGTCGCGCTCGCGCAGTTTCAGACGTGGCTGCGCCTTGATGCCGCGTAGTTTGTCGCCCGGTTCGAGAATAAGCTCGTTGAGACTGTCGATGAGATCCGGGTCGGTTTCCAGCTCGCGCAACACGGAGATGATGATGGACAGCGAGATGAGGCGTTGCTGCCCGTCGATGACCTGGTACCTGGTCGAACCGTCCCTGACGAGAATCAGCGAGCCCAGAAAGTAGGGGCTGCCCGGATTCGTGCAGGCGTCCTGCAGGTCGCTCACCAGTTGCGCAACGTTCTCCGCCTGCCATGTGTAGGCCCGTTGGAAGGAAGGGATGGTGAACTGGTAGTCGGAGGTGAACACCTTGCCCAAAGGCTTTTCCATGGCACTGATCGACATGCTGACCTTCCCGTCGAAAACGTTTCCTCCCAGTCTAGATGGGGCCATTGTTCCGTATGTGTCGGAGGGGGTGGCCGTGGCGTGTCGGAATGCGGCTGCGGGGAATCGCGACGTTGCCGGCGGACGTCGTTCTCCACACCGCCCGGCGTATCGCCATTGCCGTGCGTCATTGACGAAGAAAGTCCGGATTTGTGCCGATTCCGTCATATTGATATGAGATATTCATGAAATAGTCAGAAAAATCCCGTACCGTTATGCGTAATCGAGATAAGGAGCGATTATGACATTCGGCCAGCAGCCCCAGGGCGGCAACACCCCCAACAACAATATCAACGGCCAGCAGCCGCAATACCAATATCAGTACAATGCGCAGCAGCCGCAGTCCGGTCAGTCCGGTCAGTCCCAGTACCAGCAGTACGGCTACGCGCAGAACGGCACGGCAGCCATCAACACCCAGGCGACCTACGCCTATGAGGAGGCCCAGCGTGTCTCCGTGGTCCGCGCCTACGGCGAGATGACCATCGGTCTGCTCGTCACCGCCGTGGTCGCCATCGTCACGCAGATGACCGGCCTGTACATCACGCTCATCCAGCACACCGGTATCTTCGGCGTGTTCGCGCCGGCGATCGTCCAGATCGCATTGGCCATCTACCTTGGCGCCCGCATCACCAGGATGACGCCTTCCACCGCACGTGTCATGTTCTACGTGTATGCCGCGCTCATGGGCTTCACCCTGAGCATCATCTTCGCCGTCTACGATCTTGGCACCATCGGCATCTCGCTGGCCTTGTGCGCAGGATTCTTCTTCGCGCTGACCATGCTCGGACGCACCACCAAGTTCAATATGCTCAAGGCGGGACCGGTCCTGCTTGCGGGCCTTATCGTGCTCATCATCGCCGAAGTGCTGTTGGCCATCTTCGCGCCGGGCAACACCACCCTGATGGTCATCTCCGCCATCGGCCTTGTGCTGTTCGCCGGCATGACCGTCTACGACGCCCAGGCCACCCGTGCCCTGTTCGCACAGTACGCGGGCGAAGGCCCGGACATGATCAAGAAGATCTCGATTCTATGCGCGCTGAATCTGTATCTTGACTTCGTGAACATGTTCCTCTACATCCTGCGTCTGCTTGGCGGCCGTGACTGAGACCCGCGGCGCGGCGACTTCGCATTACGCTTCGGCCTGACCAGAATATGGTCAGGCCTTTTTGTTGGTAAACAGCCTGCTTTACGGTTGTTCCTCATGCAGAGCAAAGAGATCGGCGGTATGGCCTGCCTGGTGTTGACGGCCATGATCTGGGGGTTCGCCTTCGTTTCGCAGGTGCAGGGCATGGCTTCCGTGACGCCCCTGTTCTTCAACGCCACGCGATTCACATTGGGGGCCGTGTCGTTGCTGCCGTTGCTGTGGCTCAGACGTGGCAGGGCCTCGGCCAGGGCCTGCGGGGCATGTGACGCGGGCGGGCGGCCCGTTCTTGAACTCGGAGATGGTGCAACCGTACGCCTGCCGAAATGGGCGGCCAATCCCGTAGCGGTCAGCGTCATCTGCGGCGTGGTGCTCTTTTCCGCCAGCACGGTGCAGCAGTACGGTGTGCTCTACAGCGGTTCGGCGGGCCGTTCCGGCTTCATCACCGCCCTGTACATAGTCATGACGCCGCTGCTTGCCTTCGTGGTGCTGCGCAGACGCGTCCATCTGGGCGCCGTGGTCAGTGTGGCCATAGCCGTGGTCGGTTTCTACCTGCTATGCGTCACCGATGGCTTCGGGTCCATCACCATCGCCGATGTGGTGCTTCTGTTCACCGCCGTGCTCTTCGCCGCGCACATTCTTGTCATCGATACATTCGGTCGGAACATGGATGTGATCGTGCTTTCGTTCGGCCAGATCGCCACGACCGCCGTGTTGAGTTGGGTCGGGTCGCTTGTCGAAGGATCCATCGACTGGGCGGGGGCGGGCCGGGCATGGTTCGCCATAGTCTACGCGGGGGTCGGATCGGCGGGCATCGCCTACACGCTGCAGGTGGTCGGGCAGCAACTGGTGCCGCCCACCCGCGCATCCGTGATCATGTCCCTCGAATCGTTCTTCTCCGTGGTCGGCGGCGCGCTGCTGCTTGGTGAGGTCATGACGATGCGCGCCTATTTCGGCTGCGCGCTGATTTTTGTGGGAACCGTACTCGCGCAGATACCGGCCAAGGTGCCGGTTGGAATACCGGGGCTGCGCAAGCCTGCGCAACCGGATGGCGAAATGCGCGTCGCCGGCCGGCGCAGGCGATGATCAGCTGGTCTTCGGGGCCTCGCCGACCTGCGGTGCGCCGTTGATGTCGCGATGGATGTTCTGCATCTGCGTTTCGATGTTCTGCAGGCTGCGTGCGCAATCGAGCAACGTCTGCGAATGCTCGGACAGCTTGGCATCCGGAAGATCGGTCTTGTAGCGCAATGCATGTTCCAGACTCGCCCAATAGTCCATGGCGATGGTGCGGAACTGCACCTCGACTGGTGTGTAGTGCGGGCCGGAAGACAGGAACACCGGCACCGCATAGATCACATGCAGCGAACGATAGCCGTTCTGCTTGGGACTCCTGATATAGTCCTTGACCCGCAGGACCTGGATGTCGTTCTGCGCCGACAGATAGTTGGATACGGAATACACGTCGTCACGATAGTTGCAGATCACGCGGATGCCGGCCACGTCGAATAGGTTGTCCTTGATGGCATCGACGCTAAGCGGCAGATCGCGCCTCTTCAGTTTGCCCAGAATGGAATTGACGGATTTCAGCCGGCGCTCCATATGATGGATCGGATCGTGCGAGAAACGCACCTGGAACTCCGAATCGAGAATCTCCAGTTTGGTGCTGATCTCGTACATGGCACCCTCATACACTTGCATCTGATCGATGAATTCGGTGACCTGATCGGCGGGGAACTCCCCCTTTCCAAAGTCCACGTTTTTCAATCTGGCGGTGAGATCGGTGGTGTTGATGCGGCTCTGTCTATCAAGTATCACGGGCAATAGTGTACCCACGGCACCCCTAACGACACTGGGAAAACCCGGGGAGGCGCCCTCGTATTCACGTAATCGCCATGATTTCCGTCGCCGTCCGCCGGTCTCTGGGCGGCCCTGCCGATAGCATGGTGCGTTATGAATGAAGACATGATGACCGAGGCGGAGCGTGCCTCGAAACTGGCTGAACCGGCCGCCGATACAGCCCCCGTGCGAGGGAAGGGCGTGTTCTATGTGCATACGCTCGGATGCCAGATGAACGTGCATGATTCCGAGCGCATCGCGGGTGTGCTCGAGCAGGCCGGCTATGTTCCGGCCACTGAGGAACAGTACATGGATCACGATGTGGACCTGATCGTCATGAACACGTGTGCGGTGCGGGAGAACGCCGCCGAACGCATGTACGGCACCATCGGCCTGTGGGCCGAGATGAAGCGCGAACGCCCGAACCTGCAGATTGCCGTCGGTGGGTGCATGGCCCAGCTCGATCGTGAGAAGATCGCCAGGAAGGCCCCGTGGGTCGACGCCGTGTTCGGCACGAAGAACATCGGCTCCCTGCCCCAGCTGCTCGATCAGGCGCGTATCCAAGGGCATGCGCAGGTCAAGGTCGAGGAGGAGCTGAATTACTTCCCGAGCCAGCTGCCTACCGACCGTGCCTCAAAGGTGTCGAGCTGGGTGGCCATCTCCGTGGGCTGCAACAACACGTGCACCTTCTGCATCGTGCCGACTACGCGCGGCAAGGAGCATGATCGCCGTCCGGGCGACATCCTCGCCGAAATCCGCCAGTGCGTCGACGAAGGCGCCAAGGAGGTCACGCTGCTCGGGCAGAACGTGAACTCCTTCGGCTACGGCATCGGCGATCGCTTCGCCTTTTCCAAGCTGTTGCGCGCCTGCGGCGAAATCGAGGGCCTGGAACGTGTGCGCTTCACCTCACCGCACCCGGCGGCCTTTACCGACGATGTGATCGCCGCCATGGCCGAAACGCCCAATGTCATGCATCAGCTGCATTTCCCGTTGCAGTCCGGTTCCGACAGGATCCTGCGCGCGATGCGCCGCTCCTACCGTTCCGCGAAGTTCCTGGATATCCTGCGCAGGATTCGTGAGGCCATGCCGGACGCGCAGATCTCCACCGACATCATCGTCGGATTTCCCGGCGAGACGGAGGAGGATTTCCAGGAGACCCTGCGTGTGGTCGAAGAGGCGCGGTTCTCGTCCGCGTTCACGTTCATCTACTCACCGCGTCCCGGTACGCCGGCCGCCGAGATGGAACAGGTTCCGCATGATGTGGTTCAGGATCGTTTCGAGCGTCTTGTCGCGCTGCAGGAGCGTATCACCGAAGAGGACCTCAAGACCTTCGAAGGCCGTGATGTCGAGGTGATGGTCACCGGCGTGCCCGGCAGGAAGGATGCCGCCACCCATCGTGTGACCGGCCGTGAGAAGACCGGCGTGCTCGTGCATGTCGGCATTCCGGAAGGCGAGTCGATGCCGCAGGTGGGCGATGTCGTGACCGCCACCGTCACCCATGCGGGTCGGCACAATCTCATTGCCGACCCCGACCCGAAGGCAGGTCAGACCTATGCCGTCCGTCACTGAGGGGAGAGCACGGCGTGTGGTCTCCATCGTGGGGCCCACCGCATCCGGCAAGACGGGACTCGGCATCGCCATCGCCAAGGCGTTGGCGGCCAAGGGCGAAAAGGCCGAAATCGTCAACGCCGACGCCTACCAGATGTACAAGGGCATGGATATCGGCACCGCCAAGGCCAGCGCGGAGGAGCAGGCCCAGGTCAGGCATCATCTCATCGACATCATCGAGCCGGATGATGCCATGTCGGTGGCGCGGTTCCAAGAGTTGGCGCGCAGGAAAATCGCCGAATTGCAGGATAGGGGAGTGCGTCCGATTCTGGTTGGCGGCTCCGGCCTGTACGCACGCGCCGCAATCGACGACATCTCGTTCCCCGGCACCGACCCGAACGTGCGTGAAAGACTGGAGGAACGTGAGCAAACGGAGGGCGCCGGCGTGCTCTTCGATGAGCTTAGGGCCAAGGACCCGGAAGCGGCGGCCCACATGGATCCGCACAATCCGCGCCGCACCATCCGTGCGCTGGAAGTGATCGAAGTGACCGGGCGTCCATATTCGGCAAGCCTGCCACATTACCGATATGTGATTCCCACCGTGCAGATCGGCCTTGACCTGCCGCGCGAGGAATTGGACCGTCGCATCGATATCCGCACCAAGCGGATGCTGGAGGACGGGTTCATCGAGGAGGTGGAGCGGATCCGCCCGCGACTTGGCATCACCGCCGCCAAGGCGCTTGGCTACCAGCAGGTCGTCGACTATCTGGATGGTCTTCGCGATCTGAACGACACGTTCATGGACATCGCGCAGAAAACGAAGCGTCTTGCCCGTAAGCAGATGGGCTGGTTCGGCCGTGATCCACGCATCCATTGGCTTCAGGCGTTGAACCCCGCCGTACTCGACAATGCGATGGCCATCATCGAGCATGCGGACGCCGGCGACTACGACGCCATCGACGCACAGGCCGACGCCTACACCCAGCATCATCTCGGCGATATCGGCTGAGCGGGGCGGTCAGTGCGCCGGGCCCTGATCCCATCCGGCGATCAGAAACACGCGCGTCGGATTCGCCGGCCGTACTATCGCCTCGAACATGCGCGCGAATGCGATGATCTTGCCTTGGTAGGCCTGATGCTTGGCCTCGCGATACGCTTCGCGCGTCACCGGACCCCAATCGAGATCCCATCCGGCGTCATGCGCCAAGCGTGAGGCGAACATGCGCAGCACCATCGCGTTGCCGCCCTTGAACGGATGCAGATAGCCGAGCTCGTCATAGATCTTGGCAAGTCTTCGAATGAACTCGTCACGGTCCAGGCAGGTCAGATTATGCTGTTCCGCCAGCTCGGTGGAGATGTTCATCGCACCCGTCTCGATCAGCGAGGCGGGGAAGAATGCCTCCGGATCCTTGGCGCGGGCCCTGTCGTCACTGCGCTCACGTGTGGTGTTCGAGGTGCGTAGTTTGCCGGCATCGTCGAACACGCCTGTGAACAGACCGTTGTGGATGGCGATCAGTTCGCTCAGATCCCCGGTCGTCTTCCAACCGCGTTCCGCCAGTAGCACGTTCCTTGCGAACAGGCTTGAGGCATGGTCCGCGGCGGTATCGTCCAGGGAGCCATCCGCCAAACGGTAACGGCTGATGTGCGAGCTTGCCTCATCATCGGCGATTTCGATCAGGCGCGCCACATCGATGGAGCCGTGTTCATAGTCGGCCGCGGCCCGCATCGTTGCGGAACCCGGCGTCATTGCTTCCAGTGCGCAGTTCTTCAGAGCAAATGCGACTGCGCTCGCACGTTCTGCGGGAGTCATATTCCCGATGATAGCGCGAACTGCGTGAAGCTTACGCCAGGCATGGCAAAAGCCCTCCATGGAATCATGGAGGGCTTGGGCGGCTCACGCCGTCATGTCGCGTTGAAAGGGTCGCCTAGCGTTGTCCGGCTTCTCCCTTCCGCGTGAGAACGATGAACGCGGTGCAGCCTCCCAGCAGCAGCACGGCCATCGCGGCGACGACGTAGACTATGCCGGAACCTGTGCTCGACAGGTTTTCGGATGCCGTCTTCTTGGCGGCGGATTTCGCCGCATCGGACGTTCTCTTGCCGGACTGCGCGGAGGGGTCGGCCGAAGTGCCGTTGCCGCTTCCGTCGTTGCCGTCGTTGCCGTCGTTGCCGTCGTTGCCGGTGTCTGCGGTATCGGACGGATCGTCGGCGATCGGGCAGGTCGACGGATCCTGATTGGCGATGTCGGCGGAGGTGTCCTTGACGTCGTCCCCTGCTTCGTCCTGCTTCATATCCCCGTCGGTAGCGTCCTTCGTGGCCTCGGTATCGGTGGAGGGGCCGTCTGAGGGGACCACTTGGATGTCGGCGATGGCGAAGTCGATGCCGGTGCTTTCGTCGTTCCACTTGTTGGACGCGAACACCAGCTCCTTGATGGAGGTCAGGTCGTCATCGGTCATGGAGTTGCCCTTGTCGGCGTCGTCGGGCCAGGTCTGGGTCAACGAGCCATTGCCGACCAGCGGAATTTCGATCTGTTTCCAGCCTTCGAAATCGAGCTTGATGTCGTAATGGAAGTACTTGCCCTCCATGGTGCCGATCTGCAGTCCGATGGCGTTGTTGGAGCCGTCGCCGCGGACCTGCAACTTCAGCGTGCCTTCGCCGGACCAGTTCTTGCCTCCCAGATACTGCGCCACGTCATACCAGCCGCCGTTGGCGAAATCATACGTGAATCGCAGTGCCTTGGAGCCGTCGGTCGGGCCGTCGGTCAAAGACAGCACCTCGGTGTGGTTGCGGTTGCCCCATGCGCTCCTGAGCTCCTGGTCATCCGCATACCCGGAGAAATCGTCGATGCTCTGCAGCTCGGCGTCACTCGGCGTGGACGGCGTCTCCTGCGGTGCATAGGCGTCGCGCTCGCCGTCCAGCCTGATGGAGTCGATCACCAGATCGCCGCTCGTCGGTCGGTCTCCGCCATTGCTGTTGATGTACAGCGCGAACGAGCCGACCTTGGACAGCAGTTCCTGCGAGAGCTTGGTGCCGGCATGGGAGGTGTCCCAGGAGGCCGGTGCGAAATCGCCGCCGTTGCCGTCGGCGTCACCGAAGTTCAGCGTCACCTCGTGGGTGTCGGTGGTGTCGATCTTCGGATACGCCTCGAAGGTGACTCCGCCGGCGTTGATCTGCACGACGAACTTGTGGTCGGAGCCGTCGGCCTTGAGCTTCATCGTCAGCTTGGAGAAGCCGGACCAATCCTGCTTCGGGGTGTAGGAGCGCTGGAAGCCGTTGTAGTCGCTGTCGTTGGCGAATACGTAGTGGAAATTGCCGGCCTTGGAACCCTCCAGACCGTCGGTCAGCGTGAGATTGGACTTCTCGGTGTGGTTGGGGGAGTATACGGACTGCAATTCCGCGTCGGAATCGTAGGTGTCGAAGGTCTCCACGTCTCCCACGACCGCTTCCGGCTTGGCGCCGAGTCTGACGGTTACGGAACCGTCGTCTTCCGCGGCGGCGAGCGTCTTGCCGTCCTTGGTCTTGACCTGTGCGGTCAGCGTGAGCTTGGACTGGTCGAGCTTGATGCCGGCCTCGTCGAGATCCAGCGTGCCGGTGAAATAGCCGTTGCAGGAATAGGTGAGTTTCACGCTCTGGCCCCGATCGGTGGTCACGACTGCGGATGCGGTGTCGAGCTGCGAATACCGCACGCCTTCGGTCTTGACGCGAATGGTGAGCTTCGTATCGGTTACGCGGTTGCCATTGACCGGAGTGACGATGCGTGCGCTGCCGGTTTGGGCTGCGGCTGTCGGAGCGTTCGAATAATCGACATTGTCGGCGGAAGCCATGAGGTTCGCGTTGCTGTTGGCGAAGTCCTGGAAGTCCTTCTCTCCGTCGGTGCCCTTCCATGGGGTGTACGACTGGAATCCGCTGCCGGATCCGCCGAAGTTGGCCCATGTCATCATGTAGGCGGTGTTCGGCACTTCCTTGGCCAAGGCGTCGGCGAGCTCGGCGAAGAACTTGGTGTCCTTGTTGTCGGTGCCGGATTCGGTGAACTTGCGGTCTCCGGAACGCCCGAATTCGGTGAATGCCACGATCTTGCCGCGGTTCGTTGCCTCGTTGCCGATCATCTTGAGGTCTTTGACCACGGTATTGATCCAGGCGTTCGAATCGTCCGCGGAGTTATCGGTGTCGTATTCGTCGTAGCCGAGCACGTCCACCCACTGGTCTCCCGGATAGGTTTCGAGATAGCCGTCGGCCTTGCCGTTGAAGGTGCCGCCGGGGGAGTACGCGTACAGCAGGTTGTGCACGCCCTTGACGTCGCGCAGATAGTCGACGATATAGCGGTACAGTTCCTTGTATTCGCTGGCGGAGGCGTGCGTGGCACCCCACCAGAACCAGCTGCCGTTGTTCTCGTGCAACGGGCGGAAGATGATCGGAATCAAGGTGCCGTCGCTGCGCTTGGCCTGCTGCGCGGTGGCTGCGATGGCGTCAAGCTCCTCGTTGAAGGTGCCGGAGTACTTGCCTCCCGGCAACAGCTCGGACGCAACGGCGGTGGTGTCGTTGAAGTCGCCGCCGGTGCCTGGGTTGTACCAGTGTGCGGATAGCGTCACGATGGCACCCTTGGCGTCGGCATCGACGATGTTCTGCGCCAGTACCTCGGCATTGGCTTGCTTGTCGGAACCGGAGCCCGGCTTCTCGGCGCCGCGTAGCGCGAGTCCGGCGTCCCAGCCGAATACGGCTGGATATTTGCCGGTCATCTCATATACATCGCCTTCTGAAGCGGTTGAGCTGATGTGTTCGTCGGTTGCATGCTGCTGGCCGAAGCGCAGGTCGCCCGCCTTGCTGTCGCGAAGCTTGGCGAACAGGGCGCGCGTCTCTGCGGTGGCGTTGACGTCGCTGATGTTCACGGTGTCGCTTGAAGATGTCGGATTGTCTTCTGCGGCAAGGGCTGGGAGGGAGCTCATACCAAGGATGGTAGAGGCCGCCACCACGGTCGCCAGCAGTCTTTTCGTTACTGTTCCCATGGGTTGTTCATCGTCTCCTTTGATCTTGTGGGCACGTACTCTGCATCGAGATAAACGTGCTGTTATCCACGCTAGCGACTGAACCGCTTAAGTGACAGCAGGAGTGTTTCAGTTGGTTTCAGTTGTTTTTTAGGAAAACCCACTTAAAAACACTTAACAATGTTATGTTCACTGAAATGTGATGTTCGGTTGAGTTAGAGATTGTGTTCGAATCGGAAGCAACGACATGATATGGGTGTGCCACTGGGTAAAATCATGACCGTTATGGCACGAACAGCATCTTCCAACGGACAGACAGGCGGTAAGGGATCCGCGCGCAAGGCACGCTCGGGTGATACCAAGGTCATGGATCCCGAGCAATCTCCCGCAGCGGGCATCCTTACCAAATACCGGCGCGACATCGCATGCTTCGTCATGGTGATTCTCGCCGTGCTCTTCTGTGCCTCCGAATGGTTCCGCGTGCAAGGTGTGTTCGGGCGTGCCCTGCATGCGCTGGCATCCGGCGCATTCGGCCTGATGAGCGTGGTATTGCCCGTATTCCTGGCCCTTGTGGTGTTCAGCCTCATGCGCAAATCCGAACGGCGTTCCGAAAATGCGCGCATGGCGCTTGGCTGGTTCATGATTCTCTGGTCGATATGTTCGATTCTCGATGCGGCCATGGCCTCGGATTCGCAAGCGTTCGACATGGCGCTGCTGCAGCGGTCCGGCGGCCTGCTCGGCTACGTATTGGGATGCCCCCTGGCATGGGGGCTTTCCAAAGTGTTCGCCATCATCATCTTCGTGGTGGTCATCCTCTTCTCGCTGTTGCTGATCACCCACACCCGTGTGACCGATATTCCCGATGGCCTGCGCATGATGGTCGACAGACTCGGCATCGGCTCGGGCAAGACGCATGCGAACGATGAGACCGAACAGTTCCCGAATGAGGTCCGTGTGGGTGACGCCACGCTCGCATTCGCGGAAGGCGTGCCCGCTCATGACGGCACCGATGCCGACGATGCCGATCAGGCGGCGCATGGCCTGTTCTCCAGAATGTCGCAGTGGTTCTCCTCACGTAGGCGAGGCAAGGGCGAACAGGGCGGGCTCGACCACTATGCCGGTGACGAAGCCTTCCTCAACGCCGCCTCCAGCCATGGCGAGGCCGCCGAAACCATGGTGCAGGATCCGTACCAGCCGGTCGGCGGTGCACGCACCATCTCCTCGATGGCGGGTCCTGCGGCTTCCTCCGCCGATGACGCCTCCGGCAATACCACGGCCATGACGCCATCGATGGCGGGCCGTTCCTTCCCATCCGAGCCGGTCGGCATGGCGGGTGGCGCCATGCCGACCGTAGCCGTGTCTGCGGACGGGGTCAAGCCGGTCGGCGCCGCTGCCGACGACCCGTGGGCCAGCATCGCCGAAGACGGCACGGCCAATGGCGATGCCGTGATGGTCGATGCCGCGACCGGCGAAATCGTGGACGACGTGGCCGGCTCGTATGGCGACGATGAAACGGAAACCGACGTTCCGGACGCCCCATACCATCTGCCTGATCTTGCCATGCTCAAAAAGGGCGTGCCGCATGCCGTGCACACGCCGGAGAACGACCGTGTGATCCGCGCCCTGACCGGCACCTTCCAACAGTTCAACGTGGACGCCAAGGTCATCGGCTTCCTGCGAGGCCCCTCCGTAACCATGTACGAGGTGGAGCTCGGCCCCGGCGTCAAAGTCGAGAAGGTCACCAACCTGCAGAAGAACATCGCCTATGCGGTGGCCAGCTCCGATGTGCGTATCCTGTCCGTGATCGAAGGCAAGTCGGCCATCGGCATCGAGATTCCGAACACCGACCGTGAAACCGTGGTGCTTGGCGACGTGCTACGCTCCGACAAGGCCATGAACGATCCGAACCCGATGCTCACCGGTGTCGGCAAGGACGTGGAGGGCCATTTCGTGACCGCCGATCTGACCAAGATGCCGCATCTGTTGGTGGCGGGCGCCACCGGTTCGGGTAAGTCGAGTTTCATCAACTCCATGCTCACTTCCGTGATCATGCGTTCCACGCCCGATCAGGTGCGTATGATCATGGTCGACCCCAAACGCGTGGAATTGTCAGCATATGCGGGAATCCCGCACCTGCTCACGCCGATCATCACCGATCCGAAGAAGGCCGCGCAGGCGCTCGAATGGGTGGTCAAGGAGATGGATGCCCGATACAGCGACCTCGAGTTCTTCGGGTTCCGCCATATCAAGGACTTCAATGCCGCCGTTCGCGCCGGCAAGGTACATGCGCCTGCCGGTTCCAAGCGCAAGGTGGCTCCATATCCGTATATTCTTGTGGTCGTCGACGAGATGGCCGACCTCATGATGGTCGCCAAGAACGACGTGGAAAGTTCCATCCAGCGCATCACCCAGCTGGCTCGAGCCGCGGGCGTGCACCTGGTGCTTGCCACCCAGCGCCCGTCCGTCGACGTGGTCACCGGTTTGATTAAGGCGAACATCCCGTCCCGGTTGGCCTTTGCGACCTCATCCGCCACCGATTCGCGAGTCATTCTCGATTCCACCGGTGCCGAGACGTTGATCGGCCAAGGTGACGCGCTGTTCCTGCCGATGGGTCAGGCCAAGCCGTTGCGCGTGCAGGGCGCATGGGTCGACGAATCCGAAATCCGCAGGGCCGTGGAATTCGTGCGCACCCAGCGCAAGCCCCACTATCGCGAGGACATCGAGGAGATGGCCAAGGAGGCCGAGAAGAAGGCCATCGAACCGGATGAGGACATCGGCGGCGACATGGACGTGCTCCTGCAGGCTGCGGAACTTGTGGTCACCACGCAATTCGGCTCCACCTCCATGCTGCAGCGCAAGTTGCGCGTCGGCTTCGCCAAGGCCGGCAGGCTTATGGACCTGCTCGAGTCACGTGGAGTGGTCGGTCCCTCCGAAGGTTCCAAGGCCCGGGAGGTGCTGGTGCAGCCGCAGGATCTGCCGTCCGTGCTCGCTTTCATCAGGGGAGAGACCTCATCCCTCACGGCGGGTGCGTCCCAGAAGGGCGAAGTCGACGGCATGTAGATGGTCGCAAGGTAGAAGTCTCGGGGTAACGTGAACGGTATGGAAAAGCAAGAAGAACATAAGTCATCACTGCTCGACGGTTGGAACGCGCCACCGAACCTCGTCACCTTCTCCAGAATCATCCTTGTGATCGTGTTTTTGGTGCTCTACGTCAAGGCCGGGGCCTGGGGCGCCGATAATATCGCCATGCGTTGGGCGGCGGCCGTCATCTTCATCATCGCCGCCGGCACCGATAAGCTCGATGGATGGATGGCGCGCAAGTACAATCAGGTCACCGAACTGGGCAAGCTCATGGACCCGATCGCCGACAAGCTGCTCACCTGCGGCACGTTGATCGTGGCGGCGGCGTTCAACGAATTCGGCAATCCGATTCTCGGTTGGGTGGTCACCGCCTTGTTCCTCATTCGCGAAATCGGCATCACCGTCATGCGTTTCTTCGTGATCGACACCGGCGGCAAGGTGATCGCGGCCTCACAAGCCGGCAAATACAAGACGTTGACGCAGTGCATCGGCCTGGCCATGCTCATGATGCCGATGTGGAAGCTGGCCGGCGACAGTCTCCAGCCGACCCCACTATGGATGACCGTCTACTACACCATCACCTACGCACTGATCTACCTGGCGCTTATTCTGTGTCTGTATTCCGGCGGCGAATACCTGGTGAACACCTTCGGTGGACGCAAGAGGGAATCCGAGTAACGGCCATGACCGCAAACGAACCGATGACGGCTGCGAGCCAGCACGCACGATGCGATGAGCTGGCCGCGGCCGTTCTTGCATATTGCGAGGATCATCATTTCGTGATCGCCGCAGCCGAATCGCTGACCGGAGGATTGCTGGCGGATGCCTTCGTACGCATCCCCGGCGCGTCGAAGGTGTTTCTCGGTTCCGTGGTGACTTACGACATTCGTGCCAAGTCGTCGATACTTGGCGTCGACGCCGGCCTGCTTGCCCGCGAGGGGGCGGTGCACCCCGAGGTCGCACGTCGGATGGCCGAGGCGGCTGCGGGTTTGTATGCGCAGCCGGAAGATGGCGATCGTGTCGTGGGATTGTCCACTACTGGCGTGGCCGGTCCCGGTCCGGATGGGGACAAGCCCGCAGGGCTCGTGTATATCGGTTTTTCCGTGCCCGACGGATTCGGTGGCGTTCGCTCTCGGCGTACAAATGTGTTTGAGTTGCGATTGCAAGGAACTCGTGAACAGGTAAGAATGGCTGTCGTGCAACGTGTTTTGCAAAAACTGAGCTCACTCTCAGCTATTTCACAGGAATAATTCCCGATGATGGGTGTTATCCACAGTGGACGTTTGAAAGCAACGAAAGGGGCAGGTGAAATGGAAGCGATGACACTCACCAAGGAACAGGCGGAACTCAAGAAGATGATCTCCGTTGCACAGCCTGGCACCGCTCGCATGAGGGAGCTCACCCCGGCCCAGCGTCGTGCGGTGATGTTCGCGCAGCAGCAGGTGATTCGCGCTCGTGCGGCCAAGAGGGCCAAGGATGAACGTCAGGCGGCATTGACCCGCATGTGGCAGGAAGAGGATACCGACCGAGTGCGCGTGCACGCCGTACCGCATGTGATGGAGGTCTCCGCGGAGGCCAAGGAGGTCTCCCTGCGTGAGGCGATTGGGCATGTGCTGCGCGATCTGCGCACCCGTGACCATAAGACGTTGCGTGAGGTCAGCGAAAAGGCCGGCGTCTCGCTCGGATATCTGTCCGAAGTCGAGCGCGGGCAGAAGGAGGCCAGCTCGGAGCTGCTCACCTCCATTGCGCAATCGCTTGGCTTGAACAGCTCGCAGATGCTGCGCATGGTCGCTGACTATCTCACTCCGTCGAGGCGTAAGGGTCCTTTGCCTTTCCCTCCGGCATGGAGGGAATCTACGCATATTCAGGTGTTCGGTGATGCCGGACACCTTTTTTTGTATGTGGTCCGGACTGTGTACACTGGGGCGCGTGCAGGAACGCGAATTTTGGCAGTTGCTTGAAGAGGTGCTCGGACGAAGCTATGGTCGGGCACTGGCCCATGACCAGAGTCTGACCGAGTTGCGCGGTATGACGGTGGTCGAGGCTCTGGACGCGGGGGGAGGAGCCTCGCGTGATCTGGAATGTGCTGTGCGATCAGATGAACATTCCGGATTCTGAACGGTGGGGCAGGGGTCACAATGCGCCTCCCATGCCCGTTCGTTGAGCGACGGCATGCGAAAACGCCAATTCGAACAGATGTTCGTATGGTGGGGTATAGTTATCCACAGATGTTCGACGGGACCTGGCCGGAGCACAAAGCGCAGATGCGGTGAAAACCATGC
Source organism: Bifidobacterium moukalabense DSM 27321 (assembly GCF_000522505.1). Taxonomy (GTDB): domain Bacteria; phylum Actinomycetota; class Actinomycetes; order Actinomycetales; family Bifidobacteriaceae; genus Bifidobacterium; species Bifidobacterium moukalabense. The sequence goes on along the minus strand of NZ_AZMV01000001.1, from coordinate 161,443 downwards.
CGCGGCAATGTTCTTGGGCTGTCGTCGTGTCGGGGCATATGTCCTTCGACCACCATGGTCGTTCGGGCTTGCGCAGAGGAATCGTCGGGCTTTACGGTGAACGGAAAGATTCGCCATTGTTCTTGGAAGAAGGAGTGTAGCCATGGCACAGACGAATGCGGCGGCGAAAGGTGCCGCACAGAACCAAGCCGCCAACGGCATCGATCCCCGTCGCCAGGCCGCGCTGGAAACGGCGTTGGCGCAGGTCGAGAAAAGCTTCGGCAAGGGTTCGGCCATGCGTCTGGGGGATCGCCCGGAGCAGGACGTCGAAGTCATTCCGACCGGTTCGCTGGCTCTTGATATGGCATTGGGCATCGGAGGCCTGCCGAAGGGGCGCATAGTCGAAATCTACGGTCCGGAATCCTCCGGCAAGACCACGCTTGCGCTGCATGTCGTGGCCAATGCGCAGAAAAAGGGCGGTGTGGCCGCGTTCATCGACGCCGAACACGCGCTCGACCCGGTGTATGCCCGCAAACTGGGCGTTGACACCGACTCGCTGATCGTATCCCAACCCGATAACGGCGAGCAGGCGTTGGAGATCGCCGATATGCTGATTCGTTCCGGGGCGCTTGACGTCATCGTCATCGATTCCGTGGCCGCATTGGTGCCGAAGGCCGAAATCGAAGGCGAAATGGGTGACAGCCATGTTGGTCTGCAGGCAAGACTCATGAGCCAGGCCCTGCGCAAGATGACCGGCGCGTTGGCCCAGGCAGGCACCACGGCCATCTTCATCAACCAGCTGCGCGAGAAGATCGGTGTGTTCTTCGGCAATCCGGAGACCACCACCGGTGGCAAGGCGCTGAAGTTCTACGCCTCGGTGCGTATGGACATCCGACGCATACAGACCATCAAGAACGGTGACGAGGCCGTGGGCAACCGCACCAGGGTCAAAGTCGTAAAGAACAAGATGGCTCCGCCATTCAAATCCGCCGAATTCGACGTGCTCTACGGAGAGGGCATCTCCAAGGAGGGCTCCGTGCTCGACATGGCCTTGCAGGTCAACGTCGTCAAGAAATCCGGATCCTGGTTCACCTACGACGGTGACCAGCTTGGTCAGGGACGTGAGAACGTACGTCAATTCCTTAAGGACAATCCTGAGGTCACCGAAGAGATCGAAAACCGGGTGAAGGCCGCGTTCGGACTGATTGAACCGACCGATCAGTTCGCCGAGGACGGCGATGGGGGCGAGATCCCGGCGGGCGAAAACACCAAGGGTGAATCGGCGAAGACGGCAAAAGGTTCCAAGACAGCATCGGCCAAGGCTTGATGCATGATTAGCGCCGAACTATTCCTGAAGGGGCGGGGTCTTCAGCCGGCCCAGGCCACGCATGAGGATTCCTCCTCGGGTCGAGAGCCGAAGGCTGTCGGACACGGTCGCTTTCGGAATCGATGCGACGCGCCGACGACATCCATGCGCGTGTCGCGTCGGCATGTCGCGGGCGAGCGGTCCGACACGCGTCAGGATCCCTCTGATCTTGGCGCGTGTCGCGAGGCCGCGTTGCGTTTGCTGGATGCGGCTCCTCGATCGTCAGGGGCTCTGCGGGAGCGTCTTCTGGGCAAGGGCTATATGCCCGATGTGATTGATGACGTCATCGAGCGTCTGACCCAAGTGCAGCTTCTCGATGATGACGCCTACGCGCGGTCCGCGGTGCGCTATTGCGCCGCCCGGCTTATGGGGCGCAGGGGAGCGGTGGCGGAGCTTACCCGTAAAGGCGTGGACCGTACATTGGCGCAACGGGTGTGTGCTGAAGCTGATTCCCAGGGCGTATTCGATGACGCCGCGTGGGAGTTGGGTCGGCGTACCGCGCGCAAGACCGTCGGCATGGATCCCGCGGTACGAAGGCGCCGGTTCTGGAGCGCCGGGGGAAGGAAGGGGCATAACCCTGCAATTCTGAGGGAAATCGCGCAGGAACTGTTCGCGGAAGAAAGGGATTGAGACCTCTTATACCCCGGGTTCTGTCGTGCCATAAGGCACGGATGGCCATCCATCTCGACCTGACGTTGCCGTCAGGCTCCAGCAGCCTACCCGAAGGCATCGGGCGAGCAGCCCTCAAACGCCTTCTGCTTGGCCTTGCTCCCGATGAGGCTTGCCATGCGACCGACTGTTACCAGCGGCCCGGTGGTCTCTTACGCCACCGTTTCACCCTTACCGGTCCGAAAACCGGCGGTCTGTTCTCTGTTGCGCTATCTCTCAGGTCACCCTGGGCGGACGTTATCCGCCATCGTGCTCTGTGGAGCCCGGAAGTTCCTCAATCATCTACATGATCGCGGCCATCAAGAGGTCTCAAACGCACCATAATAGCAACAGGCATGACGAAAAGGAAATCAGAAAAATATCGCTTTTCTTATAGTGGTATTCCGTGAAATCCGCATGATTGCGGCTACAATAAAACTACCCGAGCGGCGGAGAAGCCGTTTGGTCCACATATAGCGGGTGACACCGCTTGAGTCTAGGGAGGTCCACATGGAAATCGTCGTTACCGGACGTCATACGCAGATCAAGCAAAGGTTCCGTGACGTTGTCGAAAGCAAGATGAATCGTGTGACCGCTATCGCTCCGGATGCGCAGCGCGTGCAGATCGTACTGTCGCACGAAGGCAACCCACGTCAGGCCGATACCGCCAAGCGCGTGGAAATCACCGTCATCGCAGGCCGTACCGTAGTGCGTGCCGAGGCTTCCAGCGCCGACGAGTTCAGCGCACTGGACATGGCCCTCGACAAGCTGACCCTGCGTCTGCGTCGCACCCGCGATCGCCGTAAGGATCACCGTCGTGGCTACACCAACCCGGTCCCGGTCGACATGGGTGTGGTTGAGCCGGAGCCGGCTGTGGAGCCGGCTGAGGAGCCGAACAACAGCCCGGCCGATGCCGTGGCCACGGATCTTGGTCCTGGCGAATCCGTTGAGGTCCAGGTTGGCGATACTCCTATCGTCATCCGCCGCAAGCTGCATGTCGCCGAGCCGATGACCATCGACGAGGCTCTGTACGAGATGGAACTGATCGGGCACGACTTCTTCCTGTTCGTGAACAAGGAGACCGGTCGCCCGTCCGTCGTCTACCACCGTCACGGCTGGAGCTACGGCGTCTTCGAGATCGACACCCCGGAGAATGTCAAGAAGTGATGTTCAACATTCGGTGAAGGCGATCGCCGAATCCGAGTATTGATAGGGATCCGCACCTCATCGTGCGGATCCTTTTTTCATGCCGAAACGTCATGTGCAGAAATGCCGTAAAATGGATGATGTTTTTCCAAAAAACGGTGCGATACGACTAATCTCACCTAAGGAAGCACGCATACACCAAGGGAGTGATTGTGGTAGATATCGTTGACAAAGCCCTGCGCATGGGCGAAGGCCGACAGATCAAGAAGCTCGAGAACGTTGCCAAGGCGACCAACGCGCTGGAAGACGAGATCGCGGCCCTCAATGACGAGGAACTCAAGGACCAGACCGCCAAGTTCAAGGAACGCATCGACAACGGCGAATCCCTCGACAAGATCATGCCGGAAGCCTTCGCCACCGTGCGTGAGGCCTCCAAGCGCACGCTCGGACTGCGCCATTTCGATGTGCAGCTGATGGGCGGCGCCGCCCTGCATTGGGGCAACATCGCCGAAATGAAGACCGGCGAAGGCAAGACCCTTGTCGCCACGCTGCCGGCATATCTGAACGCCTTGGAAGGCAAGGGCGTCCATGTCGTCACCGTCAATGATTATCTGGCCAGCTACCAGGCCGAACTGATGGGTCGCGTCTATCGATTCCTCGGCATGAGCACCGGCTGCATCATCACCGATCAGAAGCCGCCGGAACGTCGCAAGCAGTACAACGCCGACATCACCTACGGCACCAACAACGAATTCGGTTTCGACTACCTGCGTGACAACATGTCCTGGGAGAAGTCCGATCTGGTGCAGCGCGGCCATCACTTCGCCATCGTCGACGAGGTCGACTCCATCCTCATCGACGAGGCCCGTACCCCGCTGATCATCTCCGGCCCGGCCGAAGGCGACGTGACCCGTTGGTACCGCCAGTTCGCGCGTCTGGTCCCCAAGCTCACCCGCGACGAGGACTACGAGGTCGACGAGAAGAAGAAGGTCGTCGGCATCCTCGATCCAGGCATCACCAAGGTCGAGGACTATCTCGGCATCGACAACCTGTATGAGCCGAACAACACCGCCCTGATCGGCTACCTGAACAATGCCATCAAGGCCAAGGAGCTCTTCCTGCGTGACCGTGACTACGTCGTCACCGGCGGCGAGGTGCTCATCGTCGACGAACACACCGGTCGTATCCTGCCGGGCCGTCGCTACAACGAGGGACTGCACCAGGCCATCGAGGCCAAGGAAGGCGTGGAGGTCAAGGCGGAGAACCAGACCTTCGCCACCATCACCCTGCAGAACTACTTCCGTATGTACGACAAGCTGTCGGGCATGACCGGCACCGCGGAGACCGAAGCCGCCGAATTCATGGGCACCTATAAGCTTGGCGTGCTTCCGATCCCGACCAACAAGCCGATGATCCGCGAGGATCAGGACGATCTGATTTTCCGCACCAAGAAGGAAAAGCTCGCCGCCATCGTGCGCGATGTCGCCAAGCGCCATAAGCAGGGACAGCCGGTCCTGCTGGGCACCGCATCCGTGGAATCCTCCGAAATCGTCTCTTCGCTGCTTGACGTGGCCAAGATCCCGCATCAGGTTCTGAACGCGAAGCAGCACGACAAGGAAGCCGCCGTCGTGGCCGTCGCCGGCCGCAAGGGCGCCGTCACCGTGGCCACCAACATGGCCGGCCGTGGTACCGACATCATGCTCGGCGGCAACGTTGAGTTCCTCGCCGACGCCAAACTCAAGTCCGAAGGCTACTCGCCGGACGACACCCCGGAAGAGTACGAGAAGCGCTGGCCGGGCACCTTGGCCGAAATCAAGGAGCAGGTCAAGGACGAACATGAAGAGGTCGTCGACCTCGGCGGTCTGTATGTGCTGGGCACCGAACGCCACGAATCCCGCCGAATCGACAACCAGCTGCGTGGCCGTTCCGGCCGTCAGGGCGATCCGGGCGAATCCCGCTTCTACCTGTCGCTCGAAGACGATCTGATGCGCCTGTTCAACACCCAGCTGGTGGCCCGCGTCATGGCCAAGGGCATGCCGGAAGGCGAGCCGATCGAAGCCAAGAGCGTCTCCAAGGGCGTGCGCACCGCGCAGAAGGCCGTGGAATCACGTAACTTCGAAATCCGCAAGAACGTGCTCAAGTACGACGACGTGATGAACAAGCAGCGTACCGTGATCTACGCCGAACGTCAGGCGGTGCTCAAGGGCGAGGATATCCACGACGATATCCTGCGCTTCATCGACGATACCGTGACGAGCTACATCAAGGGCGCCAACAAGGGTTCCGACAAGCCGAAGGATTGGGATTGGGAAGGCCTGTTCAAGGCGCTCGCCTCCGTGTACCCGATTGCGGTGGAACAGGAAACCGCCAAGGATGCCGTCTCCAAACTCAAGGGTGACAAGGCCGCCAAGGCGCTCAGTGATCTCATCGTCGCCGATGCCAAGGACCAGTATCTCGACATCGAGGAGAGGGTCGGCGAAGAAGGCCTGCGCCAGCTTGAACGTCGTGTGGTGCTTGCCGTGCTCGACCGCAAGTGGCGCGAGCACCTCTACGAAATGGACTATCTCAAGGACGGCATCGGCCTGCGCGGCATGGGCCAGCGTGACCCCCTGGTCGAATACCAGCGCGAAGGCTACCAGATGTACAACTCCATGATCGAGGCCATCAAGGAGGAGTCCATCCAGCTGCTGTTCCACGTGGACATCGAACGCGTGGCCACCACTGAGGACACCGAAACCGAATCCGACGAGGACGAGGCCGTAAACGCGGCGGAAGCCGTGATGGGTCTTGAAGGCGAGGCTGAGCCTACCGGTCAGTCCGCTCCCGCCGAACCGGAGACCGATGACGAATCCGAAAAGGCCATCATCGACGAGCTCGCCGAAGAGAAGAAGGCCGAACCGGGCATCGTCGGCATGCAGCCGATCAGCCATGCCGAGGGCAAGGTCCCGGCCAACAAGCGCCCGAAGAGCGAGGAGCTGCACTCCCCGTGGGCCGATGGCCGTACCTTCCCCGGAACCGGCAAGAACGCCCAGTGCCCGTGCGGTTCCGGTCGCAAATACAAGATGTGCCACGGCCAGAACGAGAAGTGACTGATGGCGGGCGCATCCTGAACGGATGTGCGAGGCCTTGAGCCGGGGAATCCCACTGGTCTAATGGAGCTCCCGCTGGTGCGGGCCGTCGGATATGCAGCCGACGGCCCGCACCAGCGGGAGTTTTTTGCACCGCTTTGTTCGTGATATGGACGAGGGGCGGTACGGAAATCCGGAATCGATAGAATTGGCGGCGTTACGTACACCACATACGGCGTGCCGAAACGCCAGGGAGGGCATCATGGCCGAAATCACATGGAAGTCGATCCTCACCAAGCTGGTCGGAGGGGACCATCTGAGCGCGGAGGAGTCCGAGTGGTTCGTTGATGACCTGATGAACGGCAACGCCGATCCGGCCGCCGTGGGTGCCGTTTTGGCCACCCAGCAGCAACTGGGCCTGACCACGGACGAGGTGCGCGGCGCGGCCAAGGCCATGGTCAATCATGCCATTGCGCTGGATATCGATGGTGAGACCACCGACATCGTCGGTACCGGCGGTGACGGTGCCGCCACCGTGAATCTGTCCTCCATGGGTGCAGTGGTGGCTGCGGCCGCCGGCGTGAAGGTCGTCAAGCATGGCAATCGTGCAGCCTCCTCGAAATGCGGTACGGCCGACTGCTTCGAAGCGTTGGGTCTGCCGCTTGACCTGACTCCCGAACAGGTCGCCGAAGTCGGCAACGAATGCGGCATCGCGTTCGCGTTCGCTCGTACCTTCCACCCGGCCATGCGCTTTGTGGGGCCTGTGCGTGCCGCTTTGGGCGTGCCTTGCGTATTCAACGTGCTCGGCCCGCTGACCAATCCGGCGTCTCCGAAGCATATGGCCGTTGGTTGCGCCAATCGTGCGATGAGCCCGGTCATGGCCGCCGTCTATGCGGCCAACGGGCAGACCGGCATGGTCTACACCTCCAGTGAGGGGCTTGACGAGATGGCTCCGACCGGCCCGGTGTCCGTTTGGGAATTCAAGGACGGCAAGGTCACCGAAACCGAATTCGATCCGACCGTGGAGCTCGGACTCGCCAAGGTGAGCGTCGAAGACCTCAAGGGCGGCGAACCGGAGCTGAATGCCCGTCTCGCCCGTGACTTCTTCGCAGGCAAGGATGTGCCGTTCCGCACCACCGCCCTGCTGAACGCGGCATCCGCCATCGTGGCCGATGGCCATCTGGTACCGGCCGATGCCAGCCTGACCGAACGCTTCAAGGTGGCTTATGACATCGCCGAGAAGACGGTCGATTCCGGCAAGGCCGAGGCTCTGCTCGACAAGTGGATCGCCGTCGCCCGTTCCAAGAAGGCCTGAACCGCCCTCCTGAACCATCTATACGCGCGCACCGTCATCAAAAGGGTCGGTGCGCGTCTGCGCATGCCCCTTGTGCTGGGCGATCAGGCCAGCGGCGCCGACCAGCGCGCACACGCCGAAGATCGAGCCCAGAACCGTGGCCAATGCGGGCATGAACACCGAGCCGATGATGCCCGCCACACCGGCGACCAGCAGCACCCAGAACACCAGCTTTGATGGTTTGACATGACCGATCTTCGGGTTCGGCGGCACGAAATCGTCGCCATAGCGATCCATGACGTCATCCGTGTCAAGCCAGCTGGAGCCGGCGAAATCGCGTGGGCCTCGGCCTCGCGGGACGTCGTCGGTGAACGTGCCCTGGTCAAGATCGTTGATGGACAGCAGCGCCTCCTTCTCGCGGCGCCGTGCGTGCTTCTCGAAGCGTTTGGCGCTGCGCGACTGTTCCACGGCCTTCAGATCGTCGGCATGGGATTGGGTGAATTCGGCCCAAGCGGCGTCAAGGTCGTCGGCGCCATCATTCGACGTGGCGTTTGGGCGTTCTTCGTCGGCATTGCTATTGTTGAGGTCAGTCATACCTATAACTTTAATCAAGCGGAGGCCAATCCGCTGGGAGGATCGTGAAGAATGCTCTACTGGTTTTTTGTGAAAGGCCTGGGACCGATCGCCATCCATCGTCTGGGGCCGACCGCCAAGGGGCTTGAGCATATTCCGCACGAAGGTGGCGCCATCATCGCAGCCAACCATCTTGCCGTCATCGATGACGCGCTCCTGCCATTGACCAGTCCACGCATGATTCACTTCATGGGCAAGGCCGAGTATTTCGAAGGCAAAGGCATCAAAGGCAGATTCAAGAAGTGGTGGTTCACTTCCGTCGGCGTGTTCCCCGTGGACCGTTCCGGCGGTTCCAAGTCGCTCGGCGCGTTGAACCATGCACGCGAGATTCTTGAGGACGGCCACCTGTTCGGCATCCATATCGAAGGCACGCGCAGCCCGGACGGTCGCCTGTACAAGGGGCACACCGGCGCCGCACGCCTGGCATACGAGACCGGCTGCCCTATCGTTCCGACCGCCATCATCGGCTCACGCGAGTTGCAGGTGCCCGGTCAGGTCATTCCAGGCAAAGGCAAGACCACGGTGATTTACGGTAAGCCGATCGAGGTGGAAAGGAAGCCTGCCGACCAGATCACCCATGACGATCTGCGTTCGCTGACCGACCGCGTGACCATGGAAATCCAGAGGATGAGCGGGCAGGAATACGTGGACGAGTATGCGCAGAAGGTCAAGGAGCAGCTCAAAGCCACGGCCAAGGAAGAGGACTGATTCCTTTCGGGTTCCCGCTTGAGGGAACCCGAAAGACGACTCTAGAACAGCGATGAGTACATTTTCAAGGTGACGGTGGTCGGAGTGCCGTCCTCCTGGCGCAGGCGGACCTCGGTGCCGCCGACCGGATCCTGCGAGGCCACTTTCTTGTCCTGATCGGAATCCAAGGTCAACTGTGAACTGATCTTCACGCTGAAGCCCAGCTTTTCCAACGCGCTCTTCGCCTCGGACGCCTTCTGGCCCACATAGTTCGGCAGGGTCATCGTTTCCGGGCCCTTCGAAACGACCACATCCACCTTGTCTCCCCAGTGCAGGGCGTCTCCGGACTTGGCGGAGGCCGAAATCACCTGCCCCTGCGGGATCTTGTCATCGAACTGCTCGGTCCAGTTCACGGTGAGTTTGAGCTCACCCAGCGCCTGTTGCGCCTCATCCTGCGTCTTGCCGACGATATCCGGCATGGTCACCGGCTTCGGGCCCTGCGACAGGGTGACGGTGATCTTCGTGTTATGCGGCAACGTCGTGCCCGGGTCAACGCTGATGCTCAGCAATGCGCCCTGCGGCACATCCAGCGAATAATCATCATCGGAGGCGGCGGTCTGTTCGATGTCGTCGAAACCGGCCTTTTTCAGCGCATTGATCGGATCCTTGCCATCCGCGCTGGTCGCATCGAGAATGTCGGCGGGAACGGTCGCCTGCCGCACTCCTTTGGAAATGACGACCTTCACCTTCTGACCGTTTCTTTTGCTGACATGATCGAGTACGTTCGCCGGATCGGTGGAGATGATGTTGCCTTCGCCGATGGTGTCGCTGTAGGCCTTGCTGGTCGAATACGGGATGTTGGCGACTTTCAGCAGCCGCTCGTATTCGCTCCACGAGGTATCGGTGATGCGGCATGTCTGCCCGGTCGCGCATTGGGTCCCCGCAGGAGTCGGCATGGTCCAGTAGCTGCCGGGGCCGCGGTAATACCACCATGCCCAACCGCCGCCGATGCCGCCGATCACCAGCAGCGCCGCGACGGTGGCTGCGATGAGAGGCTTGCGCGATCTGTTGCGACGTGCTTCGGCTCCGCCTTGGTCGCCATCGTTACCTGACACAGGCATCCCGACGAATGCCTGTGTGGGACCGCCGCTGTTTGCGCCCGTTCCGATCACCTGCGTGGCGTCGGATCCGGTTCCTTGCCGCGGAGCGCCATCCTGCAGGAACGCCAGCGACGGCGGCAGTTGCGTGGTGGCATCCGCCGACATGACGGTGGTCTTCGTCGGAGGCGCAGGCGGCCCGGGAATCGGCGAGACCATGGGCGCAGTGGCATCATCGGAACTGGGCGCATCGGTGGAGGACGGCAGACGGTACTGCCAATCCTCGATCGAAAGTTCGGACTGCAGCCGCTGCAACTCCTGCAGGGCGACGGTGGCGTCGGCGGGTCGCGCGTCGACGGCGCGGGCGGTGATATGCGTTATGAACGCGGCCACAGCCGCGTTGATGCCAGGGCATTTCGTGGCCACGGACGGTACATCCTCGTGCACGTGCTTGAACACAAGCGTCACCGGATTATCCGCGGTGAATGGTACCTCGCCGGTAAGCATCTCCCAGGCCATGATGCCGACGGAATACGGGTCGCCTTGCGCGGTGGCCTGGTTGTTCTCGATCATCTCCGGTGCAAGATAGGCCGCTGTGCCGAGCAGCATGCCGGTCGAAGACAGCGTTGCCTGCGAGGCGGCCTTCGCCAGGCCGAAATCGGTGATCTGTACGTGGCCACGGTCATTGAGCAGAATATTCTCCGGTTTGATGTCGCGATGCACCACGCCGGCACGATGGGCCGCGGCAAGGCCATCGAGCGTCTCGCCCACGATACGCAATGTCTCACGCACGCTGAACGTGCCTTGTTGGTTCATCTCGTACCGCAGGTTCACGCCATGCACGTACTCCATGACGAGATAATCCAGACCATTGAATTCACCCGTGTCATACACCTGCACGATATGGGGGTTCGCAATGGCGGCCGCCGACTTGGCCTCGCGGCGGAATCGCTGTACGAACTGATCGCGATGGGGGCCCTGCGCCAACTGGGTGTGCATGATCTTGATGGCGACGGTGCGCTCCAGACGCTCGTCCATGGCCTGATACACCGTGGCCATGCCGCCTTCGGCGATTTTGCTGACGACCCGATAGCGGCCTTCGATGATCTGCCCTTCGGGTGCGTGTGAAGCTTCACTCATGGTTGATCCGTATGGTTCCTTCTGAAAATCTCACGACAAGCGATATCCTCACCTCAGTCTACAAGCAGGTTTTCGCGTATTCTGCAACGAGAGCATGGGGGGAGTGTTGCCAGCCGCGGCTAGGCGACGATCGGTACGAACCGTGCGCAGGCCATGGCCAGCAGTTCCTTGCGGTCATCCGACACGTCCAATGTGTCGATGACGCTCTTCGAGGCATTCCACAAATCATGGATCCGATCATGGGAACGTTCGATGGCGCCTGTCGATGCGAACAGCGTGATGGCCTGCCTCACCTGCTCCTCGGAGCGCGATGGCGCCTCCCATATGTCGATGAGCTCCGCGCGTTCCGTCGCATTGGCGCCGCTGAGGGCGTCGGCCAGCAGTACGGTGCGTTTGCCTTCGCGAATGTCGCCGCCGACCGGCTTGCCGGTGTTGTGGCTCGAGCCGACCACGTCCAGCAGATCGTCCGCAAGCTGGAACGCCAGGCCCAACGGCAGGCCGATCGCCATGGCATGGTCGCGGGCGGTTGCGGCATCCGACCCCGCCGCGAGCATACCGAACTCCAATGGGGCGATGGTGGTGTAGCTGGCGGTCTTCCAACGAAACACGTTCAAGGAGGCGTCGACCAGCCCCTCGGGGTCGTTCAGCGGATTCAACTCCACGGCGAGATCCAGCACCTGCCCGATCTCCACCTCGCGATGCATGGTCAGGAACGCGCCGACCACGTCATCGCAATGGGACAGGCGACGTGCCGCACGGTTGGCGATATCCACGCTGGACGTCGCGAGCATATCACCCAACATGATGCCCAGGCCGTGTCCGATCGCGTCGCTATGCGTGCCGCAGGCCAATGCCCGGTGCGCGGAAGGCTTGCCACGACGAAGATCCGAATCATCGATGATGTCATCATGCACCAGGGCGCCGGTCTGAAACACCTCGACCGCACAAGCCAAATCCAGCACCGCATCAAAATCGGCCGCCACGGCGGCATCGTCGGCGAACGTGCGGAAGGAATCCAATGTCAGCAGCGCGCGCAGCCTTTTGCCACCCTCACTGGAAACGACCGCCTGGCGGGCCACCGCATCGGCGACGCCTTTGCAGGAGGGCGCCACCGCATCATCGGCATGCGGTGTGACGAAATCCTTCACCAATTCGACAATGCGGGACTCGATCTGTTCCAAATCCGTGGAGCTACTCATACCTCTCAGTTATCCACAGCCTTTCGACAAGAGCGAATCTTAGTATTCGCAACGTTTGTCGCACATAAAACACGTTACGAAACGCCGAAGGGCCCATCCTCCGACCACAGGGGAGGGAAAGGACGGATGGAAGCCACGCAATGCGGCATAGTGCCTTCCATGGGCCTGCCAAAGCCCGAATCCGGAACGACCGAGGAGGTTCATGACATGGGTGGCATATGCAATGGCGATGATGGAGGGAAGTGCAAAGGTGGCTATGAATATGACCTGCGCTCGCGAATACAGGAGCCGCGATCGTCGGAAGCGGGCGTCGGCGAACGCCTCATGTCGTTTTCCGAACGGGAGTTGGACGACACCGGCCGTCTGCTCCGTGAGCGCTGCCGAGAAGGGGGTATGTGCGACGCCATACGCGCATATCTGCAGAATCCGCTCGACCACTGGATGGATGCGTTGCGGTGTGGGGAAGGTCTTGGCCGGACGGATATGGCCGCGTTTGCGGTCGGCATGAACCGGACCCTGGCCATTCGTGATGCCCTGTTGATTTCAATCATCCTCGATGAGGAACGCTGCCCGCGGGAGTTCCTGCTTGATTTCGCCTCGCGACCCATGCTGCCGCGCAATGCTCGACGTCTGGAGAAATTGCTCAGCGAATCGTTCCATGACGCCGCCGCCCATCCTGATATGAAGCGTTGCAGCCGCGGCATCGGCACGCTGTTCGACATCATCGAGGCGGTGCCGGAGTCCTATCACGTGCAGCCGCTGGCGGTAATCGGTTACGTTCTGTGGTGGCTGGGCGACGATCGCGCCATGTTGTGTGCGATGCGCGCGCTCGCGATCGACGAGGGATGTTCGCTGGCAGCGATAGTCTGTTCGGCCGTGCACCGGCATGTCGGACCGGCGTGGATCGGCGAAACCACAGGCGACACACCGTAAGTCGGATGATTGGCGCGTGAGGACTTCGCCGATTGGGGAATAATCGTCCTTGGAGGATGGTTTACTCACATAGTTGACGATTTGCCCTTGCCAGAAGTGGGCCCATATGGTATGTGCTTCCGGCAGGATCATGCAGGAGGATAAGTTTGGCCACTAAGGAAACGATGGCAAGCACTGAACAGGCTGATCTGACCGATAAGACCACCTCCACGAAGAAAGCCGCCTCGCGCAAGGCCTCCACCAAGAAGACCGCCGCCAAGAAGGCCACGGCTACGAAGACCCCACGTAAGACCACCGCGAAGAAGAAGGCCCCCGCCAAGAAACAGGAGGAGCCGATCGAGGACGAGGACACCCTTGGCGACGAGGATGATCAGGTCGATGAGTCCGATCTCGACGATTTCGACGAGGACCTTGACGACGTCGATGCGGACGACGATGAGTCCGATCTCGACGAGGATGGGGAATCCGAACCGGAGGACGACGAGGATGAGGACGAAGAGGAACGCAAGAAGCCTGAGGAGCCCAAGGAAAAGGGCGCTTTTGTCGTACGGGATGATGATGACGACGACAATCTGACGCCGTCCGGCAACCCGAAGCGTCGTGTGGTGGCTGCCGGCGCCACCGCCGATCCGGTCAAGGACTATCTGAAGCAGATCGGTCGCGTAAGCCTGCTGAACGCGGAACAGGAAGTCGACCTGTCCGAACGTATCGAGGCAGGCCTGTACGCCCAGCACCTGTTGGATACCGAGGCAGGTCAGATGGACTTCAAGCGCAGGCGCGAGCTCAAGTGGGCGGCGAACGACGGCAAGAAGGCCAAGGACCATCTGCTGGAGGCCAACCTTCGACTGGTGGTGTCGCTCGCCAAGCGTTACACCGGCCGCGGCATGCTGTTCCTCGATTTGATTCAGGAAGGCAATCTGGGTCTAATCCGCGCCGTCGAGAAGTTCGATTGGAAGAAGGGCTTCAAGTTCTCCACCTACGCGACGTGGTGGATTCGTCAGGCCATCACCCGAGCCATGGCCGATCAGGCCCGTACCATCCGTGTGCCTGTGCACATGGTCGAGGTCATCAACAAGCTGTCCCGCGTGCAACGTCAGATGCTGCAGGATCTGGGCCGTGAACCTACGCCGGACGAACTGGCGCGTGAACTCGATATGCCTGTCGAGAAGGTGCAGGAAGTCCAGAAGTACGGTCGTGAACCGATTTCGCTGCATACCCCGCTGGGCGAGGACGGCGATTCCGAGTTCGGCGATCTGATCGAGGATACCGATGCCATCGCGCCGTCCGATGCGGTCGCCTTCTCGTTGCTACAGGAACAGTTCAAGCAGGTGCTTGAGACCCTGTCCCCGCGTGAGGCCGGCGTCATCAAGATGCGCTACGGCTTGGAGGACGGCCAGCCGAAGACCCTGGACGATATCGGTCGTGTATACGGCGTGACCCGTGAACGTATTCGTCAGATCGAATCCAAGACCATGTCGAAGCTGCGCCACCCGTCCCGTTCGCAGACGCTGCGCGACTTCCTGGATCAGTGACGAACGGAAAAACGTATGAACGAAGTCGAGAGATCCGCCACGAAGGCGAATTTCTCGACTTCTCTCGTGTGGCCGACACAACGGCGGAATGAGGAACATGGCCAAGGAAAATTACGGTGCAGGCAGCCTAACCGTGCTGGAAGGTCTGGACGCGGTACGCAAGCGTCCGGGCATGTACATCGGCACGACCGACAGTCAGGGTCTGATGCACTGTCTGTGGGAGATCATCGACAATTCCGTCGATGAGGCCCTTGCCGGCGCCTGCGACCATATCGTCGTGACGTTGCATTCCGATGGCTCCATCGAAGTCGCCGACAACGGCCGAGGCATTCCCGTCGACGTGGAGCCGAAGACCAAGCTTACCGGTGTGGAGGTGGTGCTCACCAAGCTTCACGCCGGCGCGAAGTTCGGTAATTCCTCCTACGGCGCCTCCGGCGGTTTGCATGGCGTGGGTTCCTCGGTGGTCAATGCCCTGAGCTCCCGACTCGACGTCGAAGTGGATCGTGACGGCAAAACGCACCACATGTCGTTCCATCAGGGACATCCCGGTGTGTACACTGACGCGGATCCGGAACATCCGTCTCCCGATGCACCATTCAAGCGCACCCGTAAGAACCGTCCGACCGAACTGGAGATCATCGGCAAGGTCAGCCCGAAGACCACTGGCACCCGTATCCGCTACTGGGCCGATCCGGAAATCTTCAACGACACCGCCGAATTCAGCTACGAGCAGCTCATCGACCGTGTACGCCAGACCAGCTTTCTGGTGCCGGGACTGAAGATCACCGTCATCGACGAGAACATTCCCGAAACCGGCGACGAATCCGTCGATGCAATGGTGGAAGTCGATGCACCGGCTGACGAAACCACGCAGGCCGACGGCAACACGGGCGACGCGCAACCGGCACAACCGCGCTACAGCCATGCGCGTGTCGAGGAATTCCTCCATAACGGTGGCGTGAAGGATTTCGTCGACTTCCTCTCCAAAGGCGAGTCGGTCTCCGACATCTGGCGCATCACCGGCGAAGACACCTACGTCGAGGAGACCCAAGCCGTGGGCGAGGGCGGCGAACTGCACGCGCAGAAGGTCACCCGCGACTGCGCTGTCGATATCGCCATGCGTTGGACCAATGGATACGACACCACCCTGCGCAGCTTCGTGAACGTGGTCGAGACCCCCGGCGGCGGCATGCATGTGGACGGCTTCCTGCAAGGCATCACCAAGCAGATTCGTAAGGCCGTGGAAGACAACGCGCGCAAGCTCAAGGTGAATCTCAAGGATTCCAACATGAAGGTCGAGCGTGACGACATCATGGCCGGTCTTGTGGCCGTGGTGACCGTGCGCATCGCCGAACCCCAGTTCCAGGGCCAGACCAAGGACGTGCTGGGCACTGCGCAGGTCAAGCCGATCGTCACCCGTATGACCGACAGGCAGTTCGGCGAGATGATCACCGGCTCCAAACGTGGCTACAAGGAGCAGTCCGGCCGCGTACTCGAAAAGATCGTCGGTGAGATGCACGCCCGCATTCAGGCACGTAAGACCAAGGAGGTCACCCGCCGTAAGAACGCACTCGAATCCGCTTCGATGCCGCCGAAACTGTCCGATTGCCAACCGGGCAACGATGATGTGGCCGAACTGTTCATCGTCGAGGGCGATTCCGCATTGGGCACCGCCAAAGCCGCCCGAAACTCCGGTTTCCAGGCGTTGCTGCCGATTCGAGGCAAGATCCTCAACGTGCAGAAGGCCTCGTTGGCGCAGATGCTGTCGAACAAGGAATGCGCGGCCATCATCCAGGTGGTCGGCGCGGGTTCCGGGGCCAGTTTCGATATCGAGCAGGCGCGTTACGACAAAATCATCATGATGACCGATGCCGATGTCGACGGCGCGCACATCCGTATTCTGCTGCTCACGCTGTTCTATCGGTACATGCGTCCGCTTATAGAGCACGGTCACGTGTACGCGGCGGTGCCGCCACTGCACCGCATCGCCCTGACCGGTTCGCATAAGGGCGAATTCATCTACACCTATTCCGATGACGAGCTGGCCGGCAAGCTTGCCGAACTTGACGGTAGGCACATCGGCTACAACGATGACATTCAGCGTTACAAGGGCCTGGGTGAGATGGATGCCGACCAGCTTGCCGACACCACCATGGACCCGCGTACGCGCATGCTGCGCCGTATCCGCATGGAGGACGCCGAGCAGGCCAGCGAGATCTTCAGTCTGCTTATGGGCGATGACGTGCCGCCACGCAAGGCGTTCATCGTTGAGAACGCCGACGATTTCGACCGTTCCAAGATCGATACCTGATCGTCATTGTCTGGCTCCACCGCATCGTGTGCGCCGGTGGAAACTGAAATTTCCGCGAACGATAATGAAACCCGCTGGTTACCGATTGGTAGATAGATGTGTCTAGAATACTGGGTGAGAAAACACATCGTAACCATATGCGCCAAAGGAGACGGGATTGGTCAACCTCCTGCTTGCCGTGATCTACGTGGCCTTCATCAGCCTTGGCCTTCCTGATGCCGTACTTGGTGCCGCATGGCCCACCATGAGCGCCGATCTGGGTGCTCCCGTGTCATGGGCCGGCGGCATCTCCATGGTCATTTCGGCCGGCACCATCGTCTCCGCATTGATGTCGGACCGTATGACCTTGCGTTTCGGTGCCGGCAAGGTCACCGCCGTGTCGGTGGCGTTGACCGCATTCGCCCTGTTCGGATTCTCCATCGCACCAAGCTACTGGGTGCTGATCCTGTTCGCCATTCCGTACGGCCTCGGTGCCGGCGGCGTGGACGCGGCCCTGAACAACTACGTGGCCATCCACTACGAGAGCCATCATATGAGCTGGCTGCACGCCATGTGGGGCATCGGTGCGCTGACGGGCCCATACATCATGGGCTATGCGTTGAGCGCGGGCCAAGGCTGGGCATGGGGGTACCGTTACATCTCCATCCTGCAGATCATCCTGACCGCCATACTGATCTTCAGCCTGCCACTGTGGAAAAAACGAGTTTCTCAGCCGCAAACCATGGAAACGGAATCCTCGGCAGGCGTTCCCGAGCGATCCGCCGCCGAAGGGCCTGCCCAGGAGCCGTCCCGCAAGCCGCTCGGCGTTCGAGGCGTACTCGCCATCCGCGGCGCTCGTGAGATTCTCATCATGTTCTTCTGCTATTGCGCGCTCGAACAGACCGCCATGCTGTGGGCCAGCAGCTACATGGCTCTTGGCAAGGGCATCGACAAGACCACGGCGGCCATGTGGGCCAGTCTGTTTTGCATTGGCATCACCGTCGGCCGTCTGCTGAGCGGCTTCGTCACCATGAAATTCGACGATCCGACCATGATCCGCATGGGGCAGGCCCTGGTATTGCTCGGCATTGTGGTCATGCTTCTGCCGTTGCCGCAGAACCTCGGCACCATTGTCGGCCTGATGGTCGTCGGGCTCGGCTGCGCGCCGATCTATCCATGCGTCATTCACTCCACGCCGACGTACTTCGGGGAAGACAAGTCACAGGCCATCGTCGGCATGCAGATGGCCTGCGCCTATGTCGGGTCGATGTGCATGCCACCGGTGTTCGGCCTGATCGCGCAGCATGTCACCATCTCCCTGTTCCCATGGTATCTGGCCGTTTTCCTCGTACTCATGGTCATCATGCACGAATCCCTGCGTAGGAAGTGCGGCGGTCAGGGGATCTGAACCGATGAGGCCGCGTCGAAGCCATGGAACGCGTTGAAGGTCTCGCATACCCAGCCTGGATTGCTGAAGCCGAGCGCCACGTACCAGACGATGAACAGCACGACGAGCGTTGCGACCAACGGAAGACGATTCGCCTTCAGGCGGGCCAGGCACAACAGGATCGCGATCGCCAGCAGCGCGATGAACGTCATCGAGACATAGCGCAGCCAGGTCAGCCCGTATGCGTCGATATACAGTCCCAGACGAAGCGCCGCCGAAGCGAGCATGATGGCGGTCGCCGTCAGCAGTGCGATCAGCGATGCCGACAGCGGGCGTGTGCGCGGTGTGAACGTAAGCGCGACACCGAATATGGTCAGATTGATCGCCGTAACCGCCAGTAGTTGGAAGAAACCGCCGCGCGCGTATTCACTGTAGGTCAGGCCGTCGGGCAATGCGATCGAGCCGTCGGCGAACAATCCCGCGAACAGAAAACGGAACTGCACCGCGCAGAACAACGCGTATACGAGCAGCGTCGTCAGCAGCACCACGATGGTCGTGGTCGTGCTCAATGCGACGCGGCGCTCCGGAAGCGTGGACGCTGGCTTGCCGTCAAGTCCGATGAGCAGTGAGCTCAGGAACGGCCATGGCAGAAGAACGATCGCCGCGTGAAGGATGAATTCCGTCGGATCGATGATGTGTCCGAAGGTGCTCACCAGCTCGTATCGGAACACCTGGTCGGCACCGGTCAGCAGCGGAACGATCGCCAGCAGCAGGGGAATCGAAACAAGCAGGGCCACGCCGATTTCGCGGGCCTTCGAACGCTTTCCCGAGGCTGTGGCGAACCGGGCGAACATGATGGAAAACGGTTCGGAGAAACATTTCAGCTTCATGAACGGTTGCATGAACCAGCCGGTGAACCAGTTCCATGCGACTTGGAACGGATGCCGTACGTCATATCGGCCGTTGGCCAATTGGCAATGCAGCATCAGCAGGGCGGGCTGGGCCAATGCCGTGGTCATTGCGTACTCCAGATTGTCTGAGTATGCCCATGTCGTTGAGAACAGCATCTCCCATATGCCGAGGGCGATGACGCTTCCCGAGACCAGCCAGGCAAGCGGGCGTCTGCAGGCGGTCCGCCAATGCAGCGCGCTGATCGTGGCGGTGCATATCATCCAGAACGCCGGCATCGCGTAGCCCGACAGCCACGCCGGGGTGATGCTGCAGACCAGCCTGTCGAAGGCGAATGTGATCATCAACGCCGCGCATATGGTCATGATCGTGCGTTGGGCGATCGGACGGCCCGCCATCTCCTGCCGTCTGATCGCATGGTCCACCGCCGGCCTGCCATTCTGCGGGCCGGGTGCCGCCGGTCGGGAATCGGCCGTCGGTTGCGTCTGGGATTGGGATTCCGTCATGAGTGGCCTTTCGATGATGTTGCGTAGGATATCGTCACCATAACATATCGAAAAAACGATAGAAATATATCGATAGACTTACTTTCACAGGATTTGCATATCGACTCTCGATAGATTATTATCGATATTCAGAAATCTTGGGATAAGGAGATCCGCCATGTCGGACCGTTTGACATGCCATTATGGGGTGATCGGCGCGCTGCGTGTGCTGATCGTAATGTTCGCCGTATGCTGCCTGGGCCTGCAGGTGGGTCTGTTCGTGGTCGCGGACGACGTCGCGACCGCCTACCCCCCACGCCGATGCGTCGCATTGGATGTATGTGATTGGCGGCGTGCTGATGGTCGCATGTTTCGAGATCGCGCTGATCCCGTTATGGCGATTGCTGACTCTCGCCAGGCGGCGCGATGTGTTTTCCGGAGAGGCGGTGCGCTGGACGAACGGCATTCTTGCGTGCGCCGGGGCCGAGGCCGTGTTGGTGATCCTGCTGATGCTGGCCCAGATCTGGATGTCGCCTTCGATGCTTGTGGTCGAAGCGTTGGGCGTTGAACGGGATTCGGTGCGGTTCGTCATCTTGGGTGCATGCCTGGTCGCCTTGCTGCTGATCGCCGCGTTCGAGCTGTTGATGCTGGTGATGCGCTCGCTGCTGATGCAGGCCATCGAACAGCGTGATGAGTTGGCGGCGGTGATCTGATATGGCGATCCGTGTGAATCTCGATGTGATGCTCGCCAAACGCAAGGTGAGCGTTAACGAGCTGGCCGAAGCGATAGGCATCACGCCGGTCAACGTCTCGGTGTTGAAGAACGGACGCGCCAAGGCGATTCGGTTTTCCACGCTCGATGCCATCTGCGAGACGTTGGATTGTCAGCCCGGCGACGTGCTCGAGTGGGTTGACGACGATGAGGGCCGACGTCTGCGACCGATGCCATAATCGAACGTATGTACGAATGTCTGAACTTGTTCTCGGAGCCCACCAGGGCATGGTTCGAGCGTACGTTCGCATGCCCGACCGACGCTCAAAGGCAGGCGTGGCCGGCCATCCACTCCGGCGGGAACGTGCTGGTGATCGCTCCCACCGGCTCCGGCAAAACCCTATGCGCATTCCTCTCGGCGATCGACAGTCTGATGGGGGGAGACGACCGCATGCGCCGCCGACGATGGCGGGGGCCGGTCGGGAAAGGCTGCGCGTGGCGTCAGGGTGCTATACATCTCGCCGCTGAAAGCCTTGGGCGTCGATGTGGCGAAGAATCTCGAAACGCCGTTGCATGGCATAGCCGATCAGTGCAAGGCCTTGGGACTGCCCGCGCCGAAGATTCGGGTCTCCATGCGCAGTGGCGACACCACACCGAAGGAACGACGCCGTATGGTCAGCCATCCGCCGGATATTCTCGTCACCACTCCGGAATCACTGTTCCTGATGCTCACTTCCAAGGCCCGGCGCATCCTCTCGACCGTCGAGACGGTGATCATCGATGAAGTGCATGCCGTCGCAGGTTCCAAGCGCGGCGCGCACCTTGCGCTGAGCCTCGAACGGTTGGACGGGCTCGTCGGCCGTCCGGTACAGCGCATCGGCCTATCCGCAACGGTGAATCCGCCCGAGGAGGCCGCGCGGTTCCTCGGCGGCGTGCAAGCGGTGCGGATCGTCGATCCCGGAACGCGGCCCGCAATGGATGCGAGGGTCGTGGAACCCCTCGATGTCATGCATGAGCGCAGATCCTCCGACGCCAAATATCGGGCTGGTGGTGCGGATCGTTCGAATTCCCCCGTCCCGCATATCTCCGGAGTGACTCCGGCCATGGAATCGTTGGCCGAACGCAGGGGCATCGTTCGGAACGCGACGTCCGGGGACCATGCCTCGCCTGGCCCGACGGGTGGTTCGGCATGGCCGGCCATAGAACGTAGCGTGCTTGATGAGGTGCTGAAGCACCACACCACGCTCGTATTCGTCAACTCACGAGGACTGGCCGAAAGACTCACCGCGCGTCTCAACGACATGTATGCCGATGCCTCCCATGCCGAGCCACACGACACCGGCTCGCCGAGATCCGCCGGACACTACGATTCCGTAATCGGACCGACCACCATGCTGGTCGGGTCGCATGCGGACGGCGATGCAATCGCCATGGCACATCATGGATCCGTGTCGAAAGACAGGCGCAAGCAGATTGAGGAGCGGCTCAAACGTGGCCGGTTGCGATGCGTGGTGGCCACTTCCAGCCTTGAGCTCGGCATCGATATGGGATCGGTGGATCTGGTGATCCAGATAGCACCGCCGTTATCGGTCTCTTCGGGATTGCAGCGGGTGGGACGCGCCGACCATCGGGTCGGCGGGGTCTCGCATGCACTGTTCTACCCGATCACGCGTGAGCAGATCATCGGTACGGCCGCCTGCATCGAATGCATGCAGACCGGCGATATCGAACCGTTGGCGATCCCAGGCAACCCATTGGATGTTCTTGCCCAGCAGACCGTGGCGGCGGCGGCCATGGGCGATCTCGATCCCGACGAGTGGTATGGAAGGGTGCGCAGGGCGGCACCATTCACGGATCTGGACCGGTCGATCTTCGATGCGGTGATGGCCATGATGACCGGTGCCTATAACAGCGAGGACTTTTCCGCGTTCCGGCCGCCACTGCAATGCAACGAGGAATCCGGACTCATCTCCGCACGCCCCGGAGCGCAACGTCTGGCCGTGACCAGCGGCGGGACCATCCCCGACCGAGGCATGTACACCGTGGTGCTTCCCGAAGCGGCTTCCGGGCCCGGCCCACGTAGGGTGGGCGAGCTCGACGAGGAGATGGTCTATGAGTCCCGCGTGGGCGACGTAATCACCCTCGGCACCTCCACATGGCGGATTGAGGAGATCACACGTGATCGGGTGGTGGTGGTTCCCGCTCCCGGACGTACCGCGCGACTGCCGTTCTGGCATGGCGAAGGCGACGGGCGCGACTATGGTCTCGGACTCGCCCAGGGCCGGTTCCTCCGTGAGGTCGCCCAAGGACTGCATGCGCGCACTTCGGAGGATTCCGGACATGCGAAGGATGGCTGCATCGGTGCCGAAGCACGCTTCGACGCGCGAATCGTCACAAGGCTGCGCCATGACGGACTTGACGACAACGCCATCGGGAATCTGGCCGATCTGCTTGAAGAGCAACGTGCCGCCACCGGCGCGATCCCGAATGACCGCGAATTGGTCATCGAGCGCTGTCGGGACGAGGAGGGCGACTGGCGCGTCATCATCCATTCACCATACGGAAGACGCGTGCACGAACCATGGGCCATGGCCATCACCACACGCATCAGACAGCATTATGGATTCGACGGGCAGGTATATGCGGCCGATGATGGCATCATCATCCATCTGCCGGACGGTGACGGCGGCCTGCCGGTCCACGCGCTCATATTGTTCGATATCGACGAACTGCAGCGCATCATCGAAACGCAGGTCGGCGAAAGCGTGCTGTACGCGGCGCGATTCCGCGAATGTGCGGCGCGTGCGCTGTTTTTGCCGCGTACCGACCCGGGCAAACGCGTGCCGCTCTGGCAGCAGCGACTGCGTGCCGCCCAGTTGCTTAACGCGGCCCGTACGCGCGGCAACTTCCCGTTACTGCTGGAGACCGCACGTGAATGTCTGCAGGACGTGTATGATCTGCCTGCGCTACGTCATGTCATGACCGGATTGAACTCCGGAACGATCGCATTGGCCGACGTGACCACCGAAACGCCGTCGCCATTTGCGGAAAACATGCTTTTCGGATTCGTGGGTGCGGTCATGTACCAATACGACGTACCGCAGGCCGAGCGCAGCACGCAATTGCTGTCCATGGATCCGGAGGTGCTGGAACGTCTCCTCGGCGACACCGACATGTCCACCGTGCTGGATGCCGACGTAGTCGGGCAGATCGAGGACGAGCTGGCCGAAAAGACCTTCTGGAACGATTTGGACGCGGAAGATGTTACCGGCCGGGTGTCACGCTACGCCAAGACGCATGGCCCATTCATCGCCGACCGGATGATCGCCGAACTGAACATCGATGCCGTCCAGGCCGTGAGAACCCTCGATGAGCTTCATGCCAGGGGAGACCTGCTCAAAGGCCATTTCGTCGATGTTCCGGCACCGGCCGATCCCGACCGGGGGAGACCTCCGCAGCAATGGCTTCACAAAGACATCTTCCGCCGCATCCGTTCCCGTTCCCTCGCCAAGGCGCGCAAAGCCGTCAAACCGGTCAGCCAGCAAACCTACCAGGCATTCCTACTTGACCGCCAAGGAGTCGGCCCGGTCGGCGGCGAACGCTACGAAGGCATCGACGGTCTGATGCGCGTCATCGAACAGCTTGAAGGCGTGTCCTTGGCCGCGCAAGTCTGGGAATCCTCCGTGTTTCCGGCGCGGGTGCGTGGATACCATCCCTCCATGCTCGACGAACTGATCGCCTCCGGTGACGTGATCTGGGTCGGTGACAAGACCGGCGACACGGATGCCAAGGAGGTCGGCAACATCGCCTTTTACCCGGCTGATTCGCCTCTGGCCTCCGAAACGGCCGGCGTCGACGTCGGCGCCGTCGATGGCGATGAGACCTTGACCGTGCCGCAGGCCATCGTCGCCGCACTGCGCGATGGCGGCGCCTTCCATGCGTCTCAGTTGTCGGCGGCCGCCAAGTCGATCTGGGAGCGACATGCCGAAGTGCAGGTGAACGACCTCACGGGTGAAATCACCTTTCCCACATGGGGCGAAAGCCAATTCGAGGAGGCGCTTTGGTCGCTCGTATGGCAGGGCAGGGTGACCAACAGCTCATTTGGCCCCATACGTGCGCGGATGCAGGGGACCGGAAGAACCGTACGCGCGCCCAGAACCGCCTCGCGTAGGCGGGTGCGTGTGCGTACCGCGGTTCCGATGACGCTGAGCGGACTATGGTCCGCAATCGGCGTTTCGGGACCGGTGGGGAACGGGACGGCGGCACCGAACGGCGGTGCGGAGGAACGTGGAATCGCACGAATCGAGTCGTTGCTGGACCGGTACGGCATTATCGCGGCCCCGCTGGTTGACAGGGAGCGGATCGCGGGTGGCTTCTCCGGACTGTACCCCGTTCTGAAACGTATGGAAGAGCACGGTACGCTGGTACGAGGCATGTTTGTCGACGGATTCGGCGCGGCGCAATTCGCCGGCCGCGATACCGTGGACGCGTTGCGCAGCGAAGACCGGTGGCATAGCCAATCCTGCGTGGCGCTCGATGTGACCGATCCCGCGAGTCTGATGGGATCGGCGATCGCATGGCCCGAACGGGAGTCGGCGGCGGTCGGGGCCGCTGGCGGCGGTCGCGGCGCAAAACCGGCGCGCAGGGCGGGGTCGATCATCGTGTTCAAGCAGGGTGGGCCCGTACTGTTCGCCGTACCGAAAAGTCATCGGATCACGGCGTTCGCCAATACCGAGGATACGCTGCGGCCGGCTTGCGCGGAACTTGTCTACGCACTGCAACGCCAGCACAGTGGCAGCATCAGCTTCAACGAGATGAACGGCGAGTCGTTGAAACAGCGCAATGAATACATGCGATTGCTCCATGCCGCGGGCTTTACGGAAAGCCCGCAGGGCATGAAGCTCTATCGTTGACGATCAGCCCGCAACGGCGATGGGGGCGGCCAGATCGGTGCCGGAGCCGTCCCGGCGCATGTCGGGCTTGGGAAGTTCCACCCCGGAGCCGCTCTCCGTGGAGGCATGAATCGGATATGCGCCCACGAAAGCGAAGATCAGGGTATTCTGGCCCTTCAGGAATCGCTGCGAACGTACGCCACCGGTTCCGCGGCCCTTGGTCGGGTACATCTCCAATGGCGTGACCTTCGCCGAGCCGTTCTCCGTGCCCGGCAACGCTTCGGAATCACCGGCGACGGTCAGTACCACGGCGCCGGAAGCGGAGAACAGACCGTTCTCGCCCTCGTCATACGTCCAGGCGACCTTTTCGGCCGGAACCACGGCGAATGCGGCGACCGAGCAGCCGGCGGCCAGACGAATGCCCGCCATGCCACCGGCGGTACGGCCTTGCGGGCGCACGTTCTTCGCCTCGAATGTCAGCAGCGAGGAATCCGTGGACACGAATACCAGACGGTCCTCATCCTTCGCCTCGGCCGCGGCCAGCACCTCATCGTCATCCTTCAGATCGATGACGCTCCAGGAATCCATAGTGGTCGGAGACTCGCGGTTCCAACGCTTGACCACGCCATTGCGCGTACCCAACGCCAACGGGGTCGGTTCGGCGGCATCGCCATCCTTGCCGGCATCATCCACGGAAGGCATCGCGATGGCGGCAATCACGCGTTCGCCACGAATCGGATCGGTATTTTCCGTCATGCCCAGCAGTTCCTCGGCCTTCACGCCGCCGGAAACGCCCAACGGACCATCCGAGGTAACGGTTGGCAATTCAACCACATGCGCCAACACCAAACGACCCGCGGATGTGATCAGACCGTATGAGGAACGCGTGGTCGTACGGAAGATCGAAATGATCTGATCATCCTTGACCCGCGCATCCGAGCCAGAACGATTCTCCCAGCGTTCCATGGCATCCTCATGGGTGCGGGCGATCAGACCGGTGGCGCTCAGCATCACCGTACAGGGCTCATCGTCAATCTGCAGGGCGGCTGCGGTCGCATTATCCTCACCGGCCTTTTTCGCGGCCTTTGCGGCGGCCGCCACATCGGCAGCCGCCGAAGATACGGTCGCGGCGGCACGGGCGGCGGCCAGCGCCGTGGCGGAAACGCCGTCATCGCCATGCGCGGTCACCGGCACCAGTGCGCCATCGGCATCCTCATCCAACAGCACGGTGCGGCGAGGCGTGCCATACTTGGCGACTGCCTCATCCATCTCATCGATCACCACGCCATCCAACGCCTCACGGGAGGCGAGAATACGCTCCAGTTCCTCGATACGCCGCTTCAGATCGTCACGTTCGGCCTCAAGTTCGATACGGCTCATCCTCGTCAGACGGCGCAGACGCAAGTCGAGAATGTACTGCGCCTGGATCTCATCCAGATCGAACACGGCGATCAGTCTGGTCTTCGCGGCCTCGGCATCATCGGAGGAGCGAATCACCTGAATGACCTCGTCGATATCGACCATGGCCAGCAACAGGCCTTCGACCAGATGCAGGCGTTCCAGCGCCTTCTTCCGGCGGAATTCGCTGCGGCGGCGAATCACCACGCGGCGATGGTCCACCCACACCTCGAGCATTTCCTTCAATCCCATGGTGTGCGGGCGGCCGTTGACCAGAGCCACATTGTTGATGGTGAAGTTGTCTTGCAGGGGCGTGTGCTTGAACAGCTGCGCCAGCACGGCGTTCGGGTCGAAACCGGTTTTGATCTCGATGACCAGGCGCGTGCCGTTATGCCGATCCGTCAGGTCGATCGCACCGGAGATGCCCTCCAGCTTACGATTCTTCACGCCCTCGGAAATACGCTCCAGCACACGTTCCGGTCCCACCATGAACGGCAGTTCCGTCACGACGATGGCCTTTTTGCGGGCCGTCACGTTTTCGATATGCGTCACCGAACGTGTGGTCAGCGCGCCGCGTCCGCTCTCGTACGCTTCGCGGATGCCGTTACGACCTACGATCACGCCACCACTCGGCCAATCCGGACCCGGCACGTACCGCATCAGGTCCTCCAGCGTGGCGTCAGGATGCCCCATCAGATGCTTGGCCGCCGCCACGACCTCGCCAAGATTATGCGTGGCCATGTTCGTGGCCATGCCGACGGCGATGCCGGAGCCGCCGTTGACCAGCAGATTCGGAATGGCCGACGGCAGAACGGTTGGTTCCTGAAGCTTGTTGTCATAGTTGGGGGTGAAATCGACGGTATCCTCGGCAATGTCCGCATTCATGCCGAGTGCGGCCTGCGCCATGCGTGCCTCGGTGTATCGGGATGCGGCCGGGCCGTCATCAAGAGAGCCGAAATTGCCATGGCCGTCCACCAACGGCAGACGCATCGCGAACGGCTGCGCAAGGCGCACCATGGCCTCGTAGATCGCGGAATCGCCATGCGGATGAAGCTTGCCCATCACCTCGCCGACCACACGAGCCGATTTCATATACGGCCGGTCGGGGGAGAGGTTCATCTGACCCATCTGGTAGATGATGCGGCGTTGCACGGGCTTGAGGCCATCCCTGGCGTCGGGCAGCGCGCGGGCGTAAATCACCGAATACGCATACTCGAGGAACGACTTGCTCATTTCCTCGTTCAACGGCGTCTCGACGATGTGCTCCTTGACCGTACGTGGGTCAAAGGCGGGTTTTGCCGGTTTGCGGTGCGATACCATGCAGTGATTCTCCCTCACAGTCGTCGGACGGTAATCAACCTGCCCATGTTACCAGCCGGTAGCGCCGAATTCCATGCATTGCAATACATGCGGTCCCATCAAGGCCATGGTGGTTTCGCGTTCGGTGAACGCCGCGGCCATCCGATATGCCGGCTTCTGACGCGACGCGGTGCTTGAATGGAGGCATGAGTGTTGAAGTGCCGCATATGCAGGAGCTGCTTGTCATGACCTCGCCCGCGCAATACGGCGATGGAGGGCCGGAGCTGCGCGAACGTGGGGGAGCGTTGCATCTTTCGGCGGTGCTTCCGGCGATTTCCGCAGCCCTCGGCAGTCCGGTACCCACCGCGATCCACCGGGATCCGCTTGCCCTGCAAGCCGCGTTGGGGCTTCCCGAGGCCCGGTCGGTGGTCATCGTGCTGGTCGATGGCCTTGGCTACTGGAATCTCAACATGAGGCTCGGCCATGCGCCGTACCTCCGTTCGTTGATGAACGATTCCTCCAACCAGCGTCCGATCGCCACCTGCATGCCGAGCACCACGGTGGCCGCCATGGCCTCGTTCGGTACCGGCACCTGCCCCGGATTGACCGGCATGACCGGGTATACGCAGCTTAATCCGAACAATGGCGAGATCTGCCAGCTGATATCGTTCAGCAACGCGATGGCTCCGCTTGATCTGCAACGTCAGCCTACGGTATTCGAGCGTCTCGCCGAACGGGGTGTGCGCGTCACCAGTTCCGGGCTGCCGAAATTCGCATTCTCCGCGCTGACGCAATCCGCGTTGCGCGGCACCGACTACATCTCCAACACGGATCCGCGCAGAAGGATCGCGGCCGCCGCGAAAGCCGCGCAAAAACCGGGATTGACTTACGTCTACCTGCGCGATACCGACAAAGTCGGCCATAACTACGGTTGGGACTCTGACAAGTGGATCGGCACCTTCGAGCGGGTGGACGGTCAGCTTGGCCTGCTCAGGCGCAGCCTTCCCAAAGGCACGCTGATCGTCATCGTGGCGGATCATGGCATGATCACCGCCAATCCCGAACAGCGCATCGACATAGCCGAGGAGCCCCGGCTTTCACAGGGGGTGGCGAATATCGGCGGCGAGCCGCGTTGCGTGATGCTCTATGCCGAACGTGACGAAAACCCCGAAGATATCGCCATGCGCTGGCGTGATTTTCTGGGGGAGCGGGCGCAGGTGCGCACGCGCGCCGAAGCGATCGCGCAAGGCGTGTACGGGCCCGTCGAACCGTATGTGGAACCGATGCTGGGCGACGTCATCGTATCGGCCGCGCAATCCGTGACCATCGTCGATTCGCGGACGCAGGCCGAGAAGGCGACGCATCTGCCCAGCGTGCATGGATCGTTGACCATGCTGGAATCGGACATCCCCTGCCTGATCGACATGGCCTGACGCCACGTCGCGGGAGCGTCAGTCGCCGAACAGAATCTCGTCCCAGCTGGGCACTGCGGAACGTCCGGCACGACGTTTCGCCTTCGTGGCGCTTTGGCCATGCTCATCGGGCGTTGCGGGCGTATGGGATGATGCCCCGCCTTCCGGCTGCGCCTGCGGTGAATCCTGCGTGGGTTGCGTCTGCGCGTCGGGCTCGTTCGAGGATTGCGGCATCGGCACGGCTCCCGCGCCTTCGGGAATCGGAGGTGCCGTTGCGGTCATGCCCGAATCAATGGGAGACAGCGGCACGGAGGGCGCAACCGATGTCGGGCGGGCGGCGGGCATGGTCGGCTCAGGCGTATTCCAAGCGGAGACGGTCTGCTCGATACGGGCGGAGCGTGCGGAATTGCCGGGCAGGTTCAACGACGTCAGAAAATCCTCGTCGACAGTGTGCGACTCGGTGTTTCCCGCCTTCGGCGTGCCCTGCTCCCCGATGAGTTTCTTGGCGGTCGAATTAAGGCATGTCACGGCGTTGTCATGCATATTCCATGTCCACTCGGCACGGATGGTGTGGCCGCTGGACGTGAACTGCGCGGTGATCTTCCAAGGTTCCAGTCCACGGCGCGTGGCCTTCCAGGTCACGTCCTCCAAACGAACGCGGGCCGCCGCGAACGTGCGTTCGATAAGTTCCGAAAGCGTGCGTACGCGGCTTTCCTTTGGTGCGGGTACGGCGAGGAACTGCTCTATGGCGTACTGTTTTTCCGTTTCGACCGCGGCTGAGAAACGCCGGACAAGAGCCTCGCTCAAAGCATATCGTTCCGCGACCCGTGCGGGATCGGCGCCGGCACGGATCAGCGACTGAATCTGCGAGATCGGCAAGGTCGTGGACACATGCGGCTGACGTTCCTGTTGCACCTCGGAACGAATCTGCTTGGCCTCCAAAATGGCTCTCTCAAGCGCATCATCGACTTTCACGGCGAATTTTCCGGCACCTGAAGCAAAGACGAGTTCGCCGGTTTCCCCCACATGGTCGAACCGGGCTTCCTCGAACGGATTTTCAGGCATGAGCACACCACTTTCCTTCTTCGGTCATTACCATTTCCATTGTGCCCCACGTGTCGGATTTTACGAGTATTTCAAATCGTGTATCCTATGCGGGGTAAATGTCATGTATTCTATGGCGCATAAGCACCATAGATGACGAAAGGAATCGCGATGGCACAGGATTATGATTCCCCGCGCAACAAGGACGAGGACGAGGAGTCGCTCCAGGCTCTGGGCAAAAGCTCGCAGAATTCCTCCAACGACATGGACGATGACGAGAACGCCATCGCCGAGGATTATGAGTTGCCCGGTGCCGATCTGAGCAATGAAGACGCCTCGGTGACCGTCATTCCCATGCAGGGAGATGAATTCATCTGTTCCGAATGCTTCCTGGTGAAGCATCGCAGTCAGCTGGCCTACACCACCGCGGACGGACAGCCCGTCTGCCAGGAGTGCGCTGCCTGATGGCGTTCGACGAAGCATATAACGAGCCGGAAAACGTCGAGGTTCTAGTAAAGTCGCTGGATCCCGACCAACCTGCGGAACTGTATTATGCCCATGCCGGAGATGCCGGTGCGGACCTCAAAACGACCGAAGAGGTCGTATTGAAGCCGTTCCAGCGGGCGTTGGTGCCCACCGGCGTGGCCATTGCCCTGCCGGCGGGCTATGTGGCCCTGGTGCATCCCCGTTCCGGTCTTGCCGTCAAACGTGGCGTCACCGTGCTCAATGCTCCGGGCACGATTGATGCCGGTTATCGTGGCGAAATCAAGGTTCCGCTGATCAACCTCGATCCGGAGCGTACCGTGACCTTCCAGCCGGGGGACCGCATCGCACAACTGGTGATCCAGCGCTATGTCGAGGCGAAATTCATTCCGGCGGCGACGCTGCCGGGTTCGGATCGCGCCGAACGCGGCTTCGGCTCGACCGGTGTGGCTTCCTGAAGCGACCGCCACGCATTCATCCGACCGCACAACACGCGGTCGGATACGTCGGTCGTGCCGTGAAGCGCGGGTAGGATAGGGAACATTGCAAGAGGAGGTGGAAGATGGGCGACGATGAGAACGAGGTGCATTCGGCCCACATGTTGGGTTGTGAGATCAGCACGAATCCTCTTGATCCGCTTGAACCGATTCTGAAGATGTGTGAATACCACCATCCCGACGAGGATATGGATATTCTGGCGCGCGCCTACCAGCGTGCCGTCAAGCAGCATTGCACGCAACGGCGCAAATCCGGCGAGCCCTACATCATCCACCCGCTTGCGGTCGCGCAGATTCTCGCCGATTTGGGCATGGGGCCGATTGTTGTGGCGGCGGGTCTGCTGCATGATACGGTCGAAGACACCGACTACACGCTTGAGGAATGCCGTGCCGAGTTCGGCGATACCGTGTCGGGGCTCGTTGATGGCGTGACCAAGCTTTCCAAGATGGAATACGGTGATTCCGCGCAGGCCGAGACCATCCGCAAGATGGTGGTGGCCATGAGCCGTGACGTGCGCGTGCTGGTGGTCAAGCTTGCCGATCGCGTGCACAACGCCCGTACCTGGCGTTACGTCAAGCCCTCGAATGCGCAGAAGAAGGCGCATGAGACGCTTGACGTATATGCGCCGCTGGCGAACAGACTCGGTATGAACGCCATCAAAACCGAGTTGGAAGAGCTCAGCTTCAAGGTGCTCTACCCGAAGATCTATAACGAGATCGTGGTGCTGGTGGCCCGCAGGGCCGGTCAGCGCGACGTGTATCTGAAGCAGATCCTCGCCGAAATCAATGAGGATCTCGACGAGCAGCATATCAAGGCCTATGTGACCGGACGCCCGAAGGACTACTTCTCGATTTATCAGAAGATGATCGTGCGCGGCCATGACTTCGCCAACATCTACGATCTGGTCGGCGTACGCATCATCGTCGACACCATTCAGGATTGTTACGCGGCGCTGGGTGCCGTGCATGCGCGCTGGAGCCCCGTTCCGGGACGCTTCAAGGATTACATCGCCATGCCGAAGCTCAACATGTACCAGAGCCTGCACACCACGGTGGTGGGTCCTGGCGGCAAGCCGGTGGAGATTCAGATCCGAACCTGGGACATGCACCGTCGTGCGGAATTCGGTATTGCGGCGCACTGGAAGTACAAGGAGAACGGGCAGGCGGGCCGTGCCCTGTCGGCGCCGGACAAGTCCGACCGTAAGCGTGGTGAGAATCAGGAGCTTTCCGAAGCCGATAACCTCAAATGGATCCAGCAGCTCGCCGATTGGACGAGCGAGACTCCGGATTCCAACGAATTCCTCGGTTCCTTGAAGGAGGATCTGGGTTCGGCGGAAGTCTATGTGTTCACGCCGAAGGGCAAGATCGTGTCGTTGCCGGCCGAGGCCACGCCGATCGACTTTGCCTACGCCGTACATACCGAAGTGGGCCACCGTACCATGGGCGCCCGTGTGAACGGACGTCTGGTGCCGTTGGATACCAAGCTGGAGAACGGCGACACCGTCGAGATTCTGACCTCCAAATCCGATACCGCAGGCCCGTCCCGTGATTGGCTGAGCTTCGCCAAAAGCCCGAAGGCCCGTAATAAGATCCGTCAATGGTTCAGCAAGGAACGCCGCACCGAAGCCATCGAAGAAGGCCGCGATGAGCTGACGCGAGCCATGCGCAAACGCAATCTGCCGATCACCACGCTGCTGACCCCCGAGGCATTGGTCGGCCTCGCCGATGAACTCAACCTCTCCAATGCGGATGCCGTGTTTGCGGCCATCGGTGACGGCCAGATCTCCACACAGAACGTGATCTCGCATCTGGTGAAGGACGCCGGCAGCGATGAAGTCGACGAAGAGGTGGAGCAGGAGGCGCTGCCGCTCAAGCAGGTCGAGCGTAGCAAGAAGAACACCACCAGCTCGCTGGGCATCTCCGTCAAGGGCGTGGGCGACATCTGGGTCAAACTGGCCCGTTGCTGCATGCCGGTGCCGGGGGATAAGATCATCGGCTTCATCACGCGCAACCAAGGCGTGTCCGTGCATCGTGTGGACTGCCAGAACATGCTGGATCTACAGAAGCGGCAGCCCGAACGTGTGGTCGACGTGCAGTGGACCAGCACCAAGGGCGTGTTCATGGTCAAGATTCAGGTGGAGGCGCTCGACCGTCCTCACCTGTTGAGCGATGTGACGCGTGTACTGTCCGACCATGGCGTGAACATCATCTCCGGCACGATTTCCACCGGTACGGATCGTGTGGCGACCAGCCAGTTCAGCTTTGAGATGGCCGATCCTCAGCACCTGAACACCCTGCTTGCCGCCGTGCGCAGGATTGAAGGGGTGTTCGACGTGTATCGCATTACCGGAGCCAAGGATTCCGCCGAACCCCGTTTGCGAAGGATTTAGCGGCTCCCTCCCTCTGATGGGGGAGTCGGTGCGCGAAGCACGATGGAGCGAGACAAAAAGCCTTTGAAATGGAACGGGTCCCGATTACCGAATCTGAATTCCTTCAGTCCAGCAATCGGGACCCGTTCCATTTCAAAGGCTTTGCTCTCCCGTTTATGCCGATCGCGTCACTTCAGGACTTCAATCGAAGTGATTCCCACAGGCTCAAGCGGAGCGTCGGAACGGTCGGTCGCCACGGCATCGAGCTTGTCGACAACCGCCTTGGACTCATCGTCCGCAACCTCACCGAAGATGGTGTGGTGGCCGTTGAGCCACTCGGTCGGCACGGTGGTGATGAAGAACTGGGAGCCGTTGGTGCCATGGACCTTGCCGTCCATGCCGCGACGCAGGCCTGCGTTCGCCATGGCCAGCAGGTACGGGCGGTCGAAGGTCAGGCCAGGTACGATCTCGTCATCGAAGTTGTAGCCCGGACCACCGGTTCCGGTACCCAGCGGGCAGCCGCCCTGGATCATGAAGTCCTTGATGATGCGATGGAAGGTCAGGCCGTCATAGAACGGTTCATGGCTTGGCTGGCTCGTGAACGGGTCGGTCCATTCCTTCTCACCGGTGGCCAGGCCAAGGAAGTTGGCCACGGTTTCAGGGGTCTTGTCGTCGAACAGGTCGATCTTGATGTCGCCTTCGGTCGTGCGCATGATGATAGTGGTCATGGTTCCCAGTGTCTCATGGGCTTGAGACCGGGGTTTTGATGTAGTGTCCGAAAGTTTGCGCTTTTATGGTCTTGCCCGTCTGTGGTGTGATGATCAGTTCGTTGCCTGTAGGGTGTCATCGAGTCGGGACATATCGAGGTAGCGACGGGCTGATTATTCGTCGGCTGTGACGTAGTGGATACGAGTGCAGACGAGCATGAGGGGCGCTGTTGCCATCCGGAAAACTGTCGATGACGCGGTCACGCCGTCGACAGTTTTCCGGCTCAATCGTTCGTCATGTTGTTCGTGCAGATGCGTCTGCGGCGTTCGTCCGATACTCCGGCAGCAGGTAGGTAGTGGCCTCCCCGATGTCTTCGCGTAAAACAGCTGGCGGTTGCCCCCTCCAATCCGCGTTCGATCATGCCTCTGACGAACTGTCCTCAGCCGGCCTCGTTCTCTTTCGTACCCCTCCGTCACGTCGATCGTCTCGCGGTTGATGCCGATGATGACCAGGATGCTGACGTTCTTCACAGAGCCTGGACATCTCTCCGGGAGGGGACATTTACATGTCCGAAGGAGAAGTTTCGCATCTAGGCGGCAGTCCCGACCTTGTGAATAGGAAGTTCGAGGCCGAGTCGTCGAACCGATTGTATGCCGTCAACATCACCTATGTGCATGGTGGCACGGATGGTCTCGTGCACCACGGTGATCACGGGACGCAGTACATCAGCCTCGTGTACATCGCCAAGGTGATGGAATATGGGATTGCCGTCGACCGGTATGGTCGGCGACTTCTACGACAATGCCATGTTTGAATCCGTCAACGACGTTTGCAAGACTGAGCTGGTATGGCGGTGCAAGCCGTTCCGGGATCCGGCCGACCTGGAGCTGGCGACGTTCCGGTGAGTCTCGTGGTGGAACTCGAAGCGGCTACGCCAGTCATTGGGCTGTAGGACACCGGAACAGGCCGAAACCGAGTATTATGTAGACCAATCGATGTAGGCCGCCTCCTTATAAAGACGGAAAAACATGGCCACTTCGTCTGATGCAAAGGAGCAGAGATGAACGAGATCCTGTCACTGAACGATTTGCTTCATCTTAACGATGAGGAGCTGAAGCACACCAAGATTAGATTCTGCATCGTTCCTGGAGGGAGCAATGATGATCCGATTGAAGTGTTCAAGAGGAATCCGGAAGAAATTCTTGGCTGGTTGTTTCATCGTCGTAAGCAGAACCATTTTAATGTTGGCGAAAATGCAATCTGCCTAGTGAGGTTAAAGAACGATCCTAACCTTTGGCTGTTCGCAACTATGCAGAAAGTCGTCAGAGATTTAGACGTGTGGGACAGTTATGCCTATGAGGGTAAGGAGTTTGCGCAGTACAAGCCGCTGTACGGTCGCGTCATCATCAGATTCCACAAGGGGCGGTACCAGTTCCGGAATGCTGATACAGTCGTGGATGAGTTTGAAGTGGTTCAGGTCTTGCCTGACGTGTTTGATGATAATCCGTTCCCCGGTTATGACCAGATCAGCCTTCCATGGCGTGAAGTTGAGCGCATCATTGTTAGGAATCTTATGGACTGGCGTAATGCTTTGGAACACCAAAAAGGCGTGTATGTGATTACCGATCGTGCGACTGGAAAACTGTATGTCGGGTCGGCTACAAGCGATAAGGGCATGTTGTTGAAGCGTTGGTCGGATTACGTGCAAAACGGTCATGGCGGCGATGTTGAGCTCAGGAAAATAGTAGAAGAAAAGGGCTTCGACTACGTGAAGGACAATTTCACCTACACGCTTCTCGAAAATTGGAATGAACGTACTGACGACAAGCGTATCCTCAAACGCGAATCATGGTGGAAGGAAGCGTTGGACAGTCGCAAGCATGGATATAACAACAACTAAGTCTTTAAGATTCAGTATTCTGGCCGTCTCTACGGTAGAGAGACGGCCATTTATCTATCCAGAAGAAAAACATTTCGCGTCTAGGCGGCAGTCCCGACCTTGTGAACAGGAAGTTCGAGGCCGAGTCGTCGAACCGATTGTATGCCGTCAACATCACCTACGTGCATGGTGGTGCGGATGGTCTCGTTCACCACAGCCATCATGATGCCGTAGTACATCAACACGCTGTACACCACCTTCGGGTGATGGAATATGGCATGCTGTTGTCGACCGGCATGGTCGGCGACTTCTACGCCAATGCCATGTCTGAATCCGTCAACGGCACGTACAAGACCGAGCTTGTCTGGCGGTGCAAGCCATCAAATTAGCGATTAAGCTTTTCAGTGTCTTTGGTGACTTTGCTGGGAGGGAGGATGGCTCGCTCGTCGAAGTAGGCGATGGGGTTCTTGGAGTCGTTGCGTTCGAGGATTTTGCCGATCCAGTTGTCGTAGTCGCCGTGGATCGGCTTGCCGATAAAGCCCATGCGCATATCGTCGCGCTTGATGATGCCGTTGATCTTGGCGACGCATGCCACCACGTTGTCGGGGGTCAGGATGATGCCGAGATCGCAGCGGACCGCCCGGCCGGGTTCGAGCCGCCACCAGCTGTTGCCGGAGCGCCAGATTTCCTCGAAGTCGCCTTCCATCTTGGGATCCCATCCCACCAGATGCCGAGTGCCGCCCTCTGGCAGGTCCTCGACCCAGCCAAGTTCCCTGCGGGGACCAAGTTTCATCGTCACAATTTCAGTCATGCCCTATATCTTACAACCTTGTGATCCTTTCATCCTCTTTCCAAGATGGAAGGATTACAAGGTAGCAATCCTCTGCCGGGGGATCTCCGATGTCCGTCTTCCCATCGTGCCAACGCGGCTGAACGCGCACGAACAGGACTTACCTACCCGGCGTAGGCGTTTCCAGGATCGGGATGGATTACCAAGCGACGCAATGAGCCACTGTTGCCGCGATATCCGGCATGCGGAAATTCGCGCTGGACCGGGATCAACTGGATCTCTTGCCCATGTCCAAAGTTCTTATATAAAAGATAATGTGCATACAAGATAAGATGTAATCGAATGAGGAAAGCACTCGGGTCGAGACGAAAGGACTGGCCATGGTCGCTATGAAGCAGGAAGGAATCGGAACTCGGAATGGTGCCTTCACGGTCCATGACGTGATGGCCCGCGCGATGGATTTGACCGATGTGCGTTCAAGCGTGCGAGGCCAGGGCCGGTATATACCTATGGGATGCGTCGAGTATGACCGGCGGGCCAAAGGACTTGCCTTGGGAAAACTTGCCATTACTGGGAGCAAGGTCGAAGAGGGCCGTGATGTATTATCGCTCGACATGCCGCCGCGGCTGGTGCGTCTTCCTGTTTTTTCTGCCCTGACAAGTCCGCGATCGAAAGAGGCAGACGAATCATGTCGGCAGAGACAGGCGTGCCAATGGAGACTTTGTTTTCCGGTAACGATTTGGATCGCTTCCTGCACGATTGTGGCCAATGAGGTGGCTTCGGCCAGGCCAATATTGGCGGGAGCTCCAATGTTGATCAGCGCCCCGTCGCAGCATGACGGGTCGATGCCTTGTGCGGCGAGCACGTCCGAGAACGCCTTGCTCGGATCATCACCGGCATTGAACCGTATGATGCGTATGGCCGCGGATGCACAGATGGAAATGACATCCGAAAAATCAATGTGAATGTAACCGTTCGAGTCGGTAAGCGATGTGATGATCTCCGCGGTCTGTTTCAGTGCGGTCTCGGCACTGACACCGGGAGACGGGATAAGATGGGCGGCCGGAGTCGCCTCGACGGTGGAAAGGGGAGCTGTGGAAACAGTCAGCTCCGTCTTGTCATCCTCACCGCGAAACGTGACGATTGAGCGGTCGACATCGATGTCGGTGGTAAGCATTGCGGATCCTTTCGATTTTTGTCTATTTTACAGTGTGTATGCAGATGGTGGAATCGATTCTCGATCGAAGTCGTCGTCCGGGGGATTCGCGCATGACGGCCGTGTCGCATAGGCGTGCACGCGTTCATTGAGCCGATCGCAGCCCTGCCCCATGATTTCGAACCACGCGTCGTCCACGATGAAGCCCTCCTCTCCGAACAGCGTCAACCGGTATCCGGGGAAAGATCCCAATGATTCCCGCAACCGCCGCAAGGATCGCTTGGCGGTCAGGAGACGGATCGCCAAATCGGGAGGCGATGGATCTTCATAGGAAGATTCCGGCCGGTGGCAGAGAGAGCGGCAGCGATTGTCGGGGTCGGAATCGTCACCTTTCTTTCCGGTCTCGAAAATCAGCCATAGCAAATCGACGGCTTTCCAGAGCCGCTGATACGCCTCGCACTCGAAGAACTCGGCATCGACCTCGTCGCCACCTTCGTCAAACACTCGCGTTTTTCCGGAATCGGTACGCTCGACGGAAAACCATGAGACCCGAAACCCCTGATCGTCACGTTCCCCACGCTCCGGACGCAGTTCCAGCAGGTCCCGCACGTCAACCGCATTGGAATCGAACGAATCAACGCCAGCCTCCACGCGCCACCCGACCCAAGCCAGATCAGACAGCCAATCACATACAACTTGCGTCAACTTATCGTTCTGGCCATCCAGCCACCTGTCGGACCGAGGAAGATGACCGGGCACGCGATTGCACGGGTCAATGACCAGATGCCTGCAACAGAGCAACAATGTCGCCATCGCTGGTACCTCCTTTTTTTGTATCAAAGTTATCTTGTATATAAGATACCACATAAGCATGTATGCTTGTAACATCGTTTTATGGAAAGGAACCAAGATGAACCACACCGTCACGCAACACAGGGGCGGCAATGCGTCAGCCGACGCACATAGCGGGGAAGGCTCATGTGCCCTGAAGCCGATATATCCGGCGATGCTGCGGGTCATGGAGCTGGTGAGCAAGCAGCGCATCAATCCAGCGGACGGAAACTACGTGCCCAGCGGATTCAAGGAATACGACAAGCGCACCAACGGGTTCGCCCGAGGTACGCTCACGGTCATCTCTGGATGGACATTGGCTGATTCGAGGAACTTGCAGCTGGATATCGTGCGCCACGCAGCCGTGAGTGGACTGCCGTCCGCCATCTTCTGTCCTCGATTGTCCAGCTACGAAATCGCAGTGCGCATCATGTCGGCGGAAACCGACATGCCGATGAAAGCCCTCCTCTCGGACGACAGTCTCGATGAGGACGAAAGGGGGATTATGCGACGCATTCTGCTCGCTTTGCGAGCATATGCCGTTGTATGTCAATTCAGAACGATCCATTACTCTGGATTCCATCATGGATGCCTGCCGCAGACTGAAAAGAACCGTCGACCTGAAACTCATAGCTCTGCATCACATCGACGCAGTTGCCGACAATTCAGGATGCGAATTAGGCAGGGCGCTGGACAGACTCGCATCATTCGCCAACGAGATCGACACCGCCATCATTGTGACATCGGCAATGGAACAGGGGCGGGCACGCATAGACGGCAGAAGACCTCTGCTCCTCCACCTCAAGAATTCGGACACTGTATGCCAGTACGCGGACACCGTGCTCATAGCGCACCGCCCGGGATTATACGACGAAAAGACGGATCCGAACGAAACCGAACTCATCCTCGCTAAACACCTATGGCTCTCGCCGTGCACATTCAATCTCAAACTCAAGCCGGAATACTCAAAATTCACAGACCAATGACAGAGCTGCAAAGACATGGCGTGCCGGAAGAACCGAAGGATCAAGGCCTGCAGCCAGCGGTGGAAATGCATGGTGTGCGCCGTATCCGCCACCGCTCCGAGGGACGACAAACGTCTGGAGTCGCGGTTGGCGGTGTTCCCGGACTATTTTTGGGTGCCTGTGGGGGCCTTGTGGAAAACGAGCGTAACCGGCAGACTTCCCAAGAATGGAAAACTTTGGAATAAAGCCAAAAACAGTTGTCCACGGTTATCATGCGTCGTATGCATGATGATAGTGGTCATGGCTCCAGATTCTCCCATAGGTTCAGGACCTCTCGTAGCGGACGCGTCACCCAGGACGACACTGGGATCGAATGCGAAACTGATGGCGTCGACCAAGGTGCGTTCCGGATTCCTTATATACTTCAGCGTCGCGCCCGCCGAGTGGCGTCGCCCCAGCGCGTGCTCGATTGGCTTCTCTATCACCAGCGCCAGGTAGCGGGTGAGGAAGTGGACCTGACTGCGGCCTCCACGCCGAGGACCTAATACATCACATAACAGCCGAAATACATAAAGTCAGGTATGGAAAATGCCCGGTGACCCGGGCTAAGGGAGGGAGATCGGGCTGGAACAACTGCAAAACCACGGAGGGCTTCTTCAGTGAGCCCGAATCACGTGACTCATCGCATTAGATACGTCTGCGGAGGTATGCGTCTGGTTTTCGCCTAACGTGATCAACGACACAATCTGTCCACGTAATCTTTTGCCTCTTTGAGCCCAAGACCGGTCGCATCCCTGAGCTCTTTGATCGCCTGTATCTTCCTTCCCTCGCGCGCCAATTCCCCTATACGCTGCTTCGTTTCTCCCGGCAGATCCACCCTATCGTCGAAAGACTCTTCTTTTCCCAGCAGGCGGTAGAGCTTATCCAATTGTCTTTGCTGATCTTCTGATATGCGTTTCAGTTTTGACGTTTCCGTATACTGCAAGAACCATAGAACTAAAAGAGCGAGCACCGGAATATAGGGTATTAATTCTTTCATGGTTGCGTTTCCTTTCATTCGCAGGGGCAATCGTTGCCTTCCTGAAGGAAAAAGCCATTCAGATCATGCATTTCCTGCTACTTGCCATGATAGCAAACTCACGGAGTGAAAGGACGGACGGTCCATAGGACGAATGAGTGGAAGGGTCATGGCGGGCAGAACCACTACTGGAACGAGTATGGGCTTGAAGGCGATATGGCTGTGAAGTACGAGTGCGGGGCGGCGCAGCCCACTCCGCGTCGTCCTTGTATGGATGCGGTCATCAATGGTGGGCTCGTCCGAACCCCGTGGCCAGTGAAATGGTGGTCGGAGGATGGAAACCGTATGTGGATCGCCTTGGCAGGAGCGGAAGGAGACGGATGAGCATTCCCGGCGGCATCGTCGTTGAGGAGTACCGTGATATCGAGACCTGCGGCATCGAACGGCATCCTGATGCGATGCATGCACGATTTCGATTCGCGGGGTCGCCTTCGAATCGTGCACGAGGCACCCAGCCAAAACACCCCATAATACCGGAATTCCCAACCTTAGATGAGGGAAAAAGAGGTTTCTATCTACTTTTCCAACGCACGATCGGCTGAAAACGAGCTGATTGCGAATCGTGCGCACGAACACATGCGAGCAAAGCAAGCACAAGGTCCGCTCATGTCGAATCATGAACGGACCGGAGCGTCAGCGCTCGTGGTGGTCGATGCGGTTCGACACCGCATCACCGATGGTCTGCACAATCTGCACGAGGATGACGCACAGGATCACGGCAACGGTCATCACGTCGTACTGGTAGCGCTGGTAGCCATAGCGAATGGCGATGTCGCCCAGTCCGCCCGCGCCGACGGTGCCGGCCATGGCGGAGAAGCCGAACAGGGTGATGAACGTCAATGCGGCACCGCGGATCAGCGACGGAAGGCTTTCGAACAGCAGTACCTTGAACACGATCTGCAGGTTGCTGGCGCCGAAGCTTTGCGCGGCCTCCACCAGACTGCCGTCCACTTCGGCGAGCGATTGCTCCACCACACGGGCCACGAACGGCGCCGCGGTGACGACCAGTGGCACGATGGCTCCCGGAACGCCGAGCGAGGTACCAACAATGAGACGGGTCAGCGGAATCAACGCCACCAGCAGGATGATGAACGGCACGGAACGCACGATGTTCACGATCCAGCCAAGTACGGTGTTGAGCCCCGCATTCGGACGGATGCCCTTCTTTGTGGAGGTGATGAGCAATACGCCGATTGGCAGGCCGATCATATAGGCCAGCAGCGTCGCGACCGCGGTCATGATGATGGTGTCGCGCACGCCCTCGATCAGCAGTTCGCCATAATCGGCGATGAATTGCGAAACTATCTGCCCCATCTCACTTCACCTCTTCCTTGGTCTGCGCATTCTCATGCTCGTCGGTTACCTCCGAAGCATGCGTATGGCGATGGTTCGTCACCTTCGCATCGGCGATCAGCGTCTTGAGGATATCGCTCTGCGGATTGGCGAACAGCGCTTCCGTATCACCCATCTCCACGATGCTGCCGCCGTCGATCATGGCTACGCGGTCGCAGATGTTGCGCGCCACGGACAGTGAATGCGTGATGACGACCAACGTTACGTTGAGCTCGCGGTTGATGCGGCGCAACAGATCGAGGATCTGCGCCGTGGTGGTGGAGTCGAGCGCGCTGGTCGCCTCGTCGCACAGCATGATGGACGGATTGTTGGCCAAGGCTCGCGCGATGGCCACGCGCTGTTGCTGCCCGCCGGAAAGCTGGCTGGGATAGCGGTCGGCGAGGTCGGCAAGCCCTACCAGGTCGAGCAGGTACCGGGCGCGCTCCTCGCGCTTGGCCTTTGGCGTGTGGTTGAGTTCGAGCGGGAACGCCACGTTGCGCAGCACCGTACGCTGCTGGAACAGGCTGAAGTTCTGGAAGATCATGCCGATCCCGGCACGCACGTCCGCCAGTTGCCTGCCCTTCGCGTCGGTGACGTCCCTGCCGTCGATAAGCACCTTGCCGGACGTGGGGCGTTCCAGCAGGTTGATGCAACGCACCAGCGTGGACTTGCCCGCGCCGGAGGAGCCGAGAATGCCGAAGACCTCACCTGATTCGATGGTCAAGTTGATGTCGTGCAGCACTTCATGCGCTTCGGCGCCGCTGCCGTAGCTTTTGTGCAGATGATCGATTTGAATCATGTTGTCCTGTTCCTCAATCGTTACGCCATCAGCCATGTGCGAAGCCGGTGGCGGCCATGCCATAGCGGCAGGAATGCCGCAGGACATACTATCCTGCGGCATTGAGTTTATGGCAGTGCCGTATGTTAAGGCCTTAGAAGACCGGCACCACGGCACCCTTGTAGTTCTTGTTGATGTAATCGCGAACCTCGTCGGACTTCAGGGCCTTCTTGAGTTCCTTGGTCTTGGCGGTGTTCTCGTTGCCTTCCTTCACCACGAGGATGTTCTGGTAGGTCTTTGCGGCCAGACCGCCGGCCTTTTCGGTAGCCAGGGTGTCCTTGGTCGGGTCGAATCCGGCCTGGATGGCGTAGTTGCCGTTCAGGGCCGCGATGTCGACGTCCTTGATGACGGTCGGCACGACGGCTGCCTCAAGCTCCTTGAACTGCAGGTTCTTCGGATTGGAGGTGATGTCCTTCGGAGTGGCGTTGATGTCCTTCGGATCCTTCAGTTCGATCAGGCCCGCGTCCTGCAGCAGCAGGAGCGCGCGTGCCTCATTGGTGGCATCGTTCGGCACCGCCACGGTGGCGCCGTCCTGAAGATCCTTCAGACTCTTGGTCTTGCCCGGGTACAGGCCGAACGGCTCGAAGTGGATGCCCTCCACGGACACCAGATGGGTGCCTTTCTCCTTGTTGAAGTTATCGAGGTACGGCTTGTGCTGGAAGTAGTTGGCGTCGACCTCGCCCTCTTCGGTGGCGGTGTTCGGCTGCACGTAGTCGGTGAATTCCTTGACGACCAGCGTATAGCCGTCCTTTTCCACGATCGATTTGACGGCGTTGTTCAGAATCTCCGCGTGCGGGGTCGGAGAGGCGGCGATGGTGATGGTCTTGTCGTCCTCTTTGGAAGCGCCGGAGGCATTGGCATTGCCGCATCCGGACAGTCCGAAGGATGCGACGGCGGTGATGGCGAGTAGTGCGCCGAGAATCTTCTTGTTGCGCATGATTGGGTTCCTCTCTCGTTTCGTTCATGCCCACGGCCTGCTTTCCGTGTGCCGGCGAAGAAACAATATAGAGGATTCGTTGTCCTAAACGCGTCGGTTCCTTATCGGAATTACTTATGGATGGTATGAAATCCGCAATATGTCGCGGATTTCATACCACTACAAAATCTCGAAATGATGCAGGGCGTTGGCTATCCCCGCATCATCCACATTGTCGGTGATGTAGTCGGCCACGGCCTTCGGCTCTTCGGTGGCGTTGCCCATGGCCACTCCGATTCCCGCATACTTCAGCATGTCCACATCATTGCCGCCGTCGCCGAAGGCAATCGCATTCATGCGGTTCCATCCGTAATGCTCAAGCATGACCTGCATGCCCTTCGCCTTGCC
Organism: Bifidobacterium moukalabense DSM 27321; assembly: GCF_000522505.1. GTDB lineage: Bacteria > Actinomycetota > Actinomycetes > Actinomycetales > Bifidobacteriaceae > Bifidobacterium > Bifidobacterium moukalabense. The sequence continues at coordinate 116,643 of NZ_AZMV01000001.1, read as the reverse complement.
CCCATCGGCGGGAATCAGATCGGTGAAGTCCGGATGCCAACGCACGCCGCGCACGTTGTCGCAGATTCCGGTGATTTCGGCTTCGACGGTCTTGTCGACGTAAGGACTGATCTGGAAGGTGGGATGGTCCGCGATTCGGGTATGCGGATCGCAGATATCGACCTTCGGCGCGGTTTTGCCCAGACTTCTCCAGGTCTGCCGCATCGCCTCGTCGACGCGGTTGAAATACCCGTGGTCGCTTTCCGCATAGTTGGCGATGACGTTCGTGTGCTCGTCCAGCCACATGGTGATCCTTTCCACATCGGTCTGATCGAGCGGATGACGATAGGAAAGTCCGGTGTTATCCACGCAGTATTGGCCGTTCAGCCCCACAATGCCATCGAAGGTGACGGGAATCGTGTCGAGCACCACACCCATGTACGAGGGGGCACGACCCGAGCAGATGAAGATTTTCACCCCCTTGTCTTGCAGGGCATGGAGCGCGTCGATGGTGGATTGTGGCACGACATGCGTCACAAAACTGGTCAACGTGCCGTCAATGTCGAAAAAACGCCGCCTTGATGTCCGCAACAGCCATGCCAAACCCTTTCCGCGTCAGACGCAATTCCGAACCACATACCAGCTTACGAAACCATGGTGGGCGTTCCGCGACCGACACGTCAGAATCAGACACGAAAATACGCAAATCATACAAATACGCCTACAATCTCAATCATGAGAGAACATATCGAGATCACGCCGGAAATCATCGAGATCCGTCACTGGCTGCACGCGCATCCCGAGCGTAGCTTCAAGGAATACGAAACAAGCGCCTACATCGAACGGCAGCTGCGTGCCCACGATATTGAGATTCTCAACAATCCGCTCGAAACCGGTGTGGTTGGTCTGATCAGAGGCAATGAGCCGGGGCCACGTATCGCCCTGCGCGCCGATATCGACGGTTTGCCGATTCAGGAGGATACCGGCCTGCCGTTCGCGTCCGTGAATGACGGTGTGATGCACGGTTGTGGCCACGACCTGCATATGTCGTATCTTCTTGGAGCCGCATTCTGGCTCGCCAAACACCGCAAGCAGATCAGGGGTTCCATCAAACTGCTGTTCCAACCCTCCGAAGAGACGGGACTCGGCGCGAAGGCAATGGTCGATGCGGGACTGTTGGCCGACGTCTCGGCGGCCGTCGGCGCGCACAACAACCCCAACTACGCGCCGGGACAAATCGCCATCGGCCCCGAACCGATGATGGCCGGATGCGTGAAGTTCCATGTGACCCTGCACGCCACCGGCACACATGCCGGCTACCCTCACAAGGGCACCGGACCGATCGAGGCGCTCGCCACGATGATTCTGGCATTGCAGACCATCGTGAGCCGTAACGTCTCGCCATTCCACCCGCTGGTACTGTCCATCACCGAACTGCACGGCGGGCACGTGTGGAACGTGGTGCCCGACAAGGCCAGCTTCCAAGGCACCGTACGCTACTTCCATAAGTCCGACGGCGAACTGGTCGGCCGTCGTTTCGAGGAACAGGTCAACGCCATCGCTGCAGGGTACGGCATCACCGCCGATATCGATTGGGATGATTTCCAGGATCCGCTCGTCTCCGACGAAGGACTGTCCAAAGCCGTTGCCGACGATGTGCGCGAATACGCCCAACTCGAGCCGATCCACCCTTCGATGGCGGGGGAGGATTTCTGCGAGTACGGCAAGGTCACATTGCCCGTATTCGCTTTCATCGGATCCAATGGCGAGGCGGGATGCCCGGATTGGCACAGCCCGAACTTCGTGGGACTCGACGAGTCGTTGCAGGCCGGTGTGGAATTCTACGCCAACGCGGCGCTTACCGTGCTCAATGAGCTTGCATGATGCCAGACTGAACGGAATGGTGCGGGCGAACGGCGCGCATGTGGTTTTTCATGCCATATGCGCGCCGTTCGCGTGGACGATACGCACAGCGCAATAGACTAGGCAAGTATGACTGACATTCGTTTCGCCCTCGCCCAAATCGACACCTGCGTAGGTGACCTCGACGCCAACGCCGACAAGGTCATGCACTACGCGCATCTGGCGGCAGCGCAGCACGCCAGGGTGGTCGTGTTCCCGGAAATGACCCTGACCGGCTACCCGATCGAAGACCTCGCCCTACGTGGCACCTTCCGCAAAGCCGCATGGGACAAGGCCAACTGGCTTGCCACCGAACTCGCCGCAGACGGGCTCGACGACCTGTTCGTGGTGGTTGGCACCGTGGGCACCGACCGTGAGAACTCCAAACCACGCAACCGACTCGTCGTACTGCACGATGGCGTGGTCTGGGCCGGTTACGACAAACACTTCCTGCCCAACTACGGCGTGTTCGACGAATTCCGCATCTTCAGCCCCGGCAACAAATCCACGGTGCTCGACGTGGACGGCGCACGCATCGGCGTGGCCATCTGTGAGGACATCTGGCAGGATGGCGGCCCGGTCGCCGAACTCGCCGAACAGAACATCGATCTGCTGCTGACCATGAACGGCTCGCCGTATGAGGAGGGCAAAACCGACACCCGCTTCGACCTGGCGGTACGTCGTGCGGCCGAGGTGAACGCGCCGATGATCTACCTCAACCAGGTCGGAGGGCAGGACGACCTCGTGTTCGACGGCGGCAGCTTCACCGTCGATGCCGACGGCACGTTGCTGCAGCGCTCGCCTATGTTCATGGAGGACCTGGCACTCTTCGATCTCGACACCACCGCCGAACGTCAGAACATCGGCGTCATCGCAGCCAAACCCGATCCGGACGAGGAGGTGTACACTGCGTGCGTATTGGGATTGAAGGACTACATGGCCAAGAACCATTTCAAGGGTGTGTGCCTCGGTCTGTCCGGCGGCATCGACTCCGCGCTGGTGGCGGCCATGGCGGCCGACGCTGTGGGTGGCTCCAATGTGTACGGCATTTCCATGCCAAGCATGTACTCGTCCGATGGCTCCAAGGACGATGCGGCCGATTTGGCGAACAACATCGGCGCGCATTACGACATCCAGCCCATCGAACCGCTATTCGTGGCCTATCAGAAACAGCTCGATCTGGAAGGCGTGGCCGCCGAAAACCTGCAGGCCCGCATTCGTGGCGTGATCGTGATGGCCTACTCGAACTCCAAGGGCCTGCTTGCGGTGGCCACCGGCAACAAATCGGAGCTCGCCTGCGGCTATTCCACGATCTACGGCGATGCGGTCGGCGGCTATGCTCCGATCAAGGATCTGCTCAAGACACGCGTATGGGAGATTTCCCGTTGGCGTAATAAGGCGGCCGCCGACGGCATGGGCATCGGTGGGTTGCGTATCGTTGGCAATGAGTCCGGTTCGGCGGGTGTCGCGCTACCCGACGGCGTGATGATTCCCGTCAACTCGATCGAGAAGGCGCCGAGCGCCGAGCTGCGCCCAGGTCAGAAGGATTCCGATTCGCTCCCTGAGTATGCGTTGCTCGACCAGGTGCTCGCCATGTACATCGAACATGCGCACGGGCGCGCCGACCTGTTGGCCGATGGCTTCGACGAAGCCACCGTCGACACGGTGATGCGCCTGGTGGACCGTGCCGAGTGGAAGCGCCGCCAGTATCCGCTGGGACCGAAGGTCACCGCGCTCGCGTTCGGGCGTGACCGCCGGCTGCCGATCACCAACGCCTTCCGTGAGTAGACCGCAAAGCGAGTAAAGGAGCATGGATATGGAAAAGCAGTGGTACTTTAACACGGTGACCGAGCAGCCCGAGCTGGGCATGATCTCCCCGGCCAGCCATCGCATGGGCCCGTACAAGACCCGCGAGGATGCTCTCGACGCATGGAAAATCGTGCAGGAGCGCAACATCAAGTGGGAGGAGCAGGACCGCGAATGGAAACGCTGGTCGGAGGATTCGAAGGATTCCGCCGGCGACAGGCCCGATTCGGTCTGATCTGATTCGTTCGGTCCTGCGCCGTTCAGCGTAGGCGGCGGCTATGTTGCCTGCGCAGAAGAAATGCCAGCGCCAGAACGGTGTGGTCGTTGAGGTTGCGCGGATTGTAGCCGGTGACGGCGGCGATGCGGTTCAGATGGTTCTGCACCGTGTTCTTATGCAGGAACAGTTCCTTGGCGGCGGCGTTGATGCTGCCGTTGTGCCTCGTGTAGGCGTCGAACGTGGTCTCGAATGCGTCGACCACGTCATCGTCCAGCTCACCGAACACCAGTCGCGTCAGTGCCTGCGCTCGTTCCGGGGGAATCTCGGGAATGATGAGCCCCATGTCGAGGTCCGCATACCGGGTGAAGGTCGAAAGCCCCTCGTCTTCGCCGCCGTAACGCCGAAGCGCCGTTGACGCGGTCGTCGCGAGAGGCGAGGCGTCGTTGCGTTCGGCGGCTACCGGCCGGGGTGGAACATGGGTTCCGACGCCCCACTGCAACGCGGCCAAGGCCTGGTCGTAGCTATGCCGACAATCATGCATGGTGGATGCCCTGCCGCCGACGCCGCAGTGCACGGCATGCCCGGTGAGAGACGAAATCAGCGACCCCGTGGCGCGAATGACGGATTCAGCGGCCTCGTCATCGGAATCGATGATGAGCAGCAGACATTCCTGCGGGGTCAGTGCGGACAATACGTCGGAACGTCCCTCGCCCTGCCGCTGCAATGCGGAGACGATCCGCTCCTGATGCGTCAGCAGGTCATGGGGATCACCGCAACGTATCGACGCGATCATGCACGGCAGGCCAAGGTCGATGCCCAGCATGGATGCGAGGCGTTCGCTGTCCGTCGCATTCCCGCTGCCATAGGCCAACGCCGTGATCAGCGAGTCTAGCAGGGTCCGGCGATTGAACCGGGCCAGCTGGTCGAGATGCTCACGGATCAGTATCTCGGTCATTTTCTGCAATACGGTGCCGAAGGGTTCGACCTCATCACGCTCGCCAGTGATGCCGATCACCGCCACCGGCTCGCCGTCGAACTGCACCGGCACGTTGACGCCGTTCCTGGCGCCGGCAAACCGATGCCCGTCATCCACGCACACGGTTTGCCTGCTGGCGATGGCCAGTCGCGCGCCGTCATGCCCGGAGCCGATGCGTGTGGGGTCGGTGCTGGCGATGATGATGCCGTTGGTGTCGAAGAAGTTGATTTCGTGGCGCAACGCATCCTTGAGATGCGTCACGATGTCGGTGGCGATATTCGGATCAATCTCCATACGAAAATAGTACACGTACCATTTCCTTTGGCTGGATAGGGGGAATGTTTCTAGGGCAAGGCACATGGCTTTGAGCCGGTGACCGGGCGGATAATGAATGCAGCGAAATGATTTCGTATCCATCGTTACGAAAGGTGTCAAAGTGGACATTTCATTGCATTGGTGGGCGGCACTACTTGGTCTGGCACTCGCCATCGTTCTGATTCTGCGCAAGCTCAACACCACCTACGCGCTGATGCTCGGCGCCGTGGTCGGATGCGTCATAGGGGGTGCCACACTATCGCAAACTGTTGATATCGTGGTCTCAGGAACACAAAGCGTGATGGGTACCGTGGTACGCGTGCTTGCCGCGGGCGTGCTGGCCGGGGTGATGATGGAATCCGGGGCGGCCAATCGCATCGCCCAGACCATCGTGGTCACCTTCGGCGAGAAACTTGCGATTTTCGCGCTGGCACTCGCCACGATGGTCATCTGTGCCGTAGGCGTGTTCATCCCCGTGGCGGTGCTGATCGTCGCGCCCATCGCCATTGAAGTCGGCTCGAAGATGCAGGTATCCAAGTTGGCGCTGCTCGTGGCGCTTTCCGGCGGCGGCAAGGCCGGCAACATCATCTCCCCGAATCCCAACACCATCGCCGCGGCCTCCGGCTTCGACATCCAGCCCTCCGAAGTGATGGTCTCCAGCTTCATCCCGGCGCTATTCGGCCTGGGCATGGCGGTGCTGCTGGCCACGCTGGTGCAGCATCGTGGCCAGATCGTCACCATGGACGACCTGAACGTCGGCGAAAAAACGAGTGCGCACGGCGGCGGCAAGGCCACCCGCGAACTGCCTTCCATCGGCAGGGCCATGGTCGCGCCCGTGGTCGCCATCGCGCTGCTGCTCATCAATCCGCTGGGTTCGGTGCTGGGCATTACGACGCTCACCATGTTCCAAGTCGACGCGATGTACATTCTCCCCTTCGCGGCCATCGTGGGGTTGTTGGCCATGGGCCAGGGGCGGCGCATCCTCGATTACACCAAAGCCGGCATAACGCGCATGATCGATGTGGTCATGATCCTGATCGGCGCGGGCGCTCTCGGCGGACTCATCACCAACTCCGACCTTCCCGACCAGATCGTGCGCCTGATCACCGCCGCCGGTGTGCCCGGCGCGCTGCTCGCGCCGATCGCCGGCATCCTGATGGCCGCCGCCACCGCATCCACCTCCACCGGCGTGATTCTTGGTGCAAGCTCCTTCGGCGAGACGATCCTCGCCTTCGGCACCACGCCGGTGGCCGCCGCAGTCACCATGCAGGCCGGTGCCACGGTGATCGATGCGTTGCCGCACGGCAACTACTTCCACGTCTCCGCCAAATCAATGAACATGTCCATCGGCGAGAGGCTGGGCGTGCTGCCCTTCGAAGCCCTGATCGGCCTGACCATGACGGTTGTGGCCGTGGTGATGACCATTGTGTTCTAATGCCTGTCCGATAACCTAATCATCCATACCCCTTCCGGAAAGGACTCCCATGAAAATCGTCATTGCCCCCGACTCGTTCAAGGGATCGCTCACCGCACGCGAAGCGGCGCAGTCCATCGAAGCCGGCATTCTCAAAGTGCTGCCCGGAGCCGAATGCGTCAGCGTCCCCATGGCGGACGGCGGCGAAGGTACCGTGCAATCGCTGGTGGATGCCACCGGCGGGCGCATCGTACGCGTGCCGGTCACCGATCCTCTCGGCCATCCGACGAACGCGGAATACGGCATTCTGGGTGACGGCCGTACGGCGGTCATCGAAATGGCCGCGGCAAGCGGCATCCAATACGTCGACGAAACCACACGCAATCCGCTGATCACCACCACCTATGGCACCGGCGAACTGATCAGGAACGCACTGGGGCAGGGCGTCAGCGACATCATCGTGGGACTGGGCGGTTCGGCCACGAACGACGGCGGTGCGGGCATGGCGCAGGCATTGGGCGTGCGGCTGCTGGACGGCAACGGCACCCCGTTGCCGTTCGGCGGTGCGGCGCTGGCCCGACTCGCCACCTTGGACGTATCCGATCTCGATCCAAGGCTCGCCGACGTGCGCATCCGTCTGGCTTCGGACGTGACCAATCCGTTGACCGGCGTGCGTGGCGCATCGGCCGTGTTCGGGCCCCAGAAAGGCGCGACTCCCGACATGGTCGAGCGGCTGGACGAAGCGCTGTCCCATTATGCCGCGGTGATTCGCGAGCAGCTGGGTCGTGAGGTGGAAACCGTGCCGGGTGCAGGCGCGGCCGGCGGCCTAGGCGCAGGATTCCTGGCCTTCACCGAGGCAAGCATGAGATCGGGCGTTGATCTGGTGATCGAAGCGACCGGGTTGGCGAGACTGGCCGAAGGTGCGGACTATTGCTTCACCGGTGAAGGAGGCATCGACTTTCAGACGCAGTACGGCAAAACGCCGATGGGTGTGGCCCGTGCGGTCAAGCAGGTATCGCCGGATTGCACGGTGGTGGCGCTGGCCGGCAACGTCGGTGAGGGCATCGACCAGCTGTATGATCTGGGCATCGATGCGATCTTCGGCATCATGCCGGGTGCCGCCACCATGCGCGACGCCGTCGATCATGCGGCAGGCAACCTGACCCGCACCGCCGAGAACGTGGCACGTCTGCTGGCCCGCAACCTGTAGTTGGTCCGTCCGACCTGCGGGAGACGTTGGAAACGCCTAATACCGGGCAAAAACCCCGATATGTGATTTATATCACGTATATTCGGACCGAATTTCAGCCAGTTTTCAGGCGAGGGCCGATAGAATCTTGAATTAGCGACGACGTAACGATGCGTCGCCAACCCTACACCCAGAAGGAGTGGAAATGGCAGCAGTTGATGCAACGGCGGTCTCCCAGGAAGAGCTCGAGGCGAAGGCCTGGGACGGCTTCACCGAGGGCAACTGGCAGAAGGACATTGACGTTCGTGACTTCATCCAGAAGAACTACACGCCATACGAGGGCGATGAGTCCTTCCTGGCCGACGCCACCGACAAGACCAAGCACCTGTGGAAGTATCTGGACGACAACTACCTGGCCGTGGAGCGCAAGCAGCGCGTCTATGACGTGGACACCCACATCCCGGCAGGCATCGATTCCTTCCCGGCCGGATACATCGACTCCCCGGAAGTCGACAACGTAATCGTCGGCGTGCAGACCGATGTTCCGTGCAAGCGCGCCATGATGCCGAACGGCGGCTGGCGCATGGTCGAGCAGGCCATTCGTGAAGCCGGCAAGGAGCCGGATCCGGAGATCAAGAAGATCTTCACCAAGTACCGCAAGACCCACAATGACGGTGTCTTCGGCGTGTACACCAAGCAAATCAAGATCGCTCGCCACAACAAGATCCTCACCGGTCTGCCGGATGCCTACGGTCGCGGCCGCATCATCGGCGATTACCGCCGTGTGGCCCTGTATGGCGTGAACACCCTGATCAAGTTCAAGCAGCGTGACAAGGATTCCGTGCCGTACCGCAACGACTTCACCGAGCCGGAGATCGAGCACTGGATCCGCTTCCGTGAAGAGCATGACGAGCAGATCAAGGCTCTGAAGCAGCTGATCAACCTCGGCAAGGAGTACGGTCTCGACCTGAGCCGTCCGGCCCAGACCGCCCAGGAGGCCGTGCAGTGGACCTACATGGGTTACCTCGCCTCCGTCAAGAGCCAGGACGGCGCCGCAATGTCGTTCGGCCGCGTGTCCACCTTCTTCGATGTGTACTTCGAGCGTGACCTGAAGTCCGGCAAGATCACCGAGAGCGACGCGCAGGAGATCATCGACAACCTGGTCATGAAGCTGCGCATCGTACGCTTCCTACGTACCAAGGACTATGACGCGATCTTCTCCGGCGACCCGTACTGGGCGACCTGGTCCGACGCAGGTTTCGGCGACGACGGCCGTACCCTGGTCACCAAGACCTCGTTCCGTCTGCTCAACACCCTGACCCTTGAGCACCTCGGACCTGGCCCGGAGCCGAATATCACCATCTTCTGGGATCCGAAGCTACCGGAGGCCTACAAGCGCTTCTGCGCCAAGATCTCCATCGACACCTCGGCAATCCAGTATGAATCCGATAAGGAGATCCGTGGCCACTGGGGCGACGATGCCGCGATCGCCTGCTGCGTCTCCCCGATGCGCGTGGGCAAGCAGATGCAGTTCTTCGCGGCCCGTGTGAACTCCGCCAAGGCGCTGCTGTACGCCATCAACGGCGGCCGCGACGAAATGACCGGCATGCAGGTCATCGACAAGGGCGTGATCGAGCCGATCACTCCGGAAGCCGACGGCACCTTGGATTACGAGAAGGTCAAGGCCAACTACGAGAAGGCTCTTGAATGGCTGTCCGAGACCTACGTGATGGCTCTGAACATCATCCACTACATGCACGATAAGTATGCATACGAGTCCATCGAGATGGCTCTGCACGACAAGGAGGTGTACCGCACCCTTGGTTGCGGCATGTCCGGCCTGTCGATCGCGGCCGACTCCCTGTCCGCATGCAAGTACGCCAAGGTCTACCCGATCTACAACAAGGACGCAAAGACCACTCCGGGCCACGAAGACGAATACGTTGAAGGCGCCGATGACGATCTGATCGTCGGCTACCGCACCGAGGGCGAGTTCCCGCTGTACGGCAACGACGACGACCGCGCCGACGACATCGCCAAGTGGGTCGTCTCCACCGTCATGGGCCAGGTCAAGCGCCTGCCGGTGTACCGTGGCGCCGTCCCGACCCAGTCCATCCTGACCATCACCTCCAACGTGGAGTACGGCAAGGCCACCGGCGCCTTCCCGTCCGGCCACAAGAAGGGCACCCCGTACGCTCCGGGCGCCAACCCGGAGAACGGCATGGATTCCCACGGCATGCTGCCGTCCATGTTCTCCGTCGGCAAGATCGACTACAACGACGCTCTTGACGGCATCTCGCTGACCAACACCATCACCCCTGATGGTCTGGGCCGCGACGAGGACGAACGTATCGGCAACCTCGTAGGCATTCTGGACGCCGGCAACGGCCACGGACTGTACCACGCCAACATCAACGTGCTGCGCAAGGAACAGCTCGAGGACGCCGTCGAACATCCGGAGAAGTACCCGCACCTGACCGTGCGCGTCTCCGGCTACGCGGTGAACTTCGTCAAGCTCACCAAGGAGCAGCAGCTCGACGTGATCTCCCGTACGTTCCACCAGGGCGCCGTCGTCGACTAGGACTAACGGGCGCCGCGTGAGGCGGTAATACGACAAGGGGCGGTGCTTGAAAGGCTTCGCCCCTTGTGTTTTGCTTCCGGATAAGGAAGCCTTCACAAGCAATGAAAGGGACACTGATGTCTGAAATCGCACAGTTCCGCACCACCACCAGGCACATGCTTAAAGGCTCGAAGGCCTACGCCAGCCAGACGCTGATGGGAGGCCTGTCCGGCTTCGAATCGCCGATCGGCATGGATCGACGGGACCGCATCAATGCGCTGAAAAGCGGTGACATCGGCTTCGTGCATTCCTGGGACATCAACACATCCGTCGACGGGCCCGGTACGCGCATGACGGTATTCATGAGCGGCTGCCCGCTACGCTGCCAGTACTGCCAGAACCCCGACACCTGGAAGATGCGCGACGGCAAGCCCGTCTATCTGGAGGCGATGATCAAGAAGATCGACCGCTATGCCGACCTGTTCAAGGCCACCGGTGGCGGCATCACCTTTTCGGGGGGCGAGTCGATGATGCAACCGGCATTCGTCTCGCGAGTATTCCGCGCGGCCAAGGAGATGGGCGTGCACACCTGCCTTGATACCTCCGGCTTTCTCAACAGAAACTATACGGACGAGATGATCGACGACATCGACCTGTGCCTGCTTGATGTGAAATCCGGTGATGAAGAGACCTATCGTGTGGTGACCGGGGGAGTGTTGCAGCCCACCATCGATTTCGGCCAGCGCCTCGCCAAGGCCGGCAAGAAGATCTGGATACGGTTCGTGCTTGTGCCGGATCTCACCTCCGCGGAGGAGAACGTCGAAAACGTGGCGAAGATCTGCGAAACGTTCGGCGATGCGGTGGAGCATATCGACGTGCTTCCCTTCCACCAGCTCGGCCGCCCGAAATGGCATGAGCTGCGCATTCCGTACCCACTGGAGGACCAGAAGGGACCGTCGGCGGCCATGAAGCAGCGCGTCATGGACCAGTTCCGCTCCCACGGATTCATCGTGTATTAAAGCCTTGCCTAGGGTTTCGCCGGCGGAAAGCCGTCGGCGAAACCGGTTCGGAGCGGTGAGGAATGCAAATCTTCACATTCGACTCGGAGTGAAATACCCCGAAATACCATAAATTGCATGAGTCTGCCTTAGCCTTGAACTATGGCGGACATCTATGCATTCCCTTTGGGTACGCCCACTGCAGCGCGTGCCAACGGCAAGGAAAGCCATGCCGCCGACATGCCGATGAACAAGCCCCTTGACGTACCCGATGCCGTGTGGAACGCGGTTCTTTCCGTACGGAACATGCAGCGGGTGAACGGCGTGGCCTATCGTGAGATTCCGATACCCTGCGCCCTGGCCGATTTCGGCATCGGCGTGGCGTTGGAGGGCAGCCCGTATCTCGACGAGAAAACCTACTTCCGCAATGATCGCGGCATGATGGGAAGCCATTGCGTGAAGGCGGACGGCTGGATCATGGTGCTGTATTCATGCGAATACCGTGACGATTGGCATTCCCATTGGCGCTGCGTCGCGTTCGCTTCCTTGCCATTGCCCCATGAGGAGGAGGATTGCCTCGCCCCGTCGATGTACTGGGATTCCATGCTCGATCGTCTGGACGGAGCCTACGCCCAGGATGTTTCCGGTACCGTTACGGTTACGCGGAACACCGCCTTCGGCCTGATCCGCAACGTGCCGCGCGCGGGCTGCGAACTTCGCGTGTCTTGGACTCCGCTAGACTATGCCGATGGGGGTCTCGATGCCGGCGCTCAGGTTGAATCGTGGGCTTGGTTCCTCCGGTCCATGACGCAATCTGAGGAGGATGTTCCCGTTGAATGACGAGCCGAGGCTGCAGTCCGAACCGCGCGAGGGCGTACCCGATGTGATTGACACGTTGCCGGCCTTCCGTGATTACTGCGACCTTGTGGCGGCCGGGACGGGCTCGCTGGCGGCCGATGCGGAACGAGCCTCCGGGTACCGTTACGGACATGAGGACTGGCTGGTGCAGTTCAAGCGTACCGGTGCGGGCATCGGTCTGCTCGATCCACAGGCATTGGCGCAAGCGGGAGCCGACTGGAACGATTTCAACCGTGCGGTGGGCGATGCCACGTGGATTCTGCATGATTCCCTGCAGGATCTTCCCGGATTCGCGGATCTCGGCATGGCGCCGCAACGGCTGTTCGACACGGAGATCGCGGCGCGGCTGCTTGGCATGCACCGTTTCGGTTTGGCGGCCGTTACCGAGCATTTCCTGGGATTGACGTTGGCGAAGGAGCATTCTGCTGCGGACTGGTCATACCGGCCGCTGCCTCGTGACTGGCGCAATTACGCCGCCTTGGACGTGGAGCTGCTGATCGAGCTCGAACAGAGCCTGCTTGCCGAATTGAAAAGGCAGGGCAAAAGGGAATGGGCGGAGGAGGAGTTCGCCTACGCGCTGCATGAGGGACTGTGCCCGCGCAAGGAGCATCCGGTGCCGTGGCTGCGCATCTCGCACATCACCGAAATCGCCAGGGACCGGCAGGCGCTTGCCGTGGCGAAGGCGCTATGGGAGAAGCGCGACGAACTGGCCCGTCATTTCGATATCGCGCCGGCCCTGCTGCTGTCGGATTCCTCGATCATCGAAGCGGCGAAACGCAAGCCCCACAATGCGGCGCAGTTCCGTGCGATTCGTTCCATCAACGAACGGGTGCGTATTCAGTCCGACGCCGCTCAGGAGAAGATGTTCGAGCGATATGCTCCCATTCAGCGCAAGGTGAAGCCAAGCCTATGGAAGGCGGTCATCCAACAGGCGCTCGACATGCCGAAGAGCGAATGGCCGACCATGCCGAGCTCTCGGCCGAACAATGACGAATCGCAGACGCATGCGCCGAAATCGATGCGATTTTGGAAGGATCGTTATCCGGAACGATTCAGTACGTTGGAAAAGGCGCGTAAGACGGTGCTGCAGATATCGATCGACACACATACGCCTGCGGAAATCATCATCAAACCGCAGTACCTGCGCAACCTGTGCTGGACGGATGAACCGCAAAAGCGTAACGTCGCCGAATTCCTCAAGGAGCAGGGCGCGCGCGACTGGCAAGTGTCGCTTATCGCAGAGTCCGTAAGTCGCGCTATTATGTAGAGGTTGCCTAACGGCAGACCAGTTGAAGAACCGTATTTTTCAGGAGCGCAAGCGTGAAAATCAGCGTCAGGAATCTTGAGCCGACCAAGGTGAAGCTCACCGTCACCGTCGATCCGGAGGAGTTCAACCCGTATCTCGACGAGGCTCGCAAGGAAATCGCCAAGCAGGTCAACGTGCCTGGCTTCCGTAAGGGTCACGTGCCCGGCAAGATCATCGATCAGCGCATCGGCTTTGGCGCCGTCGCCGGCGAGGCCGTGAACAATGGCGTGCCGGAGCTGTATTCCAAGGCTCTCGAAACCAAGAAGATCCACCCGATGGCCCAGCCGGAGATCGACGTTCAGGAAGTCCCGGAATCCGCCAAGGACGAGACCAAGCTGAAGTTCGTGGCCACCGTCGAACGCCGCCCGGACATCGAGCTGCCGGAAGTGGAAGGCATGGAGATCGAGGTCGAGAAGGCCGAAATCACCGATGAAGACATCAACAACCGCCTGGAAGCCCTGCGTCAGCGCTTCGGCACCCTCGTGGGTGTGGATCGCCCGGCCGCCAAGGGCGACTATGCCAACATCGACCTGAACGCCGAAATCGACGGTGAATCCGTCGATTCCCAGGAGGGCGTAAGCTACGAGCTCGGCTCCGGCACCATGCTCGACGGTCTGGACGAGGCTCTCGAAGGCCTGTCCGCCGGCGAGGAGACCACCTTCGAGGGCACCCTCGAGGCAGGCGAGCACGAAGGCGAGAAGGCCCAGATCAAGGTCAAGGTCAACTCCGTCAAGACCGAAGAGCTCCCGGAGCTCGACGATGACTTCGCTTCCGAAGCCTCCGAGTTCGACACCCTTGACGAGCTGAAGGAAGACCTCAAGAAGGCCGCCTCCCAGGATGCCGAAGGCCGTCAGGCCACCGCCGCCCGCGATGCCTTCATCGCCAAGCTGCAGGAAGGCCTGGAGATTCCGGTCCCGAAGGGCGTCAAGGCCGAAATGGTCGAACAGCAGCTCAAGAACGTGACCGCCGATCCGGACAAGGCCACCAAGGAGCAGAAGGCCGAAGCCGAAGAGACCGTCGAGAAGGAACTGCGCGACCAGATGGTGCTCGACGTACTTGCCGAGAAGATGGACATCAATGTCTCCCAGGCCGACGTGTTCAACTTCCTCGCCTCCATCGCCCAGCAGTACGGCATGGATCCGAACGCCTTCATCCAGGCCATCATGCGCAACGGCCAGCTCGGCTCCGCCGTGCAGGAAGTCGGCCGTTCCAAGGGCCTGCTTGCCGGTATGCGTGCCGTGACCTTCAAGTCCGACGGCGAAACCCTCGACCTGAGCGCCTTCCTCGGCGAAGCCGCTGAGGACGAAGAGGCCGAAAGCGTCGAGGCCGCTTCCGCTGCCGCCGCCGTGGCCGACGAACTCGCCGCCGACAAGGACGCCGAGTGAGTCTGATTCGCTGAATCAAGCATCATAGGAGGTTGGAATCCGAACGGGTTCCAACCTCTTTTCTATACTTACATACGTGAATTCCAAAGGATATGCGGTCGTTGACTTCGAGACCACCGGGCTGAATCCGGCACGCGGTGACCGGGCCATAGAAATAGGCCTGGTGCACGTGGCGCCGGACGGCACTCTTGAAGACGAGCATGAGACGCTGATTCGCGTGCATCGCGATATCGGCGCGCAGTGGATCCACCATATCAGCGCCGTCGAGCTCATTCATGCGCCGGAATTCGAAGGCATCGCGCACGAACTGCGCGACCTGCTTGCGGGGCGTGTATTCGTGGCGCATAATGTGGCGTTCGACTCGAAATTCCTATTGTCGGAATATCGGCGTTTGGGTGCCGATATTCCTGTGAATCCGCATACCATGCTGTGCACCATGAAACTGTCGCGATCCTTGATCGGTGTCGGCAGTCTTGCCGATTGTTGCCGTGAATTCGGCATCGACAACGAGGACGCGCACAGTGCCTTGAGTGACGCGCACGCCACGGCGTTGCTGCTTGGCAGACTTATGGACGCCGATCCGGAATGGAGTGGCTGGCGGCGCCGACTGGATGCCGCCGAAGAGGCAGGGGAGCACTGGCCGGAACTCGCGTCCCTCGAACGACGGGAATGGCTGCCCCGCCGCAGTCACGTCGAAAACAATCTGCAATGCATGATCGGCGGCGCATCGGCAATCGGTGCCGACGATGCGACCGGTTTCAATCCACCGTTGCCGAAGGATTTTCGTCTGCACGTGGGCGACAAAATCGTGCTTACCGGGTCGATGCGTCAGCGGCGATCCGACTGGGAGGCCGAGCTGGAGAGCATGGGGCTTGAAGTCAGGCCATCCGTCACCAAACAGGTGAGACTCGTGGTCGCCGCCGACCCCTATTCCGAATCGACCAAAGCGCGCAAGGCCCGCGATTACGGCATTCCGATCGTGGCGGAACATTGGCTGGAACAAGCCATGATGAACGGCATCGACTACTGATGACGCGCTGTCACGCTTTTTTCGGCATCCGGCTGACCCGTCTCTGAGCAAGGCCTGAGCCAGCGTGTTACAGCAGGAATTTGATTTCGGCGAAGAACTCGCGGACCATGTTGTTGACGAGCATGTCCGGCGGAGAGCCGGCGGCAATGCCTTGCGCATCGTCAAGACCGTTCTTTTGCGCAATCTGCATTGCCCGGAATACGTGGAAGTCGTTGGTGATGATGCCCACTGAAGCGTTCTCATCGGCAATCAGCTTTCTGCTGTTGATGATGTTCTCTTCGGTGGTCTTCGACTTGGATTCCTCCACGATACGGGATTCGGCAATGCCGTTCGTCTTGAGATAGTCGGCCATGCCCTGGGCTTCCGGGAACGGTTCGTTCGATCCCTGCCCGCCGGAAACAATGCAGATGGTCTTCGGATTGTCGTTCAGATATTCGATCGCCTTGTCAAGTCGGAACTTCAGTACGCGGCTCGGCCTGGCCCTATGCACTTGCGCACCGAGTACGATCACATAATCCAGACCGGGTTTGCCCTGCGCACCCATTTTGCTGACTATACAGCCTTCGACCGTTCCGAATGCTACCACCGCGATGCAGATGAGCGCCACGAGAATGCCACGGATCAGACGGGGCATCGCGTCCCACCAGTGGAACAGGAAACCGCCCCCGAGCACTTCGAACAACACCGCGAACACGACCCAGACCATCCAGAAGTTGGTGCCGGAATGCGTTTTGAATACAGCCCACGCATAGCAGACGCATGCGAAAGCCAACACCATGCACGTACCAAACACCACTTGTCTTGCAGTCGTTCCCATAATGCCTCTCTCGCGGTATCTCTGGCGGACTTGACTTCAGCATACCCATCCGGACCCGTACGAAGACCTGATGATTCGCGGGCCATACGAACCATTCGCAAATGCCTTGACGCGAATGGAACGAATCGATACGTGATTTCGTGCCTGCAGATCGTTCTCAGACGGGAGGAACGGCAGAACGGCATGACTCTGATATCGGGCCGTTATCAAGTAATCCGATGAAGCATATGCTATACACGTGCGTATGGCACATGATGTTGTTGTAAGACGGTTGCGTGAGGCGGATTATCCGACGATGGAGGAGCTGGTTCGGCGGACTTGGTATGCCGATGGCGATCCGAACATCTCCCGACGTCTGGCGGCCATCGACGTGCTTGAAGGATTGGCTCGCGCCACGCATGCGATGACGGCTGAACTGAACGGTGAAGTGCTAGGCGTGATCTTGGGTTCGGTCCGTTCCGAAAAGACGCGATGGCATCGATTGCCGTATCGGTTGCGGCAGATTAGGCTTCTGCCGCCGCTGCTGTTCAGCGGGGAGGGCCATCGGCGTCTGGCGGAGGAACTTGAGATTCTGCGGGTTGACGATGACCTGCGTCGCGAGACGGACAAGACGTATGATGCAGAAGTCGCGCTCTTCGTCGTTTCGCCTGCCGCACGCGGCAAGGGCGTGGGCGGCAGGCTGTTCGGCGAGATGATGGGCCTGTTCCGCAAGCTTGGCGTTCGGGAGTATTTCCTGTTCACGGATACGTCCTGCGACTACGGTTTCTACGATCACCGAGGGTTGGTCAGACGGGCCGAACGCCACGTGGATGCGGATGGGAAGCCGAAGACGTTCTTCCTTTACGAAGGCGGGCTCTTATGAAACGTTCAGATTCGCAGCCTAGGCTACAAGATGTTGGCGGACGGTGATGTCCGTGTGAACAATTCAAGGATTGCGAGGTTGCAATGGTCAGGGATATACGAACAATCGCCAATATCGGATCGGGAACCATGGGCCATGCCACGGCATTGCAGTTCGCCGTGGCCGGCTACCCGGTGAAACTGGTCGACTGCTCGCAGGAGTTGCTTGATGCCGGTATGGCGAGGATTCGTTCCGATGCCGAGGAGTTCGCGCAGGCCGGTCTGCTGGCCCAAGGGGAGAGCGTCGAGGATGTGCTGTCGCGCATTACCACCTATACCGATTACGAGCATGGCGCGACAGGCGCGGATTTCATCATCGAATCGATCGTCGAAAAACTTGACGTCAAGCAGAAGGTCTGGAGCGAGATTGAGCAATACGCCCCGGAAGACGCCATTTTCGCAACGAACACCTCCGGACTGAGCCCGACGTCCATCCAATCCGTATTGAAGCACCCGGAACGACTCGTGGTCGCGCATTTCTGGAATCCGGCGCAGCTCATGCCACTGGTCGAGGTGGTACCGGGTGAGAGCACTGCCGAAGAGGTGGAGGACGCCACATTCGAGCTCATGCGCAAGATCGGCAAGAAGCCTGCGAAAATCAGGAAGGAATCATTGGGGTTCGTGGGCAATCGCCTGCAACTCGCCGTACTGCGCGAAGCGTTCAACATCATGAACGAAGGCATCGCCGACGCGGAAACCATCGATACCGTGGTGAAATACAGTCTCGGCCGCCGCTGGAATCTGGTCGGACCGGTCGCCAGCGCCGACCTGGGCGGATTGGATACGTTCTACAACGTCAGCACCTATCTGCTCAAAGACATGGACAACGGCACCGAGCCGAGCCCGTTGCTGGAAGCCAAGGTGCAGGCTGGCGATCTGGGGGCCAAAACCGGTCGGGGCTTCTACGAGTGGACCGGCGAGACCGGGCAGGCGATCATTCGCCAACGTGATGAGAACCTGATCCGCCAGCTTGTCGAAGACGCCCGCAAAGAGGCGTAGGAGTCCGGTAATCAGAAATGTATGGTGCCCTCGGATACGTTCGAGGGCACTGTCACGTTCCGGTGTACGGTGATTGCCAAAGCAGGGGAGCATGTCAAGGAACCGTCAAAAGAATTCTGTGAATCGGAATTCGGCGTTCCATGGCGTGGAGTGAGTGGCATGCGTGACTGGATTATACGTGATGACGGTCTTGATTTTGACCGTTGTACTATTCCGTAATTCATGAGATACCGTAAGTTCTTGCGATTCTGCAGCCATACGTCGGAAGGCAGTCGCAGACGCTGCTTACGACGAAGGATCCTTTCGAAGATATGGATCTTGTCCATATCTGTTTGCTGGGTATGCTACGATAAATACAGATTTCCTGTTTTGTACAAAGAAATGAGGATTTATGGCGCTTGTTCAACCTGATTTTGCAGGTAAAGTGCGGTGCTTTGAAGGAGAAGATGCGTATAGGGAATTCCAGCGTATCTTCGGTTTTTCTGCAAAGTATGTAGTTTCCGCCGCGATGAGGGCTCTCCGGCCGGTCATTGAAACGGATCACATTCATGCGCAGGCAAGTGCGGAAGGTTCCGGTTTCTATCACACGTTCGTGTCAGAAGTGAAAGCGGAGATCGATACCTTGGATAGGTGGACGGCAAACAGGGATGTTGATAATCGTATGTCTCCGCGAGCATACCGTAATGATGGTCTCGTCTTGGCATTTGCCCCAGGCAACGGCGCAACGGGGCGCTCGTCAAGGGAACTTGGACTTAGGCACCTTGGGCCTGTGACTGCTCTTGAATTGCAAAGACATAATGCTCAGACCGATCAGATGACGCTTGATTTCAATCAGCTTTCCGCGGAGGCTTCCTCACGTCCACAAACGTTTTGGTTGATTGTCTATAAACGAGTTGATGATCGAGTTTCGCTGGAGGTATCGCTTCCAATCGCTGATCAGAACGAGTGTAGGATTGTGGGCTGGGATAAGCGTCTTATCTTCGGTGAAATTTCTTGGAATGCAGCTATTGCGGAGGCTGAGAATAATGATGAGCGTAACGAGAGCGGAGATGTGGCTGTCGCCATTTCCGCAAGATGATGGGTCTTGTTTTCTACTTGATTCCACTCGTATTCGTTGCGCGCGCGAAACAGCAGGTTTGAGCAAGGTTCAGCTTGCTCAGTTGATATCCGTTGATCCCCGTACGGTAACGAACTATGAAACGAACGGTGCACCTCAATCTAAAACAGTTGCTTTAGCAGAAGCGTTGAAGGTCATGCCTTCGTTTTTCACTATTCATCCGTCCGAGCCGGCCATTGAGGATCTTTCCGAAACGCAGGTTTGGTTCCGCTCGTTGCGTAAATCAACCGCACGGCAACGCAAATCCGCCATAGGGCATGGGAGGAGTGCCTTACTGCTATTTCATTGGATTGAAAGCCATTTCCGTCTTCCGAACTGCGATCTCCCGATGGAGCAAATGGCGCAGATGCCTCCTGAGGCTTCGGCTTTGGCGTTGCGCGGCGATTGGAGTTATGGGGAGAACCCTCTTCCCAACATGGTTAGCTTGGCTGAGTCGCACGGTATTCGTGTTTTTTGCCTGCCTTCCGTAGGCAAGGAAGTTGACGCGTTCAGCTTCGTGTTTGATGGGCAACCATATATTGCGGTTGATGCGCATAAAACCCCGGAACGTGTTCGTTTTGATATTGCACATGAGATTGGTCACCTCGTGATGCACGAAGCGTCGATGAGCGAGCTTGATGCAGGTACTCGTGATATCGAGAAGGAAGCGCATGAGTTCGCTTCCAATCTATTAATGCCTGAACGCAGGGTGAAGGCTCTGGTTCCGCATCATGCTTTGATTGGTGACATCTTCAAGGCGAAAAAAATATTTTGGTGTGGCTGCCATGGCAATGGCATACCGTGCGCACGCATTGGGAAGGTTGACGGATTGGGAATACCGTTCGATGTGTTCCCGACTGACCAGTATGGGGTATAGAACGGCTGAGTCTGATGGTATCGATACCGAGAAATCACAGGTTTTTGGCTTTGTGGCCAGCACGAATCGTGCGAAAGGAATCTCTGTGAACACCGTTAGCGAGGAGACGGGATTGACAAGCCGGGAGCTGCATGATCTTTCATTCGGCAACTTTATGACGGTCACTTCAGGCGGGCGGGAGACGGCTGATGGAAATGTGACGAGCAAGCCCAAGCTGGTCCTTCACGTCAATAGGAATTTCCAGACGGGAGAGTAGCCATTGTGTTTGCTGTTGATCGTAGGTCTCTTGTGAAGTATCAGGGTTTATTGAACTTCCGTAGGACAGATGGTGTTTCAATCTTATGCGCCAAGACGTGCCTGCTTGTTCCGTTCTCCTGCGGCTTTCAGCGCTTTCGATAGTTCTGCATTGCCTCGCTTCATGTACTTGAGACTGCGATTAAGCACTTTGAGCATTTTCTTCGGCGTAAGCTCGTCGTCTTCGATTTTCTCTTCCTCCTCAAAGGCTGCATCATCGGAGATATTACGTTTGATTGACTCAATTCTCGCTTCCAGCTCGACTATTCGCATGTTGAGCGTGGTGTTGATTCCATTGACGGAGGCAAAATCATCGTATCGGTTGATGAGCACTTCCTTGCAAAAGCCTACCAGTTTTGCACACTCCTCAAGAACGTAGCTTCCGTTCATTGCGAGTGCCATTGACGAAGCTGCGGATAGACCCGACCCACCGGCCGCGCCAAGCAAAGCTCCGCCACCTGCGATGAGCATTGTCCCGCCTGCCATTCCCGCGCCTCCGGCGGCAATTGCGCCACCTCCAAGGAACGCCAGACTTGCGCTGGTGAGCGCTGCTCCGGAAAGGGACGCGGTCTCAGCTCCGAGCGCAGCCGCGAGTACAGGGGCGATTGACGGCGCGAGATAGAATGCGGTGCCGGCTGTGACGACTGCGATGATGGCCGTGCCGGCGAGTCCGGCTACTCGCTTCGTTGTTGCCCCATTGAGCATGTCGCTTGTATTGTTCACTGTTTTGTTGAGTTTCTGCAAGCTTTTGGCGCTGATAGCTTCTTGCTGCGAGCAAAATACCTTGTTGATGTAATTCGAGCAGAGTTTAAGCCCTTTGTAGTTTTTATCATTGTCGCCATGTAGGAAGATATAGGGCTTGAATCTGATAAGTTCCATCGCCACGAGCCATAGCCATGCATCATCCCCGTCTTTGCGAAGCATCTTGATCTCGGTATACAAGGACTCGTCGTCCATGAAATATCCAGTATCTGCGGTCCATATGAGACCGACCGTTTCAGCGATTTTGCCGCTCCATTCGTCAAGCCACATTCTCTTCTTAGCCGTTCGCTTGTCATGCTTCTCGCAGTCGATGTCATACAGCACAATCTGCCGCATGAGCGAGTGGAGGATGCGTGCTTTCTGGAAATCGAGTTTCAAACAGCCGAGATCTGACAATTCGTGCTCATACGCGTCCTCCGGTCTTTCTCCATCCTTCAGCCTCCCGTTCGCTAACGTGGTTCTGGCGTCGACGACGCAGGCCACTACAAAAGTTGCGATTCCAATGTAGTTGATTCGCAACAGGAACTGTACTGGATCTTTGCTCCTCATCGCACGTACGGCGGCATCGGCAACATCAACAGCGGTGAATACCCCGCTGGAGACAGTTATCATGCGGTGCATTGCCGGGGTGTTCCAAGGCAGGATATCTTCAGGCGCTATGTGGTTAAGATCGCCGATGCCTCGGACGTCAAGGTCGGCGATCTCCATAGAAAGTCTACGGCAGA
The DNA here is from genome assembly GCF_000522505.1 of Bifidobacterium moukalabense DSM 27321. Classification (GTDB taxonomy): domain Bacteria; phylum Actinomycetota; class Actinomycetes; order Actinomycetales; family Bifidobacteriaceae; genus Bifidobacterium; species Bifidobacterium moukalabense. The sequence continues at coordinate 94,238 of NZ_AZMV01000001.1, read as the reverse complement.
GGTAAAACCCTCGTACGATGCACTGGTTGACAAGCACAGGCATGGTTTGTCTTCCCAATTCGCCGAACATGCCGATTTCCATGCGAAGATCGAATCGTCTCTCGGTGCCTTTAACGATTCTCCCATCTGCATCATGGTCTGCGAGAAGAGTTCCGTTGAATAATCTGGAAAGCCATAGTCTGAAGCCTGTCCCTCCATTTTCGGAATTCTTGAAGAACGGAAGCGTTGACAGTTCCTTCATGAAAGAGAGCAGCGGCCCGGGAATGCCGGTACCACTGCCGATCGCTCCACTTGAGCCGGCCATGTCACTCACCATATGGAAGAACCATCCGATTGTTCCGAAAACGATTTTCTCGTGGAAATTCTTTCCCAGATATTGCCGATCTGATTCATGAATAGGAACCACAATTAGATTTCCTGCCGTATCAGTGCCGACCGACAAGCCAGTGAACTGGGTGAAAATCGACATTGCCAATCCGCCAATGCCGAAATGATGCGTGAAGTCGCGGAAATGATGCTGTTTGCCACCTCCGAAGCTGCTGGTATTTCCATCCGCTGCGAGTTTGTGATTATCTTCGAGTTTCTTGATCGCACCCTTGAGGGAATCTCCCTCGTATCCTTCCGCTCGGGCGGTCTTCATTACTATTCGGTTGACTTTGTCCGTGCCCCATTCGTTTGCGTGGTCAAAGGAAAACTCGCCAGTGAAGAAAGAATCAATTAAGCCTGTGATGACGCCACTACTGACTGCAACGATATAGTCGATTTTGTCTGCGGCATCTACATGTGACTCCCATTTGATGCTTTCAGATAGCTGCTCAGTGATTCCTGAATATGCTTGGCTTGCCGATGTGTCGGATGATTTGTCCTTTGCGGAGCTGCCTTCATTGAAACCTAGTAGCAGCTTCTGTTTCGGGAAAGATAATTCATACCGAACAATGGGCACATCGCCGTCGAAGTCTTCCTGCTGCATGACTAGCCTTTCCCCAATGTCGCACACCATACTTATGGGGTTGCCTGCTCCACATCACTGAATCTGAGCCATGGAGTGCGCAACCCTATGTAGTGACGGACATTTTGTTGCCGTGCCTAATCTGATACAACTATAACAGAGCATATTTATCCCCTAATGATGAATACCCTCGTGCGCTTTTTGCACATCCCTCATAACGATGCCATATGCACCGTCACGGAGTAAAGGATTCGGTTCTATCGCTGCTAGCGCGTATATTGCGTTCTCCTTGTGAACCTAGTATTTGGCGCCATGAACATCTGTTCTTCTTCGCACAAATATCGGTTTACTTTTCTGAAAGCCAATCTTCCCTTGTCATCAGGCTCACATTGCCTGTCCTTTTTTTCGTGCACCAGCGGAACGTCCACATCCTGCGTTTTCCACTGGTACTTGAATCCGCATTTTTCCTGGACGCGCTTGGATTTGATGTTGCCTTCGTAGTAGCCGATCCACACTTTGCGCATGCCGCAGTCCTCGAAGGCATGGCGGAGCATTTCCTTCACGGCTTCCGGCATGATGCCCCGTCCCCAGAAGGGTTTCCCAAGCCAGTAGCCCATCTCGCATTCATCATCCTGGTCGGTCATATCGGTATGGCCATTCAGCTTCAGCTCGATTGCGCCGATGGCTTTGCCGTCTTCTTTCAGACAGACGGCATAAGCCTCTTTGCCGTTAAGAACATTCCTGATCACGCCCCGGCTCTCGTCTAGACACTGATGTGCGGGCCATCCGGCGATCGGTCCCACATCGGGATCGCTGGCGTATGTATATAAGTCCTCCGCATCGCTTTCTTCCCATCGGCGCAGAATGAGTCTGTCGGTTTCAAGTGTCATGCTTCGCTCTCATTTCTTCTTTTCGTGGCAGGAAGCTCCTCGTACGTTGCTTCCGGCAAAATTCCCCCAGGAACCCCTTATTTATCCTACCGCATCCAGCGTAGCCGGCCATCTGAAGTCATGCTACAGGTGAGGGCGGCCGTTGAGCGATCGACTGTCGTTCATACACGAATCTGAATCAGGGAGGTCCTGGAACATATCAGGATTTCAAGACTTCCTTGCGTGTTGAACGGTGCAAGGATCAGCTTCAAAGATAATATTAGGGGGGTATAAGATATTCGCACGCGTGCAGTTCATACATTTCATGTGATATCGAATAGAAGCAGTGTAAATGCAAAAAAAGCACTTCGGGAGTTAAGTGATGTGGCAGAAGAAAATGGAATTGCCAACATGACTTTGGGCAAAAAATAATGCCGAAATGAGTGCGGTCAGAAGAATAATTTAGGCGAGGTGTGACCTGTGAGAAGAGAAATGCAATGCAGTTGGTCTGAAACGCATCCTGTTGCGCATGCGTTGGTTGTAGCGGCTGCTGCCATGGCATTGGCGGGAATAGTCGAAACGTTCATTGAGCTATCGCTGGTGGAGTCGCAGCCATGGTTGTTTATGGCTCAGTGGATCGCGCATATATGGGAAATATGGGACTAATTTCCACAGTGATTACGATGGTGTCCCACATAGTCGTTCTGTTGTTGTATTGGCTCATATTCAGAAAAGATTTGCGGGGTTTCTTCAATGCAAGAAGATTTGGCGAGTTTGTTCTTCTCGGGTGGAGTGTGCTAGCAATAGGTGCATTCAATTTGATTTCAGAGATACTGGAACATGAAAGCTATGGAAATCCCGGCGTGGCACTACTGATGGGAATGCAGCCCGGAATCTGCGAAGAGATCATGCTCCGAGTCATTCCGATTTCCCTTGTCATGAGAAGCAAGGAACGCGAACGATTGGTTATACCGGTTGTTGTATTTACCAGTCTTCTTTTTGGACTGTGGCATGGTTTTAATATTTTATCCGGAGCGAATCCCGTCACCACATTGTTCCAAGTCATTTATGCGACGGGTGTAGGCTTCTTGTTCGCTGCTATCTACCTGAGAACAGGCGATATCTGGATCACCATGTTCCTGCATGCAATCACAGACACCATCTATTTCCTTGGTGCGGAAGCGCAGAGTGGAGACGCCATTCTGTCGCAAAGCACCAGTTTTTTCTGACGCTGTTATTCTGCTGGCATACGCGGTTTTGTATTTTGCCAATGCTTTCTATGTATTCAGAAAGAGTAAAAGAATAGAGATCTCAGATACATGGTCGAGAATATGGAAAGTGAAGACGGAGAGCTAAAGAGAAAGTTATCTAGGTCTCACCCGTACCAAACAGCGGAAGGCCAACAGGGATGTTGATAATCGTATGTCTCCGCGAGCATACCGTAATGATGGTCTCGTCTTGGCATTTGCCCCAGGCAACGGCGCAACGGGGCGCTCGTCAAGGGAACTTGGACTTAGGCACCTTGGGCCTGTGACTGCTCTTGAATTGCAAAGACATAATGCTCAGACCGATCAGATGACGCTTGATTTCAATCAGCTTTCCGCGGAGGCTTCCTCACGTCCACAAACGTTTTGGTTGATTGTCTATAAACGAGTTGATGATCGAGTTTCGCTGGAGGTATCGCTTCCAATCGCTGATCAGAACGAGTGTAGGATTGTGGGCTGGGATAAGCGTCTTATCTTCGGTGAAATTTCTTGGAATGCAGCTATTGCGGAGGCTGAGAATAATGATGAGCGTAACGAGAGCGGAGATGTGGCTGTCGCCATTTCCGCAAGATGATGGGTCTTGTTTTCTACTTGATTCCACTCGTATTCGTTGCGCGCGCGAAACAGCAGGTTTGAGCAAGGTTCAGCTTGCTCAGTTGATATCCGTTGATCCCCGTACGGTAACGAACTATGAAACGAACGGTGCACCTCAATCTAAAACAGTTGCTTTAGCAGAAGCGTTGAAGGTCATGCCTTCGTTTTTCACTATTCATCCGTCCGAGCCGGCCATTGAGGATCTTTCCGAAACGCAGGTTTGGTTCCGCTCGTTGCGTAAATCAACCGCACGGCAACGCAAATCCGCCATAGGGCATGGGAGGAGTGCCTTACTGCTATTTCATTGGATTGAAAGCCATTTCCGTCTTCCGAACTGCGATCTCCCGATGGAGCAAATGGCGCAGATGCCTCCTGAGGCTTCGGCTTTGGCGTTGCGCGGCGATTGGAGTTATGGGGAGAACCCTCTTCCCAACATGGTTAGCTTGGCTGAGTCGCACGGTATTCGTGTTTTTTGCCTGCCTTCCGTAGGCAAGGAAGTTGACGCGTTCAGCTTCGTGTTTGATGGGCAACCATATATTGCGGTTGATGCGCATAAAACCCCGGAACGTGTTCGTTTTGATATTTTCATTCGGCAGCTTTATGACGGTCGTTTCAGGCGGACGGGAAACGGCTGATGGAAACGTGACGAGCAAGCCCAAACTGGTCCTTCATGGCAATGGGAATTTCCAGACGGGAGAGTAGCCATTCGCCTGCCCCCTCCTAGAAGGGAAAAAAGATAGTGCCAAACATACGCATGCTGTATGGAGTATTGCAGTCGTCAACTGGCTTTTTTGCTGTTGCCTCGTGAGATTTCAACTGGGTATTTCCGAGCGTTTTTTGCTGAGTTTGTCAAGTATGATTTCATCAAGGTCGAACCCAAGTTTGTTGGACAACATGATGCTGTAGATGAGCACATCAGCGATCTCCTCATGAACATGTTCCAAATCGTCATTGCGTGGCTCATCGCTCCACTGAAAGCACTCCAGAAGCTCGGCTGCTTCAATGCTGACTGATTTGGCGAGATTGCCCGGCGTATGGAACTGATCCCAGTCACGGGCGGAGACGAAATCACGGATTAGATTGATGGTTGAATTGGAAATCATGATTTCGAGTTTAATGGGTGCAATACCGTGGAAGACAAGAAAGAGGGCGATAATGGCTGTATGACAGCAGATAGACTTCCGGAACCGATTATCGTTCATTTGCCATATGCCGATATCGGTAATGAGGAGACGGCGTGGGAAAGCGTGGTCAATCCCACTGATGGGGCATATGCGTCAGTTGTGGAGAAAAGTGCTTTGCGCTACATTTTCAACTATCCTACGGTATACGTCGTCCATTCGGAGAAGCAGAGCCAGTATAGGAATGTTCCCGAGTACACGGTCTATGTTGGAGAAACGAATAATATAAAAAACCGTACTTTTCAACACCTGCGTTCAGATCCAAATTCGCGCGATGATTGGAAGGAATTCCAGAAGAAACTGGAACAGGATCCGAGATCCGTGTGGCAATATGTTATTGGGAATGAGCATTTCAACAAGTCTCTGACATTGGATATAGAGAATAAGCTGATGCATTATCTGCTTGGCTCGGACGCGGTGAAAAATCTCAACAATCGCAGAACGAATGCCCAAGGCGACTACTATACGCAAGATGAGTTTGATCGGATTTTCTCCGATATCTGGTTGGGTCTGCATCAACAGGATTCCACGTTATTCCCGTCGGAACAGATTATTCGTGATTCCGCATTATTCAAAGCTTCGCCATTCCATCAGCTCAGTGATGACCAGATGAATGCGGAAACTGCGATCATGAATGCGATTGCCGATGTGCTTTCAGATTTCCCCGACTCCTCTCCATCTCGTTTGATTTTTGTGCAGGGTGCGGCAGGTACCGGCAAGACAGTGTTACTGAGCCATCTGTTCTACCGCATATCGACGGAGCTCGGCGTCAATGGGCATCTTGATGATGAGGACGATGAGGATCTGCTCATGGAGAACCGTGGTTCTTCGTTCAATGTAGTCGATCGAAGAAAGGCGTATATTCTCGTCAACCATGAGCAGCAGGTGCATGTCTATAACCAAATCGCAACCAAACTTGGATTGCAAAAGAAGTCGGATGAAGTGGTGCTCAAGCCAAGCCAGTTCATCAACAAATTCAGTGAAAAGAAGCCGAACGGTCGTGGCATTCCGGACAGACCGCAGGGCAAGGCGGACATTGTTCTTGTTGACGAGGCCCATCTTCTGCTGACTCAAGGAAATCAGGGTTATTCCGGAAAGAACATGCTCCATGATTTGCTGCGCAGGTCAAGGGTCGTAGTTGCGGTATTTGATCCCAATCAGATTCTGCAGAATGCGCAGCAGTGGAAGGATGAAGATCTACAGGCCTTGTTCCCCCATCACGAGTTAGATAAGACTTGGTCGTCACGTGATGCTGAGATGGAGCCTTTCGAACGATTTGATAGGTGGGGAGGGGAGTATTTGCTTAGCCATATTCGGCTAAGTCAACAGTTTCGGATTGCGGCGGATGAATCGACCATCCAATGGGTAGACGATTTCGCAGGCGGGGTTCGTATAGGTAAGTGGAAGAAAGACCTCGGTGAGAAGGATCCGAAAACCGGCAAGTACATTCGCAAGCCGTATATAGTCAAGGTATTCGATTCCCCGGTTGAGTTATTCAAGGCAATCAAGGAGAAAGCCAAGCTTAAGGCGGGTGGAGTTGATGGGCATGGTCTATCTAGGGTGGTCGCTACGTATGATTGGTCTTACACCGGCGTTCGTGAGAATCCGGACAGTCCGGATGGTCTGTGGAATGTCGAGATGTTTTGCGATGCCGAAGGGCAATGGCACATGGGTCCTGGATTAAAGGCCAATCGCGGATACAATGAAAAGACCTCGGATGATGACCCTAATTACTTCTGCCATCCATGGAACTATCAAATCAAGCCGCAAGGAAAGGAAAAGAGCCTTTCATCCGATCAAGTATGGGCTGAAGCTTCGCATACTATTAATGAAGTCGGCTCCACATTTTCCATACAGGGTTTTGATTTGAACTATGTTGGCGTGATTATCGGTCCGTCTGTCGCATACCGGGACGGTCAGATCGTCTTCGACAAGTCCAAGAGTTGCAACGCCAACGCAACCAACCTGCGTGAGAAAGAGGATTATTCTCAAAAGAATCTGCGCAATGAGCTTAATGTGTTGCTTAAGCGTGGCGTGCACGGACTGTATTTGTTCGCGGTCGATCCCGAACTACAGGCTGTGCTCAAGAAAGCCATTGGGGAATAATTTGTGTTTGTGTACAGGGCTTACGGATAGCGTGCAATGAAGTCTATCGTACGGCGTATATCAGCCGAATGGAGATACAGGGAACCGCCAAAGGGAAGGCATCAGAATCGTAACCATGCATTGAATCAAGGGTTCGGGATTCGGCTACGCGGTCGCTGCCGATGGGAATGATGATGTGTGCCCGCCGAAAGTTGCGTTGAGGGTTGCTTCATTTACTAGGGTTACGATTCACGAGGTTTATTGCTTCTTTCGTTCGATGCGGGTAGCGGCGCATGGACTTTCTGTTGGGTTAGTCCCGTATAGGTAAGGCGATAGCCCTGAACTACCTCGAACGCGGTCGTTGTATGTTTGAGGTGGCTCTGTACTCGGTGGGACTTTTCCCGTACCATTTGCGAAATGCCTCTGCATAATAGCTGCTCCCGTTAAACCCGACGGCTGTAGCGATCTCCGTTACAGTTCTATCTGTATTGCTAAGAAGAACTGTACTTTTATCGAGTCGATATCGTGTTAAATATATATTGGGTGTTTGCTTGATGTATTTTGCGAACAGTTTACAACATTTACTCTGTCCTACTGCTCCTGAAGCGGCTATATCGGCAAGGGTAATTTTGTTTGTGTAATTTTGTTGTATAAAGCCTATCATATTTCTTAGAATGGAGAGATCGGCATTTTGATTTTTTGTGTTGACTTTCAGAGGGGATATTTTCGTAAAGTTGTATCCATGTATTTAAAAAATAGATTCTGTATTTTTTAATACAGCAGTTTTTTTCATTCCTTGTAGAATACATCATTCTAATGTTTTTAAATATTGTTCTATGCCACGGAGTGTCAGAGTTTAATTTAATATAAGAGGCATTCTTGTTATTTATGACTGGTAGTACAAAATCGCGTTCATAGGCATAAGTTGCACATAATATAAGTGGATGAATAAGAATGCAAATAAAATCGCACTCTTTTTTTCCCTGGTGAGAAGCCGAAATGCATTTGTCTTGCATTTACGAATATTCCTTCGCTCTCAGCCAGAGTAACGATTTCACCGTTGACATTGTATTGCATTTCTCCAGATAAGACGGCAATAAATTCAATATCATCGTGCCAATGGGTGGGTGCGGCATAGCCGGGATAAGAGGAAAGCAAAGCTCTCCGAATGTAAATGGGATAGTCCGTATAGTCATAACGCACCTTTTCGGAGCGATCGTCTCTCATTTCTAAAGACAACATAATTGGCAACCTCGCAGGATTGTTATTGAATCAAACATAATAATGATAGCTATTAAACGGATTTAACAATCTAATTGTATAGAATGAAATTGCTTCTGTCTAGGAAGGTATGACGAAATGAATATAGGACATGTAGCAATCTATGTAAAAGACTTGGAAGAAAGCGCTCGCTTCTTTGAGACCTATTTTCAAGGAAGGCGAAACGAGCTTTATGTAAATCCGAATACTGGTTTTTCATCTTACTTCCTGTCTTTTGATGACTCGACAAGACTGGAGCTCATGAATATACCGGTTATTTCGGAGCCGAATGGTGACCCGCAACTCGGATATGCGCATATTGCTTTTCAGGTCGGTTCAAAAGATGAGGTCGATAGATTGACCGCCAGGTTCGAAAAAGACGGCTACGTAGTCAAAAGTTATCCGAGGACCACCGGAGACGGATATTACGAAAGCAGCATATACGATGCTAACGGCAATGCTATAGAAATTACGGAATAGCAGAAGTTCGGATATGAGGGTGAAACGGAAAAGCGCACTGTAATCCTTTCCGAAAATATAGGGAGTTCGAAGATAGTGGTTTTATTCGGGTCCTATTGCTTTCCCTATGGAGGTAGTGAAAGGTTGCGAAAGATATTGATGGGTTTATAAAGGAGGATGCAAATGAGTGCGATGAAAGAAAGAATGCACACGGGAGAATTGTATCTTCCCGGTGATCACGAGATTATGGAATGGCAGACAAAATGTCTTGACCGTCTTTATGAGTTCAATCAGACCCGGCCAACCGAATTCAAAAAGAGGCAGACTCTAATGAAAGAGATGTTTGCGGAAATCGGTGAAGGCTGTTACGTTGAACCGCCTTTTCATTCTAATTTTGGCGGAGGCCATGTGCATTTCGGGAAAAACATTTATGCGAACTTTAACTTGACTTGTGTAGATGATACGCACATTTATGTGGGGGATTACACAATGTTCGGCCCGAATGTCACCGTTGCTACCGCAGGACATCCGATTCTTCCGGAGCTGCGGAAGAAAGGGTATCAGTATAATGCGCCCGTTTGCATCGGAAAAAAACTGCTGGATTGGTGCAGGGGTGATTATACTCCCTGGTATTACGATTGGTGATAACGTTGTGATCGGTGCCGGAAGCATAGTGACAAAGGATTTGCCGTCTTGCGTTGTGGCGGTTGGTAATCCGTGCAAGATATTACGGGAAGTAGATGAGCGTGATAAAGAGTATTATTTCAAGAATAAAAAAGATACCGCAGGATCTATAGAAAAGGTAAATAGTTCATAATCATGTGATTATGCTTATAAATAGCAAAGGATAAAGCAGTGTGCTTCATCCTTTGCTTGCTGGTGTTTTACTCGTAAATAGTATCTGTGTCGCGATTTCCGTTGTCAAGTTTCTGACACTGTTCATCTTGTCTCACCGTGTCATTTGGTCGGCTTCTTTCAATAACGCGTATGGCCGTGTGGCTAATATGGAACGGTCCCATCAGGAGGTGCGGAAGATGAAGCACATCGTATTCGGCAGCGGAACCAAGAACTTCGTGATACTGCCCGGATTGTCGGTGCACAGCGTGATAGGCTTGGCCGACGCGATTGCGGAGGCGTACAAGGATTTCTGCGAGGAATACACCGTGTATGTTTTCGACCGTGCCGAGAACATACGCGAGGGTTACACGGTCAGAAACATGGCGGAAGACACCGCGGCGGCGATGCGGGAGCTGAGTATTAAGAACGCCGACGTGTTCGGCGCGTCCCAAGGCGGCATGATCGCCATGTATCTCGCCATCGATCACCCGCAAATGGTGAACAGGCTGATTCTCGGCTCGACGCTGGCAAAACCCAACGGCACGTTCAATCATGTCATCGACGAATGGGTACGGCTGGCCAGGGCGAAGGATGAGCTGGGGCTTCTCGAGAGTTTCGCGGACAACGTGTATTCCGAGTCCACCCTGAAGGCCTATCGGGAAACGTTGGTCTCCTCCAATCTGGGTATCAGCGATGAGGAATATCGGCGCTTCATTATTCTGGCCGAAGCCTGCAAAACCTTCGACTGCTACGGAGAGCTTTCCTCCATCCAGTGCCCGGTCTTGGTAATCGGTGCGGAGGGAGACCGTGTCGTGACTGCGGAAGGGTCGAAGCAGATCGCCGAGGCGCTTGGCTGCGAAAGCTACATTTACGATGGCAGCCATGGTCGCGGCGTATACGATGAGGCCGCCGATTATAGGCGGCGATGCCTGGATTTTCTGCTGGGGGTTTCGGCCTGAATCTTTCCGTCGTGACTCGTGGCTTCTGTTAAGTGAGGCGAATCCGATTGGAGTATTGGTCAAATGTGACGCACATACGTTCAGCCTTGTGGGTTACGGTCGTTGTAAGACTATGGCCACAGAACGAGCCAAACGTCCAGGTCCATGCCGGTGTCGGCCAGCCAAATCCGGATCTCATCTTCGGCCACATCCTGGGCCTCGGTTTTCGGATAGCCATAGATGCCGGCGGAAATCAGCGGGAACGCGATGCTTTTGCAGCCGTGCACGGAGGCGATCGCTAGGCAATTGCGGTAGCAGGCGCGCAACAGCTGCTCCTCATCATGGTCACCACCATGCCAAACCGGTCCGGCTGTGTGGATGACGTACTTGGCCGGCAGATCGAATCCCGGCGTGATCGCTGCCTCACCGGTACGGATGGGGGAGAGGCGATTGCATGCGGTCTGCATGCGGTTCGCCCCTGCCGCGCGGAAAATCGCGCCGCATACCCCTCCGCCCATCATGAGGTCCGTATTCGCCGCGTTGACGATGGCGTCCACGTGCATGCCGGTGATGTCCTGATGCACCACGGAAAATGCCACGATCGCTCCTTAGAAATATGCCTCTACAGTATGCAGTTTATTTCAATTCATTCGAATCAATCTACTCGTCCTGATTCAGAGCTGTAAGGAATGATTCATTCATGTGGATGATGATCTAGATCTGCAGAGAGGTTCATTGGATTATCGCTATTGTCGTTTCGGTAACGGAATGGTAGGCGCCACTGTATCTGGACAGAGGACAAAAGTGTGGCGCAGGATGGGTGTCCTGCGCCACACTTACTATCGAGCCTTCACATATGCTCCTAACGGACGATCTTCGCCGGAGCCCCGACAACGGTATGTCCAGCTGGAACGTCGGATAGCACTACGGAATGGGCGCCAACCTTTACGCCATCTTCGATGGTGATGGCCCCTAGGGCCGCAGCTCCTGCGCCGAACAGTACATTGTTGCCGATATGCGGATGACGCCAACCAGGCTGGTTCTTCACGCCACCGAGCGTCACTCCCTGATAGATCACCACGTCATCGCCTATGACAGCGGTTTCACCGATTACGACCCCGGTGCCGTGGTCAATGAGCAGACGCTTACCGATTTTGGCTGCCGGATGTATCTCAATACCGGTCAGCACGCGCGCGAACTGGCATACGAATTGGGCTGCAAGCTGGTGTTCGTGTATCCATAGCTGGTTCGCCCAACGGTGCAACCATACCGCGTGAAGGCCTGAATACGTGAGTATGACTTGAGCGTCCGACGTGATTGAAGGGTCGTAGTCGCGCACCATGCGAATTTCGTCTCGAAGCGTCTCTGACCATTCCTTCCTACGCTTGACCAATCTGACTAGGCAAGGCAGAAACATAGCGGAGGCCAGAGTGCCTGCGGCCATATGGATGATGGAGGACTTCCTATGCTCCATAGCCGAGGTCCTTCTCCACGTCACCGATGGCCTCGTCAAGTATCGACAGGCCCATATCGAGTTCTTCGTAGCTGACTGTGAGCGGAGGAGCGATGCGGAACACGCCTCCCATACCGGGCAGACAGACAATGTTCATATGTAGTCCAAGATCAAAGCAGCGTTTTGTAATCAGATCCCCTATCTTCTCAGAGCGTTCCTTGCTCTGCTTGTTTTTGATGATTTCAATGCCTTGCAGTAGACCACGGCCACGTGCGTCGCCGACGACTTCATGCTCCTCCACAAGTTTCCAAAGTCCTTTGTGCAGGTATTCGCCTTTGTCAACAGCGGCCAGCATGAGATTATCGCGTTCGATGACATTCATCACTTCACAGCCAACGGCCGCGACCAAAGGGTCGTTGACATGGGAGGTATAGAACGTAAATCCATTGTCGCGGGCCTCCTGCTCGATTTCGTCGGTAGTGATCAATGCTGCAAGCGGCAATCCGCCGCCGAGGGTTTTGGACAAGGTCAGGATGTCGGGTACGACCCCGTCATGCTGGCATCCGTACCAGTGGCCGGTTCTGCCGAAACTTGTTTGCGCTTCATCGAAGATCAGCAGCATGTTGCGCTCGTTGCATTTTTCCTTTAATGCGGCGAAATAGCCGGGCGGCGGAACGAGTACACCACCGCCAGAGATAATCGGTTCGACGATACAGGCGGCAAGACTACCAACCGACTGTGCGTCGACCATGTCGAAACCATAATCAAGCTGTCTGCGCCAGTCCAGTTTGCCATCTTCGTCGATAAAATCGGGACGGTATTCGTATGGGGTAGGGATTGCCAATTGTCCGGGCGCACCAGGTACGCCAAGTTTTCGGGCAGACGAGTATGTGGCTCCTGCACTTGCCTCGGTCAGACCATGCCAGGAACGAGAGAACGACACGATTTCGAACTTGCCGGTTACAGTCTTGGCCATACGAATGGCGGCCTCATTGACCTCGGAGCCAGTGGACAGTGGGATGACCTTGCTTAACGGCTCTGGGGCGGTCATGGCGATTCTGGCGCATAAGTTGATACTGGGGCGAGACAGCATGCCGCTGTACAAATGGTCGAGACGCCCGATGGTTTCGCGAATCGTCTTGACCACATCGGGGTTGTTGTGCCCCAGAGTCGAGCTCATCTGACCTGAGGTGAAATCAAGAATCTTACGACCGCTTTCTGTATAGACATAGCTGCCTTCTGCGTGGTCGATGATTTCGGGGATGAAATATGGTGCTCCGTAACGTCCGACATGACGTTCAACATCTTCCCACGGATTGGGGCGCTTTTCGAATGGCGAGGCGATCATGATGCTTCTCCTTGTTGCTTGAGTCATATTTCGCATGTGTCCGATTGGTTACACGTCCAGTATGTTTGTTGCGATTTAACGAAACAGTTTCCAACGTACAGTGTTCCCGTACATTGAGTTTGGTGATCCTTAACAGTGACGCAATGGCAGGGGAGAGCCATTTTGAGGGGAGTCTTACATGCTGAATATTTGGAGATTGCAGCTGCTGGTCCAGTTCGAGGTGCTTGGTACTATGCAACAAGTCGCCGATGTGATGCGTGTGAGCAAATCGACGGTGTCCCAGCAGTTGAATCTTCTTGAGCAGGAAACTGGGGTCACCTTGTTCGAACGGATTGGAAGACAGGTTCGTCTTACCGTCGCGGGAAGGGAGCTTTGCAGGAAGGTTCGGCCCGTGCTCGGACAGCTGGAACTGATTGGCAATTCATTGGGTGAATCCGATGACAAAGTGATAGGAACGGTCCATGTCGCATCCTTCTCCAGCGCGATGTCCGCATTTGTTCTGCCAGCTTTGCGGAAACTGAGTGGTAAGTACCCGCAGCTCGAATCGAAAGCGTCGGAGCTGGAACCTAACTTAAGCCTTCCGTTACTTGATTCCCGTCAGATTGACATTGCAATCGTGGCGTATCTTGGTCGAGGAGGAAGCCTTCAACGTTTCGAACGAGCCGTCACTCCGATTGGGTCGGATCGGATGCAGATTCTGGTAAGTCGGGATAATCCTCTGGCGCTACGTGAATCGGTCAGTGTAGAGGATCTTGCCGATTCGGTCTGGGCCATGGAACAGGCGGATGCCTATCTTCCAAGCTATATGACGAGCTTATGCAAAGCGGCAGGATTCATGCCGAAGATCGGGGGCGTATTCACCTCGTACTCCGCGATGAAAAAAAGCGGTTAAGTTAAATATGATGATCTGTGCATTACCCACGCTGGCAATTGCAGCAGACCTTGATGACTCGATAATCACGTTGCCTCTGATTCCGGGCCATACAAGACGGATTTTCATGGTCACGAGGAACTCCCAGAAGAACATGCACACTATCAACGTGGTCAGCAAAGCGATTCAAGCGGAAGCCCGACGGAAACTTGGCCCCGAAGTCATCAAATAAATTTTGATGAGCAGTTGACGAAACGTTGAAAGGGTGTGAAGGCGATATGCCTTCACACCCTACAACCTAGTGGCTCGCAGAATATCACACGTTCCCCTGCTGGGAGTGATCGAATTGCGGCATATTGTCTTCGTCATAGGTGTAGACACCGATGTATGCGGAACTCGGATCATGCTTGTCATTGAACGCGCCGATACTGGCCATGCCGTGATAGGCGATTCTCTTACCGTTCTTAATTAGAGCCTTGCATTCCTTGTATGTGGAACATTCGATGCCGTTGTCCGTTCCGGATACTGCAGGTAAAGTCTTGCGAATGGTCTCACTGTCGGCGCTTCCGCCCTCCTGTGCAGCCAGCGCGGCGAGGACGACCGCGTCGTATGTTTCTGCGCTGAATGTATACGTAGTCAGCGAATCATCAATGGTCTTAAGCCGTTCACGGAAGTCGCTGGCGGCAACTGCTCCGGGGATGGTACCCTTGTCGCCGTTAAGTAATCCAGCCTCGAATTTGCTCGAATAATCAGACATGTTGCCGTCAAAAAAATACAGCTTGCTGGTATCGATGCCGACTCCAGCCATGCTTTTGACCAATGGGACGGTCTGATCGAATGCGATGACTAGGATTGCATCTGCGCCACTGGCTTTAATGCTTGCGGCCAACGATCCAAAATTCTTTTCAGTGGGGTCAAACGTGTCTTTGCCGCCGTAGATCACATTGACACCTGCAGCCTCGACCTTCTTAACAACGATGTCACGGATACCGATGCCGGCCTCATCGTTAAAGCAGGCGATGGCGAGGTTCTGCACGCCATCCTGCACGATTGCATCAGCCAAGACCACGCCCTGTACCGTATCTGGCGGTACGGTGCGGAAGAAATAATCACTGATTCCTGACAGAGAAGCCGCGGTTGCACCATTCGAGATCATCGTGACCTTAGCTCCCTCAATCTCATGGTATGTATTCTTGACCACGCCGCTTGACGGATTTCCGACGATGACACTTGGGTCCTTCGCCAACACGGACTGTACCGCTGAGGTGTTCTGATCGGCGTGATCCGCATCATTAACATCGGCGATATAGCTATCAATCTTGTTGCCAAGCACACCACCGGCGTCATTGATGTCTTTGATCGCAAGTTTGAACGCCGCCATCTGACCTGGGGCGACATAGCTTAGGGATCCTGTCTCGGGGAATAGCCCGCCGAGCATGAAATCGGTTCTTACTGACGATGAGCCGGTATCGCCTGTCGATGATGATGTGTCGTCGCATCCGGCTAGTGCCGGTGTCGCAATGAGCGTAAGACATGTCAATGCTGCGATGAATGTCTTATCCGAGGTGCTCCTGTTCATAGCCACTTCCTCTCTTCAACCTGACGATGGTAGGTAGTTTGCAAATTTGAGTGCTGGAAATTGAAATGACGTCTGTCATTGGAAGGCCTTCTATGTGCAATGTAGGGGACAGTGATATCAGGCCGATTACCTGATAATGACGGAATAATGAAGTCCGTCAGGAAGAAATGGCCATTATGGTTTAAAAAAAATTGAACGATTCAAGTGAATCTCAAAGGGTGTGCGGACGTTATGGCTGTCGAACTGAACAAATGCAGTGAGTCGCCATAAGTAATGAGATTGAATGGTTTGATGATTCTTGATGCATTGTAACTGCGGTACGAATTGCTATCTTGTCGCGTGTGGCAAAATCTACATTCGTGCCTATGGCGGACGGGAATGTTGACGCTCTCGTGTCCACGTGCATGCCGGTGATGTCCTGATGCACCACGGAAAATGCCATGATCGCTTCTCTCTTATTCGGATACTCCTATCCGAATACGTGCAACTGTACGTTGCTGACATGTCATTGCACGGTCGGTCATGGAGACCACCATCCGACATGCGCGCGAATTCAGCCTTTGTGTGCACGAAGTCGGATGATGGTCTTCTGGACTTTGTCAAAGGGCGCCAGGTTCTGGACTTCTAAAGGTGGATGCGTTTCCAGTCAGCTAGGGCATTGGCGTAAATGGCCTTCTGCTCAGGGGTTGCGAATGAGGCCTCCAGCGAGTATTCCGCGATGGTGGCCAGCTCGTCCAAGCTCATGCCGGTCCGTGCCATGGCGATGTAGTTGTCGCCGATATACCCGCCGAAGTAGGCGGGATCATCGGAATTGAGCGTCACTTTCACACCGGCGTCGAGCAGTTGGCGCACCGGAAGATCGGCCACATCCCGCACCACCTGCAGACGATGGCTTGACAACGGGCACACCGTCAACGCGATTCCGTCGCGGGCGATTCGCGCCACCAGATCATTATCGGCGGCGGCGTGCACACCATGGTCAATGCGTTCGACATGCAGGAAGTCCAACGCCCGACGGACGTAATCGGCCGGACCTTCCTCGCCGGCGTGCGCGACGAGATGCAAACCAAGTCGCGCCGCGCGCTCGTATACATGTCCGAACAGTTCCGGCGGGTACCCGACTTCGGCGGAATCCAGACCGATGCCGAGCAGGTCATCGGCCCGTGAAGTCGCGGTATCAAGCAGCGCCTCGGCTGAATCGACGGGCATGTCCCTGATGATGCTCATGATGAGACCGCCGTCGATGCCGAAACGTTCATGACCGATGCGAAGACCTTCAAGCAGGCCGTCAAGCACCAGATCAAAATCGAGACCATTGCTCATGTGCACTTGAGGGTCGAAGAAGATCTCCGCCCTGCGCACGCCGTCGGCATTCGCCCGTGCCAGATAGGCGAGCATGAGGTCGGTGAAGTCCTGCCTGGTGCGCAGCACGGACATGAGCTGGTAGTACAGGTCCAGAAACGACTGGAGATTCTCGAACTCGTAATGGGCCTTGAGATCGTCGAGATCGGCGAACGGCAGGCTGACGTTGTTGCGCTCGGCCAGCTTCATGGCCAGCTCCGGTTCGAGGGTGCCTTCGATATGCAGGTGAAGCTCCGCCTTCGGCAGCTCGCGCAGAGCCTGTTCGTCGGTCGGGCTGATGCTGGTCATACGGATCCTTTCTTGTGGTCGACGGTGCGACGGTGGTCTATCATCTAATCGGCAATGAGGGTGAGTTGAAGCGGGGCGTCGGCGACGGAGCCGATGCGCATGCGGGCGCCATATCGCCCTTCATATACGGGAACATTGCCCGAGCGGAGAGCCTCGTCGAAACGGATCCACATGAGACTGGCGTGTTCATCATCGGTATCTTCGGCAACAAGCCGGGGGCGTCCGGTAGCGGGGTGGTGCAACGAGGTAAGCGGTTGCGGAATGGAAAGAATCTCCCCGTGGATTTCCTGTATAGACTGAGAAAGCGCACCTTGCGGTCCATCGAAACAACGCAACGTGAGGACGCGATTCGTCATCCTGGCGATCACGGTCTCATCATCGTCGGGTTCGATTTCGACGGTCAGCAGTAAGCCAAGACCGATTTGCCGCAAATCGAACGTCGGATCGAGCGTGCCGAGCTCGTTCAGAACGGCGACGCTCGCCTCGCTCACACGCTGCACGGAAATCCTCATGTTTTCAGTGTAGGCCGGCGGCAATGCTTTACGCGGACCGCGATCAGCGGACTATGATCGCGAGATTGCGGCATGGAGTAAGTCGGACAGTTCAGACTCATGCTACCTGCTTAAAGAGAGGTACAAGCCTGAGGTTCAGCTGCTAAAGTCGGCGACATGAAGATGAGCGACGACGAGTTCGAGCGGGCCATCGAAGACGCGCTCGCGGGCATTCCCGACAGGTTCAAGCAGGTGCTGGAGAACGTGGGGATTGCCATGGCACAGGAGCCGAACGAGCGGGAGTTGGGCACGATGTGCGACGCGGGCGGTGAGTTGCTGGGACTGTATGAAGGGATCTCCATCACACAGCGGACCACGGCCTACAGTGGTGTGATGCCGGACGTGATCACTATTTTCAAGGGCCCGCACGAGCGGGTATGTGCCACCCGCGAGCAGATGGTCGAACAGATCCGCAAGACCGTACTGCACGAGATCGGCCACTATTTCGGCTTCGACGACGCCTACCTGCACGCGCATGGCTACTAGGGGCCGCCAAAATAAAATGCACGTATGGCTGTGCTTCGGCACCACCACGGCGGATGCGGTGGACGTCATCGGACTGGGTGGCGTGGTCGTGCTCGTCGGCATGGGCAAGCTGGAGACCACCATCGATTCGAAGTCGCTTATCGTCAATCAGTGCGACCTGCGTGGCTCGAACGGAGGCACTCCCGACGGGCTAGCTGCGCCGACGGGCTGCCGGACCGTATGACGGCTGGACCTGATGCGCAAAGAGCCCTAACATTACTTACACGGTGACGGATGATAACCGGCAATGATGTCGCAAACAAAGGAGTGATCATGGTCCAACCGAAACTCGAAGGCAAAGTCGCCATCATCACCGGGGCCGCGGCGGGCCTGGGCGAGGGGATCGCGCAAGTGTACGCCAAGTACGGTGCGAAGATCTGCATGGTCGACCTGTCGGCCGATGTCGACAGGAGTGCGGACAAGATCCGTGAAATGTACCCGAATGCCGACATCGTGACCGTTGTGGCCAATGTGGCCGACAAGGATCAGATGATCGCGGCCGCCGGAACAACGGTGGACGCTTTCGGCACGATCGACATCGCCTGCTGCAATGCCGGCGTATGTCAGCTTGCGCCGTTCGAGCGGATGCCTGACGAGATGCGTGACTTCCACATCGATGTGAACATCAAGGGCGTGTGGAACACCTGCCAGGCGGTGGTGCCGCACATGTTGGAGAACGGTGGCGGCGCAATCGTGATCGCCTCCTCCGTGACCGGCGACATCGTGGCCGATGCCGGTGAGGCGGCCTACGCCATGACCAAGGCCGCACTTGTGGGGCTGACCAAATGCCTGGCAGTGGAATACGCCGACCGTAACATCCGAGTCAACTGCTCGCAGCTGGGTTATGCGCGCACCCCGATGGTGGAGAAGATGGCGGTCGAATCCAATCCGGACGATCCGGAATCCGCCATCAACGACATCGCGGTCGGCGTGCCAATGAAACGACTGGCCAAACCGACCGAAGTGGGCGAACTGTTCGCCTTCCTGGGTTCCGACGAGGCCAGCTACATCACCGGCGCGCAAGTGGTCATCGACGGTGGCAGCACGCTGCCGGAGACCATGAGCATCGGCACCAACTGAACAGCCGCATGATGACGGTGCGGGACGGGCGGAACGTTCCCTGATCTTCAAGGGTGGAGCCTATGTCCGCACCGTCATCCGGCTGTGGTTATGCCGGGGTGGGGGTAAGAAAGAGGCATGCGTATTGTGCTTCAGAAAGTCAGCGACGGGTCCGTGGACGTGGTGGACGAGCTCACCGGCGAACGGGATCCCACCTTCGAGCCACAGCGAATCGGCGTCGGGTATGTGCTGCTTGTCGGCGTGGAGGATTCGGACGGCGCCAGGCAGATCGCGTGGCTGGCACATAAAATCTCGAATCTGCGCGTGTTCGAAGACGACAACGGCAAAATGAACCGTTCCATTCACGATGTGAACGGCTCGATCCTCTCCATCTCTCAGTTCACGTTGTATGCGGACGCGCGCAAAGGCAACCGCCCGAGCTTCGTGAAAGCGGGGGCGCCGGACCATGCCGACAGGATATGGCGGCAGTTCAACGAGGCGCTGCGAGCCGAAGGCCTTGTGGTGAAGGAAGGCCGTTTCGGCGCCCACATGCGCGTGAACCTGACCAACGACGGCCCCGTGACCATCATCTTCGATACGGACGAACTGGGAATCTGATGCCGCCCACCGGGAACGGACGGGTCACAGATGCTCGGCAATCCAGTCACGTAGGATGACGGCGTGGTTGCAAGCGGGATCCTTGGCGGCATAGAGCAGGGTGACGTTTCCGGTTCGCAGATGATCGCGCACGTCCGACACGAATTCGGCGGCCTCATCGCGCCCGTCAAGCTGCTCGATGTACCGTGCCCTGAACTCATCGAACTTAGCGGGATCGTGGGCGAACCACTTGCGTAGGTCAGCGGTGGGCGTCACCTCCGTTTTGGTCCAACGGTCAAGACCCGCACGCTCCTTGGAAACGCCACGCGGCCACACCCGATCCACCAGAACACGGTAACCATCGGCAGGCTGCGCGGAATCGTATATGCGTTTGATCTGAAGAACATGCGATTGTGCCATGCAACCCATGCTAGACGGCCGAAATCCCGGCATCAAAGCGATTCCTCCGGCTGCGAACCATAGTCATCGAAAAGACACACAAGACCGAAAAATGAGACTGCATTTGAGACGGTTATCTGGTGCCCACTCTAGGGTTAGGATCATGGGAATCGAGAACAATCACAAGCTCATCGTCAACTGCCTGCCGTTGACGGAGCCGGAGAAGGCGCAATTCATGCGCGCGGCCAAAGGAGTGCCACAGGAATTCGTAGGCGACCCGGCACAGCGGGGAAACATGAACTGGCACGCCCGCATTCCGGAGGACCTCCGCGCATCGGCGACCGCGATCATCGGAAACGTACCTCCGGAGGATTGCTCGAAATGCCCCAGACTCGAATGGCTGCAAACCTGGAGCGCCGGCGTCGACAAATATCAGCGACCAGGCGTACTCCAACCCGGATCCATGCTCACCAACGCCTCAGGCGCATACGGGCAGAGCGTGTCCGAACACATGTTCGCCATGATGTGGGCGCTCATGAAAAACCTGCACATCTACGCCAAAAATCAAGCCAACGCAAACTGGACCGACGCAGGCCGCGCATCAAGCCCCTCGGGCATGACCGCACTGATGATCGGCACCGGCGACATCGGTTCGCACTTCGCCAAACTATGCAAGGGCATCGGCATGGAAACCATCGGCGTGCGCCGTAACCCATCCGTCGAAGCGGAGGGCATCGACCACACCATCGGCTTCGAATCGCTCGAACAGGCACTGCCATACGCCGACGTCATCTCCATGAGCGTGCCATCCACCCCAACCACGTACCATCTGCTGAATGCCGAACGACTGGCACTGCTCAAACCCGAAGCACTGATACTGAACGCGGGCCGAGGCGACGCCATCGACCCCCGAAGCCCTTGCGGCGGCGCTCGCAGGCGGCAGGCTACGGGGTGCCGGCCTCGACGTGACCGAGCCCGAACCATTGCCGGCCGAATCGCCATTGTGGAATGAGCCGCGTTGCCTCATCACCCCGCATGTGGCGGGCGGCAACCATCTGGAGGTGACGGAACGGCGCATCATCGCCATCGCATTGGGCAACGTGCGCTGCTACGCCAACGGTCAGTCGCTCGACAACCGCATGCCACTGAAAGGCTGAGGATTAGCCGCTGGAAAAATCAGCCGTAGATCTGCGTGCCGAACGGCCACAGGGCCAGCTTGGCCATCTTGAATGACTGGATGCCGAAGGGGATGCCGATGATGGTCATGCAGTTAAGCAGGCCCGCGAACAGATAGCCGAGGGCCATCCAAGCACCCGCCAGCACGAGCCAGACGATGTTGAGCAGCACCGATCCGACACCGCCGCCATATTCGACGCTCTTGCCGAACGGCGTGAGCGTCAATTCCGCCATCTTGAACGCCTGCACGCCCAGCGGGATGCCGATGATGGTCGCGCACAGCACCAGGCCGATGATGGCCCAGCAGGCAGCGAGAACCAGTCCGCCGAGAATCAGCCATAGAATATTGCCCAAAAGTCTCATACGGACAATCCTAACGAACCCATGTCGCCACGGATTCAGGAATGCCCTGAATTATCCCTGATTCGCTCCGTGGACGATTTCGTCTCGTCGATTGACGAATGTCCCGCTTAGGGTTGTACCCTCTACACCTGATATGGATAACGAACTGTTTGAGAAGGCGCCGATCCCGCGCGCATATATGACTTTGGCCATACCCGTCGTACTCAGTATGATGGTCACCCTCGTCTACAACACCGTGGACACCTACTTCATCGCGCACACCGGCAACACCGACATGGTGGCGGGCGTTTCCATCGCAACCCCGGTATTCACCGTGATGATTGCGCTTGGCGACATCTTCGGACTCGGCGGCAGCTCCGTGATCTCGCGTCTCTACGGCAAAGGCCGTTTCGACGACGGACGGCGCCTGAGCGTGTTCTGCTTTTGGGGAGCCGTACTCACCGGCGTCATCGTCATCATATTGGGCCTGACCTTCCATGACCCGATCCTCACGATGCTTGGGGCCGACGATTCCACGTGGCAGTATGCCTCGCAGTTCTATTCGCTGATCATTCTCGGCTCGCCGTTCATCATCGTGTCGATGACGCCGAGCAATCTGCTGCGCACCGAAGGCTTCGCAGGCCCCTCCGCGGTCGGTTCGATCGCGGGAACCGCCATCAACATCTGCCTGAACCCGCTGTTCATCCACGTGTTCGGCTGGGGTGCCGCCGGTTCCGCCGGTGCGACCGTCATCGCCAACATCTGCACCGACATCTACTTCGTGTGGTTCCTGCTCAAACGCAGTCGCAACCTGTCCATCGATCCACGACTCATGTTCCGAAGCGGGCGTCTCGATATCAGCAGGCAGGAGGCGAGCGGCATCTTCGCCATCGGCATTCCGGCATCCGTCACCAATCTCATGCAAAGTCTTGGCATCGTCATGGTCAACCTTTTCCTGCTGCCATACGGCAATGACGCGGTGGCGGCCATGGGCATCGCATTGAAGATCGTGATGATCGCCGTGATGATTCTCGTGGCGTTCGCCTTCGGCGGCCAGCCGCTCATCGGCTATAACTATGGCGCCGGAAACATGGGACGGTTGAAGGCGTTGCTGAAGTTCGCATACTCGTTCCTCGGCATGCTCGCATTGGCCATGACCGTGGTACTGATTGCCTGCGCCCGTCCGCTGATGGGATTCTTCAGCACCGACGCCGGCATCGTCGATCTCGGCACCGGCATGCTGCGCGTGCAGCTGTTGAGTACCGTATGCGTGTCGGTGGTGCTCGTGACCACCTGCACGTTCCAGTCCGCGGGCAAGGCTCTGGGGGCGTTGCTGCTGTCCGTCAGCCGGCAGGGTGTGATGCTTGCCATCACCTTGTTCGCCGGCAGCGGATTGGCCGGATACCACGGGGTCATCGCCGCACAGGCCTTCGCCGACCTGCTCACCGCGGTCCTCGCCGTCATGCTGTTCGTGGTTCTTCTGCCTGAGCTGCGTGGCCGGAGGATCGAAAAAAGAGAGATCGCCCTAAGCGACGAATGACATCCGCCATGCATAAGGGGTGTGGGGGGAGGGCCCGACGCCGAAGGAATGCCCGTATGATGGCAGTAGGGAGGAAAGGCGGGAGCTGTGACGTTGGGCAAATGGCAACGAGTGACCGAATGGCCGCTGACCGTACTGGCATTGGTGTTCCTGCTCGCATATTCATGGGAGGTGCTGGCACGGACGCATGTCTCCCTATGCGAAACCACGATCAACGTCATCTGGATCGTGTTCATCATCGACTACGTCGTTTCGATCTCACTGGCGCACGATAAGAAGACCTGGTTCAAGAACAACTTACTGCTGCTCATCTCGATCATGCTGCCGATCTTCAGACCGTTGAGACTGTTGCGACTGGTGGCCGTGTTGAATGTGCTCAATCGCACCAGCGGCATGGCGGTACGCGGCCGCATCACACTCTACGTATGTTCCAGCGTGATACTCCTGATCTACGTCGGTTCGCTTGCGGAATTGGACGTGGAACGCAATGCGCCGGGCACCACCATCACCGATTTCGGCAAGGCCATATGGTGGGCGTTCGTCACCACCACGACGGTCGGCTATGGCGACATGTCGCCGGTGACATGGCAGGGCAAATGCATCGCCGTGGGCCTTATGATCGCCGGCATCGCCCTGATCAGCGTCATCACCGCGACGCTCGCGTCATGGATCGTCGACCGGGTGGGCGATGAGGCCGATAAGCGCGCCAATGAGACGGAATCGGAAACCACGCGGCTGAGAAACAACGTCGCCGAACTGACCGACACCGTCAACCGACTACGTGACGATATCGCGAAACTGCGCGAATCCCCAACGGTTCGGGACGACGGGCGGTAACAAATGATGCCGGACGGAAACCAGCTTCCGTCCGGCATCACTTACGAGTGGATCGGTTATTCGCAGGCAACTCCATCATGGTCGCGGTCCAATGCGGAACGATAGCCCGGCTGACCCTGGTAGATTGGTGCCGCTCCGGCGGCACGCGCGGCGGAGCAATTCTGGTAATAGACACTGGAACCATCGTTTTGCTGTACCTGGGGAGCCGGAGCGGGTTGTTCGGTTTGCGTCTGGGGCTGCTCCGGCTGCTCAGTGGGGGCCTGCTCGGTTTGAGTGGGCTCGGAGGAAGGTTCCTGAGTCGGTTCGGCGGTTGCGGTCTGGGACTGTTCGCCGGTACTCGTGCCGGTATAGTCGGGAACGGTCTGCGTCGGACAAGAGCCCAGCACTTTGTTCATCGCTTCCTTTTCCGCCTGGGTAACCCACAACGCATACTTATGCTTCACACCGATCTGGCGTGCCACGTACTCGCAGCGGAAGCTTTTATTGGAGGGCAGCCACGTAGCCGCATCGCCATCGGATTTTTTCTGATTGGCGGACCCGTCTACAGCCAACAGATTATATGGATCGTTGGCGAATTCGGTTCGCTCGTCCTTGCTGAGTTTCTGCGCGCCCTTCTGCCAAGCGTCGCTTAAGGAGACCACATGGTCGATCTGCACGGCGGTAGAGGTTTTCGCGCCTTTCTTAAACTTGATTTCCTTACCGGTGTATGGGTCCTGCAACTTGCCCGATTTGACCACGCAATCATGCGTACGCCCTTTATGCTTCACGTCCGTCAAATCACGGTTAAGAATGTCATTGCGTGTATCGCATCCGTTATGGTCGACATCCTTCCAGGCCTCGCCGAATTGCGCACGCTTGTATCCGGTCTTCGGCGCACGCCCCTTGACGGTAAGTGTGCCGAGTACATCGGTGGCGAGTTTGCCGGCGCCGGTGTTATCGGTGGGCTCCGCGGCCATGGAGTAATCGGCATGAAAGCCTGCGGCAAAGCCAATCGACAACAGACAGGCCATAATCACGACAATCGGACGACGTACTACTGCATTGTGGTAACGCACAGGTTCCTCTTTCTCATCTCATAATCCCTGAAGTCATCGTAGACCGGTTCCACATGAAGGCAAAAGCACGGCCATAACGATTCGGTCGGGACGTGCGGCGAAAATCGGCGTTATGACTCAAGCTGCATGTGACTCGTACGAACTTCCCGAAGGATTCGAATATTGCTCAAAGCTGAATCCGGTAATCGAAGCGGTCTCCGCCCTGGACCGTGTCAAGGCCGTGGTGAGCATACTGCACGAGCCGGGCGGCTGCCCGTGGGACGGTTCGCAGACGAACCAATCCCTGCTCAAACCCCTGCTCGAGGAAACCTACGAGTATATCGACGCGGTCGAAACCGACGACCGCGAGAACATGCGCGAGGAACTGGGCGATATGCTCCTGCAATCCGTGTTCCAGGCACAGGTGTGCGCACATGACGAGACCGATCCATTCGGCATCGATGAGGTATGCGACCGCTTGGTCGACAAGCTCATCACCCGCCATCCGCACGTATTCATGCCCGATGATGCCGCTGCGACGGAAGCGGATGCTCCGAAATCCGCTGAGGAGACGCTGCAATTATGGGAGAGGATGAAACAGAAGGAGAAGCAACGCAAGTCGGTGCTCGAAGGCATCTCACACGCCCAAGGCGCACTGCCAAGAGCCGCCAAAGTCGTTTCACGCGTCGCCAAATCAGCGAACCGGGCCCAACTCGAACAGGCATACACCGCCGAGTCGCAGCCGTCCGATACCGGCCACGACCACCAGTACGCCGATCGGATCATCGCGATACTGCGTGACGCGCAGCGCAACGGCGTCGACGTGGAATCAGAGCTGCGCTGCCGATTGCGCGACCTGGAATGCGCCATCGAACGAATCGAAAGCGAAAATCGATGACCGGCCCGGCGCAAGTCGGGGCATACGACGACAATCAACGGCATGACCGAATCCAAAGGCAACAACGAAAAAGCGATCGACAGGCGACTGCTCAAACAGTACGCCGAAGACTTCAACGCCGACCGAGCCAACCTCGTGGCCGCCAATGCGGCCGTCTCCGCCGGCGTACTCGAAGCGGCCGCCGACTACAGAGGCCAGCGCTCGCTGCCGCGCGACTTCTCCATCGAACTGAAACAGGGGTCAATCACCAACCAGCGTCGTTCCGGCCGCTGCTGGATGTTCGCCTCGCTCAATACGCTACGGTACGAGCTTATGCATGCGTGGAATCTCGACGACTTCGAATTCTCGGAAACATACCTGTTCTTCTGGGATGCGATGGAGAAGTCCAATACGTATCTGGAAAACGTGCTCGCCACTCTTGATGAGCCGACCGATAGCCGTATCTTCCAGGAAATCAACGACGGTCCCGCCGATGACGGAGGCTGGTGGCAGATGTTCGCCGATCTGGTGAACAAGTACGGGCTCGTGCCGAAGAACGCATACCCGGAGTCCGCGAATTCCAAGGATTCCGACGCCTTCAAACAGTACCTCAACTCCAAGCTGCGCGAGTTCGCGGCCGATCTGCGCGATCGGCATGCGGCCGGCACGTCGATCGACGAGCTCCGTACGTTGAAGAACGAAGACATGTCAACCGTATACCGCATGTGCGCGATCGCACTGGGCGAGCCGCCGGAGACGTTCGATTTTCTGGTGCGTACCAGCGACGACGACAAGAAGGACGCCGATTCCGACAGGAAGGACAAAAAGGCCGGCAAACCGAAGTCCGGCAAGGATGAACGCAGGCAGATCCGCGAATTCGGCATCACGCCGGTCGAATTCTACAGGAAGTACGTGCCGCTTGATGTGAACGACCTGGTCACCCTATGCAATGTGCCGATGGAGTCCCGCCCGTTCAACAGACGTTATCGCATACGCTTTACCGCGAACGTCGCCGAGGCCGGCGATATGGAATTCATCAACGTGCCGCTCGACGTGTTCAAGAAGGCGGCCGTCGACCAGATCAGCGCCGGGCATCCGATCTGGTTCGCCTGCGACTGCACGCAGTTCTCCCTACGGTCCGCCGGATACTTCGACTGCGACAGCGTGCGTGTGGACCAACTATTCGGCACCGAGTTCACCCTCGATAAGGCGCAAGGGCTTGAATACGGCGATTCCCCGAGCGATCACGCCATGACCCTCACCGGCGTGAACCTCGACGCCAACGGCAGGCCGAACCGTTGGAAGGTCGAGAACAGCTGGGGCAAAGACAATGGTGACGACGGATACTACGTGGCATCCGACGCATGGTTCGACCGCTACGTGACCGAAATCATCATCCGCAGGGAATACCTCGATGAGGCCACCCGTGCGTTGCTCGCCACGGAGCCGGTGGAACTCGACCCATGGGAGCCGCTGACCAAGCGTTCCAGATAACGGCGGCAACACCGACAACGGTGACGGCGAGGCGAAAGGCGAAGAGTGACAGGCAAACTCACGTGGCTTTCCGACGAGCTGCATAGCGAATGCGGCACGGCGGTGCTTCAGCGTGCCCGCGGCATCACCGACCAATGGCGTGCCAAGATGCGGGATCTGTACTGCCTGAACGATCCCGAAACGGACCGCATCACACTGAGCTCCTCCGTGCGCGGCACCACTTCGCCGTCCAGCAACTACACGGTGCAGGCCACCGTCGATATGGGCGACCAGTTGTTGCTGGCACGCTACTGCGGCTGCCCGGCCTTCGCGGGCACAGGCCCCGGCCGGGACAGAGGGTACCGCGACAGTTTCGGCTACCGCAGTTTCTCCGATGACGACGAGATCTACGATTACGAGGATGCCGACTACGACGATTACGGCGATTTCGGCAGGGGAGCCGCATACGGCCACGTGGACGACGGCTACGATGATTCCGACGACTACCGGGGCTCCCGCGGTTTTGGCCGGAATCCCCGTCGAAGCGCCGGCGGTCGTTTCACTGGAACCGGGACCGGATCCCGCTACACCGGCATGTGCAAGCATCTCGCCGCGATGATCATGCTGTTCGTGGAGGCGCCGGAACGTTTCCATGGCTACCAGCCGGGTAATGCCACCCCACGGTATATCGCCGACTACATGAGACGAATCGATGCCGAACGGAACACGTCGAACGAGGATTCCCAACTTGATCTGCTCAAACGCATCGCCAATGCGAAACACAGGCTGGACGAAGAGCAGGGTCGTCTGACGCCCGCCCGACATGGCAGGACGGCCGGATCCCGTGGCGGCGATCCGACCATCGTGTTGCCCGGCAGCGTGCATCTCGAACCGACGATCACGCTCGCCGAGGGGGAGACCTGGTCGCTGAGCCTGCGCATCGCCTGCGGCAACGCCTCATACATTCTGAAAGACATCTCAAAATTCGTGTCCGACATGCGATCGGGAGCCTACGAATCATATGGGCGCAAGCTGGCGTTCACCCATACGCCGGCCATGCTCGACCCGTTCTCGCAAAGCGTGCTGGCGTTCCTCAACCGGGTACTCGCCACACGCGCCATCGCACAGAGGCAAAACCACCACCCCTATGGCGATTCCACGAACGTGCAAAGGGACCTGCTGCTCACCGATTGGGAGGTCTGTGACCTGCTCGACCTGCACGACGCATTGCCATTGACCGTCTCAGGTGAAGCGACATCGGGGAACGCGCAAGTCATGGAGGCTGACGACATCGCCAATCCGACGCGACACAAGCCCACCTCCATCATGGTCGGCTCAGGACTGAACCATGCCGGCGAACTCGACATCATCGAAGGGGACCCGGCATTCGGCTTCGCCATGTCATATGAGCGTCACGGCGGGGATTCCGGCGT
Source organism: Bifidobacterium moukalabense DSM 27321 (assembly GCF_000522505.1). Taxonomy (GTDB): domain Bacteria; phylum Actinomycetota; class Actinomycetes; order Actinomycetales; family Bifidobacteriaceae; genus Bifidobacterium; species Bifidobacterium moukalabense. The sequence goes on along the minus strand of NZ_AZMV01000001.1, from coordinate 65,057 downwards.
GCGCATCATCGCAGACAAGGTGATCATGGGCGTGGTGACGGGCCAGCATAGCCGTTACGTGATCTGCGCCCAGGCCAACAACTATGCGGATGCCGCGCTCTACCGCTGCTCCGCCGCAATGGAACCGGCGCTCGGTCCGCTCTCCTCACTATGCATAGGCGACCCGGACGGTGTGTTCATCGCCGAAGAGGACTGGCCCATGTTCGCACGCACCATACTTCCCGCACTCACCGACGCCGGCATCGGCCTGCATGTGCCACAGGAAGTCGCCTATGCGATCGGTGCGGAATGCAGCATCGAATTCTATCTGGACCGTGACCTGCACGGTGTGACCTGTGAGGCCGTGGCGCGATATGGCGACTTCGCGTTCCAGCTGGTCCCCGCCGCCAAGGAACTGCGTGGCGTCATCAATCCCGATTCCACATCCAAGGCTTCGCTGGTCAGACGCGATCAGGAACGTGAGACACTCGCCGTGCAGGTGGTGCGCCAGCTGTTCCCTGCATGGAGCGCCACCGATCTGGCGCGTGTCGGGGAAGAAGACGAAGATGCCATCCTGCTGCTGCTCACCGAAGGCGTGGAGATTCTCGAATCGGTGGGGCGGGTATTCTCCACGGCCGCCTTCGACGGCCTGATGTCTCCATCGAAACCGAGCGTCAAGGTCGGATTGTCGGTCGAATCGAATCTCGTCGAGATTTCGCCGATCGCCGACGAAGTACCGATGAACGAGGTCGGCGCACTGCTTGACAGCTACCGGCGCAAACGTCGTTATCATCGGCTGCGCGACGGCACCTTCGTGGATCTGCGGAGGGCCGATTTGGACGAACTCGACCAGATCGCCTCGGATTTCGACCTGACGGGGAAGCAGCTCAATGGCGGAACCGTCACCGTTCCGGGCTATCAGGCATTTCTGCTGGATGCGCAGGTGCCGGACGAACGCAAAAGCGCATCCTTCACGGCGTATGTCGACGATGTGAAGATCATCGATCCGAACCGTTACGAAGTGCCGCGGGCGTTGCACAATGTGCTGCGACCATATCAGGTGGAGGGCTTCCGCTGGCTCTCCACGCTATGGGACAAGGGTTTCGGCGGCATTCTCGCCGACGAGATGGGTCTGGGCAAATCCGTGCAGCTGCTCGCCCTCATCGAAGCGCGCAAGGGGAACGGGCCGGCGCTCATCGTATGTCCGGCATCGCTTGTCTACAACTGGGCCGCGGAATGCGGAAAATTCACCACCGACCTTACCGTGGAGGTCGTGGCCGGCACCAAGGCGGAGCGCCGCGCCATGCTGCGACGGCTACGGGAAACGGCGGGATCGGGCCTCTCATCATCTTGCGAAGACGGCACGGACGGCGGACCGGACATACTCGTCACATCCTACGATCTGCTACGTCGTGACATCGACGAGTATGCCGGCTGCCGGTTCGCATGCATGGCGCTCGATGAGGCGCAGTACATCAAGAACCACGCCACCAAGGTGGCGAAAGTCGTCAAGCGGGTGAACGCCGAACATCGCTTCGCATTGACCGGTACGCCGATCGAGAACCGTCTGAGCGAACTGTGGAGCATCTTCGATTTTCTGATGCCGGGATTGCTCGGCACCTACACGCGATTCCGCGAGCGCTACGAGCAGCCGATTCTGGCTCCCGGCCCCGAACGGTCCGTCATGGCCGGCAAATTGCAGGCTTTGGTCGGCCTGTTCATCAAACGGCGGTTGAAGAAGGACGTGCTCACCGATCTGCCCGACAAGTTCGAGAACATCGTGACCGTGAAATTGGCGGGGGAACAACGCAAACTGTATGCGGCGCACGAACAGCGGCTTCGTGCCACGCTCACCAAGACGCGGGATGCCGATTTCAACACGAGCAGGATCCGTATTCTTGCGGAATTCACGTTGCTGCGCGAGCTTTGCTGCGATCCGCGCTTGGTGTATGCGGATGCGAAGAACGGTTCGGCCAAGCTTGACGCCATCGACGATTTGGTGGCCAATTGCATGGATGAGGGCAAGAAAGTGCTCGTCTTCTCGCAGTTCACGTCGTTCCTTGACCTGATCGGCACGCGGCTTGCCGAACATGGCGTCGCGTTCCATTCGATCACCGGCGAGACGCCGAAAAGAAAACGCGTGGAACTGGTGGATGCGTTCAACGGCGATGATGTGCCGGTATTCCTGATCTCGCTCAAGGCCGGCAATACCGGTCTGAACCTGGTCGGCGCATCCGTGGTGATCCATGCCGATCCCTGGTGGAATGCGGCAGCGCAGAATCAGGCCACCGACCGTGCGCACCGCATCGGGCAGACGCAGGATGTGAATGTGTACCAGATTGTGGCGAAGGACACCATCGAGGAGCGCATTCTGCGACTGCAGCAGGACAAGAACCGGTTGGCACGCCAATTCACCGACGGTGACGCCTCGGGCGGCATCGGCTCGCTCACCAAGGACGATCTGCTCGACCTGCTGAGTTGACCCAAAGGCGGCCCTCATATGCGGCGGCATGCCGTCGCGCTGGCTTGCCGCGGGGCGGTTTGGGGGTGTCTGCGGGTTTTGCCATAATGAACGGCGTAATGCAGGGGAACCCGTAAAGCCGGGTTGAGATAGGCGTGAGGCCTGACCCTTTGAACCTGATGGTTAATACCAGCGTAGGGAGGCATATCTTTGAGCGATATGACATCTGTAATCAACAAGCCATACGATCCGGCCCGTGGTGTTCGTCTCGACAATCTTCCCCCGTTCGCGCAGCGAATGCGCGAAGCGGCCGATTCAGTGTGGGAGGAAGGCTACCGTCAGCCGTTCCTGCGCGAGCTTGGCGAAGGCACGCTACAGCGTGAAAGGTTCGCCTTCTATCTGCTGCAGGACTACCGGTATCTCGCCGACTACGCCAAGGTGCATGCATTGGCCCTGACCAAGACCGACGATACCGAGGTCATGCAGTTCATGGTCGGCGTGCAAAGCGCGATCTTCAATGTGGAGACCAACGTGCACCGCAAGTATATGGCCGGCTACGGTGTGAGCGAGGAGGAGATGGCCGACGTTCGCCAATCCGCATTCGCGCGCGCATACACGTCGAACATTCTTTCCATCGCCTACGGCAAGGAACTGGTCGACATTCTTGTGGCCGTGCTGCCATGCGCGTGGGTGTACGCCGACTACGGCCAGCGCCTCGCCCGCGAATTCGCGGACACGCTGGACTCCAACCCCTACAGGAGCTGGGTCGACATGTACAGGACCGAGGAGTTCTGGGAAGGCTCCGCATGGCTGATCGAGCATATCGAACGGTTGGCCGAAGGACTGTCCGAGAAGCGCAGGCAGGAGCTTATCGACATTTTCGTAACCGGTGTCGAGAACGAATACATGTTCTGGTCCAGCGCCTACGACATGCAGTACACGTGGAAGCCTGAGTGGGATCAGGGGCGCTGATACCAAGGCATAGGGGCCATCGGCCTTCGATCGTTTGTTTTCATTGCAAAGGTGGGGCGGCATCCGAACCGGATGCCGCCCCACCTTGGTTCAGCGGCTTCTTTTCCGCCCGTGCATTCCCTGCCGGCGGGAGCCGTCTACTCACGAACGAGACGGATGTGCTCCACGTCGTCGCGATGGGAACGACGGTAGAGCACGAAACGGTTGCCGATCACCTGTACGAGCTCCGCATCGAGTTGCTCGGCCAGACCCTCTCCGGCTTCCTTCGCGGTCAGACCGGAACCGTCAAGCACGGAGCCCTTGATGAGCTCGCGCCTTTCGATGGTTTCATCCGCCTGCTTGACGGCGTTCTCGCTCAGATCGTTCTTGCCGACCTGAACGATCGGGTTGAGCTTGTTGGCCATGCCCCGCAACTGCTTGATCTGCTTCTTGGTAAGTGCCATATGTGTTTCGCTTTCTCTACATAGCCGTCCGCAAACTGCCTGCGGCATCAAAGTCCTTCCGGCAACGCTCGCTCTACCATAGCGTGAGGCCGGTAAAACGCCTCCCCATCATTCACGTTCCATCGCCTCGTCGAGCAGACGGTCGATGTCGTCGAACCGTTTGGCGTGCGGATGCCATACGGGATGGCCCGCGGCGACCACCAGCGCCGGATGGGCAAGGGTCGCGAGAGACTCCAGCGGATTGGCGTCCAGCACCACCATGTCGGCGGCCTTGCCTTCCTCCAACGAACCGGTGGATGCGCCTACGTTGAGAATCCGCGCGTTCACGGCGGTGGCCGCATGGATGGCCTCGGCCGGCGTGAATCCGGCGAATTTCACCAGTAGCGCCAGCTCGCGCCACGTATTATATTGCGTTACGAAGGTCATGGCGGTGTCGGTGCCGATGCCCACCGGAATGCCGGCATCATGTGCGGCCCGGGTGCCGTTGATCATACCGTCGACCACCAGCTTCGAATTCTCGGCCTGAATCTCGGTGATGCCGGTCACGTCACGGCTGAACGCGTGCAGCGGGAATCCTGCGGAAAGCGTCGGCACCAGTGCGGAGTAGCCGCGCAACGCATTCGGATTGTGCCTGAGCAGTTCAATCAGCTCATCGTCAAGGCGGCTGCCATGTTCGATGGTGTCCACACCGGCCTTCAACGCCCTGCGCACGCCCTCCGCGCTTTGCGCATGCGCGGCGACGATGAGGCCCGCATTGTGCGCCTCGTCGCAGATGGCGCGCATCTGTTCGATGGTCATCTGAGGGGAACCGGCCTCACCACGCACCTGGGAATCGGTGACGCCGCCGGTCGCGGCGATTTTGATGGCGTCTACGCCATGTTCGATATTCGTACGCGTATGCAGGCGTGACTCCTGCGGGGTCCTGCCCTCCAACGCGATCAGGGGAGCGCCATGGCCGTCGGGAATCGCCATCAGCGGCCCCGAGGCCAGAATGCGAGGGCCCACCATCTCGTTTGCGGCGATCGCATCGCGCAGCGCCACGGCCTCGTAGCCGATATCGCCCAGCGTACGAATCGTGGTGACGCCCGACTCCAGCAGCGTTCGCACGCTCGCTTTCGCCACTGCGTTGACATACGGCTTGCCGACCGGCGAATGCACCATGGCCGCGATGATGCGCTGGCCCTTCGGCGTGGCCATCCTCGGATCCAATGGGCGGCCTTGCGAGAACAGATGCGTATGTGCGTTGATCAGGCCCGGCATCACGTATTTTCCCGTGCCATCAAGATAACGGTATTCGTCCGGAACGGGCGTGCCGAAGCTTGGCGAGACCCGCTCGATCCGGCCATGCGCGCCGACCAGAACCGTCATATCAGGCAATACGGTTCCTCCGGCATCCCCTACGACCAGGCCCACGTGGGCCAAGGCGAACGGTTCGATAATCTTCGACATTCCCGACTTCATCGTCATCATCGCTCCTTAAATCATCGCGATACCGCACATGGAACAACCACTAGCATAATGCCGGTAAGGCGACCAGCGCCACAAGATAGACGACAATCGCGGCCATTGCGATGATATCGCGCATGGTGATGCGCATGATACGCCAGTGGGTGCGTTCCGCGCCCTCCTCGTAGCAACGCGCATCGAGTGCGAGGCTCAGGTTGTCGGCATGCCGGATTGCGCCCGCGAACACCGGTATGATGATGGCCGTCATCGCCTTGATGCGCTGCGTGGGCGAACCGGTCTCTATAACGCCTCCACGTGCCGACTGAGCGTCGACGATGGCTTTCGCCTCGGTGCCGAGCGTCGGCAGGAAGCGTAGGGCCAGGCTCATGACGAGCGCCGTCTCCTGCGTGTGCATGCCGAAACGCCTCCAGGGCGACAGCAGCGATTCGAAGGCGTCGGTCATCGCCGTAGGCGTGGTCGTGTTCAGGAACGTCGCTCCCAGCACGATGACCACGGCGAACCGGCACGCGTACAGCAACGCGATGGCGATGCCGTCGTCGGTGATCGGAATCGGCCCAAGACGCGCCACGATTGTGCCGGAACGCACGAAGAAGACGTTGAGCAGACCGCAGAACACGAACAGCATCAGGAACATGTGCACGGATCCGAGCAGCCGCCACGGATTGAGTCCGGCGGCACCGATGATCGCGCCGGTGAAGATCGCGGCCAGCAGCAGCTGCCAGCCGGAATTGATGGCGAAGGCGGAGAACATCAGCGCCAGCGCGGACACCATCTTCACGCGAGGATCGAGACCGCCGATGAAAGACGGCTTGTGGCCATTGCGTCGGGCCGCCGCCGATGTCTTCTGTGGCGCCTGTGATTCGAGTGTGATGGTGCGATCGGCTATCGCGTCGACCTCCGCCTGCGAATGCGAGATGATGAGCGTGGTCACGCCATCGGCGCGCAACGTCCGGATGAGCTCATGCACGCGCGCGGTCGCCTGCTCGTCAAGCCCGGCGGTCGGCTCGTCCATGATGAGTATGCGTGGATTGCGGGCGATCACGCCGGCGATGGCCACAAGACGCTGTTGGCCGCCGGACAGATCAAAAGGGGAACGATCCCTCAGATGTTCGATATGCAACAGGCGCAGGGCCTGTTCGACCCGCTCCCGAACCTGCGATTCGGTCAGATGCTGGTTACGCGGACCGTAGGCGATGTCATCGGCGACGGTTTCGGCGAACAGCTGCCGTTCCGGATGCTGCATGACGAAACCGACGGTGGTGCGCAGATCCTCACGGGCCTTGCGGCTGAGCGGTTTCGATGCGCCGGATCCGGTGGTTCGCGCGACGGGGATGCCATCGATGACGATGGAACCGGATTGCGGGGTTTCCAACGCGCAAAGCATACGGGCCAAAGTGGTCTTGCCTGCGCCGTTGCGGCCCATGAGCGCCACCGCCTCGCCCCGGCCGATGGTCAGTGAAAGCCGTTCGAAGACGGCTGAGTCGGCATTCGGATAACGGTAGGTAAGGTCCCGTACCGTGATGATGGGAGCGGAGGCAATGGGATCGGACTGTGGCAAGCCGCTTTCAGCCGGACCTTCGACCTCCCTGCTGGAGCGAGCCGAAGGCGCCGGTGGCTGTGGGCGGTCCACGCCGGAACCGGCATTCGCCACGCGGCCCTGCTCCAACCGGATCACACGATCGGCATGTATGAGCTCGTCCGCATGGTGCGTGACCAAAACGATGGTGGTGCCATGATCCTGCAGATCGTCAAGAACATGCATGATGTCGGCGCGCGCCTGCGGGTCGAGCATGGCGGTCGGCTCATCCAGCACCAGCACCTTCGAATCCATGGCGAGCATGCCTGCAATCGCGACGCGCTGCTGCTGGCCGCCGCTCAATCTGGTCGGATCGGCCGTCCGATGGTCCTGCATGCCGACGGCTTCCAGCGAAGCGGTGATCCTGGTCGCGATGCCGTCATGCGCGATCGCAAGGTTCTCCGGACCGAAGGCGACGTCATCCTCGGTGATCGTGGTGACGATCTGATCCTCCGGATGCTGAAAGACGGCACCGATGCCATGCCGAGCCGTACGGTATGCGTCGGCATGGGCACCGGAATCATCGAAGGCGACATTGCCGAGCAGCGTGACGGTTCCCGAATCAGGCGCGACCAGCCCGGCGATCACACGGGACAGCGTGGATTTGCCGGAACCGTTCGCGCCGGTCAGGCAGACGCGCTCGCCCTGCAGGATGGTGAGGTCGACGCCATCCAACGCCCAGGTGGCGCCATGGTCATAGCTGAAGCGAACGTCGTGCAGTTCGATGACGGGAATGTTCGGCATCAGCGGTTCAGCAGGTTCGAGATCGGCTTGTAGATCAGGAACGTGACCACGCCATGGATCGTGAACTTCAATACGTTGAACGGCAGGAGCGCCGGAATGATCAGCGCCACGACCTGTGCGGCGGTCATGTGCGCATAGAACGGCGTGACGATGATGTTGCCCACGATCGCCGCCGCGAGCGCAACGAGGGCGCCGACGACGATGCCGAGCAGCGCTCCCTTGCGGGTCTTGTTCCTGCGGTAGATGAGCGAGGCCGGCACCGATAGCGCCAATGCCACAAGCACCGCCATCAGCGTACCCCATGGGTTGGTGAACAGATGAGGTATGAAGCCGAGTACGCTTACGATCACGGCCGCCGATGGGCCGAACGCGAAGCCCGCCACCAGGCAGACGATGCCCGACGGATCATACTTGAGCCACTGCACGCCCGGGATGATCGGGAATTCGATGAAACTGACGGCCATGGCCAGCGCCACGAACAGTGCGTATATGGCGATGCGTTTGGTGGACCAGCGGCCCGAATCGGCCACTCCCGTGGAATGCTCGTTGTCCGGTCGGGACTGATTGCCGGGCTGTTGCATGCTATGCGAGGATACGCTCATGATGAGCTCCGTTTCTTTCATCCGGACTTTGACCGTTGGCCCCGGATTCTCACCGGATCAGCCGCATTCGCGGGTCGCGGGCTTCGGTAGTGGGCCGTTATGAGTATCGGTCTTGCCGTTACCGCCAGTAAGGGTTTTCACCTTCCCTGAAACTTGCGGAACCATATATACGCTCCGGCATGGATATGGGTGTGTCCGGCTACGGTTTCGTGAGGCCCTACGGGGGAGCAATCGTTATTCATGGCGGGGGAGTGCAATGTTGAGTCGGTTAAGTATGACAAATCATGCAATCGTATTCACCATTTGTGCATTCCGCGCGTGTAGTGGGTATGGCACGAGTTACTATGGCGGGTACCGGTTCGATTACACCCACCCATTACCTGCATAGAGAGGTCAGAGATGATTGAGACTGCACAAGCCTTCGGTGTTGATATCGGCGGCTCCGGCATTAAGGCCGCCCCGGTTAACCTGGAGAAGGGCGAATTTGCTGAGCCTCGTCTGAAGATTCTTACCCCGGAGGTTTCCACTCCGAAGGCCGTCGGTGAAATCGTTCGGCAGCAGCTCGAGCACTTTGAGGTTCCGGAGACCGCTCCGGTCGGCATCGCCTTCCCGGCTCCGATTCACGTGGGCGAGAAGCTCGGCTACATGGCCAACCTGGACCAGTCCTGGATCGGTGTGGACGTCACCGAGGTGTTCTCCGAGGCATGCGGCCGACCGGTCACCGTGGTGAACGACGCCGACGCCGCCGGTCTTGCCGAACAGCAGTTCGGCGCGGCCAAGGGCCAGAACGGTCTGGTCGTGGCCACCACTTTGGGCACCGGCATCGGCACCGCCCTGATTTTCAACGGTGAGCTCATTCCGAATACGGAGCTCGGCCATCTGGAACTGCTCAAGGGCAAGGGCGACGCCGAGAAGTACGCCGCCTCCTCCGTCCGTGAGAAGCTCGACATGGGCTACAAGAAGTGGGCCAAGCGCCTGACCAAGTACTACTCCCTGATGGAGTTCTATCTGGATCCGCAGCTCTTCGTCGTCGGCGGCGGCGTGTCCCGCGTGTCCGAGAAGTTCCTGCCGTACATCGACATCAAGACTCCGATCGTCGCGGCCAAGCTGCACAACGAGGCCGGCATCATCGGCGCTGCATACTATGCAAGCACCAAGATGAAGTGATTTCGTAGCATCGATCGAGCAAAGGCCCGTCTGATTCGTCAGGCGGCCTTTGTGCATGCCGGGGGGAGTAGGGTGGAGGCATGCGTTTTTTCTTCTCGAGTCGACATCAGCGAGCCCAATCCGATTGCGGCGGCGGAATCCGAGGCCAAACACCGTGGTGTGGCTCTTGGCAAACTGAACGATTCCAATCCGACCCGGCACGGCCTTGCCCCGGCGTCGATACCGGAGGTCTACTCCGCCGATCCGAGAGGGCAACGTTATGCGCGCGAGGCATTGGCGACGTTCCTTGACGGGCGGGGGAACGGATGTTGCGAAGCGGACGATCTGTATGTCCTGAGCTCCACTTCGCAAGCGTACTCCTGGCTGATCAAACTGCTATGCGACGCCGGCGACGCCGTGCTTGCGCCGAAGCCGGGCTATCCGCTCATCGAATCCATCGCACGCCTCGAATGCGTCGACATGATCGAATACCAGCAACGATTCGACGGCTCCTGGTATATCGACGTCGCCGAACTCCGCGAAACGCTGGAAGGCGAGGACGGTGGCCGCATCCGCGCGCTGGTGCTCATCAACCCCAACAATCCGACCGGCTCGTATGTCAAGGCCTCGGAACGGGAGGCGATCGTGCAACTGTGCCGCGAGCATGACGTGGCCATCATCGCCGACGAAGTGTTCTACGATTACGATCTCGAGCCCTTCGGGGGCAACGCGCGATTGGCGGGGGAGCGTGGTGCGCTCACGTTCGCGCTGGATGGGTTCTCGAAGATGCTCGCCGCACCGCATGCCAAAGTCGGCTGGATCCAGGTCTCCGGTCCGGCCGGGGACGTCGCCGAGGCCAAGCGCAGGCTTGACGTGATCGCCGACGACTATCTGCCGATGAGCGAAGTCATCGCCAGGCAGGTTCCGTCGATGCTTCGGCTCGCGCCGGAACAGACCTCACATGTGCGGGAGCGTGTGCGCGGCAATCTCAAGACATTGCACGCCATGTTGGATGCGGATCCGAATGGTCTGGTCAGCGTGCTGCGGGCGGAGGGCGGCTGGAATGTGCTTCTGCGCGTGCCGGGCGTGCTTGACGAAAACGCGTTGGTGCTCGCCATGATCGAACGCCATGGCGTTTCCGGGCAGCCCGGCTACTTCTTCGACATGACGTCGAACGGCTATCTGGCGATCTCCCTGCTTCCGGAATCGAAGGATTTCCGGCGTAACGTCCGCATCGTGCTCGACACCGTCAACGAACTGATCGACTAGTCCCCTCCCAATCTGCCGACACTGAGCGGACGTCAGTGTCGCAGATTGGGAAAGTGGGGGTCAGGCTTTGGAGGCCTCGTATCTGGCTCGGATGAGATCGGTGTAGAAGGTGACGGCGGCATGCGGCGTGCCGTCGAAGACCACATCGTGCCCGTCGACCACGAGCGTACGGTCGATGGCATATTCGGAACGGGTGATGAGGTCCGTGTCATGCGTGGCGAAGATCACCTGTCTGTCATAGCTGAACAGCGCCTTGGCCACATGTGCCGAAGCGATTTCATCCAAGCCCTTGGTCGGCTCGTCGGCTACGATTACGGCGGGGGAGAAGCTCAATGCGGATGCGATTGCCAGCAGATGCCGCTTCTCGCCATCCAAGGCCGAGGCGGGCTCCCTCGCAACCGACGCCAAGTCGAAATGGGCGAACAGATTGCCGATGATCGCCTGACGCTCGCTTTCCGGCACCTTGTGTTTCTTCAGGGGCTGGTCGATCGCCTCCCGTATCGAGGGGGCCTTGTAGTAACTGTTGGGAATCTCCTCACGACGCACGCGCCCGACGAAATTCTCGATACGTTTCAGATCGCGCTTCACGGACGGATCGTAATCCGTGCCGTCGGCCGTGAGACGGACCGAACCGGTGGAGGCCGGTAGCGCGCCGTCGAGCAGCTTCAGCAGCGTGGTTTTGCCGGAACCGTTGAGGCCGATCACCGCCACGCGCCTGTCGGAGGGCGTGATGGCCAGCGTTGTGGCATTCAGTCCGACGTTGCCGTCCTCATAGGTGTGGGTGGCGGAATCGAGCGTGAAGGTCACGGAGGAAACGGGTTTGGCGTGTGCGGTGGTGAAAAGCGTACTGAAGAGTCCCATGGGTTTTATTGTATAGTGGCCACCCCGGTCGGCGGCGGCCTGGCGGCCACCAGCCGGAGGGGAGCGGGGTGGATGCGGTCAGGCGAAATAGAAGCCTTGGAAATCGTAGGAGTAGACGCGGTAGATGTAGCTGGTGTTGAGCGCCATCTTGAACTCGGACAACAGCGTGCCGTCGGCTGAGTACTGACCGAACAGGCCTTTCATGCCCGAATCGATGAGGATATTGCCGTTGTCAAGTTCCTGCGCGGAAGAGACATACGGTGAATACGGTACATCGAACGAAGACACCTCACTGTACGTGCCGGCATTCTCGTCGACCAGGTACCTGCGGTACTGCGAGCGTGCCGTGTCGGAAGAGAACTTCGTCGAGATGCCGTCGATCACGGACCAGTCGAAATCGGGCCGTGTCAGGGAGGTGCCGAAGTTGTTGTCGAACATGTACAGGTAATACTGGCCATCCGCCAGCGAATCGTCGGCCACGTAGGTGATCGAGTGCTGGCCGCCCGTGTCGGAGAACGAGCCGGATTTGGTGAGGAACGAGTCGGCCTCGGCGGTGCCGGCCCACACGGAGGCTTCGCCGATCATATAGTCGAGTGTCGGGTTCGATTCCAGATCGTTCACTTTGATGATGGTCGACGTCTCCCTCGCGGAGAACAATGCGGAGCCGTCATCCAGCAATTGGATGGTGTTGCAGTGCAGCCAGTCCCAGCGGTTCTTCGCGCTGGAATCCGATTCGTCGGTGCCCGCATGCGTGGATGAGGCCTTGTAGTCGGCGAACATTTCGCCGAAGTCGAGCAGGCTGGTCACCTTGCCGGTGGTGGTGTCGAGTTTGATGACCTGATCCTGCACGGCGTTGTCGCTGCGGTTCAATTCGGTGGCGAGCATCACGATGTTGCCGTCGCCGTCCAAGGCGTAGTCGTGGTGCAGGATGTAGTCGGAGCCCAGATTGTAAATCTTCTCCAGCTTGCCCAGCCGGTTCATGCCGACCATGTGTTTGGTGGAGGCGGAGAACCACATCAGTCCGTCATCGTCGAACAGGAGACGATGCGAACGGTAATAGAGCACGGGGATTTCGCCGCGCAGCACGCCGTTCGTGTCGTAGTAGAACATGAAGTCCTGCTCGTCGCTGTCGTTGCCGAGAATCGCATACAGGCCATCGCCGAGATCCTCACCGGCCTTGGCGGTTTTGGTCGACTCGAGCTGTACCTCCTCGTTGCCGAGCAGCGAGGCGCCTGTATGCGTGATCGTATGCGTGCGCGTGTCTCCGTCGGCATTCGTCAGCGTGAGGGTGATGGTATTGGGCTTGTCCGGGATGAGGCCCAGCAGTTGGAACTCGTGGGTGCGCTGGTACTTCGATTCCTGATAGGCGGTACGAGTGAAGTCCGCATAACCGTCCGCATGCACGGTATAGCTTACGGCGACGGCGTCGTCGGTGGTGAAATACACGTACAGTGACGTGGTATTGGTGCCGTAGGGGTTTTCCTTGACGAAGATGTCGTCTTCCGTGGCCGCGGCCTGGCTCTTCTCGGTCGCGAGATTCTCGTCGGCCATATCCTGATAGCCGGTCGTATATACGTTTTCAATACGCGCATTGAGTCGTTCGATGCGGTTTTGACGTATCTGTGCCTCCACATTGTCATAGCTCAGCAGGCACGCACCCACCGCGATGGCGGATGTGACGAGCGCGGCGATCCAGCGCTTGGCCTTGGGATGGTTCGGCAATATGGAAAACGTCTTCATAGGCATATGGCTCCGGCATTATTCATCTCTAAGAGAACGGGGGACAATCGTCACTATTATCGGCGCACCTCAAAGCCAACAGGTAAATTCCCTCATCGAATCGTGGAAAAACACTGAATATTCGCTGTAAAGCGTTGCACATGGGATGGGCTACGGCAGCGCGAACCAGGACTGCACCTCGAGGAACAGCGTCGAATTGGAACGAATCAACTCGTCCTCACGCCCGGGCATGAACAGCGACAGTACGGTGACGGCGATCGAGAACAGCAACAGCGCGAGAAAACCGGCGCGAATCAGCCATCCCAGTCGTGGTCGGCAACAGCCAAGCGCGAACAGCAGTGCCGGCAGCGCGGCCAGCGCGAACAACCAGCCGAAATCGGCGATGTACCGCCATCCAAGGCCCCCGAGACGGGAATCGAGCGCCATGACCAGCAGTCCCAGAATCAAGCAGGCCATCAGCATATGCCACATGTCCGCCAGTCCCAGCCGGCGCATGCGGCGTCGAAGGAACGGCAGCGCAAGCGAGGCGAAGACGAGTGGCGTCGTCATGAACAGACCGCCGGGCATCGCCTCGGTGAAGCCCCACGACGGCAATGGTGTCGGCGAAACCGCGAGGAACGGGAACTGACCGGTGAACCGTAACGGCAGGAACAGGTAGTAGCCGCAGGTGAGCAGAAAATTGGCGAATGGCTGGCGATAGCCCGTCATATCGGTGACGGTCATCTGATAGCTGCTGCCGAAATCGAAGATGGAACCGAATCGCACCGCATTGTAGGCAAACAACGGAATGACCACAATCAGCGCAGGCACCAGCACCGCCAATGGCGCACGGAGCAGATGCAGCACATTCGTGCCGTCTCCTCCGCGTCCGCCCTTGCGCCTGGCCCTGAATCGGCGGACGATGGAACGGATCTGCGTCCGGAAAATCGGGAACGCCAGCAACGCCACCACCGTGAACGTCGGACGACAGCCAAGATTCGCGGCGATGCACACCGAACCGGCCGCCAAGTGCGGCAGCGACAGCGACGACGCATCCTCCGCCGCAGGCATATCGTCGGAATCCACGGGAGACAAAGGCTTTGCGGCACCCAGCCACAGCCATAATCCCAATGTGCTCAGGAACAGGGAAGCGGCGATCGGCACCGAATAGAAATTCGTGCGGTACCACAGATAGACGCTGTTGGACGCCAACAGCACGAATACGCATATCATGCTGACGGCCGCGATCGAGGAACCGGGGCGGATGCGTTCGATCAGCCGCACCGTAAGCAGGCAGGCGAACACCAGGAAGCCGAACATGAGCAGCAGCACCGCCGCGCCGGAAGGCAGCATGAGCCCGCCCTCGACCCACAGTGAGGTGGCCACGCGGAACGGCAGGAACAGCATGACCGCCGGAAGCACGCCGAAGTAGGAGTACCAGTGGCCCTGATAATAGGCATAATCCCAATAGATCGGACTGACGCCGCTATTGAGAAGGCGTTGCCGTGTCTCGATGCTGTATGGATCGGCGGCCTCGCGCAGTTCCTTCGGCACTTCCAGGTCAAGCCAGGCGTGGCCGTTGCGCAGTGCCTGCGCCACATGATCGTACTGGTCGAAATCGTAGGTGTACATGCCATCGGCATGGAATTGCAGGGGAACCGCGGAACGGATCTGCCACACGACGTTCCAGACGGTGATGACGGCGGGAACGGCCATGAGCGCGGCAAAGGCCGCGCGTTGACGAACGGAGGAGGCGTCGAGCGGCACCTTCCACAGACGTGAATTCGGTCTCCATAGCAGCAGCAGAACGAATACGACGACCATGAGGCCGATACGGAGCGGGTTGATTTCGAAAGGTACGCGTACGTTGGCCCGTACGGCCTGAATCGGAATCAGCGAACCTTTCGGCTCCAGAATCTGCACGCGCACCGTTCTGCCGGCCTCCGCCTTCACATACAGTGAACGCGGCAGGGACAACGATACGGAACGGGTCGTGCAGGCGGCCCGGTCGGCGTCCGGACGTACCCGAATGGTGGTCAACGGTTGTTCG
Source organism: Bifidobacterium moukalabense DSM 27321 (assembly GCF_000522505.1). GTDB lineage: Bacteria > Actinomycetota > Actinomycetes > Actinomycetales > Bifidobacteriaceae > Bifidobacterium > Bifidobacterium moukalabense. The sequence continues at coordinate 49,768 of NZ_AZMV01000001.1, read as the reverse complement.
GTCCCTTTGCTTTCGGCCTCCTGCCGAGCCTTGTCGATCGTCCGTACCGACACGGGATCGATGCGTATATATGCCGACGTGCCGTCGGCGACCACCTGCAGATAGGCTTGCGTCGGATCGGTGACGGTGAGCATGCCGTCGGCGGTGCGTTCCAGCCCCGGTCCCAGCGTGTTGTCCGCGGCGGCGGAATCGCCGCTGGCGGCGAGCGTTCTCCAGAACGGCAGATTGCACAACACGCACTCGATCAGCATCATGATGGCAAGAGCGGATAGAATGGCTGCGCACATGCGGTGGCGTGTCTGAATACGCTGTTTTGAAGAGGTCACGCCATTATTCTAATGGCTGCATGTCGGGTTGGATTGAAAGAATGGCTACCATGTCTCACCTCACATCATCATCGCCTTCAGCGGATGAACCGGGCGCAAACCGGGATATGCTGGATCGCCTTATGCGCGGGGTGCGCAAAACATTGAGGCACCTTCAGGGCGATTACGGTGACTCCGACACGTCCGCCGCCGCTTCCGATAATCCGTTCGGCGCGGCACTGAACGCACCGCAGGATGTGGTCGGCGAGCTGACCCGCAATGCCGTGCGCCTGGGTCCGTTGACCAAACGGCGTATGTTCGACGGCTTTGAAGGCGTTCCCGGACGATTGAGATTGGGCTGGGCCCAACTGCCCCAGACCCGAGGGCGTGCGTTCTCCATCGGCCTGTTCACCGATAAGGATCATTTCGCGCAGATAGCCTTGGCCGACGGCAAGGCGCGTGTATTCGCCGGCGCCGATCCGGCCATGGACGTCCATGGTATGGAGCCTCGATTCGTCTTCGTCAAGGAGGAGGATCTGACCCTGCCTGATGGCATGCGCTTCGGCCATTCGCCGTCCAATCCGCCGAAAATGGTGAAGGCCTCGCAGGGTGGCATGGTCGGGCGGGCCGAAGGAGGGCGCATGATGTGGCTCGCCTCATGGCTTAAGGTCGGCAACCGATACACGCTGGAGCAACTACGCGCCAAACTGCCGCCGGCGATGCGTTACGACCTGGAATTCCGCGATGCGTTGACCATCGCGTTCCTCGCCGCATACATGCTGCCGCAGATGAATGGCCTGCTGATCGGCTTCGGCTCGGGCAACATCTTCCGCCGCCTCAACCGTGAGGCCCCGATGGGGGCCATCCGGCGTTCCATGCGCGACACGATGAGCGCCCGTTCGCATGGCATGCGTGCCTCCGGATTGGAGGACTACTTTGCCGATCTGATGCGTGAGGCGGGCGCGCTCGAACGGAACCAGACGTTGGAGGCGGTGCACGGCGCCGAACCGCTGCACCTGTACACGTCAAGCTACTCGAACTGCTATTTCTTCGCCTGGGATTCCACGTTGCCGTTCGGCGCCGCCCTGCGTGCGCTCAACATCGAAGGCAATCTCAACCGTTTCGCCGCCGTAAGCTCCTGGCTGGAACGTAACGCGCGCATCGGATGCCTGCCTACGGAAGATACGGTCACTCGCGCCGAAGCCGCACAGATCGATCTGGCATTGCTGGAGAATCCGGCATTGATCGCATTGAAGCCCGACGACGAATTCGGCGCGATCCTCGATCCGCACCAGGATAACGGCATTCAGGCCGCCGGCAGACTCGTCGACATCGCCGACGAAACCAGACGACGCATCGCCGAAGCCACCAAAGACGAATCGCCGAACGAGCCATGCATCGCCGAAGGCGGCTCGGAATGGGTGTACCGCCAGACCATGGCACGTCTGCTGCGGAGCCTGCGACTGCCGTACCGGTTCGATGTGGAATTCCGCTGCAGCCTCGAAGACGGCAACGTGGCGATCGGCTTCACCTCGGCAGGGGTGTCCATGATGCCCTCCACCCGATATGATCCGGAACATCATGCATGGGTGAAGATGGGTGATGCGGAACGTGCACGCATGAGCGCCGACTACAACCTGCGCATCGGCCTGCTTATGGCGGCGTTGAGTTTCGGCGCCGATCCGCATGTACGGCGTGTGTCGATGCATATCGACTCCATCGGTCTGGAAGAGGCCATCGCCGAACAGGATTCCGCCATCAGCGAGCTGATGAGCGAGGCCCTGAGCGCATTCGAACGCATCCGCACCGGCGAAATGGGCCCGTCACGGTCCAAGGCGGCGCCAAAGGACGGTGACTTCCATGGGGATCCGTCCCGAACGGCCCCGACACGCCCTTCCGATGCCTCTGCGGATCCGGCCGCGTCCACCGATGAGCACGATGCGGCGCTCGACGACCAATTCGAAGACCTGATGAAGGACATCGACTTCGACGACATGACCTTCAGCATGCCGCAATCCGACGATGGGAACGGCGAGAAGGCGGCAGGCGACATCGGCGATGCCGGCATGATCGCCTCGATGGATGCGGACATCGACGGCAACGGCGATGACGACGATCCGATGAACCAGTTGCGCAAGAACCCGACCGTACGCAATCTGGTGACGGTCACCTTCACACGTGAGGAGTTCCTGAATCGTCTGCATGCGGACGGTCTGACCAACCCCGTACCCACGTACCGCATGTTCGACGCGGAAATGGACGTGGACGGCATGGGTGCGTTGAAACCGGTCGATGCCACGTTCGACCTGCGTGACAGCCGGTTCTCACCGACCGGCTCACAGGAGGAGCCCGAACTCTCCGACAAGAAGTTCAGCAAGGAGAGCGCCAGTCTCTTCGGCTGCGAAGACGTATCGGGCCTGTCAATCCAACGCGTCGACCTGCTGCAACGCGCCGTGGGGGAGTTCCACCAGCTGGCCGCCGCCGACGGCATGCCTTCCGTGGCCAAGGCGCAGCGTGCGATGGACATCATCAACGCCATCGGCGACCCGGAGCTGACGGGGCTCGCCACGCAGGTGACCAGTGCGCTGATCGACGGCAATGACACGCCGGACTTCTCATTCACGCTGGCCGACGATCTCGATGCCGAACGCATGAAGGCGCGCGACCTGCTGTTCAGCGGTCAGATCGACCAGTCCGTGGAGATGATCGAAGCGGCGTTGGACCGTATGGACCAGCTGTTCGCGGCCAATCCGGGCGTGCCACGCTACTTCAACTCCTATGCGGAACGGGTGATCTACAATCGCATGTTCGCCACCGAAGGTGAGCGCACCGTGCTGATTCCCGACAATCTGTTCTACGCCCATATGGAGCTGGCCGACATACTTGCCCAGATCAAGGGCGCGAAGGCCGCGTTGCCCCATCTGAACGCCATGGTGCGCTATGCCCCGGCCTATCCGCTGTCGCATCTGAAGCTCGCCGTGCAACTGGCTCGCGAAGAGGATTGGAATCCGGCCCGTGCGGCATGCCTCAACGCCCTGCATGTGGCCCTGGACCGTGATGACGCCTCCTTCGCCTACTATCGTCTGGCCTACGCCGAATGGATGTGCGACCGTTTCGACATCGCGGCGGCAGCCTATATCATGAGCGATAGCATCGCCTCGGGCCGCATCGGCTCACTGGAAGGCGAATTGCAGGAACTAATCGCACGAGCGCAATCACAATGCATTCCCGTACCGACCTCCGTGCCGGAAGCCACCCAGGTGCTGGAGCAGGCCGGCCTGCCGGTATGGCCGAAAACCGAAGTCGCCTCGCTGGTACGCAAGGCGGCGCGTGTATGCGTGGATGAGGGCATGTTCGTACCGGCGCGCACACTGTCGGTGGCGGCCTCGCGCATGGACGACGCCGAGCGCGACGGTGCCGACGTGGTGCAGATGCAGTTCCTGCGCTCGCTCAACAATTAGCGGAAAGTGACATTCATGACACAGCATGGTGATTCCGAACAGCTTGCCTGGGACTTTGACGGTTCGGCCGGCGGCGACGTCGAACCTGACGTCGCCGCGGCCGCCGACGATGGCGCCTCTCATCCGGTTCCCGGTTCCGAACGGTGGATTGCCGCATTGCAGTCCACCGACGCCGACGCCATGCGACTCGACCGTCTTGACGTCTCCTCGCTGAGTGCCGAAGCGGCCGCCCGGCTGTGGGCGAAGGTCGCGGCCTGGGTGGAATCCGATCAGATCGCCTACTACATCGACGATGCCCCCGTATCGTCCGATGCGGCCTATGATGCGCGGCTTCGCTGCCTGCAGACGTTGGAGTCGCAATTCCCCTCCCTGGATACTCCGCAATCGCCGACCCACCGTGTGGGCGGCACCTTTTCCAACGATTTCGCCTCCGTACGTCATCCCTCGCGCATGATGAGCCTCGACGATGTGTTCTCCATCGAAGAACTGCGCGACTGGTACGACGGTGTGATCCGTGATCTCGACTGGCCGGAATCCAAGCCGTTGCCGATGACCTGCGAAGTCAAGATCGACGGTCTGGCATTGAACCTCGTGTACCGTAACGGCGTGCTCGAGCAGGGACTGACCCGGGGCGATGGCGTGACCGGCGAGGACATCACGCTCAACGTGCGTACAATCTCGACCATTCCACAGAACCTGGCCGGTCCCGAAAACGACATTCCCGAATTCGTGGAGATCCGCGGCGAAGTGTTCATGCGTTGGGATGACTTCGCCACGTTGAACGGTGAGAACGAGGACGCCGGTCGGGCCCCATTCGCCAATCCGCGCAATGCCGCCGCCGGAAGCCTGAGGCAAAAGGATCCGCGCATCACCGCCACGCGGCGTCTGAGCTTCTATGCGCACGGCATCGGCTCGCTGCGATGGGGCGCAGGGCGCACCGGCGGACATGACGTGATCAACGATCAATCCGAGGCGTACGCGCTGTATGAAAAGTGGGGCGTGCCGGTTTCGCCGCACAATCGCGAGGTCACGTCGTTCGCCGGCATTCTTGACATGATCGACTACTACGGCGAGCATCGCGGCGATATCGAACATGCGCTCGACGGCATCGTCGTGAAGGTCGACGATCTTGGATTGCAGCGTGCGCTCGGCGCCACCTCACGCGCGCCGCGCTGGGCCATCGCCTACAAGTACCCGCCGGAAGAGGTCAACACCGAACTGCTCGACATCACCGTACAGGTCGGCCGAACCGGCCGCGTGACCCCGGTCGCCATTCTGAAGCCCGTATATGTTGCCGGATCCACCGTGTCCCGCACCACATTGCACAATCCTTTCGAAGTGGAACGCAAAGGTGTGCTCATCGGCGACACCGTGGTGGTGCGCAAGGCCGGTGACGTGATTCCCGAGCTTGTGGGCCCGGTGCTCGAACGCCGCAGGGAGCGGGAGGAGAGCCTGCACGCGTTCGTCATGCCGACGCATTGCCCGAGCTGTGGTGCGGAGCTGGCGCCGGCCAAGGAGGGCGACAAGGACATTCGCTGCCCGAATGTGGAATCATGCCCTGCGCAGCTGACCGAGCGCATCATCAACCTGGCCTCCCGCAAGGCGTTCGATATCGAACATCTGGGCGACCAATCGGCGATCGCGTTGACCAACCCGGAGGAGGATCGCCCCGATTCCGCCGACACTTACGCGCCGAACGTCACTGAGATTCTCGTCCGGCCCGGCGAGGAGCCGGAGCCCTACGAGCCGGCTACCGGACTGCGGTTGCCGGACATGCAGACGCCGGTGCTTTCCAGTGAGGCGGGCCTGTTCTCGCTGACCGCCGCCGATTTGAAGGATGTACGTGTATGGCGTGAGGCGCCAATCATCGAGATCCATGAAACCGTTGACGCCACCACCGGCAGGACCAAAAGAACACGCAAGCGCGTGGGAGGGTCCGGCCTATGGCATCAGGTGCCCGCATTCTGGACGGCTCCGACCGCGGCGAAGAGACTCACCGCCAAGAAGCGCGCCGAACTGGGGGAGAACAGGCAGTATCCGGAATATGACGTGCCGGTCGACGCCGTGGTGATCCGCGAAGACACCAAGGTATCGCGCACCGGTGCGACCAGCGTGCAACCGGTGTATATCCGCCCCGCTGAGAACACGCGTAAGATGCTCGACGAAATGGATAAGGCCAGGCACGCGGATCTATGGCGTGTGCTGGTGGCGCTGTCGATACGCCGACTTGGCCCGCCGACCGCGCGCACCATCGCCACGGCCTTCGGTTCGCTTGACGCGATCGAGCATGCAAGCGTCGAGGACCTCTCGAAAATCGACGGCATCGGACCGGAAATAGCCGAATCCGTGGTCACATGGTTCACCGACGCGCACAAGCCAGGCAATTGGCGTGGCATGATATTGGATGCGTGGAAGGCCGCCGGTGTGGGAGTGGTGGCCGAAACCAGCGATGTGCCGCAGACCCTGACCGGCAAGACGGTGGTGGTCACCGGGTCATTGGTCGATTTCTCCCGCGATTCCGCCAAAGAGGCCATTATCTCCCGTGGCGGAAAAGCGGCCGGTTCGGTCAGTAGGAAAACCGACTGGGTGGTGGTCGGGGAGAACGCCGGATCCAAGGCCGCAAAAGCCGAGGAACTGGGCGTTCCCATGCTTAACGAGAGCCAGTTCAAACAGCTGTTGAGCAACGGCACGGTGTGATGCAGTTCTCGTAAGCAAACCCATGAGTCTCTGGCATGCCGCATGCATGACCGCTAGGCTGGTACGCGGCAACAAGGAGGAACCATGACAGACGAGCGCATGATCGAAGCGCAAATCTACGAACGTCTCAGCAAGGTGATCGACCCGGAACTGGGCCGTTCCGTAACCGACCTGGGCATGATCGCTTCCATCGATGCGATGCCGGTCACGGGGGAGGACAACACGTACGACGTGACCGTCGCCGTGGAGCTCACCGTGGAAGGTTGTCCGCTCTCGCAGACCATCACGAACCAGATCAACGGCGCGGTGGCCTCGTATCCGGATGCCACATTGCAGCCACATATCAAGGTCGGCTCCATGAGCCACGACAAGCTCACCCAGCTGGTGGCCGGCCTCAAGGCGGAACGCAAACAGAACCCGTTCAACAAGCCCGGCATCAAGACCCGCATCTTCGCCATCGCATCAGGCAAGGGAGGTGTCGGCAAATCGTCGGTCACCGCCAATCTTGCCGCGACCTTCGCCGCATTGGGCTACGACACCGCGGCCATCGACGCCGACATCTACGGCTTCTCGCTGCCGCGTCTGTTCGGCGTACATACGCAGCCCACCAACCTCAACGGCATGCTTATGCCGGTGACGGCCTGGGGTGTGAAGATGATCTCCATCGGCATGTTCGCGGGAGCCGACCGTGCGATTCTTTGGCGCGGCCCACGCCTGCAGCGTTCCCTGGAGCAATTCCTGTCGGATGTGTGGTGGGGCGAGCCCGACGTGCTGCTGCTCGATTTGGCGCCGGGCACCGGGGATATGGCGATTTCCGTGGCGCAGGCCCTGCCGAACGCCGAACTCGTGGTCGTCACCACTCCGCAGCCATCCGCCTCCGACATTGCGGTGCGTTCCGGTTTGGTGGCGTTGCAGGTGCCGATGAAGGTGCGGGGCGTAGTCGAGAACATGAGCTATTTCGAACACAAGGGCGAACGCCTGCGGATTTTCGGCGAAGGCGGAGGCGAACGCGTGTCCCTGCAGCTATCCCAGAATCTGGGATATGAGGTGCCGTTGCTTGCACAGTTGCCGCTGGAGCCGGAACTGCGCGAAACCGCCGAAGCGGGACGCCCCGCGGTGCTGACCGAAGAGGGCGCGTTGCGCTCTGACGGGCTTGGCGCGACCTTCAGACAGCTCGCCGAATCGCTGATGCGCACCCCGATGCAGTGAAACGGTGGCGAAAATCGCGTGCCTTGTGTAGTATCGGGCACTGACACGGGGGCCATTGGGGCTGAGAGGAAGCGAACGCTTCGACCGTATGAACGTATACCGGGTAATGCCGGCGCACGGACGTCTCTCTTTCCCGTGCCTTGATGGACGAGAAAGGCACAACTCATGACTGACATCCAGTCTTCCGCAGTGAAAAAACATTCCAACAAATGGCGCGTGGTCGATATCGTCGTGGCGGCCATCATCGCCGTCGCCTCCGGCGTGATCTTCTGGGCCTGGGACCTTATCTACGCCGTTCCGATCGGCATCTTCGACAGCCTGACACCCGGACTGGGAGGCCTGTTCGACTTCATGTGGCTATTCGCGGGGCCTCTGGCGGCCATCATCGTACGCAAGCCGGGTGCCGCGCTTTTCGCGGAGACCGTGGCCGCGCTCATCGAGGCGCTTATGGGCAATCCATTCGGCATCGGCGGCTCCTTGATCGTCGGCATGTTCCAAGGTCTCGGTGCGGAAATCGGCTTCGCCGTATTCGCCTATAAGAAGTGGAATATCGTCTCCGTCACTTTGGCCGGTGCGCTTACGGGTCTGTTCAATGGCGCCTATGACTGGCTTACCCATTCCGGCTGGACCGTGTTGCAGGGCAGCACGTTCACCATCTGCTGCGTGATCTCCGGCGCGGTGATGGGCGGCGCCTTCATGTGGGTGGTGCAGTTCGCGTTGGCGAAGACCGGCGTACTCGACCGCTTCGAATCCGGACGTGCGCAGGAACTGGTCTGATCATCGGCGCATGCAAGACGGGCGAGGGTTTGCGATGTACCTGTTGCGTACGCCGCGAACCCTCTTCATATGGTCGGGGAATACCGCGGAATGGAGAACCTATAGATGACGACGGATGAAGCCGGAGCCGTGGTCGCGGCCGGTGTGAAGGCGGTCGACTGGGGATGGAGGCATGCATCGCGTAAGGATTTCGCGTTGCGACATGTCGATTTTGAAATCAGGCCGGGGGAGCGTGTGCTGCTGCTCGGCGCATCCGGTGCCGGCAAAAGCACGCTGATGGCGGGATTGGCCGGCGTGCTCGGTGGCGACGATGAGGGCGAGCAGGAAGGCAGCCTGCGGATCGACGGGATCGATTCACGTGCGGCCCGCGGCAGGAGCGGTCTGGTGATGCAGGATCCGGACGCCCAGACGATTCTTGAACGTGCGGGCGACGATACCGCGTTCGGCTGCGAGAATCTTGGCCTTGGACGTGACGTTATCTGGAAGCGTGTGCGCGAATCCCTCGACGTCGTGGGATTGGGGTACATGCGTACGGATCATTCCACGCGCCGGCTGTCCGGCGGCCAGCGGCAACGGCTGGCGTTGGCCGGCGTGCTCGCCATGCATCCCGGACTGCTGCTGCTTGATGAGCCGACCGCGAACCTGGATCCGGAAGGTGTGCAGGAAGTGCATGACGCGGTCAGGCAGGTGCTTGAGCAGGGGCATGAGACGTTGGTGGTGGTGGAGCACCACATTGACGTGTGGCTTGACCTTGTGGACCGTGTGATCGTGTTGGGCAGGCCGAACGATGATTCATATGAAGGCGGCGTCATTGCGGACGGCACCCCCGAAGAGGTGTTCAGCGTCATGGGCGATGTGCTCGCCGAAGGCGGCGCGTGGGTACCGGGGCGTGAAATCGCAAGCCATGCCCCAACCCGATCAGGGCATGGCCGCGATGTGGTGCTGTATGCCGATGATCTGAGTTTCGGCCGCAGCTTCCCCCTGGGCGAGCATATCAATGTACGTTTCCATGCAGGGGAGGTCGCCGCGCTTACCGGCAGGAACGGCGTGGGCAAATCCACCTTGGCGTTGACCCTGGCCGGCCTGCTCAAACCGATTGCCGGCCATGTGCGCGTAGCCGACTCCATGATGCCGGCACGTCGAGAGAATGATCCGTTCACCTGGAAAAGCCGTGATCTGCTCGGCCGTATCGGTATGGTGTTCCAGGAGCCGGAGCATCAGTTCGTCGCCTCCAACGTGCGCGATGAAGTGGCAATCGGGCCGAAATCCATGGGCAAATCCGATGAGGAGACCTACGCCATCGCCGATGGGATGCTGGAACGCATGAATCTCAAACGATTCGCACCCGCCAACCCATTCACGTTGTCGGGTGGCGAGAAGAGGAGGCTTTCGGTGGCGTCCATGCTGGCGGCCGCGCCGAAGGTGATCATTATGGATGAGCCGACATTCGGGCAGGATTTCACCACGTGGACGGAGATGGTGGAACTTATCGCAAGTGCGCGCGACGCGGGCTCGGCGGTGATCATGGTCACTCATGACGAAACCCTGATCAAGACGCTGGATGCGCGCCGCATCGTGGTGAGCGAGGAGGAGTGATGACGGAGACCATTGGCGTTGTACCACATAAGGAGCGTCATGATGAACCGCGGGCGACCTCGCCGTCGTGGTTCATCGCGAAACTGAATCCAGTCAGCCGCTTCATCGGGGCCATGCTGCTGTGCGTGCCGATGTTCCTGTCTTTGGACGTCGTCTCAGCCTCCACGGCGCTGCTGATCGACTTCGCGCTGTTGTGGATCGGTGGCGTGAATCCGTTGATGGTGCTGCGCAGAACATGGATGGTGTGGATCGCCGCGGTGGGGAGTTTCGTCTCCGTGACCTTGTATGGCACCGCTTCCGGTGCGATACTGTTCAGATTCGGTCTTATGGCGGTGTCGGAGGGCTCGCTGTATGCGGGTGCCGCAACGTTCCTGCGTGTCGCCGCCATCGCGGTACCCGGTGTGATCTTCGCGCTTGGACTCGACCCGACCGATCTGGCCGACGGTCTGGTGCAGATTCTGCATCTGCCGTCGAAATTCGTGTATGGTGGCTTGGCCGGCATGCGTATGGTCACGCTGCTGCAGGATGATTGGCGCGCCCTGGGCCTGTCGCGTCGTTCGCGCGGCCTTGGGGACGGCAGCGCCATCAGGCGCGTGTTCATGCAGGCCTTTAGTCTGCTGGTCGTATCGATTCGCCGCGGAACCAAGCTCGCCACGGCCATGGAGGCACGTGGATTCGGCGGCGATGCTCCGCGCAGTCAGGCGCGTACGTCACGTCTGCATGGTGTCGACTGGCTGTTCTACCTGATCTGCATGGCGATACCCGCCGTGGCGTTGCTGCTCGCATACCGTACCGGCTACTGGCACTGGTCCTTCCGTAACTAGGTCCGCAGCGGTTGGGTGGGTCTCATGGAAGACGCCCCTTCTTGTAGACTGGTCGGCGGACGGAAAGCGAGATATGCATGAACATCACGGTGTACCTAGGTGCGCATGAAGGCAATGACCCCACGTTCAAGGAAGCCGTCGTGGAACTGGCGACATGGATAGCCGAAAGCGGCAATCGGCTGGTCTATGGCGGATCCGACGAGGGGCTGATGGGTGTGATCGCCGACACGGTCATGGCGGCAGGCGGCGAGGTGACCGGCATCGAGGCGCAGATGTTCGTGGATCGGGGTGTTGAGCACAACGGTCTCACCGAACTGCATGTCGTGCCGGATATCACGGAACGTCGCACCAGGATGATCGAGCTCGGCGACGTGTTCATCGCCTTTCCCGGCGGTACCGGCACGCTTGAGGAGGTCAGCGAGGTCGTCTCGAAAATCTGCCTCAACCAGCTGACCCGGCCTTGCATCTTCTACAATCTCAACGGCTTCTATGATGATATGAAATCGTTGCTCGACCGCATGATCGCCGCGGGATTCTCCACTCCCGAACGTCAGCATGGCATCTACTTCGCCGACGATCTGAAGGGAATACGGCGCATCATCGCCGACCGACCGTGAACCGATGTCCGCGTCATAGGGAATGCCGCGTCGAAAATGGGTATGCAGCCGCTCCGCCATCAAGGTGGAGCGGCTGTTTCACTATCGCCGAGAAAAGCAGAAATCACGATAAGAACTGGTTTCCGTGGGAATAGTTTCTTTTAATATTGGTATGTGGCTGTAAAATATTTGGCGTGAAGTCCTGCTTTGTATGACGAATGGCCTAGGCTGTAGGTATATGAAACCTTAAGAAAGGATAATCCGACATGCGGGGAAGACCCACCGAGGAGGAGCTGAGGATAATACGGAAGGAGTACCGCCGCTGGGTGGAACGAGACGAGCGTATGTCATACATGGCTCTCCGCTGCTATATGGAACGTCTTGATGCTGAACGTCGCGCGCGAATTACGATGGGTTGACCTGAACCTGAATCATTGGGATGACATCGCGCCCATGCGATGCGCCGTCCCGGTGGCAAGAGGCTCAGGGGCGATGGTGACGGCCATCAAGGTCGGCGATCGATTTCTTCAACCGTGGGAGTATGAGGTCGAATGCATGATTTCGGCACTTCCGTACACGGTGAACAATGAGAAGGACCGGGTGCGGATTTCCATGCGTATGGTGGATTGGAAAACGGACGAGGTGACGTCCGTCTGCTGGATCCGCATCGTGGATGGCGGCACATGGTTCAACAATCGAGGGCATTACCATATCTCGGCGCTTGCCCGCTCGGTGGACTGCAGGGGAATCCAAATGGGGTTCTTCGCATTGCGCGATGCGCTGATATGCATCAAAGGAAACGCCTTACGGAACAAACGCAGCCCGTTGGTGACGTCATATTCCGACTATCGTGACGAACGGACGATCGAATTGTTTCGCAAGATGGGCTTCACCACCGAATACGAGGCCGGGCTGTATGACGGCAAATACCGCCTCTTCACCATCAACCTTGACGAAAACCCGATTCCGGACGCACTTGAGGATCTGTGACGACGCACTGCCCGACATGCGCTACGCGCTCACGTTCGTCGACTCGGCCCACGAACCGTAACCCATCAATTGACCGGAGACGACGCCATCAACCAGCAGCAGTGTTCATTCCTTTGCTGGTCGCAACTCTATGCGATGTCCGCATCGCATGCGTCGGTGCACACCTCCATAGCCTTGGAGGCGGAACCGTCACTGCATTGTTATGTGTAGCCATGGTCGCTTTTTTCGGCTTCGGGGTAAACCAATTCAGACATGCCATCAGCAGGCCCATGTATGAAAACCCTGTTGTCGAGAAGGTGGCCAAACAGGCGAACGGTAAGTCGCCCTGTACGATATCTCCGCGATGGCGTACCTCAGATACGACATCGTGCCCATATACCGTTTCGCCAATCTGCAGGATTGGCCGGGGGAGTTCAGCTTCTCTGCATGGGTATCCTCGGCCAGTACTTGGCCAAAATCTATCTTGAGACCAAGAACCGACCTATCTATATCATCAAAGAGCACAACCGACGTTACCGAATGTGGTCTGATTCCGTTCTTCCCTGTGTCAGTAACGCCATGTCGGGCTGCATGGTTATGTAGAATGATGACAAATTATACGGAGAGGTAGCGCAGCGCATCCCCACCGACGAGAAGGACCACATACCGTTGCCCGACCATTGGACATACACGGACGGACTCCTGCCGTTGGACCCGATCGTCGGCCCGGGGCCGTGGCGGAAACCATGAAGGACAAGTCCGGGAAAAAGTCGGCGGAAGAAAACCAAAGCGGAAAAAGCCAAAGCCAAAAAGACAAAGACATTCCAGAAGATCAAAGCCCGGACGAAAACGACAAAAGCCAAACCCCGGACCATTCAGAAGTCGGAAACGAAACCGACAAGACAAGCCCCGGCCAATACCATCACCGAAACACACACGGACGAATCCAAAACGACAAGGCACCCCACACAGCGAAACCCAATCCAAGCAAAACCGAACACCAAAAAACTCCCTCCCCATCACCAGAACGAATCCAATCCAGCCAAATATCCCAATCAACATAATCCCGTACTAGGGGTGGCAAGAACTTTGATGCGGCTACACGGGGTTTTATGGGGTCCCAGGCGAGGTTTTTGCACCTTGGCGGCTGCCCGGCGGATGCATAAGCCTCCGGCATGGCCATGATCATGGAACGCAACACCGTCCGACTGGCGCCATCGAGCCTGAACATCGCCGGCGTGCAGGCCTCGCCGCTGCTGGAGACCTGCCTCGCCGCACTGTGCCTGGCCTCCGCGTCCGTATCCGGCATGTTCGATTGGGGGTGCATTCCCATGCCCGAACGTTCGCACCATCGTTCAGACTTCATCGAAGACGAGGCAGTCGTCGCCCGCATCGCCGAATGGTCCGTCAACAAGCCGTGCACCGTGGGGGCGGCTTGTTGACCTCCTTATATAGTGGGAGGCCGAAAGTGAGGACGGTCGGCGTGTCTCGGGACACATGCGCCCCGTTGAACAAGGGCACCCGTTCGGGAATCATTTCTCCCGGAAAGTGGGCGAAGCGGAAATGACATATAGACACTGCCCCTTTGAGGCACACCCCCCCGGGGTATGCTTCAAAGGGGTAAGCGAAGCGGAAACATGAGGAGACATGAAGATGACGATGGAAGAAAAGGAGACCGGCCCGGAGCCGGATGCCCCTATCGGGAATGAAACGAACAAGGCCGGCCTGAACCGTCGGACCGTGGCGGTCGTCGCCGCAGTCTGCGCGGCCGCGTTGGCCGTTGCGGGCGGTGTCGGCTACAAGGCGTGGACGGACCATGAGACCGCCGTGGCCGCGCGGGATTGCCGGACCGCGTCGGAAGCCTACCGCAAGGCGGTCAACTCGTACAACGGGCTCGTGGACGGCGACGCGGCCACGGCCTCCTGGATCACCGCCAAGCAGGTGAAGGACGTCAAGGCCGTGGACGGCCTCGCCGAGGCGCTGAAGGCGGCGGAGCCGAAGGTCGTGGCCTGCACGGCCGACTCGAAGGCGGGCTATGAGACGAAGACCGCATTGATCGCGAAGCATACGGCCTGGTACAGGAATCACCGGAGGAGCCTGAAGGCGGCGGTCGGGAGGGTGAACGCGTCGAAGCTGGACAAGGCCATCGACGACGCGAACCAACTGTATAAGGATTCCGATGGCAAGGTGGCGGACGCGAAGACGCGCGACGAGCTGAAGCAGGCCATCGCCGCGAAGGACGAAACGAGGATCGCGGCGGCCAGCAAGAAGGTCAACGATTCCGTCGAGGCGAAGCGCAAGGCCGACGAGGAGGCCGCCAGGAAGAAGGCCGAGGAGGAGGCCGCGGCCGCGCAGGCCGCCGCCGAAGCCGCAGCGGCTCAGGTGCAGCAGCGGTCGTATTCCGGCAGCTCGTATTCAAGTACCGGCGGCTCGCAGTCGTATTCCTCCAATAACGGCGGTTCGTCGAGCGGTTCGGCTGGTTCGTCCAGTGGCGGCAGTTCGTCCAGCGGGTCGTCGTCCAGTGGCGGGTCCTCGTCCGGCGGCAGCTTCCACTTCGTTATCGGCGGCAGTGATGCAGGTGACACCACAAATTATGGATGCCGTCCTGGCATGGTTTGCATGGACGGTGAGTGCAACACCTGCTCATGACCGGCGGCCAAGCCTGATCCTTTTCGACGGGTCCTACCCCCCTGAACCGCCACCTGTCGCACGCCGCGTGCGTGTCCAGGCCGGACGTGGAACCGCACGCCGAACGGGTGCGGCCACCGGCAGGCGCGCGGCGTGCCTGGCCCCGCGAGTTCGGCGCGCGCATATCCGCCAAGACCGTGCTCAGGGCCCTGCGGCGCATGGGGCTCAGGTGCCGGATCCGCGCCGAGAACCCGGTCCTGCCCTCGGGCATGGGATGGCGGTACCGATATCAATGGTGGAGGGACAAGCTCAAGGAGCTGAGCGTCCGCCAGTCGATGGGCCGCAAAGGCGACATCGACGTTACTAAAAAGGCCATCTCGGGGGAGGACGGTAGACGGATCACCGAAAAGTTCAAAACGCTGGTGGAACAGCGTAACCGTATCATTCACGGGTTCCGCATCACATCACCGGGTGGTAAGTAGATTCTGACGACATAAGGAGAGGAAGACGCACGGGCAGTTTCATATCACCGAGGAGTACCCGTGCGTCTTCCTCTCCTTTGTCCAGTAGGCCTTACCGACAACGATAGCCCAAAGCCGTGCCCTGTGACGGACTCATGGCGTTCATGCCGGCCGACATTTGCACGTCGGACTGGACGTACACGTACTGGACGAAGCCGGAGCAACCCCAGTCGTTCGAGATGGTGTCGCCGTACACATACGGATAGCTGGAATATTACATGGCATTCGGCGACCGCCTACCCAGTCTTCGACGCCGGAGCGGTGATGATGGATGATTTGGTTTGCTCGCCGGTTCTCGCTTTCCCCTTAGTTCTGTGGACTGTACTCGATTTGGAGCTTTTGGTCATACGACAGCTCGATTTCAAGACTGATTGGCTGGGTGGCGTCCTTGACATCGAACTCCGTAGTGACGGTGGCCGTGTAGCCGGCCTGAATCTGGCCGTCAGTGATGATGGTACCAATACCCGTTTGCTGACCGTTCTGGAAGGCCCTTGTAAGGAATGATGTTGAATCACTATCGGTGCCGTTGTTAGTCACTTCGGAGGTGAGCGTCGCCTTGGTGCCTGTGACCTCCAGCTTGACCAGTTTTAGATGGAAGTTAACGGAATCGTAAGGTGCGTAGTCGCCTTCCAGCACACTGCCTTCGGTCGCCGTGTATTCGACTGTCTTCGACTCGGTCTTCTTCATAGCCTTGGCATCCGAGCCGGAAGAGGCCGACGTACCAGCGGAGGATGGGGCGCTTGCACTGTTGCCGGTACCGTTCTGTATCGTGGATACGCGCAGGTTCGCCACGATACTAAGCAGCAGCGCGATAACCGACAGGACGACGGTCACCCATTGCATGATCCGCCCGGCATTGCGCGGGGGAGCGGCCTTGTGGGCTTGGGACGGGGTTGGCTGCGTCGGGAGCTGCGGGTTGGCCTGTTCCATCGGTTTGGTATTTGTTTCGTCCAGCATTGGCGTTGTCTCTCTTTCTCTTTATCGGAAGTCGCGGATTCTCAGCGGCACGCGGTTGCGGTGGCTGATTTCCGTCTCGTCCTTCGGGTCGTTCAGCATGTCGAGAATGTTCCGGCAGTCCTCGTCACTGTAGGTGCCGTCCTTGCTGGCGCCGCCGCCGATGAGACTGATTGCACCGCGAACGTTCCGCTTCAAATCAATGACCGTGTACATGAGCATACCCCCTCTCATGGAACGGCCACTGGTGCGTACAGACAAGATACCGGTCGTCCCGGCAGCGGATGCCCCACCAGACCGGTCCTCACTCGCCGGGTTCCGTGTCGCCACTCCAAGTCCCTTCAGGGAACTCCTCGTGGACGAAGTGACGTTCTATTTCCATCCCATCCGTACAGGTTGTCCGACGGCCAGAGTGCCCTGATGTTCATCACCGCCAGAATTCGCTACGTCATCAGCAACCAATGGTCCACACGCCGCTATCTGGACATGTCTCGACTGCCGGGCACTGCCATATCTGGACGCAACAATGAATAATCCTCATATAACGACTAGTATGAAGGAACATTATTTGGAAAGCATAAAAGAAAGTATGTTCATGTGGAAAAACTGAGCGATATTAAGAAAGACTCTATATCAGTTAATTATTTTTTAAATAGTGCTGCATATAGCGGGCTTTTCTCCCTTCTCTCGGTTATCCTTACTGGTCAGGTTTCTGCAACGTCATCTCTATATGTTGGATTGGCACTTGGAATTTTATCCCTTTTTTCTAGAGGAAGTACTATTTTTATAGGCAGTCTGATTGAACGTTCGTCAACCTTATCTCTCACTGAGACTGGTTTCGGATTCATAGTTTTTTCGCTTTTGCTACTTCAGACGGCAATGAGGAGCTTTATTGGCCTCCTTTTTTTTGGATTTAGCTTTGCTGGGACTTGGACTCTCGCTGGTTAATTTTGCCCTAAGAGGGCATATACTTGCTAAAGTTAAGGATAAAAAAATCTCAGGCTACTTTATTCTCTTTAGTGACAATGACAGCCAATCTTGGATCCGCGATTGGCCCTCTAACTTCGAATTATATATATAAGTCTTTCGGGCAGACACTCTTTTTTTATAGTCATTATCGGACTCTATGTTTTTTCTGCTCTACTAGCTCCGATCGTACTAACTCATCGTGTCTTTATACGCAGTGAAGAAAGTAGCGAGCAAAATACCTCTTCTATCGTGAGGACCATTAAAGACTCAGTGAAAAGTTCTGGCACTATTCTTGCTATCCTGGCGGTGCTTGTAGGCAGTATAATGAACGGTCAGCTTTTTTGCGGGAATGGCATTGGAATTCTACTCGTTATCCGATAGCCCAGTTATAAGAGGATTGTTCTATTCTATTGATGCCATATCAGTCATAGCACTGCAAATGCCGGTGAGTAAACTCGTTTCACGAGGTATGGCTAATGGACATGATGCTACCTCATTCATAATCAAAAGCTTGGGGATCTATGGAGTTTCCTTCGCGTTATTTGCCTGTGGAGTTTCGTCTTACTGGTGGATATGCATTGTATCATTGATTGCTTTCTCCATTGCGGAATGTATCTATGCACCATTAATCAATATTGCTCTAGTGGAAGTACAGCCGGATAAACCTTTGGTGGACATTCTGAATTATCGGCTAATAATTGCAGCTATTGGTGAATCAGTAGGTTCATTCCTTGGTGGTTGGATTGTTCCGGCACTACGCCCTGAAGGAATGACACCTTGGTACTGGTGCGCATTAGCGCTGGTGGGAATGATACCGACAATCGCTGCTAACCAAATTGAAAAAACGTGGGAAAAGGGCTATCTGCCACTAAAGGAGGAGTCACATGCACCCGCGAAAATTATTCATACTTGAGAAGATATCGACAAATGCCCTCGAACATCCCAATAGCGAGGATGCTAAGGATAAAAAGGAAGGAATGCGATGGAGCAGCTTCCCGATATTAAGAGAAATGACGGTCTCTCTGCTTCCTGGTGTTCTGAAAGCGATGGAAGTAACTACGCGGTTTCATCACCGTTATGCATCAGGGATGATTCCATCCGTTCGTTGCAGGAAAGGGATGGGAGGCAATATGTCTTATTGGATAAACTTTCCTTAGCAGCGTTGACTGAAGCAGCTTCAGGATGCCTCGACCTTGACAACATTGTTATCGATGTAACTCGAAATGGGCGCGAACAAGTTGGCCGCCCTGTTCTTCCTTCAATGACGGGTTGGATTAGCAGTTCGATTCCGTTTTTCCACCAGCACGGAGGATTTGATTCGATTGATGAAGAATTACTTGCTATTAGCGCAGAATATGGAAAAATGTTACGGCAGGAGACCGCTTGGAACTCATTTCGGGCGAACTCTCCTCATGCATATCCGGAATCTTGTCCCGCGTTCTTTCTGAATGTAACGCGTTCTCCCCATAGGAACGAAGTGTTTTCATTCTCAGCAGACCTAACCCGAGGAAGCACGTATCCGTATTCGTATGGTTATCCAATTGAAGTGAGGGCGCAATATTTTAATGATGAGGTCAAGGTTAGTGTCTCATATAACACCGTGTATTTCAGTAAGGAGAGGATGAGACAATTCATAGAATCTTTTAGGAAGCATTTCCTTTTGATATCTCATGTTTTGGCGAATGCGCCGGAGGAGGAATGATATGAAAGTATTATTGTTACAGCAACCCAAATCTTTCTCGAATTATCCAAAATGGATCGAAGAGGTCCAAGAACGCTTTGATTGTTTAGAGGTCATGGTCTTCACATCGAGCGATCGAGTCATATGCCATGGTTGGCCGAATTCCGTCATCAAAGAAATCGAGGTTTCTGATTATTCCTCTGATAGCGCTACTGCGGAATTCTTTGATGTTGTTAAGGAATTCAAGCCGGATAGGATAGTTTCTGGCTCGGAAGAAGATGTGCTGAGGGTTGCAGAGGCGAGAAGCTTATTTGGAATTCCTGGTTTAAAGTATGCGCTAGCGTTAAGCTGCCGAGATAAAGTTACGATGAAGCAGTCGGCCCTTAATGCTGGGTTAAAGATTATTCCCTATACCTCTTGCAAATGCTTTGGAGATATTATTTCGGCGTTCGATCGTTGGGGGACGGTCGTTCTCAAGCCTCGATGGGGTGCAGGGTCTGCGGGCATTGCGATACTGCATTCGAAGGATTACTTATCCGCTTTAGCCACTAAGCCGGAAATTGTCAAAAGCGTACATTCAAACCAGTATTATCTGGAGGAATACTGTTCTGGTTCTGTCTACCATGTGGATGTGGTCTATGTCGATTCTGATTTGATCCTGATTTCACCATCACGATATTTTTGTCCCACCGCTAGACTTCGAGAAACAAAATACTGGTTCCGTAATGTTAGACGAGAACGACGCTGACTACTCTGAACTGCTCCGACTGACAAAGCAATTAATTAGATCTTTCAAAGATCAGACGATCCCAAATGTGATGCATATTGAATTCTATAAGAATGAAACTGGTGACTTCATATTTGGGGAAATGGCAGCACGCAGAGGGGGAGGACTAATTAAGCAAGAGCTGATTGCTGCCTATGGCATAGATCAGAGTAAGGCTAACTTCTTATTGGAACTTGGTCTTGGCGATGCGAATATGAATATCGTACGATCGTCCCAATATGGCATGCTACTAGAAACTGCTGGATTGAACTGGCCAAAGGAAAAGGAAATTCCGGATTGGGCAGTTTTAGAATCTGTGGGGAAGAAAAAAAGGTATCGCTCATAATTCTGTTGATTCTGACAGGAAATTCCTCATTTCCGGTGATAATGAAGCCGAAATCATTCAACGTTCCAATCATCTTATAAACGGGTGATACGACGATTAGGAATTTGCTCTTTGCAAGGAAACGATTGTGACTAATTATGTGACGGCTTCTAGAGGTGATGAACTGTTATCCGGAATTGATGATTCTGTTGAGTCTAAACTCTTCCATAAAATAGTGACACTGGGATCGTTGGGGATGATGGAGGCCAGTATTTGCGTTTATAAGGGAAGTGCGGTAGTGAGTAGCTTGACTACATCGAGATGGTCAACAGATCAAGAAAATGGTATGTTTTTCAGCAAACTTTTTAGGGTTACCCATCGGTTCTCTGATTGCGGGTCTGGTAGGAGACTGCAAAGGAAGAAAAGTAGCGGATCAAGTTAACGTATTACTTTTCGGCGGATTCACTGTACTCGGTGCCTTTTCCCTAATATGACGCCGACCATCCGTTGTTAGGCGTGCTAGAGGTCGAGGCCCTCACGGGCATCCCGGCGAAGATCATCCGCGCCAATGTGCGCAATGGTCTTCTCAAGGCATGCATGGCGGACCGTTCGACCATGCACATCCGCCGCGTGGATTTGGATGAATGGCTTGCCTCGCTGCCTGCGTGGCAAGCACGAGAAAACCCCACTCGCGTCCGATTGTGAACGAAGTGGGGTTTTCTCGTGTTCTGATAGGTGCAGTAGGGTATTCTGAACAGTGCGAAAAGCCTACTGCCGACTACGTTTTGCCTTAATGACCATCAGATGTGGAAGTACAGCTCGTACTCCAGCGGGGTCGGGGCCAGACGGGCCTGATCGATCTCGCCGCGCTTGATGCCCAGCCAGGTCTCGATCAGATCGTCGGTGAAGACGTCGCCGGCGGTGAGGAAGTCGTGATCCTCTTCCAGAGCGTCCATGGCCTCGGCCAGGGAGCTCGGTACCTGCTTGATGCCGGCATGCTCTTCCGGCGGCAGCTCGTACAGATCCTTGTCGACCGGCTCCGGAGGCTCGATGTGGTTCAGGATGCCGTCCAGGCCTGCCATCAGCTGAGCGGAGAAGGCGAGGAACGGGTTGCAGGACGGATCCGGAGCGCGGAATTCGATACGCTTCGCAGCCGGGGAGGTGCCGGCCAGCGGAATACGGATGGCGGCGGAACGGTTACGGGCGGAGTACACCAGGTTGACCGGCGCTTCGAAGCCCGGAACCAGACGGTGGTAGGAGTTCAGGGACGGGTTGGTGAAGGCCAGCACGGAGGAGGAGTGCTTGATCAGGCCGCCGATGTACCAGCGGGCGATGTCGGACAGGCCACCGTAGTTCTTCTCATCGTAGAACAGCGGCTTGCCGTCCTTCCACAGGGACTGGTGGCAGTGCATGCCGGTGCCGTTGTCGCCTGCGATCGGCTTCGGCATGAAGGTCGCGGCCTTACCGGCCAGAGCGGCGGTCTCGTGAATGACGTACTTGTACTTCATCAGGTCATCGCCCGCGTGCTGCAGGGAGTTGAAGCGGTAGTTGATTTCCTGCTGGCCCGCACCGGCGACCTCGTGGTGGGAACGCTCAAGGGTCAGGCCGACCTTCTGCAGGTTGGCGACCATGTCGTCACGCAGATCCTGGGTGTGGTCGATCGGCGGGACCGGGAAGTAGCCGCGCTTGACGCGGTTCTTGAACGCGATGTTCAGGGTGCCGTCGTCTTCGGTGTCGACGCCGGTGTTCCACGGAGCCTCGATGGAATCCACCTCATAGAAGGAACGCTGCATGCTGTTCTCGAAGCGTACCTTGTCAAAGATGAAGAACTCGGCTTCCGGAGCGAAGGAAGCGGTGTCGGCGATGCCGGTGGACTTCAGGTAGGCCTCGGCCTTGCCTGCAACCTGACGAGGATCGCGGGAATACGGCTCATCGGTCAGCGGGTCGACGATGGAGAAGGCCACGTCGAGGGTCTTGTGCTTGCGGAACGGATCGATGAATGCGGTGGCAACATCCGGCACCAGCTTCATGTCAGACTCGTTGATGGCCTGGAAGCCTTCCACGGAGGAACCGTCGAACGGCATGCCGTCGGTGAAGGCGTCCTTCAGGAACTCGCTTGCCGGCACGGTGAAGTGCTGCTGAACGCCGATCAGATCGGTGAAGCGAACGGAGACGTATTCAACGCCTTCCTTGTTGATAAGGGCCTCAGCATCAGCCTTGGTTTCGAGTGCAGTCACGGGACCGCTCCTTTCGAATAAGTAACTTACAGGCTCTTAGTCTAGAAAAACGCGTTTCACGCACTCGCCACTTGGGTTACGAGAATGTTTCGAGATGACGTATCCCCGCCATGATCGCATGGAAAATAGGGGTTGCGATGTTTCGAAAGACGAAATGGGAAGGCTGCGATCCGTCCATAACATGAACGGATGGAACGGATAAAACGACCGTCGTGACAAATTGAAGAATCCCCGATCTGATCATACAGATCGGGGATTCCCGGTGCGTTCGCATACATGTACCGTCAGCGACCACGCATGGCTCGTCGGCTGATCCTCTGCGGATGCATCGGATCAACGCCCTTCGGGATGTTCATGCCGTTTTTCATCTGCAACGTGCGCAGACGTTCGTTCAGAACGTTCAATTCGGTTTTGGTAAGCATGAAACGGCGCCTCGGATGGATGGCCGCAATCAGCCTGTTCTTATGATGCGTCGGTTCATAGGACTTGCATTTGAGCACGGTCTTGCGCAGATTCTTCAGGCTGACCTGCTTCGGTCCCTTGCCTACGCAGATTCGATAGACCGGGATCTCGGAACCGGCGGTCACGCCCTTGATGCTGTGCTCCTGGCGGTCCATGGCACGCGTCACTCGGTTGTAATCGCCTTCACCGAGCAGATAGATGCCGTTGTAGCCGGTGCCGCGCCAAATGGCATCCTTGGTCTTCGGATCGACCCACACCGGCTCCTGCGGGAAGTTGAAGCCCGCCCTGCTGACGTTGCCAAGCACGCTGATGGCCGCGCCGGAACGCCCCTCGAGCTTGGCATAGCCGACCTTGTCGGCTCGGTTGGTGAGCATCATGGTGGCGAGCAGCAGGCCGATCATGATGGCAAGGATTATCGAGGTGATCCAGCCGATAATCGACCACTTGAATACGATGCCAAGCACGACGAACACGATGATCGGTGCCACGAACACGCTTCCGCATAGCCAGGGGAGCGCCTTGTCTTCCGCATAGGTGTACCTGAAGATCTGAATGACCTGTTTGATTGTGTTCTGCTTCTTCTTTGGCTCTTCTTTGTCTGCCATCAACTTCCTCACTTGGTTACGTGGTTGAACACACTGGAACAGCAGTTTATCAGGTGCTATGCCATAGTGAAAGTCATAGGCCACGCATCCGTCGCCTTCGTGCGTCGGTCAGCGGGTATGGAGAGGTCTGCCATCCGCCTTGAGCAACGCTTCGCCGAACGTCTCGCTGAACGTCGGATGCGGGTGGATCAGACGGGCCGCATCATGCAAAGGCACGTGATTGCCTACCAGTTGCTCGGCTTCCGCAATCAGATCGCTGGCGATGGGGCTGACGATGTGGGCACCCAGTACCACCGGCACATCGGGATTGTCGGCATAGGCGCCGCTGACGATGGATAGCGACCCTCCCGTACCGCTCATCAGCATGCGCGAGTTCGACAGCATCGGGTACACGGTTTCCTTGGCGTCGACCACATCCTCGCGCGCCTGTGCCGCATCAAGGCTCAGGCCCACGCATGCCGCCTCGGGGAAGGAGAACACGACCTGCGGAATCGTGTCGTTGTCAACCGGCTTCGGATCAAGCCCGGCGATCTTCTCCGCGATGGTGATGCCCTGCTCAAAGGCACGGTGCGCCAGGGAATGACCTGAGGTGATGTCACCCAAAGCCCACACATGGTCGAGGTTGGTGCGGCCGAACGCATCGGTACCGACAAACCCTCGGGCGTCACGCTCCAACCCGCAAGCGTCGAACCAATCGGCGTCGGTGTTCGGTACGCGCCCGATGGCGGCGAGCACGACCTCACCGTAGACGCTTGCATCCTCTTCGGAGCCCTCCCGTGTGTAGTGCACGGTCGCACCTAGATTGGCGCCGGTCTCCACATGGGTCACATGGCTATGCGTGATGATATTCACGCCACGTCGTTTCAACTCGCGGGTCAACGTCACCGCCGTGCGGCGTTCCCATGCGGAGAGCACCCGGTCCTTGCGGATCAGCAATGTCACGTCGCAACCGGCGGTGCGCCACATGGAGGCGAATTCCAGCGCCACGGCGCCGGCGCCGATGATCACCGCACTTGAGGGGAAGGTATCCAGTTCCAACGCCTGTGTGGAATCGATGAGCGCACCGGCGAACGGATTGTCCGGTAGGGGCAAAGGCCTCGAACCGGTGGCGATCACGATGTCCTCCGCGGTGATCTCCAGTTCGCCTTCGACCGGTTCGCCGACGCCCGCCTTCGCGAATCGCAATACATGGTCAAGATCCGCAACAGGTGCGACACGTATGTTTCCGCAATCCCGCATCGCGGCCTCGCCTCGTACGACGGTGACGCCGCGATGCGCCAATAGCCCTGTCAATCCCTTGATCATGGTGTCCACGGTCTGCGTGCGGAACGTGCGTAGCCTGCCGAAATCAAGGCTCTCCACAGACACGTTGATGCCCATCGCCCTGGCATGGCGCATGTTCTCCACGCTATGCGTGGCGGTGAGCAGCGTCTTCGAGGGAATGCAACCTCGATTCAGGCAGGTGCCGCCCAGTGTGGCGTCACGTTCGATCAGCACCACTGATTTGCCGAGTTCCGCGGCGCGCAACGCCGTGGAATAACCGCCTGGCCCCCCGCCGATGACCGCGATATCGAAATGTTCCTGTGTCATATCAGTCCTTGATGTCGTTGTTCTCAAACCGTGCGATAGCTGATTCCATGCTAATAGAAAAGCCGCCAGCTCAGCTGACGGCAATACATGTGTGTAGGGGTGTCACTCCGGCCAGTGGCCACGCTTGGGATAACGTGGCTTCGGCAGGCGCCAACGGCGGATCTGGATGGCGCGGCTCCATGCGTAGGAGGCGGAACGCATGCCTTTGGCCACGGACTTCTCTCCGTACTTTTCGATGAGCTTCTTCTTGAGCTTGCGCCACATGATCGCGATGTCGATGATCACGGCGAACAGGTACACATACATCAGCGCCATCAGCGGCAAAGCCAGGGACGGCCACTTGTAGGTCACGAAGATAGAAGCGACCAGGATGACGAAGGCGACCGGGATGAAGAACTCTCCGAGATTGAATCGGGCGTCGACATAATCGCGGATATAGATACGCCATGGCAGACGCTCGGCCTTCGGCATGTGGTTCACGTCACCGGTCTGCATGGCCTCGTATTCGGCGTTCTCACGCTCGCGCATACGTGCCTTCGCGGCCTTACGGCTGGCGTCGCGGTCCTTCGGGACCAGCGGACGCAGATTCTGCGCCTGGGCGTCCTTGCGTTTCGGAGTCGGGCGGCCTTTGCCGACGGCAGGCTCCTGCGCCTTCTGCTCGACAGGCTCCTGGGCCTTGTCTTCCTTCTTAAACAAACTCAT
The DNA here is from genome assembly GCF_000522505.1 of Bifidobacterium moukalabense DSM 27321. GTDB lineage: Bacteria > Actinomycetota > Actinomycetes > Actinomycetales > Bifidobacteriaceae > Bifidobacterium > Bifidobacterium moukalabense. Next base: position 23,894 of record NZ_AZMV01000001.1, on the reverse strand, counting down.
GTCTATGAGGGTAAGGTGACGTATCGACGCTTCGACGGCATGTCTCCGTTGCCACGGAAAGCCGAATACGATTGTGGATACAATGGCTTGCATTAGCCGTACTCGATTGATATTAAGGAGAATCATGGCAGCATTACGTGCCGATGACATCCGTGCACGCGTGGAGGGTGATTGGGAACGCATCGTCGACGTACTCAACCGGAAGATCGCATTGCGGTCGGTTTCCGCGAAAGGCATCACCGCCGAACATATGAGACGTTCCGCGGAATTCGTGGCCGAGGAATTGAGAAAGGTCGGCGTCGATGCCAAGGTCGTGCAATCGCATAATCCCGATGGCACACCAGGCGCATGGGAGGTCATCGGCTCGAAGATTGTTGATGAGCATGCGCCGACCGTGCTGCTCTATGCGCACCATGACGTACAGCCGGTGCCCGATGCAAGTGCCTGGAACACCGATCCGTTCGTCGGTACGCAGATCGATACGCGATTGTACGGCCGTGGAGCCGCCGACGACGGCGGCGGCATCGCCATTCATTCCGGTGCGTTGAAGGCGCTTGGCGACGATCTGAAGGTCAATATCAAGGTGTTCATCGAGGGTGAGGAGGAGATGGGCTCGCCGAGCTTCATCCCGTTCATCGAGGAGCATCGTGACGAATTCAGCTCCGATGTGATCATCGTGGCTGACTCGGGCAACTGGTCCGCCGAAATCCCGTCGCTGACCACCTCGCTGCGTGGCAACACCGACCTCGACGTGCATGTCAGGGTGCTACATCACCCGGTGCATTCCGGTCAGTATGGCGGACCGATTCTCGATGCGAACACGCTTGCGTCCATGCTGATCGCCTCCATGTATGACGAGCAGGGCGATCTTGCGGTGCCGGGCATCGCCTCCGAAGAGCCGATCGGCGGCTTGCAGCGGGATATGGACGAGGCCACCGTGCGTGCGGACGCCGGTATCGTCGGTTCCTATCATCTTGCCGGCACCGGTTCGCTTGCGGCCCGTCTGTGGACCAAGCCCAGCGTCACCGTCATCGGCTTCGACGCGCACCCGGTGGAGGGTTCCTTCAATGTGATCTCCCCGGAGACCACATTCCGTCTGAGCCTTCGAACCGCGCCGAACCAACGCCCGGAAGAGGCCCAGGAGGCGCTTGCCAGGTTCATGGTCGAACGTGCCCCGTTCGGTGCCGAAGTGTGGGTCGACAAGCTCGACAACGGCATGGGCTGGGCCATGGATCCCGATGCCGAAGCCACCAAGGACGCCATGAAGGCCATGGAACAGGCCTTCGGCGTGGCGCCGGTCAACAAGGGCGAGGGCGGCTCCATTCCGTTCATTCCGGAGCTGCAATGCATCTTCCCGGAGGCCCAGGTGCTCGTCACCGGCCCTGAGGACCCAAAGGCCAATGCGCACAGCCCGAACGAGTCCATCAGCCTGCCGAGCCTGAAGAACAACGTGGTCACCGAGGCCCTGTTGCTCGACAAGCTCGCCAGGTAGCGACGATCACGGCTTCCGGCGAATCGGAGCGAGCTCGAACACCTCGTCGGAAGCCTTGGACACTTCAGGACTGTGCGTCACGACGATCACGCAACGGCCATCGTCGTGAGCCAATGATTGGAAGATGCCCATGATGTCGTCCTGCGTGGCCAGATCGAGATTGCCCGTCGGCTCGTCCGCCACGATGACGGACGGGTTGTAGCTCAGTGCGCGGGCAATCGCCACACGCTGCTGTTCGCCGCCGGACAGGTGCAGGATCCGTTCGTTCGCATACTCCTCGGGTAGATGCACCTGCCTGAGCAAATCGTTGATGATTTCCTTTTTCGGCTTATCGAACGTCTTGCCGGAGGCATCCATCGACAGTATGATGTTCTCCCCGACGGTCAGATTCGGCAGCAGATTGAAGCTTTGGAAGATCACGCCGATATCATGGCTGCGATACCGGTATCGGTCCTGCTTCGACAGGTCGTTCCCGTCATAAAGGACCCTGCCATCCGTGGGATTGGTCAGGCCGGAGATCAGCGACAGCATCGTGGTCTTGCCGGCGCCGGACGGGCCGGTGATCGCATACACCTTACCGGCATGGAAATCATGGCTGATGCCTTTGAGCACCTTCTTGCCACCTTTGGTGTAGGCATAGCTCACGTCGTCGAGTCGGAGTGTCGGCATGACGGCATCGGAGCCGGTGGCGTCGGTGGCGCTCATGTTGTCCAGGGTTTCCTTCATTTCCGTAGTCATCGAACAAATCCTTTCAGGAACGATCGGCCAGAATCTGCAACGGTTCATACCGCAGCACGAACACCACGGCGACCAATGCCGCGATCAGCGTCAGCCCAAGTCCGACCAACAGCAGTTGCCCGACTACGGCCAGATTGACGGTGGCGTTGATGGAGGAGACGTAGTTCGCCGCGCGGTCCATCATGCCGCCCGGACCGCCCTGCGGCTGTTTGGCGTTATCGGAGGAATCGGAGGATCCGGTGGCGCCGGAGTCCGACTTGGAGGAGTCGGTCGACTTGGAGGAGCCTTCCTTTTGGGAATCCGTGGAGGAACTGGCGCCGTCGGCGCCTGCACCCTGCATGTCACGTCCGAACTGTTCACGTTGGCTGGCCTGCTGCGACTGCTGCTGCTCGACCTGACTTGACAGCAGCTGATTGGAGACCGGCACGGAGGCGGCCGCGCCGATGCCCGCGCCCAAGGCAAGACCGATCATCGTGACGATCAGCAGCTCCAAGGTGAACTGCATGGCGACCTTGACCTTGTTTACGCCGATGGCCGTCAGCACGCCGATCTCATACTTGCGTTCACGGACGTTCAGCAAGGTGATGACCACCAGCACCACACCTCCGACGGCGAGTACCACGATCAGCAGCGTCAATGCGAACTTCGACAGGTTGTTGAGCGGCACCAGGCTGGATTCATAGTTTTCCACATCGGCGGAGGACACGGTGTAGTCGCTGCTCAGTCCGGCCTTTTTCGCGTCCTTGGCGAAGGCTTCGTAATCGGATTTGCTGGCGAACACGTAGGTGTAGTTCAGCTGGGTCGTGGGTGTGGAGGAGTCGGAATCGCCTGACGAGTCGGAATCCGCATCAAGGCCGAGAGACTTCAGCGTGGAGACCGAAGTGTAGATGGCGTTCGCCGGATCGGAGGCGGTGGAGGCCATCGGGCCGCCCATGGCCTGGTTGGAGTCGGTGGAATTCTTATAGATGCCGACGACGGTCAGCTTGTAGGTGGTGCCCGAATCGTTGGGGTTGGCCACGCTGATGGTGTCCCCCACGGAAAGGTTGTTGAAATCCGCGAGCGATTTGGAGATGATCACGTTCCCGTCGCTGCTTTCGTTGTAGCCGAAGACCTTGCCATCGACCATGGTGAAGCTGCCGTTCGCCGCATTGGAGACCGCCTCGTCGGAAGAGAAGCCGACCAGTGAGAAGTCTCCGTTGACGGCTGTGGTGCCGTTGTCCCCACCACCCGGCTGGCCGCCGTCGCCCCCGGGGCCGCCGTTGCCTTGAGGCTGGCCGTTGCCATCGGAGGATGAGCCGGAGTCGTTGGAAGCGGAGGAACTCGATGAGCTGGTCGAATCGGTGACCGGCTGGAAGTCATCGGTTGCGGCGAGCCCCACGGTCTCGGTATAGTACGTGGACTTCACGGAGGAGGAGGCCTTGGCGTATTTCTGATAGTCGCTGAGTGAAAGCTGCTTGTCGGCCAGTGCGCTGCGCATCGCATCGAAGTCCGGTTTGCCGTCTGAATCGCCGGAGTCGGATTTCGATTCGCTGATGAGCTTATTGCGGTCAAGACTGATCTGTGCGGTGATGGTCGTGTTCTCCAACCCGCTGTTCCGGGCGGTTGCCGCCGCCTGCCGGATGGACAGGCCGATGGTCGCCGCGGCGGCGATGATGGTTACGATCACGATGATCAGTATGTTGCGACCCTTGTTTCTGGTCACGCTTTGCCATGCGTTCTTTACGACGAACATGATGATCCTTGATGCCGAAGATGCTGTACGATACGTCGTCGCGATCGACGTGAGACCGATGATAGGGGTCATATCTTGGCGTATGGCGCAAAGAACGCTTGACTCAAACTGAAATGAATCTGGATGTTCGCTGAATTTCAATGTGGCATGAACGGGGTGTGCGATGGAACGATGGTGTTAGGCTAGCGCGTATGCCTATTACAACCGAAGTCATTGCGAACCCCAAGGCGGGACGTATCCGACGTGTCGCCGAGCTTACGGAACGCAAAGGTCGAAAGCGTGCCGGCCGCTTCCTGGTGGAGGGGCCTCAATCGGTACGAGAGCTGCTGACCTGGTACCCCGACGTCGTGCAGGATCTGTATGTGGAGGCGATCGGCACCGAACCCGACGCCCCGTTCCTCACCGATACGGTGGCGCAGATGGCGGGCAAGGCCATGCAGGCCGGCGCCTATGTGCACAAGGTGACGCATGCGGTGATGCGGCATATGAGCTCCGATTCACAGGGCGTGCTCGCCGTGGCGGACATGCGGGGATTCCTGGACGCCGCCGGAAGCGTGGAATCCCTCGACGATGACGCCATGGTGGCCGCATTCTGGCAGGTTCGCGATCCGGGCAACGCGGGAACCGTGATCCGTTCCGCGGACGCCGCCGGCTGTGCGGCGGTGATGTTTGTCGACGAGTGCGTAGACATCTTCAACCCGAAGGTCATCCGCTCCACCGCCGGTTCCCTGTTCCACCTGCCGGTGCTTGCCATGGGTACGGACGAGTTCTTCGCGTGGTGCGACGATCATGGTCTCGCCGTGTATGCGGCGGACGTGTACGGTACGGATGCGCGGCTTCCGGAACCGCTGACCGATGTCCTCTCCGAACCTCGGACGACCGCCGGGGCCAAGGCGGTATTGTTCGGCAACGAGGCACGTGGATTGACGTCGGAGGTGCTGAACCGTACGGATCGCATCGTGTCGATTCCGATTTACGGCAAAGCCGAGTCCCTGAACCTCGGCACCAGTGCGGCGGTGATGCTGCTGAGCCTGGCTATGTCGAGTCATGTTGAAAGAATGTGAAGTCGGAAAACGTTGAAATTGCGCGTTTTTTCGCGTGAAACAAACGGGAAATTAGAAAGGTATCTCGTGGCAGAAGGTGCGGTATTCGACGCCCAAGCGGTAACCGATGCGGTTGCCGAGGGCATCGCGAAAATCGAAAACGCCTCCAGCATGGAGGAATTGAAAGCCATCAAGACGCAGTACGCCGGCGCGGAATCCGCGATGACGCAGGCCAGCAAGGCCATCGGTGCGTTGCCGAAGGATCAGAAGAAGGAAGCCGGCCAGATCATGGGTAGGCTGCGTGCCGATTTCGGTCGCGCGTACGGTGTCAAGGAACAGCAGGTCAAGGCCGAGGAAGAGGCCCGTGCGCTGGCCGCCGAAACCGTGGACATGACCCTGCCGGTCAATCGCAAGCCGCTGGGTGCGCGCCACCCGCTGCCGAAGCTGATGGAGGATGTCGAGGACTTCTTCGTCTCCATGGGTTGGCAGATTTCCGACGGTCCGGAAGTGGAGACCGAATGGTATGACTTCGATGCCCTGAATTTCGGACCGGATCACCCCGCGCGCCAGATGCAGGACACCTTCTACGTCAAGGGCAATCAGGCCAAGGACGCCGCCGGCTTCGTCGGCTCCAACATGGTGCTGCGCACCCAGACGTCCTCCGACCAGGTGCGAGGCCTGCTGACCCGCGGCGTGCCGTTGTACATCGCCTGCCCGGGCCGTGTGTTCCGCACGGACGAACTTGACGCCACCCACACCCCGGTGTTCCATCAGGTCGAGGCCCTCGCCGTCGACAAGCACCTGACCATGGCCGACCTGAAGGGCGTGCTCGACAAGCTCGCCGTGGCCATGTTCGGCCCGGAGGCCAAAACCCGTCTGCGCCCGAGCTATTTCCCGTTCACCGAGCCGAGCGCCGAGCTTGACCTGTGGTTCCCCGACAAGAAGGGCGGTGCGGGATGGCTCGAATGGGGCGGCTGCGGCATGGTCAACCCGAACGTGCTCAAGTCCGCCGGACTTGACCCGGAAGTCTATACGGGCTTCGCCTTCGGCGTCGGCGTGGAGCGCACGCTGCTGCTGCGCCATGACATCAACGACATGCACGACCTGGTCGAAGGCGACGTGCGATTCAGCGAACAGTTTGTGATGGGGGAGTGATTGACCCATGCCAATGGTTGACATTGATTGGCTCAAGGACCATGTCGAGGTTCCGGAAGGCCTTACTTACGAACAGCTTGCCAAGGATCTGGTGAAGGTCGGTCTCGAAGAGGAGGAGATCCACACCTCCCAGCTCATCGGACCGATCGTGGTCGGCTACGTGGTCGATGCCACGCCGGAGCCGCAGAAGAACGGCAAGGTCATCAATTGGTGCCATGTTGACGTCGGCGATGAATACAACGAGACCGACGAGAACGGCAACAAGGTGCCGCGTGGCATCATCTGCGGCGCGCCGAACATGGCCGCAGGCGAGAAGGTCGTCGTGACCCTGCCGGGCGCGGTGCTGCCGGGCGACTTCAAGATCGAACCCCGCAAGACCTACGGACACATCTCCAACGGCATGTGCGCCTCCGAGCGTGAGCTTGGCCTGGGCGACAACCACGACGGCATCATCCTGCTGCGTAAGTATGGCTTCACTCCGGAGGAATACGAAAAGCTCAAGCCGGGTGACGATGCCATGCACCTGCTGCATCTCGACGAACCGTTGCTGGAGATCAACATCACCCCTGACCGCGGCTATGCGTTCTCCTATCGTGGCGTGGCCCGCGAATACCATCACTCCACCGGCGCGACCTACACCGATCCGGCCGTCGCGCTGAATGAGAAGGCGCCGGTCACCCAAGGCCTGCCGGAGGGCACGAAGACGGATATCGAAGTGATTGTCGAAGACAACAATCCGATCCATGGCGTGGTCGGCTGCGACCGTTACTACGCCCGTGCGGTGCATGGCTTCGATCCGGCAAGCCACACTCCGAATTGGATGCGTCGCCGTCTGACCCGCGCCGGCATGCGCTCCATCTCCTTGGCCGTGGACGTCACCAATTATGTGATGCTCGACCTCGGCCAGCCGATGCATGCCTACGATCTCGACAAGATCGAAGGCCCGATCGTGGTGCGTCGCGCCGCCGAAGGCGAGACCCTGACCACATTGGATGGCAAGAAGCACGACCTGAACGTTGAGGACCTGCTCATCACCGATTCGCCGAACGGCGAACGCGGCTCACGCATCCTCGGCATTGCGGGTGTAATGGGTGGCCTGTATGGCGAGGTGACCGCCGAGACCAAGAACATCCTGCTTGAGTCTGCACATTTCGATCAGGTGTCGATCGCACGTTCCGCGCGCCGCCACAAGATCCCGTCCGAGGCCTCCCGTCGTTTTGAACGCGGTGTGGATGACCAGCTGCAGCCGGCCGCCGCACAGATGGCCGCCGAACTCATGGTCAGATACGGCAGTGGAGAGCCGAGCGAACACCCCACCGACGTGAACACCGTCGGCTGTGCGCGCACCATCCATTTCAAGGCCACCGAAGTGGCCCGTGTGGCCGGACTTGACACCGATGTGAACACCATCAGCGGCATCCTGACCGACATCGGTTGCTCCGTCGCGGGTGGCGGCAACGGTGAATTCTCCGTGACCCCGCCGAGCTGGCGTCCGGACCTCAACGAGCCGTGCGATCTGGTCGAGGAAGTGGCCCGTCTGGTCGGCTACGACGAAATCCCAGTCACTGTGCCGCCGGCTCCCGTCGAGGGCAAGGTCGGCCTGACCGCCGAACAGCTGCGTAAGCGTCAGGTCGCTGATGAGCTCGCGGAATATGGCATGGTCGAAACGTTGAGCTATCCATTTGTCGGAGACGAGGACTACAAGTACTTCGCCTACGACAAGGACGAGATCAAGAAGATCAGCGTCGAGATCGCCAACCCGCTCGCCGGGGATCGGCCGTTCCTGCGCCGCACCATCATTCCGACCCTGGCCCAGACCGTACAGCGCAACCTGCGTCGTGGTGTGGAGAATGTGTCGCTGTATGAAATCGGCCACGTGTACCTGTGGGATCCGAACGCCCCGGCCATCCCCGCGCTGCCTGGCGCGGTGCGTCCGACCGACGAGCAGCTGGAGGCACTTGACGCCGGCCTGCCGGATCAGCCGATGCATGTCGCGGGTATTCTGACCGGCGATGCCGTCGACACCGGCTGGATGGGCGAACGTCGCGCCGTGGACTGGAGCGATGCCGTTGAGGCCGTGCACCGTATTTCCGATCGCATCGGAGCGGGCCTCACGCTGGACCAGCCGAAGGCCGAGGATGTTCCGGCGCAGTGGCATCCGGGCCGTGCCGCCCGTGTAATGGCCGGTGATGTTTTCATCGGCATGGTCGGCGAGCTGCATCCGCATGTGAACGAGGCGTTGGATCTGCCCGCGCACTCCGCCGCCTTCGAACTCGACCTGACCGCGCTGTTCGCCACCTTGAGCGGCAAGCCGGTGCAGGCCAAGCCGATTTCCACCTTCCCGCCGGTCAAGCAGGATCTGGCCTTCACCGTGCCGACCGATGTCGCCGCAGCTGCACTGCAGCAGGCCATCGTCGAGGCCGCAGGCGATAGCCTGGAGGACATCAAGCTGTTTGACGTGTACACCGGCGACCAGCTGGGCGAAGGTGTGAAGTCCTTGGCCTATGCCGTCACATTCCGCGCTCCGGATAAGACACTGACTTCCGAAGACAGCGAGGCGATTCGTAAGCGTATTGTTGACGAAGCGGCCAAGCTGGGCGCGCGGTTGCGTGCCTGACGTTTCGAACAACGATAGATAAGAGGACGATGATGAACGAACCGGAGCAGTACCAGTCGAACAATCCCGATGAGCATCAGGAGACGGCCGGTGCCGCCCCGGCCTCGTCATCTTCCGAAGGCTCGAATGCGCCTCAATACGGACGGTATGCCCAACCTGAATATGGCGCGATGGCCAACCAGTATCCTTCCGGATACAATCCGTATGTCTATGGTGCACCGGAAAACGAGACTCAGGATTCCAGCCGGCAGAATGCCGGGGCGCAGCAGCCCCAGCAGTACAGCGGACAGCCGGGCAACCCATACCAGAATCAGCATCCGTATCAGAACAATCCCTACGGCTGGAATGCCGGTCCGCAAAACCAGTACGGTCAGCAGCAGCCGAACGGTCGCCAGCCGCGGATGCGGGGCAACATCGATCTGAACGACCCCAATCAGAACCCACTATATGGGCATTGGGATTCCTATGCGATTCTTTCGCTGGTGTTCACCATTCTTCTGCCGGTGCCGGTGGTGCCCGCCTTGATGGGCGCCGTGGCCATGTGGCGTACCAAAACCTTTCATATGAAAGGATTCTGGCTGGGAGTGGCCGCGCTGGTGATCAACGTACTCTACACCATCGGCGTGATTTGGATGGCAATGCACGGCATCTCCTCCACCGAACTCTATGACCAGCTATTGCAGCGTATGCTCGGCGGCGGGTCGGGGTCATCCGGATCTGATTCGCTTTCCGCCTGATTGCCGCCGTGCCGTGCGCGTCGGCACATCGCGATGACCACTATCCGACACGTTCTGAATGCATAATTATGCAATGTACTGCATAAAGTGTATGCTGAGGGTGTTTCAGTGAGTCAAGGAAAAGAGACGTGACATGGCCAAATATACGGTAGCCGTGGCTGGTGCGACCGGATATGCGGGGGGTGAGGCGCTCCGTATACTTGCCGCCCATCCGAATTTCGAGGTGACATGCGTCGCAGGCCATTCCTCGGTGGGAGACAGGCTCGGCAAGCACATGCCGCATATCCCGCAGCTGGCTGACCTGGTGGTGGAGGACACCACCCCTGAGGTGCTTAACGGGCATGACGTGATTATTCTCGCACTGCCGCATGGCGCTTCCGGGGCGCTGGGCTCCGAGCTTGATCCGGATGCCGTGGTGGTGGATCTGGGCGCCGACCATCGACTCGAGGAGCGGTCGGCATGGGATGAATTCTACGGCGGCGACTTTTATGAGCATTGGACCTACGGCATGCCGGAACTCATCACCGGTACCACGGCCGATGGTTTGTATATTCGGCAGAGGGAAGCCCTCCCGGGTTCCAAGCGCATCGCGGGACCGGGCTGCAACGTGACCGCCACCACATTGGCTCTGCAGCCGGGCGTGGCACAAGGCCTGATCGAACCGAAAGACATCGTGGCCGATCTGGTGGTCGGCTACTCCGGCGCCGGCAAAAACCTGAAACGCGCCAACCTGCTGGCTGCCGAGGCGTTCGGATCGGCTCTGCCATATTCCGTGGGCGGCACGCATCGGCATATTCCCGAGATTCTGCAGAACCTTGCTCATGCGGCCGGTAGGGAAGCCGACGCCGCCGATGAATTCACACTTGGATTCACGCCCATTCTGGCGCCGATGGCGCGGGGCATCCTCGCATCCGTCTCCGCCAAGCTTACCGATAAGGCTCTGGGCATGAGCGATGCCGAAATTCGACAGGCATGGCTCGACGCCTATGCAGGGCAGGATTTCATGGTGATGCTGCCGGAAGGCGTGATGCCGGCCACCGCCAACATCATCGGCTCGAACGCTGCCCACATGCAGGTGGTCGTCGACCATAAGGCCAGCCGCCTGCTGGCGTTCGCGGCCATCGACAACCTCAACCGGGGCACCGCCGGACAGGCCGTGCAATCGTTGAATGTGGCATTGGGACTTCCTGAAGACGCAGGACTTACGAAGATTGGAGTGGCACCATGAGTGTAACGTTCGCACAAGGATTCTCCGCAGCCGGTGTGGCCGCGGGCATCTCCGCAGTCGAAGGCAAGAAGGATCTGGCGCTGGTGGTCAACAACGGTCCGCTGGATGCGGCGGCCGCCGTGTTCACCACGAACCGTTTCTGCGCGGCGCCGGTGCAATGGTCTCGTGCAGTCGTCTCCGACGGCCATGTCAAGGCCGTGATCCTGAATTCCGGCGGTGCCAATGCCTGCACCGGCAAGCCTGGCTATGAACAGTCCCGAGCCACCGCCGAAAAAATCGCCGGACTGCTGGGCGCATCCGCAAACGATATCGCGGTATGCTCCACCGGTCTTATCGGCGAACTGTTGCCGCTCGACCATGTGCTTGCCGGCGCGCAGGCAGCATTCGACGCACTGTCCGATGGTGCCGAAGCCGGAGCGGATGCCTCCCATGCCATCATGACCACCGACACCAAGCCGAAAACCGTTGAACTGGAAGGCTCCACTGGTTTCCGTGTCGGCGGCATGGTCAAGGGATCGGGCATGATCGCCCCGCAACTGGCCACGATGCTATGCGTCATCACCACCGATGCCGTGGTGAGCGCGGGCCAACTTCAGGCCGCGCTGAACGCAGGCGTGGAGATGTCGTTCAACCGCATCGACGTGGATGGCTGCATGTCCACCAATGACACCGTGCTGCTGTTGGCTTCCGGCGCCTCCGGAGTGGAGCCGGATCCGGACGAGTTCAACGAACTTGTGGCCGAAGCCACCGCATCGCTGGCACGACAGATCGTCGGTGACGGTGAAGGCGCAAGCCATGATATCCGTATCGCGGTCACCGGAGCCACCACCGAGGACGCCGCACTGGCCTGCGGTCGGGCGGTTGCCGCGTCCAATCTGCTCAAGTGCGCCATCGCGGGCAACGATCCGAATTGGGGCCGAATCCTGAGCTCTTTGGGCACGGTTTCGCCGGAAGACGCACCGTTCGAAGCCGAAAAGGTCACGGTGGATGTCAATGGCGTGCGCATCTGCGAGAACGGTGGGGCCGGGCGTGACCGGTCCGAGGTCGACATGACGCCGCGTGAGGTGCATATCGATATCGACCTCAACGCGGGAGACGCCGAAGCGACCGTCTGGACCGATGATCTGACCCACGAATATGTGCATATCAATGCAGACTATGAAAGCTGAACACAGGTAATGACGACAGAACTTAAGGGACCCGGTTTCCATTTCGATGTGCATACCGACCTGCGCGCCGACCAGAAGGCCGAAGTGCTGATCGAAGCGCTACCATGGCTTGAGGAATTCGCCGGACAACGCATAGTCATCAAGTATGGCGGCAACGCGATGATCGATGACCATCTCAAGCAATGCTTTGCCGAAGATATGGTGTTTCTGCGCCAGGTGGGCCTGCATCCGATCGTAGTGCACGGCGGCGGTCCGCAGATATCCCAGATGCTCAAGGCCTTGGGCATCAAATCGGAGTTCAAGGGCGGCCTGCGTGTCACCACTCCGGAGGCCATGGACGTGGTGCGTATGGTGCTGACGGGCAAGGTCTCCCGTGACCTTGTCGGTCTGATCAACGCGCATGGGCCGTTCGCGGTTGGCCTGTCGGGCGAGGACGGCGCTCTGTTCTCCGCCATGCAACGCAAGCCCATGATCGACGGCGAACCCACCGATATCGGTCTGGTCGGCGATGTGGTGAGCGTTGACGCCTCCGCCGTGGAGGATCTGATCAACGCCGGCCGCATTCCCGTGGTCTCCTCGGTGGCCCCGAATGAGGATGACGCCACCGAAGTGCTGAACGTGAACGCCGATTCCGCAGCCGCCGCTTTGGCGGCGGCGCTGGGTGCCAGTAAGCTGGTGATATTGACCGACGTTGACGGCCTGTATGCCGACTGGCCGGATCGTGATTCCCTGATCGGTCGCATTGGCGTGGAGAATCTGCGCGACATGCTGCCCGATCTGGAAAGCGGCATGCGTCCGAAGATGGAGGCCTGCGTGCGGGCACTCGATGGTGGTGTTCCACGCGCCCACATCATCGATGGCCGTAAGCCGCACTCCATATTGAATGAGATTTTCACCACCGCCGGTATCGGAACCATGGTCGTTCCCGAGGACGGCGTCGAAATGAGGAGCTCCTATGGCAACTGAACAACTGGAAACGATGGGAAGCGAAGATGCGAAGTGGCTGGGGGAGTACTCCCAGGTGCACATGAACGTGTTCGGCACCCCGCTACGCGTAATGGATCATGGAGAAGGCGCCCATATCTGGGACGTCGACGGTAACGAATACCTCGATTTTCTGGCGGGTATCGCCGTGAACTCCCTTGGCTACGCCCACCCGAAGTGGGTCAAGGCCGTCAGCGAGCAGGCGGCCAGGGCCGCGCATGTGAGCAACTATTTCGCCACCGAACCACAGATCAGACTCGCGGCCAGGCTCGTCGAACTGGCCGGGGCCCCGGATGGCTCCCACGTGTACTTCGGCAATTCAGGTGCGGAAGGCAATGAGGCGGCATTGAAGCTCGCCAAACTCCATGGACGTACCCTGCCGGGTGCGCTGCCGTCGATCGGAGGTAAGCCGGCACGCATCCTCGCGTTGACGCATGGTTTCCATGGCCGTACTCTGGGCGCGCTTTCCGCAACATGGAAGCCAGCCATTCGCAACCCCTTCGAGCCGCTTGTCCCGAATATCGAATTCGTTGAAGCCGGCGACGCATGCGCGTTGCAGGACGCCTTCGCCGAAACCGGGCAGGGGCACCATGGGAAGGGACCGGTCGCGGCGGTCATCATGGAACTCATCCAAGGCGAGGCCGGTGTGCGTCCGGTCGGGGCCGATTATGTGAAGAGGGCCCGTCAACTGTGTGACGAACATGGCGCCCTGCTCATCATCGATGAGGTGCAGACCGGCATCGGCCGCACCGGCTCCTGGTTCGCCTTCCAACGCAAGGACCTTTCCGGCGGCATCACCCCGGATATCGTCACCTTCGCCAAGGGTGTGGGCGGCGGTTTCCCCATGGGCGGCATGATCGCCTTCGGATCCAAGCTTTCGGCGCTGTTCACCCCGGGTTCGCACGGCTCCACATTCGCAGGCAACCCGTTGGGCGCTTCCGCGGCCCTGGCTACGTTGAGCGTCATCGAGCAGGAGCATCTGGTGGCAAACGCCGAGGCACGAGGCGAACAGCTGCGCAACGGCATCGCATCCTGCGGCAATCCGCTATTCGTGTCGGTGCGTGGCCGTGGCCTGCTCGACGCGGTGGAACTATCGCACCCGTGCGCGCATGCCGCCATGAACTGGGCCTTGGAACATGGCCTCATCGTGAACGCCGTGACCCCGAGCGCACTGCGCCTCGCCCCGCCGCTGATCGTCACCGAACAGGACGTCGATCAGGCCGTATCCGTACTCGCCGGAATTCCCGCCGATCTGCCCAACGACTAATACTTGAAAGGAGCCAGCGCATGGCAACTCCCGAGCTGCGTCACATGCTGCGTGACGACGACCTGAACCACGAAGAACAGAAGCAGGTGCTGGAACTGGCCATCAAGTTCCATAAGAACCGTTTCCATCATCAGCCGTTTGCCGGACCGCAGGGCATCGCCGTGTTGTTCGACAAACCCAGCACGCGTACCCGTTCCAGCTTCTCCATCGGTGTCGCCGAACTCGGCGGCTATCCGCTGGTCATCGACAAGTCCGGTTCGCAGCTGGGCCGTGGCGAGCCCGTCGCCGACACCGCACGCGTGCTGGACCGCATGGCCTACGGTGTGGTCTGGCGTACCTTTGGCCAGGACCGTGTCGAGGAAATGGCCAGATACTCCACCCATCCGGTGGTCAACGCCTTGACCGATGAATTCCATCCATGCCAGATTCTCGCGGATTTCCAGACCATCGCCGAACATCGTGGCGGAGTCGACAACCTGAAGAACCAGACCATCGCCTATCTGGGTGATGCGGCCAACAACATGTCGAACTCCTATCTGCTTGGTGGCGCCGTGGCGGGCATGAACGTACGTGTGGCCGGTCCGAACGGATACCTTCCTGATCCGCGGATCGTGGCTGACGCACAGGCCATCGCCTCCGAAACCGGCGGTTCCATCCTCGTGACCACCGATCCGAAGGAGGCCGTGGCCGGCGCCGACTGCGTGTTCACCGATACCTGGGTTTCCATGGGGGAGGAGGCCGAATACGCCATTCGTTCCAAGCCTTTCTGGGACTATCAGGTGAATGCCGACCTCATGGCCCTTGCCAAGCCGGATGCGATTTTCCAACACTGCCTGCCGGCCTACCGCGGCAAGGAAGTCACCGCCGAAATCATCGACGGTCCACAGTCCGTGGTCTGGGATGAGGCCGGAAACCGTCTGCACGCCCAGAAGGCGCTGCTGACTTGGCTGGCAGGCAAGGCCCGCGGCGATGAAAGCCTGTTGGTCTGATGACCGACCACACTCCTGCGTTGCAGCGCCCCGCCACCCGTGCCGCTCGACTGAGCGCCATCGAGCAGGCGCTGCTTACGCGCATCGTCACTTCGCAATCCCAACTGTCGGGCATTCTCGCGGATCAGGGGATTGCAGTGACCCAGGCGACGCTGAGCCGGGATCTTGACGAGATTCATGCCACGAAAACCAGACTCGCCGACGGAACCGTCGCTTATGCCATCGGCGTGCAGCAGCCGGATGAAGGCCCTGCGACAAGTCCGGACGCCAAAGCCGAGCAACAGATTAGCCGGGTGCTGTCCGGTCTGGTCACTTCGGTGGCGGCTGCACGCAATCTCGTCGTGGTGCACACTCCCTCCGGGGCGGCGCAATATGTGGCCAGCGTCATCGACAGGCAGCCGATAGAAGGGGTGCTCGGCACCATTGCCGGCGATGATACCGTCATGGTGATCTGCGCTGATGATCCCAGCGCGAAGCAACGTGCGCAATGGCTGCTTGACGTCGTGTCGAAAGGGTGAACAACCATATAGTGGACACGACGCACCATATATGCATAAATATACGGAGCAATGCATATACTACTGAATAACATCTGTTGTGAGAAAGGGAAACCATGAGCGATCAGAATCGTCTCGTCCTGGCGTACTCCGGTGGTCTGGACACCTCCGTCGCCATTTCGTACCTGAAGGAACGCACCGGCAAGGATGTCGTGGCCGTATCCCTCGATGTCGGCCAGGGCGGCGAAAGCCTCGAGACCATCAAGCAGCGTGCTCTGGCCTGTGGCGCCGTCGAAGCCTACGTGGTCGACGCCCGTGACGAATTCGCCAACGAATATTGCATGAAGGCCCTGAAGGCCAATGCCATGTACGAGGGCGTGTATCCTCTGGTCTCCGCCATCTCCCGTCCGCTTATCTCCAAGCATCTCGTGCGCGCCGCCCATCAGTTCGGTGCCGACACGATCTCTCACGGCTGCACCGGCAAGGGTAACGATCAGGTGCGTTTCGAGGTGTCCATCGCCTCCATCGACCCGACTCTGAAGGCCATCAGCCCGATTCGCGACCTGTCGCTGACCCGTGATGTCGAGATCGCTTTCGCCAAGGAACACCAGTTGCCCATCGTGCAGACCGAAAAGAGCCCGTTCTCCATCGATCAGAACGTGTGGGGCCGTGCCATCGAGACAGGTTTCCTCGAGGATCCGTGGAATGGGCCGACCAAGGACTGCTACTCCTACACCGACGATCCGGCGTTCCCTCCGGTCGAGGACGAGGTCGTCATCGAATTCAAGCAGGGTGTGCCGGTCAAGATCGACGGCCATGATGTGACCCCGCTGCAGGCCATCGAAGAGATGAACCGCCGTGCGGGCGCGCAGGGCATCGGCCGAATCGATCTGATCGAGGACCGTCTGGTCGGCATCAAGTCCCGCGAACTGTACGAGGCTCCGGGTGCCGTGGCCCTCATCACCGCCCATCAGGAGCTCGAAAACTGCTGCCTCGAACGTGAGCAGCACCGCATCAAGCGTGATATCGACAAGCGTTGGGGCGAACTGGTCTATGATGCGCAGTGGTTCTCTCCGGCGACGCAGTCCCTGAACGCCTTCATCGAAGATACCCAGAAGTACGTTTCCGGAGAGATTCGCATGATTCTTCACGGTGGTCGTGCGGTGGTGACCGGTCGTCGTTCCGACACCTCGCTGTACGACTATAATCTGGCTACTTACGATTCCGGCGACAGCTTCGATCAGAAGTCCTCCAACGGCTTCATCGATATCTACGGCCTGCCGAGCCGTGTGGCCGCTGCACGCGACGTCAGGTTCGGCAACGGCATCGAGGTTCCGGACAACACCGTCGAGTGATTCGGATTTCAGGCTCCAGCAGGCGGAAGCTGCCATGCGCACAGTGTGGTTGAGGATGGCCGAACGTCTTGGAAGGCGAACCATCCTCAGTCGGATTCGACCGACAGCTCCTACCGGCGGGAGCCTTATGTGTAAGGTATGTATCTATGACTGAAAACAATACTGAGCATCTTGCATTATGGGGTGGTCGTTTCAAATCCGGCCCCTCCCCGGAACTGGCCCGACTGAGCAAATCCACCCAGTTCGATTGGCGCCTGGCCGACGACGACATCGCAGGGTCGCGTGCCCACGCCCGTGCCCTTGGACGGGCAGGCCTGCTGACCGCCGACGAGCTGCAGCGCATGGAGGATTCCCTTGACGAGCTGCAGCGCCGTGTCGACTCCGGTGCCTTCGCTCCGATCGAAGATGACGAGGACGAGGCCACCGCGCTGGAACGTGGTCTGTTGGAGATCGCCGGCGACGAGCTCGGCGGCAAACTGCGTGCCGGCCGTTCCCGCAACGACCAGATCGCCGCCCTGATCCGCATGTGGCTGCGCCGTCACAGCCGTATCATCGCCAAAATGCTGCTCGGACTCGCCGCGACACTGATCGAACAGTCCGAAAAGGCTGGACGCACCGTCATGCCGGGGCGCACCCACATGCAGCACGCCCAGCCGGTGCTGCTGGCCCATCAGCTCATGGCCCATGTATGGCCGCTGTTGCGCGATGTCGAACGCCTTGCCGATTGGGACAGGCGCATCGATGCCAGCCCATACGGCTCCGGCGCCCTTGCCGGTA
The DNA here is from genome assembly GCF_000522505.1 of Bifidobacterium moukalabense DSM 27321. GTDB lineage: Bacteria > Actinomycetota > Actinomycetes > Actinomycetales > Bifidobacteriaceae > Bifidobacterium > Bifidobacterium moukalabense. The sequence goes on along the minus strand of NZ_AZMV01000001.1, from coordinate 6,114 downwards.
ACACCCTTGGTCTCGAACCGGTCGCGGTGGCCCGTGAGCTCGGCTTCTCCAAGGTGACCGCCAACTCCATCGACGGCACCGCCAGCCGTGATCTCGTCGCCGAATTCGCATTCATCGCGGCCATGACCGGCGTCGACATCAGTCGACTGTCCGAAGAGATCATCATCTGGAACACCCAAGAATTCGCCTTCGTGCATCTTGACGATGCCTACTCCACCGGCTCTTCGATCATGCCGCAGAAGAAGAATCCCGACATCGCCGAACTCGCTCGCGGCAAGTCCGGCCGACTCATCGGCGACTTGACCGGTCTGCTGGCCACCCTGAAGGGTCTGCCGACCGCCTATGCCCGTGATCTGCAGGAAGACAAGGAAGCCGTGTTCGACCAGGTCGACACCCTTGAAGTGCTGCTACCGGCCTTCACCGGCATGGTCGGCACCATGACCTTCAATAAGGAACGCCTGGAGGCTGAAGCCCCGACCGGCTTCGCCCTCGCCACCGACATCGCCGAATGGTTGGTCAAGAACGGTGTGCCGTTCCGCCATGCGCATGAGCTTTCCGGCGCCTGCGTGAAAATCGCCGAGGAACGCGGCCAGGAGCTGTGGGATCTGACCGACGAGGACTTCATTGAGGTGTTCCGGGACTTCCTGCCGGCCGACAAGGCGCCGCAGGTGCGTGAAGTGCTGTCCACCGAGGGCTCCGTCTCCGCCCGCAACGGCAAGGGCGGCACGTCTCCGCTACGTGTTCGCGAACAGATCGTCGCAGCCAAGACCGCGGTGGAATCCCTGCGTGCCTTCGCCAACTCCGTCAGCGACGGCACCGCCTACAAGACCCCGGAATCCCTACTGAAATAATGCTGACCCGCATACAGATTCAACGGCTGGTCCACAAGCACGGCCGGGAAATCTTCGAGCATGAGCATATGCAGATCGAAAAGAGCTGCTATCAGCACGGCGTGGTGACCACGTTCGCGCATTCCGTGCGCGTGGCCTGCCTCGCCGTATGGATGGCGGACCGGCTGCACCTGTGGCGCAAGGTCGATCTGCATTCGCTCATCCGGGCCGCCCTGCTGCATGACTACTTCCTCTACGATTGGCACGACTGGGACAACGGGGAGCATCGTCTGCACGGCTTCACCCACGGCAACACCGCCGTACGCAATGCCGTCCGCGACTTCCGGCTCAATCATATCGAACGCGACAGCATTGCGAACCACATGTTCCCCCTGACCCCGAGGCCGCCACGATACATCGAGGGCTATCTGGTCACCATGGCCGACAAAATCAGCGCCACCAGGGAAACCTTCTCCATGGATCGATTCAGCAAACCGAAATCCGGAAAACCGGATCGTGGGGAATGACCTTCACATGCTGGCGCTGGAATACCTTTTCCTCTGGTTCGTGCTGTACAGCTTCATCGGCTGGATCTACGAATCGGTTCTGGTGTCCGTCATGGAACGCCGCTTGGTGAATCGCGGCTTCCTTAACGGCCCGCTGTGCCCGATCTATGGAGCCGGTGCGGCGCTGGCGATCGCGTTGCTGCATAACCTGCATAATCCGATTGCGATTTTCCTGATCTCCGCAATCGGGGCGAGCATGCTCGAGTACGCCACCTCCTGGGCCATGGAGAAGATGTTCCACGCACGATGGTGGGATTATGGCGACTATCGTTTCAACCTGCAGGGCCGTATCTGTCTGCTGGGGGCACTGGTGTTCGGCGTCGCCGGCGTGGCCATCGTCGACGTCATCCAGCCGCAGGTCAACGTTTGGACGACGATGATCCCGCTTCCCATCGTGCACTGGCTGTGTTCGATATTCGCCATCCTGATCATCATCGACACCGCCGTCACCGTGATGGGCATCGTCGACCTTGGCGAGAACCTGTCCGCATTCGGCGACGTCATCCAAGGCTATGCGGAGAAGGCCGGCGATTCCTGGCAGTGGGGCAGGGACGCCTTCGTCGATACAGTACGTGGATGGTCGGAATCGTCGCAGGAGATCATCTCCAAAATGCAAAGCAGCGCCATGTCCATGCTCAACAGGCAACAGCGGCGCATGATCAGCGCATTCCCGCACATGAAATCGACGGAATCCACAAAATACAGCAAAATCATGGAAACCGTGCGTGAGATGCTGCGTCGGCGTAAGTGAGTCAACCCGTCCGTGCAACGATCACGAGACCTGCGCCGTTGAGGAATCCTGGTAATCGGTGATGCCTGCGCCGATGTTCGGATGTTTCGCCGAATACGCCTGGTCCATGCAGTAGACGGCCAACAGCGCCACGGCGACGACGCCAAGTTTCTTCGCATCGATTCGGCTGAGCAGGTTATCAAGCGCAGGCGCCAGCAGATATACGATCGCCAGGCCTCCGAGGCCGAATGTAAGCAGTCCTTCGGCACAGATCCTGCCGTTGAGATTAAGGAAGTAGCCGGTATAGTCCCACCAACGCTGGCCGTCGTGCGTCATCTCCAGATACCATGACGAGAAATACTCCAGACAACCGCACAGCACCACGGCGGCGGCGAATTCGAACGCCGGTTTGTCGCGTAGCCGTTTGAGCAGCGTCAGAATGATGGTGCCGCCGGTGCCGTAGATCGGCAGCCATGGGCCATGCAGGGTGCCACGGTTCACAAAGGTGCCTTCGGTGATGAAGGCAAGGCTCACCTCCCACACCCAGCCAACGAAGCAGAAGATGAAGAACATCATGATCAGATTCACCAGCGAATAGCTGCGGTTGGCACTGATGGTGCGCGATTCGCGGAATGAGAACGGCATCGGTGCCGGCGCGAGACGACCCGGATAGACAGTGCCGTCAAGAATCTCCTGACCGATGCGGATCTGTTGGGAATCCTCCCGATATTCCTCGTAGCGCGCCACCTGATTGGAGTGCATGATGCGAATGCCCAGCCACTGGGAAAGAAAGCCGGTGAAACCCCGCGGCCTGTCCGCCGCGACTATCGTGGAGCGCATCTGATCGACGGCTTCGGCCACATCCGCGTAGGCCTTCCGAATCTCCTCGGCATCGGCCTTGGCGAACAGACGGGTATCGCATAGCAGTTCGGATCCCTCGACGCCATGCCGTTTGGCGAGCGCGCGCAGATACACATAGTATTCGGTGAAGAACGACGCATGGTAGCCGTTGGAATAGAAGATGCCGCTGAGACCGACCGTCACGATGTCGAGCAGATGCCAGCCCAGGAACGTCAGCTGCGCTACGAAGCATTCCCATTTGTGGCCCTTCATCATACGACGGGACAGGCCGATGGCCTTGGCGGCGCCGATGGTCGGGTTTTCGGCGATTATGTATGGTACCAGGAAATACGAATAGTGTTTGATGATGCCGCCTATGATGGTCAGTGACCATAATGACAGAAAGAGGTTCTTCACGAACATGGTCCATGCCATGCGCGGCCACTGCCGTGTATGCAATGGGTAGAGGAACCGGCTTGCGGGGATTCTGCCGTAGAGGCGTCCCTCAAGCAGCATGCGGCGCATGACGACACGGTACGTCTGTTGGATGAACAGCCAGACGAACAGGTATACGGCCATGGAAACCATGACCGGTACGATGACCGTGGCCCTGGCGTTATGAGCGATGGAACGCGTTGCATCGGCGATGGACACGATGACCGCACCCGATGAGAACGAGTTGAGCAGGGAGGCGAAAACGCCGCGTGATCTGCCGAACATGGCGTTGGTGTCGTTGCGGACGATCTGCTCCTGATTGAGCTTGACCCGTTGACGGGCGGTGTCCTCCCTGCCGAGCAGGAAATCCTGAAACACGTCGGACAGATTCGAAGAGGCCTGCGTCCGTCCCTCACCGGTCTGGGTGGCGGCGAGGGACGGGATGTCGAGATTGATGCCCCACAGCGACGAGGAGTATTCGACTCCGAAAAACGCGGCGAACAGGCAGATCACGACAATCATCCAATAATGCCTGCGTAGCTGACGCTTGGCCTGTATCTTCATTTCCTTACGATTCATGGGCGGGCTTCTCTCTCGGCGATAATCGGCTGGTATCAACTGTAGCGGGACAAGGGGGAATCGTCGGGATGATCGGTGAAAAACGTCGCGTCCGGCTGTCGTCGTCTTCTGCGAGACTGTAGGGTGCGCAAAAGCGCGGTAGTGACCCACAATTCGATAGGGAGAAATAACAGTCATGGCTCACGTCATCGATTTCAAGGAGGCCGGCTTCGATTCCGTCCTCGATGAACTGGAATGGCGCGGGTTGATTTCCCAGTCCACCGACCGGGATCGACTCGCCGAAGCGTTGAACGGGGAGCCCATTTCCTATTATTGCGGTTTCGATCCGACCGCGGCCTCCCTGCATATCGGCAACCTGGTGCAGCTCATCAACATGCGCCACCTGCAGGCGGCCGGCCATCATCCGATCGCACTGGTCGGAGGCGCCACCGGTCTGATCGGCGATCCACGTCAGTCCGGTGAGCGTACGCTCAATCCGAAGGATGTCGTCGCCGGCTGGGCCGAACGCCTCAAGAAGCAGATCGGCGGCATTCTGGAGACCGAGGGCGACAATCCGGTGCGTTTCGTGTCCAACTATGATTGGACCGCCTCCATGACGGTCATCGATTTCCTGCGTGATGTCGGCAAGAACTTCCGCTTGGGCACGATGCTTGCCAAGGACACCGTGGCCCGTCGACTGAATTCCGAAGAGGGCATCTCCTTTACCGAATTCAGCTATCAGGTGCTGCAGGGCAACGATTTCCTGCACCTGTTCGACGAGTACCATTGCATGCTGGAAATCGGCGGTTCCGATCAGTGGGGCAATCTCACCTCCGGTCTTGACCTGATTCATAAGGTGCGTGGCGTGGATGTGAACGTGTTCACCAGCCCGATCATCACCGATGCCCAGGGCAAGAAGTTCGGCAAGTCCGAGGGCAACGCCGTGTGGCTCGATGCCACCATGCTCAGCCCCTACAAGTTCTACCAGTTCTGGTTCAACCGACCCGATGTGGAGATGGAAAGCCTGCTCAAGGCGTTCACGTTCCTGCCAAAGCATGAGATCGAACGTCTGGTCGAGGAAAGCAGGACCAATCCGGGCGCACGTGAGGCGCAGCGCACCTTGGCATGGGAGGTCACCAGCCTTGTGCATGGCGAAGACGCGACCCGTCAGGCCATTGATGCCGCGGGCGCGTTGTTCGGACGTGGCGCGGACCTGTCCGGCATTGACGAGGCCACGCTTGAAGCCGCAATCGAGGGGCTTAAGGTCGAAGACGAGAATGGCGGGAGGAGCTTCGCACCGGCGGCAGCGGGCGACCGAGTGGCGGAGGCCGGCATGCGGGCTGGTCTGTTCAAGTCGATCTCCGAGGCACGCAAGACCATCAAGTCCGGTGGCGTATACCTCAATAACGTGCGTGTGGAGGATCAGGAACAGACGCTTGGCGAAGCGGACTTCCTGCATGGACGTTTCGCATTGATCCGCCGTGGCAAGAAGGCGCTGGGCGCCGTCGAAAACGTCTGATCGCCCTGAACACCAACGTATATAGCAAAACGACACAGAGAATACCTAAGGATTAAGAATGGCAGAAGAACAGCGCGCAAATCGCGGCAAATCCTACGGCAACCACAAATCCTACGGCTCGGGAAGGCCGGGCAACCACAGCGGCAAGGGGTTCAAGCCGCGCGGCAACGGCGGCAAGTCCTACGGACACAGGTCCGGTGGCTTCCATAATGACGACCATAAGGGCGGCTATCGCAAGGGCAATGGCGGCGGATTCCGCCGTGACCGCGACTTCCATCGCGATGGCGAAGGTGAAGGCCAGGGGCGCCGTTCCTTCCATAACGGCCCTCGTAAGTTCGGCCGTGACGGCGAGCGTTCCGGTGGCTACCGCGGCGGTCGCGGCAACGACAACCCGCGGTATCAGCGCGACGGAGAGCACCGCGGTTTCCGTCGTGATGATCGCCGTGATGGTGATCGTCGTGACTTCCGTCGTGATGATGGTGAGCGTCGCAACTTCCACCGTGATGGCGATCGTCGTGACTTCCGTCGTGATGATCGTCGTAACTTCCACCGTGGAGACGGTCGAGCGTCGTGACTTCCACCGTGATGGCGATCGTCGTGACTTCCGTCGCAACGATGGCGAGCGTCGCAACTTCC